>NZ_CEEDBR010000001.1:0-3163060 GCF_979253355.1 Okibacterium sp. AC114
GCCCCGGAGACGCCCGAGAGATCGCCGCGGCCATCGCTTTCCTGGCTTCGCCGCAGGCCTCGTATGTCACGGGTGCCTCTCTCGTGGTCGACGGCGGCATGCTGCAGATGGGGCCGCAGGCGGGTTCGCACCTCGAGACCGACGAGTGGCGGAAGGGCTGATCGCCGGTCGAAAACGAGACCGGCTCGCATCCGCTGGCAGAGAAGCGCTGGCAATGAAAGGGATTGACCAGCGCTTCTCCGCTGTGGTTGTTAAGAAGTAGTTTCGAAAGAAGTGAGGGACACGTGAAGAAGTCACAGAAGACTCTGCTCGCCGTCGGGGTCGCGACCGCCCTGGTCGCACTCGCGGGATGCTCCGGCGGGGGCAACGACACCGCCGCCGCCGATTTCACCACCACGCCGACGGGCACGCTCAACGCCTGGGGCTTCGACAACGCGGACGACGTGGGCACCAGCCGCCTCGACTACGCGAAGGCGCAGCTGAAAGACATCGACATCAAGATCGACCAGACCGCCTTCGATGCGCAGAAGTTCACCACGCGCGCCGCGAGCGGTTCGGTGCCGGACATCGTGCAGATGGACCGCCAATTCGTGGGCACCTACGCCGCGCAAGGCCTCATCCAGCCCCTCGACAAATGCTTCGCGGCGGGCGACGTCGACGCCGACGAGCGCTGGTACGAGAACGTGGTCGACGATGTCACCTACGACGACCAGATGTGGGGTGTTCCGCAGTTCTACCAGCCGCCCGCAATCATCCTGAACAAGAAGGTCATGGATGCCGCGGGCGTCACGGCCGACCAGATGGACACCTCGAAACCCGACGTCCTCATCGAGGCCGCCAAGAACATGTACAAGGAATCGGGCGGCAACCCGACCACCATCGGCTTCGACCCGGTCGCGACCGGCCAGGGCGAACTGTGGATGCTGGGCTACGGCGGCCAGGTCATCGACGACGACGGCAAGCCCACGCTCGACGACCCGAACAACGTCAAGGCGATCGAGTTCTTGACCGAGCTGGCCGACGCGCAGGGCGGCTTCGCCAAGATGAAGAGCTTCTCGGACTCCTTCGACACGTTCGGCGACAACAACCAGTTCGTGGCCGACCAGGTCGGCGCGCAGCTGAACGCGCAGTGGTACGTGAACGTGCTCTCGCCCTATGCCGACCAGGTCGAGATCGAGGCCGTGCCCTTCCGCGACCAGGACGGCGAGCCCTTCTCGGTCACCGGCGGCACCGCGTTCGTCATCCCGACGGGCGCCAAGAACCCGTCGGCCGCGTGCCAGTGGGCCCTCGATCTGACCTCGCAGGACGCCTGGATGGCCGCGGGTGAGGCCCGAGCCGACACCATCGCCGCAAAGCCCGGCGCCATCAACACGGGCCTCTTCACCGGATCGCCCGAAGCCGACAAGGCCGTGCGCGAGAAGTTCGTCGGAGACAGTGGGAACGCCGGATTCGACCAGACGATCTCGACGTTCTACGACGTTGCCGCCGAGGGCCGTTCGTTCGGTTCCTCGCCGGCCGGTCAGGCCATCAAGAGCGAGCTGAACAACGCCATCACGTCGGCGCTGCTGGGCGACAAGACGCCCGAGAAGGCGCTCGAAGACGCGCAGGCCGCCGCCATGACCGCCTACACCCAGGCGGGCGGGCAATAGCCGATCACGCTCGATCACGAGGGGTGGGATGCTGCGCGGGCTGCGGCATCCCACCCCTCGTTCGTGCCCGAAACAGTGCCGGTCGGGCCGCGCAACCCCTCCCCGGGTGGTTCGGGAAACAGGTAACTTCGGGGGATGACTTTCAACGACAACGCGCGCCTCGATACGTCCAAGGTGTCGAAGCGCGGCCGCAACACCGCGATCGCCGGCGGTGGCGGCGCGGTCGTCGTGGTGGGGCTGTTCATCCTGTCGCAGCTGCTGGGTGTCGACCTCACGGGGCTCGTGGGCGGCGGCGGTGTCGGCGGGGGCAGTTCGTCACAAGAGGTCGCGCTCGACTGCGAGACCGGGGCCGACGCCAACGAGCGCACCGACTGCCTGGTGGTCGGCGCCTCGAACTCGCTCGACGACTACTGGGCCGAGGCTTCGCCCGCCGTGCTCGGTGCCGCCTATCGGTCGCCCGCCGACGTGAACCTCTTCAGCCAGGGCATCTCCACGGGTTGCGGCCAGGCATCCAGCGCCACGGGCCCGTTCTACTGCCCCGCCGACGAGCAGATCTACGTCGACCCGTCGTTCTTCGAGCAGCTGCGCACGCAGTTCGGCGCGTCTGGCGGGTCGCTCGCGCAGATGTACGTCATCGCGCACGAGTGGGGCCACCACATCCAAAAGGTCACGGGCGTGTTCGATCGCACCGACCGTGGAGGCTCGGGCCCGGCATCCGATTCGGTGCGCACCGAGTTGCAGGCCGATTGCTACGCGGGTGCCTGGGCGAAATTCGCGTCGACCACCGAGGATGCGTCGGGCCAGGCCCTGCTCAAACCCTTCACCGACGAGCAGATCGCGGATGCCCTGAATGCGGCGTCCGTCATCGGTGACGACCGCATTCAGGAACAGTCCTCGGGCCAGGTCGACCCCGACAGGTGGACGCACGGCTCGAGCGCCTCGCGCCAGAAGTGGTTCACCGCGGGTCTCGACGGCGGGCCGCAGGCGTGCGACACGTTCGCCGTCTCGGCCTCGGAACTGTAGGGGCGCGCCCGTGCTCCTCATCTTCGGAAGCCGCGTGACCGAGAGCATCGTCAACGTCGTCACCTTCGTCTGCGCCGTGTGCAACGTGCGGGCGCCGCAGCAGGTCATCAAACGTGCCAACCGCTTCACGCTGTTCTTCGTGCCCCTGTTCTCGTTCTCGAAGAAGCACGTCAACCGGTGCACCAATTGCGGCGCCGAGACGCAGCTGAGCGCCGAGCAGGTGCAGCACTCGCTGGAGTGGAGCGCCTCGCAGCGCTGAGCTTTCCGCCGCGCCCGGCCCCCGGTCGCACCATCGAGCGCGTGGGAGGATGGATCGACCTCGAGGAGACTTCGACCGTGACATCCGGCAGCGAGCACGCAGAACGCGCGGCGACCACCGCGACGGGTTCGTTCTCTCGAACGACCGCGACGCCGGCTGCGTCGGCGTCGGCCAACCGTGCGCGGCGCGGTTCGCTCTCACGGGTGATCGATGCGCTCGCGTGCCCCGTCTGCGGCGAGGCGATCGCCGTCAACGACGACGAGACTGCGCTGACCTGCGCCGCCGGACACGGTTTTGACGTCGCGAAACAGGGCTACGTGTCGCTGCTTCGCGGGGGCGGAAACGCGGGGACAGGGGATAACGCGGATATGGTCGCGGCGCGCGACGCCCTCCTCGGCCGCGGCCACTACGAGCGCATCGCCGATGCCGTGGCCGCCGCTCTCGCGACCGTGCCTTCTTCCGGGGTGGGCGAGGACGCCGACGCCGACGCCGACGCCGAGGCCGAGGCTCCTGCTCGCGCGCCGGCGCCGACCCCCGTGAGCCGGCAGGGGTTCGTGGTCGACCTCGCGGGCGGCACGGGCTACTACCTCGATCGCGTCTTGCGAGCCCATCCCGAGATGCGCGGCATCGACATCGACCTGTCGAAGTTCGCCGCCCGCCGCGCGGCCCGCCGTGGCACTCCCGACGGTGATGTCCCCTCGCCGACGCTGGCCGCGATCGTGGCGGATGTGTGGCAACCGCTGCCCCTGCAAACGGGTGTGGCCGCCGCCATCCTGAGCATCTTCGGGCCGCGCAACAGGCCCGAGATCCTGCGCGTGTTGCAGCCGGGCGGACGGCTCGTCGTCGTCACGCCGACTGCCCGCCACCTGCGCGAACTCGTGGGCCCGCTCGGCATGATCGGCGTCGACGATCGCAAACAGGAGCGCCTGGCCGCCCAGCTCGACGGGTTTACCGATCTGTCGTCGATCGTCGTCGAATACGAGACGTCGATGAGTCACGCGGATGTCCTGAACGACGTGCTCATGGGTCCGAGCGCCCACCACGTCGACGAGGATGTCTTGGCCGAGCGGGTTGCGCGCCTGCCCGAGCCCGTCAGCGTCACCGTTTCGGTGACCGTGACCACGGCGTTCGCTCCGCGCCGAAACCGGCTCCTGGGCGCGCCCTCGACGTCAGAGGGCTGAGCCGAGAAGGAGCCCGGCGGTGGCGAAAAGCACGCAGACCGCGAGCATCCCGAAGCCGTTGAGGGCGGCAGCGCCGAAACGTCGCTCCTGCAGCAGGCGGACCGTCTCGAAGCTGGCCGTGCTGAAGGTCGTGTAGCCGCCGAGGAATCCCGCCCCCACGACGGCGTGCAGCGTTTCGGGAAGAAGCTGCGCCGCGGTGAGCCCCACGACGAGGCCGAGCAGGAGCGAACCCGTCGCGTTGATGAGGAAGGTGCCGACCGGGAACGTCGTGCGCGATGCCGTTCGGGCGCGAACGACGCCGTCCAGCACGAACCGGGCGGCGGCACCGAGACCACCCGCGAGGGCTATGGCGATGAAGAGCAGCGGGGTCACGAGTCACCTGCGCGTTCGCGGGGCACAGCCGGGCGCGGGCCGCCGGCGGGGGAGTCTGCGGCTAGCGGGCGACTGCCCGCGTGTGGTGCGCCGCGACTGCCGATCCACATGCCCAGGGCGCTCGCCGCGCCGCCGATGACGATGCTGCCGACCGCATAGGCGGCGCCGGTGAGTTGCTGGCTCGTCGAGCCGCTCGTGAGCAGCCCCGCGGTGTCGGCGGCGAGGGCGCTGTAGGTGGTGAACCCGCCGAGAACACCTGTGCCGAAGGTCACGCGCAGGGTGCGGCGGCGTCCGACATCGGGGCCCCGTGCCGTGAGGGCGGCGAGCAGGATGCCGAGCACGAAGGCGCCGCCCACGTTGATGAGGCCGACGGTCAGGGGAAGGCCCGGGGCCGCGGAGCCGATCGCTCCGTCGGTGCCCGAGGTCTGCACGGGAAAGGCCAGCGTCAACGCCTCGCGCGCGGCCGTGCCGACGGCCCCGCCGACCGCGACCAACGCGATGAGCGACCACTGCAGATGCGCGGGCTTCTCGGTGCCGGCGGGCAGCCCGTGCACACCGGATGTCGATTCCCGCTCGTCCACGTGTCTCCCAACCCACGGCCGCACGCACGCGATCCGTCGATCTTCCCACCTTCGCACGGCCCCGACAATCGTGGTGCCACGCCCGCGCGAGCTCCGCCCGACGGGACTAAACTTCTGGCCCAGCGGTGGCGAGGTCCGCGCCCGATCGCCGCCCGAGACACCGAGGGAGGCGTCACATGCAGACGACGATGGATGCCGCGCCGAACGACGGCCGCAACGAGACACCCAACGAGCGTTCCGACCGCAACTGGGACGAGCTCATGCAGGAGTTCCGGGTGCTGCAGACGGGCACGCAGATCCTCGCCGGCTTTCTCGTCACGCTCCCGTTCCAGGCGCGCTTCACGAAGCTCGACACGTTTGAGGTGACGACCTATCTGGTGCTCGTGTTCCTGGCGGCCGCGGTCACGCTGCTCGCCCTCGCGCCGGTCGCCCTGCACCGCCTGTTGTTCCGCCGCGGGGCGAAAGCCGTGCTCGTGACGGCGGCCAGCCGCATCCTGATCGTGTGTCTCGCTCTCGGCTCGTTGCTGTTCGGCGGCGTCGCCATGTTCGTCTGCGATTTCGTGATCGGGCGCACCGCCGGAATCGTCGCGGGCGCCGGCATCCTCATCGTCGTCACGGTCATCTGGGTGGTCGTGCCGCTCATCCTGCGACGCGCGAGGAATTCTTAGGCGCCGACAGGGGAAACCGAGGACTCCCGAGGGATGACCTCGGTGGCGAGCTCGTGTCGCACATGGGGTACGTCTTCGCCGTGGATGGCCTGAAGCAGGAGCCGGACCGCGGTGGAACCGAGTTCGCGATAGGGCTGTCGCACGGTGGTGAGCGGGGGGTCGACGAGTCGCGCGGCCCGTTCGTCGTCGAAGCCCGCAACGGCGACGTCTGCGGGGATCGCCAACCCGTGCTTCCGCAGCGTGCGGTATGCGGGCGGGGCCATCAGATCGGCAATGCAGAAGAGCCCATCGATCCGGGCGCCGCGGGAGAGGAGTGTGTCGAACTCGGGCCAGGTAACGGCGGTCTCGGCAAAGGGCTGTGCGACATCGATGATGAGTTCCTCGTCTACTGTGAGGCCCGCTTCGGCGTGGGCGTCTCGATATCCCGCCTCGCGCTCGTCGATGAAGAGTCCCGCACCCCATTGCCTGTCCGACGGCTCCAGCGTGCCCCGCAGAAGCGCGATCGATGATCGACCCTGTTCGATCAGATGCGCGACGACGGCTTTGGCGCCCTCGCGGTTGCGGGGGGAGACGGTGGGGAACTGGATGACGGGAGCCGTGTCATCGATCGCTACGGCGGGCAGGCCGATGTCGTCACATGCTTTTCGCACGGTCGCCTGATCGGGGACGCTGATGACGATGACGCCCTCTGTCGGCATGCTGGCGAGACCATCGACGACGGATGCTGCCCCTCCCTCCATTCCCGCGATCGGGTGCACCATCAACTGATATCCCGCCTCGGCCGCGGCGTCGGATGCTGCATGGATGACCGGCTCCCACCAACCCCAGGCCTCATCGGGGACGATTGCGCTGATCGCGTGGAAGCCGCCCCCGCGGAGGGCGCGAGCGGCGATGGACGGGCGATAGCCGAGCTGCTGAGCCACGTCGCGCACCCGTTGCCTCGTGGCGGCGCTCACGTCGGGGTGATCGCCGAGCGCGCGTGAGACCGTTGCGGCCCCGACCCCGGCCACCCGCGAGACGTCGGCGAGGGTAACGCGCTTGTCCATTCGAAATCTCCAGCCTCGCGCATGATGTTGACTCATCGCGTGAACGTGTCTTAGTCTACCGAAAGCGATTCCGGTAACGCTACCGGTAGCGATTCCAAAACCGTGCTCAACGAAGAGGCCCGCATGTCACACACCGCAACAACCGGCACCCCCGCTCTCCCCAAACCACCCGTCGGGGCCGGCTTCATCGCCATCTATGCGCTCGCGATGTTCGGCATCTGGATGTCGATCAACCTCCCGGCGTCGGTCACCCTCGCGCTGCGCATCTCCGAGATCGACCCCGCGGGCAAGACCACGAGCTACTCGGTTGCCGCGGGCATCGGCACGCTCACCGCCCTGATCGCCAACCCCCTGTTCGGTCGGTTGAGTGACCGCACACGCAGTCGATTCGGCCGCCGCCGCCCCTGGATCGTCATCGGTATGGCCGGCACCATCGTGGGCGCCGCTGTCATCGGCCTTAGTGACTCGATGGCTCTGCTCCTCCTGGGATGGATCATCATGCAAGCCTTCGTGAACGCCGCGATCGCCGCGGCGTTGGCGATCGTCGCCGACCGCGTGCCCGAAGCGCAGCAGGGGCTCGTCGGCGCGCTGTCGGGGATGGCGGCATCCGGTTCGCTCCTCTTCGGGGTCTTCTTCGTGCAGTGGTTCCCGTCGAACGTGCTGGCGCAGTTCGGGTTCCCGGTCGTTGCCGCGATCGTGTTCGGCGGGCTGCTGGTTCTCGTCTTCCGCGACGACACTCCGGCGGGCGACGACATCGGCCCGTTCAGCGTGCGCGAATTCTTCGGCAGCTTCTACGTGAATCCGCGTCGCTCGCCCGATTTCGCCCGATTCCTCGTGACGATGTTCCTCGTCTCGTGCGGGTACGGAGTGGTCTCGACCTACACGGTCTACATCCTGCAAGACCGCATCAAGATCGCGGAGGATCAGTTGCCGGGCGTGATCACCCTCGCCTACGTGATCCCGGGCATCCTCGCCGTTCTGTTCGCGCCGCTAGCCGGATGGCTCAATGACAAGACCGGCCGCCGCAAACTGCTCTTCGCCGCGACCGCCGTCGTCACGGCGGCCGGAATCGTCGTCATCACGATGGCCGACGGTGTCGGTCCGTTCCTGGTCGGCGTGAGTCTGGTGTCCGGAGTCGGGGCGGGGATGCTCTACGGCAGCTATATCGGCTTCGCGATCGCCACCATGAACGACCCGCGCACGTCGGCGCGAGACCTCGGTGTGACGAATATCGCGTTCACCCTGCCCTTCTCGATCATGCCGTTCGCGGCACCCCTCCTGCTCGGAGTCGGCAACGGCGAACCGAACTACGCCCTGCTGCTTCTGGTCAGCGGTGCGCTCACGCTCGCCGGCATCATCCCGATGCTCTGGATTCGCTCGACGCGCTGACGCCGACCTCACACGAACGGAAAGTCTGATGAACGACTACCTCGACCCCACTCTGCCCCTCGACCGTCGCGTGGACGATCTGGTGAACCGGATGACCGTCGCCGAGAAAGCGGCTCTGCTCTTCCACCCGTCGACCGAGCCCGGGGGAGGGACGCTCACCGACGCCGAGGCAGTGGATATGGCATCCGTCAACGTCGTCGAACGGGGCATCACGCATTTCAATGTTCTCGGTGGGCGTGACAGCACAGCCGTGGCCGAATGGTCAAACACGCTGCAGGAGCTCGCTTCGAGCACCCGGCTCGGAATTCCGATCACCCTCTCCACCGACCCGCGTCACGGGTTTCGCGACAACCCCTTCACCGGGCAGGCGCTCGACAGCCTGTCGCGCTGGCCGGAGACCACGGGTATCGCGGCCATCGGTGACGTAGAGGCGGCCCGGACCTACGGTGAGGTCGTGCGCCGGGAACTGATCGCCCTGGGCATCCGCGTCTATCTCGGTCCGATGGCCGACATTTTCAGCGAACCGCGGTGGTCGCGCGGCTTCGGCACCTTCGGCGAGGACCCCGAGCGTGTCGCAGAACTCACCATCGCCTTCATCGAAGCCCTGCGGGGCGGCCCGCAGCTCGGGCCCGAATCCGTGGCCGCGGTCGTCAAGCACTTCCCCGGGGCGGGCCCTCAGTTGAAGGGCGACGATGCGCACGACCCCCGCTACCCGGAGCAGGTCTACCCGGGCGGGCAGCAGGAACTGCACCTCCGTCCGTTCGAGCGGGCATTCGCTGCCGGTGTCACGCAGGTCATGACCTATTACGGCAAACCCGTCGGAACAGAGTGGGATGAGGTCGGCTTCGCGTTCAATAGCCCGGTGGTCAAGGACATCCTGCGTCGCCGCCTCGGCTTCGATGGCATCGTCGTCACCGACTGGAACCTGCTCGAGAGCGAAAAGATCGGCGGCATGGACTTCGGCCCGAACGGGTGGGGTCTCGAGCATCTGTCGCCGCGAGATCGAGCACGCATCGCTCTGGAGGCCGGCGTGGACCAGTTCGGTGGCGACCGTAACCCGTCCCTCATCGAGGAGCTGGTCGACCGGGGCGACGTCAGCGAGGAGCGTCTCGACGAGTCCGCGCGTCGGCTGCTGCGTGAGAAGTTCCGGCTCGGATTGTTCGAACACCGCCGCGTGGATGCGTCGCGCGCTCGCGAGGTCTGCGGTTCTGCCGAGAACGTCGCCCTCGGGGCTGCCGCGCAGCGGGATTCCCTGGTGCTTCTCGCCGCGTCGGATGGCGGCGGTGTGCTGTCCAAGGACGCGGCCGTGTTCGTCGAGGGCTTCGCGGATACCGCGGGGCTGAACGTCGTCGACCGGCCGGAAGCGGCAGATGCCATCCTGGTGAGACTCGATGCGCCGTTCGAGCCGGGTCGTGGCTCGATGGCCGACTTCTTCCACGGCGGCAGCCTCGCGTTCCCGACCGAGACCGTCGAGCGCATCGCCGCCTATGCCGAGCACGCCCCCGTCTTCCTGTCGGTGTTCCTCGAGCGGCCCGCGATCGTCGGGCCGTTGATCGAGCACGCCGGGATGCTGATCGGTGACTTCGGTGCGAGCGACCAGGTGGTCGTCGGCGGGTTCCGGGGGGAGTTCCCGTTCTCGGGCATCCTGCCCTTTGATATCCCGTCGTCGATGGAAGCGGTCGAAGCATCCCGCGAGGACGTGCCCTTCGATACGGTGGCTCCACTCTTCCGGGCGGGGTATGGGCTCTCCGCCCCGGCGTGATCGGACCAGGTTTTCAGACGCCGGTTGACACCTGTGGCTAACGCTGTTAGTTTCTAGCTAACGGCGTTAGCCGAACCGACAGGAGTCCACCATGACCGAGTTCCTCGCCCTCGACGAAGGCACCCTCGCCTACGACATCGCCGGCTCCGGCCCGCTCGTCGTCCTCGCTCACGGCATGGGCGATAGCCGCGAAGCCTTCCGCTTCATCGCCCCCGCACTCGTGGCGGCGGGCTACCGCGTCGCCTCGGTCGACCTGCGCGGCTGCGGTGAATCCAGCGTCGATTGGCCCACCTACACCCGCACGGCCATCGCGGGCGATCTGCTCGCCCTCGTGCGTCACCTCGGTGGCCCGGCGGTGCTGGTCGGGCACTCCATCGCGGGCGGCGCCGTCAGCATCGCCGCCGCCGACGCCCCCGAGCTCGTCACCGCGGTCGTCGAACTCGGCCCGTTCACGCGCAAGCAGAAGATCCACCTCGGCGACTTCGGTGTGGCTCGTTACCGCCGCGGCGCGCTGCACCTCATCGGCACGACCATGCTCGGCAGCACCCGTCAGTGGGCGAAATACCTCGACGTCGCCTACCCGGGCGCGAAACCCGCCGACTGGTCCGCGCGCCTCGGCGAGATCACGACCTCGCTCGAGCAGCCCGGCCGCATGAAAGTGCTGCAGAAGATGGGGTCGCTGCCGCCCGTCGATGCCGGCGAGGCCCTGCCGCGCGTCACACGCCCCGTGCTCGTCATCCAGGGCTCCGACGATCCTGACTGGGTGTCGCCCCGTGCCGAAGGCGAAGCGATCCTCGCCGACCTGCCCGCGGGACTCGGCCAGCTGACCGTGATCGAGGGCGCCGGGCACTACCCGCACGTCGAGGCGCCGCATGAGACACTCGAGGCGATGCTCCCCTTCCTCAGCACGATCGCCCCCACCCGCAACGGTTCGCATGCCTAGGGCGGGCCTCGACCGGTCATCCGTCATCGCGGCAGGCGCCGACCTGGCCGACGAGATCGGCTTCGCGGCGCTCAGCATGGGGGCGCTCGCCCAGCGCGTCGGGGTGCGCACGCCGTCGCTCTACAAACACGTCGAGAACCAGGCCGACCTCAACCGTGCGATCGCGACGTTGGCGCTCACCGAGGCGGGCGAGGCGATGGGCGCCGCCATCCAGGGGCTCGCGGGCCGGGATGCGCTCGCCGCCGCGGCGCACGCGCTCCGGAGCTTCGCGCTCGAGCATCCGGGTCGCTATGCCGCCACCGTGAGTTTCGAGCCGCTCAGCCCCGACGACCCCCTGGCTCTCGCCGCCGCAGAGGGCCTGCGCCCCCTGAGAGCCGTGTTGCAGGGGTACGACGTTGCGCCCGAGCAGTCGACCCACGCCTTGCGCGCCGTGCGCAGCATGTTCCACGGGTTCGCCAGCATCCAGTCGACGGGCGGCTTCCGCTGGGCCGAAGACGTCGACGACAGCTTCGAGTGGCTCATCGATCTGGTCGACCGCGGCCTGCGGTCGCAGAACTAAATAAGCGCGAGCGCTAGCGTCCCTGCGTCGTGGCGACGAAAACCGTTCCGCTGCCCGTGAAGACCAGCCGCCCCTCATCCGGTGTGACGAAGGCGTATTGCCCGCGGTCGAGGGTTGTCGATCCGTGTTCGCCGGTGAGCGTGACCTGGCCATCGGTGACGATCGCGATTGCTGGGCCAGGCAGGTCGAACTCAGGAGTCGCCGAAGACTCATGAGCGTTTACGTCGGCCCGCAGCAGCTCGAAGTCCGGCACATCCCATGGCACGAAAAGGTCGAGGCCATCGGCAAGGGCGGTCGGTTCGAGCCGCGGCACGGGGCGGGGCTCGAAGTCGAGCACGTCGAGCAGCTCGGGCACGTCGACGTGCTTCGGAGTCAGCCCGCCGCGCAGCACGTTGTCGCTCGCGGCCATGAGCTCGATGCCGATGCCATCCAAATAGGCGTGGATGTTTCCGGCGGGAAGGAACAGGGCCTCGCCCGCGCTCAGCGTCACCAGGTTGACGAGCGTCGCCACGACGATGCCCGGGTCGCCCGGGTACTCCTCGGCCAGGCGCGCCACGAGGGCCCGCTCGGCCGCGAAATCGGAGGATGTGTCGCCGCCCGCGGCCGCGGCCACGACCGCGCTCACGAGATCCTGCGCCGGCTCGCCGAGCACGCGCGCAACCGTCGTGCGCAATCCATCCGGGGCTGCCAGGCTCTCGCGCAAACCCTCGACCTGCGCACGCTGCTCGGCCGTGGGCGCGGTCGATGCGAGATCAGCCAGCAGGGCGTCGGTGCCCGATAGCTCGCGAAAACCGCACAGCGCCTGGAATCCGTCGCGCAACGCGACGATGAGCTCGGGTTTGTGCAGGCGATCCTTGTAGTTGCGGTGGGCGGCATCGATCGGGATGCCGCGCCGCTCCTCGTCGTCGAAACCCTCACCGGCGCGCGCCAACGACGGGTGCGCCTGCAGCGACAGCGGATGCGCCGCGGCGAGAATCTTGAGCAGGAACGGCAGCTCGTCGAGCTCGCCGAGCGCCGTGCGCGGGTCGCTCGCGAACCAGTCGGCGAGGTCGGCGTGTTCGCTCACGGGCGCCCCGGACGCAATGGGCGTCGGCCGGCCGTCGTGAGCGCCCAACCACAGCTCCGCCTCCGGCGCACCGGATGGCGTCGTGCCGAGCAGCGCGGCCATCGCCGTGGTCGACCCCCACGCATAGTCGCGGGGTGTGGCGTCGAGGGGGACGAACATGTTTTGCGGTCCTCTCAGGGGAGCTGCGCTCGCGCGGACGCCGCAACGGTCGCTGCCCCTCGAGGGGCGGTCCACTGCGGCCACTTCCCAGCACGATACAGGACCGGCCCGACGCGGTGCAGGGTGCGTGAGGGGCGCGCGAACTGCCGCAAACGAAAATCACCCCCGTGAGCCGAAGCTCAGAGGGGGGTGATGTCTGATGCCAGAGAATCTAGCGCAAGCCGCTGGTCCGCGGCTGAACAGACGCGGACGAACGAGCCAGGATCAGTTGAGGGCCGGCGTGTCGGTGGGGATGACGCCTCCGCCGTACAGGTCGCTCGCGAGGTTCTGCAGCGCCCGCAGGGCCACGCGCTGCGTGAACGGTCCGTAGGAGACGCGCGCCACGCCGAGTGCCTCGAGCTCCGGGGCCGGCAGGGCGCCGGGTGCGCCGATGACGGACAGCTTGCCCGCTCCGAGCCCCTCCACGAGTCGTTCGATGGCCTCGCGGTCGAGTGCGCCGGGCACGAAGACGAGGGCCGCACCCTGGTCGAGGAACGCCTTGCCCCGGGCGATGGCATCCTCGATGCTCTCGTGGGCCGGGCGGTCGCCGCCGCGCACGATGGCGTCGGTGCGGGCATTCAGCTGGAAGGCGACACCTTCCTGCTCGGCCGCGCGCATGATGGCGCTGACGCGCTGCACCGACTCGTCGAAGGGACGCAGGCGGTCCTCCACGTTGGCGCCCACGACGCCGAGCGCGATGGCACGGCGAATGGTCTCGGCGGGGTCGGTGTAGCCGTCGTCGAGGTCGGCGGTGACGGGGAGGTCCACGGCATCCACCACGGTCTTCACGCCCGCGAGTGCCACGTCGAGCGGCATGCCGCCGTCTTCATAGCCGTAGCTCGCGGCGATCGAGTGCCCCGCGGTGGCGATGGCGGATGTCTGGGGCAGTGCCGCGACGGCCTTCGCGCTCACGGCATCCCACACGTTGACGACGCTCAGAATCTTCGCGTCCTGGTGCAGCGCCTGCAACGCGAGCGCACGGTCTTTGGTCACCTGTTCAGTAGTCATGCTCCAGCGTTACACCCGGATGCCTCGGCGGGCAACGGGCTGAACAACCTTCAGCTTCCTGGGCTATGACAGAGGTGGTGCACTTCGCGGCGCTCGGAATTGTGACCGGGCATGCCGCGTTGCCGACACTGACGGGCCCGTCGCCCGCCCATCGTTTCGTTGAGGAGGAAGACGTGAAGGCTGTTCAATACCGACGCACGGGAGACTCGAGCGTTCTCGAGCTGGTCGACAGGCCGGTGCCCGACGTCTCGAAGGGCGAGGTGCGCGTGCGCATCGTCGTCTCGGGCGTGAACCCCACCGACTGGAAGTCGCGCGCCGGCTCGGGTTCGAGCGACGAGTTCGACACCCCGAAGGTGCCCAACCAAGACGGGGCCGGTTTCGTCGACGCGATCGGCGACGACGTCGAACACGTGCGCGTGGGCGACCCCGTGTGGGTGTGGGACGCCGCGTGGCAGCGCGACGACGGCACCGCGCAGGAGTATGTGGTGCTGCCCGAATACCAGGTGGTTCCGCTGCCCGACGAAGCCCTGCTCGATGTGGGCGCCTCGGTGGGGATTCCCGCTCTGACCGCCCACCGCGCGCTCACGGCATCCGAAACCCTGCCCGACCGCCTCACCCCCGCGAGCTTGCATGGCCGCACGATTCTGGTCACGGGAGGCGCCGGGGCCGTCGGTCACGCCGCCATCCAGCTCGCCGTCTGGGCCGGTGCCACCGTCATCACCACGGTCTCGAGCGACGAGAAGGCCGCCCTGGCGCGTGCGGCCGGCGCTCACCACATCATCAACTACCGCACCGAGGATGTCGCAGCCCGCGTGCGCGACATCGCCGCGGGTGGCGTCGACGTGATCGTCGACGTGAACCCCTACGCCAACCTCGAGGCCGACCTCGCGGTCATCGCGCCCTCCGGCACCATCTCCCTCTACGCCACCGACTCGAGCGAGCCGCTCGCGGTGCCGTTCCGGGAAAGCATGGTCAAGAACATCCGCTTCCAATTCATCCTCACTTACACGACGACGAGCACGCAGAAGCAGAACGCCGTCGACGCCATTTCGGATGCCATCGCCGACGGCGCGCTCGCGGTGGGCGAGGAGGCCGGCCTGCCGCTGCACCGTTTCGCGCTCGCCGAGACCGCCCAGGCGCACGACGCCGTCGAGAACAATACGGTCGGCAAGGTGCTGATCGACGTGACCCAGAAGGAGAACCGATGACCGACACCACCAACACCGGCACCGAACGCCCCGCCGCAGCATCCGGCACGTTCACCCTGGGCGGGGACCTCACGGTCAACCGCCTCGGCTACGGCACCATGCAGCTCACGGGTGACGGCGTCTGGGGTGAACCGCGCGACCGCGACGAGGCCATCCGCGTGCTGCGCCGCGCCGTCGAACTCGGCGTGAACCTCATCGACACGGCCGACGCCTACGGCCCTTATGTGACGGATGCTCTCATCCGCGAGGCCCTGCATCCCTACACCGACGACCTCGTCATCGCCACGAAGGTGGGCTTCACGCGCCAGGGCCCGGGCGAGTGGATTCCCGTCGGCCGCCCCGAGTACCTGCGCCAGCAGACCGAACTCAACCTGCGCCACTTGGGCATCGAGCGCATCGACCTGCTGCAGCTGCACCGCATCGACCCGAAGGTGCCGCTCGAGGAGCAGCTCGGCGAGCTGAAGAAGCTTCAGGATGAGGGCAAGGTGCGCCACATCGGCCTGTCCGAGGTGAGCGTCGACGAGCTGCAGGCGGCCCAGAAGGTCGTCGACATCGTGTCGGTGCAGAACCTGTTCAACCTGACCAACCGCAAGTCCGAGGCGCTGCTCGACTACGCCACCGAGAACGGCATCGGGTTCATTCCGTGGTTCCCGCTGGCCACGGGCGAGCTCACCAAGGAGGGCGGCCCGCTCACCGAGATCGCCGCCTCGCACGGGTCGACCCCGAGCCAGCTCGCCCTCGCGTGGCTGCTGCGCCGCTCACCCGCCATGCTGCCCATCCCGGGCACGTCGAGCGTCGCCCACCTCGAGGACAACCTGCAGGGTGCGCTCATCGAGCTGAGCGACGACGAATACCAGACGCTGGATGCCGTCGTCTAAACGCTGAGTCGTCCGCAGACGCAGAGAGAGCGGGGCCGCCTCCCCAGGCGATCCCGCTCTCTCTGTGCTCAACGACAAAGTCGGAGCTGTTCCGGCACATCGGAGGCTCCCCCCATCGATTCCCCATCGATAGATCTCCGACGGCCGGCGCCGTCTCGCGCCCGATCGGGGCCGGGGCGGTGCTAGCGCTCGAAACATAACACCGCGTCTGCGCCCGTCGGGAGCAGAATGTCCCGCTTCGGCGCCGTTTCGGGCCGAAAGTAGGGCGTTCGTCTCACAAAATGTGACTTTAGATGTAGTCCGCCCCGCCGCTCGATGTGCACTTCGCGCGGCACTGAGACATCATCGATGAAGGGGGAACGGTGTCGTCCCCCGCGGATCACGATCGGGGGAGGCGAGATGAGCGAAACGGAACACGGCGCACGAGCCGCGAGCCATGCGCCCGGGAAGCCCGCTTCCGCCTCGACGTCGTCGGTCCACCCGCCGCACCGGGAGACGATCGACCGCATCATCGGCGACCTCATCGGGGCGCTCGAGGAGCGCGGCAGCTCGCTCGCGACGGAAGGTGCCCTCGACCCGATCTTCGAGGAGCAGGCACGCTCGATCCTGACCGAATCGTTGGTGCTCACGCATCCGGATGACGGCACCCCCGTCACCTCACCCGTCGCCGTCGACTATGCCAGTGCCGCCGACTTCGACCGCGTCGGCCGCCTGCGGGCGACCCAGAACGCCGACCCCGCCGAGAACCTCATGGCCGCCGAGGTCATCTACTTCGTCGCGCTGCCCGTGCTCGTCGAGCTCTACGTCGATACATCAGCCCCCGCCGCGGATGCCGTCGCCCTCACCCAGCGCATCGCCAACACGTTGCATCACGCGCTGTGGCGTCGCTTCCCGCCGGGCGCCATCGCCTACGTCGAGGGTTTGCGCGTGCAGCTGGCGCAGGCCGACCAGGACTCGCGCAAACGCATCTCGCGCGCCCTGCACGACCACGTCGCCCACGGCATCGCGGCGGGTCTGCAGCGCGTCGAACTGAGCTCGATCGCGGGCGACCTCGGCCACCTCGACGACGCCGTCGAGATCCTGCGCACGACACTCGAAGACGTGCAGGGCATGGCGTTCGACATCCGCCAGCTCGTGGGCACGGCCTTCCTCGACGAGGCGATCAAGAACTACCTCGACCACTCGCGATCGATTCCTCCGGCGCCCGAGTTCACCACCGCGGGCACGCCCGTGCGGCTCGCCCCCGATGTGGGCGAAGAGACCTTCACGATCGTGCTCGAGGCGATCCGCAACGTGCGCAAACACGCACGCGGCGCCTCCCGCATGCACGTGTCGACCGAGTGGCTCGACGAGAGCGTGGTCGTGCGCGTCACCGACAACGGTCCGGGCTTCGACCCCGCCGTGCGCCGCGGCGGGTCGCTCGGCCTCGTCGGCATGCAAGAACGTGCGGATGCCATCGGCGCCACGCTCGAGATCGACAGCTGTTCGGCCGGCACCCGCATCCGCCTCGACGTTCCGACCGTCCCGTCGGCGCCCCCGACCCGGGCGGCTTCGCCCGAACCAGCCGCTCCCGAGCCGTCTCGGTGCACGCGGCCGAGGGACGACGTCTGATGACGAAACCCGCCGCCCCCGTCATCCGGCTTGCCATCGCCGACGACCACGACCTGTTCCGCGACGGCATCGTCGCGATCCTCGGCCACGACCCCCTCGTCGACGTGGTCGCCGAGGCCTCGGACGGCCACGATGCGCTGCGCGTGGCGATCGCGCACCGCCCCGATGTGCTGCTCCTCGACGTCGAGATGCCGGGCCCCGGCGCGGCAACCACGGTGCGCCGCATCCGCCGCCACGCCCCCGAGACGCGCATCGTCGTGCTCACCATGCACCGCGACGCCATGCTCACCGAGTCGCTGCGCCAGGCCGGCGCCGCCGCCTACCTGACGAAGACCATGCCGAGCGCCGACCTGTTGCGCGCCGTGCACGCCGTCGCCGCGCGCACCGACCAGACCGCCGTCGGCGCCGACGTGGGGCTCGTGTCGCCCCGCGAATACGAGGTGTTGCGCCTCATCGCGCTCGCGCGCTCCAACGCCGAGATCGCGCGCGAACTGTCGATCACCGAGGGCACGGTCAAGCGGCACACCAGCAACCTCTACGCGAAGCTGGGCGCCACCTCGCGCATCGACGCCGTGCGCCGGGCCCTGCTGCTGGGTGTGCTCGGCCACGACGACTAATCGCACCGCGCGCAAGCCCCAGGCCGTGAGCATCCGGCGCCCAGGGAAACGTGGGAAAATGAGCGGATGCCCGAGTAATCCCCATTCCTCTCGGTGCATGGGAAATACGGAACAATTGACCGGTGGCGTGTGTTTTCACCCGCGACCAGACCAATAACTCGATAGGACTATCCGTTGGACGGAAACGCAACGACGACTCACAGCAACGTCGCACTGCTGTCGGTGGCGACCACGATCGCCCCCCGCATCACGACGAGTGAAGACATCGACAGTCGGTTGCAGCCGGTTCTGAAGAAGCTGAAGCTGCCTCAGGGTCTGTTGCAGCGGGTCGCCGGAGTGCTCGAGCGCCGCAACTGGGACGAGGGCCAGAACTTCGACGACGCCGCGGTCGCCGCGGGCAAGAAGGCGCTCGCCGAGGCGGGCATCGAGCCGTCGCAGATCGGCCTCATCATCAACACGTCGGTCACGCGCAAGCACCTCGAGCCGTCCGTCGCCGTGCGCATCCACAACGGACTCGGCCTGCCGTCGTCGGCCATCAACTTCGACATCGCGAACGCGTGCCTCGGCTTCGTCAACGGCATGTCGCTGGCCGCGCAGCTCATCGAGTCCGGCCAGATCAAATACGCCATGATCGTCGACGGCGAAGACGCCGACGAGATCCAGGTCAACACCATCGAGCGCCTCAGCAAGGGCGGCATCGGCCGCAAAGAGTTCATGAGCGAGTTCGCCAGCCTCACGCTCGGTTCGGGTGCCGCGGCCGCCGTCATCGGCCCCGCCGACCTGCACCCAGAGGGTCACCGCATCCTCGGCGGCGTCACGCGCGCGGCCACCCAGTTCAACGAGCTGTGCGTGGGCAGCGTCGACGGCATGTTCACCGACGCCAAGGCCCTGCTGAAGGGCGGCATGGAACTCGTCGTCTCGGCGTGGAAGGAAGCGAAGCGCGACTGGAACTGGTCGAGCATGGACCGCTACATCCTGCACCAGGTCAGCGAGGTGCACACCAACGCCATCGTCAAGGCCGCGCACATCGACCGCAGCAAGGTGCCCGTCACCTACCCGCACTACGGCAACGTCGGGCCCGCCTCCATCCCCATCACTCTCGAGGCCGAGAAAGACACCCTGAAGAAGGGCGACCGCGTGCTGCTCATGGGTGTGGGCTCTGGCCTCAACACCGCCATGATGGAAATCGCGTGGTGACAGACCGGATGCCGGGTGCCGCACGCACCCCGGCGCCCGCGTCGATGCCACCCCAGGGCCTGCCGGGGCTCGACTCCCGCTTCTCCCGCATCGTCCTCGTTCCCGATTCGGGTGACGCCATCGGCACCACACGCGGATGGCATGCGCTCGACAACGGCGCCGAGCTCGCGCGTCTGGGCGTCACGCCCGTCGGCACCATCCTGTGCGTGCACGGCAACCCCACCTGGTCCTACCTGTGGCGCGAGCTCGTGCAGCAGGCCACGGATGTCGCGGCCACGGGTTCGGGTGACGCCTGGCGCGTCATCGCGGTCGACCAGCTCGACATGGGCTTCTCGGAGCGCACCGGCGTGCACCGTCCGCTCGCGCAGCGCGTGCGCGACCTCGCCGACTTCACGCACGCGATCGGGCTCGAGGGCCCCGTCGTCACGCTCGGCCACGACTGGGGCGGCGTCGTCTCGATGGGCTGGGCGGTCGACCATCCCCAGCTCCTCAGTGGCCTGATGCTACTGAACACCGCCATCCACCAGCCGTCCGATGCGCCCATCCCGGCGCCGTTGCGGCTCGCTCTGGCGCGCGGCGTGCTCGGTCAGGCGACCGTGGCGACCCCCGCCTTCCTCGATACCACGTTGGCGCTCGGACATCCGGCCGTCTCACGCGCTGTGAAGGACGCCTATCGCGCTCCGTATCGTGGCGCCGCCCGACGCGGGGGCATCGGCGGTTTCGTCGCCGACATCCCGGTGGATGCCTCGCACCAGAGCTTCGCTGAGCTGAGCCGCATCTCGTCGGCCCTGCGCCGCCTGACGGTGCCCGCCGTCATGCTGTGGGGCCCGCGCGACCCGATCTTCAGCGACCGTTACCTCGACGACCTGATCGACCGCCTGCCGCACGCCGATGTGCACCGCTTCGAGGGCGCCGGGCACCTGATCGCCGAGGACGTCGACTATGCCGGGGCCCTGCTCACGTGGCTCGGCGATAACGCGGGCCGCGTCACGGCCGGCGCTTCCTCTGACCGATCGGCCGACACTTACGTCGATTCCCTTGCCGACGGCTCGAAAGCGGTTGCGGCCGAAGCTGCGCCGCGCGTCGCCGAATCGGATGCTGCGACATCCGCCCGGCCCTTGTGGCACTATCTCGACGAGCTGGGCGAGAGCCACGAGACCGCCCTGGTCGAGATGAACCCCGGAAACGGCGCAGAGCCGCGTGTGGTCAGCTGGAAGCTGCTGTCGCGGCGCGTGCGCGAGATCGCCGCCGGCCTGGCCGGTGTGGGCGTGAAGAAGGGCGACCGCGTGTCGCTGCTCGTGCAGCCCGGTGCCGACCTGACGGCCGTTCTGTATGCCTGCCTGCGCCTCGGTGCGGTCGTGGTCGTCGCCGATGCGGGCCTCGGGCTGCCCGGTCTGACACGAGCCATTCGTGGCGCTCAGGCCGACCATGTGATCGGCGCGGCCCCCGGGCTCGCCGCCGCGCGCGCCCTCGGCTGGCCCGGCCAGAAGATCTCGGTCGCGACGTTCCCGCGCGCGGTCGCCCGTGCGCTCGGCATCTCGCACACGCTCGCCGAACTGGTGCGCGACGGGCGCGGCAAGACGCTGCCCGCGGCGCCCGCTCCGAGCGACACCGCCGCCATCCTCTTCACATCGGGTTCGACGGGTCCCGCGAAGGGCGTCGTCTACAGTCACGCCCAGCTCGGCGCCATCCGCGACACCTTGGCCGCCCAGTACGGCGTCGGGGTCGGCACGGGCTTGGTCGCCGGGTTCGCGCCGTTCGCGCTGCTCGGCCCGGCCTTAGGCGCCCGCTCGGTCACGCCCGATATGGACGTCACCTCACCGAAAACCCTCACCGCCACGGCCGTCGCCCAGGCCGCGGCGGCCGTCGATGCGACAGTCGTGTTCCTGTCACCCGCCGCCGTCACGAATGTCGTCGCCACCGCGGATGCCCTCACCGACGCCCAGCGCGACGCCCTCGCCGGCGTGCAGACGTTCCTGTCGGCCGGCGCCCCCGTCTCGGAGGCGCTCCTCGCCGCCGCGGCCGACCTCATGCCCAACGCGAGCGCGCACACGCCCTACGGCATGACCGAGGGCCTGCTCATGACGGACATCTCGCTCGACGGCATCCGCGACGCCGCCGCATCCCGAACGGCCGGCGGCGTGTGCGTGGGAACCCCCGCGGCATCCGTGCAGGTGCGCATCAGCGCGCTCGACGACCTCGGGCAACCCGTCGGCGAGCCCACGACCGAAGCCGGTGTCACGGGCGAGATCGTCGTCTCGGCCCCGCACCTCAAGAGCAACTACGACCGGCTCTGGATGACGGATCGCGCCTCGCGCGTGGGCACCGACTCCGCGTTCGCCGACCGCCGTGACGCCGACCACCGCGATGGGGATGCCTCACCCGGGGCCTTCTCGGCCGCTGCCGCCGCGGCATCCACCAGCACCCGCTGGCACCGCACGGGCGATGTCGGACACCTCGACGAGGCCGGCCGCCTGTGGGTCGAGGGTCGCCTGCCCCACGTCATCGCCACACCGGACGGCGTCGTCACCCCGGTGGCGCCCGAGCAGCGCGTCGAATCGCTCGACCGTGTCGCGCGCGCCGCCGTCGTCGGTGTCGGTCCACGCGGCACGCAGCAGATCGTCGTGATCGTCGAGACGGCCTCGCCCGCGCGGCGGGTGGCGCTGGCCGATCGTGAGCTCACCTCATCCATTCGGGCGGTTGCCGGTGTGCCCGTGGCGGCCGTGCTCGAGGTGCCGCGCCTGCCCACCGACATTCGGCACAACTCGAAGATCGACCGCAGCGGCCTGTCGCGTTGGGCCGCCGACGTGCTCGCGGGCGGACGGATGCGTCAGCCGTGAAGGTTCTCGTCACGGGGGCATCCGGTCTGCTCGGCGCAGCCACGGCGCGCGCGATCGCCGCTCATGGCCACACGGTGCGCACGTTCCAACGCCGCCCGTCGGGCCTCGCGGGTGAGCCCGGTTTCGAAGACCACCTCGGTTCGGTGACGGATGCCGCAGCCACCGCCCGCGCCGTCGACGGTGTCGATGCCATCGTGCACCTGGCGGCCAAGGTCTCGCTCGCGGGCGACCCCGCAGACTTCCGTCGCGTCAACGTGGGCGGCACGGGCATGCTCCTGAACGCCGCCCGCATCGCCGGTGTCGAGCGTTTCGTCTTCGTGTCGTCGCCGTCGGTCGCGCACTCCGGCTCGTCGATCGTGGGGGACGACGCTCTAGCCGCCGACCCCGAGCGTGCGCACGGCGACTACGCCCGCACCAAGGCCGAGGCCGAACTGCTCGCCCTCTCCCACGACTCGGATGCCTTGCGCGTCGTCGTCGTGCGCCCGCACCTCGTGTGGGGCCCGGGGGACACGCAACTCATCGAGCGCGTCGTCGACCGCGCGCGTTCGGGCCGACTGCCCATCCTCGACAACGGCGCCGCGCTGATCGACAGCGTCTACGTCGACAACGCCGCCTCCGCCATCGCGGCCGCCCTGCGACGCGTGGACGCTGTGCACGGCAACTCTTATGTGGTGACCAACGGCGAGCCCCGCCCGGTCGCCGACATCCTGGCGTCGATCTGCGAGGCCGCCGGCGCGCCGGTGCCCGCCTGGCGTGTGCCCGCATCGCTGGCACGCGCGGCGGGTTCGGCCGTCGAGGCGCTGTGGTCGGTCAAACCCGGTGTCGACGAACCGCCCATGACGCGCTTCCTCGCCGAGCAATTGTCGACGGCGCACTGGTTCGACCAGCGGCGCACGCGTCGCGACCTCGAGTGGACGCCCGAGGTGTCGCTCGACGAGGGCTTCCGGCGACTCGCCGCGTCTTACCGCTAGGGGAGCGGCGCCGGGCGACTCGCGAGCCCCGGTGTCGGTGGCCTGTTGTAACATTCTGGGATCCCCACACTGCGCCGTCGGAACATTTTGATGGTGCATCGCGCCCCGCGGGGGGAGAATGAAACGGCCCGGCAGCAGTCCTCCGACTGCGCGCCCGGCCGACACCCTCGAAGGAGCACGTGTGGCTCTCCTAGCCCTCACCTGGCGCACGGCCAAACCCTATAAGGGCTGGTTGATCGCGGTTTTCGCGCTGCAACTCATCTCGACCATCGCGGCGCTCTACCTGCCGAGCCTCAACGCCCAGATCATCGACGAGGGCGTCTCGACGGGCAATACCGACTTCATCTGGGCCACGGGCATGACCATGCTCACGGTCTGCCTCGTGCAGGTGGCAGCGGCCATCGGCGGCGTCTACTTCGGCGCCAAGACGGCCATGGCCATCGGCCGAGACCTGCGCCGCGAGGTCTACCGCAAGGTCGACTCGCTCGGCGCCCTCGAGGTGGGCAGCTTCGGCAGCGCCACGCTCATCACGCGCGGCACCAACGACGTGCAACAGGTGCAGATGCTCGTGCTCATGGCGCTCAACTTCATGGTCTCGGCGCCCATCATGTGCGTCGGCGGCATCATCATGGCGCTGCGCGAAGACGCCGGCCTCTCCTGGCTCGTGTGGGTGAGCGTTCCCCTGCTCTTCATCATCGTCGGCTTCCTGGTCTACCTGCTGCTGCCCCTCTTCCGCCTCATGCAAGACCGCATCGACGGCATCAACAGCGTGCTGCGCGAGCAGATCGTCGGCATCCGCGTCGTGCGGGCCTTCGTGCGCGAGCCGTTCGAATCCGAGCGCTACGACCGGGCCAACGAGGCGCTCACGCGCGTTTCGGTCAAGGTCGGCAACATCTTCGTGCTCATGTTCCCCGTCATCATGATGGTGCTGCACCTGGCCACCGCGGCCGTGCTGTGGTTCGGCGGCCAGCGCGTCGAGGCCGGCGAGATGCAGGTCGGCTCGCTGACGGCGTTCCTGCAATACCTGCTGCAGATCCTCACGGCCGTCATGATGGGCGTCTTCATGGCCATGATGATCCCGCGCGCCGTGGTCTGCGCCGAGCGCATCACCGAGGTGCTCGAGACTTCGCCCAGCCTCGAGGTGCCCACGAACGCCGATGTGCGCATCCCCACGGCCGGTCGCGTCGAGTTCAGCCACGTCACGTTCGGCTACCCGGGCGCCGAGCGCCCCGTGCTCGACGACGTCACGTTCACGGCCGAACCGGGCAAGACCACGGCGATCGTCGGCTCGACGGGTTCGGGCAAGACCACGTTGCTGTCGCTCATCCCGCGCCTCTACGACCCGCAACAGGGTCAGGTCACCATCGACGGCGTGCCCGTTTCGGCGCTCACCCGCCAGCAGATGGCCGGCGTCGTGGGCATCGTGCCGCAGAAGCCCTACCTGTTCTCGGGCACCATCGGGTCGAACCTGCGCTTCGGGCGGCCCGACGCCGACGAGGCCGAGATCTGGGCCGCGTTGCACACCGCACAGGCCGACGACTTCGTGCGCGCCAAGCCCCAGCAGCTCGACGACCGCGTGGCCCAGGGCGGCACCAACGTCTCGGGCGGCCAGCGGCAGCGACTGTGCATCGCGCGCGCCCTCGTGGCCCGCCCGCGCGTCTACCTCTTCGACGACTCCTTCTCGGCCTTAGATGTCGCGACCGACGCGCGGCTGCGTGCGGCGCTCGCGAAAGACACGAGCGACGCGACCGTCATCATCGTGGCGCAGCGCATCGCCACCATCCGCGAAGCCGACCACATCCTCGTGCTCGACAACGGCGCAATCGTCGGCCGCGGCACGCACGACGAACTGCTCGAGACCAACGACACCTACCGCGAGATCGTCGAATCGCAGCTGACCACGGAAGGGGTGGCATGATGGCCCGTTCACCACGCAAGAATCGTCGCGCCGCCGCATCCGATGCCGCCGGAACCCGCTCCACCGACACGCAGCAGGCGCCCGAGATCACGGGCGTCGAAGACGAGCTGCTCGATCCCGAGTTCGTGCCGAGCGAGGCCGACGGCGACATGTTCGGTGGCGCCCCGGCCAAGAAGGCTCAGCAGTTCTGGCCCTCCGCCAAGCGGCTGATGGGCCTGCTCGCGCCCGAGAGGGCGAAGATGACGCTCGTCGTGGCCCTCGTGGTCGTGTCGGTCGTACTCACCGTGATCGCGCCCAAGATTCTGGGCCAGGCCATGGACACCATCTTCAAGGGTGTGCTCGGCGCGCAGTTGCCAGCCGGCGCCACGCTCGACCAGGTCGCGTCGGCGGCCCGCGCAAACGGCAACGGCCAATACGCCGACATGATCGAGGCATCCGGTGTGGTGCCGGGTCAAGGCATCGACTTCATGGTGCTGGGCCGCCTCATCATCATCGTGCTGGGCATGTATGTCATCGCCTCGACGTTGAACTGGGCGCAGGGCTACGTGCTCAACGGGCTCGTCATGCGCGTCGTCTACAAGCTGCGCAAAGACATCGAGACGAAGCTCAACCGCCTGCCGCTCAGCTACTTCGACACCCGCCAGCGCGGCGACCTCATGTCGCGCGTGACGAACGACGTCGACAACATCCAGACCGCGCTGCAGCAGGCGTTCTCGCAGCTCGTGCAATCGGCCCTCACCGTGATCGGCATCATCGCCATGATGTTCATCGTGTCGTGGCAGCTGGCCCTGATCGCGCTCATCGCCCTGCCGCTCTCGGCGCTCGTGGCCGGTGTGATCGGCTCGCGCTCGCAGAAGCTGTTCTCCGCGCAGTGGAAGAACACCGGTTCGCTCAACGGTCACATCGAAGAATCGTTCTCGGGGCTCGAACTCGTGCGGGTGTTCGGCCGCGACAAAGAGATGCTGAAGGAGTTCGACGAGCGCAACGACAAGCTCTACAACGCCGCGTTCGGCGCTCAGTTCGTCTCGGGCATGATCATGCCAGCCATGACGTTCGTGTCCTACCTGTCCTATGTGCTCATCGCCGTGGTCGGCGGCCTGCGCGTGGCCTCGGGCCAGATGACGCTCGGTGACGCGACGGCCTTCATCCAGTACTCCCGTGAGTTCTCGCAGCCGCTCGGCCAGATCGCCGGCATGGCGAACCAGCTGCAGTCCGGCGTGGCCTCGGCCGAGCGCACGTTCGAGCTGCTCGACGCCGACGAACAAGACCCCGACACCGTGACGGCCCACCTGCCAGAGAGCGCCGACGGGCACGTCGAGTTCGACGGAGTGTCCTTCAGCTACACGCCCGAGAAGTCGCTCATCGAGAACCTGTCGTTCTCGGCCAAACCGGGTGAGACGGTTGCCATCGTTGGGCCGACCGGTGCCGGCAAGACCACGCTCGTCAACCTGGTCATGCGGTTCTACGAGCTGACCGGTGGGCGCATCCTGCTCGATGGTGTCGACGTGACGGCCCTGTCGCGGGCCGAGCTGCGCTCGCAGGTGGGCATGGTGCTGCAAGACGCCTGGCTGTTCGAGGGGTCGATTCGCGAGAACATCCGATACGGGCGCCTCGATGCCACCGACGACGAGGTCACGGCGGCCGCCGAAGCCACCATGGTCGACCGGTTCGTGCGCCAGCTGCCCGACGGCTACGACACCATCATCGACGCCGACGGTGGCAGCATCTCGGCGGGCGAGCGGCAGCTCATCACCATCGCGCGCGCGTTCATCGCGCAGCCCAAGCTGCTCATCCTCGACGAGGCGACCTCGTCGGTCGACACGCGCACCGAGCTGCTCGTTCAGCACGCCATGGCTGCCCTGCGCACCGACCGCACGTCGTTCGTGATCGCGCACCGGTTGTCCACGATCCGCGATGCCGACACCATCCTCGTGATGGAGAACGGGCGCATCGTCGAGCAGGGGTCGCACGATGTGTTGCTCGCCGCGAACGGGTCCTATGCCGAGCTCTATCGCACGCAGTTCCGCGGCGGGCAGGACGAGCTCGTGGCCGATGCCGAGGCGGCCGGGTTGCACAGCTGACGCCGGTCCGCTTGCCTGGCCAGCGTGACGGAACACGGCGGCCGGCCGCGCGGCTGACGCGTGATGCGCCGGGCGTCAGAGGATCGTGACCTCGTCGTTGAAGGTCGAGAGCAGCTGGGCGAAGCGCACGACATCGTCGTCCGACCAGGCGTCGAGGGCGCGGCCGAAACGTTCGTGCGTGGCCGAGCGGATGGCGGTGAGTCGGGCCTCGGCCTCGGGGGTGGCGCTGAACGCGCGCACGCGGCCATCCGAATCGTTGGCGACGCTGACGACGAAGCCTGCCTCGGCGAGAAGCTTCAGCTGGCGGCTCACAAAGCTCTTGTCCATGCCGGTCTCGGTCGCGATATCGGCCGGGCGCACGGGCTGCCGCCGGACGATCGTTCGCAGCACCAGGTAGGTGGTCGGCTGCATGCCGGGGTCGAACGCGTCGGCATTCTTGGCCACGACCCGGCGCGCCGTGCGCACGAGGTGCCCGACATCCTGTTCGAGCGAACTGATGGCGTCTTGCCGGCTGGGCGTGGCGTCGGTCATGGGATAAGGATGCCCGATCGGGCTGGGTGCCGGGCGCGACCGGCCGGTCGTGTCGGCTTCGGGTCGATCGCGACGACGGCCTTGGGCCCGACGACGACTCCGATTCAGGAGCGGGTGCGGCGCTGGTCGGCCGGGGTGACGGGCGTGACGCGGTTGTTGAGGGCCAGGCGGATGAGCGAGACGCCCGTCGCCGTGAGTGCGCCGCCCGTCCAGGTGAGCGCGTGCAGCCACGACGGCCCGCCCTCCATGTCGGCGATGAGGCAGCCGACGAGCGTGGCGATGCCGATCACGAGGAGGGCGATGGCGAACGTGAGGCGGATGGCGAAGTTCATGCGGTGAGTCTAGGAAGGGGCCGCGGGACGGCGTAGGGCGAATGTCCCGGTGACGGCGCCTCGCCTCGTGACACGAACGGCACATCGTCGCCATCGCGGGCGTTTGTGCGACATCCTTGAAAGTTAGAGATCTAACTGTTAGAGTTCTAACCATGAGCGAAGAGTGGACCGGACCCGGCGGCACGTTGGGGCTCGTGAGGTGGATCGGGTTGGCGCAGCGCAAAGCTGCCGAAGACTGGATCCGCACGCGCGGGCTCAGCCACGAACAGGGTTTCGTGCTGGGATACCTGGTGCAAAACCCCGGTTCGATCCAGCGCGACATCGCCCAGGTGAGTCGCACGGCCCCGGCCAGCGTCTCGAGCCTTCTGCAGGGTCTCGAGCGACGCGAGCTCATCGAGCGGCGCACCGAGAACGGTGACGAACGCCGCAAACGGGTCTATGCCACCCCGGCCGGCGCCGAACTCGTCGCCGGTTTCGAAGACGCGGTCAACGCGGTCGACGAGACGATCCTCGAACCGCTGACCGCCGACGAACGCGCCGCACTCGACACGCTCCTGCTCAAGATCACCGCGAAACTGCCCCAACCGAACCGGCCGTAGCCGGCGATACGCGGCCCTGGCCGTGTAGCTCGAACATCCGCTCGCTGTCGGAGAAGCGCCACCGACAGCTCGACCTTCGGCATGCCCTCAGGGGGCACGCACCGCGCAGGCGACCGCCGTCTCAAGGCGGTGTTCGGCGCGCCCACCACCTCCATCTTCGCCGTGCCGGCGTTCGTCGGCGCGCGCTCTGACCTGCCCAGAAAGGAGCAGTCATGAGCATTCAGAACCCGTCCAGCCCGTCCGCCGACACCGTCGGCTCCAACCGCTGGTACCTCTCCTCGGCGCCCATCGTGCGCGCCCTCATCCATCTCTGCATTCCTATGGCGGCCGCCATGATCGTCGGTGCCGTCTACAACGTGATCAACGCGGGGTTCATCGGCTCGCTGCACGACACCACGTTGCTCGCGGCCGTCACCCTCGGTTCGCCTTTGCTCGCGCTCGTCATGGCGGTGGGCGGCGTTTTCGGAACGGGCGGCGGCGCGCTCATCTCGAGGTTGCTCGGGGCCGCCGAACACGACCCCGCAAAAGCATCCGAGATCAAACACGTTTCTGCATTCTCGGTGTGGGGCGCCGTGATCGTGGGCGCCGTGCTGGGTGGCATCGGACTGTTGATGCTCGACCCGCTCGTCGCGCTTCTCGGAGCGGATGCCGCATCCGCCCCCGCCACGGCCGGATTCGTCGCCGTCACCCTGGCGTTCGTGCCCGTTCTCGCCGCCGCGTTCTGTCTCGAACAGCTCGTGCGAGCCGAGGGCGCCTCACGTCAGGTGATGGTGGGGCTCATCTCATCCACGATTGCCAACGTCGTCTTCGACGTGCTGTTCATCCTCGTGCTGCACTGGGGTGTGGCCGGGGCGGCGCTGGCCGTGGGGCTCGCGAACCTGGTCGTGATCGGCTACTTTGCCGTGTGGCTGCACCGCAACAGCGAGCACCTGAGTCTGGCGCCGCGCTGGTTCACGCTGTCGCCCGCCGTGGTGAAGCCCGTTTTCGCGGTGGGGGTGAGCGAGCTGTTCCAGGCGTCGTTCCTCATCGTGACGGCCCTCGTGCTCAACAACCTCGCGGCGAACTACGGCGACGGCGCGCTCGCGGCCATGGGGGTCGCGGTGCGCATCGCCCAGGTGCCCGAGTTCCTGCTGATGGGTGTGACCCTGGGTGTGCTGCCGCTGCTCGCCTATTCCTACGGCAAGGGTGACCGTGCGCGTTTCGTCTCGGCGGTGCGCTCCTCGGCCGTGACGGTGGGGGCGATCGGGTTGCTGGCGGCGGTCTTGGCCTACGTGTTCCGCGAGCAACTCTTCGGTGCGTTCGTGTCGGATGCCTCGGTTCTCGCCCTCGGCGCCACCGTCCTCACCGCGCAGCTCGTGGCCATGGTCGCGAACGGGTTCACCGGGTTGCTGACCTCGACGTTTCAGGCGACGGGTCGAGCAGTGGCCGCGACGACCATGTCGCTCACGCAGGGCCTGCTCTTCATCCCCGTCGTGCTGCTCGGCAACCTGTGGTTCGGCCTGCCCGGCATCATCTGGGCGCTGACCGTGACCGAGGGCGTGATGCTTCTGGTCGGCATCGGGCTGCTCGTGGGCTCGCGCCGGTCCATCGACCGCGGGCTCGCCGAGGGCAGCGCCGAACGCGCCGAGCGGATGCTGGAGGAAGCGCACCCCTGACGCCGGGTGAGGACGAGGGCCGCGGCCAGGAGGGTCACGCTGATCAGGGCCGTGAGGGGCGTGATGCCGACGACGAGCAGCGAGACGACGCCGATGATGCCGAGCGCGTTGGCTGAGATCATCCGGGCTGTCGAAGGCCGTGCCGGGCGGTGAGCTGTGGATGCTTGCCGCCCGGCACCGCGCACCACCCCGCGCACCGCCCCGCGTTCGAAGCGGCCCAAGGCGCGCACAACGGGGATGAGGAGGAGCGCGGCGGCGATGAGCCAGAGGGGACGCGTCGCCCACCATTCGCCGGTGCCGGGCGCGGGCAGCGGCAGGGGGAGGAGGAGCAGGGCGCCCGCCAAGACGATGAGCACCGTCATGTGCCAGAGGTAGATGGTCATGGCGTTCGGTCCGACGGTGCGGATGAGGGCGCGAGAGGCGGCACGGCCGGCGAGCCGCTCGAGGGCGGGGCGGGCCAGCGAGAAGAGCACGAGCTGCGCCACGGCCAGCAGGGCCAGGCAGACGGTGGGCGGGTTGAGGTTGGTGAACATGTTTGCCGAATAGAGACCGGATGCCGTGAGGCCGACGAGCGCGCCGAACGAACCTGCCGCGAGGGCCGATCGCAGCAGCCGCGACATCCGCTCGACGTGACCGTCGGCCAGCCAGAAGCCGAGTTGCTGTGCGAACAGCCACACGAAAGCCAAGTTGAGCAACCCCAGGGCCGGGATGTCGGTGGCCGCCCGCAGCACGTCGACCGCCAGGATGCCCGCCCCCAAGCTGGCGAGCGTCGCCGCGGGGCCACGCCGATGCGCGCGCACCAGCAGTGGGACGAGCGCCGAGCAGCCGAGGTAGACGGCCAGGAACCACAGCGGTTGGCTGATGCGGAATCCCGCGATGCCCACGATCTCGGCGGGCACACCGGCCACGAGCAGCCCGACGAGGCCGAGGCCGACGGTGCCGACGAGCACGATCGACGGTTTCAGCAGCCTCACGGTGCGCTCGCGCACATAATCGGCAGGACGCAGGCCGGTGGCCTGAAGGCGCTCCCAGTGCCGCAGTGACGAGAAGCCGCCCAGGATGAAGAAGAGCGGCATGACCTGCACGACCCAGCTGGCGGGGGTGAACCAGGCCTGGGCGTCGAGGGCGTTCTCGAGGATCGGCCCGTCGGCGCCGAGGCTGACGCCCACCATGAGAGCGTGCAGCGCCACGATGAGAATGAGGCACGCGGCGCGCACGAGGTCGACGGCTCCATCGCGGCCACTTTTTGTTGTTCCAATGCTCATGTTTCGACGCTATGAGCGGCCGCTCTCGCACGGCATGGGGCGGGTGCCCGTCCCGGTGGGGGACAACCCCCAGGCGGTCGTTGGGGGATGGCCGAGGCGGCGGGGGAATGGCGAATGCGGCGGCGCGCGTTAGCCTTCCCACACGGCATTGTTCGTGCTCCGCAACCGCAGAAAGGTGCCACCGTGCTCGCACTCGAGATGGTCGTCATCCTGGGCATCACCATCCTGCTCTGCACCGTCGTGGCCCGCCGCGCCCGTGTGGCCCCGCCCATCCTGCTGCTCGTCTGCGGAGTCCTGCTCGGCTTCATCCCCGCCCTGCGCGGCGTGCAGCTGCCACCTGAGGCCGTGCTCCTCCTCTTCCTGCCGGCGCTGCTCTACTGGGAGAGCATCACCACGTCGCTGCGCGAGATCCGCAAGAACCTGCGCGGCATCATGCTCATGTCCACGCTGCTCGTGATCGTCACGGCCGCGGCCGTCGCCGTCGTGGCCCACCAGCTCGGGCTCGCGTGGGGGCCGGCCTGGGTGCTCGGTGCCGCCGTCGCGCCCACGGATGCCACGGCCGTCGCCGCGCTCACCAAATCGTTGCCGCGCCGCAACGTCACACTCTTGCGCGCCGAGAGCCTCGTCAACGACGGCACGGCGCTCGTGCTCTATTCGATCGCCGTGGCCGTGACGGTGGGCGAGATCACGCTGTCGCCCGGCTACCTCGCGGGGTCGCTCGCCCTCTCCTACGGCGGCGGTGCGCTCGCCGGAGCGCTCGTCGCGGGCCTCGTGATCCTGCTGCGCCGACGCACGGGGGATGCCCTCACCGAGAACATCGTGATCGTGCTCACGCCTTTCGCGGCCTTCCTCGTCGCCGACCTGATCGGGGCGTCGGGTGTGCTCGCCGTCGTCGTCGCGGGCCTCATCATGAGTCAGGCCGGACCGCGCGTGGGCCGCGCGGACAGCCGCCAGATCTCCGAGTCGTTCTGGGGGCTGTCGACGTTCCTCCTGAACGCGTCCCTCTTCGTGCTCGTCGGCATCGAGGTGCAGGCGGCCGTGCGCGGGCTGAGCATGTCTCAGCTCGGTGCGGGTGTCTTGGCCGTCGCCGTCGTGTCGGTGTTGCTCGTGGCCGTGCGCTTCGCGTTCCTCTTCGGCAGCGCGTACCTCATCCGGCTCGTCGACCGCCGGCCCTCGCAGCGCGCTCGCCGACAGACGCACGGGGCCCGCGTGATCAGCGGCATGTCGGGCTTCCGCGGGGCCGTGTCGCTGGCCGCCGCGCTCGCCGTTCCCCGCACGGTCGCGTCCGGAGCGCCGTTCCCCGACCGCGACATGATCGTCTTCGTCACGACGGGCGTCATCGTGGTGCTGCTCGTCATCCCCGGCCTGCTGCTGCCCGCCATCGTGCGCTGGGCGAACCTGCCGACAGACACGAGCGTCGACACCGAGCGCCGGCTCGCCGAGGTCTACGCCAACGAGAAGGCGCTCGAAGCCCTGCCCGAGCTCGGCCGAGAAAGCGGGGCGACGGATGACGTGATCGAACGCCTGCGCACCGAATACGCCGACCACCTCGACGTGCTGCGCGCCGAACCCGACGAGGCCGAGGGCACTGAGACGCTCGCCCGCCACGACCACTACAGCCAGTTGCGCCTCGCCCTCATCGGCCGCAAACGGGCGGCCGTCGTGCAGCTGCGCGACGAGGGCCGCATCGACGACATCGTGCTGCGCGACATCCAGGACCGCCTCGACATCGAAGAGGTCCGCATCGTCGGCCGCGGGCACGCTGAGTGATTCAGACCGATTGTCGGCACTCGAGAGGTTGCGACGCGCGTGGCTGGACAGAACATCGCAAGGGGCCCTGGGCGCTTCAATTGTGGCGGCGGGCTGAATGCCCTTTGATCCCGAGCGCGATGAGCGCGATCCCGACGGCGACCCCGGCTAGCCCGACTAAGGGGACGTCTGCGATTGGGAGGTAAGCAAGGCTAGTCGGGGCGATAACGGAACCAGCCAGGACTGCGGGCAAATCGAGTTTCGTTGACATCGTAGATCTCCTGTTCCTATCGAAACCTGGCCGTCGAGCGCCACAGATCGCGGCACGGTCCAGAAAGTCCCGCTGCACCGCCAAAGATTGCGGCGCCGATGGCCTGCCAGCTGCGGGAAGCACCGCCGACAAGTGCGCCGGCCAAGGTGAGGTTGCACTGTAGGAGGAGATTGCGTTCGCGTGCGCTCAACTTGGGTGTCGGAGCATAGATGTTCTTGCCGTTCTGCTGGCCAATGCATCCCGAGGACGAGCTGCAATATTCTGCGGGACCCCAGAGGGATTCCTGTGCAGCGGCGGGCGTAGCCGAGGCGAGCGTGAGGCCGCATGCTAGGGCGACTGCGAGTATTCGAAGTCTGATATTTGTCATGTTGGAATTAAGACATCGTGATCTTCGCGGGTAAAGGGCGTGCGGCTCATTTGAGTAGAGCGCCCGGCAACTTGAGTAGTTGGGCGTCCCTTGCTGAGTACGCGGCAGCGTTCACTGAGTAGGACGGGCTGCCGTAACGTGCGCCGATCGGGGCCGATTTGGGTGGTGCGCATTCGGCGACGGGCACAGTGTTTGTCGAGGAGGGGGCTTTAGGTTGGGGGCATGACGCTCGTTCAGAACCCGCGCCCTTCCCGTTTTCGTGTCAGTCGTCGGCTGACGGCCACCCTGGCAGGCGGGATGCTGGCAGCCGGGGCCCTGACCGGGTGCTCCACCGTCGAAGGCATCGTCGCCGAGCAGGTCGATAACGCCACGTGTGCGATCGGATCGGGAGTCATCGACCAGGTATCGACGAACGTCTCCGACGCGATCGCCCAGATCCAGGTCGACCCGTCGGGTGCGTTGAACACCCTCGAGACCGCGCGCACGGCCCTCGCGGCTGCCGGCGCCACCGCGGTCGAAGGGTCCGAGACGGCCGACGCCATCGCCGGTCTGCAGTCCACGGTCGACGATCTGATCGCCCTGGCCAACGACGCCGTCGACGGCACGACCGTAGACCCACAGGCTCTCGCCGATCTGCAGGAGCAGAGCGAAGCTCAGATCAAGCAGCTCGTCGGCATCTGCTGACCGGCCGCATCAGCGCATCCGCGAACCGGGTGTAGACCTGCGCCCACACGCCTGCTACGGTCGTATCTCATATACGATCCGATGAAGGGCGGTGAGCGATGGCGCTCCCCACGGCGGCACCCCCGTCACGAACGACGTTCGTGCTCGAACTCTTGCGCTCCGGCATCCTGAACGGCGATTTCCCCTCGGGCCGCGCGCTCGTCGAAAGCGAACTGGCCGTCGAGCTCGGGGTGTCGAAAACGCCCGTGCGCGAGGCGCTGAAGACTCTTGAGGGCGCCGGGCTCGTCGTCATCCGCCCCTACGCCGGCGCCTCCGTGCGCTCGCTCACCGAGGCCGAAGTCGAGGCGATCTATGACATGCGGCTCTTGATCGAGCCCGAGGCGGTGCGCCGCAGCATCCGAAACGGCGTGGATGTCGCAGCCGCACGAGCCGCCCTCGACCGCGCAGCTTCGGCACCGGATGCCTCGGGCCGCAGCACGGCCAACCGCGACTTCCACCGCATCCTGTTCGCGGCCTGCGGCAACCCGATTCTCACGAAGACGCTCGACGACCTGCGCGACCAGATCGCACTCGTCTCGGTGTCGGCGTGGGCGCGCACGGCCTCGTGGCAGAAGGAGGCCGACGAGCACGCACGCATCCTCGAGGCCGCCGAAGCGGGCCGGGCCGATGACGCAGCCGCGCTCGTGGCCGCGCATATCGACGACTTCTCACGTCGGCAGAGCCGAGAGGAGCCGTAGCGCCAGCCCAGAACCTCAGCACCACACGCACGCACACGCGTCAGGATGCGGCCCGGTCACCGGCAAGTAAGCGGGCCGCACCCCTTCACCACGTTCCCTGACGGGAGCGCTCACCGTTACTAGCTAGGAGCAACGATGCTTCATCATGACACACGGCCTCAGGCCACCGACCGGCCGTCTCGGCCCCGCCCGCAACGCAGCAATATGCGCTGGACGATCGTCGGATTCTCGGCCCTCGGCCTCGCCATCGCCTACCTCGACCGCGCTGCCCTCAGCGTGGCCCTGCCCTTCATGTCTAAGGAATTCGAGATCAGCCCCGCCATCCAGGGTCTGCTGCTCTCCTCCTTCTTCTGGACCTACGCGCTCTTCCAGATTCCGTCCGGATGGCTGCTCGACAAGTTCGGCCCGCGCGTGATCTATCCGATTGCCGTGGGCTGGTGGTCGATCTGGACCGCGCTCACCGTCTTCTCGACCGGTGTCGTGAGTGTCATCGTGTTCCGGCTGGGCCTCGGCATCGGCGAGGCGCCCGTGCAGCCCGCCAACGTCAAGGTCGTCTCGAAGTGGTTCCCGCGCAAGGAGCGCGCCTTCGCCTCGAGCCTGTTCGACATGGGGCAGCAGATCGGCACGGCTGTGTCTGTTCCGCTCGTCACGTTCTTCGCCATCACCTTCGGCTGGCGGTTCGCTTTCGTGCTCATCGCCGCGGTCGGCGTGCTCTGGATCATCGGCTGGGTGGCCGTCTATCGCGCCCCCGAGAACCACCCGCGCGTGTCGCAGGCAGAGCTCGACTACATCCGCTCGGATCAGGGCGAGATGGTCGAGAAGGAGCTGTCGGGCGAAAAGAAGCCGTGGCGCGACCTGCTGAAGAACAACCAGGTGTGGGCGCTCACGTTCGGCTACATCTTCCGCTCGCTGGCCGGTGCCTTCTTCCTCACCTGGTACCCGAGCTATCTTCTGAACGACCGCAACTTCAGCGAGGAGGACTTCGGTCTGGTGGGCGCGATTCCGGCGCTCATCGCCATCGGCGCCACGGTGCTGGGCGGCATCGTCTCGGACCGCATGCTGGCCGCGGGGCTCTCGACCAACGTGGCGCGCAAGGTGCCCATCATCTCGGGTCTCGTGTTGAGCGCCTGCATCGGCTTCAGCCCGTTCATCGACAGCAACCTGGTGCTCATGATCGTGCTCACGGTGTCGAGCGCCGCTCACTCCTTCGCGGGCGCGGCCATCCTGAGCCTGCCCGGCGAGGTCGCCGACTCACCCGACACGGTGGGCTCGATCGCGGGCTTCCAGAACTTCGGCTCGCAGGTGGGAAACCTCATCAGCCCCATCGCAATTGGACTGTTCCTCACCTTCAGCAACAACTCCTACCTGGGCCCGATGATCTTCGCCGCCGTGAGCTGCCTGATCAGCGCCTCGATCTATGCCTTCTGGGTGCGCATCAAACCCGTCAAGACGCTCGACGAGGTCGCCGCGCTGCGACCCGAGAACACGGAGAATCACGCATGACCCCGACAAACGCCAGCCCCGAGCTCGCCGACCTGCGACGGCGCCTCAACACCGTGATCGGCATCCCCGTCGTGCCCTACGACGAGGAGGGAGCGGTCGACCTCGACCTCACGGCCGCTCTCACCCGGCGCCTCGTGCAGAACGGCGTCACGGCCCTCACCCCGAACGGCAACACGGGCGAGTTCTATGCCCTGTCGCCCCGCGAACGCCGAGACGTGCTCGCGGTCGTCGTCGGAGCCGCTCAACCCGAGACGGTCATCATCGCGGGTGTCGGTTTCGACCTCGACACCGCCGTCTCGGACGCCCGGTTCGCGCGCGATGCCGGCGCCCACGCGATCATGGTGCATCAGCCCGTGCTGCCCTACCTCTCGCCCGGCGGCTGGGTCGACTACGTTGCGACGGTCGCGGCCGCGGTGCCCGAGCTGGGCGTGCTGCCTTACGTGAGCTCGACTCTCATCACGGGGGCGGATGTCGCGAGCCTCGTCGACCGCGCCCCCACCGTGATCGGGCTGAAGTATTCGGTGCCCGACCCGGCCTTCTTCGCCACCACCCGCTTCCACGCGGGCGGCGACCTGCTGTGGATCGCGGGCCTCGCCGAGTCCTACGCCCCCGCCTACTGGTCGGCCGGGGCCCGGGCCTTCACGTCCGGCCTCGTCAACGTGTCGCCGCGCGTCTCGCTCGACATGTTCGACGCCCTGGCCCGCGGCGACGCCGAGGCGGCCAACGACGTGTGGCGCGACATCCGCCTCTTCGAGGAGCTGCGCGCGCGCAACCGCTCGGCCGACAACGTGTCGGTGGTGAAGGAGGCCATGCATCAGCTGGGTCTCTGCCTGCCCAGCGTCCGGCCGCCGAGCCGGGCCCTGACCACCGAGGGGGCCGCCGAGGTCGCCCGGTCGATCGCCGCCTGGCCGGCCCTCGCGGGGGTGCGCGCATGAGCCTGCGCATCGACCGGGTGCAAACCTTCCTGCAGCGCGTGGGCAACCGGCCGCGCGTGCTCGTCAAGATCACGACCGACGGAGGGCTCGAGGGGTGGTCCGAGGTCTACAACCACGGCCCCGACCTGGCGTTCCCGCCCATGCTCGACTACCTCTTCGCCCAGATCAGGGGCATGGATGCTTCGCGCACGAGCTTCATCAACCAGTACCTACTGCAGTCCTCGCGTTTCCCTCCGGGCGCCATGGGTCTGGCGGCCATCGCGGCCATCGACCACGCGCTCTGGGACATCGCGGGCAAGGCGGCGGGATTGCCCGTCTACCGCCTGCTCGGCGGCTCGGTTCGCGACCGCGTGCGCGTGTACGCCGGCCTGTATTCGGCGCCCGACCTGCCCGACCTGCAGGACCAGACGGCGGCGCTCAACGAGCGGAACGGGTTCACGGCGTTCAAGCTCAGCCCGTATCGCAGCGACATCCACCGCACGCGTTTCGGGCTGGCGGCGCGCGAATTGGGCGACTATTTCGCGAGCGTGCGGGGCGGGCATCCGGATGCCTGGGAGTTCGCGTTCGACGCGCACGCCTGCCTGTGGGAACCGCGCCAGGCCGTCGAACTCGGGGCCGCGCTGGCACCCTCGGAGCCGCTGTTCCTCGAGGAGCCGATCCGCCCCGAGTACATTCCGGCGTGGGCGCGCATTCGCCAGGAGTTGGCCGTGCCGCTGGCCACCGGCGAATCGCTCTACTCGCCCAACGAGTTCCTGACGTTGCTGACGGCGCAGGGGGCCGACATCATCCAGCCCGACATCTGTGTGGTCGGCGGGCTCACCCAGATGGTGAAGATCGCGGCGCTCGCCGAGGCGCACTACGTGCCCGTGTCGCCGCACAACCCGCTCGGGCCGCTGGCTACCGCCGCCAACGTGCATTTCGCGGCGGCGACCGTGAACTTCGGCATTCTCGAGTACAAACCCGACCCCGTGTCGTGGTGCCACGACCCCTATGAGCCCGTCGACGGGCACCTCGAGTTGCGGCCCGACCGACCCGGCTGGGGGATCGAGATCGACGAGAGCGCGCTCGTCGAGGACGACTGGGTGCACTGGCAGCGCGTGGTGCCGACGAAGACGGATGGATCGACAGCATGGATGTAGGACGCGAACACATGGGTGAGACATCCGCCGCCGAACTGGACCTGATCATGGCTCGCGCCGTTGCTGCCGCGCGGGTGGCCGAGGGCGTGCCCGCTGTTGAGCGCCGGCGCTGGCTGGTCGCGGCGGCCGACGCGATCGACGCCGACGCCGCCGAGCTGGTGCGCATCGCCGCTCGCGAGAGCCACTTGCCCGAGGCCCGCCTGACGGGCGAGCTCGCGCGCACGACCGCGCAGCTGCGGCTCTTCGACCGCGTGCTCGATGAGGGCTCCTATCTCGAGGCGACGATCGACCATCCCGATCCGTCGGCCACCCCGCCCGTGCCCGACCTGCGGCGCATGCTCGTGCCGCTCGGCGTTGTCGCGGTGTTCTCGGCCTCGAACTTTCCGTTCGCGTTCTCGGTGGCGGGTGGCGACACGGCGTCGGCGCTCGCGGCCGGCAATGCCGTCGTCGTGAAGGCGCACCCCGGGCATCCCGAGCTGTCGGCGCGCACCGCCCGCACGGTCACCGCGGCCCTCGCCGATGCCGGGGCGCCCGACGGCTTGTTCGCGCTGGTCGGTGGTTTCGATGTGGGGCCCCTGCTTGTCGCGCATCCGGACACGGCGGCCGTCGGCTTCACGGGGTCGGTTCCAGGCGGCCGGGCGCTGTTCGACATCGCGGCCCGTCGACCCTCGCCCATCCCGTTCTATGGCGAGCTGGGCAGCCTGAACCCCGTCGTCGTCACGCCAGATGCGTTGCGCCAGCGCGGTGCGGAACTCGCGCGCGGGCTCTCCGAATCGGTCACGCTGGGTGCCGGGCAGTTCTGCACCAAGCCGGGTGTCGTCTTCGTTCCCGGGAGCGGACAGGCCGCGGATGCCTTCGCCGCCTCGGTGGCTGGAGCGCTGCCCGGCACGACCTGGACGCTCCTGACGCCGTCGATCGCCGAGGGTTTCGCCCGGCGGACGGCCGAACAACTCGCTTCGGGCGCCGTCGCCGTCGCCGTTGCACCTGCAGCGGACGCGTCGGGTAGAGGGGCCGATGGGCAGGTCGCCCCCGTCATCCTGAGCGCGGATGTTCCGACCGTTCTCGCCAACGCGGATACCCTGCTCGAGGAGAGCTTCGGCCCCTCGACGCTGCTCGTGCGCTATGACGACGACGACGAGCTGGCCCGAGCGCTCACGGCGCTCGACGGCAGCCTGACGGCCACGATCCACGCCGAACCGGACGAGGAGATCGGCGACCTGGTCGCTCTGCTGCGCCCGCGCGCCGGCCGCATCCTCTTCGGCGGATGGCCGACGGGTGTCGCCGTGTCGTGGGCTCAACACCATGGCGGCCCCTACCCCTCGACCACGTCGGTGCACACGTCGGTCGGTGCGACCGCCATCCGCCGCTGGTTGCGCCCCGTGACCTATCAGACGGCGCCCGAGGCGGCCCTCCCGCCCGAACTGCGCGAGGGCAACCCGCTCGGCATCGTGCGCCGCGTCGACGGGGTTCTCGGCCGATCGTGATCGCCGAGCCCCGGGCCAACGGATCGTCCTGGCGGAGGTTCCCGAGGCGCACGAGTGGCTGGGTGTCGCGATCGTCGTCGCGGTCAACGTTCTGGTGACGGTGCGGGGTTCCGGCTCTAGAGGGGCGGCGGCGGTGTGAGCGGTTCGACGGGACTCTCGCTGGTCACGACGGCGTCGACGCCCGCCTCGGCCAGTGCTGTTCCGAGCGCCGCGACGACCCGGCTGGTCGCCGCGACGTCGTCGGCGGGCGCGTGCCAGAACTGGACGCTGACGCTGGTCCGTTCGGGCTCCACGGCTCGCACGATCACGACGGGCGGATGCTCGGGCCGCAGCCCGGCGACCGTGCCCAGTGCGGTGAGCGCGACATCCGTGACCGCCGCGAGCGGTTTCGTCGAACGAAAGCGCACCTGCACCTCGGAGCGACGACGGCCCCACTCGGAGTGGTTCACGAGCGGCTCTTCGAGCAGCAGCGAGTTGGGCACGTGCACGGTGCGACCGTCGCGCGTGACGATCACGACGCTGCGCCCGTTGAGTTCGCGCACGCGACCGATGTAGTCGCCCGCCTCGATCTCGTCGCCCACCTTGAGCGGGTGTCGGGTCTGCAGCACGATGCCCGCCGCGAAGTTGGCCGAGATGCCGCGCAACGCGAGGAAGATGACGGCTGCGACGACGAGCCCCACGGCGAGCAGGGGTTGGATGGAGGCGCCGAGAAAGGCGAACGCCGTGCCGATGCCGAGCAGCAGCACGGCGTAGCGCACGATGCGCGCCGTGAGGATCGCAGCCCCTTCGCTGATGCCCTGCAGCCGGCGCAATGCCGCGAGCACGCCCTTGCGCGCGTATATGGACAGGATCCAGCCGACGAGGATGCTGGCCGCCGCCAGACCCAGGTCCCAGCCACTGATGGTCGCCGGGGAGAGCAGCTGGTCGAGGTCGGGCGTTGTCGCTGTTTCTATGCCAGGAATGCCGATACCGCCTTCTGAAGTTGGAGGAGTGCGATCACGAGGACGAGGGCCGCGTTGAGCACGCTCGTGTGCGATGCGATCCAGGTGCGAATGCTGGCCAGCACCGGTGTCGCCTGCTCGCCGCGCATGAGGACGAGTATTACAGGGATGAGGATCGGAAGGGCCCCGACGAGGCCGAATGCGGCGAGGATGACGGCATCGGCGGCGCCGCCGAAACCCGCAAGGCGCACATCGAGGGCGGCGATGATCGCGCACGACAGGTCGACGGGATTGAGCACGAAGATGCCGACGCCGAGGAGCAGGCTGCGGGTCGGGGTGAAGGTCTCGACGGACCGCAGCCATCCGGGCAGCTGTGGCGCCGCCTCGGTCACGTCGGTCGGCGTGCGCGCGTGGGCCATGGCGACGGCGCGCGCGTGACCCTTTCGATAGATGTAGACGGCGCCCAGTATCAGCACGAGCGCGAAGACGAGCCGCACGGCGGACACCCAATCGGGCGGAGTGCTGCGCGGCTGCAGGTCGAACAACCCCAGAACGGCATAGCTCGCACCCACTCCGATCGCGATGCCGAGCACCCAGCCCAGCGCGAAGAACACCCCCGTCACGCGAGCTTGCCGGGACAACAGAACGGCCACGAGCGCCATGATGGCGAGCGGGCTCATGACGATGCCGAGCGCGAGCGGAAGCAGCGACAGAACGAGGTCGCCCATGCCTCCTCCTTCCGCCGGTGGTCTCAGTGTGGCCCCCCTAGAGCGCCTTCCGCCACCCCAAATTCGTCCCGTCGAACACGACTGAGTCGCAGATCGAGCGACACCTGTTGGGGGGTCGTTTACCGACGCGTCGGACCCGCGTCATTTCCGACTGGCAAGTTTCTTTTCGGCTGTGCCCATGAAGGTACAGCACAAAAAAGGATGGATTCAGTGGCTCGTATGGCTTCCGCGGCTCGCACCGCACGCACCCCCCTCTCGGCCCTTCTCGCCGGCTTCGCCGGCGTGGCGCTCGTGGCCACGGGACTCGTTCCCGGCCTCGGAGCGACGGAGTCGGCATCTGCTGCCCCGCTCGCGCCCGCGGGCATCGAGACCGGCCTCGTGCGAGCTGCGCCCCAGCCGGGTGTGGATTACACGCGGTTCGTCGACCCGTTCGTCTCGACCGAGGACGACTTCGGTCAGGACATGCCCGGCGCGCTGGCACCGTCGGGGCTCGCGAAGCTCAACCCCCTCACAACCCCCGGTCGCTCGCACTCCGGTTATGACTACGCCGAGGACCAGATCGCCGGCTTCACATCGACGAACATCGACGGTGTCGGCGGCTCGGGCGCGGGCGGCGACCTGCTCGTCGTGCCCACCTACGTGTCCTACACGAAGCGTCCCGACACGAATTCCTACGCCAAGACCTATTCTCACGACGACGAGGACGCCGAGCCCGGCTACTACCGCGTGGCCCTCGAAACCACGCGCGGCACCGACGGCAGCGTGAGCCCTCTGCCGGGTAGCGCGCCCATCGAGGCGCAGCTCACGGCCGACGTGCGCAGCTCGCTCCAGCGCTACACGTTCCCGAACGCCGGGACCGCCTCGCTCGTGCTCGACCTGCGCAACAACTCCACGGGCCGCCTCGATGCGAGCCTCGACACCGAGATGCTGCCCGATGGACGCGCGAGCTTCCAGGGTTTCGTCGCCGGCACGTTCAACGGCGCGAACTACCGGCTGTATTACTACTCTGAGACCACGTCGCCGGTGAAATCCGTGCGCACCTGGGGTTCCGACGGGTCGCTCACGGCTGGCACGACCGACCGCCGCGGCACCGACATCGGAGCCGTGATCGAATTCGACGTCGCCGCGGGCACCGACGTGCAGCTCACGACATCCCTCTCGCCCATCAGCGCCGAGCAGGCGAAGATCGACCAGGCCGCAGAGATCGGCACGCGCTCGTTCGACATCGTGCGTGCCGAAACCAAGGCCGCGTGGAACGCGCTGCTCGGCACGGTTTCTGTCGACGCGACGACGACGAGCGACCCCGACGGCACGCTCAAGAAGCTGTTCTACACCCACCTCTACCGTCTGTTCGGGTCGCCCGCGAACGCGACGAGCACCTCGGGTACCTACCGCGGTGTCGACGGCGTCATCTACACGGCCGACGGCTACACGCACTACGACTCGTGGGGTCTGTGGGATGACTTCCGCAAGCAGTCGATCCTGGCGATCGCCTTCCCCGAGATCTATCGGGATGTCACGCAATCGCTTGTAGACCTCTTCGCCTCCTACGCCAACACGAATGCCACATCGCTCAACGCGCTCGAGCAGTCGGTGCCGAGCGTGCGCTTTGAGCGCGCCTCGGTGGTCATCGCCGACGCCATCTCCAAGGGCGTGCAGCTCGAGGGGCTCGACCTCGCGTTCCAGGGCCTCAAGAAGCACGTCGGTGGCGGGTACAACGCGGCCAACACGGCCCGCGGCTACCTCGCCGACGATATGGACGACACCCTAGGAACGGCCTACGACGACTGGTCCATGTCGATCATCGCGGACGCGCTCGGCAATGACGACGACGAGGCGTTCTATCTGAAGCGCGCTACCAACTACACCAACCTGTTCAAGAAGGATGCTTGGACCAACGCCGCCGGCCAACAGGTGGGTCTCATCAGCCCGAAGGATGCAAACGGCGCCTGGTGGACGGGAGTCGATCCCGAGCGTTTCGAGGCCGCGAACCTCTACCAGGGCACCCAGTGGCAGTACAACTGGTACGCCGCCAACGACATGGGCGGGATGATCGAAATGATGGGTGGGCGGGAGAACGCGCTCTCGGCCGTCAGCTTCCTCTTCGGTGAGCAAGCCCCGAACGACGGCAGCCGCATGCTGCACTCGAACGCCAACGAGATCGACCTGCAGGCGCCCTATCTCTTCAACTACGTCGGCGCTCCGAGCCGCACGCAGTATTGGGCCCGCAACATCTACACGAAGGACACCTGGAACCGCTACATCGCGACGGGCAGCACCGGCGAGGTCCCGTCGAGCGGAGGCGAATTCCGCCCGCCGGTGAAAGACAAGGTCTTCGAGCTCGATTCGGATGGCTTCCTCCCCACCATGGACAACGACACCGGCATGATGAGCGCCACGTTCGTGTCGGCCGCGATGGGCTTGTTCCCCGTCACCGCCGGCTCGGACTCCTACCAGATCGGCTCCCCGTTCTTCGATAACGTCACCATCGCTCAGCCCGCCGGTCGTTCCTTCAGCATCACGGCCGACGGAGTCTCGCCCGACGACTTCTACATCCAATCGGCGAGCCTCAACGGCGGCAGCCTCGACCGCACCTGGTTGACCTACGACGAGATCCAGGCGGGCGGCAACGTCACGTTCGCGATGGGCGACTCGGCCTCCGACTGGGCGGCCGACGGACCGCAGCCCTCCTCGATGAGCGATCACGTCGACTCGTCGGTCTACGATCGCGCCGGCACGAACCCCGTGTCGCGCTCGACCAGCACGTTCGTCGAGGCCGATGCCAACGACGGCTCCATCGGCAACACCGTGACGCTCACCCTCGGGACCGGCTCGTTCGCCGGGGCCGAGGGCAGCGATCTCGTGGCGGCGGGGGCCGTTTCGGCCACCGATATTCCGGCTGGCCTCACGCTTTCCGCGATCAAGCGCTCGGCGACCACCGTCGAGCTCTCGCTGACCGGCCGCGCGGCGGCTCACCTGTCCTCGACCGACCTCGCCGCGATCACCGTCGCACTCGCGCCGAGCGCCTTCGCCGCATCCATCCCCGGCGCCGTTCAGAGCTTCGACCTGAGGGTCGAGTTCGAGGGGTACGCCGCAAAAGCGAGCTCGACGCGCATCCTCGCCGACGAGTCCGGCGCCGTGAAGACCCAGACGACCATCACGCTGACGGGGGGTGTGCGCCTCGCGGGAACCACGGGAGAGGACCTGCTTGCCGCCGGCCGTGCGAGCATCGTCGGGCTGCCGGCGGGGCTCACGGCGAGCCTCAAGCGCACCGACGCCTCGACCCTGACGCTCTCGCTCACGGGCACCCTCGCGACCATCGCTCCGTCCACGTTCCACCTCGCGCTCGCCGATACCGCCTTTGCGGGCGGCGTGCGCGCCCAGCACGTGACGGGTGCCGGCCTCAGCCCGGTGTCGCCCTTCACGGTCGCGATCGGATCTGACTGGCGTGTGAAGCTCGGCGAGCTCGTCGAGGAGGCCTCCCTCGTGGTGCAGGGCAACTACTCACCCGCGAGCTTCGGCACGTTCCGCTCGGCGCTCGACCGCGCCCGTGCCCTGCTCGCCGATGCGAAGTCATCCGACACCGCGTTGCAGCAGTCGTTCCGTACCGTGAGCGCGGCTCTTGACGGTCTCACGCTCGGCGAAGGCGCTTATCGCACCCTGGAGGCCGAAGCATCCGACACATGGTCGGGGGGAGACCTGAAGAACGAGAGCATCAACCTGGGCGGTGTCCGTTCGGGCTCGTGGATCGGTTTCACGGGAATGGACTTCGCCGAGGGACTGCCCACCGGTCTCGACATTCGCTATGTCACCAACTCGGGCCGCAGCCCGGCCGACTCGGCCGTGGAAGTGCGCGTCAACGCGCCCGACGGCCCGCTCGTCTCGACTATCGCCTTGCCCCGATCGGGCGCCGACTGGAACGCGTACACCACGGCGCAGGCAGTGATCGGTGATGCGGATGCCTTCGCCGACGCCAACAGCGTCTACTTCGTGTTCCGTGGCACCACTACGGACACCTACCCGTGGATCGCCAACCTGGACTCCTTCCGATTCACGCAACAGGCGACAGGCCCGACCACGTCTTACCGCCTCGAGGCCGAGAGTTTCGCCGCCAACAGCGGCGGCGACCTGGGCGTCGAGAACAGCACCGGGTCCGACGGTGTGCGCTACACCAACCTCAAGGGCACGCACGACGGGGACTGGCTGCGCTACGACGGTGTCGACCTGGGCGCCAACCCGGCCACGTCGGTGACCGTGCGTTACGTGAACAACTCGTCTCGCAGCGGGAAGGACTCGCGTATCGAGGTGTACCTGGATACGCGTGAGGGTTCGCCGTACGCGACAATCCCGCTGCCCGTCACCGGCTCGGCCTGGAGCGCCGTCGGCACCACGACGATCGACCTCCCTGCCAGTATCTCGGGCGCACACACGGTGTTCCTCGTGCTGCGCACCCAGGCCGATGCCGCCCACCCCTACGTGGCCAACATCGACTGGCTCGACTTCGGTTACGGCGTCGACGTGGGCCCGCTCGCCGCCGCCATCGCGCGGTACGCGCCGCTCGAGCAGCAGGGCGACCGCTACCTCGACGTGGACTTCCGCACCTTCACGACGGCGCTCGAGGCGGCGCGTCAGACGGCCGCCAAGAAGGGGGTTTCGTCGCAGGAGGTCGCTCAAGCCCTGCGCGGTCTCACGCTGTCTGCCGGTCAACTCGAGTGGAAGGTGCTGCGGCAGCTCGCCGCGCTCATCGCGACGGCCGAAGTGGTGGATGCTGTGCTCTACACGCCCGAGAGCGTCGCCCGTATTGCGCCCGCTCTGGAGGCGGCTCGTGCGGTGCTCGCCGAGGAGAACACGCCATATGAGTCCGCGATCTCTGCTCACGCGCAGCTCCGCGCGGCAGTCGATGGGCTGGTCGTGATCGCGCCGGAACCCGAACCCGAACCCGAACCCGAACCGGAGCCGGAACCCGAGCCGGAACCCGAACCCGGGAACCCGGGAACGCCCGACCCCACGCCGACGCCCGACCCCGCGCCGACGCCGGACCCGACGCCGACGCCGGAGCCCATGCCCACGCCCGGCTCGCCCGATCCGACGCCTACGCCCGGTCCTCAGCCGGGAGCCGAGCTGCCCGGCACCCTCGCGCCGGGAGTCGGCCAGCCCACGCTCGATGACCCAGCGTCGGCACTGCCTACCCGCGGCCCCACAGGGGGGCTCGCCGACACCGGTGCGCAACTCGGCACCTGGCTCGCTCTCGGCGCGCTGCTCCTCGCGCTGGGCGGCTTGCTGGCGACCTGTCGTCGCCCTCGCAACGCGGCTCTGAACCGCTGATCGCACAACGGTGGGCTTGTCGCGGACCGGCCGTGGCGAGCCCGCCGCTTGTGCCCGGCGCCGGCCCCGGTGCTGAGATGAGCTCCGATCGACCGGCCGTCAGCTGCGCAGGTGCGAGGCGCCGTTGAGGTCGAGGATGGTGCCGGACGCCCAGGTGGCGTCGGGCGACGACAGGTAGAGCACGGCGGCGGCGATCTCGTGTGGCGCGGCGACGCGGCCGAAGGGGCTCTGGGCGCGGATGGTGTCGCCCGCCGGGCCCGAGAGTTTCTCGGATTGGCGGTCGGTGGAGACGAAGCCGGGCGCGATCGTGGAGACGGCGATGTCGTGCGGGGCCAGGGCGACCGCCATCGACTGAGCGAAAGCGTGCAGGGCTCCCTTCGTGGCCGCGTAGGCGGGATAGTCGGGTTCGCCCACGAAGACGCCGCGCGAGCCGATGTTGACGATCGTGCCGCCGCCGCCCGCGCCGATGCGGTGGTTGGCGAAGCAGTAGGTGAGGTTGGCGGCGCCGCGCAGGTTGACGTCGATCATGTCGGTCCAGACGTGCTGCCAGTCGGAGTAGGGGACCTCGTCGACGCGGTGCCCGTTGGTTGCCGAGGGGCCGATGGCGGCGTTGTTCACGAGCGTGTGGATGTCGCCCAGGTCGGCGCTCGCGGCATCCATCAGGGCGCGCACCTGGTGGGCGTCGGCGAGGTCGCCCGAGACGAGCGTGTGGCCGTTACCGGCCAAGAGTGCGAGTGTCTCTTCGCCGTCGGCGCGGCTCGAACCGTAGTGCACGGCCACGCGGTCACCGCGCGCGGCCAGGGCGATCGCGATCGCTCGACCGATGCCACGCGAGGCGCCCGTGACGAGGGCGGCGGGTCGATCGGCGGCGGGTGGCGGCGGCAAGGATGTCATGCCCTCACGCTACGGTGCCGGAACCGCCTTGCGCAGCAGTTCGCCGATGAACGCCTCTTCGTCGGGGCCCAGCTTCGTCACCGCGAAGGCCGTCGGCCACAGCGTGCCCTCGTCGAGCGCGGCCGTGTCGTTGAAACCGATGGTCGCGTAGCGCACCTTGAACTTCGAGGCCGCCTGGAAGAAGACGAGGACCTTGCCGTCGAGCGCATAACCCGGCATGCCGTACCAGGTCTTGGGGGTCAGGGCGGGGGCGTGTTCGGCGACGAGCGCGTGCAGTCGCTCGGCGATGGCCCGGTCGTCGTCGGCCATCTCGGCGATCTTCTCGAGCAGGTCTTTCTCGGGGTCGGCCTTGGCGTCTTTTCTCGCCTGTTTGCGCACCTCGGCGGCGCGCTCCTTCATGGCGGCACGTTCCTCGGGCGTGAAATTCTCGGTCATGGCGCTCCTTCTTCGGATGTCTTGCCACGACCTTATGACCGCGGCGCCGTTCCCCGCTCGGTTTCTTCTGTGCCGCGTCGTTCCCGGTGCGCCCCGCGGTGCGCTGCCAGCTGCCGGGTGGGAGAAACGACCGTGGGCCCGCGCCGGATGTTTCCGGACGCGAGCCCACGTTTGTTGCCGAAGCAGTTGCTCAAGCAGTTGCTCAAGCAGTTGCTCAAGCGGTCGCCGCGGCGGTTGCCGTGGCTGCGGAGGAGAACCCCTACGCGGTGCCGGGCCTACGGCGTGTCAGACCCGGGGATGCCTGAGCCCGATGCTGCCGCCGACGCCGAAGCTGCGGCATCCGATCGACGTCGACGCAGTGCCACGAGGCCGACGATGGCGGCGCCCAACAGCACGGTTCCGGTGGCGAGGCCGGCCATCACCAGCGGGTTGTCGGCACCCGTCGAGGCCAAACCGGGCGGGGTGACGCGCGGCGCCGGGGGAGTGGCCGGCGGCGTGGTCGGCGGAACCGTGGGCGGTGTCGCGGGCGGAGTCGCCGGGGTCGGCGGCACGGGCGGGGTGAACGGAACGGTGGCGCACGGGTTCTCGTCGGTGCCGTATTCAGAGGTCGACGGCCGGTGTGGAGCCGAAGCGATGCAGGCGGTGTTCACGATGTCGGCCCGAGCGGGGTCGTCGTTCGGCAGCACGGTCACGCTGAACGTGAGGGTCGAGGTGGCGCCGACGGGCAGGGCGCCCGCGTTCCAGACGAGACGCCCCTGAGCGTCGATGGTGGCCGTGCCGGTCGTCGTCGCGATACTGTCCTCGACGAGTGTGGCCTGGTCGAGCACGCCCTGGTCGAGGTGGTCGACGGCTTCGGCGGGGTTGGTGGTCGTGAAGTCGCCCGTGCCGTCGCTCGTCAGGATGACCGTGTAGTCGATCGTGCTCCCCGCGAGGAGCGGTGACGTGCTCGCGGCACCGTGCTTCTCGATGCTGAGGTGCGGCGTCAGCGGGTCGATGGCGACGGATGCGACGGCGCTCTCGGCCCCGAAGGTCCAGTCGTCGATGCTGCGCTGGTCGCCCCAGCTGCCCGTGGTGCCCGTGTTGGCGTTGGGGGGACGGTTTGCCGATGTGTCGTCGCCCGTCCAGCGGTGCACGCCGCCCGTGCTGTCGATGCCGTCGGGGCCGGAAGCGAGCACCGACGTGCCTGAGTAGCGCTCGGCCGAGGTGTCGGCGAAACGCGAGTCGTCGAAGTAGACGACGCTCGGGTTGGTGCTGCCGCCCGTGAGCCGCAGCAGCTCGACGCCTCCGCGCGAGACTTCGGTGTCGACGCGCAGGAAGTGCGCCTCGTTGGTCTGGGCGAGCGTCGTGCGGAAGGCGCTCGTGGTCGCCGTGTCGACCAGTTCGCCGCGGGCGTTCTTGCCGTCCCACTCGAACGAGAACGGACCGGTCTGAGGAACGATCAGGGTCTGCGTGACGTCGGCGGGACCGTTGAAGACCCCGTCGCCGTCGGCGTCGATCTCGAGGTTCACGGTGCCGGGCTGCGTGCCGAGCGTGCCCGTCAGGGTGCCCGCGTTGCTGGCTGTGCCCGACCGCGCGAAGGCGAGGCCCGAGATCGTCGGTGCCGTGTAGGTTGCTCCCACCCAGGTCTCGGTCGTGCGGCCGTCGGCCCAGTTGGCGACCGAGGCGGGGAGATCGGCGGCCGGCTGGTCGAGGAACAGGCGGTAGCGTTCGAGGCCCGCGCAGGTGGCGGAGGAGGTGGGCTGCTCGTAGGCCGCCCCCGAGCCGCCGGATTCGGACGACCGGGGCATCGGCACCGACAGGTAAGCTGGGTCGCAGCTCGGGTCGTCGGCGAGCACATTGCCCTTGTTGGTGACCTGGATGGTCGAGTCGACGCCGTTGTAATCCCGCAGGGTCTCGCGGTAGAGCCCGCCCGTCTTGGTGAGTGCGAAGAGGCTCAACGTGGTCTCGGCGGGGGTGTTGAAGGCGAGCGATTCGCTGAACACGCGACCGGGGATGGCGACGCCGTCCTTCTCGGCGGCGATGCTCCACGTCACGCCGGGGTACTGGGGCCGGTTGGTGCCGATGTCGGCGGGATCTGTGATCGTCACAGACCACACGCCATCGATGTCGGAGACGATCTGCGTGTCGATGGCGACGGGGCCGCCGGGTTCGCTCGTCTGACGTACTTTTCCATGTGGATCGGTAATGGTGACGGTCATGCGCGAATCCATGCCGGGGTATTCGCCGAACGTCGCGGTGAAGGCCTCGCCGGCCTTCACATATGCGAAGACCGTGGTCGTGTGATTGTTCGTGACTCCGCCCTGCAGAATCGTGCCGGGCAGCGTGGTGGCGGCCTCGCCGGCGGCGTGCGCGGCGGGCATTGTCGCGATCAGCGAGACCGACGCGAGGCAGGCGGCGGTCGTGAGCGCGGCGAACCGCGCGAGTCGTGGGCGGTGTGCCCGTGGATGTGTTCGTTGCGGTGTGTTCATGTCGTCCTCCGTGGTGGCCTGTGGCGTCCGCCCGGCCGTCGGGCCGGTTGGTCGGGACGCCGTGCGAGTCCTGCCACAGTATGCAAGCCCTATGCATCTGCACCCTGTATTAATACAAAGCGGCGACGGGGATGCCTCGCATTCGGCGGTTTCGTGCGGAATCAGGGTGTCGAAGAGGTCCCGGTTTTCTGCCGGGCGCGCGGCGTGTCGGTATCCGTGTCGGTGTCCGTCATGGGGGCGGAGAGGCGGGAGGAAACGACGGATGCCGCCGCCCGAGGTGGGGCGACGGCATCCGATGTGCTGCGTGAAATCAGTTGTACTTGTAGAAACCCTCACCTGTAGCGGTGCCCAGCTTGCCCTGGTCGATGAAGTTCTCCTTCAGCAGGCGGGCGAACTCGGCCTGCTTGCCGCCGTGTGTCGAGGCGATGTTGTAGGCCGTCGTGAGGCCCACGATGTCGTAGATCTGGAACGGTCCGAGCGGCGCACCCGTGCCGATGCGCCAGGTCTTGTCGACCGTCTCGGGGTCGGCGATACCGTCGACATAGAGCTCGGCGGCGGCGTCGAGCAGCGGCACCAGAAGCGAGTTCAGCACGTATCCGGCCTTCTCCTTCTTGATCTCGATGGGGACCATGCCGATCTGCCCGGCGAACTCGACGACCTGCTGGAAGACGGCGGGGTCGGTCTGGTCGGTGCCCATGACCTCGGCCGTGTTCTGCGCCCACACGTGGTTGGCGAAGTGCAGGGCCAGGAACTTCTCGGGGCGGCCCGTGAACTCGCGCAGATCGCTCGGCAGCAGCGTGCTCGAGTTGGTCGCGAAGATGGTCTTCTCGGGGGCCGCGGCGGCCAGCTTCTGATAGGTGTCGCGTTTGATGTCGAGGCTCTCGGGCACGGCCTCGATCACGAGGTCGGCATCGGCGACGGCGGCCGCCAGGTCGGAGCTGTAGGTGATGCGGCCGAGCGCCTCGGTCGTGCTGGCCTCGGTGGCGCCCTTCACCTCGTGCGTGTAGACCTGCGCGAGGCCGGCCGTGCGGGTGCGGGCGCCCTCGAGCACCTCGTCGCTGATGTCATAGGCCACGACATCGAAGCCGTGATAGGCCGTCTGGTAGATGATCTGTGAGCCGAGAACGCCGGTTCCCAGCACGGTGACGCGCTGAAGCTTCGTCATGAGTTGTCCTCTTTCGTGGGTGATTCTGTGAGGGATGCATCCGGGGTGAGTGGATGCCGGGAGCGGAGGTAGCCGCTCGAGATCAGGTCGACCTGCCGCGCGATCGTGGCGCTCAGGTCGTCGGCGGAAGAGCCCTCGAGTGCGGCGCGCGCGATCTCGAGGTGCAAGACGTTGCTGATGGCGCGGGCGGCGAGCGTGGCGTCGTCGCCGGTTTCCCCGCCGAGGAGATCCGAGATCTCCCGCTGTAGCGTCTCGGTCAGTGCGAGCCCCTCGGCCCGATAGCGCTCGGTCGGTTCGCCGAAGAGCAGCTCGCGTTGGTAGTGGCTCGTGCTCTCGTGGGGATCGCGGCTGCCGCGGGCGATGGGCTCGAGCAGCGCCATCACGCGGGCGGCGGGCTCGGCTGCCGATTCGGATGCCGCAGCCTCACGCCCCTCGGAGATGCGCGCCGCGAACTCGCTGTTCATGACCATGAGCAGTAGCTCGGCCTTGTTGGCGGCATAGCGGAACAGGGTGCCGTTGGTGACGCCCGCGCGCTCGGCGATGCGCTGCGTCGTCACGCCGTCATAGCCGTCGGCCCCGAAGAGCTCGGAGGCGGCCGCGAAGATGCGCTCTTGCTTGTCGAGCTTGTTGCGCTCGCGTCGGCCTTGTTCTGGCGACATCCGACACCTCCCTGATCCGATCGATCCTAAAAGGGAGTGTACTCCGTTTTATCGATGCGGGGAAGGCGGGCGCGTGCTCAGACCTGCACGTGGTGCTTGCCGATGGGCAGCATGAGCGGCGCCCCCGACGTGGGGTCGACGATCACGCGGCTGTCGAGGCCGAAGACCGCGCGCACGCAGTCCTCGGTGAGAACCTCGGCGGCGGGACCGGCGGCGTGCACCGCGCCATCCGCGATCGCCACGAGGTTGTCGGCATAACGCGCGGCGAGGTTGAGGTCGTGCAGCACCATCACGACGGTCGTGCCGCGCGCGCGATTGAGGTCGGTCAGGAGGTCGAGCACCTCGACCTGGTGATTCACGTCGAGAAACGTCGTCGGTTCGTCGAGCAACAGCAGGTCGGTCTGCTGCGCCAGGGCCATGGCGATCCACACCCGCTGGCGCTGGCCGCCCGAGAGCTCGTCCACCGAACGCTCGGCGAGATCGAGGATGCCCGTGGCCTCGAGTGCCGCCGCAACGGCTTCGTCGTCGTCGGTGCTCCACCGCGAGAAGATGCCCTGGTGCGGATGCCGCCCGCGGCCCACGAGATCCGACACCGTGATGCCCTCGGGTGCGATGGGCGACTGCGGCAACAGGCCGAGCGTCTGCGCCAGCTGCTTGGGGGGCATCTTGTGGATCTGCTTGCCGTCGAGCAGCACCGAACCGCCGCGGGGCGTGAGCAGCCGCGACATCGAGCGCAGCAGCGTCGACTTGCCGCACGCGTTGGCGCCGACGATCGCGGTGATGCGGCCGGTCGGGACGACGAGGTCGAGGCCGTCGATCACGACGCGGTCGCCGTAGCCCAATACGAGCCGTTCGACGACGAGCGTGTGCTGTTCGGTCACAGGGAGCCTCCGGAGCGGTTCGAGCGGATGATGAGCCAGATCAGGTAGGGCGCACCGAGCACGCCTGTCACGACGCCGACGGGGAAACGCGAGCCGAAGGCATACTGCCCGGCGAAGTCGGCGACCAGCACGAGCAGCGCGCCGACGAGCGCCGATGGAATGAGCAAGGAGCCGCCGGGCCCGACGAGGCGGGCCGCGATGGGGCCCGACAGGAAGGCCACGAAGGCGATGGGTCCTGCGGCGGCCGTGGCGAACGAGATGAGTCCGACCGCCGTGACGATGACCACCAGGCGCGTCAGGTTGACGCGCACTCCGAGGGCCGCGGCCGTGTCGTCGCCGAGCTGGGTGGTCGACAGGTCGCGCGATCGGGCGAGCAGCACGGGCCCGAGCACGGCCAGAGCGATCAAGACGGGGATGATCTGAGGCCAGCTCGCTCCGTTGAGGCTGCCCGTCAGCCAGCGCGTCGCCTCCTGCAGGTCCCACTGCGCCGCGCCGGACAGCACCCATGTCGTGAGGCTCTCGAGCATGGCTGCCACGCCGATGCCGATGAGGATGAGGCGCGTTCCGGCCACGCCCCCGCGATACGACAGCGCGTAGACGATGAGCGCGACCGCCAGGCCGGCGACGATGGCGAAGGCCGAGACCTGGGCGTCGTCGAGCGAGAGCGTGACGATGGCGAAGGCCGCTGCGGCGCTCGCCCCCGCGCTGATGCCGATGATGTCGGGGCTGGCCAACGGGTTGCGCAGCATGGTCTGGAACGTGACGCCGCCCAGGCCGAAGCACAGCCCGGCCGCGATCGCGAGGGTGGCTCGGGGCAGGCGCAGGCGGCCGACCGTGAAGCTGGCACCCGGAACCTGCTCGCCGATCAGCACGTGCCACACGTCGAGCGGCGTGTAGAAGGTCTGCCCGACCATGAGGCTGAGAACGAAGACGGCCACGACGGCGAGGGCCAGCACGATCATCACGGTGCGGCGGCGGCGGCCACGGCGGATGCGATTGCGCGCGACCTCGTCGACGAGACGGCGGCCCGCGGCATCCGAGGTCAGGTCGGAGGTCGGCGAGGTGGGGTGCAGGGCGCTGGAGGTCATAGCTGCCTGATCTTCTGGCGGCGCACGATCCAGATGAAGAACGGCGCCCCGATGAGGGCGGTCAAGATTCCCACGTCGATCTCGGTGGGGCGCGCGATGATGCGGCCCAGGACATCCGCGACCGTCAGCAGGATGGCGCCGGCGACGGCCGAGAAGGGGATGAGCCAACGATGGTCGACGCCCACGATGAGGCGCACGGCGTGCGGAACGACGAGGCCCACGAACGCGATCGGACCCGTGATGGCCGTCGTGGCCCCGCACAGGATGACGGCGCCGAGGGCCGCCGAGCCGCGCGCCAGGGCGACCCGTTCGCCGAGACCGGCGGCCAGATCGTCCCCGAGGGCGAGAGAGTTGAGGCCGCGCGCGGACAGGATGCAGATGGCGAAACCGACGAGCAGGAACGGCGCGACCTGTTCGAGGCTCGCGAACGTGCCGCCGCCGACCCCGCCGATCTGCCACGAACGGATGCTGGCCGAGACGTCGCCGCGCGGGATGACGATGGCGCTCACGAAGGAGGCGAGGGCGGCCGACGTGGCCGCGCCCGCGAGGGCCAGTTTGAGCGGGGTTGCGCCGTCGCGTCCGAGCGAACCGATCGTATAGACGAAGACCGCAGCGATCGCGGCACCGGCCAGGGCGAGCCAGATGTAACCGCTCGCAGCCGTGAGGCCGAAGAAGGAAATGCCGATGACGACGGCGAGCGAGGCGCCCATGTTGACGCCCAGGATGCCGGGGTCGGCGAGCGGGTTGCGTGTCACCCCCTGCATCACGGCGCCCGAGACGGCGAGGGCGGCACCCGCGACGACCGCGAGCAGTGTGCGGGGGATGCGCTTGGCCACCGACGCCTCGGCGAACCCGTCGGTGCCCCCACCTAGGGCGGCGAGGACATCCGACACGTCCACGTCGCGCGAGCCGATCGTGAGCGACGCGAACATGGCGAGGGCCAGCACGCCGAGCGCGACCAGCAGCCAGACACCACGAAGACGCCGAGGACGCCGCACGATGGCGGCATCCTCGGCGCGATCAGGCGTCGTCAGGACCACTACTGCTTGTCTGCGGCCTGCGCGAGCAGCTCGGTGTATTCGCCGAGGACGTAGGAGATGGACAGCGGCGTCGGGTTGGCCGCGGTGCCGAGCGGACCCGTGCTCGGCAGGGCGACGATGGCCTTGTTCTTGACGGCGGGCATCTGCGACAGCACGGGGTCGGCCTCGAGGGCCGCGACGAGGGTGTCGTCGCCGTAGGTCACGATGACGTCGACGTCGTTGAAGGCATCCGCCTGCTCGGCGCTCTGCGTGAGCGAGAAGAGGTCGGTCGTGGCCGAGGCATCCTCGATGCTCTTCGGCTGGCTGAGGCCCAGGTCGTCGAAGAAGGCGACGCGCGTGTCGTGCGTCGTGTAGAAGCTGACCTCGCTGAGGTCGGTGCTGTCGACGTGCGTGAGGAACATGGCGGTCGTGCCGTCGAGCTGCGGGAACTTCGCCGCGGTGTCGGCGATCTCCTTCTCGAGCTTGCCCACGAGCTCCTCGCCCTCGGCCTTCATGCCCATGGCCTCGCTGTTGATCTCGATCATCTCGCGCCACGGGGTGCCCCACGCGGTCTCGGGGTAGGCGACGGTGGGGGCGATCTCGCTGAGCGTGTCGTAGTCCTCCTGCGTCAGGCCCGAGTAGGCGGCGAGGATGACGTCGGGGTTGGTGTCGGCGACGGCTTCGAAGTCGATGCCGTCGGTCTCGTCGAAGAGCACGGGGGTCTCGGCGTCGAGGTCCTTCAGCTTGTCCTCGACCCAGGGCAGCATGCCGTTGTCGTCGTCGTCGCCGAACGTGGCGGCGGCCATGCCGACGGGCACGACGCCGAGCGCCAGCGGCACTTCCTGGTTGGCCCAGTTGACGGTGGCGACGCGCTCGGGTTTGGCGTCGATGGTGGTGGTGCCGAGGGCGTGCTTGATGGTGATGGTCTCGAAGTCACCGCCGTCCGACGAGGAGCCGGTGGTGGCGCCGCCGGAGCTGCAGGCGCTGAGGCCGACGGCGAGGACTGCCGTGGCGGAGATGGTCAGAAAGCGGGACGCGCGAGACATGGGTTCCTCTCGAAGAGCCCGCATCCCCGCTCGGCGCCGGCGTCGCGCGGAAGGGCGCGAGCGGCTGAACGGGCCTCGGATGCGGCGCCTCAGGGTGGGGATGGAAGGTGCAGTAAGGATTGCCTAACCAAAGTTACGGAAACAAGAGCCTCCGTGCAAGTCGAGGGGTCGTACGGGTCGACGCGTCAGTGGCTCGGGCGGGCGGGCCGCAACCGCGTTTCCTCGAGGTCGAGCATCGACTGGGCCTCGCGCAGAACCCGTGACGGGTAGGCCCCGCGGCTGGCGGCCTGGAGCAGGCGTTCGCGTTCGGCATCCACGACCGCCAAGCGCAGCGTGCGATAGAGGTGATGCGGGGTGGAGCGCAGGCTCGTCTCGTCGGGGGAGTCGAGCTCGTGCGTGCGCTCCCACACCGATTCGGCTCGCAGGAACGACGCCTGCCGCACACGCTCGATCACGTCGGGGTCGATCTCTTCGGTGCTGCCGAGCGTCTCGTTCGGGTCGTCGAGCACCGCCAGCCCCGCATAGCTGATCTCGTCGAGCAGCTCGGCCAACTCGCGGTGGTCCTGCGCCTGGTCGATGCCCTCGATGCGCAGCAGGCGGATGAGCGCGGGCAGTGTTCCGCCCTGAATGACGAGTGTCAGCACCGCGACGGTGAAGGCGATCAGGATGAGCTGCTCCCGATAGGGCGTGTCCTCGGGCAGCGATTGCGCGGCCGCCAGTGTGACCACGCCGCGCATGCCCGACCAGCTGAGCACGAGCCCGCCGCGCCAGTCGATGCTCTCTCGCCGCAACTGCTCGAGGTCGGATCGCCGCCGGTCGTACTGCCGCTCGGCCCGCCTCAGCCGCCGCGCCTCGAACGAACTCCGCAGGGGCACGGTGCGGAAATACATGAGCGCGAGCGACATCTGATAGGTCTGCTTCTCGGCGCGTTGCGCGCGGCGCTGCAGGCTCGCGACGAGCGGCCCCATCCACAGGAAACGGATGCCGACGAGTGCGACCGTGGCGATGGCGCCGATGCCCACGGCATCCCACACGCCCAGAATGGTGGGGTCGACGTGTTCGATGAGCGTGCGGATCTCGAGGCCGATGAGCAGGAACACGGCGTTCTCGAGCAGGAACTGCACGGTGCGCCAGTTGATGCGGTCGCTGATGCGGGTCTGTGCCGAGAACGAGCGCGGCGACGCGTGACCGGTGTAGAGGCCGGCCACGACGACGGCCAAGACGCCCGAGGCGTTGAGGTATTCGGTGGGCATGAACGCCGCGAACGGCACGGCGAACGAGATCGCGGTGTCGAAGACGGGGTCGTGCAGTTTGGTGCGCACCCACACCGTGACGAAACCGACCACGAGGCCCACGACGATGGCGATGACGACGGCGTAGAGGAAGTCGGCGACGGTGGCCCAGGGGGTGAGCAGTCCGCCCGCAGCGGCCGCCGTGGCCGAACGCAGAAGCACCAGGGCCGTGGCGTCGTTGACGAGTCCCTCGCCCTCGAGCATCGTCAGGATGCGCGGGGGAAGACCCAGGCGGCGACCGATCGAGGTGGCGGCCACGGCATCCGGCGGGCTGATGATGGCGCCCAGTGCGATGGCGGCCGCGAGGTTGAGGTCGGGCAGCAGCGAGTAGAGCAGGAAACCGGTGGCGAAGGCCGTGACGATGACGAGCACGACCGACAAACTCGTGATCGTGCCGAGGTTGCGGCGAAAATCGACGACGGGAACGCTGATCGCGGCCGCATAGAGGATGGGTGGCAGCACGCCGTCGAGCACGATCTCGTGCGGCACCTCGATGAAGGGCACGCCCGGCAGATAGGACAGCACGACGCCCACGATGACGAGGATGATGGGGGCGGCCACGCCGAGGCGACGCGAGAAGTACGCGACCCCCACGATGACGGCGACGCCGACCACGGCGTAGACCCCGAGTTCCATGCAGCAAGCCTAATCGCGGGCGTCGGGGCGGCGCGGGCGGGCTGTCGCGGATTGACACACGTGGGCGGCGGGCCTACACCCGCGGCGGTGAATCCGGCTGGCGGTACAGGTGCGGGCCCGTGCCAGCGTTCAAGACCGTGTCAGGCACGGGAGCGTCCGCGATCTGCCGTGTCGGCTCAGACGGTCGAGCGCCCCGGGTTGATCGCGCCCAGCGCCGACGACCCGGCGGCGGGCTTCAAGCCGAGCGCGCGCACGATCTCGGCGGCCTCCTCGGCGGGTTTGCGGCCCGCGTCGATCAGGATTCCGCGCTCGTCGGGCTCGAGCGGCTCGAGCGTGTTCATCTGCGAGTCGAGCAGCGTCGTGGGCATGAAGTGGTCGATGCGCTTCGTCAGGCGCGTTCCGATGAGCTCCTTCGAGCCCAGCAGGTGCACGAAGATGACGTTGTCTTCGCTCAGCACGTCGCGGTAGACGCGCTTCAGCGCCGAGCACGTGATGATGCCGGGGACATCCGCCATGGTGTGTTCGATGATCCACGACGAGACGGTGTCTAGCCAGGGCCACCGGTCGTCGTCGGTGAGGGGCGTGCCGGCGGCCATCTTCTCGACGTTGGCGTCGGGGTGCAGGTCGTCGCCCTCTTCGAAGTCCCAGCCCAGCTGCCCCGCGAGCAGCGCCGCGACCGTCGACTTGCCCGACCCGGAGACACCCATCACCACCAGCACGGGCTGCCGACCGTTCAGGTCGATGTTCTGCGTGATGGGTTCCATGGATGCCTCCGAGTCTGACGTGTGGCGGTGCTGCTGGTCTGTGCGTGCCGGCGTGTGAGCTGACGTGCGCGGGCTAGACGAAGATGTCGAGGATGAGCACGCCGCCCAGGCCGACGACCGAGATGATGCACTCCATCACGGTCCAGGTCTTCAGGTTCTGACCGACGGTCGTGCCCAAGTATTCCTTGACCAGCCAGAAGCCCGCATCGTTGACGTGCGAGAGGAACAGCGAGCCGGCGCCGATCGCGAGCACGAGCAGCGAGACCTCGGCACCCTGCAGGTTGGCGGCCACGGGGGCCAGGATGCCGGCGGCGGTCACGGTTGCGACGGTGGCCGAACCGGTGGCCACACGGATAAGGGCCGCGACGACCCAGGCCAGCAGCACGACCGAGATGCCCGTGTCGTTGATGGCGTTGGCGATGACGGTTCCGATGCCGGTGTCGATCAGGACCTGCTTGAAACCACCACCCGCACCCACGATGAGCAGGATGCCCGCGACATCCGGAAGCGAGGAAGCCATCGACTTCTGCACGCCCGCGCGGCCCATGCTGCGGCCGAAGAAGATCATGGCGTAGACGAGCGCGATCGAGAGGGCGACCATCGGGGTGCCGAGGAAGTCGAGGAATGCCTTGAACGAACCCTCGTCTCCGGGGGCGACCGAGTCGGCGATGCTGCGCGCGAGCATGAGCACGACGGGCAGCAGGATTCCGCCGACGGCCACCGCGAAGCTCGGGCGACGACGCTTCTCGTCCTCATCCTTCGCGGCGACGAACAGGTCGGGCACGGGCACGTCCACCCAGCGGGCGGCGATGTTTCCGAAGACGGGGCCGGCGATGATGACCGTGGGGATGGCCACGAGGATGCCGAAGGCGAGCGTCAGGCCGAGGTCGGCGCCGAGCGTCGAGACGGCCACGAGGGGGCCGGGGTGCGGGGGAACGAGGCCGTGCATGACCGAGAGGCCGGCCAGCGCGGGGATGGCTACCTTGATCAGCGAGATGCCGCTGCGGCGGGCCACCAGGATGACGATGGGGATGAGCAGCACGAGGCCCACCTCGAAGAACATCGGCAGGCCGACGAGGGCGCCGATGAGGCCCATGATCCACGGCAGCGACTTGGGGCCGGCGCGTTTGATCAGGGTGTCGACGATGCGGTCGGCCCCGCCCGAGTCGGCGAGCAGCTTGCCGAACATGGCGCCCAAGCCGATGAGCACGCCGACGCCGCCCATGGTCGAGCCGAAGCCCGTGGTGTAGCTCGTGACGGCCACGCCCGGGGCGAGGCCCGCGCCGATGCCCACGCCGACGGCGCCCACGGTGAGGGCGAAGAACGGATGCACCTTCAACCAGGTGATCAGCGTGATGATGATGGCAATGCCGACGAGCGCCGCAATGATGAGCTGCGGTTCACTGCTGGCCGGCTGGATGGCGTCGTCGGCCATCGGTGCAATGAAGGGGTACATCTTCGTCCTCCCGCGGGGACGCTTCGATGCGACCCCATTGTCAGGGCAGTCTCACATGTCGACCGAGGTCGGGCATAGTAGAAACTGAAAAGGTTGATCCTATTTATCTGATTAATCAGACTCAGGAAGTGTTACACGCCGAACGCGGTGCGTCAAGACGCGCGCCCGAGCGGCCGGCGGCAAAGGAATGGCGATGGCATTGAACACGGGCGGCGCGGCCCCCACCGAGCGCGGCCTGCACGCGCAGGTGCTCGCGGCCGTGGGCGAAGACATCGTCGACGGCGTCTACCCCATCGGCTCGGTGCTCAACCAAGACGAACTGACGGCCCGTTTCGGCGTCTCGCGCTCGGTGCTGCGCGAAGCCCTGCGCGTGCTCCAATCGCTCGGGATGGTCGAGCCCCGGCAGCGCGTCGGCACCCTCGTTCAGCCGCGCCACGCCTGGAACCTGATGGACCCCCAGATCATCTCGTGGCGCGGACGCGGGCGCGAATACTTCGTGCAGCAGCGCGAACTGCTCGAGCTGCGGCTGGGCATCGAGCCCGTTGCCGCGCGGCTGTGCGCGGCCCGCATCACGGATGCTGAGGCATCTGCCATCGTGGCCGCCGCCGACACCATGGTGGACGCCAATGCCGCGGGCGACGAGCGCCGTTTCTTGCAGGCCGATATCGCGTTCCATTCGCTGATTCTGCGGGGGTCGGGCAACGCCGTCATGGGCCACTTCTCGGGCACGGTCGAGGCACTTCTGCGCACCCGCCCGCGCGAGCGCCGCGGCACCATCACCGAATACACGTCGCCGTCGGCGCACCGCCACAACGAGCTCGCGGCCGCCTTGGGCCGCCGCGAACCCGAGGCTGCCTACCGCTGGTCGTTCGAGCTCCTCTCGGCCACGCTCGAGGAGTTCATCGCCGAAGGGTGATCGTTCGGCATCGGCGCCCCGTCGTTAGTCGTCCAGTTCGCCTGTCTCGTTACCCGCGCCTGCCTCGCTAGGGTGGGCGCATGAGGCGATGGATGCGGAAGCGCGCTGTGCGCGCCTACATTCGCCGTCGAGTATCGCGCCTCAGCGATCATCTCCTCGACGAGTTCTACGTCTCGCGTGTTGAGTCGTTCGGAGAGGCGCTCGAGACGATGAGTGACGAACGTGCCGATCTGGCAATCGACCTCGACTGGGCGCAGACGCAGACCGTTGGGAGCTTGTTCTGGGGCACCGACGGCCAGGGATCTCGATTCCGCGCGGAGTGGTTAGCGGATGCGGAGCGGCTTCGTAGAGAGGCGGCCGCGCAGGGCTTCGCGGAAACGGAAGCGCGCCTGGCTGAAATGTGCAGATTGCTCGGACCCCTGCAGGCTGCGTGATGCACTGAGCCGTCTTTGCTTGCCGCATTGCGTCAGCTGCCTGCCTGCCTGCCTGCCTGCATGCCTGAATGCTTGACTGTCTTGCTCGGCTCGGGGTGGTCAGGCGCTTTTGCTGGCGGGCGCGGCCGAGGAGAGGCGTTCGAGCCAGTCGAGGAGGAGCGCGCGCTCGTTCGCGCTGAGGATTTTTCCGGTTCCCGTTCCAGCCGCCGTGATCGAGCCCGTGCGAGCTCGCAGGGCGGTGGGGTCGTCTGCGTCGGTCGGGGCCGCGAACAGGGCGGGCGTGATGTCTTCGGCCGCGGGGGAGTTGTCGTGCAAGAGTGCCGCCAGAGTGGAGGCGACGGCCGCGAGCCGGGCCTCGGTGTCGGCGGCGGCGCGCGAGGCGGCAACGCCTGTCGGTGCGGTGAAGACCGAGTCGCCGAAGACCTGCGCGTGAATGGCGTCGCGCAGTCGGTCGGAGAGTGACGGGTCGTCGAACTCGGCGCCCCGGTTGATGATCATGAGACAAGCTCCCACGTTGGCCGACAGGATCATCTGCGCGGCGACCGAAGCCGACACGGTCAGAAGTCCGACCGCCGCGGCGCGTTCGAGGTCGCGCTGCAGGAACGCGTGAGCGTCGGCGGCCGCCCGGCTGCCCGACACGAACGGCGAGAAGATCAGGCGATAGAACACGGGATGTTCTAGGGCCCAGGTGGTGTGCGCATCCCAGTCGTCGCGCACGATCTGGACGGGGTCGGCGTCCGGCGCTGGCACGCGCTTGGGGTCGAGGTGCCGCGAGAACGCCTCGTCGACCACCGTCGCGATGAGCCGATCTTTGTCGCCGAACTGCCGGTAGAGCGTCGGTGCCTGGATGCCGGCGCGCTCGCAGATCTCGCGGGTCGAGACATCCCCGGTCTCTGATGCCGCCAAGAGCTCGGCCGTTGCCCGGATGATCTCTTCGCGCGTCGCCACCCTGAAACGCTAACGCATTCGGGTTAGCGCCACTAACGGGCGTGGAGACGGATGCGCCCTCTCCTCGCAATGCAGTCGGCGACCCCGGAACAATGGTTCAGAGTATCGAAATGTTAGAGTTGGTCATGCGCGAAAAGCAGAAATCTCTACCTGACCGTCTCGGCACCGTAGCCCTCTTCGTCGTCATAACCGGCGTCAGCATCGGGTTGACCGTCTGGACCGACCTGCACTTCATCATCCGCATCCTGATCGCCGTGGTCAGCGGCGTCGCGGCTGCCGCAGTCACTCACGCGATCGCAAGCTCCGTCGTGCGCCGTAGCGGACGCGACCGCGTCGAACGGTTAGATGTCTGACCGTCTGAAACGCGCCCAACTCGCTAGACCTGCGAGGGCGGCCCAGGTCGCCAGACCGAGTTGCGCCAGCGCGAGCGGGCCGAGCGTCAGCAGCGCAGGGGCGGCGATCGTGGTCGCGGCGGAGAAGAGCGTGGTCGGCAGAATGGCGTTGAGGCCACCGGCCACTCCGTTCAGGACGGGTATCCCTTGGGCGATGCCGAGGACGAGCGGCGCCCCGACGAGTACCGCGACCGTCACCAGGCTCGATGCGGCGACATTTTTCGCCAGCGACGCGCCGAAGAAGACGAGCGAGATCACGGATGCCGCAGCCAGCGTCGAGGTGACGACACCGATAGTGGCGATCAGGGCTGCGTGGGGCTGCATCCCGAGAACCAGGCTGGAGAGCACGTGACCCGTTGTCGAGCTGACCGCGGCGGAGAGCGCGCCGATGATCGCGACCGCCACCCAGCGGGCCCCGAACAACCGACCGCGCCGGGGTACGAGAACCAGCGACGTCGCGACCAGGCCGGATGTGTTCTCGCGCGCAACCGAGACCGATATCGCGATCGCGAAGACCATGGCGGCGAGCGATGCCCCCACCTCGGCCGGCAGCGTGTGACCGAGGTCGCGCACCACCTGGGGCCCGAGCGCCGTCAGGATCAGGAGACCAACCCCGGCCCCGGTTACCCCCAGGAGGCACGAGCTGATCACAGCGGCGCGATGGCCACCGGCCCGCAGCGCTCGCCGCAGTTCGGCGCCAAGAACGTGTCCGAGTGTCTGAACCTCGGTTGTTTCGGCGAGCGAGGGAGAGTCGGATGCGAGGGCTGTCACGATGGTCCGTTCGATGGGTCGCGGGGCGAGAGGGTTTCGAAGTAGGTCTGCTCGAGCGTTTTCGACAGCGCCGACAGGTGGGTGAGGCCGACCCGCGCGCCGAAAACGATGCGCCCGACGTCGTCGGGACGGGCGCCGCGCACGACCGCGCCCCTTCGCTGCGCCGCGAGGGAGTGGCCCGCGCGCTCGAGCGCCGACACTGCGTCGGCGAGTTGATCGGACTCGATGTAGACGTCGTGCTCCGTCGCCGTGACGAAGGACGACGTCGACCCGTGGCGAACGACCGACCCGCCGTGCAGCACGGCTATGCGGTCGGCAACGAGAGCGAGCTCGGCCATGTGGTGAGACGACAGCAGGATTGCCCGCCCCCGTCTCGCCTCGTCCACGAGGAATTGCCGCAGCCACTGGATCGCTTCGGGATCGAGACCGTTGATGGGCTCGTCCAGGATGAGGTTGCGCGGGTCGGCGGCGAGTGCCGCAGCTATGCCGAGCCGTTGCCTCATTCCGAGCGAATAGGTGCGCACGCGGCGGTTCTGGGCGGGCAGCAGATCGACGACCTGGAGCAGCGCCTGCGCACGCTCAGCCGGGACGTGCGCGAGATCGCAGACGAATCGGAGGAAGGCTCGCCCTGTGAGGTGAGGCGGTATGACCTCGGCCGAGAGGAATGCGCCGAGTTGCTGCGCCGGCTGAGGGGCGGATGCGCGCGACATCCCGTCAATCAGCACAGCGCCCGCGTCGGGAATCGACACGCCCGCGATGGTCTTCAAGAGGGTCGATTTGCCGGCACCATTCGGCCCGACGAGACCCGTTACGCAGCCGTCCGGAGCCTCTAACGAAACGGTGTCGAGAACTTTTCGTCCACCGTAGGCCTTCGAGACGTCTCTCACGTCGATCATCGATCGGTTCCTTTCGTGGCGGGCGGGCCAACCGGAAGGCGGTCGGGCGCGTCGGGTCGGCCGAGAATCGATCGGATGTCTGCCACGCCGCGACCGAGGAGCCGAAAAGCGCGGGGCCCTCCCGCATAGATGTGTATGCGCGACAGGATGAGGCGGCCCATGATGCGCCTGTCGTCGACCACGTGTACAGCCGAAAGACGGATTGTGTCCGTGCGTGTAGTGAGGTGCCGGGTCGTGACCCCGATAGTTCGAGGGCCGGGGTGCAGGGTGTAGCGCCGACCGATGAGGCGGCTGGTGAGGACGATCAGTACGGCAAGAGCGACAGCCGCGGCGACTGCGGGAAGGGGCGGCCACTCGTACGCCTCAACCAGGGCGAAACCGAGCAGTACGGGAGGGATGGCGGTGAGTGCCGCGACCGATGCCATGCGCGCTGCCGTCTGGTGGCCGGCACCCACGCTTTCGCAATCCCCGAAGCCCGTGAAAGCGGTCGCTCGAACGCGTGCGACCACGGCTGTGGGAAGGGAGGGAAGCAGGAGATTCGTCCCCAGGTGCTGCGACGAATCAGCGGTGACAATTGCGAGCCGGCAGCGCCCGAGGAGAACCTCCATCGGGTTTCGCTTCACCGTGACCCCGAGGATCGCGGCGGCATCGACGCGTCGGCTTCGGTGCGAGAACAGGCCGTATCGCAGAACCGTCGTCCCCTCCGGTGTTGTCCAGACGGCGAAACCGCCGAAACGAATGATTGTGGTGAGTACGGCCCCCGCAGCGATCATCACGATTGCCGCAGCGATAGCGAACACGAAGACGACTTTCCCTGGTGAGAGCGCATCGACGGTGAGCCCCACCGTGTCCAGCGCATCGAAGGCGGAGAGGGCAAAAGCTGCGCCGCCCGCAATGAGGTGCCCATAGATCGCGCTCGCGATGACCAGATCGAGGGCGCTCGCTCGATAGACGAGAGTGTCGCCGGAGGGCGGCGTTGTGGGCTCGGGCGTGAGTCCCGCGGACGTGTCGCGGTGTCGCCGCCACTCAGTGAAGAACGCATCGGCTTGTTCCGTCGTGATCGCCGGGATCGTGACATGCGTTTCCTCCTCGCCGGCTTGCAGGAGATCGACCTCGACGAGACCGAACTGGGCGAAAGCCCACGGCGCTTTCGTGTCGATAGCGGTGACGGAGGACCATCGCAGTTCTCGCCTGCGCACGTCCAGCAAGCCCGATTCAACGAGGACGCCGGAGCTCGAGAGGGCGAAGCTGAAGGTCCGGCGCCGGTAGAAGGGCTCGGCAATACGGAAGGCGAGAAGGGGAGCTATGACGATCCAAATTGCGGCTCCCGGCCACGATTCCGGGCGAGAGCTGGAGAGGAGGCCGCCCACCGTGAGACCACCCATGGTGGGCAGATGTCGAAGTAGTTCGGCTCCCACATACGTGAGCGGCATTCGCGTCTTCGCGCCGAGCGCAGTCATCTCGTCTCGCCCGCACCTTCGTGGCGTGCGTGAGAGGCTAACACGAAGCGGCGGATGGCTTCGGCGTCCTGTGCCGAGAGCGGGCCGAGGCGCTCGACATCCGTGATGCAGACGAACCTGACAGTCATCAGGCCGAAACCTCGGAGGAGAGGCCCCTGAGCGCATTCGACATTGAGGATTTGTGCCGTTGGGATGAAAGTCGTTCGCCGGAAGAAGCGTCCGCGGCAGATCAGAACGACATCGGCCGAGACGCTGTAGGTCGTGTAGGCCATCCGCATCTGATTCACGAGGCCGAAGTCGACACCGAAACCGAGGATGGCCACCACGGCGAGGAAAATCAGCGCGGGAGCGAGCCAGGCCCGTGGCAGGAATGTGACGAGTGCCGCGACGCCGGCGAGGGCGGAGGTTGCCAGTTCGATCCCCGAGCGGGCCGTGAGGTAGCGAAGGGCAACCGGAGGAAGGTGTGCGTCGAGCAGATCCGCGGTGGCAGGGGGCATGGGCGTCATCGAATCATCCATCTGGAGTGGACTAGAGTTACTCACCGCGTGCGGCCCATGTAGAAGATGGGCCGCACGCTTTGTGCTTCGGTCACTGAATTCCTAGTGCCTGAAGGATCCAGATAAGGATCGTGCCGTAGTTCACGCCGCGCTCGATCCAGCGCTGGACAGTTTTCGCGTTGCGCCGGGCCCACGCGATTGCCCGGTTGATCGTGCGCGCCGTGAATCGGCCGATCTGCGTTCCCAGCCAGACAATGAATCTCAGTACTGCGCCCATGCGGGCTCCTCTCGTTGTTGTGGATGACTTCTGATTCAGATGTTGGAATATCAGAAGTCATTCACGACGCTAGGTGGCCCCTGTTGTGGTCACAACGTTCGAATGGAGCGCGGGCCGTCATCCTTTTGGCTCGGTCGGTCGTTCTCGATGCTCAAGGTGTGAACGAAAGGCGGCTGCGGAACTCTCGAGGTGTGCAGACAGGATTCGACACGCCGTTGAGCCGGCGGTGCTTTCAACTTTTCTGTCGCTGGAGATCGATCTCGTGAGCCGCGGCGAAGGGGCCGAGGGTTCCCACGATGACGCGAACACCCCTGGCCGATCTGGACCGGGTCGTTTGCAATAGCGCGCACGAAGCGCTCGGAGCCGCGCTCGAGTGAGCGAGTCGCTCTAGTAGCTTCGGAGTCGTCGAGGAGGGGCTATGTCCGACGCTGGTCGCATCACGGTTCTCGTAGCCGAGCGAGAAGCTCTTTTGCGGCGCGCCCTGCGAGAGCTCGTAGATAGTGATGCGGAATTGACCGTCGTCGGAGAGGCGCGTGATCCGCAGGCTGTCGTGCGGCAGTCGGCTGCCCTGAACCCCGACATCATCGTGCTCGGCCCGCGCCTGGTCGAATCGGAGGGCGCTTCTGTGGCGGAACAGGCTCTCGATGGCGATTCGAACGCTCGGATCGTCGCGATCTTCTCGAGCGGCGAGTCCGCGGTTGCGCTGTTGCGCGCTGGAGCTGCCGGAGTGGTGTGGGCCGACGGCGAACCGGAGGAACTCACGGTGGCCATCCGCAGTGTCGCCTCCGGATGTGAAGTTCTTTCTGCTCGAGCGTCTCGCGAGGTCATCCGCTTCGTCCGAGAGCAACCCGGCCGCAAGCCAGCTCCGGATCCGCGCCGGCACGGTCTTTCGGGGCGCGAAGTGCAGGTCGTGGTCTCGCTCGCGGGCGGCCGGTCGAACAGCGAGATATCCCGTGATCTGCGGCTGTCGGAACCGACAGTGAAGAGTCATCTCAGCCGTGTCATGGCCAAATGGCAGGTGCGCGATCGCACGCAGGTACTTCTTGTGGCGGCGCGATACGACCTTGTCGACATCTCATCCGGCTTCGGGGGCGAAGACCCCGCGGGGCCTCGCACGCGCGAGCCGGTAGCGCCGAAAGTCCTCTAGAGGGCCTGGCGGGTGACTTCCGGGTGGTCGCGCGCCGTCCGCCGCTGGCCGAGGTTGCCGATCCAGCGGACCGCGAAGGCGAGGGCGACGAAGACGACGATGAGCGCCGCGCAGTAGAGGGCGACGCCGCCATAGCCGCCGTTGGCGTCGGGGTTGAAGAAGGGGTAGGCGTAGAAGCCGGTCGCGGCGCCGCGCACGAGGGAGTAGATGACGTAGGCGGCCGGGAAGATCATCCAGGCGAGTGCCGCGCGCACCGAGAGGCGTGAGCGGGGTGGCCAGACGATCCAGTCGAGTACGACGGCGGCCGGCATGATCATGTGGTGCACGACGTTGATCCACGGCTGCAGGGCGCCGAGGTCGACATCCTGGAGGAGCGCGCCGAAGACGATGCCGACGAAGGCGAGGTAGACGACCGAGGCCCCGCGGATGGCGTCAACGGCGCGCGTCGGTGGCACCCGGCGGATGAGGCGCACCGCTCCCACGATGAACACCACGCTGCCGAACAGGTTCGACAGGATCGTGAAATAGCTGAAGAAGCTGACCAGGTCGAACCCGAGGCCCGCCGAGATCACCAGTTGCGTGATCACGCCGGCGAGCGCTGCGGCGGCCAAAATCAGCCGACCCGCGATGACGGCCACACGAAGACTCATGCTCGAACTCTAGGCCGAAACGTTCTCCACAGGGAGCTTTCGGCGATGCGGCCACAGATCACAAGAGGGGGCAGTAGGGTCGCACTATCCCGCCTAGTTTGCGAGAATGACGAAGGAAGTGAAACAGCGGGAGGTCGAGCGTTTCTTGCGCCGCGCCGGCTGGCGACTCGTTCGCGTTCGGGGCGGGCACAATGTCTGGTCGAGAGCCGACGGTCAGCTCACGCTGGCGATTCCGAGACACGGAACCGTGTCGCCCGGTGTGGTGAGGCAGATCATCAAGGTCGTGCCGAACCCGCCCGAGAGCTGGAGGTAACTGGTGGCAGGAATGACGAACTCGCATTCGAGGTCGAAGCGACGCTTCGAGGCGACCGCGCGGCGCGAGGGCCGGTGGTGGATCGTGAGTGTCGACGAACTGCAGGCCGTGACGCAGGCGCGCTCGGTGCGCGAAATCGACGACATGGCCACCGGTCTGGTGTCGGCGTTGCTCGATCTCGAGCCCGACGACATCGAGGTCCACGTCGAGGTTCAGCTCCCCAGCGAGGTTGCCGAGGCGTGGCGAGAGGCGGGCCGGCTGCGCGAACAGGCCGACGAAGCATCCCGACAGGCCGCCGAACTCAGCAGGAGGGCCGTGCGCTCGCTCGTCTCGGAGCAACGCGTCACGCAGGTCGACGCCGCAGCGCTTCTCGGCATCTCGCAGCAGCGCGTGCACCAGCTCGCGCACTGAGTTCAGCTGCCCAGGGATTCGGGCCCGAGCGTTCGGTCGGGACGGGCGGTTCTCGAGAGAGGGCCCGTCCCGCGTCTCGTCGCTAGGCGACGATGGCGTAGGCGCGCACCGGGAAGGTGCCGAAACCCTCGACCGCGGGCGGCGCCGCCGTGAAGCGAGCCCCCGTCGTCGGCACCGAGCCCAGGTTGGTGAGGTGCTCGACCACGTGGATGCCCGCAGCCAGAAGCTTCGAGTGCACGGGACGTTCGCCGCCCGACTCGGTGTCGTCGATGTTGAGCGAGTCGATGCCCACGAGCGCCACGCCCGCCTCGATGAGGTAGTCGACGGCGTCCTCGGCCAGGAACGGCGCGCCCGAACCATACTCAGGGGTGCCGAAGCGTGTGTCCCAACCGGTGTGCACGAGCAACGCGTAACCGGCGAGGTCCAGGTTGCAATTGGCGACGAGGCGGGCGACATCTGAGGCCGGGATGCCTCGGCTCGCGGCATCCGGAACGTGCAGCACGGCCGTGGGCAGGTCGACGAGCGTCGAGAGGTCGAGCCCGGCCAGATCGGGGCCGTCGCCATAGCGGTGGAACGGGCTGTCGAGGTAGGTGCCCGTGTTGCCGATCATCGTGATGATGTCCATGGCGAACTCGGTGCCGGGGGCATAGACCGTGCGCGAGTGCTCGCGCGTGAGGTGCGGGGTGAACGACGGCACGGGCAGGCCCGGGTAGGTGACGAGGCCCTCTCGGATGACATGGCTCAGGTCGATGACCCGCCGCGCGCTCGTGGTGGGCCCGTCCTTGTGGTCGTCGGAGTGGTGCGAGATCGGGGTGGTGCCGTCGTAGTCGCTCATGGGCTCATTATTCAGGAGCGACGGGCGGTCAGGGTCGGCGCGCACCAACCTGGCGGGAATCAGGGTGAGCGCGACAGTTCTTCGCGCTAGGCTCGCCCGCTATGAGCGACGTCGTCAGCCTCGAGCTTCTTCTCGACCGGGCAACCGAACACGCGGTGCGCGCGGAATGGGCGGTGCTCGCCGATGCGGGGATGTCGAGCCTCGCGCCGCGCACCTCTCCGAGCAACCGGCCCCACGTAACCCTGCTCGTGCGGCCGACCCTCGCGCCGCTGGATGGCGCGCTGCTCGCCCGCATCGCCACCACCCTGCCGCTCGCGGTGACGTTGGGTGAACCCATCCTGTTCGGCGATGGCGATCGTCGCGTCTTCGTGCGCCCGGTCGCGCTCACGCCCGAGCTGGAGGAACTGCATCGGATGGTGCACGCCGGCGTTCCGGCCGAGGCGAGCTCGGATCGGCGCGAGTTCGCCGGTGCTCACGGCAGCCACGACGTGCCGCTCCGGCCCTCTGATCGCGTTGCCGCTCTGAGGGGCGACGATCTGCTGATGGATTCGGATGCGCCGCATACGCGACCGGGGGAGTGGACGCCGCACGTGACGCTCGCGCGACGACTTCGGGTGTCGGACATCCCCGCGGCTCGGGCCCTTGTCTCGGGTGAACTGCACGGACAGGCGACGGCGCTGCGACGGTGGGATGCGGCATCCCAGACCGTCACTCAGCTCGTCGGCTAGCGCGACCGGATCAGATCGGAGCGACGAGTTCCTCCACCATCGCCGCCACAAAAAACGCTTGAGGGATTGATTGGCGTCACGGTCGCGTATCTGTTTCGGCTTCCTGTGTCGGTTGCCGAACTCACGACCTCATGTAACCTTGGTTTATATGAACGAGTCGCGAGCACTGCCCGGACATGACTTCGGCCTGGCAGCGTCACGCTTCCACCGCGCGACACGGCAGGCGGTCGAGGCTGCGCTCGGCCCCTTCGCGCTGTCGGCGACGGAGTACGGAGCGCTCGTCTTCGTCGACCGCAACCCAGGAACGAGCAATGCCGATCTCGCGCGGTTCCTCCTCATCACGCCCCAGGCGCTGGGGCGCGTGACTGCTCAGCTCGATGCTCGAGGCCTCCTCGCCCGGCATGCCGACGAAGTGATCGGCCGCCGCCGACCGTTGGCGCTGACGCCCTCCGGAGCACAAGTGGTGAGGGAGGCGGAGCCAGCGGTCGAACGTGCCCAACAGCAGCTCCTGAGCCCCCTCACGTCCGCACAACAACTGGCCTTCCTGCACGCGCTCGATGCGTGCACGCCCCTCCCTGACAGTCCCCGAAAGGACCCGACATGACTTCTCCTTCCTCCCACGCCTCTCCTCTGGTCGTCGTCATCGGCGGCGGCACCGGCATGGGCCGTGACATCGCCCTCGACCAGGTAAGGCTCGGGCGTGACGTCCTCATCGTCGGTCGACGCGCGGACCCGCTCGTGCAGACGCAGCGGTCCGCGGCAAACCCCGGGAGGATCTCCACCGTCATCGCCGATGCCTCGACCGTCGACGGCGTCAGCCGCATCCTCGACGCCGTGGGGGACAGGCGCATCACGGGTGTCGTCGCTGCCGCGGGCGGACAGGGCGGATTCCGCCGACCCGGAACCGACCTCCCCGCGATCGAGAGCGCCTGGACCGACGCTCTCCGAGTCAACCTGTTCACCGTCGTCCTGCCTGTCGAGGGCCTTCTCCCTCGGTTGCTCGACACGGAGGGACGAATCGTCCTGATCGGCTCCACCGCCGGCCTCGACGGTGGCGGGGGCCCCTACTCCACCGCCAAGGCCGCCGTCGCCGGTTACGGGCGCGACCTCGCCATCCGGGCTGGCGCGCGCGGCATTACGGTCAACACGCTCGCCCCCGGCTTCGTCGCCGACACCGACTTCTTCGACGCGGCCGGGCTGGGCGACAGCTCCCCCATGATCGCGACCGCCGCCGCCCGCACCCTCGTCGGCCGCGTGGGACAGCCGGAGGACATCACCGCGAGCGTCCGGTGGTTGCTGAGCTCCGAGGCGGGCTGGGTGACCGGACAGACCATCGCCGTCGACGGCGGCACCGTCATGCTCCGATGACCACCTGCCTCGTCGTCGGCGCCCACGGTCGAACGGGCAGCCGCGTGGTCGACGAGCTCGTGCGGGCGGGCCATGCCGTGACCGGCCTCGTGCGCAGAGGTGAGCACCTCGCTCACCTCCACGATGCAGGAGCTCGCGGGATCGTGCTCGACCTCGCCACCTCCTCGCCGGACGACCTGCGACGGGCCGTGGACGGGGTCGAGGTCGTCGTGTACGCAGCCGGCAGTGGCTCGGGAGCATCCCCCGAGACGGTGACGCAGATCGACGGTGAAGCGATCATCCGAACCGTCGACGCGGCTGTCGTCGCCGGGGTCGAGCGGTTCGTCCTCGTCTCCGCCCACCGGACCGACGAGGACTTCGGCGGCGATCAGGTGGTCCGTCTGCTCCGTGCAAAGCGCGCCGCTGACGCGCACCTCCGCGCCACGCCTCTCGCCTGGACGATCATCAGACCCGACGCCCTGACGGAGGGTCGCCCGACCGGCCGTGTCCGTCTCGGGACGAGCGTCCCTCAGGGCGCCCTGCCCCGCGCTGACCTGGCTCGTCTCATCAGGCTCGTCCTCGAGGCACCCTCCACCGTGCGGCAGCAGTTCGAGCTCACCAGTGGGCCGACGGCGATCGCGGTTGCCCTCGACTCGTTGTCGGACATTCCCGCGGCATGACTCTTGTCTCCGGTGAGCTGCACGCACAGGCGACGGCGCTGCGACGGTGGGATGCGGCATCCCAGACCGTCACTCACCTCGTCGGCTAGCGCGACCGGATCAGACCGGCGCGACTCCTGAAGCGAGTGTGGCGTCAAGACCCATTCGCTCGTACCGTTGCGCTCTGGCCGCGCTCGGCTTCATCGGAGATCTCTTGTCCAGCGCCGTCGAACCGGCGTCGGTGGTCGGAGATCTGATGCTGATGATCGCTCACCCACTCGGCGAGGGAGAGTGCGAGCGCCTGCAGGGAACGCCCGATGTCGGTGAGTTCGTACTCGACCCGGGGCGGCACCTCGGCGTAAACCGTGCGCGTGATGAGGCCGTCGCGTTCGAGGGCGCGCAGGGTGACCGTGAGCATGCGGCGGGAGATGCCCGGGATCAGCTCGGCGATCTCGGTGAACCGCCTGCGGTCCGTTCCGAGGATGCCGATGACGAGCAGTGTCCACTTGTCGCCGATCCGAGAGAGGAGCGAACGGAACAGGTCTGGCGACTCGCCGGTGCAGAGCCGCGCCATGGCGGGCATGGTGTCGCCGAGCCGGTCGTTCATGGCGCTGATGAGGGTCAGCTCGCGCTGGGACAGATCGGTCACGCTTGCCTCTCGGTTACCCCGCGGTAACAGGGCCTCAGTTGCCGTAACGGGCAACGGTGCTGAATAGTCACTAATCGTAACCCATGCCGGATCACGAGTCCGGCAGACCGAGAAGGAGAACCATGTCTTTGTTCCGTCTGGACGCCAGCATCCGCACCGAAGGCTCGACGAGCCGCGCGCTCGGCGATGTCGTGGAGGCCGAGTGGACCGCCGCCCACCCCGACGCCGCGATCACCCGCCGCCACATCGGCGTCGACCCGATCCCCGCCACAGCCTGGGCCGACGCCGTCGGCGCGTCGATGACCCCGGAAGCCGACCGCACCCCCCAGCAGGTCGGCGCCGTGGAGCTGGCCGCGACCCTGGCCGACGAGTTGATCGGCGCCGACACCCTGCTGTTCGCCGTGCCGCTCTACAACTTCGGTGTCTCGCAGCACTTCAAGACCTACGTCGACCTTCTCATCACCGATCCGCGCCTCGCCCCCGGCGCTCCCGACGCGCTCGCTGACAAACCCGCCGTGCTCGTCACCGTTCAGGGTGGCAACTACGCCGCCGGAACTCCCCGCGAGGGCTGGGACCACGCCACTTCTTGGATGCGCCGCATCCTCGAGGATGTCTGGAAGCTCGACCTCGAGGTCGTTACCCGCGCGTTCACCCTCGTGGGCGTGAACCCGGCCCTCGACCAGTTCACCGATATCGCCGACGAACTCAGAGATCTGGCCGAGCGGAACGCCGCCGACAGCGGTCGCAAGCTCGCCGCGCGCCGCACGGCCGCCTAGTCCCGAGCCTGACGGGCTGCGGCAGAGCTTGTCGCGCCGCAGCCCGGACCGCCTCGGCCCACCGGGACCCGTCGACCGGGGCTGCGCCCGTCCCCGACATCCAGCACAACTAGCGACCAGGTGTTGGCCTGCCGCAGCTATGCTCAGGACCACGACCGAGGCGACGAAACGTCGAATCGGATACGGCTTCTTCCCCCCAACGTCGGGAGCACGTCGCATGATCGAACTTGAACATCTCTCGAAGCGTTATGGCCACACTCTCGCTGTGGATGATCTGAGCTTCACGGTGAAGCCGGGCGAGGTCACGGGCCTGTTGGGCCCCAACGGTGCCGGCAAGTCCACGGCGATGCGGCTTCTCGTGGGGCTCGAGCGCCCAACCGGGGGACGGGCCACCGTCGACGGTGTCGAGTTTTCTCAGGCCGCCGCACCGCTCCGCACGCTCGGCGCGCTGCTCGACGCGCAGGCGCTTCATCCGGGCCGTCGTGCGCGCAACCATTTGCTTGGCTTGGCGGCCACCCAGTCGATTCCTGACCGCCGAGTCGACGAGGTTCTAGAAATGACGGGCCTGGCAACGGTCGGTAAGCGACGCATCGGCGCGTTCTCGTTGGGCATGCGGCAACGCCTCGGCATCGCGGGCGCCCTCCTCGGAGACCCGCAAACGCTCGTGCTCGACGAGCCGGTCAACGGCCTCGACCCGGATGGTGTGCGGTGGGTTCGTTCCCTGGTTCGCCACCTGGCCAGCGAAGGCCGCACGGTTCTTCTCAGCAGCCACCTCATGAGCGAGATGGCACTGACCGCCGACCACGTCATCGTCATCGGGCGCGGAAAACTGATCACGGCTGCTCCCATCGACGAGGTCGTGGCGCGCGCAACGCACGCCGACGTTCTCGTGCGAACACCGACACCTGAGCCCTTCATCACGGCGATCCGTGCCGCTGGAGGTTCGACGGCAACCGAAGCCGACGGAGCCATCGTCGTCAGCGGCCTACCCGTCGAGAGGGTCGGCGAACTCGCTTTCAGCGCCGGCGTCGTCTTGCATGAGCTCCTGGCCCGCCATGGTTCGTTGGAAGATGCTTTCCTCGCTCTGACCGAGGATGAGCAACAGTTCGGTTCCACGCCGCCCCCGACGACCCCCTCGAGAGGACCAGGCGCATGAGCGCGACACCCGCATCAGTAAACACCGCCGGCCCGCACGTCACGATGGTGGGAGTGGTGAGGTCGGAGTTCGTGAAGCTCTTCGGCTTGAGATCCACCTGGTGGCTGGTGGGGGTCGGTCTCGTCGCACCGACACTTTTCGCCGCCGCCCAGACGATCAACCGCGGCGCCGAGACACCGGCCGAGGGCATCCTGGATGCTGCATCCCAAAGCACCGGCTCAGCCCTCTTCAGTGTGCTGATCATCATGATCGTCCTCGGCGTCTTGGCTGTGTCAGCGGAATACGAAACACGATCGATCACTGTCACCATGTCGGCCGTTCCAAGCCGCACCCCGGTCGTGATTGCAAAAACCCTGGTCGTATTCGCCGTCGGTTTCCTCCTCGGCTTCATCGCCACGCTGTTGGCATACGTGGCCGGCGTGCTGATCCGCGCCGATGGCGACCTGATTTTGGACGGCTTCGCCTTCCGTGCCCTTCTCGGGGCGGCATTCTATTTCGCCTGCATCGGCGTCGTGTCTCTCTCCTTCGGGTTCCTCATCCGTTCGACTATCGGGTCGGTTGCCGCGGTGCTCGCGTTCCTGTTCCTTCTCCCCGGGCTCATCCACGCAGTGCCGATCGAGGCGGTCATGTTCATCGCCGACACCATTCCCGGCGCCTCCGCCGCGCCGTTGTACTCGGCTGAACCGGACCCGGGCGGATGGGGTGTCCTCGGAGCCGCCATCTGGTCGGCCGCGTGGGCGCTAGCCTTGGCTGCGCTTGCGATAGTTGTCACTCGACGCCGCGACGTCTAGGTGAATCGCGGCGTCGAGTCGCTACCTACGCTACGTCAGGCCGCAGGGGCGCGGATTGCGTTTTCGTGGAGTGCTTCCTCACGACAAAAATCGCGACGAGGGCAAGCAGCACATAGATCACGTCAAAAGCCCCCGCGAGAACGATAAGGCCCGTGGAGCCACTCACGGTGCCAGAGTGCGCGTCAATTCCACCGGTTGCCAAGATGGTGGTTGGGTCCGTTGCCGCGTGAAGCAGAATCGCCCAAACAAGACGCCCTGTCACCCGAAGTGACAAGTACATCATTGCTCCGAAACCAAACGTGTACACCACGGTCGACAAGACGATCAGCGGGGCCTGCCCACTCACAAAGTTCCCCACGTGCAGCAGTGCGAAGAACCCGGCCGAGCAGAGAAGCACGATGCCCTCGTTGACCCCGCCGCGACGAAGCATCTGAACGACGATTCCGCGAGTCGCGAGTTCCTCGGTGAACCCAACACACAAGCCCAGAAACAGAATCGACAGCACGAGCGCAACAGACCAGGCTGACCATTGAGTTGCAACCAGGCGCATGAGAATCGGGATCAGAACAAGGATGACAGCGACCCACATCCACCGCTGCCCCCGAATACGCTCGCGACCAAACAGGTCCCCAAGCCACCCAACTGATCGCGCGAAGATGATCAAAACGACTCCGGCAAGCAGAATCGGAACGGCTTGACCGAAGAACACACTCAGCGGTGAGCTCAAAAGATTATCTGCGTCGATGAATCCTCTGGCAGCTGCCGCCACCGAGAAGCTGATCGCCTGGTAGATCAGCCAATACCCGACGATGAAAAGTAGCGCTTTCCACCACGTTCCCTTGTCCCAAAAGCGGGCCCATGCAGATTTAGTCACAGTCACCAGAATCTCCCGACGTCGTCGTTCACTTTGTGAACGTGCGCCGAGCCTAACGGACCACAAAGCCCCGGGGGCCGTGCGGCACCAAACGGTCTAGCGAGCCCAGTGTAGAAAGTGACCTGACCGGCGCTCTTGGAAACTCATGTACGTGAACGCTTCGTTCACAACGACCTGTTATGGTCGGCTCCGATAGCGCCTAGGGTTCCGGGACAACACGTCCGACTGGTTCGAGCGGCGCCACGGTGTTCGCCATCGATACGCCGTCATCTCAAGGGATAGAAGCCTGGAGGATCCTCGTGCCGTGCCCTCGCGCGGTCGGAAGGGTCCGCTGTGCCTGTTTTCGCTCTCGTCCTCGTCCTCTCCGCGGCCGTGTGCCACGCCGCCTGGAACATCCTCGCTCACGGGGTGAGCCGTATCGGAGTGCCCTTCCTGTGGTGGGGCGCCCTCGCCAGCACCCTCATCTGGGCGCCGTTCATTCCGTTGACGGGCGGTCTCGGTGACGCTAGCGGAGGCGCCGACGTCGTTAGCGGTTTCCTGATCGGCGCGGGCGTCTCTGGCGTACTGCACGTGCTTTACATGCTGGTGCTGCAACAGGGCTACGCCCGTGGGCGCCTCTCGACGGTTTATGCGACCGCGAGAGGAACGGGCCCCGCCTTGAGCTCAATCCTCGCTGTCGTGCTACTCGGCGAGCATGTGGGCGTCGTGGCTGTCGTTGGAATCGCCGTCATCGTCGCCGGTGTTGTTGCGACGGGACTCATCGATCGACAACCGTCTCTCCCCGGCCTCCGGCGCGGGCCGGATGTCAGCATCATCTTCGGAATCCTGACCGGAGTATCTATCGCTGCTTACACGATCTGGGACGCGCACGCGCTACGCACGTGGGATCTCTCACCAGTTGCGTACATGGTCGGCTGCACCGTGCTCGAAGTCATAATCTATGGCCCTCAGGCCTATCGTCGACGCAGTGAGCTCAAGGGTGTCGCGCGTGCCCACTGGCAGCGAATCCTTGCATTCGGAGTGCTTTCCCCGCTGTCATACATCCTTGTCTTGACCGCGGTCACGATGGCACCTGTCGCGCTCGTTGCACCGATCCGAGAAGTCAGCGTCGTCCTGGTTTCCCTGTTCGGCGCGCTTGCTCTTCGGGAGGGGGCCGCCGTCCGGCGGATCGGAGCGTCGATAGTCGTCGTCGGCGGTATCGTGATGCTCGCCTACTAAACGGGCACCTAGATGCCGAGTGGGCGAATGAAGTGAGTGCCGTCGCTGCGTCGTCCGGAGGCAGCAACGGTGAAGCGAACAATATCGCTTCGATATCGATCGTCCGACGCTTCGATCGTCCGGCCGTTCGGATCGCGAGTGACTCGCCGTAGGCGCAGGATCGGAGACCCCGGTTCAAGCCCCAACAGTGATGCATCGGTGGCGTCGGCGGCTACAGCGTCGATCTCGTGGTCGACTTCCGCGGATTTGTGTCCCCGCGATTCTAAGTACTCCGTGATCGACACTGAATCCAGGTCGACGTCGAACAGGAGCCGCCCTACCGGTTCGATATATGTGAGGCGTTCCACCATGGTGGGGCGCTCATCGAGGAGGCGAAGTCGGAGCACGTCGACGACGAAGTCGCCGTCAGAAATGTTCAGCAGCGCGGCTTGGTCCGCGTCTGCCCGCCGCAGGCTCACCTGCTGTGTTGCCGCACCGGGTTTCGCTCCCATCTCCCGAGCCCACTTGGTGAACGGGATGGATACATCGACGGCCTGATGTGCTTTGCGGGCCAACACGCGACTCGGCCGCCCTCGAGTTGTTTCTATCAGTCCCTCCGTCCGCAAAGCAGCGAGTGCATTGCGGACAGGCCCGCGAGAGGTGCTGTATTTCGCGGCGAGCTCGCCTTCGGTGGGCACCTCGTCACCCGGCCTTAGCCGCCCCTGAGCGATCGTCGCGCGCAAATCATCGGCAATCTGCTTGTACATCACGTCGGCCACAACGGAACCCTACTAGCTTTGCCAGCTCCGTCGTCGCGATCGGATTCATGACTTACAGGCGCAACATAGGTGAACACGTTGTGAACTTAAGCGGCGTAGGTATACATGTCTCGGTGCCGTGGCTGAGGATGGTGTCGTCCCTCCGACTCCCGCCCGAAAGGCCATCATGAAGACCCGCGTACGCCTCTCCGTCGCAACGCTCGCCGTCGCCAGTGCCCTGTCCCTCGCGCTGACCGGATGCTCCGGCCCCGCGTCCTCGACCTCCACCGATTCCGCCGGCGCCGAGGGTGGTTACGCCGTCGATTCCGACACCCTCGTTTTCGGCGTCGTCCCCGACTCCGTCGAAACTGAAACGAACTACCAGCCGCTCATGGACTACATCGCGCAGGAGACCGGCAAGAAGGTCGAATACCACGAGTCGACCGACTACGCCGCCCTGATCGAGGCAGCCATCGCCGGGCAGATCGACGTAGCGTCTTTCTCGGGCTTCACCTATGTCACGGCTACCAACAACGGCGCCGAGCTCACCCCGATCTCCTCCATCACCACCGCCGAAGGGCAGGAGCCCGGCTACTACTCGCAGGCGATCGTGCCTGCCGACAGCGCAATCAAGGACCTCGCCGGCATGAAGGGCAAGAAGGTTTGCTTCGTCGACCCGTCATCCACCTCGGGTTACCTGTTCCCGTCCTACAACCTGCTCGAAGCCGGAATCGACCCGGAGAAGGACGTCACGCCGGTGTTCGCCGGCAAGCATGACGTTAGCGTGCAGAAGGTGGGGGAAGGCGTGGAGTGCGAGGCCGGCTTCGCCGAAGACAGCGAGGTCGCGAAGTCCGACAAGGTGAAGGTCATCGCAGAGACCATGGTCCCGGGCGCACCGATCGTCGAGTCGAACACGCTGCCCGATGACGTGAAGAAGAAGCTGCGCGACATCCTCTCGGAGGTCACCGCCGATGACATCGCCGCCGCGGGCATCACGGGCGCCGACTCCGACGGTTTCCGCAGCGTCTTCTACGCAACGACCCCCGTCGACGACAAGTACTACGACGAAATCCGTGACATCTGCGAGGTCACCAAAGCCACGCAGTGCCAGAAGTAGTAACGCCGCTCTGAACCACGAGCGCGACCGATACCTGACCCGGAGAATCCGATGACACTGTCACAATCCACCGCATCCGAGAATGTGGTCGAGATCACCGATCTCACCAAAACGTTCGGCACCGAAACGACCGCCCTCGAGGGTGTCTCGCTGACGGTGCGCCGCGGTGAGATCGTGGTGCTGCTGGGTCTCTCCGGGTCGGGCAAGTCCACCCTGCTCAGGCACGTGGATGCACTCGAGCATCCGACACGCGGAACCGTGCGTGTTCTCGGCGATGACGTCTCTGCCCTCTCGGGCCGACGACTTCGCGCGTTACGCGGACGAGTCGGCTTCATTTTCCAACAATTCGAACTCGTGCCATCGCTGACGGTTCTCGAGAACGTGCTCACGGGCGCACTGGCCACCCTCCGCGGACCACGACTCGGCCTCTGGAGCTATCCGCAGGCTAAGAAGCTCGCCGCGCTGCAGCACCTCGACCGCGTCGGACTCCTCGACCGCGCCTACCAGCGCGCCGACACGCTTTCCGGAGGCCAGCAACAGCGCGTGGCCATTGCCCGCGCACTCATGCAGAACCCCGCAATCCTCCTAGCCGACGAACCGGTCGCATCGCTCGACCCGGAGTCCAGCGACCAGGTGATGGCACTCATCCGAGAGATCGCAGCCGAGAAGGGCCTCACCGTTCTGTGCAGCCTGCACCAGGTGGATCTGGCGATCTCGTGGGCGGACCGCATCGTCGGTCTTCGGCACGGGGCCGTTGTTCTCGACACCCCGGCCGATGGTCTCAGCAAAGCCGAGGTCATGGAGATCTACGGCCGCGTCGCGACGTCCACCTCCGAACTGCAGGCCGTGCAGATCGAACTCCTCGACACCGAGGCTGCCCTGTGACCATCACCCTGCCGCCCAGCACGGTCGACGCAGCCTCCGCGCGTCGAGCATCGGTCGCCCAACGCGCACCCCGCCCGCGCCGCTCACCCGAACGCATTGCCGCGATCCTCACTCTGCTCGCCCTCGGGGGCCTTGCGGTCGTATCCCTTCTCGAGATCGACATCTCCGTACCCCGGATGATCGAGAGCTGGTCGAACGCCGAACGATTCTTCAGACGGGTCGGTGGCATTACCTTCCCCGAACCCGCCGATCTCCTCGCCCTCACCGCCCAAACACTCGGGCTCGTCCTCACCGGAACCCTCCTCGCCGCGGCGATCTCCGTGCCGCTGGCCTACCTCGCGGCGGCGAACACCTCGCCCGGGCGAGCATGGCAAGCGGTCGCTCGCTTCCTCGGCGTACTGGCACGAGCCATCCCCGACGTCGTCCTCGCGATGGTGTTCGTCCTCATGTTCTCGCTCGGTTCACTGCCGGGCATCCTCGCCATCGGGCTGCACTCGGTCGGCATGATCTCGAAAATGTTCGCGGACGCTGTTGAGCAGATCGACGAAGGACCTCGACTCGCCATCCGCGCCGCGGGCGGATCAAAGCTGCATGAATTCACCGCCGGCATTCTTCCCCAGGTGCTGCCGTCCTGGGTCGCCACCGTTCTCCACCGCAACGACATCAACCTGCGCGGGTCAGTGATCTTGGGGTATGTCGGCGTTGCGGGCCTCGGCCTCGAGATGTCCTACGCTTTCAAATCCCTCGACTACGGGCGGGGCATCGGCATCGCAATCGTCATCTTCGTGCTCTGCGTGGCGATGGAAATCGTGTCGAGCGTCGTTCGCGGGGCCATGCTCGGCACCGAGAACACGGGCCGAGGGCCGATCAACCGACTGGTTCGCCACGCACGCACCGCGCGCCCGAAAGCTGCGCCGCCGTCGGGCGTTCGACGTGCCGGTGCAGCACGCTTCGAATCCCCGACGGCGGCGCTGAAACGGCCCTGGACAACAACACGAGCGCGCAACACCATCTGGGGTGCTGTCGCCGTCATCGCCATCGCGGCGGGCGTGATCGTCTCCGACATCCGCTGGACCGACCTCGCCACCTTCTGGGCCAAGATCCCGGCCGTCGCCGTGCAGTTCTGGCCGCCCTCCTTCGGCAGCTACGACCTCACGACCATGCTGGAGGCCATGCGCGAGACCGTCGTCATCGCTCTCGCGGCAGCGCTTCTCACCGTCGTCGCCTCGCTTGTTATCGGGTCGCTCGCCGCACGCAACGTCGCACCCAACGCCGCAACACGCGGCGGGTTCCGCCTTCTGCTCGTCACAGTCCGCGGCATCCCAGAACTCATCCTCGCCATCGTGCTCATCGTCATCAGCGGACTCGGCACGCAGGCGGGAACGATCGCACTCGCCGTCGGCGGCATCGGATTGCTCGGCAAACTCATCGCCGATTCCCTCGAGGAAGTCGACCGGGGCCCCGAGCGCGCCCTGGTCGCGGCGGGAGCCACACGCCTGCAGGTATACGCCGGCGCCACGCTGCCGCAATCGATGCGCGCCCTGATCGGCCACACCTTCTACCTCCTCGACACCAATATCCGTGCCGCAACACTGCTGGGCATCGTGGGAGGAGGCGGGATCGGTTATTACCTGCTGAACGCTAGCCAAGGGTCGAACTACGCCACTGTCACGGCGATCGTCCTCATGATTCTGGTGACCGTGCTCGTTATCGAAGGACTCGCCATGTGGATGCGGAAGGTGTTCCGATGAGCGCACAGTACGACGTCGTCGTCGTCGGGTCAGGCATCGTGGGACTTGGCGCCGCATACGCGGCCGTGCGCCGTGGGCAACGCGTCATCGTCATCGACCGCAGCATCGAACCCAGCGGCGCGACGGTACGCAACTTCGGTCATCTCTGTTTCACCCCTCAGTCCGGCGACGCGCTGCGGTATGGCAAAGTGGCCCGCGAACTCTGGCTGAGGCTCGCCCACGACGCCGGATTCTGGCTGCGCACATCTGGAACCCACGTCATTGCCCGGCACGCAGACGAGCTGGCGCTTCTCGAAGCTGCAGCAGCGAACGCGCCCGGCGGCCTCGATCCAGCGGGAGGCTCATCCGTCCGTTTGATGGACGCGGACGAAACGGCGACGGTGCTCCCCGTCAGCCGTGACCAGCTCGTCGGGGGCGCCCATCTTCCCTTCGATTTGCAGACCGACCCACGCGCAGCCGCCGCCGCAATCGTCCGGCACCTGGCCGACCTCGGAGTGGAGTTCCTGACCCGCACATCCGTGGGGCGCACTCGACGCGGAGCGGTCGAGACCAGCCGCGGCGTGATCTACGCCGACACGATCGTCGTCGCGGTCAACCACGACATCGACCAGCTCCTACCGGTACTCGCGGAATCGCACGGCATCAGGCGCTGCGCGCTCGACATGCTTCGCGTGGAAATGCCCCTCGCGCATCCACTCACCGCACCGCTCCTCACCGGGTGGTCCCTCATCCGGTACAGCGGTTTTGCGAAGCTCGCCGAAGCGGACGCTGTGAGGGCTCGCCTCCACGGTGACCGCCCTGATCTCGCCGCCATCGATCTCAACCAGATGTACACCCAGCTGCCCGACGGGAGCATCATCGTGGGTGACTCACACGCCACGTCGATCACCCCGTCCCCGTTTCAACAGGAACACACAGCCGACCTACTGCTCACCGAGACGACACAGCTGTTCGGGACGTCGGCACGGGTTCTCGAACGATGGCAAGGCATCTATGCCACTGCGCCGACCGAGTTCCTCGTTGCTGAACCCGAACAAGGGGTCATCGCCCTCGCCGCGACCACCGGGATCGGCATGACCACAGGACTCGGACTGTCCGAGACCGTACTCTCCGAGCGCTTCGGCGCTCTCACCTCGTCGAAAGGCTCCTCATGACCACCCAGACTCTCCCGCTCGGCCTCGACTCGGCGGACGCTCCTCTCAGTGCCGACAGCGCTCTTCGTAATATCGAGCTTGTGGTGTTCGACATGGCCGGCACCACCGTGCGCGATGACGGCATCGTCGAGCGAGCGTTCCAACGCGCCGCCGAGCGCACGGGTGTCGCGCGGAGCCGGCCCTGGCAGGAAGCGCTCGCATACGTGCGCGAAACGATGGGGATGTCGAAGATCGATGTGTTCACCCACCTCGCGGACGGGGACACCGATGCGGCGTCCCGCGCAACCGCGGCGTTCGAGGACGCATACGGCGAACTCATTGAGGAAGACGGCGCCGAGGCGATCCTCGGAGCCGAAGCGCTCATCCGCCAGCTGCGCACAGAGGGCACCACCGTCGCATTGACGACAGGGTTCGCACCTGTCACACGAGACGCGATCCTCAGATCACTCGGCTGGATGGACCTCGTGGATATCGTGCTTTCGCCCAGCGACGCCGGCCGAGGTCGGCCGGCTCCAGATCTGGTGCTCACGGCCGCGCTGCGTGCCGGCGTCAGCGCGATGAGCGCCGTAGCCGTCACGGGTGACACCTCGAGCGATATCGCATCCGGACGCTCGGCCGGCGCCGGACTGGTAGTGGGGGTCCTGAGCGGCTCCCACGACCGGCCCACACTCGAAAATGCGGGCGCCGACGCTGTCATCGCGGATGTCACCCAGCTGCGAGCGCTGAAAACGACCGACCTGACGCGCTCCTCACAGTCAGTTGATGCCATCCGATGACATCCGCCATTGTGGAAAGCATCAGTAGGTACACCCTCGAACCGGCCGCAACAGCGATGGTCTGGATCGAACCCGGCCAGCCGCACGAGTCCGTGGCTTTCGTCGACGTCGAGCTCCTGCCAGGTGAAGTACTTGTTGCGATCGAACTCGCCACCATTTGTGGATCAGACGTTCACACCACGCAAGGACACCGCTCGGCCCCGGCCCCGCTGATTCTTGGGCATGAGCAAATCGGTCGCATCGTCGCCGTCGGCGATACAGCGCCGCTCGATGTCGACCATGAACCGCTCCGCGTGGGGGATCGCATCATCTGGTCGATCGCGGCCAGCTGCGGGAACTGCGACCGGTGCGCCTCAGGCCTCCCGCAGAAATGTCGCACGCTCCACAAATACGGCCACGAGAAGCTCGAGGACAGGTGGGCCCTCTCTGGGGGTTTCGCCAGCCACGTGCACCTTCGCGACGGCACCCCGATCGTCCGCGTACCCGAAGACGTGCCAGCCGCCATCCTGGCCCCCGTCTCCTGCGGCACCGCGACCGCCTGGGCCGCTTTGGATGCTGCGGCTGCGATCCGCAAACTTTCTGGAACCGAGGTTCTCGTCTCGGGGGCGGGCCTCATCGGGCTGAGCGCAACGGCAATGGCGTCCGACCGAGGGGCCCGCGTGACCGTCGCCGACCCAGACCCGCAGCGACGCGCCCTTGCCCTTCGGTTCGGGGCCACCGACACTATTGATCCAACGGCACCTCAGGCGAGCACGCGTCAGGTCCCAGACACGGACAGCGGCGACGGCTTCGATGTCGTAATCGAAGCCTCCGGCTCACGCGCTGCCGTGGATACCGCGCTCGCCTCCGCCGCCGTCGGGGGAGTGGTGGTTTTAGTCGGCAGTGTTTCTCCGACAGAACCGGTGCCGCTCGATCCGGAACAGGTCGTTCGCCAGCTATTGACCGTCCGAGGCGTGCACAACTACAACCAGAGACACCTTCGAGAAGCAGCGGAGTACATCATCGGACGGTGGAGGTCATGGCCATTCTCTGAGCTCGTCGGCACAACCGTGCCGCTCGGACAGCTCGACGATGGCATACGGCAAGCTGCTACCGGTGGGCCCGTTCGTGTCGCTGTCGACCCCACCGCGACCCCGCAACCCACAATCACTCGCCGCTCAAACTGACCCGAACGCACAAGCGCAGGCTAGAGTTCCCGAAAAGCTCCCTTCCGAGTGAAAGGCACACCATGCGTGTAACTCCTCGAGTCTGGCTCGGCTTCGCGATCTGGGCGGGCTACGTGCTCATCATCTTCGTCGTCTCACAGTTGAGCGGGGTTCCCTTTCCCGAGATCGGAACCTCGGCCGACTCCACCTGGCGCGGGGCCGTCCTGGACCTCGCCGTCGGTGCCGTCGCGCTCATCGTCGTCACGTCGGTCCTGGGATGGTGGCGGCCTGCCCTGTTCGAACGCACTCGTTCGCGCCACAAATGGCCGATCTTCGTACCCGTGCTCATGTTCGTGCTTGCGGTGCTCAATCTCCTGAACACCGACTGGTCTCGTTTCGACGCGTCGTTTCTGCTCGCGCTCATCGCCTTGGGTGTCCTGGTGGGCTTCGCTGAAGAACTCATGGCCAGGGGTCTCGTCCTCACCGCATTTCGTGCCCGGCTCGGCGAGGGGTGGGTCTGGTTCCTCTCCAGCGCGCTCTTCGGCGTGATGCACCTGGTGAACGCGGCGCTCGGAGCGCCCCTGGCGGCTTCTCTTGTGCAGGCGGCAATGGCGTTCGCATCAGGGACTGCGTTCTACATTTTGCGGCGCGTCTCCGGCTCGCTCATCTGGGCCATGGCGTTACACGGCCTCTGGGATGTTTCCGTTTTCGCTGTCGGATATGCGCCCGTTGCGACATCCCTGGCTCCGCTGTTCGCGCCCCTCGTCGGCATCCTCGCTCTCGTCGTCGTCTACTGGGTCATCCGTGATTCGCGGAAAGTCGATGACGGCTCGATGACGGCCAGCCAGGCCGTTGTCCAAGAGGGGATGCCCCGCCGACAGTGAACGCGAGAACCGAGCAGTTCTCGCAGCTGTTCGGGTTGGCGGCTTGCTGTCGGGTAGATGTCGGGTTGGTGTCGTGGCCCGAAACTCCCCCGGTTCGTAGGGTTGGGGCTATGAATGAGACACGAATCGTGGAGCTGCGAAAAGCTCGTGGATGGACGCAAGAGAAGTTGGCCGAGGAAAGCTCGGTGACGGTGCGCACCATCCAGCGCTTGGAAGCCGGTAACGACGCCAGCCTCGAGACCCTGACCCTCCTGGCTCGCGCACTGCAGGTGACCGTGCGCGACCTTTTCGCTGAGATCCAGGACGCCACGTTCGACGACGCCGTCACCAACCTGGATCGACGAAGCGCGCTGCAACAGGAAAGGCGGCGAACGATCACCAAAGGTCTCGAGAGCCTGTATTACGGGGTCGGGGCTGTGCTGACGTTGGGGGTTCTGGCTGCCATAGCTACCGACCTGTGGCCCAACATCGCGTTGCTCATCGTTCCGGGCTACTGGGTGGGCGGGTGGCTTCTGTCGATCTTCCTGCTCTTCGTGGTTGTCGGGCCGCGCCTCGACCGGAAGTACCCGCTCTCGATCCAACGTGCGACGGAGTAGTCCTCGCGTGCGCTGAGCGCCGGATAGAAAATGCCTCAACAGGGAGGTGGGCAGCGGTCACGCACGCCTCCACGTTCGCCTCTGAGGTGTCGCTCCTCGGGTCAGCGGAATGCGCGGCTGATCGCGCCGCCCGTCTGGAACAGGGTGATCCACACGAGGAATTTCTGAATGGGACGCAGGGGTAAAGCGACGAGCCTTCTCCACCCCGGGCGTCGCGACCATGACTTGGTGATCTGCACCTGGGTGCCGCCGGTCGTGTTCACCAAGGTGAACTCCGTCAGAATCGCATTGCTGTGTGGGGCATCGGGGTAGGTGAAGCTCCACGCGATCCTTTCCGGTCGGTGCGCTGTGACGAGTTCGATGTCGCGGCGGCGGAACCCGGGCTTCACCTTCACCGGCTTGCCATCCGGGCGGCTTGCAGGAGCGACGCCGTGCCACACCGTACCGGGTGTGACGTCCTGGCCTGCATCGTCGATGGAGCCGACACTCATCTCCCAATCGGGGATGCGTGCCGGGTCCGCGAGCAACTTCCACACTTCGTCAATCGGCGCTGGAACGAATGTCTCGATCGACCCTGTCGCCCGTCCCTTTACCTGTGTGGGCTTGGTCGCCGTTCTTTCGGCAGTCGCGTCGAACTGTTCGAGGTGTTCGAGGTGTTCGAGTACAGCCTGAGGTGTCGTGCCGAGGCGGTTGAGGATGTCGGCGATCAGTCCGCTGGGCTCGGAGACGAGTTCTCGCAGCACGGCGGCGGCATCGCCATTCTTGTCTTTTTCGACGGAGCGCGCGATGGCGTCGTAAGCGCGTTTGCTCCACTCATATCCGGCGGTCTCGTGAAACACGATTCGTCCGGCCTCGGGGAATGAAGCCTCGATGCCGAGTGACGCCAGCTGGGCCGCATGTGCTTCCTCGACGGCACGGCGGGCGCCCTCGATGTCGATGCCCATGCTGCGCAGTGAGGCTCCGGCGGGTTGATCGCTGATGACGAGGGCGAGGAACAGGTGCTCGAGGTCCGCTACGCGAAGCCCTGCTCGGGATGCTTCTTCCATAGCGGCGAGGGACAGAGATTGACTGGTCTGAGCGGCGCGAACGAACTTGCTCATGCGTTCCTCCTGGGGGTCGGGATCGTAGGGTCGACTCGTTTGGAGTGCTTCTTGTGGGCGGCTTGCCGCGTCACCCCGAGCGCGTCTGCGATGTCCTGCCAGGTCATCCCTGCCCGCAGCGCGGCTTCGACTTGCCGAAGCTCCAACGTGTCGGCGAGAACGCGCAACGATGCCACGGCCCGCAACCCTGCTTTCGGGTCGCTGGTGTCGGCAGCCACTGCCGCAATCTGTGAAGACTCCATGTCGTCAACCTACGTTGCTAAGAACCAGTTTGTCAACCTAGGTTGCGTGAGCGTGTCAGGCGTTTGCGGGGGTCTCGGCCAGGGTCTCGGATTCGCCCCATTGACCGCCGCTGTCCTCTTTGCTCAGGGCGCTCACGGCGCCGCCGGCGCCGCAGAAGTGGTCGACTACGGAGCGGTCGCGAACGTGCTCACCGCTTTCGATGGTCGCCCAGTCCGCATTGCACTAATGACCGCGATCGGCGTCACTGTCCGATCCGAAGGCCATGACTGGAAGCGGCGCGGTGAGCGCCTCGTGCGAGCAAGCGGCAACGCATACACAATCGTGCGCCCAGGCTGGTTTGACTACAACGCCTCCGACCAACTCGCCCTTGGCGAAGGTGCTCGTCGGCGGAGTGCGCGACCCGGATAATTTCCCTATCGATGAAGAACCTGACCGGGGCACAGCTCCCTGTGGAACGCAGCGCTAAACGGCCGCGTTCTGACAGTGCTAATTACGGCCACGTGTGAGAGCAAAGCCATAAAAGTAGACAGGAACGCCGCCAGCGCACCCCGAAGGTAGATCTTCCCCGACGACGACGACGCCGGAATGTTCATCTCGCTCAACAGCACGGGCGTGAACGGGGACGCCAGTGCCGCTATCCGCGGTGCTGTGACGACCGGTTTCGCCGACCGCTACATCCCCGAGGGGGACTCAACGCGTAAGCCGATTATCACAAATTGATAACGCGAGCCATCCAAATATGCCGGGGTGCCGAACCCCTGTTACGACCGCGCAGAGAGGTCGGGGACATCCGCCCCACACACGAACAAAGGATTGACACCATGCGTAAGTACATGAAGACCACACTCGGAGTTGCTGCTGCTGGCGCTCTCGCTTTCTCTCTGGCCGCGTGCTCGACCGGTGGCACGACCACCGAGTCCAGCTCTCCGCCTTCGTCCAGCTCCTCGTCGTCGGCTGACGCGACGCCCACTCCGGTTGCGTCGATCCCCGACCTCTCGAAGGGTGTCGACACGCAGGTCGCCGTCGACGCGTCGTTCGTCGATGCTCTGACCTCGCTGGGTCTGACCCCCGGCACCGTCGGCACGGCCACGTTCACCGATGGCACGTTCTCGTTCCCGATCACGGGCGGCAACGTCGACTACTACGACCCCGAAGAGGACTACCGTCCCTACGTTCAGGGCACCATCGACCACGAGGGTTCCGGCCTGTCGTTGACCGCCGGCGCGAAGGTCGTCGAGCTCAGCAACTTCGTGATCGACCCGGGCACCTCGAAGCTCATGGGTGACGTGTCCGTCGATGGAACCGTCGCTGTTGAAGACGCCGTCCTGTTCGACCTGCACGGTGGCACCCTGAAGCCGCTCCAGATGGATGGCGACAACGCGATCCTCGAGGGCACCACGGTCCACATCTCTGATGACGCTGCTGCGCTTCTGAACGAGACCTTCGGCACCGACAAGGTCGCCGGCGGAATGCTCGTCGGTGTCGCCAAGATCACCGTCGCCACCAAGTAACACCCACACCGTAAAAAGGGCACCGCGGATTGACTACCCGCGGTGCCCTTTTACGTGTCACGGGCGATGCAGGTGATCGGTGAATCGCCAGAGGTGGTCACGACACGCTCAATAGGCCGGTTCGGATGCCCCACAGCACCGCCTGCAATCGGTCGCGTGTACAGGTTTTTTGAAAGATGCCAGCGAGATGGTATTTCACGGTCGTCGCTTCGATGAATAGCTCGAGCGCAATTTCTGTGTTGGAGTGCCCCTGCGCCAAGAGCCGCAGGACGTCGAGCTCGCGTTCGGTGAGCGTATGGGGCGATGCCTGAGGGGGACTCGTTTTCCTCCGGCGATTGCCGAATTCTTGGACGATGCGGCGGGTGAGGCGCTGGTCGAGTGTTCCGCCACCTGATGCGACAGAGCGGATGGCTCCGAGCAGCGTCGCTTCGTCGGCACCCTTGAGCAGGAACCCGGCTGCGCCGGCTTCCAGGGCCGCGAACACGTCGCCGTCGACGTCGAAGGTCGTCACGATCAGCACGTCGACGGCGAGGTCCGGGTCGGCGGTGATCTCCCGGGTGGCGGCGATTCCGTCGGTGCCGGGCATGCGGATGTCCATGCACACCACATCGGGGCGGAGCTCTCGAGCCAGGCGAACCGCCTCGCTGCCGTCGGCGGCTTCGCCGACAACCTCGATGTCATCTTCGGTGCCCAGGATGACACCGAGACCCGCGCGCACGACCGCCTGGTCGTCGGCGATCAGTACTCGGATCATGCGTCTCTCCGTTCGGCGAGGGGGATAGTCAACCGGTTGCGCCAGCCACGGTCGGCGGTGGGGCCGGTGCTGAGTTCTGCCCGGATGAGGGCGGCGCGTTCCGACATGCCGGCGAGACCATAACCGGGCGGTGCGTCGGCGCCGAGGGGCTCGGAGGGAACGTCGCCCGGCCCGTTCTCGACCGTCACCTCGAGCGCAGCCGGCAGCCAGCCGAGGATGACCCGCGCCTGAGCGCCCGGCGCGTGTCGGCCGATGTTCGACAACGACTCCTGAACTGTGCGGTAGGCGGCTGTCTCGGCCAGCGGACCGAGCTGGCGCGGCGATCCGGTCGACACGAATTCGACGGCGAGCCCCCGCGCGCGTGCCGCCTCGACGAGACGCTCGATGCCGTCGACATCGGGCGTGGGGCTGGGGGCGCCGCTCCGATCGGGGTCGTCGTCACTGCGCAGCAGCCCCACGGTGCGGCGGAGATCGGCTAGCGTCGTGCGGGCGTCATCCTGGATCGAACCCAGCATGTCGAGCGACCGCTCGGGGTCGCGGCGCACAAGGGCCGCCGCAGCCTGGGCGCTCACGATGATGCCGGAGAGGTGGTGCCCGGCGATGTCGTGCAGCTCTCGTGCCAGGGCCGAGCGTTCGGCCTGCACCTCGCGGGCGGCCGCATCGCGACGCTCGACCTCGAGAAAGCGTGTCTGCGCGTCGAGCGCCCGGCGCAGGCGCTCCCGAGCGCGCGCCGATTCGGCGACGACGGCCGGCGCGATGTACAACACGACCACGCGCGCGGCGGCGGACAGGATTACGACCGTCGGAGGTTCGGCAGAACCGAGGGCCATGCTGACGATGCCGACCAGTGTGGTGAGCAGGGCGGCTGCCGCAAGGGCGATCAGGCGTGTGGGGAGGCCCGTCCGCCGAGCGACCGCATAGGACGCGAAGATCACGCCCAGCGCACCGATGCCCAGTTCGCCGGCCGTGGTCACGAGGATGACGAGGTCGATTGCGACGACCAGCGCGAAGGCCGGCAGGGGCGAGCGGCGGCGCCACAGCAGGACGAGCGCCTGAAGCGCGACGAGGGCGCCGTGCACGACTGGGGAGACGGTGCCGGGAACGGAGGCGTAGACATCCGAACCCCAGATGGCGAGGCCCACATAGGTCAGCGCGACCGCGCCCGTGAGAATCGACGGAACCCATCCCCGGATGAGACGGGAGGATGGCGAGAGCCACAGCGAGCGCATGGATCGAGTCAACCATGTCAGGCGCCCGCCCCGGGTGAGACGAGCGCCTGACAGAGGACGCGACCTAGATGTCGCGTCGTGACAGCGCAACGGATGCCGCGGCGAGAGCGGCTGCCACGAGCGCCACCAGCGCGCCCACGGCGAGACCGGTGCCGAGGACGGTGTCATCGCCGTGGATCACGTTCTGGCTCACCGCCACCGGCAGGAACTGCGTCCAGGCCGGCGCATTGCCCGCGCTGACCAACTGGGCGAAGCCGGTCACGATGGGTTCGGCGACGAGAACGGCGATCATCACGAGCACGCCCGTAAGTTGACCGCGACACAGCAGCCCCAGCGCGAGGCCGAGCACCGACAGACACGCGACCGTGACCGCACCGCGCGCGACGGCCCCCACGATGTCGAGGCCGTCCAACGCCCAGGGGGTTGCCGACACGGTCAGGGTGAGGACCAGGGAGACGAGGCTCACCAGGGCGAGCACGAGACCGAGCGCCAGGCCGGCCGCACCCACCGCGAGCGCTTTGTGCAACACGATGAGAGGGCGGCGAGGCGTCGCGAGCACCACACCGGCCATCGAGCCGTAGCGTTCGTCGCTCGTTCCGGCCAGGACGCCGAAGAGCAGGATGGCGATCAGTGCGATGCCGATCGAGCCACCCCCGAGTGTGGCCCCGAGGGGGCTGAGCGCGTCGAGTTGTGTGGCACGGGCGGCCATATCGATGACGGGGAGGTCGTTGCCGAGGGAATCGGCCCCCGGCCCGATCACCCCCTCCGCCAAGGCGGGCAGGACGGTCACGAGAACCACTTGCGTGGCGATGAGGCCGGCAACGGCGACCCCCGCGGCGACCTGCGTGGCGGTCGTCGAGCGCAGGGCGAGAAGTTCGGCGCGGAACATCAGCGCACCTCTGAGGTTCCGGTGAGGGCAAGGTAGTAGCTCTCGAGGTTGCCCGTCGCACCGGCGCGGACATCCGCCATCGACGCGTCGGCGACGACCCGGCCGTCGGCGATCACAATGATGTCGTCGGCGATCTCCTCGACGTCGGAGAGGAGGTGGGAGGACAGCAACACTGTCCCTCCCGCCTCGGCGAACGCGCGGAGCTTCTGGCGCAGCCACCGCATCCCCGCGGGGTCCAGCCCGTTCGACGGTTCGTCGAGGATCAGGAGGCGCGGTTCGCCGAGCAGCGCAGCCGCGAGGGCGATGCGCTGGCGCATGCCGAGGGAGTAGCCGGCCGCGCGTTGGTCGGCGTCCGCCGTCATCCCGACGTCGGCGAGGGCCGCATTGACGCGAGCCTGCGCGAATCCGCCGCGTCGTGCGGCGATCGAGAGATGCTGACGCCCGGTGCGAGACGGGTGGAGGCCGCCGGCATCCAAGACGACGCCGACGGTGCCGGCGGGATGCCGCAGCTCGCGGTAGGGGCGCCCGAAGACGAGGGCCTCACCGCCGTCGGGGTGCGACAGCCCGAGGGCCAGCCGGATGGTGGTCGTCTTGCCGGCGCCGTTCGGACCGAGGAGGCCGACGACGCGGCCCGGTTGCACCGAGAAGTCGATGTCGTCGACGCGGCGGCGTCCGTGAAAACTCTTGCGGAGCCCGCAGCAGTGGAGAGGGAGGTGGTCTGAAATGCTCATGAACCCAGCCTCGCCGGGGCGGGCTTTCTTCACCCCGGCCAGCCGGCCAGTGCCCCCTGTCCGAAAGGACAGTCTGCTGACCCATCGCGTCAATAACGTGGAACGAGCGAGAGGCGATGAGTGTGCTGCGGACCTTCGGACCCTTCAACGTCTATGGGACTGAATCCAGCAACGACGAGCGAAGATGGCCTAATGGCCGTCAATCCCGCCGACATCTGCGAGAGCTGACCCAGAACCGCGCTGTTGTTTGGTGATGACGCTGAGTGTTCCGTTCGTTTCGAGCACCACTGCGGCGCAGAGGGAAGCGTCTCCGACGCCGCTGCTACGGATGGCCTGATGCACTTCTTCCAGGGTCAATCGTGATCGCTGGATCGTCTCCTCCTGGATGACTCCATCAACGACGAGCGCCGAGGGCTGAGACTTCACTACTTTCTGGAATACCGGGGTTCTTGCGGCGGTGAATGCGACGAGGAACTGCAAGCCGATCAATAGGCCCAGTGCCGTGATGCCTTCCGTCAGCGAAACATCGGTGCTCAGAAGGATCGTCGCCAGGGTTGAACCCAACGCGACAGTCACAATGAAGTCGAACGCGTTCAGCTGGCTGAGTGTGCGCTTCCCGGAGGCTCGTAGAGCGAGGACCAACACCGCGTAAGCACTCGCCCCAACGGCCAACGTTCTCCAAACGTCAGCCCATGAATGAAACCACATGGCGTTTCCCCTTTCTGAGCGCAATGAGTCGGAAACCTAACACTGATTGCCAGCGTTGCATCTCACGTTCCGCTAACGAAGTAGCGACTCAACTCGCATTCCTTACGTGCGGCATGGCACGTTAGTCCGATGGCTCGCGCACGGATGTCTTACGTTCATTGGGATGACTGGGTCCGACAGGAGGACGGTGCCGTGGCATTCTCGATAGCGTTGAACGCCGCCGACATGCCCGCGGTGGTCCTCGTGAACACAGAGGCGCTCAACGATTTCGAGGCAAATGCGGTCGCGCTTTTGCAGCAAAGCATGCCGGCCGCGCTCGTTGTTCCGCAATCAGCGTGGAAGCACGCCATCCGTCCAGGCGCCATCGTGGTCGCTGTATTTCCTGGTCGTAAGCTCGAGCGGCTGATTGTCGCGCACCTGAGTGGCAAAGACATCTCCCTTGTTGTGCTCCTGCACGCCGACGGCAGCAATCTGCTGTCGTGGCTACAGCTGCAGGGACGACAAGACGAGCGCAGCCCCGATTCGAAAGACACCCCGTTGGGCCAAATACTCACAGAAGGAAACCGCTGATATGAGACTGCTCGCATCAATCACCATCGCCCTTCTCGCGACGGCCGGGGGAAGGGTCGCTGCGTCGGCAACCGCGCCGACGGCGACGCCCGCGGCGGCCCCAACACAGGAGCCCACAACCGGTAACGCGGGGGAGATGCTTTCGGTTACCTCGCCCGTTGAGGGCGAGAAACTCATCTCACGCCTTCCTCGCTTCTTCGGGACGGCGCCACTCACGGCAACGGTTGTGTTCTCGGTGGCCGGCGAGGAGCGGGCCCGCGATGTCGTGGATCCGAACGGGCACTTCTCGGTTGTGGTTCCCTTTACGCTTCGCGAGGAAGCGCAGCAGGACGTTCGAATCGCAGCATTCCTGAACGATGCTGAAGTGGCGTCGGTGGATCGCTCGGTGGTGCTCCCGCCGTCCTTCGCGGTCGTCACCCCCGCCCAGAACACAACAACCTCGTCTCGCGATGTGGTGGTGAGTGGCACCGCGGTGCCGGAGTCATCGATTTCGTTGACCGTGCCGTCAGGGCAGGCCGGTGGAGCAATGACTGTGCCGGTGCCCGCCAATGGTGAATGGTCCGCGACGCTTACCTTCGCGGATGCTGCGGACACCGCGCAGAGCGTGACGGTTCGCCAGTTTGTCGCCGGCGAGCAGAGGGGGGAATTCACCCTTCGATTCGCTCTCCCTCCCGCCACAGGCATCAGCCCGGTTCCAGATGACGGGCAGATCGTCCCGCCTGCAACGACGTCCCCGACGCTCCCCGAGACAGGGAGCGAAACTGCGGGGACGCTCCTCCTGCTGTCGCTGGCGTCGATGGTCGCGGGGGGCATCGTCATCGCGCGCCGGAGGCTCGTGCGCAGACGTTGACGCTCTCCTCCGCAGCGCTCGTTCATCCCGTCGCTAGATATGGCCACCATCAACTGAGGTAAGACATCTGGCGAAAGGTCCACCGTGCGCCTAGGCAAAATTGCGTTGCGCTGCGGAGTCCTCGCCTGACACTGTGGGCTCTTCTGACGCGCACGAGCTGCGGTCATAATCGGTCTCGCGACTGTTCTTATCCTCGTCTCGAACGCCCTTGTGCGGGTGAGAGTGAAAGATGCCCATGGCGCAACGTCTGACCGATTGGAAACGGCGGTCGCGCCGATGCCGCGTATCCCGTAGCGTTCATATCGGTGTGGCGGGAAGTCTGGTCGCCGTGCGGCCGACGTGGTCGTTCTTCGTGTGAAAGGTTTTCGCCATGCACGCACGTCCTGCGGCTCCGCTCGCGCCATCGTCACACCCAGCACGTGTCACGGCATCGGTACTCGTCACGGCATCGGTCTGACGGGCGTGCACCGATGAGCGATTCTCGTTTGCATGCGCGTCGCCGGGCCCGGGCTCTTCGAGACGCTTTGACTCCCCGCCACCTGGCTAAGGTGACGCCGGCCCTTCTGGCCCTAGCCATCTTCCTCATGGTGGCCCTGCTTTTCACCGGCCTACTGACGCTTCCAGTGGCCACCCGCGCCGGCCAGGAGACGACTCTCCACGACGCCATGTTCACCGCCTTCTCCGCCGTCACCGTCACCGGACTCGTCTCGGTCGATACCGCCGAGCACTGGTCGTTCTTCGGGCAAATCGTGATCCTTCTCGGAATCCAGATCGGCGGACTGGGCATCGTCACCATCGCCCTTCTTCTTTCGCGTGCCGTCACGCGGAGCTTCGGGGTGCAGGTCCGCATCTTCGCGCAACAGGGGATCGGGACCAACAAACTCGGTGAAGTGCGGTCACTCCTCCGCATCGTGATTCTCACAACCCTGGTGCTCGAGGGTGGGCTCGCGCTCATCCTCATTCCCCGTTTCATCATCGTCGAACAATCTTGGGCGAGCGGCACCTGGCATGGCCTCTTCTACGCCATCTCGTCGTTCAACAACGCCGGATTCTCGCCCAACGTCGGGGGACTGGCGGCGTTCGACGGCGACCTCTGGATCCTCGTACCGGTCATGGTCGGGGTGCTCGTCGGCAGTTTCGGCTTCCCGGTGTTCATGGTGCTCATGGTGGCCCGTCACCACTGGAAGAAGTGGACCCTCCACACCAAACTGACGCTCACGACGACGACGCTTTTCCTCGTGATCGGTGCGGCCGGCTGGGGACTGCTCGAATGGGCGAACACAGCGACGATCGGCGACATGACGGTAGCGGAGAAGATCTTGCACGCCCTCTTCGCGTCCACCATGATGCGCTCGGGTGGTTTCTCGCTCACCGACTACGCGGCATCGACACCGGCGACACTTCTCATCACCGACGCCCTGATGTTCGTCGGCGGAGGGTCCGCATCCACGGCGGGCGGCATCAAAGTCACGACCATCGCGGTCCTCTTCCTCGCGATCATCGCCGAGGCGAAAGGCGACAAGAACGTCATGATCTTCGGCCGCACGATCCCCGAGGGCACCCTTCGGGTCGCGATCAGTGTGACTTTCCTCGGCGCCACCCTGGTGTTGGGGGCAACCGGGCTCATCATGCTCGTCTCAGACGCCCCGCTAGACCGCATTCTCTTCGAGGTCATTTCGGCCTTCGCAACATGCGGGCTCAGCGTCGGCCTCAGCGAAGAGCTCCAACCGTTCGGCTTATACGTTTTGACGGCACTGATGTTCGCCGGCCGAGTAGGTCCCATCGGCCTGGCATCCGCTCTGGCAATCCGCCGACGCAGCCTCCTCTTCCGCTACCCGGAGGAGCGCCCGGTCATCGGCTGACCGTCATTGCCCACATCCCAGAGAGCGCAGCGGGCTGCGTTACTGTCGATCATGCGTTCCCTGCTTCTTCGCGCCCGCGAATCGTTCTGGTTTCTTCCCACGATCTTCGGTGTGGGCGCAATCATTCTCGCCCTGCTCCTCATCGAAGCCGATGTGCTGCTCATAGGGGCGGGCATAACTCACCTTCCTGTTCTCGCTGACCTGTCGGCAACGGGTGGCCGCGCCATCCTCACAACAATCGGCGGAACCATGCTGGGGGTCGCTGCCACGTCTTTCTCCATCACAATTTCGGTTCTGGCAACAACCTCATCCGCCTACGGTCCACGCCTGGTCCGCAACTTCATGGCGGATCGCGGCAACCAGATCGTCCTGTCCGTGCTGACGGCCACGTTCCTGTATGCACTCACGGTGCTGCGCGCCGTGCGAACAGAGGATGATGCATCCGCGGCTTTCGTGCCGACGCTGTCCATCAGCGCTGCCCTCGTCTTCGCGGTCGCCGATGTGGCCGTTCTCGTCTACTTCATCCACCACATCGCCACATCCGTGCAGGTATCGACGCTGCAGAGCCGAGCGCTCGAAGAATTGCGCGCCGTTATCGAACTCGTCTATCCCGACGCCGACGATACGCGCGCCGACCGCGAGAAGGCCGAGCTGCTGCGTGCGACAGGAGGCGCGCCGATCGCCGCCGCCGAATCCGGCTATGTTGCCTACCTCGACCTCGACGGACTGCGCGACGCAGCGCACAAAGACGCGTCTATTTATGAGGTGGTGTCGGCGCCTGGTGAATATGTGCGCGCCGGTGACACCGTGATTATCAGGCACGGCGCACAGAGCCACGAGGTTGACGATAAGGATGCATCCAAATGTGTTGTCGTCGGGCGTCAACGGACACCGCATCAAGACGCGCGGTTCGCCCTCCAGCAGCTCATCGAGACAGGGGTCCGCGGATTGGCGTCCGGGACCAACGATCCCTACACCGCTGTCAGCGCATTCGATTTCATCGGGGACGCACTTTCACATATCTGCGAGCGAGGACATGCGCGAGGTCCACTACGTGACACGGACGGCTCCATCCGTGTTCTCATCCCGTGGCCGGATCCATCCGAGCTCGTCCACGACGTCTTCCTCGCCGCACGCACATATGGAACCGAGCACCCCGCTGTCGTGGAAGCCATCGTGCGTCTCGCGCACAGGCTTGCGGGCGCAGCGCATGGCGACACACGAGCTGCCCTCGCCACAGAAGTTCGTCAGTTCCTAGCTGCCTACGAGCGCACGCAGTCGCGGCAACCCGAAGCGGCCAGGGTGCGTGCCGCGTTCGAGGCGAGCATCTCCAAGCTGGAATGACCGGCATTATGTGCAGGCACTTCGTCGCACTCGCGACTTCGGCCACTCAGGCTTGTCGCGTGTTTCGATTACGGCGCCTTGTCGGGGGAGGGGGGCGGGTCGGTGGGCGGCGTGGTGGCTGTGGTGTCTGTGTACCACTCGCTGAGTGCCGGATCGTCGGAATCGAGCCAGGCGCCGGCGCCCTGTTCGGATGCGACCTGGCTGGAACCGAAGACGAAGTCGTCGCCGTGTTCTTCGATTCCGGCGCGCACGCCCTGGGCGATGGCGATCTTGGCGTAACGGCGGCGCAGCATGTAGGGGTCGGTGCGCAGTTCCTTCGCCCACGTGATCATGATCCCCATCACGACGAAGGCGAAGGGGAGCGCCGTGACCACCATGATGGCTTGCAACCCCGAGAGCGCGTCTTGCCCGCCCGCGAGAATGAGCGATGCGGCCACGAGCCCGAGCATGAGACCCCAGAAGATGGTCACTCCGCGAGATGGCTCGGGCTTGCCCCGCTGGCTCATCGACCCCATCACGATGGATGCCGAATCGGCTGACGTGATGAAGAAGATGACGATCGATAGCAGTGCGATGACACTCGTGATCGTGCCGAGGGGGAGTTGCTGCAGCACGGCGAAAAGCATGGCCTCTGGCGATCCGGCTTCGCTGATGGCAATGCCTTGCGATTCCATCCACATACTCGTGCCCCCGAAGATCCCGAACCAGATCATGCACACGGCCGACGGCACCACGATGATGACGGTTACGTATTGGCGCAGGGTGCGGCCGCGTGAGATCTTGGCGATGAACATGCCGACGAAGGGGGTCCACGACACCCACCACGCCCAGTAGTACGTCGTCCACGCCTGCATGAACTCCTGTGTGTCGGCTCCCATGGAGTTGTTGCGCATCAGCATGGTGCCGAGTTCGGAGAAGAACGTGACCGTTGAGGCTGGGATAAGGTTCGCCAACAGCAGGGTGGGTCCAGCGATCAATACGAAGAGGCCCAGGAGCCCGGCGACGACCATGTTGATGTTCGACAGGATGCGGATGCCCCGTTTCACGCCCGAGACGGCGGAGATGATGAACAGGGCGGTGAGGATGGCGATCGCCCCGATAATGAATCCGTTGCCGAGCTCGCCGGCACCCGTCACTACTTGTACGCCGGACGCGATCTGCAGAGCGCCGATGCCGAGGGAGACGGCCGTACCGAAGAGGGTGACGATGATCGCGAAAATGTCGATGACGGGGCCGAAGATGCCCTGGGTGCGTTCCGAGAACACCGGCGTGAAGATAGCTGAGATCAGTGGAGGGCGGCCGCGACGGTAGGAGGCGTAGGCGATTGCCCCGCCGACGAGGGCGTAGTAGGCCCAGGCCATAGGCCCCCAGTGCAGCACGGTCTGAGCAAGAGCGGTGTGCATGGCATCCACGCTCGCCGGGTCGACGTCGAAGCCGTGGGGTGGCGCCAGGAAGTACGTCAACGGTTCCATCGGCCCGTAGAACAGCAGGCCGATGCCGATGCCGGCGGAGAACAGCATCGCGATCCACGAGACCATCGAGAATTCGGGAGCCTCGTCGTCGGCGCCGAGCCGGATCCCGCCGGTGCGGCCGTAGCCCACGACCAGCATGAAGAGAGTCACTGCGATGGTGAGCATCCCGAACAGCCAGCCGAAGTTGATGGTGACCCAGTCGAGCGCGGAGGCTCCAACGCTGGCAATCGACGCGGGGGATATGAACGCCCAGACAATAACCGCAATGATAAAGGTGCCGGCGAGAGCCAGAACGAGCCGGTTCGTGCGGAAGGTGGTCGAAGTCTTTTCGACTCCGATACCCGGGATGAGTGCGGGGTGGAGGTTTTCCGGATCGATGACGTCCCGGATCAGTTTCTCCACAGGTCGCCTTAGCCGCGCGCGCTTCACTGATCGTTTGCCTTCTGGCATAGTCTCAATCCTGTCGGGTCGCTGTGCAGAAGGTACCCATCATACGAAGGATCCTCGGACGTTGGACTTCACTGGACGCCCGGAGCGTGAAACACCCGGACGTCCGGCTCGAACCCGCTCACCCGCCAGTAGTTACTCTCATGTGGCGGGGTGTGTGATCCCGCGTATTACTTGCTGTCGGCGCGACCAATCGGCTCGCCGCTGCTGTCGAAAGCCGCGCGGGCTGCGGGCCAGCTGTTGTCGTCGACATGCAGAGCAGACTGAAGGTAGGCGGTACTCATCCGCTGGATGACGGCGACCCGCTCAGGGTTCTCGTCGGTGGTCTCGGCCACTTCGTAGCCGACGATCCCGCCAAGGGCGTGTTCTGCGCCAGAGAAGGTGAGGAGGTCGGTGGCACCGGGGCTGTACGTGTACGCGTCGGTGAACCAGTCGGGTCCGCGGCTAGACATCTTGGACTGGTCGTGGTCGCCCGCGATGACGAGTGTGGGTGTCGTGAGCTCCTGGAAAGAGGGACGCATGAACGGAAAATTAGCCTTCGCGAACGGGTGAAGGTCATCGCCGCCGATACCTGTAGCGGCCAACAAGATGCCCGCAGTGACACGGCTATCGGACAGGTCTTCGCCGACCTGGCCTGCTTCGGTGAAGATCCGCGCGCCCAGGAGCGACTGTGCCGTTTGTCCGCCCCAGGAGTGACCGGTAGCAGCGATCCGGCTGCGGTCGATGCGTCCAGCAAGCCCTGGGATGGCACCCTCGACGGTGTCGAGCTGGTCGAGGATGCGTGTGAGATCTGCGATCCGCTCGGTCCAGATCGTCGGAAACACCGGAGAGTCGAACCCGAAGCCGTTTCGGCGCGAGTCGAGGTGCGTGGGCTGAATCACGACAAATCCTCGCGAGGCCCAGAACGCGGTGAGCGGAGCATAGCCGTCAAGGTTCCAGCCATTGCCATGCGAGAACAGCACCACCGGGAGGTTCGTGCCGGTCGCCGGCGCGGATACACGCACCTCGAGCGGGACGGCCCGATCGGGCGCTGACAGGGTGACGGGGGCGATGGAGACCACCGGCGCGCCCGTTCCGATGATGTCGTCTAGAGCGTCAGTGAGAAGCGAGGTCATAGCAATTCCCTTTCGAAGTGCGCTCTGCAATACTGGTTATCGGAGCGTTGTTCCGTAACGTTATGGAACCCGGTTCCGAAATGCAAGTTTGCGCTACGAAGATAGAGAAGATGGGCATATGCCAGAGATACACAGCGACCACTCGCATTCTGCGCAGACCCAGCACGTTGGCCGCCCTCGTCGAAGCCAGCAAGCACTCCTCGACGCTGCGGCAGCAGTGTTCGTGACCTCTGGTGTCGAGGCGCCGGTGCGTGAGATTGCAGCGAAGGCCGGCGTTGGTGTGGGAACGATCTACCGTCATTTCCCGACGCGCTCAGAGCTTGTGGTGGCGGTCTATCGGCATCAAGTTGAGGCGTGTGCGGATGCCGGCCCGCGGCTCCTCGCCGAGCGCCCGACGCCCGAAGAGGCCCTGCGGGCATGGGTGGCCCTCTTTGTAGAGTTCCTCGTCACTAAACATGGGCTCGCTGGTGCGCTGCAGGGAGACAGCGCCGGCTCCGACGCTCTTCATGCCTACTTCGTTGGCCGTCTCGTCCCAGTGTGCGGCGAGCTTCTCGAAGCAGCGCTCCAAGCCGCGGGTTCCGCTCCGCCCATCGATGCCTACAACGTTCTCAAGGGCATCGGGAATCTGTGCATCGGTGCTGCAAACGATGCGCGGTACGACGCTTCTGGTCTCGTGCAACTGTTCATCTCGGGCGTGCTGTCGGGGCAGCCCCGCGGTATTACCATCGGAGGGTGTTCAACGTAGGCCAGCGCACCGCTGTAGAGGGCGCGTTCGCTCTCGCCGGCTACGAAGGGGCGATTCGAACGCTGCCTGTCACCAGCGAGGACGAACGCATATTCGTGCTTGGGCGAGACGACTTGGGACGGCTTCGCAACATCCGGACGCTGGAGCAGATCGTCGGCCAACTCCTCGGGCGCAAGGTCGCAATCATCGATGTGGGGCCCGACTCCCCTGCATCTGTCCCGTTCACGTAGTGTCCGGTAGCGGATCCCTGACCGGACGGGATGGGCGTGAAACGCTCGGTGCCGAAGGTTCGTCGCTCAACTTCTTCGCCCGGCCGCTTTCTTGAACGGATGGGCCAGCTGCGGATCGCGGTTGTTATGCGGTGGTCTCGGCCATCGACTGGCGGCGAGACCCGGGAAGGCGGTCCTTGATGAGGAAGATCGCGATGAGTGCGAGGAAGACGTAGACAAGGCTGAACAGTCCGGCGATACCGAGTAGCCCAGCGGATCCGCCCATGGTGCTGGAGTGTGCATCGATGCCCCCGGTCGCGAGGATGGTCGTCGGGTCGGTGGCCGCGTGCAGCAGCATCGCCCAGATCAGTCGGCCGGTCACGCGCAGGGAGAGGTACATCATGGCGCCGAAGCCGAACGCGTATACGACCGTGACCGCGACGACAATGGGCGCCTGCCCGCTGATCAGGTTGCCGGCATGCAGCAACGCGAAGTAGAAGGATGAGAGAACGAAGACGACTCGTTCATGTGATCCGCCCTGGCGGAGCATTTGCACGACGATTCCGCGGGTCGCGAGTTCTTCGGTGAAGCCGATGCAGAGCCCGAGGAACAGGATTGAGAGCACGAGGGCGACGGACCACGCGGACCATTGCGTCGCGGCCAGGCGGATGACGATGGGGATGAGGATGAGGATGACTGCCACCCACATCCAGCCCCGACCCCGGACCGGTTGGCGTTCGAATAACGCGCCGAACCAACCAACGGATCGGGCGAAAACGATCAGGAGGGCTCCCGCGAAGAGGATAGGCAGGGCCATCCCGAAGAACACGCTCAGGGGTGTGCCGAGAATGTTCTCGCGATCGACGAGATCACCGGCGATCGACGAGATCGCCAAACCGAGCAGCTGATAGACACCCCAATACGCTGCGATGAAAAGCAGTGCTTTCCACCAGGTCCCCTTGTTCCAAAACCGCACCCATGCCGAACCTGTATTTTCCATGTGTCTGCCCCTGACGGCGGTCCCGGTTGTCGGAACGCGTTGCATTGACCCTATTCGAGGTACACGGATTAGGTAAGGACCGTTGGCGGAATACTCCTGCGGCGCGGCTTCCACATTATGCTGGCGCCGATGAGTGCGGCCGGTCCGAGCGCTACGACGATCCACCACGGAAAACCTGCCTGTGACGGCGGCGCGGAAAGCGGACCGGTGACCTGATCGTCCAGGGTGCGGGTAGACACGTGCTCAGCCCGCACGAGAAGGCGATGGCTGTTGATCAGCTTCGGTGTGCACGTGACGAGGGTGACAAGATCACGACCGGGGATTTGTTTGAGTGAGTCGATGTCGTTGGGGGTGACAACGGAGACCCGATCTACTCGGTAGAGGAGTTCTTCGCCGAACGTTTCGATGGTGAACGTGTCGCCCTCAGTGAGACGATCCAGCTCGTCGAACAGGACGGTTTGCGCCAGGGCGGTATGCGCTGTCATCACGGCGTGGCTGCCAGGGCCCCCGACGGGCAATGACGAACCGAGAAGGTGACCGACGCCACGCTGGAGCGTGGCGTCATCCGTTCCGTGAAAGATCGGGAGATCGACGTCGATCGACGGGATGCGAAGGCGCCCCATTGGTTCCCCAGGCTCGACCGAGAGTTGCTGCTCGTAGAGGCGCCGCTCGTCCGGGTCGGTGAGTAGTTCAGTGTCAGGTGCCGGCACGAACGGGTCGCTGAGGGGGCTGTAGGTGAGTTGATCGTTGTAATCGCGTGCGTCGCGCAGAACGTCGGCGCGTTCTTGCTCGGAGAGACCTTGAACGTTCTCCGTGTAAGTCGCTACGTCGTGCGACCGATTGACCGCGGAGAACCATGCCGCGGCTCCCGGCAGCGACACGATAAAGCCGCCGAACAGCGCCAAGAGAATCATGACGACGACCGGTGGCACGCGTCGGCGTGCCACCGGTGTCGGTGTTTCCGCAGTCGTATCCAGAGGCATGGGCGTTCAGCTCAGGTCTCGCAGCACACGTGCGGGATGATGCACTGCGTCAGACGCTCAGTCGACGATGCCGCACGAGCATCAGAACTGCCCCGAGGAGCAACGCGCCGCCCAGCACGTAGATCGCGAGGAACCACGCATCTCCACCGGTCAGTGGCAGGAGGAACCCGCCGTTGCGGGGGACGTTCTCGATGGCCGTTTGAACCAGGAAATCGGCGTTGGCGCTTGCCCCGGTGATTTGGAATGGGACCGCATCGGGCAGAAGCTCGTAGCCCGTGGGCGCCACCGTCTCGACCAGCCAGTAGTACTGATAGGCCGGGTTACCCGGATTTACGGAGTCGCCGTTTGCGAAGTCGGAGAAGCGTAGGCCGCCGATCGTGGTCTTGCCCGTGCTGTCGGTCGTCCCCGTGAGGCCTGTGGTCGCCGCCGTAGAGAAGTCGTTCGAGTGAGACGAATACACCTCGAACGTTCCACCAGCCAGCGCCGTTCCTGTCGGCGAGGTCTTTGTCACCGTCACGCCGCCCCACTTGGTCGAGATTGTGGGGATCTGGGTGACGAGGCCGCCGCTCTCGGTGATGACGGCGCCGTTTTCGATCGATCCACGGCCGTTCAGCACCACCGTCGTGTCGATCTCCACGACCACGGTGTCAGCGTCGCGGTCTGACGCGGTGAGCCGAGCAAGGCCGGCCGCCGTGAATACGACGTCGACCGACGTTCCCTGTGTTGATGGGGTGGCGGCGATGGTGTAATCCGTGTTCTCCACGAAAGGAGTCCCGGGGTCTGTGAGATAAACGCGTGCGTCGAGGTATCGCAGTCGGGGGTCAAGGTCGTCAGTCACTTCGTACTGACTGACCGTTCCTTCTTCGACGTTTCCGACGATGGTCCAGGTGAGGAGGTCTCCTGCCTCGGCCGGCCCAGTGGGAGAGGCTGTCAGATCACTGTGGGCGACGTCGACATCGGCGACGCGTTTGGTTGTGATGGATCGGTTCTTCGGGCTCACGGCCACGTCATAAATCCACGAATCGGTGCCCCCCGCTTGGTCGGTGACCGGGACGGTCACGAGGAACGGGAGGGCTGGGTCGTATCCGTCAGCAGGCGTCGATTCGACGACGTAGTACAACCCGAAGTCCAGGTTGTCGAACACTTCCGAGGAACCGTTCGATGTGGTGGCGGCAACTTCCGTCGTGGTGTAACCGGCCCCGGTCAGTGCAGCCTGGTTGGGATTGCTGCCGACCTGCGCCTCCAGATCAGCGACTTCGACCCACCCCGCGTTCGTTGTGAGGTCGGGAGAGGCGGGATTCGCCTGGCTCGCAACCCGGAACACGGTGAAATCAGCGGTCGCGCGCGGCTTGTTGACCGTCAGCGACGCATCACCGTTGCGCGCGGGATCTGGTTCGAGAGCGGATGCCGGCTGCGCGACTCCGAAGATCACAATCAGTGCTGCAACAAGAGCGGCGGTAACGCCCCACCCCGTGCGTGAACCGTCTTTCAACATTCTTTCCCCTACCCCGAGATTCCGAATGGTGCCCTATAGCGCAAACCGTAGCGGTGAACGGATGTTTTACAACAGAGCTGTGCCCAAATTGGGTGACGCAAAATGCGGCCCTTTGGTGAGCGAAGAATTCCTCGACCGATCTACATTCACGCCCGTAAGCTCAGAGTGCTCCCGGAGCCCCGGGTCGCGGTAGCAACCTTGGGGAGAACGATATGAGCAGAGAAGATAAAGCGCGCGCTGGAGCTCAAGAAGCTGTGGGGAACGACGAGATCATCGATGTCGCCGTCGTGATGCCGCGCGGGTCTACCAAAGCCGGCGTCCTCGGTGCTGCGGTTGGCACTGGACTCGGTGGCGATAACCCCGCCGCCTGGGGAATGGGCGGGGCGATGATCGGTCGGCGCGTCGGCACCGAAGCGAACGGCAGCTATCCGTCGATCGTGCTCGCGCTCTCTGAAACGCGGTTGTATGTTCTCGGACGCACGAAGACTGGTCTCGTGGGCGGTTGGAAGGATCTTCACCTCGTCGCGCACATCGATCGCGATGCCTTGTCCGTGACGCGTAGCCACAGTGGGACTGCCCGCATTATTGAGCTGCACGACAACGCAACAGGCGCAAAGCTCGAGTTCGAAGTTCTTACTGTTGGGAACCTGGGGCTGAAAGAACTCCTCAGCGACGCTCAAGAATAATGCCGCCCGTCTCGCAGCCAGACCACCTCATCTGGACATGGTTTGGGCTAACGGCCAACTAATAATTCAGCGCAGAGCCCCTCTGAGCGCGCATCCTTAACGTGTGGTGGGGGATCAGTAACCCGACGCTTTCGCATCACTGTACCCGCGGCTAACAGTTAACGTTTAGCCGTTCCATTACAGCACGGAAAACTTGAGCCGTCTCAGAATGCGGCAAGGTCCGCTGGTGATGGAGATTCGGGTTCACCGTCGCTAGCGCGAAGCAACTTGACAAGAATTTCATTGAGGCGATGGCTTTCTTCAGCGCTGAGGCCGAGGTCACCCAACTCATTCGTTGTTCTCACCGCGGGCCAAGCGCTTTCCAAGAGTGTCCTACCACTTTCGGTAAGTTCAATCGGGTTCCGACGCCCACGACTTCGAGAGCCAACTCTGCGAACAAGCTCTCGATCCTCTAGAACATCGAGAACCGCGGCAATGCTTTGTGGTCGAATCAGTACAGTTCGAGCCAGATCGGCTTGGGTTATTGGAGATGACGCGGAGAGGTACGCGAGAATGCCGAAAGTCACTGGATTCAAACCGTGTTGAACGAGCCTGCTTTCGAGGCGTCGACCTGTTAATCGCGCAGCGCGAACAAGGTTCCACGTGATGATGTCGTCGAGGTCGAGACCTTCTTGTTGCCACATCTAGTCATCTTCGCACCGTGTTACGTCTACTCTCAGTAACAGGAAACTGTTTATTGGAAGACCTCGGCGCTCCCGAGGCGACGAAAGGTATAACCCCGTGCACTGTCTGATGGCCCTCGGCCCGATGTCGCGATGATGAACGCAGAAGGCCGACTTCCGGAGTCTGACCAACGGGGCGCTCTCAGGCTGACCGTTTTTGGCGCGAACGGAGGGTCAGGTGCAGCCGCTGTCGCTCAAGCCCTTGCTGCCGGGCATGACGTCACCGCCGTCACTCGCCATCCTGAACAGTTTTCGCAGCGTCACGAACGCCTGACAATTTTCCGCGGTGATGCCACAATCCCGACCGACGTGATGCGGGCTGTAGACGGTGCCGACGTTGTCCTGTCTGCTTTAGGGGTTCCCTATAGCAAGAAACCGATTTCGCTCTATTCGCGAAGCGCAGAGTGCATCGTCGACGCAATGCAGCAGGCCAACGTGCGTCGTCTCATCGCCGTCACCTCGTCGGCGGTTGATCCAAACGGTTTCCCGGTCGAAAAGTTCGTGAGCCGCATCGTGGGCCGGTATCTCATCGGCCCGCTCGTGCATCGACTTGGTCGCACGATGTACGAAGACATGGTGCGCATGGAAGAGATCATCCAGGCCAGTGACCTCGACTGGACCATTTTGCGACCGCCTGCTCTGTTCAACGCGGACACGGCCGGGGCATACGAAGTATCACTCACCCCCATGGTCGGTCAGTTCGTCTCCCGGCAAGACCTCGGCGCCATCATGCTGAACGAATCCACGAGCACTGAGCACATCCGCAAGACTTTATACGTTCGATCGGTAGAAGGGCGTCCCAGCATTGTTCGCACGATCTGGGAGGACGGCATCAAGAAGAAATTCGCATAGAACGGAGCGGTGCCGGAGGGGCCGGAATCGACGACGTCAATGGGGCGAGTTCGAGTGCCGAATCATTCCCCTGGAGGGTGCGGGTTTTCGGCCAGGGAGTGCAACGAACGGGCGGCGACGGTCTGCTCCATTCCCGTGCCTGCGATCAACGCGCCGAGGACGCGAATCGTTTCGCTGATGTCGGCGCCCCTGAGTTGCGCATGGACCCACGTTCTGAATTCAGCTTTTGCAAGCGTTGCCTGATGTGCAAGTTCCCGGCCTCGAGCTGTGCAGGTGATGTCGATCCTCCGCCGGTCCGCGTGATTCTCCGTGCGTTCAAGCAGGCCTGCCGAGACCAGCCGGTCGACAAGTCTGCTGGGATGACCGCCTTCAAACAGGACCAGATTGCCGAGTTCACCGAGTGACAGTGGGCCTTGGAGTGCGAGTAACTGAAGCACTTCGGCCTGGCTGGGAGTAATACCAAGAGGGCGAAGAAGCTCACTCTGTCTCCGGTCGGCCTCCCGGGAAACGGCTTTGGTGAGCAGCCCGAGGCGTTCAATGTCATCCACATTGTCTATTCTAACAAAAGATGTATGCTGCGTCACATGATGACACAGCATACGAATGGTTCGCGGATTGTAGTTACCGGTGCAAACAGTCGTTCCGGGCGAGTTCTTCTCTCGGCACTCGGAGGGGCGGCTACGGCGCTTGTGCGTCACAACACCGGTGTCCAGGCCTCGACGGTGATCGAAGACTGGACTGCTTCAGACGCTGCACGCGAAGCGCTGGCAGGAGCGGACATCGTCGTCCACTTGGCCAGCAACTTTGGGGCTCCTAGCTTCGAGGACTATCTGGAGGGCACGGTTGCAACGACTCGGATCGTCGTGCAAACGGTGCAACCTGGTACGCCGATCGTGTACCTCTCTCAGTTAGGCGCTGACCGCAGTTCTGACAACTGGTACGAGCGCGCTAAAGGTCTGGCAGAGGACGTTCTATCCGAAGCCTCTTCGACGATATTCCGTATCAGTGCGATTGTCGGCGGGCGCGATAACCCGCAACCCTTTGACCACATGGTGCGAGGCGCTGAAGCTGGCCAACCCGTACCTATCCCCGGAGATGGAACGCAACTATTTCGACCCATTCATATCGATGACGTTGTTGCTGCCATCGTGTCGGCGTGTCGAAACGGTGGGCCGAGTGGCACGTTCGATCTCGTGGGGCCTGACACACGATCGATGCAGGGCTGGGTCGATCTCGCAAACGGCACGCCGACGGCGACCATCACACGCACAGATTTACCGCCAGAGATTGACGACCTTCTCTCGCATCCTTCTGCCGTCGGAGACCCGGCTGCGTTCATGGAAGCATTCCCCACGATTGCGCTGACGCCTTGGCGTCCGTAGCGATCAGCGTGGGCGTGGTCTCAACGATCCGCGGCCCGCGAAATGAACGGGCCGGCGTTAACCGCTGTATGTCGGCGGAAACTGCTCGATCGTCGAGAGCGATGCATCTTCTGCCGTCCACTGGTCGAGAATCCTCAGAGCGTTGTCCGACGGCGATCCGGCTGCAGCGCTGTAGACGTGGAGCGTTTGGCCGGGGCTTCCGGGCAGCTCAAGGGTCTCGTAATCCAAATCAAGCCGACCCGCCACAGGGTGGGCGAACATCTTCCGTCCGTATGTGCATTCGAACACGTGGTGCTCGCTCCACACTCTCCTGAATTCCTCACTCTTCACGGACAAGAGGCCGACGATCGAGGCGAGCTCGGGATCGTCCGGCGATGAGGCTGCGTCCCGGCGTAGAAGAGCCGCATTGTCGGCGGCGACGGCTTGCCAGTCGACGTACCGGTGCCGCGCATCCGGGTCGAGGAACGTCCACACTGCGAGGTTGCGATACGCCGGCGGGCGATCGTCGAGATCGAAGAACAGTGCCTTCGCGAGATTGTTCATCGCGAGGATCGCGGTTCCACGCCCCATGATGAAAGCGGGGGAGCGGTCGAGGTTTTCGAGAAGTCGCCGCGCACCCGGTCGCACACGCTGTGGCGCGCTATCGGCGACCCGGATGGCGACCGGATGTGGTTGCACCAGGGCGAGGAGGTAGTCCCGCTCGGTGTCGTTGAGACGAAGAGCGGACGCGATCGCGGAAAGAACCGACGTCGAGGGCTGTTTTGTGCGGCCCTGCTCGAGCTTGGCGTAGTAGTCGGCGCTGACACCTGCCAGGCGGGCGACTTCCTCGCGACGGAGCCCAGCGACGCGTCGCGCTGAAGGAACGGCATCGTCGCGTCCGTTGTCGTCGATCCCGACCTCTGCCGGGGTAATGCGTGCGCGCGAAGACCGGAGGAAATCGCCGAGTTCGCTGTTCCGTGTCATCTTCCTATTCTCTCGCCGGCCGGGGCGATCCCGGAAGCGAAGGTAGTCCTCTGAGACCTAGGCAGCACAGACCCTGCTCGAACCCGTTTTCGGGCCGCAGACGCTGTTGAGTAGTGACAACACGAACGTCCAGACAGAAGGGGTTCCCATGAAGATTTTCCAGATCGGCGCCGGCGGCAATGTCGGTAGGAGGCTCACCCAGCTGCTCACGAGCCGGGGCGACACGGTCAGCGGCATGCATCGCGCCCCCGACCAGGCAGACGCGATCAGAGAGGCGGGTGCCACACCGGTGAGCGGCGACCTCATCGACACGTCGGTCGACGAGCTCGCAAACCTCATGAATGGCCATGACGCCGTGGTCTTCTCGGCGGGAGCCCACGGGACCGGCCGGGACAAAACCACCCTCATCGACGGGAAAGGGTTGGAGAAAGCCGCCGCCGCCGCTCGCCAAGCGGGCGCGCGCCGCTTCATCCTCGTCTCCGCGTTCCCCGAATCCGAACGCGGCGGAGAGCTCGGAGACGACTTCGAGCACTACATGCGGGTGAAGAAGACCGCCGACGTCTACCTGACCCGCACCGACCTGGACTGGGTCATCGTCCGCCCGGGCCTGCTCCGTGACGACTTGGGTATCGGTCTCGTGACGGCTGGCCCCGCCGTCGAGTACGGCTCGGTGTCCCGCGATAACGTCGCCGCGTTCATCGCCGCCACCCTGCATGAACCCGCCCTGAGCCGCCAGATCGTCGAGCTCACCGACGGCGACCAGCCAGTCGACCAGGTAGTTGCCCAACTCGCGGCAGCTCGCCCCTGAATTCGTTCCACCAACTCCTTCCATCGCAGCCAGAAAGGCACATCATGACCACCATCGACAGCTTCAGCCACGACGTCACCGGCGAAAAAGAATTCGGATTCGCCCAGGCCATCAAGGTGGGCGACACCATCTACATCTCCGGCCAGCTTTCCCATGACGAGCACGGCGAATTCCTCCACGCCGACGACCTCTCCGGCCAGTTCGCGCAGGTGTGGGCGAACCTCGACAAGGTTCTCGCCCACTACGGCATCACCCGCAACCAGATCGTCCAAGACGGTGTCTTCGTGGTCGATCTGCCCGCGAACGCCGCAACCGTCGCCGCCGAGCACCTCGCCTACTTCGGCGACCACCGCCCCACCAGCACGACCGTCGGCGTCGCAGCGTTGTTCTTCCCTGGCCAGTTGTTGGAGATCAACTTCATCGTCAACACCACCCTCCCCGCCTAAAGCGGCACTGCCCCATCCGGCCGGCGCACACATCACGGGCGCCGGCCCCTCACTTTCCGGAAGAGAAACACCCCATGAACCACCTTGACGGCAAAATCGTTCTCATCACCGGCGCCTCAGCCGGCATCGGCGCGGCAAGCGCCCGCGCCCTCGCTGAACGCGGCGCCACCATCGTCGCCCTCGGGCAGAACCAAGAACGCCTCGACGACGTCGTGAACTCCATCACTCAGAGCGGCGGCACCGCAACGGGGCACGTCGTCGACGTCACCGACCTCGACGCGCTGCGCGCCGTCGCGGAACAGACCGCATCTACCCACGGCACGATCGACGTCCTCATCAACAACGCCGGCCTCATGCTGTTCTCCTACTGGAGTGATCTCGCCGTCGCCGACTGGAACAAAATGATCGACGTCAACATCAAGGGATACCTCAACGGCATAGCCGCAGTTCTCCCGACCATGCGCGCCCAAGGCTCCGGCCAGATCCTCAACATGGATTCGGTCGCCGGCCATCAGGTAGATGCCGCAGCAGGTGTCTACAGTGCCACGAAGTTCTTCATCCAGGCGGCCACCGAATCGATGCGCAAAGATCTCGGCGTCAACCACAACATCCGTGTCAACACCGTCAGCCCCGGAGTGATCAACACGGGTTGGGCCGACAAGGTCACCGACCCCGAAGGGCGGAAGGCCGCCCAAACCCTCAACGAGATCGCGATCAGCCCCGACGATGTCGCGCGGGCCGTGGTCTACGCACTCGACCAGCCCGAGAACGTCACCATCAATGACCTGGTGATCTCTCCCACCCGCCAGAACTGGTAAACCCGCCACCTCTTCCCGCACGACCCAGAAAGCACGGCATGACCACCCCCTTCACGCCCCTGAAACTCCGCACCCTCGAAATCCCCAACCGGCTCTGGATGTCCCCGATGTGCATGTACTCGGCCGACGCGACCGGCCCCGCAACAGGCAGCCCCACCGACTTTCATCTCGCGCACTACACGGCCCGTGCGGCGGGCGGCGCGGGGCTCGTCATGATCGAGGCGACGGGTGTCCGACCCGACGGCCGGATCTCCCCCTACGACCTCGGACTGTGGAACGACCACCAGAGCAACGCCTTCGCACGGCTCGCCCGCTCGATCACTGCTGCAGGGTCAATCCCCGGCGTGCAGCTCGCTCACGCTGGCCGAAAGGCCTCGGTCGACAAGCCTTGGCTCGGCGGCGAGCCGATGACCGCAGAACGGAACGGTTGGCCGACAATCTCACCAAGCGGCGACGCCTACCCCGGCTACCTGCCTCCCGCCGAAATGAGCGAAGACGACATCCGCGATGTCATCCGAGCCTTCACCGACTCAGCGCGTCGAGCCCTCGACGCCGGCTTCGAGGTCGTCGAAGTCCACGCCGCCCACGGTTATCTGCTCCACTCCTTCCTGTCGCCAGCGTCGAACAAGCGCGCCGACAACTACGGCGGGTCATTTGAGAACCGCGTTCGGTTCCCGCTAGAGGTCATCGATGCGGTGCGCGAAGTGTGGCCGGACGAGCTGCCCGTGTTCCTCCGCGTCTCGACAACCGACTGGATCGAGGAAGACCCCTCGGTTGATCGAGCGGGGTGGACCGTCGATGAGACCGTCCGGTTCTCTCGACTCGCACTCGAGCACGGCATCGATCTGATCGACTGCTCCAGCGGCGGACTGGAGCCCGTCCCAATCCCGCGAAACCGCGATTACCAGACCCGGTACGCGGCGCGTGTCCGCGCCGAGATCGACGCCCCCGTCGCGGCGGTCGGGCGAATCACCGACCCCCACTGGGCGGCGGAACTGATCGGCGACGAAACCGTCGATGCGATCTTCCTGGGGCGCGCGCTGCTCAGAGACCCCTCGTGGGTCAATGCGGCCGCGGCGTCGACGGGCGAGCGGCCCCGATTCGTCGAGCAGTACGACTACGCGCTCTGACCAAAGCATCACCGAGCGGTCTCGGTGGGATCCTTATCGAGTCGTACTCGAGGGAGGCGGGGCGGTCGAGTTGGCCGCAGCAAAGACCACTTGCGTGATGAGTCCGCCACGCGGGCGCGCCGTCATGATGAGTTCTGCCTTGTGAGCATCGACAATGCTCGAAACGATTGCGAGCCCGAGGCCACTTTCGGACCTACGGCTGGTGCGTTCCTCCAGCCGTGTGGATGGTTGCGTCAACAAAGTCAGGTCGTCGAGGTCCACCCGTGTCCACCCGCATGTGAACCCATCGACGGCAATGTCGACAACGAGCAGCTGTAGGTGTCCAATAGCCATCGGCTAACGGCCGGCCTTGTCTCTGTTCGCTGCGTCGGTTGCGCTGGGCGGGCAGGTTAGGCGTTTGCGGTGAGATACGAGGTCAGCGAAGCGTCGATCTTGTCGAAGCGAGCGGCGCGCGTGCGCACGTCGTCTCTCAAGGTGGCGACCTGGCGCAAGAGGTCTGGGCATGCCGCTTCTGACCGCTCCCCGACGGTGCAGGGCAGGATGTCTTTCACCAGTGAAGAGGGCATCCCGATATCGAGGAGCGAGCGGATGGTCTCGACCACCGCGACGGCGTTCGGCGCGTACTCGCGGTAGCCGTTCGACTGGCGCTCCGCGGTGAGGAGGCCCTGCTCCTCGTAGTACCGCAGGGCGCGAGGGGTCGCACCTGTCTTGCTGCTCAGTTCACCGATTCGCATGGTGCTCTCCCTGGCTCTTGACCTTAACGCTGACGTCACACTTTACGCTCCGAATATGACCCCGCTCACGCATCCGGCCCGCACCCGTCTGACCAACCCCCTCGCCTTCGCACCTGATCTCGCTGGACGGCGCGCAGTCGTGACAGGCGGGTCGAGCGGGCTGGGCCTTGTCACCACTCAGGCGCTCATTCGTCTCGGCGCCGAAGTCGTGATCGGAGCCCGCGACACAGTTCGGGCCGAGCGTGTGCGGGACCACCTGGTCGAGGAGCTGAACCTGCCGGCCGGCCGTCTGACCGTCGCGCCACTCGATCTCATCGACCCGCACTCGGTCCGCGAATTCGCCTCCGCCGTGGGGGACTCGGCCCTCGATCTGCTCGTGCTCAACGCCGGGATCAGCAGTGTCCCCCTCCGCCACGACCACCACGGCATCGAGAGCCAGTTCGCGACCAACCACCTTGGTCACTTCGCCCTCGCGGGGCATCTGCTCCCAGCCCTCGCCGTAGGGCCGGCGTCTCGGATCGTCACGGTGTCTTCCGCGCTCTATACGGGAGCAAAGCTCGACCTCGACGATCTCTCGAACCGCAGCGCCTACTCGCCCGGACGGGCCTACAGTCGCTCGAAACTGGCGAACGTGATCTTCGCCGTCGAGCTGGAGCGACGTCTCGCCGCCCGTGGCAGCACGACGAGGAGCTTCGCCGCGCACCCCGGCATGGCACGCACACCCCTCCACGCGACCTACCCGTCCGCAGCAACACGGGTCCTCACCAGTGTCATCGCGCGGGCCATCGGCCGCGACCCCGAGCCAGCCGACATCGGAATTCTGACCGCGGCCCTGCACGCAGATGCCACCCCCGCACTGTTCTGGGGTCCGACCGGCTCGAAGACCGCCCCGGATGCACTCGGGCAGCCGTTCGCCGCGGTAGCCTCCGACCCCGCGGCAGCAGCAGCCCTGTGGTCGAAGTCGGAGCAACTCTCAGGTGTCGCATATCTGAGCTGAAGACGCAGCCCACCGCCGTGAGCTGCTGCGGGTCTCCTTTCCGATAAGGGAAAAAAGTGCAGAGAGGACGGCCCTAGCCGACCGGCTTGAATGCAACGCGGATGAACGCGTTATTACCATCGGAGGGTGTTCAACGTAGGTCAGCGCACCGCCGTGGAGGGCGCGTTCGCTCTCGCCGGTTACGAAGGGGCGATTCGAACGCTGCCTGTCAGCAGCGAGGACGAGCGCATATTCGTGCTTGGGCGAGATGACTTGGGACGGCTTCGCAACATCCGGACGCTGGAGCAGATCGTCGGCCAACTGCTCGGGCGCAAGGTCGCAATCATCGATGTGGGGCCCGATTCCCCTGCATCTGTCCCGTTCACGTAGTGTCCGGTAGCGGATCGTTTACCGGACCCTTACAGCGTGAAACGCCGATGTGCCATACCGCGGCAGAAGGTCCGGCGTGAGACTACGGATGCGTAGTACCCACCCCGCGCTGCTCCCCGGCTGATCTGACGGCCGCAGTAGGCCGATTGGCTTAGCCCGCCGTGTGAAGAAGCGGGCGATGGCGGCGAAATTCGGACGGTGTCGCGCCGATATGGCGCTTGAATGCGGTGCTGAAAGCGTAGGCATTGCGATATCCCACCTCGTGGGCGATCTCGGCGATCGGAGTGTCTGCGGCGCGCAGCAAATCGCGAGCGAGCGTCAAGCGCCAGCGCGTGAGGTAGGTCATGGGCGCCTCGCCGACGCCCGAACGAAAGCGCGCCGCGAGTGAAGCGCGAGAGGTGTTCACCCGCCGTGCCAGATGTTCGACGGTCCAGGGTGCCGCCGGTTCGGCGTGAAGGACGTCGAGCGCGCGCACGACGATCGGGTCGTGACAGGTGAGCCAGGTGGGCCTTCCACTGTGTGCCTCGTCGGCGATCCAGCTGCGAATGGTGCGCACGACCAAGACATCCAACAGCCGATCGATCACGACCTGGGCCGCCGCGTCGCCGTTCGCCATCTCGCGCCCGAGCAATTCGAGCAGGATGCCGTCAGCCCTCTCGCGGCGCACGACAGCCAGGCGGGGCAAGGCTCGGGAGACGAGGCCGCCGGCGTCATCGGTGCGTTCGTACGTGCCGATGAGGAGGGACGTCTCGCCCTCTGACGCGTTGCCCCAGCGCCGGACGCCGTGTCGGAGTTCTTCGACGAGATCTCGCCCGTCGAGGGTGGTGCAGTGCTGCCCGGGTCCGATGTCGATTGTTGGTGCGCTGGCGGCCTCGTCGGAGACGACATAGGGTTCGGGGCCGCTCACCAATGCCACATCGCCGGTCTCGAGGAGCTCGCCGTCGATGCGCGCCCGCCCCCGCGTGACCGCCACGACGGTGAGCGCGGCGCGGTCGCGCACATGCACGCCCCACGGGGCATTCATGTGCATCGACAGGGCGAATGCGCCGACGGCTCGCGGCCCGTCGAGGAAGTGGGTGAGCGGATCCATGGTCACCACACTAGACGCTCACAAAGGAATGCTGGGGTCTAGCTCATTCCGCGTCTGGCACCGAGCCGATGTACTAGCGACATGACTACTCTCATCCTCGGCGGGGCCGGGCGCTCCGGTTCGCGTATCCATAACCGTCTGATCCGGCTAGGGGTGCCGACGCGCCTGGTCTCGCGGCGAACCGGCTTCGACTGGGATAGCCCGGCGACGTGGTCGCATGCTCTGCGTGGCGCGTCGGCCGCCTTTGTCTGTTTCACCCCTGATCTGGCCTTCCCGGGTGTGCCTGAGAAAATGGAAGCCCTTGGCTCGCTAGCGGCTCGGGAAGGGCTGCAGCGCCTCGTCCTCCTGTCCGGGCGAGGGGAGGAGGGTGCTCGTGCGAGCGAAGCGGCCCTGCGTCGGTCGGGCGTGCCGACGACGGTTCTTCGGTGTTCGTGGTTCCAGCAGAACTTCTCCGAGCACTTCCTCACGGGGCCGGTTCGCCGAGGTCGGCTGAGATTGCCGGCCCCCGATGTGCCCGAAGCATTCGTGGACCTCGACGATGTGGCCGACGCGGCTGTCGTCACATTGACGCGGCCCCACCCGGGCAATGACACCTACGAGCTCTCGGGGCCGGAACTGCTGACCTTTGCCGAAGCCGCCGAAATTCTGTCTGAAGCGCGGCAAAGCACCGTGACTTTCGAATCGGTCGATGTGGAATCGTTTGTCGCCGACCTCGCCCTCGACGGGGTGCCCGGATCAGAGGCCGAGCCGCTCGCCTACTTATTCACCGACATTCTCGACGGACGCAATGCCTCCCTCGTGCACGGGGTCCAAGAGGTGCTCGAACGCCAACCCTCTTCCCTGCGAACGTTCGCACGCCGCGCGGCGGCGGCCGGGGCCTGGTCGTGATCTACACGGTTGCCGTTGTCGGAGCGGGTCTGCTCGGCGGAGTGTATGCGGCCTTCTCCACCATGGTCGTGCCGGGGCTACGGCGGCTCGATGATCGAGCGGCGACGGCGGCGATGGTTCGCATCAATGCGCAGGCGGAGCGGGGGCCGTTCATCGTCCTCTTCGGCATCGCCGCACTGGCAGCGGCCGGTGTACTGGTGAACGCCGTGCCGCGGGGCGCAGTGAGCGAGATCGCCGTCGCGGGAGCATCCCTCGCGAGCACCGTGCTCACGGTGGCCGTCAACGTGCCCCTCAATCGACGCCTCGAGAAAGATGGTTCCGCGTTTTGGCCAATGTACGCCCGTCGCTGGACGGCCGCGAACACCGTGCGCGCTGTTGGCGCAACGGCCGCGGTGATCGTCGCGGCGATGCGCTAGGTGTCAACCATCCTGGGAACAATTGAGTGGGAGGCCAGTCCGACAGCAGCCTGCGTTCGCTAGATCCTGTCCGATAGGGGATGGTAGGCCGGACGTCGTTTTCGTGAAACACCCGCGGGCGGGGCTCGTCCTGTTCGGTTTCAAGAGTCGTACCCGACGATGCCTGCTCGGTGGGTGAATATCACCGCTTGGACGCGGTCACGGAGACCGAATTCATTACGCCCCACACTGTGTCGTTTCCGGTCGCGACCCGCACGGCTCCGTTGATGGAAAGCCCCGCTAAGCACGAGCACGATGCTCCCGACAACCCGGGAAGTAACTCTCTCCATCCGCCCACCTTACTGAGCGGCGACAGCCGTCAGTCTAGGAGGCGCGGGGTGCTCACCTTTATGGGCGGCGTACTCGAGTGGCGAATGGGCCTATCGCTTGCATCCCGAACGGAACAGAGCTGATGAACGCCTAGGAACGCGACTCTGAGCCCGAACTGTTTTCGGTCACGCCGTCCATTTCGCGAAGCTTCTTCAACTTCGCCCAGGGGTAAACGGCGATCCAAACAATTGAGGCGATCGACGCGCCCATGATCATCGAGGGGATATCCATGAATCCCACGGTACTCCAACGTTCTGACGGCTTGCATGTTCCGTGATCAGTGTCCGCGGCACGCTGATCAGATGGTGAGCGCGAACGTCCGATAGGGGATGGTTGGCCGGACGTCGTTTTCGTGAAACACCCGCGGGGCGGGGATCGTCCGGGTCTGTTTCAAGAGTTGTACGCGACGAGGCCAGCCCGGTGAGTGAATATCACAGCGGCGATGGTTGCCCACCATTGAGAACTCTGCGTCTGCACAAACCGGTCGCAACGTGTTTTTCGAAGACCATCCCATCAGGCCAGAAACAATGAGGCCCCGACCCCGTCAAATCTCGATGTTTCGTACCACGACACGAGTGCCGTTGTCCGGCCGCCTGTTGAGGGGCTGGAACAGACGCCGCCGTCCTACTCCTCAGAAATATCTAGCCAAGGTTCACGTAGTGCGTCCGGTTCAGCGGGTCAGGCAGGTGAGGAAAACCTGAGCGAGGTGGTCGAGTGCGTCGGCTGCCTCCTTTTTCATTCGCGAAACGACCTCATCTGGGGCGACGTGGTCGATGATTGCCTGCCCTGTGGCGTCAGTGATGGTTTGAACAACCGAGATGAGCGCGGCGGCATGTGCTCGGGCGATGATGCCCGAGATGTGCGGGTCCGTCTCGCGCAAAGCCGCGGCCAGTCGCTCCGTCTGTTGTTCGCGGAGCTCGAGCGCGAAGCGGCGCAAGGTGCCACTCTGCAGACAAAGGGCCGGGAACTCGCCCAGAGCGAGGTGGGGAGATTCCTCGGCGTAGAGGTCTATTGCGAATACTAGTAACGGCCGGAGCGCGTCTGCGGGACTCTGGTCGGGGGCTCGCTCACGAACAGCTTGGGCATACATATTGCGGTATTCGTCCGCGCGGTCGAGCACGAGGTCCGGCTTGGTGGGGAAGTAGTTGTAGATGGTCTGGTCGGACACGTCTGCGGCTCGGGCGACATCCGACATGGACACCGAGTCATAGCCGCGCTCGGCGAAGAGTGCCGCCGCCGTGTCGGCAATGTGCTCCCGTTGCTGCAATTTCTTGCGCTCGCGTAGTCCCAGCTTTGTTTCCACCTCCCGAGATTAGCAAAATTGGTGTTGCTTACACAAAGTTATGGTTACTCTAAACTTTGAATACCTCAACAAAGAAAAGACGGACACATGACTACATCACGCGACACCCACGCCTCGGGGAAGCTCCGAGCGCTTGTTTCCGGCGCAGGTTTTGCCGGGCTGACAACGGCCTTCTGGTTGCACCGGCTCGGCTATGAGGTCACCATCGTGGAGCGTTCGGCCGGGTTGAAGAAGGGCGGAACCCCCGTGGACATCAAGGATGACACGATCAGAATTGCTGAACGAATGGGCATCCTCGACGCCATCCGAGAGAAAAGCCTCCCCCCGCGGGTGACCGAGTTCACGAACCTCTCGGGCGGAACGGACGTGCGCTTGGAGCCCCATCCTGCTGGAGAGGATGGTCCCGAAGACGCCTACGAAATCCCCCGAGACGATCTCCTCGAGATCCTGTTCGCGACGGTCGAACGCGACGTGGAAATGAGATTCCGCGAATCGATCACGGCATTGACCGACATCCCGGAAGGCGTGCGGGCTTCCTTCGAGCACGGTGCCGACGACAGCTTCGACATCGTCCTGGGGTGTGATGGAAACCACTCCAACGTCCGCAAACTCCGTTTCGGCCCCGAAGCGGACTTCAGCACCTTCCTCCATAACTACTTCACCGTCGCTATCGTCGACGAGACGCTCATCCCCCAGAACACCACCCGCATCCTCAGCACGCCGGGCCGAACACTGATGCTGAATGCCTATCAGGACAAGACCGATATCTGCTTCCTTTTCCACTCGGATGAGGAGCTCACGTATGACTACCGGGACGCGCAGCAGCAGAAGGACATTGTCCGAGCAACATTCGCCGGTCTGGGCTCGGACTTCACCGCCTTCCTCGAACGGGCCGAAAGTGCTGACAACTTCTACTTCGACAAGCTCAGCCAAACCAAGATGCCGCACTGGACCGATGGGCGCGTGGCTCTGGTGGGTGATGCCGGCTACTGCGCCTCCCCGGCTGCGGGCATGGGTGGGTCTCTTGCGATCATCGGCGCGACTGCCCTTCATGACGCTTTCGAAACGACGGGCGGCGATATCGACGCGGCGTTCGCGGAATACGAATCACGCCTGCGCCCCGTCGTTGAGGAGATCCAGGCGGTCGCCGTCGACTTCGGATTGGCTTCCTTCTTCCCCGAAACGGAGGAAGCGATCCGCGCCCGAAATGTGGCCATTACCGGCCACTGAATGACGGCCCCGCGGTAGTCGCGATAATTCCTGAATCTGGCCCCTGCTGAACGGCTGTCCGATAGGGGATCGTCCAGCGGACACTTTTCACGTGAAATCAGCCTTGCCGCTTAGTTTTCGCTCTGCGGCCGGCGACCCGTTCAATCGACGCTTTGCCCTCACGTCATCTTTGGCATCACGCAGTGCTGACCCTTTGAGAGGATGCAGAGATGACCGGAGATAACGCGATGGACCAGGCTCGGGCACGTATTGCGGCGGGCCGGCGGCACTCCGTCGCGGTGGCGTCAGGGGGAGTGGTTCTGACGGCCGGCCGGGGGTCATCGGGAGAGCGCGACGTGGCGGGGTGGGGCGACATCGTCGCCGTGGCGGCCGGCAACGTACACACGGCCCCTAACACAGGGCGCTCCCATACGGTCGGTCTGCGTGGTGACGGCACGGTGGTCGCCGTCGGGTGGAACTCGGACGGACAGTGCGACACCGACGGGTGGACCGATGTCGTGAATGTCGCGGCCGGCTGGCGGCGCACCGTGGCTGTGCGTGCCGACGGAACGGCTGTGGCAGCCGGTCGGCAGAGTGAAGGCGCGAACGCCATCGGCGATTGGAGTGATCTGGTCGCCATCAGTGCGGGGGACTGGCATACCGCCGCGATTCGCGGCGATGGGACGGCCGTCGCCGTCGGCAACGGCCGTCGAGGGCAATGCGCAGTCGACGGATGGCGCGGGCTGCGGGCGATCAGCGCCGGTTACCTCCATACGGTTGGTCTCACTCGCGACCATCGGGTGCTTGCCGTCGGCGATCGGATGGCGGGAATCTCGGACGTCACTGCGTGGCGGGATGTAGTCGCGGTCTCTGCGGGCAGTGCTCACACGGTCGCGGTTCTGGAAACGGGTCGCGTGCGCGCGGCGGGGGACAACAGACGAGGTCAGTGTGACGTGGCCGCATGGACCGAGGTCGTGGCCGTGGCGGCAGGGTCGACGCATACCCTCGGTCTTCGCTCGGATGGATCGGTGCTCGCCACCGGGAACAACGACGATGGACAATGCGATGTCGCGGGGTGGCACGCGGCAAGCATGATGTGATCGGGGCTGGTCGCTCGGACAACGCGGGCGGTAAGACGAGGCATGATGGGAGGCGTGACTCCTCCCCGGCATGACGTGGTGTGCGCGGTGCTTGTTCGCGACGGCAAAGTATTCCTGGTGCACAGGTCGCCGACGAAAGAGTGGTACCCGTCGGTGTGGGATCTTCCGGGCGGGCATGTCGAGTCCGGGGAAAGTGGCGTAGAAGCGGTGAGGCGGGAGATGCGGGAGGAATTGGGTGTGATCGTCGCGCCTGGTACTGAGCCTGACGCGCGCATCCGACGCCCCGACATGGACCTAAGGATGTGGCTCATCCACGAGTGGGAGGGTGAGCCGGCAAATGTGAGTTCCGAGGAACATGACGCTGTGGGTTGGTTCACCGCCGATGAAACCCGATCGCTCGAGTTGGCTAGCGAGGAGTACCGTGCTGTGTTCGCGCGGCTAGGCGTCGGCCTGGCAAAGTAGATTGCAGGAATGAGCTGGGGAACCGCGTCATCCGTTCGACCAGGCTGGGCACGGTCGCTCTCGTGTTGGCGGTAGTGGGCGCCGTCGGGTCTTGTGCCTCATCGGTGTTCGCGGGCTTGAACCTCGGGCCGCTGGAAGTGCGTTCGAACACCGGTCTCACCGATGAGGAGCAGGTCCTGCTGCTTGCCGTGTTCATCGTGATGGGGTCTCAGCTGGTGTGGGTCGGCGTGGCATTGTGGGGTGCGATCCAGGGGATTGTCGCAACGGTTCAGCGCCGTGGCCGAAGGAGCGGCATCGCCGCTGTTGTGGTGGGTTTCGCGGCACCGCTGGTGTCCTTCGTGCTCTGGCTTGTACTCGTTCTGGCGACGTCACCGATCGGCTAGCGGCCGCGCGTGCTCGGTATCCGAACCGGGATGCAGTTGTGAACGAATTTCTTGTGGAAAAGGGCGCTTCGAATCACCAGATGCCGGCCCTAAAAGTGAGGGCCGGCATCTTGTGCGGCGCGTCTTCGCCTGTGACCACTTGTTATGGCGCGGTGAAGGTTCCTCCGCAGAGGGTCGTTGTAGCGCACTGTGCACGGAACTGGGTCGTCGCCGCGACGTTGCCCCAGGGGACGGACGTGGTCCGCGGGCTGCCATCCGACGCTGACCCGAGGTTGTACCAGGACGACCACGTGCCGAATTCGCTTCCGTTGTACCCCCGGTAGTAGCCCAGACCACTCCCGGCGTTTACCTGCGACGTCTCGGGGAGCACATTGAAGTTGTAACCGGCGCGCGCCGTTTCATCGAAGCCGATAAGGCTTCCCCCGTTGTAAACGGTAGACCAGCCGGTCGAAGTCGCTGAATAAGCACCTGTTGCGAGAGGCGAAACGGCTCCACGCGCCAACTCAGCCATGGCCGGGGCATCCGCCCCTCGCGCTTGAAGGAGTCGACGTTCTGTGACGGCGGATTTCAGATCTGCTTCGGAGATGCCTCCGGGAAGGGTGCCGTCGGACTCCGGGATGACGACGATCGTATCGTCGTCGATACTTCCGGTTGGATAGAACGTGCCAGCCGACGTGGACGTCGCTGTCGTTGGGTCGACCACGATGTATCCTGCTTCGTCAGCTGCAGTCGTTGCGTCCGACTGCTTTTCGGCACCGTAGCTTGCCTGTGACGTGCCGACGGCCAAGCCCGTGACAAGAAGGGCTGCTGCGGCGACGCCTGTTTTGCGATGGGGTTTCATGACAGTCTCCTCATTGAGTTCCGTATGTTTTTCCTCGCCAGCACGCTAACTTCTGCTTCTCGATAAATGCAACCGTCACGCTTCTGAGCAGAACGTCAAGGACTTCTGAAGCATCCAGGATGGGGTGCGGAGTGTTGATTCATGCCCATAAACTGGGCGCCATGTCGGACAAGAAAGAACATGCACGTCGTTCGGGGGATGCGCGGCAGACGCTTTTGATCGGAGGTGTTCTACTTCTCGCATCCGTCCTGATTGGGGTCGTTGCGCAGCAAGTAGTTTTCGCGGTTCCTGGAATCACGATTCTGGGCGCGCTGGTCTTCGCGGGGGCCCTGGTCGTTTTCGCGCTCGGGATCCGCGGTCAGGGGAGCGTCGTAGGGCGCCGCCGTCTGGGGGTATCCGCTCTCGTGGCGGTCGCGTTGTGGTCCGTCATGGCTCGGGTGGTCTATTTCGTCATCGGTCAGCAACAAACTCCGGGTGCCGAGATCACCGTTTTCGTTTACGTGGACATGGCTGTGCGGTTCAGCCTCATGGCGGTCGCTGTTGCACAAGTAGCGCGGGCTCGTGTGGTCCCGCATCCTTGGAACTTGGCTCCCATGTGGGCGTTCGTTGCCATCACTGTTCCTGAGGTTCTGATCGCGATCCTCGGGGTGAGTATTGTTGCCGGCGCTGCGGGACAGAGTGCCTATCTCGCCGCGGCTGCGCTGAGCTCCTTAGCCCAGTTGGCCGCCCCCACCTTCCTGGGTGTCCTCGCTATTGTCTTAGCGACGCGCCCACCACGCGCACAAACCGTACCGATTTACTCCTCGCAGCGCGATGAGCCGTAGGTAACACGCGCCGCTCTGTCAAGACTCTAGACAACCGCTTCCGAGCGCTCGAAGCTATCCGGGTCAAAAAAGGGGGCAGCATTGCGCGCGATTCAGATGTCAGGCCTGGCGCGACGGGTCATCGAAGCCGGCCGGCATGTGGACCGAGAAGGACGAGCCACGTGAATCGGGAGGTGAGGAATGAGCCGGACGTCCTCGTCCTGCCCGTGCCCCATGGAGGATGGCGAGTAAGCATGCGAGCCGTGAGAGAGGTCGATGCGGTCGGCATACTCGGATTCGTGCAGTCGGTTGATGGGGGCTTCGAAACGCTCGCGTTGAGCCATCCGGAAGATCACCCGCTCTTCAACACTTTCGACGAGGCGCTGCGGTACCTCGTCGAGGATGGCGTCGATCACCTTCCCGTTCACGACGAAGCAGGTGAGCGGTCAGGGGCTGACAAGCGGTCAACCTCACAGGAGGCCATGGCGAACGACGTCACGGTGACCACCGAGGCGGGAGAACGCATCGCGTTGATTTTCGACGAACCTCGGGGCAGAGGCCCATCCGTGTTTTTTCGGGGGCTCACGAAGCGATTGCCGCGAATTTCTGGACCATATGAATCCGTCGATGTTGCCATCCGCGCCTGCAGGCGGTGGTACGAAGCGTCGCAATCTAGCGCAACAGGGCGGTGAGTAAAGCCCGTTCTGCGACGGATACCCGAGCTCCGGCGGTGTCACCGCCGAGATCTGCCCCGTATGGCGTCAGCGGCGTTTCGCCGCATGCGCGGCTGCGAAGCGATGCTGGTAGGCCGCATAGGCATCGGCGTGCGCGCGGAGAACCTCAGGCCCAGCGTCAGGTCCAAGTTCTCGGGGGCTCAGAAACGGCTCGCCCAGCGGAAGATCTATCGGGTAGCCGAATGCGTCTCGAGAGTTCACGGATATAGGGTACGCGCGTCTCTCGCCTTACTACGGTGAATGTGCTCGCGGATCACGCAGCTACCTACGGCCGGTATCCCGAGCGCGCCGAATCGATCTGAGTTTGAACTCGCCGGAGTTCTTCTGCGAACCGTGGATCGGCATCGGCGACTTTATTAGCGCGACGTCCAGTGCTGTTCTTCCGGCCTAGTACCGAGAACATCGTGATGATCACGGCGGCGACAACGATCGTGCCCACAACACAAGCTGCGATAACCAAGTGCACCGGGGCCCCTTCTCTCGACGTGTCAAGGATAGATGGGGCTGGGCCCGCAAGCAATGGAGCGGATTGCGATTGGTGTCCGAGGCGACACGAGGGCTTTGCGCGGCCGGCGTCGCGGATTTTCCTGGTCATCATGCGCTGGCGTCCGATAGGGGATCGTTGACCGGACGCCATTCTCGGGGTGTGAGGTCCGCGGACTGGCGTGTCCGTATCACCCGTCCACTGGTCTGTTCCGCAAGGGGGCATGTATCGATACAGAGAAACAAGCGCCCCTGCTCGGCAGGTCGCCGTGACTCCCTGTCAGCCGCGCAGGGCGAGCTGTTCGCTGCGCCAGAGCGCGTAGAGCTGCCACGGGTCGTCGACGCCCCGGCGCAGAGTGTCGATGTGGGCCAGGAGCTCGTCGTGGGCCGCGAACCATTCCGAGCGACCCAGGCGGTGGGCCGCGAACTGCGCGTGGCGTCGCTGTTCGAGCGACCGGTTGCCGCGCTCGAAGGCGAGCAGCTCGTCGTGTCGGATGGCGGCGAGCCGATGCCGCGGTGTGGCCGACGTGCCGATCTTGATCTGGTCTCGAAAGCGCACGTAGTAGACGACATCGACGCGCACGGCGACGACATCGGCCTGGTCGACGACGGCGCCGACCCGCCACTCGCAGATCGCGCACATCCACCCAGAGGGGTAGCGGACGCCGAGGCGTGAACCGCACGCGAGGCAGGGTGACGGCAGTAGGTCGGTCACACCCGCGTCGCCGGCCACCCAGTCGTGGGCAACCAGTAGGTGGTCGTGGCACAGGTCGAGCGGCGCGCCCGGCGCGACGGGCTCGCCGCACGCGAGGCCCGTCGAGAGCGGGATGACGCAACCGTCCATGCCCGAAGGCTACGCGCCACGGCCGACATCCGTGCCCGGCTATTGCGCGGGCGGGGCCTGTCCGGACGGGGGACTCGCGATGACCCGATCACCCCGCGTGCTTCGGCGGCCCCCGCTGGCTATAACGTTGCAGGGTGCAACCCGACAGCAACGCGAGCGATCCTCGCCAGCCGCTGGCCCCCCGCCGGCCCCGAACCCCGCGCACCTCTCGCCCACCCCGCGAGCGCCAGGTCAAACACAGCCGCCTCGAAGACGCCTTCGGTCTCTTCACGGGGGCCTTCGTCGTCTCCTTCGGCCTCTTCCTGCTGAAGGCGTCCGGCGCCGTGACCGGTGGAACCGCCGGACTCGCCCTCCTCCTCAGCTATTCGACGCCCGTCTCGTTCAGCATCTGGTTCGTGCTCGTGAACGCGCCGTTCATCGCCCTCGCGTTCTGGAAGAAGGGCGTCGTCTTCACGGTGCGCACCATCATCGCCGTGGTCATCGTGTCGTTGCTGGCCTACCTGCATCCCACCCAGCTGGATGTCTCGAGCATCGGCCCCGTCTATGGCACGCTCACCGGCAACCTGCTCGTCGGCATCGGCCTGCTCATCATCTTCCGCCACCGCGCCAGCCTGGGTGGCATCAACATCGTCGCGCTGCTCGTGCAAGACAAGACGGGCTTCAAGGCCGGCTACGTGCAGATGATCTTCGACGTCATCATCGTGGCTTCGGCCTTCGCCGTCGTCTCGCCGCTGACCGTGCTGCTGTCGGCGCTGGGCGCGGTGCTGCTCAACCTGGTCCTCGCGATCAACCACCGGCCCGACCGCTACATCGGGCACTAGCGCTTCGACTACGGTCGGCGGGCGAGCCAGAGGCTGCGCGTGCCACTGACGGTGAGGTCGCCTCGGTTGAGCAGGCTGTGGGGGCCGTCCTCGGCGAGCAGGATGTCGAGGGTGTCTCGGTCCTCCGGGTTCAGGCCCGGCCACGCGGCGTCGCGCAGTCGCAGCAACGACGTGCGCGCGTAGCGGGCGAGAACCGAGGCGCGCTCGCCGGACGTCGGGCCGGAAGCGAAGCGGGCGAGGGCCTGCGGGGACGGTGCGATCTCGAAACGGTGACGCGCGACATCCGCGAATCCGGCGCGCACGAGGGCGTCGGTCCAGTCGGGGTGCAGGTTCATGGGGGCGCGGGCCGGCGCGACGGCGGCGTGGATGCGTGCTTCGAGCCCGGGGGTGCCGAGGCCCAGGTCGTCGGGCAGCACGAAGGGCCGCGTGTCCATCTCGACGACTGCGAGTAGGCCGCCGGGCGCCAGAGCCGCGAGGATGTTTTCGAACACACGGTCGGGGTCTGCCACCTCGTGCAGCGACAATGACGCCCACGCCACATCGAACGGTTCGAAGGCGGGCCACACGTCGTCGAGGTCGGCCCGCACGGTGTGAACGCGCTCGGGGATGCCGCGGAAGAACGCCTTGCTGCGCACCAGGTCGAGCATCTGCTCGGAGCGGTCGAGCGCGTAGACGTCGGCGCGCGGAAAACGCTCGGCGAGGGCCATCGTGCCCGTCCCCGTGCCGGCGCCGAGGTCGAGAACCCGGCGCGTGCGCTGCCCGTCGCGTGCCGAGCGCACGGCGTTCGTGATCGCGAACAGTGCCTCGTGCAGAACCTCGGCGTCGAGATCAAGGAGCGGCGCGATACCTGCGTGCTCGTGGCCGTGGCCGTGGCCGCCGCCGAGAGGTCTGGCCTCCTGCTCGGCCTGCTCGGCGTCGGCGGGAACCTGTTGCGTGCTGCGGGCGTGTGGCTGCGTCATCCCTCAACCGTAGACGCCACATGCGCCAACGACATAGACTCTTGCGCATGAAGCAAGAAGAGCCCGACCTCGACGCCGTCATCCGCCAACGCATCCGGGCCCTGCGGGTGGCGCGCGGGTGGTCGCTCGACACGCTCGCGGCCCGCTGCTTCCTGAGCCCCTCCACGCTGAGCCGCATCGAGACGGGTCACCGCCGCATCGCGCTCGACCAGCTCGTGCCCATCGCGCGCGCCCTCGAGACCACGCTCGATCTGCTCGTCGAAACCGAAGACGAGGATGTCGTCATCCGCCCCCAGCGCAACGAGATGCGCGGCCGCACCGTGTGGACGCTCGCCAAGGAGCGCGCCCCGCACAACATGACGGTCGCCAAGATGCTCATCGAGGAGCGCCTGGCGCCGCGTGACTCCGAGGAGTTCGCGTCGCAGGGCGGCGTGCACCCGGGGCGCGACTGGTTCATGGTGTTGTCGGGCACGTTGCACCTGCGTTTGGGGGAGCGCGACATCCTGGTAGAGGCAGGGTCGGCGGCGGAATTCTCGTGCATGACGCCGCACGCCGTCGGCGCCCACAACGGCCCCGTCGAGATCCTGTCGATCTTCACGCAGGAGGGTGAACGCGCGCACCTCGACGACTGAGTCGCTTATTCGCCCAGTCGGTGCGCCCCCGCGCCCAGCTGCCCGAGCGCGTCGTCGGGGTTGAGCAGCCCACACGCCTTCATCGACAGGCACCCGCAGCCGATGCATCCGGTCAGTTCGCGCTCGAGTCGCTCGATGCCCAGCCGCCGCTCTTCGAGCTGCTTCTTCCACCGCAGGGATGCGCGTTGCCAATCCTCTTGGCTCGGCGTCTCGTCGTGCGGCAACGCCTCGAACGCCGACTGCACATCGCTGAGCGGAATGCCGAGGCGTTTCGCCACCGAGATGAGCGACACTCGCCTGATCATGTGCCGCGGGTAGCGCCGCTGATTGCCGACGGTGCGGCGCGACGCGATGAGCCCGAGATCTTCGTAGAAGCGCAGCGCGGAGGCGGCCACCCCGGTGCGCCGACACATCTCGGCGACCGTGAGCAGTTCTTCGGATGCCTGTGACATCGCCTCACCTTTCGCCAGCCCTTGACCTCAACCATACTTGAGGTTTTAGAGTGAGGACATGCACGAAACCGAATCGTTGGCCTCCCAGGCGGCCACGGCCCAATCCTTCAAGAACGCCTTCCGCGAGCATCCGGCTGGCGTGGCCGTTATTACCGCCATCACGCCAGAGGGTCCCGTCGGCCTGACGGCGTCGAGCGTCGCCTCGGTGGCCGTCGACCCGCCCGCGCTCTCGTTCTCGGTCACGCGCGCCACCGGTTCGGCCGGCGCGCTCCTCTCGGCCGACACCTACGTCGTGCACCTCCTCGGCACGCAGCACATCGACGTGGCCGAGGCGTTCGCCCGCTCGGGCGCCCCCCGCTTCACGCCCGAACAGGGTTTCACCACCCTGCCGACGGGCGAGCCGCTCCTCGCCGATGCCCGCCAAGCCCTGCGCTGCCGCACCATCCAGGTCGTCCCCGTCGGCAGCTCGCTGCTCGTCGTCGCCGAAGTGCTCGACGTCATAACGGGCCCCGCATCCGAACCGCTCGTCTACCATGACCGCCGGTTCCTGCGTCTCAGTCACGACTGATCAGCCTCCCTCCATCCCACAACAGAAAGAGAACATCGGATGCCCAGCTACACCCTGCCCGACCTGCCCTACGACTACTCGGCCCTCGCCCCGCACATCTCCGCGCAGATCATGGAGTTGCACCACTCGAAGCACCACCAGACCTACGTGACGGGCGCCAACACGGCCCTCGAGCAGCTGGCCGAGGCCCGCGACTCGGGCAACCTCGCGGCCGTCAACAAGCTCGAAAAGGACCTCGCCTTCAACCTGGGCGGTCACATCAACCACAGCGTGTTCTGGCAGAACCTGTCGCCCGAGGGCGGCGGCGAGCCCACGGGTGACCTCGCCGAGACCATCGGCGCCAACTTCGGCTCGTTCGAGAAGTTCCAGGCCCACTTCACGGCCACGGCGCTCGGCGTTCAGGGCTCCGGCTGGTCGGTGCTCGGCTGGGACAGCATCGGCGCGCGTCCCGTCATCTTCCAGCTCTTCGACCAGCAGGGCAACGTGCCCGTCGGCATCACGCCGCTGCTGCAGCTCGACGTGTGGGAGCACGCCTACTACCTCGACTACCAGAACGTGCGCGCCGACTACGTGAAGGCGTTCTGGAACATCGTCAACTGGGCGGATGTCGAGGCGCGCCTCACCCGCGCCCGCACCGCGACGAACGGGCTCATCGTTCCGTCGGCCGTCTAGCTGACCCCGCCGCGCCTTCCCCCTCGCGTCCCGTCCCTCCCTCGTCGGAGGAACGAGCGTCACCGTCCGTCGATGTCCGACGCGAGGGGGAGGCCCGGCAATCCGGCCGTCCCTAGGCTGGACGTATGACGAACCACACGCCGAACAACGGATGGGTAGAAACGGCCCCGCGACCCGTCGTGACGCACGACCAGGGCTTACGGGTGAAGCCCCAATGGTGGCGCGGAACGCTCGCGATCGTCGCCCTCGTCGTCCTCTTCTTCGTGCTGTCGACCATCCTGAGCCTCGCCGGCGTGTTCTTCGACGTCGCCACCGGTCAGTACACGTTCGACGAGTGGGCCGAGAACCCGCTGCGCCTGACGCCCGCCGTCATGCTCGCCAACAACCTGGCGCTCGGGGCCATGTGGCCCGTGTCGATGCTGCTGCAGTGGCTGCTGTTCGGCGTGCGGCCGGGCAACCTGTCGTCGGTGACGGGTCGCTTCCGGTGGCGCTGGATGGGGCGGCTCGCGCTCGTCATCGTGCCCGTCTGGCTCATCTACGTGGCCATCTCGTTCATCGGAACGCCGCCCGACGAGCTGCAGTTCACCGCCACCACCATCTCGATGCTCGTCATCGTGCTGCTCACCACGCCGCTGCAGTCGGCGGGCGAAGAATACGGTGCCCGCGGCCTCATTCAGCGATCGGTGGGGTCGTGGTTCGGGCATCCCACGGCGGCGTTCGTGTCGGCAACGTTCATCTCGTCGTTCGTGTTCATGCTGGCGCACGCGGCGTCCGACCCGTGGCTGCTGGCCTACTACTTCGTCTTCGGCGTGTCGATGGCACTGGCAGCGCGCGGCACCGGCGGGCTCGAAGCCCCCGTGCTCATCCACGCCACCAACAACGTGCTGCTCTTCATCCCCACCGCCCTGCTCGACCAGACCGACCAGGTCTTCGAACGCGAGGCGGGCGTCGCCGATGCCTGGATGCTGATTCCCATGGCCATCGTGCTCGCCGCGGGTCTCTTCAGCATCTGGTGGGGCCGCCGTTACGGCCTCGTCACGCGCGCGCCGTTGCCCCACTCCTCCTACGAGAAGCGCCCGCAGGCGCCGCAGTACCCGCAGCCGTTGCAGCCCTGGCCGCTTCCGCAGCAGACTTCGCAGCCGGGATATGAGCAGTCGTCGCCGCCCTGGCCGCCGCAGCCGAACGCTTCGCAGGCTGGATCTCCGGCATACCCCCAGGCCGGTCAGCAGCAGTCAGAACCGCCCTTCCCGCAGGGGCCCGAGCAGCCGCCGCGGGTCTAACCGCGCCCTCTTACAGGCGCGGGTCGATGGGCTCCGATTCCATGGCGAGCACACCGAAGACGGCCTGGTGCACGCGCCAGGTGGGTTCGCCGGCGACGAAGCGCTCGATGGCCTCGACGCCCAGCGCGTACTCGCGCAGCGCCATGGAACGTTTGTGGCCGATGTCGCGGTCGCGCAGCCGGGTGAGGTTGCGGGGTTCGGTGTAGTCGGGGCCGTAGATAATGCGCAGGTATTCGCGGCCGCGCACCTTGATGCCCGGCTGCGCGAGTGACTTCGTGCCGCGCGTGAGCCCCGCGAGCGGTTTCACGACCATGCCCTCGCCGCCCGCGCCCGTCAGCTCCTCCCACCAGCGCGTCGCCGCATCCTCCGAAGCGGGGTCGGTGAGGTCGACCGACACCGAGCGGGTGGCGCGGATGAAGGCGGGGTCGGCGTCGACGAGTCGCCGCGCGATGTCGAGGTGCCACGCGTGTTCGCGGCCCAGGTGGCTGGCGCCTTCGGATGCGAGCAGCTGGAACGGCGCCAACTGCACGCCCTCGAGACCCCGCGACGGTGCGGCATAACGACGGTAGGCGTCGACGTAGGCCGAAGCATCCTCGGATCGGCGGCGGGTGCGGTCGAGCAGGTCGCCGACGTCGATGCCGGCCGAGGCCGCGCGCTCGAGCACCGACACCGCGGCGGGCAGCGAGGCCGTTGCGGCAGCCCCCACCGACGCGTACTGCTCGCGGATGATGGGGCCCGCCTTGAGTGACCAGGGCAGCAACTCGGCGTCGAACAGCATCCATGAGGTGTCGAGCTCGTCCCACAGGCCGGCTGCGGAGACGGCCGCGTCGAGCCGCGTGAGGAATGCGTCGGTCACGGCCTCGTCGAAGAAGGGCCGCCCGGTGCGCGTGTGCACCACGCCCCGCCATCCGTCGGGCGCGTCGAACCGGCCGGGGTCGCGCGTCAGCAGCACGACGGCGCGCGAACCCATGTGCTTCTCCTCGCAGATCACCTGGCCGAGCCCCTCGCGGCGGTAGGCCTCGAACGCTTCGGCGGGGTGTTCGAGCAGGTCGTCGCGCTTCGACGTGGCCGGCGGGCTCATGGTCGGCGGCAGATAGACGAGGTGCCGGGGGTCGGTCGCGAAACGGCTCATAACCTCGAGGGCACCGGCCGCGGCATCCTCGCGAATGCCGACCTTGCCGAACACGCGCGTCTCGACGATCTGTTTGCCGAGCACGTCGTCGATGCGCAGCAGGCCCGGGTCACGCTCGTCGACGGACGCCTGGGCGGCACGTCCGAGCGGAGCGGCCGGTTCATACCAAACCTGCTCGGCGGGCACGTCGACGACCTCGCGTTCGGGCCACCGCAGCGCGCTGAGCTTGCCGCCGAACACGCAGCCCGTGTCGAGGCACATGGTGTTGTTCACCCATTCGGCCTCGAGCGTGGGCACGTGGCCATAGAGCACGGTGGCGTCGCCGCGGTACTCGTTGGCCCAGGGCAGGCGCACGGGCAGGCCGTATTCGTCGGTCTCGCCCGTGGTGTCGCCATAGAGCGCGAAGGAGCGCACGCGCCCGGAGGCCCGACCCTGGTATTTCTCGATCAGCCCGGCGTGGGCCACGACGAGCGCGCCGTCGTCGAGCACCAGGTGGGAGACCAGTTCGCGGCAGAAGCGTTCGACCTCGGCGCGGAATTCGTCGGTCTCCCCGGCCAGTTGTGAGAGCGTCTCGGCGAGCCCGTGGCTGGTCTGCACCTTCTTGCCCTGCAGGGCGCGCACCAGTTTGGCCTCGTGGTTTCCGGGCACGGCGAGGGCGTGTCCCGCGCCCACCATGCCCATCGCCAGGCGCAGCACGCCGGGGGCATCGGGTCCGCGGTCGACGAGGTCGCCGAGGAAGATCACGCGTCGGCCCTCGGGGTGCACGGCGTCGACGGGTCGGCCCTCGGCGTCGCGCACGAGCTCGTAGCCGAGTTGTGCGAGCAAGGTCTCGAGCTCGGAGCGGCAGCCGTGCACATCGCCGATGGCGTCGAAGGGCCCGCGTTCCTCGCGCCGGTCGTTGAGCAGGGGCTCGCGCACGAACCGCGCCTCGGCCACCTCCTCCTCGCTCGACAGCAGGTGCACCTTGCGGAACCCCTCCTTGCCGAGGTGTTTCAGCGACCGCCGCAGCTGGTCGTGCTGCCGCTTGATCACGGAAGCGCCGAACGTGCGGTCGGTGCGCTGGGCGTTGCGTTCGACGCACACGCTCTCGGGGATGTCGAGCACGATCGCCACGGGCAGCACATCGTGTTCGCGGGCGAGCTCCACGAGCGACCGCCGTGACTCGGGTTGCACGTTGGTTGCATCGATCACGGTGAGCAGGCCCTTGCGCAGCCGCTGGCCGGCCACGTGCTTGAGCGCCTCGAAGGCCGCCGCGGTGGCCGACTGGTCGTTCTCGTCGTTAGAGACGAGGCCGCGGAAGAAGTCGCTCGACAGGGTCTCGAAGCGGCCGAAATGTTTCGCGGCGAACGTCGACTTGCCCGAGCCGCTGGGGCCGACGAGCAGCACGAGCGACATGTCGGGCAGCGCCAGCGGCGGCCTCTCGGCGTGCGATTCGGTGTGCTGGCTCATCGCTGGCCGCCCTTTCGGAAGAGTGCGAGCTGGGTGGGGGACCCGAGGGCCGCATCGACGTCGCCGACCGTGCGAAATTCGACCGTGTAGCCGAACCGTTCGCACACGCTCGCGGCCCACGCCTCGAACTCGGCCCGGCTCCACTCGAACCGGTGGTCGGTGTGCCGGAACTCGCCCGCGGGCAGCGACGGGTACAACGCGTTGTAGTCGCTGTTCGGTGTGGTCACGATGACGGCGGCGGGGGCGGCGGCCCCGAAAACGGATGCTTCGAGCGCACCGTGGCGTGCGGCATCCACGTGTTCGATGACCTCCATGAGAACGATCGCGTCGAGCCCCGCGAGCCGGGAATCCTGGTAGGTCACCGACGACTGCAGCAGCTGGATGCGGTCGCGCACCCGGTCGCTGGCCTCGCGCAGGTTCAGGCGACGGGCCGCCTCCTCGAGCGCGCGCGCCGACACGTCGGTGCCGATGACGTGCGAGAACGCGGGCTCGGCCATGAGGTGCACGAGCAGTGCGCCCGGGCCGCTGCCCACGTCGGCGACGCTGTGGGCGCGGACATCCGAGAGTGCCTGCAGGACGGCCGCGGCGCGCAGGCGGGCGAGCGAGGGGGAACGTTCTTGAACGGCTCGCGCGCGGCCGTCGGCCGCAACATCTCCGGCCGCAACATCTCCCGCTGCGCCATCCGAGCTTGCTGACGCATCCGTGGCGCTCGCGTCGCCGTCGAGCAACGCCTCGGCGTCCCCGACCATGCCGCGCTGATGCGCCAGGTAGCGCCGCGTGATGAGGTCGCGCTCGGGGTGCTCGGCCAGCCATCCCTCACCGGCCCGCATCAGCTTGCCGATCTCGTCGTCGGACACCCAGTAGTGTTTGGCGTCGTCGAGCACGGGCAGCAGCACATAGAGGTGCCTCAGGGCATCCGACAACCGGATGTCGCCCGTCAACGTGAGGTCGACGTAGCGCGAATCGCCCCACTCGGGATGCTCGGAGTCGAGCTCGATCGGGCGCGCATCGACCTGCCAGCCGAGCGGCTCGAAGAGCTGCCGGACGAGGTCGGCGCCACCGCGGGCCGAGACGGCGGCGACAGTCACGGTGAGGGGCAGGGTGCCGGCGGCCAGCTCGGGGAACGCATCGCTGCGGCCACCCATCGCGGTGCGGAACACCTGTCCGATGGCCACGGCGACCATCGACGATGAGGCATACGGTCGGTCGTTCACGTACTGCGCGAGGGTCGAGGCATCGCCGCCGCGGAAGCGTTTGTCGCGCACCAGGCCGACGGGGTCGACCTCGAGCATCATCGCCACGGTGCAGCGCTCGTCGCTCGCCTCCGGGTAGAACACGTGCGCCTGCCCGACCGACAGGTCGAACACCTGCGCCTTGCCCGGATGCTTGCGCAAAAGGTGGCTCAGGTTCGAAGCCTCCGGCGCGGTCGACGTCAACGTCACGAGCACAGTGTCCCTCTTCCCCTCGACAACACTCCCCTCACCGTAACAACCCGCCCGCCGCGCCCGCGCCGCGCCCACCCCGCGCGGCACCCCCACTCCGGGAGTCGCGCCGCCTTAGCAAGGCGCGGCGGCCCGAGATGCGCGGTGGCGCGGGCATCGTCGAACGCTACACTTCAGCTGTGATTCCCCAGGACCAGCACGCGTCCCGTGCTCCTGAGCAGCCGCTTCTTTGCAGTCGACCGGCGGCGACGGTTCAGGGCGTGATTCGAAGGGCCGCCAGAACGTCGACCAGCGTGTCGGGGTCGCCGACGTTGCCGGGCACGACGACGTAGAGCAGCTCCCGGCCGTCGTGGGCATTCAACCGCCACACGGAGACACCGGGCAAGATCTGCCCGAGCACGTAGGCCGAGGAGGCGCCGATTCCGGTGCGGGCGACCTCGGCCGAGGTAATGCCTCCCTTCGCTACGACGGCGGATACGTCGGGCAGCAGCGTGCGGACCGCCGTCGTGAGCGCCGTCATGACCCGTTCGCCGTGTTCGAGCGTGTTGTGGACGCCCGACCGCACCCGTTCGCTCGTCACGACGGCGAGCTTGTGATCGGCGAGCCCCGGCCGCGCCCGTTCGGCCGCATCGAGCCCGGCCAGCGCGGCAGCGGCCAGAGCCTGCTCGGTGTCGACGACGGCCGCCTCGCCGAAGGCGGCCACCACCGGGGCCAACTGCTTGGCCGCTCCCACGGTGTGTGAACCGCAGACGAGCAGCGTGGCGACGGGGGTGTCGACGAGGGGGCTGGGCAGCAGTCCGGCGCTGGCCACCCCGGCGAGTTCGGCGGCGAGGGGCGCTGCCGAGCGGATGACGAGACTCACGCCCGCATCGATGGCCGTGTCGACGGCCGCCGCGATCATCCGGATGTCGTCGGCATCCACGGCGTCCGGCACGACGACCGCGCCGGGGGCGGCGCTCGTCAAAACGTCTGCTAGAGCTCCCGCGCGGACGACGTCGAGCGCGACCGGGATGCCGCGCCGGCCCGACTTCTCGGCTACGTACTGGGAGAGGTCGCTGCTCGCGAACGGGAAGACGGGGTCTTCGGCGTACTCGGTCTGGTGAGCCGGAACGTCGTGCCCGTCGACCCGCACGTAGTGCACGCCACCGTGGGTGGTCCGCCCGCCGTCGGGGAACGCGGGCACGAACAGCAGCACGCCGCCGGCGTCCTCATCGAGGAACACCTCCGATTCGGCGAACACGTGACCGCGCAGCGTCGAGTCCCCCCGGAGCACGAATCTCACCGGCTCGCCGAGCGCGGCACCGGCCGCTTCGCCGTCTGCGCGAATCCGGCGGGCGAGGGTCACCGCGGCCGCCTCGTCGAGCGCTCGGCTGTTGGTCTGCACGTAGACGCTGTCTTCGTGCCGAAGCGCGTCGGTCAGGAGGGCGGCGTCACTCTCGAGGAGCACGGTGACGCCGGTCGCCGACTGCGTGCCGGTCGGGTCGTCGTCGAGAACGATTGTCTTCATCAGGTCGCTTTCCTTGCAATCGGCGAGCGGCATTCGCCTGTCGCCGGCCTCGTGTGCGGGCCGTCGACGTGAGCCGCCGGGTGAATCGGTGGGGTGGAACGGTGCAGGGCGCGGGTCCCCGTGCGCCCTGCACCGGGTCGGCAGGGGTTATTCGCCGGCGATCACGCGGTCGGCGGCTGCCCGTTCGGCGGGGCCCCAGGTTTCACGGGTGAGGAGCGCTCCGATTAAACCGAGGAGGCCGCATCCGAGATAGACCCAGGCGACGCCCTGCCAGCCGAGAGGAACGGCGACGGCCGTGGCGATGAGCGGGATGAAGCCCGAGATGGCCGCCGAGAACTGGTAGCCGATGGATGCGCCGGAGGAGCGCGTGTTGGTGGAGAACAGTTCAGAGAACCAGGCGCCCTGGGTGCCGGCCAGTGAATCGTGGATGATCGACATCGCGACGATGTAGACGAAGACGATCAGGTAGGGCAGCCCCGTGTTGACGAGCAGGAACATGGGGAACGCGAAGGCCATCAGCAGCACGGAGCCCGCGATGTAGACGGGCCGTCGGCCGATGCGGTCGGTGAGGCGCCCGAACAGGATCGTGGTCACGAGCCCGATGGCCGCGGCGATGATGAGGCCGGACAGCGCCGTGGACCGTTCGGCGATCGGCTGATCACCGGTCGTCAGATAGGACAGCATGTAGGTGACGATCACGTAGAAGCCACCCGACTCGGCGAGGCGCAGCGAGATGACGCGCAGAATCGTGCGCCAGTCCCGCTTGAAGACCTCTTTGATGGGGTTCTTCACGACGAGGCCGGCGGTCTTGGTGTCGGTGAACTCCGGCGATTCCGAGACCTTGTAGCGGATGATGAGGCCCGCGACGATCAGCACCGACGACAGCAGGAACGGCAGACGCCAGGCGAGTTCGCTGTCGAGCGTGCTCGACCACAGGAACACGAGGTTGGCGAGCAGCAGGCCGAGCGGCACGCCGGCTTGAGGGATGGCGGTGTAGCGACCGCGTTTCTTCCAGGGGGCGTGCTCGAAGGTCATGAGAATGGCGCCGCCCCACTCCGCTCCGAAGGCGATGCCCTGGATGACGCGGATGAGCGTGAGCAGGATGGGGGCCAAAATGCCGACCTGCTGGTAGGTCGGCAGCACGCCGATGAGCACCGTCGAGATGCCCATGAGCAGCAGGGCCCCGACGAGGACGGGTTTGCGGCCGATCTTGTCGCCCAGGTATCCGCCGATCACGCCGCCGAGGGGGCGCATCGCGAACCCGATGCCGAAGGTGGCGAAGCCGAGCAGCACGCCCACGACGGGGTCTTCGGCGTGGAAGAACACGGTGTTGAAGTAGAGCGCGGCGGCGGTGCCGTAGGCGAGGAAGTCGTAGTTCTCGATCGTCGTGCCGACGGCGCTGCCGATGGCCGTGCGCAACTTGTCGGGTGACCCGTGTTCCGCGCGGCGCGCGAGGTCGGGGGCGGGGCTGGTGGTGGTCATCGCGTGGTCCTTATCTCCGTTGATAATCGGACGGGGCGGCGCCCCGGCCGTCGCGGGAGACCGCCCGTCACTCGATGGGCGTCGTCCCGCGTGCCTTCGTCGTCTTGTAGAAATCGTTGATGTGGGTGTTCACCCGTTGGGAGGCCAGCAACCCGTCGCGTTCGATGATCGCGGCCAGGATGTCTCGGTGCTCGGCTCGCACGATGGTGGCCGTTGCCCGCCAGTCGGCGAGTTCGGCATACCGGTCGACCATCTGTTGGTGGATGGCGGTGCGCAGCGAGCTCATGAAGTGGGCGGTGAGCGCGTTACCCGTCGATTCGGCGATCCTCACGTGGAATGCGGCATCCAGTCGGTTGAATTCGGCCGAGTCGATGCCGAGGTCGTCCATCCTGTCGAGGATCTTGGCGAGCTCCCGATGGTCGTCGTCGTTCGCCCGGGCCGCCGCTTCGCGCACACTCCACTCTTCGAGCGTCAGCCGGGTCTCGACCACGTCGTTCGAGCTGAAATGCGCGAGGGCGATCTGCAGCTTGAGCAGGTTGACGAGGCCGTCGCCGGGCGTCTGGACGAGGGCTGCGCCACCATCCGGGCCGCCGCCGCGACGGATCTCGACCACGCCGAGGGCCTCGAGAACCCGCAGCGACTCTCGCAGCGACGGGCGGGACACCCCGAGCAGGGCGGCGAAGTCCCGCTCGCTGGGGAGATGGTCTCCCGCTTTGAGCCGTCCATCGAGTATGCGCTGCTCGATCTGGGCCATCACCTGTTCGTAGGTGCGGAGTCGCTGCACCGGCTCCCACTGCTCGGTCGATGCCATTGTCGAACTCCTCAGGTCCCCCCAGCGCGGCTGATCCCGCGGTGATGATGTCCATCGTAGTTCTCGCGGTGAATGGTTAGACCAACGCGGCGGTGTGCTCGGCGCGGAACTCGTTTTCGAGTTGGCGACGGATCTGCACGGCGAACTGCGACTCGTCGAGCTGGACGTCGTCCCACGAGACCGTCTGGTCCTTCGGCACATCGCGGATGAGCTTGGCGCCGTGCGCGAGGCCCAGGGGCAGCGCATTCCGGCCCAGGGAGATGTGGGCGGGCGCGAGCTTGCCGAACACCGTGTAGCCGCCCTCGCCGTCGAGCGTTTCGCCGGCCTTCAGCGCGCGCTTCGCGGTGGTGACCACGTCGCCGCGGAACCCGGTCGGGGCGCCCGTCGCCTCGCCGCGCAGCACGGCCGCGGCGATCGACACATTCAGCTCGAGGCCGATCATGTGGTACGGCCGGTAGAGCGAGCCATACCGCCCGGTCTCGTCGGTGTGCACGCCGTATTCCTGGAAGCACTGCACCGCGTAGTCGGTCGTCGCCTCGAACGTGACGTAGACGCCCCAGCGCAGGTTGTCGGGAACCTCGGTGCCGTCGCGATACATGCTCGATGCGATCTCGACCGTTCCGCGACGCGTCAGGCTTCCGCCCCGGTGGGTGTTCTCGCGGAACACGGTGGGCAGGTCGTCCTTGCTCGCGGCCGGGAAGAGCAGGCCCTCGTCTTGAGGGATGAGCCCGGTTCCGTTGGCGACGGCCGCCATCTCGATCGCCGACTTCGTGCCGTCGAGGAACGAGTTGAACATCTTCGGGTTGTAGTCGCCGCTCTCGAGCTGCTCGGCACTGAACCCGTAGTAGTCCCAGACGGTGTCGGGCGTCGAGTAGTTGTACTCGGGCAGGTACTTCGTTCCCTTGCCGGCCGCGACGACGTCGAAACCGACGGTGCGGCACCAGTCGACGAGCTCGCAGATGAGCGCCGGCTGGTCGCCGTAGGCCATCGCATAGATGACACCGGCTGCCTGGGCGCGGCGCTGCAGGATGGGCCCGACCATGCAGTCGGCCTCGACGTTGACCATGATCACGTGCTTGCCGTGGTCGATGGCCGTGACGGCGTGATAGGTGCCGACGAGCGGGTTTCCGGTGATCTCGAGGATGACCTCGATGGCGTCTGATTTCAGCAGCGCGTCGGAGTTGTCGATGACGGCGGTGCCACCCGTGCGCAGCGCCTCGTCGATGGATGCCGCGGCGTAACGCTCTTGCGGCCAGCCCGTGCGAGCGAGTGCCGCCTTCGCTTTGGTCGGGTCGATGTCGGCGACTCCGACGACGTGGATGTTGTCGCTCCCGACGGCCTGAGTGAGGAACATCGAAGAGAACTTACCGGCGCCGATGACGCCGACTCGAATGGGGCCGGCTTCGGCCGTGCGCTTCTGCATCAAGCTGAACAGATTCATGGGCTACTCCTTCGTAGTGGGACGCGGTCTCGGCTAGATGGTCAGACCAATGACGTCTCGCAACAAAGTAACTGATGGTCTGACCATCTGTCAATAACTTCGAGATCGGGCTTAGAGACCGAAGCTGTCAGAACGGTTCGTAGTTGGTGCGGCGCCCCCAGCGGCGCCAGAACGGCAGCGGGATGAGCGCGGGGAGGCATCCGGCGTATCCGGTTTCGTGCGTTGACGTTCCGTTGGCGAACGTGACGTCGACCCGGGATCGTCCGAGTGCGCGCGTCTCCGAGATGCGTCCTGCAATGACGGCTTCGACGATGCGTTTCGCGAGCGCGATGTCCGCGTCGGTGTAGCCGAGTTCGAAGTGGCCGCCGAGATCGCCGACCTCGACGTGAAGAAATTGCTCGACGGCGATGCTGAATGTTCGGCTCGCCGGATTGTGGGGCGTCACCGTGATTTCGGTGATGGAAGCGGTCACGAAGTCTTCGCGACTGAAGGTGGCCGAGTCGCCCGCGCAGAGGCGCGCGTAGCCCTCCAGCTCGGCGAGCACCCGCAGTTCGGCTTCGTCGGCGCCGTTGTGTTGCCCGGGTGCAGTCGGCTCACTCACGTGTGTGTGCCGCCGGCATCGAGGGAGGCGAGGTAGTCGGCGTTGCCGCGCAGGGCGGGTTTGTAGCGTTCGAGCTCGTCGGCGTGCACGTGGTCGGCGAGGAGTGTCAGCAGGCTGCCGAGGGCCGTGCTCGGGCGGCCGGCGGCGTGGAGCGTGAGCGCCTCGAAGGCGCCGAGGGCGACCGAGTCGGGGAACTCATCGCGGGCTCGCGCGAAGACGTCGAGGGACTCGTCGAGCCGCCCGAGGTTGCGCAGGGTGCTGCCGTATTGCAGATAACAGCGGCGGCGGATGCCTCCCGACAGCCCGGCGGCCATGGCGCGTTCATAGAACCCGACGGCGGTTTCTTCCTCGCCCGCCGTGTCATAGGCGCCGCCGACCTCGTAGAGCACGCGAGGCTCCGAGGGGTGCGCTTCGTAGATCGGCAGGAGCGCCGCGATCGTGGGCCCCATGTCGTCGCGGTTGCGCGCGGCGAAGATGCGGTCCAATTCGGCGTCGAGGTCGGAAGGCGTCATGTATTCATCCTGGCAGGGGCAGCCCGGGCGGCGCCGCAAGCCCCCTGCGAGATCCGGTGATCGGTGCTGGGATGAGGGCATGACTACTCTTGCTATCGTCGGGGCCGGCCGTGGCCTCGGTGCCGCCGTCGCCCGCCGTTTCGCCCGCGAAGGTTTCGCCGTCGCCCTCATCTCGCGCAACCGCGAACATGTGGATGCCCTCGCATCCGACCTGGCCGCAGAAGGCATCAGCGCCGCCGGTTTCGTCGCCAACGTGCGCGAGCCCGCCAGCATCGCGGCCGCCCTCGAAGCCGCGACCGAGAAGCTCGGACCCATCGAGGTGCTGCAGTACAGCCCGCTGCCGCAGAAGGACTTCATGCGCCCGGTGCTCGAGACGACGCCCGCCGACCTCGTCGGACCCGTGGAGTTCTCGATCTTCGGGCCCGTCGCCGCGGTGCACCAGGTCGTGCCGGGGATGCGGTTCCTGGGTGGCGGAAGCATCCTGTTCGTCAACGGCGGCACGGCCGTGAAACCGGTCGGGCGGCTCGCGGGCACCTCCATCGCGTTTGCGGGACAGAGCGCCTTCGCGACGATGCTGCACGACGAACTCGCGGGTGACGACATCCATGTCGCGCAGCTCATCATCCCGGGGTCGATCGACGAGAACCACCCGCAGAAGAACCCGGCGGCGCTCGCCGACCTGCTCTGGAACATGCACCAGGAACGCGGCGAGTTCCGCACCTACGCCACCGAGCTCGACGCCGACTGACGCGCTGGCCGCGACGGCGACTCACTACGTCACGCCCGCTTTCGCGGTGGGCCAACTGCTGGGCTGGCGCCTACCTCGCTGCGAGGCGAGCGTCAGCCCAGCGCGCCGGCGAGCGTCACTCCATGACGTAGGCCTGCGCGGTCGCGCGCGACAGGTCGAGTTCCATGCCGATGCCGGGTTCGTCGTTCGGCGTCAGCAGCCCGCGCACGGGTGTGACGGGGTTGCGCAGGAACAGCTGGTGCACGGCGTTCCACTTGATCAGGTCTTCCTGCATGGGCGTGGATGACGGCGACTGCGCCAGCGAGAAGTGCAATGTGGCGGCGGCCGAATGCCCGTGCGGGATGACCATGACGTCGTGCGCGCTCGCGGCCGCAGCGATCTTGAGCGTCTCGCTCAGGCCTCCGCACCAGTAGATGTCGGGTTGCAGAACGTCGACCGCTCCGGCATCCAGGAATCGTTGGACGCCCCAGCGCGTGTACTCGTGCTCACCGCCGGCGATGGGGATGTCGAGCCGATCGCGCAGCCGCGCATAACCGTCGATGCGGTCGGGCATGAGCGGTTCTTCGAGCCACCGCGGTTGGTAGGGCGCGATGCGGCGGGCCAGCTCGGCCGTGTAGGTCGGGTCGAAGGACTGCCAGCAGTCGAACATGAGGTCGTAGTCGGGTCCGACGGCTTCGCGCAGCGTGCGGACCAGTTGCACGTTGGCGCGCATCCCCTCGTAGCCGCTCGACGGGCCGTTGGCGAAGAACCACTTCTGGGCCACGTAACCGGCGTCGCGATAGGCGGTGGCGCGCGCGGCGACCAGGTCGGGGTCGCTCACCGAGAAGCCCAGCATCGAGGCATAAGCCGGGATGGATGGCCGGGTGGGGCCGCCCAGCAGTCGGTAGACGGGCTGATCCATCCACTTTCCGCGCAGGTCCCACAGGGCGGCGTCGACGGCCGAGATGGCGAGCATCGTCTGGCCCTGACGGCCGTGCACCTGCGTGCGGTGCATGACATCCCACAGCTTCTCGCCCGCGATGCCGTCGGCGCCGACGAGGAGCGGGCGCAGGTCGGAGGCGATGATCTGCGCGATGCCCGCCGTGATGGGGCCGCCGCGGCCGACCACCCCGGCGCGCGTCGTGATCTCGACGAAGTACGTCTGCACCGCGAACCCGTCGGGGCCCTGCTCGCCGCCCTCCGCGTAGTGCGCGTCGCGGATCTCGGGGTAGATGTGGGCCGGGCGCACCAGCCAGTCCTCCCAGAGGTCACCCTCGGTCGGCAGCGTTCCCGCGAGGCTCAGGATTCGGACGGATGCGATCGTGGTGTCGGTGGGCGTCTCGGCGGGCGTCTCGGCGTGGTCGGTCATCGGAGCTCCTTCGAGGGGCGGAACGCGGTTCCGCTGGCCTGGGCGATGCCGCCGGCCTGCTTCGCCGCGAGGCGGATGGCGAACGTGAGGGCGACGGCCGCGAGCACGCCCATGAGCGCCAGCCACAGCAGGCCGCCCTGGAACGTTCCGGTCGTCTCTTTGATGGCGCCGATGACGGCCGGGTTGACCACACTCGAGATGTTGCCGAAGGCGTTGATGAACGCGATGCTTCCGGCCGCGGCGGCGCCACCGAGCAGTGCGGTCGGCACGCCCCAGTGGGCGGGCAGCACGCCGAAGACGCCGATCGCGGCGATGCACAGCGCCACGAACTGGATGATGGGGGTGGGGGCCAGAGCGGCACCCACGAGCCCGACGACCGCGATGCCGAGCGCGAGGTAGACGGCATCCGATCGACGCTTGGCCCGGTCGGCGTAACGGCCGAGCAGGATCATGCCGAGCAGCCCGAAGGCGTAAGGCACGGCGGCGACGAACGTGGTGCCCGTGTTGTCGAGGCCGAGCGGTCCGAGAATCTGGGGCAGGAACGTGCTGATGGCGCCGTTGAGGTTGGTGAGGCCGTAGTAGGCCAGGGCGAAGACGAGGATGCGGGGGTTCAGCAGCATCCGAAGAATGCTCTGGTGCTTCTTCTCGCCGGGGGCTTCGGCGCGCTCACGCTCGAGGGTGGTCGTGAGCCAGCTGCGTTCGGAGTCGTTGAGGAACTTCGCCGTTTCGAGGCTCTTGGGCAGCATGAAGAAGAGCATGAACGCGATGACGACGGCGGGCAGGCCCTCGATGATGAACAGCCACTGCCAGCCGTGCAGGCCCAGGATGCCGTCCATGTGCAGCAGCAGGCCCGAGAGGGGTGTGCCGATGACGAGCGCGATGGGGATGCCCATGGTGAAGATGGCCATCATGCGCCCGCGGTATTCGCGCGGGAACCACTGCGTGAGCAGGAAGATGACGCCCGGGAAGAAACCCGCCTCGGCGGCACCGAGGAACGCGCGCATGACGAGGAAGCTCGTGCCATCCCAGACGATGGCGTGCAGCGCCGAGAAGATGCCCCACGTGACCATGATGCGGGCGAGCCAGACGCGCGCGCTGAAGCGGGCAAGTGCCAGGTTGGAGGGGATTTCGAGCAGCACGTAGGGGATGAAGAAGACGCCGGCGGCCAGGCCGAAGATGGCGGGTGTGATGCCCAGGTCGGCGTTCATCGTGAGGGCCGCGACGCCGATGTTGGCGCGGTCGATGATGGCGATGAAATATCCGGCCACGAGCAGCGGCATGACGCGCCAGGCGAGTTTGCGGATGACCGCTTTTTCTTGGGTGGGGGTCGTAATGGCCACGTGTCCTCCTTTGGACGTTGCTTGCCGACACGTTACCGGAAACGTTTCCGTTAAGTCGAGCCCCGCGTATGGCATTCTTGGATGACCTCGAAAGGAGTCCACATGGCGCAGGTCGGCATACGCGATGTCGCCGAGGCGCTCGGGCTCTCGATCTCGACCGTTTCGCGGGCCATGAGCGGGCATCCAGAGGCCAGCCCGCAGACCGTTGCGCGCGTGCGCGAGGCCGCATCTCGTCTCGGCTATCGGCCCAACCAGGCGGGTCGTGCGCTGCGGCGCGGATCAACCGGTTCGGTCGCCCTGTTCGTTCCCGTCGACACGGCTCGAACCTCGCTCGGTGAGACCTTCTACTTCTCGCTCGTGGGCGGGCTGCAAGACATCCTGAACGACAGCGGCCTGGATGTCGTGATGGTGCCCACGCGGTCGGATGGCGACGGCCTGCGACAGGTGCGCGGCATGGTCGAGCGCTCGATCGCCGACGCCTACGTGCTGACGAACACGAGCTGGATCGATGCGCGCGTCGACTATCTGCAGAACGCGGCCGTGCCCTTCGTGACGTTGGGGCGCACCGAGCGCCGCGACCATCCGGCGATCGACCTCGACTTCGCGGGTGTGGCGCGCCAGGCGGTCGAGCGGCTCGCGGGGGAGGGACGGCGGCAACTCGCGCTGGCCAGCGACGACCGCGACATCACCGGCACCAATATCTTCATCGAGGCGTGGCACGACGCCGTGCGCGCGGCAGGGCTGCCTGAATCGACCGTCATCCGCGTGCGAGACTCGGCGGCCGGCGGCAATGAGCTGGCCTCGCGGTTGCTGGCGAGGCGGGGTGAGCGGCCCGACGGGTTGATGCTGCTGCAAGAGACGCTGGCGCTCGGCCTCTATCCGGAGCTCGAGCGGGCTCGCGTGGCCATCGGCTCTGAGCTCGCGGTCATCGGTTTTCGCGACAACCCCGTCTGTTCCATGCTGCAGCCGCACCTCTCGACATTCCACCTCGACCTGCACGCGCTCGGCACGCGCCTCGGCCAGCTCGTCATCGAAGCCGCGTCGGGTGCCCCCACGGCTCACGCCGAAGAGGTGTGGCCGCTCACCTTCGCGAAGGAACCCGCCGGGGCGCCTTCATCGATGTCGGCTTGAGCGGATGCTCGAGAGCCGATGTCACAACGGCGGAACTTCGCCCGCGCGCGCGGCTAGGCGGTACCGTCCGGGTGGCATCGAGCGTTCGCGGCGGAAGGCACGGCTGAAGGCATAGACGGAGGTGTAGCCGACATCCGCGGCGATCTTTTCGAGGGTGTCAGCGGTGTCGCGGAGTCGGTGGGCGGCGAGATTCATGCGCCACCGGGTGAGGTATTCGCCGGGGGTCGTTCCCGCGAAGGTCGAGAAGCGGCGAACGAGTGTCTGCTTCGACGTCGCGACTTCGCGGGCGAGCGCCTCCGTCGTCCACGGGTGTTGCGGGTCTTCATGGATTCGGGTGACGGCCCGCGTCAGGAGCGGGTCGCGCAGAACGCCCCACCAGGATGCGTCGGCCGGCGGCGTCATCGCGATCCAGGTGCGCAGGATCTCGACGAGGAGGACGTCGACGAGCCTATCGAGCACCAGGTGGGTTGCGAGGCCGGGTCGGGTGAGCTCCCTGCCCAGGAGTCGGACGATGTCTGTCAAATTTGCCTCTAGTTGTTGCGCGCGGAGGTGGATGACCGGCGGGAGGAGGGAGAAGACGGGCGTGGAACCGGCCGGATCATGGGAGTAAGAGGCACCGAGGATCTGGGTGTGCACGTCGCCGTCGCCCAGGTGCAACACGTCGCCGTGACGCCGTGCCTCGTCGGCGGCGGCCACGTCACATGAATGGATGTCGGCGCCGGGTGCACTCGAAAGTGCATGTGCGGCACCGGTGGCGAGAATCGCCACGTCGCCGGTCATCAGGAGCCGGGGTGCGTCGCCCTCGACGCTCAGGTATGCGATGCCGGCGGTGACCCCGTAGACGACCGCGTCCCGGTCGCGAACCCACTCGACGCCCCAGTCTCCGGCGGCCGCGATTCTCGCACCGGCACTGCCGCGGACCCCGGACACGTCGAGCACTTCTGAGAGAACATCCACGTTGTAAATCTATGGCTTGTGCGACTGAGGTGACCAGACGGGCGCGGGTTTTGATTCTATCGGACAGGTTATTGGCCGTTCAGGGCATTGAGCGTGCCAAGGTGCGCTTCTAGCGTTGAAGTCACCCGAGCGCACATGCCCTGGGTTCAACTAACACGAAAGATGACAGCACTATGAGCAACACCGAAGACACCGTTCCCGACGGCCTGATGCCCGCCGACGTCCTGGCCTCGACCACTCCCGTCGCAGTTTATGGTTTCGCGCGCGCCAAGGCCGGCAAGGCGGATGAGCTGGAAGCGGCGATCCGGGCGATCGTCCCGTTGGTCCGCGCCGAGGAGGGGTATGAGCAGTACTCGGTTCACACCTCGAAGGAGCAGCCCGGAGCGTTTGCGTTCTACGAGCGCTGGTCTTCGGGTGCCGACATCGCCCGCCACGTGCAGCAGGCCCACATGCAGGACTACTTCGGCAAAATTGCCGGCCTCGTCGACGGCGACCTCGAAGCCGAATGGCTCTGGCCCCTCGGCGACTGACCTGCGTTTGGGCTCACCTGGGGCTGGACGGTTGCACCGCTGCGATCGTCCTGGCCCGGCCCCGGCATCCTCCGATCAGGCGCCGGCGGGGAAGGTCTGCATGCCGTCTTGGGTGAACACGATGATGTCCCTCAGCTTCCAGGCGTCGTTGAGGTTGTCGGTCTGGATCGTCTGGCCGGCGGTGCGCGCCGTTTCGGCGGTCAGGTCGAGGGGCAGGAGCGTGCCGTCGGGCGCCAGCTGAGGCAGTACGTAGATGTCGACGATGGTGTCGTCGGGGATGAAATAGAGCACCGAGCCGTAGTTCGGGCCGGCCGCGGGCTTGAGGGTGAGGAAGATGCGGGCGAAGCGGGTGCCCTGCACATACTTTTCCTTGCCGCCGACCGTGTTGACCGCCTCGGGGGCGGTGATGATCCCTCTGATCGTGGATGCCGCGGGGTCGTAGCCGCTGTCGGCGAGGATCTGGTGCAGCTGCGGTGTGACCGACGTCGGCCGCACCCCGGCGAGGAGGCCCTCGAAGTCGACCGCATAGGTCATCTCGAAAGCGCCGGCATCGAAGCTGCTCGTCTGCAGCTCGACGCCCTCGATCTGGCCCATTCGGCTCCAGGTGGCGACGGCGTCGGCAAGGGCCTGTTTGTCGGCGTCCAGGGGCATCGGCAGGTCGAGGTGTGGCCCCCCGCCCTTTGAGCCGGCCTCGATGATGCTGAGCTGGAAGCGGGCCGGGGCGTCGTAGGTGTCGGCGACGTCTTGCGTGACGGCCTCCGGAACACCCGACGCGTAGAACAGGTCGAGCGCCTCGAGGGTCGCCTCCTCGGCGCGGTCGGGGTCGTCGATGGCAAATTCCAGCGTGTAGTCGGGGTAGCCGCGCGACTGGCTCGGGTCGGAGAGGCCGTCGACCTTCAGGAGTTGCTCCCGCAGGGCGGAGCTCGAGGTCTCCACCGGGTTCGGTGTCCATTGCGGCTCGGGCGTCGTGCAGGCGCTCAGCGCGATCGCCCCGACCAGCGCGAGCGCCGCCAGTGCGCCGGTTCTCCTGGTGGTCGCCATCCCCAGAGCGCTCGAAGCGCTCGAAGCGCCCGAACCACGTGCTCTGCCTGCCGTGCGCATATCGCCCCCTTCTGGTCTACCCGCCGGCCTTCGACGATCGACCAGATCCGTTCTCGACCCTATCCGCACGCCGACACCGGGGCGATGGGGAGTGCTCCCCTCGCCCCGGCGTGCTCGCGGACGCGCCGGCCAGAGTGCGCGGCCGCGTCAGCGATCCTCGAAGTCGTCGAGCGACCACTCGTCGTGCCAGTCGATGACGGGCCGGTCGCCCTCGAAACGCAGCGGCAGCCAGACATAGTCGGCGCGCGACGTGTTCACCTCGGCGAACTCCTCCATGCGCACGTCGCCGTCGCGGCCGGGAGCGAAGTGCTCCTCGAACGCCCGGTGGGCGCGGTCGCCGTCGTCGAGATAGGTGGGCAGCCAGCGGTCGCCGAGCGCGATGTACAGATCCTTCTTGAGCGGATGCTCGAAGACCGACGAGATCTGGGTGTGGAACGACGCGCGCGAGGCATCCGTCGGGTGCAGATCGCCCAGCACTGTATAGGGCCCGTGGATGGTGGGCGAGACGGCCGCCTCGGACGGGTTGGGGTAGTAGCCCGTAGTGCCCGAGGTCAACAGGTAGTGCTTGCGCTCGCGGTAGAAGTGCGCGGGCGCCTCGCGCACGAACGGCGGCTGCGGCTGCGGAAAGTGCGTCGAGTAGTAGCCCGTGACGTTGGTGTAGTCGTCGGTCAGGTCGGCCACGATCAGCTCGGAGTGAACGCGTTCGAACACGTAATACCCTTTGCCGTCGTGCGGGTCGACGACCAGGTCGAAGTCGCCCGCGCTCATGCTCAGCGGCCGCAACCAGGTCTGCACGATCTCATACGGCCCGAGGACGTCGTCGGCCACGAGCACCGTCGATCGCTGCAACGATCCCTTGCTCATCACCTTGATCCAGCAGACGAACTTCCCGGTCTGCTCGTTGTAGATGATGTGCGGCCGGTCGACGGCCTGGCCGGGGTGCAGCGGATGCTCGGGGTCGTCCTCGACGGGCGGCACGATCAGGCCGCGGTCCTCCCAGTTGTAGAGGTCGGTCGACGAGTAGCAGCGCACGCCCCAGTGCCAGATGCTCGACCCGGGAACGGTGAACTCCTTGTTCTCGCCGTACCAGTAGTAGACGCCGTCGACCGTGATGATCGAGCCGCCGTGGGCCTGGATGCGGTTGCCGTTGGTGTCGTTCCAGACCTGGCCGGGGTGAAAAGAGGTGAGCGTCATTGGCTTCTTTCTCGAGGATGTTGTCACAGTAGTGGTCGCGTTCGGGGCGGCGCTCATCGCAGCACCTGCATCTCGGCGATAGACCACCAGTGCCCGCCGTCGGTGCCGGTCTGGTGCACGTTGATGTAGCGCGCGTTCTGGGCGGGCAGCGTGATGTCGAGCACGTTGCCGGTGCCGCTGCCCGCCGCCACGAGCGTCCAGCCCGAGCCGTTCGAGGTGTAGACCTCATAGCGGCGCGGGTAGTCGCCGTTGTTGTTGTCGAGGTTGCCCGCGGCGATGAGCTGCACCTTGCTGAACGCCTGCGCGCTGCCCAGGTCGAGCTGGAACCATTCGGTGCCGTTCTGCGCCGCGCCGTCGCTCCAGCGGGTGTCGAGCAACCCGTCGGTGGCGTTGGCCGTAGACGACCCGGTCGCGGTGGCCGACGCGGTGGTGCTCCATCCGGTGCGGGGGAGCGGCACGCCGAACGGCTGCGTCGACGGCGTGCCCCACACGGTCAGTTCGGCCACCGACCAGTAGGCGCTCGCGAAGGGGGCCGTCAGGGTGACACGCAGGTAGCGGGCGTCGGTGCTGAGCCACTGGGCCCGCACATCGGCTGCCACACCCGTGGCCAGGGCGACGGGCGTCCAGGTGCTGCCATCCATCGATGCGCTGACGGTGTAGCCGCGCGGGTAGTCGCCCGTGGAGGCGGCCGCGTCGAGGTCGATTCCGGTGGTCTGCGTGATGCGGCCGAGGTCGACCTGCAGATACTGACCGGATGCCTGGGCGGCGCCCGTGCTCCAGCGCGTGGCGGTGTTGCCGTCGAGGATGTTCGCGGCCGATGTGCCCGCCTCGGTGGAGGAGGCCGATGCCGACCAACCCGTGCGAGGAAGCACGATCGGCGCCAGGTTGTACGCGCGCAGTTCGGCGATGCTCCAGTAGTTGCCGGCAGCTGCACCCGTCTGGGTGATGCGCACATAGCGCGCGTTCGTGGTGGGGAACGCGATCTTGGTGGTCGGCGAGGCCCCGTTGGCGGCGGCCGTGGCGGGCGCGGCCGCACCGCTGCCCACCGCCACGGGCGAGCTCCACGTGGTGCCGTTCGTCGAGGTCGACACGCTGTAGCCGCGCGGCTGGTCGCCGGGGCTGCGCGCGTTGTCGAGTTCGAGCGCGTTCACGCTGCGCGCCTGCCCGAGGTCGAGCGTGAAGGTCTGCCCGGCCGCCTGCGCGGCACCGCTCGACCAGCGCGTCGACTCGATGCCGTCGATGGCGCGCGTCGCGACATCAGTGCCCGAAGTGGGCGCACCCGACACGCTCGCGCCGGCGAGCGGCAGCAGCCCCTGCGCGCTGTTGTAGAGCGACAGGTTGGCGATGCTCCACCAGCGGGCCGCGCTGCCGGTCTGCGTGATGCGCAGATAGCGGGCGGATGTCGTGGGCACCGTGATGTTGGTCAATGACGAGGTGCCGGCGCCCGATGCCACGGCCGCGCTCCACGTGCTTCCGTTCGCCGAGGTCTGCACCTGATATCCGGCGGGCGCGTCGCCGCCGAGCGATCCGCCGTTGAGCGTGATCTGGTCGAACGTTCTGGCCTGGCCGAGGTCGACCGTGAAGGTCTGGCCCGCAGCCTGGTTCGTGCCCGAGGTCCAGGCGGTCGTGCTCGAGCCGTCGATGGCCTGCGTGGCGGTGAAGGCCCCGCTCGTCGCCGAAGCCGAAGCGACGGCCCCGGCCGTCGACACCGTGTCGCCCGTGGTGGGCGTGTAGATGTAGGTCGCGACGGTGTCGCCCGGGATGGTGTCGGTGAACTGCCCGTCGGGCGTGGCCACGCGGATGGCGGCGGCGGGCGTGTTCTGCACGGCGCTGTTGGTCGACGTGGGGATGCGGTTCACGACCACCGTGACGATGGTGCCGTCGGGGTTCTTGAACGCCACATTCGTGAGGTTGCCGTTCACGCGGTCGGTGCTGTCGATGCGCACGGCGCCGGGCTGCACGTAGCGCGAGAACTGGCCGAAGGAGTAGTACCAGCCGTTCAACTGATAGTTGCTCGTGTCGCCCTGGTTGCTGGTGCTGCTGCCCGCGAACGACACGACGGATGGCGTGTAGAAGTCGGGGTTGGTGTTCGACGTGCCCTGCCAATAACCGGGTCCCGGCCCGGGCATGAACTGGTACTGGGTGATCCAGTAGGAGTAGCTCGACACGTTGTTGCGGAAGTATTCGACCAGCCGGTCGGCGCCGTTGGTGATTTCGGTGATGTGGGCCGTTTTGCCGGGGTGCAGGGCCTCGACGGCGCTGGGCTGCCACACCTGTGTGCCGGCGTAGTTGTGCCAGCCGAGCCCGTCGACGGCCGCGTTGGCCGCTGCGTTGCCGAGCAGGGCGTCGGCGTAGGGGAACGAGTTCTGCTCGTTGTCGTCGAGTCCCCAGATCTTGGTGGCGATGCCCGCGGTGGTGAAGGCGCTCTTCAGCACGACGGCGAACTCGGCGAGCTGCGCCGGGCTGAAGCACGTGGCCGGGTAGGGCATGGTGATGTTGGGCTCGTTCTGCAGCGTGACCGCATACACCGGGATGCCCTGGGCCTTGTAGGCCTGGATGTATTTCACGTAGTACTGCGCGAGCACCGGGTAGTAGTCGACGCTCGAGCCGGTCGACGCGCCGTGGTGCACGCGCGGTGCGGAACCGTCGGTGGGGCACGTGCCGCCGGACGCCGGGCCCGTGATGCTCGACGTGGTCTTCATCCACGCGGGCGGCGACCACATCGACGAGTAGAACTTGGCCTGCGGGTTGATCTCGAGGATGCGTTTCAACATCGTGATGAGCCCGTTGTCGATGTCCTTCTGGATCGAGAACGTGGCGAGCGATGGGTCGGGCGTGCCGCCGTTGTCGGCATAGGTCCAATAGTTGGGTGCGTCGCGGCAGAAGTCCGCGCAGCCGATGGGCAGACGCATGAGGGTGAAGTTGTTACCCGTGGTCGGGTTGAACAGGTCGTTGAGCGCGCGCTCTCGGTTGGCGGGCGCCAGCAGGCCCAGGTTGTAGACGCTCGTGTCCTCGAGGGACCCGCCGAAGCCCTCCCACGTTTGATACGTGATCGACGGGTCGACCGCGATGGTCGAGGTCCCGGCCGCGGCGTTGGCGAGCGGCGCCAAAGTCTTGGGGGCCTGCGTGGTGAGGCGGTTCGTGGTGGAGGCGTCGTTGTAGCCGCTGTAGACCACCTCGACTTTTCCTCCCGAGCCGGTCGACGCCCGGGCGGTCTCGACGATCGACATCGTTCCCACTCCCGTCGCGACGAGGGCGACGGCCGCGGCCGAGGCGATTAGTGAACGCAATCGATGTGTTCTGAGCATGGCGACCCTCCATTAGATCAACGGCTGCCAGTGTGCCGTGAAGCGCTTCACCATGTCAACACCAGTTTTGATGTGTGTCCACACTGTTTCGCGAAAGGCAAGCCGGAAATTGGTTTGACAACGGCCCGCCATGCCCGTACATTCACGATGAAACGCTTCACCAGGTTTGTCACATTCAAGGAGGAATAGTGTCTACAGCAATCAAGCGGGCCCGGCGGGTCATCCCCCTCGTCGCACTCGTCAGTGCCGGCGTGCTCGCCATGACCGCGTGCAGCGGCGACGGTGGGGGCGGGGCCTCGGGCTCCGGCACCTTCACCTATCTCGGACAGAACGAGAACACCACCATCGTCGACACGCTGAAGACGCTCTCGGGCGATCAGTGCAAAACCGAGAACGCGGCCGCAAAACTCACGCCCGACGCCATCCCCGGCACCACGTGGGACCAGCAATTGCAGCTGCTCGCGGGCCAGGGCGGTCTCTCGAACTTCAGCATGGCCGCGGGCACGCCGTCGCTCATGAAGCAGTTCATCGAGGGCGACCAGGTGAAAGACCTGAGCACCGAGCTCAAAGATCTCGACCTCGAAGACAAGATCCTGCCCGCCGCGGCATCCACCATCAAGGCCCTGCACGGCACCGACGACCTCTATGCGCTGCCCACCGAGTTCAACATCGAGGGCTTCTGGTTCAACAAGAAGATGCTCGAAGACAACGGCATCACGCCGCCCGAGACGTGGGACGAGCTGGTCGATGCGGCCGCCACGTTCCAGGCCGCCGGCATCCAGCCCTTCTCGGCCTCGGGCGAACAGGGATGGCCCATCACGCGACTCGTCGGCAACTACCTGTTCCGCGAGCTCGGCCCCGACGCCCTGCAGAAGGTGGCGGATGGCGACGCCAAACTCACCGACCCCGAATACGTGAAGGCCGCCAACGAGGTCGCCAAGCTCGGATCCGCCGGCTACTTCGGCGACGCCCCCACGTCGATCGACTACGACACCTCGATCAACCTGTTCCTCACGGGCAAGGCCGCGTTCCTCTATATGGGCAGCTGGGCGATCACGGCGTTCAACGACGAGGCGCAGAACCAGATCGGTGTCGACAACGTGGGCTTCGTGCCGTTCCCCGACGTCGAGGGCGGCAAGGGAAGCAGCGATCAGGTGCCCGCCAACGTCGGCATCCCGACCATGTTCGCGAGCAACGGTTTCACCGACGACACCAAGGCGTGGCTCGGATGCATCGTCGAGAACTACGGCGACACCGTGCTGAAGGACAACGGCGTGGTCTCGGGCTTCAAGATCGACAACCCGCCCGCCGACCTGCCCGCCACGACCCAGCTCGTGCAGGAGCAGATCGAGAAGGCGCCGTCGAGCGTGCTGTGGTTCGAGGCGCTCATGTCGGCCCAGGCCACCACGGTCAGCCAGTCGAACGGCGGCGGCCTGGCCAACGGGTCCATCACGGGCGAGCAATTCATGAAGCTCGTGCAGGACGCCAACCAGGGCTAGACCCGAATCGGCCGCACCCCGCCGCCCCCTCCCCGGGCGGCGTCGGGTGCCGGCCCTCACGGTGATCGCGTCGACCGGCCGAGGCCTGGCCGGTCGACGCGACCCTCCTTCGAACGTGAAAGCAGATCATGAACAAAGTCCTCGGAGATCGTCGGGCGATCTTCCTCCTCCTCGGGCCGGCGCTGCTGGTCTACACCGTCGTCATGCTCGTGCCGATCTTCTGGTCGATGGGCTACACGGTGTTCGACGGCAACGCGCTCACGGGCTTCACGTTCGTGGGGCTCGACAACTTCGCGAAGTTCTTCGGTGACCCGACGGCCCTGAGCGCCACGTGGTTCACCATTCGGTACGCCATCATCCTCACCGTCTTGCAGGTCGGCTTCGGCTACCTGCTGGCGCTGCTGTACACGTTCCGTATCAAGCGCGCGTCGAGCCTCATCCGCACCATCTTCTTCTTCCCCGTGGTGCTGCCGACCGTGGGCGTCGGCCTGCTCTTCCAGAAGCTGTTCGAGGCGGCGCCGACCACGGGACCGGTCAACGGTTTCCTCAACTTCCTGGGCGCGCCCTCGGTCGACTGGTTCGGTTATGCCGACTCGTCGTTCTGGGTCGTGATCCTGCTCGACCTGTGGCGCTCGATGGGGTTCTACGCGATCCTGCTCTACGCCGGGCTCGTCGACATCCCCGAAGAACTGCTCGAATCGGCGCGTATCGACGGGGCATCCGGCTGGAAGCTCGTGCGCTCGATCGTGCTGCCACTCTCGCTGCCCGTGCTGTTGTCATCGCTCATCTTCAGCATCAACGGCACGCTCAAGGTGTTCGACACCATCGTGGCGCTGACCAACGGCGGGCCGGGCAACACGACCACGCCGCTGACGCTTTACATGTTCCAGACCTCGTTCAGCTACGGCGAATACGGCTACGGCAGCACCATCGCGATGATGCTGACGATTCTGTGCCTGCTCGTCACGCTGCTGATCTTCCGCTCCACTCGACGCGACCTCACCAAGGGGTGACCATGACGACCGCATCCACCTCCACGCCGTCCACGCCGTCCGCTCCGTCCTCCGCGTCCCCGCTCGACGCGCGGCGCCGGTCGACCTCCGCGCCGTCGCGCCCCGACCGCTCGCGCCGCGCCCGCAAGGTGCGCCGTTTCTTCGGCCGGCTGCCGCTCAACATCGTGATCGTGCTGCTGCTCGTGGCCGTCATCTATCCGATCCTGTGGCTCATCCTCAGCTCGTTCAAGACGCAGCTCGAGTTCCTGAACGAACCGTTCTGGTCGCTGCCCGCATCATGGTCGTTCGACAACTACACGACCGCTTTCGTCGACGGCGGCCTCGGCCGATACATCCTCAACAGCGTGATCGTCGTGTTCCCCTCGCTCGCCGTCATCCTGATCCTCGGCACGGCGGCCGGGTTCGTGCTCGAGGTGATGGTCTGGAAGGGCCGCAGCATCGTGCTGCTGGGATTCCTCGCGGGCGTCATGGTGCCTGCCCAGATGATCCTGCTGCCGCTGTTCACGATCTACTTCAAGCTGCACCTCACGGGTACGCTCTGGCCGCTGTTCTTCACCTACATCGGCATCGGCATGCCGCTCACGGTGTTCATGATGGCCACGTTCTTCCGCGCCATCCCGCGGGATGTCTTCGAGGCGGCCACCATCGACGGCGCCAACATCTTCCGGCTCTTCTGGCAGATCGGCCTGCCGCTCGTGCGCAACGCCCTCTTCACGATCGGGCTCGTGCAGTTCTTCTTCCTCTGGAACGACCTGCTCATCGCGTTGACGTTCACGAATTCGCAGAACCTGCGCACCATCCAGGCCGGGCTGCTCAACTTCACCGGCCAATACGGCGCGGTGCAATACGGCCCCACGTTCGCCGGCATCGCCGTGAGCGTAGTCGGCACGTTGGTCATCTACCTCTTCCTCAACCAGCAGATCATGAAGGGCCTGACCGCAGGCTCCGTGAAAGGATGACGATGTTCGTCACCACCCCCACCGCCGAGTACCGCCCCGACGGGTTCGGTATCGGTCAGGCGGCCCCCCGTTTGTCGTGGCGCGTCGAGTCCGAGCGGCCCGAGAGCGCGCAGGTCGCATATGAGATTCGCCGCGAGAGCGTGCGTCCGTCGGCATCGGATGGGTCGGCCCCGAGTGGTTCGGCCGCGGTTCGCATCCACACTGACACCAGCGGCGCTGCCGAGACGACCGGCCGGGTCGAGAGCCGCGAGCAGATCTTCGTCGACTGGCCGTTCGCGCCCCTGGCATCCCGAGAGCGTGTCAGCGTGAGCGTGCGGGTCTGGATGTCGGACGAATCGCCCTCGGAATGGAGCGAGCCGCTGCTGCTCGAGGCCGCGCTGCTCGAGGCCGGCGACTGGGCGAGCGACTTCGTGTGTGTCTCCGAAAGTGCGCCCGCGGAAGGTGTGCGGCCCGGGTATCTGTTGCGGTCGGAGTTCGACGCGAGGGGGGCATCCGCTGGCGACGGCTCGGCCAGCCTCGAATCGGCCCGCATCTATGCGACCGCGCACGGCATCTACACGCTCCGGCTCAACGGCCAGCGGGTCGGCGACGAAGAACTCGCGCCCGGCTGGACGAGCTACGAGCACCGCCTGCGCTACCAGACCTACGACGTCACGGCGCTGCTGCGCGATGGAGCGAACGCGCTCGCCGCCGAGCTCAGCGACGGCTGGTATCGAGGCCGCATCGGTTTTCACAGCGGCATCTGGGACAACTACGGCGCCGATCTGTCCCTGCTGCTGCAGCTCGAACTGCGCTACTCCGACGGCTCGCTCGTGGTGGTGCCGCTCGACGACGCGTGGCGGCAGTCATCCGGGCCGGTCACGGCGGCGAGCCTCTACGACGGTGAACGCTACGACGCGCGCCTCGAGCCGAGCGGATGGGACGAGCCCGGGTTCGACGACAGCGCCTGGGCCCGGCCGACCCTCCTCCCGCGCGAGCGTTTCGCCGCCACCCTCGAAGCCCCGATCGGCGTGCCCGTGCGCGAAACCGAGACGCTCGCGCCGCAACAGGTCGAACGTCGAGCGAATGGCCGCATCCGCCTCGACTTCGGGCAGAACATCGCCGGTCGCCTGCGCATCCGCGTGGCGGGGCCCGCCGGTCAGGTCGTGACGTTGCACCATGCCGAGGTGCTCGAGGACGATGAGTTGGCGATCCGCCCGCTGCGCTCGGCGCCCTCGGTCGACTCCTACACGCTGCGCGGCGACGGCAGCGGCGACGGGGTCGAGACGTGGAGCCCACGCTTCACCATTCACGGCTTCCGCTATGCCGAGCTCGAGGGCTGGCCGGGCGAATTCGACCCCGCAGACGCCGTGGCCGTCGTTATCCATTCGGATATGGAACGCACGGGATGGTTCGAATCGAGCGACGCCCTGGTGAACAAACTTCACGAGAATACCGTGTGGAGCATGCGCGACAACTTCGTCGACCTGCCCACCGACTGCCCGCAGCGCGACGAGCGGCTCGGCTGGACGGGCGACATCCAGGTGTTCGCGCCCGCCGCCAGCTTCCTCTATGCGAGCGGCGGCGTGCTGGCCAGCTGGTTGCGCGACGTGGAGGCCGAGCAGTCACCCGAGGGCGCCGTGCCCAACTTCGTGCCGTGGATCGCGTGCGGTTTTCCCGAGGCCTCCTCGGCGGCGTGGGGTGATGCGGCCGTCATCGTGCCGTGGACCATGTACCTGCGCAACGGCGACCGCGGCGTGCTCGACCGCCAGTTCGCGAGCATGACCGGCTGGGTCGACCACCTCGCGGGCATGGCCGACGCGTCGGGGCTCATCCGCGAGGGCATGCAGCTGGGCGATTGGCTCGACCCCGCGGCCCCGCCCGAAGACCCGGGTGCCGGCGTGACCGACAAGTACCTCGTGGCGTCGGCTTATCTGGCGCATTCGGCGCGGCTCACGGCGCGCGCGGCCGAGGTGTTGGGGCGGCACGATGCGGCCGAGCGGTATGGGCGGTTGGCCGATCATACGGCGTCCGCGTTCCGGTTCGAGTTCGTGGCGCCATCCGGTCGTCTCGTCGGTGAGACCGCCACGTCGCTGGCCGTCGCGCTGGTCTTCGACCTGATCGAGGATGCCGAACAGCGCGCCCGCGCCGGTGCACGCCTGGCCGACCTCGTTCGTGAGGGTGACTATCGGGTGCAGACCGGTTTCGTGGGCACGCCGCTCATCTGCGACGCGCTCGCCGTGACGGGAAACACCGAGGCCGCCTATCGTCTGCTGCTCGAGCAGGGCTGCCCGTCGTGGCTCTACCCCGTCACCATGGGCGCGACCACGATCTGGGAGCGCTGGGACAGCATGCTGCCCGACGGCACCGTGAACCCGGGCGAGATGACGTCGTTCAACCACTACGCCCTGGGCGCCGTGGTCGACTTCCTTCACCGCGTGCTCGCGGGTCTGGCCCCGGCCGCGCCCGGTTATCGGGCGCTGCGCATCGCACCCCAGCCCGGAGCATCTTTCACATCCGCGCGGGCGGCTCTCACGACACCGTATGGTGCGGCATCCGTCGCCTGGACGCTCGACGCGGGCGAATTCGTACTCGACGTCGTCGTGCCGGTGGGCGTGACGGCCGAGGTCGTGCTGCCGGGCGCCCCCGCGGATGTCGCGCACATCGGCTCGGGCACGCACCGCTTCACGAGACGCCTGCATGAACCCGCCCTCGCCCCGGCGACCGGCGACGAAACCGCCCCCGCCGACCTGACCACCACCCTGGTCGGCTAGTTCGCGGCGGTCGGTGGTGCGGTCGGGGTGGCCGCACCACCGGAACGACCCACCGAGCTCTCGCGCACCGTGAGCTGCGGCGGGATGACGACCGTGCGGTGCAGGTGGTGCTCGCCGTTGTCGAGCTCGTCGAGCAGCAGCTGCATACCCGAGCGCCCCATCTCGAAGCCGGGCAGGTCGACGGTCGAGATCGGCACGGCGCTGCCATAGGCGGACTTGTTGTCGTCACACGCGACGATCGCGACATCCGAGGGGATGTGGATGCCGGCGTCGAGCAGGCGTTGCATCAGGCCGAATGCGACGAGGTCGGCGGCCGTCACGACACCTTCCGGGCGCTCGGATGCTTCGGCCGCCACGAGTCGCTCGCCGATGAGATGCCCGTCGTCGACGCGCACGTCGGGGGAGTCGTAGTGCACGAGGCTGACGCCGTCTCCCGCCTCGGCCACGGCCCGCTGCACGCCGCGCCACCGGCCGCCCACCGCGTAGCCGTCGATGGGGCCGCCCGCGAAGGCGATGCGGCGGCGGCCGAGGTCGATCAGGTGCGTGGCGGCCAGATATCCGGCGGCCTCGTAGTCGGTGACGACCGTGCAGCTGTCCTCGACGGCGCGCGGGTCGATGTCGAGGAGGACGACGTGCTGGCCGGCGCGGCGGGCGTCAGAGAGCCCCGAGACGTCGTTGCCCACGGCCGTGAGCAGGGTGCCCGCGACCTGTTCCTGCGCGAAGTGGTCGAGATAGGCGCGCTGCTTCTCGGCGCGCACGTCGGAGTTCGCGATCACGAGGTAGAAGCCCGCGCGCTCGGCCTCGGCTTCGGCGCCCCGCGCCATATCGGCGAAGAGCGAGTTGGCGAGGTCGACGAGCACGAAGCCCACCGAGCTGCTGCTGCCCGCCGCGAGCGACCGGGCGGCCGAGTTGCGCACGTAGCCCAGCTCGCTGATGGCGGCCTGCACCTTGCGCACCATGTCGGCGTCGACGTGATTGGGGCGGTTCAGAACGTTCGACACCGTGCCCGTTGACACCCCGGCCCGCGCGGCGACGTCGCTGATCGTCACCGACGAGCGACGGCGCGGCCCCCTGATCGACCCACGCGCCGGATGATGAAGCGATTCATGAACCATCCCGCCATGCTACTCTCCAGCTCAGCTTCGGGGCACGCGGGCGGAGCGCGGCGGGTCGAAGCGCGCGCCTTCCGGGTCCGGGCGCGTCACCGTGAGCACGAAGAGGGCTACCCAGCCGAGGATCGGGATGAAGCCGATGAAGAACCAGGCGCCGCTGTGGTCGGTGTCGTGGATGCGCCGCCACAGGAGGGCCAGGCTCGGAACGATGGTCAGCGCCCAGAACGTGAAGGCGATCGGGTTGGGTGCCGTGATCGAGAGGCCGAAGGGCAGGGACTCGAAGAACGGGTCAACAGCGTCGCTGCGCCCGGTGAAGTTGCCGACGTTGTTGAGGATGCCGGTGACAATCCACGAGGTCAGCATCCACCACCAGTATTCGCTGCGGCTGGCGCGGCCTCGGAAGACGCCGTACTTCAAGAAGAAGCGTTTGATCGCGGCGAAGTAGGGCGCACGGTAGTACGGAAATGCGAGGGCGGGCTCAGGTCTCCGAGATGGGCTCATGCTTCGATACTGGCGTCTTCGAGGGTGATGAGCCAACCGTCGAAACGTTCGTCACCTTCCTGGATGTCGTCGTAGCCGGCCGAATATGACACGCCCTCGGCATCCGGCTCGGTCGTCTGGGTCCATCGGATGCGGGGCTCCGGGCGCACGGTGTCGGCGGTCGACGGGATGGCCTGTCGCCTCGTCCGCCCGGCAATCGGACGCCAGCCGTCGCCGCCCTGCAGCGTCACACACACGAACAGCGCCTCGATCTGGTCGATGCGACCGGTCAGCACGACGGCCCCCTCGGACGGCCCGCCTTCGGCATAGAGGTCGAACAGCCACTCGGAGTCGTCGAGCGCATCTCCGAAGAAGGCGCCCGGGTTGGGCACGGCCCAGCGGCTGACGGTCTGGCCGACTCGCAGCACGATGCCGTCCTCGTCGAGTTCGGATGCGGGGCAGATGACGCGAACCATGCTCACCAGTCTCGCATCTCACCCCCAAAGACACATTTGACGGTGACGGCTCGGCGGGCGACGATTGCGGGATGTCTTCCCTCGACGAATTGCGCGCGACCGCCCATCCCATCCGTCTGCGTTTGCTGTCGTTGCTCACCGGCGCGGCGATGAGCGCGGCCGAAGCGGGACGCGAGCTCGGCTACTCGCAGGCCACCGCGAGCTATCACCTGCGGGTTCTCGAGCGCGCCGGGCTCGTGCGGGTGGTCGAGACCGTGCGGCTGCGGGGCGGGGAGGCGAAACGGTATCGCCACGAATCCTCGGCCGAACGCTTCCGGTTCGACGACGCTCAGGCGAGCGCGAGCGCGAGCGCGGGCACGACCGAGGATGCGGGAGTTGGCGCGGGTGCGGGCGCGGGTGAGGCGGGGACAGGTACCGGTGCGAGCGGCGTTAACGATGCAGCTCGAACGAGGACTGTCGCGCCGAAACCTGCCGCTTCGAGTGCCGAGGACCGCGCCGAGTATGTCGAGGCCCTCATCCACGAACTGCGCCGCCGCAACGCTCGCCGCGACGATGGCCCGCAGGTCTCGACCGACGCCGAGCTCTGGGTCGACCCCGAAACCTGGCGCCGCGTCGTTCGTCACATCGGGGATGCGTCGGCCCTCCTTCACGCGGCCGCGAAACCCCCGCGCACCCCGGGCACGCGGCCCGTGTCGATGACGGCGGCCCTCTTCCCGCTCAAGCGACCATGACGAACGAACCCCCGGCCGGGACCGGAACCGATTCGACGCACTGGTCCGCCGTATCGGACCAGGGTGGCCGCTGCCCGAGCGGCGACTCGAGCGACTCGAGCCCTGTCGTGGCGCCGTTAGACCGCCCCGACACCGCGGGCGACGGCCGCACCGCGAAGAACCCGCTCCGTCACGCCCCGTTCCGCTGGCTCCTCGCGGCTCGCACCACGAGCATCCTGGGCAATGCCATCGCGCCGATCGCTCTCGCGTTTGCCGTGCTCGACCTGACGGGTTCGGCCGCCGATCTCGGCCTCGTCGTGGCGGCGCGTTCCCTCGCCAACGTGGCGGTGCTGCTCTTCGGGGGTGTCATCGCCGACCGGCTTCCTCGTGACGTCGTGCTCGTCGGCACCTCCCTGGCCGCGGCCGCGACACAGGGGGTGATCGCGGCCCTGGTCATCACGGGCTCGGCGACCATCGCGTTGCTCGTGCTGCTCAGCGTGTTGAACGGAGCGGTCGCCGCCGTGAGCCTGCCGGCCTCGGCCGCCCTGGTGCCCGAGACGGTTCCGACCGACCTCTTGCGGCCGGCCAACGCCCTGCTCCGCCTCGGCCTCAACGGCGGCAGCATTGTGGGCGCCTCGGCCGGTGCGGGCCTCGTCGCCGTCGTGGGCCCCGGTTGGGGTCTCGCCATCGACGCGGCCGGTTTTGCCGTCGCCGGCCTGCTGTTCTCGCGGATGCGCCTGCCGCGCCGGCCTCGCGAAAAGGTTGCCGGTCGCCGCCCCTCGATGCTCGCCGACCTGCGCGAGGGCTGGCACGAGTTCTCGAGCCGCCGCTGGGTGTGGATCGTCGTCGCCCAGTTCGCAATACTCAACGCCGCGTTCGTCGGGGCGACGACCATCCTCGGCCCGGTCGTCGCGGATGACTCATTCGGTCGCGCGGCCTGGGGTCTCGTCATAGCCGCGCAAACGGTCGGCCTGGCGATGGGTGCCGTGATCGCCCTGCGCTGGAAGCCGCGCCGGGCCCTCGCGATCGGGGTCGCGCTCATGGCGGTCACGGCAGTGCCCGTCGCAGCGCTCGGCATGCTGCCGCACCTGCCCGTCCTGCTCGGCGCGTTCTTCCTGGGTGGCGTGGCCCTCGAAATCTTCGCCATCGCCTGGGACCAATCCCTGCAAACCCAGATCCCGCGCGACGCCCTCTCCCGTGTCTACTCCTACGACATGGTCGGCTCGTTCGTCGCCATCCCTCTCGGCGAGGTCGTGGTCGGGCCGCTCGCGCACCTCGTCGGAGCCGGCCCCACCCTGCTCGGCTGCGCGGCGATCATTGCGGCGGTCTCTGTGCTCGCCGCATGCAGTCGGAGCGTGCGCGGGGTGAGGGTTGAGGCGCCCAATGGGTAGGGCTCCCCATCGCCCGGGCCACGGGCATCCCGATAGGTTGAGGGACATGATGAAACTGCGACCCCTTGCCCTCACCGTGGCCGCGTGCGCCTCCCTCACGGCCCTCGTCGGCTGCTCGTCCAGCTCGGCGCCGAGCGACGACACCTCCGCCGCGTCGTCGGCCCCCGAAACCTCCGCGGCTGCCTCGGGCGGCGATTTCTGCACCGACTACGCCGACGCGGGCGGCACCCTCGCCACGCCCAGCAACTTCCAGGTGGGGCTGCCCGCCGACGAAACCATCTCCGACCTCTCCGGTCGCGTCGCCGTCATGGATGCGGTCACCCCGCCCTCCGAGGTCGAGTCGGCCTGGCAGTCCGCGCGAGACCTCTACACGGAAGCCGTCGGCATCGCCGAGGCCGTCCCCGACAAGAGCTCACCCGTCCTGGACTCCCGCATCTTCGCCATCGTCAAGGAACTCTCCGGCCCGACCGGCGACATCCGCGCCTACCTCGACGCCACCTGCTGACCGTCGCCGTGATGAGCCCCTGTGCCACACTGATGCCATGAGCACGGGGCGCAAGAAGGTCGGCTATTGGCGTGAGCAGGTCATCGCGAATGCGGTGCTCGGCGTGCTGTTCACGGTGTTCGGAATGACGTACATGATCCTGAGCCCGGTGGACAAAGGATTCGGGCTGATCTGCTTCCTCGCCGGCCTGGCTTTCTTCGGGGCGCTGATTTTCGTGGCCCGGCAGTATCGGCGCATGTCGGTGCAGCAGCGGGCCGTCTATTCGTGGGCGATCGCTCAGCAGATGGCGGGATCCGGCCAGCGCACCACCGGCGGTGATGTGCAGATGATGGCCGTGGCGACTCAAGCCCAGAAGGGCGCCCTGTCGGCCGCCGAGCTCCAGGCGCTGCAGGACTTGAACCCCCGCAACCCCTACCCGGTGCGCCCGACGCCGACGCCGCCGCCACCGCCCCCGCCGCCCAGCCACGCGGGCTGGTAACGCCAGCGCCAGGCGACAGCGCCGGTACCTGCGCCTGGCTGGAGCACCCGACTAGTCCTGACGCACCATCCGCAGGTAGCGGTACACCGTGGGCTCCGAGACCTCGAGTGCCAGCGCGGCCCGCGCCACCGCGCCTTTCAGCAGGAACATGCCCGCTTCGTCGAGGGCGCGCACGGTGCCGATCTTCTCCTCGGGGGTCATGCGCAGGGGCGCGACGCCCTGGGCCGCCACGATGCGCGAGACGCTGTCGAGGGTGAGGTCGTCGACGGTGACGCTGAGGCGCTCGGCCACGGCCCGCCCCGGCGACGGTGCGCGGCGCTGGCCCGAGGCATCCTCGATGTGTGCGGCGTCTTTGCCGATGCCCGTGGTGGCCGTAAGCAGGGCGAGGGCATCGCGGGCCTGCACGAGCGCCGAGTCGTCGATATTGATGCACAGCAGGCCGATCACGCCGCCCTCGGCATCGCGGATGAAGAACGTGGATGACCGGAAGCGCACGCCGGCCGCCGACTCGGCCAGATAGTTGGCGAGGTATTCGACGTCGGCGTGTTCGTGGTTGCGCAACACCTTCAGCACGAGGTCGGTGGCGGGGGCGCCGACCGACCGACCGCTGATGTGGCCGTTGGTCAGGGCGACGACCGAGCGGCTCAGGTCGCTGATGTCGTGCAGCACGATCTCGCTGCGCGGGCCCAGAAGTGCGGCGAGGAAGTCCATCATCGCGAGGTAGGGCCCGAATTCGGCGCGGAGCTCCCGGTCGGGGTCGACCTGTGTCGGCCGCATCGGCTCGCTCATCGTGCACCATCCTTCGTGAGAACGCTCAGCATGCCTGCTGGTGTCGGCGGCGCCGACGCGTGGCTCTCAGCATACGGAACCGCGCGCGCCGACCATCTGTGTTTCGATCATGTAAATAATTTACTATTACGCTGATAAGATCTTGTCACGTCGAGCGCGGCTCGGCTAGCTTTCGAAGACCAATGACGCTCAGAAAGGGCCCTCCCCGATGCAACGACTCACTTCCCGCACAGCCGCCGGTGCCGCCGCCGGCGGGCTCGCGCTCGCGTTGTTCCTCACCGGTTGCAGCAGCAGCGGCACGGGCGGATCGGCCGCGACCGACGCTCCCGCCGGTGGCGACAGTGGCTCCACCATCCCTGACACCTCGGCCATCCTCGACGCGGTCGAAGCCGATGACACCCTGGCCGGCAGCGTTCCCGAAGCGATCTCGAAGGACGGCGTGCTCACGGTCGGCAGCTACGTGCAGTCGCCCCCCAACAACTTCTTCGCCGAAGACGGCACCACCGTGGTCGGCAACGACCACGACCTGATCGTCGCGATGGCCAAGAAACTCGGGCTCGAAGTGAAGTACGAGAACCTCGACTTCCAAGCCCTCATCACGAGCCTGCAGTCCGGCCGCGTCGAGAGCACGATCGCCGCCATGAACGACACGGCCGAGCGCCAGAAGACCATCGACTTCGTCGACTACCTCACCTCGGGCATCACGATTATGGTGCAGAAGGGCAACCCGGGGAAGATCGCGGGCCCCGACGACCTGTGCGGCAAGAAGATCGCCGTCGTCACGGGCACCAGCCAGCAGGACTTCGCTCAGACCACGAGCGACGCGTGCGAGGCCGACGGCAAGAAGGCGCTCGACATCTCGGTGACCGACAGCGACAGCCAGAACCAGACGCAGCTGCGCACGGGCCGCATCGACGCCATCGTGAACGACCTGCCCACCGCCGTCTACGTGTCGAAGACCACCAAGAACGGTGAAGCATTCGAGGTCGTGCCCGGCGACGTGATCGACGGAGCGCCATACGGCATCGGTGTGAATAAGGACAACGCCGAGCTGCGCGACGCGCTCGCTTCAGCGCTCGACGCCCTCATCGAGGACGGCACCTACGGCAAGATCCTGAAGGCCTGGGGTGTCGACGACGGTGCCGTCGAGGCGGCCGCGGTCAACGGCGGTAAGTGATCGTGACGACCACAGACGGGGCGCGGCACGCCGGCCGCGCCCTGCTCCCCCAGGTGCGCCTGAAGCATTGGGGCCGCTGGGTGAGCGCCGCGGTGATCGTGCTGCTCTTCGTCGTGCTGATCTTCGCGGCGGCTCAGGGTGACATCGACTACGCGGCCATCCCGGCCTACTTGGTCTCGCCCGTCATCCTCGAGGGGCTCGTCAATACGCTGATCCTGGCCGTCGTCGCACAGGTGTCCGCCATCGTCATCGGCATCGTGATCGCGCTCATGCGCATCTCGAAGAACCCCGTGGCCCAGGCCTTCGCCTCCGGATACACCTGGCTGTTCCGCGGGCTGCCCGTGCTGCTGCAGATTCTGCTCTGGTACAACCTGGCGCTCATCTTCCCGCGGCTGCAGATCGGCATCCCGTTCACCGATGTATCGTTCGTCGACGTCAGCACCAACGACATCATGACCACGTTCGTGGCGGCCTTCCTCGGTCTGGCTCTCAACGAGAGCGCCTACATGGCCGAGATCGTGCGCGCCGGCCTGAAGAGCGTCGACCGCGGTCAGATCGAGGCCGCCCAGTCGATCGGCGAGACGCCGGCCCAGCGCATGACCCGCATCATCCTGCCGCAGGCCATGCGCGTCATCATCCCGCCGACCGGCAACGACTTCATCAACATGCTGAAGGGCACGGCCATGGCGTCGGTCATCGGCTATATGGAACTCATCAAGGCCGCCAACAACATCTCGTCGTTCAACCTGCAGGTCATGGAGACCTTGATCGCCGCGGCCGTCTGGTACATGGTCGTCGTCAGCGTGGCGAGCGTCGGTCAGTACTACCTGGAGCGCGCGTTCGACCGGCAGGACCGCCGACCGGGCGGGCCACCCAAGGCCGCATCCCTGCGCCGCAAAGTCGCCGCCGACCTCGGCCGCGCACCCCTCGTGAGGAGCACACCATGACCGACACCAGCGCTTCCGCGTCGGCGCGGGGTTCAGCCTCGCGCGGCGAACCCGTGCTCGAAGCCATCTCGATCGGCAAGTCCTATGGCAGCAACGAGGTGCTCAAGGATGTCTCGCTCGAGGTCTATCCGGGCGAGGTCGTGTGCATCATCGGCCCGTCGGGCGCCGGCAAGTCCACGTTCCTGCGCGCGCTCAACCGCCTCGAGGTGCCCGACGCCGGCGAGGTGTGGGTGGGCGGCGAGCCCATGGGTTTCGCGCTGCGCGGCGACAGACTGCACGAGCTCACCGAACGCAAGCTGTCGGCGCAGCGCGCCAAGACGGGCATGGTCTTCCAGCACTTCAACCTGTTCCCGCACCTCACCGTGCTGGGCAACGTGCTCGAGGGCCCGGTGCAGGTGCAGAAGCGCCCCGCCAAGCAGGTGCGTGCCGAGGCGATCGCCATTCTCGAGCGCGTGGGCCTGGGCGAGAAAATCGACCAATACCCCGGCCAGCTGTCGGGCGGCCAGCGCCAGCGCGTCGCCATCGCGCGAGCCGTGGCGATGAAACCTCTGTTCCTCCTGTTCGACGAGCCGACGTCGGCGCTCGACCCCGAGCTCGTCGGCGAGGTGCTCACGGTCATGACCGACCTGGCGCGCGACGGCATGACCATGCTCGTCGTCACGCACGAGATCGGTTTCGCCCGACAGGTCGCCGACCGCGTGGTCTTCATGGCCGACGGCGGCATCGTCGAGCAGGGCCCGGTGTCGCAGGTGCTCGAGGCGCCGCGCGAGGCCCGCACGCAGCAGTTCCTGCAGCGGGTGCTGGCATGACCGACGGTCTGCATGCCTGGACGTCCGAGTTCGCGGCGCCCGAGGGCTACCTCAACTTCGGCAGCTACGGTCCGCCCGCGCGCCGCGTCGCAGACGAGACGGCCCGCCTACTCGCGTTGGCTGTAGGGGGCGCCGATTCCGGGTTGCACCTGCACGCCATGGATGCGCGCGCCATCGCCGCGGTCTCCCGGCTGTCCGGCTTCGGCGAGGCGAATATCGGTCTGATTCAGAGCACGTCGCTCGGTCTCTTCCAGGCCGCGTTCGGCATGCCGCGCGGCGACGTGCTCGTGTCGGGCGACGAATTCCCGGCCAACCTCTACCCGTGGTGGCGCGCTCAGGAGGCGGGGCGGTTGCGCGTGCAGCCCCTCGACGGCCCGGGCACGCTCGCGCCCGTCACCCCCGACCGGGTGCGAGCCGCGCTGACCCCCGACACGGTCGCCGTTTCGGTGAGCGCGGTCGACTTCCGCACCGGTTTCCGCGCCGACCTCGCCGGCCTGCGCGAGACGATCGGTGACCGACTGCTGGTGGTCGATGCCATCCAGGGTTTCGGCGTCGCCGATGTGCCGTGGGATGCCGCGGACGTCGTCGTGGCTGGCGGCCAGAAGTGGATGCGCGCGGGCTGGGGCTGCGGCTTCATCGCGCTCTCCGACCGGGCGCTCGACCGCCTCGCGCCCACCCTCGGCGGATGGACCGGGGTGGATCAGCCGTCGCGCTACGACGGGTTCGAGCATCCGCTGGCCGACGGCGCCCGCCGCCTGTCCATCACCAACGGCTCGCCGTTCGCCTCCGGGGCGCTGGCGGCCGCGCTCGAACTGATCGAAGAGGCCGGTGTGCCGACGATCGAGGCGGCCATCGCCGACCGCGCCGACACCCTCATCGAGCGACTCGACCGCACCGGAGTGAACGTGGCCTCGCCGCGCGGCCGGGGCGTGCGAGCCGGCATCGTTGTGGCCCGTTTCGACGACGACACAGCCCCGGCCCGGCACGAACGGCTCGCCGCGGCGGGCATCACCACCACGCTGCACGGCACCGATCGCATTCGGATGTCGGTGCACGCAACGACGACGGAGGCCGCGGTCATCGCCGCGGCCGACACCCTGAAAGGCATCTCATGACCGACCTCACCGCCGCCCCGACATCTGCCCGGCCTGGCACCTATGCCGACGGCGCCGAACTCGTCGCCGTCGCCACTCCGAACGCCCCCGCGGCCATCGGCCCCTACTCTCAGGCCGTGCGCGTCGGCGGTCTGCTCTTCGTCAGCGGCCAGCTGCCCATCGACCCGTCGACCGGCGAGTTCGCGGGCACGGGCGCGCGCGAGCAGGCCACCCAGTCGCTTCGTAACGCCGTGGCCATTCTCGAGGCTGCGGGCACGAGCGCCGACCGCGTGGCCAAAACCACCGTCCTCCTCACCGACATGGATGATTTCGCCACCGTCAACGAGGTCTACTCCGAGTTCTTCGCCGGCGCCGTCCTCCCGGCCCGGGCTGCCTTCGCGGTCGCCGCGCTGCCCAAGGGCGCCCGCGTCGAGATCGAAATGATCGCGGCGGTCTGACCCGCGTCGGCTACGCCGACGGGCCGGATTCGGCGATGTTGCGGGGCAGGCCGCGCGCGAGGCGCAGCTTCTGGGCGCGGCGCTCCTTGATGTAGTAGCTCCAGGACGCAACGGGGGCCAAGAACATGAAGAAGAGGAAGAACCACATCACGGGGGTGAACTCGGTGTCGCCCTCGACGACGGGCACGAGGCCCATGCTCTGCATGACGATGATGACGGCGCCATATGCGACGCCGATCGAGATCAGTGTCAGCACGATCGACATGATCAGCAGGCCGCTAGCCGAGTTAACGGGCTGAACCGTGCTGCCCACGCTTCCCTTGTAGACGCCATACTCCTCGGGGGTCAGCCCCTGCCGCTCGGCATCCAGCTCGGCCTTGCGCGCATAGAACTTCTCGCGCCGCGCTGCGTTGTCGGCCATGGCGATTCCCCTCGAGCGGTGATGAGAGGGCCCCGCCCGTCATCCGACAGGCGAGACCCTCCACGATGTGGCTACAGCATATGCCGCTACAGCACCTTCGACAGGAACGCCTTGGTGCGCTGGTGCTGCGGGTTGCCCAACACCTCGCGCGGGTCGCCGCTCTCGACCACGACGCCGCCGTCCATGAAGATGAGCGTGTCGGCGACTTCGCGCGCGAAACCCATCTCGTGGGTGACGACGATCATGGTCATGCCATCCGCCGCGAGCTGCTTCATCACGTCGAGCACCTCACCCACGAGCTCCGGGTCGAGAGCCGAGGTCGGCTCGTCGAACAGCATGAGCTTCGGGTCCATGGCCAGGGCCCGGGCAATGGCGACGCGCTGCTGCTGGCCGCCCGACAGGGATGCCGGGTAGGCCTTCGCCTTCTCGGCCAGCCCGACACGCGTCAGCAGTTCCATGGCGCGCTTCGAGGCGTCTGCCTTCGACTGGCGCTTGACCTGCTGCGGCGCCTCGATGATGTTCTCGAGCACGGTCAGGTGCGGGAACAGGTTGAAGCGCTGGAACACCATGCCGATGTCTTTGCGCTGCTCGGCGGCCTCGTGCGGCTTCATCTCATAGATCTTGTCGCCGCGTTGGCGGTAACCGATGAGGGTTCCGTCGACGGTGAGGCGGCCGCCATCCACTTTTTCGAGGTGGTTGATGCAGCGCAGGAACGTGCTCTTGCCTGAACCCGACGGCCCGACCACGCACAGCACCTCGCCGCGTTTCACGGTGAGCGAGATGTCGCGCAGCACCGTGTGGGAGCCGAACGATTTCACGACGCGGTCGGCGACAACCATCGGCGTGTCGGCGGACGCGGAACCGCCGGCAGGGCGACCGGATGCGGCGGGCGAGGGGTGTGCAGTCGTGGCGCTCATGCTGAGCCTCCGTCTCGTTTTCCGCCGGGGATGGTGCTCGTGACGCCGGTGGGCGTGGCGTCGGATCCTTCGGCACCCGGTGTGGCTGCGGCATCCGCACCCGGCCCCACGTCGACGAAACGGGTTCCGCGGGCGAAGCGGCGCTCGAGGAAGTACTGACCGACCATGAGGATGCTGGTGAAGAAGAGGTACCAGATCGACGCGACGATGAGCAGCGGGATCGGGTTGAACGTCTCGGCCGAGATGTCGCGGGTGCGCGTGTAGAGGTCGAGCGAGAACGGCACGGCCGTCACCAGCGACGTGGTCTTGAGCATCGAGATGACCTCGTTGCCCGTCGGCGGGATGATGATGCGCATGGCCTGCGGCAGGATGATGCGGCGCATGGTCTTCGACCAGGACATGCCGAGCGCGGTGGCCGCCTCTGACTGTCCTTCGTCGACCGACAGCAGTCCGGCGCGCACGATCTCGGCCATGTAGGCGGCCTCGTTGAGGGCCAGACCGATGACGGCGAGCCAGAAGAGGCTGATGACATCCTGCGTGGTCCACTCGGCCCACACCACGTCGGTGAACGGGATGCCCACCTGGATCTGCCGGTAGATGGTGGCGATGAGGCCCCAGAACACGAGCTGCACGTAGACGGGTGTGCCGCGGAAGATCCAGAGGTAGATCCACGCGATGCCCTTGAGCACCGGGTTGGGCGACAGGCGCATGACGGCGAGCAGCACGCCCAGCAGGATGGCGATGATCATCGACAGCACGGTCAGCTGGATGGTGACGAACGCCGCCTGCGAGACGCGCACGTCGAAGATGTATTTGCCGACCGCTGGCCAGTCATAGGCGGGGCGGTTGGTGGCGGCATCCCAGATGAACGCCGCGACCACGAGGATCAGGATGACGGCGATGACGTTGCGCAGCGGATGCCGGAGCGGGATGGCCTTGATGGGCTCAGGCTCCGAACCGCCCGCGCTGGGCGCCCGGTCGGGGCGCCCAGCGGTGGTCGTGGAGGTCATTATTACTCCGTGGCTCCGTTGATGTCGATGGCGTCGATGGCGCCCTGGTCGACGCCCCACTTCTTCAAGATCTCGGTGTAGGTGCCGTCGTCCATGAGGGACTGCAGCGAGGCCTTCAGCGCCTCGCCGAGACCGGAGTCCTTGGCGATAGGCATGCCGTAGAGGAACACGGAGTAGACATCGCCCGAGGTTTCGAGCTTGCCGTCGGACTGGGCAACCGCGTACTGCGTGACGGGCGAGTCGGCCGAGAGGGCGTCGGCGCGGCCGAGCGTGACGGCGGCGGTGGCGTCGTCCTGCGTGTCATAACCGAGCAGTTCGATGGCGGGCTTGCCGGCGGCCACGCAGGCTTCGCTCTTCGCGGGGCCGTCGTCGAGGGCCTCGGTGGTGCCGTTCTGCACGGCGAGCTTGAGGCCGCACGCGTTGTCGGGGTCGACGGGCTTGCCCTTGGGTGCGGCCCACTGGATGCCGGCCGTGTAGTAGTCGATCATGTCGACCTGCTGCTGACGCTCGACGGTGTCGAAGAAGGAGGAGACACCGACGTCGTATTTGCCGCCCGTGATGCCGGGGATGATGTTGTCGAACTTGGAGATCGTGTATTCGGTCTTCAGGCCGAGCTTGGCGGCCATGGCGTCGGCCAGCTCGATCTCCCAGCCGGTGGGGTTGCCGTCGGCGTCTTTGAACTCGTTGGGGGCGTAGGTGGCGTCGGTGCCGACGACCAGCTTGCCCGAGGAGGCCACGTCTTCGGGCAGCAGCTTGGCGGCCGCGTCATCCTTTTCGACGGTCACGGCGGCGGCCGAACCCGATGATCCGGGGCTGGGGGTTTCGTTGTTCACACAACCGGTGAGCAGCAGGGCCGCGCTGGCGAGCAGGGCGAGCGGTGCAAGGGATTTCGCTGTCATGTTGGTTCTTTCGTCGGGCCGTGGTGGCGGTGCGGGTGGAACGGGTGAAGCGGTGCGGTGGAGCCGGTGAAGCCGGTGGAGCGTCAGGTTAGCGAAGTCGATGAGGTGAGGTCGAATTCGCGGTCGGGGGCCGGCGCGTCGTAGAGGCGTCGGCCGCGCACCCAGGTCTGGCGGGTGCGGGTCAGGTGGATCTCGTCGGCGTGCGCGGCGAACGGGTCGCGGTCGAGCACGACGAGGTCGGCGGCGAAACCGGGGGCGAGACATCCGGCGTCGTCTTGGCCGTTGAGGTGGGCCGAACCGGAGGTGTAGGCGGCGAGGGCCGTTTCGAGGGTCAACGCCTGCTCGGCGAAGAACGTGCGCGGGTTGAAATCGGGGTCGGATGCGGGCAGCCGCCGGTTCACGGCCACGTGCAACGCCTGCCACGGGTCGGGTGTCGTGACGGGCCAGTCCGAGCCGGCGCCGAGGCGGGCCCCCGCGCGTTCGAGCGCCGCGAACGGGTACTGCCACGCCGCGCGTTCGTCGCCCAGGATCGGCAGGTTGAGGTCGACCATCTGCGGGTCGAAGGTGGCCCACAGCGCCTGCATGTTCACGGCGGCGTCGACCCGGGCGAAGCGCGGCACGTCATCGGGATGCACGATCTGCACGTGCGCGATGTGGTGCCGGTTGCTCTGGCCCCCGTCTGCGCGGCCGTTCTCGGTGCGGGCCGCCTCGAGCGCGTCGAGGGCCTCGCGCACCGCCCGGTCGCCGATCGCGTGGACGTGCACCTGAAAGTCGGCGGCGTCGAGGGCTGTCACGTAGCGCCGCAGGTCGGCGGGGTCGATGTAGGAGTGGCCCGTGCTGGGCGTGCCGCACCGGCATCCCGTCGGGTCGAGGTAGGGGTCGATCATCGCGGCGGTCTGGTTCTCGGGAATGCCGTCTTGCATGACCTTGACGGATGCGGCGCTGAAGCGCGGGTTGCCGTGCAGGGCGGTGCGGCGGGCGACGAGTTCGTCGAGCTGGTCGAGGCCGCGCTCGCGGTCCCACCAGAGGGCGGCCCGCACGGTGGCGGTGAGGTCGCCGTTGTCGGCCGCGCGCCGGTAGACGTCGCCCGTGTCGGTGTGGCTGCCGTAGTTGCCGACGATGGCGTCCTGCCAGCCGGTCACGCCGAGCGAGTGCAGGTAGGCCTGGGCCGAGAGCAGCGCGGCGTATTCGTCGTCGGGGGTGTCGGCGGGCATGAACGGGGTGACGAGTTCTCGGGCGCCCTCCTGCAGCACGCCGTTGGGGCGGCCGTCGGCGAAACGTTCGATGCGGCCGTCGGCGGGGTCGGGCGTGTGCGCGTCGATGCCCGCCAGCTCGAGGGCGCGGCTGTTCACCCAGGCGCCGTGGTGGTCGCGGTTGGCGAGAAAGACGGGTCGGTCGGGCACGGCGTCGTCGAGCGCAGCGAGCGGGGGGATGCCGCCGGGAAAAGCCGCGAGCTGCCACCCGCCGCCGCGAATCCAGGGCTCGTCGGGGTGCGCCACCGCATAGTCGCGAATGATGCTCAAATAGTCATCGGATGTCGCGCCCACCGACAGATCGCAGCGCATGCGTTCGAGCCCGCCCTCGATGGGGTGGATGTGGGCGTCGACGAACCCGGGCTGCAGCAGGCCACCGTCGAGGTCGACGACCTCGGTGTGCGCGTCACGGAGGCTGAGGGCATCCGGGCTGACAGCGACGATCGTCTCGCCCCGCACGGCGACGTCGGTGCCGGGCGCGAGCAGGCGTCGACCGTCGAATACCGTGCCATTGACGAAAATGACGTCGGCGCGTGCTGTCATCTGGTGCCTGTTTCCTGTCACCGCCACGAAGCGGATCACTCCGTTGCGGTTCCCAGATCGTATCCCGGCGACTCTGCCCGGATGGCCTGCGTAATCAAGTATTTACATTATCCCTACGGGCTGCCCGGCAGGGCCGGGCGAGCCGTTTCCCCTTCGGGGTGTGTCCGGGTTGCGGCCGCGGGTCCTAGATTTACCTCTTGTGCGTGTGTACGCGCCGGCCGATTGGCCAACACAGTTGGGGAAAGGGCTCAGGCAATGAAGGCGGAGGACGCTCAGGCAGTTCTCGAGGGGCTACGTCCGCGACTCTCGGAATGTGTTGCATTCGTCGGTATGCAAGACTCGCGCGCATATATGCGGGTCGAGGATCGGGAAGATCCCGACCGATGGGCGGCGGTGTACACGCCTGGTCAGGGTTACTTCAGCGTCCAAACGGAGACGATGCTCACGTGGGACTATGTCGACGACGACGCATCCGACGAGGAGGTCCATGCTGCGCTCTCCCGGCTCGTTTCTCTGGCGGTGTCATATGTCTTGGGCCAGGGCGAAGAGATGCGGTCTCGGCGACTTGGTTTCCCATCATTACGCCTGCACGACGACGAAGGGACGGTAACGCTGAAATTGCCGATGCAGGAGGGCCTCTCTTTCGTTCTGAGGCGGTTCCGGCGCTCATGAACAGGAACACGGCGTCGCGGTGGCTCGCTCGGATTGCGCTGGCGATTTTGGCGTGTGCAACGCTTGCGCAGATGTGGCTCGTCGTTGAGGTGACCGTCTGGCATCTGTCGAATGCGTCCGCCGTTCCGGTGGAAGTCGACGAGATGCTTGGTCTATTTGCTCCCGCCCTCGTGGGTGCGGTGGTGATCGGTTATCTCGGGACAGTTATCGCTATCCTGCGCCGCCGCGCTCTGGTCTACGTCCTCCCCGTTCCACTGGTCATGTTCGCCGTTTTGTGTACAGTCCTGCTGCAAGGCGGCGGTTTCTAGGCAGCCCAAGTCGGATCGGCTGGTTCGAGGGTGTTTCCCCTTCTGGGGTGTGTGTGCGGCCCGCCGCGGCCCCCTAGATTTGGCTCATGTGGATTCAGGGGGACGGGACGTTCGGCATGGTCGCGCGCCTCGACCCCGAATCCCTGCTCGACCTCGAACTGCGCGTGAGAATCGACCGCCTGTCCGATCGCGAGAAGGTCGAGCTGATCGATGCGCTCGGCGCCTACGAGGATGCCCTCGGGGAAGAGCTGCAGGGCCGCAGGGATGAGCTCGCCAACGCAGTCGTCAACGAACCGTTTCGTCATCTCGACATCCCGGACGAATACATCCTGCGCAACGATCGTTCCGAGGATGACCTCTACACGGTGCTGCGGGAACAGGTCGCGCAGACGACGCCCCGCTGGCAGCTGGAACAGATTTACGCACCCATCGCCTACCTGTATGGCTCCGGGCCCGGCCCCCGCAAGATGAAGCGCATCCGCAAGAGACTGGAGCGGTCGCGGTGATTTCATACCCGCAGATGTGTGTGAGCGATTGGATAAACAGTGAACGATCTCAGTGAAAGCTCTCCCGTAAAGAACGAATACTTGGATGTCGAGAAGTCGACAGCCTTGCGCGAGGCCGCGTCCGACTTCATCCTGGCCGAGGACTATGCGAGCGCGGTCCCGCCTCTTCGTGAGCTTGTGAAGCTGGGGGCGGCCGAGACGAACGACCTCGTGTGGCTCGCGAATGTGTTGAAAGAGCTCGACCAGAATGAGGAGGCCGTTCGGTGGTTCTCCGAGGTCATCGATTCTCGCCCCGATCAACTGGTCGCCCGCGGGCTCTGCTTCGAGGCGTTAGGCGACGGCGAAGCGGCGCGGACCGACTACGAGAAGGCTTTGCTTCTCGACCCGGATGACGTGGTGGCTCTCGTGAATCTAGGAACTCTCGCGTTGACGGAGGGCGATTTGGATGAGGCCGAGCAACTTCTTCGCCGCGGTGTCGTCCTCGACCCGACCGTCAACTGGCAGCTCAGCGACGTGTTCGAGGCTCGAGGCGACGAGGCCGCCGCTCGTCGCACGTTGCAGGTCGCTCTAGAGGCCGGTGAGCGCAAAGCGAACTATGAGCTGGGGATACTCGCGGTCGGCGACGGTGACGAAGCGGTCGCCGAACACCATCTGCGTGAGGCGTTGGATGCTGGAGGTACGTCGATGGCGCGGCGCTCGCTCGCCATCCTTCTGCTCAAGCAAGGGCGAATCGACGAGGCTCGCGACCTTGCTCAGGAGGGCGTGGACGCGGGCGACCGCTGGAGCCATGCGCCTCTCGGCCTCGCCCTGTCGTTGCAGGGGCAGGATGATGAGGCGCAGAAGAACTTTGCCCTCGCCGAGTCCAAGGGCGACGACGACTTCGCAGAGGAGTATGACGCGTGGCCCTTCGACTCCTAGTCCCTTCGGTACCAGCCGGCCGACGGATGACTTCACGTGGAAAGCGCAGCCATGCGAACCGCCGTCGATAAGCGGTTCGTAAGGGTCTTCGGCACCGAGCGTGTTGCTCTCGGCGTAGCCGGGGCCACGTGGGGCCTGGCCGGGATCGTTGCGGCGATCGTCGGACCGTTGCATGATGACGCGGCGAATCGTCTGGGTCAGATCTTCTTCGGCGCGGCAGCTGCGTACTTCGTCGGGCGAGCAATGTTCATGGGGTTCTACACATCCGCTTCGTCGCTGAAGATCGTCTCGTGGTTTCGCACGTACGTGATCGCTCGAGATGATGTTCGGCGCATAAATCACGAGGCGTACGACGGCGTTGCTACTCGTGGCGCCGAATTCGGGTTGGTCAGAGTCGCTGTCATCAACTTGCGCTCGGGAGCCTCACGCACCTTCCGGGGTGTGCCCCTGAGCCGTCGTCGAGCGCGGCGAGTCGCTCGGGAGATCACGGCTTGGTCCTGCCATGTTGGGCAGGGGCAATGATCAGACGGATCTTCGGTTCTAGGAACGGGGCGCGCGAACCGGCGAATTTGCTGCGTTCTCTGGGCGACGCCAAGGATGACTTCGCCGGGTTGGTGCTTGGTTACTCGCGGACCGGACCCTTCGTCGGCAACTTCCTGATGGGCGTCGACTTCAGCCAGTTAGATTTGGCCGAGTTTCCGGACGACGCGTTTAGTTGGACGTGGTTCTGCCAACCGCCGCCCGCCGGGGAAGTTCCTCCGGCGTTCTCAGCCACGGATGAGATCGAGTTCGCGGAAACCCGTGTCGACATGGTCGAGATCGTTCGCTCGTGGTCGCCTGTGTGGGCGCCGACAGGGCTCATCGCCCGTGCCGCTCCGCTTTTGTTCGACGAGTTCCATTGGAACGAGGGCTCACTGTCGTTGCGAGAAGAGGCGCTCGCAACACATCCGATCAAGCTGCGAACTCGGGCATCTTTGAGAGCGGTCGCCCACGTCCTGGGAAGTAGTGGAGTTGAGCGATGCTCGGTTGGCGACATGCAACGGCAACTTCAGGACGTCGGGTTCACGCTCCGACTGGTTCCTGCCGCGGGAGTGATCTCCTACGAGTACGTTGCACCAAACGTTGAGAGCGAGCATCCGGTGGGAGAGATCGATGACCCCGTGATGCTGCGTAAGGCTCTCGGTAAGCTGCAGGACGACCTTCTCTGGAGTGGTTACCGCCTGGCGCTCACTAGAAGCGAAGCGCTGCCCATCAGCGATCTCGCTCCCTCAGACCCGTGGCTCGAATTCGGGGCGTGGCAGTAGCCGATGCAGAAGCCGAACGCTGTCAATATTTCTCATGACGTCAGGGTGACTCGCGCCGTCTTGGCGGCCATCGGGACCATAGGGGCTATCGGCCTGACCGCTGGGGCAATCTGCTACTACGTGATGTGAACTTCAGGGCAGCAGTTTCATCCGGGCTATGGATGGCCACAGCCCGTAGTGCAGCGACACGCTATCCCCGAAGAGATCCCCCTCACGCGGTCGTGAAGCGGGCGCGGTAGCGCGAGGGGGTGGTGCCGAACTCGGCGAGGAAGAGTTGGCGAAAGGTGACGGCGCTGCCGAAGCCGCAGTCGCGGGCGATGTGTTCGATGGGCAGGGTGCCCGTTTCGAGCAGACGGCGGGCCTCGTCGAGGCGGCGGGCACGCACCCAGGCGGCGGGCGTGGTGCCGGTGCCCGCGCGGAACGCCCGGATGAAGGTGCGGCGGCTCTGGTGGGCGCGGGCCGCGAGCGTTTCGATGGTTAGAGGCTCGGCGAGGTGCGCGAGGGCCCAGTCCAGCACGGTGGCGATCGCGTCGTCGGAACGGTCGTGCGCGATGGGCCGCTCGATGTACTGCGCCTGACCGCCCTCCCGGTGCGGCGCGATGACGAGGTTGCGGGCGACCTGATTCGCGGCATCCGCACCGAGGCGTGTGCGCACGACGTGGAGGCAGGCGTCGAGACCCGAGGCGGTGCCCGCCGACGTGAGGATGTCTCCGTGATCGATGTAGAGCACGCCCTCGTCGAGCGCGATATCGGGGTGCAGGCTCGTGAGCAGGCCGAACTCGCGCCAGTGCGTAACGGCGCTGCGGCCCGCGAGCAGACCGGCCTCGGCGAGGGGGAACGTTCCGAGGCACAACCCGGCAATTGGGGCGCGGCGGGCGGATGCGTCGGCGAGAACTCGCTGCAGCGCGGGAGTGGATGGCCGGCCGTCGTCGTGCCAGGACGGGACCACGACGAGATCGGCGTCGGCCGCGGCTTCGGGGCCTTCCACGCCGCCAATGGTGAGCCCCTCGGCGCTGCGCACGGAACCGGGGTGGTCGGAGAAGACGACGGTTGTCCAGTCGGCGAGGCCCAGTCGGCGCACCTCGTCGAAGACCATCTGGGGCACCGAGAGGTGGAACAGGGTGATGTCGTCGAACGCGTAGATGGCGATGCGCATGCTGTACTCCGTTCGTGAGGACGGTTCGCGGCGAGTGACCGCGGTGGCCCGAATCCATTGTAAGGAGGCATGCGTGCCACTCACGCGGGGGAGTGCGGCCGGGCGACGATAGTGAGGTGCCGTTGCCGCGGCGAGAGAACCGTGGCTCCGGCATCCCGACAACTTGGAGGAAACCTCATGACGAACCCGCACCGCGCCCTGATCCTGATCGATGTTCAGCAGCAATACTTCGATGGAACCCTCGAGATCCACTACCCGCCGCACACCGACTCGCTGCCGCGCATTCTCGCGGCCATCGATGCGGCCGAGGCCTCGGGCATCCCCATCGTCGCCTTCCAGCACAGCGCCGGCGAGGGTGCACCCCTCTTCGCACCCGGCACGCCCGAGTTCGAGCTGCACCCCGAGATCGAGGCGCGCGCCACTGACGAGTGGACGCGCATCACCAAGTCCTACAGCTCCGTCTATGCCGGCACGGGCCTGGCCGAGTGGCTGCGCGAACGCGACCTCGACACCGTGACGCTCGTCGGCTACATGACCAACAACTGCGTCCTGGCGTCGTCGGTCGAGGCCGAGTTCCTGGGCTTCACTACAGAAGTTCTCTCGGATGCCACGGGCGCCATCAACATCGCCAACTCGGCGGGTTTCGCCAGCGCCCAGACCGTGCACACCACGCTCATGGCTCTGCTCAACTCCAACCTCGCCACCGTCGCGACGACCGAAGCGTGGACGGCGGCGCTCGCCGACGGCCTGCCCCTCGAAGCGAGCAACCTCATCGAGTCGGCGACGACGGGCGCGAGCCGCGCGGCGTAGTTGCTCCCGAACCTAGCGAGCCAGGCGCGCCTTCAGGACATCCTGGACGGTCGTCCACTCGTGCGCGCCGTAGCGGTCGTTGTCGACGTGGTGCAGCTGCGCCTGCCCGCTGAACATGCTCACGAAGTACTGCATGCCCTGCCAGGCGGGGAAGGGTTCGTCCGACGGGCGCGAGGCCAGCTTCATAGCCTTGCTCATGGCCAGCAGGGTTCCGGCGGTTCCGGCCCACTGCAGCTTGAAGGGCGTGCCCGTCAGCCGCGTCATGGTGCGGGCGACCTCGCGGGCCGACACCTGCGAACCGGCGACCTCGACCACGCGCGGGGCGTTGTCGTCGAGCGCGGCAAGAGCCGTCACGCGGGCGGCGTCATCCTTGGTCGTGAAGTCGAGGATCTGGTCAGCGGATGACCAGAACAGCACGCGCTTGCGGTCCCACAAGATCATGGGCGCGTCGCCCGCGAGCAGGTCGGTGAACATGCCGTTGAGAATCGAGGTGGCCTGCACGGGTGCCGCGTCGACGTCGGCCGCGAACTCGCGCCGCAGCTCGAAGTTGCGGTTGCTGTCGGGCGCGATGCGGCGGTAGTCGGCCGAGTAGTCCGACGGGATGAATCGGGGCACGCCGGCCGCTACGGTCGCCTTCAGGAGGGCGCGCTGGGCGTCGACGATCACGGAACGGAGGCCGTTCACGGCCGACACGACGACATCCACGCCCGTCATCGCCTGGGTCAGCGCGGCGTGGTCGGTGTAGGCGGCGGTGGCGATCTCGATGCGCTCTTCGTGGCCGAAGAGCGTGGTGGCGGTCTGGCTGCCGGGGCGGGTGAGCACGCGCAGCTGCACGTCGTGCGTCAGCAGCTCGCGCACGATGCGCTGGCCGAGGTCGCCGGTGGCGCCCGCGAGGAGGATTGTGCTGGTCATGGGTGGTCTCAATCTGTTGGGGTCTGGGGCGCTGTTCTGCGGGACCGTTCGGGCGCGGCGCGGGGATGCTCGAAGGGGGGCTGGATATCGGGTCGGGGCTCGGCGTCGGCTTGGGTTTGCGTGGGCGTCGGTTCGTCGATCGCGCAGGTCGCCATGTCAGCGGTGCCGAGCGCCACGCGGGCGAGAAGCTGGCGCAGGGTCGTCTGTTCGTCGTCGCTGAGGTGGCGCATGAGCACGCCCTCGACTTCGCGCAGGGCGATGCGGGCCTTCGCGAGCAGGGATCGGCCGGCCCGGGTGGGAAGGACCTGCCGGACGCGGCGATCGGACGGGTCGGGGCGGCGCTCGACGAAACCGCCGGTCTCGAGGGCGTCGATGACGTAGGTCATCTGGGTCTTGTCGATGCCGAGGCGCTGGGCGAGCGCGAGCTGCGATGAGGGCTGCTCGGTCGTCACGGCGACGAGCACCTGGTAGCCGCGCGGCCCGCCGGGCACATCGGCAACGGCTCCCGTCGCCGAGCGCGAGAACCCCTGATACATGGCGGGCAGCGCCCAGCCGAGCTCGGTTTCGATGCCGCCGGCGCCCCAGTCGATCTCGGGCACGGAGGTGAGGGTCGGTGAAGCATCCATAGTGAGATCGTATGCCGAAAAGATCGTCTCAGCTAAAGACGATTTACCCTTGACAGGAGCCCCGCAGGCTGCTGAGGCCGCAAAAGTGTAAGCAGGATTTGCGCTTACTAACACTTTCTCGACTAAACGTTAGTAAGGTGAACTCATGCCAACGTTTTCGAACGAGGCGGACAACGTGCACCAGCCGCACGTGGTCGTGCCGCCGATCACGTTCGACGACCGCGAATGGCGACCCGTCGACTCCGGCCGGCACTCCCGTCGAGAACTGAGACGTCAGACTGGGCCGTACAAATCAGCGGTGCCCGCCGTTCTCGCGGACTGGCAGCCCGAAGTCGAGGGCGGGCTCAGCGCCGACGTCGACGAGGCAAGCCGAGCGCTCGCCGAGTTCGACTCGTTCGCGGCGCTCACGCTGGGTTCGGACAATCCCGCCATCGCTCCGATGTCCGCGATTCTTCTCCGCACCGAGAGCGCGTCGAGTTCGCAGATCGAAAACCTGACGACGAGCGCCAAGCAGCTCGCCCTCGCCGAGATCGACGAGAGCGAAAAAGCGAACGCCATGACGGTGATCGGCAATGTGCGCGCCACGGAGGCGGCGATCCGCCTCTCCCGCACGATCGACGGGAGCACGGTGCTCGCGATGCACCGCGAGCTCCTCCGGCACCAACTCGGCTTCGAGGAGCACGCCGGGGTCCTCCGCGACGAACTCGTGTGGATCGGCGACGGCAACGCGGGCCCACGCGAAGCCCAGTTCGTTGCGCCGCATCACGAGCGCATCGAGCCGGCTCTGGCTGACCTCATCCGGTTCATCGCGCGCGACGACGTGCCCGCGCTGGTGCAGGTCGCGGTCGCGCACGCTCAGTTCGAAACCATCCACCCGTTCGTCGACGGCAACGGGCGCACCGGGCGAGCGCTAGCCCAAGCGATGCTGCGCAATAAAGGGGTCGTGTCACACACCACGATTCCCCTCTCCGCCGGCCTCCTCGTCGACACGCAAACCTACTTCGACGCCCTCAACGCCTATCGGGCAGGGGATACTGCCCCCATCGTGAGCCGGTTCGCCGAGGCGGCACTCTTCGCCGCGGCCTCCGGCAGAACGCTCGTGCAACGTCTGGCCGCCCAGCTCGACGATTCACGCGAACGGATGTCTGGAGTGCGCGCCCATGCCGTCGCGTGGAAAGCGCTGCCCCTCCTCATCGGCCAACCGGTCGTCAACGCCAAATACCTGAAGGCCCAGCTCGGCCTCAACGACGTCACCGTGCAGCGCGCACTCGAACTGCTCACCGAACGCGGCGTCCTCGTCGAACGCACGGGCCTGCGCCGCAACCGCGTCTGGCAGCACCCGGGCATCCTCTCCGTTCTCGACGATTTCGCCGCCGACATCCGCTGCGCCCGCTAGGTATCGGGGCGGCGACTTAGCCGGTGTGGCGAGATGTCCTGTCCCGAGTCGATGGCACGAACGCTGCCAAAAGGTAGACCAAACCGGACGCCTGCAATATTGTTCTGACGTGCGTTGCAGTAGCGACGTGAAGTGAACTCGGCAGCCCTCCGGACGGTGGGTGAGCCGAGTTTCGCGCTTAACGCCGTCCCTGAGCTGGACATGAGTCTGAGCGCTGAGAAGATGAGTGGATGTCTGAGAGAAGCTCCGCAGCCGCCGTCACGATTCGCCCGCTGGGGCTCGAGCAGAGTGCGGCGGCGACGCGGTTGTGGGAGGAGGCCGGGCTGACGCGGCTGTGGAATCCGCCCGCCGAAGATTTTGCGCGCGCGGTGGGTGGTGCGACATCCGCTGTTTTGGGGGCCTTCGACGGTGACGAGCTGGTGGGCACCGCGATGGTCGGGTATGACGGTCACCGTGGCTGGATCTACTACCTCGCCGTGGCCGAAACGCGGCGGGGGAGCGGGCTCGGGCGGCAGCTGAACGAGGCCGCTGAAGAGTGGATGCGTGAGCGCGGCGTTCCCAAGGTGCAACTCATGGTGCGCTCGACCAACGCGGGTGTCGTCGACTTCTACGAGCGTCTCGGCTACGAGGACGGCGAGGTCGTCGTCCTCGGAAAGTGGTTGCGCTAAGGCTGCGGTCGCATCGCCAGGGTGTGCCGCACGCGATCAAAATCGGCGCAAGAAGTCGGCGTGTGTCTCAAGCACATTCAGGCACGGGCCGACGTCTCACAGTCGACGGCATCTCAGTTCATGGCCACACTGCAACGCGCCGGGCTCGTCACCTGCCAGCGCGTCGGCCAGTTCTCGCACTACAGCCGCAACGAAGAAACGATCGCGGCCCTCGGCAAAAAGGTCTCTCTGGCGATTTGAGGGAGGCGCTTTCAGCACGGATCTAGTACGCTCAAGTCACACCCCCGGATACTTCGGTTACCGGTTAGAAGGCCTCGCTCGCGCGGGGCCTTCGGAATTTAACGCCACTTCGCAGGACAGCTGAATGTTCCTACTTCGTCCGTTCTTACGCGCGAGAATTGGGATGCGGCCAGATCCTCCTCGGTAACGTGCGCAATGACGTCGGGCAGAGTTTTGACAAGCTCCTTCGAACTTCGGGATGAAGGCATCGGGAAGATGATCCCTGTTGAGAATCCGAACTCGTGCTTGAGCATGCGAAGCGGGCCTGCCAAGTCGGAGTCGTTCGACAGAATAACGAAAGTACTCGCCTGGGCGGTGAAGGCATCCGCAGTCATCCGGGTGCCAAGATTCACATCGGACCCTTTCTCCTCCAATTTCCGGACAGCGACAGTCCGCCATTTCCTTGTTTCGGGGTCGATCGAAAGAGGATGTAGCGGCATGTTGCGCCGGTCGTTCCGGAATGTTCCGAGATGAACTTCGATGTTCGGGTGCGACCGTAGCGCACGCAGATACATTTGTTGCCGTACGGGCGATTGGGGATCAACGAGCATTCCAGGGCGAAGATGCGCCGTGAAATAGTCCACGTGAATCACGCGGTACTGCGGAAGTAACAGGGTGCCGAGTGCGAAGAGATCCAGCCACTTAAGGTGTGGTCGTGATTCCAGGCAGCGTCGATAGAGGTTGAACCCGTCCACATATATTCGGGCCGTCGGCGCATCATCCATGCCCACAGGTTAGGAATCCGCGGTCCTCCAAGCTGAGTTAATGCTGGGGAAGGCGGGCGCGCAGGTAGGGCGCCGTGCGGCTGTCGGGGGAGGCCGCGACGGTGGCCGGGGTGCCGGTCGCGAGGATGCGGCCGCCCGCGTCGCCGCCCGACGGTCCGAGGTCGATGACCCAGTCGGCCGAGGCGACGACCGACATGTCGTGTTCGACGATGACGACCGTGTTGTCCTGGTCGACGAGCCGGTTCAGTTGCGCGAGCAGCAGCTCGACATCGGCCGGGTGCAGGCCCGTGGTCGGCTCGTCGAGCACGTAGAGGGTGTGGCCGCGGCGGGCGCGCTGCAGCTCGGTGGCCAGTTTGATGCGCTGGGCTTCGCCGCCCGAGAGCTCGGTGGCGGGCTGTCCGAGCCTCAGGTAGCCGAGGCCCACCTGGCGCAGGGTGTCGAGCGCGCGCGCAGCCGAAGGGACCTCGCGCCAGAAGGCGGCGGCGTCGTCGACCGTCATGGCCAAGACATCCGCGATGGATGCCCCGGCGTACGTCACCTCGAGGGTTTCGGCGTTGTAGCGCGCGCCGTGGCAGGTGGGGCAGGGCGCATAGCTGCCCGGCAGGAACAGCAGCTCGACCGACACGAAACCCTCGCCGAGGCAGGTCTCGCAGCGGCCGCCGTCGACGTTGAACGAGAAGCGGCCGGCGGTGTAGCCGCGGGCGCGCGCCTCGTCGGTGGCCGCGAACACCGAGCGCACGGTGTCGAAGAGGCCCGTGTACGTGGCGAGGTTGGAGCGCGGCGTGCGGCCGATGGGGCGCTGGTCGACGCGCACCAGGCGGTCGACGGCCTCGAGACCCGTGATGCGGTCGACCGTCGTCGTGGCGGGGGCGGTGCCGGTGGCCGCTTCGGCGGCCGCGGCATCCGCATCGGGCTCACCGTCGGCGGCGGAGCGAGAGGCGCCGTCGGCATCGGCCTCGGCCGTGAGGTCGGTGAAGGATGCGAGCTCGCCTCCGTGCTTCAGTCCGACCCGCACGGCGTCGGCCAGCACGCGGCTGACGAGCGTTGACTTGCCCGAACCGGAGACGCCTGTGACGGCCGTGAGCACGCCCAGCGGGAAGTCGGCGTCGAGGCCGCGCAGGTTGTGGCGCGAGACGCCGCGCAGCCCGAGCCACGATCGGGGTTCGCGGGGCTGACGGGCGTCGTCGCCCGTCGACCGCTCGCCGAGCAGATACGGCCGCGTCACCGACTCCGCAACCTCCGCGAGCCCCTCGACGGGCCCGCTATAGAGCACGTCGCCGCCACCGGCACCGGCGGCCGGGCCCACGTCGACGAGCCAATCGGCCTGGCGCACGACATCCATATTGTGTTCGACCACGAAGACCGTGTTGCCGGATGCCTTGAGCTGCGAGAGCACGTCGAGCAGGGGTTCGGCGTCGGCGGGGTGCAGGCCGGCGGACGGCTCGTCGAGCACGTAGACCACGCCGAACAGGCCCGACCGCAGCTGCGTGGCGATGCGCAGCCGCTGCATTTCGCCGGGGGAGAGCGTGGTGGTCACACGACCGAGGCTCAGATATCCGAGACCCAGACCGATGAGCACGTCGGCGCGCGTGACGAGGTCGGCGGCGATGCGCACGGCCACCTCGGTGGTCTCGCCCGAGGAGGCGTTCGACACGGCCGTCGTGGTTTCGGCCAGCTGGGCGGTGGGGCGCAGGGCGTCGGCGAGGCCGGCGAGCGGCAGGGCGTTGAGCTCGGCGATGGTGTGGCCCGCGAAGGTCACGTCGAGCGCGGCGCGGGTGAGGCCCGTTCCGCCGCACAGGTCGCACGGCCCCGACTCGACGAAGCGCTGGGCTCGCTTGCGCGCCATCTCGCTGCCCGAGTCGGCGAGCGTGTGCATGACGTAGGCCTTGGCGCTCCAGAACTTGCCTTTATAGGGCTTGGCCACGCGGTCGCGCTGCGGCATGACCTCGACCACGGGCTGCTCGTCGGTGAACAGCAGCCAGTCGCGGTCCTTGCGCGGCAGTGTGTTCCAGGGGGCGTCGATGTCGTAGCCGAGCTTGGCGGTGACGTCGCGCAGGTTCTTGCCCTGCCAGGCGCCTGGCCAGGCGGCGATGGCGCCGTCGCGGATGCTGAGCGTGGCGTCGTGCACGGCCGACCGCTCGGTCACGGTGTGCGCGATGCCGAGCCCGTGGCAGCGGGGGCACGCGCCGGCCGCGGTGTTGGGCGAAAACGAGTCGGACTCGAGTCGAGTCGCACCCTCGGGGTAGGTTCCGGCGCGCGAATAGAGCATGCGCATCGAGTTGGACAGGGTGGTGAGTGTGCCCACGGTCGAGCGCGAGCTCGGGGCGCCGCGCCTCTGTTGCAGCGCCACGGCGGGCGGCAGGCCCGTGATCTCGTCGACGTGCGGGGTGTTGCCCTGCGCGATCAGGCGGCGCGCATAAGGGGCCACCGACTCGAGAAATCGCCTCTGCGCCTCGGCGAAGATGGTGCCGAAGGCGAGCGACGACTTGCCCGAACCCGAGACGCCCGTGAAGGCCACGATGCTGTCGCGCGGCACATCGACGTCCACGTTGCGCAGGTTGTTCTCGCGCGCCCCGCGCACCCGCACGAAGCCTCCCGCGGTGGGGTCGGCCGGGTCCTTGGGGATGTCGTGCGGCTGGGTTTCTCGGCGGGAAGACACCTGCTCCACCCTAGGCGCTGCACGTGAGCGGGGCTCGGGCCTTGCGCTCGAGCATCCCGGCGCTATTACCACGGCGACGCCCGCTCGTCACCGGTGAATCAGGAATTCGCGGCAAATGCAAGGGGTCCGCCCCGGCTTGCCCTTTCGGTGAACCGGGTCCAGCATCGTAACCGACGAGTCATGCGCCAGACCCCGGCGCGCACTCGCTAAACCGTTTAGAAGGGACACATCATGGGATTCTTCGGTTTCCTTATTCTCGGCCTCGCAGCCGGTGCCATCGCAAAGCTCATCCTCCCCGGCAAACAGGGCGGCGGATGGCTCATCACCCTGCTTCTCGGAGTCGTCGGCGCACTGCTCGGCGGTTGGCTCGGTGGCCTCCTGTTCAACGCACCCCTCGAGGACTTCTTCTCGATCCAGACGTGGCTCCTCGCCATCGCCGGCTCGATCATCGTCCTCCTCATCTACGGCCTGATCGTCGGACGCCGCAAGGCCTAACGATCGGTTGTTCCTGACCGCCCCTTCGGCGGCTTGTGCACGGGAAACGCCCGCTCAACCTCAACGGTTGGCGGGCGTTTCCTCGTTAACCGGCGCCGGCTGTTGTTTCCCGGCTAGCGGTCGGATGTCTCGACGGCTCGCACCTTCGACGGCCACCAGAAGCGATCCCCCGTCAGGAACACGAGCGCGGGCACGAGGATGGTGCGCACGAGCAACGTGTCGAGCAGCACGCCGATGCACACGATCACGCCGATCTGCGTAAGTGCGACGACGGGCAGCACACCGAGCACGGCGAACACGGCCGCGAGCAGGATTCCGGCGCTCGTGATGACCGCGCCGGTCGACGCCAGGGCCCGGATCATGCCCTCGCGCGTGCCGTGCAGCATCCGCTCTTCTCGAGCCCTCGTGGTGAGGAAGATGTTGTAATCGACGCCCAGCGCCACGAGGAACAGGAACGCGAACAGCACGACGTTGGTGTCGAACGCGGGAAAACCGAGCAGGTTCTGGAACAGCAGGTTCGAGGCGCCCAGGCTGGCGAAGAACGTGGCGAGCACGCTCAGCAGCAACAGAATGGGGGCCACGAGCGAGCGCAGCAGCACGGCCAGAATGACGAAGACGATCACCAGGATGAGCGGGATGATGAGGTTCTGGTCACGTTCCGAGACGGTGCGCTCGTCGAGCGCCGTCGCATCCGTGCCGCCCACGATCGTCTCCGAGACCTCGCCCGATGCGTCCGCGTAGTTCGCGCGCAGGGCCGTGACGGTGTCGAAGGCCTCGTCGCTGTCGGGCGCGGCCGTGAGCGACACCGAGAGCTGCGCCAGGCCGTTGGCCGTTTCGCCGGGGCGCACGCTGTCCACGCCATCCGTGTCTTCCGCGATCTGGGATGCCTCGGCCACGGCGTCTTCGGGGGCGAGCACGATGGTCTGCCCGGTCAGTCCCGCCGAGAACGAGTCGTCGACGATCTTCTGCGCCGTCACCGACTCGGGTTCGCCGAGCAACTGTTCGGTCTGCGACAGGCCGACGCTCGCGCCGACAAGGCCGACCGAGAGGGCGCCGAGGCCCAGCACCGACACCACGAGAATCGTGACGGGTTTGCGCGAGACGCCACGCCCGAGTTTGGTCCACAGGCTCGTCTTGGTCGCGGCGTGCTCGCCGACGTGGCGCGGGATGAACGGCCAGAACAGCCCGCGGCCGCACACTACGAGCGCCGCGGGCAGCACGATCAGGGCGAACAGCACGGCGATCACGACACCGATGGCGCACGCAAAGCCGAGTGCGCGGTTGCCGCTGAGTTCGGCGAACAGCAGGGTGATGAGGCTGAGCGCCACGGTTCCGCCCGAGGCGGCGATGGCGGGGCCCGCGCTCGTCACGGCCGTAAACATGGCGGCCGAGCGATCCTCCTGTTTCAGCAGCTCCTCGCGATAGCGGGCCACGAGCAGCAGGGCGTAGTTGGTGCCCGCGCCGAAGACGAGCACCGACAGGATGCCCGAGATCGACGCGTCGACGGTCACCCCGAACGACTCGGCCGCGGCCTTCGCCACCTTGCCGGCCAGGCCGTCGGCGAGACCCACGACGGCGAGCGGAACGATCCAGAGCACGGGGCTGCGGTAGGTGACGATGAGCAGCACGGCCACCACGATGACGGTCACGAGCAGCAGGCGCACATCGGCCCCCGCGAACGCGTTGCTGATGTCGGCCTGAAAACCGACGCCGCCCGTCAGATAGCTGTCGAGCCCGTCGGGCAGGTCTTCGGATGCCGTGGCGCGCAGTGCGTCGGCCGTGCCCGCGAGGTCGTCCTCGGCCGTGGCCTTGTCGAGCGGCACGACGACGAGTGCGGCCTCCCCGTCGTCGCTGAACTGCGGGCGCACGGCCTCAGGTGCGGTCGAATCGCTGGCCAGGGCGGTCGCGCGCTGCTGGATGGCGGCGCGATCGTCGTCGGTCAGTGAGCCGCCCTCACGGTTCCACACGAGAATCGCGGCGGTCTGTTCGGCCGAGGGGAAGTCTTCGAGCGCCGCGGCGACCTGCGCGCTCTGCGTGCTGTCGGGCAGACCGGATGCGGGGTAGGCATCGGTTTCGGGCGTGGGGAGGAACGCGAAAAGCAGCCCCACGGCCACGACCGTGGCACCCAAAACCGCCCACGCGGTGCGCTTCCCGCTGATGAACCGCCACAGAGCCCGCATGATTTTCCTCCAGGAACTTAATAATTAAGCAACTTAACGACCTACTGCATTAGCATGACGTTCATGGAAGACGAGCGCAAGTCGGAGGGACCGCGTCGGGTGCAGACCGCGGGGCACGAGCATCCGACCGCCGGCGCCATCGGCAATCAGTTGCGCTCGATCGGCGCGTTGTCGAAGGCTTTCGAGCAGCACCTCGGGCGCACGCTGGCCGTCAACGACACCGACCTCGAGGCCATGGAGCACCTGATTCTGTCGGGCCCCATGACGCCCAGTGAGCTCGCGCCGAAGCTCGGCATTTCAAATGCGGCCACGACGTTCTCGGTCGACCGGCTCGTGGCCTCGGGTCACGCGCGCCGCGAACCCCACCCCACCGACCGGCGCAAAACCGTGATCGTGCCGTCGCCGCCGTCGGTGGCCCGCGCCTTCGATGCGCTCATGCCCGTGCTCAACGGCGTCGCGGATGCTGCGGCCGACCTTCCCGCCGAGCACCGCGACATCGTGGGCGCGTTCCTCGCCTCGGTCATCGACGTCTACGAGGGCGCGCTCGAAGACGGCGCCGCCGAGGCTGCCGCGCAGGGGTAGTCGGGGCCGGCTCTAGAGCGCCGAGGCGGCGCTGGCCAGCAGGCTGTAGAGAACGTTGCCGATGGCGCCGAGCAGGAAGGTTGCTCCGATTCCGAGCCCGAGCGCGGCGAAGGTCTTGGATGCCCCCGGCCGGTTGAGCGCGGCGAGTCCCAGAACGACCGCCAGCACGCCGAGGATGAAGGAGAGAACGGTTCGTGCCAGTGCGATCACGCTGAGCATGGCGAAGGCCTGCGTGCCGATGAAACCCGCCTGCACAAGCTGGAAGACGAGGCCGACGGCGATGCCGGCAATGCCCGCGAAGAACGCGTAGAGGCCGAGCTGGTTCGGCGCCCCGCCGTCGTCGAAGAGTCTGCTGCGCTTGCGCGGCGCGGGCGTCGAGGCCGGGTAGGCGCCCTGCTGCCCCGAGGGGTAACCCTGTTGCCCCGACTGGTAGCCCTGCTGGGCGTTCGGCTGGTGACCGGGGTAGCCGGGTTGGGTGCTCGAGGGGTAGCCCTGCTGGCCGCCGGGCTGCTGGCCCTGCTGGGGGTAGTCGCCCTGTCCGAAACCGCCGTCGTTGCGGGCATTCCCGGGCTCGTTGCCATCGTTGTTTGTGGACGGCGGGCCGTACGGACTGTCGCTCATGCTGATTCCCCTCGTGGTGGCATCCGCTCGTCGGCGCCACCCCTATTCTGGCGCGTCAGCGTTGCGCGGCACCAGCCGGTTGCGTCGCCGTCGACTTCTTCGGCCACAGGGTGTAGCTGACGGCCCAGACCGTGTCGATTCCGAGCACGATGAGCAGGATGCCGAACCAGTTCTGCAGCTCGGCCGTGCGCGTGGCGTCGCCCACCCACCACGTGAGGCCGAGCAGGATGCCCGCGGCGATCGCGACCCCGAGCAGGGTGCGCGCGACATCCCCCCAGCATTTGCGCGTGTAGGCCCAGCCGGTGAGCGGCGCCGGGATGCTGCCGCCCGCGAACCGTTTGGCGAAACGCGCGTCGGCCCAGGCGATGAGGCGGTGACCGTAGGCGACCGAGAACCCGATGTAGACGGCGGCGAGGCCGTGCTCCCAGGATGCATTCGCGCCGCTCTTGAGGTGCAGGCCCGTGGCGATGAGCAAGACCAGGTCGATGACGGGCGCGAGCGCGAGCAGGACGACGCCCAGGCGCGGAGCCTTGAGCAGGTAGCGGGCCGCAAGTCCGGCGCCGATCGCCACCCAGAAGCCGATCTCGCACGCCACGATGATGCCGAGGATCATGCACCCCTCCTTGTTTACACGGTCGTACTAACAAAGCGATGCTAGCACGACTGTATAAACTCGGACCATGCCCAAGTTGATCGACCATGACGCCCGCGAGATCGAGGTCGCCGAAGCCGCCTGGCGCGTACTGCTGCGCGACGGCATCACCAAGATCTCGGTGCGCAACGTCGCCGCCGAGGCGGGCTTGGCCACGGGTTCGCTGCGCCGGTCATTCCCCACGCAGGACTCGTTGCTCATCTTCTCGCTGCAGCTGGTGCAACGCCGGGCCCGTGACCGCATCCTCGCGCTCGAGCCCGGCCCCACGCCGCGCGCCACGGCCGAGGCCTGCCTCATGCAGCTGCTGCCCCTCGACGCCGACCGCCGCGTCGAGATGGAGGTCTACCACGCCATGGGTTCCCTGGCCTTGACCTCCTCGGCCCTCCGCCCCGCCTACGACCAGATCTTGACCGACACGCGTGCCGCCTGCCGGGTCTTCCTCGAGCGCCTGCTGCGGGCGGGCGATCTGGATGCCGCCAGCCTCGACCTCGACCGCGAATCCGCCGCCCTGCACGCCCTCGTCGACGGCCTCGCCCTCCACCTCCTCGCCGCCGACCCGCACGACGACGGCACGGATGCCGCGCGCATCCTCTCGGACTACCTCGACCGTCTCCCGGGCTCGACCCACGCCTGATCGTCCGGATTTCCTGTCGCGCCGAGGCGGCGCGATCGCCGAACAGTCTCAGCGATCGGGTCGGGGCCGGGGCTCGCACGTCCGAGGATTCCTCTTGCGTCCGGGCGCAACACAGCCCCGCGCAGTTTGGGGTTGCGCGGGGCTGTGAGCGGTGGCTCAGGTGAGCCGTCTGGGGGAGGGTTATTCGGCGCTGGCCGTCATGCGACGGCGGGCGAACAACAGTGCGCCGCCACCGAGGACGAGCAGGGCGCCCATGCCGGCGATGATTCCGGCGTCGGAGCCGGTCTCGGGCAGGGTGCCGTTGCCGGCGGGGGAGGTGCCGGGCAGGGCGACGGGTGCGGGCAGCACGGCGGCGACGCTGAAGTCGACCGTGGCTGACACTTCGGAGATGCCGATGAAGGTCGGGGTGTTCAAGACCTGCATGGCACCCACCCGGTAGGCGCCGATCTCGAGGGGCAGCACGACGGTCCAGTTACCGTTCTCGTCGACGATGATCGGGTCTTCGGGGTTGCTCGGCTCGGGCTCGGCGGCCAGAGCCTGCACGCGGGCACCGGCCGCGGGATCGGTGTTGCCCAATGCGCCCTCGATCAGTGCGAGCTGTTCGGCGACGTACTGGTCGAAGTAGCTCGGCGTGGCAACGAACACGGCGACGTTGGCACCGGGACGACCGGTTCCCGAAATCGTGACGTTCTGTGCACGAACAACGTCACCGGCGGTGGGAGACGTCACGACCGGAGCGTCTGTCACGCCCACGATGGGGGCTCCGGTGGCAATGAAGGTCGATGGGACAGCCCAGTCCGACGTCGCCGTCACGGCGCCAGAGGCGTCGACGGTATAAGCGAACCCGCCGACCTTGATGTCTCCGCGCATCGGCGACGGGAAGGTGTAACTCCAGCGCCCATCCACGATGGGGACGGCGTCTTCGTCGTTGTCGAGGTACTCCGCGATAGTGGCCGGGTCACTTTTCGCAACCTCGTCGTATAGCTCGGGGGCAGACATCAGGATGAAGATGAAGTCACCTTCGGCGGCCGTGCCCGTGATGGTGACGGAGTCACCGGGAACGCTCGAACCGTCGGCGGGCGAGGCGACAACGGGCAGCGCGAGCGTCTGGGGAATCGCTGCCAGAGGGGCGACGGCACTCTCGGGGGCACCGGGTGTGGGTGCTGCGAGAGGCGTGGTGATCGGTGCGGGGGTCGGTGTCTCGGCGACGGGCTCCTGAGAGGGCTCCGTCGTGGGTTCGACCGTGGGGGCGGGCGTGCTCGTCGGCTCCGCCGTCGGGCTGTCGGTCGCAGGCGCGGTGGGCGCGGCTGTCTCGCTGGTTGCGGGCGCATCGGGCGTTCCGACGGCGTGAGCCGGTGCGATGGTCAGCAGTGCGCCGCCGAGGCCGATGGACAGGGCGGCCGGAACGGCCAGCACCTTCTGCCAGGTCTTGTTCTTCACGTTTTTCCCCCTACTCGACGCGACATCGGCGTCAAGGACATGACGAATCCGTCGACCATGATGGTGGGCGCGTTCGCGTGTGATTTCGATGGGGCGCTTCACCGCGCCCACCCTGAACCTAGCGCACGGTTTGTTTCGGAAGTGAGTGAATATTTGCTTCTCAGATAACGATTTGGAACGCCCGCTCGCGGTGCGCCCGGGCGCAACACAGCCCCGCGCAGTTTGGGGTTGCGCGGGGCTGTGAGCGGTGGCTCAGGTGAGCCGTCTGGGGGAGGGTTATTCGGCGCTGGCCGTCATGCGACGGCGGGCGAACAACAGTGCGCCGCCACCGAGGACGAGCAGGGCGCCCATGCCGGCGATGATTCCGGCGTCGGAGCCGGTCTCGGGCAGGGTGCCGTTGCCGGCGGGGGAGGTGCCGGGCAAGGCGACGGGTGCGGGCAGCACGGCGGCGACGCTGAAGTCGACCGTTGCCGACAGCTCGGACAGGCCGAGGGCGGTGTCGTCGTTAGCGGCCTGAACGGCACCGACGCGGTAGGCGCCGATCTCGAGGGGCAGCACGACGGTCCAGTTGCCGGCGGCGTCGACGATGATCGGGTCTTCGGGGTTGCTCGGCTCGGGCTCGGCGGCCAGGGCCTGCACGCGGGCGCCGGCAGCGGGGGCTGCGGCGGGGTCCTCGAGCAGCGCGAGCTGTTCGGCGACGTACTGGTCGAAGTAGCTCGGCGTGGCGACGAACACGGCGACGTTGGCGCCGGGCTTGCCGGTTCCCGAGATCGTGACGTTCTTGGCGCGGACGACCTCACCGGCGGTGGGGGCGGTGACGACCGGGGCGGCCGGGGCGGCGACGGAGACCGTGACGTCGACACCGGCGGTGAAGGTGGAGGCACCCGTGAGCTTGCCATCGGCGCTCACGGTGTACTCGGCGGCACCGGCGGTGTAGGTGCCGGACTCGAGAACGCGCGAGGTGGCGCTCCAGGTTCCGTCAGCGGCGACGAGCACGCCACCCAGGGTCGGGTCGACCGGGGCGGGAGCGGCCGCGCGAGCGGTCGGAGGAGTGTTCTGGCCGGTCAGGGCGTCGTACTCGTCGGGCTCGGCGACCAGGGGCAGGATGTAGTTGCCGGGGGTTCCGGTGCCGGTGAGCGTGACGGCCGGGCCCTGCAGCTGGGCGCCGGCGGTCGGGGTCTTCACGACGGGCGTGGGCAGGATGACGAGGACGGGCTCGTCAGCGGCCGGGTCCTCGGCGCCATCACCGGGCGCGGGCGTCTCGGTGGGAGCGGGCGTCTCGGTGGGCGCGGCGGACTCGACGGGAGCCGGCGTCTCGGTCGGAGCCGAGGTCTCGGCGGGTGCCGGGGTCTCGGTCACGGCGGGCGTGGGCACGTCGGTCGGAGCGACCTCTGCGGTGTTCGAGGTGCCGTCGATCACGACGGCGTGGGCGGGCGCGACGGCGAGCAGGGCGCCGCCGAGGCCGATCGAGAGCGTGGCCGGAACGGCCAGCACTTTCTGCCAAGTGTTTTTCTTCACGAAGGTCCCCCTAGACGACGCCTCTTCGGCGCCGAAGACATGACGAACCCGTCGGCCGGATGCGGTCGGCGGGAAACGTGTGGTGATTGCAAGGAGCGCGACACCGCGCCCACTCAAGAACCTAGCGCATGGTTTGTTTCTTAAGCGAGAAATATTTGGCGTCTAATCTCGACTTTTTCGGCCCGGCCCAAAATGCCCCCCGCATGGGGGGCGTGCCGGGTGGCAGCGTTCGCGCAAGAAAAACCCCGCCCTGTCGAAACAGGTCGGGGTGGGGTGGCGCCGGGAAGTGCAGGGCGTCAGGACGCGGCGAGGACGACCGCGCGGATGGCGACGAGCAGCGAGCGGTGCTGCGAGATCTCTTCGGCCCAGGGATAGACGAGGCCGGAGAGGGCGACGAACACAGGGCCCTCGACATCCACGAAACCGACCGTTTCGCCGTCCTTGGCGATCGAGTAGCGGGTGGAGGACACCAGCGAGACGACGACATCGTCTCCACCGAGTGAGGGGTGCGCCGGCAGGGCGAACGTCTCTTCAATGGCCAAACTCATGTGCTTTTCTCCCATCACTTCGGTGTTCTGGTCTGCTGTTCTTCGAATGTATTTGACGGGAGCCGAGTGACCTATTCGAGGGGTGGGGCTTGCCATCGATGCATGTGCACGCTACGCATCTGTGCCACATGCACATCCGCAAACGCTTGCAGTCAGGCATCCATCGCGAGGGATTTTCCTTGACACGGACAAAAACGTTTATGTAGAGTCACCTCCGACGGAACAAAAACGTTTTGGGAGAGAAGTTCAACGATGAGCAAACGAGTGGGAATCAGAGACGTCGCGGCAGCCGCGGGCGTTTCCCTGACCACCGTCTCCCATGCCCTGAGCGGAGCCGGACAGCTGAGCGATGCCACCCGCGAGCGAGTGCGCTCCGTGGCCGCCGACCTCAACTATGCGCCCAACCGGCTCGCGAGCGGTCTGCGCAGCAAGCGCTCCCAGATCATCGGCTTCGTGAGCGACGAAATTTCGACCACACCGTATGCCGGACGCGTGCTGCTCGGGGCCCAAGAGGCCGCCGCGAAGAACGACTGGGTGCTCATGATCGTGAACACGAGCGCCGACCCGCGCTTCGAGGGCCGCAGCATAGAAGCCCTGCTGCAGCACCGCGTCGACGGCATCATCTATGCCCGCATGTACCACCAGACCGTCGCGGTGCCCGAGGCTCTGGCCGGCGTGCCCACCGTCTTGCTCGATGCATCCACCGGCAACGACCACATCTCGAGCGTCGTGCCCGACGAAGAGGGCGCGGCCCGCACGGCCGTCGAGCACCTCATCGCCGCCGGGCACCGGCGCATCGGCTACCTGTCGAACGTCGACGACATCCCCGCCACGCGCGGCCGCCTCGACGGCTACCGCGCGACACTCCGGGCGCACGGCATCGAGGTCGACGAGACGCTCATCACCGCGAGTGATTCGACCACCGCGTCGGCGCGTGCCGCCGCGGCCCTCCTGCTCGACCGAAGCGACCGGCCCACAGCGCTGTTCTGCTTCAACGACCGCATCGCCATGGGCGCCTACCAGGCCGCCCAGACGAGAGGTCTGCGCATTCCGGACGATCTCTCGATCGTCAGCATCGACAACTTCGAGATCCTCGCCGACGCGATGCTCCCCGGGCTCGACTCGGTCGCCCTGCCGCACTACGAGATGGGGCAGTGGGCCATCGAACGCCTCGCGCTCGAACTCCAGGCCGACGGCGACGACGACGAAGCGCCCGCCCCCCAACAGATCCGCATGCATTGCCCGCTCGTCACGCGGCAGTCGGTCGGCCCGCCGCCGCACTAGGCGACGACGGACCGCCAGACCCCTCGACCGCTGCAACGGTCGCGGTGATCGGCGCTGCGCCGACGAGCATCCCACCCCAACGATGAAGAAGGAAACAAGAATGCGACACGCAAAGAAGCGCCTGATCGTAGCGAGTGTACTCGCCGCCAGTCTCGTGGCATCGCTCGCCGGCTGCGCGAGTGCCGGCACGGGCACCGACGGCAAGAACGGCGAACTCACGCTGTGGACCCACAACGGCGGCAACACCGAAGAACTAGCTGCCGTGCAGGCCGTGGTCGACAAGTACAACGCCAGCCAGGACAAGACGACCGTCAAGGTGCAAGCCTTCCCGCAGTCCTCCTACAACGACTCGGTCGTGGCGGCCGCCGCGTCGGGCAAGCTGCCGTGCATCGTCGACATCGACGGCCCCAACGTGCCGAACTGGGCGTGGGCGAAATACCTGACGCCCCTCGACCTGAGCGTCGACCTCGACGAGAACCTGCCCAGCACGCTCGGAAAGTGGAACGGCGACACCTACTCGGTCGGCTACTACGACGTGGCCCTGGCCCTGTTCGCCCGCACGTCGGTGCTCGAGAAGGCCGGCATCCGCGTGGCCACCATCGACGAACCCTGGACGAAGGACGAATTCGACGCCGCCCTCAAGGCCCTGAAAGCCGACGGCACGTGGGACAAACCGCTCGACCTCGGCACGGCCGACGTGGGCGAGTGGTACCCCTACGCCTACTCGCCCCTGCTGCAGTCCTTCGGCGGCGACCTCATCAACCGCGACGACATGCAGAGCGCCGACGGTGCGCTCAACGGCAAGAAGGCCGTCGAATGGGCCGAATGGATGCAGAGCCTCGTGACCGACGGCTATGTGGCCCCGAAGAGCGGCGCCGACGCGGCCCTCGACCTCGAGAACAACGTGAGCGCCATCATGCTCGGCGGCAGCTGGGCCGCGGGCAAGCTGTCCACCGCCCTCGGCGACGACCTCTCGGTCTTGCCGCTGCCCGACCTGGGCGAGGGCGTGAAGATCGGCGGCGGTTCGTGGCAGTGGGGCGTGACCTCCGGCTGCGCCGACCCCGAGGCCGCGATGGACTACCTGTCCTTCTCCCTGTCGCCCGAGAACATCGCCGACGTCGCCAAGGCCACGGCCACCATCCCCGCAACGGATGCCGCCGCGGCCCTCGTGCCCGGATTCGAGGAGGGCGGCGACCTGGCCCTGTTCCGCGAATTCTCGAAGCAGTTCGCCGAGCTGCGGCCCGAAACCCCCGCCTACCCGTTCATCTCGAGCGAGTTCACGAAGGCCACGCAGGACATCCTGAACGGCGGCGACCCGCAGGCCACGCTCGACAAGGCGGTCAAGGCCATCGACGGCAACATCAAGTCCAACGGCGGCTACACGCAGAAATAGCCGTGGGCGTGGATGCGGCGGCCACCGCGAGTGCCGGGGCCGCCGCATCCCACCCCCGACGGGAGGAACACCCATGACCACCCTCGAACGATCGGCCCGCGCGGACGCCCGCACGGCCACCCGGGCCGCCAAGGCCACCCGCCCCTCCCGCCCCCCGCGGCAGCCTCTCTCGCGGTCGGGCAAGAAAGAGCAGCGCACCGGCTGGGCCATGCTCGCCCCCGCCGTGATTCTGCTCGGCCTCTTCATCCTGATCCCCGCCGTGCTGGCCTTCGTGCTGGCCTTCACCAACGCGCGGCTCATCTCGCCCTACCCCGCCACTTTCGTGGGGCTCGACAACTTCGCACGCCTCTTCACCGACCCCACGTTCTTCCGCGCGTTGCTCAACGTGGCCTACTTCGCCGTGATCGTCGTGCCCGTGCAGGCGGGTGTGGCGCTCGTGCTCGCGCTGCTGATCAACAAGCAGGTTCGCGGCACCACGTTCTTCCGCACCGTCTACTTCCTGCCCGTCGTCACCTCGATGGTGGTCGTGTCGCTGCTGTGGCTGTTCATGTACCGCCAGGACGGCCTCATCAACGTGCTCATCGACCGCGTCACGTTCGGCCTGGTGCAGGGGCCCGACTGGTTGAACGACCCGTCGACGTCGATGCCCGCCATCATCCTCATGTCGGTGTGGCAGGGCGTGGGGTTCCACATGGTCATCTGGCTCTCGGGCCTGCAGACCATTCCCGCCGACCTCTATGAGGCCGCCGACCTCGATGGTGCCGCTGGCTGGCAGCGCTTCCGCTACATCACGTGGCCGGGGCTCTCGGCCACGCGCAGCCTCATCCTCGTGACCATCACCATCCAGGCGCTCAGCCTGTTCACGCAGATCAGCGTCATGACGCAGGGCGGGCCGCTCGATTCCACCACGACGGTCGTCTACGAGGCCGTGCAGTCCGGCTTCGTGCAGCAGGAGACCGGCTATGCGTCGGCGATCTCGCTCGTGTTCTTCGTGCTCGTGCTGCTCATCTCGTTCGTTCAACGGTTCCTCACCAGAGAGAAGAACTGATCATGGCTCTCACACAACTTCCGGATGCCGCGGCGTCATCGCCCGAGCAACCCGCCGTCGTCACGGTGGCGGGTTCCGGCCGGCGCGGCAGCCGCTCCCGTCGAGGCGGCACGACCGGCGGGGGACGGGCCGACGGCCTCTCGTCGCGCTGGTCGGGTCGCCGACGCGCGGGCCTCGGCGGGTGGCTGCTGCGGCTCGCCCTCGCGGTGGTCTTCGCCTTCCCGCTGCTCTTCATGTTCGTGTCGTCGCTCAAACCCGATCAGCAGATCTTCGGCGACCTGTCCTCGGTCGCGGCGTTCCTGCCGATTGGCAACATCTCGTTCGACAACTACGCGGCCGTGTTCGATCGCGTTCCGGCGGCACGGTTTTTGATCAACTCGATCGGCATCTCGGCCATCACGGTGTTGCTCGGCATCCTCGTCAACAGCCTGGCCGCGTTCGCCCTGTCGCGCATGAGCATGCGGGGCAAATCGATCATCCTCACGCTCATCATCGCCACGCTCATCGTGCCGTTCGAGACGCTCGCCCTGCCGCTCGTGTGGTGGGTCAACCAGCTGCCCTCGCTCACGCTCGACGGGTTCAGCCTGGGCTTCAGCAAGGGATGGATCGACACCTATCAGGTGCAGATCATCCCCTTCATCGCCAACGCGTTCTCGATCTACCTCTTCCACCAGTACTTCGAGTCGATCCCGAAGGAGCTCGACGAGGCCGCGCGCATGGACGGGGCCGGATGGTTCCGCATCTACCGCCAGGTCGTCATACCGTTGTCGGGTCCCGCCGTCGCGACCGTCGCCATCCTCACCTTCCTGCCCGCGTGGAACTCCTATCTGTGGCCACTCATGGTGGTGCAGACCGAGGAGCTGCGGCCCGTGATGGTCGGCGTGCAGTACTTCTTCCAGCTGAACGTGTCGTGGGGCGAGGTGATGGCGTATGCGTCGCTCATCACGCTGCCCGTCGTGGCCCTGTTCATCGCGTTCCAACGTTCGTTCGTCAACAGCATCGCGTCCAGCGGTGTGAAAGGTTAGGCCCCCCGATGACTCTGCAGCTTCCCGACAAGTGGATCTGGGACTCCTGGTACGTGCAGGAGGGCGGCGTGACGCACGCGTTCTATCTGCACGCGAGCAAAGCGCTGGGTGATCCCGATCGTCGGCACCGGCATCCGATCGTCGGCCATGCCGTGAGCCACGATCTGACCACCTGGACCGTGGTCGAGGATGCGCTCATCGTGTCGGAACCCGGCGCGTTCGACGACGGAACCACCTGGACCGGTTCGTTAGTGCGCGACGACGACGGCCTGTGGTGGATGTTCTACACGGGCACGTCTCGCGCCGAGGACACCATGGTGCAGCGCGTCGGCGCCGCGACCTCGCCCGACCTGATGACGTGGTCGAAGGTGTCGAGCGCACCGCTCGTCGAGGCCGACCCGCGCTGGTACGAACTGCTCGACCGCTCGCTCTGGCACGACCAGGCGTGGCGCGACCCGTGGGTGTTCCGTTTCCCGGGCGAGGCCACGTGGCACATGCTCGTCACGGCGCGCGCCAACCACGGCGATGCGCGGGTGCGGGGTGTGCTCGGCCACGCCACGAGCGAGAACCTCGTCGACTGGGCCGTGCAGCCGCCGCTGAGTGAGCCGGGGCAGGGGTTCGGGCAGCTGGAGGTGTTCCAGTTCGAGATCGTCGACGGCGTGCCCGTGCTGCTGTTCTGCTGCGGCTGGGACGAGCTGTCGCCCGAGCGGCAGGCCGCCGGTGAGGCGGGCGGCGTCTACAGCGTCGTCGTCGACGAGCGGCTCGCCGAGGTCGACTTCTCGCGGGCGCAGCTGTTCGAACGCACCGACCTGTATGCCTCGCGCCTCGTGCGCGCCGCAGATGGCGGGTGGGCGCTGCTCGGGTTCGTGAACATGGTCGACGGCGAGTTCGTGGGGGCGCTGAGCGACCCCGTGCTGGTGACGGCGGATCCCGTGCGCGGGTTGGTGCCGCGGGTTGCGGCCGGGGCCGAGGTCAAGGTCGAGCGCGAGGCGTCGGATGCCCGCGAGTCGGATGTCCGCGAGTCGGATGCCCGAGACCGGGATGATGTCGACGACGACGCCGACCTGTCGGTGAGCGCCGCGCGATGAGCGAAGTGGCGTCGCCGGACGGGGTATCGGCGTCGGCATCGTCGGTGCAGCATGTCGCGGACCGGGGCCCGGACTTGCCGGCGTCGCCCGGGCAGCCGCGCATCGTCGTCGTGGGTGAGGCCCTGATCGATCGGGTGCTTCGCGCGAACGGCGAGACCGAGGACGCCCCCGGAGGCAGCCCGGCCAACGTGGCGCTGACGCTCGGGCGGTGGGCGCGGCATCCCGAGCTCGTCACGATGCTGGGCGCGGATGCGGCGGGCGACACCGTGCGCGCCTGGCTCGCCCAGTCGGGGGTCGCCGTCGTGTCGTCGGTGGAAGGGCCCGGCGAGTCTGTCGTGACCTCGGTCGCCACGGCTCGCCTCGACGCGTCGGGAGCCGCCAGCTATGAGTTCGACCTGCGCTGGCAGCTCGACCGGCGGTCGGTCGGCCGCAGCGACATTCTGCACGTGGGGTCGGTGGGCGCGTTCCTGCTCCCCGGTGCCGAGGATGTCTCAGCTCTCGTCGCCGAGCGCTCGCCGCAGTCGCTCATCACGTTCGACCCGAACATCCGCCCGGCCTTGATCGCCGACGCGGATGCCGACGCCGTGCGTGCCCGCGTCGACGACCTCATCCGGGCCGCCGACGTCGTCAAGCTCAGCGACGAAGACCTCGAGTGGCTGCGGCCCGGAGCGAACCCCCTCGACGCCGCCCGCGGCTGGCAGCGCTCGGGCCCCGCGCTCGTCGTCGTCACGCGCGGCGCCTCGGGGGCCACGGCCGTCACATCGCGCGGCGACCTCGCGGTGGCGTCGGAACGCACGGCCGTCGTCGACACGATCGGCGCCGGCGACACCTTCATGGCGGGCCTCGTCGAGGGCCTCGTGCGTGCCGACCTCGCAACCGCCTCGGCCCGCCCCCGCCTGCACGACATCTCTCTCGCGACGGTCGACCGGATGCTGCGCCTCAGCGCCCGCGCCGCCGCCATCACCGTCTCGCGCCGCGGTGCCAACCCGCCGTGGCTGCACGAACTGGGCGGCACGTCGCCCGTCGCCTGATGCAGTTGCGCCGGAGCCGGAGCCGGAGCCGGCCGCATCCATCGTGCGGTGCCCCCGCTCTCATCGGCAATCTCGTGCGCTTCGGGGAAGATTCGCCCAAGCGGGCGCGCGCCACCCTAGAATGGGTGACTTCGGAACTTTTGCCCCGGAAGGTCACCGTGCGTTCACGCTCCACCCGTTCGACGTCGTCGCGTTCTTCGCGCACCGCCGTGCAGAAAGCCGACGCTACGCGGGCCATCAACCGGGAGCCGTGGCGCACGCCGCAGAGCCGCCGTTTCTGGCAGAGCTTTCGCCGCTCGGCGATCCTGCTGCTGGCCGTTCCCGGTCTGATCGGAACGCTGGCCCTGCCGGCCTTCGCCTTCACCGAGTCGAACCTGCCGCCTGCCAGCAACTTCTCGCAGCTCGAGGCCCAGAGCCTCAACGTGAATGAGAAGGCCCTGCCGATTCTCGTCAACCGCGACACCTACTCGGCGACTACGACGGCCGAGCTCACGGCGTCTCGTGCCGCCGCGGCCGCCGCCGCCAAGAAGGCCTCCGATGAGGCCGCGCGTCTCGCCGCCCAGGCCGCCGCCGGCACCGCCGCCCGCGCGTTCGACCCCAACCGTTCGTCCTCGGCGTCGACCGACGCCGACCTCAGCGGATACCTCGACACTGTGTCGACGGTGTGGCAGCGCCCCGTGGCCGGCCCGATCTCGTCGCCCTACGGCCCCCGCGGTCTCATCTGCAACGGTGCCGGCTGCTCGAACAGCTTCCACGACGGCATGGACTTCAGCGCCGACTGCGGCACCCCCATCAAGGCCGTCTCGGCCGGCCGTGTCACCTTCACGGGCAGCGGCGGTTCTTACGGCCAGCGCGTCATCGTCGACCACGGCGGCGGAGTCGAAACCATTTACGGTCACGTGCAGACCGGCTCGTTCAAGGTTGCCGTCGGCGACCTCATCGAGGGCGGCACGATTGTGGCGCTCGTCGGCGCGACCGGCGTCGTCAGCGGCTGCCACCTCGACCTCAAGGTGCAGCTCGACGGCAAGTTCACCAACCCGCAGACCTACCTCGAGGCGCGCGGCGCGCTCTAGCCCGCCACCCGGCCTAGACGCCCGCGTCGCGTAGTGCCAGCATGGGCCGTAGGGCCCGACGGCTCGTACACCTCGACAAAGGAGTTCCGGTGGATACGAACGCGCACGCACGAATCGTTGTCGGACACGACGGATCGGCGGGGGCCGGTCATGCTCTCGAGGTGTCGATCTCGTTGGCCGAGCGGCTGAAATCGTCGCTCGACATCGTCCGCACGTGGAGCCTCGACACGCACCTGCCCGCGGTCACGCAGATCCTCGGACGCTCACAGAGTGATGAGGATGTCTCGGCCACGGTGCGTCGCGACCTCGAGTCCGACACGGCCCGCGTGCGTGACCAGCATCCCGCCGTGCCCGTCGAGCTCGAGGTGCACCGGGGTTCGCCGGCCGAGGTGCTGGTCGAGAATTCGGACGGGGCGCGCCTTCTCGTCGTGGGGGCGCGGGGCCACGGCGGGTTCCGGGGGCTCACGCTCGGGTCGGTGACGATCCACCTGTTGCAGCGGTCGCGCGGGCCCGTGCTCATCGTTCCCTCGCCCGAACACGCGGCCAAGACGGCCGCGGATGTCTTGCACGACGTTCCCGCGGGCGCCGAAGCTGAGGCATCCTCACGCCCCGCGCCCGCCGGATCGATCGTGGTCGGGCATGACGGCTCGCCCGAGGCCGACCGCGCGCTGCTCGAAGCGCTCTCGCTCGCCGACGACCTGGCGGTGCCCCTGACGGTGGTGCGCGCGTGGAACATCGAGACGGCGCCGCGCGGTTCGGTGTGGGGCGAGGGTGGGGTCTCTCCGCACCACGAGATCTCGCGGGCGGTGTGCGAGGTGCTCGGAACGCAGGTCGCGCCGCACGCCGCATCCCACCCGTCGGTGCCGATCGAGTATCGAGCGATGCTCGGTCACCCGGCCGAGGTTTTGACGCGCCTCTCGCGAGAAGCGCTCATGTTGGTGGTCGGGCGGCACGGGCGAGGTCGGCTCGCGGGCCTCGTCGTCGGATCGGTCAGCGCCCAGAGCGTGCACCGCGCCACGTGCCCCACCCTGGTGGTGCCGCACCACGAGAAGTGATGGACTGGGGTCATGGACTTTCGCAGTTTCGTGGCCGTGGGCGACAGCTTTACCGAGGGCGTCGGCGACGAACTGCCCGACGGACGCGTGCGCGGCTGGGCCGACCTGGTGGCGCAAGGCCTCGCCCTCTCGGCGGCCCCCGAAACCGTCACCTATGCCAACCTCGCGATCCGCGGCCGCCTGCTGGCGCCGATCGTCGGGCCCCAGATGGATGCCGCGATCGAGTTGCGGCCTCAGCTGATCAGCATCAACGGCGGCGGCAACGACATCATGCGGCCGAAGGTGTCGATCGACGACGTGGCGTCGCAGCTCGTGGCGGCGGCCGATCGGGCGGTGGCTGAAGGCATCCATGTGCTCGTGATCAGCGGTGCCAACCCGACGAGACACCTGCCGATGGGCGCACGCATCGAGGCGCGGGGCGACCTGCTGGCCGAGGCGGTGCGGGCGCAATTGCCGCGCGAGGGCATGACGTTCGTCGACAACTGGGCGGATGCCGAACTCGCCGACCTGCGCTACTGGTCGCGAGATCGGCTGCACCTGGCCCCGCGTGGGCACCGACGGGTGGCCTCGAATATTCTGGCGGCGCTCGACGCGCCGGCCCCCGAATTCGGACCTGACCATGAGGAGGTCTCGCGCCCGGCTACGGCGGCATATTGGCGGGAGTATGTGCTGCCCTGGATCGGGCGCCGGCTGACCGGGCGGTCGTCGGGGGACAACCGGGAGCCGAAGTTCGCCACGTTGCAGCCGGTTGAGCTGCCGGGCGCGGTGGCGAACGGTTAAGAGGAGCGGGCCGGGGGAGCGGCCGCGAAGGTCGCCTGGGTGAGGGCTAGGTGCTCTTGCATGAGGTCGAGCAGCGTGCGCGAGCCGCCGAGGTCGAGCCAGCGGTCGAGCGAGACGTTGAAGACGACGGCGGCCATGCGACCCACGAGACTCGAGGTCACCTCATCGACTCCGCGGGCGAGGAAACCTTGCTCGATCGCCTCGGCCAACACCTCTTGTTTGCGCAGTTCGCGCTCGCGCAGCCCCGCATCCGATCGGATGACGGCCCGCCGCGCGATCAAGAAGTCGAGCAGCCCGTCGAAGCGGGTGGCGGCCACCGTCTCGAGGCTGTGTGCGAGCGTGTCGTAGGGGCCGAGCTCGGCGGGAGCCTCAGCCATGAGCTGTGCGATGAACGGGGGCAATCCGGCCTCGGCCGCGAAGAGAACCTCGCGTTTATCGGCGAAGTGGCGGAAGAAGGTGCGCGTGGTGAGCCCTGCCTCGGCCGTGATCTCGGGAACCGTCGTCTCGGCGAACCCCTGCCGCGCGAACAGCTCGAGGGCCGCGCGCTCCAAGCGCCCGCGCGCATCCGGCTGCCATCGACTCATGCATGCAAGTGTAGGTGATGACATCGGGTGTCATGAAGTGTTACAGTCATGACACGGGATGTCATCACGGCATCCGACCCTTTTACGCAGCACGCACCGGGCGCTCGATCACCGGCCCGCCGCTGCCCCGACGTCGTTCCACAGAGGACATCGCATGCCCACCAACCAGGCCGCCTGGCTTCCGCCGAAACATGCTCGCCTCAGCGTCGGGCCCGCCCCTTACACGCGCCCCGAGGCCGACGAGATCGTGGTCGAGAACCGGGCCGTGGCCATCAACCCCCTCGACTGGATTCTGCAAGAGGTCGGCACGATCATCTACCCGTGGGTGAAGTATCCGGCGGTCATCGGCACCGATGTCGCGGGCGTCGTCGTCGAGGTCGGCTCGGCTGTCACGCGCTTCGCCGTCGGTGACCGGGTGCTCGGCATGACGGTCGGCACCGATAAGGACAGCAACTCGTCGGCGCGCGGAGCCTTCCAGCGCTACAGCGTGGTCTTCGAGCGCCTGGCCTCGCCCATCCCCGACGACCTGCCCTTCGAGAACGCCGCCGTCCTCCCGCTCGGCCTCTCGACCGCCGCGTGCGCTCTTTTTGAGGCCGACCAGTTGGCCCTCGACTACCCGACTGTCGCTCCGACCGGGTCCGCGAGCAAAGGGACGGTCCTCGTCTGGGGTGCGTCGACGAGCGTCGGCAGCAACGCCGTGCAGCTCGCGGTCGCAGCCGGCTATGACGTCGTCGCCACGGCATCCCCGCGCAACTTCGACTACGTGCGCTCGCTCGGCGCCTCGCAGGTTTTCGACTACTCGAGCGCCTCGGTGGTCGGCGACATCGTGGCAGCCCTGCGCGGCACAACCTTCATGGGCGCGGCAGCGATCGGCGCCGGCTCCTCCGAACGCTGCTCCGACATCGTCCGCCGGGTCGACGGCCGCAAACGCATCGCCCTGCTCAGCACGCCGGTCTCCTTCAACAACGTCGTCGAGCCCGGCCGCCGCAAACGACTTCCCCTCACATTCATGCGCATCGGGATGTCGCAAGCGGCCTACTTCGCCAAGGCGGGCGTTCGCGGCATCCGCTCGAAGTTCGTCATCGGCAGCTCGCTCAAGAACACCCCCGTCAGTACGGCCATCTACGCCGACTTCCTGCCCCAAGCCCTGGCCGCGAAAACCTTCACGGTCGCCCCCGAACCCCTCGTCATCGGTCACGGCCTCGACCAGGTGCAGGCCGCCTTCGACGCCAACCGCCGCGGCGTCTCGGCCCGCAAGGCGGTCGTCACCCTCTAATCAGGCGGTGGCTTGTCGCCCCGTCTGGGATACGTTGGCCGGATGCAGTTCAGCGCTTTCAACGCCTACGCGGCCGAGTTCGCGGTCGTAGCCTCCGTCGCCCCCGAAACGCAGAACAGCGAGTATGAGTCAGGTATCGCGCGCATCGGCGACGAGGCCTGGCACATCCGAACCGCGCGCAACACTCCCACGAAGCCGGGCGCATTCGTAGCCTTCTGGCGGCGCGACGCCGACGGCGACACGGCGCCCTTCGGCGACGACGACCCGGCGGCGGGCCTCCTCGTCTTCGTCGAGCAACAGGACCGCCGAGGCGTCTTCCGCTTCACCGCCTCGCATCTCGCCGAACTCGGAATCACCTCAGGCCGCCGGGTGGGTAAACGCGGTTTCCGCGTCTACCCGAGCTGGTGCGCGTCCCTGAACCAGCAGGCTGCACGCACGCAACGAGCCCAGGCATCCGCCTTCCAGCAGTATTGAGTTCTTGCGCGCGTCGGCCGCTGACCGGCGGCTGTTGCGGCCCAATGCGGTCCCCGCGGTTGCCACGCTCTAGCTGGTTGGGGCCATGCGGCGTTGCGGCGTTCAACCGTCGGAGGCAACGTTCCGGCCCCCAGTCTCGGCGAAGAGCGAGGCATAGAACTCGCACTGCGCTGGATGGTAATCGAGCTCGAAGTCGATGGCCGAGACATCCTCACCTGCGAGGTAAGCAGCCAACCGATCGAGGTAGTACTCCCACCCGGGCGCCACATCCGAAACGGGGATGCTCCCACCCACCGACTGAGCAAACGTCAGGGTTGTAACGGCCCCGGCCTGGGCCAGCGTGATCTCCCAGTGCCATTCGTCGCCGGGGCTGCTTTCGTCGGGCCCGCTCTCGCCGGGCCCGTTCTCGTCGCCGTCGGGTCCGTCGCCCATGAAGATCCGCGCCCGCAACCGTGACGGTGCCGAGCATTCGTCGAGGTAAACGGTCTCGGCGGGGACATCGTCACCCTCGGCGGTCATCCGAAATTGCACGGAGCCGCCGCCAGGATCACCCGTCCACTCACCGACCCACTGCTGCAGCTGGGCCGACTCGGTGATCGACGCCCATACTTCGTCGATTCCCGCCTCGAACCGCCGGTCGAACACGACCGCCTCGCCAAAGTCTCTCGCCTCTCGACGCCCCGTCGGCTCTGCGGCCATGGCCACCCCTTTCGCTCACCCCAGCGTCCTCCTCGCGTGGGCGGAAAGGAAGAGGGATGAGCGAGTCGCCCCTGCGGGCGTCAGAGAATCTTGCTGCCGATGAGACGTCCGAGATAGGTGATGTCGAACTTGCCTTTGAATTCGAAGTGCACTTTGCCCAACCCGCTGAACCACAGTTCGAGTTCGGCGTCGAGGTCGAACGTTCCGGCTGTCTCAACCGAAAAAGCCTGGACCTTGCTGTAGGGGAGCGAGGTGAAGTCACGCTTCTTGCCCGTGATTCCCTGGCTATTGACGGCAATGATCCGCTTGTCGGTGAATGCGACGAAGTCTCGGATGGTCTTCGCCGCGACCAGAACCTGTTCACCCTCGATCAGGAGCCCGGCGATCTGAGGGTAGATCTCGCGCGGGTCGATCTGCGACAGCTTGAAAACTGAATTGGTTGCGAAGTCGATCATGTGGGTCTCCTATTGGCTTCGGATGTCGGTGAATTTCATGATGAAGTTGGGGTCGACGCCGTAGAACGCCTCGGTGATGTTCGCACGCTTGAGGCACGATTCATCCGAACCCAGGAAGGTGCCCGAGAAGGTCACGAGGGTGTCGTTGTTCATGGCGACGAGGTTCGGGAACGGCGCTTCTTCGGGGCGAATCAGTGTCGCGTCCGAGCCGTCGCTGAAAGCGTTGTTCCACGTCTGGATCACGACGTTCGGGGATATCTCGATGCGCACGTAGGCATACCCATCGCCGTTCGCGCCGACGTCGATGATCTTGCCGACCCAGTTGACGGCCTTGTTCGTCGTCGCGGCGCAGAGGGCGGCATCCCGAGCTTGGATGATTTGGTTGCGCTGCAGGTCGGTCTGCGCAGCGTCGAGCTGAGCGACGGCGTCGTCGATCGTAGCGACGAACGCTGCTTGCTCGGCCGGGTAGGTGCCATAGCCATTCGTCGGCGCAGCCGGGGGAGCGGGGGCGGGAGGTGCTTCGGACGGCGGCTCGACGGGCGTTGTCGGAACAGGCACGGGCGTCTCGACCGGCGAAGACGCTTCTGACGGGGCCGCCGAGAAGACTGGCTTTGCTTCGTTGGTGGGAGCGGCTCCTCCGAATGCGATGCCGTAGACAACCGTCATTGTGATCGCGAGAAGGAGGGCGGACCCGCCGGTCACCATTCCGAAGATCGCTCGCGATCGTGGCGGTTTTCGCGATGCGTAAGCAACAACTCCGCAGACGAGGGCCGCCAATGCGAGCGGGATCGCGATGATGCCGGAGGCGATCGGAATGAACGCGAAGACGACGGCCAGGATGCCGCAGATCACAGCGGCGAGAGCGGCCGCGGAAGGCTTTGCAGGCTGAGTGCCAGGGTTGGACTGCGGAAGTGGCATCGGCAGCGGCATTGCTTGAGTGGGCTGCTGGCTGGGGGCGGCGGGGTTGTGGCCGGGCATTGGCCCGGCGGGAACGCGAGCCGGCGGAGGCGTCGGCCCCGTCGGTGCGGGCGGCGCGGCTATCGTCCGGGGACGACTTTGGGCCGTCCAAGCCCGACCATCCCAGTAACGTTCGAGATTCGAGTGACCGGGGTCGGGGTACCAGCCAGCGGGCGGCGTTGGAACATTCGTCATGGAGCTCTTTCGTGTCGTACTCCGCGTGGAAGCGCGTCGTTGAATAACAGTGATGTGGCAGGTGGACGGCAGAGCGAGGTCGCGTGCGGTGCCGCGACGGTTGTCTGCGTTCGGAGTGCGCAACCCAAAGAGGTTTCGCGGCCACGGCAATTGTCGGGCCCTAGTCACGCCTTCGGCGGCGCTGAGCTACGGCGTTCGCAAGTGTTCACAACAGGCCCGCGAAGGCCGCATCCGATCGGCGGCAAGCCCGTGAGGGCCGCGTCGTGTTCGGCTATTAGCCCGTGGTGTTCCAGTGGTAGTGGCCATTGGCATCGGGACCCTTGCCGCCGCAGACGTAGGTGCGTCCGTTGTCGGCGACGCCCGAGCTGCCGACCGCGGCGTCCGGGCAGAAGGCGCCCGGGATGACGCCGCCCGGCGCAGGGGCCGGTGCGGGAGCGGGGGCAGGTGCGGGAGCCGGAGCAGGCGCGGGCGCCGGGGCGGGTGCCGGAGCGGGAGCGGGCGCAGGCTTGGGCGCGGGAGCTGGCTTCGGGGCGGGCGCGGGTGCCGGGGCGGGAGCAGGAGCCGGCGCCGGAGCGGCAACCGTGATCGTCACGGTCTGCCCCTTCTCGAGCGCGCTACCGGCCGAGGGCGTCTGCGAGACGACGTTCCACGAAGCGCGGGTCGCCGCATCGACACCATCCGCGCCGGCATAGGCGATCACATAACCGGCCGTTTCGAGCGTGGTGGCGGCATCGGTGGCACTCTTACCCACGACATCCGCGATCGGGAGTGCCTCTGGGGTCGGCGTGGGGGTGGGGGTCGGCGTCGGCGTGCGCGTCGGGGTGGCCGAAGCGCTAGTGCTGGGGGATGTCTCGGCCACAGACGTTTGCGCTCCGGCCGGCAGCAGGGCACCACCCGCGATAAGCGCGGCCACGGCGACACCGGCGGTGATGCCGCCCGCCCCGCGCGAACGCAGCAGCATGGCCCACGAGGCGCGCCCGGTGATGGCGACGTAAACGCCCGTGAGCAGCCCGGCGATGCCGAGCATGATGAGGAATCCTCCAAGGCCGCCCGACACGAGCCCGATCAAGGCGAACGCCAAGACGACCGCGCCGACGATCCACGTCGAGGCGCCGATCTTGCGCTGCTTCGTGCCGTTGGCCCCCCTTGCCCCCGTCGCGCCGGCAGCCCGGTTCTGAGCGGGTGTCGGAATGACGACGGTCGGAGCCGACGACCCGCTGCGCGCATCAAACCCTTGCGTCTTCTCGGTCCAGCGCATGCCGTCCCACCACCGCAGCTGACCGTTGTTGTCGCGGAGCCATCCCGCGGGCGTCTTGCCTGATTCATCCATGAATTCATCCCCACTTAGGCGCCTCATAGCGCGCCCAAAGAGTATGAGCGTCCTACTTTGTCGCGCTATCCCTCATTCGGGGTGATCCTTGACGAATCCTCGCAATCCCGCGGCCCGCCCGCGCGCCGTTCACCGCCGAACAGGGGCTACCCCCTCAGCGCCGCCTGCGTTTACCGGCCAACCTGCTCGATCAACCCCTGAATAAAGGGGATGACATCTCCCGCCTGCCCCACGGCCGCAAACGCCGTCGCCACCAACGGCCACAACGACACCACCACTGTGGAAATCACCGCGGCCACCGCCAGAACCCACGCCACCGCACCATTGCGGGTCGCAACGATCAGCGCCAGCAGCACGAGCGCGAGCCCTAGCCCGATCACCAGCGCCACCGCGATCGATCCGACGGGAACATCGAGCGCACCCACGGTGCTGCCATCCGCCGCGCCGATCAGTCCGAGCACCGGCAGCAGCACGAATACGACGCTCGAGACGCAGAGAACGGCCCCCGTCACAAGAGCGGCCCACACCGCTGCGGGCCGCGGGCGACGAGCCCCCGAAGTCGAAACGCGCGAAAAAAGTGGCACGATTGTGAGCTCCCGTCTGATCATCCTGTCGTCGGGCACCCAATACGCCCACCCCTATGACGGTCGCCGCCGAGGTTTCGTCACAATCTCCCGGACGCGGTCCCGCAACCGCCGCTCGACATCAGCCGCAACCCCCTCCCCACCCGCCGAGCATCCCTCGTATTGCGGATACCCTGGACTCGACGAACTTTTCGAAGGAGCACAACATGGCGGAATTCCTACTCCCCTTCATCGGCCTCATCACCCTCGTCGGCGGTGGCCTCGGCGCGGCAGCCCTCCTCGCCCTCGCGCGCAGCAGCCGCTACTAAACCCCCACCCCTCGGCGGCCGGCTCACCAACTCAGCGGATGCCATGAGCGAAGACGACCTCGCCCCGACAACCTGACAACGATGAACCGTGCAGTCTCCTGCGGCCTCATCACTCATGATCGAGTCATGAAAATTGGCCTTCTTGCAGTGCGAGACGATTGCCGCGACCGTGGCCTGGATGCGCTGCGATGACGACCATTCAAGAGCGATTTGAAGATGAAACCTTCCGGCGCTATCGATTGAAAACTCCGATGTTTGGTCCGGCGAAGGTTGAGCAGGACGCCTGGGGGCAGAATCCGTAAGCTGTTCCAACCCATATGTTCTTCCATCGAGGGCATAGCCGGTAACTCTAGGCTGCGCAACGTCTCCTTGGTAGCTGAACGTTCCTTCCAGTAGGTTGATACGACTCACGCGATGTGAGCGTGGTCAGCGCCGATTCGGCTTCGCTGGTTGAGTTCTCCACCCTTTTATGCCCTGGAGTGAACATGAACCGGTACGAGTTACGCGAGTCGTTGAGGACAGTGGGAGTGCCGGCCGAGATCGTGCAACAGTTCCCGTCGCTTCCAAACGATGTGGAGGCACTGCTAATTTATGGGAGCCGCGCCCGTGGTGATGCCGTAGCTGATTCTGACCTCGACGTGCTGGCACTAGTGTCCAGAGGGCGGCCGAGCATGAGTACCGCGGACGTGAGTGTTAGTTTCTACACGAAGGCGCAGCTCGACACAGGTGTGGGTACTTTGTTTGGCGCTCACCTCCGACGAGACGCCAAAATTCTTTGGGACCCCTCCGGACGGCTCGGAACAGCGGTGGGAGTTATGGGAGACGTCGAAACAACACGGCTAACCCAGCGAGTCAGGACGATGTCATCATTGTTTACGACTCCTGCCATGGACCTTCCGAAGTATCTCGAAGGCATGCTGCGCCAGGCCCGATACTTGTTGCGAAGCTCCTTGTACGCCCGCGCCATTGAGGACGGCGACCCCTGTTTTTCGGTCCGCGAGATTGCGAACCGAGTCGGCGACTCGTACCTGATCGAATTGCTTGCCTCGAGGAGAAGGGCGAGTGCCTCGCTGTCAGAACTTGACGAGTGCTTGACGAGACTCAGGGAAATCATAGGTAGTTTCCCTCTCAGCGCTCACGGGTCGCTAGAAGCGACCGTTGTAAACGAATGGGGGAATCGAGGGGACTTGTTGTCCGGTGCATTCTTAGTACTTGGATCGACCGGAGCTGGGTCGGTTTATGCCGAGGTAGAGAAGATTCTTCTATGAGGCAGGTAGCGTTCATTGGCGACATACACGGTTCGTTAGAAGCGCTCGAGGGAATTCTCAAGGTTCTGGATACGCGCGGCGTGAGTCGTTTAGTCTTCCTCGGCGACTACATCAATAAGGGGCCCGAATCGAAAGCCGTTCTTTCTCGATTGATAGATATGGCTTCTCACGGATCGGTGACTCTCTTGCGCGGCAACCATGAAACGGCGCTACTGCGCGCGGTTGACGAGGGTAATCTAACCACTTTCCTCAAAATGGGCGGAGCCGCGACTATTCGGTCCTACCTTGGCGGCGACACTGGTCCCGATGTATTGGCCCAATTTACTCGCGCCCTACCTCGCGAGCACGTCGAGGCCATCCGTTCGATGCCTATACGATTTCACACGATGCGAGTAATTGCGCAACATGAACCAATCAAGATAAGCGGACTGAATAAATTTTCACGGTTCGTTATCTCTGCGCACCGCCCGACGGGGCCATCGCCCAAGATCAGCAGTCGTAGCGCTGAAATCGATACAGGTTGCAGCGACCCCGACGGCCGCCTTACCGCCTTGATGTGGCCGAGCCGACAATACCTTCAGGTCGACTCGAATGGAACGCTACTTCCACGACAAACAGCCTTAGGATCTAATCCCGTTTTCCCTCGATCTCGTCGATGATCCACTGAGCGCGTTCTGCCCCGCCGTCATTCTTCATGTCGCGATTCAACAGCAGACAACGCTCGGCAAATTGTAGCGCCCGTGTGTTCTGCCCTATTGATCGGCAGCATTGCGCAAGCAGTAGGAGTGCGATGGCTTCGCCCCTGGTGTTGGCGAATTGTTCGTTGAGGGCGAGCGCCCGTTCGGCCCGAGGTAATCCGGCCTCTGGCTTTCCCAGCCGTAGGTTAACTTGTGCCGAGAGTGTGGCAGCATTCGCATGTAGAGCGGTGGGGGCGGAACGAGTCAGGGCATCGTTAGCCTTTTCGGACCATTTAAGCGCCGAATCCAGTTCCCTCGCCGCAACGGCAAGACGCGCCAGGTTGACGAAGGACTGCGCCAGGTCGTCTCCGTGCGGGGCGTTTGTTCTGATCTCAAGCGAAGCGGCGAACGCATCTTCTGCAGCCTTGAGATCACCTGAGCTCTGGAGTGCTATCCCGAGGTCGTCGTGTATGCGGGCTCGAACTCGGTTCGCGAACGGGTCAGATTCGGTGAGAAGGGTAATCGCTTGCTTGAGGCGCCCAATCGCCGCATCGGTTTTGCCTTGTCGGCGTAAGACTCCGGCCTGCATCGCGATCGCCTCCGCGGTTAGCGTTGAGTAGAGGTGCGACTTGCCTTGGATGCACTGATCGATTGCCAGCTGGGCCGAGTTGTACGCAGCTTCTAGCTCGCCTTGGCGCGCTAGAAGGCGAGCATAGGCGAGGTTCTCGGCGGGGCCTCCTAGCGCGGCGGCCTCCTTCAGGCTCGCTCGCCCCGCCTCGGGCTGACCGAGGTCGACGAGCTTTTCTCCAGCGATCCGGAGCCTAGCGGCCTTCAGGGTTTCTTTACCAGTTGACGACATCAGATCGACGTGCCGGGGCCGTTTGCTTGAGGCCATCGCTTCCCAGCTCTCAAGACGTTCGGAGAGTTTTTCCTTCAACTCGGCCTGGTTTGCCGTCGATTCGAAGAGCATTGAGTTCTCGTGAATCATTTGCTCCCGCAAGCTCGCAACACGTTCCTCGGGCGTCGCGTGCGCCATGAAACTAACCCAAACATCTCTCATCGGCTGGTCGTTTTGACCAAGCTCCAAAAGGCCGGTAAACAATTCTTCCTCAGTACCCGAGGTGTACCCCCAAGGACTTCCTGGCTTGCTACCCCATCGCTCCTTGAACATTACGATCATGAAGTGGCTTTCACTGATGAGCTCGTTGATCGCTTCTTGCGGTCGTCGCGCGGTGCCTCGAACTTGTTCCCAGCCAACGGCTTCAAAGACAACGTTGCTGGACTCTCGGCGCCTTGCGTTGTGCTCATCGATAGTTGTGAGGACGATCATGCGCTCGTCAACTAAATCACCAGGGGAGGCCAGGAAAATTCGGAGTGGCAGGGATGCGGTCACGAGCTGATCCTATCCAGCAGCACGGTCATGCGTCCGCGATAGGTACTTCTGATCTTTCAGCCAGGTGCACCAAAGTGGGGACTACCGCTCTGGCGGGCGAAGAGTCGAATGCATCACAACGCTGCTCGGCGGGCCGTCACCGTGCCGGAAGCTTCTTCAGAGGCGGTTATAAAGAGGCAAAAGGGCATTGGTGATTCCCTGCTGAATCTTGCTTATGGGGTCCATGCAGGCTGGAATTCTCGAGCTAATTCGCCGGCTCGGCTCCACATCGGCCAGTGGCCGGTCGGCAGGTCGAGGACGTCGACGGTTGTGAGATGCGCGACCTCGGCGAACATAGGGTGACCCCCGCGCGCCATCTCGAGTACCTGCGCGCTCGAGATCGAGCAGCACACCAGCGTGGTCGGGACGGCGTGGCGAGCGTCGTTTGTCAGCTCGACGGTCTGGCGCAAGACCGGCGCCGGTTCGGGCACCGCCCGCGCGCGGAAACGGTCGAGCATTTCGGGGGTCAGGCCTTCCAGGCTCGCCTGCTGGGCCAGGACATCGAACGGTGGGAGCGGAAGCTCTGTCAGCTCCGCGGGGAACTCGGGCGCGAAGGCGGTGCCGTTGGCCATCGGGCCCGAGTCGACCCAGATCATCCGGCCGATGAGTTCGGGGTGGCGGTCGAGCACGAGGCTGACGGGAGCGTTCGCCCCACTGTGAGCGACGAGCGTCGCCGGCTGGTCGGTCGAGACCTCGAGGTGGGCGAGGGCGTGTTCGATCGCGGCGGCCTGGTCGTCGAGGGTTCGGGTGGCGCGTTCGGGGTCGTCGGGGTCGAGGCCGGGCAAGGTGAGGGCGACCGCGCGAGACGTGTCGGTGCGCAGGTGTTCGAGCACGTCATCCCACGCCCACGCGCCCAGCCAGTGGCCGGCAATGAGGATGATGGTCGGGTTGCTGTTCGGTGTTGTCATGACACCATCCTCGGGCGTGCTCGGGGCAGGTGTGTGTCACTATTTCTGTCATGAACTCGAACATTTCTCGGCGACCACGACTGTGGCAGCGACGGCGACGGCAGCGGCGATGAAGCGCGCCGAGCGGTTGCACGCGCTGTCCGAGATGCTGCGCCGCTACGGAACGCGCGGCAGCTCCGCCGAACGGTTGGCGCGCGAGTTCGACGTGTCCGTGCGCACCGTCAAACGGGACCTCGCCGCCCTCGAACGCGGCGGCGCGCCCATCTGGTCGCGGCCCGGGCCCGGCGGTGGCTATGGGCTGGCGGTGGGTGCATCCCTGCCGCCGGTCAGCTTGTCGGCAGAGCAGGCGGTGGCGCTCATGGCTGCTGCGTCGGCCGCGCGCGATGCCCCCTACTCAGATCTGGCGGCAGCCGGCATCCAGAAAATCGTGGATGTCCTCGACCCCCGCACCCGCGCCCGCGCCGAGCAGCTGGCCGGCCGCGTCTGGGTCGATGCGCCACCGTCGCCCTCGCGTGCGATCCGGTCGGCGCTGGAGGAGGGGATGGCCGAGCAGCGCGTCGTCCGCCTCCGCTACACCGCGCAATCCGGGGCCACGACCACGCGCGACGTCGAGCCCGTGCTGTTCGCGTCCACGAACGGCCAGTGGTACCTCGTCGGGTGGTGCCGGATGCGCGACGCGATGCGCTGGTTCACGGTGTCACGCATCGAGCGGGCTAGCGTGACCAAGATGGCGTGCGCGGGGCACACCGTCGATGAGGTCGGCGAGCCGCCAGCAAACGCCAGGCCGGTGCGTGGGCGGGGCGACTGAGCCACGTCAGTGGGCACCGCGAACATAAATAAAGGTGTCCATTCCGCCGTTCAACCTGTCGATGCGAATGCGGAGTAGACAATGAACAGAAGGCCGAAGAAGCCTGCCGCAATCAAACCGAGAATTCCGAGTACAACCCCTCCTCCGTTCTTGATTTTGAAGAACGCGAAGAGCGCTCCTACTAGCGCCGCGATGGCGAGGAGGAGGCAGAATGCAATGCCTGGGTTCATGCGTGGGTGCCGCCTTCTAGGATCATTTCGGTCATTTGGGCCGGGGCGACTGGTCTTAGCCAGTGTCCATTGAGAACACGATCACGAAAAACGCCTTCACTGCCAGGACGCAGAAGAAGAGTAGGGCAAACATGCCAAGCGCGAAACCGCCGATGCCTCTCACCTTCCAAAAGCAATAGATGGCCGCCGCCAGGCACAGCAGTGGCAGAAGGATGCTGATCAGTATGTTGATTGCCTCGCCTCGTTCCAGAGCAGTCGGCCGGTGACCACAAAGATCACCGAAGTTGCTTCGGATCATATGTGCGATTGCTACCAGGCGGTGAGGGCATCCGTCATGTCGGACCCGCACACGTGTGTCTCGCGCCCTCAGCGTAGGAGCTCAAGCGCGTTCCCACGCCGAGCAGACCCGTCAGCAGCGGTGGCCGTCGCAGGTGGGCTCGTTGTAGTAGTTCAGCGAGTTCTGCACGATGAGGACGTAGTCGGATTTCATGTCCAGGACCGCTTGCGCGACTTCTTCACCGAAAGGGGCATCCTGCGTGACGGGCGTCGAGGGATAGATCTTCGGAGCATCCGCTATGTCGGCGAGGACACCTTCATTCTGGATGCTCCCCAGCTGTAGACCGATGGTGGGTTCGTAGTCCTCGCAGCTGTAACCGCCCGTGACGAAGTACATGGACGGGTCCGTTGAGTTCAAATTGTCGGCGGTGGCGAGCTCAGGGGCGATCGGTGCCTCGTCGCATCCCTGTGTTGCGTATGCGCTATTCACCGCCGTGGCAATCGCGGCCGGGTCGGTCATTTGTGGGAACGCGTACATGCTTACGCGCGTCATGGAGCAGCTGTAGGTCTGAACTGGGTAGGGCGGCTTGAAGCCGTCCCCGGTCGAGCTTCCGCCACACCCGTCGACCGTCCTCGCGGCGATGAGCGGAAAACCTGCCGTGGTGTTCAGAAAAGTGGACTGCGCGGACATCCATTCAGTCGCGGCGGCTCGCTCGACGTCCGCCCACGACGGTGACGGCGTATCGGCATCATCCGTCTGTGGCGTGCACCCGCAGAGCGCCAGAACGCAACAGATGACGGCCAGGCCGACCGACTTCATTTTCATGTTCACCCTCAATTCAGCGGCACCCGCCAGCGCTGTACGTGCGCCTGTGTGCGCGTCAGCTTTCGACTCTTGTTGCGGCAGGCTGTTCACGCGGAGGCGACGCCGCAAACGGAGACGAAACAACTGCTTAGATGTCTACACCAACGGACACGCGATCGGGGGCAGCGATGGTTCTACGCGGTGTGGTGGCGGTCGCAATTGTGTTCTGCGTCGCGTATTACGTGTTCGCCAAGGTCAATCGAACGGCGGGATGAGGTTCTAATGATGGCCGAGGTTGTCGTGCAGGTCGGAGGCTGGGAGCACGAGTGCTGCGGCGAGGCGATCGAGGTGAACCAGATCGTCGATTTTGGATGCCTCGTGCGCCGACGAGCATCGGGGGAGGAAGATTACGTCGAGATTCACCATGATGACGAGCCGGATGTCCGCATCCGGGGTCGCGTCATAGACATCTCGGTCGTCGACATCCATGGTGCACGGCGCGCAGTCGCCCGCGTTCCGAGCGGATCGGCTCTGCGCGGCTTCGACGCGAAAGATGACGGCCACCTCGAGGAGCAGCACACAGGACAGCTCGTCGACGCCAAACCGGATGTTTTCGACGTGCGGGTCCTGGCAAACGAGATCGCCTAACGAGCAAGTGTGACTGTGCGCGAGCCACCTAGAATCGGGTGTCATGGTGAAGGCATGGCGCATCGTTGCGGCGATCCTCGTCGGGGTGCCGACGCTCATCGCCGCGGGTGTGATCATCGCGTGGATGCCTCTGCCGAGCACCCTCGATGTGCAATGGTCGGGCGCAGAGGTGACCAACACGCAGCCTCTCTGGGCCTTCCTCATCCCGGTCGTGCTGCTGACCGGCGTAGGCCTCGTCCTGGCCGTCACCGCGGCGATCGATAGGGACCGAGGAGCCGCACATAAGGGCACCTTGTTCACCGCGGCCCTCCTGACGGCAGTCAGCGCAGGGGTCGGAGTCGCCCTGGTCGCCATCAATCTGGGACACGCCGAGCCCACGGGCCCGGCCGTTCTCGGCGCAATCGCGTTCGCTCCGATCTATGCGCTGCTCCCGCTCTCCGTCGTCGCGCTCGCGGTGCGGCGCGACGGTCAGGTCACCCCGGCCCCTACTTCGCCGCGCCGCTGAAGATGCCGTTGACGTAGTAGCGCTGCAGCAGGAAGAAGATGAGCAGGCAGGGGATCATCGAGACGACGACACCTGCGTCAAGCAGGCCCCAGTCGACCTTGCCGAATTGCCCGATCTGCTTGGTCTGCAGGACGACGGGGAGCGTGAAGAGAGCCTGGTCCGACAGGAGGACGAGGGCGCCGAGGAACTCGTTCCACGCGTTGAGGAACGCGAAGATCGCGGCCGTGACGATGCCGGGCACGACGAGGGGCACGAACATGCGCAACAGGACACTGCGGCGCGAGCATCCATCGATCATGGCCGCCTCTTCGATCTCGTCGGGGATCGCCGCGAAGGCGTTGCGCATGATGAAGATGCAGAACGGCAACTGGTAGGTCGTGTAGACGAGCACCAGGCCGAGCAGGGAGTTGCTGACGCCGAGGGTGCGCAACACCACGCTGATCGGGGTGAGCAGCACGCTGAACGGGATCATCATGCCCGCGAGCACGACGCCGAACAGAAGGGTGCTTCCACGAAAACGGAAGCGGCCGAAACCGTAGCCCGCGAGGGTCGACAACACCACGGTGAGTGCGACGGTGCCGATCGCGACGACCAGGCTGTTCGCCAGGCCCGTGAGGGTGCCCTGCGAGGGGTCGAACAGGCGCGACCAGGCGTCGCCGCTCAGCGTCTGCGGAAAAAACGTGGCCGGGCGTTGCTGCAACTCGGCGGGCGACTTGAGGCTGCCCGTGACCGCCGAGAGCAGCGGCAGCGCGAAGAGCGAGACGAGCACGATGCCGCCCACCCACCACCAGACGCCGACGGCTCCGCGACCCCGTTTGCGACGCACGGACGCGGACGGAGTCGGGCTGATTGCCGCGATGGCCGCAGCCGGGGGAGCGGCCACAGCGGTGGACGACGAGGCCGGAGCTGATGCATCCGATCGGGGCTCAGTCATTCTTGGGTCCTCTCAGAAGGCGGATCTGCGCGGCCGCGACGATGAGTAACAGCACGAGCATGATGACCGACAACGCGGCGCCATAGCCCAGCTCGAACTTGGTGAAGGAGACGTTGTAGATCCAATAGACGGCCGTGACCGTCTCGTTGTCGGGGCGACCCTTCGTGATGAGGAAGAACTGCTCGAAGGCGAGCAGTGAGCCGCTGATCGAGAACACCAACACCAGGATGATCGTGGGCTTCATGAGCGGCAGGATGATTCCGGTGAGGCGCCTCCACCACCCGGCCCCGTCGATCTGCGCCGCCTCGAGCACATCCTCGGGAACGCTGTTGAGGCCACCCAGCAGCAGGATCATCTGAAAGCCGACGACCTTCCACGTGACCATGACGATGACGTTGATGAGGGCGGGCCACTGCTCCACGAACCAGGAGGTTTGGTCGACCTCGGTGCCGAGGCTCGTGAGGATGGCGTTCACCGAACCGGCGCTCGGATCGGTGAACCACAGCCACAGGAAGCTGGCCGCCGCGAAACCGATCACATAGGGCGTGAAGAAGATGGTGCGGAAGAACGTGCTCGCGCGAGACGGCCGCCGCACGAAGAACGCGAGGGCGAGACCCGCCACGAACAGGATCGGCGTGATGACGACCGTATAGATCAGGGTGAAGCCGATCGAACGCAGGAACGTGTCGTCGGCTGTGAAGGCGCGCACGTAATTGTCGAGGCCGATGAAGGTGCTGCGGCCGAGAAGTGGCCACCTGTGCAGGCTCATCCAGGCCATGAGCGCCACGGGCACGACGAAGAACACGGCCGTGAGGAGCAGCGCGGGCGTCACCGCCAGCAGGCCGGTTCGGGAGAGCCGACGCTCCCGGAGGGACGGACCGGCCGCCCCTCCGGGTCGACGCCCGCGAGAGGTGGAGCGGACACGCGAAGACGCGCGGCGCGACGTGTCCGGCGACGGAGTCACCGGCGTGCTGAGGGTCTCGGTCATGTCTGCTCCATCAACTCGTCGGCGGCTATTCCGTGGCGTTCTGCGTGACGATCTGTTCGGCGGTCTTCTGCGCGGCGGCGGCTGCGGCATCCACATCGTCACCGAACACACCGGCCTGCATCAGGCTCACCATGGGGCCGTTCGGGTCGCTGAACAGTGCGTTGAACGACACCGTGTACGGCACCTGACCCTGCAGCGCGGCTTCGACAAGCGCGGCCTGCTCCGGCCCCTTCGAGCTGTAGTCCGACTCGTAGAGGTCGGTGCGCACCGGGGTGAAACCACTCTCGGCCAGGGTCTTCTGCGCGTCATCCCCGGTCGCCCACTTCACGAAGTCCCAGGCGGCGTCACCGTTCTTGGCGCCCTCGGGAATGGCGAGCACATCACCACCGACCATGGATGAGATCTCACCGGCATTCTTGCCGGGCAACGGCGTGACACCCATCTCGAACGGCAGATCGGACGACTGCAGCGTGTTCAGGTAGAACGAGCCACTCGCGACCATGCCGAGCTTGCCGTTCTCGAATGCGCCGCCATAGTTCTCGCCGCCGTCGGTCTGGCTGGCCGTCGTGATGCCGCCATCCGCCACCATGCCGTTGAGCAGTTCGATGAACTCGGTGACGACCGGGTCGGTGAACGTGGCGTCGGGGTTCAACGCGCCGCTGTCGGCGTCGATGAAGTCGCCGCCGGAAGCCCACACCATGGGGGCGAGGGCGAACGCGGCACACCCGCCGCAGCCCGCGGAGTAGTGGTAGCCGGTGATGTCGTCGCCGAGACCGCCGATGCTGTCGGCCGCGGTGGCGAACTCCTGCCAGGTGGTCGGCGGCGCCTCGGGGTCGAGCCCCGCCTGACGGAACAGATCCTTGTTGTAGTAGAGCACCGAGGTGTCGGCGGTGAACGGCGACGTGTACTTCTTGTCCTCGAAGGTGCCGGCATCGACCTGGGCGGGCAGGAGGTCGTCTGCGTAGTCGAGTCCGTCGATGCGCTCGGTCAGGTCCTGGAAGGCGCCCGCGTTGATGAAGTAGGGCGCCTTTACGACGTCGATGGCCACGACATCCGGCGGGTTGCCCGAGCTGATCGCCGAGCCCAGCTTCTGCTGCACATCGGAGTTCGGCAGCACGGTCACATCGACCGTGAGACCCGGGTTGGCCTTCTCGTACATCTCGGCGAGTTGCTTGGTGTAGACCTCGCCGTCGGAACGGGTCCAGACGGTCAGGGTGTCGGCGTCGCCACCACCCGAACTGCAGGCGGACAACGAGAACGCGGCAGCCGTTGCGGTGCCGAGCGCGATCAGGCGAAACAGCGTTGTTCTTGAGTGCCTCATGGTGCGTCACTTCTCCTTCTGAAGGGTGGGAGCGGCCCGGCGGGGGGCGGGTCGTCGTGCGGTGGAGCGGGAGTCGTCGTGCGGGGTGTCGTCGTGCAGGGTTACGCGGTGGTGCGGTCGGTGGGGGTGATTTGAGTCGGGGTGGCGAGAGCGGGGGCCGAGGCGCGGGGCATCCACACGCGCATAGCGGCGGGTGCCGGCCCGTTGCCCCAGAGGGCGTAGGGGCGCAAGATCAGGCGCGCCTTCTCGGCGTGCGGCGCGGAGATTGCGCCGGATGAGCCGGTTTCGCCGGATGCAGCGGCTTCGGGGGATGCCCCGGCACTGGGTTCTGGAGTGCTCGAATACAGGCTCACGGCCGCCGGATCGGGCAGGGTGCGCAGCGCGTCGATGCCGAGGAAGGGCCCGAAGCCGCCGACGATCTCGCTGCCCGAGACCTCGACGACCGAGGCGTCGGTTGCGACATCCACGGTCTCGATGTCGACGGCGTTGTCGGTCTGGTCGACGCAGTACACGAGTGGCCCGCGTCGGACCGCGACACTGCCGCGCAGGCCGTCGATGCGGGGATGCGGAAACACGAGGCTCGGGCTCACGTCGAGCTCCAGCCGGATCACGGTGTCGGCCGCGAAGGGCCCCTCCACGCGGAGCCACCCCGAGTCGACGGGGGCGTTCGCTGAGACGGTCTCACGAGGCTCGCCATCGACGGTGAGCCGCGCTCGCCGCCCTCCGGTGCGGGACCACTCGGGCACCCGCAGCTCCAGCGTTCCCGCCCAGGCATCGTCGAAGCGCAGCGTCACCGAACCCGAGGCCGGGTAGTCGGTGTCGACGTGCAGCACGGCGGCTGCGGCATCCGAGGATTCATCGGTTGAGGTCGCCCCGGTGGCGTCGATGCGCGGCAGACGGATGCTGCTCGCGGCGTAGTTGGCCACCTGCACGGTGTCGCCGCCCGAGGTCGCGAGCAGGTTCTGCAGCGACGCGAACGTGCGCATGAGGTTGGGCGGGCAGCACGCGCAGCTATACCAGGCCAGACGGCGACCGCTCGATTCCTCCTGGCTGGCGCCGTGGTCGGGCCGCCTCTGCAGCGGGTTGCTATAGAAGTAGGACAGGCCGTCGACCGAGATGCCGGCCGACACCACGTTGTAGAGCGCGTTCTCGGCGGCATCGAGGTAGCGGGACTCGCCCGTGGCGACGTGCAGGCGCCACGCCCAGTTGATGAGGGCGATTCCCGCGCAGGTCTCGGCATAAGCGCGCTCGCTCGGCAGCTCGTAGGCGTCGCCGAACGACTCGTCGCGGTGCCGCGAGCCTGTGCCACCGGTGAGGTAGAGACGTTTTCCGACCAGGTCATCCCACTGGGTCTTCATGGCATCGAGCAGGGCTTCGTCGCCGCGTTCGAGGTAGAGGTCGGTGACCCCGGCGTTCAGGTAGAGCGCGCGCACGGCGTGGCCGCGCATGATGTCGGTGTCGAGAACGCTCGTGTCGTCCTGGTAGTACTGCGCGCCATAGACGCCTTCGCCGATGAAGCCGCTTCCCCGGCGGCGGATGAACGCTTCGGCCAGATCGAGGTGACGCTCGTCGCCCGTCGTGCGATACAGCTCGACGAGGGCCGTCTCGATTTCGGGATGTCCGCAGTACACGTCCGATTCGGGCCCGCCATAAAGGTCGATCACGAGGTCGACGAAGCGGATGCCGACGCCGAGCAGCCGGTCGTCGCCCAGGGCTCGATACCCCGCGATGCCCGCCTGCAGCAGGTGCCCAAGGCAGTAGAGCTCGTGGCCGTGGGTGAAGTTCGTCCAGGGCCCGGCGTCGCCCTCGCCGAGCTGGTAGGCCGAGTCGAGATAGCCGTCGTCGCGCTGGGCGCGTTCGAGCAGGCCGACGGTGTCGCGGTAGAACCGGATGAGTTCGGGATGCTGCGCCTCGGCGTCGCCCACCTGCCACGCGATCGCCTCCAACATCTTGTATACGTCGCTGTCGGCGAAGAGCTGCCCACGGAACGGAGCGTCGGACTCGCCGGCCAGACGCCTCAGGTTGTCGAGGTTACCGGCGGTTTCGAGCATCGCGGTGCCGTGCGGGAGGGAGGCGTCGACGTTGCGGCGCAGCCACGATGCGTGCAGCCCTGACGTGAAGCTCGCGGCGTCGGCATCGAGGGGCCGGCGGCGCGCTCGGCGCGGTGTGGCGAGGGGGCCGGTTGATCGTGCACTGGTGAGGGTCACCGCGCATCCTTTCGTTCGTTCATTCGCAGCGATGCGATGAGTCGAACGACCCACGGCGACCGCACGCTCTTGTGCTATGTCACATATCGAAGCCCACCACAGTGTCGGCAATGAGTCGATCTGGTTACCGTAATGTAAAACGAAAGCGGTTTCAAGAGTTGAGATTTTGCGGATGGTTCTTCGGTGCTCGTGAGAGGTCCGCTACTCTGGAAACCGCACGGGGCTGGCGGGGATGTGGCGCCGTCGAACGGCGACAAAACATTTTCGAGGAGTTTTGGATGCGGCGCAGCAAAGCGGTCACGCTGGTCGATGTGGCGCGTTTGGCCGGGGTGTCGGTGGCGACGGCCTCGAAGGCTCTGAACAACCGCTCCGAGGTCCGCGAAGCGACGAAGGCGCGCGTGCACGAGGCGGCGCGATCGCTGTCTTTCGAGCACAACGCGATGGCCCGCAGTCTTTCTCGCGGGCGCAGCGGAACCGTCGGCTTGCTGACATCCGACCTCGAAGGTCGTTTCAGCCTGCCCATTCTCATGGCCGCCGAAGACGCTTTTGGGGCCGACGAGATTTCGGTGTTGCTGAGCGATGCTCGGGGTGACGCCATCCGCGAGCAGCGACACGTGCGCACGCTCGCCGCCAAACAGGTCGACGCGCTCATGGTCGTCGGCAGCCTGACCGACGCTCGTCGCTCACTCGGATCGGCACTTCCGTTCCCCGTCGCCTACGTCTACACGCCCTCAGACGATCCAACCGACTTCTCGCTCACGCCCGACAACGTGCAGGGCGGGCGCATCGCCGCCGAACACCTTCTTTCGACCGGCCGGCGCCGCATCGCCCACGTGCGCGGCCTGCCGACGGCACAAGCGGCGCGCGACCGGGCTCTCGGCATCGATGCCGCGCTGACGGCTTCCGGGGTGCCGCTCGCGCATCGCACCGACTACGGCGAGTGGACCGAACGCTGGGGCCGCAGCGCCACCCTCATGCTGCTCGACACCCATCCCGATATCGACGCCGTCATCTGCGACTCCGACCAGATCGCGCGCGGCGCCCTCGACGCCCTGCACGCGCGTGGCCGAAGGGTGCCGACGGATGTCGCCCTCATCGGCTTCGACAACTGGGAGCTGATCACGGCAGACACCAATCCGCCCATCTCCAGTGTCGACATGAACCTCGACCTGCTGGGCCGCCGCGCATCCGAGCTGCTGTTCGCCGCGATCGACGGGTCGCCGCTGCCGACCGGTGTCGAACGCACGGACTGCCGCCTCGTCGCGCGCGGCACGACGATCCCTTAACCGCGAGGCGGGCGGGCAGCTAGTTTCGCTCGGGCTCGGGCTTGACGTTGTCCTGGGCCGCAGCCGCAGCCGCAGCCTCAGCCTCAGCCTCAGCGGATAGCGCCGCTGGGCGCACGCGCGGCGGGCGCCCCGAGTGCCAGACATAGGCCGTGGCCGTGAGGAGCACGCCCGCGGCGATGAGGGCCCACCAGGGGAACGAGGGGATGTCGGGGCGTTGGCCCGCGCCGTCGAGGTCGGATTGCGGGGTGGGGATGACGCGCTCGCCCGTGACCAGAATGCGGTGGCTGTTGACGCCGAGGGGTGTGCAGGTGACGAGCGTGACGAGGTCTTGGCCGTCGATCGGGAAGAGGCTCTGGCCGTCGGTCGGTTCGACGATGCGCGTGTCGATGACGCGGTATACGAGCACCTCGCCGAAGACCTCGATGGTGAAGGTGTCGTCCTCCTTGACGCGGTCGAGGTGGGTGAAGAGTTCGGCGGTGGCGAGGCCGCGGTGGGCCGTGAGCACCGAGCGCGTCGACTCGCCGCCAACGGGGAAGGCGGTGCCCTCGAGGTGGCCGACGCCGTGTTCGAGCACATCGGGGCCGGTGCCGTGCGAGACGGGGAGGTCGACGTTGATGGCCGGGATCTTCAGCCGGGCCATGAGGCCGGCCTTGTCGGCCTTGAGGATGTCGTCGTAGTCGCCGGTCTGGTCGGGTGCGTCGGCAACCGGTAGGCGTTCGTTGGCGAGGAGGTTGGCGCCTCCGCCGACGAGGTTCTCGTTGTACTCGCGAGCGCGCTGGAGTTGTTGTTGCAGGGTGGCCGTGCCGAGGTCCGAGACATCCTGCGTGAGGTCGTTGATGCGTTGGGACTGCTCGTATTGGCTGAACCAGGAGACGACGGTGGGGAACAGGAGAAGGCCTGCGCCCAGCACCGAGATCAGGGCGATGACGAGGGAGACCCACGACATCCGCCAGCGTCGCGACACCACCGGAGCGCTAGTCGGTGACGCTTCTGGGGACGACGAAGGCGGGGGCCCCGAAGGACTCCCCGCCTTCGTGTGCATCACGTCAGACTACGCGGACGTCGTTGCTGCGACGGGCGTCTGCTCGGCGACGGCACCGGCTTCGGCGCGACGACGAGACACGATGACCGCGGCGCCGAGGGCGATCGCGAGGAGCGCGCCGCCGCCGATGCCGAACCAGACGCCACCGTCACCACCGGTGAAGGGCAGCAGGAAGTTCGCTGCCGAGACCTGGGTGTGGTTGAACTCGACGTAGTTCTGCACGGGAGGTGCCGTCGAGGTCGGGCCCGCGACGACCACGGCCTGGACCGGGTTGCTCTGCGGCAGGTTGTAACCGGCCGGCGGGGTGATCTCACGCACGTAGTAGTTGCCGGGCGTGATGATCGGGATGGCGACGAAACCGGTTGCATCGGTGGTCCAGTTGATGCTGCCGTTGATCGAGATCGGGTTCTGCTGGTTGTTGGCGTCGTTCTGGTTCAGGTAGACCTGGTAGACCGCGCCGGCCAGGGGGGTGCGCGGGCCGCCGTTGTTGCTCTCGAACGCCGACACCGTCAGCTGACCGATGGGCGTGGTGCCCGAGACGGTCTCGGTGAGGCCGTTGATGTTGGCCGTGGCGTTGTTGGTGATGAGGCCGTTCGGCGGGATCGACACGGCGCGCGTCAGCACGTTGAACGACACGAGGCCGCCCTGCAGCGTGGTCAGACGCGTGAGACCGGATGCCGTGAACGTGAGCACCGAGGTGCCCTCAGCGGTCGGCGTGGCCGCGGTGTTGGTGATCGTGTAGTCGGTTCCGAGGGCGAAGTTCTGCGCGACGCCCGCGGGGCTCGTGACCGTCACGGTCGTCGGCGAGACGCCCGTGGGAGGCGTCGTCGGGAACACGAGTGCTTCCGGCACCGAGTCGGTCAGCGAGAACGCAGTGATCGCGTCGCCGGCCGCCAGGGTGGGGATGCTCGCGGCGATCGCCCAGCGGATGAGGTCGGGGTTGCGGGCCTCAGCCGAGTTGGCCGGAGCCGGAACGCGCGTCTTGGTGGTCTCGGTGACGGCGTTCTTGGGGTAGACGTGCACGTCGTAGATCCACTGGTTCGCCGGGGCACCGGACGGGCCGGTGGGCAGCGGCAGCGACACGAGGAACGGCGCCGTCGGGTTGGTGGCGTCGGCGGGCAGCACGGTCTCCTGCACGTAGAACAGGCCGAGCGGCATGGTCGTCGGGAAGGTGGCGGTGCCGTTCGCGGCAGAGGGCGTCGACGTGTAGGGCGTGCCGGTGAGGCGCGTCGCAGCCGTCTGCGGGCTCAGGCTGTTGGCGATGGCCCAGCCTTCGGGCGTGGTGAGGTCGACACCGGCGACCTGCGTCGCGGTGAAGACGGCGCCCGACAGCGGCGTGCCGAGGTTGGTGGTGGAGGGCAGCTCCTGGCCGGTGCCCGCGTTCTGGCCGTTGTTGGGGCCGAGCGCGAACTTGTGCACCGTGAGGCTGCGGGGCTGGTCGGGGTTGATGTTTCCGGGCTGCGTAACAGCCTGCGCGGGGGCCGTGGCCACGAACGCCGCGCCGGCCGCCAAGACGAGGGCGCCGATCGCGGCGGTGACCCGCCGAGAGATGGACCTGGACATTGTTGCTCCTGTCAGAGATGAGAGTGAGTTGAAAAAGCGTGAAAAGTGGACAGCAAATTGCGTGAGGTGACAGTGAAAGTCAGGGACGAAGGCGTCGAGGCAGTGTGATCAATGCTTCACATCGCACTCCTTCGCGTGCGGCGGCGTCGTTGCCAGACCGCGAGGGCCAGGGCGAGCGTCAAGACGGCTATGCCGCCGATGACGAACGCGTCCGTGCTGGGTCCCCCGGCGAGGGGGAGTGTGGGGGGCGAGACGGGCGCGTTGACATAGCGATAGGTCGCCGTCTGCCCGGCCGCCGGGGCCGTGATGGTTTGCGAGCTCACGGGGGTCCACGTGCCGTTCGGCTGCCGCAGCTCGAGCCGCAGCTGCTGGTAGGCGAGGCGCGTGCCGCTCTGCGCGAGGGCCTCGCTGAGCGTGTAGCTGTGCCCCGGCCGCACGGCGAAGGTGCTCGCCGCGTTGCCGTTGGTCGCCGAGTAGTCGGCGCCCGGAACGGTGGTCGCGCCGAGTCCCGTCAGGGCGGCCGGCGTGGCCGTCAGGTTCCAGGTGGAGGGCTGGAATCCGGTCGACGGGTTCTGCACGTTCTTCAGCAGCGTGATGGCGGCCGTCGCATTCGTCACGGTGCACGTGACATCCGTGGCCCGGGTCAGGGTCACATCATTCGCCGCGCTGACGGGAACGACGGTGCCCGTCGCGGTGACGCAGGACCAACCGCCCACCTGCACGTAGGTGGCCGGTCCGCCCGCTTCGGCCAGTCGATACGGGGTGTCGGCCGAGACGGGAACGGCGTTGAGGGTGCCGCTTCCGCCCGCCCCGGTCGGTCCGGCCAGGGCCGTGGCCTGACTGCGCGTGGCGCTCAGCTGCCAGGCCGAGGGTGCCGCCGCGCCGAATGACACGTTCTTGACGAGCGTGAGCGTGGCGGTCGGTCGGTTGGTGTACGTGCAGTCGACGGCCGCGCCGGGTGCGACATCCACGTTCACGGCGCCGCGCACCTGCGTGCCCACGGTCGTCACGGTGGTGGCCGCCGCGGTGCCGTTCACGGTGCACACCAGGCTCTGGTAGCGGAAACCGGTCTGCGTCGTCTCGGCCACGGTCACGCGCCCGCGCTGGGATGCCGCGCCGAACAGCACCTGCCACGTGGCAGAACCGTCGGCTCCCGTCTGCTGCGAGGGGTTGCGCGACGGCAGCACGCTGACGGTGCTTCCGGTGTTCGCCACCGCCGTCGTCGTCATGGTCCACCCGGCCGTGGGCGTGCGGTTGGCGCCGTTCCAGTCCTCGACCACCTTCGTCACGCGTACGGTGGCAAAGGGTGCCGGCGAGTTCGAGAACGTGCAGGCCACGCCCACGCTCAACCGGTTCGGGATGGTGATGGCCGCCGACTTCTCGGTGCCCGTGAAGATGCGCACGCCATCGGCCCAGCATTCATAGACCGAGGTATAGGCGGTCAGCGGCGAGACCGAACCCGTCGCCATGGTCTCGGAGATCGTGACCGACGTGTTGATCTGCACGGGCGTCGGGCCGATGCGCGCGCTCTGCACGCCGGTCGCGGTGCCGCTCGTCGTGGCCACGGTCGACTCGACGAGGGGCGATCCGGCCGACAGCGCGATGCGGAATTGGTCGGCCGCGTTCACGCGCCCGACCACGTTCTTCTCGAGCGAGATCGTCGACGGCGACGTGCAGGCGGCGAGGTCGGTCGCGGTGTTCGGCGCGGTCGTGCCGATGGTGGCGCGCGGGCTGTTCGGCACGCGGGTCCAGGTCAGCGGGTCGAATTGGTACGCCGTGGTGCCGTTGCCGAGGTAGACGGTTCCGGTGGGCGAGAAGGCCACGCCGTTCACGGCCGTGAGCGCGTTGCCCGTGTCGGTTCCGCTCAGCGCACGGCGCGTGGTGGCGCTCGAGGGGATGGTGCCACCCGTTGCCGCGAGCAACGACTCGCGCGTGACGCTGAACATGCCCACGTTGCTCGAGTCCGCCGCCGTCTGCACGATGTGCAGGTTGCCCTGCGCGTCGAACGAGATGTCGCCGTTCTCGCCGGCCGCGGTGCCCGTCGAGACCTGCCCGAGGTAGAGGAAGCGGCTGCCGTTGTTGAGCGCGGTGGGCGTGTACTCCCAGAGGCGCACCGAGCCCACCGCCGACTTGCCGACGACGAATCGTCCGTTCAGCGGGTCGACGGCGCCCGCGATGATGGTGCCGTCGAGCGCGGCACCCGAGCGGTCGAGGAACGACCCCTGCGTGCCCGTGAACGCCGTGCGGTTTCCTTGCAGCGCGCCGCTGACGATCGTGTAGTTGACGACGCCGCTGGCGTTGACCGCGTTCGTTCCCGTGCGGTCGATCGCGATGGCGCTCGTGCCGTCGCCGTTCACGCCCAGGGCGTTGATGTCGGTCGCACCCGCCACGGCGCCGTACAGCTGGGTCGGCGCCGCCGAGCTCGTGGCGTTGACCTGGGCGATCGAGCCGTTGGTGCGCACGGCGTAGTAATAGGTGCCGTCGCAATAGAGGGATGCGGCCTGGGGCGTGTTGGTGAACGTGCAGACGATCTCGGCGCCGGCCTCGTTGGGGATGGTGATGGGGCCCGAGATCGAGGTGCCCGTGGCGATCGTGGTCGTGCCGCGCAGGCATTGATAGCCCGTCGTATAGGTGTTGAGTGTGGCCGTCGAGACGATGGATTCGGAGATCGTGTAGACGCTCCCGCGCGTCACGTTGACGGGCCCGATCTGGGCCGACTGCAGCCCCGTGTTGGCGCCCGTCGTGGTCACGCTGGCGACCTCGGTGGCGCCGAGGCTCAGGGCGAGGCGGAACTGGTCGCCCACGACGGCGCGGCCCGCGACGTTCTTCTGGATGGTGATGCGGGCGGGCGCCTCGGCGACGAAGGTGGCGGCCTCGGGGGCGTTCAGCACGGTCGCGACGTTGGCGGGGCCGTTGGTGAAGGTTCCGGGGGCCGTGGCGACGACATCCACGGTGACGGTGCAGCTGGCGGCGTTGCTGGCGAGGTCGCCGCCCGTGACGACGATCGAGCTGGCGCCGGCCGCGGCCTGCACACCGAATGCCGTGCCCGTGACGTTGGTGCACGTGCCACCGACCGCGGGTGTGGGGGCGACGACGAGGCCCTGCGGCAGGGTGTCGGTGAAGTTCCAGTCGTTCTTGGCCGCCAGCTCGGACGTGTTCGTCACGGTGAAGGTGAGCGTGGTCGGCGTGCCCGCGGTGGTGAGGTCGGTCGAGAACGTCTTGTCGAGGCTCGGGGTCGCGTCGACGATGCGCAGGTTGTCGACGGCGAAGTCGTTGCCCGCCGACGCCGAGATCTCATTGCTGACCCGGATGCGTGCCTGTGCGGCCTGCGCGGGGGTGAGACGCACGGCCGTGTCGGTGAAGAACCGGCCGGCGCGCACCGCGGTCTCGCTGCCGAAACCACCGGTCAGCGCGGGGGAGGTGTAGCGGCCGGCGGGCGTGTTGCACGCGATGATGGGCGCCGCGGTGAGGTTCGTCGCCGTTGCGCCGACGACCAGTGCGACATCCAGCCGGGAGTTGTTGTTGACGCCGCTCGGGCGAGCCGAGCACGAGTCCTCTGCGACGTCGATGGATGCCGCGTAGTAGCGCTCGGCGGTGGCCGACAGCCCGACGGGCGCGACCGATTCGATGAGCGTCTGGTTGGCCGTCGTCGTGCCGCCCGTCATCGTCAGCGCGGCGAGGGCCCGGTTCGCCTGCGATCCGGCGGTTCCCGTGGTCGAACCGTTGACAGGCGCGGTGTTGCTCGTGCTGCCCACGACGCCGAGTCGCGACTGGCCGAGGACGTCGGCCATGCGGCGAACCTGGTTGCGCGAAACCGTGTCGGTGGTGGTGCCGCAGAAACCGGTGGCGGGGAACGTGACGGTGTAGTTGAGCAGCACGCCGTTGCAGTTGGAGTAGTTCAGCCAGAATGCGGCCGCCGTGTAGCGGTTCGCGGCGTAGGTGCCGAGCTGCGCGGGCGGCGTGCTCGCCTCGAAGTCCTCGAGCCAGAGCTGTGCGGGCGCCTCGGGCACCCCCGCGGCCAGGATCGAAACGGTGGATGCCGCGCGCGCCAGCGCCGTCTGCTGCGATGCCGCGCTCGGCGCGAGTGCCTGGGCGACGGACGCTTCTGAGGACGCGTCGAGGGCCGTCGACGGCGCCGCGGGCTGTGCCTGCGCGGCGGCCGAAACGGTGGCGGCCGACGCGCCGGGAGCGATGAGACCCAGCGTCAGAGCAACGACGGCGGATGTCGCAGCAGCGATCGTGCCGATTCGGCGAGGCCGTGATGATGGGCCGTTCGGGGCGCGTCTGTTACCGCCCATGCGTCGAGAAGCCACCTGCGGCCCCCCGGATCGCGCGGTCAGATGGATCGGGGCGCTCGAGAAAACACCGCACGACCACAGAGATCGGGACATGCGCGCCGCGGCGCTGAAGCCGCTTGCATGCGTGGGATGAAACCCTCTTCTCATCCCTGTCTGTGACAGCGTAGAAATGAAGCATCCTCACCGGCAATACTGAGAAGTACTTAGCTTTTCGGCGCGACTACTGGGATTCGGATGTCGTTCCGGCGCTGGGCGAGCTCCGGATGCGATATCGCGCGAACTGTGACGCGCCGAGCGCGATGCCGGACTTGTCGCACTCTACTATTCCCGTCAGGGCTTTTGCGGCCCGCTTTTGTGAGGCGACACAGCGGCCGTCGGGCCTAGCGCAGGCGGCCGCCCGTTAAGGCTGTCGAGGCCGCGATGACGGTCTCGAGCGGGCAGTCGATGGCGACCTCTCCGAGTTGGAAGCCGAGTTTGCTCAGGGTGGCGAACGACTTCGCGGGCAGCGTCGAGTGGATGCCGGGCGACTGCGCGGTCACGCCGGGCGCGAGGTGGAACGTGAGGATGCGGAACTTGCCACGGCGGCGCACCGAGAGGCGTTCGATGGCGGGCCAGGGGAGGAAGACATCCCCCTGTTCGATGCTGCTGTGCAGTCCCGCCGTGTCGAGCGTACCGGTCCGATAGCCCACCACGAGTGAGGTCGACACGCCGCGGGGCCGTGGGAGTCCGCCCTGAATATTCACTGGCCTTCTGCGTGGCTCGGCCCTAAGGTCGGGATCAGATGGATTCCGGGGGGTTCCGCACCGCAGCGTCACCCTCTCCGCCGTCGCCCGATCGTCGAGAAAGGCTCCGCCATGACATCCAGCTCGCCCGCCCTGCCCGGCCCGCTCGCCCACGTGACCATGGATGGCGAGCTGCCCGCGCGCTCCGCCATCCCCACCATCTTCGACGAACTCGACTATCAGATGGCGTGCCAGGCCTACCTCTGGGCCCTGCCGATCGTGTCCTATGCGCAGTGGAAGGGGCAGCACTACGACGTGTTCGGCGCAACGAGTAGTGACCTCGTGCGCTATGCCACCTACCGCGACCGCCTCGGCATCATCACGGCGAATGCGACAACGCCCTACATCCTGAACTTCTTCGCTCTGGCCGAAACCGGGCCGCTCGTGATCGAACTGCCGGCGGGCCCGACGGCTGGCGGGGTGTCCGACTTCTGGCAGCGCGAGATCGGCGCGATGGGCGAGATGGGCCCCGACCGCGGCCAAGGCGGCAAATACGTCATCGTGCCTCCCGGCGAGAGCGCTCCGGATGACCTGAGCCCCGACTACCGCACCCTGCAGTCATCCGGTTTCAACATCATGTTGGGTTTTCGCACCCTCGACCCCGACCCGGCACGCGCGGAGGCCCTCGTGGATGCCGTGCGCATCTACCCCTACGCGGAGCGCGAGAACCCCACCCCTACGCGTATCGTGTCGCCCGACGGCCGTGAATGGACGGGCGACCAGCCGCGGGGCCTCGACTATTGGCGTGCGCTGCACGGCGTCTACCAAACCGAGGTCGTCGACGAACGCGACCGGTTCTACCTGGCCATGCTGAAGCAGCTGGGCATCGAGAAGGGCAAACCGTTCGAGCCCGACGAGCGCCTGCGCCGCATTCTCGAGCAGGGTGCCGCCGCGGGTGAACTGATGGCGCAGGCGAACACGTTCGCCAAACGTTTCGAGCAGGGCTTCTTCTGGCCCGACCGCCGGTGGGAGCAGGCCATCGTGCTCGACAACTCGGCGCAGCGCGGCAACGGGTACGACGAGTTGCTCGAGCGGGCCTCGTGGTTCTACGAGGCGGTCAGTTTCGCGGAGTCCATGAAGAGCACCACGCCCGGTCTCGGTCAGGCCTACCTCGGGTCGTACACGGATGCCGCGGGGGACTGGCTCGACGGCGGCCGCGCCTACACGCTGCATGTGCCCGCCGACGTACCCGCGAAGCTCTTCTGGTCGGCCACGGTCTACGACGTCGCCACCCGCTGCCTGATCGACAACCCGCAGCAGCGCGGAGATCGCGGGTCGCGCGACCCCGAGCTCGTCGTCAACGAGGACGGCTCGGTGGACCTGTACTTCGGCCCCGAGGCCTCGGCCGCCGGAGAGGCGAACTGGGTGCAGACCATCCCGGGCAAGCACTGGTTCTCCTACTTCCGCTTCTATGGCCCGTTGGAGCCCTACTTCGACCGCAGCTGGAAACTCGGGGACATCACCCCCGCGTAAAGGTGGAGCGAGGGGTGGACTCGATCCCCGTTCCGTGATTTCCCCGCCGCTGTCACATTTCGGGGCGCTCGTTCGTCAGAGTGCCACACGGATGAAGGAGCGCAATGGGTAATCAAGTGGTGGTCGTCGGCGGCGGGTATGCCGGCGTGATGGCGGCGAACAGGCTAGCCGGGCGGGGTGACGCGACGGTCGTGCTCGTCAACGAGCGGGAACACTTCGTCGAACGCATCCGGTTGCACGAGGTTGCGAGCGGTGTGCGCGAATCTCCTCGCCTGTCCTTCGACGAGGTGCTGCACCCGTCGGTTCGCCGGGTGACCGCGCGCGTCGCGTCGATCGATGCGGGGCTGTCGCGCCTGCTCTTCGCTGATCGCGACGCGTTGGCTTACGACTATCTCGTCTACGCGGCGGGGTCGACGGCGCGTCCGATGCCTTCCGACTCAGACGACGAGCCGGGGATGCCTCACCTCTCGGTGTCGACCGACGAAGATGCCGCGCGGGCCCGGCAAGCCGTGCGGAACGCGGCACCGGGTTCGGCGGTGGTGGTGCGCGGAGCCGGACACACGGGCATCGAACTCGCGTCGGAGCTGCGGGCGGCGCGCCCCGACATCCACGTGCATCTGGTGTCGCGCGGGCCCGTCGGCCGGTCGCTGGGCGCGGCGGGTGGTGGGGAGTCCGAGCGGGCGCTGATTCGCCTCGGTGTGCGCATCCACCGCGGGGAGGACACGGTGCCGGCGCCGGCCCTCGTGCTGCACACGGACGGGTTCGTCGGCGCGTCACTGGCGGCCGAGAGCGGCCTGCCGGTCAACGCTCGGGGGCAGCTCGAGGTGGGGGCTGATCTGCGAGTGCGCGCGCATCCGAATATCGTCGGCGCAGGGGACGGGTGCCACGTCGGCGGCGCGCAGAACACCCACCTCAGGATGGGGTGTGCCAGCGCCCTGCCGCAGGGAGCGCACGCCGCGGATGTCGTCGGCGCCCTGATCGATGGAGCCGCACCCGCCGCGCACAGTGCAGGGTTCGTCGCCCAGTGCGTGAGCCTCGGCCGCACACGTGGCCTGATCCAGGCCGTGCATCCCGACGACACCCCGCGCCGGATTCGACTGCGCGGGCGTTCGGCCGCCGTCTTCAAAGAGCTCATCTGTCGGCAAACGGTGCGGTGGATGCGTCAGGAAGCCCGCCGGCCCGGCACGTATCGTTGGCCGGCCGGGCCCGCCGCTAGGGTGAACGAGTGACCGATGCCTCCGACTCGTTTCGGCGCCATCGGGGGCTGATCTTCACGCTCGCCTACGACATGCTCGGCTCGGTCTCCGACGCCGAGGACATCGTCCAAGACGTCTACGAGCGCTGGCTGGCCGTTGACCACGACGTCGAGCATGCGCGCGCCTATCTCGCCCGCATGACGACCAACCTGTGCCTCGACGTGTTGCGTTCGGCGGAGCGTCGCCGCGTGGACTACGTCGGGCCGTGGCTGCCCGAACCGTTGCCGGCCGACGGCGGAGTTCCGGGGCCGGAGGAGCAGTTCGCGCGACATGAGGCTGTGTCTGCTGCTTTCCTCGTTATCCTGCAGGCGCTGGGGGATCGCGAACGCGCGGGTTTCGTTCTTCGAGAAATCTTCGCGTTCTCCTATGCCGAGGTCGCACACATCCTCGACATGGAGGTCGATGGCGCGCGGCAGATGATCCACCGCGCGCGCGACCGCGTGCACACCCGTCGACAGCGGTTCGCGGTCACGACGGAGCAGCACGACCGGGTCGTCGAGCGTTTCATCGCAGCGGTCGAGGCGGGAGACATCTCGGGCTTGATCTCGACCCTGGCTCCGGATGCCGTGCTCACCGTCGACGGCGGCGGCAAGGTTTCGGCGGCGCGCCGTCCGGTCACCGGCGCCGAAGCCATCGTGCGCTTCCTCTTCGGCCTGCAGGCCAAAGTCGGCCCCGCGGGCACTATCAGGGGCGACGAACTCAACGGGGGCCTGAGCGTACTGTCGCTCAACTCCGGAACGGTCGACGCATCCTTCCAGTTCGCCATCGCGGGCGCGGTGATCGAGGAGATCTACGTCATGCGCAACCCCGACAAGCTCCAGCGCCTGCAGCCGGGAAGCTGATCGCCGTGGCCCAGGAGGGGCGAGGTGCCGTCAGTATGAGGCGCGGTCAGTATGAGGCGCGGTCAGGATGAGGCGCGGTCGTGGGGAACCTCGACGTCATGCGGCCGCGCCGCCTCTTCTGGAGTGCTCGCGCGCGTCGCGGCGAGGGAACGCGCCCGGTCGGTCGGGCGGCGCACGATGAAGGTGACGAGACACGAGAGTGCACCGGCCATCAGGGCCGCGGCGACGATCCAGGCGACGGTGCTCCACTCGCTCGACGCCAGCAGGGCCACCACGATGATCGCGGCGGCGGCTAAAGTCACGCCGAGGGCCAGGATGCCGGTCGACAGGCTGATGGGCTGAGGGGCTTCATCGTCCGGCCGCACGGGGGCCGGTTTCCAGACGACGATGAGCAGGGTGGCGATCGGTCCGAGAAAGATCGAGACGAGGAACCAATTGAGGCGCGACCGGTTCTTCTGTTCCGCCAGGCCCGCGTTGACCAGGGCTAAAGCGAACCATCCCCAGGAATTCACTGCTGCTGGATCCATCCCACCAGCCTATTCGGTCGGTAAGAATCCTCAAGCTTGGGTCTGTTCCCGGGCGTCGGCGGCTGCCACACTGAGGCCCATGACTGACAGCGCCTTGAGCATCCCTCGCGTGGCCTACCTCGAGGCGGCGGCCAGCGCCGTCGACCTCATCGGCGATGAGCGGGTTGCGAGCAGGTGGCACGAGGAATCCGTGCTGCCCGGCATGACCGTGGGGGTTCTGGCGGCTCATCTCGGGCGCAGTCTGACGCAGGTCGAGTTCCTCCTCGACCTCGACCGCGGCGTCGACCCCGGCCTCGACTCTGGCCCCGACTCGGACGGCGGTCGTGAGGCGGGCGGCGGGCCCGGGGGCGCCGACGTCGTCGTCATCGATGCATCCACCTATTTTGGAACCTTCGAGGGCATTGCCGATCGCGAGTCCGACGTCAGCCGTGGTGTCATCCGCCGTGGAACGGAATCAGCGGAGAAGGGTGTTGTGGCTGTGGTCGCGCAGTGCCGGGAAACCCTCGATCATCTGCGATCGCGCCTTGCTTCGGAACCAGTCAACCGGCGCCTGGGTGTGGCCCACCGGCCGGGCGAGATCATCTCGCTCGACGACTACCTGCGCACCCGTCTGGTCGAATTCGCCGTGCACACGGATGACCTGTCCCTCAGTATCGGCGCGGCCGTCACGAGCCCTCCCGCCGCCCTGGCCGCTGCCGTCGACGTTCTCGTGGGTGCGGCGCGTGTGCGCCACGGCGACCTCGCTGTGCTGCGCGCTTTGAGCCGGCGCGAGCGCGACGAGTCCGACGCGCTGCACGTCTTGTGACCGAAGAACCCGAAAGGCGAGGATCAGTACCCGTGAGTATGAGAAGCCATCACGTCAGTCGGGTTATCTCGGCTTCGCCGGAGGCCGTGTACGAGTACGCGTCGAATGTCGATAATCTCCCGCAATGGGCGGCGGGTCTCGCCCAATCCGAAGTTGTTCGCGAGGGCGACGTTCTGATCGTCGAGTCGCCCATGGGTCGGGTGACCGTTCGGTTCGTCGAGCGGAACGACCTGGGAGTCCTCGATCATGATGTGACGCTGCCATCCGGGACCGTCGTCACGAACCCGGTGCGCGTACTCGCCCACCCGGACGGCGCCGAGGTTGTCTTCACGGTGCGCCAGATCGAGCTCACCGACGACGATTTCACGCGCGACATCGCGCTGGTCGCCGCCGATCTCGAGCGACTCGAGCACGGGGTTCTGCGTCACAGTACGACGGTCGAAAACCGAGACGGTTTGGTCGTGTCAGTCGACGCGGCCGTGACGGCGGACGTGGTCTGGCGAGCGCTCACCCAGGAGCGCGCAGAGTGGTGGCCCGATATGCACTTCGATGCGATCGCCGGCGCGCCGCTGCGCGAGGTGTGGATTGAAGACGGGGTCGAGCGCGAGGCCGTGGGTCAGGTCATTGAGGTTACGGATGGCCGGGCCCTCGCATTCGTGTGGTCCGAAACCGCGCGGCCCTCCCCTCTGCAGGTGACCTTCGCGCTCGATCCGACGGCTTCGGGCACCCGCGTCTCGGTGTCGGAGACGGGTTTCCTCGGTGTGCCCGACGGCGACGCTCTGCGCGAAGAGCACGCGGAGGGATGGCAGTTCCACTTGTCGCAACTGCTCAAGCACGCCGAGGGGTGAGGCCGCGCGTGCCGGGTGCGCGCTAGCTGCGCGGAGCCCGCGTTTGGTCTATGCGCAGTCCGAGCGGATGCGGCCCCATGAATAGCCAGACGAAACCGGCCATGAGCGGGAAGAAGACGACCGCCAGGATCCACACGGTGCGTTCGGCGCTGTTCAGCGTCGGCTCGCGCCTGATCTGAGTGATCGCATAAACAAGGACCCCGACGTAAGCGCCGAGAAGAACGATGCTCAGAACGATCGCGAGTGCGACATCCATGATTTCCCCCATCCGCCGACCCCGGCCGGTCTGTGCGCCCAGCCTAGTGATCGGGCGGACGCGCACCTAGCGTTTCAGCGCTGTGCATGGCGGCGGAGTGCGTCAGGGCGCCGGCGTGAGCGGGGGCAGGCCCTCGGTGGAGAAGACGCGGTCGAGGAACATGCGGGCCGCGCCGCGCAGGCCGCCCGTGCCCTGGTGGCGCGTGACCTCGACGGTGAGCTGCTCGGTGGCCATGGGCAGGCAGTCGGCGTAGAGGGTGGAGCGCACGCCCGCGACGAAGACGGCCGAATCGGCGAGCACGCCGCCCAGCACGAGGCGATCGGGGTTGAAGAAGTTGACGATGGTGGCGAGCACGCCGCCCGTCATGACGCCCGCGTTGCGCAAGAGGCGTGTGGCGAGGGGGTGGGAGTCGCGGGCCAGCGCGATCATCGCCTCGACGGTGTGCACGTCGTGGCCGGCGAGTTGCATCTCGCGAACCAGGGCGTTGCCCGAGGCGAGGGCGTCGAGGCATCCGGTGCGCCCGCACGAGCAGGGAACCGCGGCTGCCCCCGGCACCGAGACGTGGCTGATGTCGCCCGCCCAGCCGTTGCTGCCCGTGTAGAGCTCGCCGCCCGAAACGATGCCGCAGCCGATTCCCGAGCCCACTTTCACGAAGACCTGGTTGGCGAACCCGGCGGCTTCGTCGGCGTCGAGCAGTTCGCCCGCGGCCATCAGGTTGGCGTCGTTGTTGACGACGACGGGCAGCTGGATGTCGCGCTGCACGACCTCGGCCACCGACACGCCGTTCCAGCCGGGCATGCGCGACGGCGCGACGATGCGGGACGTGGTGGACGACACGGGCCCGGGCACCCCGACGGAGATGCCGCGCAGGCGCGTGTGGCTCGGAACATCCGCCTGCTCGACCATGTCGACCAACTGGGCGACGGCAAATGAGAGGACCTCGTGCGGGCCGGCCGCGATGTCGAGGTCGAGGTGGCGCTCGCCGACGAGGTTTCCGGCGAAATCGATGAGGCCGAAGGTGGCGCGGTCGACGCCCAGGTCGATGCAGCCGACGAGTCCGGCGTCGCCGCGGATCTCGAGGTGGCGGGGGCGCCGGCCGCCGCGGGACTCGCCGTGCCCGACCTCGACGATGTGGCCCTGCGCGATGAGGCCCTCGACGCGCGACGCGACCGTCGAGGGGGAGAGTCCCGTTGCCTTGGCGAGGGCGGCGCGCGATGTGGCGCGGCCCGAGCGCAGCGGCCCGAGGATCTCGACGTTCTGGGGCGCGTGGCGGGGCGGTGTGCGGAACAACTCGCTCGTGCTCATCGGGGCTCTTCCGGTCGCGTCGGGGTGGCGGATGCCTCCGCAGTTGCTCCAGTATTGCATAAAGTTTATCGAAATCTACGTGTAACAATCAGTTGTTAGGTTGATCCCGTCATCATGGATGGGGGATCCGACCGAGGATGGCGATGCGGCCCCCGAAGGCCGCATTTCACGAGAAGGCGGCACTATGGCACACGCACCCGGAACCCCCGCGGCATCGTCCGCGGCACGCACCGCATCGACCGACATGGTCGTCATGACGGATGTGCAGAAGCACTTCGGCGACCACCACGTGCTGAAAGACGTGTCGCTCAGCATCGCTCCGCAAGAGGTCGTCGTCGTGGTCGGGCCATCCGGCTCGGGCAAGTCCACGCTGTGCCGCTGCATCAACCGGCTCGAAACGATCACGAGCGGCGACATCCGCATCGACGGGGTCACGCTGCCTCAAGAGGGTAAGGCGCTCGCTCAGCTGCGGGCCGACGTGGGCATGGTGTTCCAGTCGTTCAACCTCTTCGCGCACCGAACCATCCTCGAGAACGTGACGCTGGCCCCGATCAAGGTGCGTGGCGAGAAGAAGAAGGATGCCGAAAAGCACGGCCTCGAACTGCTCGACCGCGTGGGCATCGCCGACAAGGCCGACAGCTTCCCCGCCCAGCTCTCGGGCGGACAGCAGCAGCGCGCCGCCATCGCCCGCGCGCTCGCCATGCGCCCCAAGGTCATGCTGTTCGACGAGCCCACCTCGGCTCTCGACCCCGAAATGGTCACCGAGGTGCTCGACGTGATGGTCTCGCTCGCCAAAGAGGGCATGACCATGGTCGTCGTCACACACGAGATGGGTTTCGCCCGCCGCGCCGCCGACCGCGTCGTCTTCATGGACGACGGCCGCATCGTCGAACAGAACACGCCCGCTGAGTTCTTCGACCACCCCGAGTCGGAACGCGCCCGCGCCTTCCTCTCCAAGATCTTGACCCACTGACGCACAGCCCTAGAACCCCACCGAGAAAGGCACCACCTTGCGCGTTTCACGTTCCCCCCTTCGCCGGGCCATCCCCGTCGCAGCCGTCGCCCTCACCGCCATGCTCGGCCTCGCGGCCTGCTCGGGCGGAGACGCCGCCGTTCCCGGCGCCGACCCCACGGCCTCGTCGGCCGCCTCCTCGCTCGACGAGGTCTACAAGAACGCCGTCGTCGCCGAGGCCGCAGACATCCTGCCCGACTCGACCATGGCCAAGATCAAGGAGCGCGGCAAGCTCATCGTGGGCGAGGCCCTCGACGCTCCGCTGCTCTCGCAGCAGGACCCCTCGAACCCCGACGACGTCGAGGGCTTCGACGCCGACCTGGCCAAGCTGCTGGCGATCTACATCCTGGGCGAGCCCAACGTCGAGATCATCCCGCCGGCCTCGGAAACCCGTGAGGCGCTGCTGCAGAACGGCACCGTCGACGTGGTCTTCAACACCTACACGATCACCGAAGAGCGCGCCGCGCAGGTCTCGTTCGCGGGCCCCTACCTCGAGTCCGGTCTGGCCGTCGCCGTCAAGAGCGACAACGACGACATCAAGGGCATCGAGGACCTCGCCGACAAGACCGTCATCGTGGGTGCCAACACGCCGGCCGTGACCGCGGTTCCCGAAGAGCAGCCGACCGCCACGCTCGTTTCCTTCGCCACCGACCCGCAGGCCATGCAGGCCCTCAAGCAGGGTCGCGGCGACGCCTACGTGCAGGACTTCACGCTGCTGGCCTCGAACGCCGCATCGGATGACTCGATCAAGGTCGTCGGCCAGCCCTTCACCACCGAGGCCTACGGCATCGGCCTGAAGCACGACGATGACGACTTCAAGACGTTCATCAACGAGTGGCTCGTCAAGATCCAGGAAGACGGCACCTGGGCCAAGGTCTGGGACGCCACGCTCGGCGCGGCCGTCGAGTCCGAGACGCCCGACGCTCCCAAGATCGGTTCGGTCCCCGGCTCCTAAGCCGCAGCAGACGCCGGATGCCGGTTGCCTCACGTTTCTGGGGCAACCGGTTCCGGCGGCTCGCGCCCGGGCCTCGCGGCATCCGCGTCGACCTGCGTGACCTTCACGACCCGCACGACCTGCACAACCGGCACGACCTGCCTCACTCGAACCGCCCCGAAACCGCCCGAAGGAAGTTATGGATATCTTCGTCGACAGCGCCGGCCCGCTCCTCGCCGCGCTCGGAACGACGGTCGTGATGGCGGTGGTCGCCGGCATCGGCTCGCTCATCGTCGGAACGCTCATCGCGGCGGCCCGCATCAGCCCCATCCCGGTGCTGCGCGGAGCGGCCTTCGCCTACGTGCAGTTCTTCGTCAACGTGCCGCTGCTCGTGCTGCTCATCCTCGCGGTCTTCGCGCTTCCGGATGCCGGCATCCTCATGCCCCTGGCGCCCACCACGGTCGTCGTGCTGACGCTCTATGAGGCCGCGTATGTGGCCGAGGCGATCCGCAGCGGTGTGAACACCGTGGGCAACGGGCAGATCGAGGCCAGCCGCGCGCTGGGCTTCACGCTCGGCCAGACCCTCAGCCTGGTGGTGCTGCCGCAGTCGCTGCGCGCCGCCGTGCAACCCATCGGAAACGTCATGATCGCGCTAACCATGAACACGGCCCTCGCCGCGGCCGTGGGCGTCGTCGAGCTCACCTCGGCGGCCAACAAGCTCAACCTCGTCGAGGCGCAACCCATCCTCATCTTCACGGCGGCGGGCCTCGTCTATATGCTGCTCGCCCTCATCATCGGCCTGAGTGCCGGCCGCATCGAGCGAAAGGTGGCGATCGTCCGATGAGCGCTACAACGCACACGACCGGCACCGGCACGGGCGCGGGCAAGGGTGCCGCGACGCAGAAGGTGTCGCTGTACGACGAGCCCGGGCCCAAGACCCGCCGCAATATTCGCATCTGGTCGGCCGTCGTCATCCTGATCCTGGTCGGGATCGTCGTGGCGGGGCTCATCCAGTTCGGCTCGAAGGGGCAGCTGGATGCCGACAAGTGGACGCCTTTCCTCTCCTGGCCCGTGTGGGAGTACCTGCTCGTCGGGTTGTGGGGAACGATCCAGGCCGCCGCGCTCGTGGCCGTTCTCGGAGGTTTCCTCGGTCTGTTCCTGGCGCTCGGACGCCTGAGCCGGGTGCGCGTCATCCGCTGGCTGTCGACCGGCTATATCGAGATCGCGCGCACGATTCCCGTGCTGCTGCTCATCTACCTGATGCTGTTCGGCCTGCCGCAGTTGGGCCTGAACTTCCCGCTCATCTGGAAGCTTGTGATCCCGCTGACGGTGGCCAACTCGGCCGCGTTCGCCGAGATCATCCGCGCCGGCATCCTGGGCTTGCCCCGCGGTCAGCGCGAAGCCGGCCTGAGCCTCGGCATGTCGGAGGCTCAGACCTCGCGACTCGTCGTGCTGCCGCAGGCGCTGCGCTTCGCGACGCCTTCGCTCGTGACGCAGCTCGTGAGCCTCGTCAAGGACACGTCGCTCGGCTACATCGTGGCCTTCACCGAGCTGCTCTATCGCGGCCAGGTGCTGTCGTCGTTCAACCACCTGCTCATTCAGACGTTCGTCGTCGTCACACTCATCTACCTTGTCTTCAACGGCGCGCTCTCGACGCTCGCCGCCCGCCTGCGCACGCGCCCCTCGAAGCGCAGCCTGCGCAAACCGGATGTCGCGGCGCCCGTGCCCATCGTGGGTGCGCCCGTGCTCGACTGACCTGTCCTTCCGTTTTCCGCACACGTACTACCGATCGACTGTCGCCCCCGCGACGAAGGAGCAACACCGTGGCATCCCTTCCCTCCTCTGACCTCGCCGCCTCGTCCGCGCCCGCCGCGGCCACCTCCGAGCTGGCCGAGCTCGCCGTCATCGTGCGCTCGGGCGTCATCGAGAGCCGCCACTTCGGCTGGCTCGTCGCGCTCGACGCCGACGGAAACGTGGCCGCCGACCTCGGCCGCGGGTCCACGCAGGTGCTGCCGCGCTCCACCACGAAACCCCTGCAGGCCCTCGCCTGTCTCCTTGCCGGCGCCGACCTCAGCGGCGAAGAACTGGCCATCGCGGCCGGCAGCCACACGGGCGAGGACGCCCACGTCGACGCCGTGCGCCGCATCCTCGACCGCGCGGGTCTCGAGGAATCGGCGCTCGGCTGCCCCGTCGACTGGCCCGAGGACGAACCCACGCGCGAACGCCTCATCCGCGACGGCGAGACCCGTTCGCGCGTGCGCATGAACTGTTCGGGCAAGCACGCCGCCATGCTGCTGGCGTGCGCCGCCAACGGCTGGGACACGGCCACCTACCTCGACCCCGAGCACCCGCTGCAGCAGCTCGTGCGGCAGACGGTCGAGCGCGTGGCGGGCACGGCCGTCGAATACACGGCCATCGACGGATGCGGGGCGCCCCTCTTCAGCACCACGGTCGAGGGTCTGGCGCGCTCGTTCCGTGCCCTCGTGACGGCACCCGAGGGAACCCCTGAGCGCCTCGTCGCCGACGCCATGCGCGCGCACCCCTTCTTCGTGGGCGGTGACAACCACGCCAACAGTGACACCATGACGCGCGTGCCCGGCGTGCTCGCCAAGGGTGGCGCCGAGGGCGTCATCGGCATGGCCGCGGCCACGGGTCAGGCGGTCGCCATGAAGATCGTCGACGGCAACCCCCGCGCGACGACGCTGCTCGCGCTCGAGGTGCTGGGCGCGCTGGGCGTGGATGTCGCGGCCGCCGGTTCGCTCGTCGACCTGCCGGTCCTGGGCGGCGGCGTGCCCGTCGGCGAGATCGCGGCCGGTGCCGATGTGACCGCCTGGATCGCCGCGCGCGGTGACGTGCAGTGAGCGCATCCGATTCTTCCGCGGGCGTGTCCGTGACCGCCGATGGCTTTGCCGATGCCGCTGGCGTGAACCCTGCCGGTGAGTCGGCCGCCGCCTCAGCGCAGACGAACCGCGTGCGCGTCGAGCTCTGCGTCGACGACCTCGATGGGGCGCTCGTCGCCGACCGCGAGGGCGCCGATCGCATCGAGTTGTGCGCCGACCTGCTCGAGGGCGGGACGACGCCGAGCATGGGCACGATCCTGGCGGTGCTCGACGCCGTCGAACGCGTCGGCGTGCAGATCATCGTGCGGCCGCGCGGGGGCGACTTCGTCTACAGCGAGGCCGAGGTCGACGTCATGTGCCGCGACCTGCGGGCCATCGCGGCAGCCGCGGCCGGCGCGCGCACTCCCGTCGGCGTCGTCGTCGGCGCTCTGACGGCCGAGGGCGAGGTGGATGCCGTCGCGCTCCGCCGCCTGATCGACGCCGCGGCGCCGCTGCCCGTCACTTTTCACAAAGCTTTCGATGCGACATCCGATCTGCTGGCCGCCTATGACGTGCTTGCCGCGGCGGGTGTCGAGCGCGTGCTGACCTCGGGTGGGCCGCATCCCGCGCTGCAGGGTGTCGAGGTGTTGGCCGAACTCGTGCGCTGGTCGCGCGCGGATGCCGCCGCCCCGACCGTGCTCGTCGGCGGATCGGTGCGCCCCGCCAATGTGCGAGAAATCCTCGAGGCGACGGGGGCGAGCGAGGTGCATCTGCGCGCCCAGACCCCTTCGCCGCGCGGGGACGGGACGCTGCGGACCGATCCTGACGTCGTGCGCGAATTGTTTGCGGCACTCGAGGACTCCTCGCTGGCGTCGTCGTCGTCGTCCGCGCGCGTCTCGGAGCCGGCCGTTGCGGCTACGGCTGTCGCTGCCACTGTGGACCCGGCATCAGCTTCTCTCTCCGACGCATCCGTCGTCATCGCCGTCGACATCGGCGGCACCAACCTCAAGGGCGCCATCGTGGATGCCTCGGGCCGCACCATCGCGTCGCGCTCCGTGGGCGTCGGCGCTACCGGTGACGAGTCCATCGCCCGCATCATCGAGCTGCTGCAGGGTTTGCGCGCCCACACCGAACAGTCGGGGCATCACGTCGTCGGCATCGGCGTCGTCACGCCCGGCATGGTCGAGGCCGAGAACGGCATCGTGCGCTACGCCTCGACGCTCGACTGGACCGACGTTCCCCTCGGCCCCATCCTCTCGGCCGAACTGGGCGTGCCCGTCGAGATCGGCCACGACGTGCGGTCGAGCGGACTCGCCGAAAGCCTCTTCGGCGCCTCGAAGGGGGTCGCCAACTCGGTGCTCGTGGCCATCGGCACGGGTGTCGCGGCCTCGATCTTGAGTGGCGGGCATCCGGTCGTCGGCGCGGTCACCACGGCCGGCGAACTCGGGCACATCCCCGCCATTCCCGACGGCGAACCGTGCACGTGCGGCCAACACGGATGTCTCGAGGTCTATCTCTCGGGTGCCGGAATCGCGCGCCGCTATGCCGCCGCCGGGGGAGAACCGGGCCTCGACGCCGCCGCCATCTCTACGCGCCTCGGGCACGACCCCGTTGCCGACCGCGTGTGGGCCGATGGTGTGCACGCCCTCGCGCTGGGCCTCAAATCGGTCACGCTTCTCATCGACCCGGCCGTCATCGTGCTCGCCGGCGGAGTGTCGCGCGCCGGCGGCCTGCTGCTCGACCCGTTGCGTGCCGAACTCGCGCAGTCGCTCGTGTGGCGGGAAGCGCCCGAAATCCGCGTCTCAGAACTGGGCACGGCGGGCGGGCGCATCGGCGCCGCGGTCCTAGCGTTCCGCGCCAGCGGCCACGGCGAGGTCGTCGATCGGTGGACGACCGCCGACGTGCTGGCCGAGGTGCCGGTCGACGCGTCGGCAGCCGGGCCCCGCGCCTGAGCGGCGTGCACCCCACATCATCCCCGTATCGAAAGGCACGTGACATGGCCGAAGTCGTCATCCTCCCCACGAAAGAAGCCGCCGGCGACCTGGTGGCCGAGGCCATCGTGCGTCTCGTCACGAGCACACCGGATGCCGTGCTCGGCGTCGCGACGGGCTCGACCCCGTTGCCCGTCTACCGATCCCTGGCGGCACGCTCGGCCGGCCTCGACCTCTCCCGCGTGCGCGCCTTCGCCCTCGACGAGTACGTGGGGCTGCCCGCCGAGCATCCCGAGTCGTATCGTTCGGTCATCACGCGCGAGGTCGTCGAACCGCTCGGCCTCGACCCGCAGCTCGTGCACACGCCCAACGGGGATGCCGCCACCATTCAGCACGCGGGCGCCGACTACGAGGCCGCCATCGAGGCTGCCGGCGGCGTCGACCTGCAGATCCTCGGTATCGGCACCGACGGCCACATCGGCTTCAACGAGCCCGGCTCATCCTTCGCGTCGCTCACCCGTGTGAAGACGCTCACCGAGCAGACCCGCCGCGACAACGCGCGCTTTTTCGACAGCGTCGACGATGTGCCCCGCCACTGCATCACGCAGGGTCTCGGCACCATCCTGCGGGCGCGGCACCTCGTGCTGCTCGCGTTCGGCGAGGCCAAGGCCGAGGCGCTGGCGGCCGCGCTGGAGGGGCCGCTCACGGCGTCGGTTCCGGGTTCGGCCGTGCAATTGCACGGACACGTGACGGTCGTGGTCGACGAAGCCGCCGCCTCTCGCCTGGCGCACGCCGACTACTACCGCTACACCTACGACAACAAGCCGGACTGGCAGCTGCTGTGAAGAGGTTAGCCGCCGTTCATTTCTCAGCACTGTTCAGTTTCACTGAACAGTGGCAAAAAGTGAACGCTCATTCGTTGATCAGCGGACGGGGATGGCCGAGATCATGCCGAGGCCGACGCTGATGCGGTCGGCGACCTCGACGAGTTCCTCGGATAGGGCGTCGAGGTCGTGGTCGTTCATCACGGTGAGGCGGCCCGAGATGGAGATCGCCGCGACCACCGACCCCGTGGCGTCGCGGATGGGCGCGGCGACGCACAGGCGGCCGAGCGCGAGTTCTTGGTCTTCGAGGGCCGTGCCGCGTTCGGCGATGCGGGCCAGGTCGGCGGTCAGCGCGTCGAACGTGGTCAGCGTGTTCTTCGTGTAGCGCGGGTAGGGCTCGTCGCCGAGCAGCTCGCGGCGCTCGTCGTCGCCGAGGCCCGACAGCAGGCATTTGCCGAGCGCCGAGGCGTGCAGCGGCTGATGCAATCCGACCATGGTGTGCGATTTCGGCGCGAGGGAGCCCTCGAAGTGGCAGAGGTAGACCGAGCTCGCCCCGTCGCGCACGGCGACGTTGACGCTGAGGCCCGTGCGGTGGGCCAACTCCTGCGCGGCGCTGCGGGCTTCGCGGTGCACGGCGTTCTGGTTGAGCCCGGCGCTCGCCAGGGCCAGGATGGCTGGGCCGATCGTGTAGGCCGGGCCGGCCGCGAGCTTGCTCACATAGCCGAGCTCCTCGAGCGTGCCGAGCAGCCGCGCGGTCGTCGAGGCGCCGAGCCCTGTCGCGCGGGCGATATCGGATGCCCGCAGCGGGCCGCTCGTCGACGCACCGAGAGCCTCGAGCACCGAGGCGGCGCGGCCGATGCCTTGCTGGATTTCGCCGGGCACGGTGACCTCTTTCGCTCGGGACGGACGGGGAGTCAGCTGTCAGCCTACCCAGGCATCTCCGGCCCGGCCGCTCGGTGCCGAGTACGCCTTGAGCGCGACGACCGTGACATACGGCGAACCGTTGGTGCCGCGCACGACCAGCCGCAGGCCGTCGGTCGTGACGGCATCGATATCGTGCACGCGGTGACGGTGGCGGTTGCCCGAGACGTCGGCTACCGGCATCCATTCGCCCGTCGCGGTGCGCGCCTCGACGGAGTAGTCGGACACCAGTTCGGGGATGATCTCGAACTCCGTGCGGTGGTGGTGCAGGTTCACCAGATCCTCGTCGACGTCGTCGTTGAACACGATGCGCACCGAACGGATGATCACCGGCTCGGGCCACGTCGCCTCGACGATTTCGGGGTGGGCGGGGAGGTCGCGGGCCGGGTCGAGCGGGGTCGAGGACCAGAGGTGCGGTCCGCCGAAGGGGCGCTGCAGGCCGTCGGTCAGGTGGGCGGGGGTGTAGGCGGTGGTGGCGGGGGACACGGTCGCGACGAAGCTGCGGCGGCGCAGCATCCGGGCCGTCCAGTCGGTGACCGGCTGGTCGCCCTCCTCGGGGATGTGGTCGTCGAGCGACTCGTCCGAGGCGTGCTTGGCGGTGAGGGCGAGCACGCCGTAGGGGCGCTCCTCGGCCAGGTGCAGCGCGATATCGGGGTTGGCGCGCACGACGACGACGGCGTTCTGGGGTTCGTCGGGCAGCCAGTCGAAACGGGCGGTGATCGGGATGCCGCGGCCCGCCGTCACGGCCACGGTGCGGGTGTCGAGTGGCACGATGGGGGCGTAGTTCTGTGGTTTGCCCGTGCCCCAGAGCTCGACCGTGACGGTGGTGTCGGCGCTCGCGTCGGCGCGGAAGGTGATGTCGTCGAGGCGGGGTTCGACCGGGATGACGAGCGCGACGTCTCGGTCGAGGGGGAACGTAGCTGCGGGTCGCGCCGTGGCCCCGCCGGTGTCGGAAGATCCCGCGTGCGGCACCGTCGACAGGTGGGTGAGCGTGCTCGACGCGCTCAGGGTGGCGGTCTGCATCAGGTCGTCGGCGTCATCCGCCCGCACGCCGATGACGGGCGCGTCCTCCCGCAGCAGCGTGCCCTGCAAGACGTCGAGGTGCCGCGAGCCGAGTTCGCGCGGGGTCACGTCGAGGCGCGCGGCGAGGGCCGCGGCCGTTCCGACCGCCTGACCCTGCGTGCTGCACGTGGCCATGACGCGCGTCGACCCGAAGGCCACGTGCGAGGCCGAGATGTTGCGCCCGGCGAACAGCAGATTCGAGACATCCCGCGAATAGAGGCTGCGGAAGGGGATGTCGTAGGTGCCGTCGCTGAAACGCTGCTGGGCCCCCGGTTTGTCGGCATAGACGCCCTCGACAGGGTGCAGATCGATCGACCAGCCGCCGAACGCGACGGCGTCGTCGAAGCGCACCTGGTCGAGGATGTCGTGCTGGGTGAGCGTGTGGTCGCCCACGAAGCGGCGGTATTCGCGCTTGCCCGGGATGGCGCCGACCCATTCGAGCGTGAGCGTGTCGGCGTCGAATTCGCCGGAGTTCTTGATGTGGTTCCAGATGCCGAAGACGACGCCCCACAGTTCGTCGCGGATGCGTTCGTTGTCGCCGACCGTGTCGAGTTCGCCGCCCCATTCGATCCACCAGTAGTTGCAGCCGTTGTCGCCCGTGCGGATGATGCGGTTGGCCAGGATGGGCGTCCGGGCGATGTCGATGGCGATGCTCGGCGGCACGAAACGCTCGGGGCGGCCCGCATCCTTCGTGTAGAAGAAGATGGAGCTGCCGAGGAGCTCGTCGTCGGCCTCGAGGGGGGCCCACGGCTCGTTGTATTCCGAGCGAGCCTCGCGGCCGATGCGGTAGGTGGCGCCGGCTTGTGCGCCGATCAGGCCGTCGCCCGTGCAGTCGATGAAGACCGGGGCCTCGAAGCGCGTCTCGATCTCGCTGCCCATGGTCCAGCCGACGACGGCCTCGATGGCCGGGGCCGGGGCCGGGGAGGCATCGGACGAAGCATCGGCCGCGGCATCCGGTGCCGTCTCGCGCATGACCGTGGTGCGGACATCCGTGTTCAGGTGCAGGCGGATGTTGGGCTCGGCGCGCACGAGGTCGAGCACCGTTTGATCCCAGTAGTAGGGGTTGCCCTCGGCGTTGCGGTATTGGTTCTCGAGGAAGAGCTCGCCCATGATGCCGGTTTCGCGCGCGAATCGCTGATGGCCGTGCGCGGTGGCGCCGACCACCCACACGCGGATCTCGCTCGACGAGTTGCCGCCCAGCACGGGACGATTGGTGATGAGCGAGACGCGCGAACCGAGTCGGGCGGCGGCAACGGCGGCTGAGACGCCGGCGAGGCCTCCGCCGATGACGACGACATCGCTGGACTCTGTTCGACTCTGCATGGGGTTGGGCTCCTTTGACCGGGGGACGACGACCTCAAACTATCACTGAATGGGATTAACTTTCCGCTCAGTGGGATTAAACGATCGCTTGGTGGTATGTTGATCGTCGCCAGCTTCAACAATGACGTGAGGATTCCCGATGAGCGAGACAGTGAACCAGCCGCAGGCCGGCCTCGACGAGGCCGCCGCCCGCACGAGCCTGACCCCCTTGGACGATGCGGAACGCCGCCGGCGCATGCGCAAGGTCATCGGCGCCGCGGGTGCCGGGCATTTCGTCGAATGGTTCGACTTCGGCCTCTATGGCACCCTCGCCACCGTCATCAGCGTGCAGTTCTTCCAGCAGGGCAACACCCAGGCCGCCCTCCTCTCGGCCTTCGCCGTCTTCGGCGCCGGCTTCGTCATGCGCCCCCTCGGTGGCCTCTTCTGGGGCTCGATCGGCGACCGACTCGGCCGCAAGACGACGCTCGCCACCGTCATCCTCGTCACCTCGGGCGCCACGGTGGTGATGGGTCTGCTGCCCACCTTCGACATGGTGGGGCTGTGGGCGCCGTTCTTACTAGTGATCGTGCGGCTCGTGCAGGGCTTCGCGGCCGGCGGCGAAAGCTCGGGCGCGACGACGTTGCTCGCCGAATATGCTCCCTCCAACCGCCGTGGCTTCGTCACGAGCTTCATCGACGTCTTCGGCTTCGCGGCCTTCGTCGTGAGCGCCGGCCTGGTGCTGCTGTTCACCACGACGCTCGGCGAAGACGCCCTCACCGACTGGGGATGGCGCGTGCTCTTCCTGCTCGCCCTGCCGCTCGGTCTCGTCGGCCTCTACCTGCGTAACAAGCTCGAGGACACCCCCGAATTCCAGGCCGTGAAGGCCGCCGGCGAGGTGTCCGCCTCTCCGCTGCGCGACTCGTTCCGCACGTCGTGGCGCGCACTGCTGTTCTGTGTCGGCTTCGTCGTGCTCAAGGCCGTCGGGCACTGGATTCTGCAGACCTTCATGCCGTCCTACCTGCAAACCGACCTGGGCTACAGCAAGACCCTCAGCTACGGCGCCACCGTCGTGGGCCTGCTCGCCATCGCCACGCTCGTTCCCTTCATGGGCTTGCTGAGCGACAAGATCGGGCGCAAACCGGTCATGATAGCCGGATGCCTGGGCTTCCTCGTGCTCACCTACCCCACGCTCATGCTCATGAACGCCGGCAACTTCTGGGCCGCCGCCGGGGCCATGGTCATCCTGGGTGTCTTCATGGCCGCGTTCGACGGTGCCGCCAGCGCCGCCATGGCCGAACTCTTCCCCACCCGCATCCGCTACGGCAGCATGTCGATCGCCTACAACATGTCGGTGGCCGTCTTCGGCGGCATCACGCCCTACTTCGCCACCTTCCTCATCGCCTCGACGGGCAACAAGTTCGCCCCCGCCTTCTACGTGATGGCCGCCGCCCTCATCAGCCTCATCGTGGTGCTGCGCGCTCGTGAGACTGCCAAGGCGCCGCTGCCGTCCTAGGCCGGCTGGCGCCGCGCGGGTCGTGCACGTGACGCGCGACCCGCGCGGCGAAGCGAGGGCAGTCTGCTGCGACGAGCGCGTCGGCCAGGTTTCTCTGGGATGGCTTGGCCGACCAGTAGCGATGCTGGTCTGCCGTGACCCGCGCAACATGGGCGGGGGCGCGCGGGTCGATGGATGCTCAGTTCTGAGCGTCGATGATGTCGTCGAGGCGTCGGAGGTCGGCAATTGCCCGGGCGCGCTTCGCTCGTCGTTGATCGCGCAGGGCGAGGACGTCGGCGGTTCGTACGCGGGTATGTGAGCCCACCTTCGTTGCGGGGAGCTCGCCTTCGGCGATGCATTTCATGAGGGTGGGGCGAGAAATGCCGACGATTTCGGCTGCGGAGATCGTCGACAACTCCTCTGGCAAAGTCTTCACCGATGCGGTTCCATGCCGGAGGCGCGTCATGAGGTCGAAAAGAAGAGAGCCGAACTCGGGGGACGGAGTGATGACTTCTCCGTTGCTGAGCGTGATGGAGGCGATCGACGTTGATGTCGTCGGCGACGAAGTGGCGATGTCGTCGGCCTCGCGGGTGAGGGCGGGATCTATAAAGATCGTGCTCTTCGAGAGGATCGTGGCGGGCATGGGTGCTCCTCGAAAGACGTGCCGAAAGATTCGGCCGAAACTGGCGTGTCGGTGACACTGACCCTACCTGACTTGCACTTATAAGTGCAAGGTGCGCAGTGGGGACGGCTGGCTCAACCGTTCGCCGGTGCCTGACGCCACCCAGGTGTGGACGCTCGCAACCGCATCGGGCTGGTGGACCATCAAGAACAACAACAGCAACAAGTTGCTCGAGATCGCCGGCGCCTCCACCGCCGACGGCGCGGCCGCGCAGCAGCGCACCGCCAACGGGAGTGCCACGCAGCAGTGGCGCCTCGTGAAGGAGGGCATCCAGTAGGTTCCGCGGGGAAGAACCGCGGAAAAAGTGCGAGGGGTCGAACGGGTTGCAGGTCCGTCCGGCCCCTCGCTTGTCGGCGGCACGGAGCAATAGATTAGTAATGCGGTCGGGCCGGATGCCGAGCCGTGTGTCCGTTTCATCCGTGGGGGGAAGCATGGTCACGTACCGCATCACCGCTGGCACCGTAGAAGGGCTGCCGGTCGAGACGCCCAACGGCCCGGCGGTCGCCGTGCTGGGCGTGCCCGTCGCGGCCGTCACCCGACGGTTCGCCGCGGCCGAACCCGCGACGCCTTGGAAGGGGATCCGAGCAAGCGCCCTCGGTGCCCGCGCCTGGCAGAGGAACGACCCGCACGACCCCGATGCCGGCCGGCCCCGAGACGAACGCGACTGCCTCAACGCCAACATCTGGATCCCGGCCGAACCCGCCTCGACTCTGCGACCCGTGCTCGTCTGGGTGCACGGCGGCGCGCACGTCTTCGGCTCGAACGCGCACCCTCTCTGCGATGGCGCCCGGTTTGCCGCTGCACACGGCGTCATCGTCGTCGCGCTCAACTACCGCCTAGGCGCATTCGGATATTTGCGCCTCGAGCACCTTTTGGGTGCGGACTACGCGGATGCCGACAACCTCGCGCTCACCGACATCCTGGCCGGCCTCGAATGGATACGACACGACATCGTCGCGTTTGGGGGAGACCCGACCGCGGTGACACTCATGGGGCAGTCGGCGGGCGGTGTCGCCGTCGCCACCCTCCTCGCCGAAAGTGCCGCCGGAGCGCCGTTCCAGCGCGTGATCGTGCAGAGTGCAACGGCCGAACGCGTGCACACGCGGGATGAGGCCGCCGGCGTGACCGACGAGCTGCTGCGCGCCCTCCCTGGCGGCAGCACCGACCCCGAGCAGCTGATCGATATCCCGCCGCAGACCCTCGTCGACGCTCAGACCGGGGTCATCGAAAAGCATGCGAGGCTCAGCCGGGGGCCCAGTGTGCCTTTTCGGCCGATCGTCGACGGCCGCGTTGTGCGCGACACACCGCTTCGATCGATCGCGGCAGGGGGAGGGGTCGGTATCGACGCCATCTTCGGCACGAACCTGAACGAGGCGTCGGCCTACGTCGACCTCGGCGGGATGGCCGACGAGGAGGCCCGTCGCGCGCTGCGTGACGAGATCGCCGCGCGCCGCGAAACGTTCACCCCCGACGAATATGTCGAGGCGTGGGCGTCGCGTGGCGTCACCGAAGCCGGCGCCGCAGGGGCACTCGAGGCGTATCTCACCGATGTGCTCTATCGGCAACCCATGCAGCGGATGCTTGACGCGCGGGTGGTGGCAGCCGCCCGAGCGCCAGGCCCAGCGGAGCCGGTCGCGTCGCGACGGGGTTCGACCCGCTCCTACCTCTTCGAGTGGGCGCGCAGCGTCGGCGAAACCTGGGCGCGAGGCGCCGGACACTCGCTCGAACTCCCCTTCGTCTTCGGGCATGTGGATGACACGGCGTGGGCGCGGGCGGAACTCGGAGAGCATGCTCCGGTCGAACTCGCGTCGTCGATGGGTTCCGCGTGGTCGAGCTTCGCTCGGACCGGCGATCCCGCGGCGATATCGGTGCCCGCCGCCGACGTGCCCGCCACCGACCGCCCCGCGGACACGGGCCCCGCCGACCTCGTGTGGCCCGAGTACGTCGCCGCGCGGGACACGCTGCTCTTCGGCGAGCGGGTGCGCGTGGTCCGCGACCCGCTCGCCGAGGAGCGCCGGCTGTTCGTGCGCTGAGGCTCGATCGGCGCACGACGCGTCAGCCCAGGGCTACCTCGCCCTGATTCAGGACGCGACCGTTGAAGTACGTGCTCTGAATCTGCGCATTCGTGTTGTTGGCCCGCAGCTGCTCCGACCACATCATGAAGTAACTCCACCGGGTCTGGGAGGTCAAGAACGCGGCATCCGGAACCTTGCCCATCTCGGCGATCGCGATGGGTTTCGTGCCCGCGATGCTCTGCAGCTGTTGGTAGTCACCCGCCGACGGGTAGGACTTGTACCAGGCGTCGAGCGATACGACGTCGACATAGGTGCTGCCGGGGTAGTAGTTCGCCCAACCGCCAGCCGGGTTGTCTTGCACGTTCCAGACCCAGATCAGGTTGTCGAGGCCCTGCGCGTCGAAGTAGTCGCGCATCTGCTGGAAGATCTTCGACCCACCGTTCGCGCCCGGGCGCCCGCCCCACCAGTTCCAGGTCTCGTTCATCTCGTGGAAGGGCCGGAACAACACCGGCACGCCGGCATCCTTCAGCTGCTTCAAATAGGGCACCACGGCGGCCATCCGCTGGCGCCAGGTTTGGTTGAGGGCCGTGCCGCCCGTGACGATCTGAGTGAACTGGTCGTTCGAGATCGTCGTCTTCACCCCGCCCTCGAACTCGCACGTGACACCGACGGTCGGTGAGCAGGCATGCCACGTGAGTGCCACGAGCGAGCCGTTCCGCCATTCGGTCTTCGCCTGGTCGATCACCCGCTGGCGGTTTGCCGCATCGTCGGCGCGGAACATGAGGTCGCCTCCCCACAGCCCCGGGTATTGCCCCGTGATGTCCTTGACCTGCTGCGTGTACTGGCCGGGCGCGGATGCCGGTTCCTTGTTGTGCTGCCCCGACACGATGTTCGTGCCAGTGATGCTGCGCAGGTAGGTCAGAACCTGCGCCTTGTTCGTGGCCCCGAAAGCGGATGCGTCGGCGATCGGCGCCACGGTGGCACCCGCTCCCGCACTCAGCCCGGCAAGCACGGCGGTAGCGGCTGCGGCTGCGAACAGTCGTTTTCTCAACGTCATTGTTGTTCCCCGAATCTGTCTCGTCGAGGGGCGACGGTGCCCCTCGACGCCAGAATCGCGGATGTCGCGCCGCAAATCAAGACTTAATTAATTAAATGATCTAAGCCGCCGGGGTGAGTGAGGGGCCGTGCCCTGGCGCGATCGAACCCTGCAACACGAGGGCCGCGGCCCCGATGGCGGCAGCGTCGCGCGGATTCGACGACAACTCGACTGCGATCGAATGCGCATTCCGCGCAAAGAAACTTCGCTCCAGGCGCTCACGAATGGCCCGCGCATACATCGACCCCGCCACGGCCATGCCCGGCCCTGCGAGCACGATCCGATCGAGATCGAACAGATTTGCCAGCGTGACGGTCGCCGCAGCGATCTGGTCGGCCGAGCGCTGCAGCAGTTCGGCCGCGACCGTCTGGCCGCCCACCGCCGCGCGCGCCAGTTGGTCGAAGTCCCGCGACAGGGAGGCTGGATCGAACGTGAGGTTCACGTCACCGAGTTCTTCTCGCGCGACCCGGGCCGCGGCGATCGTGGGGCCGGGCGCGGCATACCGCTCCAGACATCCGCGATTGCCGCAGTAGCAGGGCTCGCCATCGATCTGGATGGTGACATGCCCGAGCTCGCCCGCATTCGAACTCGCGCCGCGCAGCAGGGCGCCGTCGAGCACCACGCCCGCCCCGATACCCGTTCCGAGGTAGACGCACGCGAAGGCTTCGTTCCGGCTCACTTGGCGACTCCAGAATTCGCCGATGGTGGCAGCCGCGGCATCGTTGCCGATGATCACGGGAACGCCGAGTGCGTCGGCGAGGACATCTCGAAGGGGGTATCCGTCCCAGAGCGGCAGGCTCGGCGCCGCGAGGATGGCTCCCTCGGCGAGGGCGATCGGCCCGGGCGTCACGACGGCGACGCCAGCGACTGATGCCGCGTCGAGACCCAGACCCGAGAGGAAGGCCCGATAAAGGTCGACGATGCGCTCCGCGGTCTCGTCGGGCTGGCCGGCACCCGCGCCGTCGACCAGCTGGCGACCGACGACCCCTCCGCGCACATCCGTGGCGACGATGGTGATGGATTCGAAGCCGAGCTGCACTCCGATTCCGTAGCGGGCCCGCGCATTGATCTCGAGCAGCGTGCGCGGCTTGCCGCCCTGCGAGGGGGTGCGACCCGATTCGCGCACGATTCCATCGTCGATCAGACGGCGGACGATGTTGGAGATCGACGGCTGCGTGAGGCCCGTGGCGGCCGTCAGTTCGGTGCGACTGATGGGCCCGGATGAACGGATGAGATCGACGATCAGGGCCTGGCTGCCCGGTCCGGTGAGGATGGATTCGCGGCGGGCCATCTTTCCTCCTCATCGGGTGGTCATCGGGGGACGCCCTCGGGCGCACGCGGCGACGCGGCCTTCGCCTGTCGAGGGCATAACGTGTACCCGTAGAGCGTGAACCGCACGCGCAGACCCGACAGGAAAGGCCGCCAGCCGATGGGCCTCGATTTCGACCACACTACCGCCAACCACCGCCCGGTTGGGCTCACCCTCGTGCGCGCTTCCGAGGTCTACGGCGCCGAACCGTTCTACCACGAGGTCATCGCCGGCATCGATCGCATTGTGCGCCCGCAGGGGCTATCCGTCCTGATCCGCGTTCTGCCGACCCGCGAGCAAGAGCTGGAGACGATCGAGCGGTGGGTGCGCGAGCAGACGGTGAGCGCCATCATCCTGGTCGACCTGGTCGCGCAGGACGAGCGGTTGTCGGCGGTCGCGCGCGCCGGGGTGCCCGCGGTCGTACTCGGTTCGCCGACGGTCGCGCGGGGGCTTCCCGCGGTCTGGACCAACGACGCCGAGACCATGGACCAGGCTGTGCAGCACCTCGTCGCGCTCGGTCACCGGCGTCTGGCGCATGTCACGGGCCCGTCCGAGCTCGCGCACACGGCATCCCGCAAGGAGGCGTTCGAGCGCGCGGGAGGCGAGCGCGAGTTGACGCTGCAGAGCATCGAGGGGGACTACTCGCTCGAGTCGGGCGCGCGGGCGATGTCGGCCCTGCTGGCGGGCGCGGAACCGCCGACCGCCGTCGTGTTCGACAGTGACCAGATGGCGCTCGGCGGCCTGCGCGCCACGCAGGAGGCCGGCTTGGCCGCCCCGCGCGATGTCTCGATCGTGGCCTGGGACGATTCCGCGCAATGTCAGTTGTCCGAGCCGGCCCTTTCGGCGCTCAGTCACGACGTGCAGCGCATCGGCGAACTGGCGGGGGAATCGCTGCTCGCGCTCCTGAGTGGTGCCCCAGCCGCCGACCGGGAGGCGCCGCGAGCGACGCTCGTTCGGCGGGCGACCACCGGGCCGGTGCCGCAGCCGTAGCGGTCGTCGCTGCAACTCGTCGGCAGACTTGAAAGCCCCCCGACAACCCAATCCTTCGTTACCCGCTCGTAACATAAATTACTAATGTATGTGTTGCGAGAGCGCCGATTCCCCTCCATACTCGATCACAGCGGCGGCGCATCCACCCCACCCGTCGCACCGAACGAAGGAGTTCACGTGACCATCAGACCGAGCCTCGGCGTGGCAGCAACCGCCGCCATCGCCGCACTCCTCCTCAGCGGCTGCGCCGGTGGCGCCGCCAACGACGACGGCGAGCCGGCCGGCACCATCACGGTTCTGACGAACAGGACCGACCTCGTCGACACGACGTTCAAGGACTACGCCGCCGAGTTCACCAAGAAATACCCGGGCACCGAGGTCAAGTTCGAAGCGCTCACCGATTATGAGGGCGACGCGAAGATCCGGCTCAACTCCCGCGACTACGGCGACGTCCTCCTCATCCCGTCGTCCAATGTGACCAAAGACAAGTACGCCGACTACTTCGAGCCCATGGGCAGCACCGAAGAGTTGTCCGAGAAGTACCGATTCACCAATGAGGGCTCGTTCGACGGCACCGCCTACGGCGTCTCGACGTTCGGTTCGGCCATGGGCTACGTCTTCAACAAAGATGTCTGGACGAAAGCCGGCATCACGACGCCGCCCGCCACGGAGGAGGAGTACCTCGACGCGCTGGAGAAGATCAAGGCGACGGGTTCCATCCCCTATTACACGAACTACAAAGACGGATGGCCGCTCGCAACGATCGAGGGCAACCTCGGCACCGTGCAGGGCGACACCGTGCGCACGCAGATGATCGAGGACGACGCGCCCTGGACGGAGGGCAACGACCAGTACAACATCGACGGTCTGCTCTTCGACACGGTCGCGGCCGGTCTGAGCGAACCCGACCCGACAACCACCAACTGGGAAGAGTCGAAGAACCTGCTCGCATCGGGTGAAGTCAGCTCGATGATCCTCGGCTCGTGGGCCGTGAGCCAGATGCAGGACGCCGCCGAAGCGGCCGGCGAATCCCGCGACGTCATCGGCTTCTGGCCCATGCCCTGGAAGACCGACACCGGTTTCACGTCGGTGACCGCCTCGGACAAGTTCCTGGCGATCAGCAAGTACTCGAAGAACAAGGCCACGGCGAAGGCCTGGGTCGACTGGTTCACGAACGAATCCGGATACGCCGCCAGCCAGGGCGCCATCAGCCCCGTCGTGAGCGACCCCGCCCCCGACACGCTGAAGGACTTCCAGGAGCTCGGCGTGAACTACATCGAGCTCGCCGCCGACCCGGTGGGCAAGGAAGCCGTGATCAACGACATCGCGAACGAGGCCGAGATCGACCTGTTCGGCAACATCTATCGGCAGAAACTGATCGACGTGGCGCGTGGCGCCGCGGATGGTGACAAGGAGAGCGTCTTCGCGGACCTCAACGACCGGTGGGCCGCTGCCCGCGCCACCGTCGACGCGAAGTAGCGCCCTCCACACGAAGCGCCGTGGCCCCGCAGCGTGGCGGGGCCACGGCGTCAACCATCGAACGAATCGAAGGTAGACGCATGTCCACACTCAAGGGCGATCCGGCCCTGACCGCCCGCGCGCTCGCGCCGATCTCGTCGCGCCGCCGCAACCGGCTGACCGGCTCGGGCACGACACCCTGGCTGTTCCTCATCATCCCGTTGGCCTTCCTCATCGTGCTGACTTATATTCCCGTCGGCAACATGTTCTGGTACAGCCTCACGTCGTGGGACGGCCTCGACCCCGAGAAGGAGTTCGTCGGTTTCGGCAACTTCGTCCAGATCTTCACCCAGCCCGAGATCTTCCAGGTCTTCTTCGTGAGCCTGTACTACCTGGCGGGCGCCGTCGCGCAGCTCGTGCTGGCGCTGTACTTCGCCACCCTTCTGAGCTTCAAGACCCGCTTCCGCAACCTTTTCAAGGGCGTGATCTTCTTCCCCTACCTCATCAATGGTGTGGCGATCGGCCTGGTCTTCCTCTACTTCTTCCGGCCGGGCGGAACCCTCGACGCGCTGCTCGCGGCCGTCGGCATCCATGACCCCGGCCAATGGCTGGGCGACCCGTCGCTCGTGAATATCTCGCTCGCCGGCACGTCGGTGTGGCGCTACATGGGCCTCAACTTCGTGCTCTTCCTGGGGGCCATCCAGTCTGTTCCGGCCGAACAGTACGAGGCGGCCGATCTCGACGGAGCCAACTCGTGGCACAAGTTCCGGTTCATCATCCTGCCGAGCATCCGACGCATCCTCGGGTTGTCGTTCATCCTCGCCATCGCCGGTGCCCTCTCGGCCTTCGAGATGCCCTACATCATGACGGGCGGCGCTAACGGCTCCGAGACGTTCGTGATCCAAACGGTGAACACGGCGTTCAAGTTCTCGAAGGTCGGCCTCGCATCGGCCATGGCCGTGGTCCTGCTCATCATCGTCCTCGTCATCACGGCGGTCCAGCGTCGGGTGTTCCCCGACGAGAGAGGGGATGAATCGTGAAGAATACCGTCGCCACAACCCTCAAGTACCTATCGCTCATCGTCGCCAGCCTGTTCGCGATCGTGCCCCTCGTCACGATCTTCATGCTGGCCTTCAAGACCGACCAGGAGCAGCGCACCACCGGCCCGCTCACTCCGCCGTCGAACTGGCTCAACTTCGAGAACTTCGCCACCGCGTTCTCGCAGGGTGGCATGGTGATGGGATTCATCAACACCGGCATCATCCTGGTCGTATCGGTGGCCGGCACCATCTTGATCGGCACGATGGCGGCCTACGCGGTCGACCGGTTCCGGTTCCGCGGCCGCAAGCTCGTGCTCGGGCTATTCCTTCTGGCCACCCTCGTGCCGTCCGTGACTACCCAGGTGGCCACGTTCCAGGTGATCTCGGCGCTCGACCTCTTCAACACGCGCGGCGCCGCCATCCTGTTGTTCGCCGGCACCGACATCGTGGCGATCTACATCTTCCTGCAGTTCATGTCGTCCATCCCCGTCTCGCTCGACGAGGCGGCCATGCTCGACGGCGCGAACCGTTTCACCATCTATTGGCGCGTCATCCTGCCGCTTCTGAAGCCCGCGATCGCCACCGTGATCATCATCAAGGGCATCGCCATCTACAACGAGTTCTACATACCGTTCCTCTACATGCCGTCGCAGGAGCTCGGGGTGATCTCGACCTCGCTCTTCCGCTTCATGGGCCCGTTCGGCTCGCAGTGGCAGGTCATCGCCGCCGGAACGATCCTCGTCATCATCCCCACCCTCTTGGCCTTCCTCTTTCTTCAGCGCTACATCTACAACGGCCTCACCTCAGGAGCAACGAAATGACCCTCACCACCACCGACCTGTCCACCGTGAGCACGCGCACCCTGCACGACGGTTGGTCGCTGCGGGCTTTGCAGGGCCCGGTGCCCGCCGATCTGAGGGATGTCTCGGTGCCCGCGCGCGTTCCGGGTCTCGTGCACACCGATCTGCTCGATGCGGGCCTCATCCCCGACCCGTATCTCGACCGCAACGAGCAGAAGGTCACGTGGATCGGCGAATGCGATTGGGAGTACCGCACCACGTTCGAGTGGCATGCTGACGGCCGCGACCGCCACGATCTGGTTTTCGAGGGCCTCGACACGGTCGCAACGGTGCTGCTCAACGGCCAGAAGGTCGCGTCGACGCGCAACCAGCACCGCACCTACCGTCTGCCGGTCGCGGACCTGCTGGTCGAGGGCGACAACGAGTTGGTCGTGCGCTTCGGGTCGCCCGTCGCCTTCGCCGATCAGGCCAGCCTCGACATCGGCTACCGCCCACACACGTACTTCCACCCGTTCAACGCCATCCGCAAGGCCGCCTGCAATTTCGGGTGGGACTGGGGGCTGGATGCTGCGTCGGCCGGCATCTGGAAGGCCGTGACGTTGCAGTCGTGGCAGGGCGCGCGTCTGGGGGCCGTGCGCCCAATCGTGACGGTCGATGCGCCCGCGCGCGGTCACGTGTCGGTGCAGGTCGATGTCGAACGGTCGGATGATCGCGCCGTGACGGTCGTCGCCGAGGTGGCGGGAGTCCGCGCCGAGGTGCCGATCACCGGAGCGGTCCCCGAGGGTGGTGTGTCGTCGGTTGCCGTCGAGCTCGTGGTGGATGACGTCGACCTGTGGTGGCCGCGGGGCTTCGGCGAGCAGCCGCTCTACGACCTGACCGTGCGGGTTGTCGACGGGGCGCTGGCCGACGGCACGGAGCTCGACATCCGCGCCCTGCGTATCGGTTTCCGCACCGTCGTCGTCGAACTCGAACCGGATGCCGAAGGCACCTCATTCCGCTTCATCGTGAACGGCCAGCCGGTCTGGGTGCGTGGTGCGAACTGGATTCCCGACGACGCGTTCGTGACGCGCGTCGACCGCGCGCGCCTGAGCGCCCGCCTCGATCAGGCCGAGACCGCCAATATGAACTTGCTTCGGATCTGGGGCGGTGGCTACTACGAAAGCGACGACTTCTACGAGCTGTGCGACGAGCGCGGCATCATGGTGTGGCAAGACTTCCTGTTCGCCTGCGCGAGCTACGCCGAGGAGGAGCCGCTCTGGAGCGAGATCGAAGCCGAGGCGCGCGACAACATCACTCGGTTGATGCCGCATCCGAGCCTCGTGCTCTGGAACGGCAACAACGAGAACATCTGGGGCTTCGAGGAGTGGGGCTGGGGCAAGCGCCTGCAGGGTCGCACGTGGGGGCTCGGCTATTACCTCGACCTCCTCCCGCGGCTGGTCTCCGAAATCGACCCGGGCCGCGCCTACACGGCGGGGTCGCCCTGGTCGGGCAGCATCGACATCCCCGCCAATGACCCCGACCACGGCTCGGTTCACCTGTGGGAGCACTGGAACCGCGTGGACTACCCGGCCTATCGCGACGTCTCGCCGAGGTTCGTCGCCGAATTCGGCTGGCAGGGGCCGGCCACGTGGTCGACGATCGAACGAGCAATCTCGGACATTCCGCTCACCCCCGAATCGCCCGGCATGATCGCGCACCAGAAGGCGACCGACGGCAACGACAAGCTCACCGACGGCCTCGTCGCGCACCTGCCGTTGCCCGACGACACGGAGGATTGGCACTGGGCGATGTCGCTGAACCAGGCCAACGCGGTTACCTATGCCATCGAACACTTCCGGTCGCTCAGCCCGCGGTGCATGGGCACGGTCGTCTGGCAGCTGAACGACTGCTGGCCTGTGACGTCATGGGCTGCGGTCGACGGCTACGGCCGTCCTAAACCGTTGCTCTATGCCCTGAAGCATGTCTACGCCGACCGGCTCGTCACCATCCAGCCGCGTGACGGTGGCTCGCTTGTCGTCTCTGTGGTCAACGACGGGCCGGATGCCTGGGTGGACACGGTCGAGATCACCCGTTTCGCTTTCGACGGCACCGTGCTGGCCACCTCGACCGCTGCCCTGGCCCTCGAACCGCGCTCCTCGACGTCGATCGAGGTGCCGACGGATGTCGCGCAGGCCACCGACCCCGCGGGCGAGGTGCTCATGGCGACGGTCGGCGGCGACCGCGCATTCTGGTTCTACACCGAATGCCGGGACTCGTCGATCGAGGCATCCAGCCCGCGTGTCGAGGTCGAGCGCGTATCGGACGGCTACGCCGTGACAGTGACCGCCGACGTGTTGGTGCGCGACTTGGCCCTGCTCGTCGACAAGGTGTCGCCCGACGCCGTGGTCGACGACATGCTCGTCACGCTCATGCCCGGCGAGACGCACACGTTCCATGTGCTGCTCGACGCCGAGGTGGATGCTTCGGCGCTCGCCTCGCCACGCGTCGTGCGCACGGCCAACCAGCTCGTCGCCGACTGGCGCTGAGCCCCGACGTTTTCACCGCTGGACGAAGGAGCCCACGATGACACCACCCACCCTGACGACCAGAGCGATCGCCGCGGTCGCGACCGGCGCGATCGCCCTGACATCGCTCACGGCGCTGACCCTTGCGGGGGCTGCCACCGCCCCCGCGAGCGCGGCGCCCACGGACTGGACGTCCCAGAACACCGAATTCGTCACCCGCGACGGTGCCACCTTGCGGCTCGGCGGCGAACCTTTCCGGTTCAATGGGGCGAACGCTTACTGGTTGGGACTCGACGAGAACGTTGGTGGGGTCGACTATCCGACCTTCTTCCGCATCAAGGACGCCATCGACACGGCCGACGAGATGGGGCTGACGGTTCTGCGGTCGCACATGATGACGTCCACGGGTCAGAACGACGCCAACCCGCTCGCCATCATGCCGTCCCTCGGCGAATACAACGAGGAAGCGTTCGCGACCATAGACTTCGCGATCGCCTATGCGGGGGAGCGTGGCATCCGGCTCATTCTGCCTCTGACCGATGAATGGGAGTACTACCACGGCGGGCACCGGGATTTCACGACGCCCCTGGGCCTGCAATCGGCCGACTTCTACACAGATCGTGCCGCTATCGACGCCTACCAGGAGTACGTCGACCGTATTGTCGGCCGCACCAACGCCCTGACCGGCGTGCCATATGCGGCTGACCCGACCATCCTCGCGTGGGAGCTCGGCAACGAACTCGAGGGGATGACGCGGCCCTGGATCGACGAACAGGTCGCCTTCATTCGCGAGCGCGCGCCCGAACAACTGGTGTCGGCCGGCCGCCGCTTCGATATCGATCCCGATACTTTGGCCGCGGCCGACCTCGACATCGTCGATGTGCACTACTACCCGCCGACCGCCCAGAAGGTGACAGCGGATGCGGCAGCGGTCGTGGCAGCGGGAAAGGTGTACATCGCGGGCGAATACGGCTCGAATTCGGCGTCGCCGGCGCTGCTCGACCCGCTCGTCGCGAACGACGACGTCTCGGGAATGATGCTGTGGTCCCTCTTCGGCCACGACGACCGCGGCGGGTTCGTGCCCCACGACGACGGCTTCACACTGCATTACCCGGGAACGACGGGGAAGATGCGTGAGCAGGTCGCCGCCATCACGGGCTTCAGCCGCGCGCTCAGGTCCGAGACGGGCACGCTGGCCCTTGGGCAGCCCCTCATCACATCGGTCGACAACGTCAACGGGGTGAATGAGATCGCGTGGCGCGGAACGGCAGGGGCCGCCACCTACCGTGTCGAGGTGTCGACGGATGGGATCACGTGGACGTCTCTCGGAGCGGGAGCCGTCCCGGCCGAAGCCTCACCCGTGACCGACCTCGCGCCGGCTCCGGGTTCGCGCTACCGAGTCGTTCCCGTGAAGCCCGACGGCTCTTTCGGGCCGGCTTCCGAGACCGCGCAGCCGGGGGCCGACGCCGACCTGCTCGTGGATCCGCTGCAGAGTTTCTCACTCGCGTCCGCACACTCCGGCGTGGTGCTCCAGGGAACACCGCGGGGCGCGATCGCCCGCGCCGGCGGATCGGGCGGCAGTATCACCTGGGCCGGAGAGCGGATCAACCGCGTGCAGGTACGTTCCACGGCCGGATCTGCCCCTGCCGACGGCATAACGATCGAGGTTCGTCGCGGTGACACGGGTTGGCAGCGCGTCCAGGGTGCGAGCCCGGGAGACGTTGTGGACACCGGAGTTTTCGATGATGCATCCGCCGTTCGCGTCGTTCTGCTGCCCGGAGTGGCTCTGGCATCCGTCACGCTGCACTCGGCCGCCGCGGTGCCGACGTCGGCACCGGGAGCCTTCGCGTTGAGTGCGCCTGCCGACGGCGCCGAGGGTGTGCGTGCGACCCCGCGCTTCGTCTGGACGGAGGCCCCCGATGCGGCGTACTACCGCTTCGCGTTGAGCGCCGCAGGTGCCGCCGAACCGCTCGTCGCCCTGACCGGCTTGCGGGGCACGACGCTCGATCCCGCCGTGGAACTCGCGCCGGGAACCACGTATGTCTGGACCGTCGTGGCCGTGAACGGCACGGGCGAGACGGTCTCCGACCCTCGATCGGCGACGTTCGATGCGGCGCCACTGCCCGATACGGATCGCGTCATCGAGGACTTCGAGTCCTATGCCGACGACGCGTCGGTGAACGCGGCCTACGTGCGCAACACGGGTGGCGGCGCCATCGCCGGTGCCCTGGTAGAAGCGCCCGCGGGTGATGCCCCGAGCCCGGACGGGCAGACCGCGGACTTCGCCTACGACCTGGCGGGCCCCGGCTATGCCGGCGTCACGCACAAACTCGCGGCGGCCGATGATTGGTGGGGATACGACTCGATAGCCTTCACGGCGCGCGGAGGCAGTCCCGACCAGGACCTGAGCGTGCAATTCGTGGCCGGTGGCGCGTTCTGGGAGGCGACGGTGCCCATGCCGGGCGCCGACTGGACCGAGATCGAGATCCCCTTCGACGACTTCGCGCCGCCGAGTTGGGCCGGTGAGGGTGTGCTCGATCCGACCCAGGTGACCGAGTTCTCGTTCTACCTCGGCGGGGCGGGCGCGGGCACCCTGTCGCTGGACGATGTGCGTCTGGTCGCACCGGCGGCCGTGGTGCCACCCGTGACCGAGCCCACTCCGTCACCCTCGCCGACGCCACCTTCGCCGACGGACTCGCCCGTCCTCGTCGATCCCGGCGCTGCCGGGTCCGAAGGCGCAGCGCTCAACGCTGGCAAGGGTCCTGACGCGCGGCTCGCGAACTCTGGTGCGGACGGGGGAGTGCTGGGGGTCCTCGCGCTGGCCCTTCTCGGAGCGGGCCTCCTCATCGCCGCCTCTCGGCGACGCCGGGGCCGGACGGGCTGACACATGGACGGGAATCATCCCTCGCACCACGGCAGTCCTCTCGCGCTTGCCGTCGACATCGGTGGCACGAAGGTGGCTGCGGCATTGGTCGACGACCGAGGCTTCCTCGTGCCGGGCAGCACCGCACGGGCCGCCACGGGTGGAGTCGGCAATGCCGCCGGGCTGACACGCAACATCGTCGGGGTGGTGGTCGACGTGCTGCGGACCGCGCCGCGCGGTGTCCGAATCGTCGGTGTCGGAATCGGGTCCGCCGGCCCTGTCGACCTGGCACGGGGTGCCGTTTCCCCTAAGAATCTGGCCGCTCTGGATCGGTTCCCGGTCGTCGACGTGGTCGCGCGGGCGGTCCGGGCAGAGCTGGGTGACGACAGCCCCGACGTGCCGGTGGTGTTGCGTCTCGACGGTACCTGCATCGCGCTGGCGGAACGGTGGCGGGGCGCCAACCGCGGTGCCCGCCATTCGATGGCAATCGTCGTGTCCACCGGCGTCGGCGGCGGCATCATCCTCGAGGGGAACATGGTTTCGGGTGCGTCGGGCAATGCGGGCCACATCGGCCAGCTGCGTCTGCGCCCCGCGGACGCAGGCGGCCCGAGCGACTCTGGAACCCTCGAGGGCATCGCGGCCGGGCCACGCACGGTGGCATGGGCTCAGAGCCGAGGTTGGCTCGGGCGGACGGGCGAGCAGCTCGCCGCGTCGTACGCAGACGGCGACCCCATAGCGAGAGCCGCCGTGCGGCGGTCGGCCGAAGCCGTCGGGTTGGCGATCAGCAATGTGACAACCCTGCTCGATCTCGAGGCGGTCGCCATCGGTGGCGGGTTCGCGAATGTGGCGCCCGACTACATCGACCTGGTGCGGGCGGCGGCGGCAGAGAGCGCGCTGTTCCCCTACGCCTCCGCCGTCACGATCCGACCGACGGGTCTTGCGGGAGACGGCCCATTGGTCGGTGCCGCGGCCCTGGTGCACCGGGCGTGCGACGTGGCACCCCGGGGTGCGGCCGAGCTGCAGTCGGCGCAGCCCGATCTAGACGAGGGTGTCCGCGAGGAAGGCGACAACGTCGGCGTTCATGCGGGCGTGGAACGCCTCGCGGTCGAAGCCTGACGGGTCCTGGGAGGGCGGGAAACTCGCGTTCTGCATCACCTCGGGGAACGGCGTGAGGAACGAGAAGTGCCCGCCGTTTTCCACGACCTCGTGCCGCACGCGGGACCGGTCCGGCACGCCGTCGAGCACGATGTCGCCCTGCCACGCGGGGGTGTGCTTGTCGTGTTCGCCCGACATCAGCAGAATCGGCACCTCCACGTTGCGCAGCGCCGTCTGCTCCTGGAACCACGGCGTCGCCGGCGCGAGCAACACCAGCGCGCCGACGCGACGACTCGTGCGCGGGTGCAGCTTCTCGGGTTCGCCCGACTCGGTCTCGCGCGCAAAAGCCGTCGGCACGGCGCCCGCGGCGGCCAGCACCGAGTAGCCGCCCATCGAATGCCCGATGAGGCCGACATCCGTGGGGCGCGCCACCGACGCGAAACGAGGGTCGCTCAGCATGAATTGGATGACCTCGACCACATGCCGCGGCCGGTCGACCAGGTTCGCCACCCGCCCATAGGAGGCGTTGTCGCCGATGCTGTTGCCCGGATGCGTGGGTGCTGCGACGACGAAACCGGCGCGAGCCAGCGCCGCCGCGAGGTCGCGGTAGAGCAGGGGCGAACCGCCGTTGCCGTGCGACAAGACGACGAGCGGAAAGCGCGAACCATCGGCGGGCGGGGCCACCTCGGCGTCGAGGGCGACACTCTCCGTGTAGGGGCCCAGCTTGGTCGGCTGCTCGGGGGAATCGGTCGGATACATGACCAACACCGGGAAGGGCGCCCCGGTCTCGTCGTCGTGAACGTCGACCCACCGGCATCCCGCGTTCTTCTGCATTCTGTTAAGGGTAGCCGGGGTGGCGGGCCCGGCCGACATAGGCTGAGCGGATGGGGGAACACAGCATCGAGGTCACCGACAGTGTCGTGCCGGGGCCGCACGGCGGCGTTCCGATTCGGCACTACGTCGACCCCGGGCATCCGCGCCCTGCCGCGCCCGTGGTGTGGGTGCACGGTGGAGGTTTCATCCGGGGCAGCCTGGAGCTGCCGGAGTCGGATCAGGTGGCGCGGGCGCTCGCCGCCGAGGGCATCGCGACGACCGCTGTCGGCTATCGACTCGTTCGCCCCTCGCTGAGCCGCGCCGCCCACACCGCCGACAACCGGCGGGCGCGATCGCGCAACCGTTTCCCGGTGCCGCTCGACGACGTCGTCGCGGTCGTGCGGCAGGTCCAGCAGCAGCACCCCGAGGGTGTCATCCTGGGCGGTGCGAGCGCCGGCGCGTGCCTCTCTGCCGGTGCTGTCATGCGGCTCGCCGCCGACGGAGACGCACCGCTTCTCGGCACTTTCTTCACCTACGGGTTCTTTCACGCACGCCTGCCGAAGGGCCCGCGCGAGGACCGGCCTCAGTCGCGGGGCCATCGCCGATACTCGCACTCGGCCGCGCTTCTCGACATCCTGAACCGCATGTATGTCGGGGATCCCGCCGTTCTCCGCGACCCGATGGCGTTCGCGGGCGGGCACGACCTGAGCGGCTTCCCGCCGTCCCTCCTGGTGGATGCCGACCGCGACACCATGCGCGCGTCGGGCGGGCAGTTCGGGCGCGAGCTCGTTGCCGCCGGCGTCGAGACCGATTACAGCGTGATGCCCGGGACCGCACACGCCTTCCTCAACCGGCCGCTCGACCCGGCTTTTCGCCCGAGTATTCAACACATCGCCGACTGGGTGCGAGCGCGGAACCCTATCCGCCCTTAGTGAGGTTGGCTCGGGTTCGCGTGCCGCCCGCGGCGCACCTCGTCCGGCTGCACCCGCCCGTCGGCGAGCCGAATGACCTGATCGGCGACGGCCTCGATCTTCGGGTCGTGCGTCGAGATGATGGCCGTCGTCCCCTCGGCCCGCACGACGTCGCGCAAGAGCGTGAGGATGCTGGCGCCCGTGTCGGCATCGAGCTGCCCCGTCGGCTCATCCGCGATGAGCAGGCGCGGCCGCCCCGCAAGAGCCCGCGCGATGGCTACGCGCTGTTGCTGCCCGCCCGAGAGCTCGCCGGGCCGCTGCTGGGCCTGCGCGCCGAGCCCCACGAGGTCGAGGTAGTGCGCCACCCGCTCCTCGCGCTCGGCCGGATCGAGCCGTCGCAGTCGAAGAGGCAGGCTCACGTTCTCGGCCGCGGTCAGCAGGGGTAGCAGGCCGAACGTCTGGAACACGAAGGCGATCTTGTCGCGGCGCAGGGTCGTGCGCGCGCGGTCGTCGAGGGTGGCGACATCCGTGCCGTCGACGATCACGCGGCCCGAAGTCGTGGTGTCGAGACCGCCGATGCAGTTGAGCAACGTGGTCTTGCCGGCGCCAGAGCGACCGACCAAAGCGGCGATGCGACCCGGCTGGATGCTGAACGACACGTCCGAGAGCGCATCGACCGTGCCCGTGCCGGATGGATACGTGCGCGTCAGATTCTCGACCTGGATCATGGCGTCGGTCATCGTCCGGTCTCCTCGGAGTCGGTGGAGTCGGTGGAGTCGGCGGGGTCTGTGGAGTCGGTGGAATCGGTGCGTGCGCGCCGGGGACGCCGGAACGGCGAAAGGGAGGGGTCGTCGACACTCGGCGCGTGATCGGTGAGTGGGCTCGAGCCATCCTCGGTGGGGGAAGGGCCATCGGCACCGGGACCCTCTTCGGCGCCGGGGGAGCGCGACTCTGCCGGTTGCCCGGAGCGGTCTGCGAACACCCCCACGTGGTCGCTCTCGAGTTCGAGCCGCACGCGATCCCGCAGCCCGAGCCGCTCGCGATAGGCCGCGGGCACCTGCATGCGGCCGGCCCGGTCGAGCAGCGCGAACTCCTCGGCGTGCACGGTCTCGGCACCCGCATCGTCGACCACCGTGCGGCGCACCACCTCGGTCGAGGTGCGACCATCCCGAATCGCGATCGTGCGCTGCACCCGCCCCGAGACCGAGGCGTCGTGCGTGACGATGACGACCGTCGTGCCCAGCACCCGGTTGGCCGTGCGCAGCGCCTCGAAAACGTCGTCGCTCGTCGCCGAATCGAGCTCACCCGTCGGCTCGTCGGCGAGCAGCACGGCGGGCTCGTTGGCCAGGGCCACCCCGATCGCGACCCGCTGCTGCTGACCACCCGACATCTCGTGCGGGCGCCGTGCCGCCAGTTCGGCGATGCCCAGGGCCTCGAGCACCTGCGCCGTTCTTTCGCGGCGGCGCGCGCGGGAGGCACCGGCAAAGCTGAGCGCCAATCCGATGTTCTCGGCGGCCGTCAGGTAGGGCAACAGATTCTTGGATGTCTGCTGCCAGATGAACCCCACCACCTCGCGGCGGTACTGCACCCGCTGTCGCGCGCTGAGCGTGAGCAGGTCGTGCCCCGCAACGGTCGCGCGCCCCGCGGTCGGCAGGTCGAGCCCCGACAGGATGCCGAGCAGCGTCGACTTGCCCGACCCCGAAGCCCCCACGATCGCGACCATCTCGCCGGGCTGCACGACGAGGTCGAGCCCCTGCAACGCCTGCACCTCGATCGACCCGGTCTGGAAGATGCGCACGATGTTGTCGCACACGATGACGGCGTCGGCGCCGTAGGCCGCGGCTCCCGGAGCCCTCGCGGCCGGCGTGATCACAGGTTCGGTCATGAGCTCTCTCCTACTCGAAGCACTGTCGGCAAGGCGCGGCGACTGGCGGCAATGCGCTCGCCCAAGATGGCCGCGCCGAGGGTGAGGATGATTCCGGCGGCGGCCACGGCGAGCGTCGTCTGATCGAGCACCATCGCGGTCTCCTCGCGGCCCGTGAGAATGTCGAGTCCGAGCGACGGGCCCACCACGTAGAGGATGAGGGCCCCCGCACCGACTCCGCCGAGGAACGCCGCGAGGGCCACGGGCAGGGTCTGCGCGAACGCGAGCCACCAGCCCGCGCCGCGCCCGGCCCCCAGCGTGCGCATCAGGGCGACGTCGCGCACACGGCCGCGCGCCTGCCCGAGAACGGCGGCGGCAACGGCCAGCATCGCCAGCACGAATGCGGCCCCCGCGGCCAGCTGCATGGTGTGCGTGGTTCCCGCGATCAGGGCCGACCCGCGCCGCTCGGCCAGCCAGCCGGCACGCGTCTCGACCTCGGCATCCGGGCCGAGGCTCGCCACGGCGCTCGCAGCCCCCGCCCCGTCGACGACGATCGTGGTGGCGGGCAAGGCAGTGCCCACAGCGTTCGAAAGGGCGTCGAGGTCGACGAGCAGACGTGAGCCCACCTCATCCGTCTGCCCGGCCAGAGGCACATCGAGCGGCGCCACCAGCTCCACGTCGACGGTGCGGTCGTTGATCTCGATACTCAAACCCGTCTCGCCGTAACGCTCGATCAGGGCGGCGTCGGCCAGCGCGCGCACAGGCCCCTCGACCTCGCTATACGAATCCTCGCCCCGCAGCGCACGGATGTCGGTCACGGTCGTCCGATAGGCCGGATCGTCGGGCCGCCCACCGATCAGCCGCTCCGATCCGGCCGTCACCCCCGTGACACTGACGAGCGTGCTGCCGCGTTCGCCCGTCGCGTCGACACCGCGGAGAACGAGGCGGGCGCCGGCGGCCGTGACGTCCGGCGACCCCTGCACCCGCGTCACATCGTCGGGCGTGAACGAACCGTCGGCGCGCGCATCTCCGCCGACGGCCGACCAGGAGGCGTTCTCCTGGCCACTGTCGACCGTCGCCGCGAAACTGCCGCCCGCGAACAGGATGCCGACGGCCAGCGTGGCGGCGAACACGGGCAGCAGGGTGGGCGTGCGCTCGAGCTGGGCTGCGATCAACAGGCCGGCGATTCCCCGCGAACGCCGCGCGGGCCGCAGCGCCGGTCGGAGGGCGAGGGGCAGCAGGCGGGCTGCCGCCACGGCCACGCTCGCCGCGATCAGGGCGGGCGCGACGGCGACGAGCGGGTCGACGCCCAGGGCGCCCGGGGCGAATGCCGACCCGGGTCCGCCGCCCGTCGGGCCTGCGGGGAGCGCGCCGCGCTGAACGACGGCGACCACGGCCGCGAGCGTCACGGCGCCGAGAAGGGCTTCGAGCACGAGACGTCGGCGCGCCCGCATCCGAACAGCCCGTCGTCGTTCGCTCGGATTCGCCACCCGCCGGCTCGTCGGCCAGGCGGCGCGCGTCACCCGGACGGCCTGCACGACGGGCACAGCGACCGCAACGAGGCCCACGAGGGCGATTAACCACCAGAGCGTCCCGGGGCCGGGGAAGACGAGGCCCGCTGCAAGGATGCCGACGACGGTGGCCAGTGCCGTCGTCACGACCGCTTCGACGCCCGCGCGACATCCGATGGCCAGAAGTGATGTGCCGCGCGCGCGTTCGAGCGTGAGGCCCGCCGTGCGCCGCGCGGTGAGGAGGGCGCAGGCGAGCAACAGCACGGTGATGGCGGCGACGAGCATGCCCGCGATGGCGATGGTCATCTGGGCCGTTGCCGCCGAGGCAGCGGGCGGGTAGTCGGCCAGCGACGCCTCGAAGCTCGATTGCGCGAGCAGGGTGACCGGCTCGCCGGGGGTGAGATCGGCTGCCGTGCCCTTCAGTGCTTCGATTTCTTGCGCGACGCGTGTCACGACGTCTTCCGTGAACCCGCCAGGATCGAGCGTCACGCGAATACCGGCCGGCACGGGGTCGACCAGGGCCGCCGTGACGCGCGTCATGGCCTCCGGGTCGATGAGAACCGACACCTGCTCGGTTCTCGGCCGTCCCGTTCCGACCACGGGGTCACCATCGGTCTCGTCGGGCCACAGGTTGGGGATATCGATCCACGATGTCCGCTGCCCGGCCGGCGTCTCGCCCGCATCGGGTGCCACGAGGGCCGAGACTCGGATGTCGAACGCATCCGTCGCGGTCTCGAGACGCAGCACCGAGCCCACGTCGGCGCCGATACTGCGCGCGGCGACGGCAGACAGAGCAACCTCAATGGGCGCATCATCCGACGCGCTGGAGGTGGTGCCGGGCAGCTCGCCGCGCTCCACGACGAGGTGTGTGCGGCCATCCGGCGTGAGGGCGGCGAAGCGCATGCCCACCTCGACGGGGGCTCCGACCACATCCACCGCTTGTGTCACCGCGAAGGGGAGGGACGTCTGTGCCACGCTGCGCAGGGCCGGTGGTAGCCGCTCGGGGATCAGCGGGGCGAGATCGATGACCTGCTGCGCGGTGACCGGGGTGGAACCCGTGCCCGGCAGATCGGCGATGAGGTTGCTGCCCAGCACGAGGTCGGCGCTGCGCCCCGCCGTGGCAACGGCTTCTCGGGCACCGCGGTCGACGGTGTCTTGCACGAGCCGCGGGGCCGAGCAGGCCAGGAACACCGTGACCGCCGCGATGAGGGCGGTGAGACCGAGCAATCCGAGGTCGCGCCGGGCGCGCCGCAGAATCAGGACGACGCTCATTCAGGCGCCCCTTCCCGCAGCAGCCGGGCCGGTTCGACCAGCCGCTGCGTGGCCCAGACGGCCACGACCACCGCGCCGACCACGACGATGAGCTCGACGACCAGCAGCGCGATCGGCCCCGCGGGCAGCACGACGCGAACCTCTGGCACGGGCGGCGCACCCGTGGGGGACACCGAGACGAGCGGCCCGAGCAGCTGGGCCAACACCACACCGCTCACGACGCCGAAGACGATACCGACGGCGCTCAGCACACCCGCCTCGATCGACACCGTCGAGAGGATGCCGCGGCGCTCGAATCCCACGGCGCGCAGTTGCGCGAACTCGAGCCGTCGTCGGCGCAGCGAACCCGCGCTGTGCATGCCGAAACCGATCGCGAGCAGCACGGCGCTCGTGATGATGGTGAGCCACAGGGCGGCCTGCGTGCCGATGCGCAGCGGGCCCTCCTGCAGCGAACGAGTGACGCCGTCGATGCTGATGCTGACGGCGGCGTTGACGGACGTGCTGACGGGCGTGCTGATGGCGGTGCTGTCGGCCTCGGTGGTGGTTCCCGCGGCGGCGGCCCGTTCCTGGCGCACGACGTAGGCCTCGCCGGACCCCGCGGGCACGTCGACCCACCACTCGTCGAGCAGCGTTCCCGCAGCCCCGTACTGAGCAAGGGCGCGCGCGAGTGATCCGCTATCGGCCACGAGATACACGCCGCCCGCGGCCGATCCGTCCGAACTGGTGGCCGCCAACCCCGCCGTCCCGCCGACAAGGGTGCGGGCTTCGACCGTACCCGGCACGGCCGGGGCCATGCCGGCGACGGCCGAGGGGATGGCCGCGTCGCCCAGGGTGAGCACGAACGGGGCCGCGAGCCCGAGACCCAACCGCGCGGCCTGATCCGTCGGCACGACCACGGGCAAGGCGGTCACGGGCTCCCACACCACCAGCGACGCGACCGCGCCGGTGCCCGCGAGGTCCTGCGGCAGGTCGACGCTCACGGCGAGGGCCGGCGACGGCGTGGGCGAGGGCGACGGCGTGAGCGACGGAGTGGGCGAGGGCGCCGGGACGACCGTCGGCAATTCCGCCTGGTAATCAGACGCCACTCCCGCCCACCCGATCACGGGCGCGATGTCGAGGGCCACGGGGGCCGCCTCTCGAGACGAGCGCGCCCCGGCATCCGAGAGGATCATGCTCACCGGCAGCCGTGACCCGCGCAGGGAACGTGTGGCGGGCTCGCCCTCGAAGCGCAATTGCAACCCGACGAGTGTGCGCCCCACCGAGGGCTGCGAGAGGGGGCCGAGCAGCGCGTGCGGTTGCCCGTCGAGATCGGCTGTGCCGAGCGCGTCCACGGTCAGGACGCCGGCCGCGTCGACCGTGATCGCCGATATCGTCGCGCGCACGCCGGTCGGAGTATCGTCGGGGTCGGCCGTGGTCGGAAGAGCCGTCACGCTCACGCCCATCCAGGCCACATCGTCGTCGATGGCGATGCCGTTGAGGGCTTCGCCAGAATCGTCCGCGTCGTCGCGCGGGGCGAGCGCGGTGGCGATCGCGGTGCCACCCTCCTCGCCGAGGCGGCCCGTGTCGATCAGCCGCCGTGCGGACTCGTCGAGCCCCAACACGTGCACGCGCGAACCGGAGGGTGCGGCGTCGTTCCACGAGGCGACCGCATCTCGTCGCAGGGCGGCCGAGGGCGAGGTGCCGGATGTCGTGCCGACCGTGAGCGCCTCGACCTGTTCGCTCGGGGCCCGGCCATCGGCCGCCAGGCGCACGGGTGGTCCCACCGCGAACGCCGCCTGATCGGCCTGCGACTGCCGCCACGTCTCGAGGAACGAGACGCTGAAGATGCCGACCGCCAAGGTCACTGCCACGAGGAGCACGGCCGCGATCGACGAGCGCGAACGCCGAGCGAGCTCCCACGACGCGAGCGCGGAGGCGGCACCCCGGGCGCGCCGGGAACGTCGCTCGGCCGCCGCCGCAACGAGGGGCATGAGGCGCAGGCACAGGAGCACGGCCCCGAGCAGCACGATCGCGGGGGCGACGGCCGCGATGGGGTCGACGCCCAGGGTTCCCGCGCGCACGGTGCCCTGCAGGCGGAAGAGCTGCAGCGCCGCGACGACCGCCACAGCGATCACGGCGAGGTCGAGCCCCGAACGCATGAGCGGCGCGAGGCGCCCCGCCCGCGCCGCCGAATCCTGTTCGGCGTCGAACTCGGCCTCGGCCCCGCGGCGCACGAGGAGGGGAGCCGCCACGATCGCGACGAAGACGACCGCCACACCGGCCGCCACGAGCCAGGCCGCGAGTGGGATCGAGGCGGTAGCCGGCATCCGGGCAGCGCGCATGGCCGGAACGGCGGCCATGGCCTGATAGACGAGCGCACCGAGCCCCGGTGCCACGAGGGCTGTGACGACGGCGACGCTGACCGCCTCGAGGCCCACGAGGGCACCGACCTGGGCAGGGGAGGCGCCACGTGAGCGCATGAGGCGCCGGTCGACGGCACCACTCTCGGTCACGAGGCGCGCCACCTGCACGAGCGCCGTCACCGCGAGCAGGGCGAGGAGCACGCCCGAGACGGCGACGACCGTACGCGTGACGAGGATACCGCCGCCGACCGCATCGAGGGTCTGGGGGAGTTCGGACGTGAACGCGACGGTCGTGGCCTGGCGGCCGACGGCGGACGAGAACGAGACATCGGCGTCGACCAGCCGCTCGCGCAGCGGCGACAGCGCCCATTCGTCGACGGCCGTGAAGTCGGGGCGGAAGATGGTGTCGACGAAGGCGGCCGAGACGTCGCGCGCGTCGAGTGTGCCCGGGGCGGCGAGGAGCGGCCCGATCGCGACCACGGGTTCATAGCTGCGCTGCCCGGGTTTCGGAAACTCGGTTCGCGCTCCGTCGCCCTGCAGGGGATCGACGGCCCACTGCTCGGCGGGAGCCCCCGCGCCGGCCTCTGCGAGTCGGTAAAAGCCGCTGACCCGCAGCGGTATGTCACCCCGCGTGGTCTCGACGACGACCTCGTCGCCGACCGCGAGCCCCACGACCGCGCGGGCCGCCTCGGGCGCCACGACCGAACGATCGTCGTCCGCCCACGCGCCGTCGACGAGGCTCGCTCGACGCTCGACATCGGTGAGCTCGCCGATCGACGCATACACCGCGGTGTCGGCGACGAGCGGTGAACCTGTGCGTGTGACCGGGCCGAGAGCCGATTCGGTGAGCGTGAAGCGCTCGGTCGGGATGCCGGGGCCCAGCACATCTGCGGCGGTGTCCTTGAGCGTGGCATCGAGGTCGGCGAGCGATCCGTTCGGCCGCAGCACGTCCACCGTGAGCGACGTGGCGGCGGGAGCCGTGTCGGTGAGCCCACCGCGCAGAGCCCCGGCATCCGATGATGCGGCCAACACGGCGAGCGCGCTTAACAGGGTCGCGACGAGAACGAGCACGGCCGTCACGGTGCCGAGAAAACGCCACCGGAACGCGGCCCGGCGCGCGAACACCCGCAGCAGGTACGCGCCATCGCGCGAGGGGTGCGCATCGGCGGGCATAGGCGAAGCATAATGCGTGATCGAGCGCGCGCTCGCCATCCGTGTTCGCGCTTCCATCCCCGGCTTTGCCGACGCCTCGCCGAGTGCATAGGGTCAACCGTGTGAACACGTTCGAGGCGACCCGGCCCGGCCCCCTGCTGAGGTGCAGCGCATGATCGAGCTGCTGCGCGGCCGCCGTCGGCTCATCCTCGCCGATGTCGCCACCGGCCTGGTCGTCGCGCTGCTGGCCGTCTTCCCGCCGCTCGAGGTCAACGCCGCCGGCATCCTCACCGCCCTTCTCGCTTTCCTGGCGATCGGATGCCGCAACGTCTCACCCCTCGCCAGCCTCGCGCTCGTGTGGCTGCTCGCCATCGCCCAGCTCGTTTTGAGCGAGCGCCCGGGTTTCGCCGACCTGGCCCTCCTCCTCGTCCTCTATGCGTGCGCCCGCCGCGGAACCCGCTGGGAGTTGGGCGCCGGAGCCGTCTCGGCGCTGGTCGGCGGCGTCATGGCCTCCTCCTACCTGACGCAGACGGGAACGCGATACGCCCAAATGGCGTACGGCTCGACCGAGGGGCAGATCGCCGCGTCGGTCGCACCCGTCGTCGTGCTCGCATCCGCCTGGTTGTTGGGATTCGCCGTGCGGGCCCTGCGCTCGCAGCGCATCGAGGCCGGCCGCCGCGTCGAGGCCGAGACCGAGATGGTGAAGGCGCTCGACAGCGCCGAGTTCGAGCGCTTGCGGGCCACGATGGCGCGCGATGTGCACGACGTGGTGGGCCACTCTCTCGCCGTGATCATCGCGCAGGCCGATTCGACCGAATTCATCCACGACGAGGATCGGCTGCGGCAGGTGTCGGCGACCATCGCGGCCACGGCCAGGCGTTCGCTGCTCGAGGTGCGTCAGGTGCTGAACGGCGACCCGGCCGCGGGCATCGACGACGAGACCATCGACCTGGATGCGTTGATCGAGCAGGTTCGGGAGTCGGGTGTCGCCATCGAGCGCATCGTCCGGGGCGAACCGCGACTGCACGATGCGGGGCTCCGACTGGTCATCCGTCGCGTGGCTCAGGAAATGCTGACGAACGCCATCCGGCACGGGGATGCGCGTCAGCCCGTGGCCTTTCGCGAGACCTGGCGTGCTCACGATGTCGTGATCGAGGTAGAGAATCGAGTGGGGCTCACCCGCAACCCCGGCTCGGGGTCGGGAGTTCGAGGAATGCGCGCACGCGTCGAAGGGATGGGCGGCATGTTGGAGGCCGAGGCCGTTGACGGCGTCTATACCGCTCGGGCCCGTATTCCGGCGCAGGCGGCGGATTCCGTGCCGGGGTCTGTGGCGCAGCCGGTGCACCATGAGTGACGCCGGGCCCATCCGCATCCTGCTGGTCGACGATCAGGAGCTGTTCCGTGGTGGCGTGCGCGTGGCGCTCGAGGCGCAGCCCGATTTCGTTGTCGTGGGAGAGGCGCCGAACGGGCGCGAGGCGTTGCGCCTGATCGACGAACTCGGGCCCGATGTGGTGCTGCTCGACATCCGGATGCCTGTGCTCGACGGCGTCGAAACCGTGCGCGCGATCTTCGGGGCGGATGCCGGGAGTGAAAGTCCCTCGAAACCGCGCGTCATCATGCTCACGACCTTCGCGCTAGACCGCGCCGCCGCGACCGCGATCCGGCTGGGCGCGAGCGGATTCCTCCTCAAGGATGCGACGCCGAGCTTCCTGGCCGAGGCCATCCGCACCGTGCACGCGGGCAACACCGTGCTGGCGCCCGACGAGCTGTCGCAACTGTTCTCGGCCGATGTGCAGCGTGCCGCCCCGACGCCGGCGCCCGAGATCTTCCGCCAGCTGAGCGTGCGCGAGCGGGCCGTCTTCTTCGCGGTCGCGCAGGGTGCCACCAATGCCGAGGTGGCCGAGCGCCAGTTCATCAGCGAGTCCACGGTCAAGGGCCACGTCTCCAGCATCCTGAGCAAGCTTCAGCTGCGTGACCGCGTGCAGCTCGTCGTCTTCGCCCACGACCACCGGCTGACCGAAGACCGGGTCTGACGTACCGCCCGAACGCGTCGATGGGATGATCCGACGCGGTACCGCCCGCCGTTCCCCGCCCCCGGCTGCCGCGAAAAGCTGAGGGTATGAACAAGAACACCCTGTCGTCGTCGTCATCGTCGTCGCCGTCGTCATCGTCATCGCCGTCGCCGTCTCTTTCGCAGTCGCCATCGCCGTCGTGTTCGCCCCGCCGTGCCGCCGGCGCTCTGCTCCTCGCCGCGCTCGTGCTCGTGTCGGCCACGGGCTGCGGGGCGGCCCGCAACGCGCTCGACAACCCGGGGCACACGCTCGTCGACGGGCTTCGGGGTGGCGACTCTGCCGTGGCGCCGGGCGAGGGGGATGGTTCGGGTGACGGCACCCAGGGTGATGACTCGTCCGGCGGGTCGGCCGATACCGGATCGGCGGAGGGCGACATCGACTCGTCCGAGCTCACGGCCGACGACGGCTACCCGGTCTCCGGCGAGCGTTTCGGGCTGCGCGACGACGTGCCCGCCGTCACCAACCTGGACCGCGCTCTCCTCGACGCCCTGCGCCGTGCCGCCTCGGCCGCCCGCGCCGACAACGGCACCGAGATCACGCTCACGGCGGGATGGCGCAGCGAGCGTTACCAGCGCTACCTGTTCCAGCAGGCCGTCCATAAATACGGCAGCGTGCGGGAGGCGTCGCGCTGGGTCATGCCGGGCACGACGTCGAAACATCTCGCGGGCCGGGCCGCCGACGTCGCGACGGTCGACGCCATGGAGTGGCTGACATCATCCGGCGCCCGTTTCGGCCTCTGCCAGGTCTATTCGAACGAGAACTGGCACTTCGAACTCACGGCCCGCAAGGGCGTCTGCCCGCCCCTCCTCGCGGACTCCTCCGGCTCCTGACGGGTCTAGACATCGGCGTGAGCGCGGAGCACCATGGGGGCATGACCGAGACTCGCATCTTTTCGCCGACCCCGCGGCTGCGCCAGTTCGTGCTCGACGCCGAAGACTCGCGGGCGCTCGCCGAGTTCTACCACCACCTCACGGGGCTTCCCTATATCGAGGGAGACGAACCACGCACCGACGGTGCGTCCGAGGGTTCCAACGCAAACTTCCTCGTCTTGACCGACGCAGACGGTGTGCGGCGCCTCGCTTTCCAAAAGGTGGCCAGCATGCCCGCGCCCACCTGGCCCGAGGGCCCGCGCCCGCAGATGATGCACCTCGATTTCGAGGTCGCCTCAGATGCTGAGCTGCAGGCCGTGCGGCAGCGCGCCCTCGATCTGGGGGCCACGGTTCTCGACGACCGCGCGAATGACGACGACGAACGTCTCATCGTCTTCGCCGACCCGGCGGGCCACCCGTTCTGCGTCTTCATCCCGGCCGGCTGATCGGACCGAGGCCCCGGCATCCGATCGACCCGAGCCGCCGATCGACCCGAGCCGCCGACCAACCCTGACCGCTAGTCGACTTTCAGCCCGCGGATGATGAGAGCCGCGACCGCGCGCGCTTCGGCCACCCACTCAGGGCGATCGGTCGCGCCGCCGATGCCGTGCAACGCGATCATGACGGATGCCGGGGTGACGTCGTCGCGAATCGCCCCGTCGGCAGCGGCTCGACCCATGAGCTCGGCGAGTGTGCGTTCGAGTTCGTTCCCGCCCTCGGCTTGGGTGGCGGGGTCGACGACCGTGGCAAGTGTGCGTGCAAGGGCGGCGTGCTCGACCACGTAGTCGACGAAAGCGCGCAGGAACGCGTCGAGGCTTTCGGCGGCCGGCCCGGAGGAGTCGCGGGCCCGCTCACACAGCGCGACCACTTCGCCGCGATAGACCGCGGCCGCCAGCGCCTCCCGCGTGGGGAAGTGTCGGTAGAGGGTTCCGACTCCGACACCGGCCCGGGCCGCGAAGTCGTCGAATCGCAGCTGCTCGTCGTGTTCGAACACCGACCGGGCGGCCGCAATGATCGCGTCCCGGTTGCGGCGAGCGTCGGCTCTCAGTGGTTTTTCCTCAGGCATGGCACTTCCCGTTGACATGTGGAGACGGTCTCCATATAGTCCTAAGTGGAGACAGCCTCCACACTATCGGATGGGTGCGTCGTGAAAATTCTCATGTTCGGTCGCGGAGTCATCGCGACGATTTACGGTCGGGCGTTTCAGGCGGCGGGCCATGAGGTCGAGTTCTACGTGCGCCCCGGGCGGGCCGCCGACTATGGAACCGATGTGCAGCTGGAGATCATCGATGGTCGCCGTGCGCCCCTCGGGCGGCAAACCCGCGCCACTTTCGCGCCGCGACTGCGCGAGTCGATCGACCCGCGGGATGGGTTCGACCTCGTCGTGCTCAGCGTCGGGCATCATCGCCTGAGCGAGGCGGCCGCCTTTCTCGCTCCGCGGATCGGCGCTGCGCCCGTGCTGGTCTTCGGCAACATCTGGCAGGAGCCCCTCGACGCCGTAGCGCCGCTCCCGGTCGACCAGGTCGTCTTCGGGTTCCCTCAGGCGGGTGGCGGTTTCGACGAAAACGGCGTCCTGCGGGGTGCGCTGCTCGGCTCGGTCATCCTGGGTGCGTCGAACGCGTCGGCCACGAAACCTCATCGGGTGGCGCGAGCGGCCTTCGCGCAAGCCGGCATCGGCGTGAGGGAGGAAGAGGACATGCGGGGATGGCTGATGCTGCATGTCGCCCTCGACGCCGGCATGTTCTCGCAGGCCCTGCGCGTCGGCGGGCTGGCGAAAATGGTGGGCGACCCCAGGGCGCTCCGTAGTGCTTTTCTCACGAGCCGAGAATTGCTCCCCGTGCTGGCCGCGCGGGGCGTCGATCTCCGGAGGCACCGCGCGGCGGCGATCCCCACGCGTTTCCCTCTGCTGATCGGCGCGCTGACGGCCGCGGCCAGTGCGGCCCTCCCGATCGCGCGGGCCAGCCTGGCGGCGCACACCGACCCGAATGCGGCCGAACCCCGAGCGGTCCTCGATGACACCCTGCGCACCGCCCGCGAGCTCGGCATCGCGGTCCCGCGCCTCGAACACGCGCTGCGCGGCGTGTAGTCACCCCGCCGCACCGCGCGCGCCCTGCGCGTCCGTCTTCGCGGTCAGAGACCAGGGCGGCTCACGTCATAGGTCACGCGCACGAGTCCGTCGCCCCCGCTAGACGTGGTGGCGACGCTCGAGCGCCGCGCCCTCGACATCCACGTTGGGCAGGATGCGGTCGAGCCAGCGCGGGATCCACCAGGCCGAGCGCCCCAGCAGGTGCATGAGCGCCGGCATGAGCAGCATGCGCACCACGAACGCGTCGAGCAGCACGCCGAAGGCCAGGCCGAAACCGATCGAGCGGATGATGGTGGCCTCGGAGAAGATGAACCCGCCGAACACCGACACCATGATGAGCGCCGCGGCCGTGACGACCGCGCGCCCCGCCCGGAAGCCCTGCATTACGGCGAGCCGTGCGGGCGCCCCGTGCACATACGCCTCGCGCATGCCGGATGCCAGGAACAGCTGGTAGTCCATGGCGAGTCCGAACAGGATTCCGACCAGGATGACCGGCAGGAAGCTCAGGATCGGGCCCGTGCTGTGCAGGCCGATGACGTCGGCGAACCATCCCCACTGGAACACCGCGACGACCGCGCCGTAGGTGGCGAAGAGGGACAGGATGAACCCGCCCGTCGCGATCAGCGGCACCAGCAGCGAGCGGAACACGAGGATCATGATGAGCAGCGACAGGCCGACGACCACCGCGAGGTAGAGCGGCAGCACGGCCGCCAGACTCTCCGAGATGTCGATGTTGATGGCGGCCTGGCCGGCGACGCCCAGCTGGATGTCGCCGTCGATGGCGGGCAGCAGGCGCAGGTCGCGCACCAACTGTTCGGTCGACACGCTGTTGGGGCCCTCGGCCGGGATGACCTGGAAGGCCGCGAGTTCGTTGTCGTCCGACACGGCGATGGGCGCGACCGAGACGACATCCTCCTGGTCGGCGATCTTCTCGGCGACCAGCACCTGCTTCTCGAGCACCTGGTCGTCGTCGAGGCCGGCGGGCAGCTGCGCGGTGACGAGCAGCGTGCTGTTGGTGCCGGCGCCGAACTCGTCCTGGGTGAGTGTGTAGGCGCGGTAGGACGCGGAATCTTCGGGTTCGGAGGAGCCGTCGGGCAGGCCCACGCGCATCGACAGCGACGGGATCGCCACCACGAGCAGCGCCACGATGCTCACGAGGACCGTGACGACGGCGCGCACGGTCGACATTGGTTTCACGGGCTTCTCGACCCGGGCGTGCTGGGCCGCACCCGGGCCGGAGGCCGAGCCTGTGCGCGCCTGGGCGGCGCGGGCGCGGGGCTTCTTCGCGAGCACGCGCTCGCCGACGAGACCCAGCAGCGCCGGTGTGAGCGTCACGGCGATGAGCACGGCCACGGCCACGCACACGGCGCCCGCGGTGCCCATGAGGCCGAGGAACGGAACGCCCGTCACGTTGAGGGCCAGGAGCGCCACGATGACGGTGGCCCCGGCAAAGATCACGGCGTTGCCGGCGGTGCCGTTGGCGAGGCCGATCGACTCGCGCACCTCGGCGCCCTGCAGCAGCTGCTTGCGGTGGCGGTTGATGATGAAGAGCGAATAGTCGATGCCCACCGCGAGCCCCAGCATGACGCCGAGCACGGGGGTGACCGAGGCCATCTGCACGACACCGGAGAAGGACAGTGTGGCCAGCACGCCGATGCCGACGCCCACGATGGCGGTCACGAGCGGCAGGCCCGCGGCGATGACCGAGCCGAGTAGCACGAGCAGCACGATGGCCGCGATGACGAGGCCGATCACCTCCCCCACGCCGAAGATCTGCGGAACACCCTGCGCGATATCCGTCGAGAAGCTCACATCGACGCCATCGATGGGCTCGGACTCGAAATGCGAGATCACGCCCTGCTTGGCCTCTTCCGAGAGCTCGAGGCGCGGTTCGGTGAAGGCGACGTTGACGAGCGCGGTCGAGCCGTCCTCCGAGACGAAGCGGATGCCGTCGGCCAGGTCGAGCAGGCGTGCGCCGAGTTCGAGCTTCGACGTCTGGGTGGCGAGTTCGGCGCGGCCATCCGTGAGTGTCTGCTGTTGCGTCTCGAGCTGCGCCTTCGAGGCGTCGAGCTGCTGCTGTTGCGCGTCGATCTGGGCGGTGGGGAACCCGGCGGCCTCGGCCTGTGCGCGCGCCTGGTCGAGCTGGGTCTGGGCGGCCTCGAGCTGGGCGGCCCCGGCGTCCAACTGGGTCTGGCCGGCGTCGAGCTGCGCCGCGCCGTCGGTGATCTGCTGGCGTCCATCGACGAGCTGCTGGGCCTGGTCGGCGCGCTGCTGCTCGGTGTCGAAGGGGTCGATCACATCCGAGACATCCTCGAGGTCACCCGAATCGACGATGAGGGCGCTGATGTCCGCGCGCTGCTCGTCGGTGAGTGCGCTGCCGTCCTCGGTCGAGAAGACGACGGTTCCGGATGCTCCGCCGAAGTCGGGCAGCTTCTCCTGCAACTCGTCGGTCACGGCGCCCGATGCGGTGCCGGGGATGTCGAAGCTCGACGTCAGGCCCTTCGAGCCGATCAGGTAGCCACCCACCGCGAGTGCGAAGATCACGGCCCAGGCGGCGATGACGAGCCAGGCGCGTCGTGCCGAGAGTTTGCCCAGGCGGTAGAGGAGTTCAGCCATGCGGATTGAGCCTTTCGAACCAAGAGTTTGCAATACGCACCGTCTCGTATTGCTGTCAACGCTAGCATGGCGGCATGGAACATCAGCGCGGACGGGCCCGCAGTGAGGCGGCACGCGTGGCCATCCTGCAGGCCACCGCGCGACTCTTCGCCGACCGCGGGTACGAGCAGCTCACCATGGAGGGCATTGCGCACGAGGCCGGCGTCGGCAAGCAGACGATCTACCGCTGGTGGACGTCGAAGGGTGCGCTCGTGGCCGACTGCCTGCTCGAAGGCCTGCTGCTGCCCGAGGGGATAGCGCCAGACGATACGGGCGACATCCGCACCGATCTGGTCACGTGGCTGCACAAGATCTTCGTGTTGCTCGAGAGCAAGGGCGGGCCGGCGCTCATGCGCTCGCTCATCGCGGCCGGCGCCGAGAGCGACGACGTCGGCGGGCGACTCGGCGACACGTTCGGCACCAGCTCGTTCCTCGTCGAACGCTTCGAGAAGGCGGTCGTGGCCGGGCAATTGCCGCCCGACGCGCCCCTGCAGCAAATGGGGGAGGCGCTACTCGGAGCGGTGATCTTCCGCACGCTCACGCGCGCCCCCGCCGACGCCGACGTGGCCGCGCGCCTGGTCGATGTCGCCATGGGGCCGCGCCTCGCCGATGACGGAATTCGTCAAGTCGGCCTATCCGAATGACGCAAACCTATGAAATAACACAGAGACTTCTCTGAAACACGATCGATACACGGCGCCCGTAGATTTCGGGGGATGCCCACCTCAGGGCAGATTCCCTTGCAGAAAAAGGACGCATGTCACACGACGATCGTTCCACCCCCTTATCCCCTGCCCGCTCTCCGAGACGAACGCTCCGCCGCTCCGGCGCCACCCTCGCCGTCGGCATCCTCGCTGCCGGCGTCATCATCCCCGCGACGGGCGCCACCGCCGTCTCGAGCACCACGGCCGCCAACGGTGCGGTGTGGCAGATCCACGACGCCGCCCCTCCCGGACTCGACACGGGAAGCATCCGCACCGTCAGTCAGTCGCGCGTCGACGGCTTCGGCAACATCTTCGTCAAGGTGACCGGCGCCTCCAACCCGCGCTTCAACGGCGAGATGATGCGCGGCTTCGGGCTCACCGCCACGGCCGACGGCGCCGCCTACGACACGACTCAGTCGGTCGACCTCGGCGGCATCGACATCACGCGCGACATCACCATGGGCAACGCCGACAGCACGGCGCGCTACTTCGACACGTTCACCAACACGACGACCGCGCCCGTCACGGTGGATGTCTCGTTCGGTGGTTCGCTCGGCTACGGCACCACGACCAACCAGGGTCTCGTGCGGGCGACGGCCGACGGCGACACCACGGTCGCCCCGACCGACTCGTGGGCGCTCGTCGCCAACACCCAGGCCACCCAGCGCCCCGTCGGCGTCGTGCTCGGCAGCCCCGCCCCGTTCGCCGGCGCCATGAACCGCACGGGCAACCAGCAGCGCAGCCCGTTCACCAACCCGATGGCCACCTCGGGCAACGAGGCCAACTTCTACGGTTTCATCAACACCATCACGGTGAAGCCCGGCGAGACCCGTTCGCTGGCGCGCTTCGTGCACGTCGGCGCGGCCGGTCCGGATGCCGCGACCTCCCAAGCGTCGGCCACCACCACGCTGCAGACGCTCGCCACCACGCCGAACTTCGCGGGCCTCACACCCGCCGAGATCTGCACGGTCAGCAACTGGGACCTCACCACCATCCAGGGCTTCGACGCCGCCGCGTGCGCGCCCTCGACCAAGCTCGACGTGCCCGCCTCGCCCGCCGCGGTGAAGCCCACCACGACGTCGCGCTACGACGTCGTCAACAAGACGATCACCGAGATGCAGGCCGATATGACGGCGGGCCGCACCACATCCGTCGCCATCGTGCAGGCCTACCTCGACCGCATCAACGTCTACGACGACGGGCAGTTCGGCTTCAACGCGTTCCTGCACGTGGCCGCCGACGCGCTCGACCAGGCCAAGGCCGCGGATGCCGCACGAGCCGCCGGCGCGACCGGTGACCTGCTCGGCGTGCCCATCGCCCTGAAAGACCTCTACGACACCAAGGACCAGCCCACCACGGGTGGAACCCGCGCCCTCGAGGGCTGGCAGCCCGACAGCGACGCGTTCCAGGTCGAGAAGCTGCGCGCCGCCGGCGCCGTGCTCATCGGCAAGACCAACCTCTCCGAGTTCGCCAACTCGGGCAGCTTCAGCGAGTCCGGCTGGGGCCAGGTCTGGAACGGTCTCTACGGCTCGAAGACATCCTTCGGTTCGTCGGGTGGTTCGGCCGTCGCGGTCGCCACCAGCATGGCCGCGGGCGCCATGGGCACCCAGACCGGTGTCTCGCTCTACGCGCCCACCACGGGTTCGAGCCTCACGACGTTCCGCGGAACCGACGGCATGGCCTCGACCCGCGGCGTCATGCCGCTCACGTGGGGTCAGGACTACGCGGGCCCCATCGCCCGCACCGTCAGCGATCTCGCCGTGCTGCTGAACGCGACCACGGGAACCGACCCGCTCGACATGCTCACGGCCCAGGCCGACGCGCGCAAACCCGCGGACTGGAAGACCGCGCTCAGCACGCAGGCCCTGCAGGGCAAGCGCATCGGCTACCTGCCCACGTCGTTCGTGTCGTCCTACGCCGACGACGGAACCGGTGAGGCGGCCCTCGCGCACCTCGCCGATCTGCGCGCCGCGGGTGCAACGGTCGTCGAGATGCCTGCACCGCCGTCGGGTGGCTCGAACCCCGCCCGCAACGTCTCGCAGGAGGGTTGGGCGCTCTACATCGAAGAGCAGACCGGCTTCCCCTACGCCGACGGCAACGCGCTCCTCGCATCGCCCAAGGTGCTGCCCTACAACCAGCGTTCGCTCTCGACCGCTCCCCGCATGACGCCCGAGAATGTGCAGGCCTACATCGACTACCGCACCAACTACAAGCGCATCATCGATGCGTGGATGGCTGAGCAGGGCGTCGATGCGGTGGTCTACCCGGGCTTCATCAGCGACGTGTTCAACAACGACGCCTCGAGCTCGCAGCTGTCGTCGGACCGCGCCACTGGCGTCCTCACCTCCACCGTCGGCCTGCCGACCGTGGTCGTGCCCGTTGGCCTCAACCCGCACGGTTACTCGATGTCGATGCAGCTCGTCGGCCCCTCGTGGAGCGACGCGTCGGTGCTCGGCATGGGTTATGCGCTCGAGCAGCAGACGAAGGCTCAGGTTCTCTCGACCCTGGCGCCGGCCCTGGCTCTCGATCCCTCCGTTCCGGTCGAGCCGACCGAGCCGCCGGTTCCGCCGGTCGACCCGACCACGCCTCCCGTCGACCCGACCGTGCCCCCGGTCGAGCCGCAGCCGAGCGCGACGGCCGTGCCCATCCCGAACATCCCGGCCGACGCCGGCTCGACGCCGAAGCCCGGCGCCTCGGGTTCGCTGTCCACGACGGGTAGCGAGATCGGTCCCTGGTTCGTGGCCGCGTTCGCGCTGATGTTCGCGGGTGCCGCGGCGACGTTCATCCGTCGCCGACGCCGCACCGCGTCGGAGTAGTCACCGGCGTTAGTCGGAAGGGGGCGGGCTTGTGGGCCCGTCCCCTTCTCGCGTGTTAGGAGGCCCTAACTTCTGCGAGACAATGGACCTATGACAATTGCTTCCCCGCGCCCGCCCAAACCGCAATGCGTGCTGCAGGTGCAGCGCAGCGAGTGGGTGTCGCCGCACCTCGTGCGCGTCGTCCTGGGGGGCGAGAACTTCGACGATTTCGTCGACAACGGTTTCGCCGACAAGTACGTCAAGATCGTCTTCGTCAAACCCGAGCTCCGCCTCGAACCGCCTTACGATCTGGCCGAGTTGCGCACCACACTCGAGCCGGCCGACCGCCCCGTCACGCGCACCTACACGGTTCGCTGGGTCGACGCTGCGGCGCGCGAGCTGGCCATCGACTTCGTGGTGCACGGCGACGCAGGCCTCGCGGGCCCCTGGGCCGCAGCGGCTCAGCCCGGTGACACGCTCGTCTTCGCGGGCCCCGGTGGCCTGTTCAACCCCGATGCCAGTGCCGATTGGCATCTGCTCGCGGGCGACGACTCCGCCATTCCCGCCATCGGGGCAGTGCTCGAGGCCATGCCCGAGGATGCTGTGGGCCACGCGTTCATCGAGGTCGACACCGATCGCGACATCCTGCCCCTCACGGCGCCCCAGGGCATCGAGCTGCACTGGTTGCTGCGCGGGGGAGTGCCGGCCGGTGAGGCGACCGCCCTCGTCGACGCCGTCGCCGCTCTCGACTGGCCCGCCGGTCGGGTCAGCGTCTTCGCGCACGGTGAGCGCGAGGCCATGAAGGGTCTGCGGCGCGTGTTCGCGGCCCGCGAGGTGCCGCGCGCGGATCTGTCGCTCTCGGGCTACTGGGCCTATGGTCGCACCGAGGACCGTTTCCAGGCCGAGAAACGCGAACCCGTCGGCGTGATCTTCGACGAGGATGCCGCGCCGACGCCCCGGTGACGGTGGCGCGTGGTGGAATGGTCGCAGGGAGGCGATCGATGTCGCGCAGTCAGTCCGGCGATGCCGTGAGCGGTGAGGGCCGCGCTGTTTCCCGTGCCTACAACTTTCCGGGCTTCCCCACCTTCGCCGGTGTGGTGCCGAGTGGCTACCGCGAGACCGTGCGCAGCCGCGAGATCGGGCGCGGCCGGGCCGTCTTCGAAGCCGCCGTCGGCCTCGTGCTGCACTGGCAGGTGCACTACGGTTCGGGTTTCGTCGCGCTCGAGGTGCCGGATGCCGTCGCCGACGATGCCGAGTCGGTGTGGGGCATCCCGTTCGGCCCGTTCCGACCGCGCGTGGCCTGCCGCGTCTTCGGCGTGATCGACGAGCCAGGCATCGGTGGTTTCGGCCACGGAGCGCTCGAGGGTCATCCGCAGAGCGGCTGGGAGAGCTACCTCGTGCGCATCGACGATGACGGCCGGGTTTTCCTCGACATCCGAGTGGTCTGGAAGCCTGCCGCCTGGTGGATGCGCGCGGCGGGCCCGTTCGGCGCGCTCGGCCTCAGCATCCTGCTGCGCAAGAACCTGCGCGCGCTCGACGGTCTGCTGCCCGCGTCGGAGTGACGTCCGCCGGCTGCCTGTCGCGATCGACGCGATCGACGACCTGATCCCCGCGTCGGACGGACATCCGCCCGCCCTGCGGTCGCGATCGTTTTCGGCCGCGCTGTCGGCCGCGTCGGCGTCTCGAGCTCAGGACGCGGCGAACCGGGCGTGCACGCGGGCCGTGACGACGATGTCTTCGGGTTTCAGTTCGAGGGTGGGTGCGTTCGAGGTGGCGGCCGCGGCGCGCATGAGCGGCGCGGCGGTGACGCCGGATGACGGCTGCGTCTGGTCTCCCAGCATGCCCGGTTCGGCGAGGGCCGTGGGCCTGACGGTGGTGAACCCCAGGCTGGATGCGTAGGCGTTCGCCTTTCCGACGGCGTCGCGCACGGCCCGATCGCGGGCTTCGTCGGTGAGCCGCTTCTTGGTGATCACGGTGAGCGCCCATTCGATGCTCGTCACGGTGACACCGTCGAGGGCTGACACGTTTTCGACCCAGCTGGCGAGGCGCCCGAGGTCGCTGAATTTCACGTCGAAGCCGATGGCGGCGTGGTGCACGAGGGGCAGCTGTTTGCCCTCGTTGTTCCAGGGGCGTTCGTTCCACACGCGCAGGCGGTCGGTGGACCACCAGGTGACGGGGCCGCTGGCGCCGTCGTGGATGCTGCGGATGTCGCCACTCAACCGTGCGTGCAGCTCGGTGGTGCGGGCGACGACGGCGGCCTGGTCGGGGCCCTGGAAGCCGACGCGCATTTTCACGGTTCCGCGTTCGGCGGGGTGGTGGTGTTCGAAGACACCCTCGACGGTGATGATCGTTTCGGTCATGCGGCGATGCTAGCCGTTAGCGCAGGGCGACGGCGTCGTGGGTGGCGATTCCGACGGTGACGCCGGGTTGGCGCAGGCTGCCGATGGTCTGGTTGGTGTGGGCGACGATCTGTTCGCCGGTGGTGACGACGCCGTCGTAGTCGCTGTCGCTGGTGGTGTGGGCGTTGCTGACGAGCACGGTGTCGTAGCCGCGGCCCGAGGCGCTGAGCGTGGTGGTGATGACGCAGTAGTCGGTTTGGGCGCCGGTGATGACGAGTCGCTTGGTGCCGAGTTCGTCGAGGATGGGGGTGAGTTCGGTGTCGGCGAAGGAGTCCCGGTAGGTCTTGTAGACACGGGGTTCGCCGTCGAGCGGCTCGATGGCGGGGTCGAATTGCCATTCGTGGCTGCCGCGGGGCATGCCCTCGTCTTCGTGTTGCACGAACACGACCGGGGTTCCTTCGGCGCGGGCCCGTTCGATGAGGGTGCGCGTGTTGCGCAGGACGCGTTCGGTGTCGAAGCATCCGGGCAGCACATCGTTTTGCAGGTCGATGACGAGCAGGGTGGTGGTCGAGGGGATGGTCTCGGTCATGAGCTCATTCTCCCGCTGCATGCACGCCTGGGGTAGTGCTTCGGGGTGTCAGCCGAGCAGCAGTTGGCGCAGCGCGTCGACGGAGTGGACGACGGCGATGGCGCCGTCGGCTTCGGCGGGTGAGCCGTAGCCCCATTCGACGAGCACGGTGGGGATGCCGTGGGCGGCGGCCCCGGTGACGTCGTGGTGGCGGTCGCCGACCATGATGGTTTGGCTGAGGTCGATGCCTTTGTCGGTGAGGCGGCGCACGGCTTCGGCGACGACGTCGGCTTTGGCGCTGCGCACTTCGTCTTCGCTGGCGCCGGTGATGACGTCGAATTTGTCGGTGAGTCCGTAGTGTTCGAGGATCACGAGGGCTTGCGATTCGGGCTTGCTGGTGGCGAGGGCCAGGGGGATGCCGGCGTTCTTCAGGCTGGTGAGCAGCCCGCCGATGCCGGGGAAGATGGCGCTGTCGTGGGCGGCTCCGACTTCGGCGACCTGACGGCGGTAGATGGTGAGGGCTTCTTGCGATTGTTCGGGGTCGAGCCCGGCGAAGTCGCGGAAGGAGTCGAGGATGGGCGGGCCCACGTAGCGCAGCAGTTCTTGCTGGCTGGGCACGGGCAGCCCGAGCTCAGTCAGCGTGCTGGCGAGTCGTCCGGTGATGCCGGGTGCGGAGTCGACGATGGTGCCGTCGAGGTCGAACAGGATGCATGTCCAGTTTCGGGTCAGGACCGGGGATTCGATTGTCACGTCATCCATGCTAGCCCGCTCCGGTGAACAGTCGTTGCCACGCGGGAGAACGGTGAGAGCGCGGACATCGGGCCCCGCGCTTCGCCGGCGGTGTGCCGGCGATCGGCCCGTGATCGCCTAGAACAGGCGGCTGTGGCCGTCGTCGATGCCGCGCATGGCGTCGTAGTCGAGCACGAGGCAGCGGATGCCGCGGTCTTCGGCCAGGGTGCGCGCCTGCGGTTTGATCTCCTGTGCCGCGAATACGCCCGTGACGGGGGCGAGGTGCGGGTCGCGGTTCATGAGCTCGAGGTAGCGCGTGAGCTGTTCGACGCCGTCGATGTCGCCGCGCCGTTTGAGCTCGACGGCCACCGATTTGCCGGCGGCGTCTCGGGCCAGGATGTCGACGGGCCCGATGGCGGTCATATATTCGCGGCGCACGAGGGTGTGCCCGTCGCCCAGCAGCTCGATCTGTTCGGCGAGCAGCTTCTGCAGGTGCGCTTCGACGCCGTCCTTCTGCAAGCCGGGGTCGACGCCCAGATCGTGTGCGGAGTCGTGGAGGACGTCGTAGATCGACACGACGAGCAGGTCGGCCGTCTTGGCGTGCGTCACCTTCCACACCTGCGTGATGCCGGCCTCGGCCTGTTCGGGCTCTGGTTCGGCCACGGTCAGGGTGCACGGCGGGCTCATCCAGTTGAGTGGTTTGTAGCTGCCGCCGTCCGAGTGGATGAGGACGCTTCCGTCGCTCTTCAACATGAGCAACCGGGTTGCCAGAGGCAGGTGGGCCGAGAGTCGGCCGGCGTAGTCCACGGAGCATTTCGCAATAACCAGTCGCACCCATCGAGAGTAGCCGATGCCGGCCGCGCCTTGGCCGCGCCGATGGACCCCGGCTCGCCGCCCGGGCGCGTGCGGGGCGGACGGGTCATCCCCGCCGCCCCGCACATCCTGCCCTCAGGCCCAGGCTACGACGCAGGCTTGAGCGCAGATCGTCGTGACGAGGCGCTCCGTGAGCGGCTATGCGCCCGCCGCCGGGGGAGTCGTGTCATCGGAGGAAGCCCGACGATTGCGTCGCCTGAGGAGATATGCCGCTGCGCCGAGCACCACCGCTCCGGCAGCCCCGATGCCGATTGCGACGGACTCGGACCCGGTGTCCGCGAGAGCCGAGTTCGCGGGCTTGAGGGGTGGGACGGGCGATCCGGGGCGGCCCGTCACCGAGGCTGGCTGCGTCGGGACTCCCGCCGGGGCCGGCACCGGCGGGGGAGTCGCGCGGCCCGATGGGTTGTCGGTCGGCACGAGCGTGGGGGCGGGGGCCGGGTTGGGCGCGGGCGTCGGCGTCGGCGTCGGGGTGAGCGTGGGGTTCGATGCAGGAGTGGGGACGGGCGCCGGGGTGGGCGTGGGCGATGGTGTGGGCGTGGGCGATGGTGCGGCCGTCGGCCTGGGCGTCGCCGTGGGAGCAAGTGGCGTGGGCGTGGGCGTAGGCGTCGGAACGTCGCCCGGCGCCAGCACGAGATCCGCGCTGGCCCGATCGGCTCCGAATGCCCAGTCATCGATCGAGCGCAGATCGCCCCACGACCCGGTCGACCCGCTGTTCATATTCGGGTTGCGGTCGGCTGCCGTGTCGTCGGGAGCCCACCGGTGCAGGCCCCCGAGGGAGTCCAGCCCGCCAGCCGGGGAGGTCGACGGCGCCGACACCGAGTACCGCGCCGCCGAGGTGCCCGCGAAAAGCGAGTCGTCGAAGTGCACGGATCGTGGCGCTGTCGTGCCGCCGGTCAACCGATCGATCTCGATCCCTCCGATGGACCGTTCGGCGTCGATCCGCAGGAAGTGAGCTTCGTTGGTGCGCGACACCGTGGCGCGCATCGCCACCGGCGAGGTGACAGGGGTGGCGACGCCTGCCCCGTTCTTGCCATCCCAGTCGAGCGTGAACGGCCCTGTGCGCGGGACCGTGCGGCTCAGCCGAACGTCTGCCGGGCCGTCGAAGCGCCCGTCGCCGTCCGCATCGATCTGAACGTCGACGGTGCCGGGTTGCGTGGGCAGGGTTCCCGTCAGGACGCCGGCATTCGCGCTGGCGATTCGGCGCGCGAACGTCAGGCCCGTGACCTGCGGAGCCGAGTAGCGCGCGCCGAGCCAGGTGTCGGAGGTGCGGCCATCCGCCCACCGGGGTGCCGTCGCCGGGAGGTCTGTAGCGGGCGTCTCGAAGAAGAGGCGATAGCGATCGAGCCCCGCGCAGTCTGCCGCGTCCGAGGGTTGCCGGAACGTGCGCCCGATGCTGTTCCCCTCGGGTGATGTCGGCATCGGCACCGAGCGGTAGGTGGGCGCGCACTCCGGGTCGCCGACCGCCGTGTTGCCCTTATTGGTCACCTGGAGGGTCGAGTCGATGCCGTCGTACGCACGAAGCACCTGCCGGTAGAGCCCGCCCGTGCGGGTCAGGGCGAAGAGTGTGATGTCGGCGGGTGGGCCCGTGTGCACGCCCAGCGACTCGGTGAAGACCCGCCCTGCCACGCGCGACCCATCGCGGTGGACGCCGACCTCCCAGGTGAGGTTCGCGCCACGGATCTCGGGCGCGGGCGGCCGGTCTTCGACCACGATCGACCAGACGCCCTCCTCCGTCGACACGCGCTCCGAGCCCACGATGGTCGTCGCGGGCGTTGAGGCATCGAGCGTGAGCCGGTCTGTGACCACGCCGGACGGTGATGTGATCGTCACGGTCGACGGCGCCCACGAGTCTTGCGGCGCCGAACTGCGGCGGAATGCGGCGCGCACCGTATCGCCGGGTTTGGTGTAGGCGAAGAGGGTCGTTTTCAGCCGATTGGTCATGCCTCCTTGGACGAGGACCCCCGGGAGCGTCTCGGTCAACGTCGTGGGTGTAGCCATCCTCGTGCTGCCGAGGAGTGGCGACGCGGAGACGCTGTGCGCCGCGGCCGCCGGGGAGGCAGCCGCGGTGGTGGCCAGGGCGACGAGCCCCAGGCATCCGACCACGCGCCTGCCACGTTTGAAACGCCGGGGCGGGAATGGTTCGCCCCGATAGCTCTCGGATGCGGGGGGACGCAGGAGTGGCCGAGACGCGGGTTGTGGGCGGGGCGGGGCGGTCGTGAGATCGGAGGGCATGTGTTGCTCGCTTTCGAGACGGTCTGACGCGACATCCGGGTGATGTCGTCTGTCAGGCCATCCAACGACGAACGGGCGTCAGGCGGCGGGGGTTCGGGCGAACGGTGGAGAGACCGCGCAAAACCGGCCTGTGGAGAACCTCCTGCGCCGCTAACGCCGCGGGTTCTGCTCGCGCGCGGCGGGCGACGCGAGACCCGCCATGACCACGAGGCCGAGCACCACGAAGAGTGCGTTCAGCAGGCCGATGTGTTCGCCCAAAAGGCCAATCACGGGCGGCCCGACGAGGAACGCGAAGTAGCCGATCATGGCGACGGCACTCACGCGGGCCGCGGCATTGCGCGAGTCATCCGCAGCCGCCGACATGCCCACCGGGAACCCGAGCGCCGAACCCATACCCCACAGCACCGTGCCGATCACACCGAGCCACAGCACGGGGCTGAGGATGAACAAGGCCAGCCCGACCACAGCGCTGAGCGCCGACACCCGCAGCACGGGAACGCGCCCGAACCGGTCGATGAGCGGACCGCCCACCACGCGACCCACCGTCATGGCCACCACGAACACGCTGAACACCAGCGCACCCGTCGCATTCGTCGTGTCGTAGCCGTCGACCACGGCCAGGGTCAGCCAGTCGTTCGCGCTTCCCTCGGCAAAAGCCATGCCCAGCATGATGACGCCGATCATGATGAGGCGTCCGTCCTTCCACACCACCAGGCCGGCCCGCAGGCGCTCGCCGAGAGAGATGCGGTCAGCGGATGCCGCAGCCCCCGCATCCGCCCCACCCACGTCGCCCAGCTCATCGCGCTCGGGCACGTATCGCACCGTGAACACGATGACCACGGCTATGAGCACCGCCATGCCGAGCGTGTGCCACAACACCGAGACGCCCAGCGCCGCCATGCCGGCACCGATGCCGGCGCCGATGACCGTGCCCAGGCTGAAGCTGGCGTGCATGAGCGGCAGAACGGTTTTGCCGATCTCTTTCTCGGCGGCCGCGCCTTCGACGTTCATCATCACGTCGACCGAACCGTTGCCGAAACCGAACAGGATGAGGCCGACGAGCACCACGGCGGGTGCCTCGAACAGCACCGCCCCCGAGCCGATGAGGGCCAGACCGACCGAGACCGTGACGAGCGAGAACACCATGCCGCGGCGGGGCCCGAAACGGCCCATGATCAGCTGCGCGGCGATCAAGCCGACGATGGAACCGGCCGACATTCCGAGGATGAGCAGGCCGATCTCGCCCGTCGAGAGGCCCAGTCCGTCTCGGATCGCGGGCAGGCGCGCGACCCACGTCGACACGCTCAGGCCACTGAGCGCGAAGACCACGAAGATCGCGTTCCTCCACGCCGAGAGTTCTCGGCGTGGGCGGGTTTTCAGGGTTGTCTGCTCTGACATCGTCTCTCGCATCTGGTGGCGGTTCCGTCTCAATCGAATCGATTCGATCGTGCACTAAGCTAGCAGACCATGGAGCCGGAATCACGGGCGCGACCCACCCTCGCCGCGGTCGCGCAGCGCGCGGGTGTCTCGCCGTCGACGGCCTCGCTCGCGTTCAGCGGCACGGGCCCGGTGTCCGACGCCACGCGCGACAAAGTGCTGCAGGCGGCCCGTGACCTGGGTTACGCCGGCCCCGATCCCCGCGCCCGATCTTTGCGGCGCGGGCGCAGCGGCATCATCGCGGCCGTCATCCCCGACAGCATCCGCATCTCGTTCCTCGACCCCGTGCTGATCCAGACGCTCGACGGGCTCGCCGACGAACTCACCACCATCGGCGCGAGCCTGCTTCTCATCCCCGACACGGGCGACGGTGAAGCATCCGTGGCCCAAGCCCCCGTCGACGCGGTCGTGCTCATGGGCTGCAGCGATTCGTCGGCCACCATGATCGAGGCGCTCGGCCGCCGCGGCATCCCCGTCGTGTCGATCGAAGGCGTCGACGCACCCGGTTTCGTGCCCGTCAACGTCGACAACCGCGACGGTGAGCGCATGGCCGCCGAATATGTGCGCTCCTTCGGCCATACGCGCGTGGCGCAGGTCGCCCTGCAGACCACGCGCGGCGGCGAGCGCGGTTTCGTCGGCGACGAGTGGCGCTCGCTCGTCACCGTGCAGAGCACCCGCGAGCGGTGGATCGGGGCCGACGAGATCTTCCCCGGCATCCGCACCTGGGCCACGCGCGGCTCGCGCATCGAAGAAGGGCACCGCGGCGGGATGGCGCTCCTCGACGTCCCCGCCGACGCACGACCCACGGCCATCCTGGCGCAGAGCGACCTGCTCGCGGCCGGCGTGATCGGCGCGGCCGAGGAGTTGGGGCTCAGCGTGCCGGGCGATCTCAGCGTGATCGGGTTCGACGGCATCCGGGTCGAGGGTCTGGGCCACGACCTCAGCACCATCGTGCAACCCTCCCGGCCGAAGGGGGTTGCGGCGGGTCGCATCCTGCGCAGTATGCTCGCCGGAGAAGCCGCCGAAGAAGCGAACTTCCCGGTGCGGCTGCACCCGGGCGGAACGGTCGCGAAGCCGTAGTCAGCAGCGCAAACGCGAGAGGAATTCGATGTCGAACCCCGAAACGGTCCTGCCGGAGGCGGCGCGCATCGCCGCCGAGCTGGCCCCCACCTACCGTGATCTGCACAAGCATCCCGAGCTCGCCTTCCAGGAATTCCGCACGGCGGGGCTTGCCGCGCGCACGCTCATGGACCTGGGCTTCGAGGTCACCGAGGGCATCGGCCAGACGGGCGTCGTGGGGGTGCTGACCAACGGCGACGGGCCGACCGTGCTGCTGCGCGCCGACATGGATGCCCTGCCGGTCGAAGAGCGCACGGGCCTCGACTACGCCTCCACCGACAGGGCAACGGATGAGTCGGGCGCCGACGTGCCCGTCATGCACGCGTGCGGCCACGACGTGCACGTGACCGCGCTGCTCGGCGCCGCAGAACTGCTCGTCGGATGCCGCGACGACTGGTCCGGCACCCTCATAACACTCTTCCAGCCGGCCGAGGAGGGCGGCGGGGGAGCCCAGGCCATGATCGACGACGCGCTGTTCGACAAGGTGCCGCGCCCCGATGTGGTGCTCGGCCAGCACGTCGCGCCGCTCGGCGCCGGCCTGATCGGCCTGCACCCCGGTCCGGCCTTCGCCGCGACGGATGCTTTCGAGATCACGTTGCACGGCCGCGGGGGCCACGGTTCGCGCCCCGAGCTGACGGTCGATCCCGTCGTGCTCGCCGCCGCCACGGTCATGCGCCTGCAGACGGTGGTCTCGCGCGAGATCGCCGGAACCGAGACGGCCGTCCTCACCGTCGGCACCCTGCACGCCGGCACGAAGAACAACATCATCGCCGACCACGCCACCCTCGGCGTCAACGTGCGCAGCTACGACGCGGTCACACGCGACCGGGTCGTCGAGTCCATGACGCGCATCGTGCACGCCGAGGCGCAGGCCTCCGACGCGCCCCGCGAGCCCGAGATCGTCGCCACCGAGTCGTTCCCGGTGCTGGTCAACGACCCGGATGCCTCGGCGCGCACGCGTTCCGCCTTCGCCCGCGTGTTCGGTGACGAGCAGGTCATCGACCCGGGTGTCGTCACGGGCAGCGAGGATGTCGGCCTGCTCGCGACCGAGGCGGGGGTGCCGCTCGTCTACTGGCTGCTCGGCGGAGCCGAACTCGAAGCGTTCCAGGCCGCCTACGCCACGGGCCGCCTCGACGCCCTGCCCTCCAACCATTCGCCCCTTTTCGCCCCCGTCATCGAACCCACCCTCACGGTGGGTGTCGCGGCCCTCGCCACGGCCGCGCTCGAGTGGCTCGACGAGCGGTCGCTGCCGGGGGTGTGATCGGCACGCCGACCTGTTGCGTCGGGGGTGTGAGGTAGCGTGAAAGCACCCATGCCAAGCCGCTACACCCGCACCCGAACCGCCTCCCGTCGACGCCGCACGCGCCTCCCGCTCGCGGCCCTCATTCTCGTCCTCGCGATTGCCGCAGCTGTCGCACTGTGGCCGAAACTCTTCGCTCAGACATCCGACCCACTCTCGCCCGGAGCCTCGAACACGGGTCTGCGCGAGGCCGGCCTCGTCGTCTCGGTCGAGGGCGTCGAGCGCATCGACGCGGATGCCGCACGAACGTTGGTGGGCGGCATCCCTTCGAGCGAGGGGTCGTCGGGCGGTGCGCGCTACGACCGCGACCTGTTCGGGCAGCGCTGGGCCGACCTCGACCGCAACGGCTGCGATCAGCGCAACGACGTGCTGCGGCGCGATCTAACCACCTTCGTCGTGCAGCCCGGCACCCAGAATTGCGTCGTCGCGTCTGGCGTGCTGAACGATCTCTACAGCGGCGAGGACATCCGATTCGTGAAGGGCGAGCAGTCGAGCGCCGACGTGCAGATCGACCACGTCGTGCCGCTGTCGTGGGCGTGGCGGCATGGCGCCTTCGCGTGGTCGGCCGAGGAACGCGAGCGATTCGCGAACGACTTCGACAACCTTTTGGCGGTCGACGGCCCGACGAACACGTCGAAATCCGATTCGGGTCCGGCCGAATGGATGCCGCCCCGCCGTGAGTTCGCGTGCGAATACGTGGCGCGCTTCACCGTGGTCCTGGCGGAATACGACCTCGGCGTCGACCGCGCCGACCGCTCGGCCATCGAATCGGCCCTCGGCACCTGCCCGTAGGAAACCGCGCGCCGAGAACCCGCGCGCCGAGAACCCGCGACGCCGAGTACCCGCGACGCCGACGAAGGTCGCGCCCGGAAACAACGAAGGCGAGACATCCTCTCGGAATGCCTCGCCTTCGCGTGTGTCACCGCACAGAGCGACTAGCGACTAGCGACTAGCCCAGGTGCACGGCCTTCTCGTCACCCGTGGGCAACAGACTCTCTTTCGAGCCACGAATGAAGACGGCGGCCAGGATGGATGCCACCACGAGCGCCACGGCCGTCGCGATGAACGCGGCCGAATAACCCGTCGTGAACGCCGTGAACTGCGAGGCCTTGTCGACGACCTCGACACCCGCGACCGCGCCGGCGTACACCGTGGTGAACACCGACAGCCCGATCGAGCCGCCGATCTGCATGGCCGCGTTGGCCGTTGCCGAGGCGGCACCCGCGTCGTGCGGGGCGACACCCGACAGCGCCAGGTTCTGGATGGGGACGAACAGCATGGCCATGCCGACACCCAGGATGAGCAGCGCGGGCAGCACCTGCACGAGGTAGGAGCCGTCGGGCGTGATGCGGCTGAGGTAGACGAGGCCGACGGCCGCGATGAGCGGTCCGACGATGAGCAGCACGCGCGGGCCGATCTTGGGCAGCAGCTTGGTGGCGATGGGTGCCGTCACCATGATGGCCAGCGTCATGGGCAGCGTGGCCAGACCCGCCTCGAGGGGCGGGAAGCCGAGCACGATCTGCAGGTGGAAGGTGAGGTAGAGCATGGCGCCGATCATGACGCTGCCGACGATCATCTGGATGAGGAACGCACCGCCGCGCACGCGGTCGGTGACCACGCGCAGGGGCAACAGAGGCTGGGCCACGCGCGATTCGATGAACACGAACAGCGCGAGCAGGCCGGCACCGAGCGCCAGGAAGCCGATGGTCTCGGCCGAACCCCAACCCTCTTCGGCGCGCGTGAAACCGTAGACGAGCGCGCCCAGTCCGAGCGCCACCGTGAGGGCACCCCACAGGTCGTACTTGTTGTCGCCCTCGGCTTTGCTCTCGGTGACGAGGATCATGCCCGCGACGAGGCCCACGAGCACGAACGGCACGTTGACGAGCAGGCACCAGCGCCAGTCGGCGAATTCGGTGAGCACGCCGCCCAGCACGAGGCCGACCGCGGCGCCCGCGCCGGCGACGGTTCCGAACACGGCGAAGGCGGTGTTGCGGTCACGGCCGTGCGTGAACGTGACGGTCAACAGGGCCAGGGCCGCGGGAGCCATGAGCGCCGCGAACACGCCCTGCAGGCCGCGCGCGATGATGAGTTCGGTGCCCGACTGGGCGAGGCCACCGAAGGCGGATGCGGCGCCGAAACCGACCATGCCGACGAGGTAGGTGCGTTTGCGGCCCCAGTAGTCGGCGATGCGTCCGCCGAGCAACAGCAGGGCGCCGAACGCCAGCACGTAGGCCGTGATGACCCATTGGCGCTGCGTGTCGGTCAGCCCGAGCTCCTGCTGCGCGGCGGGCAGGGCGATGTTGACGATGGTGCCGTCGAGCACCACGATCAGCTGCGTCAGCGCGAGGACGACGAGCACCCACCAGCGGCGGGAGCCGGAACTCGTGCGCGAACCCGCGGCGGAGCCGGTGGCCGAGGCGGACGGAGACGTGTGTGTAGACAAAGAAATACCCTTCGATCGGATCAGGCGCTGGGGGTTTTCAGCCCCAGATCGATACTCCGGTCACAACACGGGCATCAACCACCCCGACCGATCGGTCGGGCAGATCTTCTATCTTATCAGCCGCGGGGGCTCGCGTAAGCCTGGCCCACAGAACCTAGAAACCTTCCGAGGCGCGCACGACATAAGGCTCTTCGAGGCGCGCGAGCTCGGCCTCCGTCAGCGTGATCGAGACGGAGGCGACGGCATCCTCGAGGTGACTCATCTTCGTCGCGCCCACGATGGGGGAGGTCACGGCGACCTGCTGCCGCACCCACGCGAGAGCTACTTGTGCCCGCGGAATCCCGCGCTCGGAGGCGACGGCGGCCACGGCATCCGAGATGGCCCGGTCGCCCTCTTCGCGCTGCGTGTAGAGGGTCTGGCCGAAGGTGTCGGTCTCGCTGCGGTCGGTCGTCTCGTCCCAATCCCGCGTGAGCTTGCCGCGCGCGAGCGGCGACCAGGGCAGCACGCCCACACCCTGGTCGAGGCAGAACGGATGCATTTCCCGCTCCTCTTCGCGGTTGATCAGGTTGTACTGATCCTGCATCGACACGAAGCGTGTCCACCCGCCGAGATCGGCCGTGTACTGCGCCTTCGCGAACTGCCACGCGAACATCGACGACGCCCCGATGTAGCGCGCCTTGCCGGCCTTGACGACGTCGTGCAGCGCCTCCATGGTCTCTTCGATGGGCGTCTCCGGGTCCCAGCGGTGGATCTGGTAGAGGTCGACGTAGTCGGTGCCGAGGCGCCGCAGGCTGTCGTCGATGGACGACATGATGTGCCCGCGCGACAGGCCGGCGCCGTTGGGGCCCGGACGCATGCGCCCGTGCACCTTGGTGGCGAGCACGATCTCTTCGCGCGTGGCGTAGTCGGCCAGCGCGCGCCCCACGTACTCCTCGCTCGTGCCGGCCGAATAGACGTCGGCGGTGTCGAACGTGGTGATGCCGAGCTCGAGGGCGCGGCGGATGAAGGGGCGACTCTCGTCTTCGCTCAGCGTCCACGCGTGCGCGCCCTGGGCCGAGGCGCCGTAGCTCATGCATCCGAGTGTGACGGCCGAAACCCGCAGGCCGCTGCTGCCGAGGCGAACGTAGTCCATGTCTTCTCCTAGCCGGCCGTGCGCGTGACGGCGTCGCTGACGCTTCCGGTGCCCAATTCCATCACGAAACCATCGGTCGGTGACGAGGGAAATCGACGCAAACTGACACGCAGGTCTTGATGGGGAACCGTATAGACGGTGTCGCGCGTGAGCAGCTTGATGGTCTCGACCATCAGGTCGACCGTCACGGGTTCGCCCGGGCACCGGTGTCCGCCGGGTGCGCTGCCGCCGCCCTGCGGGATGAGCGTGTTCGGTTCGATGGCCACGCCCGCGAAACGGTCGGGGTCGAAACGGCCGGGCGCCTCCCAGGTGTCGGGCGAGTGGTTGGTGCCGTACAGGTCGAGCATCATCCACTGACCGCGGCGGATGCGGCTGCCGTCCAACTCTAGGTCGCGCGTCGCCGTGCCACCGATCACGGGGAAGAAGGGGTAGAACCGGCGCACCTCGTTGGCGAAATCGCGCAGCCGGTCGTCGTTGCCGTTCTCGAAGCGTTCGCGCCACGCGGGGTGCCGATGCAGCGCGAGCGCGCAGAACACCACGAAGCGGGCAACGGCAACGGTCGGTCGCAGCAGATTCAGCAGCTCCACCGTCGCCACCTCGGTGGGGAGCCTCTCGCCCGTCGTGGGGTCGCGATAGAGGGCGACCTTCGCGAGAGGGGTATCGGCGGCATCGGCGGCGGAGCCGCTGTCGTCGGCGCGCGAACGCATGCCCTCGATGAGACCGTTCGACCATTCTTCGCTGCGCCGACGGATGGCTCGAGCCCGCCAGTTCACGGGACCGACCGTGCCCCCGCGCGCCACCATCTCGCCGAACTCCTCGGTGCGCAGGTCGACGGATGCGTCATCCGCCTCGATGCCCGCCCAGTCGAGCACGGCCCGCGTCAGCACACGCGTGGATGCGTCGAGCAACGTCACGCGCCCGCTCGCCGTCCACTCGCCCAACGACCTGAGCCAGGCGCGGCGGTACGCGGCCACGAGCGCGTCGCGGCTGTCATCCGACGACGAGACATCGATGAAGAACGCCTTGCGATCGCGGTGCGCCTCGCCCTCGAGCGACTGCACGCTGCCCTCGTCCTGCAGCAGGTGCATGACCGAGCGCGGCATGGCGTTCTTGCGCCCGAAGCGTCCGCCTTCGTAGAAGAAGCGGGCGGCGTCGACGCCCTGGCCGAAGACGACGGGCCGGCCCATCAGGCGCCCGCGGAAGGCGTTTCCGCCCACCCGATCGAGGCGGCGGCGCCCGAAGAGGTAGCCGTCCTTCAGGAAGCCGATGGTGGAGTCGAGTTCTCGCGTGCGGGGGATCATGGGGTCCTTTCGCGGGTGGGCAGACGAAAACGGCCGGCGGTGCCCGCTGCGCGCCGAAACGCGTCGCGAGACATCCGCCGGCCGGTCGTCGTTACGGGGTGGGCATGCCGCCGTTGACGTTGAGCGTCTCTCCGACGACGAAGCTCGACTCGCCCGACGCGAGGAACACGTAGGCGGGCGCCAGCTCGGCCGGCTGTCCGGCACGGCCGAGTGGCGTGGACTTGCCGAACTCGGGCAGATCCTCGGGCGGCTGACCGTCTGAGGTCTGCAGCGCGGTCCACACGGGTCCGGGGGCCACGGTGTTCACGCGGATGCCGCGCGGCGCCAGCTGCTGAGCGAGCGACTTCGAGAAGGTGTTGATCGACGCCTTGGTGGTGGCGTAGTCGACCAGGATCGGCGCCGGGCTGTACGCCTCGACCGACGTCGTGTTGATGATGGTCGACCCGGGTTTCAGGTGCGGCAGCGCGGCCTTCGTGATCCAGAACATGGCGTACACGTTGGTCTTGAAGGTGTGATCGAACTGCTCGTCGGTCAGGTCTTCGAGCTTCTCCTGGTAGACCTGCTTGCCGCCGTTGTTGACGACGATGTCGAGGCCGCCGAGTTCCGACACGGCTGTGGAGACGAGTTCACGGCAGTACTCCGGGTCTTTCAGATCGCCCGGCACGGTGACGGCCTTGCGACCGGCCGCCTCGATGAGCGCCACGATCTTCTGCGCGTCGGCCTCTTCTTCTGGCAGGTACGACAGCACCACGTCGGCGCCCTCGCGGGCGTAGGCGATGGCCGTTGCCGCGCCGATGCCCGAGTCGCCGCCCGTGATGAGCGCCTTGCGGCCCTCGAGGCGGCCCGTGCCGCGGTAGCTGTCCTCGCCGAGGTCGGGTTTCGGTTCGATGTCCTTCTCGAGGCCGGGCTCGGGTTTCTCCTGCTCGGGCGGCTCGATGCTGGGGTAACGGGTGGTCGGGTCGTCGAATGCGTACTGATCTTTCGTCATCGTTCTACCTTCCATAAATTGGCGGGTCGGTGGGTCGCACCGACGTCTTCCACGCTATAAACCGGGCCCCGCGCGCATCCAGGGGTTGACAGATTTCGGGGATGCATCGACGCGCGTCCCCCGCACGAGGGGTGTCGTATAACACTCCCGCGGGCCGCGCAGAAGGGGGGTTCCGAAGCCCGACGCGCTCGCTAGCGTGGATGCATGGACAAGCTCAAGAACCGACTCTGTGCCCCCACGCTCGCCTCGGCCGCGATCCTGACGCTTGCGCTCACCGGCTGCGCCACGGGCAACACCGACTTCGCCGGCAACGACACCCCGTCGGCCGCTGCCACCGCGCCCTCGACCAACGGCAACGCGTCGACGAACATCCCGGATGACGAGGAGGGCGACCGTGAAGCGAACGGCGAGATCCTCGAATGGGCCGAAGGCGTGCTCGACTACGACGACGGCGAGGGTATGGTCGCCGGCTCGCAGGGCCGATTCGATGAAGCAAGCTCCAACTCCGACAGCTACACCAGCCAGGCCCCGGGTTCGTACACGGTGAATGCGGTCTGCCGTGACGGTGGACCCGTGACGTTCGTCGTGTCGAGCAACGACGCCGAGGTCGCGCGGCAAGACGTGACCTGCGACGAGACCATCGTGCCGATTCAGGTCACGACCTCGAGCGAGGGGCTGAAGATCGAGACGTCCACGAAGAGCGACGGCGCCGACTGGGCCTACGCGCTGCGCGAGGGCGCCGGCTCCTAACCGGCCGCGACACCGATCGCGTCACTGATCGCGTCAGAACAATTTGCTCGCCGCGATCTCGGGCGGCTCCTCGAGCTCCAGCAGGAACAGCTTGCGCTCGAGGCCGCCCGCATATCCGGTGAGCGAACCGTCCGCGCCCACGACCCGGTGACACGGGATGACGATCGACACCGGGTTGCGCCCGACCGCCTGCCCCACCATCTGGGCCACCGTGCGCCCGCCGATCTCGGCCGCGATCTGCCCGTAGGTCACGGTCTGCCCGAACGGGATGCGCTCGAGCACCGCCCACACACGCTGCTGGAACTCGCTGCCGACGGGCGCGACCGGCAGCTCGAAGGTGGTGCGCTCGCCGTCGAAGTACTCTTCGAGTTGCGCCTGGGTCCGTTCGAAGACGGGGTCGCCAGTGGCCTCTCCGCGTTCGCCCCAGGCGGTGTCATCCGGCTTCGTCCAGTGACCGGGAAAATAGATGCCCGTCAGGCAATCGTCGTCGGCGACGAGCGTGAGGTCGCCGATACGCGTGTCGATGACGGCGTGCCGGGCGCTCACAGCATCCCCCACTCTTGGGCGCGCGTCACGGCTCGCGTGCGGCTCGACACCTCGAGCTTCTCGAACACGTGGATGAGGTGTGTTTTCACGGTGGCCTCACTGATGAATAAGGCCGTGGCGATCTGGGCGTTGCCGAGGCCGTCGGCCACGAGGCGCAAGACCTGTGTCTCGCGTGCGCTCAAAGACGGGGCCGCGGATGCCTGGGGCTCGCGCATGCGCCGCACCAGGGTCGCCGCGATGGCGGGTGCGAGAGCGGTCTGGCCCGCCACGACCGAGCGCACCCCCGCCACGATCTCCTCGGGCGGAGCCGCCTTCAGCAGGTACCCGCTCGCCCCCGCCTCGATGGCGCCGAGGATGTGGTCGTCGGTCTCGTAGGTGGTGAGGATGAGGACGCGTGTGGCCGGCTGCGCCTCGACGATGCGTGCCGTGGCCTGGCTGCCGTCGAGTTGTTCATCCGCGGACGCGGCGGGGTCGGGCATGCGCAGGTCCATGAGCACGAGATCGGGTCGTTCGGCGCGGGCGAGCTCGACGGCGGCGCGACCCGTCGCGGCCTGCCCGACGACCTCGATGCCGTCGGTCGCGCTCAGCAGGGCGACGATTCCGGCTCGCACGATGGGGTGATCGTCGGCGACCACGACGCGGATGGGCTCGGTCATGAGGTTCTCTCGGCTTGGGCCGCGCGCGCGGGTGCCGGCGAGGCGGTGGCCGCGCGCACGGGCGCAGACGTAGGAGCAGGTGCTGGCGCTCGCTCGGGCAACGGAGCCCGCGCGGTCAGGCTCGCGCCGAAGGGTTCGCCGCCCGGCGTCCGCAGCGTGCGGATGCTCACGGTGCCGTCCGCCAGTGCGAGGCGCTCGCGCATCCCGGCCAGGCCGAAGCCGCGCGCCGACAAGGCGTCGATGTCAGTCTGGGTCTCGGTCTGGTTCGGCGTCTCGGCTCCGTTCTCCGGTCCCGCCGTGCCCCGCGTCTCGGCCTCGGCCGGATACCCGCGCCCGTCATCATCCACGCGCAGCTCGACGAAGCCGCCCTCGACGCGCAGCGACACCACGGCGGCGGAAGCCCGGGCATGTTTGCGCACATTGGCGAGCCCCTCCTGGGCGCATCGCAGCAACATGACCTCGAGCTCGCGGGGGAGCGGCGGCAGGGCGTCGGTCTCGACATCCACCCTCAGCGAGGTTTCTCGCCCGAAACGCTCCGCCACGCGCCGCAACGCCTGCTCGAGCGTCGCATCGCTGTCGGGCAGTTTGGCGAGAGTGGCCACGAGGGCGCGGGCCTCTTCGAGCGCCTCGCGGCCCATCGACTCGATCGTCTCGAACGTTTCGGCAATCGCGGGTCTGCGCGCAACCGAGGCCTCATCCACCTCGCGTCGCCCGCGCTGCGCCAACATCACGATCCCGGTCACGCTCTGCGCGATGGTGTCGTGGATGTCGCGAGCGATCCGTTCCCGCTCGGCCGCCGCCCCGGCATCCCGACTCAGGCCGGCCAGCTGGTCTTGCGCGGCCGCCAACTCGTCGTAGAGCTGCGACTTCTGGCGTCCCAGCTCGGCGATGTTGTTGATCCACAGCCCGAGCACGATGCTGAAACCGAGCGACAGCCCCTCGATGAAGAAGCCCTCGATCCACAGGTGCCCGCTGCCGCCCAGGCCCGTGGCGTAGGCCACCACGAACAGGGGCGCGGCCACGACGTTGAGCACGATGGCGTGCCGGATGCTGCTCGACAGCACCCAGATGAGGGGGAACAGCAGGCACTGCATGATCAGCAGGTTCGGCTCGGCGAACACCCCGACCGCGACGACCAGGATGCTGGCGGCCAGATAGCCCGTCGCGCGCGGGCAGTCCTGCCGCAACAGGCGCTGGCCCCACGCGGCATAGAGCACGGCGAAGGCGACGAGTGTCCCCGCGGCCAGGAGGCGCATCTCGGGCGCGAGGTGCGGCATCCACCCGACGAGCCCGAGAAGCAGCACGACGAGGGCCCCCGTGCCCACATGCCACCACTTCATCGCCGTCTCCGATCGCCGCGAGCGTCGCACGCCCTGTCAGCTATCTTTGCGGATCCAGCGGAAGGTGACACGCGCCAGCACCATTCCGATGACGGCCCAGACGAGCAACGCGATGGCGACGCCGACCAGATTCCACTCGCCGCCCTGTTCGGCGGCCTCGAAGGACTCGGGCAGGAACACCGAACGCATGCCCTGCGCCATCCATTTGAGCGGGAAGATGCTCGCCACGTTCTGCAACCATTCGGGCAGCATCGTGAAGGACAGGTAGACCCCCGAGATGAACTGCAGCACCAACACCACCGGGATGACGACGGCCGTGGCGCTCTTGCCCGTGCGGGGCACGGCCGACAGCGCGATGCCGAGAACCGCCGCCGTCACGATGCCGAGCAGGTACACCCAGGCGAAGGTGAGCCAACGCGATGGTTCGGTGGGCAGCGCCACGTTGAACAGGAACCGCGCACACAGCAACAACAGGATGACCTGCATGATCGACGTCACGAGCACCTGCCCCGCCTTGCCGAGGAAATAGCTGATCACGGGCAACGGCGAACCGCTCAACCGTTTGAGGGTGCCGTCGCTTTTCTCGGTGGCGATGTCGACGGCGAGGTTCTGCACGCCCGACAGCAGGATGCCGGCGGCCATCATGCCCGGCAGGTAGAACGCCGCCTGCGAGATGCCGCCCGAACCGTCCGGATTGGTGCCGATGTTGCCGGTGCCGCTGAACGCGACCGAGAAGATCGCGAGCATGACGACGGGGAAGAGGAAGGTGAAGAACACCTGGTCGCCCGCGCGGAAGTACTGTTTGACCTCGTAGCCGATGCGGCGCACGCCGAGTCGCAGGCCGCGTCCCCGATCGAGTTTCGGCACACCCGTGTCGGGCGGCACCGAGGCGACGGCTGCCAAGGCGGCCGTCCGGGCGGGGTCGAGGTCGATATCCGTCGCTGCGGCTGTGCCGGTGGCGGCGCCGGTTTCGAGGCTCATGCGCGTTCTCCTGTCGCCGGTGTGGCGGTGTCGTTCGATGCGTGGGTCGAGGCGTTGATCGCGCGGGCCTCGTTCTGGGTTTCGGTGGCCGCGCGGGCGCGGGCATCGTTCTCGACCAGGTCGAGGTAGATGTCTTCGAGGCTCGGCCGCACGATCTCGACGTCGGTCGGTTCGCCCAGCTGGGCATAGAGCGCGGCGACGCGTTCGGCCGGCCGCGTGGTGCGTTCCTCGTGCGCAACCCCGGCCGCGTCGCGCCAGCGCACGGTCGGGATGCGCGCCTCGGTGCCGCCGATCTCGTCCACCGTGCCGATGTCGATCAGGCTTCCGCCGGCGATCACGGCCACACGGTCGCTCAGGTGTGCGGCCTCGTCGAGGTAGTGGGTGGTGAGCAGGATGCTGGTGCCGTCCGCCTTGAGCCCCTCGATGAGGCTCCAGAAATGACGTCGCGCCTCCGGGTCGAAACCGGTGGTCGGTTCGTCGAGGAAGAGCAACTGGGGGCGGCCGATGACGCCGAGCGCGACATCCACGCGGCGACGTTGCCCGCCCGACAACTGGCCGATGCGGGTCTTCGCCTTCGCCGTGAGGCCCACCGCCTCGATCACCTCGTCGACATCGCGTGGGCGCGAGTAATACCCGGCAAACTGCGAGACCTGCTCACGGACGGTGACGTTGGCGGCCTCGGCGCTCGACTGCAGGACGATGCCCAGCTGGGCCTTCCAGTCGAGACCGGCGTCGTTCGGGTCGACGCCCAACACACGTGCCTGCCCGCCCGAGCGCTTGCGAAAGCCCTCGAGAATCTCGATCGTGGTCGACTTGCCGGCGCCGTTCGGTCCCAGGAGGGCGAAGGTCTCGCCCCGGCGGATGTCGAATGTCACCCCGTTCAGGGCGTGGAAGGATCCGTAGTTCTTCTGAAGGTCGGTGACCTCGACGACGGTCTCAGATGTGCTCATAGTGCAATGCTCCGCGTTCCGGGCACCGCGCAACAGAGCCCGAACGGTGGAAAGCCCCATCAACCGATTGGTGGATGGCTGCGGTGGATGACAGCAAACCTGAGAACCCCCTGGATGGGGGACATTCTTTCCAATCCGGTTTCGGGGAGGCCCCCGAAGCTTTCGTGTCGGCCGGGAAATTCCAGCCGACGGAACAACGAATAGGAGTTCACCTGATGAATAGCTTCACGAAAAAGATCGGTACCGCTGGCGCGATCGGCGTCGCAGCATCCGCTCTGGTGGTCGGCGGAATCGTCGCCCCCGCGAACGCGGCTCAGAACGACGAGCCGAGCAACAGCCAGGACAGCTACTCGTTCGACAGCACCAGCACCACGCTGAACGACCTTCTCAACGGCATCCTCGGCGGCAACACCGCTTCGGGGATCGTCGGCAACGACACCGGCTTGATCGACGGCGGCCTCATCAACGGCCCCATCGTCGAGACCGGAGACATCGGCTCGGGCAACGAGGCGAGCGACATCGGCTCGGGTAACGAGGCCGGCAACGGCAACGAGGTGGGCTCGGGCAACGAGACCGGTTCGGGCAACGACGTCCAGGCGCCCATCGGCTCCGGCAACGACGTTCCGGTCGGCTCGGGCAACGATGTCGACGCACCCGTCGATGTCCCGATCGAGGCTCCCGTCGACGCACCCGTCGGCTCGGGCAACGACACGAGCGTGGACGCTCCCGTCGACGCCCCCGTCGGCAACGGCACCGAAACCGGTGTCGAGACCGGCGACGCCAACACGAACACCGACCTCGGCACCTCCGTGTCGAACTCGGTCGACGCCCTTCTCAACGACACCCTCGGTGGGTTGGGACTCGGCCGCTAAAACGGCCTGAGCGTGCGCGCCCTGTCTGGGCTGCGCGCACCCTCGCGAAGGGGCGGTCCCATCGGGGCCGCCCCTTTCTTCGTGCCCGGCACCGCCTCGGCGCGTCTCCGTGTGGCTCCGTGTGGCTCTATCGGCGGCCCGATGTCTGCCGGCTCGGTCACACCGAACGGTCGCCGCAGCAAATGCAAGCCCTCTCGCCTGTTCGGGTGCACCGGGTAGTGTGCCGACATGAGTGTTCTCGTCTCGCGCCTGGCCGAATGGATTGCTGACCAACGTTGGTATGCGACCAAGGGCAGGCAGCCCCGCATCCGCGTGATCGGAGCCCTCGAGGGCGTCGTGCCCGTCGGCCACCCGCACGCAGAGGGCGCCACCGTCGTCAGCTACCTCCTCATCGACGAGGCACACGAGAAGCCCGTTCTCTATCAGGTGCCGGTCGTCCACCGCGATGCGCCGCTCGAGGGTGGCGAGGCCTTCCTCATCGGTGAGGTCGACGGACGTCACCTTTATGACGGGCCCCACGACCCGGCCTACGCGGCATCCCTGCTGCACCAGATCACGCACGCGCTCGACACCTCGGGCGAGGGTGCGACGGCATCCGGCCACACGCTTCTCGACCCCGGTGTGCGCGTCAATTCCCGCGTCCTGCGCGGCGAGCAGTCGAACACCTCGATCATCTACGACGTCGAGGGCGGCCCCGTTCCCCACGTCATCGCCAAGGTTTTCCGTGTACTCCACCACGGCGAGAATCCGGATGTCACCACGCAGGCCGCCCTCACGAGTGGCGGGTCCCGTCGAGTGCCCACCTCCTTCGGTTCGCTGACGGCCACCTGGCCCGACCCGGGTCGCGAGAGCGGCACCGCCACCGGACACCTCGCGTTCGTGCAGGAGTTCCTGCCGGGACTCGAGGATGCCTGGCGCGTGGCCCTGCGTGCCGCCGAGGCCGGCGAGGACTTCTCCGAGCAGGCCTTCGAACTCGGGCGCACGGTCGCCGAGGTGCACCAGGTCTTGGCCGAGACCCTCGACACCGTCGAGGCCGGTCCCGACGAGATCGCGGGCGCGCTCGAGAGCATGCGCCGCCGCGTGCGCATCGCGTCCGCCGAGGCCCCCGCTGTCGCGCCGTTCGGCGCACGCATCCTCGCGCTCTACGACCGCACGGCCGAGGTCGAATGGCCGCGGCTCCAGCGCATCCACGGCGACCTGCACCTGGGCCAGGCCCTCTATTCGCCCGAGCGCGGGTGGGTTCTCCTCGACTTCGAGGGCGAACCGCTGCGTCCCATGCCCGAGCGCTCGCGCCCCGATGTCACGCTGCGCGACGTCGCCGGCATGCTGCGTTCGTTCGACTACGTGGCGGGTTCGCTCGCCCACAGCGACCCGCCCGTCGATGCCTCCGCCTGGGCGTCGACGGCCCGCCGCTCGTTCGTCGACGGTTACATCGCGGCATCCGGCACGGATGTCCGTGCCCAACGCGCCCTGCTCGACGCGTTCGAGATCGACAAGGCCGTCTACGAGGCGGTCTACGAGGCGCGCAACCGGCCCGACTGGGTGAGCATCCCCACCTCGGCGGTCGAGCGACTCGTCGCGCGTTCCGCCCCGCCCGTCGCCGAATAGGGCGCGGCGGCACGGCTGTTCTGCGGTGACGCGGGTCAGCGGTGGCGCGTTGTGCTCGGCGACTCGCCGAACCGCTCGCGATATTGGGCCGCGAACCGGCCCAGGTGCACGAAGCCCCAACTGTGCGCGACCGACGACACGGTTCCCTCATCGTCCCGTTCGAGCGCACGCAGTTCCTTACGCACGGCCTCGAGTCGCACCATCCGCAGATAGCTCAGCGGGGACATGTCGAAGGTGCGCTGGAATGCCGCCTGGATCCCGCGCACGCTCAAACCCGAGGCTTCGGCGATTCCCCGGATATCGACCGCACCGTGCGCATTGTCTTCGATGTACTGCACGGCCCGTCTAACGGACGCTGGCGCCGCTCCGGCATCCGGCAGTCGGGGCCTGTCCATGGTGCTGTTCGGGAACGTGCGCAGAAGCGCCAGGATGAGCGTGTGACGGGCCTCGTCCCGCACGAGCGGATTGGCCACGAATTCAGGATTACCGAGAACATCGCGGTTGGCGTGCTGCACGGCGGCCTGCCAGAGGCTGGCGCTCTCGGAATCGACGGGGTTGTTACCGGTGAACGCGAATCGGGGTCCGGCACCCAGCAGGCGGGCGACCTCGAGCACCTCGTCGGGGGCGATCGTGACGACTCCGAGCTGCAGGTCGTGCCAGGTGTTCTCGACCTCGCGATGCGGGTACAGCACGGGCGTGCGCACGTCGATGTTCTGCTGCCCCGAGCTCAGGCTCCAGCGGCCACCCAGCAGGTGCCCGACGACGAAGGCCGGTGTGACATCCATCGTCGCGGTCGCGCGAGCCTGGAACGTCAGGCGTTCGATCGTGAAATTGTCGTCACCGAGCGCGGTGTGTTCGAAGCCGAAGGCGCGGGGGTCGGCCGCCTGGATGCGGAAGCGCGAGTACCGTTTCGTGAGGTGCGCAGACGCCTCGTCGGGACTTGCGGTTTTGAACCGAAAATTGACCACCCTTCGGTCCATTCGGCCAAATTATCCGGTCGCTTCTCGCTGGCAAAGCGGGTTATCCAGAAAGCGCAGTCGGCTCCGTCATGCAGCGTTCGGCGGCGTAGCCGGGCGTGCCCGGGATGCGCAGAGCCCGGTCCCTGAGGAGAGTACTGCTCGGCCGACGCCGGTCGGCGCACACCGTGGCGAAGTCGGTGGTGCGATCGGTGTACTCGAGGCCGATGACCCGGGTGCCGTAGACGTCGGTGTACGCCGAACAGTTCTGGTCGGCCATGCAGTCTTCGGCCACGGCGAAGTCGAAGCCGATCTCGTCTGACCCCGCCCAACCCAGCTCGGGGGTGTTCTTCTGGCCGATGGGCATGCCGAGTGCGTGAGCCTTGGCAGTCAGGAGCGCAGCGAAGGCGGAGGCGGCGCCGAGGTCGAAGGCGCCCGCCGACTTCTTGTAGGAGTCGAGGTTGTCGAGCTCGACCGCCTGGAAGCCGCGGGCGGCGCAGTCTCGCAGCTCTCGCGTCTGGATCTCGGCGATGCGCCCGCGTTTGGCAGACGTCGAAATATCGAGGATGTATTCACCCGGCGCTTCGGGGTCGGCGAGGGGTGCGCCCGAGGCATCCCAGAGCAGGAGGTCGCGGTTGTTGCTCAACCAGAAGTCCACGTCGGCGCGCTGCGTCTGGAACGCGTCGATGGCGCACACGTTGTAGAGCCCCCGCTCGGGGAATGCCTTCGCGGTGCGCACGACGAGGTTCACGCCCGGGGCCGGATCGTAGGCACCACCGACTTGGTAGTCGGCGACGGGGGATTCGGGAAACGGGGCGATGCCGGCGGCGAGGGCTTCGTCGGATTCGGCGGCGGGTCGGGTGGCGCTCGGGCCGGGGTTCGAACCCGTGCCACCGGCGGCCAGGGGCTCGGCGCTGGCTCCGGCGCCGGCCGGCTGCCCGGCGCCGTCTGTGTCACCCGCGTCGTCGGCTGGCCCGTCGCCGAGCGGGCTGGCCCCGGCGGCGGCCTGCGCGGTGGCGCTCACGCTCGGGGCGTCGCTCGACGTTGCGAGCTGGCTGGCCGACGGCGCGACATGCGTGGTGGCGAACCCGGCGAGGGCGATGGTGGCGACCGCCCCGATGACCAGGGCGGTGCCGAGGCGGGGTGAGAGAGGGCGGCGGATGCGTGACACGTCAGGAAAGTAACAGCCGAAACTGGACCCCGGGAGGCCCGTCCTCCCAGAAAGGGCGAGGGTTATGGTTTCGTGATCGCCTTGTCATCATCCGTTCAGTTTCGCGCCGCCCAGCGTTCGGTCGGCGGGAATCACGGCCTCCCACGGCTCGTCATTCGTCGCCGCGGCCCGGTCGTCACACTCCCGTGCGCATCCACCCGTCGCCGCGCGCCCGCATCCACAGCGTGACGCCGCGTGCGCCGAGATAGCCGAACATGAAGGCCCCCGTCAGCGTGGCGAGCCCGCTCGCGCCGGAACCACCCCAGGCGCCGGCTGCGAGGGCGAGCGGCACGAAGACGGCCAGGTTGATGAGCCCCGTGAGCGCCAGATAGCGCGCATCGCCCGCCCCGATGAGCACGCCGTCGAGCACGAACACGACGCCGCCGAGCGGTGCGGCCACACCGGTGATGACGAGGCTGAGCTGGATGAGTTGGGCGAGACGTGGGTCGCCCGTGAACAGCAACCCGATGGCCCCGCTCAGAAGCGCGACGACGAGCCCCAGCACCACACCCGAGAGAAGGCCCCACTGCAGACAGCGTTTCAGGACCTGTTTCACGCCGGCGACGTCGGCCGCCCCGAGCCCCTTGCCGATGAGGGCCTGCGCGGCGATGGCCAGGGCGTCGAGGGCGAACGCCAGCGTGGCGAAGATCGTCATGACCACCTGGAAGCCGGCCAATTCGTCGGTGCCGAGCGATGTGGCGATGGCGACGGCCAACAGCATGGCGGCGCGCAGGCTCGCCGTGCGCACGAGCAACCATCCGCCCGATTTCGCCGACCCGCCGATGCCGCCGAGGTGTGGGCGCACGCGCGCCTGCGTGCGCCGGGCGTGCCGGCCCACGACCACGGCGTAGGCCACGAACATGCCCCACTGTGCGACGACGGTGCCGACGGCAGAACCGGCGATACCCCACCCCGCGCCATAGATGAGGAGGAAGTTGAGCAGGATGTTGGCGCCGAAACCGGCTCCCGCGACGACGAGCGGCGTCGTGGTGTCTTGCAACCCGCGCAAGAGGCCTGTGCCGGCGAAGATGGCGAGCATGGCCGGGATGCCGAGCATCGAGATGGCCAGGTAGGTGTGCGCCTGTTCGGCCACCCCGGGCGACGCGCCGAACAACGACACGACGGATGGTGCGAAAATCAGCCCGGCGATCGTGAGCCCGACTCCGAGTAGCAGCGCCAGCCACACGCCGTCGATGCCCACCGACACGGCGCCCCGCTCGTCTCCGGCACCCCATCGTCGCGCTGCGGCGGGAGTCGTGGCGTAGGCCAGGAACACCATGAGGCCGATGATCGTCTGCAGCACGGCGCTGGCGATTCCGAGGCCCGCGAGGGGTTCGACGCCGAGGTGCCCGACCATGGCCGAATCGGCCAACAAGAAGAGCGGCTCGGCGATGAGGGCACCGAGCGCGGGCACCGCCAGGCGAACGATCTGGCGATCGACCGTTGGAGGCGCTGGCGGGGTCATGGTTCGACCCTAGCGGCGGCCACCGACGGTGCCGATCCGCCCCTGCCGAGCGTCGGTGGAGGCGTCTAGGGTGGAGGAATGACTGACGCTCCGCTCTCCTCCGGCATCGCCCTCGACGAACTCGATCCCGCGGTTCGCCCACAAGACGACCTGTTTCGGCACGTCAACGGAAAATGGATCGACCGCACCGAGATTCCGGGCGACAAGGCGCGATGGGGCTCGTTCCATCAGCTCGCCGAGGCGGCGGAGAAGAACGTCCAGCACATCATCTTCGACGCGCAGAACGCTGCCGATGGCACTGTCGAGCGCAAGATCGGCGACCTCTACACGAGCTTCATGAACGACGAGGCCATCGAGCGGCTGGGCATCGAGCCCGTGCTCGAACATCTGGCCCAGGCATCCGCGGTCGATTCCGTGCCGGCGCTGTTGCGCACCATCGGCGAGCTGCAACGACAGGGCATCGGCGGCGTCTTCCAGCCCTTCGTCGACAACGACCCGGGCAACCCCGAGCGCTACCTCGTCTTCCTCGAGCAGGGCGGCATCACGCTGCCCGACGAGAGCTACTTCCGCGACGAGAAGTTCGAGGCCGTGCGCGCGGCCTACCTCGCCCACCTGCAGACCATGTTCGAGCTCGCCGCCGAGGCCGGTGCGCCGGCAGGAGCTGACGATGCGGCCGCGCGGGCCGAGCGCGTGTTCCAGCTCGAGACCGATATCGCGGCCCTGCACTGGGACAACGTCAAGACGCGCGACAGCCAGGCCACCTACAACCTGCGCACCTGGGACGAGTTCGCGTCCGCTGCGGGTGGGTCCGACGCCGACGCCGACACCGGCTCCTCGATCGATCTCGACGTGTGGCGCTCGGCGCTCCTCGGTGAGCATGAGCACGCCTTCGCCGAGGTCGTCGTGCGCGAGCCCAGCTTCTTCGAGCAGGTCGGCGGCCTCTTCACCGACGACCGTCTCCCGGCCTGGCGCGACTGGCTGGCCTGGAAGATCGTGCACTCCGCCGCCCCCTACCTGCCGGCCGCCTTCGTCGAGGCCAACTTCGACTTCTACGCACGCACGCTCACGGGCACCCCCGATATGCGCGATCGATGGAAGCGCGCCGTCTCCCTCGTCGAGGGCGCCCTGGGCGAGGCCGTCGGCCAGGTCTACGTCGCCCGCCACTTCCCGCCGCAGGCGAAAGACAGCATGGATGTCTTGGTCGCCAACCTGGTCGAGGCCTACCGCCAGTCCATCGAGGCCCTTGACTGGATGAGCGAAGAGACCCGCCTCAAGGCCCTCGACAAGCTGTCGAAATTCACGCCCAAGATCGGTTTCCCCGTGAAATGGCGCGACTACTCCGAGCTCGTCATCGACCCGGACGACCTGTTCGGCAACGTGCGCCGGTCGAACCTGTTCGATCTGAACCGCGAGCTCGGCAAGATCGGTCAGCCGCTCGACCGCGACGAGTGGTTCATGACGCCGCAGACCATCAACGCCTACTACAACCCCGGCTTCAACGAGATCGTCTTCCCCGCCGCCATCCTGCAGTACCCGTTCTTCGACGAGACGCGCGACTCCGCTGCCAACTACGGTGCCATCGGCGCCGTCATCGGCCACGAGATCGGTCACGGCTTCGACGACCAGGGCTCGCAGTACGACGGCGACGGTCGCCTCACCAACTGGTGGACGGATGCCGACCGCCAGGCCTTCGAGCAGCGCACGGCGTCGCTTATCGCGCAGTTCGACGCCCTCGCGCCCGCCCAGGTGCCCGATCAGCACGTCAACGGCTCGCTCACCATCGGTGAGAACATCGGCGACCTCGGTGGTCTTGCCATCGCGTGGAAGGCCTACGTCATCTCGCTCGATGGCGCAGAGCCGCCCGTCATCGACGGGCTCAGCGGGGCCGAGCGCTTCTTCCTGTCGTGGGCTCAGGCGTGGCAGCAGAAGGGGCGCGACGCCGAGGTCATCCGCCTCCTGTCGATCGATCCGCACTCGCCCAACGAGTTCCGCTGCAACCAAATTGTCAGAAACATCGACGAGTTCTACGCTACTTTTGGCGTCACCGAAAAAGACGCCCTCTGGCTGCCGCCCGAGCAGCGCGTCTCCATCTGGTAGCCGAAAGAGTTTCGTGACGTCAACGCCTCCGCCTTCCCACGGTCGTGCCCGCCGACGGCAGCGGCCACGAGCTCGCCACCGGTCCGTCGAGCACGCCGAGAGTTTTTCGCGCAGCCTCAAGGCGCTCGATTTCTTGGCGCGCAACGGCGTGCAGGTGTCGGCGCGCGTGAGCGACCTCACGACGGGCGAAGAGCTGTTGTCGGTCGACGACTACGTCATCATGCCGACGGCGGGCATCGGCACCACGCTGCTGCTCGTCGATGTCGCCGCCAAACTCAACGACACCGAATTCGCGGCGCTCACCATCCTCGATCGCGAGTCGACCGACTTCGTGTCGCAGAGCGGCATCTGGCAGCACCTGCAGGCGCCCTCGTTGCCCGTCGCCGATGTGGCCGCGCTCATCGGGGCAACGGGCGACAACCTCGCCACCAACGTGTTGCTGCGCAAGGTCGGTCTCGACGCCGTGCGGGTGCGCACGGAAGACCTCGGGCTGCGGCGCATGGCGCTGCTCGATGTGGCCCGCGACAAACGCGGCCCCGACGACGCGCCGCATCTCTCGGTCGGCTCGATGAAAGAGGTCAATTGGCTTTTCGCGTCACTCGCGCGCGGCACGATCGTCGACCAGGCCACCAGCCAGCGCGTCGTCTCCTGGCTCAGCCTCGGCCATGATCTCTCGCTCGTCGCCTCGGCGTTCGGCCTCGACCCGGGGTCCCACCGGGCGGGCGACCACGGTTTGCGGCTTTTCAATCGCACCGGTGTGGCCTCCGGTCTGCGCGCCGAGGCGGGCGTGCTCACGGGCACGCGAGCGGGTGTCTCCTACGCGGTCGGGGTCACCTTCACCGACGACAGCCTGCAGGCGCGGCTCGCCGTCATCGACGCGCTCCGCACCATCGGCTACGACCTCGTCGAATACGTGCAGGACTAGCGGCTCGGTTCACACCGGTTCACGGCCGTCGCCCGTGCGCTTCGCTTGCCGCGCAAGCACGCCACACGTTCAGGCCGTGAGTGATTCCTTCACAGCCGCCACAGTCTCCGGTGCGCTCAGCACCTTGAAGTGCCCGTGCACCGGAACCTGCACGTTACGCGCCTCCGACAGCACGCTGCCGTCAGGAACCTGAGCGTCGAAGGTGCCGAAGATCGAGGTGATGCGCGGGTTCACCGACGCATCCGCCCCCAACTGCACGATCGTTTCGTCGGCAGGGTCGAAGATGCGCAGGCGCGGGTCGAGCATGTACTTGGCCCGCCGCGAGCCGGCGAAGGGGGTTGCGATGGCCGTCAGCTTCTCGATCCCCAACTCGGCGCCGTGAGCGCGCAACAGGTATTTGCCGATCAGGCCGCCCTTGCTGTGCGCCAGAATGGCCCGGCCGCCCGACGGCACGGGCAGTGCGCGCAGCGCCTTCGTCAGCCGCGTCGCGGTTTCGGCGATCGGCAACAGGTTGTAGCCGAGCCCACCGACCGGCGCGATGCGATAGCCGTCCTCGTTGAGGGCGTCGGCGATGACGCGCAAGAAGTTCCACGTTTCATAGACGCCCGGCAGCAGCAGCACGGTCGGCTTCGCCGGGTCGCCGTGCCGGTATCGATCCGGCGGTTCCGGATGCAGCGCCGCCTCCGCGTGCAGCCGGGCCGACTCGATGAAGTCCGCCGTCGTCCACAGGGCCTCCTGAATCAGCGACGGCCTCGCCCGCTGAATCGCGTTCGCGTCCGTGTCCGTGTCCGCGCCTACGCGGTCAGACGCCTGCTCGCCCGCGCGCGTCGCGTCACCTCGGCCGCCGAGCGGTCCGAATTCGTGTGTGCTCAGCGCATCCTCATCGCTCATCGGTGGCTCCCCGCCCGCACGTGCTTCAGGATGAGCTCGCCCACGCGCCGATAACCCGTAATCATGGTCTCGTGCCCCCGCCCCGGCACCTCGGCCAGATGTGCGTGCGGCATGATCGTAGCGACGCGCACAGCCCAGTCGTGCGGGCAAACCGGGTCTTTCGCGCCCCGGATCACCAGCGTGCGGGCTTGCACCCGCGGCAGCGTCGCCTCGACCCGATGGTTCATCATGCTGCCGAGTTTCTCGATGTACCACCGCGGCCCGGCTTTCACGTAGTACCGCGCCCCCATCCACAACACACGCGGGTGGGTCGTCGACAGGTCTTGCACCAACCGCATCGCCTGCTTCGGCACGGTGCGTTCGGCGGGGTTCACGGTCGGCGCGATCAGCACGACGGTGTCGAAGAGTTCCGGATGCCGCGCGGCAGCCTCGGCCACGATCTGTGTGCCCATCGAATGCCCGACGAGTACGGGCCGTTCGATGCGCCACCGTTCCACGAGCTCGGCGAGCAGCTCGCCCGACGCAACCATGTCGAGCGGCCGGGCGGGTTCGGGAGCGTCGCCGAAACCGGGCAGGTCGAGCGCATACACGCGCCCCACCTTCTCCAGAATCTGCGACAGCCCCGACCAGTAGCGGTGCCCCATGCCGATGCCGTGCACGAGCACGAAACTTGGCCCCGTGTGCAGCCCCGATTCGGTCACGAGCGTCACGCGCTGTTCCGAATGAAACTCACGCGTCGAGCTCGACCTGTGCGGTTCGGCGATCGGGCGCCGCCGCCGTCGCACCCGGTCGAGCACGCTCAATCGATCGCTCCCGCGGCGGAGAGCAACCGCAGCACCTCTCGCCCGGCGGGCGGGCAGCGGTCGGCATCTCGCGTGTCGCACCAGTGCAGGGCGCTGACCTCGCTCGAGGGATGCGGCATCTCGCTCGTGTCGGTGCCGAAAACCGTCATGCGCACCATCCGCCCCTCGGCCTGCCCGTGAGCCAACGTCTCAACGACGAACAACTCGGTCAGATCGGATGGCTCGAGTGCCAGTCGCACCTCTTCGAACGCCTCGCGCGCCGCCGCCTCGGCCGGTGTCTCACCCGCATCGACCTTGCCGCCCGGCATGTAGTGCACGTCCCGCCCCCGCGCCGTCACCATGAGCACGCGCCGCTCACGCACCAGCGCGATCGCGGCCACATCGAGCGGTGGCGGGGGCGTCGAAGTCACCCCTCCAGACTATCCGCGGGTCGTCTGCCCGCGTTCGCCCTGCTCGGAACGACGTCGGGCGATCAGCATGCCCGCGGTTCCCGCGCCCAGCAGGAGCAGTGACAGCGTGGGAAGGGCCGCCGAATCAGCTCCCGTTTCGGGAAGGGTCGCGCCGGACGGAGTGGATGACGTCACATACAGGTCGCGGTACTCGACACCCCAATCGAAGCCGAGGTAAGGGAAGTACGGGCTGGATGCCGGGGCATCGAGCATCTGGCGAGCCTTGAAGGAGTACGCGCCGGGCTCGAGCTGCAGGGTGGTGGCCCAGGTTCCGTCAGGGCCGACGACCGTTTCGTGAACGATCTCGGGCGCGTAGTCCCCGTCGAGGTCCGCATCCCGGATGCCGGCGAACGGATAGCCCAACACCACGACGCGAGCTCCCACCACTCCCGTGCCGGTGAATGGTACGTCGATCAGCGAACCCGGTCCGGTAACGGTCTGGCCGGCAGCGGGCGACGACAAGCCGACCATCTCCATCGTCGGTGGCGTCAGGTTGAAGGACGTCTGCACCGAAGAAATCAGGTCGCCTTCGAAGCTCGACGTGACGGTGACGGTCTGCTTGGTGTAGGCGTCTTGCGGGTAGGTGAGAGTGAGGAAGAAAGCGCCGGTCGTATCGGAATAGTCGAACGCGATCAGATTGCCGGCCGGGTCCAAGACCCGGATTTCGGTGAGAGGCCCGGCTTCGCCCACGATGAAGACGCGTTCGCGGCTCTCGTACCGTTCCGGGTCCTCATTGCCACGCAGGGTGATCTGCGTTTCGCCGGGGTTGGGCGGGTCGGTCGGGTCCGGTGCCGGAACGACCTCCGGCACGGGTGCGGGCCCGGGTCCGGCATCCGCGCGAGCCGCAGGCGCTACGGTCGCGGAGGAGGATGACTCGCGGGGAACGTTTTCGACATCTCCCGAACCGTCCGCCGGGATGTCGGTCGGGACGGGTGCGTCAGGGGCCACCGTCGGCACGGGCGGTGCCGGTGCGACAGGGGTAATCGGCGAAATCGGCGTGGTCGGCGCCACCGGCACGTCGGTCGACGGAGCATCGGGGCCTGCGGTTCCCGCTTCGGGAGTACCGGCGGCTGGCGCATCCGTTGCCGCGGGCGTAGCGACCGGCGACGTGACACCCCATGCCGGAGCCGCGAGCGTCAGCGCGCTCCCCGCGACAAGAAGAAAAGCCGCGCCGGTGGCAACGGTCGTGCGTGTGAAAGGCGTCATCGCCTGGTCCCCGATTCTGACGCCTGCTGCGCCCCCAAAAAGTTTGCTCGGCGCGGAGGCACCGAACGCGTCATGTCTACCATTCGGCCGCCCCTTTTGAACGGGCTCAACCTGGCCGGATCGCCTTTCGTTATCGATCCGTTGCCCGGCATCGATGTGCGGGGGAAGCGTCTGCCGCGGCACCGCGGCGGATGCCCCGAAAACGCATTCCGTTAGGATGGTTCGCAACCAGGCAGCCAGCCTGGGTTCTGTTTTTATTGGGAGTATCGTGGCCGCACCGACCCGTCTTGATTCCGTCATCGCCCTGGCCCGCCACCGCGGGTTCGTCTTCCAGGCGGGTGAAATCTACGGGGGTTCTCGCTCCGCCTGGGACTACGGTCCCTTGGGCGTCGAGCTCAAAGAGAACATCAAGCGCCAGTGGTGGAAGACCATGGTGCAGTCGCGCGACGACGTGGTCGGGCTCGACTCGAGCGTCATCCTGCCGAAGCAGGTGTGGGAGGCATCCGGTCACGTCGAGGTGTTCACCGACCCGCTCGTCGAGTCCACGATCACCCACAAGCGTTACCGCGCTGACCACCTGTGGGAGGCCTTCGAGGCGAAGCACGGCCGTGAGCCGTCGAGCTGGGACGAAGTGCCAGACCCCGACACCGGAAACCGCGGCAACTGGACCGAGCCGCGCGCCTTCTCCGGCCTGCTGAAGACCAACCTGGGCCCCGTCGACGACGAGAGTGGCTTGCACTACCTGCGCCCCGAGACCGCGCAGGGCATCTTCGTGAACTTCGCCAACGTGCTGCAGGCCGCGCGCATCAAGCCCCCGTTCGGCATCGGTCAGATCGGCAAGTCGTTCCGCAACGAGATCACGCCCGGAAACTTCATCTTCCGCACGCGCGAGTTCGAGCAGATGGAGATGGAATTCTTCGTCGAGCCCGGCACCGACGAGACCTGGCACCAGTACTGGATCGACGAGCGCCTGCGCTGGTACACCGACCTCGGCATCAACCCCGACAACCTGCGTCTCTACGAGCACGCACAGGAGAAGCTGTCGCACTACTCGAAGCGCACCGTCGACATCGAATACCGTTTCGGTTTCACGGGCGGCGAGTTCGGTGAGCTCGAGGGTGTGGCCAACCGCACCGACTACGACCTGACGACGCACTCGAAGGCATCCGGCAAAGATCTGTCGTACTTCGACCAGGCCAAGAACGAGCGCTGGACGCCGTATGTCATCGAGCCCGCGGCCGGCCTGACCCGCTCGCTGATGGCGTTCCTGGTCGACGCCTATCACGAAGAAGAGGTGCCCAACGCGAAGGGCGGCACCGACAAGCGCACCGTGCTGAAGCTCGACCCGCGCCTGGCGCCCATCAAGGCCGCCGTGCTGCCGCTGTCGCGCAACGAGGCCCTCTCGCCGCTCGCACGTCAGGTCGCCAAGACGCTGCGCGAGCAGTGGAACGTCGACTTCGACGACGCGGGTGCCATCGGTCGTCGTTACCGTCGCCAGGATGAGATCGGCACGCCGTTCTGCATCACGGTCGACTTCGATTCGCTCGAGGACAACGCCGTGACCGTGCGCGACCGCGACACCATGCAGCAGGAGCGCGTCTCCATCGACGAGCTCTACCTCTATCTCGCCGAGCGGCTGCGCGGCGCCTAGCCACACCTGCTCGATTGCACGTCGCCACGGGAGTGGCACAGCAGCGCGGCCCCCATCGTGTCATCCGATTGACACGGTTCGGGCCGCGCTGCCAGCATGAGAACGCCCACGTCTAGAAGGAGCCCCATGTCGGACAACAACTCGAACAACGACCCCTCGCCCTACGGCGACCAGAACGCGCACAACTCCGGTCAGCAGCCGGGTGGCTCCGACCAGGGTCAGGGCTACGGCCAGCAGCCTTCCTACGACCAGCAGCAGTACGGTCAGCAGCCGTCGTACGACCAGCAGCAGGCGTACGGCCAGCAGCCGGTCTACGGTCAGCAGGGCTCTGACCAGCCCTACGGTCAGCAGCCGGCCTATGGTCAGCAGCAGTACGACGCGCAGCAGTACGGCGCCTATGGTCAGCAGCCCCAGAAGTACAACGTGCTCTCGATCGTCTCGCTCGTCGGCGCCATCATCGGCTTCAACGTGATCGCCGTCATCCTGGGCTTCATCGCGCTCTCGCAGATCAAGAAGACGGGCGAGCAGGGCAAGGGCCTGGCCATCGCCGGTATCGTCATCGGCTTCGTCTACCTGGCCTTCATCATCCTGATCACCATCTTCGTGATCATCGTCAGCATCGGCGCCGCGTCATCGGGTGACTATTCCTCGTTCTAACGCTCGTCACGAAACGCCCCGCCGACTCGAACGGCGGGGCGTTTCGCGTTAACGCTGCGGGCGTCGGAGGGTGCTGGCGCCGCGAGCGGCCAGTCAGGAACCGGCGCGCCGGTCGAGCTAAGCGGTGGCTTCGCCGCGAGCGGCGTCGTCGGCGACCGCGCGGTCTTCGGCGGCCGAGGCCAGGCCGTCCACCGAGATGCCGAACAACGTCTCGATGGCGTCGCGGTATTTCTGCGCTTCACCGGCGCGCGCGAAGTCCTTGGCGCGCGTGGTGGGCGTGTGCAGCAGGACGCCCGTCAGGTGGCGCAGGGCGCGGGCGGTCTCGCCGTCGTCGCCGCGACCCGCCGCGCGCTGGATCTCGTCTTCGAGCAGGTCGAAAACATGGCTGCGCAGGGCGACGACTGCGTCGGACACGCTCTGCTCGTCGGTGACGTCGGAGAACTTGCGGGCCGCGCGGGACACGATCTTGCGCGCCTCGTCGGTGGCCTGCAGCTCTTCGAGGGGCGCGTGGATGCGGATGGTCTCGAGGTCGAGCAGCTCGACGCCGCGAACGGTCTGCACGTCGGGGTCGACGTTGCGGGGCAGCCCCATGTCGATGACGAGCTGCGCGCGCGCATCGTGGTCGACCGGGCAGCCGTCGGCGGCTTCGAGGGTCGCGCCGTCGAGTCCCGTTCCCGCGGTCAGGTCGGCTGCGGCAGCGGAGTGGGCGACAGCGGGGGCTGAGGCGGCGGCGCCGATGGGGGTGACGGTGGCTGCGGCATCCGTGCCCGCCGCGTGTGCCTCGAGTCGGCCGCGCTGCAACAGCTCGGCGTCGATGACGTGGCCGTTGGCGGTGGTGCAGGTGACGATGACGTCGACGGATGCTGCGAGCCGCGCGAAGTCGGTCGACGACACGTTGTCCATGTCGTGCTTGGTGGCGAAGCGCGCGCCGCGGCCCGAGGGGGAGTAGACGCTCACGTCGGTGACGCCGCGGTCGCGCAGGGCGGCGAGGCTGGCGCCCGCGTAAGCGCCCGTGCCGACGAGGAGGACCTTGGTGGCCGACCAGTCGTTGATGCGGCTCTCGGCCAGGTCGAGCGCGAGGCGCACGATGGAACGGCCGGCGCGGCCGAGCGGGGTGCGGTTCTTGATGCCGCGGGAGGTCTGTGAGGCCCGCTGGAACAAACGCTCGAGATCGCTCGACGTGGTGCCCTCTTCGCGGGCGCGCTCGAGGGAGCGGCGCACCTGGCCGGCGATCTCGCCTTCGCCCACGACGACGGATTCGAGCCCGGCGGCGACCGCGAACAGGTGCTCGGCGGCGTCTTGCCCCGAGTGCACCTCGAGGCTCTGGCGCAGGATGGCGGCGTCGATGCCGCTGGCGGCCGCGACGGCGTCTGCGGTGGCCTCGAGGGCGACGGCCTGGGCGCTCGTGAGCGGCTCATCGAAGTCGATGTAGGCCTCGAAGCGGTTGCAGGTGGCGACGACCACGGCGCCCGAGACGCATTCGGTGTGTTCGGTGATGCGGCGCGCGACCGAGTCGGTGCGTACGCTCAAGGCCTCGAGGAGGTCGAAGCTGGCGTTTTTGTGACTCGCCGTCAAACACATGAGCACCGAACCATTCTACGCGCTCGCCGCTGTGCCCGGGGCCCCGCGGTTTCGCCCTGCACGAACGTGCGGGTCACGACCGGGTTCCGGGGCCCGCCGACCGCGCCGGGTTTGAGAGAATGGGGGAGTGAAACTCTCCCCGCAGCATCCGCTCGCCTCTGGCCGCACCACCGATTCGCGTCTCGTGCGCACCTACCAGGGCGTTCGGCAGGCGGTCACGCCCGTGTGGTTCATGCGTCAGGCGGGCCGGTCGTTGCCGGAGTACCGCGATCTGCGCATCGGCACGGCCATGCTCGACGCCTGCCTCAAACCCGAGATGGCCTCGGAGATCACGTTGCAGCCCATTCGCCGCCACGGGGTCGACGCGGGCATCTTCTTCAGCGATATCGTGGTGCCGCTCAAGCAGGTCGGTGTCGACGTCGACATCGTTCCGGGCAAGGGTCCGGTGCTCGGCAAGGCCGTTCGCACGGCGGCGGATGTCGACGAGCTCATCTCCCTCGACCCCGCCATCCTCGACGAAACCCTTGCCCCCGTGCGCGAGGCCGTGGCCATGACGGTCGCCGAACTGGGCGAGAACCACGGCGACACGCCGTTGATCGGTTTCGCGGGAGCACCCTTCACGCTGGCGGCCTATCTCGTCGAGGGCGGTCCGTCGAAAGACCACATCCGCGCGCGCACGCTCATGCACGCCGATCCCGAGTCGTGGGCCAAGCTCATGGCCTGGTCGGCCGAGGTCACGGGGCGTTTCCTGCGCGCCCAGGTGCTCGCCGGGGCCTCCGCCGCGCAGCTGTTCGACTCGTGGGCGGGCGCGCTGTCGCTCGACGACTACGTGCGGCACGTGGCACCGGCATCGTCGAAGGCCCTCGAACATGTCCGCGACCTCAGCTACGACGTGACGACATCCGAGTCGGATGCCGAGGGCGCGGCTCATGAGACCACGCACGCCCGCAACGTTCCCATCGTGCACTTCGGGGTGGGCACGGGCGAGCTGTTGAAGGCCATGCACGACATCGGCGCCGACGTGGTGGGTGTCGACTACCGTGTGCCGCTCGACGAGGCGTCGCGCCGGCTCGGGGGAGTCGTCACGCTGCAGGGCAACGTCGACCCCGCCATCCTGTCGGCACCGTGGCCCGTGCTCGAGGCCCATGTGGTCGACGTGCTCGAGCGCGGCAAGGTCGCGCCGGCCCACGTGCTGAACCTCGGCCACGGCGTGCCTCCCGAGACCGACCCGACCGTGCTCACGCGTCTCGTCGAGTTCGTGCACGACTACCGCTAATGAGCGAGCGTCACGTTTCCGAGCGCCACGTGTCAGAGCTGCACGCGGTCGTCGTGGGCGGCGGCGTCGCAGGGCTCGTCGCCGCGCGCGAGATCGCCAAGATCGGCGTGCGCGTCACCATCCTCGAGGCCACGGATGCCGCGGGTGGCGCCCTCGCGCAGGTGCAGGTCGCGGGCCTCACCGTCGACAGCGGCGCCGAGAGCTATGCCACGCGTGGCGGACACGTGGCGTCCCTCGTGCACGACCTCGGACTCGACGACGAGATCGTGAAGCCCAACCCCCAGGGCGCGTGGCTGCGACTGCCCGATGCGGCCGGCGGCGAGTTGACCATCCCCATGCCCAAGGGCGGCGTGCTCGGCATCCCCTCTAATCCTTTCGCCGACGATGTTCGCCGGGCTCTCGGCTGGGGCGGCGCGTGGCGGGCCTACCTCGACCGCGTCATGCCCGTGCTGGCGATAGGCCGCGTGCACAACCTCGGGCGTCTCGTCGAGAAGCGCATGGGCCGCAAAGTGCTCGAGCGTCTCGTCTGGCCCGTCGCAGGCGGCGTCTACTCGGCCAGCCCCTACGACCTCGAGGTCGACCTCGCGGCGCCCGGGTTGAACAAGGCGCTCACACGGGCCGGGTCGCTGTCGGGCGCCATCGCGCTTCTGCGCGGCGACGCCAAACCCGGTTCGGCCGTCTCGGGTCTGCGCGGCGGCATGTACCGCCTCGTCGAGGCCCTCGTCGAGAGCGTAGAAAGCCTGGGCGGCGTGTTGCGCACCGAGGCCCGCGTGGCCGCTATCGAGACGCTGCCCGGGGCCGACGCCGCTTCTCCCGCGACTCCCCGCTGGCGCACCGTGCTCGCCGACGGCGAGACCATCGACAGCGACTTCCTCGTCCTCGCGGCACCCGAGAGTGTCACGCGCGCGCTGTTGTCCGAACTGCCGGGTTCCGAGCCGCTCCGCGAGGCCCTCGACGAGGTTCCGGATGGCCCCGCCCCCATCGAACTCGTCACCCTCGTGCTCGACGCCCCCGCCCTCGACACCTACCCGCGCGGCACCGGAATCCTGGTCGCCCCGGGCTCCTCGGTCCGCGCCAAAGCCATGACGCACTCCGACGCCAAGTGGTCGTGGCTCGCCGAACGCGCCGCCGAAGACGGGCCGCACCGCCACGTCATCCGACTGTCCTATGGGCGGCAGGGCGACACCGATTCGACGGCCGCCCTCGGCGACGACGAACTGGTCGCGCAGGCGCTCGCCGACGCATCCATTCTCTTCGGCACCCCACTCACGGCCGAGCAGGTCGTCGACGCCGCACGCACGCCCTGGCGGGGCACCGTTCCCGTCGCGACGATCGGTCACCGTCAGGCCGTCGAGCGCGTGCGAGAGGCCGTCGAACTCTTCGAGGGTCTCGAGGTGGCGGGCGCCTGGCTGAGTGGAACGGGGCTGGCATCGGTGGTTCCGGATGCCGCGGCCGCCGCATCCCGAGTGCGACACGCTGTCGTCGCCGAAACCTCTATGCCCTGAGACGAATACGGGCGCAACCCCTGGGCGGCGACCCCCGCAACAGGGCTACGCTGGGGTAATTGACCGCAACCTGAACGGAGTCCCATGAAAGGCAAAGTACTTTTCGTCGCCGGACTGGCCACTGGTTACGTGCTCGGCACGCGAGCCGGCCGAGAGCGTTACCGCCAGATCCAGACGAGCTGGGCGAAGGTGTGGAACGCCAAGCCCGTGCAGAAGCAGGTCGGCAAGGTCGAAGACTTCGCCAAGGCCCGTGCGAGCGAGGTTCCCGGCGTGCTGTTGAACGGCGCCAAGAAGGTCGTCAACGTCGTCACCAGCGACCAGTCGAAAGAGCAGAAGGTCGAGGGCGCCAAGAAGGCTGCCGTCGACACCGCGAGCGAAATCGGCAAGTCGGTGAAGGCGGGAACGAAGCGCTCCGCGTCGGCCACCGCCGCTGCGTCCGCCGACACCTCGGCAGACTCCTCCGACAAGACCGAGTAAGGACGATTCGCCGTGAAACCCGACTCCAAAGAAGAGGCGCGCAAGTCGCTCTTCACCCTCATCGGTGAGCTGCCCGAGCTCGTCACCAACCTGATCAAGGCCGAGATCGAGCAGCTCAAGCAGCAGCTCACGCACAAGGTCAAGTTCGCCGGCATCGGCATCGGGCTCTTCGTCGCGGCGGCCGTCCTCCTGTTCTTCGCGGTGGGCGTGCTCATCGCCGCAGCCATCCTCGGCCTGGCCGTCGTGCTGCCGCCGTGGCTCGCGGCCCTCATCGTCTTCGCGTTCTTCGTGATCGTCGCGGCGGTGCTGGCCTTCCTGGGCCTCAGATTCTTCAAGAAGATGGGGCAGGAGCCCAGCACGGGCGAGAGCCTGAAGAAAGACGTCGACGCAGTGAAGGGGTTGGGCGAATATGGCGAACACTGAATCCGGCGTTCCGAAGCCTGAGCAGGCGCGCGCCGATCTCGCGGCCGCCCTCAACGCGATCGAAGAGAAGCTCAACGTTCCGAAGCAGATCGACCGAGCCGCCGAGCGTGCCAAACGCCGCGTCGTCGAGGTCAGCCGCACCAAGCCCGTCGCCCTCGGCGTCGGCGTGGCCGGCACCGCTGCTCTCGTTGGATTGAGCGTCTTCTCCATCGTGCGTTCGATCGTGAAGCACTAACTGCGACGCCCGCCTGACACCACCGCCGACGACGGCCCGCACCTCTCTCGAGGGCGGGCCGTCGTCGCGTTTCGGCTCCGCCCGGAGCCGCCCGAACCGACACGCTGAGAACCCCGTGTGTCGCGCATCCGCTCGCTTTGCTGTATGCGCCGACCTGAGCGAGGATAGAGACATGACCCACCAGGCCGAGGCCTTGACGACCCCCACTGATACCCCCTCCGAGCACAGCCCCCAAGACGGTTTCACCCTCTGGGCCGTGTTCCGTCGAAACACCGACGCCCACGCATCCGCATCGGCCCAGGCCACCTCCGACGAGTTCGGCATCACGTCGAGCGAAGACGCCCAGGTCGCCCAGCTCGACAAGTTCATCGCCCAGCAGGCCGAGAAGAACGTCGTCCTGCGCGGCTTCTACGACGTGTCCGGGCTGCGTGCCGACGCCGACCTCATGGTCTGGCTGCACGGCAACAGCGCCGAAGAGCTGCAGGCTGCCCTGCGCGAACTGCGACGCACCTCGCTGATCTCGGCACTCGTGCCCACCTGGAACGCCATGGGTGTGCACCGCGACGCCGAGTTCAACCGCAACCACGTGCCCGGTTTCTTGCGCGGCAAAGAGGCACGCGGATGGCTGTGCCTCTACCCCTTCGTGCGCAGCTACGAGTGGTACCTGTTGCCCGAAGAAGAGCGCCGCGCCATGCTCGCCGAGCACGGCCGCAAGGGCGCCGCGTTCCGCGACGTATTGGCCAACACGGTCGCCTCGTTCGCCCTCGGCGACTACGAGTGGCTGCTGCCGCTCGAGGCCGACAACCTGGTCGACCTGGTCGACCTCATGCGCGATCTGCGCCAGACCGAGGCGCGCCGCCACGTTCGCGAAGAGGTCCCGTTCTTCACGGGACGCCGAATCGAGTCCCGAGAAGTACCGGAGGTACTGCGATGACCGACACCATCAGCACGAGCGCGGCCGACGCCACCGAGCCGCTCGTCCGCGACGCCACGCCCGCCGCGGCGACCGGCAAACCGCACATCGAAGAGCCCGTCGCCTACGACGCCATCCTGCTGGCATCGTTCGGTGGGCCAGAGGGGCAGGATGACGTCATCCCGTTCCTGCGCAACGTGACCCGCGGCCGCGGCATCCCCGAGGAGCGCCTCGAAGAGGTGGCCCACCACTACCGCCACTTCGGCGGCGTGAGCCCCATCAACGACCAGAACCGCGAACTCAAGGCGGCCCTCGAGGCCGAACTCGAGCGCCGCGGCATCGACCTGCCCGTCCTATGGGGCAACCGCAACTGGGACCCGTATCTGCGCGACGCCGTACTCGAGGCCAAGGAGCGCGGTTTCACCAAGCTCATCGCCATCGCCACGAGCGCCTACTCCTCGTTCTCGAGCTGCCGCCAGTACCGTGAGGACTTCTGGATCGCGCTCGAAGAGACCAACCTGCACGGCGAGATCCAGATCGACAAGGTGCGTCAATTCTTCGACCACCCCGGTTTCGTCACGCCGTTCGTCGACGGCGTGCGCGATGCCTACCGTCAGCTCGCCACCGACCGCCCCGACATCGATCTGGCCACCGAGGTCGAGGTGCTCTTCACGACGCACTCGATCCCCTCTGCTGATGCTCGCAAGTCGGGCCCGGCCGAGCGCGGTTTCGGCGAGGGTGGCGCCTACCAGGCCCAGCACCTCGCGGTCGCCGAGGTCGTCATGGAGTCCGCCAAGCGCGAGGCCGGCATCGACGTCGACGTGCCGTGGAAGCTCGTCTTCCAGTCGCGCTCCGGCCCGCCCAGCGTGCCGTGGCTCGAGCCCGACATCAACGACGCCATGGGCGAGCTGCCCGCCGCCGGTCGCAAGGCCGTCGTCATCGTGCCGCTCGGTTTCGTGAGCGACCACATGGAGGTCATGTGGGACCTCGACAACGAGGCCATGGAGACGGCCGACGAGCTTTCGCTGCTCGCCATCCGTGTGCCGACGCCCGGTGTCCACCGCGACTACGTGTCCGGCCTCATCGACCTCGTCCTGGAGCGCCGTGACGGCGTGCCCGCCGACAGCCGTCCCTCGGTGACGAACCTCGGCCCGTGGTACGACGTGTGCCGCCCCGGATGCTGTGAGAACGCGCGCCTCGGCTTCAAACCGGCGGCCGCCGGGTTGGTGCCGTGACCCTTCGTATCGGAACCCGCGGCAGCGCTCTCGCTCTGGCGCAAACCGGAGACGTCGCGCGCGAGATCACGGCGGCCGTCGGCACCCCTGTCGACCTGGTCACCGTGATCTCGCACGGCGACGTCTCACGGGCTTCACTGTCATCGCTCGGCGGAACGGGCGTCTTCGCTTCGGCGCTGCGCGAGGCGCTCGTCGCCGACGAATGCGACCTGCTGGTGCACTCCCTGAAAGACCTGCCCACGCAGCCCTACGACGGGCTCGTGGTGGCCGGCATCCCGCAGCGGGCCGACGCGCGCGACGCACTGTGCGCGCGCGACAACCTGTCGCTCGGCGAACTGCCCCGCGGGGCCAAGGTCGGCACGGGTTCGCCCCGACGCGTCGCCCAGCTGTTGGCCGCGCGCCCCGACCTGCAGATCGTCGACATCCGCGGCAACATCGACTCGCGCCTGGCCCGAGTAAACCCCGACGACCTCGACGCCGTCGTGCTCGCGGCCGCTGGTCTCGACCGCATCGGCCGCAGCGACGCCATCACCGACCTGTTCGACCTCGACCGGTGGCCGACGGCGCCCGGTCAGGGTGCACTCGCGCTCGAGGTGCGGTCGAGCGATATCGGCGGCGGCTTCGAAGCCGCATCGCGCGAGGAGGCCGCGGGCATCGGCGAGCAGATCGCCGCAGCGGTCGGCGCCCTCAACGATCGCGACGCCGCCCTCACGGCAACGGCCGAGCGCGGCGTTCTCGCCACGCTGGAAGCCGGTTGCGCCGCCCCGGTGGGTGCCGCGGCCGTCGTGCAAGACGGGACCCTCTTCCTGTCGGCTACCGTGTACAGCACCGACGGACTCCGTTCGGTGACGGAACGCGCCGACGCGGAGATCGACGAGCAACTCTCACCCGAGATGCTCGGTGCCCGCGTGGCCGAACGTCTTCTCGAGGCGGGCGCCGCCTCATTTGCACCCGTAGGAGCTTTCTCGTGACCACCGGCGACCCGAAGCCGCTCAAGGGCTGGCGCATCCTCGTTCCGCGCGGCGGACCGTGGGGCGACGGCGTCGCCGCCGACCTCCGTGCGCGCGGCGCGACCCCCGTCGTGGCGCCTCTCATCAACTTCGCGCCGACGCAAGATCCCGAGGCGCTCACGGCCGCGCTGGGTGCACTCGAACGCGGCGAGTTCCACTGGCTGACGGTCACGAGCGCGACCACGGTCGACGTGCTCTATTCGCAGAACGTGCGGGTGCCGGCATCCACCAAGATCGCGGCCGTCGGCGAGACCACGGCGGCGGCGCTGCAGGCCGTCGGTTATCAGGTCGACCTGGTGCCCGAGAAGGACAACTCGGCGCGGGGCATGGTCGACGAACTCACGGCACTCGAAACAGAACCGCGGCGTTTTCTCACGTTGCGCTCCGAGATCGCTAAACCGCTGCTCACGCAGGGGCTCATCGAGGCCGGGCACAACGTGCAGTCGGTCGTGGCCTACCGCACGGTGGGTGAGCCCGCCCTGCCCAAGGTCGTCGAAGACGTCACATCGGGGCGCATCAACGCCATCCTGGTGACCTCGGGCAGCGTTGCCGATCAGGTCGTCGAGCAGTTCGGCACTCTTCCCGAGACGACGCTCGTGGCTGCCATCGGCCCGCGCACCGCGAAGGATGCCGAGGCCGCCGGGTTGACCGTGCACGTAGTGTCGCGCGAGCAGACCGTGACGGCCTTGCTCGACGCCGTCGTGCGCGCCGTGACCGACGGGCATCCCGTAGCCGTCGACGGTCACGGCAACTGATCCCGAGCGCGTTCAGCGCTGAGCGGAAAGGCGCCGCCCGAGCATCCGCTCTCAGCCTTCGCGCGTAGGCTTGAGGGGTGAGTTTTCCGAGCATTCGTCCCCGTCGTCTTCGCACCACACCGGCCATGCGCCGGCTCACCACCGAGCTGCGCCTGCACCCGAACGAGTTGGTGTTGCCGCTCTTCATCCGTGAGGGTCTCGACGAGGCCGTGCCGCTCGGCTCGATGCCGGGCGTGATGCAGCATTCGATGGATTCGCTGCGACGTGCAACGGCCGATGCGGTGGCCGCGGGTGTCGGCGGCGTCATGCTGTTCGGCGTGCCCGAGGTGCGCGACGCTGTGGGCTCGCAGGCGAGCGACCCCGACGGCATCCTCAACCGTGCCACGCGTGTGCTGGTTGATGAGTTCGGGTCGGACATCGTCGTGCAGACCGACCTCTGCCTCGACGAGTTCACCGATCACGGCCACTGCGGCGTTCTCGATGAGAAGGGCGCGGTCGACAACGACGCGACGCTCGAACGCTACGTCGAGATGGCGCTGGCGCAGGCGCGCGCGGGCTCGGCCATCCTGGGCCTCAGCGGCATGATGGACGGCCAGGTCGCCGTTGTGCGCCAGGCGCTCGACGCCGAAGGCTTCACCGACACCGCCATCCTCGCCTACTCGGCGAAATACGCGTCGGCGTTCTACGGGCCGTTCCGTGAGGCCGTCGATTCTCAGCTGCAGGGCGACCGCCGCACCTACCAGCTCGACCCCGCCAACCGCCGTGAGGGCATGCGCGAGGCCATCCTCGACGAGGCCGAGGGCGCCGACATCGTCATGGTGAAGCCCGCCATGAGCTATCTCGACGTGCTGGCCGATGTGGCCGCCGAAAGCACCATCCCCGTGTGGGCTTACCAGGTGTCGGGCGAGTACGCCATGATCGAGGCCGCGGCCGCGAACGGCTGGATCGACCGTCGCCGGGCGATCGAAGAGTCCGTGCTGGGCATCAAGCGCGCCGGAGCCGACGTCGTGCTCACCTACTGGGCCACCGAGCTGGCCGGCTGGCTGCGATGAGCAGCGATAGCGCCGATAACGACAGCGCCGGTATCGACAGCGCCGATAACGACAGCGCCGGCAACGGCAACGGCAACGGCAACGCTGGCGTCGACCTCGCCGACCGCACACCCGAATCATCCTCGACAGGAGCCCCCGTGCAGCACAACGCCGAATTGTTCGAACGCGCCAAGCACTCGATCCCGGGCGGCGTGAACTCGCCCGTGCGCGCCTACGGGTCGGTCGGCGGAACGCCCCGTTTCCTCGTCGAAGCCCGCGGTGCCTACGTCACGGATGCCGACGGCCACGAGTACGTCGACCTGGTCGCGTCGTGGGGCCCCGCCATTCTGGGCCACGCGCATCCCGACGTGGTTCGTGCAGTGCAAGACGCCGCCGCCCGGGGACTCTCGTTCGGCGCGACGACCCCGTCCGAAACCGAGCTCGCCGAGCTGATCCGCGAGCGGATGACCGCCGAATCTGCCGACGGTGTGCTGGCGCCGGTCGAGAAGGTACGGCTCGTGTCGACGGGCACCGAGGCCACCATGACGGCCATCCGCCTGGCGCGTGGCTTCACCGGGCGCGACCTGCTCATCAAGTTCTCGGGTCACTACCACGGCCACTCCGACGGCCTTCTGGCCGAGGCCGGCTCCGGTCTGGCGACTCTCGCCATGCCCGGTTCCGCGGGTGTCCCGGCGCCCATCGCCGCGCAGACCCTCGTGCTGCCCTACAACGATCTCGATGCCGTGCGCACCGCGTTCGCGACCCACGGCGACCGCATCGCCGCCGTGATCGTCGAGTCGGCGGCGTGCAACATGGGTGTCGTTCCGCCCGAGCCCGGTTATAACGCCGCTCTCACCGAAATCGTGCACGAGGCGGGCGCGCTGCTCATCGTGGACGAGGTCCTCACCGGTTTCCGTGTCGGCTCTGCCGGTTACTGGGGTGCGTCTCTCGCTGACGGCCCGGCCTACGCGCCCGACCTGTTCACCTTCGGCAAGGTCGTCGGCGGAGGTATGCCCCTGGCTGCCTTGGGTGGCCGCGCCGAGGTCATGGACCACCTCGCGCCTCTCGGCCCGGTCTATCAGGCGGGCACGCTGTCGGGAAACCCTGTCGCCGTGGCCGCGGGCCTCGCCACGTTGCGTCTCGCCGATCTCGATGTCTATGCCACGCTCGACGCGGTCTCGGCGCGTTTGCAGTCCGCCGTCTCGCAGGCGCTCGCCACCGAGGGTGTGGCGCACACGATCCAGCGCGCGGGCAACCTGTTCAGCGTGCTGTTCTCCGACACGCCGGCGACGAACTACGCCGAGGTGCAGGCCCAGGATGCCTTCCGCTATCCGCCGTTCTTCCACGCCATGCTCGAGGCGGGGGTGTCTCTGCCGCCCAGCGTCTTCGAGGCGTGGTTCGTCACGGCGGCTCACGACGATGTGGCCCTCGAGCGCATCATCGACGCCCTGCCCGCAGCGGCGAAGGCGGCGGCAGCAGCACAGCCCGCATAGCCGCTGAGGCGCGTCGAACCCGGTGCGGCTCTGTCGGCGCGGCGGGACCCGCGTCGCGGTAGGCGCATCCTCGTCGTACGCCCGGTGTCTGTGTTGAGCTTGTCCGTCAACGCGGCCGTTATGTCTTTGTGAACTGTCACCATCCCATTCGCGGCATATAACCGGCAGACTGGAAGCATGTCGACCCTTCACCTTCACCCGGACCGTCTCGAGATCACTCTGTCGGCTGCCGAGAAGGCGTTGTCTCTGCGGCGAGAGAACCTCGCGGTGAAGCGCTCACAGATCCGGTCGGCCATCATCACGGATGATCCGTGGATCTGGGTTCGCGGCATCCGCGCGCCCGGCGCCGCCATCCCTTTGACCTTGGCCGTCGGCCAGTGGAAGTTCCACGGCGGCAAAGACTTCCTGGTTCTGAAGGGTGGGCGTCCGGCGGTTGTCCTCGAGCTCGACGATCACGAGTTCGCGCGCATCGTCGTGACGACGAAGCACGCGAGTGAGCTGGTGGCCGCATTGCGGGTGGATGCCGCGGTGCCCGACGAGATCGCCCCGCCCGCGCAGAAGGCCGCCGCGAAGAAGGCTGCCGCCGCGAGGAAGCCGTCCGCGGTGAAGGCTGCCGCGAAGTCGGCCTCGCGCGCTTCCGCGAAGCCGTCGTCGTCTCGTGCCGCCGCGCCGAAGTCGACCGCGGCGAAGCCGGCCGCATCGAAAACTGCCGCTGCGAAGGCCGCTGGGTCGAAACCGGCCACGCCGAAGCCGTCGGCCACGAAGCCGTCGGCCACGAAGCCGGCGACCACGAAGTCGCCGACGGTGAAGGCCGCCTCGAATGGGCCGTCGTCGGCCGCGGGTGAGCGCTCGGGCAACTCGAATCCGGTGCCCGAGAAGCCCGTGATTCCGCAGGCGAGCACGGTCGGCTCCCCGTCGAAACCTCAGTCTCGGGCGTCGTCGCGCAAGCCGGCTGGCAGCGCCAGTGCCGGTGCCGGTGCCAGTGCAAGTGCCGGTGAGAGTGCGACGAAGTCGGACGGCAGGCCGAGCCCGAAAGAGTCGGTCGTCAAGCCGAGCGCGAAGGAGCCGGCTGCCAAGCCGAGCATGAAAGAGGCGGGTGTGACGTCCAGCGCGAAGGATGCTGGCGTGGCCCCTGGCTCGAAGCATTCGGGTGTTGATAGCGCTGCGACCGAGAAGCCGGCTGCGCCCACCCCGAAGGACGTTGTGGCTTCTCGAGACTCCTCTGCCGCCGATGTGGGTGACGCGCCGTCGCGGGCGTCGGGATTCGAGGGCGGCTCGGACACAACAGGCTCGGATGCGGATGCCCGTGAGCGCGATGCCGGGGACGGCCAGCGCAACTAAGCCCTGGTGCCCGTGAGCGTGATGCCGGAGACGGCCAGCGCAACCTGGCGGTCGCGTGGGGAGGTCGCTCATGCGCGGCCGCGGGTTTCCGGTGACTCGTGTGCGCCAATTCGTGCGTGCGTGCGCGCGGGTCGGTGCGGCGACTCGTACGCGCGGGTAGGCATCCGACGGCATGTGTCCGACGGCATGTGTCCGACGGCATGTGTCTGACGGCAGGTGTCCTGTGGCTGGTGTCAGGCGGCTGGCGGGCGACGGTCGTGTCGTTCGGCGTCGAGTGTGCGGGCGTTTAGGCGGTGACGTCGACGATGGTTCGTCCGCGGACGCGTCCGGCGAGGACGTCGTCGGCGGTGTTGCGGGCTTCGGCGAGTGGGATGGTGTGGCTGATGGCGTCGACGTGTCGGGGGTCGAGGTCGACGGCGAGCCTGTTCCAGGCTTCTTGGCGCAGCGGTTGGGGGGTTTCGACGGAGTTGATTCCGGCGAGGGTGACGCCGCGCAGGATGAAAGGCATGACGGTGAGGGGCAGGTCTGAGCCTTGGGCGAGCCCGCAGGCGGTGGCGATGCCGCCGTATTTGAGGCCGGCGATGGCGTTGGCCAGGGTGTGACTTCCGACGGCGTCGACGATTCCGGCCCAGCGCTGGCTGACGAGCGGTTTACCGGCGGAGCTGAGTTCGGTGCGTTCCATGATGGTGGTGGCGCCGAGCTGGGTGAGGTACTCGGCGTGCTCGTCGGCTCTACCGGTGCTGGCGGTGACGGTGTAACCGAGGCGGGCGAGGAGGGCGATGGCGATGCTGCCGACGCCTCCGGCGGCTCCGGTGACGAGGATTTCGCCGTCGGCCGGGGTGACGCCGTGTCGCTCGACGGCGAGCACGGACAGCATGGCGGTGTACCCGGCGGTGCCGATGGCGGCTGCGCGGCGTTCGCCGAGGCTGCCGGGCACTCGGACGAGGTTGTGTGCGTCGACTCGTGCCCGTTCGGCCAGTCCGCCGTGACGTTTTTCGCCGATGCCTGTGCCGTTGAGGAGCACGAGGTCTCCTGCCCGGTAGTCGGGGGAGCTGGTCGACGTGATCTCGCCGACGAGGTCGATGCCGGGGATGAGCGGGGAGTTTTTGATGATGCCGGGTTGCCCGGTGAGCGCCATGGCGTCTTTGTAGTTGACGCCGGAGTAGTGCACGGCGATTGTGGTGTCCCCGTCGCCGAGGTCGCTCTCGGTCGCGGTGCCGAAGTGGGATGAGCGCGAGGGACTGTCGTTTTCGGCCCACCAGGCGCGGAAGGTGGTCACGTTGGGTTCCGTCGTTGCAGCCATGTCTTCACTCTACGCAGGGGCCGCTCGTCGTGGCTCGTGGTGATCGATCGGATGACCGGCAGATGTGTCTTCCGTCGATGGAAAGCTCCTGCCCCGACGGCGCTTTTGGGGGACGCGCGGCCGGGGCAGGAGGTCTAGGACACGCGCTGAACGTGGCCGAGGGCGGCGCGGGCGCCGGCTCGGACGGTGATCAGCACGGGAATCTTCTTGCCGAGGATGGTTTGGGCTTCCTCGACGGCGGTGTTGGTCTCATCGGCGACGCGTGCCGGTGAGGCACCTCGACGCGTCGTGATGCGAACACGCACGCCGGTGCCCGTGCGGCCTGTCGGCACGCTGCGCACAGTCGATGAGATGATGCCGGGCTCGTCGGCGAGGCGAGCTTCGACGATCTGCTCGAAAGCCCGATTGTCGATGATGATCTCGCCCAGACCGTTGGCGCCGTCGGCGCGAGCGGCGGTGCGACGAACACGCTGACGTTGCGCAATCATCCAGGAAATGAACAGTGCGGCAATGATGACGCCGAGGAGCACGGCGGCTGCCGCAACCCAATGCGTCTGTGTGCCCGGGATGGCGGTCGCCTGCGCGGCACCGGCGATGGTGTCCACGCTGTCACCAGCAACTGAGCGCCAGGTCTTCTCTGCGGCCGGAGCGAAGCCGAGGTATGCGACGGCGGCCCCGATGGCGGCAAGGGCGAGCCCGATGAGGAAGAGGAAGAAGCGGTTGAGTGCCGCATGTTTTCCGGTCATCAGCCCACCATTCCTTTCTTGTCGATGTCCACGCTGACCCGCAGCGGGGGCGTGAGTGCATATGAGTCGGCAACGCGCTGCGCTTCCGTCTGGACGGTTTCACGGTCGACAGGCACGCCCGTTGTGGGCCGAACGTGCGCCGTGGCGCGACGTCGACCGACGCTGACAGACACCTGTTCTTCGCGCAGATTGGCCGAGTCGCGGATGACTTTAGCCAGCGCCGCCGCCACGACGGTGTCGTCGATGACCGTGGGGTTGGCCGCATCTGGAGTGTGGTGCAGGCCGCGGATGCCGGGGAGAAGCGCGCGGACCATGAGCACGAGGCCGATCACAACGAGCACGCCGCCGATGGCATAGAGCGCGGGCTGGCCGAGGGAACCGACCTGCGTTGCGCCGAGTGCCAGAGCACCCGGGGTGGCCAAGAGCGGAGCTTGACCGAGCATGTTGAGGACGACTTCGGTGATGAGATAGGCCAGCACGAGAAGTGCGATGATGCCCACGATCAGCGTCGTGCCCGACCGCGTGGAGCGGAGCTCTTGCCGAACGGCTCGCCGGCCGATCTTGTCGGTGGTGCTCATAGGACTCTCCGGTTGTTGATGAACTCGCACCCGGTCACGCGCACACGCACACGGCCGACGAGTGAGCCGCTGAGCGCTGTCGTCTGCTCGGCGATGCGGCGCTGGGCGGTGGTCGCGGCCTCGATGACGGAGGGGCCGGAGGCGAGGGAGTTTTCGAGATCAACGGCGACGGGCCCTGCCACCTCGATGGCCAGCTTGCCGTCGAGGTCGGACAGATTCACCGAGACCGCAGACGCGCGGACACCCAGCGCTTCGCCGGCAACCGCGCGAAGAAGGCCGCTCAGGGCCTTCGATGCGATGCGCGTGCTGCCGACCTGGCGCTCGGCGGGCACAGGATTCGTGCCCGCCCGAAGGATGTCTGCGTTGGGCGGGGCGGTGACCGTTGTCATGACGAGGACCGCTTGCCCCTCAGCGCGTCGGCAACCGCTCCGAGATCGAGCTTGCCCTCGAGGATGCGACCGACCAGGGCGCCGATGGCCATCAGAACGACCGCGAGGAGGAAACCCCAGAAGCCGAACCACAGGGCTACGACCGCCAGGATCGCGCCGACGAAAATACCTACTGTCGTGTTGCTCACTGAACTCGCGACTCCTCGGCCTCTGCGTTGTCGTCGTCGGAGGGGATGTGGACGTCGTTGATCGAGATGTTGACCTCGGACACCTCCATGCCGACGAGGTTGTGGATGGCGCGGTAGACGGCGTCGCGGACCTGGTCGGCGACATCCTGCAGCGCAACAGGGTATTCGACGACGAGGGTGAGATCGACGGCGACCTGCTTCTCGCCAACCTCGACGTTGACCCCCTGTGCGTGGTCGGTCGCTCCGACGGCGCCGCGGATGGCGCCGAAAGCTCGCGCTGCTCCGCCGCCGAGGGCGTAGACGCCGGGGATGTCGCGGGCGGCGAGGCCGACGATCTTGCCGATGACCTCGGGGGCGATAACGGTCTTACCCGAGTCGATCGCGCTGTCGAGGGAGTTGGCACCGGTGCCGGTGGTGCTGATGGTCGCGGGGGTAACTTTCTCAGCCATGTTCTGCCTTTCGTGGGGGCCCGAATGGACCCGTTTCGTTGTCTACGGAGATAAGACGGGACGTGCGGCGGAATCGTCACGGATGACGTAGAAAAACTTTGACAGATCGCGGTTTGGCCGTTTTGGGTGTTGCTTTTTTCTCCACTCCTACGTTTATCCACAGATTGACGCAAGGCCCGAAATGGCTCAGGGTGCGGGGATAGGCTGCGGGAACGCACATGAGATCCAACGACACGGAAAGGTGGATGATGTCCGCTCGCGACGATGCCAGAGTCCCCCTGGCCGACCTGGGTGACCGGGTTCTCGTCGACCGTGCGACCGACGGCGACGGGCGAGCGTTCGAGGTGATCGTCCGCCGACACGGGCCGCTTATGCGTGCTTACGCGATCCGGCTTATGAGCTCGACGGCCGAGGCGGACGATGTGGTCCAAGAGTCCTTCATAACGGCCTGGCAACAGCTGCACACGCTGACCGATGGGTCCGCGGTGAAGAGCTGGCTGATGCGCATCGTCAGTCGAAAAGGTGTCGACCGCTTGCGGTCACGGCGTCGATACGATGACATTGACACGGTAGAGGTCGCGGCGCCCGAGGCATCGGGTCCCGAGAGTTCCGCGCAGGTGAGTTCGCAGATGGATGCGCTCAAGAAGGCGCTCGCGAACCTGCCAGAGCAGCAGCGTGAATGCTGGGTACTCAGGGAGGTCGGCGGTCTCAGCTATGACGAGATCGCTGAGCAGCTGTCGGTTCCCGTGCCCACCGTGCGAGGCCGCATTGCTCGGGCCAGAGAGACGCTGACGCGAGAGTTGGAGGGATGGCGATGAGCAACACCGATCCCCGCTCCGACCGCGCATTCGACGACATCCGCCCGCTCGCCGGAAACGGTTCGACCCCGAGAACCCGAGACGACGGCGTCCTGGATTGTGGTCGCTCGGTGGACGAGCTGGAGGATTACCTCGACGCGGGCGAGCCGCGCGAGGCGCACATCGATCAGTGCCCGGAATGCCAGCAAGCCCTCGATTCTCTGAAACGTATGCGACGGGTGACGGCAGAACTGGTACAGAACGACGCCGATCACGCGCCAGAAGAAGCTGTCGAGGGATGGCTGAAGGGCCTCGTGGGGCAGTTGGCGCTCGAAGTGCGTGCGGGGCGGCAGATTCCGCTTCACCACGACGACGAGCGTGCGCGGTTGAGCATCACGGAGGGCGCGGTGCGGGCCCTGATCCGCGATGCCGGCGACCGGGTTCCCGGCATCGTCGTCGGTCGGAGCTCCTTCGAGGGAGACGTCACCGAGCCCGGTGCGCCGGTGTCGGTCCTCGTCACGGCGAGTGCGCGACACGGTGTGAACCTCGTGCAGATCGCCGCGGACCTCAGGAGCGCGATCCTCGCCGATCTCGCTCGGCATACCGAGCTCAATGTCACGGCGGTAGATGTGCGAGTAGACGACCTATACGGCTCAGGCCGATCGGGAGAGGACCTGTGATGGCGCAGGAAACTGACGTGCTGGCTGGGGCGATCGCGCAGGCGGTGGAGAGCGTTCCCGGGGTCGTGGAGGTGTATCCGTCTGTTGCGGCTCGAATCAGCCGTGGCATCATCGGGACGGTCGAAAACGTCGCAGCCGGGTTACGAGGCAAAAGTGGCTCATCATCGGTTGAACCCCCACGAGTTTCCGTGAGCGGCGAGGGCGCTGACCAGACGATCGACGTTCACATCGGCACCGATGCCGCGATTGCGACACCCGACGTCGCCCGTGCGGTCTACGACGTGGTTGCCGCTCTCGCCCACGCCGACGCCAGGATCGAGATACAGGTGAGCCGGGTCGAGTGGCCGATTCCCGGTCATACGGAGTCCCCGAAGCGCGCGGCGTCGGTCGATGTCGCTGAATCGGTGGCGAGTTCGACCACCATCAACACCGGCCGATCGGGGGGCGGGCCTGTGCCGGCAGCCATCGACGCCGGCGCACAGACCGAGGCGTGACACTCGTCGCTCTTCCCGCGGAACGCGACCCACACCAACGAGGAGTTCCAATGTATCGAGTACCCGACCAGACCGGCCGAACGATCATTGTCACGGGCGCGAGCGGTGGCATCGGAAAAGAGGCCGCCACCCGACTGGCGGGCGCCGGAGCCCAGGTCATCCTGGCCGTGCGCAACCCCGAGAAGGGCGAGCAGGCTCTCGCAGACATCCGTTCCGAGCACCACGACGCCCGGGTCGAGATGCGACTCATCGATACGGCCGATCTGGCATCCGTGCGTCGTTTCGCCGCCGAAATCGACGACAATTACGACCACATCGATGCGCTGGTCAACAACGCCGGCGTGATGGCGCCGCCGAAATGGATGGTCACCGTCGACGGCTTCGAGATGCAGATGGGCACGAACTTCCTCGGGCCGTTCGCGCTCACCAACCTGCTGCTGCCCGCGTTGCTGCGCTCAGAGGCCCCTCGGGTGTCCACCATGTCGAGCGTCGCCGCCTGGATGGGTGTCATGCGCTTCGATGATCTCGATTCGGTGGGTCACTACATCCCCATGGTCGCCTACGGCCAGACCAAGTTGGCGGACTACTACCTCGCCAGCCACCTCGCCGAGACGTCGCGGCGGCTGGGTTGGCGCTTGATCAGCAACGCCGCGCATCCCGGACTGTCCAACACCAACATCACCCGCACCGGGCGCTACCTCGGCAAGTCCATGCCGAACAAAAGCTACATGGGCAACGTTCCGTTCCTTCCCATTCAGGAAGTCGACCGCGGCGCCGAGCCGATGCTGTTCGCCGTCGCCGATCCGGCCGCCGAGAATGGCGGCTACTACGGACCGAACGGAAAATTCGAGCTCACGGGCATCGTCTCACCGGCCCGCGTGACCAAACGCATGGCCGACAGCGACGCGGCGGCACGGCTGTGGGCTGTCGCCGAGAAGCTGACGGGTACCGCGCTGCCGCAACCCACGCCGGCGAGCTGAGCGGGGATCGCTGCGGCGACAGAGCGTTCAACCACCGATGCGCGTTGCGGGGGCAGCGCGTCGGGTCAGGAGCGCGGGTCAGTAGCCCAGAGTCTTGATCGTGTGGGAGAGGGCATCGGCGGAGCGTTGCAGCAGCTCCTGCTCGTCATCATCCATGGGCACATCGAGCACACGCTCGACACCGCGCGAACCCACGATCGACGGCACGCTGAGCGCCACGCCATCGATCCCGCGATAGCCCGACAACACCGAACTGACCGGCAAGACGGCCCGCTCGTCGCGCAAGACCGATTCGACGATGCGCGCGCCCGACAGCCCGATCGCGTAATTCGTGGCGCCCTTGCCCGCGATCACACGGTACGCCGCCGTGACCACATCGTCGCGGAGGGCGTCGAGAACGTCACGGGTGAAAACCCGGGTGCCAGAAGCATCCGTCCACTCGCGCAACGGCGTCAAACCGATGGATGCCTGCGACCACAGCGGGAATTCGCTATCGCCGTGCTCACCCACGATCGACGCGTGGACGCTCTGCGCCGCGACGCCGGCGCGCTCCGCCAACAGCCACCGCAGACGCCCCGAATCGAGCACCGTGCCCGACGAGAAGACCTTGCCCGCAGGCAGGCCCGAGATCTGCTGGGCGATCACCGTGAGCACATCGCACGGGTTCGTCACCAGAATGTAGACCGCCTTCGGCGCGCGCTCGACCAGCTGCGGCATGATCTTCTCGAGAATGCGCGCGTTCGTGCCAGCCAGGTCGATGCGCGTCTGGCCGGGCTCCTGCTTGGCACCCGCCGTGACGACCACCACGTTGGCGCCAGCGATGACATCCATATCGCCGCCGCCCGTGATGCGAGACGCACCCGTGAAAGGCGTGCCGTGCGCCAGATCGAGAACCTCGGCCTCGGCCTTGGCGGTGTTCACGTCATAGAGCGCCACCTCGCGCGCACTATTGCGGATCAGCGACGCATAGGCGAGTGAGCTGCCCACGCTTCCCGCACCGATGATGGCCAGTTTCGTGTTCTCGACGACGCTCATACCTCCATCCTGCCGTGCCTCGGGCGGATGCGGGCAGCCCCGAGCCCTGCCGTGGCTGAGAGTTTGTGCAAGCTTCAGCCCTGGCGGCCCTTCCAGCGCGGGTTGAGCTTGTTGATGACGAACACCCGTCCGCGGCGGCGCACCACCTGCGATCCGGGCTGATTCTTCAACGATTTGATCGATGCGCGAACCTTCATGACCACTCCTTTATTGATAACAGTTATCAATAAGGTAGCGTAAACCCATGCACGATCACAGAGATGCACACGACCCATCCGGCAACGCGCACGGCCGCGGCGGTGGTGCGCGAGCCGATGCCACCGAGGTGGTCCTGGTCTTCGGCCGGTGCACAAACCATCGGCACGAGCAGGTTGCCGCCCTCGCACAGAGCCGAGTCGATGTCAGCGTTCGCGTGGCTCCCCGCACGAGCGGCGGCCCGTTGGAAAGGCGACTCGCGGATGCCTTCGACGCGGCAGCGAGAGATGGTGTACGACCACGGCGCGTGATCCTCGACCTCCCCGACGACACCCGCCCCGAGGAGGCCATCGGCGCTCTGGCCGGCCCCGGCGCATCGGAGGACATCGCGATCGTGGGCATCGTCACCGTCGTCGACGCCGGCCGGTTCCGCGCAGACCTCGGCGATGACGGCTATCTCGTCGAACCGGCCGGCGACGGCCACGACGCGCACTACGACGTACCCTACAACGCACCCCACGACGCACCTCACGACGCACACGGTGTGGATGCCGAGACATACACCGCCCGGGCGCTCCTCACGGTGACGCAGATCGAGTTCGCGAGCACCGTCATCCTCGTGGACTGGGCGCATATCGACCACGCTGAGCTGTCCATCCTCATGGCCGTAATCGGTCACCTCGCGCCCGACGCTCGGATGCGCCTCGCTCGTGGTGCGAAAAACGGGCGCGGCGGCAGCGCCGCAGATACCGCGGGCACCCGCCCGCGCGCCGGACAGACGACCGGCACCGAGGCCCCCGACCACGAGACGGGCGGGGGATTCGGGTCACTGCTGACGGGCGCACGCGCGATCGACGCGACCACGCAGCAACCGGGGTGGGTGCGCGCCATGAACGGGGAACATCGCCCGCACGTGACCGACCGAGCCGTGAGCACGATTCGGTATCAACAGCTGCGGCCCTTCCATCCGAACCGGATCGTGCGCCTGCTCGACGGTGAAATCGAGGCGGGCGCGTTCGGCGCGGTGGTGCGCTCGGCCGGTTTCTGTGCATTCGCGACGCGCCCCGGCATTCCGGCTCGATGGGATCACATCGGACGCATGATCTCGTTCCACCCGATGGCGGTGTCGGCGGGAAGCGAATTACTCGCGGTGGGACAGGACCTCGTGTTCCAGGGAATCTACCTCGATGAACCCGGGCTGATTCGGGCGTTGGATGCGTGCGCGCTGACCGACGCCGAATTCCTGGCAGGTCCGGCGTTGTGGCGGCGACTGCCCGATCCGCTTCCCCGCTGGGAGGATGGAGCCGAGCGTCGTCTGTAGCGGGCGCGGGCGCGGCGCGGTCAGGGCTGCGGGCGCTCGCGGATGGTCGTCACGACGTCGGCGAGTTGGGGCTCGGGCGGGGCAGATCCGAAACCGAAGGACACCGGCGGGTCGAGGCGCGCGAGGGATCCCAGGTCGGCGGCGTTCCAGCATCCCGAAACCGCCGTGATGGCTCGCAGAGCCGTGACGCCGTAGAACTCGGTGCGGCCGTTGCCCGCGCTGCCCGCCGTGTGCACGCCGGGCACGAGAAGCGCCGCGAGGGGGTCGATGAGGCGCAGCCAGGCCGGGCGGGTGGCCAGAAAAGCGGGCACCGCGCGCAGCAGGCGGCCGAGCGGCGTGAGGGGACCGATGGTGATCGTGAGGTCGAGTTCGTCTCCCGCGACCACGTGCAGGCCACCCGCCACCCGGGTCGTGTGCACGGGCATGATGCGGGTTTCGTCGAAGGTGTAGGTGCTCGAGACGAAGTCCGCGACAGCCTGTGACGGGGCGAAGAGGATGCGGTGGCCGCCAGCCTCTTCGAGGAAGATGTCCGTGAACGAGCCGAGCGGCGACCTCTGCCACATGCCCACGACAAGCCGCACGCCCGACGTGGTGCCGAAACCCGCGATGCGCCCCTCGAAACGGAATTCGTCGCCCGCCATCACGGCTCCTCCGTCGTCGCGGTCGCTGTCCCCGGGCGCGCCACGGCCAGCACCCGATGCGTGCCGCCCGACCGCAGCGCCGACCGCTCGATCACCACCACAGCACCCAGATCGCCTGCACGAGCGTGATGGCCGTCATGGGGCGTCCGTTCGCGGAGCGTCGGGGTGGGTGCCCGCCTGGCCGTCGGAGTCGGCCTCGGAGTCGGCGTCAGGGTGGGCGGATGGGCGGGCGGATGGCTGAGCGCGCCGGACCTGCCACACCGACGTCAGCCAGAGCGCGGCATCCACACCGAAGATGAGGGCCGCCAGCGCGATCGTGCCCGCGCCGATGGTGGGCCACAGCAACACGACACCCGCGACGACGAGCAGGATGTTGAGAGTGCGGGCGATGACCTCGGGCAGGCGCGGGTGGGGGATGTCAGAACCCGGCGCCCGCGCGGCCACGATGCCCTGCCGCACGAGCGGCCCGGTGCCGAGGCGTCGCGCGATGGTGCGGCGCACCGAATAGCCGCCGAGCGCTGAACCGACGAAGAGGCAGAGGAGACCGAGGCCGAACACACCTGACGGTCGCACGGAACGGGGCATCGGCGCAACACGGGCGGCTTTCCCACTGTATTAGTGTGAGGAGGTGAGCACGTCCATCCCCGCCCCCGCCTCCTTCACCCTCGAGAACGTCGACTGGAACGACCCCCGCGCGGTCGCCCTGCGAAGCGAGATGGAAGCCGAGATGGGCGAGCGATACGGTTCGTCGCACGGTGACGAGCCCGTCGAGGTCACCGAGGCACGCATGCGGGCGCTCGCCGTCGATCCCGCGGGCGTGGTGCGCACCATCCTGGCCGTGGATGCCGGGGGCACACCCATCGGCCACGTCGGCGTGCGCTGGCTCAACGGCGTGCTCGAGGTCAAACGCCTCATCGTCACGGGCGGGCAGCGCGGGCAGGGCCTCGGCCGCGCCCTCATGGCGGCGGTCGAAGACGTCGCGCGCGCCGAGAACGAGACCCACATCATTCTGCAGACGGGCACGAAGCAGCCAGAGGCCGTCGCACTCTACGAGCGCATCGGATACCGCGCGATCCCCGTCTACGAGCCCTACCGCGAGACCATGCCCTGGTCGCTCTGCTACGAGAAATTCCTCGACGCGAACTAGATCGGCTTCAGGGCTACACCGACTCGGGTGCGAGCCCAGCGACCTCGAGTGACGGTTCGACGGCGGGCGCCGCATCCGCATCAGTCGCCGTCAGCCCATAGATGGCGAGCCAGGAAAGCGCGATCGTCATGGCGGTGAACTCGAGCAGGCCTCCGATATCGGTGCCGAGCTGAGCCACCGAGAGCAGGCCGCCCACGCTCGCCACGAAGAGCATGCTGATGCCGGCCACGGCCGAAATGCGGGCCAGGCGGCGGCGGTGGCGCAGGAACGCCACTTGGATGCAGGCATAGCCTCCGGCCGCGAAACCGAGCACGGCACTCGACGTGTGCACGAGGTCCTGCACGGTGCTGCCCGATGTGAACGGCACGGGGCAGCCGGGCGTGCACGTGACCTGCGAGGCGAGCGCGAACATGACGCACGCGAAGACGAGGGTCGCTGCGACGGGCCAGGCGCTCAACCAGCGGGTCGTCGAGCGCACCGAACGGGTCCCCAACGCGATGAGCGTGCCACCGAGGGCGATGCCGAGCAGTGACGCGTTGAACCAGGGGGCCGTGGCGGCGCCGGTCTCGCCGAGCTCGCTGACATAGACGGGGCGGCCGGCCATGACCCGCAGCGACCACACGGTCACGATGGCGGCGATGATGAGAATTGCTCCGGTCACGCGCAAGCGATGCGGATGCCGGGGTGCACCGCGCTGCAGATCGTTCGCCACCGACATCCCCGTTCTCGCGCGGCAGGGCCGGCGTCTCGCGCCCACCGAGCGGTCGACCGTCCGTCGATCGTACTCACTGCGCCCGGCTCGGCAGAACCCCCGGCGGGCGAAACCTCCCGATCGCGCTCAGTTCGCGGCGTTCGCAGCGCTCGTCGTCGCCATCGCCGAGACCGTCGTCGTGGCCGCCGCCGCGTGCGCCCCGCAGAACACCGACGCCGGGTCGTGCAACTCGCACACGACCAATTGCTCGCGGCAGGAGGCATCCGCGCAGTTCTGCATACGCTTCGTCGCCGCACCGCACACCGCGCATGCACCGATGACGGCCGCGTGATCGCTGAACTCGAGCGACATGCGCTTGTCGAACACGTAGAGCGACCCCTGCCAGAGGCCGTCGTCGCCGAACTGCTCGCCGTAGCGCACGATGCCGCCGTCGAGCTGGTAGACCTCGCCGAACCCGCGCGACGTCATGAGGCTCGACAACACTTCGCAGCGGATGCCGCCCGTGCAGTAGGTGACGACGGGTTTGCCCTTGAGGTGGTCGTATTCGCCCGAGTCGAGGGCGGCGACGAACTCGCGCGTGTTGGAGACGTCGGGCACGACGGCATCTTTGAAGCGGCCGATCTCGGCCTCGAACTTGTTGCGGCCGTCAAAGAACACGACGTCGTCTCGGCTCTGCACGAGCTCGTGCAGCTCTTCGGGTTGCAGATGGATGCCGCCGCCCACCACGCCGCTCTCGTCGACGACCAGCTCATCGGGCGCCCCGAACGACACGATCTCGTCGCGCACCTTGACGGTCAGCTTGGGAAAGTCGAGGCTGCGGCCCTCGGCGTCGAGACCCGAGCCGTCTGACCACTTCACGTCGAGGTTCTTGAACGGCGCGAACTCTTGTGTGCCCCGCAGGTAGCGTTTCACGGCATCGATCTCGCCGCCCACCGTGCCGTTGATGCCGTGCTTCGAGAGCAGGATGCGGCCGCGCACGCCCCAACGATCGGCCAGCTCGCGCTGCCACAGACGCACCGCTTCGGGGTCGGCGAGCGGCGTGAACGCGTAGTAGAGCAGAATCTTGGAGAGGGCCACCCGACGATTTTACGCGCGGTCGGGCAGCGTCACTCCGACACCCAGTTCTCGCCGTTCAGGGGAAAACCGTCGCGTCCGCCCCGGCCGGCGCCACGGATGGCCCAGGGGAGGCCGGTCGCGAGCGTGACACCCGCGCGGTCCTGCCGTTGAAGGTGCAGATGCGGCTCGGACGAGTTGCCGCTGTTGCCGCACGCCGCGAGCACATCGCCCGCACGCATCCGATCGCCCACCTTCACGCGCACCGAACCGCGTTGCAGATGGCCGTAGGTGAAGAAGGTGCCGTCGTCGAGCCGCAGCACCACGTGATTGCCGAGCATCTTGCGGGGGCCGCCGATGCTGCGCACCAAGCCCTCGATGACGGTCATATAGAGGATGGCGTCCCACGAGTAGCGCGTCTTGTGGTCGACCTCGGAGTCGTGTCGGGCGACGACGGTCGCGTCGGCGACGGCGTGCACCGGCAGGCCGAAGCCCGGAAAGTCGCCGGGCGGCAGGTAGCCCGTGACGGTGCGTCCGTAGACGGGACGGTGCCGGTCGTCGGGAATGCCGATGAGGTCGACGGCCCAGGTCTGGCCGAGCGTGTGCAGACCGTGGCTGGGGGTGGCGGATGCGGGAGAGTTGACGGCCTGCCAACGGCCGCGCACGGGTGAGTCGACGACGATCGACCCCTCGCGCTCGATCGGGGAGGCGCTGCCGAAATAGGCTCCCGCGGCGATGAGGAGTGCGCCGACCATGCCGAGGATGGCGGGAACGAGGCGCGCATCGAGACCGGAGACGACGATGACGACCTGCAGGAGCAGCGCGAAGCCGATGACGATGAGACCCGCGGTGGGGGCGAATCCACGCAACCAGGCGTGCGCGCGCGGGCGCGGCTCGGGCGGGGCGGCGGGTGTGGCGCTGGACGAGGCGGGAGAAGACATCCCGTCTAGCCTAGGGGCGTCGCGCGGCGGCGGGCCGGTCTGCGCACGGGAAGAGGGGCCGCCCGCCGAAGCGAGCGACCCCTCGGAAGCGGGCTCGTGCTGACCGAAACCGGCCCGCACGAGCGGGCGCACCGTTACGGCTTCGCCTGATCCTGCACCGCACCGCGAGCGTCCTGAGCGCTGCTCTTGACGTTCTCGGCCTCGTCGGTCGCCGTGCCCTTCACGTTCTGAGCCGCCTCCTGGGCGGTCTCCTGAACGGCGTGCGCGGCCTCCTGGGCCGGCTCCTTGAGGTCCTCGGCGATACCCTTGGCGACATCCTGGACTTCCTGCAGGGCGGGCGCTGCGGCATCCTTTGCCTGCGAGGCCAGTTCCTTCTCCTTGTCGCTCGCGGGGATGAGGGATGCGGCGAGCAACCCCACACCGAAGGCGATCAGTCCGACGGCCAGCGGGTTGCCTTCGGCCTTGTGGACGGCCTTGTGCGAGGCGTCGGACAGGCTGCTGCCCGCGCCCGACACCGACCCGACGGCCGAGTCCTTCGCACCGAGGACCGAGTCGCGGGCATCGGAGGCGACACCGAACACGCGGTCCTTGACGCCGTCGACGCGGCCGCGCAGCTTCTCCTTCTCGCGGTCGACGATCTTGGAGGGGGTGACCTTGTCGGCGAGGGCGTCGACGTCGCTCCCCAGTTCGGAACGGGTGCGCTCGATGTTGGCCCGAATCTGGTCGGGATCAGAGGCGTCGTAATGCATGCTCATCGGTTTTCCTCATTCTTCTTCAGGGTGTCCGGAATCTTCTTCAGCGAGTCGGCGGTCTGCGGCATGCCCTGCACCTCTGTGAGCTTCTTGCGGCCCTGGAGGTAGAGGATGCCCGCGATGATCGCCCAGATGAGGGCGACGACCACGGCAGACCATCCGTTGTCGATCAGGTGACCGAGGCCCCACCACAGTGCGATGGAGAGGAACAGCACGGCCATGAGGCCCGCGTAGCCGGCGCCGCCGAGCAGTCCAGCGCCCTTGCCGGCACGTGTGGCGGACTGCTTCAGTTCGGCTTTGGCGAGGTCGACTTCCTGGCGCATGAGCGCCGAGATGTCGCGCGACACCTCACCGAGCAGGTCGCCGAGCGATGTGTTCGCCGCTTTTTCCTCTGAGGGGGTGTGCTGCGGATCCGTCATAGCCGGCGCCCGTCGTCGGTGGTCGGGTCGTAGGCGGGTGCCGAGACGGGCGGGAAGTCGCCGTCGAGCGTGGTCGTCCCGTCGGTGTAGGCGGGGGATGCCTCACCGTAGAGGTCGTCCGTCGAGGCGGGCACGGGCGGCACCGGGGGAACCGGCGTGACGGGCACGGCCGGGGCGGCGTGCGCGGGCGTGCCGGTCGAGGTGCCGGGTGTGCCCGAAGTGCTCGGCGTGCTCGACGCCGCGGCCTCCTTCTCGTCCTTCGCTTCGCTCGTCAGGCTGCGCACGAGGCGCCCGGCCACGAGGCCGGCGACGGCCGAGACGGCGATGAAGGTGCCGGGCTTGCGGCGTGCGTAGTTCTTCACCTCGGTGAGCAGTGAACCCGGGTCGCGCTCGTCGAGCCAGGAGGCGATGCCGCTCGTGCGCGAGGCCACCTGCGAGACGAGGTCCGTGGCGACGCCGGGCTGATCGGATGCCTGGGCCATGCGGTTCAGCTCATCGCCGATGCTGCGCAGCCCCTCGGCGACGCGGCCCTGCTGCACGCCGGCCTGCTCGTGCAGCTGTGTGCGGGCCTCCTCGTAGAGCGCCTGCGCCTGTTTCTTGGTCTCACCCGCGACCTTGGATGCTTCCTCCTTGGCCGTGCCGGCCACGTTCTTGGCGGAGTCTGCGGCGTCGTGTCCGACCTGGCTCGCCTGTTCCTTGGCCGTGCCGGCGACGTCTTTGGCCGTGTCGGTGACACCGCTCGTGGAGTTCTGGTCCTCCGGCGGGTTCGTCGGAGTGTATACGTCGGTCATGGTTATCCTTCCGTGACGTCTGATGCATGACCCTCGACTGGGGGTCGGGGGCAACGTGTGATGACGATTGTGGAAGGTGCCGACGAGGTCTGGCAATCCCCTTAACAGACGGGTTTCTCGTCCCTAATATTTGCTTCTTCATGCCATCGGATGGCGTCGGCGCAGGCGGCCGCGCGACGGTGTTGAACGAGGTGTCGACCGCGTCGGACGTGCACGAGTGTGGCGTGAGAAGTGCTGGTCAGCAGCCGTTTACACCAGTCGGCCCTTCCGACGGGGTCGTGCTCCCCGCGCAGGACGAGGACGGGCACAGAAACCCCTTCGAGCCGATCGCGCAAGGGGTAGGCGAGCATTTCTTTCAATTCCATGGCGTACCAACGCGGGCCGGCCCGGAGGTAGTCGGTGAAGACGATGGCGTTGCCGTCGAGAGGCTCGAGCAGGGTGTCGCGCGCGAGGTCGACCCCCTGGTGCCAGGCCGTCGGTCGACGGTCGTTGACCACCGGCCCGATCATCACGAGAGTGCGGGCGAGGTCCGGACGACGGCGGGCGATCTCGGTGGCGATCTGGGTGCCCATGGAGTGGCCGACGAGGAGCGAGGGGCGCAGCATCCGCCGGTCGAAGAGGTCGATGAGCATGGTCGCCAGATCATCCACCGACAGGGGCCGGGGTGGGCGGGGGAGTCCGCCGTAGCCGGGCAGGTCGAGTGAGACGACGGTGTGCGTCGACGAGAGCTCGCGGTGCAGCCGTCGGAAATAACGGTGCGAGACGCCCAAGCCGTGGATGAGGACGGCCACGGGAGCCTCGGTCGGAGCCGCGTATTGCGGAGCGTCTGCGCGCGCAGCATACGATCGCGGGACGGGCACCACCGTCGTATGCAGGGCTATCGACTGCCCCCACACCTCGGCGATCTCGACCGTGGGCCGGGCGGCCCGCCGAGGAGACACAGCCCGCCGATCAGACGCGGCTGGCCGCGCGAACGCTGCCAGCTCAGGCATCCTTTCGGCGCGGGATCGCGGGCAGGTGCGAACCGGGAACGTCGTTCTCGTTCCACGTCTTGATGATCGCCCATGCCACGGCCGCGATGGGCACCGACAGGATGGCGCCGATGATGCCACCCAGGATGGTGCCGGCGGCCAGAGCGATCAGGATGACGAGCGGGTGCAGCTTGAGCGATTTGCCCATCACGATGGGCTGCAGGAAGTTGCCCTCGAGCTGGTTCACGCCGACGACGGCGACGACGACCCAGATGGCGGCCCAGAGGCCGTTGGTGACGAGTGCCACGAGGGCCGCGAGGATTCCGGCGACGGTAGCACCCACGATGGGGATGAACGCGCCGATGAAGACGATGACGGCCAGCGGGATGGCGAGCGGGATCTGCAGGATCGACAACACGATGCCGATGCCGACGGCGTCGACGAGGGCCACGATCGCGGTGCCACGCACATAACCGCCGAAGACCGACACCGAGCGGCTGCCGATGCGCTCGAAGCGCTGGTGGTTGTGCGGCGACAGCGGCTTGATGAGGAAGGCCCACATCTCGGGGCCGTCCTTGAGGAAGAAGAAGAGGACGACGACGCCCAGCGCGACGGCCGTGGCGATCTCGCCGACGACCGTGACGCCGGCGAGGGCACCGGAACCGAACTGGCTCGAGGTGAGGAAATCGGTGGCGGTCTTCTGCAGGTCTTGCAGATGCGCCTGATCGATGGGCAGGTTCGTCGTCTGCAACCAGTTCTGCACCTGGTTCACGCCGTCTTCCGCGCTCTTCACGAGCGACGGCCACTGATTCTGCACGGCGAAGACGATGAGCGTGATGACGCCGCCGATCACGACGATGGCGAGCACGAGCGCCACCCACGTGGCCACGATCGAGGGCACGCCGCGTTTGCGCATGAACGCGATGAGCGGGTGCAGCGCCGAGGCCAGGATCAACGCGATGATCACCGGGATGACGACGACCTTCAGGTTGATGAGGGCGAAGATCAGGGCGACGGCGAGCAGCAGGACAGCGATGATCTGGATGCTGCGGGTCGCCGTGCGACCGAGGTTGTCGGTCCACATGGTGCGCAGCCCCGGCTTGGGTTCGCTCGGAATGGGCGCGACGGGAACGCTCGGCTGCGCGCTCTTCACGGTCTTCTTGCGGATCATCGGGTCCTCGTTCATGCGTCGTGGCGTCGGCGTGCGGCGTCGGCCATCCTGGTCCGGTCACGGCCAGCCTATGCCGCGCGTGTCGTGGCGGCTCGAAAACGGGCGGGGGTTGCGCTCCCCGACAAACTCTCGGAGTCGACGGATAGTGGCGGCGTAGTGTGTCTCTACCGACGCACGATCCCTGGAACGGAGTAGTCAATGTACGATTACGATCCCTACGCCCGGCTCGACGAAGTGCCCTCGTTCACGCTCACGTCGAACGATGTCACCGACGGCGAACCGCTCGCCCTGGCCCAGTATGCGGCCGACTCGGGTGGCGAAGAGGTGTCGCCGCAACTCAGCTGGTCGGGTTTCCCCGCCGAGACCAAGAGCTTCGCCGTGACGGTCTATGACCCCGATGCCCCGACGGGTTCTGGTTTCTGGCACTGGGCCGTTTTCAACATCCCGGCCGACGTCACCGAGCTGCCCCGCGGAGCCGGCGCGCCGGACAGCGGCGCATTGCCCGAAACCGCCATCACGCTGCCCAACGAGCTGCGCCTGACGAGTTTCGCGGGCGCGGCCCCGCCCGAGGGCACGGGTGAGCACCGCTATTACGTGGTCGTGCACGCCGTCGACGTGCCCGAACTCGACATCGACCGCGAGTCGACGCCAGCCGTGCTGGGGTTCAACCTGCACTTCCACACGCTGGCGCGCGCCATCCTGGTCGGCACCGGTTCGTTCGGTCAGGGCAGCGGGGAGTAGTCGTGCCGCACGCAGTCATCGTCGACGCCGTGCGCACCCCCTCCGGCCGGGGAAAACCGGGCGGAGCGCTGTCACAGGTGCACCCCGTCGACCTGTTCGCGGGCACCCTGCGCGCCCTCGTCTCGCGCAACGATCTCGACCCGGCCCTGGTCGACGACGTGATCGGCGGATGCGTCACACAGTCGGGTCGGCAATCGGTCAACGTCACGCGCAACGCCGTGCTGGCCGCGGGTTTCCCCGTCGAGGTGCCCGCCACCACCATCGACCGGCAGTGCGGTTCGAGTCAGCAGGCCGTCGCGTTCGCCGCGCAGGGCGTCATCGCGGGCGCCTACGACATCGTGATCGCGGGCGGCGTCGAGTCCATGTCATCCACACCCATCGGCCAGGCGCAGGGCGGGGCGGATGCCTCGGGCCCCCTGTTGCACGAACGCTACCCCGACGGTCTCGTGCACCAGGGCATCTCGGCCGAGCTCGTCGCGGCGCGCTGGGGTTTCAGCCGCCGCCAGCTCGACGAGTACGCTGCGCGCTCGCACGAACGTGCCGCCCGGGCGCGGGACGCCGGCGGTTTCGACCGCGAGATCGTGCCCGTGCAGGTGCCGGGCGGCCCCCTCGTCGACCGCGACGAGACGGTGCGCGCCGCAACCACCGCCGACGGCCTCGCCTCCCTGCCCGCCGCCTTTCGCGACGCCCAGTTCTGCGCGCGCTTTCCCGAGATCCGCTGGAGCATCACGGCCGGCAATGCGTCGCCGCTCACCGACGGCGCCTCGGCCGTGCTCATCATGAGTGAGGAGGCCGCGGCCCGGCACGGATTCACGCCGCGCGCCCGCTTCCACGCCTCGCGTGTCGTCGGCAGCGATCCCATCGAGATGCTCACGGGCATCATTCCGGCCACGCGGCAGATCCTCGAGCGCACGGGGTTGTCCCTCGACGACATCGATGCCTTCGAGGTGAACGAGGCCTTCGCGCCCGTGCCCCTGGCGTGGCAGCAGGACCTCGGTGCCTCGGACGAGCGACTGAACCCCAAGGGCGGGGCGATCGCGCTCGGGCACCCGCTCGGCGCATCGGGCACCAAACTGCTCGCCACGCTGATCGGCCAGCTCGAGGACACGGGCGGTCGCTGGGGCTTGCAGACCATGTGCGAGGGCGGCGGCATGGCCAACGCCACCATCATCGAGAGGTTGTGAGCATGAGGTACGCGAAGATGTCGGCGATCGTCACGGGGGCCGCTTCCGGGCTCGGGCGTGCGACGGCGACGCGGCTCGCGGCGGCCGGCATGCACGTGGTGCTCGTCGACCTGCCGTCGTCTGAGGGCGCGGCCGTGGCGGAGGAGTTGCGCACGAATCGAGCCGGGTCCTCGGCGGCGGGCGGGGCGGATGTCGCGGCGGGCGGTTCCGGCGCAGGCTCGGCCTCTCCGGTAGCCGCCGCTCAGGCCGTCGCGCGCACCTCGCGTCGCCGCACCGACCGTCGCACCGACAAGCACCTGCCCCGCATCGAATTCGCGCCCGCCGACGTCACCGACGAGGAGCAGGTCGCGGCGGCCGTCGGGCTCGCCACCGAGCTGGCGCCGCTCCGCGTCGTCGTCAACTGCGCGGGCATCGCGACACCCGCCAAACTGCTCGGCAAGGATGGGCCGCTCGATCTCGCGGCGTTCGATCGGGTTCTGCGCGTCAACGTGCTGGGCACCGTGAACGTCACGCGTTTGGCGGCACAGGCGATGGCCGAAGACGCCGGGGCGCGGCGGGGATCCGCACGCGGAGCCGGAGCCGGAGCCGGAACGGCCTCAGCGACCCGCGGCGATGCCGTCCCCGACCGCGGCATCATCATCAACACGGCCTCCGTCGCCGCCTTCGACGGGCAGATCGGCCAACCCGCCTACGCCGCATCCAAGGGCGCCATCCACTCGCTCACGCTTCCGCTGGCCCGCGAACTCGCGCGCTACGGCATCCGGGTGAACACCATCGCGCCGGGCATCTTCGAGACGCCGCTCATGATGGGGCTGCCCGAACGAGCCCGGGCGTCACTCGGCGAACAGGTGCCCTACCCGCAGCGGCTCGGCCTGCCCGACGAGTTCGCGCAGCTCGTCGAGTCGATCGCCGAGAACGCCTATCTCAACGGCGAGACCATCCGCCTCGACGGCGCGATCCGCATGGCGCCGCGCTAGGTAGGCTGGAAGGGTCGACACCGCGGTCGCCCGCGGGCGGCACCGCTCCTCCCACGAAAGGCTTCACCCGATGTCTACGACCACCGTTCGCACCCATCCGAGCGACGACAACCTCGAGCGCTCCGAGCAGCTGGCCTGGAAGATCGCCCAGGTCGCCGTCGACGATGTGGCGGTGAGCGACGAGGTCACCGAGATGGTGATCAACCGCGTGATCGACAATGCCGCGGTGGCTGCGGCATCCCTCACGCGCTCGCCCGTCGTCTCGGCCCGGTCGCAGGCGCTCGCGCACCCCGTGTCGGTGGGCGGCCAGGGTGCCACCGTATTCGGCCCGGCGGCCTCGCGTCGCGTGTCGCCCGAGTGGGCCGCGTGGGCGAACGGCGTCGCGGTGCGTGAACTCGACTACCACGACACATTCCTCGCGGCCGAGTATTCGCACCCGGGCGACAACATTCCGCCCATCGTCGCCGTCGCGCAACACGTGGGTGCCACCGGCCACGACCTCGTGCGCGGCATCGCGACGGGTTACGAGATCCAGATCGACCTCGTGCGGGCCATCAGCCTGCACGCCCACAAGATCGACCACGTCGCGCACCTCGGCCCCTCGGCCGCCGCGGGCATCGGCACGCTGCTCGGCCTGCCCGCCGAGACGATCTTCCAGGCGGTCGGCCAGGCGCTGCACACCACCACGGCCACGCGCCAGTCGCGCAAGGGTGAGATCTCCACGTGGAAGGCGCACGCCCCCGCCTTCGCCGGCAAGATGGCCATCGAGGCCGTCGACCGGGCCATGCGCGGGCAGACGTCGCCCGTGCCCATCTACGAGGGCGAAGACGGTGTCATCGCCTGGATGCTGGGCGGGCCCGAGGCGTCCTACGAGGTGTGGCTGCCCGATGCGGGCGAGCAGAAGCGCAGCATCCTCGACAGCTACACGAAAGAACACTCCGCCGAATACCAGGCGCAGGCGCTCATCGACCTGGCCCGCCGCCTGCACGGCAGCCACCCCGAACTCGCCGACCCGGCCAACGTCGAGCGCATCGTCATCCACACGTCGCACCACACCCACAACGTGATCGGGTCGGGTGCGGGCGACCCGCAGAAGTACGACCCCCAGGCAACGCGCGAGACCCTCGACCATTCGGTGCCCTACATCTTCGCCGTCGCGCTGCAAGACGGCGCGTGGCACCACGTCGACTCCTACACGCCGGCCCGCGCCGCGCGCCCCGACACCGTCGAACTGTGGCACAAGATCACCACGGCCGAAGACCCCGAATGGACGCGCCGCTACCACTCGACCGACCCCGCCGAGAAGGCCTTCGGCGGCCGCGTCGAGATCGAGCTGACCGACGGCACGCGCATCGTCGACGAGATCGCCGTCGCCGACGCGCACCCCCTCGGCGCCCGCCCGTTCGGTCGCGCCGACTACATCGCCAAATTCCGGATGCTCGCCGCCCCCGTGCTCGAGGAGAGCGAGATCGAGCGCTTCCTCGCGCTCGCCGAGCGGCTGCCCGTTCTCACGGCCGACGAGGTGGGTCAGCTCACCATCCAGGCCGCCCCCGGCGTGCTCGCGTCGATCGAACCGCCGCACGGCCTCTTCTAAACGGCCCAGAAGGAGAACAATGCTCTACGCCACCACATCGCCCGCCGAGAAGCGCCGCCTGTTCCGCGAGCGACTCGCCACGGGTGAGCTGCTGCGGTTTCCCGGCGCCTTCAACCCCCTGACCGCCCGCCTGATCGAACGCAAAGGCTTCGACGGCGTCTACATCTCGGGCGCGGTTCTGAGCGCCGACCTCGGCCTGCCCGACATCGGGCTCACGACGCTGAGCGAGGTGGCCGGGCGCTCGAAACAGATCGCCCGCATGACCGAGCTGCCCGCCATCGTCGACGCCGACACCGGTTTCGGCGAGCCCATGAACGTGGCGCGCACCATCCAAGAGCTGGAAGATGCGGGCCTGGCCGGAACCCACATCGAAGACCAGGTCAACCCGAAACGCTGCGGACACCTCGACGGCAAACAGGTGGTCGACGAGCAGACGGCGCTCAAGCGCATCCGGGCCGCCGTCGATGCGCGCCGCGACCCCAACTTCCTCATCATGGCGCGCACCGACATCCGCGCCGTCGACGGTCTCGATGCCGCCATCGACCGCGCCAAAGCGTTGGTGGATGCCGGAGCCGACGCCATCTTCCCCGAGGCCATGCGCGACCTCGCCGAGTTCGAGGCCGTGCGCCGGGCCGTCGACGTGCCGATCCTCGCCAACATGACCGAGTTCGGCAAGAGTGAGCTGTTCACGACCGAGCAGCTCGCGTCGGTGGGCGTCAACATCGTCATCTGGCCCGTGTCGCTGCTGCGCATGGCCGTCGGCGCCGCCGAACGCGCGCTCGACACGCTCAACGACGTGGGCACGCTGTCGTCGCAGCTCGGCCAGATGCAGCATCGCGCCGACCTCTACGACCTCATCGACTATGAGGGCTACAACCATTTCGACAACTCGGTCTACACGTTCCGCATCGAAAAATAGCCGGCCGCCTCGCTTCTGGCCGCTGCACGCAGAAACGCCCGCCCCCGGATGCTCGGGGCGGGCGTTTCTGCGGTGTGCGGGTGCTGCTAGCTGCCGCAGGTGTAGGTCACGCCGTCCTCGACGAACGTGCCGTTACCGTGCTCGGCGCAGTATTCGACGACGTGCGCGATGGCGCCACCGATCGCGATGAAACCGATGATCACGAGGATCGTGACGATCGAACCCACGATGATGCCCGCGAGGGCGACGCCGTTCTTGCGGCCCGCCTTCTTGGACTGCACGAAGGCGACGATGCTGAGGATCAGGCCGATGATGGAGAGGGCGCCGAGGAACGACACCACGAGGCCGACGATACCGAGAACCTTGCCCGGGTAGGACGAGGACTGGACCTGGTTCTGGCCGGGGCCGGGGTAGCCGCCCTGCTGCGGGTACTGCGGAGCGTTGGGCTGGCCGCCGTACTGCTGGGGCTGCTGACCGTACTGGGGCTGCTGGCCGTACTGGGGCTGCTGGCCGTACTGCTCACCGTGCTGCCCCTGGCCGGGCTGGCCGTACTGGCCCTGGCCCTGCTGACCGCTCTGCGGGTAGGCGGGAGGCTGCGAATTGTGGCCCTCGTTCGAAGGCGTTCCGTTCGGGTCGTTCTGTGACATGGATTCCCCTTTCTGACTGTGACCTTAGCGTGCCGGGGCGTCGCGCGGTCGGAGCGCGGGGCCCCGACATCCGCCAACCTCTTCCGGGCGTCGGCGGGTAGCATGCAGGGGTGGGTGGGCATCCACCCGGTCGAATGCAAGGGAGCAGACATGGCCGAGCCCGATATCAAGAAGGGTTTGGCGGGGGTCGTCGTCGACTACACCGCCGTCTCGAAGGTGAATCCCGAGACGAATTCGCTGCTCTATCGGGGCTATCCCGTGCAGGAGCTGGCCGCGTCCTGCAGCGTCGAACAGGTCGCCTATCTGCTGTGGCACGGTGAGCTTCCCTCGCTCGAACAGCTGGCCGATTTCGAAGAGAGCGAGCGTACGCAGCGGGCCCTCGACAACCGCGTGCGGGCCGTCATCGACCTGCTGCCGACGAGCGCGCACCCCATGGATGTCGTGCGCACGGCCGTGAGTGCCATCGGGGCGACAGACGCGAGCGCCGAGGACCTGAGCGACGCCAACACGTTGCGCCAGGCCATCCGCCTGTTCGCTCAGCTGCCCGCCATCGTGGCCTATGACCAGCGCCGCCGGCGGGGCGACTCGCTGATCGAGCCGCGCGACGACCTCGGCTACACCGAGAACTTCCTCTTCATGACCTTCGGCGAGGTGCCGTCGCGCGAGATCGTCCACGCCTTCACGGTGTCGATGATCCTGTATGCCGAGCATTCCTTCAACGCGTCGACCTTCACGGCGCGCGTCGTCACGTCCACGCTCGCCGACCTCTACTCGGCGGTCACAGCCGCGGTCGGCGCACTCAAGGGCCCGCTGCACGGTGGTGCCAACGAGGCCGTCATGCACGTCTTCGACGAGATCGGGGATGCCGCATCCGCCCCGGCCTGGCTCGACGAGGCGCTCGCGGCCAAACGCAAGATCATGGGCTTCGGTCACCGGGTCTACAAGAACGGCGACTCGCGCGTGCCCACCATGCGAGCCTCCCTCGAGACGTTGGTCGAGGCGTCGGGGGAGCGCGACCTGATGGACCTCTACGAGACGCTCGAGACGGCCATGCAGGAACGCAAGAACATCAAGCCGAACCTCGACTACCCCTCGGGTCCGGCCTATCGCCTGATGGGTTTCGACACGGGCACGTTCACGCCGCTCTTCGTGGCCGCGCGCGTGGTCGGGTGGACGGCCCACATTCGCGAACAACTCGCGTCGAACGCCCTCATCCGCCCCCTGTCGGAGTACAACGGGCCCGACGAGCGGCACCTCTAGGGCTCGGCCCGGCATCATCATGGCCGCCTCAGACGCCGAACCGCTGTTTCTCGAACCGGGCACGCGTTTCGCGCCCGCCCACATCGTGCTCTGGGCCGGCAAGGACGCCGGTACGACGCTCGACGAGGCAATCGCGCGCGCGGATGTGCTCGTCAGCGCGCCGCACGCCGGTTCGCTCATCCCGGGCGAATTGCGAGAGTTTCTCGCGCCCGAATTCACTCGGCGGCTGCAATTCGATTTCACCGACCAGTCGACGAGTCCGGTGGTGCGCCGCTGGGCCGAGATCGACGAGAGCATCGTGGTGGTCGAGAATCCGCATCCGCGGCTGGTGCGCGACCCCAACCGTGCGCGCCCCGCCGACCTGCGCGCCTCCCTCGCCGAAGCGTTGGCGCGGGTGCGCGCCGCGGGGCCGTTCGAACGCGTCGATCTCACGGGCGTGGACGCCATCCGCCCCGTCACGTTCTCGTTCTTTCCACTGCTGCGGGTCTCGGCCGACGAGACCGAGGCCGAGATCGAGCGCCTGACGCGCGCCTTCGAGGACGCCGGCACCCGGGGCGTCGACGTCTATGAGCGCACCCGCGACGACCTGCTCGAACGTTTCGCCGCGCGCGCGATCGACGCGGGCACGCGCTTCACGACGCTGTCCTTCCACGACACCATGAATACGACGACGACGCGGGACGGTGCGGTGAACGTTCCGCGCGCCGAGGCCGACCGGTTGCCGGCCGTCGTGGCGCTCTCGAACCGGGGCGACGAGCGGGGGGAGCGGCGCGGTGAGGACGCCTCGATGGGTGTGACGATGCATCCCGACAGCGTCCGCGCACTGGCCGAAGCCCATCGCGCGGCCTTCGGGGTGCGGGCGGCGAGCGATGTCGCCCTGAACAAGCCCTATCTCGGCAGCCAGGAGATCATTCGCGCGGGGGCTCGTTTCGGCGATCTCGCCGAGGCCGCCTCGGCTACGGGCGCCCAACTGGATGCGGTGCAGGCCGAGTTCTTGCGCGAGTATCTGCTCGGCGAGGCCAACGCCGAGATCCTGCGTCGGCCGGGCGTCGGATGGGTCGAACCCGACCTCGACCACGTGGACCGGCTGGCGCACGCCTGTCGCGACGCCTGGGCTCGATACCGGCGGCTCTAGCCCGCGGCGGCTGCCCGCGCACGACGAAGGCGCTTCGACGCATCCGTCGTCATCCGCCCCACAGCACGCCGAACAGGGCCCCGAAGGCGATCGTCGTGACCGCGAGGATGAGCGTGGGTAGGAAGAACGCGTGATCGACGAGCTTGGTGCCGAGCCTCGTGCTGCCCGACACGTCGAAGTTGGCGGCGGCGATCTGCGAGCCATTGGTGGGCAGCAGATAGATGCCGGCAAAGGCTCCCGCCCACATGCCCGACAGCAGACCGAGCGGGATGCCGGCCGCCAGACCGATAGGCACGATCGTGCGGGTGGCGGTCGACTGGCTGGTCGTCAGCACGCACACGAGGAACACGCCCAGCGCGAAGATCGCCGGGACGGCCTGCACGAGCGATCCGACGCTGTTCGCGATCTCTTCGGTGTGGGCGCTCAGGAACGTGTCGGTCAGCCAGGCGAGCCCGAACAGTGCCACGGCCGACACCATGCCGGCGCGGAACACTGTCGTGGTGGGCACCTCGGACACGCGCGGACGCGAGACGAGCAGGATGATGGTGGCCGCCACGAACATGACGATCTCGATGATGGGCGTCATCGACACGGGTTCGCCCTCGCCGTCGAGAGGGCGCAGACCCTTGAACAGCCCGAACGCGACGATGGCGAGAACACCCGTGAAGAAGATGAGCGCGGCGTTGCGACCGGCCGGTGTGACCGTGACGGCCGGCTGCAGCGGCGCCGAACCGGGACCGCGCACGACGGCCGGCCCGGCGGCGGGGGTGACGCTGTGCGCGCCGACGGCCGCGATGCCCGTGGTCGGCGGGTTGTGGTCGGTCGACGCTCGAGGAGAGCCCGTGCTCGTGCCCGTTCCCGCGCCTGCGCCCGGTGCGGGGTTCGCGCCGACCTCGGGCGGGGGGATCGTGCCCGCCGCGATGCGCGCCTGGATCTCGGGGTCGTCGGCGATGTTCTTGCCGAGCCGCGCGACCACGAAACTCGATACCACGATGCCGAGGATGGCGGCCGGGATCGTCACCTTCAGGATGTCGATGAGCTCGAAGTCGTAGGGTGCGACATCCGTAAGCGTCACCATGGCGGCCATGGCCGCCGAAACGGGGCTGCACGCCAGCGCCACGCCCGTCGAGACGACCGCCAACGAGAGCGGGCGCGAGGGGCGGATGCCGTTGCGGTAGGACAGATCCTGGATGACGGGCAGCAGCGGGTAGAGGATGTTCGACGTGCCGGCACCCACCGAGAACAGGAAGGCCACGAGCGGAGCGACGAGCGTGATCTGCTTCGGGTTGCGGGCGATGAGCTTGGCGGCGACCGACACCATCCAGTCGATGCCACCCGCTACCTGCATGACCGACGAGGCGACGACGACCGAGATGACGATCAGGAGCGCATCGACGGGCGGCGAGCCGGGCGGCAGGCGGAAGACGAAGACGAGCACGGCCACGCCCGCGCCGCCCCACAGACCGAGGCCAACCCCCGACGATCGCGTGCCCATGACGATGGCGCCGAGCACCACGAGCAATTGCAGGATGAAGAGTGCGGTGTCCACGGCTGCCCCCAACCGGTCCGGGCGAAGCCGTCGGTGGTTTCGCCGCTACCTCAGAACATAGACCCGCGGCCGTTTCAACGCACCCGGTAGGTGGTCGAAACGGCCGCGTAATTCTGACCCGTCGTCAGGGGGACGAGGCTCGGTGCTGTGCTCGCTATTCGGCGGCGCGCGTCTCGGCGATGAAGGCCTCGAGCAGCTCGCGCCCTTCGTCGTCGGGGTGCTGGATGGCCGGCGACTTCATGAAGTAGGCCGATGCCGACTCGATGGGGCCGCCCTGGCCGGCGTCGAGCGCGAGCTTGGCGGCGCGGACGGCGTCGATGATGATGCCGGCCGAGTTGGGCGAATCCCACACCTCGAGCTTGTACTCGAGCGACACGGGGGCGTCGCCGAAGCCGCGGCCCTCGATGCGCACGTAGGCGAACTTGCGGTCGTCGAGCCACGGCACGTGGTCGCTCGGGCCGATGTGCACATCGTCGGCCGGCAGGTTCTCGACGATGTTGGAGGTCACGGCCTGCGTCTTCGAGATCTTCTTGGACTGCAGGCGGCGGCGCTCGAGCATGTTCTTGAAGTCCATGTTGCCGCCGACGTTGAGCTGGTAGGTGCGGTCGATCTTCAGGCCGCGGCTCTCGAACAGGCGGGCCATGACGCGGTGCGTGATGGTGGCGCCCAGCTGGCTCTTGATGTCGTCGCCGACGATGGGAACACCCGCGTCGACGAACTTCTGCGCCCACGCGGGGTCGCTGGCGATGAACACGGGGATGGCGTTGACGAAGGCGACACCCGCGTCGAGGGCGGCCTGCGCGTAGAACTTCGCGGCCTCTTCGGACCCGACGGGCAGGTAGCAGACGAGCACGTCGGCACCCGAATCGCGCAGCTCTTGCACCACGTCGACGGGCTCGGCCTCGGACTCGTCGACCAGCTCGCGGTAGTACTCGCCCAGGCCGTCGAGCGTGGGGCCGCGTTTGACGGCGACACCGGTGGTCGCGACATCGGCGAACTTCATGGTGTTGTTCTCGCTGGCCCAGATGGCCTCGGCGAGGTCGAGGCCGACCTTCTTGGCGTCGACGTCGAACGCGGCGACGAACTCGAGGTCGCGCACGTGATACTGCCCGAAACGGACGTGCATGAGGCCGGGGACGGTCTCGTCGTCTGCGGCGTTGGCGTAATAGGTGACGCCCTGGATGAGTGAGTTCGCACAGTTTCCGACGCCGGCGATTGCAACACGAATACCCATGTGGTTCTGATCCTTAAACGGCCGACTCTGCGGCCTGAACTCTCGTTAACGTTCTGTGATGCGGCTTCGTCGCCGACTTCCCACTCTAGAACAATGGGCTGGGTGCGGGCGGGCCGCCGGCGGGGCTTGTGGATAACTCCGTTGCGCCCTAGGCGGCGGCGAAGAGGTTGAGCGCCGCCCACTGCAACAGGATGACGGTCTTGCCGTCGGCGATGCGCCCGTCGGATGTCATGCGCAACGCCTCGTCGAACGGGATCGTGAGGGCCTCGATCTCTTCACCCTCGTCGGCGACACCGCCGCCCGGGCCCGTCACATCGGCCGACGTCCACGGCGCCACGAAGAAGTGCACGCGTTCCGTGACCGAACCGGGGCTCATGTACAGCTCGAAGACGGGCCGCACGGGTCCCACGGTCACGCCCAGCTCTTCGGCCACCTCGCGCCGGATCGCCGTCTCGGGCGAATCGCCGTCGAGCAGCCCGGCAGCCGTTTCGATGAGCATGCCGTCGGGGTGGTCGTTGACGTAGGCGGGGAAACGGAACTGCCGCGTCAGCAGAACCGTGCGCGCCTCGAGGTCATAGAGCAGGATGGTGGCACCATTACCGCGGTCGTAGGTTTCGCGTTGCTGGGTGGCCCAGGCTCCGTCGCGCCCGCGATAGTCGAGCGTCGTGCGGCGCAGCACGTGCCATCCATCCGAGACGACTTCGACGTTGCGCACGCGCACATCGGGGTTGCGGTCGAGGTCGGCGCCCGTCAGGTGCAGGCCCGTGCGACCGCGGCTGTCGGGCGTCAGCGCCCCGGGTGAGGGGGTGTCGGTGGATGCTGTCGCGGACTCGTCATTCGGGAAGGAAGCCATGCCGCCATCGTATGCGCGGGTCAGCGCACGAGGCGCAGCGTCTCGACGCTCGGCACGTGTTGGCGCTGCCCACCCGAGTGCACCACGTCGTCGCCGTCCACGCGCAGCTGGCTCTGGTGCGCGCCGAGCGCGGCCATGACGCGCGGATGCTGCGCCGCGAAGTCCCGGCGAAAGACGCGGGTCTGTGCAGCCGCGGCCGGCACCGGCACGGGTGCGTCGTTCGGTGTGGCAGCGCCGGAGTCGGCGGGGTCTGCTGCGACGAGGTCCGTCTCGGCCTCGGGCGCCGCGTCGAAGTGGAACGCCTCCGCCTCGGCGGGGCTCTCGACGACCTCGGCGAAGGGCAGTTCGAGCTGGCGGGCTGCCGCGAACCCGGCCTCACGCATCCGAACATGATCGGGGTGACCATAACCCCCGCGCTCGTCATAGCCGACCACGAGATCGGGCCGGATGCGGTCGAGGGCGGCAACCAGATCGGCCGTCACTTCGGCGAGGGGCGCGAGGCTCAAGGAGCGGGCGTCGGCGGTTCCGTCGGCTTCGGCGAAACCGTCGGCTCCCCAGCGCATGCCCGAGTCGAGGTAGCGCCGCGCGGGCAGTTCGGCGGCGCGGGCGCCCGATGCGCCGAGATAGACGTGGTGAACGGCGGCGCTGTCGCCGGCCAAAGCGCTGAGGGCTCGTTCGAGTTCTCGCTCACGTTCCTCGACGAGGGCGGGCGTTCCTTCGAGGGCCGAGAGGGGGCCGGGAACGACCTCGCCGCGTTCGCCGCGGCTTCCCGTGACGATGTGCACCTCGCATCCACTCTCGGTCAGCCAGGCGATCAGGTGGCCGGTCGCGAGCGTCTCGTCGTCGGGGTGGGCGTGCAAGAAAGCGACGCGGGTGGGGCGGATGCCGAGCAACTCGACGGGTTCTGAGGTCACCGGGCGATGTTACCCGAGGTCGACTGAGACGCCGCCGCCGTTACCGGAAGACGAGGCCGAGCAGCGGGTCGAGCAGCAGGGCGTAGGCCGACGCGACGACCGCAGCCGTGGCCGCGAGGAGGAGCGTGGGGCGCCAGGATCGCAGAAGCATGATGGCCGTGACCACGAGGAAGGCGAGGGCGCCGCTCGCGACGATCACCCAGGACCCCCAGCCGGCGGGCGTCGCGACGAAACCGTGCGCGGCATCGCCCAGGATGACGCCGCCGAGCACTCCCGCGGCAACCGCCACGATGCGCCGACTCTCGTGCCGGAGCAGGGCCGTCGCCGCACCCAGCACCGGCCCGGCGACGAGGCCGATGAGCGCCCACCGGATGCCCTGGTCGGGATAACCCCGAAGCGTCGACACGAGCGCGTAGCCCTGCGACATCGCGACGAAGACGAGCCCGCCCGTGATGGCCGAGCGCAACACGCCGCCGCGCGCCCACGCCACGAGCAGGATCAGGGGGATGCTCCATCCGGCCACCGAGTTGGCCAGCCAGTTGAGCGTGCCGGGCAACAGCTGCCCGAACGACGTGATGCCGCCGACCACGAGGCCGCCCGCGATGGCGACGGCCGAGAGGAGGAGTGCGCGGGAGAGGGGGCGAGGCCTGGTGAGACGGCCATCCTGCGGCGGTGTCGGTGTCGGTGGCAGTGTCGGCCTCGACGTAACGGGCGCTTCCTCCGCGCGCGCCCCAGGCTGGGTGACGTCTGCCGGCTCGACCGACGACGGCGTCTCGACCGTGCGCCGTGCCGGAGCTTCGGGGGCCTGATAGGTCAGGCTTCCGCGCGCGATGGTGGGGTGGGCCGTGGTCGGCGCTGCCACCGACGGAACGTGCGGAGTGAGGGAGGTCATCCTCCCAGTCAAGTCAGGATGCGGCCCGCGCACATCGGCCCTGCGGCGCATGCGCATAGACCTGAGGATGTATTCGACTCAGAGGAGTGAGCGGTAGATGTCGCCGATGCGGTGGGCGACGGCATCCCAGCGGAATGGGGCGGCGTGGGCGAGGGCTCGGGACTGCAGGCGGGCGCGACCGGCGGCATCGTGCGCCTCGGCGAGGACCGCGTCGAGGGCGGCCGCCCACGATTCGGCACTGCGGTCGTCGAGCAGGATGCCGTTGTCGCCGACGGCTTCGGGCAGGCCGCCGACGCGCGACGCGATGACCGGGATGCCGCTGGCCGCCGCCTCGAGCGCCACGAGTCCGAATGTCTCGGAGTGTGAGGGGATGAGGAGGGCCGAGGCCCGGCGCAGCGTCTCGGCGAGTCGGTCGCGCTCGAGCGGCCCCACGAAGAGGACGTCGGCGTCGCGGGCAGGGTCGGCGTCGCGAGCTGGCGCTGAGCCGGGAGCCGGTTCGACATCGGAGCCGGCCGCCGCATCGGGCCCGTCACCCGTCGTGTGAGCAGCGATGAGGTGGTCGAGCGCATCGTCGCCGCGTGCTGAGCGCAGCCCCGATTTCTCGATGAGTTCGTGCAATGCCGCGACGTAGGCGGCGTGGCTGGCCGTGGCGTCGCCGGCGAGGATGAGCTGCGGCCGGCGATCCCGGGGGAGTGCCGCGATCGCTCGAATGGCGAGGTCTTGTCCCTTCAACGGCTGGACGCGCGCCGCTACGACGACCGTTGGACGGCGCATATTCGTGTCACGACTCGCTTCGTCCTCGTGCTCGCCCGCGGCGGGCGGCCGGAAGAGTTGCGTGTCGACCCCGGGCAGAACCACGCGCACGCGCTCGCGCTGGGCGCTCGCGAGGCGAACGGCCGCGTCGGCTTCGGCCTGGGAAACGGCAATCACGGCGCCGGCGGCGGCGAGGAGCGCTCGCTCGGCCGCAACGCGAGCCTCAGGCTCCGGGGTGTCGCCGCCGGCCAGGAGCTCGTTCTTCAGTGCCGCGAGCGTGTGCAGCGTGACGAGGTGCGGGGCCCCGGATGCCGCGGCCAGCCGCTCGCCGACCAGCCCAGACAGCCAGTAGTGCGAGTGCACGAGATCGTACGGGCCCGCGTCGATGGCGCTCGCCGTGAACGCATCGATGAGCCCGGGCAGGTCTTCCTTCGCCACGGGTTCAGCGGGCCCGGCGTCGAGGAACAGGACGCGGGCGCCGCCCGGCGTGGTGACGGGACGTTGGTCGGCGGCCGTGCGACGGGTCAGGACATCCACCTCGAATCCGTCGGCGACGAGACCATCGGCCAACGCGCGGAGATAGACGTTCATGCCGCCCGCATCGCCCGATCCGGCGGTGGCCAGGGGGGACGTGTGCAGGGAGACGAGGGCAACGCGGGGGCGAGGGGCCGAGACCACGCCTAGCCCACCTCGATGCAGCGCACCCCGGGCAGCTCGCCGAAGTGCGCGGCGCGATCGGTGGTCAGCAGGGTGCGCCGCGTCACCGAGGCGGTCGCGGCGATCATCAGGTCGTGCGCGCCACGTTTCTTCCCGGCGCGGCGCGTGTGGGCGAGCAGCTGCGCATGGGTTTCGGCCACGTCGTCGTCGTAGTCCTCGATGGGGATCTCGCGGATGATCGATTCGACGAACCGCTCGCGCCGCGGACGCCGCTCGTCGGTCGCGAGCTCGACGCCGAACAGGAGCTCGGCAACGGTTACTGCGGCGATCACGAGGTCGTCATCCTCGGCGACGACCCCATCGAGGAACGACCCGTCGCGTTCGGCCTGCACGAGCACGCCCGTATCGATGATCAGTCGGCGGGCCATGCGTCACTCTCCTCGGCCAGGACCTCGTCGACCGACGCGACGTCGGCGGCGAAATCGGGGTCGACGTGGTGATCTTTCAGCAGGGCGAGGAAGGCTCCGCCGTTGCTCGAGGATGCCGGACCGATCGTGGCGATTCGCCGGCCGCCACGAGTGATGACGATCGTCTCGCCGTGCTCGGCATCGTCGAGCACGGCGGCGAACGACCGACTGGCCTCGGTTGCGCTGAGCATGTGCATGGAATCAGATTATCTGATTCATGTCCTTTACGCCAGGCGCTTCTCCGGGGACTTCGTCTGCGACGGGTCGGTTTCGGGCAGCGAACCGAGCGCCTCGTCGACGGCCTTCTTGACGTCGGCGTCGAGCTTCACGCCCGATGCTGCGGCGTTCGACTCGATCTGCTCGGGGCGCGACGCTCCGACGATGGCTCCCGCGACGTTGTCGTTCGAGAGCACCCATGCCACGGCGAGTTGCGCCATCGTGATGCCCAGGTCATCCGCCACGGGTTGAAGCTTCTGCACGGCCGTCAGTGTCTCGTCGTTGAGGAAGCGCTTGATCATGTCGGCGCCGCCCTTCTCGTCGGTGGCGCGGCTGCCCTCCGGCAGGTCGGCTCCGGGCTTGTACTTGCCGGTCAGCACGCCCTGGGCGATGGGCGACCACACGATCTGCGAAATGCCGAGCTCGGCCGAGGTGGGCACGACCTCCTCCTCGATCACGCGCCACAGCATCGAGTACTGCGGCTGGTTCGAGATGAGCTGGATGCCGAGATCGGTGGCGAGTTCGTGGCCGGCGCGCAGCTGCTCGGCGTTCCACTCGGACACGCCGATGTAGAGCGCCTTGCCCTGGCGGACGACATCCGCGAACGCCTGCATGGTCTCTTCGAGCGGGGTCTCGTGGTCGAAACGGTGCGCCTGGTAGAGGTCGACGTAGTCGGTGCCGAGGCGCTCGAGCGAGGCGTCGATCGACTCGAGGATGTGCTTGCGCGACAGGCCCGTGTCGTTGGGGCCCTTGGGCCCGGTCGGGAAGTACACCTTGGTGAAGATCTCGAGGGATGCTCGGCGCTCGTCTTTCAGCGCCTCGCCGAGCACGGTCTCGGCCGCACCGTTGGCGTAGGTGTCCGCGGTGTCGAACGTGGTGATGCCGGCATCCAGAGCGGCCCGCACGCATTTGAGCGAGGTCTCGTTCTCGACCTGCGACCCGTGGGTGAGCCAGTTTCCATAGATGATTTCAGAGATCTTGAGGCCGCTGCGGCCGAGGTAACGGAATTCCATGTCCCCATCCTTCTCCTCACGGCGGGACCGGCACAGGGGTTGCGCGAACGGGCCCGGCGCGCGACAGGGCGAGCGGTGCGCCGCATCCGGCAACACGAATGCCCCGGGCCCGCACACGAAGTGGGAGCCCGAGGCATTCGGGAGAACCGAGGCCGATCGCCTCAGCGGGGTGACTAGGCCGAGGCGGCGATCGTGGCCGTGTCGATCACGAAGCGGTAGCGCACATCGCTCTTCACGACGCGGTCATAGGCCTCGTCGACCTGGTCGGCCGAGATGACCTCGACCGTGGCGCCGATGCCGTGCTCGGCGCAGAAGTCGAGCATCTCCTGCGTCTCGCGGATGCCGCCGATGTTGGAGCCGGCGAGGCTGCGGCGCCCGCCGATGAGCGAGAACGCGCGGAACGACTGCGGCTTCTCGGGCGCGCCCACGAAGACCATCGAGCCGTTCAGGGCCAGCGTGGAGAGGTAGGCGTCGACATCGATATCGGCCGAGACCGTGTTGATGATGAGGTCGAACTCGCCGCGCAGCTTCTTGAAGGTCTCGGCGTCTTTCGTGGCGTAGTAGTGGTGCGCACCGAACGCCTTGCCGTCCTCCTCCTTCGAGAGCGACTGGCTGAGCACGGTGACCTCGGCGCCCAGGGCCGCCGCGATCTTCACGCCCATGTGGCCGAGGCCGCCCATGCCGACGATGGCGACCTTCTTGCCGGGGCCGGCGCCCCAGTGCTTGAGGGGCGAGTAGGTGGTGATGCCCGCGCACAGTAGCGGTGCCGCGATGTCGAGGTCGATGCCCTCGGGAATGCCGAGCACGTAGTTCTCGTCGACCACAACGGTGTCGCTGTAGCCGCCGTAGGTCTCTTCGCCCGAGTACTGGCGGCCGTTGTAGGTGGCCACGTTGCCCTTCGTGCAGAACTGCTCTTCGCCGGCCTTGCAGTTCTCGCACTCGCGGCACGAGTCGACGAAGCATCCGACGCCCACGCGGTCGCCGACCTTGTATTTGGTCACGCCCGAGCCGACCTCGGTGACGATGCCGGCGATCTCGTGGCCGGGGACCATCGGGAAGATGGCCTTGCCCCATTCTTCGCGGGCCTGGTGGATGTCGCTGTGGCAGATGCCCGCGAACTTGATGTCGATGACGACGTCGTGTTCGAGCGGGTCGCGGCGTTCGATGGTGCCGAATTCGAAGGGAGCCTCGGCGTTGGGCTTCTTGATTGCGTTGATTGTGGTCGTCATGAGGATCCTCACTAAGTCGACGGTCACCCGCTAGCCGGGGGCCCAGCCACTGGCGATGTGCGGCCGGCCGTGCAGGGTGGGGGAGTGTGGCGATGTGCCTTGGTCAGGATACTCGCGCATTCTGTGGCATCCGCTCAAGGGGTGGGGGCCTTGCGCTCGGGCCGATTGTGGGTTCGGCACAGACATGCAGAGGCGCGGATGCCGCGGGCGTAGCATCCCTCGAATGCATCTCTTCTTCCGCACCCTGTTCACGTTCCTGCGGTCGCACCGGGGACTGCGCCGGGGTCGCACGATCGGCCACTACGACGTGGGGCACCTGCGTGTGCGCACCCTGCCCACCGATCTCGACGTCATCGGCCACATGAACAACGGCGTGTACCTGTCGATCTTCGACCTGGGCCGCTACGACCTGCTGGTGCGGTCGGGGTTGTGGGCCGAATTCTCGAAACGCGGGTGGTATCCGGTGGTGTCGAGCGAGACCATCACGTTTCGGCGGTCGCTGCGGTTGTGGCAACCGTTCGTGATCGAGTCGCGCGTCATCGGCTACGACCACAAGGCCATCTTCATCGAGCACCGCGTGGTGGTCGACGGCGAGATCTATACGCAGGCGTTCGTGCGCGGGCGGCTGAAGAAGAAGTCAGGCGGCACGGTGTCGAACGCCGAACTGCACGAGGTCATCGGCGAGCCACCCGCGGGCCTCGAGGTGCCCGAATTCCTGCTGCAGTGGGGTTCGGATGTCGCGCTGCCGAACACGCACACCCCCGCACCGAGCGTATGGTCGAAGAGGTAAGACGCGCGGCGATCCCGCGCTGAACAGAAGGAACCCCATGACTGATACCTCCTCCCGCAACCCGGCAGAGGACGTGCTGGCCTCGCAGGCATTCAGCGTGTTCATCGGCGCCGAGATGACCGACTTCGGCGACGGCAACGCGTCGATGGCCATCGACATCCTGCCGCACCATCTGCAGCAGAACGGCTATGTGCACGGTGGTGTGATCGCCTATCTGGCCGACAACACGGCCACGTTCGCGGGCGCGACGGTGCTCGGGCCGCGCGTTGTCACGTCGGCTTTGACCATCACGTATTTGCGACCCGGCATCGGCGACAAGCTGGTGGCGCGCGCCCACGTCGTCGACTCCACGCGGCGCCAGGCGGTCGTGCACGTCGACGTGTTCGCGGCGACCACGGCGGCTCCGGCATCCGCTGAAGCTGGCGAGATCGATGCGGCCGCTGCTGCCCCCGCGCCGACCGAACGACGATGTGCATCGGCGCAGGCCACGATCGTCATGCTGCCCGAAGGGCGATAGGCAAGGGGTTCTCCGCAGGACATCGCGGGTGCATAGTGAAGGTGTGCGGTGCCGTGTGGCCCGCGCATCTGCACCCTCGCAACGACGCGCAGGAGGACAGCACGATGGATGACGATCGGGCCGATGTCGGTCTCGCGGCTCGGCGTGCGCACCTGCAGGCGTTGGTGTTCGGCACGGCCGGTGTGAGCGCGACCGAATCCGAGCGCGAGCGTGCCGCCGAGGAGCTGCGACGCATCGACGCCCAGCTCGCCGGCACCCGTCCACTCGAGTCATCCCGGCCCGAGTCGGCGGGGAGTGACGCGACCTGGCTGGCCGCGGTCGCCGAGGCGAAACTCGCGACCTGGACGGCGCGATCGGAGGCCGCGGAACGACACGCCGCCGACCTGCGCGCCCGCCGGGCGGAGGAAGCATCCGCCCCTCTGACCGGCGACTTCCAGTTCGCACCCTTCTCGAGCGATGACGGCGGCCCGAGCGACCAGGACGATGAGGTCGGGACCGATCGGGCGAACCGATCGCGTCGTTTTCAGGAAGCCCGCGCTCGTCTCACACCGCTGACCGTGGCGCTCGCCTGCGGTGTCGTCCTCGTCGCGACCGGAGTCGGGTTCGGCGTCGGCGCGAACGTGGCGAGCGATCGGGGTCAGGAGGGGAACGGCATCCGGGCCTCTGCCGGCGCCTCGGATCTCGCCACGCCCGACGCCGACGACGATGCCGCCGATTGGCGCGCGCTCGCCTCGCAGCAGGCGCTCGCCGAGTTCAGCCGCAACCAACTGTCGGGCGATCTGCCGCCCGACACCGTGAGCGACGATCACTTTCGAGCGGACTCGTTCCGCCTGCTGCTGACCGGATCGATCGCCGACTGGACGGGCCGGGTCTATGCGGCGAAAGACATCGAGGGCGAGATCTGCGTCGTTCTCGTGCAACCCGATTCGAGCTACTCGGCCGGATGCGCGACGCCCGACCAGTTTGCGCGAGGCGGCGTGCAGGTGACGACGAACGTGAGCATCACCATCCGTGCCGATGAGGATGGCTCGGAATCAACGATCACGGGCGTGACGGCCACGTGGCCGGCGAACGGTATGACGGGTCTGCGGTTCTCGTCGGCGCGCTCGGCGGGCTGATGCCGGACCGGACCGGCGCCTCTTCGACGGGCGCGACCCGACCCGGCCGAATGTCAGTGGTCACGACGTAGGGTGTCCTCATCATGTTCGACACCCTCGCCGCCGACTGCGTGCGCACCGTCTACACGCCGACCGAACCGGTCGCGCTGCTCGACGCCGTGTGGCTCATGGCGCGCGGGGGAGACGGGCCCTGTTTTCGTCGCATTCCCGGCGGCGTCTGGCTCACGATGCGCACGCCCCACGGGCCCGCCTCCCTGCGGTTGACGCAGGGCGCCAGGGGCACCTCCGGGGTGGCGCAGATCGACGCGGCCGCATGGGGTCCCGGCGCCGAGTGGGCCATCGACGGCGTGCCCGAATTGCTTGGCCGCGACGACGACTGGTCGGCCCTCGACGTGTCGGCCAGCCCACTGCTCAGCGAGGTGCGCCGCCGCAACCCCGGCCTGCGCATCGGGCGCAACCGGCTGGTCTTCGAAATGTTCGTGCCCGCCGTGATGGAACAGAAGGTGACGGCGTTCGAGGCCTGGCGCGCCTGGCGCCTGTTGGTGCGCCGCTACGGTGAGCCCGCGCCCGGCCCCGTTCCTGCGGGGATGATGGTCGCACCGAGCGCCGAGGGGTGGCGCCTGATCCCCAGTTGGGACTGGCACAAGGCGGGGGTCGGGCCGCAGCGCTCGCAGACCGTCGTGCGGTCGGCGCGTCTCGCCGAAGCACTGGAACGCACGCTCGACACCGACCATGCCGAGGCCGAGCGCCGACTCATGAGCCTGCCGGGCGTCGGCGTCTGGACGGCCGCCGAGGTCACGCTGCGCGCCCATGGCAACCCCGATGCGGTCAGTGTGGGCGATTATCACCTGGCGTCGACGGTCGGCGTGGCCCTCACGGGTTCACCGGTCGACGACGACGGCATGCTCGAGCTGCTCGAGCCCTGGCGCGGGCATCGTCAGCGCGTACTCCGCCTCATCCTGCGGAGCGGCATCCACAAGGAGCGCCACGGCCCGAAGATGACTGTGCAAGACCACCGCGGGCACTAGGCCGCGGGCGGCGGCCGTCGGCAGCCCTCAGCCGACCACGATCAGGTCGTTGGGGTTATCGGCCAGCACGCGCACCGAGAGTTGCGAGCCCGGTTTCCATGACCCGAGGGACGCATCAGCGATGAGCTGGCGGTGCAGAAATTGGTAGGGCTCGCGGTCGGGCAGTTCGACGCTCAGCAGGAGGTCGTAGACGCGAGCGCCGTCGAGATCGGGTCCGGACGGTGTCAGGCGGGCGACGGTTGCGGTGCCGCGCAGCGCGGGATCGCGGGGAACCTCATCGGCGTCCTGACCCGAGCGGATGGGGGCATGCGGGGTGTCGGCGGGCGGGATGTCGGGCGAGAGCGCGGCCGTGCGGGGATCGATGTCCTCGGCCGGCTGCTCCGGCGAGGTCTCGGGGGGCTGCGGGGAATCGACGCGCCGTGCAGCAGCGTTTCGGCGCGAGTTTTTTCGGCGCGAGAACCGACGAAAAATCTGCATACCTTTTCAGCCTTCTTCCGACGGACGCGGTCGGGGCACCGGAGCCGTCTGGGCATAACCGTAGTGGCACGCGCCGAGCGGCGTCGAGGGGTTGCGAGCGGCAGTCACATAACCGTGGCGCGTGGCGACGGCATCCCGCTAGGCTCGCCGCATGAGCACCCAGAGCAGACAGAGCCCCCGCGACGCAGAGACGCTCGACGTCTATACCGGTAAAGAGGGCATGTGGGGGCTTCTGGCCGGCGTCGTCACAGGCGTTCTCATCGCTCTTCCGCTCTCGGCCTCGTTCGCGTTCGCCACGCACCCCTTCAGTCAGCGGCTCTTCGGCGGCGAACTCGCCGACGCCTCGCGCGCCGGGTTCTCGGCGTTCTGGTGGCTGCTCACACTGCTGTTCGCGGCGCTGCCGTTCGTCGTCGGTTTCGGTGTGGCCCGGCTGCACGGGCGGTCGCTGGCGATTCTCGCGGGCGCGGTGGCCGTGCTCGTGATCGTGCTCGTGGTGCTCGGGCAGTTGTACGTCTTCTAGGGGCGCAACACTCCCCAGCCGAAAAGCTGCCGACAGGCCCGACATTCCGGGGCGTGCCGCCCCGGACCTGAGGCGCTCTCGGCGTAGTCTCTGCACTATGCCGCAGACCTCGCCGGGCACCGATTCGAGTGCCGATCAACTCACCGCCGAAGCGATCGTCCTCGCGCGTCGGTGGCTCGACGAATCCGCCGACGCCCCGGCCGATCCCGCGGCCGAACGCCTGGCGGGGGTGCTGAAAGACCCCAACGGGCTCGCCTTCGCGGTGGGCTTCGTCGACGGCGTCATGCGACCCGAGGATCTGTTCGTCGCGGGCTACAACCTGCAGCGCGTGGCCAAGCTCGCACCCGGATTCTTGCCCGTGCCCCTGCGCGCCATGATCGCCGCCGGCGGAACACTGGGCCCCGTCATCCCGCCCGTCGTCATTCCGCTCGCGCGCAAGATGCTGCGCCAGATGGTCGGCCACCTCGTGGTCGATGCCACCCCCGCGAAGCTCGGCCCCGCCATCGCCCGACTGCGCGGCGACGGCTCGCGGCTCAACCTCAACTTGCTGGGCGAGGCCGTGCTGGGCGACCACGAGGCCGACCGCCGCCTCGAGGGAACGCGCACCCTGCTGGCGCGCGACGACGTCGACTACGTCTCGATCAAGGTGTCGGCGATCGCCGCCCAGCTCTCGATGTGGGCCTTCGACGACGCCGTGGAGCGCGTGGTCGAACGCCTGACCCCGCTCTACGAATTGGCGCTCGCGGGCGGACCCGACGGGCCCAAGTTCATCAACCTCGACATGGAGGAGTACCGCGATCTCGACCTCACGATCGCCGTGTTCCAGCGCCTGCTCGACCAGCCGCAGCTGAAAGCCCTCGAGGCGGGCATCGTCTTGCAGGCCTACCTGCCCGACGCCTTCGCGGCCATGCAGCGGCTGCAGGACTGGGCCGCGGCCCGGGTCGCCGACGGCGGTGCGCCCATCAAGGTGCGCCTCGTCAAGGGTGCCAACCTCGCCATGGAACACGTCGACGCCACCGTGCACGGCTGGCCGCTCGCCACGTTCGACCGCAAACAGGACACCGACGCGAACTACAAGCGCATCCTCGACTGGTCGCTGACGCGCGAGCGCACGACCGCCGTGAAGCTCGGCATCGCCGGTCACAACCTCTTCGACATCGCCTGGGCGCACCTGCTCGCCAAGAAGCGCAAGGTGCAAGACCGCGTCGACGTGGAGATGCTGCTGGGCATGGCGACGGGTCAGGCGCAGGCCGTGGCCCGGGATGTCGGGCAGCTGCTGCTCTACACGCCCGTCGTCGACCCCAAGGAGTTCGACGTCGCCATCTCCTACCTGATCCGGCGGCTCGAAGAGAATGCGTCGAACGAGAACTTCCTGTCGGCCGTCTTCGAACTGGGCACCGATGCGACGTTGTTCGAGCGCGAGAAATCGCGGTTCGAAGCATCCGTTGCACAGGTGGCCGCCGTGGCCGAAGCCGACGCGAACGGGGATGACGCCGCCACCGTGTCGCTCACGCCCGAGCCGCGCCGCCGCCAGAACCGCGAGACCGAGTGGACCCTCGAGGCCGCCCCCGCGCCCGGCAAGGCGTCGTCGACCGCCCTGTATCGCGAGCCTGAGGGCGACCAGCCGGTCGAGCTCGGCATGACCGAGCAGGTGCTCGGCCTCTCGAAACGGCACCAGACCGAATCGCCCTTCGACACCGTGCGGGTCTACACGACCGACACCGAGATCCGCCTGCCCAAGACCGAGCTGGGCGCTCCCGGTTTCGTCAATGCCCTCGACACCGACCCGTCGCTGCCCGCCAACCGCGAGTGGGCCGCGCGTCTGCTGGCCCGCGTGCCCGACAGCACCATCGGCAGCGACACCATCGAGGCCGCGCGCGTGCTCGACGCGTTCCACCTCGAAGACCTGGTCGAAAAGGCTCGGGATGTCGGGGCCACCTGGGGTGCCCGCCCGGCCGCCGTGCGCGCCGCCATCCTCGACCGTGCGGGGCTCGCGCTCGCCGCCAACCGCGACCGTCTGCTCGAGGTGATGGCATCCGAAACGGGTAAGACCATCGCCGAGGCCGACCCCGAGGTGTCCGAGGCCATTGACTTCGCGCACTACTACGCCGCGCGGGCGCGTGAACTCGACGCCGTGCGCGGGGCGCGGTTCGTGTCGCCGCGGCTCATCGTCGTCGCGCCGCCGTGGAACTTCCCGGTCGCCATCCCCACCGGTTCGGTGCTGGCATCGCTCGCCGTCGGTGCCGGCGTCATTCTGAAGCCCGCGCCGCAGGCTCGCCGCACGGCGGCCGTGCTGTGCGAGGCGCTGTGGGAGGCCGGCATCCCGCGCGACCTGCTCGTGCTGGCCGACGTCGACGAGGCCGAGCTCGGACAGCGTCTGATCGCCCACGAGGCCGTCGACCGCGTTATCCTCACCGGTGCGTGGCAGACCGCTGCCCTGTTCCGCTCCTGGCGGCCCGACCTGCCCTTGCTCGCCGAGACGAGTGGCAAGAACGCGATCGTGGTCACGCCGAGTGCCGACTTCGACCTGGCCGTCGCCGATATCGTCAAGAGCGCCTTCGGGCACGCGGGGCAGAAGTGTTCGGCCGCCTCGCTCGTGATCCTGGTGGGTTCGGTCGCGAAGAGCGAGCGGTTCCGCCGGCAGCTCATCGACGCGGTGTCGAGCCTGCGCGTCGGCTACCCGAGCGACCCCGCATCGCAGATGGGGCCGCTCATCGAGCAGCCGTCCGAGAAGCTGCTCTGGGCGCTGACCGAGCTGGATGCGGGCGAGCACTGGCTCGTGAAGCCCAAACAGCTCGACGAGACGGGCGTGCTCTGGTCACCCGGCGTGCGCACCGGAGTGAGCGCCGGCTCACGTTTCCACCGCACCGAGTTCTTCGGACCGTCGCTCGGCATCATGACCGCCAAGAACCTCGACGACGCCATCGCGCTCGTCAACGACGTCGACTACGGGCTGACCTCCGGCTTGTTCACGCAAGATCCCGAAGATCTGCGCGTCTGGGCGGCAACAGTCGAGGCCGGAAACCTCTACGTCAACCGCGGCATCACGGGCGCCATCGTGCAGCGACAACCGTTCGGCGGCTGGAAGCGTTCTGCCGTGGGCGCGGGAGCCAAGGCGGGCGGCCCGAACTATCTGGCGGCGCTCGGTTCGTGGCAGCCCGACAGCGGTTCGGCGTCGACCACGTTGCATCTGCGCGGGCTCGACCCCAAGATCGTGAAGCTCATCGAGGCGGCCCAGCCGGCCCTCGACTACCGCGCCTTCGACGTGTTGCGGCGTTCGGCGTTGTCCGACGCCATCGTGTGGGGCACCGATTTCGGCGAGACCACGGATGTCTCGGGCCTCGGCGTCGAGCGCAACCTGCTGCGCTACCGTCCCGTGCCGGTGTCCATCCGGTCGACGCGCGACGCCGAGTTGGGCGACGTGTTGCGCGTCGTCATCGCGGCCATGCGTTCGCGCAGTGCGTTCACGTTGAGCCTGGCGCTCGGCATCCCCACGTCGGTGCGGCGCGTGCTCGGCGAGATCGGCGTGCAGGTGGCGGTCGAGACGGATGCCGAGTGGCTCGCGCGGTTTGCGCCGGCTGCTGAGCCGGGCGCGGGCGCTGGCGCTGGCGCTGGGGCAGATTCGGATGCCGGCGAAAACGCCGCCGCCGTTCGTGCTGCGGCTGCCGTTGTCGCCGAGGTAACCCCCGAACCCGACAAGCCATCGCCCATCGACATCCCGCTCGACGACGACGGCGACTCCGAGGCGCGTCCCGGCGAGGTCCAGGCCGGGACCGGGGCCGAGACCGATGCGGCCGAGGTCGGCGAAACCGGCGCAGGCGCCACCGTCGATCCCGCTCCCGTCGCGCCCGCCGCCGCTCCGGTAGACGCCGCCCGAACGAATGCCGACGCGGATGTCTCGCCCGTAGCATCCCCGCTGATCGTCACCGGCGAACCGGCAGACACGCGGCCCCCGCGCGTGCGCATCGTCGGCACCGAAACGGAACGGACCGCCCTGCACCGGGCGCTCGCCGTGATCGTGGAGGGCGACCCCGACCTCGCGATCTACTCGGGAGCCGTCACGTCGGCGGGACGCGTCGAACTCCTCCCGTTCCTGCGCGAACAGTCGATCACCATCACGGCGCACCGTTTCGGCAACGCCGACACGTGGTCGGAGGATGTGCTCTAAACAGGCGGCGCGGGGCTGAGTTGTCCACAGCCCCGCGGTCGACGCCCCGTCCCGTCCGTCGGAGGGGGATACTGGGCAGATGAGTGAAGATCGCGCCCCGGCATCCGAGAGTCGATCGCTGTGATGTCTGCGGCGGGAGCGTCTGGTGCGGGCATGACGGGCGCGCGTTCCGGGGGGATGACGCGTGAGCGGCGCGTGCTCATCATCGCCATCCTCGCGTCGTTCGTCGCGTTCCTCGACGGGTCGATCGTCAACGTGGCGTTGCCCTCCATCGATCGTGACCTGGGCGGGGGGCTCGCCACGCAGCAGTGGGTGGTCGATGCTTACCTCCTCACCCTGGGCGCCCTCATCCTGTTGGCGGGTTCGCTGTCGGATGCTTTCGGGCGCGTGCGCGTGATGAGCGTCGGGCTCGTGGGGTTCGGTGTCACATCGGTGCTCTGCGCGATCGCCCCGACCGCCGAGATCCTGATAGGTGCCAGAGCGGCTCAGGGGGCCGCGGGGGCTCTGCTCGTGCCAAGTTCGCTCGCCCTCATCATCTCGACCTTCCACGGTGTGCCGCAGGCGAAGGCCATCGGCAGCTGGACGGCGTGGACCGGAACGGCCATGATCATCGGCCCGCTGCTCGGCGGTTTTCTCATCGATACCGTCTCGTGGCGCCTGATCTTCGCCATCAACGTTCTGCCCATCGCGTTCACGCTCGTGTTGCTGCACCGCCTGCGCGGCCAGGGTCGGCCCGAGCATCCGGCCCGCATCGACTGGGTGGGTGCCGTATTGGGAGCGCTCGGTTTGGCGGGTCCCGTCTTCGCCCTGATCGAGCAGGGCCGCTTGGGATGGTCGAGCCCCGTGGTCTGGCTGCCCCTCGTGCTGGGCCTAGCGTGCCTGGCGGCCTTCATCGCCTGGGAGCGTCGCGCGCCGGCCCCCATGATGCCCCTCGGCCTCTTCGGTTCACGCAACTTCTCGGCCGGCAACATCGCGACGCTGTTCATCTACGGCGCGCTGTCGTTCGGCTTCTTCATCGTCGCCATCTACCTGCAGCAGGTGGCGGGTGTGTCGGCGTTCCTCACGGGTCTCGCGCTCATGCCACCGACGCTCGTCATGCTGTTCCTGTCGAGCCGCTTCGGCGCGCTGTCGGGCCGCTTCGGGCCGCGCCTCTTCATGACCGTCGGCCCCATCGTCGCGGGCGTCGGCTTCCTGCTGCTCATCGGTGTCTCGCCCGAGCTCAACTATTGGACGCAGATCTTGCCGGGTCTGCTCCTCTTCGGCCTGGGGCTTTCGGCCACCGTCGCGCCGCTGACGAGCGCCATCCTCGGCGCCATCGCCGACTCGCAGGCGGGCATCGGCTCGGCCGTCAACAACGCCGTGTCGCGCATCGCCGGCCTCATCACCATCGCGTGCGCGTCGCTCATCATCGGCGAGAGCCTCGACCTCGACGGTCTGCATCGGGCCATGATCGCCACCGCGGCCATGCTCGTGCTCGGTGGGCTGGTGTCGTGGTTCGGCATCCGCAACCCCCGCGCCGCCGCCACAGACGCGAGCCGCGCAGAGAACGGTGCTGCGCCCATCGGCTAAGCCGCCGACAGCCCGCAGAGTAAGCGCCGCGAGGCTAGGCGGGGTGTTACGCGCCTTCGCGGGGTTCGGCCACGACCTGCAGGCCGCCCGTGCTGTTGGCCGACATCATGAGCTGTTCGATCCAGTCCCGGTTGAGAGTGGCCTCGCGGCTGCCCGAGAAGATGAACTGCAGCGGGATGGACGGGTGGATCCACACGGTGCTGCGCCCGCCGCCACCGTCGATGCCGTGGTCCCACGACAACGTGAACTTCTCGTCGCGGCGCAGCTTCGTCACGATAGCTACCTTGAGGTGCGCGAGCAGACGATCCTCGAATTCGATTTCGGCGGAGTCGTAGCCGTAGATGATTCTTCCCACAGGGGTTCCCTACTTCGTTCGTCGGTCCAACGACCGTCGAAAACACGAAGCCTCCTCGGTCGACAAGAGTCTAAATCACGGATGCACGCGGGGCGGCGAACCCTGCAGCGCGGCCGTCACAATCGCCAGCGCCTCGGCCGTCGTGAGGCCCAGCTGCGCGGTGCGTGCGGCATAGGCGGTGGCTGCTTCTTGAGCATGTCTCTGGTCGGCGTCGCCGGTAGCCGAGACGAATGTGCCGTTTCGCCCACGCGTCTCGATCACGTCGTCGTGCTCGAGCTCGCGATAGGCGCGCGCGATGGTGTTGGGTGCGAGGTTCAATTCGTCGGCGAGTTTGCGCACCGTCGGCAGCTTCGTGCCCGGAACGAGCGTCCCGTCCTTGACCCCCGAGATCACCTGCGTGCGCAGCTGTTCGAACGGCGCCGTCGCCGATGCGGGGTCGATTCGGAACGGACTCGGCACAGACACTCCCTCGATGGATGGTGGGTGCCTTCAATGTAGCGACACAAAACTGGCGCGGCAAGGGGCGCCCGGTAGGGCCGGCTCCACAGCGAGGGAAGGGGATAGCGCGCGGCGAGCGGGCCCACCTATAGTGGCCGTTTGCAGTGCCGCCCCTGTCACGAGCGGGCCGGCGTCGCGCGATGAGACTCGTCGTGACACGCAACGATAGAAGGAGCTTCATGTCCACCTCGCCCAACGCCGTCCTCTTCGACATCGACGGAACGCTCGTCGACTCGAACTACCTGCACGTACAAGCGTGGGAGAAGGCCGTCGACGGGGTGGGCCGCTCGGTCGACTCGTGGCGGATTCACGCCGCGATCGGCAAGGATTCTTCGCTTCTGATGGAGGCGATCCTGCCCGGGGCGGATGACGAGACGGTGGAGAGGGCATCCGATCTGCACTCGCTGTATTACAAGGAGCTGGCCGAACGGCTCGAACCCCTGTCGGGTGCGCGTGACCTGATCCGAGCGGTCGCCGAGCGGGGGATGCGCGTCGTCCTCGCCACATCGGCGCCCGAGGACGAGCTGAAGACGCTGCGCGACATCCTCGACGTGGAGGACCAGCTGTTCGCCGTGACGTCGTCCGAAGATGTGGAGACCGCCAAGCCGCGACCCGACATCGTGCAGGTCGCCCTCGAGCGCGCCGGGGTCGACGCCGACCACGCGGTCTTCGTCGGCGACACGGTGTGGGATGTCGAGGCGGCCGCGAAGGCCGGCGTCTCCACCATCGGTGTGCGCTCGGGTGGCATCGGCTCAGCCGAACTGCGCGAAGCGGGTGCCGTCGAGGTCTATGACGACGCAGCCGACATCCTCGCCCACCTCGATTCGAGCCCGATCGCGGCCCTCCCCGCTGACTGACGCGGAGCCCCGACGTGTGCGGCAGGCGTAGAGCACGAGCTTGATCACACGCAAAGGGCGGGCCACTCTCGGGTGACCCGCCCTGTCGTTTTCGGCAGAGCAGAGGCTGGTGCCGCGGCGGACGCGCAGGGCTCGCCGGGCGCCTGGGCTGCGGCTAGCTCGCCGCCGCCGCCGAGGAAGCGGCGTTGAGCCGCGGTTGCTCGGTGTCCGAGCTCCTCTCGGTGATCTGGATCTTGCGGGGTTTGGCCCGCTCGCTCACCGGGATGAGGATGCTGAGCACACCGTTCTCGTAGCTCGCGGTGATGCGTTCGACATCCACGCCCTCGCCCAGGCTGAACTGGCGCAGATAGGAGCCGGATGGCCGCTCACGGGACAACCAGGTGACGCCGGATGTCTCGGGCGCGGTGCGTTCGGCGCGGATGGTCAACACCTGACCGTCGACGTCGACATCGACGGAACCCGGGTCGACGCCCGGCAGGTCGGCGTTCACCACATAGTGATCGCCGCTGCGGTGCAGGTCGACGGGCATGAACCGCGGCGACGCCTTGGCGTCGAGAACGCTCGCGGCGAAGCGGTCGAGCTGGCTGAAAGGATCGAAAGACATTGCCATAATGAGTGACTCTCCTCTCGGTGTGAACCGGGTCCGGGTGACCCGGCAGATATAGAATTACCACGACGAAAAGGCCGCTTCAAGTCGCCTCAGCAAATTTTGAGATAGCCCTCTGGTCGGGGATTTTGCGACCACTCTGATTTTTCGATTCGGCGCAACCGGTAGTCGTGCGGGACGGGCGCGCACTAACATCGAGTCTCCGGTGCATTCCCTCTGAACGCATCGGACCGGCACCCCCGACACGCCGGATGGAGAAGCGAATGACCCTCGACTCTGCGCGGCCTCCCCGTGCCGCCGGTGACGGTGACGGTGACGATGTCGGCGGCGGCGACAACCAGGTCGTGGCCGGGCGTTACCGCGTCGATACGCTCATCGGCCGCGGCGGCATGGCGGCCGTCTACCGGGCGCAGGACCTGTCGCTCGGCCGCACGGTCGCGCTCAAACTCTTTGCCGCAACGGGCGAGTCGGATAAGGACGAGGGTCGTAAGACATCCGAGATTCGCTTGCTCGCCTCGCTCAAACACCACGCACTCGTCACGCTCTACGACGCCAGCGACGGGTCGGCGCTCGACGGTGAACCCGCCTTCATGGCCATGGAACTGGTCGAGGGGCCGACACTGTCTCAGCTTCTCGACGCGGGGCCGCTCGATCGCCGCGAGGTCGCGCGCATGGGGGCCGACCTGGCCGAGGCCCTGCACGTGGTGCATGCGGCGGGCATCGTGCACCGCGATCTCAAACCGTCGAACGTGCTGCTCGAAGATTCGACCTCGCCCGACCGCACGTTCCGCGTGAAGCTCGCCGACTTCGGAATCGCCTACGTCGTCGATTCGACGCGTTTGACGCTGCCCGGCACGCTCGTGGGCACCGCCGCCTATCTCAGCCCCGAACAGGCGAAGGGCGAGCCGCCGACGCCTGCGAGCGATGTCTACTCCCTCGGGCTCGTGTTGCTCGAGGCCCTCACAGGCGTGCGGGCGTTCCCGGGTTCGATGATCGAAGCCGCGACCGCGCGCCTGCTGCGTGACCCCGTGGTGCCCGAAAGCGTGGGGGCCGATTGGGCCGCGCTCCTCGTCGCGATGACGAACCGCGATCCCGAGCAGCGGCCGGATGCATTGGCCGTGGCGCGCACCATCCATGAATTTTCGACGACGGGCACCCAGGAAACCCCTGCTGGAGCAACCGTCGCCACCGCCATGTCGACGGTTGCCTCTTCTGTGCCTCCGTGGGAAACGTCCGGCACCTCGGTCCACGCCGTCGAAGCCCCCGATGCCGCCGGCCTTGATGCGCCGACGAGCCTGCAGGCCCCGTCCGACCCGCACGTGACTGCAGCGCATCGACCGTCGGCGGTTCACGCGTCCCCCGAGCTCGGCCAGCAGACGCGGGCCGCGGCGCGGTCCTCGCAGGATGATGCGCCGACGGTAGCCGCGCCCGCCATCGATCGGCCCACACCGTCTGGGGCGTCGGGAGCGCAGAGAAAACGCTTGGGCCGCCGAACGGTCGTCATCATCGCGGTGTTCGCGGTGTTGGTGCTGGCGGCCATCGCCATTGCAGTCGCCGTGGCGATGTCGAATGGATCGACCCCGGAGCAGACGCCTCTCCCCGACGTGACGGGGCCGTTGGGCGTGCACCTGCAGCAGCTGCGAGACGAGGTAAACCAGTGACTGGTCGTGTGGGGAACGGAAACTGTGCTGATCCGCGTTTCGGGCGTCTCAGGCGTGTCGCGACCAGCGGGGCCGTGGCGTTGGCGCTCGTCGGCACGGTGCTGCTTTCGGGCTGCGCGCCGAGCGATCCGTCCGATGCGGCGACGGAGAGACTCGACACGTCGGTCGTGCAGACGGCGGATCGTGCGGCATCCGGCGATTATGCGGGTGCAGTGGCGAGCCTCGACGTGCTGCAGGCCCGCCTCGCCGAGTACGTCGAAGCCGGCGATGTCACGGCGGATCGTTCTGCCGAGATCCAGGCGGCCATCGATACGGTGCGTGCCGACCTGGCGGCGTTGATCGCCGCGCAGTCGACGCCCACTCCCGAGCCCAGCGAGTCGGGCACGGGGGTCACCGACCAGACCCAGGCGCCGGCGCCGGTCGAAACCGTGCCGGGCGGGGATGAGACGCCGGATGACGACGATGCCGATGACCAGGGCTCCGATAAGTCTCCGGGCGATGGCAACCCGGGCAAGGGGAATACGGAGCCCGGCAGCGGCACCCCCGGAAACGGCAAGGGCAACAAGGACTGACGGCCGGTCTCGCCGGCCTTACTCAGGCTGTCAGGCCCCCACGTACGTCTTCAGATGCTGCCCTGTCAGGGTCGTGGCATCGGCGACGATGTCGGCGGGTGTGCCCTCGAATACGATGCGCCCGCCGTCGTGCCCGGCGCCCGGCCCGATGTCGATGATCCAGTCGGCGTGCGCCATGACCGCCTGGTGGTGTTCGATGACGATGACGGTCTTGCCGCTGTCGACGAGCCGGTCGAACAGCCCCAGCATGTGCTCCACATCGGCCAGATGGAGCCCGGTGGTTGGCTCGTCGAGCACATAGATGCCGCCCTTGTCGGCCATATGGATGGCGAGCTTCAGGCGTTGGCGCTCGCCGCCGGACAGCGTGGTGAGCGGCTGGCCGAGTCCCAGATATCCGAGACCCACATCGGAAAGGCGTTGCAGGATGGCGCGCGCGGGGCCCTGGCCGAAGTAGTCGAGCGCCTCGGCCACGGACATGCCCAGCACTTCGGCGATGTTCTTGCCGTCGAGTGTGTACTCGAGCACGGATGCTTGGAACCGCTTGCCCTCGCACATCTCGCACACGGTTGCGACGCCGGCCATCATGGCGAGGTCGGTGTAGATGACGCCGTTGCCGTTGCAGTTCGGGCAGGCCCCCGCCGAGTTCGCGCTGAAGAGCGCGGGCTTCACGCCGTTCGCCTTGGCGAAAGCCGTGCGGATGGGATCGAGCAACCCGGTATAGGTGGCGGGGTTGCTGCGACGCGAACCCTTGATGGGCGCCTGATCGACCGTGACGACATCGGCCCCACGCGGAATGGAGCCGTGGATGAGGGAGCTCTTGCCCGAACCTGCCACCCCTGTGACGACCGTCAGCACACCGAGTGGGATGTCGACGTCGACGTTTTTCAGGTTGTGCCTCGTCGCTCCGCGAATCTCGAGAACGCCGGTGCGCTGCCGGGGCTTCTCGCGCAGCTGCACGCGGTCGCCGAGGTGCCGCCCGGTGAGGGTGTCGCTCGCCCGCAGCTCGTCGACGGTGCCCTCGAACTGGATGCGCCCGCCGTTGATGCCGGCGCGCGGCCCGAGATCGACCACGTGGTCGGCAATGGCGATCGTCTCGGGTTTGTGCTCGACGACGAGCACCGTGTTGCCCTTGTCGCGCAGCCGCAGGAGCAGCGCGTTCATGCGCTCGATGTCGTGCGGGTGCAGGCCGACGGTGGGTTCATCGAAGATGTAGCTGACATCGGTGAGGCTCGAGCCCAGGTGCCTGACCATTTTGACCCGCTGTGCCTCACCGCCAGACAGGGATGCCGCGGTGCGGTCGAGGCTCAGATAGCCGAGGCCGATCTCGACCAAGGAGTCGAGGGTCTGCTGCAGCGTGGAGATGAGCGGGGCCACCTCGTCGTCGACGACGTTTCGAACGAAAGCCGCCAGATCGCTGATCTGCATGCGCGAGCAGTCGGCGATGCTCTTGCCCTCGATCAGGGATGACCGTGCGGCCTCGTTGAGCCGGGTGCCATCGCAGTCGGGGCAGGTCTGAAAGGTGACGGCGCGGTCGATGAAGGCGCGGACATGCGGCTGCACCGCGTCTTTGTCTTTCGACAGGATGCTTCTCTGCACCTTCGGCACGAGACCCTCGTAGGTGAGGTTCATGCCGTTGATCGCGACCTTGACGGGCTCCTTGTAGAGGAAGTCCTGCCGCTGCTGCTCGGTGAAGCGGCCGATGGGCACGTCGCCCGGGACGATGCCCGATTCGGCGAACGTGCGCACCATCCATCCATCGGCGCTGTAGCCCGGAATGGTGATGGCGCCCTCGTTCAAGCTCTTGGTGCTGTCGAAGAGCTCGTCGAGGTCGATGTCGGTGACGTGCCCGAGCCCCTCGCAGCGCAGACACATGCCCTCGGGAGCGTTGAACCCGAAACGGAAGGACGGCCCGATATGCGGCTCGCCGAGCCGCGAGAACACGATGCGCAGCATGGCGTTGACGTCGGTCGCCGTGCCGAGAGTCGACCGCGAGTTGGCGCCCATGCGCTCCTGGTCGACGATGATGGCGGCGCTCAGATTCTGCAGTGCGTCGACATCGGGGCGGCCGAGACTCGGCATGAACGACTGCAGGAAAGCTGAATAGGTCTCGTTGATGAGCCGCTGGGACTCGGCCGCTATGGTGCCGAAAACGAGGCTCGACTTGCCCGAACCCGAGACACCCGTGAACACCGTGAGGCGCCGCTTCGGGATGTCGAGCGACACGTTCTGCAGGTTGTTCTCGCGCGCGCCGCGCACGTGGATGAGGTCATGCGAATCAGCGGGTGGTCGGGGATTGTTCATGCTGGCCTCACTCGGATCGTTGAGGCGAGACTAGCGCGAACCTCCGACGCTCAGAGGGGTCGATGCATGACGTGCAGACCGACCGGGCCGAGTCTGCGGTGGTCGTAGGCCGCTGGGACGGTGCCGATGATCTCGAAACCCAGTTTCTGCCAGAGTGCGACGGCCGGCGTGTTGCTTTCGACGACGGCGTTGAACTGCATGGCGCGGTACCCGGCATCCGTGGCCCAGCCGATCGCCCATTCGCCGAGCGCGCGGCCGACACCGCGGCCGTGCTGCGCCGGGTCGACCATGAAACTGGCGGTGGCCACGTGCGCGCCCCGTCCGGGACGGTTGGGCAAGACCTTGGCGGTGCCGAGGACGGCGTCGCGGTCGTCGGGGCGCGTGGAGACCGCGACGACCACGATGCCGGGCTGCTCGATCATCCACAGCTCTCGCGCTTCATCTGAGGTGAGGCCCTCGGGCAGGGCGTAGGTTTCGCCCGCCTCGACGATGTCGCGGAAGATGGGCCAGATGGCGCTCCAGTCAGCCGCCGTGGCGGGGCGGATGTCGAAACCGCTCATGCCGCGCCCTGCCCCTGGTGCTCGATGATGCGGCCCACATTGGTGCCGACCCAGCGCAGCAGGGGCACGAGGTGGGAGGCGAGCTCGTGGCCGAGAGGCGTGAGGCTGTAGTCGACGCGCGGGGGGATGACGGGCTGGGCCGCGCGGTGCACGAACCCGTCGGCCTCGAGCAGCTTGAGTGTCTGCGCGAGCATCTTCTCGCTGATGCCGTCGATCGATCGCCGCAGCTCGCCCCAGCGCAGCGATTCGGCTTCGAGGGCGACGAGCACGAGCACGCCCCACTTGCTGGTGACATGGTCGAGGATGGCGCGGCTCGGGCATTGCGCATCGAAGACGTTGCCCAGCAGTTGCTGCTCGGTCGTCATGCCGCCCGCGGGGGAGTCCGGCCACACGGTCTGTCGGATGCGCTCGCGAACGTCGTTTTCGATCATGCGAACCAACTTACCAAAAAGTGGGTACCTGCGTCTGGGAAGCTTCTGGCCTAGCCTCGGTTGTAGCACTCAGAGGCTTCCGCACGGAGGCCGGGAAAGGACACCATGACCATCGTCGTTACCGGAGCTACCGGACACCTCGGAAAATCCATCGTCGAACACCTCGTCGCGCGCGGCGTCGCGCCCGCTGACATCGTTGCCGGGGGTCGCAGCACCGAGAAGCTGCAGGCGCTCGTCGAGTCGGGTGTGCGCACGGCGGTCCTCGACTACGCGCGGCCCGAGACCCTGACCGAGGCCCTCACGGGTGCCGACACGCTCATTCTGGTGTCGAGCAGCGAGGTGGGCCAGCGCGTCGAGCAGCACCGCAACGCGATCGACGCGGCCGTCGCTGCCGGCGTCACGCACCTCGTCTACACCAGCGCGCCGAAGGCGGACACGTCGGATCTCGTCCTGGCGCCCGAGCACAAGGCGACCGAGGAGCTCATTCGCGCCTCCGGAATCCCTGCGACGATCCTGCGCAACGGCTGGTACACCGAGAACTACGTCGGCGCCCTGCAGCAGGCGGATGCCACGGGCGTTCTGCTCACGAGCGCCGGCGACGGCCTGGTTTCGAGCGCGTCTCGCACCGACTACGCCGAGGCGGCCGCGGTCGTGGTCTCCGAAGACGGTCACGCCGGCTCGGTATATGAATTGAGCGGGGATGTCGCCTGGAACCAGCAGCAGCTGGCCGACACGTTTGCCGAGATCCTCGGCAAGCCGGTCGAACTGAAGTCCGTTTCGTCGGAAGAGCACCTCGCGATTCTCAAGGACGCCGGGCTGGATGACGGCACCGCCGGCTTCGTCGTGGCGCTCGACGCCAACACGCGCGACGGTTTGCTCGGCGAGACCTCGGGCGACCTCAGCCGCCTGATCGGCCACCCGACGACGCCGCTGATCGACGGTCTTCGCGCGGCGCTCTAGCCGATCTCGGCACGCCGCCGCTCTGCGGCCCTGAGGCTGTGCCGCTCACCCGGACGCACGTCCTCCGCCGGAGCTCGCGGAGGCGCCGACCAGGATCATGAGGAACGGCCCCGGTGTTCACACACCGGGGCCGTTCTTCTGATCGTGCCCTCGGCTCAGGCCTGGGGTGCCGCCACGCGGACGACCATCTTGCCCGTGTTGGCGCCCTGCATCAGCTGCAGGAAGGCGTCGAAGGTGTTCTCGATGCCGTCGACGACGGTCTCGTCGAAAACGACGTCGCCGTTCTGCAGCCAGGTGCTCATCTGCGAGATGAACTCGGGGAAGTGGCGCGTGTAGTTGCCGACCGTGAAGCCCTTGAGGGTGAGGCCGCGCGTGACGATGTTGGCCATGTTCTTGGGGCCGACGGGCGTCTCGGTGCTGTTGTAGTCGGCGATGGCGCCGCACAGCGCGCCGCGGCCGCCATCGTTGAAGGCGCCGAGGGCGGCCTCGAGGTGCTCTCCGCCGACGTTGTCGAAGTAGACGTCGATGCCCTGGGGGGCCGCCTCGGCCAGCTGCTCGGCCACGGGGCCGTCTTTGTAGTTGAAGGCCGCATCGAAGCCGTACTTCTCGGTGAGCAGGGCGACCTTCTCGGCCGAACCGGCCGAACCGATAACGCGCGACGCGCCCGTGAGGCGGGCGATCTGACCCACCATGGAGCCCACGGCGCCGGCAGCACCCGACACGAAGACGGCGTCTCCCTGCTTCAGCTGGGCGATCTCCTTCAGGCCGACGAATGCCGTGAAGGCCGTCATGCCGAGCACGCTCAGGTAGGCGGAGTTGGGCACGCCGGGGATCTCATCGACGACGCGGAAGCCCGCGGCATCGCCCTGTGTCAGGTCGCGCCAGCCCTCCTGGTGCACCACGACGGCGCCCACGGGCACATCGTCCGATCGGGACTCGACGACGCGGCCGACCGCGCCGCCCGTCATGGTCTCGCCGAGGGCGTAGGGCGGGGTGTAGGACTTGACGTCGTTCATGCGACCGCGCATGTAGGGGTCGACCGAGAGGAACTCGTTTGCGACGCGCACCTGGCCGTCTTCGAGGTCGGGCAGCTCGACGGTGACGGTGCGCACATCGTCGGTCGTCGGCCAGCCGCTCGGGCGGCGGACGAGCTGGATCTGGGTGGATGTGCGGGGTGAAGCCATCGGTATTCCTTCGCTACGGGGGTGGTGTGCGGCGTGAACCGCTAGTACGATAGTGAACCGATCGGTACAAAAAAGCAAGAGCGAGAAATGAGGCGGCATGGGCCGGCACCAAGTCTTCGACACTGTTCACGCCGTCGAGGCCGCGCGCGATCTCTTTTGGCAGCTCGGCTACGAGGCCGTGTCCCTCACCGACCTCGAGCAGGCAACGGGCCTCAACCGCTCGAGCATCTACAACGCCTTCGGCAGCAAGCGCGGCCTGTTCGACGTGGCCGTCGAGAACTACCTCGAGACGATCATCCGCCCGCGCATCGCGCCCCTGCTCGACCCGTCGAATTCGCCGAGCGAGGCGGCCGAGGCCCTCATCCGCTACTTCACCGCACTGGCCGAGACGGTGGCCGGCCTGCCGGCCGATTCGCCGCGCCAGGGCTGCCTGCTCGTCACGGCCGCACCCGGCATAGCGGGCCAAGACGAGACGGTCCGCCAGGTCGTCGCCGACTATCACGCCGAGCTCGTCGGTGCCTTCACGGCGGCGCTCGAGTGCGCCACCGGGGCCTTCCCCGCGGCCCCCGAGCGTGCCGGCGCAGCATCCGCTGACGAAGCTCGGGTCGCCGCCGCAGAGAGTCTTCCGACGAATGCCGAGAACCCGGTCGACCCGAAGTCCGTGTCGCGCGCGCGATTGCTGGCGTCGCTCTCCGTGTCGGCGTTCGCTCTGGCAAAGGTCGACCGTGGCGAATCCGTCGTGCTGCTGCATACGGGTGCCGACTTCGCGACCGAGTGGACCGAGCCGGCCCACCTGCAGCGCTTCTAGAGCGCCTTGCGCATCTGCAGGGACGTGGTCTCGAAGCCCATCGACTCATAGAGGGAGCGCGCCACCGTGTTGAAGCCGAAAACGTTGAGGGCCAACGACGCATAGCCGGCGTCGCGCGCCCAGTCCTCGGCCGCGCGCATGGTGTCCCGGCCGAAACCCTTACCGCGCTGTGCGGCATCGATCTCGATGTCCCACACCCAGGCCACACCGTCGAGGCCGTCCGGGTGTGGCCCGACCCAGAGCACACCGATGCGTTCGCCGGCCTCCAGCACCGCGAAAACGTCGTGCCCCGCGGCGGGCCGGCCGCCCGCGAAGTAGGTCGCCTGCGAATCGTCCGCTCGGCGGGTGGCAGCCTCTTCGTCGTCTCCCGCTTCGATGCGGTGTGCGCGATACTCGGCCCGCTGGTTCTCGAGCCAACCCGGCAGTTCTTGCGCGGGGAACGTCACCAATTCGATCGTCATATCTCCAGTCTGGCACCGCCCACAGGCTGAGCCCCAGCTGTGTGGCGACATCGAATGGTCCGCTCGAACGATCCGGATGGACCCTGCGACCGGTCCGTTCCAGCGCCGAGTTTCTTAGCGTGGAAACATGACCCACACCGGAACCTTCGCCTACCCGTCGCCGTCGCACACGCCCGCTCGAGGCGTGCCGCAGAGCGCGTCCGGGCGTCGGATCGCGACTTCCCCCGCAGAACCGCGACCGACGGCGGGCGGTCCTCGGCGAACAGCCGGCCGTTCCCGCGGCAAACGCGTCGCCCGCGGTGTGGTCGCCATCCTGGCCGCGATCTACCTGGCGGTGGTCGGGTTCATCACACTCGCCCCCGCGGGGCACGGGGATGCCGTGAGCCAGCTGTCGGGGCGTGCGTTCAGCATCATCGGCAGCCTGCCTCTGCCGGCCGGTTTCACGAGCGCCGACGCCGAGTTCGCGCTCAACGTGCTCATGTTCGCGCCGCTCGGAGTCTTCGCCGTCCTACTCTTCGGGGCCCGCGGTTTCTGGCTCGCCGCCCTCGCGGGTCTCGCGCTCAGCGTGGGCGTCGAATGGGTGCAGGAGTTCGTGCCGTCTCGGGTCAGCGACCCGAGGGACCTGCTCGCGAACGGTACCGGCGCGATTGTCGGGGCGCTCCTGGCCCTACCGTTCGCCCCGCTCTTTCACACGCGCCGCCACTGACGCCCGCCGCTGTCGCACGCCGCTGACGCCCACTACCGACGCCCGCTGAGGCTCACATCGGCCACGCCATCGCGACTCGCCCAACAATGCGAACGCGCCTGGCCCCTACATGCGCGTCGCGTGCGCCTGGTTTTCGGCCTTGATTCCCTCGTAGTCGCCGAACAGGGCGTGCTTGGTCATATCGGCGCTCATGGCGCTTCCTTCGGGTGTGCGACCGATCGATTCGGCCAGCGCACGGATGTGGTGCGGCCCGGCGCCGCAACAGAGCCCGACGTAGTCGACCCCGGTGGCGACCGCGGCGCGACCCCAGTCGGCGACCTCGTAGCGGTTGACCGTGAAGGGGTCGAGTGCGGTGGGGAAAGCACGCCCGTTTCCGGCCGCCGCGGCCAGCGGGTCTTCGAGGGCCTGGAACGTCTTGTGCTCGTCGGTCGTGCGGTAGGGCACGGGCAGCGCCGCGACGGGCACTGACACGGCGCCACGGATCTCTTCGATGAGCGGCATGATCGTCCACAGCCCGCGGTGGCAGTTGAGGCCGATGACGCTCGCGCCCGCGTCTTCGATGCGGCGCGCGGCGTCGGCGAACGACCATCCTTCGCGCGTGAGATCGGTCTGGTGGGGCGCGAGCGTGACGACGGCCGCGAGCCCGGCATCTACGATCGCCTTCGTGGCGATGAGGGCCTCACCCGCGTAGGCCATGGTCTCGGCAACGATGTAGTCGACGCCCGCGTCGGCGGCCCACCCGATCTGCTCGTCGAAGATGGCGCGGATGAAGCGGTCTTCGGCATCGTCGCCGCCGACATAGAGGTTGGTGTTGCAGATGTTGCCCGCCGCGATGGTGCCGGTTTCGGCGGCGATGGCGGTGGCGATGCGCAGGGCGTCGCGGTTGAGCGGCTCGAGCAGGTGTTCCTTGCCGATGACCCGCATCTTCTCGCGGTGGCCGTAGTAGGTGAACGCTTCGACGACGTCTGACCCTGCACGCACGAACTCGCGGTGCAGCTCGGCCACCTTTTCGGGATGCTCGAGCACCACCTCGGGCACATAGGCGCCCGCCTGCACATAGCCGCGGCGCTCGAGCTCGAAGAGGTAGCCCTCGGCGACGACGACGGGGCCGTCGGCCAGCTTCTGCAGGAGTTTCGATGTGGGTGCCATGGTGCCTCGATCGGTCGGTGAATCGTGGTGGTGCCGGGCACGCACACGCACGCCCGGAAGGTGCCGGTCAGTCTGGCAGAACGGCCACCGCGCAGGTCTTGTATTGCGTTGCGTGACGCGAACCTGGGCCGGGCCGGACACGAGAAAGCGCCGACATCCCCATGATGGGTGATGCCGGCGCTCGCCCGTTCGACGGGTCGAAAAAGGCCGAAAACGGTCGAAAAAAGCCGAATCAGACCAGGATCAGGCCGCGGTGGTCTGCGGTTTCAGCACGACCTTGATGCAGCCATCCTTCTTCTCTTTGAAGGTGTCGTACATCTCGGCGGCGCGATCGAGCGGCACGCGGTGAGTAACGAGGTCCTCGACGCCCAGCGGGTCGGCCGGGTCTTCCACGAGGGGCAGGAGGTCGTCGATCCACGCCTGCACGTTGCACTGACCCATGCGCAGGGCGATCTGCTTGTCGAACATGTTCATGAGCGGCATCGGGTCGGCGACGCCGGCATAGACACCACTGAGCGAGACCGTTCCGCCGCGGCGCACGGCGTCGAGCGCGAGGTTGAGAGCGCCCAGACGGTCAACACCCGCGGTGGTCATGACCTTCTGCGCGATCTTGTCGGGCAGGATGCCGGCCGCGTTCTGCGCGAAGGCGGCCACGGGGTTTCCGTGCGCCTCCATTCCGACGGCGTCGACGACCGAGTCCGGGCCGCGGCCGTCCGTCAGCTCGCGCAGCTTGTCGAGCACGTCATCCGTGAGATCGAGGGTCTCGACGCCATAGCGCTCGGCCATGAGCCGGCGCTCGGGCACGGGGTCGACGGCAATGACGCGGTGGCCGAGGTGGCGACCGATGCGGGCGGCGAACTGGCCGACGGGTCCGAGGCCGATCACCGCGAGCACACCGCCCTCGGGCAGGTCGGCGTACTTCACGCCCTGCCAAGCGGTCGGAAGGATGTCGCTCAAGAAGAGGTAGCGCTCATCGGGCAGGTCGTGACCCACCTTGATGGCGTTGAAGTCGGCGAGGCGCACGCGCAGGCGTTCGGCCTGACCCCCGGGCACGCGGCCATAGAGATCGGTGTAGCCGTAGAGGTCTGCACCCGTCTCGGTGTCGGTGTTCTGGGTCGTCTCGCACTGGGTGGTGAGACCCTTTTGACACATGTAGCAGTGCCCGCACGCGATCACGAACGGCACGACGATGCGGTCGCCGACGGACAGGTTCGAGACGTCGGAACCCACCTCTTCGACGACTCCCATGGTCTCGTGGCCGAGTACGTCGTCCTTGTGGAGGAACGGTCCGAGCACGTCGTAGAGGTGCAGGTCGGAGCCGCAGATGGCGGCGGACGTCACCCGAATGACCACATCGGTGGGCTCTTCGATCCGGGGGTCGGCCACATCGGTGACGGCGACTTTCTTGTTTGCTTGCCAGGTGAGAGCTTTCATAGCCTCTTGTCTACGCGCGTCCGACGCCGCACAACACCGGGTTGCGCGAGCGGATGTCGCGAGTTACCGTCCGGCGTTCTCGTCGCCCTCGTCGCTCTCACCGGGGCGCACCACGGCGTCGTCGCGGATGTCGATACGCGTGGGCTTGCCGGGCTGCTCGGTCACATCGATGCGGGGGTCGGCATCCGATTCGACGGCGTTCGGTGCTGTGGTCAGCTGGTCGTGTCGCTTCTCGGCGGCATCCTTGTCCATGGGGCTCCTTCGGGGGTCGTGCGCATTCTGTCAACGGTCACGAGCTGCGCGTCGGGGATGCGAAGATCGGAAGGAAGATTGCGAGAATCCATACCGATGCATGCGTCACGCGCTACCTCGATTGTTTCGCTCGGGCGTCCGGGCGACAACCCCCTTGCCGCTGCGGCGGATGCTTCAGGAGCATCCCCTGCCCTCGACGACCTGGCTCGCGCCGCGGATGATGCCGCCGGCGATGTGTCGGCGTCGCTCGATCTGGCCCGCGAGGTCGGCAACGAAATGCCGATACCGGGGGATGGCGGCACGCTCGCGCTCTGGGAGGCGCTCGCCACTCTGGCCGCCGCGGATGTGACGACGGCTCGGGTTGTCGAACCGCATATCGACGCGCTGGGCATTCTCGCCGAGGCGCGTGCCGCCGGCATCGACGTGCCGGAAGGATTCGCCCCCGCCGATGCGACCTGGGGTGTCTTCGCTGCAGAGGGTCCCGGCGTGAAGCTCGAGGCGACACCCGATGGGCAGGGCGGATGGCACCTCTCCGGCACGAAACCGTGGTGCTCCCTGGCCGATCGTCTTTCGCATGCGCTCGTCACAGCGTGGCTGCCGTCGGGCGAGCGCGGACTCTTCGCGGTTCCGCTCACACGTGGCGGGGTACATGTGCAGGATGGCGTGTGGCATGCCGTCGGGCTCGCGGATGTCGCATCCGGCCCGGTCGATTTCGACGATGTCCCCGCGGCCCCCGTCGGTGACGCCGGGTGGTACCTCCGCCGCCCCGGTTTCGCGTGGGGCGGCATCGGCGTTGCCGCGTGCTGGTTCGGGGGAGCGGTCGGCGTGGCCCGGGCCGTGCTCGAGGCTGCCTCCCGTCGCGAACCCGACCAGATCGGCCTCATGCACGTGGGCCGGCTCGAATCCGCGCTCACGACGGGACGCCTGGCGCTGCGGGATGCGGCAGAACTCATCGATGCCCGGGCGGGGCTCGCAGCATCCGACCCCCAGTTTTTGGCCGGCAGAACCCGCATGATCATCGCGGATGTCGTGGAGCTCGTGTTGAGCGAGGTGGCTCGTGCCCTGGGGCCCGCGCCTCTCGCCCTGAATGCCCGCCACGCCCGCCGCGTCGCGGACCTCTCGCTCTACGTGCGCCAGCACCACGCCGAACGGGACGAAGCAGCCATCGGCCGTGCCGTGCTCGCGGGAGGGGCTGACTGGTGACGTTCACTCATCTCGACGCCGGCACGTCCGAAAGCGCCTGGCTCGACGCCGCCCCCTGGCAGCACACGCCGGCGTGGTCGCTCGACGGCGTCACGCACCTCTTCGTGACCGCGGCCCACCCCGATGACGAGACGCTGGGGGCGGGTGGCGTCATGGCGCAGGCGAGCGCTCGTGGCATCCCGATCACCGTGATCATCGCCAGTGACGGCGAGGCGTCGCATCCGGATTCGCCCACGACGACGCCCGAGGCCCTGGCGGCCTGGCGACGGGACGAGGTCGGTCAGGCGCTCGATATCGTCGCCCCCGGATCGCGTCGACATTTCCTCGGGCTGCCGGATGGCGGGCTCGCCGAGAGTGCCGACCTGGCGACGCTCATCGAGGGTGTCGTGACCGACGTTCTCGGCTCAGCTGCCGCCGCCGACGCCGATGCCGACGCTGACGCTGACGCGGAAATCGACGCCCCTGCTGACGCCGTCATCCTGAGCCCGTGGCTCGGCGACCGCCACCCCGACCACGCGGCGGTTGCGGCAGCCAGCGCGCACGTTGCCGAGCGGCACGGACTGCGCGCCGCGGCCTATCCGATCTGGGGCTGGCTCTGGTCGGATGCCGCGGGCGACGACATCCCCTGGAACGACGCGCTCGTGCTGCCCCTCTCCGAGGAAGACCGTGAGCGCAAACGGCTGGCCATGGCGAGCCACACGTCGCAGACCGCTCCGCTGTCCGAACACCCGGGGGATGAGGCCATCCTGTCGGAGTCGTTCCAGCAGCACTTCCGCCGCGATGTCGAGATCTTCCTCCCGGCCGTGACATCGACGGATGACGGAGCGGACGCGTCCCTCGGCGCCGACTTCTTCACCGACTTCTACGCCGGCGAACGGGACCCGTGGGGTTTCGAAACCCGCTGGTACGAGGAGCGCAAACGCGCCATCACCCTGGCGTCCCTACCCGCCGCCCGCTACGCGAACGTGCTCGAACTCGGCAGCTCCATCGGCGTGACGACGGCGCTGCTGGCCGACCGGGCCGATGCCCTCCTCGCCACCGACATCGCCGAATCGGCGCTCGAGGTGGCCAGAGAGCGGTTGGCCGGCCGAGACAACGTCGCTCTCGAGCGGCGCACACTTCCCGGCGATTGGCCACCCGGCTCCTTCGACCTGATCGTCGTCTCAGAGGTCGGCTACTACCTGTCGGGCGCGGAACTCGACGTGCTGATCGATCGCATCCTCGGCACCCTCGCCGCCGACGCGACGGTCGTGACCTGCCATTGGCGGCATCCGGTCGAGGAGTATCCGCTCGACGGCGATACCGTGACCGAGCGTTTTCGCGAGCGGTTGAACCCGGCCCTCGACCTCCTGGTGACACACACCGAACGCGACTTCGTGCTCGACGTCTTCCGCACGGCACCCGGCCGCTCCGTCGCCCAGGAGACGGGTTTGGCAGAGTGATCGAACCGGGACGCGCGGATGTGCCGGATCGCGTGACAGACGTGCGGCGCGTCGACGAGCTGCCGGCGCATGATTTCTCGTCCGAGCGCACAGGCGTCGACGAGGTCTACGTCGTCCTGCCCGCCCGCAACGAGGAAACGACCATCGCCGCGAGCCTGGCGGCCATCGACCGGGCCATCGAAGCTCTCGGCGACGAAGCGCCTCCCGTGCGCGTGATCGTCGTGCTCGATCGGTGCACCGACGGCACCGAGGATCTCGCGCGCGCATCCGGGGCCGAGTGCGTCATATCGACCATCGGGCGGGTCGGAGGCGCCCGGCGTCTAGGAATCGAGCGCGCGCTCGCCGTCTCGGCGGCCGGCCGCCACATCCCGCTCGACCGCGTGTGGATCGCCAACACCGACGCCGACTCCGCGGTGCCGACGACCTGGCTGCGGCACCACCTGCACCGGGCGCGCTCCGGTTGCGACGCGCTCGTCGGCATCGTCTCGCCGCGCGCCGAGGATCTGACGTCCGGTGAGCTGGTGGTCTGGAAGGCCCGCCACCGTTTCGGCCGCGACCATGAGCACGTGTTCGGCGCCAACCTGGGCGTGCGCGCCAGCGCCTATCAAGCGGTGGGTGGTTTTGAAGACATCGCCACGGGGGAGGACGTGCGCCTGGTCGAAGCGCTGGATGCGTCGGGCGCCAACGTTCACCGGGGTCAGACGCAACCCGTGCACACGTCGGGCCGTCGCCTGGGCCGCGCGCCGGAGGGCTTCGCCGACTACCTGTCCACGCTCGACGACGCGGTCTGCGAGTCGCGCTGAGGATGGACCGCAACTGCCGCCGCAACTCCACCTGTCGCGACGGCCTCCGCTAGGCCGTCAGCCGCGCGCACTCGATGCAGAGATCAGCGGCGGGCCGCGCCTCGAGCCGGTCGAAACCGATCGGTCGGCCGCAGCGGCTGCACGTCCCGTAGGTGCCGTCGGCGATCCGCTGGAGTGCTGCCGCCGTCGCCGTGAGCTGTCCGCGGAAGGATGCGTCGAGCCCCGACATCCGGGACCACTCCGACGACAGCGTCGGGCCCTCTGGGTCGTGTTCGTCGTCGGCATCCCCGCCCGACCGAGCATCTCTCAGGTCGTGCAGCGAGCGGTCGAGCGTGCCGAGTTGCGCCAGGAGTTCGCGGTGCTGCGTATCGAGGGCATCGTGCAGCACGCGCACCTCGTCTGGCGTCAGAGGGGCAGTCAGAGCTTGTCCGCCCCGGACACCCGGCCCGCGCCGCCTTCGGCCAGGTAGGCGAGCCGGCGCAGAGCCTCGATGTTGCGCAGGTGCAACGGCGGATCCATGATGAACGCCGGCACGAACTTGCCCGGACCGCGCACGGCCTTCTCGGTGATGCGCACGACGCAACCGTCGCCGCGCCGCTTCACGTCGAGCGTGACCTCGGCCTCGCCCATGGGCCATCCGCGGGCCCGCAGCTTGGCGCGCCGGGGCGGGTCCCACTCCATCATCGAGGTGCTGTCGTCGATGAGCACGGGCCAGACCCCGAAGGAGTGCTGCAGCTTCGATTCGATGGCGGGCCAGTTGTCGTCGACGTCGCGCATGCGGGATGCACCGACCACCCACGAGGGGAAGAGCCAGCCGTCGGCGAGCACTTCGAAGACGCGTTCCGGCGGGCAGTCGAGGCGGCGATACGTGGTTGACATGAAACTATTTTGGCGCAGGCACGGGCGAGAATTCGAGGGATTGCGCTCAGAGCATCCGAAGATCGTGTGAATGTGCTGCGTGAGAGCGCGGTATGCCCGCAACCCCCTGCACGCGGCCCGGCCCACCCCATAACGTTTTGAGGGTGAGTGATTCTTCATCTTCGATCGATCAGCTGGACGGGCTCGTCGGCTGGGCCGCGCAGCTCATCGACACGCTGGGGGCGTGGGGCGTCGGGCTGTTCACGCTGCTCGAGACGGTGTTCCCGCCCATCCCCAGCGAGGTCATTCTGCCGCTCGCGGGTTTCATCTCGCAGCAGGGCGAGATGAACATCGTGCTCGTCATCGCCACGTCGACCCTCGGCGCCTACGTCGGCGCCCTGCTGCTTTACTGGTTGGGCGCGGCGCTCGGCCTCGAACGCTCGATCCGCTGGTTGTCGAAGCTGCCGCTCGTCGACCGCGAAGACTTCGAGAAGGCGGCCGGATGGTTCGACCGCCACGGTCGTTCGGCCGTCTTCTTCGGCCGCCTCATTCCGGGCGTGCGCAGCCTCATCTCGCTGCCGGCCGGTGCCGAACGCATGAACCTGGTCACCTTCAGTCTCTTCACGGTGCTGGGCAGTGGCCTGTGGAATACGCTCCTGATCAGCCTGGGGGCGTTGCTCGGAACGCAGTACCACCTCATCGACCAGTACTCGTCGATTCTCAACTATCTGGTTATCGCGGCCGTGGTGGGCGTGGTCGTGTGGCTCGTCATCCGTCGCATCCGTCGCGCGCGAGCCGAGCGTTCTTCGGGTTAACCCCCACACGGTCGGGGGAGGGCCTCGCTGCCCGGGCGGCCGGCGGCGGGAAGCATGGAAACCGTCGCCCGACAGGTGAGCCAGCGATAGGCTCGCCGTGAGGACGGCTTCCCGTCCGCCTCACAGAAATCACGCCATGACCTCCTCGCCCGTGCTCCGTTTTCTCACCGCCGCCTTCCGCCCCTCGACGTGGCGCGAGTTCGCCTACCTCTGGGGCATGTTCGGGGTCGCCTGCTTCGGCTGGGTCGTCTTCGTGGCCGTTTTCGCCGCGGGCGCGCCGCTCGCGGTCACGGTCATCGGGCTGTTCGGCACGGCATTCATTCTGAGTGGCTCGCGGGCAGTCGGGGCCGCCTCTCGAGGGTTGTCGCGCGCCCTGGCCGGCGTCGACGTGCCCGCCCCAGCGCCCTACCCGCGCGGCACGGGTTTCTTCGGGTGGGCTTTCGCGCGCTTGTCGGATGCCGCCACGTGGCGCGCCTTCGCCTTCCTCCCCATTGCGTTCATCACGACGATGTTCGCGATCATTGTCTCGACCGTCTTCCTCGTCACCTCGCTGTCACTTGTCACGGCCGCACTCTGGGCGCCGTTCATCCCCAATGAGCGCGACGGGCAGCCGGCGCCCAACGGCATCCAGTTCGTGGATGGTTGGGTGGACACGCCCGGCGAATACGCGCTCATCGGCGTCGTGGGCCTCGTCGTGTTCCTCTTCGTGTGGCCCGCGATGAACCACGGCTTCGCGCGACTGCACACGCTGCTGGTGCGGGCGCTTCTCGGGCGCAGCAATCGCGAACGTCTGCGCGAGGTGACGACGTCGCGCACCGTGAGTGTCGCGACCGCCGACGCCCGCCTGCGCCAGATCGAGCGCGACCTGCACGACGGCACGCAAGCCCGTTTGGTGGGGTTGGCCATGACGCTGGGCGACGCTCGCGACCGTTTGGCGTCCGGGCAAGATGCCGCATCGGTCGCCACTCTCGTTGACAACGCTCACGCCGCCACCAAGCAGGCGCTCGTCGAGTTGCGCGATCTGGCGGCCGGCATCCACCCGCCGGCGCTGGACGCGGGACTCGAGACGGCGCTCGAGACGGTGGCCGCGACATCCGCGCTGCCCGTCACTTTTCACAGCAGCCTGCGCGAACGGCCGTCGTCGGTGGTCGAATCGATCGTCTACTTCAGCGTGCTCGAGTTGTTGACGAATGCCGCCAAACACGCCGAGGCATCGTCGGCGTCGATCACGCTCAGCCAGCGTGGCGACCGGTTGGAGGTCGTCGTGGCCGATGACGGGCGCGGGGGTGCCTACATCGGCTTCGGTGAGGATGCCTCGGCCACGGGTCGCGGATCGGGCCTCCGCGGGCTGCGTGAACGCGTCGGAACGGTCGACGGCACGCTGCTCATCGACAGCCCCGACGGCGGCCCCACCCGCGTCACGCTCGACCTGCCCCTGGCGGCGCTGTGAGCCGGAACGCAACCTCGTCGTCGTCGTCGATCGGTCCGGGCGCGACACCGGCGTCCGCGCCGTCGACCCTGATGCGCTCGTCCCGGCCGTCCTGCTCCTTCTACCCCGCGGAGAACATCTGATGCGTATCGTCATCGCCGAAGACTCGACCATCGTGCGCGAGGGGCTCGTCGCCCTGCTGACGGGTCGCGGCATCGACGTGGTCGCGGCCGTCGGCGATGGCGTGGCAGCGGTCGATGCCACACTCGAGCTGCGCCCCGACGTGCTCGTGACGGATGTGCGCATGCCCCCGACCTTCACCGACGAGGGTTTGCGCGTGGCCCTCGAGGTCACCGACAGGGCACCCGATGTGGGCGTGCTCGTCTTCTCGCAATACGTCGAAACGCGGTATGCACGCGAACTCTTCGCGGCCGGTCGCGGCGGCGTCGGCTACCTGCTGAAAGACCGGGTGGCGGATGTCGCAGCCTTCGTCGACGCCCTGCGCAGCATCGCAGCCGGCAACACCGTGCTCGATCCCGAGGTCGTGACGCAACTGTTCGCGCCGCCGCGTGCGGTCGACGCGCTCGCCGCCGTGAGCGATCGTGAGCGCGACGTGCTGCGCCTCATGGCCGAGGGCCGCACCAACCAGGCCATTGCGGATGCCCTCTTCCTCACGCCCGGCACCATCGAGAAGCACATCGCCTCGGTGTTCCAGAAGCTCGGGCTGCAGCCATCCACCGGCGACCACCGCCGCGTCCTGGCGGTGCTGAAGTACCTGTCCGCCTGAGCGGATCGTTCTCCCCAACCCTCTTCGGCGCCCTTCTCTGCACAGGGGAGAGGTGCCCATTCCGTCCCGTCTTGCTCGCCGGTAGCGTTCGATGCGAAGGGGGATTCCGATGGCTGATCTACTGATTGATTACGACTCGCTCGACCAGGCGCGGGGGCAGGTAACGCTGGGCGTTACGGGCTACACGTCGAGCTTCGTCTTCGCGGGGTTGGGGTCCGCGGGCGAGATGTCCGAGAGCTCAGTCGGGTCGGCCGCGGTGGCGCAGGCTGCGGCCAGCGCGCGTGATGTCTGCGGCCAGGCCGATACGGCGCTCGGTGATTCGGCCACGGCCGTAGCGTCGGCCCTGGCCGCAGCCATCGATGCGTTGAAGGCCACCGATGCTGCTTTGGCCGCGGGTGCCGGTTCAGGGTCGGGCTCGAAACCGGTGGCCGCACAATGAGCGCCCTCTCCGATCTCGACGAGCCCGACAAGGGGGATGTCGCCACCATCCGTTCGGCCGCCGAGCAACACACCGCCGATGCCCAGACGGGTCGCACGCTGCAGACCGTCGTGCGCGCCGCGGGTTCGACGGTCGGCTCGTCGAACACGTCCGAGGTCACGGCCCAGACGGCCCTCATGCTCACGGCGCTCGGCGACAAGCTCGACACCACGGCGGCGAGCCACGAGGCGTGCGCCGCCGCGCTCGGTGCCTACGCCACCGAGGTCGAGTCGATCAAACTCGAGGCGGGTCTCCTGCGCACGGCGTGCAGCGAGGCGGAACGCAGTATCGGTTCGCTGCGGGGCACGTTGTCTGAGTTGTCACCCTCCACCTCCCTGCTGTTCACGGGGTGGGATGACCCACCGGCGCGCATTCCCGAGTCCGACACCACGAGCCTGTTGCGCGGCATGAGCGAGACCGATGTGAGCGACTTCAACAGCGGTGTCAGCCGGTGGGGCACGCTGGCCGCCGAGATCGAGGGCCACCGCGAATCCTATGCTGCGCTGCTAGAACGGCGACTCGCGGCCGATGGCGTCGCCGTTGCCGCCCTCAGCGGAACGCCCGTGTCGACGATCGTGTCCGGCGCGCAGGTCGACGGCGCCACCGCCATCGCGGCCTGGGCGACGGTCGACGGGGCCACCTTCGCGGCCGCCTACGCCGACGACCCTCAGGCGGCCGCCGACGCTCTCTCGAAGATGAGCCCCGCCGAAGTGGCCGGGCTGTGGCAGAACCTGCCGCCCGAGTTCGTGGCGGCGCTCATCGCCGCGGCGCCCGCCGTGGTCGGCAACCTCGAAGGTGCGAAATACACCGACCGCGATCGGGCCAACGTCTCACGCCTGCAGCAGCTCTACGACGAGGCGAAGGCCGAATACGATGCGATTGTCGATGGCAGCGACCCGTTACACAACACGCCGGCCGTGCGTGAAGATGCTCTCAATAAGAAGAACGGCTTGAAGTATCTGCTCGACCGTTACGGTGACGGCCTCGGTCCGGCCCGCGTTCCTCCGCTTTTTCTCATCTCTCTCGATAATTCGGCACCGGGCGTGCCACTGGCCGCGATCTCCGTGGGCGATCTCGACACAGCCCAATTCGCCACGTTCTTCGTTCCCGGCATGTCGAGCAGCGTCCTCTCGAGCGACGATTACCTCCGGGGGGCCACCAGAATGCAACTCATCGATGAGCGGAGCGCGGTCGTCGTCTGGCTGGATTACGACAGCCCCGAGGCGCTTGAGGTGCCGTTCAACGCCCGAGCTGAAGCCGGAGCGGACCGCCTCAGCCGCACGCTCGACGGCTATAACGCCTATCGCGAGGCGGCCAACCTCCCCTCGCAACTCAACCTTGTCGCGCATTCCTATGGCACGACGACGATCTCGATCGCGCTCGCCGACAAGGAGCACCACGTCGACACGGTCACGTTCCTCGGGTCCGCAGGGATCCCGAACGACATCTCCGTCAACGATTTACACGTCGATCCCGAAAAGGTCTTCGTCACGGACGCGGAGGAGGACCATCTCTCCGACTTCGGACGGTTCATCTCGGGGCGCCAAGACCCAGAGAAGACCGGCTGGGGCGCGACGCTCTTCGGTTCCGACGGCAGCACACTTCCGAATGGAAATTGGGTCGATGCAGCCGAGGAACACAATGCCGTGGGCGGAAACGAAAAGGACGACGCTCGCAAATATCTCGGCGAGGGTTCTGAGAGTCTGTACAACGTGCGAAGAATCATCACCGGAAAATATGACCTCGTCACGGAGGGCCGTGCCCCCGTTGAATACGTACCTGGCGAGTGGTCGCGATGGTAGCGGCGAGCGGCCGTCCGGCGCGCAGGGGGCGCTCCGCGCGCGTGACTCAGACCGCCGCGGCTGTGCTCGGCATAGCCATCGCAGTCGGGGCCCTTTCCGCATGTTCATCCCCCACACCTGAGCCCACGCCCACCGCGAAGGAACCCTCCATGACACCCACCGAAGCACGCGCCGACCTCCTGGCCCGACTCGACGCCGCCCAACACGTACTAGGCGGAGAGTGGGTCGCTCAGGACGACACCTTGCCCAACGCGTGCAACGACGAGGCCGGTTACACGTACCATGCCTCGCGCACCAGCGACCGGCCCGCCGAAGACCTCGACGCCGTGACCGCCGCCTTGAAGCAGGCGTGGGAGGCCGACGGCATGACCGTGGCAACCTCTCAGTTCGACGAGGGCCACCGCGGCTTGATGGGCGAATCGCCCGAGGCTGGAAGCTTCAGCTACACCTACTCGGTTGACCGAATTCTGCTGAGCGCCGACGGCCCGTGCCGCGACGGCGACTGGCTCAAGATCTACAAAGAGGAGGGCGCCAAGCTTCTCGACACGCCGGCGCCGTAGGCATTCGCCGAGACTCTTTCGGGTCGAACCTGGGAGAGGCTCAGTCGAGTCTCGTCCGGTCGGGACAACTTGGGGCCGGACGGCTCAGGTCCGAGCGGGCGGCTAGTCGCCCGAGCGGTTGACGAGCTTCGAGAGGATGATCGCGCTGCGCGTGTGGTCGACGTTCGGGGCGATGCGCACCTTCTCGAGGGCCGCCTCGAGGCTCGGGATGTCGCGCGAACGGATGCGCACGATGGCATCGGCACTACCCGTCACGGTGCCCGCATCCACCACCTCGGGAACACCCTGCAAGATGCGGCGCAGCTCGTCGGGCGCCACCGTGCCGCGGCAGAACAACTCCACATAGGCCTCGGTCTGCATGCCGTCGACATTCGGGTCGACCTGCACCGTGAAACCGCGGATCACCTTATCGGCCACCAGGCGGTCCACCCGGCGCTTCACCGCCGAAGCCGACAGGCCCACCTCGACGCCGATGTCACCATAACTGGCGCGGGCGTTCTGGCGGAGAAGATCGATGATGCCGCGGTCGAGATTGTCCATCAGGCCAGCCTATGCCGAAATCTTGCGTCAGCGCGACAGATTTTGCTCACATGTTGCGCGGAATGAGCCCCATCGGCGCAAGCGTGCGTGACAGACTGGAGTTCACGGCGTGCCTGGAGCGACAGCGAACGGGCCTCGAGGACAGTGTCCGCCCCCGATAGGGTAGCCCCGCCCGGATCGCACCGACGAACCGGCGCTGCCCCGCTTGCACCAGGAGCATCACGTGACCGACACCACGACCACCCCCGACACGGACGCCCAGGCATCCGACAACCGCGCCGGCGCCATCCGCACGCCCACGCCCCGCACCTACCTGATGTGCCGGCCCGAGCACTTCACCGTGAGCTACAAGATCAACCCGTGGATGGAACCGTCCAACCCCACCGACACGCAGAAGGCCGTCGACCAGTGGCAGACGCTGTACGACACCTACGTCGGCCTCGGCCACACCGTCGAACTCATCGACCCCGTCGAAGGCCTGCCCGACATGGTCTACACGGCCAACGGCGGCTTCGTCATCGACGGCACGGCATACGGCGCCAAGTTCACGTTCGAACAGCGCCAGCCCGAAGGCCCCGCCTTCATGGACTGGTTCGGCGACAACGGCTTCACCGTGGCCCGCCCCGAAGAGATCAACGAAGGTGAAGGCGACTTCCTGTTCGTCGGTGGCGTCATCCTCGCCGGCACCGGATTCCGCAGCGCCAGCGACAGCCACCGCGAGGTCGGCGAGATCTTCGGCCGCGAGGTCATCACACTGACCCTGACCGACCCGAGCTTCTACCACCTCGACACCGCCATCGCCGTGCTCGACCCGCGCGACGACGACGCCAACGCCAACATCGCCTATCTGCCGAGCGCCTTCGACGAACGCAGCCTCGCCATCCTGCAGACCCGGTTCCCCGACGCCATCATCGCGGACCCGCGCGACCAGCAGTTCCTCGGCCTCAACTCGATCTCCGACGGCTACAACGTCGTCATCGCCGCCAAGGCCGAGCACTTCGCCCGCCAGCTGCGTGAGCGCGGCTACAACCCGATCGGCGTCGACCTCTCGGAGCTGCTGCTGGGCGGTGGCGGCGTGAAATGCTGCACGCTCGAACTGCGCCGCTAGGACAGCTCCTTGCGGGGCATCACGAGCTCTCGAATGATGAGGATGACCCCGGCTGAGATCGGGATGGCGATGAGCGCACCCGCCAGGCCGAACAGCGTGCCACCCGCGAGGGCCGAGATCAGCACGACCGAACCCGGCACCTGCACGGCCTTGCTCATGACCTTCGGCGTGAACAGATAGGCCTCGACCTGCATGTAGACCAGCATGACGAGCAACACGATGAGCGCCGACACCGGTGACTGGAAGAAGGCAACGACCGTCATGACGCACGTCGTGATGATCGTGCCGACGAGCGGAATGAGCGTGATGAAGAAGGCGGCGATACCGATGAAGAACGCCCCGGGCACGCCCACGACGGTGAGCAGGATGGTGCTGAAGACCGAGTTGATGAACGCCAGGATCACCATGCCGCTCAGGTATTTGCCGACATTCTCGAGGATGCGGTTCGTGTAACTCGCGAACGTGGCGCGGTGCGATTTCGCCACCATGCGGAAGGCGGCCTCTTTGGTCGAGTCGTACGTCGCGATGAAGTAGATCGTGAGGATGACCGTGAAGATGCCGGTCGAGATGGCGTCGGCGACGGCCGCTCCGAAGCCGACGACGCCCGTGCCGACGGCCGCCCACGTCTTCGGGTCAGAGATGATGTCGTTGATCGACGAGAGCGCCTGGCCGAGCAGGCCGTTGGTGGCCGCGTCGACGGTGTCGAACCATCCGGATGCCTGCAGCGCCTCGATCTGCGACGGAATAGACACCGCCAGGCTCGAGATCTGCTCGACCGCGATGGGGACGATCAGCCAAATGACCGCGACGATCGCGGCGACGACGAGCAGGATGACCGTGAACAACGCCCAGCCGCGCGCGAAGTGTCGGCGTTGCAACCAGCGGATGAGTGGGTCGAGCCCGACCGTGATAAAACCGGCGAAGAAAATCGAGAACACGATGGAGCGCAGGTTGTAGAGCGCCAGCCCGGTGACGACGGCCGCGAGCACGCCGAGCGTGACGACATAGCCCCAGGCGAAACCACCGCGTCGGGGCATCTCGCCACCGCGGGGGAGACCGGGGCCGCCCGTTCCGGCTGCGGTCGCGGCCGAGAGTGGCCCACCCGTCTGGACTGTGCCGACGGCTGCGCTCGGTCCAACGGTTCCGGCAGGCGGCGTCGACGCAGACGCTGAATGAGCGACGGCCGCGGTCGCGGCGGTGGAGGCGGCTGCGGCCCCGGCAGCTTCCGCTGCCCGCAGTGCCGCGTCGCGCGACGACGTGCGTTCGATGCTGATTCGTAGGCGCCTCATGGGAGCTCCGTTCTCGGCGGCGCAGCGGCATCCGACATCCGAAAGCCCGCCCCGCGCTCGTATGGATCACAGTAGCGCCGAACGGTTCGTCGGTGTCTAAAACGAGCGCGATCGTCGGCGCGTCGCAACGGCCGGCGACGGCTGCGACGGCCAGCGGTTACCGGCGAGGGCCAGCGTTTGCCGATGACGGCAAGCAGGTGCCGGCGGTTGTCAGCGGTGCTCAGCGCGCACGCTGAAGGTTTGCACGAGCGGAGGCCGCTGCGGCGTCAGCCGAATCTCGACGCGCAGCGCGCCGCGGTTGCCGGGCAGGCGCCAGACGAGATGCGACGGGGTGCTCGATGCCTCGCGGATGATTCCGGCGGTGGCCTGCTGGACCTCGGAGGTCAGAGGGAGGAGCCCGTCGACGGCGGCGATGGCCCGGGCGATGGCGGCCCGGCGGTTCTCGTACGGCTCGTCGAGGGGTACGTTCTCGGCGAAGAGGCGGGCGGCTGCGTCATCCGACCAGTCGTGGATGAGTGCCGAGACAGCTCGTTGCGCGGCGCGCGTCTCGGGCCACAGGCGATCGTCGAGTGAGAGAACTTCGGGCGTGGAGTCGGCCAGCAGATCGAGGGCTGCGGTCGCGGCCGCCGAAACCCGCGAGTAGGTGGCGTTCTCGAAGGCGACGACGCCGATACCGCGGCCGGGCATCCAGCGCATGTGGGCCGAGAAGCCGGGGTAACCGCCCGAGTGCGAGACGACGGTTCCGAAGCGCGGGTGCTGCTCGACCACCAGACCGAAACCGTAGCCGGCCGGCAGCACGCTGAAACCGGGGGCGTAACGCTGAAGCTGCTGCATCTCGCGGCGCGAGGCGCGCGACAGAGGAACGGGAACCGGCTCGCACTCGGCGTCACCCGACGCCGTGCCGGACGCACTGCCGGTCACGTCGCCCGACGCGCTCTCTGGCAGCATCGCCTCGCCCAGCCAGACGGCCCAGCGGGACAGGTCCGCGACCGTGGAGAACAGCCCGCCGATGGGCGAGAACGCGCCCGGCCCGGTGAACGGAAGCTCCTGCCAGGCGCCGTCGAGGAAACGGTTTCCGATCGCCACGCCCGACACGTCGTCGCTGTTGCCGATCGACACGTCGAACCCGGTGCCGGTCAGGCCGAGCGGCTCGAGGAATCGCTCGCGCACCACGTCGCGATAGGGGCGGCCCGACGCCTCCTCGATGACGCGGCCGAGCAGCGCATAGCCCAGGTTCGAATAGGCGAACGTCGTGCCCGGGATGCTGTCGAAGCTGAGCCCGTCGGCGATCAACTCGTCGAGCTGCTCGTTCGTGATCGACTCCTGCCGGTCGCCCCAGGGGTCGTCGGTCGGCAACCCGGCAGACATGGTCATGAGCATGCGCACGGTGGGAACGGGCGCGTCGGCGCTCGGCAGCGGAACGGCGGCGAAACCCGGCAGGAAGCGCGTGATCGGCTCGTCGAGCGCCAGTGCGCCCTCGTCGCGCAACGCCAACAGGGCGGCCGCCGTGAAGCTCTTGGTGCAGGACGCGATGCGGTAGGCGGTGTGCGCATCGGGAACGCGGTCATCCACCGAGCCGTGCCCGCCAGCGTGCACCAACCCGTCGGGCCCGAAGACGCCCCACACGCCGCTCGGGGCGGTGCGCTGCAGGGCCCGCGCGGTGAAGAGCGCGTCGATCGAGTCGAGAAGGTGCGGGGCCGGGGCGGTGTGCGAGGTCATCCCCCCATTCTGGCCGACTCAGTCGTCGTGCAGAATGCGCTGGAACAGGATGTGGTCTTGCCAGCGCCCGGCGATCTTGATGTATTTCGGCGCCATGCCGATGCGTTCGAAACCGTTGTGTTCGAGCACCTTCTGCGAACCCTGGTTGTGCAGCAACGTCTCGGCCTGGATGCGGTGCAGCCGCAGGTCGTCGGTGGCCACGCGGATGACCTGGGCGACGGCCTCGCTCATGATGCCGTGCCCGGCGAATGCTTCGTCGATCCAGTAGCCCATGCCGCCGGATTGCAGCACCCCGCGCGTGATGCCGGCGAGGGTGACGCGGCCGATGATCTGCGTGTCGGTGGTCAGCACGAGCGGCAGCCCCGTGCCCGCGGCGACGGTCTCGAGCAGCGAGGGGATCTGAGCCGCCTGCCAGGTCTTCGTGAAGAAGGCCTCACTGCGCGCGGGCTCCCACGGCTCGAGGTAGCGGCGGTTGCGCGAGTAGGCCTCGGCGAGTCGCTCGGCGTCGTCGGTGCGGAGCAAGCGCAGGGTGACGCCGGCGCGAAGGGGGATGGGCTGCAGCACGCGCTCGACGATACCGGGTGGGCGCGGCCACGTCACGAACGGGGAGCGAGGGGTTGCGCCATCCGCAGCATGACGCTCACGCTCACGCTCACGTTGACGCTGGGGCTGGGGCTGGTGCTCGGGCAGGGGCTCGCTCGCGCCGGTCACCGCTCGAGGACGAGCGTGTCGCCCGCCGAGACGAGCCGCGCGTCGAGGATGTAGACGTAGGTGTCGTCGAGCTGTTCGAGCCGCACGCCCGGCTGCGCCTGATCGACGAACGACTGGATGCGGGGGTCGATGCCGAACCGCGGCGAATGCTTGACGACGATGGCCCGGATGTCGGCCGTGTCGACGAGTGCCGGGTCGCCGACGATCTCGTCCTCCTCGATGTAGGGCTCGTATTCCCAGGGCGCCATGCCCGCCACGAGCACGTCCCCGTCGGGTGCCGGGTCCTCGTCGAGCGCGTCCTCGACGAGTGCCATGCCCGCCGCGCGTTCCTGCCACGTGTACACCGACAGGCGTGCCGCGATCACGACCACGAGCAGCAGCGCCAGGATGCCGACCACGCGACCGGCGACGACGAGCACGCTGCGGGGCCCGGGGCGCAGCACGCCCGCCAGGCCGAGACCCGCGAGCACCGCCAGCATCCAGAACCAGGCGTAGTAGTAGTGGGGGAGCGCCACGTTCGACCCGAAGAGGTGGAAGACGAGCAGTGCGCCGAGGGCCGTGCCGACGAAGACCACGAGGCGCCGCGGCTGCCCGACGACCACAGCGGCGAGGAGGCCGACGGCGAGCACGGCGGCCGTCGGAACGCCCACGCCGACAACCGTGAACCACAGGTTGGCCCACCACGGCGGGAACGGGCCCGTGATGCCCGCGACCGTGATGAGGTGCCCGGCGGCATTGTGCTCGGCCTGCATCTGCAGCATGTAGCCGACCGCATCGGTCATCCCCATGGGCAGATAGAGCACCACGGCCGTGACGACGAGTGCCACCACGAAGAGCGCGACGTCGCGCAACACGCGGGCGAGCGGCCGGCGGGCGACGAGCAGCACGAGGAAACCGACGAGGATGACGGCTGCCGAGACCTTGGCCGTGATGGCGAGGCCCATGAACACGCCAGAGGCGACGATCCATGGCCAGCGTTCGGTGCGGAACCACACCCACGCGGCTGCCATGGCGAAGACCGTGAACGCGACCATGACGGGTTCGAGCAGGGCGAACCGGTCGAGACGCTCGGCGCCGCCCGTGACCCCGCGCGGCAGCAGCAGCCAGAGGGCCGCGGGAATGAGGGCGAGGGTGAAACCGATCTCGCGTCGCAGCCACAGCCAGATGACCACGCCGACGGCCAGCGTGAGCAGCCCCACGAAGATGCGCGGCGCGAGCAGCCCCTCGCCGAAGATCAGCTGCACGACGCCGAAGAGGTACTTGGCGGTGGGCGGATGCTCGCGGTTGGCCGCGAAGTCGCCGTGCACATAGTCCCAGCCCGCCTCGACGTAGATGCCCTCGTCGGCGTTCTGGTTGGCCGAGCCGATGTTCCAGAGGCAGAGGTAGGCGCCCCAGAGGAAGACGACGGCGACAGGAAGCCAGCGGGCCCAGCGAGATGATGACGAAAGTTCGGGGGCCGGCACAGTCGGACGATACCAGAGGGTTTAGTTAAAACCCGTCTCTCTAACCGCTCTCACGATCGCGATGCGTGGCCCGCAGAACCGCCCCACCGCGTCGACTCTCACCGACCGCCCGACCGACCGCCCGCGGCCTGGTGGGCACCGTTCCCGCGCACGAACGACGAATGCCGCCGAGAACGTGTCTCGGCGGCATCCGCTGGGTCGTGCTGGTCGCCGCCCGCAACACCCCCGAGGGGGCCCGGCGAAGCGGCGTGTCGGGCTACACCCGGTCGCCCGCCTGCAGCGGCTGCAGCGTGGTGAAGCGGCTCAGCTGCGTGACGTGCCCGGGCTCGAGCTCCTCGAGCGACGACACCCCGAGCAGCTTCATGGTGCGCGTGATCTCGGAGGTGAGGATCTGAATGGTGCGGTCAACGCCCTCGCGCCCGCCCGCCATGAGGCCGTAGAGGTAGGCGCGGCCGATGAGCGTGAAACGCGCGCCCATGGCGACCGAGGCCACGATGTCGGCACCGTTCATGATGCCCGTGTCGAGGTGCACCTCGGTGTGCGCTCCGACCTCTTTCACCACGCTGGGCAGCAGGTGGAAGGGGATGGGGGCGCGGTCGAGCTGGCGGCCGCCGTGGTTCGACAGGATGATGGCGTCGGCGCCGAGATCCACGGCGAGCTGAGCATCCTTCACCGACTGGATGCCCTTGACGACGAGCTTGCCCTTCCACTGCGAGCGGATGAACTTGACCTCTTCGGGGCCGACCGTCGGGTCGAACATGGTGTCGATGAGCGCCGCGACGGTGCCGGACCAGCGATCGAGCGACGCGAACGCGAGCGGCTCGGTGGTCAGGAAGTTGATCCACCAGGCCGGGCGGGGCAGGGCGTCGATCACGGTCTTGGGGGTGAGCGACGGCGGGATGGTCATGCCGTTGCGCACGTCGCGCAGGCGCGCGCCGCCGACGGGTGTGTCGACCGTGACGACGAGCGTGTCGTAGCCGGCCTTGGCGGCCCGGTCGACGAGTGCCATCGAGCGGTCGCGGTCGGTCCACATGTAGAGCTGGAACCAGTTGCGGCCGTCGGGTGCCGCGGCCTTGACGTCCTCGATCGACGTCGTGCCCATGGTCGACAGCGTGAAGGGAATGCCGGCGGCGGCCGCGGCGCTCGCACCGGCGCGCTCGCCCTCGGTCTGCATCATGCGCGTGAAACCGGTGGGCGCGATGCCGAACGGGAGGGCGACGTGCTGGCCGAGGACATCCCAGCCGGTCGAAACCTGCGAGACGTTCTTCAAGACGGAGGGGTGGAACTCGATGTCCTGGAACGCCTGGCGCGCGCGGGCCAGCGAGATCTCGCCCTCGGCGGCGCCATCCGTGTAGTCGAACGGGGCCGTCGGCGTGATGCGCTTGGCGATCGCGCGCAGGTCGTAGATGGTGTTGGCCGACTTCAGGCGACGCTTGCGCGCGTTGAGTTCGGGCTTCTTGAACTGCATGAGGGGGAGGAGGTCGTGCGGTTTGGGCAGACGGCGTTCAACCACGGGGTGTCCTTTCGAAGGGTTCGGTCGGTTCGCGGCCCACGGGTGTGCGCGGCGACAGGGGGAAAGTCAGGATGCGGCGGCGGCGACGTCGTCGGGGCGCGCGACGGGCGTGCGCCCCGCCAGGCCGGTCTCGGCGTAGTAGCCCGTGATGTGGTCGCGCACGAGGGTGCGGGCGGATGCGGCATCCCCCTCTTCGATGGCGGCCACGATGTGGCGGTGCTCGACGGCCAGGCGTTCGGAGGTCTCGGCCCACGACGGCAGGTTGGGCACACCCGCGAGCACGTAGTTCTCGATCGAGCCGCGCAGGCCCGCCATGGTCGCCGTGATGACCTGGTTGCCGGCCGCCTCGGCGAGCGAGAGGTGGAACTGCGCGTCGAGGGCCAGGAACTCGGCCTCGGAGAGCTGGCGCGACTCCATGGCGTCGAGCAGTTCGACGGGGCGAACGAGGTTGCGCTGCGCGTCGCCCGCGAGGTCGTGCACGACGGCGGTCTCGAGCACGAGACGCGTGGCCACGACATCCTGCACCGCGAAGCCGTTGGCGGCGACCTGCAGGCGCATGAGTGCCGTCATGCCGCCCGTCGGCAGCGCCACGATGATGGCGCCCGCGGTGGGCCCCGAACCCGAGGCCGTGCGGATGAGGCCCAGCACCTCGAGCACGCGGAAGGCCTCGCGCACGCTGGAGCGGCCGACGCCCAGGTCGGTGGCCAGGGCGCGCTCGCCGGGCAGGCGGTCGCCGGGGCGCAGTCGGCCCTGCAGAAGGTCGGATTCGATGTGCTCGAGCACCTGCTGCCAGGCTCGGCGTTCTTCGGTCACGGGGTGTGCCTCTCGTCGTTGATGTGGCGGGCCGTGTGGTAGGACCACATTGTATACAGAGGCGCGCCCCCACGCGCAAGCCCCCTCATGTGCGCAGAACCACGTTCTCGGGCTCGTCGCCGGCCAGCAGGTGATCGATCTGGCGGCGCAGCAGCTTCTCCATGCGCGGCATCATGGCGTCGGTCGCGCCGCCCACGTGGGGGCTGATGAGCACGTTGGGCAGGGCGAAGAGCGGATGTCCGTCGGGCAGGGGCTCGGGGTCGGTCACGTCGAGCGCCGCATCCAGCCGACCGTTCGACGTGTGCGCGAGCAGCGCCTCGGTGTCGGCCACGGGGCCGCGAGCGATGTTCACGAACAGCGCGCCGTCGTGCATGCGCGAGAAGAAGGCGTCGTCGGCCAGGTGCCGGGTGTCGTCGGTCAGGGGAACGCCGAGCACCACGACATCCGCGTCGGGCAGCAGCTCGTCGAGGCTCGACAGGGCATAGACGTGGCCGCGGTCGTCGTCGCGCTCGCGGCTGGCGACGCGCGTGATGGTGACCTCGAACGGGTCGAGGCGGTCGGCGATGGCGGCACCCACTCCGCCGTAGCCGACGAGCAGCACGCGCTTGTCGGCGAGGCCGGTCGCCCGGGCCGGATCCCACTGGCCGCGCGAGGCGCCCCGCACGAAGCGGGGGATCTCGCGCAGGGCGGCGAGAATCAGGGCCACCGCAAGCTCGGCCGTCGCGGTCTCGTGCACCGTCGCCGCGTTCGCGAACGTGATGCCAGCTGGCAGGATGTCGGCCACACCGTCATAGCCGATCGACTGGCTCTGCACGAGCTGCGAGGTGACGTGCGCGAGCGGCGCGAGGCTGTCGACCGAACCCATGTAGGGCGGCACGATGATGTCGATGTGGTCGCGCGGCGGGGTGCCCGAGACATCCCACACGATGACGACGACGCCCTCGGGCGCCGGGGTGAGTCGCGTGAGCAACGTGTCACCGGGCACGCTCACGACGAGGCGGGCGGGGGCAGCGGAAGACGAGGTGTTGTCAGACATCTTTCGACCCTAGACCCGCGCCGTGTTCGTGCGCGATTGGTTGACACGCGGACTGAAGGTGCGGGGCGACACCGTCTGCGCCACGAGCGCGCGCAGCGTTTCGAGGTCGCCGTCGATGATGCCGGCGGCTCGCGCCTGCACGAGAACGTTGCCGAGTGCGGTCGCCTCGACGGGTCCGGCCTCGACGGGCAGCCCGGCACGATCGGCCGTGAGCTGGCACAGCAGCGCGTTCTGCGAGCCGCCGCCGACCACGTGGATGACGCCGACGCGTTTGCCCGAGAGTTCGCTCGCCGCGTGCACCGCCCGCGCGAAAGCCTCGGCCAGGGACTCGAGGATCGATCGCACGAACTCCGCGCGGCTGGCCGGCACGCGCAGACCACGCTCGCCGAGATAGGACGCGATGCGGCCGGGCATATCGCCCGGCGTGAGGAAGCGCGGATCATCGGCGTCGAAGATCGAGATCTCGCCCGAGACATCCGCCGCCTGCGCGAGCAGGGAGGGCAGGTCGATGGTCTCGCCGTCACGTTCCCACCAGCGCACCGATTCGCTCAGCAGCCACAGGCCCATGACGTTGTGCAAGAAGCGCGTGCGGCCGTCGACGCCGCCCTCGTTCGTGAAATTGGCGGCGCGGCTGGCGTCGGTGAGCACCGGATGCTCGAGCTCCACGCCCACCAGACCCCAGGTTCCGCAGCTGATGTAGGCGGCGTCGTCGGTCAGCATGGGCACGGCCACCACGGCGGATGCGGTGTCGTGCGACCCGATGGCCGTGACGGGAACCTGCGCCCCGATGCCGGTGTCGGCCTGCACGGCGGGCAGCAGCGACCCGATGCGCTCGCCGGGGGAGACGAGCGGCGGCAGGATGTCGCGCGGCAGGCCGAGCGTGGCGATGAGGTCGTCGTTCCATTCCACACCCGCGGGCCGGAGGAGACCCGTGGTCGACGCGTTGGTGGCCTCGGCCACCTTCTCGCCCGTCAGCCAATACGCGATGAGGTCGGGGATCAGCAGCAGGTCGTCGGCGAGAGGTAGGGTTCCCGCGCGCCGTTCGGCGGCGAGCTGGTAGACGGTGTTGAAGGGCAGGAACTGCAAGCCGTTCTGCCGATAGAGCTCGTCGAAGGGCACGACGGCGTGCACATCATCCACGCCCTGCTGGTTGCGCTCGTCGCGGTAGTGGTAGGGGATGCCGAGCAACCGCCCGCCCCGCAACAGCCCGTAGTCGACCGCCCACGAGTCGATGCCGATGCTCTCGACCTCGGGTGCCTCGCGGGCCGCGTGCGTCAGGCCGGCCGTGATGGAGCGGTAGAGCTCGAGGATGTTCCAGTGGTAGCCGTCGGGCGTGCGCACGGGCGTGTTGGGAAACCGGGCCACCGGGATGAGCGTCAACTCGCCCGCCCCGATGTGCCCGAGCATGACGCGCCCGCTCGTGGCGCCGAGGTCGACGGCCGCGACCGTGCCCCGCCTCGCCGTGTGTGTCGTCATCGAGCTGCTCCTAGCGCAGGAAGGCGGCCGCGACACCCGCGTCGACCGGGATGTGCAAACCGGTCGTGTGCGAGAGGTCGCTCGTGCACAAAACGTACACCGCGTTGGCCACGTTCTCGGGCACGACCTCGCGCTTCAGGATGGTGCGCTGGGCGTAGAACTTGCCCAGGTCTTCCTCTTCGATGCCGTAGGTCTTGGCCCGGTTGGCGCCCCAGCCCGAGGCGAAGATGCCCGAACCGCGCACCACGCCATCCGGGTTGATGCCGTTGACCTTGATGCCGTATTCGCCGAGCTCGGCGGCCAAGAGGCGCACCTGGTGGGCCTGGTCGGCTTTGGTGGCCGAGTAGGCGACGTTGTTGGGGCCCGCGAAGACCGAGTTCTTCGACGAGATGTAGACGATGTCGCCGCCGAGCTTCTGCGCGATGAGCACGCGCGCGGCGGCCTTCGACACGAGGAAGGAGCCCTTGGCCATGACGTTGTGCTGCAGATCCCAATCGGCGACCGTGGTCTCGAGCAGGGGGCGCGAGAGCGACAGGCCGGCGTTGTTGACCACGAGGTCGAGTCCGCCGAACGCCAACAGCGTTTCGTTGATGGATGCTTCGACGGCGGCCTCGTCCGAGACATCCGCCTGCACGCCCACGGCGACATCGGTGTTGCCGATCTCGGCGGCCGCGGCCTGCGCCTTCTCGAGCGACAGGTCGGCGATGACGACGACGGCTCCCTCGGCGGCGAGACGCGTGGCGATGGCCTTGCCGATGCCCGACGCGGCGCCCGTGACGAGCGCGATGCGCGTGGCGAGCGGCTTGGGCTTCGGCATGCGCTGCAGCTTGGCCTCTTCGAGCGACCAGTATTCGATGTTGAACTTCTCGGCCTCGTCGATGGGGGCGTAGGTCGAGAGACCCTCGGCTCCGCGCATGACGTTGATGGCGTTGACGTAGAACTCGCCGGCCACGCGGGCCGTCTGCTTGTCCTTGCCGTAGCTGAACATGCCGACGCCCGGGATCAGGACGATGAGGGGGTCTGCGCCGCGGATGGCGGGCGAATCATCCTTCTTGTTCCGGTCGTAATACGCCTGGTAGTCGGCGCGGTACTGCTCGTGCAGCTCCTCGAGGCGGGCGATGCTGTCCTCGATGCTGGCGTCTGACGGCAGGTCGAGCACGAGCGGCTTGACCTTGGTGCGCAAGAAGTGGTCGGGGCAGCTGGTGCCCAGGGCGGCGAGGCGCGGGTGCTCGCTGCTGGCCAAGAAGTCGAGCACGACATCCGCGTCGGTGAAGTGGCCGACCTGCGGCTTGTCGGTCGAAGCAATTCCGCGGATGACGGGGGCCAGGGCCGCTGCCTTGGCGCGACGTTCGGCGGGGCTGAGGGCCGCATAGCCCTCGAGGGGGGCGCCGAACGGCTCGGCCTTCGAGTTCTCGGCGATGTAGGCGGCGGCCGTGTCGATGATCCACAGCGAGTTCTTCTCGGACTCTTCGCTCGTCTCGCCCCAGGCCGTGATGCCGTGGCCGCCCAGGATGCAGCCGACGGCCTGCGGGTTCTCGCGCTTCAGGGCAGCGATGTCGAGGCCGAGCTGGAAACCGGGGCGGCGCCACGGCACCCAGACGACCTTGTCGCCGAAGATCGTGCGCGTGAGCTCTTCGCCGTCGGCAGCGGTCGCGATGGCGATGCCCGAGTCGGGGTGCAGGTGGTCGACGTGTTTTGCGTCGACGAGGCCGTGCATGGGGGTGTCGATCGAGGGGGCCGCGCCGCCCTTGCCGTGCAGCGTGTAGTCGAAGGCCGCGACCATCTCGTCTTCGCGCTCGACGCCCGGGTAGGTGTTCTGCATCGCGCGCAGGCGGTCGAGGCGCAGCACCGCGAGGCCCTTCTCGGTGAGCGTGCCGAGGTCTCCGCCCGAACCCTTCACCCAGAGCAGCTCGACCTCTTCGCCCGTGACGGGGTCGACGGCCGTGCCCTTGGCCGACGTGTTGCCGCCCGCGTAGTTGGTGTTCTTGGGGTCGGCGCCCAGGCGGTTGCTGCGAGCGATGAGCTCGGCGGCGGCCGGGTTGGTGGGCTCGGTGGTGCAGTGCGACATGCAAACTCCTTTGTCGGCGCGCGCGGCGCTCAGTGTGCGAACGTGTTAAGTATCACAGCAGTTAACAAGTGGCGCAAGTGTGGAGTTGATTACACTTCGGTAATGAAGGGATGCTCTATACCTTTACGGTAATAACGGTTAGGCTTATTACAGATACGTAATAGGAGGGGTATGAGAGCCCGGATCAGATCTGCCGCCGACCTCGGCGACCTCGTGCGTCGAATTCGGTCGCAGAACGGGATGTCGCAGGCCCAGCTCGCGGATGCCCTGGGCTCCACGCAGCGCTACATCTCCGAGCTCGAGAGTGGCAAGGCGAAACGCGCCGACGAGCGCTACTTCGACCTCCTGGCGCGCCTCGGCATCGACCTCACGGCCCAGACCCGCGATGAGCCAACCGATGAACGGTGACGAGCAAGGCCTGGTGGTCCGGCTCTACGGCACCCGAATCGGAACGTTGCGCGTCGACGAAGCCGGGGTCGTGCGGCTGGCATGGACCGACGATGCATCCGAGCGGTGGCGGTTACGGGACACCCCGCTCTCGATGTCTCTTCCGGTCGGCGCGGACGCGGCCGACGCTGCCCCCTTCTTCGGTGGGCTGCTTCCCGAGGGGCTCTGGCTGGAACGCTTGGCCGCCGAAGTTCACGTCGCGAGCAACAACGTCGTGGGCATGCTGGCCGAGGTCGGAGCCGACCTGGCCGGTGCGCTCAGCGTGGGGCGTGCTCGGGAACCCGAAGAGCCCCGGCGCCTAGATGCCGACGAACTCGATGCGATCTTGTCGCGGGCATCCGGCTTCTTGCTCGGCGGTGGCGGTTCCGCGCTTCCCGGGTTCCAGCGCAAGGTGACGCTCACTCGACGCGAGGGAGCCTGGTTCGCCGGGCGCGGAAGCATCCCGTCTACGCACATTCTCAAACCGGTTGACGCCGAGAGCGTGGCCTTGGCGGATGGGGAGAACTTCGTCCTCGGTATTGCGCGCTCGATGGGGCTTCTCGCCTATGAGTCGTGGGTCGAGACCATCGGGGCCCGAACGGTCTTGGTGATCGAGCGTTACGATCGCCGCGCGGTGCCGGGCGGGACCGAGCGAATCCATCAAGAAGACTTCGCGCAAGCCTTGGCCCTGCCCTGGGGAGGGGACGATAAATTCGAGCGTCAGAATCCTGGTGCCAATATGCGCGCGATCGCTGCGATCCTCGACCGAGATCGCACCATCTTCTCCGCCAGCGAGCCCGACCGCGAGAGGCTTCTGCGCTACACCGTGTTGAACGTGGCCTCCGGGAACACCGACGCGCATATGAAGAACTTTTCCCTCATGCACCACGAGGACGGGAGCGCCGCACTGGCTCCTTTCTACGATGCCTCGCCGCTCGCCCTCGCCTATGAAGCGCCGCAGGGGATGGCAATGTCGATTGCTGGTGAATCCCAGATCGGCGCCATCACAAGGGATCACCTCATCGATGAGGCGCAGAGCTGGGGCGTTCGTCCGGCGCGCGCACGCGAGGTCATCGACGAGTCGCTCGAGCAGATCATCGATGCGACCCGGCGCGTCGTGGCACCCGCTTCGATCGAGAAGCACGTGCCGGGTTACATTCGCGGTCAAGCGCAGAACCTCCTCGACGGTCAGACGGCCCGACTGCGCACATCCCTGCCCTACATGCTCATGCCTCGCCTCTGACTCCCACCCGCGGGTGGCGGTGTCGACAGGATCGATGCGGCCGGCGGCGGATCTGGCTACGCTCGGCGGAAGGGGGTTCGATGATGAGAAAGCACAGGGGTTTTCGCGCGAGTGGGTGGGCGGCTGGGGCCGTTGTGCTCGGGGTGGCGCTAGTGGGATGTTCGGCGCCGGCCGTGCAGGTGTCGGATCTCGAGCGTGCGGCTTCCGCGGATGATGCGCTGCCCGCGGCGGTGACATCCGACATGACCGAGAGGGTCGATGTCGAGACGGTTCGCTTCGTCGGAGAAAGGGCTGGCTTCCGTGTCTTCCTCGGCGAGTCGACGGATGAAGGGTATTGCATCCTGTTGACCGGGCCGGACGGCACAGACGGCCGTATCGGATGCGGCGGGGGAGGCGGCGTCGTCGACAACGAGCTGCAGGTCGAGCAGAACGCCTTCCGGTCGGCCGCGGATGGCGTGTCGCCCGGCGACGACTGGGAGGCGATCAGCGAGAACGTCTACTACCGCGAGGTTCCGATCGAGACGCCGACGGACGACTAGCGCGGGGCCAGCGCGGCCAGCGCCGCCTCGGCGGGAGAGCCCGTCGGCACGACGCAGACGATGGACGCCTGGCCGGCTGCGAGGGTTACGGTCGAGGCGCCCACGAAGCGCGGGTGCGGGGCGACCGAAACGGCCGCGAGGCGGTCGAGGGGCACGATGCGGCGCGACTCCGAGAGGGCGGGGCGTTTGCCCGGGACGACCCAGTCCCGGCGGGACACGGTCGAGAGCTCGGTGTCACTGATGCTCACGATGGCGCCCTGTAGGGTGGCGCGTCGCACCCACAGAATGAGCTGGTCGACGATGCCGCCGGATGTCGCGAGGCGCTGGTTGGGGTGCGCGGCCACGACACGCAGCCACGGCTCTTTCGCCGCGATCTCGCGGTAGGCCGCCACGAGACCGTTGCCGTCGCGCCCGAGTTCGCCGCGTTCGAGGGGCGCGCGCGAGGCGACCTCGGGATGCGGCACGAGGGTGGGCGCAACGAGCCGGCGCAGCTCGTCGGTGAGGGACGCGATGGTCGCGCGCGACGAGCCGTTGTAGGGAACCCGCACGCTGTCGCCATCCATCGTGTGAATGGTGAAGAGGCCGTCCAGCAGCTCGACGCTGTCCTCGAATGCGGCGATGTCGGCGTAGCGGATGACGCGCGTGGTGAACGACGCATCCTCGCGTCGCAGCACGGTGAAAGCGTGGGGTTCGACGATGAGCAGCAGGTCGTAGAGGTCCATTGCGGGGTTGGCGTCGCGCCGGGCGATGTTGCGCGGAACCTTCAGGACGACGATCGCGGCGTCCAGGTCGAAACGGTGGGCGCGGAACAGTCGCGGGATGGCCGATTCGGTGGAGACCTGGTCGATCCAGGGTCCGAAGGCGTCGAACTCGGTCGTGTCTGCGAGTGTCATGGTCGTGTTCCTCTGCGGCGCTGGAGAAGGGGCCGGGATCGCAGTACGGGTGCGACAAAAGGCCTGAGCGAAGCCTAACCCCCGTTTCGCCGCCACGGTGGGCGCGGGGGATGCCTTCGTCGCCGGCTGGTTGGCCGAGACCGCGGCGGGTGCCTCGATCGAGCACCGCCTCGAGACGGCCGTTCAGTGCGGCGCGCTGGCGTGCACGGTGGACGGCGACTGGGAAGCGGCGCCGACTCGCGCCGATGTGACGCCCGCATCCGACAAAAGCCGGAAGTTGTGCACGGGTGGTCACCGCGAGGCCTTTTTGGTCGGAGTCCGGCAAATGGCATGAGAAAGTGTCATAAGTACCGCTGACCGCACGAAAACGAGAACGCATGCCCTTCCGGAGTAAGTCCACGCTCGAGTCCTGGCTCGAAGAGTTTCGTTCCGTGCGCAACGACGGCGACCTCATCCGCGTCATCATCCAGGACGGTGCCGACGGGGCCGACACGGGTCTCGTCATGGTTCCGCTCGCCAACGTGAGCACCGCTATCGTCATGGAACCCGTCACCGCGGGCGACCCGCACTGGATCATCCGGTTCGAGGCCCGCTCGGATGCGTTCGATCTCACCGCCCAGAACCTGCACGGGCTGTCGGCCGAACTCGCGGTCGCAGCGGCGCTCTGCGACTTCTTCGAACGCAAGTCCATCGGCCACCTCGAAGACTGACCGTCGGTGACTAGCGCGTCGACGCCGTCACGCGAGCGCGTTCCTCTGCCACGAGCGCGTTCATACGCGCTCGTTCGGCCTTGCCGTACGTCTCCCGCGTGATCAGGATGCCGATGAGGCCCACGACGGCGGCGAACATGTAGAGCAGCGAGGCGCCCGGCCATCCAAGCCAGCCGACAAGTGCGGCGGCCAGCAGCGGCGCGAATCCGCCGAGAGCCGCGGCGATCTGGTAGCCCAGCGAGGCGCCGGACGTGCGCGTCGAGGTGCCGAACTGCTCGGTCAGCAACGAGCCCTGCGTTCCCGTGAGAGACGCGTGGATGAAGCCGATGCCGAAGATGAATACGGCCACGACGAGCGCGGGGGTGCCGTCGTTGGTCAGGAGATACATGGGGAAAGCGAACAGGATGGCGACGACGCATCCGACGATGTAGATGGGGCGCCGGCCGATGCGGTCGGTGAGCGACCCCGCCAGGAATGTCACGACGATCGCGATGAGGCTCGCGGCCGTGATCGCGCCCAATGCGGTGGGCCGGATGTCGGGGTACCGCTCGGTGAGATAGTTCAGCAGGTAGGTGGCCGTCGAGTAATAGGCGAACGATTCGACGATGCGCAGGGCGATGACGCGCAGGATGCTCTTCCAGTCGCGGCGGATGGTCGTGAGGAACGGGTTCTTCTCGATGCGCCCCTCGGCCTTCGCCTCTTCGAACTCGGGCGACTCGGACAGACGGGATCGCACGACCAGAGCGACGACGACGAGCACGGCGCTCAGAAGGAACGGGATGCGCCAGGCCCAGTCGCCCTCGAGGTTGGCGCACACGAGGAACATGCCGCTCGCCAGCGCGATGCCGAGCGGGTTGCCCGACTGGGGGATGGCGGCGTACATGCCGCGCCGGTTCCAGGGGGCGTGTTCGTAGGCCATGGTGATGGCCCCGCCCCATTCGGCGCCGAAGGCGAGTCCCTGGATCATGCGGATGATGACGAGCAGGATGGGGGCGATGACGCCAACGGTCGCGTAGGTCGGCAGCAGGCCGATGAGGAACGTGGCGCCGCCCATGACGAGCATGGCTCCGACGAGCACCGGTTTGCGACCGAATTTGTCGGCCAGGTAGCCGCCGATCGCGCCGCCAAGGGGGCGCATGAGGAAGCCCACCGCCAGCGTGGCGAAGGAGAGGAGCGTGCCGACGAAGCGGTCGCTCTCGGGAAAGAAGACGGCGCTGAAGTAGAGGGCCGATGCCGTGCCGTAGGCGATGAAGTCGTAGTTCTCCACGCTCGTGCCGAGCGCGGCGGCGATTGCGGTCTTGTTGCGGTCTTTCGAGCCGAGCGGGGACTGTTGCGTGGTCGCCGGTCCGGCGGGGCTCGTGGGATGCGTGGGGTCTGTGGCGTTTGTCACGGGTGGATCTCCTTTGATCGGGACGAACGAACGGGGTCGGGAGGGGCTGTGGGGCCCCGGGTGGTCAGGAGGTTGCGCGCGGTCGGCTCGGGGTGAGGTCGTCGAGCGCGTTCAACTTGGCGACGCGGCGACGGGTGTCGTCGTCATCGTCGAAGGTGGCGGCGAGGAATTCGGCGACGATGTCGTCGATGACGGCGGGGGGCACGAGCCACGCGCCCAGGGCGATGACGTTGGCGTCGTCGTGTTCGACGGCCTGGTGGGCCGAGTAGGTCTCGTTGGCCAGGCCGCAGCGGATGCCGGGGATCTTGTTCGCGGCCATGATCGCCCCCGCGCCCGTTCCGCACACGAGAATGGCGCGGTCAGCCGTGCCGTCGAGCACGGGAGCGCACGTGGCCTGGGTGATATCGGGGAAGTCGACGGGTGCCGTGCTGTCGGTGCCGCGGTCGATCACGCTGTGCCCGAGCTTCTCGACGGCGTCGATGACGCGCTGTTTGACGGGGAAGCCCGCGTGGTCGGCGCCGATGGCGACTCGCATGGTGAACCTTTCGGGGGAATCGTTTCCATGGAATCGTTTCCACGGACTGCGTTGACACCATGTTGCCCCACCCTGCCGGGTTTGGCAAGCGATCGGTCAGACGTTTCGGCGATCGACGAAGGTGGTCTCGATGCGCTCGGAGGCGACATCCCGGCCCTCGATCAGGCCGATCAAACCTGCAACGCCCAGTCGGCCGATGGTCGCGGCGTCGTTGCGCACGGCGCTGATGGGGGGAGTGGCGAACTCGAACCAGTCGAGGTTGTCGAACGAGACGACCTCGATGCGCGAGGCGGCCTCGACGCCCAGGCGTTCGCGCAGGCCGCGCACCACACCGAGCGTCGTGGGACCGTTCGCGCCGAAGACGGCCGTGGGGCGCACGCCCCGATCGAGGATGCGGGCGATGGCCGCCGCGGCGCCACCCGCGAGGAAGTCTCCGCTGTCGATGAGGGCGTCGTCGGTGCTGATGCCGTGCGATTCGCGGCCCGCCAGATAAGCCGCCAGTCGCTCGGCTCCCGTCGACATGGCCGTCGGGCCGCCGACGAAGGCCACGTCGCGGTGGCCGCCCGCCTGCAGCCAGTCGAGCACGAGGCCGACGCCCTGGGCGTTGTCGGTCGAGAAGAGGGGCGCGTCGAGACCCGCGACGCGACGGTTGAGCAACACGACGGGCATGCCGGAAGCAAGGAGCGACGTGAGCCGCGGTGAGAGCGGGCCCTGCGGCGACAGGAGCAGCCCGTCGATGCGCTGCCCGGCGAAGATGCGCAGGTATTCGTCGGCCTGCGCTTCGTCCTCGTTGGCGTTGGCCAAGATGACGGTGTAACCGCGCCGCATGGCTTCGGTCTCGGCTGCGTGGGCCAGCTCGGAGAAGAACGGGTTGCGAATGTCGGAGACGAGCAGCCCGAGCACATCGGTGCGTGCGCGACGCAACGCGCGGGCCGGCCCGTTGGCGATGTAGTTGAGTTCGGCGGCGGCGGCCAGTACCCGGGCGCGCGAGTCGGGCGAGGTCTGGGTGCTGCCACTCAGCACGCGCGACGCCGTGCCGAGCGCGACCCCCGCGCGCTCCGCGACATCCTTGATCGTGGCCATGCACTCACTCTCGCTGGAAACGTGTCAACCGCACGTCCACTGTACCGAGGCGGGCTGCGTGGGTCTCGCGCGTCGAGGCCATCTAGTCGGGCGGCGGGTTTGCCCGGCCGCCGCGTGTTACGGGCGCGGTCTCTGGCGCAGGCGGGTGTTCGCCTCGGTGCTCGCCGCGCCCAGGCGGGTGGTGAAATCGGCCACGATTCGCAGGTGCTCGGGCGGCGTCGATTGCACGACATGGGCGATCTCGGCCCCCGATTCGGCGAGGAATGCCCGCGCCTGCTCCCGAGCGGATGGTTCGGGTCTCAGGGTCACGCGGCGCCGGTCGTCGTGTTCGCGGCTGCGGCGGATGTGACCGGCCGATTCGAGGCGGTTGAGCAGCACGGTCGTGGCGCCGGATGTCATGCCGATCTGACGCGACAGGTCGGCGGGTGTCAGCGGGTGGCCGTCTTCGGCCGCCCAGACGATGTGGCCGAGGGCGTTGGCATCGGAACTCGGCAGGTCCATCCACGTTGCGAGGTTGAGGTTCAGCTCGGCGAAGCTCGTCGCCCAGTCGCGCAGTCGCTGCATGACCTCGGTCTGCTCGGTCGACCAGTCGGCCGTGAGGGGGTCCACGTCGGGCATGCATTTTCCTTCACTGTGTAGTAGCTTTACTGTAAAGCATGACACGGGTCGTGCTCGGAAAGCGGAGCACACTATGACTACACCACACGCCGTCATCTCGGGGGGCAGTATCGCGGGGCTGTCGGCGGCCTTCTGGCTGCGCCGTATCGGCTGGGACGTCACGGTCATCGAGCGCGCGCCGAGTTTCCGCGACGGCGGTCAGAACGTCGATGTGCGTGGGGTCGCCCGCGAGGTGCTGACGCGCATGGGACTGTTCGACGCCGTCAAGGCCCAGAACACGACCGAGACGGGCACCGTGCTGATGAAGAAGTCGGGCGCGGTGCGTGTCGAATTGCCCGCTGGGGACGGCAACGGGGCGACGGCCGAACTCGAGATCCTGCGCGGAGACCTCGCCCAGACCATCCGAGGAGCTCTGCCAGAGGGGGTGGATTTCATCTTCGGCGAGACCGTCACCGATGAGGTCGATGACGCCTCGGGGCCCGTCGTGCTCACGACGTCGTCGGGCCGGAGCATCCACGCAGATCTCTTCATCGTCGCCGAGGGTGTGCGATCGAGCACGCGAGATCGGCTCTTCGGTGACGACGTCGATCTGCGCGACCTTGGGGTGACCATGGTGTTCGGCACCATCCCGCGCACACCCGCCGACGACGATCGGTGGCGCTGGTACACCGCCGTCGGCGGACGGCAGATCCACCTGCGGCCGGATAACCACGGCACCATTCGAGCGATCCTCGCGTATGCCTCGCCGGCCAAGTCGGGCCTCGCGCGGGTCGACCGGGCCACGGCGATGGACGTCGTCGGCCATCACTACAGCGACGCGGGTTGGGAGACCGGCCGTGTGCTCGAGGGATTCCGCAACTCCGACGACATGTATCTCGACGAGCTGACGCAGGTGCGCATGGGTACTTGGCACCGTGGACGGGTGGTCGTGATCGGCGATGCGGCGTGGTGTGTGACGCCCATGGGCGGCGGCGGCGCATCCCTCGCACTCACCAGTGGCTATGTGCTCGCCGCCTTCCTCACCCAGCGCGCGGATGATCGGGGTGCCGCCTTGCGCGACTTCGAGACGTGGATGCGTCCGCTCGTCGACGATGTGCAGAACGTGCCCGACGCGCTCGTTCGCTTCGCCTATCCGCGCACCCGGCTGGGCCTGGCCGGCCGCGCGATCGTGGACTACATCATCACGTCCCGCCCGTTCCGGCCCGTCGCGGCCAAGCTCACCCAGGTGGCCGAGACCACGCAGGAGCTGCCCGAGTTGCGTTAGCGCGCGGCCGTCTCGGCGTTGCGGGCGGCCAGTGTGCCGAAGGCCGCCGCGAGTTCGGGCGGCTCGACCACATCGATGCGCGCGTCGAAGCGGCCCAGCGCGGCGGCGAGGGCCACCCATGACCACGAGCCGGAAACCAGCGTGCAGCGGCCGTCGCCGAGGTCCGTGACCATGCCGTCGGCCGCGAAGGGCGCCACTTCGGAGGCGGGGAGGTGCACCACGACGGTGCCGGTGCACGGCCACTCGTCGCGCTCGGTCGAACCCCTGAAGCGCGCCGAGACGAAAGTCGCGGCATCGCCCCCGGGCAGTTCGCGCGGCGAGAAGCGAGGCCCGGTCGGGATGCGCGGGGTCACGCGGTCGGCGCGGAAGATGCGCCAGTCATCCCGGTCGAGATCCCAGGCGACGAGGTACCAGCGACCGTTGGAGGCGACGAGATGGTGTGGCTCGACGCGGCGTGGGGATGCATCCGCGCCGTAGTCGAAGCGCAGCACCTCGTGGGCGCGCGCGGCGCTCGAGAGCGCGATGAGGACATCCGGTGTGACGCTGTCGGTGACCGCGTCGGTGTCGGTGTCAGTGCCGGTGTCGGGGCCGGGGCTCGCGTTCGGGCGTGTGTTGGAGGTCGACGCGCGCGGGCCGAGGGTCGTGAAGTGGAGGGCATCCACGCGGTGTCGCAGTCGGGAGGGCATGACCTGTCTGACCGTCGTGAGCGCCCGCAGCGCGGCCTCTTCGGTGCCCGCGCCGAGCAGGGGTGCCGAGCGCAGAGCCACCGCCAAAGCGATCACCTGGTCGTCATCGAAGAGCAGCGGGGGAAGCTGTTCGCCCGCGTCTAGACGGTAGCCGCCGTCGGGGCCCATGGTGGCCTCGATGCGATAACCCATCTCACGCAACCGGTCGATATCGCGCCGCACCGTGCGGTGACTGATGTCGAGGCGTTCGGCCAGGAGGGCGCCCGGCCAGTCGCGTCGCGCCTGCAACAGCGAGAGCAACATGAGCAGTCGCGAGGTGGGGGTGGCCATGCGTCGATACTAGGTCGAGTGTAGGACCGAAGCTGTCCTAGACGGCTGCCACAGTGGTCGATGTCGGGATGAGCCCGGCGCCAGTCACAAGGAGCAGACATGAGCATCACCACCACGACCCACCTCAACTTCCGCGGCGAAGCCCGAGCGGCCCTCGAGTTCTATGGCTCGGTTTTCGGCGGCCGGGCGACCATCGCCACCTACGGCGATTTCGGCATGCCGAAGGATGTCCCCGGGGCCGACAACGTGGTCTTCGGCCAGGTCGAAACGGCTAGCGGCTTCCGCGTCATGGCTTACGACATCCCCACCATCCCCGGCGCCGCCGACGCCTCCCCGGCGAGCGGCTCCACGCGCCGGGAAAACGGGGTCACGCTCACCGACCAGCCGTTCTTCGTGTCGGTTCGGGGTGAGACCCTCGGCGAGATCGAGCGCTACTGGAACGCGCTCTCGGCCGACGCCACAGTCGTCGAGACGCTCGCCGCATCGGCGTGGAGCCCAGGCTTCGGCATGCTGACCGACCGCTTCGGCGTCACCTGGATCCTCGACGTGGCCGCCGCCTACTCCGCCGAGTAGACGCCCGACGGCCGTCGATGGCCACCTCGCGCAATGTCGCATCGCCTGCCCGCTACTCGGCGTTACATTGTGTGGATGAGTGCGACATCCGCGGGGAACCGCTACTGGGCGATCCAATTCGGCACGGCCATCGCGGGGCTCGTGCTGCTGCCCGTCTTCGGCATCGCGTTGAGCATCTCGTCGCGCGAGTACCGCGGACTCGGGGTCATCATGGTGCTGTGTGCGCTGCCCTTCGTGGTGCTGCTCGTGTGGGTGGGGCGCCAGTATCGGGCCTACCCACGCGAGCAGCGGCTCATCTACGGCTGGGCGGTCATGCAGCAGACGCGTCCCGTCTGGTGGGTGAGGGCCCGGCCCCAGCTGCGCATCATGGCGACCGCCCGCCGGGCGCGCGACGGCAAGATGTCGCGCCAGGAACTGCTCTGGCTGCAGTCGCTGAAGCCGAAGAACCCCTATCCGGGGATCCTGCCGCCCGTCTGAATCGGGCGCTGGTGCACGACGCGCTCGCCGACGTGCTCGCTAACGCGCGCGCTGACCGGCAGTGGCGGGGGAGTCGCACCAAGGGGTCACGACTCCAAGTTCGTGCCGCTTCTCAGCTGGTGGGCCCGGGCAGTGCATCCTTGAGCGGAGCGGGCGTGGCGGGCGCCTCATCGAGCGTGAGGCTGTCGCTGCGGGCGTCGAAGCGCACCGCGATGATGCCCGCCACGATGAGCGCGCCGCCCAGCAGTTGCAGGGTCGAGAGCTGTTCGCCGAGGAGGAGCCAGGCCCAGGCGGCGGCGGCGGCCACCTCTAGCAGGCCCGCGAAGGAGGCGAGCCGCGAGCCGAGCATGGCGCTCGCCGTGATGCTCGTGGCATAGGCGACCGCGGTGGCGACGACGCCGATCACGAGCATGGGCACCCACCAGGGCACCACGTTGCCGAGCACCGTGACGTCGGCGGCGGATGCGGTGAAGGGCACGAGTCCGGTCAGCCCGAGCAGCGTGAGCAGAATCGAGCCGACGAGCAGGCCGGATGCGGCGAGGGCGACGGGCGGCAGATCATCCGACTCTTGCGCGGCGATGACGAAGTAGACGGCGCAGCACACCATGGCGCCGAGGCCGAAGAGCAGCCCTAAGAAGTCGAGGGGGCCACCGTCGGCCGGCGAGACCACGAGCACGAGGCCGCCCGCGGCGACGACCGAGCCGATGAGCACGGGCACGGCCGGGCGGCGGCGCGTCATGACCCAGGCCACGGCGACGAGCAGCAGGGGCGCCAGGTATTCGAGCAGGATGGCGGTGCCGACGGGGATGCGCTGAACGGCCGAGAAGTAGAAGACCTGGGCCCCGGCGACGCCGACGCTGCCCATGCCGAGCACGCGCCAGCGGGAGCGCCACAGGGGGCGGAGGTTGCCGCGCAGCATGACGAGGGCCACGGGCGCGAGCAGGATTCCGCCGATGAAGGCGCGCAGGGCGACGGCGGCCACGGGACTCCAGCCGGCCTGCAGCAGCGGCTTCACGAAGGGGCCGGACACCCCGAAGGAGACGGCCGCGACGACGGCGATGATGAGGCCGGTCGTGAGGTGTCGACGGTGCACGCTGAGCTCGATTCGTCAGGAGCGAATGTTCTTACGCTCCTGACGTTAGACTCGTCAGAGATAAGGAGTCAAATTGCTTTTTGCCCCTGACACCGAGGATGTCCTCGAGTTTAACGCCGCCATCCTCAACACGGTCGCCGGCGCGAGCCGATCGGGCGAGGACGAGCTGTCCACGCGCGACCAGTTGAGCAGCCTGATGGCCGAATCCGGCTTCTCGGGGCGGTTCGACCGCGACGACGCCGAGCTCGACGCCATGCGGGCGGCCCGGGCCCGCCTGCGCGAGATCTGGACGCTCGACCGCGACGACATGATTGCGCCCATCAACGAACTGCTGGCGCGACTCAACGCCGTGCCCCGGCTTGAGCGTCACGACGGCATCGACTGGCATGTGCACGCCACGTCGCAGGAGGCCCCGCTCGCCGACCGCTTCCTCGTCGAGGCCGCCATGGCGCTCATCGACGTGGTGCGGTCGAACGAGACGAGCCGCCTGCGGCACTGCGCGGCCTTCGACTGCGAGGGCATGCTGGTCGACCTGTCGCGCAACGGGTCGAAACGTTTCTGCAGCGTGCGCTGCGGCAACCGCATGAACATGGTGGCGTTCCGGGAGCGCCGCGCCGCCGACCCCGTCGGCTGAACCGTCAGCGGGGGAGGACCGCCGCGGTGACACCCGAGACGACGAGGTCGGCGCGTGGCATGGTCGATTCGATGAGGATCGCATTCTTGCCATCCACCGATTCGGCCCAGGCTTTGGCGGCTTCGGGCGTGCGGCCGTGGCGTTCGTGCCGGTCGACCAGCCTACGCACGCGCTCGTCGTCGGTGGTCTCGCAGAACCAGGCCTCGGCCAGCAGACCCTTCACATCGGCCCACGGGGTCTCGTCGACGAGCAGGTAGTTGCCCTCGACGATGACGAGCTTCGTGTCGGGCAGGACAGCGATCTCGCCGGCGATGGGCTCCTCGACCGTGCGGTCGAAGCTCGGCGCATAGACGGCGTGGGATGTCTCGGCGTGCAACCGTCGCAGCAGGGCGACGAAGCCCCAGCCGTCGAAGGTGTCGATGGCGCCCTTGCGGTCGCGGCGGCCGAGGTTGTCGAGCGTCGAATTGGCGAGGTGGTAGCCATCCATGGGCAGGTGGGCGGCGAAGTGGGGCGACGGCGCAGTTGAGACCGACGCAGAAGCCGAGGATGCCTCAGCAGCGACGATCGCGTTCACCCGGGCCGCGAGCTGCACCGCGAGCGTGGTCTTGCCCGCTCCCGGGCTGCCAGCTATGCCGACGACGGCCCGCCCGCCACCCGCCGGAACGAGTGCGAGCGCGCGGCGGGCGAGGGCGTCGAGAGCGTCGGCCGCGGCATCCGAGCGTTCTTCGGCTTCTGCCGGGCTCGGGGCGTCTGACGGGCCGGATGCATCCGACGGGTCTGAAACGAGATTAGACACGGGTCCCCTCGAGCATGTTGGTGAGGTAGGCGTGGGAGTGGGCGGCCAGCGCGGGGCCGTCGTTCCAGAGGTTACGCCAGATCGCCAGGTCGTTCGAGAGCGTGGGCGAGACGACGGCCGACGAGAACGACTCGAAGGTGATGGGGCCGTCGTAGGAGATGTCGGCGAGGGCGTGGAAGAACGACGTGAAGTCGAGGTGACCCGAGCCGAGGTAACCGCGGTGGTTCTCGCCGATGTGCACGTAGCCGAGGCGGTCGCCCACGAGGTGCACGGGGCGCACGAGATCGTCTTCCTCGATGTTCATGTGGTAGGTGTCGAGGTGGATGAGCACGTTGTCGTGACCGATGTCGTCGGCCAGGCGCAGGGCGTCGGCGGCCGTGTTGATGACGTTGGTCTCGTAGCGGTTGCAGATCTCGAGGCCGAGCGTCATGCCGCGACCCTGGGCCTCGACCGCGAGGTCCTTGAGGGTGGCGACGACGTTGGCGCGGCCGGCTGTGGTGAGGGCGTGACCGTACTTGCCGAGGGCGCTGTAGAGGGCGCCCGTGAAGTGGGTTCCGCCGAGGTCGTGCGTGACGCCCAGCGAGTACTGCAGCAGGTCGGCGCCGCGGCTAACGGTGGCGGGGTCGTCGCTCGAGACGTCCGCGTCGAAGGCGAGGCCGCGCGAGCACACGATGCCGAGGCCGGCGGCGTCGAGGGCGGCGCGCGCGGCGGGGACGTCGAGGTTGCCCGCGTCGTGCAGCGAGAGCTCGAGCAGGTCGAAGCCGGCCTTCTTGGTCTCGGCGATGATGAGGTCGACCTCGGACGGTGTGGTGCCGCCCGAGAAGACGAGGGCGTGGACTCCGAGTTTGTTGTTCGACATGGGGTTCCTTAGGTGAGTTGCGGTGAGTGGATCGCGAGCTGGGCTCGCAGGAAAGCGTTGGCGTGGGCGGAGGCTTCGACGGGGTCGTGCCACAGGCTGCGCCAGAGGCCGATGTCGTCGCGCGTGGCGGGCGAGACGACGGCCCCCGAGAAGGACTCGAAGGTGAGGGGACCTCGGTAGTCGGCGGCCGCAAGGGCCCCGAACAATCCGGCCCAGTCGATCGAACCCGTGCCGAGCAGGCCGCGGTGGTTCTCGGCGATGTGCAGATAACCGAGGTGATGTCCCGCATCGCGCACGGCGGCGGCCTGCGAGACTTCCTCATTGTTCGCGTGATAGGTGTCGATGTGCAGCAGCACGTTCTCGGCGCCGCGCGTAGCCAGTTCGCGGATGAACTCTGCCGTCTGCGCGGCCGTGTTCAACAGGTTGCTCTCGTAGCGGTTCACATATTCGAGGCCGATGACCACGCCGAGCGATCGGGCGTGCTGGGCGACGCGCGTGAGCACCGAGAGCGAATTCTCGCGGGAGGCGGCGCTCGCCGGGTGGCTGTACTTCGTCATGGCCGAGAACGTGACACCCCCGACATACCCCGCCCCGATCGACGCGGCGAAGTCGACGGCGTCCAGCAGCTTGCGCTCGCCCCGAGCCGATAGCTCCGCATCATCCGTGTTGATATCGGTCGACGGGTCGAGAGCCAGCGAGACGACCGCGTCGAGACCGGTCTCATCGAGCAGGGCCACGGTTGCGGAACCATCACGCTGATCGGCATCGGGCAGCGGGATCTCGATCAGATCGAAACCGGATGCCGCAGCCCCCTCGATGGCGAATCGGGATGCCTCGGGCGTCCACGTGTTGACGAACGTTCCGGCGTGCACGCCCAACGGGGTGTCGAGCTGCGCCGCCCGCCGCGAGAACGCGATCACCTCAGGACGCCTTCGCGCCGGTGATCAGCGCCACGAGCTCGGCGCCGTTCGTCTCGCTCGTGCGGCGCTCGGCAACGGCCGTGCCCGCGCGCATCACCCAGATGTGGTCAGAGAGGCGCATGACCTGGTCGAAGTTGTGGCTGATGAGCAGCACGGCCACGCCCGAGTCGCGCAGCGTGTTGATGACACCCTCGACGCGAGCGGTCTCTTGCACGCCCAGGGCGGCGGTCGGCTCGTCCATGATGACGATCTTCGAGCCCCAGCCGGCGGCGCGGGCGATGGCGACGGCCTGGCGCTGACCGCCCGAGAGGCGGCGCACCTTGCTCGAGACGGGCGGCACGTTGACGGCCAGATCCTTCAGCATGCCTTCGGCGGTCGAGCGCATGACGCGGCGGTCAAGCGTGCGGAACGGGCCGAAGCCGTGCGTCTTCTCGCGGCCGAGGAAGAAGTTCTGCCACACCGTGAGGTCTTCGACGAGCGCCAGGTTCTGCTGCACGGTCTCGATGCCGTGGTTGCGGGCGGCGTTCGGGTTGTCGAACGACACGGTCTTTCCGTCGAGTGTGATCTCGCCCGAGTCGGGTTTGTGAATGCCAGACAGCGACCGGACCATGGTGCTCTTGCCGGCGCCGTTGTCGCCGATGAGGGCCGTGATCTCGCCGCGACGCATGGTCATCGACGCGCCCTTCAGGGCGTGCACGCCGCCGAACGACTTCTTGATGTCGGTGGCGGTGAGGATGAAATCGCCCGCCGGGGTCGTGCCCGTGTGCGGAGAAGGCTGAGTGTTGGTCATTTCTTCTGGAACCTCGTGAGTAGGGCGGCCAGAACTACGACGAGTCCGACGGCGAGCGGCTGGTAGAACTGCGAGACGCCGAGCAGCGTCAATCCGTTGGTGAGGGCCGTGAGCAGCAGGGCACCGATCACGGGTCCGACGATCTTGGCCTTGCCGCCCGTGAGGCTGACACCACCGAGCACGACGGCCGCGATCGAGTTGAGCAGGAACTGCGTGTTGATGGCGGGTTCGGCGGCACCGACGCGTGCGACGAGCAGCAGGGCGGCGAGACCGGCGAGGCCCGCGGCGATCAGGTAGACCGCGAGGCGCACCTTGGTGGCGCTGATGCCGTTGGCCACGGCGCTCTCTTCGCTGCCGCCGACGGCCTGCACATGCAGACCGAAGCGCGTGCGGAACATGACGAACCAGGCGACGGCGGCCACGATGGCGGCCAGGATGATCGGGTACCCGAAGATTCCGAGCGAGCCCGACGTGAGCGTCAGCAGCTCGGGGCTGTTCACGTTGATGGGCTTGCCGTTCGAGATGATGAGCGCGAGACCCGTTGCGACGGACAGGGTTCCGAGCGTGGCGATGAAGTCCGTCACCTTGCCCTTGGCTATCAGTAACCCGTTGATGAGGCCGATCAGCATGGCCGACAGGATGGCGACGAGCGCCGACGCCCAGAACCCGAGCCCGTTGCTGAACGCGAGGCCGAATCCGATGGCGCCGAGCGTCATGGTGGCCGAGATGGACAGGTCGATGCCGCCCGTCGTGATGACGAACGCCTGCCCGATCGCCAAGATCACGAGGATCGCGGCGGCCACGAGCATGGCGCGGATGTTGCCGAGGGTGAGGAAGGTGGGGCTCAGGATCGAGAACACGATCACGAGGGCGACGAGCCCGATCGGTGCCGCGTTCTCGGCCCAGAAGCTGAGCTGGCGGGTCTGAGCGGCGACCGCCTGCATCCTTCCGGGTCGGGCTTCGGTTGTTGTACTCATGGGGAGTGGGGGTTCCGTTCTAACTCGGGCGATGTCGATGAGTCGGTGAGCCCGTGGCGGGCGGCCTCACGTGTCGCGGGCCGGGGGGAGGGCCCGCGACACGCGATCGGTTACTTCTTGAGCAGGTCCTCGAGGGGGTTCTCGAAGGGCGCGAAGGGCTGCGGGAACGCGTCGAGCGCCTGGTCGGCTTCGGCCGAGGTGACGAGAGCCGTGGGGGACTCGATGTTCTTCGGCAGGTCGCCACCGGATGTCGCGACCTCACAGGCCTGCACGCCGAGCTGTCCGACGGCGAAGGGGTACTGCGCGACCGTGGCCGAGAGCCCGCCGGCCTTGACCGACTCCAGCGCATCCTCGTTGCCGTCGACGCTCACGACCGTGATCTCACCGGTCTTGCCGGCGTTCTCGACGGCCTTGACGATGCCGAGGCCCATGTCGTCGTTCGCGGCGAAGAACGCCTTGATGTCGGGGTTGGCGGCGATGATGTCGGTGGCCTGCGTGAGGGCCATCTCGCGCTTCCAGTCGGCGGCCGTTTCCTGGATGACGTCGACGTCGCTGCCGACCGCGGCCTTGAAGCCGTCGATGCGTGCGGCGCTCGTCACGTCTCCCGCGATACCGCCGATGATGGCGACCTCGGAGCCGGGGTCGATCTGATCGAGCACGAAGTCGCCGGCCTTGCCGCCGGCGGCCTCGTTGTCGGTGCCGATGTAGGTGGCGATGTCGAGGTTCGCGGTCTTGGCGGCATCCGCGTCGATGGGCTGGTCGATGTTGACGATGGTCTTGCCGGCCGTGGAGACCTGGCTGAGCGCCTGCACGAGGTTGGTGCCCGAGATGGGGTTCACGATGTAGCAGCCGAAGTCCTGGCCGACGAGGGCCGTGAGCTTGTCGGCCTGGCCCGTGGTGTCGCCGATATCGGCGGCGGCCTGCACCTGCACGCTAACGTCGTCGCTCTTGGCGGTGTCGTTGATGCCGGTTTCCATGTACTGGAAGAAGGGGTTGTCGAGGCCTTTGATCACGGCCGCGACCTTGGTCGAGGAGGTTCCGTCGCCGCCGGTGGCCCCGCCACCCGAGCAGCCGGTGAGCACGAGCGCCGCTACGCCGAGGGGGACGGCGATGCGGGCGGTCCTGAGCCATGTTGCGTCTTTGCTGAACATTGTCATCCTTGGGGATAGGAGCACTACTGTGTGCCTTCCTGAGAAAAACTACGCGCACTTTTGAGTTTTTGCAACACAAAAGTTGCCCAACTTAACGATGTTGCCGTTAGTCTGGGAAAAGACGGCCACGGACAGCGACGGAGCTCTGCGTAAAGTGAAAGACATGCGAACCCATATCGGCGAGATACTGGCGCTCTTTCGCGAGCACGGTGAACTCAGCCGGGTCGACGTCATCGAAACGTCCGGGCTGTCGCGGTCGACCGTCAACCACCGCCTGGGCGCCCTGCACGAAGCCGGGCTGATCGCGGCGATGGAGGGTGGGGAGTCGACCGGGGGGCGGCCATCCAGCCGTTTCGTGCTCAATCGCGACCGCGCCGTCATCGCCACAGCGGATATCGGGGCGACCGGTCTCGTCGTCGCCGTCTGCGATCTCGGGGGCGAACCCCTGCGGCACACGCGCGTCACGGTGAACGTGTGGGACGGCCCCGAACGCGTGCTCGGCGAGGTCGATGCGGCGCTCGCCGAACTGCTGATCGACCCGACCACGCAGGCGCCCGCCGAGGTCTGGGGCGTCGGTATCGCCGTGCCGGGACCCGTCGAATTCGCCGCCGGTCGCGTGGTCAACCCGCCCATCATGACGGGCTGGGACGGCTTCGACATCGCCGGCTGGTTCTCGGGTTACGGCGTGCCGGTCATCGTCGAGAACGACGCCAACTCGCGCGCCGTCGCCGAGGCGCGGCCGCACCACCACGACAACCTCATCAGCCTGAAGGTGGGCACGGGCATCGGCTCGGGTCTCGTCTTCAACGGCCAGATCATCCGCGGCAGCGAGGGCGCGGCCGGCGACATCGGCCACACGCGCGCGGCCATCGCCGAATCATCGGAACAGCTGCCGTGCCGCTGCGGCAACGTGGGCTGCGTCGAGGCGTATGCGGGCGGCTGGGCGCTCATCCGCGATCTGGCGGCCGCCGGGGTCGAGGTCGATGATGTGGCGGGCGTCGTGTCGCTGGTCAAACAGGGCAACCTCGAGGCGGTGCGTCTCATGCGCCGGGCCGGGCGGGTTTTGGGCGACGCCGTGGCCGACCTGGTCAGCATCCTCAACCCCGAGTCGATCGTCGTGTCGGGGCAGCTGTCCGAATGCGGCGAGATCCTGCTATCTGGGGTGCGCGAACGCGTCTATCAGCGCTCGATGCCGCTGGCCACGCGCAACCTGACCGTCGCCGTGTCGCACCTGGGCGAATTCGGCGGCGTCGTCGGCCTCGCGCTCATCACGGCCGACCGCATCTTCGCGGCCGACCACATCGACGACCTGCTCGAACGCATCGCCGGCCGCCTGCTCGACATCGAGGCCGCGACCGTCTCCTGAGCGCGCTGTCCCAGGCCGTCGGTCCTGGTGCGCGGGTTGGGCGATGATGAACGGGTGACCCTCTGGCTTTCGCGACATCAGGTGCTGCTTTACCTCGCAGCAATCGTCGCCGCCGTGGTGGTCGGGCTGGTCGTGCCGGCCGCTCGCGCGCTGGATGCCCTCGTCACGCCGGTTCTCGCGCTGCTGCTTCTCGCGACATTCCTTGCCGTGCCGTTTCGGATGCTGGGGCGGGCCGCCCGCGACATCCGCTTCGTCTCGGTGCTCGGTGTGCTGAACTTCGTCGTCGTGCCCGCGGTCGTGTTCGGGCTCAGCCGGTTCGTCGCGGCGGATGATGCGCTGCTGGTCGGTGTTCTGCTCGTGCTGCTGACGCCGTGTGTGGACTACGTGATCGTGTTCGCGGGGCTGGCGGGCGGGGCATCCGATCGCCTGTTGGCCGCGGCGCCGCTGCTCATGCTCGCGCAGTTGTTGCTTCTGCCGCTCTACCTGCTGGCCTTCGCGGGGCCCGAGGCGGTGTCGGTGATCGAGCCGGGGCCGTTCGTCGAGGCGTTCGTGTGGCTCATCCTGGTGCCCCTCATCGTTGCCGCGATCGTGCAGTGGCTTGCGGGGTCGGGATCGGGACCGGGGCCACGGGGTCGCGGGCAAACGTTCGCCCGCGGCATCCTTGGGGTCTTCGAGGCGGCGATGGTGCCGCTCATGATGCTCACGCTGTTCGTGGTCGTGGCATCGCAGATCGGGCCCGTCGCGGCCAACCTGGGGCGGCTCGCCGGGCTCATCCCGCTCTACGCGGCGTTCGTCGTCGTGATGGTGCCGCTCGGATGCCTGGCCGCCCGTCTCGCCCGACTCGATGTTCCCTCGGCCCGCGCCCTCACATTCAGTGGGGTCACGCGCAATTCGCTCGTCGTCCTCCCGCTGGCGCTGGCGCTTCCCGCGGCGTTCGATCTCGCCCCGCTCGCCGTGGTCACGCAGACGCTCGTCGAACTCGTCGCCATCGTCGTGCTCGTGCGCCTCATCCCGCGCTTGCTGCCGGCCCGGGCGCGGGGCGTGTCCCCGTCGGCGCCGAAACCCATGGCCTAGATTCGAGCTATGACGAATTCTGAGGGCGCATCGGCTGCCGCAGCGCCGTTGCTCGTTCTCGGCAAGATCACCGACATCCTGAACACGTTTTCGCTCGAGACCCCCGTCCTGACGCTCGCGCAGATCCGCGCGTCGACGGGTCTTCCCGGCTCGACGACGCAGCGCCTCGTCACCAACCTCGTGTCGCAGGGTTTTCTTGACCGCGACGACGACCGTTTCCGCGTGGGCCTGCGCATGGCGTTTTGGGCCGCGCCCGCCGTGCGGGGCATGCGCGTCATCGACCAGATCGCGCCCATCCTGCGCCGGTTGCGCGACGAGACGGGGGAGACGGCGTCCCTGTTCCGCTCGGCCGACGACTATCGCGTGTGCATAGCCGTCGAAGAGACGCACCATGAGCTGCGCCAGGACAGCTACGTCGGCAAGGTCGCGCCGCTCGGAGCGGGTTCGGCCGGCCGCGTGCTGCTGGCCTGGAACGACGACCTGCGTGCCGACATCCTCTCCCGGCCCCTGCCGTCGCTCGCCTCGCAAACAGTCACCGACGTCGACGCGCTTGCGGCAGCGCTCGACGAGACGCGCGAGCACGGTTTCGCCATCACGCGCAACGAACGGGTCGATGGCCTCGCCGGCCTCGCCGCGCCCATCTTCGAACCCGGGGGCGAGGTGCGCATGGCGATCAACCTCAGCGGCCCGGCAGCCCGCATGACCCCCGACCGCCTCGACGGCTGGGCCCCCGCCGTGGTGGCTGCGGCGACCGAAGCCACGCGTCTGCTCGGTGGCCGCACGCCGAGCTAGTCCACGGGCGAGGCGTCGGCGGCCCATAATGGCTGCATGACTGCTCTTTCCGGGATAGACGTGGCCGCCGAACTCAGCATGGTCGAGGCGCATTGGACGCCGCGGGTCGTTGCCCGCGTGAACGATCAATACGTGAAGGTCGCGAAACTGTTGGGCGAGCTGGTGTGGCACGCCCACGAGGCCGAGGATGAAATGTTCCTTGTCGTATCGGGCCACCTCCGCATCCAGCTGCCCGACGATCAGGAGGTCGTCCTCGCGCCCGGACAGTTCTATGTCGTTCCGCGAGGCGTGCAGCACAATCCCGTCGCCGAAGAGGAGGTGGAGATCGTCCTGATCGAAACCGTCACGACCGCCCACACGGGCGACGTCGTGGTCGAGCGCACCGTGCCGCTCGACCGCCAGGTGGGTGATTTTCGCTGATGCGGCCGCGTCCGAGGGGGAATGTCTCTGCGGGCGCCCGCTGTGCCCCGCGGACGCCCGAGCAGGAGAGAATGGAGCGTGTTCGATGGTCCTGCGCTCGCCGAATGGCTTCCTGTTTCAGCGGCGGCTCTCGCTTTTCTGCTGATCGCGGCCGGCCTCGCCGGATGGGTGGATGCCGTGGTCGGGGGCGGTGGGTTGATTCAACTTCCGGCCCTCGTGATTGCCGTGCCCGCCGACATCCCGACGCCGTATGTGCTGGGCACCAACAAGCTGTCGTCGTTCTTCGGGACGTTGTCGGCGAGCTGGGTGTATTTGAGGCGGGTGCGCGTGCAGTTGCCGCTTCTGATTCCGCTGATCGTCGGCGCGTTTGCCGGGTCGGCAGTCGGGGCATCCCTGTCGCGCTTCGTGCCTCGCGAGGTGTTGACGCCGGTGGTGCTCGTGGCCGTGGTCGCCGTCGCCATCTACACGCTGCTCAAGCCGAAGATGGGCCTGCATCACGAGCCGAAACACACGGCCACCGCGTCGATCGCGTGGCGTTCCGCGGCCATCGGCATGTTGGTCGGCTTCTATGACGGCTTGCTCGGGCCGGGAACCGGGTCGTTCTTCGTCATCCTCCTCGTTGCAGTGCTCGGCTACGGCTTTCTGCAAGCCAGCGTCAACGCCAAGATCGCCAACCTGACCACGAACCTCGCGGCCCTCGCCGTCTATGGGACGCACGGCGAGATCCTGCTCGCCCTCGGTGTCGCGATGGCCGCACTGAATATGGCGGGCGGATTCATCGGTGCGCGGATGGCGACCCGCAACGGAAGCGGCTTCGTGCGCCGCGTCTTCCTCGTCGTCCTGTCGCTGCTCATCGTCAAGCTCGCGTGGGACACGGTCGCGCAGTTCACGTCGCTCTGACGCGAAGGAGTAGAGCGGCGGGGCACGCCTTCCCGGGAACACCCCACCACTCGTAGACGCCCCCGAACCCCAATGACTTGGAGGCCAGCGCCACAGAGCGAATACTCCTCAGAGTCTTCGCATCCCTCACACTGTAGTGGTCTTCAACAGGCGTTGAAGAGCGAGGGGCTGTGCTCGACGAGACGTGATGCAGATGTGATGTGGCGCTGCGTTAAGTGGCCAGTCCTACTCCGTGACGATCCACGGAAATGCCGCCGCGTTCGAGCGAGCACCCTGGCGCGCCTTTGAACGGTTGGGCTCGCCCAGGTCAGTGAGCAGGCGTTCCGATTCGGCGACGAGCTGCGCGAAGCGGTTTGGATCGAGCCAGTCAGGACGCAACGCGAAGAGCAAGTCCTCGGATGCCGTATTCCCGCTCGCACCCGGGGCGAAGGGACATCCGCCGAGACCGCCGAGCGCGCCGTCGATCACGGTCGCGCCTGCCTCGACCGCCGCGAGGGCGTTGACTACCCCGGCGCCCCACGTGTCGTGACCGTGGAAGACGATCTCGCGCGTCGGGGTCTCGGTCACGACGCGCCTGATCAGCGACGAGACCTGGCCGGGGTGGGCCTGGCCGAGCGTGTCGCAGATGACGATGTCCGACGCGCCGGTCGCCCGCTCGTCGTTCGCGATCTCTATCACCCGATCGGGGTCGACGTCGCCCTCGAACGGGCAGGTGAACGACGTGGCGATACACAGTTGGATGCGGCCCCCCACCTCCTCGGTCAGTGCGACGGCCGCGGGCATGGCCTCGAGACTCGCGTCGGTCGACCGGCCGATGTTCGCCTGGTTGTGGCTGTCGGAGGCCGAGAAGCAGTACTGGAAGTTGCGCGCACCGGCCTCGCGGGCCCGCTCGATGTGGCGCGGCGTGGCCACCCATACCCAGCTGTGTTCGAGCTCCTCGGGCGTGAGCGACTCGATCACCTCGAGGGTGTTGGCCATGGGCGGCACGAGGTCGCCGCGGGCCATCGAGCCGATCTCGACATCGGGAACCCCGGCGGCGAAGAGTGCCCGGGCCAGCGCGACCTTCTGCTCGGTGGGCAGCATCTTGCCCGTCAGCTGCAGGCCGTCGCGCAACGTCACGTCGCGCAGGCGGGCTCGGCTCGCGACGCTGCTGAGGGTTGTCTCGGTCATCAGTTGCCTTCCGTTGCGGGGGTCGAGGTCGAGGTCGAGTTGGCGGATGCGGATGCGGATGCGCTGCCGGGGTCGGGGGCTGTCGCGGCCGGCCGGATGTCGTAGCGGCGCAGGACCTCGTCCGTGTGCTGTCCGAGGCCCGGGGCGAGCGTGCGGATGGGGAGGGAGGCCGGGCCGAGCACGGGCACGATGCCGGGGAAGCCGACATCCCGAGCGATCTCGTCGCCCGCCTCGACGTCGAACTTCTGGATCATGTTGCGCGCCGCGTATTGCGGGCTCGTGCTGAGGTCGGCGGCCGTATAGATGGGGCCTGAGGGCACGCCGCTCTCGTCGAGGATGCTCAGCACCTCGTCGGCCGGCAGGGTAGCGGTCCAGGCTCCGATGGCCGCGTCGAGCTCTTCGCGGCGATGCCAGCGCAGGCTGTTGGTGGCGAGGTCGGGGTCGGCGGCCAGGTCATCCCGGCCGATGATCTGCATGAAGCGCACGAAGATCGAGTCGCCGTTGCCCGCGATCACGACGCTCGCGCCGTCGGCACAGACGTAGGCGTTGGTCGGCGCGATGCCCTCCATGCGGCCGCCGACCCGTTCGCGTTCGATGCCGTGCGCCTGGTAGTCGGGCACGAGCGATTCCATCATCGAGAACATGGCCTCGTTGAGGGCGACGTCGACGACGCGTTCCACGAGCGGCGCGGGTTCGAGGCCCGCCGCGGCGCGCGTCTGCCGCTGGAAGAGCGACATCATGACGCCGTAGGCCGCATAGAGGCCCGCGATCGAGTCGCCGATCGAGATGCCGACTCGCACGGGCGGGCGATCGGGGTCGCCGACCAGGTTGCGAAAACCGCTCATGGCCTCGGCGACGGCCGCAAAGCCGGGGCGTGCCGAGAGGGGGCCGGTCTGGCCGAACGCCGAGATGCGTCCGATCACGATGTCCGGGTTGACCGCGTTGAGCTCGTCGGGGCCGATTCCCCAGCGCTCGAGGGTGCCCGGCCGAAAGTTCTCGAGCACGACATCGCAGTCGGCGGCGAGGGCGAGCACGGCATCCCGGCCCTCGTCGGTGCGCAGGTCGAGCGTGATCGACTGTTTGTTGCGGTTGATGGTGTGGAAGAGCAGCGAGGTCGTCGACCCGGGATGCAGCCGCCAATTGCGCAGCTCGTCGCCCGAGCCCGGCCGCTCGACCTTGATCACCTCGGCGCCGAAGTCGGCCAGCATTCGACCGGCCGTGGGGGCGGCGATGAAGTTGCCCAGTTCGAGAACGCGCACACCGGCGAGCGGTGCGAGGGGGGTGGAGGTCATGGCCGGCCTTTCTGGTCGGGGAGGTTCGTGCAGCTCACAGGAAGATGCTGAGGATGAGGGTCATGCCGAGGGCGACGACGGAGGCGACCGAGACGCCTACGGTGCAGGTCTTGAGGGTTCCTCGCGTGGTTTGGCCGAGGAGCGATTGCAGCAACCAGAACGTGTTGCTCGTGACGTGCACGGCGAAGAGCGAACCGGCACCCGCGGCGAGGGCGATCAGGATGGGATCGAGCCCGATGATCGGCGCGATCGGGGCCAGAATGCCCGCCGCCGTGATCGCCGAAATGGTCACCGAACCGACGGCCACGTGCAGGATGGCGGCGATTCCCCAGACGACGAGCAGCGGGGCGAAGCCGCCGGCACCGAAGGCCTGACCCAGGATGTCGCCCAGACCCGTTGCCGCGACGGTGGCGGCGAGCGAGCCGCCGACGCCCGTGAGGATGAGGATCTGTCCGCTCTCCCGGAATCCGGCGACCACGGCCTTTTCCACGCGCGGCTGCCCGATGGTGAGGCGGCCGACCAGGCTCGTGCCGAGCACGGCGAGGAGGAGCGCGAAGACGGGGTTGGTGACGAGCTGCAGCACCGGGATCTCCACCTCGGCGATCTGCAAGATGGCGCCCGTGGCGATGAGCGCCAGGCAGAGCAGCAGGGGTGCGAAGAGGATCACGAGCCGGGGCTCGGTGCGCGCCTGCGTGCGCTGGGCGACGGCGACGCCGCGGGGGACGCCGCCGACAGAACTGCGGCGGTCCTCCGTCGATAGGGCGCGCGTGGGAGAAGGGGCGGGGCTGGAGGACGGGGATGCGTCGGCGGCGTCAATCGCGTCGGTCGCGTCATCCTCGCCGACCGGCGTCTCGTCTTTCTCGGGCTTCCAGAAACCCAGGCGGAACAGCCACGACATGATGAAGATCGAGATGACGATGGTGGGCACGACGACGATGAAACCAAAGAGCAGCATCATGCCGAGGGGCACGCCCAGCACGCCGGCGAGGGCGAGCGCCGCAACACCCGGAACCATGAGCACGATGCCGCATTCCAGGCTGATCGCCATGGCCGTCGCGATGCGGGCCGTGCCGAAGCGGCCGATGAGGGGTGCCATCTTGCGCGCGAGCGGGGCCGAGATGACGAGCAAAACGTCGAGGAAGATCGACTGCAGCACGGTGCCGATCGTGAGGCCCAGCGCATACGGCAGGCCTTTCGGGCCGAAGAGGCGCAGCAGGTGCGAGACGAGCCGTTGGATGGCCTGCATCTCGCTCAGCATCGAACCGAGCAGCACGCCGAACGCGATGAGCAGCCCGACCTCGGCCATGATCGAGCCGAAACCCTCGGTGATGGTGCTGATGGTCTTCTCGGGTCCGAGCCCGATCACGAGGCCGAGGAAGAGGGCGCCGACCACGAGGGCGACGGCGGGGTTCAGCCGAAAGCGCGTGATGAGGATCACGACGCCGAGGATGGCGACGGCCGTGTACACGATAGTGAGAATGTCTGACGTCATCGTCGTCCAATCAGGTGGGCCGGCTGGGTGGCGCGCAGCGACGGTGCTGCAACGGACCGGCTTCTACATTATGAGCACGAACTCACGATGTAGGCAACCCTGTGTGGCGATCAGGCGCATCCGGCACATCGAATGAGCCGTGGACGCATGAGGCGATCCGCGGCGACCCTCCCCGGGGGCTAGCGGCCCTGGCGCTTGGGGTAGGGCTTGGGCTGGCCCTTGACGATGGGGGCGCGGCCGCGGCCCTTCGAGGCCTTGGCCTTGCCGCCTGCCTTGGGAGCGGGCGCGGGCGCTGCCGCGACGCGGGCCCGGGCCGGGCCGCGGAACGCGAGCGCGGGGGCGGTGAGAGTCAGGGCGCCGTCCTCGTCCTCGATGACGAGTTTCTCGTCGAGCTCGGCCTCGAGGGCCGCGACGGACGCCTGGATGGTGGCGCGCGAAACGTGTTCGGCGTTGGCGGCGCGAGACCAGTCGCCCTCGTCGGCGACCGCGAGAAAGTGCCGGAGAGCGTTGGTGTCCATCTGCCCAGGGTAGCCGAGGTCACGCGCGGGCCCGCGGTCGAAGCCGTGTGGGCGGCTCAGATCAGAGCACGTCCTCGATCATCTGGAACGTGCCATCCGGGTTTTCGAGCTGCATGTCGTGGTGCACACGGGGCAGGCGGCGGATGTCCCAGCCCAGGCCTTCGAGCTCCGCGGCGAGCGAGTCGGGCAGGACGGCAGGAGAGTCATCCGACAGCACGATGGTCGAGGGAACCTCGGGTGCGGCGGGCGCGATGGGGTGGAACGCGACATCCCGGAACACGCCGATGGCCATGCCGCGGTCGAACTCGCGCTGGGCCCGGGCGACGGATTCGCGCACGGCGGGTGGGTAGAGGGCCTTCGCGGCGGCGCTCTGGCGGGACTGGCGCAGCTGCGCGAAGCCGAGCGTCACGAGCGGCGCCGCCCAGAAGAGGCGACCGCGTAGGCCGGTCGTCGGCAGCGTGAGGTGAAAACCGGGGTCGAGGTAGATGGCCCGCGCGGGCGCGAGCCGGCCGACGGCGCGCACGAGCACTGAGCCGCCGAGCGAATGCCCGACCACGCTGTCGAGGCCGTGTGGCAGGTTCTCGACCAGGTCGTCGGCCAGCTCGTCGAGGGCGTAACTGGGGGCGCGGTCGCTGCTGCCGTGGCCGCGCAGGTCGACGGTCGTCACGGTGTAACGGCGGGTCGCGGACATCCGCTCGATCAGGGGTGCCCAGGTGGCGCCGTTGCCGCCGAGGCCGTGCACGAGGGCGACGTGGCGGGGGCCGGAACCCGTGGTCGAGGTGGTCAGACGCATGGGGCCATTATGTCGCGGCGACCCTGGGCCCGGCCGGGTTCACAGGAGTTCGACGCGCTCGTGGTCGGGGCCGGTTCACAGCAGTTCGACGCGGCCGCGGTAGGGGTCGAGCAGCGGGTCGGACGGGTCGAGTTCGGTGACGAGCAGGTCGATGTCGTCGAGCCCGAGGCCCACCGCCAGGGCGCGCTGCCCGAGCTTCGACGAGGCGACGAGCAGCACGGTCTCGTCGCTGGCCCGGGCGAAGGCCTGCTTCACCTGCGCCTCCTCGAGCGTGACCTCCGAGGTGCCGAGCTCGGGGTCAACCGCAGCCGAGGAGAGGAAGAACCGGCGATAGAGAACGGATGCCGCGGCCTGGCACGCAATGGGCCCGACGAAACTGTCGGTGCGCACCTCGGCTGTGCCGCCGACGAGGATGGCCGTGACATCCGGGTTCTGCCGCGCCGTGAGGAAGTTGTCGTAGGAGTTCGTCGCCACCGTGAGCGGCCCGGTCTCGAGCCGTCGCCCCATGCCGCCCGCCGTCGTGGAGGCGTCGATGGCGATGGCACCATCGCTGGGCAGCAGAGTGCGGGCCTTCTCGACGATCAGTGCCTTCTCGCGGGCCCCGGTAGCGGTGCGCTCGCGGAACGTGCGCGGCTGCAGCGTCGGGATCGCGCCTCCCCGCACGCGGCGCAGGAGCCCGAGGGCCTCGAGATCGGCGAGGTCGCGCCGGACCGTCATGGCCGAGACATCCAGCTCGGATGCTGCGGCCTCCAGCCGGATCTGCCCGTCGCGTTCGAGGATCGCCATGAGGTGGGCTCGTCGTTCTTCGGCGCCGAGCGTTCCTGTGGTGGCCATGTTCTTCCTCTGCAGCGGATGCGCGGGGCGCGGTGTCGACGGCCGGGACCGTTCGTGTGATCCCCCACAGAATGACACACCGCGCGGAGGTTCCACAGTCTGCGTGCGCGGGCGGCAGGCTGAGCCGCGAAGGCTCAGCGGGCCGAGCCCCACTCCAGCTGATCCTCGGCGGCTAGCGCCACAGCGCCACGATGACACCGACGGCGAAGAGGCCGAGCGAGCAGGAGATGAGGATGTTATCGACGCTGGGGCGGGTTTTGAGGCGGCGGCCAGGGGTGGCGACCGCGCGGGCCGCTATCGCGTCGGCCTCCGAGACGGGGCGGGTCTCGCGCCAGGCGGCCCAGCGCTCGACCCGATCGTCGACGGCGTCGACAGCGGCGGCGATGGCGGCCCAGTCGGCGGGGTCGGTTGTGACAAGGTCGCGGGGAGTCGAGAGGATCATCCAGTCGTCGACGATCTCGACGTCGAGGTCACGGACGTGGTCGATGAGGCGCGCCATGACGTCGGGGGTGAAGAGGTAGAGGGCATCCGCTTCGTAACCCTGCGGGCAGAACAGTGCGAAGTGGCGATCGAAGTCGCCCTCGAGGCTCAGGTGCTGCATGTCGCGCGGGGCGCCGGCCGAGCTCATACCCGGGCGCCGGCCGCCCTGCGCGCGCAGCATGATGTGGGGCAGCGGGGTGGGAAGCCGGAGGGCGCAGAAGCCGCCGAATTGCGCCGCCAGGTTCTGCGAGTTGCCCTGGATCTCGTAGTCGGCGATCTCGATGCCGCGCTCCTCACGGCTGCGCAGCACGCGGTGGAGGTTGAGCGAACCGCGTCGCCGCCACGGCATCTCCCGCTGTGCGGCCACGGGACCGGCGAGGTAATCGAACCCGTTGGCTTCGGCGAAGTTCGCCAGGCGAATGTGCGTGCGACGCAACGTGCGGCGCGCCCAGACCCGCACGGCCACACGCACCAAAACGACGGCAAGCAGAGCCGTCATGACGACCATCGACCCGAGCCCGATGGCGATCCGCACGCCCTCCTCGTCGCCGTCACCGAAGGCCAGGATGGCGATGAGTCCCATCAGGGGCACGCCGGCGAGTCCGCCCAGCGCACCGATCGTGGCGGTCAATCGGCGCACGCGGCCGATGGTGTCGCGCACCTTGGGCTGCTCGGCGACGAGTTCGCGCCAGCGCCGCATGCGTTCCTGCCGGGGGAGTGGAGCGGTCAGCGCGGTCGTGTCGAGCGGTTTCGGCAAGGCGCTCACGCGCCACGGGGATGCGCCGGCGGGACGATCGAGGGACATGCCAGGGCCTTTCGAGCATCCGTGCGAAATGAGACGCCCTCAACAATATCCGCGGATCGGCGGCGGGATGGTTGGGGCTGTTCCGGTCGTCGGGTTGAGCGTGCCCGTTAGTGTGTCGGCATGGTGGCAGGCGAAGCAACGATGGAGCAGTGGTTGGCGGCACACGGTGGGGTCGCACGGCGTGAAACCCTCGGGGCGGGCACGGCGAACGCCATCGAACGCGTGTGGCTGGCGGCCATGGCGACCCAGCCGGCGCGGTCGGTGGTGACCAAACGCGCCCCCGACGACGCGACGGCGCTGACCTATGAGCGCGCCCTTCTCGCCACGGAAGCGCTCGCCCTCGACGCGCTCGGGGCGGCGGGCCTGCCCGTTCCGAGCGTCCTGCATCGCGAATTCGTGGCGGTCGAAACGAGCGACGAGACCGTCCTGGGTGGCCCGCCGCCCGGTCGAGTGCCGAACACGGATGTCGTGGCCCTCGTTCTCTCACACGAACCGGGCATTCCCCTCAGCGAGGTCGAGCACGCCTCAGAGCGACCGAGCCCCGCCGAGCACGGAACGCTCCTCGCACGCTTGCATCTGGCCGGCACGGCAGCGGCGGCATCCGAGCGCGACGAGCTCTCGCTGTTCGGCTACCTGTTTCGGGCGTCGACCAGATCGTCGAGCCTGCGCGAAACATTTGGCGAGCTCATCCGCAACGTGGTCGCCGATGCCGAGCGTTGGCGGGTCGACCTCGGCCGCTTCGGCAGCCCTGCGCGAGACGGTTCGCGCGGTGAAGCATCCGATGCCCTCGCGCTGATCGACGAACTGGCCCTCTTCGCGGCCGCCTTCGACGACGTAACGCAGCCGACCCTCGTCCACTTCGACCTCTGGCCGGGCAATCTGCTCGTCTCGGGTGGTCACTTCACCGCGGTCATCGACGCCGAACGCGCGCTCGTCGCCGACCCGACTGCCGACCTCGCCTCCGTCGCGCTGCTCAAGGACGTCAAGGCCTGGGCGGCCGACAATGCCGCGTTCGTGAACGCCTATGAGAAGACGGCTGGCTGCCCCCTTCTGCCCGACGCCGCGGCCATCGCCCGCGCCCGCCTCTGGTCGATCTACCTGGGCCTCATCATGTTCATCGAGACGGTGCCGCGCGCCTATGAGGGCGACTGGGTCGAACCGCATCGCGAGCGCGTCGCCGCCTGGATTTCGCTCAACCTCGAAGCGCTCCGAACAGGAGCTCGAGGGGGCCAGCTGTCGGAGTGACGTCGCCGAGCCGCGGGGCCCGCTCAGACCCGGCCTACTACTTCGGCAGCACCACCTTGTTCTGATACGCCCACACAACCGCCTGCAAACGCGAGCGCACGCCCAACTTCGGCAGGATTCGGGCCAGATGCGACTTCACGGTCGTCACCTCGACGGTCAGCGCCGCCGCGATCTCGTCGTTCGACATGCCCTGCGCGAGGAGTTGCAGAATCTCTCGTTCGCGCGGCGTCAGCTGGCTGGCCGCCTCGCTCGTCGTCGACACGGCCTGCAGCGTGCGGCGCCGCGTGAACTCCTGCAGCACGCGCCGCGTCACGGCCAGGTCGAGGGTGCCGTTTCCCGCTGCCACGTGCCGCACGGCGCGGATGATCTCGTCGGGTTCGGCATCCTTCAACAGAAAACCGGATGCCCCGGCCTCCAGTGCGTTGAACACGTAGTCGTCGATGTCGAAGGTCGTCAGAATCAGCACGGGCACCGGATGGTCGGCGGTGAGCGCCGTGAGCGAGCGCGTGACGTCGATGCCCGTCTGGCCCGGCATCCGGATGTCGAGGCAGGCCACGTCGGGGCGCAATTCGAGGGCCAGCGCCAGCGCCTCGTCGCCGTCGGCGGCCGTCGCGACGACGTCGATATCGGGTTCGGCGGAGAGCAGCGCGGCGAGTCCGGCGCGGGCCAACGGTTGATCGTCGGCGACGAGCACGCGGATCATGCGGGGTCCTTTCGGGAATCGGCCGGCGGCACAGGCAGCTCAGACGGCACAGACGATTCCGGTGGCACAAACGATTCCGGTGGCACCGGCGCCTCCGACGGCAGGGTGAGGCGCACGGTCCAGCCGCCGTCGGGGTCGGCGCCGGCGCCGAGGGTGCCGCCGACGAGGGCCGCTCGCTCGCGCATGCCGAGCAGGCCGAAGCCCTCGCGGCTGGGCGCGGCCGGCGAGGCGGGCGGGGCGTTGCGCACGATGGCGACGAAGCGGTCGGAGGCGCTGCCGTCGAGCACCACCGTGCACGCGGCATCCGGGGCGTGACGGCCTGCGTTGGCCAGCGCCTCTTGCACCATGCGATACGCGACCAGTTGCGCGAGCGGTCCGATGTCGCCGCCGCCACCCAAGACGCGCAGGTCGACCTCGCGGCCGGTCGCGCGGGCGGTGTCGACGAGGGCCGGGATGGTCTCGAGTGTTTCGATGGCGTCGGGGGCGTCGGCATCCCGGCGCAGCAGGCCCACGAGGCGGCGCAGATCGTCGAGCAGCACGCGGCTCTGCTCCCGCACCTGCCGCACCTGCTGCTTCGCGAGTGCGGGGTCGGTGTCGATCTGGCGCTCGATGGCCGCCGACATGAGCGCGATGCTCGACACGTGGTGGGCGGCGATGTCGTGCAACTCGCGGGCCATGCCGGTGCGTTCCTGGGCCACGGCGGCTTGCACGAGGGCGTCGCGTTCCCGCCGGATGGCTTCGGACTCGCCGGTGCGGGCGCGCTGGGCGTCGCGGCGCGCCGTGACCGCGAGCACGCCGACGGAGGGCAGCCCGACGATCGCGATGGCCTGCAGGATGGCGGCGCCGATCACAGTGGGCAGGGGCACCGAACTCGAGCCCACGATGTCGCCGGCCTGCCCGACGGCGACGCAGAGGGCCGCGATCGGCAACAGCACGCGCAGTTCGCGGGCCGGCACGAGGAGCGCGGCACGCAGAACCGCGATGAGCACGGCAGCGTCGGTGATGTTGGCGATTCCCGTCGGCGTGAAGACTCCGACGAGCAGGGCGAGGGCTGCCGTCACGAGAAGCACCGACCGCGGGGAGGGGCGAGCGAAGCACAGTGCAACGGCCTGCAGGACGAGGGCTGCACCTGTCACCCACCATGAGACCGGGTCGACGACGACGAGATGGTCGGGCTCGAGCAGCTCGGGTGCGGCCGCGACGGCGGCAACCGTTGCAACGCCCGTGCCGAGCGCCACGAGGACATCCGTGACGCTCGGCCGACGCGGCGATGGGCTCATACCGCTATCTTCTCGGATTCGACGGGCGCGTGTCCGAAGGCCGGCGTCGTGCGGGGCAGGCCCAGGCGGCCGCGGGTGAGGATGATCGTGACGGTCGCGGCCACGGCGGCACCGGCCAGCAGCACGTGCTGCAGCTGGTCACCGCCCACGGTGGGGAACATCTCGGCCCAGAACACCGAGACCGTGTTGTTCAGGCTCACATGGAAGAGCATGACGATGGGCAGGCTCTGCCCCGACCGGTTGAACAGCCACATGATCACGATGTTGAAGAGCGCGCTGAACGCGACGAACTCGACGACGTTGAGCCACGTGACGGCGGGCCACGAACCCCATTCGGTGAAGAACAGCGGCACGTGCCACAGGCCCCACAGCGGTCCGAGGATGGCGGCGGCCCCGAGCGGCCCGAAACGCTCTTGTAGGGGCGGCAACGCGAAGTCGCGCCAGCCCGGCTCCTCGGCGAGTCCCGTCGTGAGCATCTGCAGCAGCAGCGCGGGCACGTAGAGGCCGACGGCGAGGAGGCTCGGTGCGTGCACCTGCCCGCCCGAGGCGAGGGTTCCGAGCAGGAGAACGGCGGCGGGCACGGCGAACAGCGCGACCAGGTACCACCGTGGTGCCACACGCCAGCGCAGCAGCCGGCCGACCCACACGCGCAGCCCGGCGCGCCCACCTGTGATCGAGGTCACGATGAAGGCGGCGCCGAGCGGCCCGAGGTAGGCGCCGAACAGCATGCCCGTGAACTGCGTGGTGCCGAGGATGCTCGGGAACGAGAAGTCGAGCACGCCGAGTCCGTTGTTCGACAGAATCCAGGGCGTCCAGGCGATCCAGCTGAGCCCCAGCGCGAGCACGAAGAATGACACGAGCGGATGCCGCCGGATGAGCCCGGCGATACCGCCCGGCGGGTTCGGGGTGGGGCGTTCGGTGATGGTCATGCGCGGGTCCTTTCCGAGGAACGGATGTCGAGGAGTGCGGTCGTTATCGACACTAGGAAGACGCCGCCGCCCGCTCGACGTCCGAACGGTCGCACTCTCAGACCTCATCCGAAAGGTGCAAGCGGGATTCGGAGCGCGGGCGGGTCGGCGCGTCCTGACGCGGGCGCTCGCGCTCGGGACCGGACTCCGCCGCCTAGGCTGAACCTCTGACCAGCCGCCCCCGCGGCGAAGGGAAGGACCGTTGTGCCCATCACTCGTTTTCTGGCCGCGACCGCGGTATGCGCGGCATCCGTCGCCCTGTTGACCGCCTGCACGGCCGGCGTACCCGGGCCCGAGGAAACGCGCGGCGCGAGCCTCGAGCCCGCGTCGTCGTCGCCCGCGCCGGAGGCTACCCGCGCGAACACGCTGGTGCCCGACACGGGCATCTACTTCGGCATGTACTACGGCGATCGCCCGCAGGCCGAGACCGACGCCGCGCTCGGGCGGCACCCGCAATTGCACCTCACGTATTTCGGCTGGAATGACGACTGGGCGACCTCCGAGGTCGTGCGGCAGGATGCGGACGCCGGAGTCGTCTCCCTCGTCAACTGGGAGCCCTTCGACGTCGACTTCCACGACATCGTCGATGGCCGACACGACGGGATGCTCGAGACCCGGGCCGAGCAGGCGGGCGAGCTCGAGCATCCGGTGTTCGTCGACTTCGCGGCCGAGATGAACGAGGAAGAGGGCTGGGGCGGCCACGACCCCGAGCTCTACGTCGCCGCGTATCGGCACATCCACGACATCTTCGAGCGGCACGACGGCGGCAACGTGGTGTGGGTGTGGGCTCCGAACAACGTCGACAGCGAGGATGCTCCCGGAGCGCTCGAGTACTACCCGGGTGACGACTACGTGGATTGGACGGGCATCGATGGATACAACTGGGGCACGTCGCAGGCCGGCTTCGAGTGGCAAACCTTCGACGAGGTGTTCCGGCCCATGTACACGCAGCTCGTCGGCTTGGGGAAGCCCATCATCATCGGCGAGACCGGGTCGGCCGAGGAGGGCGGCGACAAGGGCGAATGGGTGGCGGGCATCCTGCCGGCGTTGAGGGAGGAGTTCCCGGAGATTCGTGCCCTCGTCTGGTTCGACGTAAAAAAGGAGCGCGATTGGCGCATCGACTCGTCCGCCGGTTCGGCCGGGGCGGTGCGACAACTCGTTCAGGAACAGTAAGTGTCGGCACCGATCGCACAGTGAGGGAACTGGTTATGCGCGCGCCAGTGTTCACTGCTTTGTGCGCCGCTTGTCCAGCCCCCTCTCTTCCGATGCAGGCGTCCGCTAAGCGCCCCCAAGCCGATAGTTTGAATACGCGAACTCCGCGTCCTTGCGTGTACATCGAGCCCCAAAGGTTGACTGTGAAACTAGCCAAGATAGTCCTTGTCTCAGGTGAGGTAGTTGAGATTGCGAGTGGTGCCGTAGCGGTAGTAGGCGCAAACAATTCCGGTAAGAGTACCTTCTTGCGAGAATTACGAGACGCTCTCCTACGGCACCCGTACCAGTACAGCGACGCGCGCCCTAATTTGGTTGCGGATTTCGAGCTGGAACCGGATGGGCCACTCGCGCTTGCGGCCTGGCTGTCCTCTTTGGCTCCAATACGGCAGGCAGGCGCGTATCCGGATGGCACCTATAGCGAAGAATCTTGGCAAATACCGCGCGTGGGCACGATCACGAAGTCCACGCTCGATAACGTCGGTGCGCTGGCGCAGTTGTCCGGTATTTACAGCGTGCTTCTTGATGCAAGCGGTCGTCTACATATGGCTGATGCAGCGCCCATGTATGACGCGTCACTAGCTCTTCCGTCATCGCCTCTGCAGTACCTTTACGAAAGCCGCGAGTTAGAAGCGGCTTTGAGTGCATTGACAATGCAGGCATTCGGTACCCCAATTACTGTCCACAGATATGCCGGTAGTTCGATTAGATTGCTCGTGGGCAAGCCGGAGGCAGGGGAGGGCCCCTCGCCTCAGTCGAAGGCCTACCTCGAGGATCTCAAAGCCCTCCCTCGGTTAGATGATCAGGGTGATGGGTTTCGCGCATTTGTGGGAATGGTGCTCACCGTTCTCACCGGCAGTTATCCTCTAGTTCTGATCGATGAGCCCGAGGCGTTTCTTCATCCCCCGCAGGCGCGTCTCCTCGGACAGTTCCTGGCTCAACAACATGCCCGCGGCACGCAAGTTTTGGTTGCGACTCACAGCGAAGATGTGGTGTCTGGTCTCACTGCCGCAGACGGAGATACGGCGATTATCCGCTTGAGTCGAGGTTCTGCTGGGACTTCGGTCTCGTCCCTTCCCGCGGAGGCGGTCAGAGACCTCTACCGGGATCCCCTTATGCGCTACTACGACATGCTTAACGGTCTCTTTGTGCGAGGCGTCGTCCTTTGTGAATCGGACGCCGACTGCACTTATTACCGTGCAGTTAGCGAACAGATTGATGCGAGGAAGGGCATGGATTCCGGATTGCACTTCTCGCACACCGGTGGCAAAAGCCGAATCCACGTTGCCTTGGAGGCGTTTCGTCAGACGAGTGTGCCAACCGTCGCAATTCTGGACATTGACTTTCTTCAAGACGACCGTGAATTCAACCGCATTGTGACCGCGGCTGGCGGGATTCCCGATGACTTCAAGCGGGTACGGTCGATCGTCATTTCAGACATCCAGGGGCGCTCTCAAAATAAATCTTTAGCTGCGGTGAGGGCCGAGATTGACGAAGTATTGGCTGAGGCAAAGGGCGATCTAACGTCCGGACAAGCGTCTGCGATTTCGAACGCCGTTCGTATCACCTCGCGTTGGAAAGATTTCAAAACTCGCGGCGTCTTAATGCTGTCGCCGGAAGCTCTAACTGCATTTGCCGAGCTCGACTTACAGCTTCGAGAGGTCGGCATCTTCGCAGTTTCGGTCGGGGAACTAGAGCGGTATCACCCCGGAACACCTGCGGCCAATAAGGCCAGATGGCTGCGGGAAGTTCTCGACCAGCGTCTATATGAGCAGAAGGGGGCGGCACATGATTTGCTGTCAGATGTTCAGGACCACCTCGCAGCGCGCCAGACGTTGTAGCAACGTGGGGCACGCTGGATGGTTCCTAGCCGTTTCTAGCAATCCCAATTGAAGTGTCCGCCGAGCATGGTGCGTGACGACAAGGGTGATGATTAGTCGATAGGGTCCCGACGGTAGTGCGTCCTTCGCGGTGGATCGCCGTGCCGATCTTCATCTCCGTAATCTTCGCCCAGAACTTCAGAAATAGGCCTTAGCCGGTCATCCGAGCGTGAATGTCTTTCGAGGTAAGCCCTTTTTTCCGTTGCGCTCCAACGTTGCGACCGGGGCTCTCCAGCATCGAAAGTCGCCATCTGTTCGATCTGGCGGCGAAGATCTTCCCGATACCGGAGATTTCTCCTTAGTAACCCTTCGCTCTCGGGGTCGTGTTCGCTGCTTTCTGCCCTCGCAATTTTGCGGCGAATCGTTCTTATTTCATCGTCCAAAAGCTGAAGTTGATGAATGTAAACCAGGCGTTCGTGCGCAGCCTGGGTGGATCCAACTTCGACGTGGCCAATAGATAGAGATTGGGACTCATATTGACGGGCTGTCGAGACGGTTCCGACCTCCTTGACGGACTCTTCGCTCACGGTGATTCCGCGCTTCCGCGCGAACTGCACGAATCGTTGCGGCGAGTAGAAATGAATTCTTTGCTCGGCCTGGGTCCAGAACTCATCTACTAACTCTGGTCTGGGCCCCTGTGTCTTACCGCTGACTTGGTACCACCAGTCCTCCTTTTCATCATCGGTGATAAAAATCGCTGGCAATTGAGTGTTCCTGGCATGTTCAAGAATCTGAAGCCAGATGATTAGGTCACCGTATCGATCGGGCTCCACCTTCTTACGGTCCGCAAATCCTGGAGGTATCAATTTTTCGTATCGCTCCTGGCCTTGCTCATAAGCCTCAGTGAGCAGCGAATCCGCCCATGACCCGCCGACCTTCCCTTCATATAAGGAAGTGATGCGGGTGAACGTCCTCGCATACGTACTGTTCTCCGTCACATCCTTCTGATGCTTCATTCTGGCTTGTTCAACTCGGGCTGATGCGCTCTCTAGACCGGATTGCGCTACGGTCTTCACCGCCTTGATGTCGAGCGATGGATGATCTTTTAGCTTTCTAAGCGCGGCGTCGACAGTCTTCTTTGCGTCCTCCAGGGATGACTTCACCTCATTAAGGGCTCGTTCTTGATCATTGATGACATCTAGCCGGCGCCGGTGAAATTCTTTGCCCACATGAAAAGGGATCCAAAGAGATTCCGATTTCTGGTCCAGGACGTTGAAGAACTCGGTACGTGTCTTCTCCGAATAGCGAAACAAATTCAAGATCGCATTGGTGTCGAGAATGATCAGGCCATTGGTCCACATTGACTCGAGTTCAGCGTCGGAAGGCGGATAGTACCCTCTGAACTCATTTCTCAAGATGTCCCCCGTCGTTAGGTAAAACCAGCATCAAATCGTCACAAGCGTTGACTCAGGTTATAGATCGTGGTCAGATACTGCACGGCACGCCGGGGGTTTTGTCCCAGATCCCCTCAGCTATAGGTTGAGCGCCCTTGCCCGGGGCCGCTCCAGTGACTTGGCAGACGACGCGTCAGCGCGCCTGGGACCGAAGGCCGACATCGGCACATCGCTGCAAAACGGCACGGTCGAGTTGTCGGCCGGCGTCGCCTACGCCGCGGCCGTCGTGCGCGGGGAAGACGTGAAGAAGAACCCTGTCTACCTCATGCCGGCGATCACGTCGGAGAACGTCGACCAGGCGATCGAACACGTCGTCTCGAAGCGCGAGGACTTCTTGAAGGACCTCACCGAGCTGACCAACAAGAACCTCGTCTCGGGCAACATCGCCTTCGAGGGACTGACGGGGCAGACCGAATAACACCGGATATACCGAATAACGCACAGAAAGCCGCAGGCCCGGGGTGGGAGAAAACCCCGGGCCTGCGGTGATTCCGGAAGTCAAACCCCCCGACACGCTTGTCAACTGGTTTCGGCGACATATCCCGACCGATTGAATGTCCCATGGCGCATATGCCAGGTGAAGGGATTCTCATGCCGGTGCTGGAACCGCAAGCCGACCGACAGGGGCGGTGGCGCGTGCTGTTCCGCGCGCAGGTGCCCTTTTTCCTCGGGGTCGGTTTCATCGCCCTGCTCACGGCCTTCGCCGTACCCGACCTCTTGGACGCGCCGCTCCTCACCGAGGGGTTCCTGGTGGCCCTCGTCGCGACGATCGCGTGCGCCGTCCTGCCGTGGGAGCGGTGGCCCCTGCACCTGATGATGATCGTGCCGGCCGTCGACCTCGTCGCCGTCGCGCTCATTCGCACTGTGCTGTTGCCCGTCATCCCATCGGTCGGGCTCATCGTCATCTTCCCGCTGCTGTGGCTGGCCTACGGGTTCCGGCGCGGCGGCATCTCGCTCGGCATCGCGGGGGCTGCTCTCGTGGCCGTTTTCCCCCAGGTGTATTCGGGGAGCGCGCCCAGCACCGCGCTCGACTGGGTGAACATCGTGACGTTGCCTGTTCTCGCCGTCGGTGTCGCGGCCGCCGTGCACATCGCCGCGCGTCAACTCGCGCACACGACGCGGGTCGTCGTCGCTCAGAAGGAGCAACTCGCCGAGGCTCTGATCGAGTCGCGGGACGAGCAAACCCGGTCGCGAGCGATCTTCGATACCGTGCACGCGGCGGTCGCGTTCTACGACGCCGACGACAACCTCGTCATGGCGAACCGCGAGGGTGAGGCCATGGTCGGGCGGGTCGGGTTCCGTATCGACCAGCCACCCTTCGCCGGGCCGGATGCGCGCGAGGCCGACAAGAAGACCGTCATCCCGTTCGATCAGCAGATCATCCCGCGGGCATTGCGCGGCGAAGCCATCACCGACCACGTCGAATGGTTGGGCACGCCCGGCAACCAGATCGCCATCCTCGCATCGGCCGCGCAGGTGCACCGCCCCGACGGGCAACTCCTCGGTACGGTCGTCGTCGCGCAAGACGTGACCGATCTGGCCGAGGCCGTCAACGTGCGCGAAGAGTTCCTCGCCACCGTCTCGCACGAACTGAGGACCCCGCTCTCGTCGATCCTCGGCTATCTCGAACTCATCGACGACGATGTGGATGCCGCGGCACTCGGCATCGACGACTACATGTCCGTCATCGAGCGCAACGCCCAAGAGCTGCTGCGCCGCGTCTCCGAGCTGCTCACCCTCTCCGATCGCGGCCTGAGCGTGCAGCTCGAAGACATCGACGTGGCGGATGTCATCCGCACGTCCGTCAGCAAGATGGGGCCCGTCGCGAGCGCCCGTCACAGCACGCTGCGCGTCGACGTGGAGGATCCGCTGCCCGTGCGTGCCGACCCGAACCGCGTGCAGCAGATCGTCGACAACCTCATCCAGAACGCCGTCAAGTACTCTCCCGACGAGTCGGAGGTGGTCGTGAGCGGCCGCGCGATCGACGGGGCGGTCGAGATCGCCGTGGCCGACACCGGGGTGGGCATGACGCCCGAGGAGGCGCGGCAGGCGACGAACAAGTTCTATCGCGCGCCATCCGCTCGGTATCAGGCCATTCAGGGAGTGGGCATCGGGCTGTCGATCGTACAGAGCATCGTGCGCGCCCACGAGGGTTCCCTCATGATCGACAGCGAACCGGGGCGGGGCACGACCGTGCGGGTCGCCCTGCCCGCGACAGCGCACGCCGAACTCTCGGCCCACGCGACGGAGGGGTAGGCTCGCCGGGTGACCCCACCGCGCGACACGCTGCTGTCGATCATCTACTCGAGCCAGGCGACCGAGGCCTTCGACGAGTCGGGTCTCGACGCCCTGCTCGAGCAGTGCCGCGAGAACAACGCGGCCGTCGACCTGACGGGCATGCTGCTCTACCGCGACGGCCGTTTTCTGCAGGTGCTCGAGGGGCCAGAAGAGCCCCTGCGCGCGCTCATGGATGTCCTCGCCACCGACGAGCGCCACACCGGCCTGCGCGTCCTCTTCGAGGAGCCCCTGCGCACGCGGCAGTTCCCCAACTGGACGATGGGTTTCCAGCGCGCCGACGACGATGCGACCGACGGCGAGCCGTCCGGCTTCCGCTCGAACTTCGACGATCTCGACCGCAACGATCCCACTGCGACCGTGCGGGCGCTGCAGGAGCTCGTCCGCTGGTTCCAGAGGCGCGCCGACCGCTAGCTGCGCCGACCGCTAGACGCGCCGCGTCCGTTAGCCGCGCTCAGTCGCCGGAGCCCGTCGTGCTTGTGCGCTCTGGACCGCTCGGCTCGCCTAATCGCCGTAGCGCGTCGTGCTCTTGCGCACCACGAGTTCGCCGCGCAGCGCCAGCTGCGTCTTGGCGCGGTCGGCGCTCTGAATGTTCTCCTGCAACAACCGCACGGCCTCGGCCGCGATCTGAGTCAGCGGCTGGCGCAGCGTCGTGAGCGACGGCACGTTGAGCGACGCGTATTCGATGTCGTCGAACCCGGTGACGCGCACGTCGTCGGGCACGCGGATGCCGCGTTCCGCCAGGCGGCCCGACAACCCGAGCGCGATGAGGTCATCCGAGCAGATGATGGCGTCGGGCAGGTCGCGACCCGAATCGAGCAGGCCGTCGGCGGCCGTTGCACCCCACTCGAGGCTGAAGTCGCCGTCGAGGACGAGGTCGTCGGGCATGGCGATGCCGAGCTCAGCGCAGGAGGAGCGCGCACTTTGCAGGCGGTCGAGGGCCGACGACGAGCCCATGATCGAGGTCACGAAGGCCACGGTGCGCACGCCGCGGTCGGCGAGGTGCTGCGCGATGAGGCGCATGGCGTGGGCGTCGTCGAGGCCCACCCAGTCGGTGTCGACGGCGCCGACCCGGCGGTCGATCTGCACGATGGGGACGATGTCGCTGGCGCGCTGCAGGGCCGCGGCCGAGCGGTTCTCGTCGACGGGGCTGACCAGGATGCCGTCGACCGACCCCTGCGTGAGCGAGCGCAGCCGCGTCTCTTCGGTGGCTACGAGGTTGCGCGAATCGCACAGGAACAGGTTGAGGCCGGCCTGCGCGAGGTGGTGTTCGACCTGCTCGACGAGCGATGTGAAGAACGGGTTCGAGATGCTCGGCACGAGCATGCCGATGTTGCCCGTGGAGTTCTGCCGCAGGGCCTTGGCGATCGAGTTTCCCGAGTAGCGCAGCTTCTCGGCGGCGGCCAGAACGCGAGCGGATGTCTGGGCACTCACGCTCTTCGACCCGGTGAGCACGCGCGACACCGTGGCGGTGGACACGCCCGCTTCGGCCGCGACGGTGGCCACGGTGACGGTCGTCTTGTGCAATCGATTTCCCCCCGCTTACGAGTTTATTACGGTCCTGTTTCGGCCCAAAGTTTCCCTTGACCCGCCCTCAGGTCGATCGTAGTGTGTCTCAACAAGGTAATCGATTACATTTTCGATTCCTTCCCAGAGTGGACATCCCGCCTCACCCGAAGCGGCAAATCGATAAGAGGAAGATTGTGAACAAGCGCATTCTCGCGGCATCCGGTGTCTTCACCGCCGCCGTTCTACTCCTGGCAGGGTGCTCCACGACCCCGTCGTCCTCCAGCACCAGCTCCGGCGCGGCAACGGGCGCCTCGAGCGACGTGCGCGTGGCCTTCGTCTCGCAGATCGAGGGCATCCCCTACTTCAACGGTTTCCACACGGGTGGCGACAAGGCCGCCGCCGACCTCGGCATCAGCTACACGCAGACGGGCCCCGCCAAGGTCGACGCCACCGAGCAGGTGCGCATCGTCGACAACCTCGTCTCGCAGGGCTACGACGCCATCGCCGTCTCACCCCTCGACCCCACCTCGATCAATAACTCGATCACCAAGGCGCAGGATGCGGGCGTCAAGATCGCCACGGCCGACGCCGACGCCCCCGACTCCAGCCGCAGCGTCTTCGTCTCGCAGGCCAGCGACGAATCGCTCGGCAAGACCGTCATGGACGAGATCGCCAAGGCCGCCGACGAGAAGGGCCAGTACGGCATCATCTCGGGCGGCGCCGATGTCGCCACCTTCAACAACTGGATCGCGGCCGCCGAGAAGCAGGCCGCCGACGAATACCCCGACATGGAACTCGTCGGAGGCGTGCGCTACACGGCCGACACCGCCGAGGCCCTGCAAGAGGCCCAGAACCTCATGACCGCCTACCCCGACCTGAAGGGCATCATCGCCGTTCCGTCCACCGCGGTCCCCGGCGTGGGCCAGGCCGTCACCAACGCCAACAAGATCGGCAAGGTGGCCGTCACGGGCTTCGGTTCGCCGCAGACCGCCGCGCCGTTCCTCGAGTCGGGCGCCATGACATCCACGGTTCTGTGGAACGTCGAAGACCTCGGTTACCTCACCGTCTGGGCGCTCTACCAGCTGTCGCAGGGCACCGAATTCGAGGCCGAGAACGATGTGCCGGGCCTCGACGACCCGGTCGCCTACGACGCCGACACCAAGACGCTGCTGCTCGGTGACCCCACCGTGTTCACCAAGAGCAACTACGCCGACTTCGACTTCTAAGGCGCACGAGAACCATGCAGAGCACACCACTCCTCACGGCCAGGGGCCTGACGAAACGCTTCGGCGCGACGAAAGCCCTCACCGACGTGGACTTCGACATCCACGCCGGTGAACGGGTCGCCATCATGGGCGAGAACGGCGCGGGCAAGTCGACGCTCATGAAGCTGATCGCCGGGGTCTACACACCGGATGCCGGCAGCCTGAGGCTCGGCGGCGACGCCTATGCCCCGGCCACCCCGACCGATGCGATCCGCGCGGGAGTGTCCACCGTCTACCAGGAACCGTCCGGGTTCTCCCACCTCACGGTGCTCGAGAACCTGTTCATGGGCCGGCAGACGACGCGTGCTCTCGGCTGGCTCGACAAGAAGTCCATGGGCCGCGAGGCGGGCGAGCTGCTCGCCCGCCTGCAGCTGCCCACTCGTCTGCTGAAACGTCGCATGGGCGACCTGTCGCTGGCCGACCAGCAGCAGGTGCTCATCGCCCGAGCCGTCGCCAACGAGGCGCGCGTGCTCATCCTCGACGAACCTACGTCGATCCTCACCGACACCGAATCCGAGCGGCTCTTCCAGCTGGTCGACCAGCTGTCGGCGGCGGGCACGGCGGTCTGTTACATCACGCACCGTTTCGACGAGCTCGAACGTGTCGCCGACCGGTTCGTGGTGTTGCGCGACGGTCAGAACTCGGGCGAGACCGACGACGCCGACCGCGAGGGGTTGCTGCGCATGATGGGCTCGGTGTCGTCGGTGGAGGTGGGCGCCGACGGTGGTTTGGTGGCAACACCGGATGATGTCGAGGATGCCGCCGCTGTCGCGACATCCGCGCCCGTGCTCGTCGTCGACGCGCTCAGCTCGGAGGGCATCTTCCGCGACATCAGCTTCGCCGTGCGCCCCGGCCAGATCACGGGCCTCTACGGTCTCGTGGGCGCCGGCCGCAGCGAACTGGCGCTGGCCATCTGCGGCGAGCTTCCCATCGACGCCGGCACCATCGCGTTCCAGGGCAAGCCCTACCGCCCGCATTCCAGCCGCACGGCACTCGAGCAGGGCATCGCCTATCTGCCCGAGGACCGCAAGACGCAGGGCATCTTCCCGCACCTCAGCGTGGGCGACAACCTGTCGGCGGCCGCGCTCCGGGGCGTGAGTCGCGCCGGGTTCGTGAGCACCGCTGGCGAGCGCGACCTGGTGGCCACGTGGATGGATCGGCTGTCGATCAAGGCCGAGACCCCGGCATCCCCGATCACGTCGTTGTCGGGCGGCAACCAGCAGAAGGTCCTGCTCGCGCGCCTCATGGCGACGAACCCTCAGCTCTTGATCCTCGACGAACCCACGCGCGGCATCGACGTGGGCACCAAGCGGGAGATCCACCGCCGCATCCGCGAACTCGCCGCCACCGGCATCGCCGTGCTGCTCATCTCGAGCGAGATGGCCGAGCTGCTCGAACTGAGCGACACCGTGCACGTTCTGCACGAGGGCCGCCTCACGTGGAGCGCCGTGGGCAGCGAGATCACCGAGACCGCCATTCTTCGAGCAGCGACGGGAGCCGCAGCGTGACCACCCTCACCGACTCACCGGGCCGCGGGGCTCCGACGCCCCCGCCCGCGCCGACCACCCCGGCGGGTGGCCCCGGGCTCTCGCTCTATCGCGTCGTGCACCTCGTGCAGGTGTGGCTGTTGCCCGCCCTGCTCGTCGTCGAATTCGTCGCGTTCTCGCTGCTGTCGCCCTTCTTCCTGACGCCGCAGAACCTCACCAACGTGGCCGTCAACGCGGCCGACCTGGCGCTCATCGCGGCGGGCCTGACGCTCGTGATCCTGATGGGCGGCATCGACGTGTCGACCGGTTTCGCGGTGGGCATGCTGTCGTGGGTCGTCGCGTCGCTCATGGCGGCCGGGCAACCCCCGATCGTCGTGTTCCTCGCGGCGCTCGCGGGGGGAGCGGTCGTCGGATTGTTGAACGGCATGCTCACGGCCCGGCTCGCCATCCCCTCGATCGTCGCGACGCTCGGCACGAGCGCGCTGTTCCAGACGGGCCTCTTCGCCCTGTGGAACAGCCGCGACATCTTCTCGACCCCCGTGTTCCCGTTCCTGTCGGGCGGCGCGCGGCTCGGCGAGCTGCCCATCCTCGTGCTCATCGTGCTGGCCGTCTACCTGGTGCTGCACCTCGTGCTCACGCAGACGACGTTCGGCCGGTCGATCTATGCGATCGGCTCGAACGTCGAGGCCGCCAAGCTCTCGGGCATCAACGTGCGGCGCGTGCGGGTGATCGGCTCGGTCATCCTCGGGTTGCTCATCGGCGTCGCGGCGTGCACCTATCTCGCCCGCGTGGGCGTCGTGCAGGCCTCGTCGGGCGGAGAGCTCACCATGCTCGCCATCGCCTCGGTGGTGGTCGGGGGCACATCGATCCTCGGCGGCGAGGGTTCGGTTCTGCGCACCCTCGGTGGCGTCGTGTTCATCGTGGTGCTCGACAACGGCATCGTGCTGGCCGGTGTGCCGTCGCTCTGGAACGGCCTCATCGTCGGCTTCGTCATCCTGGTGGCCGTCTCGATCAACGGGCTCGCCGTCATCATCAACGCGCGAAAGAAGAGGAGCCTCTGATGTCAGACGTCCAGACCGGAGTGGGTGCGGCATCCGCCCCCACGCGCCCCGACACGCGCCGTCGCGCTCCCGAACGCACCCCCGGCTCGGGTCTGAAGCGCTCGGGCGGCCTGGCGGGACTCGCGAAGGACCGCCGCGTCGTGCTCCTCGCGCTCATCGTCGTGGCGTTCATCGCCATGAGCCTCATCTCGCCGTACTTCCTCAACACCGCCAACCTGCTCACGCTGCTGCAGTACTCGGCCGTGATCGGGGTGCTCGCGCTCGGTCAGACGCTCGTCATCCTGGGCGGTGGCGGCGGCATCGACCTGTCGATCGGTTCGACCCTGTCGCTGTGCTCGGTGACCTTCGGCCTGCTCTCGGTGGGCGGCGGCATGAGTCCGTGGCTCGCGGCGCTCATCACGCTCGCGGTCGGCGCCGTGCTCGGCCTCATCAACGGACTCTTCATCACGCTGCTGCGCCTGCCGCCGCTCATCGTCACGCTCGGCACGCTCTACCTCTATGCGTCGGCCGCCATGGTGCTGTCCAACGGCGTCGACATCAACGGTTTCGACCGCGACGGCTTCTCGACCATCGGCCAGACGTCGGTGGCGGGCATCCCGTTCCAGGTGCTGCTCGTGCTGCTGCCGCTCTTCATCGTCGGCGCCTTCGTCATGCACCGCACGGTCTTCGGTCGGCAGGTCTATGCCACCGGTTCCAACGCGGATGCCGCGGCCCTCGCCGGCGTCAACGTGCGGCGTGTGCGCATCAGCCTCTACATGATCGCGTCGACGCTCGCCGCCGTGGGAGCCATCGTCACAGCCTCGTGGCTGCTGAACGCCCGACCGGCTGCCGGCTCGGGTTTCGAGCTGCAGGCCATCACCATCGCGGTGCTGGGTGGCACGGCCATCACGGGCGGTGTCGGCAAGCTGTCTGGCACGTTCCTGGCGCTCATCCTCGTCGCCATCCTCAACTCGGGCATGCAGCTCGCGGGCATCGGCAGCACCTACCAGATCGGTCTGCTGGGCCTCGTGCTCATCGTCTCGATGCTGGTGCGGTCGCGCGGTGCCGTGCGCGAGACGGCGCTCTGAAGCATCCCCCTTTTTGCACGACTCCTCGTTCGTTGAACCACAGATAAGGAAACCCATGTCAGAGAACACCGACCGCATCCTCGCCGCCGTAGACGCCGGCACCGAACAGACCGTCGAACTGCTGCAGGAATTGTTGCGGGCCCCGAGCGTGAACCCCTGGTTCGGCGACCCCGCCGAGATCTCGGGCGAACAGGCCGTTCAGGATGTCTTCGAGCGCCTGCTGCGCGAGCTCGGCGCCGACGAGATCGACGTGTGGGAGCCCAACGCCGACGACCTCGCTCACCGTGCAGACGGCCCCGGTTACTACCCCGGCCGCGACTTCACGGGCCGCCCCAACGTGGTCGCCCGCTTCAAGGGCACCAACCCGGATGCCCCCGCACTCATGATCCAGGGCCACTGCGATGTGGTCAGCGTCGGCAGCCTCTGGACCGAGGACCCGTTCGGCGGCGACCGCAAGGACGGCAAGATCTTCGGCCGCGGCGCCGTCGACATGAAGGGTGGCATGGCCGCCGCCCTCGGCGCGATCGCGGCGCTCAAGGAGGCCGGCGTGCAGCTGCAGGGCGACCTCATCGTGGCCTCCGTCGCCGACGAGGAGGCGGGCGGCATGGGCACCCTGGCGCTCGTCGACCGCGGCTACATCGCCACCGCCGGCACGATCGTGCCCGAGGCGACGAACCTCAACATCGCGCCCCTGTGTCGCGGCATCCTGTGGGGCGAGGTCACGCTGCACGGCCGCGCCGGCCACATCGAGCTCGAGCGCCGGCCCTGGCAGGAGGACGGAGCCGTCGACGCGATCGACTACGGCCAGCGCCTCTTGAACGCCATCTCCGAGCGCAACGCCGAATGGGCCGTCGACCCCATCAAGAACCACAAGTACATCCCCATCCCGTGCCAGATCAAGGTCGCCCAGCTCGACGCCGGCGAGTTCCCCACCACCTACGCGTCGTCGTGCAAGATCACGTTCAACGCGCAGTACCTGCCGGTGCAGAAGGATGCCAACGGCCTCGGCAGCATCGTGAAGAAAGAACTCGAAGACCTCTTCAACGGTTTCGTCACGGGCGACCAGTGGTTCGACGAGCACCCGCCCACCATCAACTGGCTCGTCGACGCCGACTGCGGTGAGACGGCCGACACCGAACCCGTCGTCACGCAGACGCTCAAGGCCGCCCTCGAGGTGGGCCTCGACAGCGAGCTGCAGGGCTGCATGTCGCACACCGACATGGGCCTCATGATCGACTCTGGCAGCCCCACCATCAACTTCGGACCGGGACACATGGGCATCGCCCACCAGGCCGACGAGCACATCTATGAAAAGGACCTCGCGGCCGCCACCAAGGTATTCGCCATCACCATCGCCGACCTGTGCGGCTGAGACCCACGCTCACCCTTCACGCACACCCGTACGACAAGAAATCAGGTACATCATGACACGCGTCCTCGTTGCCGGTGAAAGCTGGTCGGTCACCTCCATCCACACGAAAGGTTTCGACTCGTTCACCACGGTCGACTACGAAGAGGGCGGCGCGGCGCTGCTCGGGGCGCTCGACGCCGGCGGTTTCGACGTGACCTACATGCCCTGCCACGTCGCGGCCAAGGAGTTTCCCTGGACCCTCGACGAGTTGAGCAGCTATGACGTCGTGCTGCTCTCGGACATCGGGGCCAACACGTTCCTGCTGCCCGCGCAGACCTTCATCAAGGGGCAGAAGACGACGAACCGCCTCGCCGTGCTGCGGGATTGGGTGCGCGCGGGCGGCGGCCTCGGCATGGTGGGGGGCTACATGTCCTTCCAGGGCATCGAGGCCAAGGCCAACTACCGGGGAACGCCGCTCGCCGAGGTGCTGCCGGTCACGCTCGAAACGGGTGACGACCGCGAAGAATCGCCAGAGGGTGTCACGGCCCACCTCACCGGGTCGCACGCCATCACGGCTGGGGTGGATGCCTCCTTCCCGCCGCTGCTCGGCTACCAGCGTTTCGTTCCGACCGCGTCGGCCGAGGTGCTCGCGGCCTTCGACGACGACGCGCCCCTGCTCGTGGTCGACGGGGTCGGGTCGGGCCGCACGCTCGCCTATGCCAGCGACATCGGCCCGCACTGGGCACCCGAGGAATTCACCGACTGGGATGGTTTCACCACCATATGGCAGCAGGCCGTGACCTGGTTGGCCGGGAAGTAGCGGCGTGGGTCGGCTCGTCGTCGTCGGATCGCTCAACGTCGACTCGGTGATCGCCGTTGAGCGGCACCCCGCGCCGGGCGAGACCGTGCTGGGCGGCGACGCTCAGACGTTCTGGGGCGGCAAGGGCGCGAATCAGGCGGTCGCGGCGGCGCGGGCGGCTCGCGCATCACGCTCGTCGGCCGCGGGCTCTGCCGCGGGGGTCGTCTTCGTGGGGCGGGTGGGCGCCGATGCGCCCGGTCGCGCCTATCGCGAGCGGCTCGCCGAGCTCGGTGTGGATGTCGCGCCCCTCGTCGAGACGCCCGGCGTGCCGACCGGTTCGGCCGTCATCGCCGTGAGTGCCGCGGGCGAGAACACGATCATCGTGTCGTCGGGCGCCAACGCGCGTCTCGGCGTCGACGATCTGGGTGCGCTCGAGCAGCTCACTCCCGACGACGTCGTCGTCATCACGCTCGAGGTTCCGCTCGACGTGGTGACACGGGCCTCGGAACTGGCCGAGCGCGCGGGCGCGCGGTTCGTCCTGAACCTGTCGCCCGTCGTCGACCTGCCCGCCGAGGTGGTGCACCGCGCCGAACCGGTCGTCGTCAACGAACACGAGGCCGTCGAGCTCGCCGCGCGCTACGACGGGTTGACCTCGGTGCTCGTCACGCGGGGGTCGGACGGCTCGGAGTGGAACGGCGTGACCGTGCCCTCTGCATCCGGGATCGACGTGGTCGACACGACGGGTGCGGGCGACGCCTACTGCGGCACGCTCGCCTACGCGCTCGCGCGGGGCGACGGCGCCGAGCAGGCCATGCGCGCGGCGACGGCCGCGGCCGCCGATGTCGTGGGGCGCGCGGGCGCCCAATGACCGACGTGGGCCGAGGCGATGAGGCAGGCCGGCCGGCCGATGCGGGACGGCCGGGCGACGCGGGTTCGACCGAGGCTTCGAGACCGTTCGCTGAAACGCCGTCGCGGACCGACGCGACTTCGACCGCGCAAGATCGAGCGGGAGAAAGCAGGATTTCGGCGGGTGCGGACGCCGCGCGCGATCTCCTCGTGGACCTCGTGCGCATCGACTCGACATCCGGAACGCCCGGCGAGTCCGAGGCGCTGCTTCTGGTCGCCGAGGTGCTGCGGCGGGAATGCGGCGAGACCGGTGCCGTCTCGATCGGTTATACGCCCGGCGGCACTCCGGACGCCGTTCTCGTCGTGCCAGCGGCTCGGCCCGAATCATCCCCGCTCTTCCTCTTCTCGGCGCATATCGACGTGGTGCCGGTGGAGGACCCCTCCGCCTGGAGCCACGACCCGTTCGGCGCCCACATCGACTCGGGCCGTCTGTACGGTCGTGGCTCCTCCGACATGAAGTCGGGTCTCGCGGCCGCCCTCGTCGCCGTCGTCGAACTCCTGCGCGAGGGGCGACCGGTCGCGCTCGCCGTCTCGACGGGCGAAGAGGTCGGATGCCGGGGCGCAGCGTCGGTCGCCGAACTGCTCCGCGGGCATCCGATCGGCGCCGTCATCGTGCCGGAGTCGACCGCCAACGAGGTGGTGCTCGGGCATCGCGGAGCGCTCTGGCTGCGCGTGACGACGTCCGGGCGCGCGGCCCACGGCAGCACTCCCGGGCTTGGCGTCAACGCCATCGAGAAGGCCGCGGCCGTGATCGGGCGAATCAGCGAGTTGCCGCTGCTCTGGCATCCGCAACTCGGCTGGGAGTCGGTGAACGTGGGCACCATCGCGGGCGGATCCGTGCCGAATATCGTTCCCGACCGCTGCGTGCTGGACATCGATCACCGGGTCATCGACGACGACGTCGCCCGCCTGACCGACTGGTGGAAGTCGCAGCCCGAGGTCTCGGCCGTCGACACCGTTCTCGACCTCGCCCCCGTCTGGACCTCTGCGGATGATCCGTGGGTGCGCGGTCTCGGCGCGCCTGTGTCGTCGCGCCCGGCCTCCTATTTCACCGACGCCTCGGTGCTCGTCCGGTCCCTACCTGCCAGCACACCCGTCGTGGTCTGGGGCCCGGGCGACCCTGCGGTCGTGCACACGGTCGACGAAAGCGTGGACCTGCACGCCGTGGAGGACGCGCGGCTCCACTATCTCCGCGTGGGACGGGCGTGGACGGGTGCGGATGTGGCGGGCGAGGCCTGACGCGCTGGGCGTGCACGCTACGGACGCTGGCGTCCCGCGGTAGGCGGGCTGCGAACGTGTGACGAGCGAGGACCTCTCGGCTTAACGCACGGCCCAGCGGCGCCGCGCGATGAGTCCCGCCACGGCCACGACGGCGAGCGGCGCGAGAATGGCGGTCGCGCTCAACGACGCGGCAGCCCCGAGCAGCCCGGCCAGGAGAACGCCGTCGAGCGCCCAGATCACCCGGTTGAGAGCGGCCATGTCGCCGGCCGGCGTGGGGATGGGTGTGAGCAGGGCGAGGGGGAGTGGCGGCTTCAACGCGTTCATGAGTCGCAGCGCGACGGCTCCGAGCGCCACGATGACCGCCGCGGCGATCGACACCAGGGGCAGTGCCCCGGCCGGCGGCCAAAACGCGGTCACGAGCACGGCTCCGGTCGCGACGACGAGCCCGACCGCCAGCGCGGGGAACAGTGTGTGCAGGAGCAGCAGCGCGCTGTCGCTCGTTCCATAGAGGGGAAGGGCCGAGGCGGCTTCGACGGCGTGCCGCAGGCCGTCGCTGAGCGGGCCGGCCGCGGCATAGGCGGCGACACCGGCGATCGCTCCGAGCATCCAGGCCGGTGGGGCCACGACCGCGGCGCCGGCGACGAGGGCTCCGCAGGCGAGCAGCACGAGCACGCCGATCGCGAGACGCCCGGGTGTGCGCAGGGCCGCAACGGCATCACGCCGCACGATGATGGCGGGCAGGGACCGCGCACGACCCCCGATCGCGAACCGCCGCCGCCCCGCCCGAGGCACGCTCTGATAGGTGGCAACGGATGCCGACAGCTCGAGTGTCGACGTGTGCAACCGCACGGCCTCCCACAGCAGGGACTGCCCGAGCACGACCCGCGGTTCGAGACGCGACAACAAGAGGGGCACGACGGCGAGCAGGGTCAGCGCGGCGAGGAGGGCACCGGGCGCGGCGAGCGGATGCGCTCCGACCGCGGCGAGGCCGGTGAGGGTGGTGTCGGCGAGGGTGGGATCGAACGAAAAGCCCCACGCCTGCGCGCCGAACGCGGCGGTCGACAGCGCGGCGAGAACGCCGATCGCGAGGGCCGACCAGCGGGGCGGCACGGCTTGGCCGACCAGCCAGAGGAGAGCCGCCACGATGCCGCAGGCCGCGCCGACGCTGGCCGCGAGGGCGACCCCGAGAGCGATCTCCGGGGTGGCGACGGTCACGGACGGTGCCGCGGCGAGGGCGGAAGCTAAGGGGTAAACGACAGCTGAGGGAGAGGCGACAGCTGAAGCGGCGGCGGAGGTGACAGCGGCGGCCGAGGCAGCGGCTGCGGCGGCAGCGAGAGTGGCCCCGCAGAGCGCGCCGGCCACCGAGAGCGCGGCGACCGACATCCAGACCTGTCTCGCGAACGCGCGACGCTGCGGCACCGGGCTGGTCGTGAGGGCGTGGGCGAGGAACGGCGTGAAGACGACGGGCCCGCGCAGTCGCCCGGCGATCACAGCCGCGGCCCAGACGAGGCCGACGACACCCGCGATCACCGGGGCCGTCGCGGCGGATGTCAGTGCCACCGCGTTGACCGGATCGGTGACGAGCAGCCAGCCGGCGCGCACGACCGGCACGACGGCGACGAGCACGATCAGCAGCGCGAGATAGACCGCGTATGAGGTGTCGGCGGTCGGGCGGCGACGAGCCTCGCGCACCGTTCGACGCAGGTCGCGCAGAATTGTCGCTGATGCCCGCGTCGAGGAGGAGGCCCCGGTCGTGTCCGCCATCAGGCGGCTTCCCGCAGCACCACGGTGCGGGCGCCGAGGTCGGCCACCAGACGGTCGCTGTGGGTGGCGAAGACCACGGTGCCACCGGCGTCGGCGCGTTGCCGCAGTAGGGAGATGACGCGGCCGAGCCGTTCGTCGTCGAGTCTTTGCTCGGGTTCGTCGAGCACGACGATGTCGGCCGGGCGAACGAGTGTGAGGGCGAGCCCCGCCAGCTGAGTCTGTCCCGACGAGAGTTCGTGGGGGAAGCGGTCGACGAGCCGCGACATCCCGAGTTCGTCGAGAACCTCCCCGGCGGCGCTGCGGGCGGCATCGGTCGGCAGCCCCCAGGTGATCCCGATGAGGGTGGCCTGCTCGAGAAGCGTCAGGTCGCGAGCGAACGGGGGGAGCCCGATCATCCCGGCAACCTGCGCGCGAAAGTCGTGGTCGCGCGGGCGAGGCGCCCGGCCCGACACCGTGACCGTTCCGGCCGAGGGCGTCGTCTGCCCCACGATCAGCCGCAGTGCCGTCGTCTTGCCGGCGCCGTTCGGGCCGCGCAGGGCCACGATCTCGCCGCGCCCCACGCTCATCGAGGTCGGGGCGAGCAGCCCCACGCCGTCGATCGAAACCTCGGCCCGCGTCACGTCGATCATCACCCCATGATGCCAGCCCACCCCCACCCGGTCATCCGTCGCGCGACGGGTATGTCTCAGTGGGCTACGCGCTGCCCTGAGGCGCGAAGCGCTGCTGCCCGAGCACGGCGAGCAGCTCGAGCTTCTGCGCGGCATCCGATCGCGGTGCGGCCGTGAGGGTCAGCAGTGTCTGGCTCTGGTCTTCGGTGAAGAGTGCCTGGCAGTCGAGCTCGATGGCGCCGACCTCGGGATGCAGCAGCGTTTTGTGGTCGCTGAAGCGCGCGGCCACGTCGTGCCGGTCCCACACCTCGACGAATTCGGGGCTGATGCGCTGCAGCTCGGCGAGCAGCGCCGCCGCCCGCGAACGCGGACCCGCCGCCCCGTAGGCCACGCGCAGACTCGACACCTGCGCCCGGCTCTGCCGTGCCTGATCCTCGGCCGGGTAGATGTCGCGCTCGTGCGGGGCGGTGAACCAGCGGTACACGCTGCTGCGCGCGAATCCCGTCAGCCGCGAGTGGTCGCCGAGCAGCGCGGCCCCGAGGCGGTTCTGCGCCAGCGTTTCACCGAGGCTCGACAGGATGAGCGCGGGCGTGCCCTCGAGACGGTCGAGCACGCGCAGGAGCGCGGGCGACACGTGGGTGTCGAGCGGTGTGCGGGCGGGGGCGCTGTGCCCGGCCATCCGAAACAGGTAGTCGCGTTCGTCGGTGCTGAGTCGCAGCCCCCGCGCCAGCGCCGCCAACATCTGCTCGGATGGTTGCGGCCCCCGTGCCTGCTCCAGCCGCACGTAGTAGTCGGTGGACATGCCCGTGACCGCGGCCACCTCGTCCCGGCGCAGCCCTTCGACGCGCCGCCTGGGCCCGGCCGACAGCCCCACGTCTTCGGGTTGGAGCTTCGCGCGGCGCGAACGCAGGAAGTCGGCGAGTGCGGTGCGGTCCATGAGGCCATCTTCGCGCGCGCGACGGCGAATATACAGGGACCGTCGGTCCTACGACATCCGCTCTCTGCCTGATCACCGGCGCCCGGCGCAGAATCGAGTCATGAACATCACCGACAACACCATCTTCATTCCCGGCGCCACCTCGGGCATCGGCCTGGCCCTCGCCCTCCGCTTCCAGGCCGCGGGCAACACGGTCATCATCGGCGGTCGACGCACGGACGTCCTCGCCGACCTCGCCGCCCGCCACGGCTTCGACACGGTCACCATCGACACGACCGACCCGACATCCGTGCTGGCCGCCCGCGACGAGGTGCTGACGCGTCACGCCGACCTCAACGTGGTCGTCGCCATGGCGGGGATCATGGCCGCCGACGACGTGCGTTCGAGCTCGTTCCTCGAGGGTGCCGAGCGCATCGTCGACACCAACATCAACGGGCCGCTGCGCCTCGTGGCCGCGTTCATCGAGCACCTGCAGACCCGTCCGGCCGCCACCCTCATGACCGTTTCGTCGGGTCTCGCGCATCTGCCGCTCGCGTTCACGCCCACCTACAACGGCACGAAGGCTTTCATCCACCAGTTCTCCGAGACCATTCGCCTGCAGCTGGCCGACACGTCGGTGCGGGTCGTCGAGCTGGTGCCGCCGGCCGTGCAGACCGAGCTCATGGCGGGCAACTCGACCGACGAGAACTTCATGCCGCTCGACGAGTTCGCCGACGAGGTCATGAGCCTCATCGAGTCGCAGCCCGACGCCACCGAGATCCTCGTCGAGCGCGTCAAGTTCCTGCGCTTCGCCGAGGTCGAGGGTCGCTACGCCGAGTCGGTCCGGGCGATCAACGCGCACGCATAGCCCAGACGCATACCCGCTACTCGCCAGCGGGCAACTGATCCTCGAGGTGGAAGACCTCGGTCAAGCGCAAGAACCCTTCGTCGGGCGACACGCCGTCCAGGTCGACGAAGAACTCGCCCATCTCGGCCTGCCAGCGCGCATTGACCTCGGTGGCGGCCATTCCGGCCTGCGCGGCCTCGAGCGATGGCGTCTCGAAATAGCCGATCAGCAACCCGTCGGGACGCAGGAAAAGCGAGTAGTTGTTCCAGCCCGTGGCCTTCAGCGCGGCGGCCATATCGGGCCAGATCGCGGCGTGGCGCCGGGTGTATTCGGCGATGCGCTCAGGTCTGACCTGCAGTTGGAAGCACACGCGTTCGGTGTCGGTCGTGGTCATCGGGGCGTCTCCTCGTCGAGTCGGATGCCGTGATCCTGAATCGTTTCACGCGCGCTCCGATTCTAGCTGCGAGTGTGCTGACACGGGCTGCCGCGACATCCGACCCCGTTGCGCCGCCGCGGGCGTCACGGAAAGCTGGGGGAGTGGCCGGCGACGCGTCGACCACCTCACGTGACTCAGGAAGAAGGTTGACCGATGGCTGGTTTCGACGACGTAACGAAGAAGGCTCAGGAGTTTCTGAAGAGCGACAAGGTGCAAGACGCCCTCAAGGGTCAGAAGGCCGAAGAGGTCAGCGACAAGATCCTCGGCGGCGTGGCCGATGTCGCCAACAAGGTCACGGGCGGCAAGCACGCCGACAAGATCGAGGGCGCGCGCGACGCGGCCGACAAGAAGATCGGCGACCAGTAGTCGTTCGATCGATACACGAATGAGGGGCGAGCCGTAGTGGCTCGCCCCTCATTCGTGTGTGGCGCTCAGCGCTGATCGCTCAGCGCTCAGGGCTCAGGGCTTAGGCGCCCCAGCTGGCCTGTGCGCCGCCGACGCGCTCGGCCGCGATCTTCTCCTGGTGGCCCGACGCCGCATAGGCGGCCATCGGGTCGGCCGGCAGGCCGCGGGATTCACGCCACGCGGCGAGGTCGGGCCGCACGTCGCGGTAGAAGGCATCCATCAGAATGCCGTGGGCGCCGAGCACGTCGCCCGCCGCCTGCGCCGCGGACAGGGCCTCGCGGTCGATGAGCAGCGCACGCGCCGTCATCTCTTGCACGTTGAGCACCGAACGCATCTGGCCGGGGATCTTCTGCTCGATGTTGTGGCACTGGTCGAGCATGAAGGCCACGCCCGAATCGGGCCCGAACCCGCCGCCGCGGATGACCTCGGCGAGGATGCGGAACAGCTGGAACGGGTCGGCCGCGCCCACGATCAGGTCGTCGTCGGCGTAGAAACGCGAGTTGAAGTCGAACGAGCCGAGCTTTCCGAGGCGCAGCAGCTGCGCGACGATGAACTCGATGTTGGTGCCGGGCGCGTGGTGGCCCGTGTCGAGGCATACGAGCGCCTTGTCGCCGAGTGCGACCGTGTGGGCGTAGGACGTGCCCCAGTCGGGAACGTCGGTGTGATAGAACGCGGGCTCGAAGAACTTGTACTCGAGCACGAGGCGCTGGTCGTCGCCGAGGCCCGCATAGATCTGCTGCAGCGAGTCGGCGAGCCGGTCCTGACGAGCGCGGATGTCATCCTGGCCCGGGTAGTTGGTGCCGTCGGCGAGCCAGATCTTCAGGTCGCGCGATCCGGTCTGGTGCATGATGTCGATGCAGCGCAGGTGGTGGTCGATGGCTTTCTGGCGGATGACGGGGTCGGAGTGCGTGACCGAGCCGAGCTTGTAGTCGTCGTCCTGGAACGTGTTGCTGTTGATCGTTCCGAGTTCGACGCCCAGGCCGTTGGCGTATTCGCGCAGCTGGCCGAAGTCGTCCACGACGTCCCACGGAATGTGGAGGGCGACAGTGGGGGCGAGGCCCGTGAGCTCGTGCACCTTGGCGGCATCCGCGATCTTCTCGTAGGGGTCGCGGGCGGTGCCGGGCGAGCCGAAGACGCGGAAGCGGGTGCCCGAGTTGCCGAATGCCCAGGAGGGCAGTTCGATGGCCTGCTGCGCGAGCAGCGGGGCCACGGTTTCGAACGAGGTTGTCATGTGCTTCTCTCTACTGCTTGTGGCTCGTCTCGGGGGCGACAGCCGAATGTGTCGAAGCGGGGGATGCAGACATCCACCCGTTCTTGAATCGTTTCAATCGTACCGCACGAGGGGCGGTGAAGACGTCTGGCCGGCAGACCACCTCTGCCGGCCAGACGTGAGCGGGTCGACGACTTAGAAGTCGAAGTCCCCGATGTTCTCCTTGTTGAAGACCGTCGGGTCGCCCAACAGCACGACGCCGTCCTCGGCGACCTCGAACGAGCCGAGCTTGCCCGCCTCGAACTTATCGCCCGCCTTGCCCGTGATGTCGCCCTTGACGAGCGCGTCGGCGGCGAAGGCGGCCAGGTAGCCGAGGTCTTCGGGGTTCCACAGGGCGAAGGCCGTGACGGTGCCGTCCTCGACGAAGTCACGCATCTGGTTCGGCGTGCCGAGGCCGGTCACAGCGACCTTGCCCTTGTATTCCGAGGTCTGCAGGTAGCGCGCGGCGGCAGCGATACCGACCGTGGTGGGCGAGACGATGCCCTTCAGGTTCGGGTGGCTCTGCAGCAGCGCGGCCGTCTTGTCGAACGAGGTCTGGTCGTCGTCGTCGCCATAGACGGTGTCGACGAGCTTCACGTTCGGGTGGTTCGCGGCCAGGTCTTCCTTCATCAGTTCGATCCAGGCGTTCTGGTTGGTCGCGTTGGCGGCGGCCGACAGGATGGCGATCTCGCCCGAGTCGCCGATCTGCTCCGTGATCAGGTCGACCTGGGCCTTGGCGATACCTTCGGCGCTGGCCTGGTTGATGAAGATGTCGCGGCAGTCGGTGTTGGTGTCGGAGTCGAACGTGACGACCTTGACGTCGGCGTCGCGGGCCTCGTTGAGGGCGTCGCAGATTGCCTTCGGGTCGTTCGCCGAGACGACGAGCGCCGAGACAGCCTGCTGCGTGGCGGTGTTGATGTAGCTGACCTGGGCATCGGGGGTCGCCTCAGAGGGGCCGACCTCCTGGAAGGTGCCGCCGAATTCCTCGACGGCGGCCTTGCCGCCCTTGGAGCTGGTGTCGAAGTAGGGGTTACCGAGGTTCTTCGGCAGGAAGGTCACGGTGACGTCGCCGCCTCCACCCTCGCCGCCGCCGCCGGAGCCGCCCGTCGAACCACCCGAACAGGCGGTGGCGACGAGGGCGACGCTCACCGCGAGTGCGGCGATCGCGCTGACCCGGGCTGCACCCGAGTTACGTGTGTGAAACAACATCCTTGTTCTTCCTTTCAATGGGGTGGGTCGATGTGAGTGCATCGACAAAAAGGTGCGCCTACGCCTGGGCCGCGGAGACTGCTCCTCGTTTTCTCCCGCCGGGTCGCTGCCGCTTCTTGGACAGCCAGGCGAGGAAGCTTGCGGACACCACCGAGAGCACGAGCAGCACTCCCGTGATGATGTTGATGACATCCGAGGTGACGTTGGCGAGGCGCAGGGCCGAGGCCAGCACGCCGATCAACAGCACACCGGCGATCACGCCGTGCATGGCGCCACGGCCGCCGAAGATCGAGACGCCGCCGAGCAGCACGGCCGCGATGACCTGCAGCTCGAGGCCCGTGGCGTTGTCACCGCGGGCGCTGCCGAAGCGCAGCGTGAAGTAGATGCCCGCGAAGGCCGACACGACGCCCGTGAGCACGAACAGGATGAACTTGGTGCGGGCCACGTTGACGCCCGAGAACGAGGCGGCCTCGTCGTTCAGGCCGATCGCGAAGATGCCGCGGCCGAAGGGCGTGAAGTGCAGCAGCACGATGAAGACGATCGCCAGCAGCACGAACGGGATCATGATGACGGGGAACGGGGAGTCGCCGATCTTGTCTTTGGCGAGGTCGGTCCAGAACTCGGGCCAGTCGGTGACGGCCGTCGTGCCGAGCAGGCCGACCGCCAGGCCGCGATAGAGCGCGAGCGTGCCGATGGTGACGGCGAGCGATGGCAGCCCCACGACCGTGATGAGGAAGCCGTTGAGCGCTCCGCCGAGCGCACCCGCGACGAGGGCGAAGAGCGCAGCGGCCTCGAGCGGCCAGCCGGCCTGCGTCAGGGTTCCGAGCAGCACGCTCGACAGGCCAACGATCGAGGCCACCGACAGGTCGATCTCGCCCGTGATGATGACGAGGGTCATCGGCAGCGCGATCAGCAGGATGGGCGCCACGTCGAGCAGCAGGTAGGTGATCGTGATGGGCCGGTCGAAGCCGCGCACGGTCGAGATCGCGACGACGATCACGACGAGCAGCAGGGCGATGATGGCCATCTCGCGGGTCAGCAGGATGCGTCGCCACAGCGGCGTGCCGTAGTCGCGGTAGGTGCGAACGGATGCCTGAGCATCCGCGCGCCCGGACGGGTTCAGTGACTCGGGGGTCACGGTGGTCTTCGTGGAATCAGACATCGGTGTCGTCCCTCGCCTCGAGGAGTTTGCGGGATTGTCGGAGTGAGAGCAGGCGGTCGAGCACGATCGCGCCGATGATGAGCACGCCGACTACGGCGCGCTGCCAGAAGTCGGGCACCCCGATGATGGGCAGGGCCCGGTTGATGGTGAGCAGCAGCACGGCGCCGAGGGCCGCGCCCCAGACGGTGCCCGAGCCGCCGAAGATGGCGACGCCGCCGATGACCGCCGCGCCGACCGCGTCGAGCTCCCAGCCCGAACCGGCCTGCGAGTTGACGGTGCCGTAGCGGGCCGCGTAGAGCACGCCCGCGAGTCCGGCGAGGGCGCCGGAGGCCACGAACGCGAGCAGGATGCGACGCGTCACGCGCAGGCCGTAGAGCTTGGCGGCATCCGGGTCACTGCCGATGGCATAGAACTCGCGACCGCCGCGGGTGTTGCGCATGTACCAGGCGGCGATGACGAGCACGATGAGCGCCAGGATGGTGAGCAACGGAATGCTGAGGATCGATCCGGTTCCGAGGGCCAGGAACGGCTTCGGCAGGTCGGAGGCGTTGATGCGATCGCTGCCCGCCCACAGCACGTTGATGCCGCGATAGGCGTAGAGCGTGCCGAGCGTGATCACGAGCGCCGGCACCTTGGCGAAGGCCACGAGCGCGCCGTTGATCACGCCGAGGAACGCGCCGAACGCGACGCCGGCCACGAAGACGACGATGATCGGGATGCCCGGAACGTCGATGAACAGGCGGCCGGTCAGGTAGGCGGTCAGGCCGAGCGTCGACCCGACGGACAGGTCCACGCTGCGTGTGATGATGACCATGGCCTGGCCGACGGCCACGAGCACGAGGATCGAGGGCGTCAGCAGCAGGTCGCGCCAGCCGTCGGTCGAGAACACGAAGGACGGGTTCTTGGTCGTGGCGACCACGACGACCACGACGATGGCGATCAGGATGCTGGTCTCGCGGGCCTTGAAGAAGTGCCCGATGCCCGCGGTCAGCGCGTTGCCCTTCTTGGGGCCCGGGGCGTTGGTGCGCCGCGTATCGGGGGTGGCTACGGATGTCACGGCTGGAGCTCCTCGGCGTGGGTGGCGGCGAACATGACGGATTCGGCGTCGGCGACGCTGCGGTCGAGGTGCGCGGTGATGCGGCCCTCGCGCATGACGAGCACGCGGTCGGCCATGCCGAGCACTTCAGGTAGCTCGGACGAGATCATGAGGATTCCCATGCCTTCGCCCGCGAGCTGCGAGAGCAGGCGGTGCACCTCGCTCTTGGTGCCGACGTCGATGCCACGCGTCGGCTCGTCGATGATCAGGATGTCGGGGTGCGTGGCCAGCCACTTGCCGAGCACGACTTTCTGCTGGTTCCCGCCCGAAAGGGTGCCGACGGGTGTGTCGAGCGAGGCCGTCTTGACCTCGAGGCGCGACGCCCACACCTTGGCGGCCTGGTTCTCGGCGCCGTTCGTGATGAGGCCCATCTTGGCCAGCTTCGTGCGAATGGCCATGGTCGTGTTGCGGGACACGGATGAATCGAGCACGAGTCCCTGCTTGCGGCGATCTTCGGGCACCAGCGCGATTCCCCGCGCCATGGCGGCCGTCGGATTCTTCTTCGGGATGGCCTTGCCCTTCAGCGTCACCGAACCGGAGTCGTAGCCATCCACACCGAAGACGGCGCGGGCCACCTCGCTGCGGCCGGCGCCCACGAGCCCGGCCAGGCCGACGATCTCGCCCGCTTTGACCTCGAAGGAGATGTCGGAGAAGATGCCGGCGGAGTTCAGGTCGCGCACCTCGAGGAGCGTGTCGCCGACCGTGGTCTCTTGTTTCGGGAACAGATCGGTCACGTCGCGGCCCACCATGCGGCGCACGATCTCGTCGACGCTTGTGTCGCTGATGGCGTCGGTCGAGATGTAGGAGCCGTCGCGCATGACCGTGATCATGTCGCAGAGCGCGAAGACCTCTTCGAAGCGGTGCGAGATGAAGACGAGCGCGCGGCCCTCGTCGCGCAGGCTGCGGGCCACAGCGAACAGGCGGTCGACCTCGACGCCCGAGAGCGCGGCCGTGGGTTCGTCCATGATGAGCACGCGGGCGTCGAGCGAGATGGCCTTGGCGATCTCGATGATCTGCTGGTCGGCGATCGACAGGCCCTCGGCGGGGCGGTCGGGGTCGATGCGCACGCCCAGACGTTCGAACAGGCCCTGGGCCTCTGAGCGCATGGCCTTGCGGTCGATGCGGCCGAAACGGTTGGTGGGCTGGCGGCCCATGAAGATGTTCTCGGTGACCGACAGGTCGGGGAAGAGGGTCGGCTCCTGATAGATGACGGCGATGCCGGCGGCCTTGGATTCGGCGGTCGAGCGGAAGTCGACGTCTTCGCCGCGCAGGCGGAATTCGCCCGAGTCGCGCTGGTAGAGGCCGGCGACGATCTTCACGAGCGTGGACTTGCCGGCACCGTTCTCGCCGACGAGGGCGTGGATGCTGTTCATGCGCACGGTGAGCGTCGCGGACTTCAGGGCGACGACGGCGCCGAAGGCCTTGCCCACGTCGCGCAATTCGAGCGCGGCCGGGCCGGTCGGCTCTGCGGTGTCGATGGGAGTCGTCATTGACTTGCTTCCTCCACGGTGAGGTCGGACCGCTGATGAATCGTTTCAACCGCGGGATCGTTATGACTTTACGGCCGGGCGCGGCCCGTCGTCAAGTCTGATGCGCAACCGTTACACGAACGCCGGGTGCGCCCGTCCATTCTTCCGCACACGGCGGGCCCACGAATCGCCGCGCGTCGGTGCGGCCTCGCGTCGGTTCGGCGCCGGATGCCTGCCCGCGCGCCGGTAGAGTAGGCGAAAACTCGGGCGACGATGGGGTGGCCGCCGCATGACCGACACCCGGGAGCCCGCATGATCCAACCGCTCATCGCCGGCGTCGTCGGGGCCGCCATCGCCTTTGCCAGCACCTTCGCGATCGTGTTGGCCGGTCTGACGGCCATGGGCGCGACACCGGCCGAGGCGGCATCCGGGCTGTTGGCGCTGTGTCTCGTGCAGGGCATCCTGGCGGCCGTGCTGTCGTGGCGCTACCGTCAGCCGCTCTCGTTCGCGTGGTCGACGCCGGGTGCCGCGCTCCTCGTCGCCGCCCACGGCAGCGCCGCGACGTTCCAGGCCGCGGTCGGCGCGTTCCTCGTGTGCGGGGTGCTGCTGCTGGTCACGGGACTGTGGCCCGCGCTCGGGCGGCTGGTCGGCCGCATCCCGTCACCGTTGGCCGGGGCCATGCTCGCCGGCATCCTGTTCCCGCTCTGCATCGCGCCCGTGTCGGCGGCCGTCTCGCTGCCCGCCTTCGCGTTGCCCGTCATCGTGGTGTGGCTGGTGCTCTACCGGCTCGCCCCGCGCTGGGCGGTTCCCGCGGCGCTCGTCGTGGCCGTCATCGGCATGGTGATCGCCTCGTCGGGGGCCCCCTTCGACGACCGGGATGGCGTGCTGCCCGCGCTCATTCCGCAGGTGCCCGTCTTCGACCCGCTCGTCATCGTCAGCGTCGCCCTGCCGCTCTACATCGTCACGATGGCGAGCCAGAACATCCCCGGTTTCGCCATCCTCAAGACGTTCGGCTACTCGGATGTTCCCACCCGGCCGGTTCTCGTGGGGGCTGGTGTCGCGTCCCTGTTCGCGGCACCCTTCGGCGGGCACGCGGTGAACCTGGTGGCGCTGTCGGCGGGCATGACGGCCGGGCCCGACGCACACCCCGACCGCTCGAAGCGCTGGGTGTCGTCGCTGTCGAGCGCGGCGGTCTACATCGTGCTGGGGCTGTTCGCGGGGGCGGCCGCCGCATTCATCCGCAATGCGCCGCCCGAGCTGATCGCGACCGTTGCCGGGCTGGCCCTCATCGGTGCGTTCCTGACCGGGGTCACGGCCGCCTTCGAGGAGGCGCCCCTGCGGGTTCCGGCGGCGATCACGTTCTTGGTCGTCGCATCCGGCGTCGTCATCGCGGGCATCGGGAGCGCGTTCTGGGGTTTGGGCGCGGGGCTGCTCGTGTGGGGGTGGCTCGGCGTCAAGCGCCGCGGCTGAGCAGCTTTAGGCGCTCGCGCCGCCGCCAACGGGTGGTCCGACGATCAGCAGCGCGCCGAAGACGACGATGACGCCGACCGCCGCGATCGATGCCACGAGAACGGGTCGCGCGAGCACCAGGCGCAGGGCCCGGTTCGGCAGGTTGTTGTCACGCGGGTCGTCGCCGGCGTGGCGGCGCCAGGGGACGGTGAGCAGGCCGCGGCGGGCGGCGACGATCTCGAACGGGATGGTGGCGAACGGGATGACGGCCGACACGAGCCCGAGCAGCATCGTGCCGATCTTCCAGCGCTGATTCACGCCGACGAAAACGACGACCACCACGTAGCAGAGGAACACGAAGCCGTGCAGGCCGCCGCCGATCGAGACACCCCAACCTCCGGCATCCAGCACGTATTTGATGAACATGCCCGTGAGCAGCAGTGCCCAGGTGATGGCTTCGGCGATGGCGAAGAGGCGGAAGAGGGCTTTGGGGGTCATGAGGGCTCCCGGATCGGCGGAACGAGGGTGCGACGAGCGCTCCTCGAGGCTAACGCGAGCATCTCTGAAAGTGCTGCGCGGATGGGCGTGAGGCGCGCTCGGTTCGCCGGGGCTGGCAGGATGTGTGCATGACGGAGATGCCTGCCTCGACCGCCCTCGCCGCCGAACTCGTCCCCACTCGTCGCCCGAAGGTTCTGGTTTTTCTGCGCTGGCTGCCCTCGCTCGTCGGTGCATTTTTCTTCGGAGACGCAACGGGCGCTGCCTGGAAGGGCACCGATATCGTGGTGCGTCGCGCCGACACGGGGCGCGACGTCCTCCGCATGGGCGGGCTGGATGTCGAAGAGGCCGACCGCCTCATCGCCCTGGTCCGCGCCGATCTCGACACCCACACCGTGGAGTCGTTCCTCGACGAGTGGCGCCACCGGGCCTAATCGGCTTCTGTGCCGCCCGCCGCCCGCCGCCCGCCGCCGGTCTGCCCGCGTCGAGCCGGGCTGAGCCTCGCTTCGCCTATTCGGAGTCGACGACGTGGATGGACAGGTCGGTGCGGCCGGGGAGAATCTCGGGGGCGAGCGCCCGCGTTCCGGCATAGTCGCCGTCCTTAAGTCGGCGGTAAGGCCGTCCCGTCTCGGTCTTGAGTCCGTCGATCCGCTCGTTGAGGCGCGCGATCTCCCGTTCGACCCCGGCCTCATCGAGGTCGTCGGCATCGTGGATGACGTGCAGATCGAGCGCTTCGATCCCGACGTACCAGAGCACGCCGTGCGTCAGGGGGAAGAGCAGCGAGTCGAGATCGCCGCTGATGCCGCGCTCGCCGATCGAGCGCTCATCCTCGCCCGCCGTCACGACGATGAGCGCCCGGCGCCCAGCGAGACCCCCGTCGCCGTACCGTCGCGGCACTCCGAGTTCGGGGTCGAGGTCCCCGTAGGCGAACCCGGCCGTCAGCACGCGGTCGAACCACCCCTTCAAGATGGCGGGCGTGCCGTACCACCACAGCGGAAACTGAATGACGAGTAACTCGGCATCCGCGAGCTTGGCTTGTTCGTGGTGGACGTCAGCGGGAACCTGTCCTCGGGCGAAAGCTTCCCCGGCGAGCACGCCGATGTTTCCGGTTTCCTCACCGAGGTCGCCGAGGTCGCCATTGCCGAGAACGGGGTCGAACCCCTGCGCATACAGATCGGATGTCGTCACGCTGTAGTGCTCCGACAGCGCCCGAGTCCCCGCGCGAAAAAGCTGCCCGTTGAACGAATCCGGGCGTGGGTGGGCGTAAACCCAGAGGGCCGAGCCGGGCGTGGGTGTGTGAGAGATCGTCATCGTTCGGTCGTCCTAGCGTCCTGTGTGTTTTCGCGGCAGAGCGCCGCGACGAGCTGTGTGAGCGTTGCGCGAGCGCGGTGGGCGTCGATCGACCCGTCGAGCGCGCGGCGGGCCAGCGCATCACCCGCGCCGACGATGGCTGCAAGGCTGGCCGTATCCAGGGGGCCGCTAAGTGGTTCGAGCGCTGCTCGACACATCGAGAGGTACTCGTCCTCCGCTTCCTGCCGCACCTGAGTGAGCGTGGCCGACCCGGCCAGGGCGGCGACGACGTCGGCGAGCTCGCGCCCTTCGGCCAGGCAGCAGTCGATGTATGCCCCCGCGACGAGGCTCGACACAGCGGCCAGGTCGGGCGCCGCACCGCGCAGCGCCTCCTCGAGCGTCTCGCGCTGTCGCGACTCGAATTCACGGTAAAGCTCCGCTAGAACCCCAGCCCGGTCCCCGAAGTGGTCGTAGACCAGCGGCTTCGTCACCCGGGCCCGCTCGGCCAGCCGACCCAGCGTGAACGTGTCGGTCCCCTCATCCCGAATCAGCTCGCGAGCCGCATCGAGCAACTGCCGGTGCCGCTCACTCTTCGACAGCCGCTGACGGGGCTCCGTCGCCACATCTCGTTCCATTGCCGCTCCTCGCGCTCCCACAAACTTACCTCTAGTAACTTACGAAGAGTAACTTAATCAGATGGCTATGAGCAAGAGCGGCCGCGAACGCTCACCGGAGAGGTCGTTGACTGCAGGATGAGAGACTGGGCAGATGCTCGAGCGGGTGACGGCGGATGAGATCGAGGGGCTGCGGGCCTTTCTCGGCGAGGTCGATCTGACTCTGTCGGGGCTCGATGCGCCGACCGTGAGGCTGTGGAGGGAGCGCGCGCCGGATGGTGCGATCGTCGGCAGTACGGGCTGCGAGCTGAGCGGCGATGGCGCCCATGCTTTGATTCGCAGCGTGGCCGTGGCGCCGGGTCGTCGGGCGGCCGGGGCTGGTTCGCGGCTGGCGCGGTTCGCGCTCGAAGAGGCCGCCCGCTCGGGGGCGCGGCGGGCGTGGCTGTTCTCGCGGCGATCGGGCCCGTTCTGGCAGAAGCTCGGCTTCGAGCCCGCCGACCGGGCCGAGCTTGCGACGGTTTTGGGGCAGACGCATCAGGTGCGGCTTTTCACCGAGACCGGGCAGCTCGACCGCGAAGTCGCCTGGTCGCGCGGTCTCGACGACCTCTCCTGCTGAGTTCTAGAAAGAACCGACGGTCGCGGCCAGCCATATCGCTATTCACTAGTCGTCGTTCGTCGTTCGTCGTTCGCCGAACTCCGTTCTCAGGCGTTAGCCCGACGCCGAGCGAGTATCGCGCCGTGCGGCCGATAGCCCTGACCCGTGCGGGTATGCGTCTCGACGATGTCGAAGCCGGCATCCTGTGCCTCTGCGCTCAGAGCTTCGACCGGCCAGAAGTAGGCGCCGACGACGGCATGATCGAAGCGCTCGATCGACGGCCCGGTGAAGAACCCGAGCAGTAGTCCGCCGCCGGGTCGCAGGACGCGCGCAAACTCTCGCAACGGCACCTGAATCGAGCTGGGCTCATGGTGAATGAGTGAGTACCAGGACAGGATGCCTCCGACCGACGCCGGAGCCGCGCTCAAGGCATCCACGCTCTCGATCTCGAACGTTTGCTCGGGATAGGCCCCGCGCGCATGCTCGACGAAGCGTGGCACGACATCCACCCCGCGCACGTCGCCAACTCGTTCGGCGAGGAAGGCGGTCCAGTGCCCCGGCCCGCACCCGGCGTCGAGTATCGGCCCATCCTGATCTCGTGCCCACGCCGAGACGAGCTGAGCGTCCGAGGGATGGACGCCCGCCATCGAGCCGAGGTGTTCCACGTATTCGTCGGCTCGGCGCGAATAGGCGTCTCGGATCGGTGCGTCCATGCTCTCGAGCGTACGAGACGAGACGAAACGTGGCGTGCGAGGTTGTGAGTCGCAGCTCATCGAAACGTCATGAGCTGAGACGGTGCGCGGCCCGGCCGATCGCGTCAGACCAGCGTGGCGCGCAGCTCGACCCGCCGCGCGCATGCTCGCGAGGCGCGGGTGGCGATGTCGCGCGCTACGTCGGCGCTGGGGGCATCGATGAGCCAGAACCCGGAGAAGTACTCGCGCCCGGTGGCGAATGGCCCCGCGGTCAGCGAGATGTCGTCGCCGCGCGCATCGATCACCACGGAGTCGTCGGGATGGGCGAGCCCTTCGGCGGCGATTAGCTGTCCCGCCGCTACCAGCTCGTCGTTGAGCGCGCTGACGGCGGCCATTTCCTCGTCGGTTCCCGTGCGGGTTGCCGTGTCGATGACAGAGAGAAGAAACTTCATCGTGACTCCTTTGTTCGCGGTTTAGGGGCCACGCTCGCAGAGTGGGAATCAGTCGTCAAGGTAGATGTGCGAGCCCAGGCGCCGGGGTGAGGGTGGCGGCGGCGGAGCATGCACGATCGCCCGCTGTCGCGCTATCAGACCGGCACGCGGCCGCGGTGCAGCCGTCAGGCGGCGTCGGGCTGGGCGACGTCGACGAGGGCGGTGAGGAAACGCAGGACGACGGTGGCGTCGTCCGTCGAGAGTTCTTCGATGAGCCGCTGGATGCGCACCTCGGCGGCCTCGCGGCTCGGGGTGGCCGAGGGGGCCATGTCGCGTGCCTCGAGCGTGAGGGCTCGACGGTCGGTGGGATGCGGCATGCGTTCCACGGAGCCGAGTTTCTCGAGCCGGTCGATGAGCATGGTCGTGCTGGGCGAGGACAACCCCAAATGGGAGGCGAGCTGCTTCGGGCCGACGGGCTGCCGCTGGCTGCGCTGGTCGCGCAGGTAGTCGACGGCGAGGATGTCGGTGTCACCCATGCCGGTTTCGGCGCGGATGTGTCGGCGCATCGCGATGTCAGTGTTGCGGCACAGCAACAGTGCGCGCATGATCTCGGCGTTCGACTGGTCGCGGCTGAGTGTTCCGCGCATCAGGCTGCGCGGTTGACGGGCGCCGGTTCGGGCAGCGCCTGCAGGCCGTTCGTGCTGTTCGCGCTCGACAGCAGGTCTTCGACCCAGGCGCGGTTGATGGGCACCTTTTTGCTGCCCGAGTACTTGAAGAACAGGGGGATCGCGGGGTGGATCCAGATCGTGGAACGACCGCTGCCGGCATAGGCCGGGGTCTCCCAGGACAGCACGTGCGGTTCGCCGCGGCGCAATTTCGTGATGATCGCCAGCTGCAGGTGCGCCAGCATGCGGTCCTCGAAGTCGATCTTCGAGCCGTCGGTTCCGTATACGAGCATGCCCATCGACACCACGTCCAATCATTCAAGTCATCTAGTAGTTAGATCATCTAGTAAATACGGATGAATAACAAATCGCGGCGAGTCGGGCTCCGTTCTTGACGTCGCGGCCGCGGGGCGGGACCATCGGAGAAACGAGCGCGGGCCGGCAGACCGGAGCTGCGTCATCCGATCGAGGAGAGACCATGCAGCCACGCATCCACGTCACCAGCGTGTTCGTCGACGACCAGGCGAAGGCGCTCCAGTTCTACACCGACACGCTCGGCTTCGTCGCCAAGACGGACATTCCGGTCGGTGAGTACCGCTGGCTGACCGTCGTCGGCCCGGGCGAACCCGACGGCGTCGAGTTGCTGCTCGAACCCGATGTGCACCCGGCCGCGCAGGCCTACAAGAAAGCTCTCGTGGCAGACGGCATCCCCGCGGCCTCGTTCATGGTCGACGATGTGGATGCGGCATTCCGCGAGCTCTCGGCGCAGGGCGTCACGTTCGTGCAGCCGCCCGTGCCTGCCGGGCCCGTCACGACGGCCGTGCTCGACGACACGTGCGGCAACCTCATCCAGCTCGTCAGCCCCGTCGCGCAGTAGGGGCCCAGGCCGGTTGCGCTTGCGGGGCGCTCGCGCCTCGACGTCAGCCGTCGACCACGATGCCGAGGTGTTCGGCGAACATCGAAGCGAGTTCGGAGACCTGCATCGACGACATGGTGGCGCCCTTCAGGCCCTCGAGCCCCGAGATGCGGCGCAGGTCGAGCGTGCGCAGGTCGACGTTCTGCAGGGCGGCGCGCGTGACGTCGAGGCTGTTGAGCGTGCAATCGACGAACGCGAGCCGGTTGACGGTGGCGCCGCCCAGGTCGAGTTCGTCGATCGAGCAGTTCGTGAACTGGACGTCTTGCAGCACGGCCCCGCGCAGGTTGACGAACCCGAGCTTCGACCCGGTGATGTGCACCGACCGCCAATTGGACTCGTAGAACTCGGCCGAGCCGATGCGCGATTGGTCGATCGACACCTCGCGGAACCGCGACCGAGGCGCCGCGATGATGGGCGCGTTGAGCCGCTCGATGGTGGTCTCGACGAAACCGGCCCCCCGCAGCAGCACGTCGTGCGCTTCGAGGTCTTCGAACGCGGACTCGGAGACGGTCAGGCCGCTGAGATCCTGCCCCGAGACGTCGGCGCCGACGAAGCGCAGGCCGTCGACGTTCTCGTGCGCATCGAGCAGGCCCGTGTCGCCGTCTTCGAGCCCGACGAGCCGGATGGTCGGAATCTGCGGCGTGAGCGAGGACTTCTTCTTCGGGGGCATGGCACTTCACTTCTGGCGGGCCGGCGAGGCCTGTTTCTCGGCGATCCGAGCTGCGTCGAGGCTATCGTGCGGCACCGACATCCGCCCCTGCGCTAAATCAGCCCCTGATCGCCGAACAGGCGTCGGATGGCCGGGGCGATGTGCTCCGAATACGCGGTCGTCAGGTGCACGGTGTCGTACTTCGTCGGCCACGTGGCGGCGAACGCGGGGCAGCGCCCATCCACGCAGTTCACGGGCAGCGCGTCGATGTAGTGATCGCCGGATGCCTGAGCCTGCGCCTGTGTGGCCGCCGAGAAGTCCTGCCACGCCGGGTCGATGTCGACCACGCAATCGCCCGGGTTCGACACCTGTGAGTAGCACGCGTCGAGGTCGGCCCCGAGGGGCGGCGGCGCGAGGTAGACGATCTTGCCGGCACTGTTGAAGCGGGAGGCGAGCGATGCGGTCGAGCTCACCATGTCGGCGGTCGAGAGCGGGCGCCCGTCGGACGACTGGCCGAGCGCGAAGGCGTTGGCCACGACGACGAGCTGCGGCTGATCGCTCGCGATGCGGTCGGCGATGTCCTGTTTGCGCTGCGTGCAGCTATCCATGACTCCGTCGCCGTCGTTCTGCACGAGCACGTCGGTGAAGCGGCAGCCGTAGAGGCCGATGGTCGTGATCTTCCACTGCCCGTCGCTGTTGTCGGCGATCTGGCGGAACGCGGGGGCGTAGGTGAGTGCGATCGAGTCGCCCACGACATACATGTGGTTGGGGGCGTCGCCCGAACCCCAGGTGCAGCCACCGAAGTCGGGCGTCGAACCGGGCTCGAAGCATCCGCGGGCCGGGTTGTCGTTCGAGGTGGTGCGCAGGGCGTCGTCGAGCGACGGCGACAGGTTGTCGGGCCAGGCCGTGGCCGAGAGCGCGGCGCTCAGGTCGGCGCGCGCCTGGTCAAGCGGGTTCGCGGCGTTTTGTTGCGAAGCCTCGGGGGCGGCCTGCGGGGCTTGTCCGCGCGACGAGAAACCGGCGGCGATGATGACGACCGTGACGACGACGAGCAGGGCCAGGGTCGAGAGGATGAACTGCGAGCCGAACCTCTCCTGCCAGCGGCCCCACGCCTCGCTGCGGGCGGTCGCACGTGCGACGCGTCGAGCCTCGGCATCCGTCACGCCGACCTCGGAGAACGACCGCAACCACGGCGAGTGGTGCAGCGGCTGCTCGATCAGCAGGTAGGCCAAAACCGAGATCACGAAGATGAGGCCCGCGGTGATGAGTGTGCGCTCGAGCGTCTCGTCGACGAGGAAGAGCGGCACGAACACGATCACGGGGAAGTGCCACAGGTAGAGCGAATACGAGATGTTGCCGAGGAACGTGGTGACGGGGTTGCTGATGGGGAAGAGGTAGCGTTGCGGCCCGCCGATGCCGGCCAGCAGCACCACGGCCGTCGCGACGACGGGCAGAGCCGCCCACGGCCCGGGGAACGGCTTCGAGGCGTCGATCACGAAGAACGAGGCGACGATGCCCGCGAGTCCGGCCCAGCCGAGCACGAAACGCACGGCGACGGGCAGCCGCAGGAAGAGGGGGGCGGCCGCGGCCAGCACCGCGCCGACGCCGAGCTCCCACACGCGCGTGAAGGTCGAGAAGTAGGCGATCTCGGCGTTCTCGCGCGTCTCCCACATGGCGAAGGCGAAGGACGCGACCGAGATCAGGCCCATCGCGACGATCACAACGATGCGGATGCGGCGACCCGAGCGGTCGCGGTTGCCGCGGGAGAGCGCCATCCCGATGGCGAACAGCAGCAGGAGCAACGCGGGCCACACGAGGTAGAACTGCTCCTCGACGCTCAGCGACCAGAAGTGTTGCAGCGGCGAATCGGCGTCGGTCTGCTGGAAGTAGTCGGTGCCCGTGACCGCGAAACGCCAGTTGGCGGCGAGGAAGAAGCTGGCCACGGCATCCCAGATGGTCTCCCAGGCGCGCGTCTTGTTGAACACGAACCAGCCGACGGCCGTCGTGGCGACGAGCACGGTGAGCGCGGCGGGCAGGATGCGGCGGATGCGGCGCGCATAGAAGCCGACGATGCTGAAACGGCCGGTGCGCTCGCGTTCGCGCAGAATGAGGCCCGTGATGAGGAAGCCCGAGATGACGAAGAACACGTCGACGCCCACGAAACCGCCGCTCGGCCATCCCAATAGGTGATTGAGGATGACGGCCACGACGGCCACGGCGCGCAGTCCCTGAATATCGGCGCGAACCCGGCCCCGTGGAGCCGCCGTCGTCTCTGGAAGAGAAGCTGTTTGTTCGGTTGTCGTTTGCGCTGCCACTCGTCTCCCCAGATGTGAACCGCAGACGAGCCTAGCGCAGCAATGTTGCGGATGATCGCGTTCCCACGACCGTGATGCGCTCGGGTCTGCGCTCCCACGAAAAAGGGTGCGCCCGGCCGACGAATCGACCGGACGCACCCTCGGATGGAGCGTGGAGCAGGTTACTCGATCGTGTCGACCGAGCGGGGTGCCTCAGCGGTGGCGGCTGCCGAGCGGCCGCGCAGGCGCATCGCACCGAGCGTCGCGGCACCGAGGGCGAGCAGGCCGGCGGCGAGGCCACCGATCAGCAGCGCGTCCGAACCCGAATTGGCGAGACCGCCCGGACGGGTACCGGCACCAGCGGCAGGCGTCGTCGGCAGGGCGACGGGCGCCGGGGTGGCCGACGGCGAGTCGCTCGGCACGGGCACCGGGGTGGGCTCGGGCGTGGGCTCGGGGACGACCACGGCCGCGGGAACCTCGACCTCGGCACCGGCGACGCCGGCCCAGAGAAGCGAGGTGGCGACGTCTTGCGACCCGCCGACCACGTGGGCGCGGTAGGTGGGAACCGTTCCGAACAGCAGGACGCGGGAGCCGGTGGCTGCCGTCTTGGAGACGACGGCGGCCTGGCGTGCCGAGTTCTCCTGCGCGCGACCGGCCGACGAGGCCCAGTGGCCCGAGACGAACGGGTCGGCGGCGTAGGTCTGTTCGACCGTGGCGGCCGGGTCGAGCACCGTGAACCAGGTGGCCGGGGAGACGAACGCCGTGTCCTGCGGGAAGTCGCCGAGCACGCCGTCAGCAGCGGTTTCGACGCTCACGATTCCGTTGGAACCGCTCGTGCCCGACACCGGGGTGGTGGTCAGCAGGCCGAACGTGTTGGCGAAGTTCGCCGCAGCCGTTCCTCGACCCGTGACACCCTTACCGCTCGCGAGGTAGGCGTTGACGGCCGCGGTTCCGGCGGCCTGGTCGGCGTTGAACGCGAGGTTCGAGCCGATCCAGAGCACGTCGATCTGCGACAGGTCGGCGGCCCCCGAGGTGATCGAGGCCGCGTTGACGAGGACCAGGTCGCGGAAGCCGAGGCGTTCCAGCGTCACGCGGTCGTCCTGCGTGCCCGTGTAACCGACACGCTGGGCGCCGAGACCGGTGCTGTCCTCGGTGCGCAGGCGCTGGCCGTCCGACGCCGCGAAGGTGACCTCGTATTTAGCCGTGACCTCGCTGACCGACTGGCGGCTGGTCTCGTCGAGCTTCAGGATCACGGTGCCGTCGTCGAAGCGCGAGACCGCGACCCCGTCGTGCAGCAATTCGTTGATGGCCTGGATGGATGCCACACCGTTGGCCTCGAGTTCGAGGTAGGCGGCCGTGGCGGGAACGACGGAGCTGAGCGGCGTGGAGGTGACGGGCGTCGCCGTGACGGCGAGCGGGGCGTCGGTGGTGCTGCCGATGGCGTCGACGTCGGCACCCCACAGGAGCGAGAGGCTCCAGGCGGAGATGTCGTACATGTCGGGCACGCGCTCCGAGATGTCGGTTCCGTCGGCGAGCAGCACGTTGGCGAGGCCGCGCAGCGGCTGGTGCATGTCGACGAGGTAGGAGCCGGCGGGGTAGGTGGTGCCGTTGGCCGTGAGGGCCGACGTGGTCTTCTGCACCTCGATGCCGTTGACGAGCAGCTGGTCGACGAGCGTGTTGGCGTCGGTGTCCGAGCGCTGCGTGCCGCCGACGGGGATGACGTAGGCGCGGGGCAGCTTCGCGGTGTAGACGTCGGTCTCGTCCCAGATCTCGGCCCAGGCGTTCGGGGCGGGGACCGTCGCGGGGTCGATGTCGGCGGGAACCGTGCGGAGCGGTTCGCCGGCGTCGCCGCGGCGGAAGATCTCGATCTGGTTGTCGAGCAGTGCGTCCGAGTTCTCGACCACGTAGTCGACGGCGGTGTCGATGACGACACCGGCCACGGCGACGTTCACCTCGCCGCGACGGGTTCCCTCTGGCACGTTGTTGTTGACGCGTCCGAGGGGCAGCTCGACCGTGTTGGTGATGGCGCCCTGGAAAGCCACGTACTGGGGCGCGAAGATGGGGGGCCAGTCATCCCAGCCCGCGCGGATGTCGCGGTAGGGGATGAGGATCTTGCCCGTGTTGGTGGTCGTGGCGCTGCCATCGGCGGCCTGGTAGGTGTTGCCCGGGATGTTCGCCTCGACGACGGCCTTCTCGATTTCGAGCGCGGCGTCGTAGGCGTGCGGCAGGAACAGGTCGTACTCGTAGTTCTCGCCGTGGGGCGGGCCGCAGGGCTCGACCTGCAGGATGTTGGTGTAGCCGTGGATGTCGATGAAGTTGGTCGGCTGGATGATGTTCGACAGGTCGCGCGTGATCGACGCCTCGACCGTCGCGCCCGTGATGAAGTCGCGGTTGGGGTCGAAGCCCGCGGCCACGGCGCGCTGGCCGAGTGCGCGGCCGTCGGGGTTGTTCGTCAGCGTGAAGTAGATGCGGTGCGTGCGCAGCAGCTCGGCGGTCTCGGCCGAGGTGTCGTTCAGCATGTCCTCGATGTACTTGATGCTGGCGTCGGTGCCCTCCCACTCGTTTCCGTGGATGTTGGCGTTGAACCAGATCGGGATCTTGTAGCCGTCCTGCAGCGCCTGGTCGGTGGCGGCCGCGGCGGCGTTGTTCTTGATCTTGTCGCGCCAGGCGTTCTGCTGAGCGGTTTCGGCGGCCGTCTCGGGCGCCGTCAGGGTGATGAAGTGGATGTCGCGGCCGAGGTCGGTTGTGCCGACCACCTGCGCGGAAACCTTGTTGCTGCGTGCGAGCCACGAGTTGATCTTGGGTGCGATCTCGTCGTAGGGGGTCAGGCCGCGCTGCGTCGATGCATCGGCCGGGAAGTCGGCGGCCAGGGGCACGGGCTGCTGGAAGGGGTAGCTGGTCGGCATCTTGATGGCCGGGTTGGTGGGGCGCACGATGGGAGTCGCCGACGACTCGGCATCGGCGACCGCGGGGTCGGGGAAGAACGAGAGAAGCGCCACTGCTGCCGATATGGCACCAACGGTGAGGATGGGTCTTTTCTTAGCCATGGTTTCCGTTCGTCGAAATGTGGAGGTGCCGCCCCAGAATAGGGGCGCTGCGTTTCGGCCCCGGTTTCCTTACGTTTCCGGCTCGTTTCAGCTTCGTTTGCGTCATTTGTCGCGCTAGACAGGCCTTTCTGACGCATTATTTCGCGGGGCGCGCGAAAAGCGGCACGCATGGATGTCGCGCGCAACGATCGTGCGCCCCGTGCGCGTTTCGGCCCGCGGGAGGCGCTTTTTACACCCGTTCGGGGGTGCTGGCAATCGTCTTGTCGGATCGCGCTCATTTTGGAAAAGTGGCCGACCAAGACGACCACGTCACCCCATCCCGCCAAGGAGAAGACATGCGCGCCATGGAATACCGCGGACCGTACAAGGTCCGCGTGCAGGAGAAAGACATGCCGAAGATCGAGCATCCGAACGACGCCATCGTGCGCGTCACGATGGCCGCGATCTGCGGTTCCGATCTGCACCTCTATCACGGCATGATGCCCGACACCCGCGTCGGCCACACGTTCGGCCACGAGTTCATCGGCGTCGTCGAGCAGGTCGGTTCGTCGGTCGAGAACCTGAAGGTCGGCGACCGCGTGATGGTGCCCTTCAACATCTATTGCGGCTCGTGCTACTTCTGTGCGCGCGGCCTCTACTCCAACTGCCACAACGTCAACCCGAATGCCACGGCCGTGGGCGGCATCTACGGTTACTCGCACACGTGCGGCGGCTACGACGGGGGACAGGCGGAGTATGTGCGCGTGCCGTTCGCCGATGTCGGGCCCCAGGTCATCCCCGACGACATCCACGAGGAGGATGCCCTGCTCATGACCGACGCGCTATCGACGGGCTATTTCGGCGCACAGCTCGGCGACATCGTCGAGGGCGACACCGTCGTGGTGTTCGGCGCCGGACCGGTGGGCCTCTTCGCCGCGAAATCGTCGTGGCTCATGGGCGCCGGCAGGGTGATCGTGATCGACCACCTCGAGAACCGTCTCGAGAAGGCCCGCACGTTCGCCCACGCCGAGACCTACAACTTCGCCGAATACGACGACATCGTCGTGCACATGAAGAAGATCACCGATTTCCTCGGGGCGGATGTCGCGATCGACGCCGTGGGCGCCGAGGCCGACGGCAATCTCACGCAGAGCATCACGGGCACCAAGCTCAAGCTGCAGGGCGGCTCACCGACCGCTCTCAACTGGGCCATCGACTCGGTTCGCAAGGGCGGCACGATCTCGGTCATGGGTGCTTACGGCCCCATCTTCAGCGCCGTGAAGTTCGGCGACGCGATGAACAAGGGCCTCACGCTGCGCATGAACCAAGCGCCCGTGAAGCGCCAGTGGCCGCGCCTGTTCGAACACATCAGGAACGGGTACCTGAGCCCGCGCGACATCATCACCCACCGCATCCCGCTCGACGAGATCGCCGAGGGATACCACCTGTTCTCGTCCAAGCTGGACGACTGCATCAAACCCGTCATCGTGCCGAGCGCGAGCTGACCCGGCCCGCCGCCGGAGAGGAGAAACGATCATGGCCTACACCGCAGAGAAACCGACCCGCGCGCTGTCGAGCGATGAGCTGCGTCAGCGCATCCCCGGCTGGGGCGCCGACCTCGACAAGAAGGACCGCCCGGCCGTGCCGAAGGAGCGTTTCGCTCCCGAGGTGACGGGGGCGCACTGGGACTTCCCCGAGCGCCAGGAGGAGCTGGTGCCGCGCGAGCGTTCGATCGAGCACAAGTTCTTGACGCCCGTTTTCGGCACGTCGGCGCCGCTCAAGGGGCTGAGCGGAGTCATCCGTCGCTATGCCTATGCGCAGTACAGCGAGGGGCGACTGGCGCACTGGATGCTGCTCATCCTGGGCGATCGTGTCGACGCCATCGAGAGTCACGTGACGTCGCTGGCATCCGGACACCCCGATAACCCGATCACCGAGACGGGCGTGTTGGCCGAGGGCAAGTATCACGGGTTCGCGTCCCGCTTCGGGCGGCGTCGCGTCGATGTGAAGCACAGCTGGATCGACCCGATCGTGGTCGCCGGGCCGTGGTTACTGGTCGGCTGGGCCGCTTTCGTCGTCGGCCGCGCCGGGGTGCGGGCCGTGCGTCGCTGAGTCTCAGGTGCGGCCGACCGCGCGCGCCTCGGCGACCGCGCTCACGATGCCCTTCTTCCACGGCTTGCCGTGACCGGGCAGCACGATGTCCGCCCCGGTTGCCGCGAGGGCGTCTAGAGAGGCGAGGGCCTGCGCGCTGTCGGCCGTGGCCGCCCCCGAGACGATCTGCGGGCCCGTGCCGCCCGTGTAGGGGTTGAAGGTGACGAGCGCATCGCCCGAGATCAGCGCCGAACGGTCGGGCAGGTGCAGGGCGCAGTGTCCGAAGGTGTGACCCGGGCTGAAGACCACGCGCGGCTGGCCGGGCACGTCGAGCACGTCGCCGGCCGCGAAGGTGCGCAGCTCGTCGATGCCCGGGACGGTCAAGGCGCCCGCCCGCACCATCCGCCCGAGGATGGGGATCGACGTGGGGTGGGTGACGGGCCAGAGCAGCCGCGGCGACTCGTGCGCATAACGGTAGGGGTGGCGGGCGATGTACCGCTCCTCGGGGTGCGCCCACACGGGCACGCTCCATTCCCTGCGCAGGCGCTCGGCCATGCCCAGGTGATCGAAGTGCGCGTGCGTCAGCACGACGGCGCGCACATCGTCCTTCGTGCGGTCGATCTGCCGCAGCGCGTTCTGCAGCAGCGGCCACGTCGCGGGAAAGGCGGTGTCGACGAGCGTCACACCGCTCTCGTCCTCGATCAGGTAGCAGTTGACGTAGGCGTGTTCGAGCCGGTGGATGCCGGGTGCCACGTTTTTGCTCAACGTGGCGCGCCGGGTCTTCGCGCCCGTCGCGCTCTCTCCGAAGATGGCCTGTGCCATATGGGTTCCCCTTTCGCGTGGCGCGCAGCTGCCGTTCGCGCAGCGCCGCAGTCCCACGATGCTAGGCAAGCCTCGGCGCCGGCGGCAGGGGATTGACGACCGCGATCGGGGCGTCGTCAGTCGGCGGAGGTGATGCGGAACGGCGCGCTCTGCAGATCGGCGGGTCGCGAGCTGGTGCCGACGAGCAGCTCGAAGTCGCCGGGCTCGACGACGCGATCGCCCACGGCATCCACCAGGGAACAGGCCGACGCCGGAATCTCGATCGAGACGTCGACCGTGGCCCCCGCCGGCACGGTCACCTGGCGGAACGCCTTCAGTTCGCGTTCGGCCCACGTCACGCTCGTGACCGTGTCGGTGACGTAGACCTGCACGGTCTCGGTCGAGGGGCGCTCGCCGATGTTGGTCAGCGTCACGGTGGCGCGGATGGTGTCGGCCGCCGTCACCTCGGAGTCGTCGAGTCGCAGATCGCGGTACTCGACGCGCGAATAGCTGAGGCCCTCGCCGAATGCGAACAGCGGGTCCTGCGTCAGGTCGGCATAGCGGTCGCCGTGCTGCCCACGCAGCTGGTTGTAGAACACGGGCAGCTGCCCCGCGTGCCGGGCGAACGTGATGGGCAGGCGCCCCGTGGGTTCGATGCGGCCGAGCACGAGTTCGGCCACGGCCAGCCCGCCCTGCATGCCGGGGTTGAATGCCTCGACGATCGCCGCGGCTTGGAGCGCCGATTCGGGCAGAACCGACGGTTTCGACTGCACGAGCACCACGATGGTGGGGGTTCCCGTGGCGATCACGGCGTCGAGCAACGCGATCTGCGCGCCCTGCAATTCGAGCGTCGCAGTCGAGCGTCCCTCGCCCGCGAGCGCGACCGTGTCGCCCACGACGACGACAGCCCAATCGGCGGATGTCGCAGCCTCGACGGCCTCCGTGATCATGCGTTCGTCGGGGCTCGCCGCCTGGAAGTACGGCGGCCGGGGCTGCCCGTCGGGGAACACGCCGCGGGGGTCGTCGGCCAGATCGCCGATGTCGGCGCCCCGTGCGTGCGTGATCGTCCAGCTCTCGGGCACGGCCCGGCGAAAACCGTCGAGCACGGTGAGGACGGTCTCGCGGGGGTGTCCGTCGGGCATCCAGTCGACCTGGCCCGATGCGCCCGCCCAGTCGCCGAGTTGCGCGTGCGGGTCGTCGGCGTTGGGCCCGATGACGGCGACCGTGCGGGGTGCGGAGGGCGCGGCATCCGGCGTCTCGAGCAGGGGCAGCGTGCCGTCGTTGCGCAACAACACGAGTGAGCGACGAGCCATCTTGAGGTTGAGGGCGGTGTGCGGCGCGCTGCCGATGACCTGGCGCTGGCGTTCGGGGTCGGGCAGGCGCGGGTTTTCGAACAACCCGAGCTCGAACTTGAGCCGCAGGATGCGGGTGACGGCGTCGTCGATCTGCGCCACGGTCAGGCGGCCGGAGCCCACTGCCGCGAGCGCGGCGTCGCGGAACTTCGGCGTGGCCATGATGAGGTCGTTGCCGGCGGACACGGCCACGGCGGCGGCGTCTTCGTAGGTGGCGGCGACGTGTTGTTCCCACACCATCCGGCCCACGTTGTCCCAGTCGGTGACGAGGGTTCCATCAAAACCCCACTCGCCTTTGAGCACGTCGTTGAGCAGCCACTCGTTGGCCGTGACGGGAACGCCGTCGATGGCCTGGTAGCCGAGCATGAAGGTGCGGGCGCCGGCCTCGACGGCCCGTTCGAACGGCGGCAGGAACCAGGAACGCAGCTTGCGGCGGCTGAGGTCGGCCTCGCTGGCGTCGCGCCCGCCCTGCGTCTCGGAGTAGCCGGCGAAGTGTTTCGCGGTGGCGAGCACGGCGTCGGGGTCGGTGAGCCCCTCGCCCTGGTAGCCGCGGATCATGGCGGCGCCGAGCTCGCCGATGAGGTGCGGGTCTTCGCCGAACGTCTCGTCGACGCGGCCCCAGCGCAGGTCGCGCGAGATGCACAGCACGGGGGAGAAGGTCCAGTGCAGGCCCGTCGCGGCGACCTCGACGGCCGTCGCCCGCGCGCCCTGTTCGACGAGGGCCGTGTCCCAGGTGGCCGCCATTCCGAGCTGCGTGGGGAAGATGGTGGCGCCGGGCCAGAACGAGTGGCCGTGGATGCAGTCGTCGGCCATGAGAAGAGGGATGCCGAGGCGAGTACGCGTGACGAGCTGCTGCGCGCGGATATTGCGCTCGGGCGAGGCATGCAGCAGCGAGCCGACGAGCGAGACACCCACCAACTCGTCGAGGTCGGCGCGCGCGTCGAGCTGCAGCATCTGCCCGATCTTCTCCTCGAGCGTCATGCGCGACAGCAGGTCGGCGAGCCGCTCGTCGATGCCGAGATTCGCGTCGCGATAGGGCACGTTAGCGGATGCTTCGGCCTGCGTGGCCGGGGTCGACGGGTGGGCGGAGGGCGGCGTCGGTGCAGAAGTCATGGCTCACCCATCGTTCCAGATGTATGCGCTTAACTCCACGCATGATCGGGCTGATTCGGGTCGGCTTGACGGGCGTGCGGGCTCTGGCAAGGGGGTCGACAGGGCCGCCGCGCACGCGCAACTGTGGAACCATGTCCGCTCGCACCGACGTCCGCCAGGCGTCACCCGCCCGTCCCCTGCAGAGCCGCTGCTTCTGGGGTGCGTTCCTTGTCGGCGCCGCCATCATGGCCGCCGTCGACGAGATCGTTTTTCACCAGATCCTCGCGTGGCACCACTTCTTCGATCGGTCGACGCCCGCCATCGGGTTGCTCTCCGACGGCCTCTTACACGCCGCATCCCTCATCGCGCTCGTCGCGGGGTTCTTCCTGCTCGCCGACGCCCGCCGCCGCGACGCGTTGGCTCGGCCGATGGTGGTCGCGGGCCTCTTCGTCGGGCTCGGCCTCTTCCAACTCTTCGACGGCATGATCGACCATAAGGTCTTGCGCGTGCACCAGATTCGTTACGGCGTCGAGCTCCTGCCCTACGATCTCGCCTGGATCGGGGCCGGCGCAGTGCTCCTGGCGATCGGCGTCGTGCTGACCGTCCGTGCCGCGCGGCGCACTCCGGCCGAGAACTGAGCGCATGTCCTTTTCCGCAGCGCATCATGTCGCGGCTCCTGACCCGGGCCTTCTCGCGCTCCTCCCGATCCTCCTCGCGGGCGCCCTCTACCTCGGGGCCGTGCGCGCCGAGCGCCGCCGAGCAACCCGCGACTGGCCTGCCATCCGCACGGTCTCATGGATGTTCGGTCTGCTGCTCGTCGCGGCGTGCCTCGTCGGCCCCCTCGCGGATGCCGCGCACACCGGTTTCGTCGCCCACATGTTCGTGCACCTCGTCGCCGCCATGGTCGCGCCCCTGCTGCTCGTGCTCGCGGCGCCCGTGACCCTCGCCCTGCGCACACTCGAGGTCGGTCACGCTCGCCGGTTGTCGCGGCTCCTGCGTTCGCGGGTCGCGCGCGTCGTCGCCCACCCCGTCACGGCTTCGGTGCTCAACGTCGGATCGCTGTGGCTGCTCTTCGCCACCCCGTTCGGGCACGCGCTGCTCGAGGCTCCTGCGCTGCATCCGCTCCTCACCGCTCACTTCGTGGCCGCCGGTTTCCTGTTCGCGGCGGCGTTCGTGGGCCCCGATCCGGCCCCGCATCGTCCCGGCTTCGGGTGGCGCCTGGCGATCCTGCTGCCGGCTCTCGGGCTGCACAGCGTGCTGGCCAAGCTGGTCGCCGCCGACCCACCCGCCGGGGTGACTCCATCCGATGCTCTGGCCGGCGCCCAGCTCATGTACTACGGGGGAGGCCTGGCCGAACTCGCGCTGCTGATCGTCTTCTTCGCGGAGTGGTTCCGGGCGGGCGATCCGGCCCGGCGGCGCACACCCGCCGGTGTTAGCGTTTCGCTATGAGTACACCGGTCGTTCCCCGCCTCACGCTCAACAACGGCGTCATCGTTCCGCAGCTCGGCTTCGGCGTCTACAAGGTCGATGCGGCCGACACCGAGCGGGTGGTGTCCGAGGCGCTCGAGGCGGGCTATCGGCACATCGACACGGCGTCGGCCTACGGCAACGAGGCGGCTGTCGGGCGAGCGGTCGCGGCATCCGGTCTCGCGCGCGACGAGGTCTTCCTCACCACCAAGCTCTGGAACGACGAGCACGACAAGGTTCGGGATGCCGCGCGCCGCAGCCTCGACGCCCTCGCCGTCGAGCGCCTCGACCTCTACCTCATCCACTGGCCGGCCGCCGATCAAGACCTCTATGTCGCGGCCTGGCGGGCCCTCGAAACCCTCGTCGACGACGGTCTCGTGCGCGCTATCGGCGTGTCGAACTTCCAGCCCGCGCACCTCGAACGCCTGCTCGCCGACACGGATGTCGCGCCCGCCGTCAATCAGATCGAACTGCACCCCTACCTGCAGCAGGCCGAGTTGCGTCAGCTGCACGCGCGCCACGGAATCGTCACGGGAGCGTGGAGCCCGCTCGGCCGCGGAAACGTGCTCGCCGACCCGACCATCGCGGCCCTCGCGCGCAAACACGGCGTCTCGCCCGCCCAGGTCATCGTGCGGTGGCACCTGCAGCTCGGCAACATCGTCATCCCCAAGTCGGTGACCCCCGAACGCATCCGCTCGAACCTCGACGTGTTCTCGTTCGCGCTCGACGGGCCCGACCTCGCCCGCATCGACGCGCTGGGCATGCACGAGCAGCGTTTCGGGTCGCACCCAGACGAGGTGCGCTCCGACAAGAAGCTGTAGGTCGAAACGGGGGACTGCCGAACGTCGGACCCCCTCGCTACGCTGTCCCCACACCCTCATCCGCCGAATCACCCGTGGAGGACGCCATGAGCGACGACGATGCCGCCCTCACCGCCCCGAGTGCCGTCGTCAGCGACGTGCCCCAGCCGTGGAAGCGCAACGTCACGCTCTTCCTGACCGGCCAGACGGTGTCCCTCTTCGGCTCGATGATCGTCCAATATGCGGTCATGTGGTGGGTCACCTTCGAGACGCGGTCCGGCCTGGCGGTCGCCCTCTACGCCGTGGCTGCCTTTCTGCCCCAAGGTGTCGTGTCGATCTTCGGCGGCGTCATCGCCGACCGCATGAATCGGCGCGTGCTCGTCATGGTCGCCGACGGCTCGATCGCGATCGCCACGCTCGTTCTCGCCGTGCTCATGATGAACGGCATCACCGATCTATGGGTGATCCTCTTGGCCGTCGGCGTGCGCTCGGTCGGGGCGGGATTCCAGTCGCCGGCGGTGCAGGCGATGATCCCGCAGATCGTGCCGCCCGAGCAGCTCATGCGCATCAACGGTTTCTTTCAGACCATCCAGTCGGCCATGGCGCTCTTGGCCCCCGCCGCGGCCGGGGCCGTCTTCGGCATCTTCGGCATCGTGCCCGTGTTCTTCATCGACGTCGTCACGGCGGCCATCGGCATCGCATTCCTGGCTTTCGTGAGCGTCCCCACGCTCGCGTCGTTGGCCGACAAGACGTCGAGCTACCGAGAAGACTTGGCCGAGGGGTTCCGGTTCATCTGGAACAACCGGGTGGTGCGCTGGCTCCTCGGTGTGTTCGCCATCGTGTTCCTGCTGTCGGTGGCGCCGTCCTTCATCACCCCGCTCATGGTGGCCCGCTCGTTCGGCTCCGAGGTATGGATGGTGACGGTGCTCGAGTTGGCGTTCAGCGTCGGCATGATCATCGGCGGCGTCCTGGTGGGCACGGTGCTGGCGAAACGCAGCGCCATGGGCCTCATCCTGTTCGCGTCGTTCGGCTTCGCGGCTTTCACTGTGGCGCTGGGGCTGAGCCCCAACCTCTGGGTCTTCTACGCCTTCATGTTCGCGTTCGGGCTGCTCGTGCCGCTCTTCTCGGCGCCGTTCATGACCATCATCCAAGAGACCGTGAAACCCGCGATGCACGGCCGGGTTTTTAGCTACGTGGGCATCGTCATGGCGCTCGCCACGCCGCTCGGCATGGTGGTCTTCGGCCCGCTCGCAGATGTCATCAGCGTGCAATTGCTGCTGATCGTCGCGGGAATCGTCATGGTCGTCGTCATGGGCGTGGCCATCGCACTGCCGTCGGGTCGTGCGGCCATCGCCGCCGCCAAACCAGCGGGAACCCCCGTCACCGTCACCGAGGGCGACTCAGCTCAGCTGTAGTTCAGCTGTAGTGGAACCGGCACTGCGCGATGAGGATCTGGTCGTCCGCAAGACGATAGACGAGCCGATGTTCGTCGGTAATGCGCCGCGACCAATAGCCGTGAAACCCGTGCTTGAGCGCCTCCGGTTTGCCGATGCCTTCGTTACCGTTTCGCTCGATGTCCTTCAACAGCAGGTTGATGCGTTTGAGCACCCGCCGGTCTTCGGATTGCCAGTGCGTGTAGTCCTCCCACGCATCCATCGAGAACGTGTACTTCACTCGTCGAGCTCGCGGTCGACGCCTTCGCCGCCCTCTAGTTGCACAATCGAACGCAGGATGCGGTGTGCGTTCACCGGGTTGCGCAGGAGGTAGGCCATCTCCTTGAGCGACTCGTAGTCTTCCAGTGCCACGAGAACCACGGGCTCCTTACCGGCGCGCGTGATAACCACCTCTTCGCGATCGTCGAGGACCGAGTCGAGCGTGGCGGCGTAATTGGCTCGCGACTGCGAGTAGGTCAGTGTCTTCATGAAAACCTCCAGGTACAAGAAAGTGTACCCGTTCGCTTTCCCGCCCGCCCGATCAATACGCGGGTTGCACGGCGCTCATCCTTTGGGATCGGCCGTCGTAGCGCCAGATGCCGCTCGTGCCGCGCGCGATGATGAAGCGGTTGTCCTCGGTCGCTGGGCGATGCGGGTGCCCAGCGTGTCGACGCTGAATGCGTTAGATGCTCGCGTCGAATCCGTGACGAAGGATGCGCGTGTCTCGCGAAACCTACGGCGCGATGACCGGGGCGCTGGCGTCTTCGAGCCGGGGCGGGGGATCGAAGCGTCCGACCGCGACATCCGAGGTCGTGCAGGCCACATTCGACCGGACGATCCGCGATACGAGAGCGTCGGTGCCCGTGCCCTCGAAGACCACCGTCAGCTCCGTGGGTTGAGAGTCTGCGGGGTCCTCGGGCGCGGGGTGGTCGTCGGAGATGTACCAGCCGTCCGCGAGCGCGCACCCTCTGACGATCGTGTTGCCGTCCTCGTCGGTGTCGACGGCCGTCGCGTTCCACGGCATCGGGCCGGGCGCGACACGGGGCTCGAAGTTGTCCGGGTTCTCGAGCGCGTTCGCACGATCGCTGGACATGGTTCCGATCGCCGATCCCGTCCACGTGGAGCGCAGGTCGCCGCGGCTGAAGTCGTTCGAGTTCTGCGCGAGTTTCTGAGCGAGGTCGGCGGCCCGTGCGCGTTGGACCAGGGGATCCGATTCCAGCGGCCCTGCCGGTTCGTGGTTGTCCCAGACGACGGACGGGTCGGGGCCCGCGGTGCGCGGTGTCGTGCAGGCGGACAGGCCGAGACCGAGGGTGCAGGCGACGACGGCTGCAGCCAGGGGCGCCAGGACGTGTCTCGTCATGCTCAGTTCCCCTCCGCCCACGTCGCGAACTTGTCGCGGAGAGGCTCGTATCGCGTCTCGAGCTCACTCACGCTCTCGTCGCTTCCCGTCGCTTCCTGGTAGGCCTCGTCGAGCTGGGGCGTGTGCGCCTCTGACCAGGCTTTGGCCTCGGTCTGGAAGTCGGCGAATTCGGCGTCGTACCGTTCGGCGCTCCATCCGGCTTCGGGCGTGAAGCGCGGCGGCTCGGGGATGTTGTCCCACCCGCCGTCCGGTTCGGCGAGGGCGTACATGATCTCGAGGTTCGCGAAGGTGAGCATGTCGGAGCGCCCTTCGGCGTCGAGCGCGGCCGACGCCCGGACCGCGTCGGTCTGCCCGCCGCCGAGAATGCGCTCGAGGGCCGATCCGCCCTGGTCGGTCAGCCATCCCTCGACCTTGCCCTGGCCCCAGTCGAGCGCCACGTTGCCGCCCTTGAAGAGGACCTCGCTCGCACCGGGGATGGGGATGAGCCCGACCAGTTCCTTCGCGCCGTCGACGGCGTCGCTCACGGCCTTGTCGGTGCGCACGGTCTCACCGACACCGGCACCCAGGTCTGATCCGTCGAAGATGGCGGTCAAGGCGTCGTTGCGACGGATGGCGTCGTACATGGCACCCGGTGTGCCTTCGCCCGCCGCCTCGGCGATGAGCACGTCGCGGTAGGACGATGCGGCGTCGCGCAGGATGACCGCGGCCCCGTCCTTCTCGCCCAACCCGGCGAGGAACTCGGCGAGGTTCTGCTGCGAGATGATCGCCGCCGCACGTTCGGTTCCGGAGCCCCGCAGGTCGACCATGACGGTGCCCGGCGCGTCGGCGCCCCGGTAGTCGTCGTCGAGCACGGGCATCTCGACGATGCCCTGCATTTGCGGCAGGAAGGCTTCGGCAAGGTGCACGGCGCCGAGTTCGGTCACGTTCTCGCTCAGGTAGGAGGGGTTTTCCGCGAGTGCGTTCATGGCGCGGGAGGAGAGGTCGGCGGCCGACGTCCATGCCTCGGCGTCGTAGGCGCCGGACGGATCAGCCGGGCCGCCGAGGATGCGTTGCGCGCCCGCCCAGAGAGCGCCCGGGCCGGCGAACCCGTCCGCGTTCGACCAGTCGCGCTCGCCGTACCAATACTGGATGCGGTTCTGGCCGACTGTCGGGCCGCTGTCGGTGCCGTTCTCGATCGTGGTGTCGGTCAAGAATTCGTGAGCCGAGTCGGGGTACTCGCCCAACGTCTCGAAGATGCGGCCCGCGGCATCGATGACGCGCAAACCGTTGGCCTCGTCCATATAGAGCGACAGGTAGCTCGCGCCCGCCATCGACTGGTCGACGGTCGAACCGTTGTAATCCTTGCGTTCCCAGTCGTCCATGATCACCGCGGCCGCGTAGGCGGTGGTCTCGCCGACGGGAGCATTCGCCGCATCGCCGAAGAGGAACCCGATGGCCGCGATACCGCCGCCGCCGCTGTAGCTCGCCGATTCGAACATCTGGTCGGCGAAGCGAGACCCCGTGGCGTCGGTCCAGTCGGCCGAGCCGGTAGAGAGGCCGGAGCGGAGGAGCACGGCCAGCGCCGCGGCGGCGCCGACATCGAGCTTGTTGTTGTTGGCGTCGTCGCCGAGCCGGTCGATGAGCGTGACGAGGTCGGTGCCGCCCAAGGCCAGCATCATCTGCGCCATGACGGACTGGTCGTCGCCGTACAGCGAGAGCAGGTCGGTCAGCTTCTGAACGTCGTCGGGATCGGTGTTGTCCCCGTTCGCGATGCGGCTGGCGAGATCCGCCATGGCCTGGGCGACGGCACGCGGTGTGGCGTCGGCTACGGAGTCGATGCCCACGGCGGCGAGTGCTGCTTGCTGCGCCGGCCACGTTGTCGGAACGGCATTCGTCAGGGCTGTCTGCAGGGCGGTATCGGCGGTGCGTCGCTCTTCGGCCAGGGCTTCCAGCTCGCCGCGAACGTAGGTCTCTTCGCGGATCGCGTCTTGTTTGTCCTGATCGCGCTGATCCTGCTGGGCGGGCGTCGGGCCCTCCGAGCCGTCCATATACGTCTTGTTCTGGGCGGATTGAGCCGTCGAGAGGCGCAGCCGCAGGGGCACGGCACGGGCGCGGATGTCGTCGGCCGTGCTCACATAGGCGGCCAATGCGGTCGCGGCGGTCGTGTAGGCACTCTTCATGGGCGCGAGCTCCGAGGCGAGCGTCGTGAGGCTGGTCGACCATCCGTCGGCGGCCGAACCGGTCCAGACTCCACCGCCCACACCGGATGCGGTCGTCCCGAGCGACGTCACGACCGTGTCGACCTTGCCCGCGAGTTCGGTCAGCGTGCTGCTCGCGGTTGCCACGACACTCGTGTCGCCGGCACCCGGGTCTTCGTCGGTCCACTGCGTCATGATCATTCCTCCGGAACGTTGGCGGCGATGGCTTTTTCGATCTCGTCGAAGGCGGCAACGGCGTCCCGTGCGGCGGTGGCCTGGTTTCCGAGCTTCTCGGCGATGAGCTGGTTCTGCACGTGTGCCCACAGCGAGAACGACGCGGCGGACTCGGCGACGGATGCGCTGCCACACGCGTCGATCGACAGCGACGTACCGGTCGGCAGTGCCGCGGCCTGCGCGTCGACGGTCGAGGCGAGCGCGCGGACTTCCGCGTCTTTCATCTCCAAGGTGTCCGACATTCGATCCCCTTCTTCGAATCTGCCGTCAGCGTACCGAAAAAGGCCGCGCCCGGACCATGGATAGTGCTGCCCATGCGTGCTCGTCCGGGGGGCTCCCGCGACCACGGCTGTGCGGTGTGCCGCGAAGTGTGCGCCCCGCGGCGTGTCGAGGTGTCGCCGGTTCGCGAGCGCGCCGTTGCAGCCTCGCCCGCGCTGGTGCGATCATGCAGGGGGAGCCATCATGCGTTCCGGGGATCCAGGCTGGAGTGTGATGGCGTGACCATCAGTGTGAAAGAGGTGGCGGCGCTCGCCGGGGTGTCGGTGGGCACCGTGTCGAACGTCCTGAACCGTCCGGACAAGGTCGCGTCGGACACCGTCGCCCGCGTGCAGGCCGCGATCGACGAGCTCGGGTTCGTGCGCAACGACGCCGCGAGGCAGTTGCGCGCCGGCCGCAGCCGTTCGATCGGCCTCATCGTCCTCGACGTGGCCAACCCGTTCTTCACCGATCTGGCTCGAGGCGCCGAAGACCGGGCGTCCGAAGACCATCTGGCCGTGCTGCTCGGCAACAGCGACGAGAACACCGAGCGCGAGATCGCCTACCTCGACCTCTTCGAAGAGCAGCGCGTCCACGGCGTCTTGATCTCGCCGCACGGGGATGTCGCGGCGCGACTCGATCGTCTGCGTCAGCGTGGCACGGCCGCCGTCCTGGTCGACCGCGGTTCCGAGGACACCTCGTTCTCGTCGGTCGCCGTCGACGACGTGGCCGGTGGCGACATCGCGGTCACGCACCTCATCGAAACGGGTCGTCGACGCATCGCCTTCGTGGGCGGGCCCTCGAGCATCCGGCAGGTGCAAGACCGGCTCGCCGGGGCCGAGAGGGCGGTTGCCCGGCATCCAGAGGCCACTCTCGAGATCTGCGCGACGGACTCGTTGACCGTGCTGCAAGGCCGGGCGGTCGGGGCTCAACTGCGTGAGCGCCCCGCGAGCGAGCGCCCGGACGCGGTCTTCGCGGCCAACGACCTGCTCGCCATGGGCGTCTTGCAGGCGCTCAACATGGGCCCCGCGCGGCTGGTGCCCGAGGACATCGCACTCATCGGCTATGACGACATCGGGTTCGCGTCGGCCGCCGTCGTGCCGTTGTCGAGCGTTCGGCAGCCGAGCACGCTCATCGGCTACACCGCGGTGGATCTACTGCTGCGTGAGGCCGCGGGTGGGCCCGGATTCGAGCATGAGCAGATTGTGTTCCAGCCGGAACTCGTTGTGCGCGAGTCGACGCGGCCCCGTGATACGGACGTCCCCTCCAACACCGACGGCGTCTAGACGTCCAGGTCGAAATCGATCTGGTCGGTCGGCCAATACGATCCCGAGCCATCCTCGTGCGGAGCGTGATCCGACTCGCCACGGACATGCTCGTCGGCGGGAAGGTCCTCTTCTTCGATGAAGAGGGTCAGGCCGGGGGTGACGAGCACGGACAGCGTGTGGTTCGGCCCCGCGGGCACGTCGACGAACCCGCCGCCCCGCCTCAGGACGTCCTCGATCGAGTCTTTCAGTGCGGTGATGTCGCTCGTCACCGGCACGGCGAAACGCTGCTTGTCGATCGTCACGGTGGTTCGCTTCACGTGGCGTTCCTTCCCCAGTGTGGTCGCACCTCTCGGCACGCTTTCGGCCACGAGAAATCCCACGACCTGGTTGGTGCCACGAATTCTCGCCGTCGGCTCAGCCGTCAGGCGCAGCGTGGGCTCAGTGCGCCCCCGTGTCGCGCGGCATGTTGATCTCGCTCTCGTCGACCTCGACGTCGCCCACATCGTCGGGTCCGCCCGTGCCCGGAGCCACCTTCACGTCGTCGGTGTCGATGTCGACCAGGTTCTCCGACGTGTGCTCTTCCTGCTTGCGGCTTGTCTCGGTTTCGGATGCCGGGCTGTAGGTGCGGTCTTTGCGAATCTGGTCGCGCTCGTTCAGGTCGTCGTCGGTCGTGGGCGTGCGGTGGTCCTCGATCTGGGTGTGATCGGAGTGCTGGGGGCCGCCGTCGGCGGGGTTCTGGTTGTCGATGCTCATGGTTGGCACGCTACGTCGGGCTCTCGGCATCCGTAACCCCCTTGCGTTGTGGCGGGGGCGCGGAATATCGGGGGCCCTGACACGTTCTACCGTGCGGGCGCCCCCTGGTTCGGCGCCGACTACTTGGAGGAACGCATGACCGCACAACACACCCGTCTCGGCAGCTCCGACCTGGCCGTCTTCCCGCTCTCGCTCGGCGGCAACGTGTTCGGCTGGACCGCCGACCGCGACACCTCGTTCGACGTGCTCGACGCCTACGTGGCGGGCGGCGGCAACTTCGTCGACACGGCCGACGTCTATTCGCAGTGGATCCCGGGCAACTCGGGTGGCGAGTCGGAGCGCATCATCGGCGAATGGATGTCGGCGCGCCACGCTCGCGAAGACGTCGTCGTCGCCACCAAGGTGGGCAGCCTGGCCGAGCGCAAGGGTCTCGGTGGTGACAACATCCGCGCCGCCGTCGACGAGTCGCTCGAGCGTCTCGGAACCGACTACATCGACCTCTACTACGCCCACATCGACGACGAAGAGACGCCCATCGAGGAGCGCATCGAGGCGCTGTCGGGTCTCGTGGATGCCGGCAAGATCCGTTACATCGGCGTGTCCAACTATTCGGCGGCCCGCATCGACGAGTGGTTCGAGGTGACCGGGCGCGAGGGGTTCCACAAGGCCGTCGCGCTGCAGCCGCACTACAACCTCATGGAGCGTGGCTTCGAGAACGAGACGCGTCAGGCCGCCGCGCGCGCCGGACTCGCCGTGGTGCCCTACTTCGCGCTCGCCTCGGGTTTCCTCACGGGCAAGTACCGCGACGGCGCGGATGTCGACAGCCAGCGCGCTCAGGGCGCATCGGCCTACCTCGACGACCGTGGCCGCCACGTGCTCGAGGTCCTCGATCAGACGGCAGCCGCGCACGACGCGTCGGTGGCGTCCGTCTCGCTCGCGTGGTTGCGCCAGCAGCCCACGGTCGTCGCGCCCATCGCGAGCGCCCGCACGGTCGAGCAGCTGCCCGACCTGCTCGCCTCCGCCGAGCTCACCCTCACCGAAGCCGAACTCGCCCAGCTCGACAAGGCCTCCGCCGCGCAGGTGCCGAGCGCGTAGTAATACTTCCTGCACAGGGGCGTCCGCTAAAGAACCGGGCGCCCCTTTTGTATACCCCTACTTCACATATCAGCGTATTAACGCCATGCTGGTGGCGCGGAACCGGTCACCACCAGGTGTCGTCCTCCCGACATCCGCCCTTGTGAAGAAAGAACTGATGCCATGAGCGATGTGGTGCTGGATGTCCTGTGGTCGACACTTCTTATCGGCTCGGTGGTGGCGATCGTCTGGATCGCTGCGTTTCTCGGCCGACGGACGCTGAAGAGGCGCCGGTCGGCCAAGGCTTCGCGTGAGGGAGGGGCTACCTCAGGCCGTAGGTGAGGAGGGCGTTGCCGGCCGATGTGATGCGCGACTTCTGCAAGACGAGGCGCGTGGTCGGGTCGGTCGGCTCGAAGAAGTGGCGACCCGATCCGGCCACGACCGGGTGGGTCATGAGGGTGAGCGAGTCGATGAGACCCGCGAAGAACAGCTGGCGCACGATCGAGACGCTGCCGCACACGCTGATCTCGCCGCCCGGCGTCTCTTTCAGGTCGGCGACGAACTCCTCGAGCGGCTTGTCCATGAGCGACGCGTTGTTCCACGACAGCTCGCCCGAGAGGGTGCGCGAGGCGACGAACTTCTCGACCGGGTTGATGAACTCGGCGAACGGGTCGGTCGCGGTCGGCCAATACTCCGACCACTGCTCGTAGCCGACGCGGCCGATGAGCACGGTGTCGACGCGCGACATCATGTCGGTCATCTCCTCGCCCAGCTCAGCGTCGAACGAGTCGAACTGCCACAGATTGGGCGCTTCGACGACGCCGTCGATGCTGTGAAAAAGTCCTGCCGTCAGTTTTCGCACTGCGAGCCTCCAAGAGGGTGAGGAGCCGCGTCCCGGCCCGATGCCTCGAAGCGTACTGCGGCGGCGGATTGGCCGCACCTGGCAGTTCCGAGCAAGCCCGTAGCATCCGCGTCATCGAGCGCGACACACCGCGACACGCCACGACTGCGCCGCCGACACACGCCCGCATCCCCCCGAAATCTGCCCGCAACATGAGCCGGTCTATGCTCGGTCCATGGCGGATCTCTTCGATGGATACGGCGCAACACTGGCGCCGCGCAGGACCCCGGGTGGCGACCTCCCGTGGGACGAAATGTTCGGCGAGCCCCTCATGCACGGCGACCATGCGCCGTCTCGTGAGTCCTACAAGGACATCTATTCGGCTCTCGCCAAGATGACCCAGGAAGAGTTGCGCGGACGCACGGAAGCGCTCGCGAGCTCCTATCTCGCGCAGGGCGTCACGTTCGACTTCGCGGGCGAGGAGCGGCCCTTCCCGCTCGACGCCGTGCCCCGCGTCATCGAACAGGACGAATGGGTCACCATCGAGGCCGGCATCAAGCAGCGCGTACGCACCCTCGAAGCGTTCCTCGCCGACGTCTATGGCCGCCAGAACGCCGTGCGCGACCGCGTCATCCCGGCCGGGCTCATCTCCTCGTCGTCGCATTTCCACCGCCAGGCCGCCGGCATCACGAGCGCCAACAACGTGCGCATCCAGGTGTCGGGCATCGACCTCATCCGCGACGAGCACGGCAAGATGCGCGTGCTCGAGGACAATGTGCGCGTGCCTTCGGGTGTCAGCTATGTCATCTCGAACCGCCGGGTCATGGCGCAGACGCTGCCCGAGCTGTTCCTCTCGATGCGCGTGCGCCCCGTCGGCGACTACCCCAACAAGCTTCTGCAGGCCCTGCGCGCGAGTGCGCCCCACGGCATCGACGACCCCAACGTCGTCGTGCTCACGCCCGGTGTCTACAACTCGGCCTACTTCGAGCACACGCTGCTCGCGCGGCTGATGGGTGTCGAGCTCGTCGAGGGGCGCGACCTGTTCTGCTCGGGTGGCCGTGTGTTCATGCGCACGACGAGCGGGCCGCAGCGCGTGGATGTCATCTACCGGCGCGTCGACGACGAATTCCTCGACCCGCTGCAGTTCCGCGCCGACTCGATGCTCGGGTCTCCCGGCCTCATGTTGGCGGCGCGCCTCGGCAACGTGACGATCGCCAACGCGGTGGGCAACGGTGTGGCCGACGACAAGCTCGTCTACACCTACATGCCCGATCTGACGCGGTACTACCTGGGCGAAGAGCCCATCCTGCCCAACGTCGACACCTGGCGGCTCGAAGAGCCGGGTGCGCTCGAGGAAGTACTCGACCGGCTCGACGAACTGGTCGTCAAACCCGTCGACGGTTCGGGCGGCAAAGGCCTCGTCGTGGGCCCGGATGCCTCGAAAGAGGAACTCGCCCAGCTGCGAACGCGCCTCATCGCCGACCCACGCGGCTGGATCGCTCAGCCCGTCGTCATGCTGTCCACCATCCCCACGCTCGTCGAGGACGGCATGCGGCCGCGGCACGCCGACCTGCGGCCCTTCGCCGTGAACGACGGCAACGACATCTGGGTGCTGCCGGGCGGACTCACGCGCGTCGCGCTCCCCGAGGGGCAGCTGGTCGTCAACTCGAGTCAGGGCGGCGGGTCGAAGGACACGTGGGTCGTGGGGCAGCCGGCGGGCACACAGCCGTCCGAGGTCGCCGAGCACGACATCCAAGGGCTTGTGGCCGATCAGGCGACGGCCACTCAGGCCATCCCGATCATCTATGACGAGAAGCCGAGCCCCGAGCATTCGCCGCACGACGGGCCGAAGAACCACGACCAGCAGGAGCAGCAGCAACAGCAGGGCGGCACGGCCGCATCGACCATCACCGAGCGGGAAGCGGGTGCCCCATGCTGAGCCGCATCGCCGAGAGCCTCTTCTGGATCGGCCGCTACATCGAACGCGCGGACGGCACCGCCCGCATTCTCGACGTGCACCTGCAGTTGCTGCTCGAAGACCCGTGGATCGACGAGGACTCGGCCTGCCGGTCGCTGCTCTCGGTTATGGGCAGCGTCGCACCGGAGACGGGCGGCCTGACCCGCGCCGACGTGCTGCAGCAGCTCGCCGTCGACCGCACCCAGCCGGCCTCCATCGCCTACTCGTTGAGCGCCGCGCGCGAAAATGCCCGCCGCGCCCGCGAGATCGTGTCGACCGAGTTGTGGGAATGCCTCAACACCACGAGCGCCCGCATGCCTCGCCGCCTGCCGAGCGACAAGGTGCACGACTTCTTCGGATGGGTGCGCGAACGTTCGGCGCTCGCCGTGGGTGTGGTCGACTCGGCCACGAGCCGCGATGACGCCTGGCAGTTCTTCACGCTCGGCCGCAGCATCGAACGGGCCGATATGACGGCCCGCCTGTTGGCCACGCGCTCGCTGACCGAGGCATCCGGGCCCAGCTGGACGACCATCCTGCGCTCGTGCGGCGCCTACGAGGCCTATCTGCGCACCTATCGGGGCGTGCCGTCGGCCCGCAATGCCGCCGAATTCTTGCTGCTCGACCGCCTGTTCCCGCGCTCCATCGTCTTCGCGATCGCTCGCGCCGAGGAGTGCATCCAGGCCGTCGAACCGCGCACCGACCGCATGGGTGTCTCGGGCAACGCGCAGCGCCTGCTCGGCCAGATCCGCAGCGAGCTGGAGTACACGCCCGTCGGGGATGTGCTGGCCGACCTGCCGCGCTACATGGACAGCGTGCAACGCGCGACGATGGAGACCTCGGAGGCGGTGCGCGAGAGGTTCTTCCCCACGCACGCCGAGCCGAGTTGGATCGGGGAGAACTCATGAAACGTCTGCGCATCGTGCACAAGACGGGTTTCAGCTATCAGGGCCAGGTCAAGGCGTCCTACAACGAGGCGCGCATGCTGCCCTCGACGACGGACGGCCAGTTCGTGTTGTCGTCGACCATCGAGATCCAGCCGACGGCATCCCAGCACGCCTATGTCGACTATTTCGGCACCCGTGTGACGGCTTTCGAGTTGTTGACCCCGCACCAGGAGCTGTCGTTGCAGGCGTCGAGCCTCGTCGAGGTGCGGCCGCGGGCGCACGCCGAGGCTTCGACCAGCTGGGACGACCTGCCGGGCATCGCGGGGCTGCGCCTCGAGACGCAGGAGCAGACCGCGCAGACGCGGCGCACCGAGCCTTCCGAAGACCTCATGAAACTGGCGCGCGATATCGCCGAGAAGCACGACAACCCGTGTGAAGCGGCCTCCGAGATCGCGCGCACGATCGGCGAGCAGATGGAGTACGTGCAGGGTGTGACGAGCGTGCACACGAGCGCGGCCGAGGCGTGGGCCGACCGGCGCGGCGTGTGTCAGGACATCACGCACATCGTGCTCGGGGCGTTGCGTTCGGTGGGCATTCCGGCGCGCTACGTGTCGGGCTATCTGCATCCGAAACCGAATGCCGAGATCGGCGAGACCGTGGTGGGCGAATCGCACGCCTGGGTCGAATGGTTCTGCGGCTCGTGGCACGGGTTCGACCCGACGAACATGCTCGACATCGGCGACCGGCACGTGCTGGTGGGCCGTGGTCGCGATTATCAGGATGTCGCACCGCTCCGTGGCGTCTACGCTGGCCCGTTCCGCTCGTCGCTGTTCGTGTCGGTCGAGATCACGCGCGAGGCCTGACCCCCTCGAAAACGTACGGCAAATGGACGCGGGGTGCCCCGATGTGATTCGCTTCGGGGAAACGAGGGGAAGACCATGGCACGTGTGATGATCGTCGAGGATGATGCCGACCTGCTGCGGTTGCTCGCCATCCGCTTGCGCAAGGCCGGCCACGATGTGGTCGAGGAGGCCGACAGCTCTGTCGCCCTCGATCTCATGCGGCTCGAGCGCCCCGACGCGGTCATCCTCGACTGGATGATGCCGCTGCTGTCGGGTGTCGATCTCAGCCGCCAGATCCGGCGCGAGCCGGGCCTCGAACGGGTGCCTGTGCTCATGCTCACGGCCAAGAGTTCGGCGGAGGATGCCGAGGAGGCGCAGCGTGCGGGTGTGGATGCGTTCCTGTCGAAGCCGTGCTCGGCCGCCGAGTTGTTGCACCGGCTCGAAGCCGTGATCGAGGCGAAGGGTCGCCTGCGCGATTTCTCGGCCTGAGCCGCGCTGAACCGCTCGCGCGGTGTCGTTCCGCGCACGACATGAGAGCGCTCTCTTGACGGATCCGAATTCTCGACGTAGTCTTGCGCCAATCTCATGGGAACGCTCCCGCGGCATGTTGGCGGGGATTCCGAGATTCCCTCACACACGCACACAAAGGAGTGACCGTGAATCACACACGACGCGCAAAAGTCGCGGCGACCATCGCCGGGGCGGCGACCCTGGCCCTCGTGGCGGCGGGTTGCAGCTCATCCGCCGGCGCCGACCCCAACGAGAAGATCACCCTCTCGATCACCACGTTCGGCACCATGGGCGTCGACGCGAACTACGAGAAGTACGAGAAAGAACACCCCAACATCACGATCGAGGCCACCAACCTCGAGGGTGGCGGCGCGGCTCGCGACGACGCCTACGCCAAGATCGCGGCGGGCACGGGCCTCAGCGATATCGTCGCCATCGAAGAGGGCTGGCTCGGCACCATCCAGGAGGTCACGGGCTCGTTCGTCGACCTGCGCGACTACGGCATCGAGGACGTGAAGGATTCGTGGCTCGACTGGAAGTACAAGCAGGGCACGGATGCCGACGGCCGCGTCATCGGCGCCGGTCTCGACATCGGCCCGCAGGGTCTCTGCTACCGCGGCGACCTGTTCGAGGCGGCCGGCCTGCCGAGCGAGCGCTCCGAGGTGGCCGAGTACTTCGGTGGTGAAGAGGCGACGTGGGACCGCTTCTATGAGGTCGGTGCCGAATACGTCGAGAAGTCGGGCAAGGCGTTCTATCACAGCCCCCGATTCTTCTGGAACTCCTTCGTGAACCAGCAAGAAGAGGGCTACTACAAGAAAGACGGAGAAACCCTCAACATCAAGGGCAACGACGTGCTGAAGGACCAGTTCGCCAAGGTCGTCGAGGCCGAGGTCGACGGGCTCGGCGCTGGCCTCCCCGGCTGGGATGTCGGCCCCGAGGCCAAGGAGGACAAGTACGCCACCTACATGTGCCCGAGTTGGATGCTCGGCATCGTGCAGGGCTACTACGACGAGGGCACGACCGACAGCGGATGGGACTTCGCCGACGTCCTTCCGGGCGGTGCAGCCAACTGGGGCGGCGCGTTCCTCGGCGTCTCCGAATCGTCCGAGCACAAGGAGGAAGCGGCCGAGCTCGCCCTCTGGCTGGCGGCCCCCGAGCAGCAGGCGGCCTCGTTCGAACTGGCGGGACCGTTCCCCAGCACGACCGAAGGTCAAGAGCTCGTGAACGACACGACCAGCGCGTTCTTCAATGACGCACCCGTGGGGGAGATCTTCGCGGCCCGCTCGGAAGGCGTCATCGCGCAGGTCAAGGGACCCGAGGACTCCAACATCCAGGACAACGTGTTCGGCCCCGTGCTCGACAAGGTGAGCCAGGGCGAGATCACCGACGGTGAGACGGCGTGGAAGGAAGCGCTGAAGCTGCTCGACCAGCTCGTCGAGCAGTAGACGCGACGTCGCCTCACGGGTGTCTCGCTCATTCGGGGCACCCGCGGCGGGGCGGCAGGCACGGCACGAGGGCACGGATGGTTCGCACAGGAACCGTTTCGTGCCCGACCGCCCCGCCGCCGCCCCGCCCTCTTCCCGCCGCCCACCTCTTTCGGATTGGCCGAGCCATGACCAGCACAACCAGCGTCCGCCCCGCTCCGACGGCTCTGACGTTCAGACAGAAGCTCAACCGCTTCGACTACAAATTCTCGCCCTACCTCTACATCGCGCCCTTCTTCATCCTGTTCGCGTTGATCGGCCTGTTCCCGATCATCTACACCTTCAACGTGTCGCTCTACGACTGGCATCTGCTGAAGGGCCAGGGCGATTTCGTCGGCCTGGAGAACTACGTCTCGGTGCTCACGGACCCGTTCTTCTGGAACGCGTTCCGCAACACCATCAGCATCTTCCTGCTCTCGACCATCCCGCAGCTCGTGGTGGCCACCGGTATCGCGGCGTTGCTCGATCAGACCCTGCGTGGGCGCACCTTCTGGCGCATGAGCATCCTGCTGCCCTACATCGTGGCTCCCGTGGCCGTCGCGGTCATCTTCCTGCAGATCTTCAACCAGTACCACGGCCCCATCGCCGGGTTGCTCGAGCTGTTCGGCCTCGACCCGGTGCGCTGGGCCTTCGACGTCTTCCCGTCGCACGTGGCGATCGCCACCATGGTGAACTGGCGTTGGACGGGCTACAACGCGCTCATCCTGCTGGCCGCCATGCAGGCCATCCCGCGGGATGTCTACGAATCGGCCGCTCTCGACGGCGCCAACAAGGTGCGCCGGTTCTGGTCGATCACGATCCCCATGATCCGACCCACCCTCATCTTCGTGGTCATCACGGCGACCATCGGTGGCCTGCAGATCTTCACCGAGCCGAAGCTGTTCGACGGCCGCACCAACGGTGGCTCCGACCGCCAGTTCCAGACGATCGTGCTCTACCTCTATGAGCTGGCTTTCCCGCGCCGCGACTTCGGGCGCGCATCGGCCACCGCGTGGATCCTGTTCCTCATCATCATCCTGGCCGGCCTGCTGAACTTCGCGATCTCGCGCGCCATCCGCACGGCCGATACGAAACCGACCAAGCTGCCCCGCGTGAAACCGCCCGTGCCTGCATCCGTCCCCGACACCCGCAAACGAGGCTGATCATGACCGCCCTCATCGAACGCCCACCCGTCTCGTCGACACCGTCGTCGCCGACACCGCCCACGAAGTACCGCCGCGGGACCGACCACGAGCGGCCCGGCATCCTCACCTACTCGATCCTCATCGCGTTCTTCCTCGTCTCGGCCTTCCCGCTGTGGTGGTCGTTCGTGATCGCCAGTCGGCAGTCCTCGGACACCAACGCCGTGCCGCCCGTCATGGTGCCGGGCCCGAACTTCTTGAGCAACGCCGCCAAGGTGTTCGAATCGGCGCCGTTCATGCTGGCGCTCGCCAACAGCCTCATCATCTCGACCGTCATCGCGGCGTCGGTGGTGTTCTTCTCCACGCTGGCCGGCTACTCCTTCGCCAAGCTGAAGTTCCGCGCCAGCAACGGCCTGCTTCTCGCCGTCATCGCGACCATGGCCATCCCGACGCAGCTCGGCATCATCCCGCTGTTCATGCTCATGGCCGAGTGGCATTGGGTGGGCACGCTGCAGGCCGTCATCGTGCCGGGGCTCGTCACGGCGTTCGGCGTGTTCTTCATGCGGCAGTACCTCGTCGACGTGATTCCGGATGAATTGATCGAGGCCGCGCGCGTCGATGGCGCGTCGATGTGGGGCACGTTCTGGCACGTCGCCCTCCCGGCCGCCCGCCCGGCCATGGCCGTGCTCGGACTCTTCTCGTTCATGGCCGCGTGGACCGACTTCCTGTGGCCGCTGCTCGTGCTGGGGCCCCGCAATCCGAGCGTGCAGACGGCGCTCGCGGCCCTGAGTGCCGCCGGCGGGCAGACGCCAGACCATTCGCTCGTGTTGGCCGGGGCGGTCCTCTCGACCATCCCGCTCCTCATCCTCTTCATCCTGGCGGGCAAGCAGCTCGTCGCCGGCATCATGCAGGGAGCAGTGAAAGGCTAGATGACCATTTCTGACGAGCAGCTCACGTCGAGCCGCCCCGACTACCGCGATTCCGGGCTCGTTTTCGACGACGGGTTCGTCATCGGCTCGGCCACGGCCGCCTACCAGATCGAGGGGGCGGTGACCGCGGGGGGACGCGGGCCCTCGATCTGGGACACGTTCAGTGCCACGCCCGGTGCGATCACGAACGGCGACACGGGTGCCGTGGCCGACGACCACTACAACCGGCTCGATGAAGATCTCGACCTCATGGTCTCGCTGGGGCTCGAGGCTTACCGCTTCTCGGTGTCGTGGCCGCGCATCCAGCCGTCGGGGGTCGGGCCGGCCAACCCCGAGGGTGTGGCGTTCTACAGCCGACTCGTCGACGGGCTTCTGGCCCGCGGCATCCGACCGATCGTCACGTTGTATCACTGGGATCTGCCGCAGGAGCTCGAGGATGCGGGGGGCTGGACCTCGCGCGAGACCGCAACGCGTTTCGCCGACTACGCCCGCCTCGTGGCCCGCGTCCTGGGCGATCGCGTCGAGGTGTGGACGACCCTGAACGAGCCCTGGTGCAGCGCCTTCCTCGGCTACGGATCGGGTGCGCACGCCCCCGGCCGCACCGATGCCGAGGCGTCCCTGCGCGCCATGCACCACCTGAACCTCGCGCACGGCCTGGCCGTGCAGGTGTTGCGCGAGGAACTGCCCGCGCACGCCGAGGTCTCGGTCACGCTCAACTTCCACGTGCTGCGCGGTGAGGATGCCTCGTCTCCCGAGGCGCGTCGGCGCATCGACGCCCTGGCCAATCGGGCCTTCACGGGTCCGATGCTGCACGGCGGATACCCCTCCGACCTGCGAGCCGACACCGCGGCGATCACCGACTGGTCGTTCGTGTTGCCGGGGGATGAGCGCATCATCCACCAACCGCTCGACTTCCTGGGGGTCAACTACTACTCGACCGCGACCGTGCGGATGTGGGACGGCACGTCGTCCCGGCAACACGCGGACGGCCACAAGGCTGCCGGCGGAACACCGTGGCCGGGCAGCGAGCACGTCGAGTTCCTCGTGCAAGAGGGTCCGTACACGTCGATGGGCTGGAACATCGCGCCCGACGGCCTCGAAGAACTGCTCGTCTCGCTCGGCGCCGAGTTCCCGGGCCTGCCGCTCATGGTGACCGAGAACGGTGCGGCCTTCGACGACGAGATCGATGCCGACGGCCGGGTGCGGGATGTCGGCCGCCTCGACTATCTGCGCCGCCACTTCACGGCCGCGCACCGGGCCATCGCACGCGGCGTCGACCTGCGCGGCTACCTGGTCTGGTCGCTGCTCGACAACTTCGAGTGGGGTTACGGTTACAGCAAGCGGTTCGGCATCGTGCACGTCGACTACGACACGCAGGTGCGCACCGTGAAGGACTCGGGTCGCTGGCTGGGTGCGCTCATTGATCGGCACCGCATCCCCGAATAGGATGACGCGGAGCCGCAGCCCGAAGGAGACACCATCACCGACGTCGAGACCGCACCGGCGGCACCCACACTGATCGCCGTCGCCCGCCTGGCCGGGGTCTCGAAGTCGACGGTGTCCCGCGTGCTGAACGGTTCGCCGCAGGTGACGCCCGAGGCGGTCGAGCAGGTCACGGCGGCCGTGAAACAGCTGAACTACGTGCCCAACCGGGCGGCGCGCAACCTCGTGCGGCGGCGCACGCAGATGATCGCCATGGTCATCCCCGAGCGCACCTCGGAGTTCTTCGCCGACCCGTACTTCGCCGAGGTCATCCAGGGGGCGGCGCTGTACGCGTCGTCGACCGACTACACGCTCACGCTGCTCATCGAATCGGACACCGACCCCGAGAAGACACGACGCTTTCTCACGGGTGGCAACGTGGATGGCGCGCTCGTCCTGTCGCATCACAGCAGCATGCAGAGCTACGCCGACCTGTCGCCGTCGCTGCCCGTGGTGTTCGGCGTGCGACCGCTCGAGACGATCGTGCCCGAGCCCTACGTGGTCGACGCCGACAACGTCGAAGCCGGCATCCTGGCCACGCAGCGCCTGATCGACGCGGGCCGCACGCGCATCGCCACCATCACGGGTCCGCTCGACACGGCCGCGGGACTCGACCGGCTCGAGGGATGGCGGCGGGCGCTCGAAGGCGCCGGTCTCGTCGAAGGCCCGCAGGCCGAGGGCACATTCACGCCCGCCAGCGGCGCAGCTGCAATGCAGCGGATTCTCGACACGGGACAGCCCGTCGACGCGGTTTTCGCGGCCTCGGCGCAGATGGCGTCCGGCGCGATGGGACGACTGCGGGAACACGGCCTGTCGGTGCCGGGGGACATCGCCGTGACCGCGGTCGACAACAACTTCTTCGCCGCCGACACGGCGCCCGGGCTGACGACCGTCGACCTGCACACCGCCGAGAAGGGCGCGTTGCTCGTTCAAGCGCTGCATCGCTTGCTGGCCCGCGAGACGGTCGAGCACACGATCACGATCGGGAGCACGCTGATCGAACGAGGATCGGTCTAGCCTGACCCTCGATTTGGCCCGACCCTCGATTTGGCCCGACCCTCGATCTGGCCCGACCCTCGATCTGACCCGACCCTCGATCTGACCGGCGGCCGCGCCCGCGAGCAAAAAAAGTAAGGGGGTAGCTGGACCCGAACCAGCTACCCCCTCAGGCAGGCCCACCCGTCCGTTCGGCGTCCGGGCATTCTCCGATAATGCCTAAGCGAAGGGACTCTGGGTGGGGGGCCTTTCGAGTTACAAACTACGCGACGCGCGCCCCCCGGAGGAGGGGCTTGACGAAAGGAAAACCCCGGGGTAAAAGCTCTGGTCGCGGCGCGTGTGCGGGGTCGAAAAGCGCCGGGTGGAGCATCCAGCGGTCTACTGTGAGAACGTGAGCCCGAACTCATCGTCCCCCCGCCCGACGGGGCCGGCGACACCCGAGACCTTCACCCTGCGCGACGCCGACGACGTGGAGGTGTTCTACTACGTCTGGCGGGCCGAGAGGCCGCGCGCGATCATCCATGTGTCGCATGGTGCGGGCGATCACGCCCGGCGTTACGACGAGCTCGCCGGGCACCTGGTCGCCGCCGGATACACCGTGGTGGCCGACGACCATCGGGGGCACGGGAGGACGGGGCTCGGCCACCTCGGCCTGTCGCACCTGGGACCGGGTTCGACGAGGGCGGCGACGCGCTCGGTGCAGGCCGTCGGTGAGCGTATCCGCGCCGAGAACCCCGGCGTGCCCCTCGTCATGATCGGCCACAGCTGGGGCTCGCTCATGGCTCAGAAGATCGTGGGCACCACCGACATCTACGCCGGTTTCGTGCTGTCCGGCACGTCGCTCGCGATGCCGGGTGTCCTGAACGGCGGTGACCTGAACAAGCGCTGGCGTGGCCCGGATGCGACGGGCCTCGAGTGGTTGAGCCGCGATCCGGCCGCGCGCGAGCGGTTCGCGGCCGACCCGCTCACGTTCGACATCGCCGTCACGCCCGTGTGGACGCTTCGACAAGCGCTCGCCTTTCTCGGCCGGCCCGCGAAGAAGATGTCGCCGACCCTGCCCGTGCTCATCCAGGGCGGCTCGGACGACTCTCTCGGGGGGACGCGCGGCATGACCCTGCTGCAGAAGGCCTACCGTCGCCGAGCCGGGCTCACCGATGTGACGCTCATGATCTACCCGGGCGCGCGCCACGAGATCTACAACGAGACCAACAAGCTCGACATCATCCGCGACCTCGTCGGCTGGCTCGACGCCCGGTTCCCGCGCGCATGAACTATGTCGTCGAGACCGCATCCGGGCGCGTGCTCGGCGAGTCTGCCGGGCCCGTTTCGGTGTGGCGCGGCATTCCCTTCGCGGCGCCGCCCGTGGGAGACGCGCGCGGTCGTGCGCCGCGGCCGGTCGTGCCGTGGAGCGGCGTGCGGGATGCCACGCGCTTCGGCTTCATTGCGCCGCAAGACGACCAGCGCACATCGGGCATCATGACCAAGGCGGGCGGTCCCGAACAGAACGAGGGCTGCCTCAACCTCAACGTCTGGTCGCCGGGGGCGCCCTCCAGCGTGGGCGGGCGGCCGCTACGGCCCGTGCTCGTGTGGTTCCACGGCGGCGCCAACGTCTCGGGGGCCTCGTCGCTGCCCGACTATGACGGCGCGTCGCTGTCGGCGCGCGGCGACCTCGTCGTCGTCACCGCCAACTACCGGCTGGGCGCGCTCGGTTTCGGCGACTTCTCGTCGTTCGGCCGCGGTGCCGCCCGTGGGACCGCTCGAGACGGTCGCTCCGGGCTCGCGGGCCGCGACGGCTTCGACAGCAACCTGGCGCTCCGCGACGCCGTGGCCGCGCTCGACTGGGTGCGCGTCAATATCGAGGCGTTCGGCGGCGATCCCACGCGCGTCACCATCATGGGCGAATCGGCGGGCGCGTCGATGGTCACGACCCTTTTGGCCACGCCTGCGGCCGCCGGGCTCTTCCGGGGCGCCATCGCCGAGAGTCCGCCCGTCACGACGGTCTACGGCCGCGAACGATCGGCGGCCCGCGCGCGCGAGATCCTCGACGAGCTCGGCATCGAACCCGCCGACGTCACCCGCCTGCGCGACGTCCCCGTGTCACTCATCGTGCAGGCATCGTCGAGCGTGCTCACCCGCAACGCCCGCGAACGCCCCGGCACCTTGGCGTTCGGACAGGTGGTCGACGGCGCGTATCTGCCGCAGCATCCGCTCGACGCCTTCGAAACCGGTCGCACGCACGCCGTGCCGCTCCTCATCGGCACCAACGATGACGAATCGACGCTGTTCAAGCGCGCCGACCCGCCCATCGTGCCCACCACGGCCGACCTTATGATGAAAACGCTCGAGAACGCGGATGACGCGAGCCGCCAGCGCATCCTCGCCACCTACCCGCGCCCCCGCTCGTCACGAGCGGCCCTCGACTTCGGCACCGATTGGACGTTCCGGCAGCCCGTCCTGCGCGCTGCCGCCGGCCACACGATCCACGCCGGCAACCGGGCCAACGCCATCAACGCGTCCAACGCCGGCAACGGCGGCCAAACCCGTCGGAATGCCCCTCGCGCCCACACCTTCGTCTACCAGTACGGTTTCGCCTCGCGCATCGAGCGACTCCTCGGCCTGGGAGCCACCCACGGGTCCGACATCCCTCTCGTCTTCGGGACCCTCGGCGAGCCCATCGGAAAAGTTCTCGGGGTGCTGGGCCCGCGGCGCACCATCCGCCGTCTGTCGGGTGAGATCCAGGATGCCTGGATCGCCTTCGTGCGTGCGGGCGACCCCGGCACGCCCGGCCGGCCGTGGGCACCGCACCACGAGGGCCGCTCTGTGCACCGCATCACGGCCGACGGCGGGCACGATGTGGGCGAGCTCGAACCGGAGAAACGCGAGGCGTGGTCGACGCTCGTCTGGCCGCGATGAGGGCCGGCGTTGTGCGCTGCGATTGCGGGTGCGATCACGGAGCGCGCCGTTAGGCTGGGCGTATGCATGGTGAGTACAAGGTTCCGGGCGGAAAACTCGTCGTCGTAGACCTCGATGTCGTCGACGGAAAGATCGCGAACTTCCGGCTGGCGGGTGACTTCTTCCTCGAACCCGACGAGGCGCTGGGCGATATCGACCGCGCCGTCAACGGCCTCCCGGCGCAAACGGATGCCGCAGCGCTCGCCGCCGCCATCCGCGCCGCCCTGCCCGCCGACGCCACCCTGCTGGGCTTCACTCCCGACAGCGTCGCCACGGCCATCCGCCGCTCGCTGTCGAACGCCACCGATTGGCGCGACTACGACTGGCAGCTCATCCACGACAAGGCCGTTGCGCCGCGCGTGCACCTGGCGCTCGACGAGGTGCTCACGGCCGAGGTGGGCGAGGGTCGCCGTGGCCCCACGCTGCGCATCTGGGAGTGGAACGAATCGGCCGTCGTCATCGGCAGCTTCCAGTCGGTCAAGAACGAGGTCGACCTCGAGAATGCCGAGAAGTACGGTTTCGACGTCGTGCGCCGCATCTCGGGCGGTGGCGCCATGATGATGGCCAAGAACTCGATCGTCACCTATTCGCTCTACGTGCCCGCCGAGATGGTGCAGGGCATGACGTTCGCCGAAAGCTACGCCTACCTCGACGACTGGGTGCTCGTCGCGCTGCATTCGCTCGGCATCGACGCCAGCTACGCACCCCTCAACGACATCACGAGCCCCGGCGGCAAGATCGGCGGGGCCGCGCAGAAGCGTCTGGGATCGGGTGCCGTGCTGCACCATGTCACCATGAGCTACGACATGGACGGCGAGCTCATGACCAAGGTGCTGCGCATCGGCCGCGAGAAGATGAGCGACAAGGGCACCACATCGGCCGCGAAACGCGTCGACCCGCTGCGCAGCCAGTCCGGGCTCGAGCGGTCCGAGATCATCGACCGCATGAAGGCCACCTTCGTGTCGCTCACGGGCGCCGTCGAGGGGCACATCACCGACGACGAGTATGCGGCGGCCGAGGCGCTCGTCGAGTCGAAGTTCGCCACCGAGCAGTGGCTGCACCGGGTTCCGTGAGCGCGCCAGACCCCCTGCCCGGGCCCCCGCCCGTTCTCGTATCGCCGCACGTCATCGAGGGCGACAACCTCGCCGTGCTGCCGACGCTGCCCGACGAGGCGTTCACGCTCATCTACATCGACCCGCCGTTCAACACGGGTCGCACCCAGACGCGCCAGACGAGCACGGCCAAACGCACGGTCGCGGGCGGCTCGGGTGAATCGGGCGCGCTCGTCACGGGTTTCAAGGGCCGCACCTACGAACGCATCCGCGGCGACCTCAAACGCTACGACGACGCCTTCGACGACTACTGGGCTTTTCTCGAACCCCGCCTGATCGAGGCGTGGCGCCTGCTCGCCGACGACGGCACCCTCTACCTCCACCTCGACTACCGCGAGGCGCACTACGCGAAGGTGCTGCTCGACGCCATCTTCGGCCGCGACTGCTTCCTCAACGAGATCATCTGGGCCTACGACTACGGTGCGAAGTCCAAGAACCGCTGGCCCACGAAACACGACACGATCCTCGTGTACGTGAAGAACCCGAGCGGCTACTACTTCGATTCGACCACGGTCGACCGCGAGCCCTACATGGCGCCCGGGCTCGTCACGCCCGAGAAGGTGCTCAAGGGCAAGCTGCCCACGGATGTCTGGTGGCACACGATCGTGTCGCCCACGGGCCGCGAGAAGACGGGCTATCCCACGCAGAAGCCCGAGGGCATCTTGCGGCGTATCATCCAGGCCTCCAGTCGCGAGGGCGATTGGGTGCTGGACTTCTTCGCGGGCAGCGGCACGACGGGCGCGGTGGCGCAGAAGCTCGGCCGCAACGTCGTTCTCGTCGACCAGAATCCCGAGTCGATCGCGGTCATCCACGCGCGTCTCGCGGCCGATGCGGCGGCGTCGGCCTCGGCACCTGCGCCAGCGTCCGCACCGGCGATCGGGGACTAAGCGCGCCCTGCGGTGACTTGCTGAACGGTGTCTTCGGCGGCGACCCAGGCCAACATGGCGCATTTTACGCGCGCGATGTACTTCGAGACGCTCTCGAGCACGGCGGCGTCGCCGAGCGGTTCGTCGTCCTCGACACCGGCGCCCCGCGACCGCATCATCTCGCGGAACAGCGCGATGCGCTCGGTCAGCTCGGTGGGGGTGAGACCCGGCGCCAGCTCGGACAGCAGCGAGGCCGAGGCCATCGAGATCGAGCATCCCTGGCCGTCCCAGCTGAGCCGTTCGATGACGGGTTCGCCGGCCGCGCCCGCGTCGCCCGTGCCCTCGACGAGGTGCAGACGCAGCGTGATCTCGTCGCCGCACGTGGGGTTCAACTGATGCGATTCGGCCACACCCCCGTCGACCAGACCCGAGCCCTTGCGCAGCTTCGAGTGGTCGAGAATGACCTGCTGATACAGCCCGGCCAGCTCCGGCGACGCCATTACACGACCCCGAAGAACGAGCGGATGTCGCGCACACCGTCGACGAAAGCATCCACGTCTTCGAACGTGTTGTACACGTAGGTGCTTGCGCGAGTCGACGCCGTCACCCCGAACCGTCGGTGCAGCGGCTGCGCGCAGTGGTGCCCGACGCGTGCTGCGATGCCGCGGTCGTCGAGGAACTGCCCGACGTCGTGGGCGTGCACACCGTCGAGGTCGAATGCGACGAGCCCCGCGCGGCCCTCGGGGGTCTGGGGGCCGAGCACGCGAACGCCGTCGATCTCGAGCAGCCCGGCGAGCAGGCGTTCGCCGAGCGTGTGCTCCCAGGCGGCGACGTTCTGCATGCCGATCTCGCCGAGGTAGTCGGTGGCGGCGGCCAGAGCGATGGCCTGCGAGATGCGCTGGGTGCCCGCCTCGAAGCGCTGTGGTGCGGGCAGGTAGCCGCTCTCCTCGAGCGTGACGGTCGTGATCATCGAACCGCCCGTGAGGAAGGGTGGCAGGGCGTTGAGCAGAGCACGGCGGCCGTAGAGCGCGCCGATGCCGGTGGGGGCCAGCATCTTGTGGCCCGAGAACACGGCGAAGTCGACGCCGAGGGCGTGCAGGTCGAGCGGCAGGTGCGGGGCCGATTGGCAGGCGTCGAGCAGCAGCAGGGCGCCGTGGCGGTGAGCGATCTCGACGAGTTCGGCGACGGGGTTGATCACGCCGGTCACATTGGACACGTGCGTGACGGCGACGATGGCCGTTCGGTCCGTGATCAGGCGCTCGGCATCGTCGAGGGACAGGGTGCCGTCGTCCTGCAGCGGGATGGCCCGCAGCGTGGCCCCCGTGCGTGCGGCGAGCTCCTGCCAGGGCACGAGGTTCGAGTGGTGCTCGCCTTCGGTGATGACGATCTCGCTGTCGGCCGTGAGCCGCAGCGCGTCGGCTTCGGCCCCGCCGCGGCCGAGGCTCGCGTTCGACAGGCCGTAGGCGACGAGGTTGATACCCTCTGTGGCGTTCGAGGTCCACACGATCTCGTCGGCGTCGACACCCACGAAGGCCGCGACTTTCTCGCGCGCTTCCTCGTAGCTTTCGGTCGCGAGGGCGGCCAGCGTGTGGGCGCCGCGGTGCACGGCCGCGTTCTGCCGCTCGTAGTAGTACCGTTCGACGTCGAGCACGGCGCGCGGTTTCTGCGAGGTGGCGCCCGAGTCGAGGTAGACGAGCGCGTGCCCGTTCACCTCTTGGTCGAGCGCCGGAAAATCGGCCCGCACCCGTTTCGCGTCGTCGTTACCGAAGGTGGTGCGGGGGAGGTCAGCGCGTGTCACGGGGTGCTTCCTATGCGGGGTGTCGGCCGGGCGGCGAGGGGCGCGGCGGGATGCTCGAGCATCCGAGGTGCATTCCTATTCTCGCCGGGCACACCGTGGATTGCCAGCGAGGAGGCTCTTGTTACGCCGTGAGCGTCACTCGGATGCTCGGGTCACACGCTCGTGCGTTCGACCAGGCGCGTCGGCGTGATCGTGGCGCGCGGCACGGGGTCGCCGGCGATGAGGCGTACGAGTTTGCGTGCCATCTCTTCGCCGAGGGCGATGGGGGATTGGTCCACCGTCGTCAGGGGAGGCGACAGGGTGGCGCCGAAGTTGTCGTTGTCGAAGCCGATGAGTGCCACGTCGTGGGGCACGCGCAGGCCGTCTTCGGCGAGGGCCCCGTATGCTCCGGCGGCCATCTGGTCGTTGGCGGCGAGAACGGCGTCGATCGGCTCTCCGGTGGCGAGCAGGCGGCGCATGGCTTCGGCCCCTCCGGCGGGCGAGAAGTCGGCGGTCTCGACGGGCCCTTCGGCGAGTCCCGCGGCGTCGAGCGCCTCCCGGAATCCGCGCAGGCGGTCGATGCCCGCCGGCATGTCCTGCGGGCCGGCGATCGCGGCGATGTGGCGGCGGCCGTGCTCGATGAGGTATTCGGTGGCGATGCGGGCGCCGTGCACGTTGTCGGCGTCGACGTAGTAACTGTCGGTGGCCTCGGCTTGCAGGGGCCGACCACCGAAGACGATGGGGAGCGCGTTGCCGAGCTGCGTGTAGGAGTGGTCGCCCGAGTGGTGCGAGACGACGAGGGCCCCGTCGACGTTGCCGCCGAGCAGGTAGCGGCGGGTCTTGTCGGGGTCGGTTTCTGAGGCGATGAGGAGATTGAGCGTGTAGTCGGTGCTCGAGAGGTGGGTGGCGACGCCTTGCACGACGGAGGCGAAGAACGGGTCGGCGAAGACTTTGGCGGTGCTCTCCGGCACGATGAGCGCGATGGCCTGGGTCTTGCGGCTGGCGAGCGACCGTGCGGCGCGGTTGGGCACGTAGTTGAGTTCGGCGATCGCGGCGTTGACGACGGCGATCACTTCGGGGGTGACCTTGGGGGAGTCGTTGATCACGCGGGACACGGTGGCGCGCGAGACTCCCGCCACTTCGGCCACCATTTCGAGGGTGGGCGTGCGGCGGGGGACGGTTTGCTGCGACGGCGACTCCACGGGTTCATCGTATTGCGCCAGGGCGCGGGCTGCGTTCGCGCCGCGTCCAGCCTTTTCGTCGGTGGTGCACCGTACGATGGAACCGTTGCCTTGAGGGGGTTCTCATCCATTCTTCGTCTTTCCACCGTCGCGCCCTGCTGACGTCTGTCGCCGTCGGTGCCGTCGTGGTGTTGTCGGCGTGCACGAGCACGCAGCCTGTCGCGTCGACGTCTTCGCCGACCCCCGCGGCGTCGTCGACGTCCTCGGCGGATGCATCCTCCGCGGCCCCGGCGGTCGCCGAGGTGTCTCCGGCGGCGGGTGCCCTGTCGGGTGGCACGACCATCACGATCGCGGGCTCGGGCCTCTCGAAGGTCGACGCGGTCACGGTGGGCGGCGTTCCGGCCACCGATGTCACGGTGGTCGACGATAAGACGGTCACGGCGGTCACCCCGGCGGCGGCGAACTTCCAGCCGGCCGAAGCGGCGCTCGAGGTGTCAGCGGCTGGCGAGCCGGTGTCGCTTCCCGGCGACGCTGCCTATCGCTTCGAGTCCGTCACGCCTCTCGACAAGCAGATGCAGTACGCGTTGTCGTATTGGAAGGATTACAACCTCGCCGAGTGGGGCAACCTCAACCCGGTGGGCGGCGATTGCGCCAACTTCGTCAGCCAGACGCTCATTCAGCGCGGCTGGACTCAGACGGGGGATTGGCACAACTTCAATCAGGCTGCCGATTGGACTCCCGCGTGGGGCTATGTGCCGGCGATGGACCAGTTTTTCCAGGCCACCCCCGCGCTCGGCTTGACCCGGTTGTCGCTCGATCAGCGCGATCAGGTGAAGGTGGGCGACGTGGCCATGTTCGACTGGAACCAGAACAACATCCCGGATCACGTCATGATCGTGTCGCAGGTCACGACCGAGGGTGGCAAGACGGTCATCAAGGCCGTTGGTCACAACAAAGACTTCGACTACCGCGACCTCGATGAGACGATCACGGTGGAGCACCCGGGCGGCAACGCCTGGTTCTGGAGCGTCCCGGCTTAGCAAAACGCCTGATCTTTGAGCGTTCGGTCTAGCCGAACGCCTGGTTCTGCAGTGCGCCGGCCCGGCCAAGCAACCGGGCCCGCGACCAGCCGGGGCTGACCGCAGGCCCGTGCGCCTGACTTCGTGTGCGTCGTCTACTCCGCGATGGCCGCGTCGACGATCTTTTTGGCTTCTTCTTGCACCTGACGCAGGTGGTCTTCGCCGACGAACGACTCGGCATAGATCTTGTACACGTCTTCGGTGCCGGAGGGTCGCGCCGCGAACCACGCCTTGTCGGTGACGACCTTGAGGCCGCCGACGGCTGCGTCGTTGCCGGGCGCGTGCGTGAGCTTGGCCGTGATCGCGTCGCCCGCCAACTCGGTCGCCGTGATGGCGTCGCCGTCGAGCTTGCCCAGCTTGGCTTTCTGAGCCTTCGAGGCGGCGGCGTCGACACGCTGGTAGACGGGGTCACCGAATTTTTCGGTGAGCTCGGTGTAGAGCTGAGACGGCGTTTTACCCGTGACGGCGATGATCTCGCTGGCCAGCAGCGCGAGCAGGATGCCATCTTTGTCGGTCGTCCAGACGGTGCCGTCGAAGCGCAGGAAGCTCGCGCCCGCACTCTCTTCGCCACCGAAGCCGACCGAACCGTCGACGAGTCCTGGCACGAACCACTTGAAGCCCACGGGCACCTCCCAGAGGCGTCGTCCGAGCGATTCGGCGACCTTGTCGATGATGCTCGACGAGACGAGCGTCTTGCCGATGGCCGCGTCGCTCTTCCACCCGTCACGGTGCTGGTAGAGGTAGTCGATGGCGACGGCCAGGTAGTGGTTGGGGTTCATGAGGCCACCGTCGGGCGTGACGATGCCGTGCCGGTCGGCGTCGGCGTCGTTGCCCGTGAGCACGTCGTACTCGTCTTTGTGGGCCAGAACCGATGCCATGGCCGAGGGGCTCGACGGGTCCATGCGGATCTTCTCGTCCCAGTCGAGCGTCATGAAGCGCCACGTGGGGTCGACATCGGGGTTGACCACGGTGAGGTCGAGCTCGTAGCGCTCGGCGATGGCTTGCCAGTAGTGCACGCTCGCGCCACCCAGCGGGTCGGCGCCGATGCGCACGCCGGCCTTCTTGATGGCCGCGACATCGATGATGTTCTCGAGGTCGTCGACGTAATGGCCGCGGAAGTCATAGGTCTCGACGGCGCTCGGCTCGGCCATCTTGACCTCGACCATGCCGCCCTCGATGAGCTCGTTTGCGCGGTTCGCGATCCAGCTCGTAGCGTCGCTGTCGGCCGGGCCGCCGTGCGGGGGGTTGTACTTGAAACCGCCGTCGGCGGGCGGGTTGTGGCTCGGCGTCACGACGATGCCGTCGGCCTCATCGTCGTTGCCCGCATTGTTGTATCGCAGGATGGCGTGGCTGAGCGCCGGCGTGGGAACGAAGTCGTCGAACTCGTCGACGAGCACGCGCACCTCGTTGGCCACGAGCACCTCGAGCGCCGTCGTGCGGGCGGGGGCGCTGAGGGCGTGAGTGTCGGCCCCGAGGAAGAGCGGCCCGGTGATGCCCTGGCTGGCGCGGTATTCGACGATGGCCTGGGTGGTGGCCGCGATGTGGTCTTCGTTGAACGCGGTCTTGAGCGACGAACCACGGTGGCCAGAAGTGCCGAAGACGACCCTCTGCTCGGGCTCGGAGACATCCGGTTTGAGGTCGTAATAGGCCTGGATGAGCGCCTCGACATCGATGAGGTCGGACTCTTGTGCTGGGGTTCCTGCTCGCGTCGTCATGTGCCCATTCTGGCACCGGACGGCGACGCCCTGACAGCCCTTGACGCGCCTGTGGAGAGATTCGCAGATCGGTGCTTGTGCAGAAGAAGTGGTACGTCGACGGGGTGCCGCGAGCCGATACGCTTCCTCTATGTCTGAAGCCGCCGCATCCGCCCCCGAACGCACCTACAGCTTCCTGGGCCCGCGCGGAACGTTCACCGAGGCCGCCCTGGCGCAAGTGCCCGAGGCGGTCGGCCAGACATGGCGCACCGTGAACAACGTGGGCGAGGCGCTCGGAGACGTGATCGCGGGCCGCAGCGACGCCGCCATGATCGCTATCGAGAACTCGGTCGACGGCGGCGTCTCGGTCGCGCAAGACGCCCTCGCCACGCTCCCTGATCTGCGCATCGTCGGCGAATACCTCGTCTCGGTCAACTTCGTACTCGTGGCGCGGCCGGGCACGACGCTCGACGAGGTCACGGTCGTGAACGGGCATCCGGTGGCCTATGCGCAATGCCGCAAATGGCTCGATGCCGCGGTGCCCGACCACGCGCACATCCCCGCGTCGAGTAACGTCGCGGCCGCGGCCGATCTGTTCGACGAACCCCTGCGCCCCGGCCATGCCGCCATCGCGCCTCCCGGAATCGTCGAGCACTACGACCTCGACGTGCTCGCCCGCGATATCGGCGACAACAAGAACGCCGTCACGCGCTTCGTGCTCGTCAGTCGCCCGGGCGCTCTTCCCCAGCCCACCGGCGCCGACAAGACGAGCCTCATCGCCGAGCTCCCCGTCGATCGCGCCGGCGCGTTGCTCGAGTTGCTCGAGCAGTTCTCCACGCGCGGGGTCAACATGAGCCTGCTCGAATCGCGGCCGGTCGGCGACGAGCTCGGGCGCTACCGTTTCGTCATCGACGCCGACGGGCACATCCTCGATGAGCGCGTCGCCGACGCCCTGCTGGGTGTTCGGCGATTCAGCCCCGAGGTGAGGTTCCTCGGCTCCTATCCGCGCGCCGACCGCGTTCCCAACGCCTACGACAACCGTTATTCCGACGCCGTCTTCATCGAGGCGCGCGACTGGTTGCGTGCGCTCATCTCGGGCGAACCGTACGATACCCCTGAGCGGTGAGGCCGCCGGGTGACACCCTGTCGCCGCCAGACCACACGGTCACCCCGGTGACCGCCCGACCGTGAGGACCGCCCGATGAGCGACGACGCCTCGTTCGACCCCCGCTTCGCCCCCGAGTTCCAGCGCGGTTTTCCGCAGGCCGACGGTGTGCAGGATGCTTCGCGCACGTCGCCCTACGCACCCGGTCGTTCCCGAGGCCCGTCGGGGTCGTCATCCGCACCCACGTCGTCCCGGCCCAGCTCGTCCCCATCGACGGGGTCGGGCCTCGGCGAGCGCCGACGAGCGCGTGGGGGAGCCGCGGCGCGCGAACTCCCCGGCCACCGAACCGAGGCCCGCTCGTTGATCGGTATGCCGCCCGAGGAAGCGGCCCGCCTCTCTCCCTACGCAGCGGCCGACAGTACCGCCTCATCGGCATCCACATCCTCGTCGGCGGAGGTGCTGACCGGCGGCGGCGCCACTGCGGCGCACGCTCCCCTTCTCGGGCGCCCGGCCGGCGGCGGTGCACTGGCCGCTTCAGCGCCCGCGACAACGAGCGTCGAGGCCGAAGCGCACACCGGTGCCGCCAGCACGCCGACCTCGACCCGACGCCGCATCTCACCGTGGCGCAACCCCTGGCTCTATGTGCTGTTCGCGGCTGGCAGCGCCCTGACGATCGCTGGCGTCTCACTCACCCGGTGGTCGCTCTTCATGATGTACAGCCCCCTGGCAGGCTCGCAATCTTCAGGCGATCAACCGATCGACTACACCGGCGTGCAGGTGGCCTGGATCCTCGGCCCCACCCTCGTCATCGTCGGAGGCGCCACGCTCATGGGTGCGCTGTTCTTCGTGGCTGCGAGCTGGCTGGCTGCGCGCCCACTTCTCGTCGACGCGACCGACGACGCCGCACTCGATGCTGATTTCGCCCTCGACGATGACGACGCCTGGAACGGGGCCGCAGGCACGTTCGTCCCGTTCGATCAGCCGGGGCCGTCTGCCAGCTCGCGCGGCCGCTGATGGGAGTTCGCGAAACCGGGCGCCGCGTTCGCGACATGAAGCCGTCCGTGCGCGTATGGGCCCTCTTCGTCCTCGGGGCGCTCGTCACGGTTGCAGGACTCGGCACAGTCGTCATCACAGCCACCGACCGCATCGCCGACGTCGAGGCATCCATCGTGCTCGCGGATGGCGTCGATCCCACGTTGCGCGGCGTCGTCGAGTTGCGCACGAGCCGTTTGTCCGAGGCCATCCGCACCGGATTGGTGCCCGGTTCGGTGACCGTCTCTCCCTACAACGGCGAAGACATCTCGCAGATGAATGCCTACACAGATGCTGAGGAGCGCGTGCTCATCAGCTCGAATCCCGGGCCCGGGGGTTTCTACTGGGGCTTCGACCGCCGCCCCTACTTCGAACACTCGGCCATGCTTCTCATGGCGGGTCTCGGCATCGTCGTGGCAAGCGTCCTCTTCGCGGCGACGCGCTACTCGGGTCGCCCGAAGGGCACCGAACGCCGCGCCTAGACCGCCGGCACCCGCACGAGCAAAGCGCCCGCGTCGGTCGAGAACCGCGCGCGCGTCGCCCGCCCGAACTCGTCGCCGTCGAGCTCGATCTCCTGCGGTTCCTCGAGCACGATGGTCGTCGACTCCGACCGCAGATAGGTCACCATCTTGGGCCCACCGTTGTCGGTGGCCTTCACGATCGTGCGCCCGAGCGACGATTTCGCCAGCGCGCTGTTCTCCCACCGCACCTTGCGCCACACCTGCACCCACCCGAACACACCCTTGGGCTGCAGGAAGGCGATGTCGAGCAGACCGTCGTCGACCACGGCGTCGGGCAGCAGCTCGATATTGCCGGGCAGCGTTCCGCAATTTCCGAACAGGATGGTCGAGACGTGCGCCGTGTGCTCATGACGCCCGCGCAGCTGATAGCGGATCTTGAAGGGGCGGGCCTTGGGCAGGGCGCGCATGCCCGCATCGACGTAGGCGAGCCATCCGACGGCCTTCTTCAACGCAGGATTCGTGTTCGCCATGATGGTGGCGTCGATGCCCATGCCAGCCATCACGAGGAAGGCGTGTTCCTCGTCGGGGCCGTCTTCGCGCCCGATCGTGACGATGCCGAGGTCGATCTTGCGGTCGGCGCCCTGAAAAGCGATGGCGACCGAGGCCGGCACATCCGACAGAGGCAGGTTGAGGTTCCGAGCCAGCAGATTGCCCGTGCCGCTCGGGATGATGGCGAGCGAGGCCCCTGAGTCGCGCAACCCCTGCGCAACCGATCGCACCGTGCCGTCTCCTCCGGCCGCGAAAACCATGTCGATGCCCGACCGCGCCAGCTCGCTTGTGACGCCCTCGCCCGGATCTTCGATGCTCGTCTCGACCCACTGCGTCTCGGCCCACCCGGCCTCGGCCGCGGCAGGCTCGATGAGTGCCCGCAGATCGGCCACACGCACCTTGACGGGGTTGTAGACGACAGCCGCGCGGCGCGTCTTCGTCGGGGTGTCTGCCTCGGCGCTTTCGGCGCGCCGTAGGTCGTCGATCTGGCGCGGAGTTTCGCGTGCCGCGCCGTCAGGTCCTGCCGCCTCGATGGTCATGCAGCCCACGCTACGGTACGGCGTGCGATCCGCCCTCGGCCGTGAGGATGATTGCGGCACACATCAGCGGGCACGCCTGGGCATAAGCGTTCGGTCGATAGACTTGGCGGGTGATCGATCCAGTGCTCCTCCGCGACCAACCCGACCTCTTCCGGCGCTCGCAGAAGGCGAGGGGCGCCTCCGTCTCCGTCGTCGACGAAGCCCTCGCCGCCGACAGCTCTCGCCGCGCCGCCATCTCGGCCTACGAAGAGTTGCGTGCCGAGCAGAACGCGTTCGGCAAGCTCGTGGCCAAGGCCCCGAAAGAGGAGAAGGCCGTGCTCGTCGCCGAGGCAAAGGGTCTGGCCGACAAGGTGAAAGAGGCGCAGCAGCTCGCCAACGAGAGCGAGGCCGAGTTCGTGCGCCTCGCCGGCAGCATCCAGAACCTCATCGTCGACGGTGTGCCGGAGGGTGGCGAAGACGACTTCGTCACGCTGCGCGAGGTCGGCGACAAGCCAGAGTTCGACTTCCCCGTGCGCGACCACCTCGAGATCGGCGAAATGCTCGGCGCCATCGACATGGCGCGCGGCACCAAGGTCAGCGGTTCGCGCTTCTACTTCCTCAGCGGCATCGGTGCCCGCCTCGAGATCGCGCTCATGAGCCTCGGCCTCGACCGCGCCCTCAACGCCGGTTTCACGCCGCTCATCACGCCCACGCTCGTGCGGCCCGAGATCATGGCGGGCACGGGCTTCCTCGGCTCGCACGCCGATGAGGTCTACCACCTCGAAGACGAAGACCTCTACCTCACGGGCACGAGCGAGGTGGCCATGGCCGGCTACCACTCCGACGAGATCATCGACCTCGAAAAGGGTCCGCTGCGTTATGCCGGATGGTCCACGTGCTACCGCAAAGAGGCGGGTTCCTACGGCAAGGACACCCGCGGAATCATCCGCGTGCACCAGTTCAACAAGCTCGAGATGTTCGTCTACACGCGCCCTGAAGACGCCGAAGAGGAGCACCAGCGCCTGCTCGGTTGGCAAGAGGGCATGCTGCGCGACCTGGGCCTCAGCTACCGCGTGATCGACACGGCGGCTGGCGACCTCGGCTCGAGCGCGGCGCGCAAGTTCGACGTCGAGGCCTGGGTGCCCACGCAGGGTGCCTACCGCGAGCTCACCTCCACCTCCAACTGCACCACTTACCAGGCGCGTCGCCTGAGCACGCGTTTCCGCGGCGAAGACGGCAAGACCACGCCCGCGGCCACGCTCAACGGCACGCTCGCCACGACACGCTGGATCGTCGCCCTGCTCGAGACGCACCAGCGCGCCGACGGCTCGGTCTTCATCCCCGAGGTGCTGCGCCCCTACCTGGGTGGCCTCGAGGTGGCTCTGCCGGTGAACGCGTGAGCGATACCGAATCCACGCGCTGGCTCGTCGCACTCGACGTCGACGGCACGGTGCTGCACGAAGACGGCACGTGCACGGATGCCGTGAAGCACGCCGTCGCGCGTGCAACAGACGCGGGCCACGAGATCATGCTCGCGACGGGGCGCAGCTGGGAGACCACGGCGCCCGTGCTCGAGACCCTCGGCATCCACCCCGACTACGTGGTGTGCGCCAACGGTGCCTTGGTCATGAAACGCGACGATGACGAGGCCGACGGTTATCGCCGACACCTCATCGAGACGTTCGACCCGAGCGACGTGTTGAAGACCATCGCCAGCTCGCTCGACGACGGCCGCTACATGGTCGAATACCCCGACGGTTTCCGTCGCTACACCCAGGGCATGGTCGATTGGAACCTCGACAACGCCGAGATGGTTCCGTTCGAGCGTCTGCTGCACGACCCGGTCACGCGCGTCGTCGTCGTGTCGCCCGAGCACGGCGAGCAGGAGTTCCTGAAGATCGTCGAGAGCATGGGCCTGCACCAGGTCACCTATTCGATCGGATGGACGGCGTGGCTCGACATCGCGCCGCTCGGGGTGAACAAATCCACGGCTCTGCAGCGCGTGCGCGACTGGGTGGGCGTTCCGGCATCCCGTGTGCTCGTGGCCGGTGACGGCCGCAACGATATCGAAATGCTCACCTGGGCGGGTTCGGCCGGCGGCCGCGCGGTCGCAATGGGGCAGGCTCCCGACGAGGTGAAAGAGGTCGCCACCGAGGTCACGGGTGCGGTCGACGACGACGGCCTGGCCGATGTGCTGCTGTCGCTGCCGGGCGCGCGCGACTGACGTTCAACCCGCCCCGCACCGATGTGACGAGTCCGAAACAGTCCATCAGATAGAATCATCCGAGGTCGGGCGAGGTTTTGCGCGGCTGGGAGGGCTGTCCGAGCGGCCGATGGAGCTGGTCTTGAAAACCAGTGGGCAGAAATGTCTCGTGGGTTCGAATCCCACGCCCTCCGCAGAAGTGCTTGCACCAACCGCACCAACCGCAGGGTCAGCGCAACGAGGGGAACATTTGTGAGCGATCTGGGACGTCGTCCTCGCCGCGCTGCCCGTGTTCCCACGATCGCGCGCCACGGGCGTCTCAAGCGCTACAGCCCCGTCGGCGCCGTGCTCAAGTTCTTGGCTGCCGCCCTGGCCGTTCTGCTCGTGAGCGGCGGCTCGGTCGCCGCGATCGCGGCCTGGAGCGTGGTGTCCAGCATCCAGCCCTCGGTCACCCTGGCCAACGAGACGCCGGGCGTGCAGATGCCCGATATCGACGCCATCGAGGGCGGCGTGAACCTGCTGCTCGTCGGCAGCGACAGTCGCCAGGGACAGGACGCCATGTTCGGCGATCCCGAGAAAGAGACGGCCACCCTCAACGACGTCACCATGCTGCTGCACATCTCGGAAGACCACAGCAGCGCCACCGTCGTGAGCTTCCCTCGTGACCTCTTCGTGCCGATCCCCGCGTGCCCCAACCCCGACGGCGGCACCTACGGTGCAATGAGCTCGCAGAAGATCAACACCACCCTCAGCTACGGCGGCCTGCCCTGCACGGTGCTCACGGTCGAGAAACTGACCGGTCTCAGCATCCCGTTCGCCGCCGAGGTGCAATTCAACGGCGTCATCGAGCTGTCGAATGCGGTCGGCGGCGTGGATGTCTGCGTCGGATCGCCCATCAAAGACCCCTACACGGGCCTTGACCTCGCCGCCGGCACGCACAACCTCCAAGGCCTCGAAGCTCTGCAGTTCCTGCGCACCCGGCACGGCGTCGGCGACGGATCCGACCTCGGCCGCATCAGCAACCAGCAGGTCTTCCTCTCGGCGCTCGTGCGCACGCTGAAAGACGGCAACACGCTGTCCGACCCGACCAAGCTGTTCGGCATCGCGAAGGCCGCGGCCAGCAATATGACGCTGTCGAACCACCTCAACAACCTCAACAACATGGTCTCGATCGCGCTCGCGCTGAAAGACATCCCGTTCGACCAGATCGTGTTCGTGCAATACCCCAACGGCATCGGTGAGTCCGGCGGTCAGAGCGGTGTGCTGCCGATCAAATCGTCCGCCAACGCCCTCTTCCAGGCCATCCAGAACGACCAGCCCATCTCGCTGACCGGTGGCACGGGCGTCGGCTCCGAGCTCGACCCCAACGCTCCCGGCGCCGCCGAAACCCCCGCGCCCGTCGAAACCCCAGCACCCGTCGAAACCCCGTCGACGCCCCCACTCGACGCCGGCGCGACCGCTCCGCCCGCCACCTCCGGGGGCGCCGTGGCCCTGCCCGAGAACGTGCTCGGCCAGACCGCCGAAGACCGCACCTGCTCCAAAGGCAACAACTAACGACAGTCGAACGGATGCCGCGACAACTCGTCGCCGGCCCGGATTGGGTTCGCGCCCCGGCACCCGTTATGATTGCAGACGTGCGTCCGCCAGTCGGCCGCATTGGAGACGTCGCATAGTCCGGCCGAGTGCACCACCCTGCTAAGGTGGAGTCCCCTCACGGGGACCGCGGGTTCAAATCCCGCCGTCTCCGCATATTGAAACGGCGTGCCTCCCGTCGTTTCCGCACATTCAAACGGCGTGCCTCCCGCCGGTTCGCCTACGCCGTCAGTGACGTTTCGTCCGGTGTCGACAGCGTCAGCACGGCATCCGCGATGTACGGGCTCTGCTCCAGATCGGTGGCGATGCGGCGCAACTCGCGAGCGACATCCACCTCACGGTCGTTCCCGGTCAGGTCGATCGATGCCACGAGGAAGAATCGCTCGGGCCCCACGAACTCGAGGTGTAGGTAGGTGACGCGTTCGACGTCGTCGCGTTCGAGCAACAGCCCCACGATGCGCCGCCGCACATCCGCCGAGGCCGGCTCGCCCACCAGGAACCGGCGGTTGCGGTCGATGAGCACGAGCGCCACGATGGCGAGCAGAACGCCCACGAGGATCGAACCGACCGCGTCGAATACGGCGTTGCCCGTTATCTGGTGCAGGAACACGCCGAAGAAGGCGATGACGAGTCCGATCAGCGCCGCGGCGTCCTCGGCGAAGACGGCACGCAACGTGGTGTTCGACGTGCCCAACACGTGGTGCAACGTGCCCATCCCGCGCGCCTCGGCAGTTTTCTTCGCCTGCAGATAGGACTGCACGAAGGAGAACCCCTCGAGCACGAAGGCGATCGCGAGCACAATGTAGGCGACGATCTGGTCCGAGGATTCCTCGGGGTTCGACAGCTCCTGGATGCCGTGCTGAATCGAGACGACGGCGCCCGCCGTGAACAACCCGACCGCGGCGAACAGCGACCACACATAGGCCTCGCGGCCATACCCGCGCGGATGGCTGCCGTCGATCTTCTTCACCGAGCGACGTTCGGCTATGAGCAGGAAGATCTCGTTGCCCGCATCCGCCCACGAGTGCGCCGATTCGGCCACCATCGACGCCGACCCTGTCACGAAAGCAGCGATCGTCTTCGCAACCGCCACCAGCAGGTTCGCCACGAACGCGATCACGACCGTGCGGATGCTCCCGCCCGACGTCTCCTTGCTCGCGTCGTCGTCCGACGCCGATCCTTGCCCGCTTGTCACCGTCGTATCGCTCACCTAGCGAGCATACGACCGGTCCCGTACCCCGCTACAACCACTTCCTGAACTTGAATGCCACGTACAACCCGATGCCGCTCAGCACCATGAGCCCGATTGCCATGGGGTAGCCGAACTCCCAGTGCAGTTCGGGCATGTTGTCGAAGTTCATGCCGTAAATGGCGCCGATGAGCGTGGGCGCGAAGAGGATGGCGGCCCACGCCGAGATGCGCTTGACCTCTTCGTTCTGGGCGAGGCTGGTCTCGGTCATCCGCCGCATCTCGTCGTTCTGGCGTTGCGCAACGAGGGTCGAGTGCGTGGTGAGCGCGTTGTCGAGCAGCGCTCGGAAGCCGTCTGTACGTTCGACGACACGGATGGTGTGGTCGAGCACGTCGCGCAGTGAACGCTGCAGTTCGACATCCACCTGGTACTTGGCCGACCCGCGCAGCAGCGCCTCGATGATCGCGGTCAGCGGGTGCACGGCCCGCTGAAACTTGATCACCTCTCGCGACAGCTCGTAGATGCGCTGCGCGACGTCTTCGTTGGTGCCGAAGAGCTGATCCTCGATCTCGTCGATGTCGTTCTCGAGGCCCGCGATGACGGGCGCATACTCGTCCACGACCTCGTCGAGGATGGCATAGAGCACCGCTTCGGGCCCGAGCGCGAGCAGCGCGGGGTTCGCCTCCATGCGGTTGCGCACGCGGGCCAGGTTGGGCGATTCGGCGTGACGGATGGTGACCACGAAGTCGGGCCCCACGAAGATGTGCAGTTCGCCGAACTCGACCTCTTCCTCGGCGTCGAGGTAGCGTGCGGGTCGCAGCACGACGAAGAGCGTGTCGTCATAGCGCTCGAGTTTGGACCGCTGATGGCCCGACAGCGCGTCCTCCACGGAGAGGTGGTGCAACCCGAATTCGGCCGCGACGGCCTGCACCTCTTCGGCGTCGGGGCGGTACAAGCCGATCCAGGCCATGCCGTTCTGCGATCGCATGGCCTCGAATGTCTCGTCCAGGCTGGCGGGGTTCTCGGTGCGCTTGCCGGCGATGTATACGCCGTTGTCCACGAGTGGCATGGGTCGGCTCCCTTTCTCCGTGCCGCACGACCGCTGGGGATGCGGTGGGCGTGCAGTTCGTCTGCAGAGGCGGTGGCCTGTGCTTACCCATGATGCCCTGTCCGGCTGGAAACACGAGGAAACATTGCCGCTTCGGTGCCGCGACGTGGAAAACTGGGCGGCAGTGATGCGCATCATGCGAAGCCTCGCGCGCGGTCGGCGGCAACCAGCCCCGGCATTCGAACGACGATCGAGGAGGCCACCGTGCCCTTGCTGAACGACGATTTCATCCAGACCAGCCACGCGGGTTCGCTGCCGCGCACCCCCGAGCTCATCGCGGCGAACGAGGCACGCGAGTTCGCCGACGACGGTTTCACGCTCGTGTCGACGCCTGAATTCGAGCAGCAGCTCGCGGGTGCGGTCGACGATGTGGTGGCCCGCCAGGCCGCAGCGGGCATCAGCCAGCCCAACGACGGCGAGTTCGGCAAAGCGATGACGAGCGCGGTCGACTACGGCGCCTGGTGGTCGTACTCGTTCCAGCGCGTGGCCGGACTCACGCTCACCGACGAGAACATCTTCAGCCAGCAGCCCGTGCGCTCATCCCCGGGCGATGTCCGGCTCACATCCTTCCCCGATCGCCGCGACTGGGTGCGTTTTCACGACGCGTACACCGACCCGACATCCGGCATCTCGACCGGTTCGGGTGCCACGGCGTTCCCGTCGACCACGGGCCCGCTGCGCTATGTGGGTCAGGAGCAGGTCGCTTCGGATGCCTCGAACCTCCGACGCGCGCTCGACGCGGCGGGCATCGCCGACGGTTTCCTGACGGCCCTCTCGCCCGGCAGTGGTGCGCGCGTCGCGAACCACCACTACGCGACCGACGAGGAGCATGTGTGGGCATGGGCCGAGGTGCTGCGCGAGGAGTACCGTGCCATCATCGACGCGGGCCTCATCCTGCAGATCGACGACCCCTCGATCGCCAGAACTGGGACCAGATCAGCCCCGAACCGTCCGTCGAGGACTACCGCGCGTTCACCCGCATCCGGGTCGAGGCGTTGAATCACGCCATCCGCGGGTTGCCCGAGGACCGCATCCGCTTCCACCTGTGTTGGGGCAGCTGGCATGGCCCGCACACGACCGACATCGAGCTGAAGCACATCGTCGACCTCATGCTCGAGATCAACGCGGGCGGCTACTCGTTCGAGGCCGGAAACGTGCGGCACGAGCACGAGTGGACCGTGTGGGGCGATGTCGTCGTGCCCGACGGCAAGGTGCTCATCCCCGGTGTCGTGAGCCACGCAACGAATGTGGTCGAGCACCCCGACCTGGTGGCGCAGCGCATCGGGCGTTTTGCCGCGGCGGTCGGGCGCGAGCGGGTCATCGCGTCGACCGACTGCGGCCTGGGTGGGCGCATCCATCCGCAGATCGCGTGGGCGAAGCTCGAGACGCTTTCGGAAGGGGCGCGCCGGGCCACTCAGCAGCTCTGGGGCTAAAGCGCCGCGGCCGCGCGTGGACGGACGCGCGCGGCCTGAACGGTGTCAGATTGTTCGCGCCCGACTGAGCTAGGCGACCGACGTTCCGAACAGCAGGCCGAGCAGGTACGTCGCAATCGCGGCGCCGTAGCCGATGGCCAGCTGTCGCAATGCCCGTTTGAGAGGGGACGCCCCTGACAACACGCCGACGGTCGCACCCGTGACCAGCAGGGCGAGCCCGACGAGGACAGCGGCGACGACGAGTGCGGGCAGCCCGCCCATGCCGAAGAGGTAGGGGATGATCGGGATGATCGCGCCCGAGGCGAAGAAGAGGAAGCTCGAGATCGCGGCTCCCCACGCCGACCCGATGGCTTCGTGTTCATCGCGGGATTCGTCGGGCATATTCGAGGCCGAGACGTGCGGATCGTCGCCGTGCGCGCATTCGGCACCCGAGATCATCTCGCGGGCGTGCTCTTCGGCGGCGCGCTGTTCCATGCCGCGGGCCCGGTAGACCAGCGCCAGTTCGTTGGCGTCGACGTCGAGGTGCGGCAGAACCGTGCGCGCCTCAGGGTCGGGGGTGGATGCCGACAAGAGCTCGCGTTGCGACGAGACCGACACGTATTCGCCCGCGCCCATCGACAGGGCCCCGGCGAGGAGACCAGCCACGCCCGAGGCGAGCACCAGTGGAGTGGGCACACCCGTCGCGCTGATTCCCACCACGAGCGCCATGTTCGAGACGAGCCCGTCGTTGGCGCCGAAGACCGCGGCGCGGAACGTGCCCGACAGCTGACTGCGGCCCCGAGCTGCCAGGCCCCGCACGACCTCGCCGTGGATGCGCTCATCCGCCGCCATGGCCACGGTCGCGTCGGTGTCGTCGGCGTACGGTGAGCGACCCTCGGCCCGCTGAACGAGCGCGAGCACGAAAATCGAGCCGAAGCGCCGCGCGAGCGTGCCCAGGATGCGGGTGCGGAGGTCGGTGCGCGCGGGCTTGCCCTCGCGCTCGCCGAGCAATTCGAGCCAGTGCGCCTCGTGGCGGCCTTCGGCGTCGGCCAGGGCCAGCAGGATGTCGCGCTCCTGACCCTCTCGGCGCTCGGCGAGGTCGCGGTAGGTGGCCGCCTCGGCCCGCTCGTCGGCGAGGTATCGTCGCCATCGGCGCAGGTCGGCTGAGCTGGGGGAGTGTGCCTCGGGTGGCACAACGGAGTCGTTCACCCCGCGAGTTTACGGCGGTTTTCGGCCGTATACCGCCGAATGCATACTGTTCGTACGCACGAATTTCGCTGTTCCGATCCTCGGCGAATCGCGCTCGTCCGGCCCCGATTGGCGCCGCCCGCCAGCTTCGTGTAGGCTCATCTTCGGCCTTGAAGAGCACAAACTCCGAGAGAACAAGCCATGCGCCCGTAGCTCAACGGATAGAGCATCTGACTACGGATCAGAAGGTTGGGGGTTCGAATCCCTCCGGGCGCACAGGATTCACATCCACAGATCTGGTTGAGACAGATCGAAACGGCTCGCTTCGGCGGGCCGCTTTCGTTTAACCCCTCGCCGCCTCACTCAGCTCCTCAGTCGCCGCTCCCGAGAACGTCCAACTCGCCGGCCGCCCGCACCAGCTCGGTCACGACAGCCCGCGTCCCCGCTCCGGGCTCGCGCCGCGTCGACCGATGCCGAATCGTCAGGTGACGGCTGCCGAGCCCGGGCAGGTCGATGACATCGAGGCCCTCCGGCACGCCCAGCCGCACGGTCAGTGCAGGCAGCAGCGTCACGCCGAGACCGCCCTGCACGAGCGCCAGCGCCGCCTGGAAGTCCTCGTAGCGGTGCACGACCGGGGGAGTGATGCCGAGCGCGGCCTTCGCGCGTTCGACGGGCAGTTCTGATGCCCCGCCGGGCGCCACCCCGAGCCACGGCAGCTTCTCGAGCCCCGCGCCGCTCAGGTCGAACGTCGAGCCCCGGGGGACGACGAGCCGCCACGGTTCGTCCAGCAGCGGCACATCGGCGGTGTGGGCTGGCGTGTGGCCCGTGTCGGCCAGGTCCCGGTCGACGATGATGAGGTCGGCCTCGCCGGTGCGCAGCATTCGAGGAAGCCTCGCACTTGTGGCATCCGCGATGCTGAGCTCGAGGCCGGGCAGAGCCTCGTGCAGGTGGTCGAGAATGGGCACCAGGAAGCCGGAGACGACCGTTTGGAACGCCCCGATGACCACGCGTCCGGTCACGCCGTGCTGGGCCTCTGAGAGCCGGCTGCGTGCATCAGCCAGTTCCCGCTCGATGTTCTCGGCGGCCTCGACCAGGATGCGGCCGGCCGGCGTCAGGCCGACACCCCGGGGCCCGCGCTCGAGCAGCTCGACGCCTTCCTCCTTCTCGAGCCGGCTCACCTGCTGCGACACGGCGGATGCGGTCAGGTGCAGCGAATCGGCGGCCGCCAGGATGCTCCCGTATCGGGCGACGGCGAGCAAAAACGAGAGGCGCTTCGGGTCCATGTCCACAGTAAGCAAATCTAATGCATCGCATCAGGATTCGTTATTTGTGCTTAGGCGTCGAGTGACGGATGATTGCCTCATACCCCTTCACACCTCACCGCTGACGCGGTGATCGTCGTTCCCGAAAGTTGCACCCGCACGTGGATTCCTCGCTCTTCCTCACCCTCGCCGGCTGGCTCGGCGCGCTCGGCACCGTCACGGCTTACGCCCTCCTGACGTTCGGCAAACTGACCTCCACGTCGGCCACGTTCCAGTCCCTCAACATCGCGGGTGCGGCGCTGCTCTGCGTCAGTGCGACGGTCAGCCAGGCGTGGCCCTCGGCCGCCGTGAACGCCGTGTGGATCGTCATCGGCCTGCAGGCCGTCGTGCCACTCGTCAAGCGCCTCACGCGCGGAGCCGACTCCGCCTCGACGGTCGTCCCGGCGCAGACGACGGCTGCCGTAGGTGCAGGTGCAGGTGCAAGCACGGGCGCAGGCACCGACACCACCTACGACGCCGGCGCCTGGGAGGACTACACAGCCTCCGAGCGCGAGCTCGCCCGCACCGAGATGCCGCCCACCCTCGTGCTCCCCGTCATTCACGACAGCGGCTACGTGCTCGACGAGCGCTACGCCGCGGCCTGACGTCAGCTGCGTCCTCATCGCGCACCCCGCTGTGGCGTAGCCCTCGTTAGCGTTTCGCGCCACCCCATCCGGTCGGTCACCCGCGAAGCGTAGGGTGGGGCGCATGTCAGAGCAGACCGTCACAGAATCCGCCAACCAACCCACCACAACCCTCGGCCGCACGGGCGTCGAGGTCAGCCGCCTGTGCCTCGGCACCATGATGTTCGGCGACTGGGGCAATAAAGACCACGACGACTCCATCCGGGTCATCCACCGCGCGATCGACGCCGGTATCAACTTCATCGACACCGCCGACATCTACGCTTACGGCGAGTCCGAAGAGATCGTGGGCAAGGCGATCGCGCAGTCCGGCCGTCGCGACGACATCGTCCTCGCCACCAAATTCTTCAACGGTATGAAGCAGCAACCCAACTATCGGGGTGGGTCGCGTCGCTGGGTCATCCGTGCGGTCGAAGACTCGCTCCAGCGCCTCGGCACCGACTACATCGACCTCTACCAAATGCACCGGCCCGATGAGCACACCGACATCGAAGAGACGCTGGGTGCGCTCGACGATCTCGTGCGCCAGGGCAAGATCCGCTACATCGGCTCCTCCACCTTCCAGCCGTCACAGGTGGTCGAGGCTCAGTGGGCCGCCCGCCAGAATCACACTGCCCGCTTCGTCACCGAGCAGCCGCCCTACTCGCTGCTGACCCGTGGCATCGAGGCCGACCTCCTGCCCACCACGCATCGCCACGGCATGGGCACGCTCGTCTGGAGCCCCCTCGCCGGCGGATGGCTGAGCGGCAAGTTCCGCGCGGGCCGCGACCTGCCCACCACCCACCGCAGTGACCGCGACCCCAACCGCTACGACCTCAGCAACCCGGCGATTGCCGCCAAGTTCGAGGCGGCCGACAAGTTCGGTGCCCTGGCCGACGACCTCGGCATCCCGCTCGTGCACCTCGCCCTGGCGTTCGTGCTGCGCCACCCGGGTGTTACGAGTGCCATCATCGGCCCCCGCACGCTCGAGCAACTCGAATCGCAACTGGATGCCGCATCCGTCGAACTCGACGACGCCACCCTCGACCGCATCGACGAGATCGTCGCCCCCGGCACCAACGTCAACCCCGAGGACGCGGGCTTCAGCAATTACTGGCTCGACGCTTCACGCCGCCGCCGCTGAGCCGGTGCCACGCGAAGAAGCCCGGCTCACTCAGGTGGGCCGGGCTTCTTCGTAAATGCGTGTTGCAGGGCGATCGTCGCTGGGTGGACCTCGCTGGGTGAACCTCGCTGGGAAACCCTCGCTGGGAAACCCTCGCGGAGTCAATCTCGCGGAGTCAATTTAGACGGTGACGCCCTTGCTGCGCAGGAAGATCGCGGGGTCGACGTGCTCGCCGTTGATCTGCACCTTGAGGTCGAGGTGGCACCCGCTGACGACACCCGTGGCACCGATGTCGGCGATGTATTGGCCACCCTTGACCACGTCACCGACGGCTACCTGGAAAGAACCGCTCAGCAGGTGGCCGTAGATCGTCTCTTCGACCTCGTTGTGTTTGATGATGACGCGGTTGCCGTAGGCTCCGGCGTTGCCGACGAATGTCACGACGCCGTCGGACGCAGCCTTGAGCGGTGTTCCGCATGCACCGCCGAAGTCGATGCCCTCGTGGAAGCTGTTCGAGCAGCCGACGCCGTTGCAGATGAGCGAGCGCGGGCCGTAGGGCGAGGTGATCGCGCCGGGCGCGGGGCGCCACCATCCGGTCTCGGAGGGTGCGGTGTAGTCGCTGAGAGCGCCACCCGATGCGAAGGCGAAGCCGGCTGCGCGCTGGGCCGTGGACAGGTCGGCCTTCGACGTGGCGTCGTAGGTGTCACGGGCGAGGTCGGCCTGGGCCACCGTCTGTGCCACGGTCAGCGACTGGCCGTCAACGGTGCGGGTGATGGGCTGGCCGATGGCGTCGACGGTGCCGGTCGCGGTGGGTGCCAGAGCGTAAGCGGGAAGTGCGAATGTTCCCACGAGTCCGGGGATGACGAGCGCGACGGCGAAGGTGGACCGAGTCGACCGCAGTCGTTCGCGCAAACCCTTGCGGGTCGAAGCGCCGGGAAGGTCGGAGTGACCACCGGTCGATGCGGGCAAAATGGCGGCGGCCACGGGCTTGGGCGCACGGTCGGCGTTATCGAACCGAGCGGATGCCACGGGGCGCGAGTCTTCGCCCCCGGGAAGCGTGAACACGGGCCGGGGGCTTTGGCCCGCTGCGGCAGGGGCACGGTCATCGGCAACTGCCGCACCGATCGGCGCCGCGGCGACGGATGCTGCTCGCGGGGAGGCCGGTGCACCGGGCACAACGCTCGCGCCCTCGTCGGAGGTGTTGTGAACCGCCGGGATGGTGATCGAGGACGTGGCGGGTGCGGCGGTCGACTGCTCGGGGGCCGAGGCAACCTCGACGCTGACCGTGACGGTCTCGCCTTCGTCGGACGAAACTTCGTCGGTGTCGCTGACCTCGGTGTCGCTGACCTCGATGGCGCTGACATCGATAGCGTCGGCCGCGGCGACGATCTCGGCCTGCTCGCGCAGGCGCTGCTCACGCAACTCGCGTCGGGTCAGGGGGCGTGCGGGTGCACCTTCTTCGACCACGATGGTGGTCGGCGTGCGCAGACTCGGAGCGTTTGCTGCGGGAAGCTGCGTGGGCTCAGCCGGGGCCGATGCTGCCGGGGCCGATGCTGCCGGGGCCGATGCTGCCGGGGCCGCGGATGCGGCACGCCGACTGCGGCGGGTGGGCAAGGAGTGTGCCGAGTCACTCAGCGAGGCTGCGGGCACCTCGGGAGCAGAGGAGTCGACGAGCGTGCGGTCGGGCTTCGACGATTCCGGTGTAGAGCTTGTTGCCAAAGTTGGATCCTCCGGCGCCTCGACGACCCAACGGTCGCCTCATCTGCAGCGCAAATCAGAACGGCACACGGAACCAGGGAGATGAGTGTAGAGGCGCCCCGGCCCGGGCCCGTCGCCATTGTGTGGCAACAGGACATCTCTCAGCCTACGTCAGATTCCTCAAAAAAGCCCGGGTGTGCGTCGACTTATTTCCGGTTAGACGGCGTGTCGCGATCACGACGCGTGCCTTCGTCGCTGTGTGAGTCGCCACTCGTGTCGCCGTCGGAGCCCGGTGCCGGGTTGCCCTCAGACAACCGGAACTCGCGCGCTTTGAGGACATCCTTCGCCGCGGCATCGATCGACTTGTCGATCTGTGCCCGGTCGTGGACGGGGAGCTGCAGGTCGTATTCCGCTTCGATGCCGGCGCGCAGTTCACGCATCCGCTCGATCTCGGCATCGACGTGGGCGCCGAGGACGAGAGCGTTGTTCGAGATGAACAGCCACAGCAGGAAGATGATGACGCCACCGAGCGAGCCATATGTGGCGTCATAGTTGCTGAAGTTGGCGGCGTAGAAGAAGAATCCGACGGTCGCAAGCGCCCAGACGAGCAGCCCGAAGATGGCGCCCGGGCTCACCCAACGGAATCGCGGCTGAGCCACGTTGGGGGTCATGTGATAGAGCACGGCGAGCAGGAACACAGCGAGGAAAACGGTGACGGGCCACTTGACGATGTTCCAGGTAAGCAGAGCGGCATCGCCCAGCCCGATGAAGTTGCCGATGGCCTCGGCAATGGGGCCGGAGACGATGATGAGCAACGACATGATGACGAGCGTCACGAGCACGATGACCGTGACCAGCAGCATTTTGGGGCGCAGCTTCCAGACCGGGCGGCCCTCTTTCACGCCGTAGATGCGGTTCAGGCCACGCGAGAAGGCGCTGACATAACCGGATGCCGACCAGATCGCGCCCGCAAGACCGATGACGAGCGCCCATCCCGCACCCGGTGATGAGGTGAGGTTCTCGATGGGTCCGCGCAGAGTCTCGGCGGTATCTTGGGGAAGGGAGGAGTTCATGAAAGCGATCAGTTGGCTCGTCACATCATCGTCACGCCCGATGAGCGCGAGAATGGAAACCATGGCGAGGATGCCGGGGAAGATCGCCAGAACGGTGAAATAGGTGAGGGCGGCGCTGATGTCGCTGCCCTGGTTCTGCGTGAACTGTCGGAACGCACGCTTCAGGATGTAACCCCAGTGACGGCCCTTCAGCTTCGCGGGGGAGTCCTTGCCGGTGTCGCGAGGGGCATCGTCGCCCTCGGGAACATTCTCGGGGGTCGTCTTCTTGGCGGTGTCGGTCATCGGTTCTGGCCTTTCTTCACGGTGACGACGAGCACGATGGTCGCAGTTGCGAGGGCTGCGGCGGCGATGATGCCGACGCGGCGTTCCCAGAGGATCTCCCGCACGCGGGCGCGAAGCGCGTCCGGTGTGAGGCGGTCTTGTATTTCCCGCATCGTCTCAGCGAGCTGGCCTCTTGTTTCAGACAGGGTCAACGCCAGGACGGCCGGGCTCGATCCCTCGATGGGCCGGTCGCTGCGATCGTTCGGCAGCTGCAGGGGTTCGTCGTGTTCATTCATCGTGTATCCATTTCGACGGATTCGAGCGGATGCGTCAAGGCCTTGACCTGCCGTGTGACGGGCATCCGGCGCTGCCGGTTCGCGGTGAAAATGCCGCCGGGTTAAAGCATGAAGCCCCGGCCGAAAGACCGGGGCTTCATGGGGAGAAGAATCGAAGATTCTTCTTTCGGGGGTGTTCACGCCGAGGCGCTTACCTGATCCCGAAGGGAGATTTAGAGGGGGCGGATGTTCTCAGCCTGGAGACCCTTGGGGCCCTGAGCGGTGTCGAATTCAACCTTCTGGTTCTCTTCGAGCGAGCGGTAGCCGCTCGAAGCGATGGCGGAGTAGTGCGCGAAGACGTCGGCCGAGCCGTCGTCGGGGGCAATGAATCCGAAGCCCTTTTCAGCGTTGAACCATTTGACGGTACCAGTGGACATAACATTCTCTTTTCGTGAGGGGACCGGCCCCGACTTTCGGGACCGTTCGTCGCGGTGTTAGTTAATCGCTCCTGACGAAAAGCTTCTGACTCCGGTGGAGTCGTCCACTTGATATACATATGCGCAACACAACAACTGACACCCCACAGTAGCTCATGAAGCTGCGGCGCAACAAGGTTTCCGACATATTTCTCACACCGGCAGAACGGACTCCGACGTTAAATGACAAATGTGAGGCGAATCATCAGGTGCCGCCCCTATGTTCGAAATATCTAAGAGCGCACGCTCATTGCATCCGGCTGGGAAGTCGAAAATCAAGACGCCGGAGCCCCTATGACGCTCAGCAGTACCCTCGGACCGGTCCGCACAACCGTCCCTCGCATCACGTCAGCCCCCAACGTGACGAGCACTTACTCCTCTCTTCTCAAGACGGTGCGTGACGCAGGCCTCCTGCGCCGCACCCGCGGTTATTACATTGCCGTCATGGCCGCACTCACCGTCGCTCTCGCCGGCTGCGTGACCGGGTTCATCCTTCTGGGTGACACCTGGTATCAGTTGCTCATCGCGGGCGCGCTCGGAATCATCCTCACGCAGTTCGCGTTCCTCGCCCACGAGGCCTCGCACCGCCAGGTGCTCGAGTCGGGCCCCGCCAACGACAAGCTCGGCCGCTTCCTCGCCGCCGGAGTCGTCGGCATCAGCTACGCCTGGTGGATGACGAAGCACACGCGTCACCACGGCAACCCCAACCAGGTCGGCAAAGACCCTGACATCGAGAAAGACACCATCTCCTTCCAGGAGAAGGATGCCGCCGAGCGCACGGGCTTCCTCGCCCTCATCACTCGCAAACAGGGTTACCTCTTCTTCCCCCTCCTCACGCTCGAGGGCCTCAACCTGCACGGCCGTTCGCTGCAGACGCTCTTCGCCAAGGGCAAGGTCGAGGGCCGCTTCATCGAGCTGGGCTTGATCGCCTTCCGCATGCTGGCCTACATCGCCGTGATCTTCTGGGCATTGCCGCTCGGCATGGCATTCGCGTTCATCGGCGTGCAGATGGCCGTCTTCGGTGTCTACATGGGTGCCTCGTTCGCCCCGAACCACAAGGGCATGCCCCAGATCGCCGAGGGCGTCAAGCTCGACTTCCTGCGCAAGCAGGTCCTCACCTCGCGCAACATCAAGGGTGGCGCCGGCATGAATATCTTCATGGGTGGCCTCAACTTCCAGATCGAGCACCACCTGTTCCCCAACATGCCGCGCCCGCACCTCGCTGCCGCGCGTGCCATCGTCAAGGAGCACTGCCGCGATCAGGACATCCTCTACACCGAGACGTCGCTGACCCGCTCTTACGCCATCGTTATCGATTACCTGAACCGTGTCGGCCTCTCGGCCCGCGACCCGTTCGACTGCCCGGCAGCCCAACGGTTCCGTCGCCGCTAGGCCAGACGCAAAAGAAAGCACAACGAATGCCGCACGGAATACCCGTGCGGCATTCGTCGTTCCACCGGTCATGAAGCTCACCCTGTTCACGAGCGCCTTCTGTGCGCCCTGCCACGCCGCTCGCGCGACAGTGGCCCAGGCGCAAGAACTGGTGCCCGGGCTCGAGGTCACGGAGCTCGATGTGGCTTCGCACACCGACGAGGCCGAGGCTGCCGACATCCGCTCGACGCCCACGCTCGTCATCGAAGGCGACGCCGGGAGCTTTCGGGCTGCGGGTGCGCCGTCGCTCGACCAGCTGCTGCGAGCCCTAGCCAGCGTCAGCGCCTAGTCGCTCAGCGACCAGTCGCTCAATGCCTAATCGCCCTGCGCCTCGGCGCGAGCGTGCTTCACGACGTCGTAGGCGGCGAGGGCCGCCTGCCGGGTCGCGGCGAGGTCGACGAGGGGCTCCGGGTAGTCGTCCGTGCCATACTCCGGCACCCAGCGGCGGATGTAGTCGCCGTGCGGGTCGAACTTCTTCGCCTGGAGTTCGGGGTTGAAGACGCGGAAGTACGGCGTCGCATCGGCGCCGGAGCCCGCCACCCATTGCCAGTTGAAGGGGTTGTTCGCCGGGTCGGCGTCGACGAGCGTGTCCCAGAACCACTGTTCGCCCAGGCGCCAGTCGATCAGCAGGTTCTTGATCAAGAAGGATGCGGTCACCATCCGCACCCGGTTGTGCATCGTGCCCGTGTGCCACAGCTCACGCATGCCGGCATCGACGAGCGGAATGCCCGTGCGCCCCTGCTGCCATGCCTGCAGCGCACCCTCATCGAGGTCGGGCCAGGGGAAGGCATCGAACTCCGAGCGCCAGTTGTCGGTCGCCAGCCGCGGGAAATGGTAGAGCACGTGATGGGTGAACTCCCGCCATCCGACCTCGCGGAGGAAGCTTCCGACGGCATCCGCGTTGCGGCGGTCGCGCGCCTGGTTCGCGGTTGCCCAAATCTGGTGCGGGCTGATCTCGCCCCAGCGCAAATGCGGTGACAAACCCGAGGTCACGCTCTCGCCCGGTCGATCTCGACCGTCGACATAGTCGATGACGTCGTCGGCGAGGAAGCCATGCAGCTTGTCGTGGGCGTCCTTCTCACCGGGCACACAGTTCTCGCGCAACCCGGCAGCCCAGTCTGGATGAGTCGGCAACAGATCCCAGTCGTCGAGCGCGTCGCCGGCATCGCCACCCGCCCCGTCGAAGCCGTCGATGGTCTTCGGTCGGGCCAGCGGATGCCGCGGCGGGTCCTCCTGCAGACGCTTCTGCACCGAGCGCCAGAAAGGCGTGAAGACCGCGTAGGGTCCGCCCGAACCGGTCTGCATAGTCCACGGTTCGACGAGCAACGCGGCGTCGAAGCTGCTCACCTCGAGGCCGTCACCGCGCAGACGCGACTTGAGCCGAGCATCGATGTCCCGCGCGGCCCCGTAGCGGCGATTCCACACGACGGCCTGTGCCCCTGTCTCGGCGACGAGGGCGGGGATCACCTCTTCGGCGCGCCCGCGTCGCAGGTGCAACGACGCGCCCGCTTCCGCGAGATCGGCCCCGAGCGAGGTCAGACTGCCGTGCAGCCACCACTTGGCGGCACCACCGAGGGCACGCACCTCGTCGCTCTCCTCGTCGAGCACGTACACGCACAGCACGGGTGTGCCGCTGTCGACGGCGTGACGCAGGGCCGGGTTGTCGGCCATCCGCAGGTCGTCGCGGAACCAGACGATGGTGGGTGCAGTCATCCCCTCACCCTATGCACGCCGGTGAGTGCGCGAGAGGCCTTGCGCGTCGCGGCCGTTTTTGCTGCCGCTGTCGCCCTCGCTGCATGTGCCGCATGTTGCGCGAGCGCTGCGAGGCGCGGTCGAGCCGTCCCGCCTACGCCTGCGGCTGCGCGCGGGCCTGAGCCTCGGTCTGTTCGAGCTCTGAGCCCGGGCAGGCACCTTCGTCTGGATCACTGTCGGGGCAGCGCAGTTTGTCGGTGAGTGCCGCCAGCTGACGGAGTTCGTCGGGTGTGAGCGCCTCGGACATGATGCTGTCGATGGTGCGCATGTGTGTGACGGCCACGGCGCGGTAGTGATCGAAACCCTCGTCGGTGATGCGCACGATCGTGCCGCGGCGGTCGTGCGTGTCGGGCAGCTTCTCGACCAGGCCGCGCGCGACGAGTCGATCGACGAGACGTGAGACGCTCGGCTGGCTGAGGAGTACGAGCTGGTTGATGTCGCGCAGCCGGGCGCTTCGGTCGGGTTGCTGCGACAGGTTGAACAGCACGTCGTATTCGTTGAGCGACAGATCGTGCGAGGGGAAATCGGCGGAGAGCGCGCGCATAACGCCCACTTGGGCTCGGAAAAGCGACTCCCAGGCGGTGACGGCTAGTCGCTGAGACATGCGCTCGTCCTTTCGATCGTGCACTGCCCTGCGTGGCGGTGGAAAATGGTCGATCCGGCGCAGCACGTGTCGCTGGTCGACGGGGATTCGAGCCTACTTCTTTCCGGGGGTCGACCGTGGCCCGCTTGTGGGGGCGACGAGCGCCCGGTAGAGCAGCACCATGCCCAGGAAGGCGACGCCGAGTCCGACGATGATGGCACCGATTCCTGCCGCGATGAGCCAGCCCGGGCCGGAGACGGCACCGATGAGCACGCCGACGATGCCGGCGGCAGCGAGCAGCATGCCCACTCCGAACGTGAGGATGCCTGACGCAAGACGTGGGCGGGATGCGCGTGTCGCGGACTGGGCGTGTTCCTCGCCGGTATGGGTGCTCATGCTTTTAGGCTAACGCCGCCCCGACGTATGCCGCCCAGGCACATGCCGCCCCGACGTATGCCGCCCAGACATATGCCCCCTAGACATGACTGAAGGCCGGTCGTAGAGGCTTACGACCGGCCTTCTCCCTTGCACCAAGAGTGTCCTGCAATCACATTTGCGTAGCTGCCACAGCAAAACAACTAACGCTCTACGAATATATAACGGACAGGTAACGACCGCTAGTTATCAAACCGTTATTTTCGCTGAGAGTTTGCCGCGTTGACCTTGGATTCTGCCTAGAAGAGGTCGGGCGACGGCGTGGATGCGTGGCGGATCGACACGTCCGCGTGGCGGTCGAAGCGGTAACCCACGCCTCGCACGGTGCGGACGATGTCCTCGTAGCGGTCGAGCTTGGCGCGCAGGCGACGGATGTGCACATCGATCGTGCGCTCGTTCGGGGCATCCTCGTCGTCACCGGCCTGCCAGAGGGCGGTGATCAGCTCGGCGCGTTCGATCGTGCGGCCCTCGCGCAGCACGAGGTACTGCAGCAGCTCGAATTCCTTGTAGGTGAGCCCGACCGATTCGTTGTCGAGGATCAGGCGCTTGCGCGAGATGTCGATGACGACACCGGATGCCGCGCGGTCGAGGTCTTCTTCGACGGGGACGTCGCGGCGCTTGGCCAGCGCCGACGGCTCCTGTAGCGCCAGGCGGACGACATCGACGTCGCGGCCGCCTGCTCCTTCGGGAGCGAGAGCGACAGAGGCGTAGCTCTCGGCGCCGGGGGCGAGTTCACCGAGGAGGTTCTTCACGGCCTCGACGATCTGGCCGAGGCTGGTGCCGGCGGCGAGGGCCTTCGCTTCGTCGAGACCGACGTAGAGGGCGAAACCGCGGGCTTCGGTGCCGTTCGGCACGGCGCGCAGGCGACCGGCGGTGGGACCGGCGGCGGGCTGCGGCGCGGTCGGCGCGGCCTGAACGGGAGTAGGGACCGGAGCTGAGGCGGCCTGGCGGGGGAGCGTTGCGGGAACGGTGGCGAGAGACATGGGGAAGATCCTTCGATGATGATGCGAAGAGAACCCTGGGGGAGGCGCGGTCAGAATGAGCGCGGCTTCACCGGATGAGGGTCAGAGTGTGGTGCCGTTGGGGGCGAGAATCGGATGCAGGATGCGGCATCCGTGAGACGTTGCGTGTGAGCGGGGCGAGAAGCCCGATTGACTCAGAACGGCGGGTGCGGGTGGCACCGTTGCGAAATGCAGTGCGTTCTACGCTGTGTCTCGGCGAGGGGTCGTCAGATTAGCGACACATTCGACAACACATGACTGCGCTGCTGCCGGCCATCATCATGCCGGCAGTCCCAAGAGCCTCAATGGAGGTCAGGGGGCGTGCGATTTCAGTCATGGGTTGATTCAACCCGAAGGTGTCGCTTTGTGTCAAGTCGTGACCGTTTGTGGCGATTAGTTGCGCGCGGTGAAAAATTATTGCGTTGGGGGATGCAGCTGCGCACGGCATACAAGCGCGAGAGGCGCCATCCGCTCTTCGGATGACGCCTCTGGAAACGCTGCAGCGGCACGAAGCCGCGATATCGGGGCTGGCTAGACCAGACCATACAGGCGGTCGCCTGCGTCACCCAGCCCGGGCACGATGTAGCCGTTCTCGTCGAGACGCTCGTCCATCGCCCCCAGCACGATGGTGACATCGCGCCCCTCGGTCGCCTTCTCGAGCGCAGCGATGCCCTCGGGAGCCGCGAGCAGGCAGATGGCCGTGACGTCGACGGCACCTCGCTGGAACAGGAAGTCGATGGCCGCCCCGAGCGAACCGCCGGTGGCGAGCATGGGGTCGAGCACGAAGCATTGACGGTCGCTCAGATCGTCGGGCAGGCGCTCGGCGTAGGTGGTGGGCTCGAGCGTCTCTTCATTGCGCACCATGCCGAGGAATCCGACTTCGGCGGTGGGCAGGAGCTTGACCATGCCCTCGAGCATTCCGAGGCCGGCGCGCAGGATGGGCACGACCAGGGGGCGGGGCTGGCTGATGGCGAGACCCGTCGTGGTCGTCACGGGCGTCTTCACCTCGACCTCTTCGACGCGCACGCCGCGGGTGGCCTCATAGGCAAGCAGGGTGACGAGTTCTTCCGTCAGCGCGCGGAAGACCGGCGACGGCGTGTTCTCGTCACGGAGCACCGTGAGCTTGTGGGTGATCAGGGGGTGGTCGGCTACGTGCACTCGCATAGGCTTCAATCTATCCGTTCTCGGGAAGGACAGTCGACGTGCCACCAGAAGTGCCGGAACGCTACCGACGCTGGATGCTCGACGCCCTCGCCCTGAGCGCCCGCACGGCCGAGTCGGGCGATGTTCCCGTCGGGGCGCTCCTCTTCGACGGCGACGGCACACTCGTCGCCACCGGAATCAACGAACGCGAGCTGCTGCACGACCCCACCGGCCACGCCGAGATCGTCGCGATCCGGCGCGCGGCGGCTGCACGCCAGGACTGGCACCTGACGGATTGCACGCTCGTCGTGACACTCGAACCCTGTGTCATGTGCGCGGGCGCGATCGTCGCGGCGCGTGTCGGCACCGTCGTGTTCGGCGCCTGGGACGACAAGGCCGGCGGTGCGGGATCGGTCTACGACATCGTGCGCGATCGCCGACTCAATCACCGCGTCGAGGTCTACGCCGGCGTCGAGGCCGAGGCGTGTAGTCGCGCCCTCACGGCGTTCTTCCGGGAGAAGTAGCGCCACAGCATCACGGCGCTTCCGCAACACAGCGCTTCGAGCCTCGGCGGGTCACTGTGTCGATGCGACGGGATCAGCGACAGCGGCAGCGACCGCGCCTCAGCGCGTCAGTGCTTCGGTTCGACCACGCCTCAGCGCGTCAGTGCTTCGGTTCGACCGCGCCCGCAGAGTTCTTGAGGGCCGCCTTCTCGGCGCTGAAGACATCGGGTTCGAGGTAGATCACCCGGGCGACCGGCACGGCGGCACGGATGCGCGCTTCGACATCGTCGATGGCCTCGGCCACCGTTCCGAGCGGGCGGTCGGCGTCGAACGCGATCTTCGCCGCCACGAGCAGTTCGTCGGGCCCGAGGTAGAGCGTCTTCATGTGAATGAGCGAGTGGATGGCCGGGCTGGAGGAGATGGCGGCGGCGATGGCCTCGGCATCCGCATCGTTGGCGCCCTCGCCCACCAGCAGGCTCTTCGTCTCGATGCCCAGAATGACGGCGACGGCGATCAGCAACACACCGATCGCGAGGGTGCCGATGGCGTCCCACATGCCGTCACCCGTGATCACCGTGAGGCCGACTCCGAACAGGGCGAGCACGAGGCCGAGCAGAGCGGCGATGTCCTCGAGCAACACGACGGGCAGCTCGGGCGCCTTGGCGTGGCGAATGAACTTGACCCACGACTGCTTGCCCCGCACGTGGTTCGACTCCTTCACGGCGGTGCGGAGAGAGAAGCTCTCGAGGCCGATGGCGATCACGAGCACGAGCACCGGGATCCACCAGTTCTCGAGCGGGTGCGGATCGTGCAGCTTCTCGTAGCCCTCGTAGAGCGAGAACACGCCACCCACGCTGAACAGGATGATCGCGACGACGAACGCATAGACGTAGCGCTCGCGGCCGTAGCCGAAGGGATGCTCGCTATCGGCGCGCTTCTTGGCCTTGCGACCGCCGAGCAGCAGCAGCAGCTGGTTGCCCGAATCGGCGAGCGAGTGAACGCCCTCCGCCAGCATCGACGACGAACCCGAGAGGGCCCACGCGATGAACTTGGTCACCGCGATGCCTAGGTTCGCGCTGAATGCCGCGATGATCGCCTTGTTGCCGCCAGATGCGCTCACAGATGTCCCCTTTGCCGGAATGGAATCATCGTACGGGGTCGGCGGGCCCGATATGAGCCGTGTGGATGAGTGCGTGCAACGGATGGCCGCCCGCGACGTCGAGCAGCGTGCTGACACCGTCGAGCGGTCCTCCGAACGGATGCTCGAGCGTAAGGCCACCCGTGCGTGCGGCGAGTTGCTCGTCGACGTGGGCGCGCAGCACCGCGGAGTACGTGAGCAGCGACCCGACCCAACTGGCTCGGGCGGGGGAGCCCGGCATCCAGCCCGTGCGTGCCAGCGCGCTCGCGCCCGAGACCGCGAGTTCTTCGGCGGCGCCCCGCGTGATTCCGAGTGCCACCGCATCACCGGCCGCAGCCGCCTCCACGACCGTGCGGGCGAAGGACGCGACGAGTGAGACCCGACGTGTGTCGCCCTGCAGGCGCATGTACATCTCGTCTTCGGTGCCGAACAGGTCGACGGCGGGCGCACTGAGCGCTGTCTCCGGTCCGCGCCCGTCGTGGGCACGCATCACGGCGTCGAGCCCCGCGCGGCCGAGCCAGAAACCGCTGCCCGCGTCGCCCAGCAGATAGCCCCAGCCATCCACCTTCGCCGTGCGCGTGTCGGATGCGGCGAGTGTGACGCTGCCCGTTCCGATCGCCAGGACCACGCCTGAGGCGGTGCCGTTGGCGGCCAGATAACCCGTGACCGAGTCGTGCGCCAGCGCCACGCGGTCGACACCGACGGAGCGCGTGTGCCGCAGGAGTTCGTCGGGCTTCGCGCCAGCGGGCGTAAGGCCGGAAAGACCGACCGCGACCTCGTCGATGCAGATGCCGTCACCGCGGGGCGAGGTGCCCGTGCGCGCCGCATGTGCGTCTAGCGCGGCACCCCCGCCCGCCGCGGCCACGGATCGAGTAACCGCGGCAGAGGCGGCGAAGGCCACGACGCGCTCGGCGACCTGATCGACCACCGATCGGTCGGTGAGCACCCCGGGCTCGTCGAGTTCGGCGAGAACCTTCGACGTGGCGGGCCCGTCGCTCCCTCCCGAAGCTTCTTCGGTGAGCCGCAGGCGGATGCCCGTCTGGCCGCCGTCGATGGCGAGCCGGTGTCGAATGTGCGTCATGGAGCGCGCTACCCCTCGGTGCATAGGATGGCCGAATGACCACGACAACTCTGCCATCAATCGCCATCCTGGGTGCCGGATCTTTGGGATCGGCCATCCTTAACGGTCTCGTGTCGCCCGACGTGCGGGTCGAGGGAGGCATCGTCGTGACGAACCGCAGCGTGGCAAAGGCCCGGGCGCTCGACGCGCTCGAGGGCGTGCGTTCGGAGGCGTTGGAGGAGGAGCCCGGGGCCAATCGCCGGGCGGCGGCTGCGGCATCCATCGTCGTCATCGGCGTCAAACCGGGCATGGTCGTCGACCTGCTGCACGAGATTAGGGATGACCTCACGCCGGGCACCATCGTCGTGAGCGTCGCCGCGGGCGTGACCATCGAGACCTTCGAGGCCAACCTGCCCGAGGGTGTCGCCGTCATCCGCTCGATGCCCAACACGCCGGCCCTGGTCGGACGGGCCGTCACGGGTATCTCGCCGGGGACCCGCAGCACACCCGAGCAGCTGGCCCTCACGCGCGAACTGTTCGAGACCGTCGGGGAAGTGCTCGAGGTGCCCGAAGATCAGATCGACGCTCTGAGCACCATCTCGGGCTCGGGCCCCGCCTACGTGTTCCTCATGATGGAGGAGCTGACCAAGACCGCCATCGCGAAGGGGTTCACTCCCGACGAGGCCCGCACCATGGTCGAGGGCACATTCCGCGGGGCCACCGAGTTGCTGCACGAATCGGGTCAGACGCCCGAGGAGCTGCGCCGACAGGTGACGAGCCCCAAGGGCACGACCGAACGCGCCATCGCCGTGATGCAGCAGGCCGATTTCGCCGCCATTTTCGACGAGGCGACGGATGCCGCTCTCGCCCGGGCCCGCGAGCTCGCCGGCTAGTTGCCGAGCGCCGCGAAGCGCTCGATATCGGCGGACGTGCCCGACACGATGATGAGGTCGTGGTTCGACACGACGGTGTCGGCCGTGGCGTAGGTGAACGGTTTGCCGGGCGACTTCACGCCGACGACCGTGACGTTGTGCTTGGTGCGCACGCCAGATTCGGTCAGGTTCAGGCCGCGGATGGGCTTGGGCGGGTACATCTTGACGAGCGCGAAATCGTCGTCGAACTGGATGAAGTCCAGCATGCGGCCGGACACCAGGTGGGCGACGCGCTCGCCGGCTTCTGCCTCGGGGTAGATCACGTGGTTGGCGCCGACACGGGCCAAGATCTTGCCGTGCGACTGCGAAACCGCCTTGGCCCAGATTTGCGGAATCTTCAGGTCGACGAGGTTGGCGGTGATGAGCACGCTGGCCTCGATCGACGAGCCGACCGCCACCACGGCGATCGAGAAATCGGTGGCGCCGATCTGCTTGAGGGCTTCGATGTTGCGGGCATCGGCCTGCACGGTGTGCGTGACGCGCTCCGACCACTTCTGTACGAGGTCGGCGTTGTCGTCGATTGCCAGCACCTCGCGGTCGAGCCGGTCGAGCTCTCCGGCGCAGGCTGCACCGAACCGCCCGAGCCCGATCACGAGCACCGGGGCGTTGTGTTTGATGCGATCAACCAACGATGGGCCTTTCCTCGGGGCGCCGGAACAGTTGCGCGTTCTGGCTGGCCGCGACGGCCGCGGCGAGTGTCACTGTACCAATGCGCCCCATGAACATGGTCGCCGCCATCACATACTTGCCTGAATCGGGGAGCTGATCGGTGAGACCCGTCGAGAGACCCGTCGTGGCGAATGCCGAAATGACGTCGAAGAGCACATGGTCGAGGGGCGCTTTGGTGATCTGCAGGATGACGATCGACGATACCGCCACGATAGTCGCGCCCCACAGCACGACGCTGAGCGCCACCTTCACGACGTCCTGGGGGATGCGTCGACCGAAAGCCTCCATATCGGGGCGCCCCCGCGCCTCGGCGAGGGCCGCCAAGAACAGCACGGCGAGGGTCGTCACCTTGATGCCACCGGCCGTCGACGCCGAACCGCCGCCGATGAACATGAGCATGTCGGCGACCAGCAGGCTCGAGCCGTTGAGGTCGGCGATCGAGATCGTCGAGAAACCGCCTGATCGCGTCATCATCGAGAGGAACAGCGATTGGAACGCCGTATCGCTGGCGTTCAAGCTGCCGAAAGTCTTCGGATTGTTGAATTCGAGAATCACGAACGCCACGGCCCCGGCCACGAAGAGGATCACAGTCGTGAGCAGCGTGAGCTTCACGTGCAGCGACCAGCGGCGCGGCTTGAAGAACGAGCGGCTGAGGGCGTAGATGACGGGAAAACCGATGGCGCCGAGGAAGACGCCGATCATCAGGATGCTGAGGAACCAATAGTCGTTCGCGAAGCGTTCGAGCCCCTCGGCGTTCGGCGTGAACCCGGTGTTGGTGAAGGCCATGGCGGAGTAGTAGAAGCTGTTCCACAGCGCATCCCAGGCGGGAATGCCATCGATCAACATGCGCGGGAAGAGCAGTGCCGCGATGACCGCCTCGATGACGAGAGCCGAGATGGCGACCGTGAGCAACATGCTGCCGATTTCGCCGAGGCGCACGGCCTGGCCCTCGGCCACAGGGCCGTGGTGCACGCGCAACGGGTTGCTGTCGCTCGCCGCGATGAGCTTGGCGCGCAACCCGAGCTTGCGCGAAATGACGAGACCCAGGATGGAAGCGAGCGTCAGCACGCCCAGGGCGCCGATCTGCACGCCGATAAACACGAAAATGTGCCCGACCAGCGACCAGTGCGTCGCCATGTCGACGACCGAGAGGCCCGTCACGCAGATGACCGAGACGGCCGTGAAAAGCGAATCAGCGAGGGGCGTGATGGTGCCGGCGCTCGAGGCGATGGGCAACGAGAACAGCAGCGTGAAGACGAGGATGAGCGCCGTGAAGATGAGGAGCGCGAAGCGAGAGGGAGAACGCCCGGTGAAGTCGCTGATGCGGTCACGCACCGTGCGCACGCTGAGGCGCGGGGGCCGGTGGACGACGTTCCGTGAGGAGCTCGCGGGCATTCTCAGCTCCTTGTTGTTCGTTCGTGTCGAATGCTGGATGTCATGGTACTCCGTCTCCGGAGTCACTACCCTGGGTGGATGGCCGACATTTTTGACGTGGTTGCGGATGCCACCCGACGCGACATCCTCCAAGTCCTTCTCGAGCGGCACCCGGCCGACGACGAGACAGCCGGCGGAACCTCCGTGTCCGAGATCGTGTCGACGCTCGGTCTCAGCCAGCCGACCGTGTCGAAGCACCTCAAGGTTTTGCGCGAGGCGGGCCTCGTGACCGTCCGCGAAGAAGGCCAGCACCGTTTCTATCGGCTCGAATACACGCCGCTCGAGCAGATCGAAGACTGGCTGATACCGTTCCTCAGCATCGACTTCGACGCGGCATCGCTCATGTCGCAGTCGACCGGCGGTCCACTGCCGGACCAGGCTCGTGCCGTGGCCGACACGGTCGGAAAAGTTGCCGCGGATGCCACGCACGCCGTCACGTCGGCGGTGCAGGCTGTCACGCGCAAACTCCGTCCGTGACGGTCACTCGCCCCGTCGAGTCGCGCTTTGCCGTGGTCATCAGGTAGACTCCACGGAGGCATTTTTACTGCCAGTCGTCGCATCCGCGGCCATACCCAATCTTTCTATGTGAGGTCTCAGTGGGTTCTGTCATCAAGAAGCGCCGCAAGCGCATGGCGAAGAAGAAGCACCGCAAATTGCTTCGTAAGACTCGTCACCAGCGTCGCAACAAGAAGTAGTTGTAACGCAGCTGCGAAGCGTCAGTCCTTGTGACTGGCGCTTTTTGGCGTTCGGGCGCCGGTGTCGGGGGTTCGCCTTAGTGTTCATCGGGACGGGAAATCGTCGAACCGACTCGGGGGCACAACCATGACGCACGCCGTGCACTACACCGCCACGATCGACTTGGCGCGGCCGTTTCCGCCGCGTGCCACATCGCGAGGTGCCTGCTCGGTCGGTGCCGACTCGGTGGGTGCCGACTCGTTCGGTGCCGACTCGTTCGGTGCCGAACCATTCGGTGCCGAACCATTCGGTGAAGCTCGGCCCGTCGCCTATCGCATGCCCTTCGAGGTCGAACGTTTCGGGTCTGAGCGCATCGAGTTGCGCAATGCGAGCCGCGACGTGCTTCGGTGGATCACCATCGATCTCATGGGCCCGGGCCACTTCGTCGCACACACTCCGGCAAAGCTCGAACCCGGTCAGGCGCTAGCGGTGTGGTTGTTCGGCGACGATCTCGCGCGCCAAACGAAGGTGCAGGTCTCCTGGTTCCACGATGGCGTGCAATACCTGTGGCTGGTGTCTCTGTAGCGACGCTCGGTGCTATTCAGCGTCGCTATTCAGCGTCGCGGTGCCGGCTTCGCTCTTCGCGTTCGCGAATCAGATCGTTGGCTGTGAGCTTGTGCCGCGGCCGTGGATACATGTCGGCCGTGAGGCCGGTGACGAAAACCTTGGGGTCGGCATCCATCGCGCTCGCCAGGCGAACGAGCGTTTCGACGCTCGGGTGAACTTGCCCGCGCTCGATCTTGCCGATGTTGGTCCAATGCACGCCTGCGAGGGCCCCCAGGTCTTCGAGTGTGAGGGAGCGTTGATTCCGAGCCTCACGAATACGCGCGCCCAAGACGTGGGCGGCTTCGGAGTGGAACGCGGACATAGTCCCATGATGGTCTCTCATACGAAAATAACACAGAGAGCGCGCGCATTATGTTTATAAACATAAATACTCTAGAGCCTGTGCGCATGTAATGTTCGGAGGCTGCCGCCGGATCGGTCTCGGATTAGGCTGAGGGGGTGACGACGACCCTCACTCTCATCAGCAAGCCCGATTGCCACCTGTGTGACGATGCGCGAGCCGTCATCGACCAGGTCACGGCACCCCTCGGCGATGACGCTCCCCTGCGCGAAGAGCTCTCCATTCTCGACGATCCGGCTCTGTTCGATCGCTACTGGGAGGAGATCCCCGTGGTGCTCATCAACGGGAAAGTCCACAATTACTGGCGCATCGACCCGGCGCGCCTCGCCCGAGCACTGGAGGAAGCCCGATGACCATCCGCCACATCGTGACCTGGAAGCTCGGTGCGCCGAGCGTCGAGCAGAAGGCCGAAGACGCCACCCGCATTCGCGAGGAGCTGACTGCCCTCGTGCCGCAGCTCGGCGACATCATCGACAGCCTCGAGGTCGGCATCGATCTGCACGACACCCCGGGCAACTGGGATGTCGTGCTTGTCTCCGAGTTCGCCGATGCCGCAAACCTGCAGGCCTACCAGGTCCACCCGGCACATCAGGCAGCGGCTGCCGTCATCCGTTCGCTCGTCACCGAGCGTTCAGCGATCGACTACACGCTGCCCGCGCACTGAGTCGACGCGCGGCGCGCCACGAACCTGCGCGGCCTTCGGCACGCGTGACAGAGGCGGAGGGAGCAACGCTCTCCTCCGCCTCTGGCGTTTGTCGTATGGGCGGGTGCCCGGCTCGCTACGGCGCGAGACGCGTCGGGCCGCGGAACAGGTAGGTAACCTCGCGGATCGACGTCTCGTGCAGCATCAGCATGAGCACGCGCGCGAGACCCATGCCGAAGCCGCCGTGCGGAGGGACGCCGTAGCGGAAGAAGTCGAGGTAGAACTCGAGCTCCTCAGGCTCGAGGCCCTTCTCCTTGGCCTGCTCGATGAGCACGTCGACGCGGTGTTCGCGCTGAGCGCCCGTCGAGATCTCGACGCCGTTGAAGATGAGGTCGTAGCTCTTGGTGAGCGAGCCGTCTTCGTCGTTGCGCATGTGATAGAACGGCCGGATGCTCGAGGCATAGTCGGTGAGGAACACGAACTCGTGCCCGAACTCCTCTTTCACATAGGCGGCGATCTGGCGCTCGCCCTCGGGGTCCATGTCGTCGTCGGCGCGGGGCACCTCATAGCCGCGCTCGGCGACGATGCGCTTCGCTTCGGCGAGGGGGATGCGGGGGAACGGCGTCGATGGCACGGTGACCTCGAGTCCGAAGAGTTCGCGGATCGCGTCGCCGTGCTTCTCGGCGACCGCGGTGAAGCCGGCGACGATGAGGTCTTCGTGCAGCTTCATGACGTCTTCGTGGCTGTCGATCCAGCTGATCTCGGAGTCGATGCTCGTGAACTCGGTCGCGTGACGCGATGTGAATGACGGGTCGGCGCGGAACGCGGGGCCGACCTCGAAGACCTTGCCGAAACCGGCCGGCTGCGCCATCTGCTTGAAGAACTGCGGGCTCTGCGCCAGGTAGGCCTTGGTGTCGAAGTACTCGACCTCGAATAGCTCGGCGCGCGACTCGCTGGCGCTCGCCATGAGCTTGGGGGTGTGGATCTCGATGAAGTCGTTGTCGATCCAGTACTGACGCAGGGCGTGCTCGAACGTGGTCTGGATGCGGAAGATGAGGTTCTGCTTGGGCTGACGCAGGTCGATGAAGCGCCAGTCCATGCGCTTGTCGAGCGAGGAGTCGGCGGCGATGGGGGTTTCGGGGATGGCGTGGCTGACGACATCCATCGTGGCGAGTTTGACCTCGAGGCCGCCGAGCTTCACGCGCTCGTCGTGCTTGAGCGTGCCCGTGACCGTGATGAAGGAGCCCTGGCTGAGGCCCGAGATGGATTCGGTCGTGGCGACGCGCTCGGCCGAGGAGGCGTCGTCTTCGGCGACCTCGCGGGTGGCCGGGTTGACGATCTGCACGGCGCCCGATTCGTCGCGCAGCACGACGAACTGCACCTTCTTCTGGTCGCGAACGGTATCGACCCATCCGGACACCGTGACGGGGCCTTCGGGCAGGGTGGACAGGTCTTTGATGAGTACTCGTTCGTTCACGAGGACCAAGCCTACCGGTGTGGCGTATTCCCAGCCGAGTCGAACGTAGACTTGCCAGGTGGGAGCTAGCCAGATTCATCTCGTTCGACATGGTGAGGTGTACAACCCCTCGGGTGTGTTGTACGGCCGCATCCCCGGTTTCCGACTCTCCGAACGTGGTGAGCTCATGGCCCGGAGTGCCGCCGACGACATCGTCGCCCGCGAGCGTCCGATCGCCCGGGTGTACGCATCGCCCCTGCAGCGCGCCCAAGAGTCCGCTGCACCCATCGCCGAACTCACGGGCCTCGACATCCGCACCGAAGCGCGCATCATCGAGCCGACCAACCACTTCGAGGGCAAGGTCATGTCGCGCGCGCTGCGCAACCCGCTCAACTGGCCCGTGCTGCGCGCGCCGTCGGTGCCGAGCTGGGGCGAGCCCTACCTTTCCATCGCCGACCGCATGGTGCGCGCGATGGAAGATGCGTGGAACGAGGTGGCGGATGGCGAGGGTGACGTCGTCATGGTCAGCCACCAGTTGCCCATCTGGACCACCCACCGTTTCATCGCGGGCGAGCAGCTGGCGCACGATCCGCGCCGTCGCCGCTGCGATCTGTCCAGCATCACTTCGTTCGAACGCGTGGGGGATTCGTTCATCGAGGTCGGTTATTCGAACCCCGCGGCCGGACTGGCCGCCGGGGCCATCGACGTAGGAGCAGTATGACCCGCGCACGTTCGACGTCCTCACCTGTCACGACCTCGGTCGCAGCAGGCGCACCCAGCGGTTCCCTCGCCCCGCAGCGCCCGCGCCGCCGGTTCGCAACCGTCGCCCTGGCCGTCTCGATCGCCGCCACCCTCGGCCTAGCGGGCTGCTCTGCCGACCCGCTGGCCGCTCAATACAAAGAGGGCAGCGACAAGGGCTACATCGCGGGCGACGGCAGCGTCACCACCATCCCCGTCGACGAGCGCGGCGAGAAGATCTCGTTCTCGGGCATCGACGAGAGCGGCGAGACCATCGATTCGGCCGATCTCGCGGGCCAGGTCACGGTCGTGAACTTCTGGTACGCGGGGTGTGCCCCCTGTCGCGCCGAGGCGCCGCAGCTGCAAGAGCTGAACGAGAAGTACGAGGGCAAGGGTGCGAGCTTCGTGGGCGTCAACGTCTACGACCAGGCCGAGACCGCCACCTCGTTCAACAAGACCTACGGCATCACCTACCCCTCGATCCTCGACGTCGACTCGGGTTCGGTGAAGCTGGCCTTCACGGGTTCCGTGCCGCCGAAGGCCGTGCCCACCACGATCGTCCTCGACAAAGAGGGACGCGTGGCGAGTCGAATCCTGGGCCAGCTGCCCGCCGAGTCGATCCTCGACACGCTGGTGCGCGAAACGATAGCCGAATGACCGGGCCCACCTCGTGAACCCGGGTGACATCGTCGCGAACGGGCAGTTGGTCGCGGCCATCCCGATCGCTCTGCTCGCGGGCCTCATCTCGTTTGCCTCGCCCTGCGTCCTACCGCTGGTGCCGGGCTATCTCGCCTATGTCGGGGGCATGTCGACGGCCGCGAAACCCGGCGCCCGCACAGGCAGCGGCACGGGCGGCTCGAGCTCGTCGGCCCGGCCAGCCCGCCTGCAACCCGGAAAGCCGCGGCTCCTGCTCGGGGTGGCCGGCTTCATCGCCGGTTTTACGCTCGTCTTCGTGCTCACGGGCGCGTTCGTCGGCACGGTCGGCGCGTTCTTCGTGCAGTGGCAAGACCTGATCACGCGCATCCTCGGCGCTGTCGTCATCGTCATGGGCTTCGTCTTCGTCGGCCAGGTGTCGTTCATGCAGCGCACCATCAAGCCGTCATTCCGCCCCGCGACCGGGTTGGCCGGTGCGCCGCTCCTCGGCATCGTGTTCGCGATCGGTTGGACGCCGTGCCTCGGGCCCGTCCTGACCGCCATCACGGGCCTCAGCCTCAACTCCGGTTCGACGGGCCGCGGCGCCCTGCTCGGCCTGTTCTATTGCATCGGGCTCGGCATCCCCTTCGTGTTGGTGGCCCTCGGCCTCAGCTGGATGACGGGAACCATCGCTTTCCTCAAACGCCACATCCGCGCCATCAACATCGCGGGCGGCGTCCTCCTCATGATCATCGGCATCCTGATGGTCTCCGGAATCTGGGGAAAACTCATGTCACAACTCGGGATGGTGATCCAAGGCTTTGTCACGCCCCTCTGATTACGTCGACTCCGGCAGCGCCAAACGGCAGCCGACGAACGACGACAATTCCGTCGAGCAACCCAAACTGGGCTTCGTCGGCTGGATCCGGTTCGCCTGGCGCCAGCTGACGAGCATGCGCACGGCTCTGTTCCTGCTGCTCATGCTGGCCATCGCGGCGGTGCCGGGTTCGCTCGTGCCGCAGCGCAGCTCCGACCCCAACGGCGTCACGCAGTACTTCCGCGACAACCCGTCGCTCGCGCCCGTGCTCGACAACCTGCAGTTCTTCGACGTTTACGGCTCGGCGTGGTTCTCCGCGATCTACCTGCTGCTCTTCATCTCGCTGATCGGCTGCGTGATCCCGCGCACCAAGCACCACTTCCAGGCCATGCGCGCGCGGCCTCCGCGCACGCCCGCCCGGCTCAACCGGTTGGACTCCTACACGGAGCAGACCGTCGAAGGTGCCGACGCGGCATCCGCTATCTCGTCGGCTCGCACGCTGCTGAAGAAGTCGGGCTATCGCGTCGAGATGTACGAAGGTGGCGGTTCGCTCTCGGTCTCGGCCGAACGCGGTTATCTGCGCGAGACCGGCAACCTGGTCTTCCACTCGGCGCTCGTCGGCATCCTGCTGGCCATCGGCGTGGGCGGCGGTTTCGGCTATGCCGGGCAGCGCGTGCTCGTCGAGGGACAGACCTTCGTCAACACCCTGCTCGACTACAACTCGTTCAACCCGGGCCGCTTCTTCAACCCGGACACCCTGTCGCCCTATGCGCTCACGGTGGATGATTTCGCCGTCGAGTACGAGAAGCAGAACCTCGACGCTTACGGTCAGCCGATCGACTTCACGGCCAAGGTCACGACGCGCTCGCCCGGCCAGGAGCCCGAGAAGCAGACCATCAAGGTGAACGAGCCCCTGCGCTACGACAACACCGACGTCTACCTGCTCGGCAACGGCTACGCGCCCAAGATCACGGTGAAAGACCCTCAGGGCAACGTGGTCTTCACCGACTCGGTGCCGTTCCTGCCGCAAGACGCCAACCTCACGTCGATCGGTGTCGTCAAGGTTCCGGATGGCCTCTCCGACCAGCTCGGCATGATCGGGTTCTTCTACCCCACGGCCGTGAAGAACGAGTCCGGCGCCTACACATCCACCTATCCCGACCTCGTCTACCCGTTGCTCACGCTCAACGTCTACAAAGGCGACCTCGGCATCAACGAGGGTGCGCCGAAATCGGTCTATGAACTGGTGACGGATGGCATGACCCAGCTCACGGGCGGCAAAACGGATGTCGACTCGATCGAGTTGCAACCGGGGCAAACATCCGACCTGCCGAACGGAATGGGCACCGTCACGTTCGAGAACGCCTCACCGCAGCAGGCCGCCGGCAACTTCGACAACACCGTGCCGCGCTTCGTGTCGCTCGATGTGCACCACGACCCGTCGCAGGGATTCGTGCTGCTGTTCGCCATCCTCGTCATGCTGGGTCTGCTGACCTCGCTCTTCGTGCCGCGCCGACGCGTGTGGGTCAAAGCCGTCGAGAAGGAAGACGGCAGCGTCACGTTGCAGTACGCGGGACTCGCCCGCGGAGAAGACCCCGGGCTGCGACAAGCCGTCGATGCCATCGCCTATCGGCATGGAACCATCCTGGGCGTGCCGCGCGATCTGAGAGGTACTGTTAAGAAGTGAATCTCGACGAACTTTCGGTGCTGAGCCTGTGGTCGGCCATGGCCATCTATGCGCTCGCCTTCATTGCCTTCGCGCTCGACCTGGCAAAGCGGTCGGCCGAGGTGAGTGCTTACGCCGATGAGCAGGCGGCGCTCGCATCCTCTGCTGGTTCGCGTGCCGACGGAGCGCAGGTCGCATCGGCCGGTTCCGCCGCGACCACGACCACCTCGCGGGTGTCCTCGACGGCCACCATCGAGCGTGTCGACGAAGATGCGAGCGACGTCACGCCCAAGCGTTCCGCCACGCTGCGCATCGGCGTCGCGCTGACCATCATCGGGTTCCTGCTGCACGCAACGGCCGACGTCACACGCGGCATCAGCGCCCAGCGCGTGCCGTGGGCCAACATGTACGAGTTCGCCATGACGGGCACGCTGCTCATCGTCATGGTGTTCCTCATGGTCATCGTCAAGGTCGACCTGCGGTTCCTCGGAACGTTCGTCATGGGCCTCGTGCTCATCCTGCTGGGCGTCTCGGGCGTCAACTTCTATGTGGCCGTCGTGCCGCTGCCGCCCGCACTGCAGTCGGCGTGGCTCATCATCCACGTGTTCGTCGCGAGCCTCGGCACGGCGTTCTTCGGGCTCGGTTTCGCGCTGAGCGGCATCCAGTTGTTCCAGCACCGGCGCGAGCTGGCCGGCAAAGACCTCAAGCTGCTGAAGCTCAAGTTCCTCGCAACGCTGCCCTCGTCCGAGCGCCTCGAGAACCTCGCCTATCGCGTGAACATCGTGGGTTTCATCTTCTGGACGTTCACGCTCATGGCCGGTTCCATCTGGGCCGAGCGCGCCTGGGGCCGTTACTGGGGCTGGGACACCAAAGAGGTCTGGACCTTCATCATCTGGGTGATCTACGCGGGCTACATCCACGCCCGGGCGACCCGCGGATGGCGGGGCTCACGCAGTGCGTGGCTCGCGATCATCGGTTTCGCGGCCGTCATGTTCAACTTCACGATCGTGAACATCTTCTTCAAGGGTCTGCACGCGTACTCGGGCCTGTAGGTCGCCTGTCTACGCCTGCGCGTCGGCTTCGATGAGCGCGAAGCAGCGGGTGAGACGGTTGCGCCACCATTCGGTGCGCTCTGCATCCGCCTCGACCTGAGCGGCCGCCGCCTCGTCTAGGGAGACGCGACGCGGTTCGAGCGCGCCGTCCGCCGGCACGAGGGGGCTCGAGGTGACGTCGCGCGAGAACAACGCGGCGGTTCCGAGCCCGCAGTCATAGTCGAGCTCGGGGAGCGCCGCCGCGAGGGCCGCGCCCATGCCGATGCCGACCGACGTGTCGAGGGCGCTCGAGACGACCGCGGGCAGTCCGGCCTGCGCCATGATGTCGAGCGCGCGCGTGACTCCACCGAGCGGCTGCACCTTGATGATGAGGATGTCTGCAGCCCCAGCTCGCGCCACGCGTAACGGGTCGTCGGCCTTGCGCACGCTCTCGTCGGCAGCGATCGGGATGCCCGCATATTTCACGCGGCGACGGATGTCGGCGAGCTCTTCGATGCTGGCGCACGGCTGCTCGACATACTCCAGGTCGAACGTCGACAGTGCGTGGATGGCGTGCTCCGCTTCGTCGACGTTCCACCCCGCGTTGGCGTCGATGCGGATGCGGCCCTCGGGACCCATGGCCTCGCGCACGGCCCGCACGCGCGCGATGTCGTCCTCGAGGGTCTGGCCGCGTTCGGCGACCTTGACCTTGGCCGTGCGACACCCGTCATAGCGGGCGAGGACGCTCGCGACATCCTGAGCGGCGACGGCCGGGACGGTGGCATTCACGGCGATCGACGTGCGGCGTGCCACGGGCACCTGGCCCCAGCCGTATTCGAGGGCCGCTCGCAACCACATGGCGCTCTCGGCGTCGTCGTACTCGACGAAGGGCGAGAACTCGGTCCACCCGTTCGGGCCCTCGAAGAGCGCCGCCTCGCGCACCGTCACCCCGCGGAACCGCGTCGTCAGGGGCAGGGCAACCACGCGCAGGGTGGCCAACACATCTTCGAGGCTGGGCGTCATGGGTCCATTCTGTCGCGTGTCTAGACTGGCTGCATGAGCGTTTCCGAGATCTTCGACGAGAGCCAGTGGACCACCGTCGACGGGTTCGACACCCTCACCGACATCACCTACCACCACAGCCTCGACGGGCGCATCGCGCGCGTGGCCTTCAACCGGCCCGAGGTGCGCAACGCGTTCCGGCCGCACACGGTCGACGAGCTCTATCGCTCGCTCGAAGACGCGCGGCTCAACTCGCGCATCGGCGTGGTGCTGCTGACGGGCAACGGCCCGAGCGCGAAAGACGGCGGTTGGGCATTCTGCTCGGGCGGAGACCAGCGCATCCGCGGGCGCGACGGCTACAAGTACTCCGACTCCGAGACGGCCGCGGGGGTCGATGCGGCGCGCGGCGGGCGGTTGCACATTCTCGAGGTCCAGCGCCTCATCCGCTTCATGCCCAAGGTCGTCATCGCGGTCGTGCCCGGCTGGGCGGCGGGCGGCGGGCACTCGTTGCACGTGGTCTGCGACCTCACCATCGCCAGCCGCGAGCACGGCAAGTTCAAGCAGACCGATGCGGATGTCGGTTCGTTCGACGCCGGCTACGGCAGCGCCTACTTCGCGCGGCAGATCGGGCAGAAGTTCGCGCGCGAGATCTTCTTCCTGGCCGAGGAGTATTCGGCCGAACGCGCCTACCAGATGGGTGCCGTGAATGCCGTGGTGCCCCACGCCGAGCTCGAGGTCGAGGCCATCCGCTGGGCGCGCACGATTCTCACGAAGTCGCCCACAGCCATCCGCATGCTCAAGTTCGCCTTCAACGCGGTCGACGACGGGATGGTGGGTCAGCAGGTCTTCGCGGGTGAAGCCACGCGCCTGGCCTATGGCACCGACGAGGCCGTCGAGGGGCGCGACGCTTTCCTCGAGAAGCGGGAACCCGACTGGGGCCCGTACCCGTGGCAGTACTGAGCCTTTCGCTCGAGAGGTCGGCGGCATGACGAGGCAGTTGCGGCGCGTGTCGGCCGCAGATCCGATGGCCGTGATGCAGGCTCTGCGGGGGGCGCTCGATCGGTCGGGGCCCGCCATCCTGCCCGTGGCCGTGCAGGCAGCAGCACCGGCTCATTCTGACGACGGCGCCGCGGCCGCATCGACCGCATCGGCCGTGTCGGCCCCGTTGACATCGCCGGGTGCGTCGGCACATCCGCCCGCGGGAGCCGGTGCTGTGCGTCCAGGGCCGCGCGACACCGTGCCGCAATCGACCGCGCTCGTGATCGAGACCTCGGGTTCGACGGGCATCCCCAAACGCGTGATGCTGTCGGCCGACGCGGTGCTCGCGAGTGTCGCGGCCTCGGAGACCGCGCTCGGCGGGCCCGGGCAGTGGCTGCTCGCGCTGCCGACGCACTACGTAGCCGGGGTGCAGGTGCTTGCTCGCTCCCTCGCGGCCGGCACGACGCCCGGGGTGCTGCCGCCCGGCCGGTTCGACGCCCGGGCCTTCGCCGTAGGCACGTCGCGTCTCGACGGCGACCTGCGCTTCACCTCGCTCGTACCCGCCCAGCTGCTCACGTTGGTCGATGCGGCAACCGATTCACGCCGCGTGCGCCGCGCCCTGCAGAGCTACGACGCCATCCTGATCGGCGGTCAGCGCCTCGACGCGGTGCTCGCCGAGCGCGCCGATCGGTTGGGTGCGCGCGTCGTGCGCACCTACGGGTCGAGCGAAACCGCGGGCGGCTGCGTCTATGACGGTGTCCCGCTACCGGGCGCTCAGGCGAGGGTCGTCGACGGTCAGATCGAGCTCGCCGGCCCGATGCTCGCCGACGGCTATCTCGGTGACCCCGAGCGCACGGATGCGGCGTTCCACCGCGATCCCGACGCCGATGGCATTGTGCGCCGCTGGTATCGCACGGGCGATACGGGCACAGTCGAGGCGGGCCGGGTCTCGGTGTCAGGGCGTATCGACAACGTCATCATCTCGGGTGGCACGAACGTCTCCCTCGACCGCGTCGAGGAGGCCGTGCGTGCACTGGACGGCTACGGCACGGCCATCGTCGTCGGCGTCGATGACGAGCGCTGGGGTCAGGTTCCCGTCGTCGCCCTCTTCGCCGATGGCGCGCTCGGTTCGGGCGCCAGCGGCAACCCAGGCTCCGGGGTCGGCTCGGGCTCGCGTTCGGGCTGGGCGGCCGGCTCCAACGGCTCGGGCTCCGACGCCGAAACGGATGCTCGAGCCGCGGTCCGCGCGCACGTCGCGGCCCTCCTCGGGGTGGCCGCCCAACCGGCCGCGGTTGTGACGCTCGGCACGATGCCCACGTTGTCGTCGGGCAAACCCGACCGGCGCCGCATCCGCTCGCTCGTGGAAGAGGCCCTCGCGAGACCGCGGTGAACCCGCCGGCATAGCCCGGTGTCGTAAACTCGCTCCGGACCCGAAGGAGACGGTAGTGGCGCCCAAGCAGCAACGACCCAAGCAGCAACGCATCGACGCGACGAGGTCGGTCGACCCCCGCAACGTCAACGGCCGCAACGCCGACGCCGACAAGACGGTGCGCACGAAGACCAGCGGGCGCGGCAAGAGCGGCAACCCCGCGGCGCGACGGTACGACGCCGTGAAGAAGGCCACGCTGACCGACTGGATCGACGGTTCGCGCGTGCGCACGCTGCCGCTGTCGATCTCGCCCGTCATCGTGGGAACCGGTGCCGCGATCGTGGCGAGCGAGCCGGGCGTCTATCACCCCGTGCGCGCGCTCCTGTGCCTCATCGTCTCGGTGGCCCTGCAGATCGGCGTGAACTTCGCCAACGACTACTCCGACGGCATCCGCGGCACCGACGACAACCGCGTGGGTCCGCAGCGCCTCGTCGGCAGCGGAAAGGCCTCGGCCAAATCGGTGCTGACGGTCGCCCTCGTCTTCTTCGGCATCGCGGCCGTCGCGGGCCTCGTGCTCACGGTGATCTCGGGCCTCTGGTGGCTGCTCATCGTGGGAGCCGCGGCCCTCGTCGCCGCGTGGTTCTACACGGGTGGCAAGCGCCCCTACGGCTACAACGCGCTCGGCGAGGTGTTCGTCTTCGTCTTCTTCGGCCTCGTCGCCACGCTCGGCACCACGTTCGTGCAGGTCTACCAGCTCAACCAAGAGGCCTGGTTCGGCGCCATCGCGGTCGGGTTCATGGCCACGGCGGCCCTCGTCGTCAACAACCTGCGCGACATCGAACAAGACCGGATGTCGGGCAAGCGCACGCTCTCGGTGCTCATCGGCGCCACGGCCACACGCGTGCTCTACATCGTGCTGATGCTCGTGCCGTTCGTCATCGCCGGCGTTCTCGCGCTCTTCTACCCGGCCGCGTGGTTCGCCATGTTCGTGTTGCTGGCCGCGCTGCCCGCGTGCATCATCACGGCGACCGCGCGCACGCCGCGCGAACTGATCCTCGTGCTGAAGCTCACCGGGGTGGCGCAGCTGTTCTACGCGATCGCGCTGTTCGTGGCTTTCTGGCTGTACAGCGGCGGTCAGTAAGAGGGTCGCAGCGACACCGCGTCACAACGCCGGCCGCGACGGGTGGTTGAGCCAGGCTCAGCGCTCGTTTGCGGCCGGTTTCGTGTCGGCGGGGGATGCGACGTCGGTGGCGGGGCGGTGCCCCGATGCCGGGCGTGCGGCCGCGGCATCCGTGCTGTCGGTATGGATCGCGTCTTCGGCGTCTTCGTCATCGTGGGCGTGCGGCGAGGTCTTGCCCTCGTGGCGGCGCGCATAGAGCTCGCGCGACACCTGCTCGCGCTGTGGGCGCAGGAAGATGTACGACAGGCTCACGCCGATGAGCGCTGCGAGCAGCGTGGCGATGAGCGGGTTGATCTGCATCAGCAGCAGCGCCGTCAGGGGCACGGCGAAGGTGAGAAGCCGAAAGACCGTATAGACGAGGACGGGGGAGATGCGTTTCACTCCACCAGTGTAAGTCGGGCCGCTGGGAGCCGCCGCCGTGGAGAAAAGGCTCAGACGCGCCGACTAACATGGGGGGATGGCACGCCTGCTGCTCGGACTCGTCGTCGTCGTCGTGGTCGCAACGATCTACGCGGTCATCGACTGCGCCATGCTCGCCCACGATCGAGTGCGAGGGCTGCCCAAACCGGCCTGGCTCGTCATCATCCTGGTCCTCCCCGTCGTGGGCGTGGTGCTGTGGTTCCTCATCGGGCGCGGCCGCCAAGCGCAAGCGCGCACGCGTCAGCTTCCGCCCGACGACAACCCCGAATTCTTCGGCCGCTCCTCGGCGTCCGCGGTCGATCCTGATCAGGACGAGCGCATCCGCCGCCTCGAAGAAGAACTGGCTGCGCTCGACTCCGAGGGTCCCGCCGACGGATCGACTGGTCCCGCGGCTGCCGGCCCCTCCCGCGGATCGACAGGCGCCGGTTCGACGGGTGCACCCTCGTCCGGTGCATCCTCGACTCAGCCCACGGCTTCAGAACCCGAACCCGAGCCGGGCACCGGCGATGAGCCGACCGGCACCGACGACGGCACGGCCAAGCGCGGCAAGTCCGACGACGAGCCCGGCGCAGGCCGAGCGGATGTCTGAGTCCTCGCCCAGCACCCGCTTCGCCGTTCGCCTCCTGGGCAAATTCGTGCGCCTCGGCCTGCGTGATCTGGTGCTCTGCCCCGGGTCACGTTCCCAAGCCCTCGCCCTCGCGGCCGCCGAATATGAGCGCGCCGGTCTCCTGCACCTGCACGTGCGACTCGACGAACGGGTCGCTGGCTTTCTCGCCCTCGGGCTCGCCGCCGAATCCGGCGTGCCTGCCGCCGTGGTCGTGACGAGCGGAACGGCCGTGGCAAACCTGCACCCCGCCGTTCTCGAGGCACACCACAGCGGTGTGCCCATGCTGCTGCTCACGGCCGACCGCCCGACCGAGTTGCGCGGCATCCGCTCGAATCAGACCACTCACCAGCCCGGGATTTTCGGCCGGGCCGCCCGCTTCACGACAGACGTTCCCGCGCCCGGTCCCTCGGGGGGCTTCCGCAGCCAGCCCGGCGACGAAGCGCTCGATCCGGCCGCCCTCGCGAGCGAGTCCTGGGCCCACGCCGTCGGCACGACGAAGGGCGTCGCAGGCCCGGGCCCGGTGCACCTGAACCTCGCGTTCCGCGAACCGCTGTCCTCCGTCTCCGACGCCGAAGACGAGCTCGAACTCGAGCGCGTGCGCGCCCACCTCGACGCCCCAGCCTCCTCCGATGACGCCGCGACGCAGAGCGACCGCCGCCGTCGCTCCACACTGCTCGTCGAACGCGGGCCGCGCACCGTCGTTATCGCCGGCAACGCCGCCGGCCCCGCCGCCGAAGACGTCGCCCACGCGGGCGGGTGGCCGCTCATCGCCGAGGTCACGAGCGGTTCCCGCTTCGGCCGCAACCTCGTTGCCGGATACCGCCCGCTCCTCGACGACGCCGAACTCGGTGGGCGCATCGAACGCGCCATCGTCTTCGGGCATCCCACGCTCTCCCGCCAGGTGCCGGCGCTGCTGAAACGAGCGGATGTCGAGACCATCGTCGTCGCTCCGCACGGTGCCGAGGCCTACGACCCCGGCCGAAACGCCCGCGTGGTCGGGCAGGTGTCGGTGACATCGGGCCCCGTCGACCGCGCGTGGCTCGGAGCGTGGGTGGTCGCATCCCGAGCCGTTCTCGCGGCGCAGGACGACGATGTCGCCCCCGACCTCGAGGCCGGACACTCGCACGACCCCGCCCAGCGGCTCGCTTTCGCGCAGGCCGAGTTCGCCGCCATCCGTCGCCCGCTCGACCGGCGCCTGCTCGTCGAAGCGGTGTGGCGCGCGACGTGGCCGCACGATCGACTCGTCTTCGGGGCATCCCGGCTCATCCGCGAGGCCGATCAGGTTCTCGGGGGCAAGAAGGTGCGCGTGCACGCCAACCGGGGGCTCGCCGGCATCGACGGCACCACGGCCACGGCCACGGGTATCGCGCTCGCCAGCCAGGCCGACGGTTCACCCGGCGTCACACGCGTTCTCGTCGGCGACCTCACGTTCCTGCACGACATCGGCGCACTTCTGCCGGGCCACGACGAGCGGATGCCGCGCCTACAGGTCATCGTCGGAAACGACGGCGGCGGCACGATCTTCGACGGGCTCGAGGTGGCGGCCAGCGCCGCGCCCGAGGCCATGCAGCGCGTCCTCTACACACCGCAGCGCGTCGACATCCAGAAGCTCGCCGAGGGTTTCGGATGGGGCTATGTGCGCGCCAAGACGCGGGCCGAGCTCGACCAGGCCCTGACCGCGCCCGTCGAGCGACCCGTCGTCATCGAAGTTCCGCTCGACCGCTGACGGTCTGAGACGGCCCGTCGTCGACGGTCGTTCAGGCGCCGAATCGGCACCGGGGCAGCACCCGTAGGCGCGCCCGCCGGCAAACGACAATCGCGGGCCCGGCCGAAGCCAGACCCGCGATTGGGGGTTTTCGTCGAGGGACGAAGGGTTAGCGTGCGTCGGTGAGCACGTATCCCTCTTCGCCGTGGACCGACGTGTCGATGCCCGCGATCTCGTCCTCGTTCTTCACCCGGAAGCCCATGGTCTTCTGGATGACGAAGCCGATCAGGTAGGCGAGGACGAAGGAGTAGATCATGACCGCGAAGGCCGCGATGGCCTGCACGAGCAGCTGAGCTCCGTTGCCGCCCATGAAGAGGCCGGTGTTGTTGGCGAAGAAGCCGAGGTACAGCGTTCCGATGAGACCACCGACGAGGTGGATGCCCACCACGTCGAGCGAGTCGTCGAAGCCGAGCTTGAACTTCAGCTCGACGGCCAGGGCGCAGACGGCACCGGCGACGAGGCCGAGGACGATGGCCCACACGGGGTGGAGGGAGGCACACGCCGGCGTGATGGCGACCAGACCCGCGACGGCACCGGAGGCGGCACCGACCGAGGTGGGCTTGCCGTCCTTGACCTTCTCGACGACCAACCAGGCGAGGAGAGCGGCCGACGGAGCGGCGATGGTGTTGACGAAGGCCAGGGCGGCGGTGCCGTCGGCGGCGAGTTCAGAACCGGCGTTGAAGCCGAACCATCCGAACCAGAGCAGACCGGCACCGAGGAGGACGAACGGCGGGTTGTGAGGAACGTTCGCGCCCTTCTGGAATCCGACGCGACGTCCGAGGACGAGGGCGAGGGCCAGGGCGGCGGCACCGGCGTTGATGTGGACCGCGGTTCCACCGGCGAAGTCGATGGCACCGACCCCGAAGACATCCTGCAGGCCGTGTGTGATCCAGCCGCCGTAGGCGAAGCTGCCGTCTTCGGCGAGGCCGAAGTTGAAGACCCAGCTGGCGACCGGGAAGTAGACGACGGTCGCCCAGACACCGGCGAACACCATCCAGCTGCCGAACTTGGCGCGGTCGGCGATGGCGCCCGAGACGAGGGCGACCGTGATGATGGCGAACGTCGCCTGGAAGGCCACGAAGGCGAGCGGCGGGTAGGCCGCGCCCTCAGGCGTTTCGAGCAGGCTGTTCAGGCCGAGAGCCGAACCGTCGATGGCCCAGGGGAACAGTGTTCCCTCGGCACCCGGGAAGGCGATGGCGTAACCGTAGAGAACCCACAGCACACCGATGAGACCCATCGAGCCGAAGCTCAGCATCATCATGCTGATGACGCTCTTCGCCTTGACGAGACCACCGTAGAAGAATGCCAACCCCGGCGTCATGAGAAGCACGAGGGCGGCGGCGATCAACAAGAACGCCGTATTACCTTGATCCATTGAGAAAACCCCATTCGCTCGCACGCGCTGCTTATCGCGTGGTCACATCCTGCTGGAGCTTTGTTTCCGCCCGTGGCGTGGCCGTGTTTCGCCCAGGTAAACAGATTTTCGGCTGACGAACTCGTCTATCCGAAGGCTTCGACGATGGGACGGAACTTCATCTTGGTCTCGGTGAGCTCTTTCATCGGGTCGCTCTCGGCCACGATTCCGCAGCCCGCGTAAGCCGTGATGTCACCCGTGGGGCTGATCTGGGCGCAGCGCAGTGCGATGGCCCACTCGCCGTCGCCCGCTGCGTCGACCCAGCCGACGGGGCCCGCGTAACGACCGCGGTCGAAGGGTTCGAGCTCGTCGATGAGGGCGAGGGCGGCGTCGGTCGGGAAGCCCGCGACGGCGGCCGTGGGGTGCAGGGCGGCGATGAGGTCGAGCGAGGTCGCACGATCGGTGAGGGGGCCCGCGACATCCGTGGCCAGGTGCCAGAGGTTCGGCAGCTTGAGGGCGAAGGGCAGCTCGCTCCACGTGAGGTGCGGCGAGTGCGGGCGCAGGGCCGCAACCACGCTCTGCACCGCGAAGGCGTGCTCGTCGTTGTCTTTCACGCTGGTGACGAGGGATGTCGCGGCCTCGGCATCGCTGTCGGCATCCCGCCCCCGCGACATGGTGCCGGCCAGCACGCGCGCCGAGACCGTGCGATTGGAGACGCCCACGAGCGTTTCGGGGCTCGAGCCGATGAGGCCGTCGACCGAATACGTCCAGCAATCGGGATAGCCCATGGCCAGGTCGACGAGAACGCGGCGGATGTCTGAGCCCTCCGGCAGGTGTCCGACGAGGTTGCGCGCCAGCACCACCTTGCCCACGTCTCCCCGCACGATGCGCTGGATGGCCGTCTCGACGTCGGCGCGGAAGGCCCCCGGATCTTCGTCGCCCGGCAAGAGCGAGATGCGGTATTCGTCGCCGAAGGCCCGCGGCTCGAGGCGGGGGAGCGGCCGGTCGTCGCCCGCAACGGTGATCTTGGTGACCCAGAAGCGCCCGTCGCGCTTGCCGAGGATGATGCGCGGAACGATGAGCACGCTCTTCTCGGCCGACGACGCCGAGAACGCGAAAGCGCCGAACGCCACGAGACCCGTGCCGGGCAGCTGCACGGGGTTGGACACCGTGGCCGCATCGACGAGCTCGCGCCAGGCCGCCGCGGCGTCTTGCATGCGCGTCGGCCCCTCGAACTCGAGGCGCACCGCTTCGCCGATGCCGACGAGCCCCTGCCCCTTGCGCATCCACAGGAGCGGTCGCTCGGGATCGCTGAGCGGGATGATTTGTTTCAGGTCGGAGATCTCGATGGTCTCGACGCTTAGAACCCGGGTCTCGGTATCGGTCACACCCACAGCCTACGCCCCGGAAACCCGGCCTAGGATGGGGGGATGAACAAGGCAGACCTCTCGAAAAAGCCCGCGCAAGTCTCCGCGATGTTCGACGAGGTCGCTGCGAAATACGATCGCACCAACAACATCCTGTCGGCCGGCAACGCACTGCTCTGGCGCGTGGCCACGGTCAAGGCGCTCGACCCGCACCCGGGCGACAAGGTGCTCGACCTCGCAGCCGGCACGGGCACGTCGAGCGCGGCCATCGCTCACGAGGGCGCCACGGTCGTCGCGGCCGACTTCTCGCCCGGCATGATCGCCGTCGGCCAGAAGAAATACGGTCACCTCAACCGCGTCTCGTTTGTCGAGGCCGACGCCACCGAGCTGCCCTTCGCCGACGACGAGTTCGATTCGACGACCATCTCCTTCGGGTTGCGCAACGTCGTCCGCCCGCGCACGGCCCTCGAAGAAATGCTGCGCGTCACGCGCCCCGGCGGCCGCATCGTCATCTGCGAGTTCTCGACGCCCGCAAACCCGGCCATGCGCACGGCCTACGACCTCTACCTCAACAAGGTCATGCCGGCGCTCACCAAGGTCGTCTCCTCCAACCCTGCGTCCTACGAATACCTGAACGACTCCATCCACGCCTGGCCCAACCAGCGCACGCTGGCCTCGTGGCTGCGCGAGGCGGGGTGGACCGATGTGCACTACCGCAACCTCACGGGCGGCATCGTGGCACTGCACCGCGCGACCAAGCCTTTTCCTGCCGCCGAGTAACCCGCGGGTGCGGCCAACGACCGGCACCCACCATCCCACCCGCAATGGATAGGCTAGAGCTGTGAATCCGAGCGCCACCCGTCGAGGCAGCCGTCTGACCAGTCAGCTGGGCCTGACCGAACGCATTTTCGCGTCCCCGGGCACGAAACACCTGATCGCGTCGATCGATGACGGGCTCGACCGCATCGAAGAGGGGCTCATGCGCGAGCTGGGCTTCGCCGACAGCGTCGCCGATGCCACCACGCGCTACCTGCTCGAGGCGGGCGGCAAACGCGTGCGCCCCATGCTCACGCTGCTCACGGCGCAGCTGGGCGACGGCGTCACCGACGAGGTCATCACGGCCGCCGAGGCCATCGAGATCACCCACATCGCCTCGCTCTACCACGACGATGTCATGGACGACGCCGACAAGCGCCGCGGGGTGCCGAGCGCACACGCCGTGTTCGGCAACTCGGTCGCCATCCTCACGGGAGACCTGCTCTTCGCCCGCGCCAGCCAGCTCATGGCCTCGCTCGGTGAGCGCGCCATCCTGCTGCAGGCCGATACCTTCGAGCGCCTCGTGCTCGGTCAGCTGCACGAGACCGTCGGCGTGCAGCCGGGAGACGACCCCGAGGCGCACTACATCCAGGTGCTGGCCGACAAGACCGGTTCGCTCATCGCGACGGCCGCGCGCGCCGGTGTCTCGTTCTCGCACGCCCCCGAAGAATACGAGCAGGCCATGGTCGAATACGGCGAGAAGGTGGGCATCGCGTTCCAGCTCGTCGACGACGTCATAGACCTGTCGCCGCAGCCCGAAGAGACCGGCAAGGTGCCCGGCACCGATCTGCGCGCCGGCGTCGTCACGCTGCCGCTCATCTACCTGCGCCGTCAGGCCGAGACCGACCCGCAGGCCGCCGCGCTTCTCGGCCGCATTGAGGCCGACGTGACGGGGATCGATGCCTCCCGGGCCGATGTCTCCGACAGCGAGAGCGGCGCCTCCGACGACTTCCACGCCGCCATCGCCGAGCTGCGCCAACACGACGTCACGAAGCGCACGCTGGCCGAGGCCCACCGTTGGGCCGACGAAGCCGTCGCCGCACTCGACGTGCTGCCGAAGGGCCCCGTGAAAGAGGCGCTCGTGCGCTTCGCGGGCACCATCGTCGACCGCAGCCACTAACGACTCCCCACCACACAAACTAAGGAAACAACATGACCAAGCTCAGGCTGGCCATCGTCGGTGCCGGACCGGCCGGAATCTACGCCGCCGACATCCTGCTCAAATCCGAACGCAAATTCGACGTCTCGATCGACCTGTTCGAGCAGCTGCCGGCCCCCTACGGGCTCGTGCGCTACGGCGTCGCGCCCGACCACCCGCGCATCAAGGGCATCATCACGGCCCTGCGCGACGTGCTCGACCGCGGTGACATCCGCATCTTCGGCAACGTGCACTTCGGCACCGACATCACGCTCGACGACCTGAAGAAGCACTACAACGCCGTCATCTTCTCGACGGGTGCCGTGCGCGACGCCGATCTCGATATCCCGGGCATCGACCTCGACGGCTCCTACGGTGCCGCCGACTTCGTCAGCTGGTTCGACGGACACCCCGACGTGCCGCGCACCTGGCCGCTCGAGGCCGAGAGCGTGGCCGTGATCGGCAATGGCAACGTGGCGCTCGACGTGTCGCGCATCCTGGCCAAGCACGCCGAAGACCTGCTGCCGACCGAGATCCCCGCCAACGTCTACGAGGGGCTCAAGCAGTCTCCCGTCACCGATGTGCACGTCTTCGGGCGCCGCGGGCCCGCGCAGGTGAAGTTCACGCCGCTCGAACTGCGCGAGCTCGGCGAGCTGCGCGATGTCGACATGATCGTCTACGACGAAGACTTCGACTACGACGAGGCATCCAAGATCGCCGTCTCCAGCAACAAGCAGGTCATGGTCATCGACCGCGTGCTGCAGAAGTGGCGCGAACGCGAGACCGGCCAGGCATCCCGCCGCCTGCACCTGCACTTCTTCGCCAAGCCGCTCGAGGTCGTGGGCGACGAGAACGGCAAGGTCCAGGCCTTCCGTTACGAGCGCACGCGGCCCGACGGCCAGGGCGGAGTAGAAGGCACGGGTGAGATCCGCGAGGTTCCGATCCAGGCGATCTACCGCGCGGTCGGCTACTTCGGCTCGCCCATCGACGGCGTCCCCTTCGACGACAAGCACGGCGTCATCCCCAACCATGAGGGCAAGGTGCTGTCGGGCGACGACAACGACCTGCTGCACGGCGTCTACGCCACGGGCTGGATCAAGCGCGGACCCGTCGGCCTCATCGGCCACACCAAGTCCGACGCCATGGAGACGGTTTCGCACGTCATCAACGACCAGGCCAGCTGGTGGAGCCCCGAGGACCCGTCCGAGGAGAGCATCCCCGCCCTGCTGACCGAGCGCGGCGTGCGTTTCACCGACCTCGACGGCTGGCACAACCTCGACCAGCACGAGATGGCCCTGGGCGAGGCCGAGGGACGCGTGCGCGTGAAGGTCGTCGCCCGTGGCGAGATGGTCAACGTCTCGCGCGGCGAAGACGAGCCCCTGACCGACAGCGACATCAACGGTCCGGCGCCCAAGCACGCCTCCGCCACGCCCGCCGACGCGTCGCCGAAGAGCGACGACGGCCAGGGTCCGCGCCACGCGGCACCGCAGGCCGGCGACACGGCATTCGAAGGTGGTTCCGAGCCCGCGAAGCCCACGGCCAGCCAGCCGGTGTCGCTCGCCGACCTCGACTGAGCTTCAGACAAGACTGAGGGTTAGACAAGACTGAGCGTCAGACAAGACTGAGCGTCAGACAAGACTGAGCGTCAGGCATGCCCCCGCCCCTAAGGTGGGGGCATGTCTGTTTGTGTGCGGGGGAGCGACGACCTCATGGATGGGGTGAGCTGACGTCATGGCGAGCGCAGCGTGGCACCCCGACATCCTGGGGCCGGGTTTCGAGCAGCTGACGTTGCCGCTCGGTTCGGACACCGAGGGCGAGGTCGCGGCCACCCTGGTGCGATACAAGCCTGGGCCCGACTTCGGGCTGCACGACCGCCCGGCGCGGCGCACCGATGTGCTCTATGTGCACGGGTGGTCCGACTACTTCTTCCAGACCGAGCTGGCGCGCTACTGGCATCGCATGGGCGCCGACTTCTATGCCGTCGACCTGCGCAAGTACGGCCGCAGCCTGCGCGACGGCCAGACCCCCGGTTTCGTCGACAACCTCACCACCTATGACGAGGACCTCGAGGCTGCGCTGTCGGTCATCGGACACGGCGAGGCCGACCACCCGTCGCGGTCGCTCATTCTGATGGGGCACTCGACGGGCGGGCTCACGCTCAGCCTGTGGGCCGACCGGCATCCGGGACGCGCCGAGGCGGTCGTGTTGAATTCGCCCTGGCTCGAGTTTCAGGCGCGCGGTTTCGGCCGCGAAGTGTTCACGCCGCTCATCGGCATCGGCGCGCGGGTCGACCCGCTGCGTGTCCTGCCGAACGTGGACCTCGGCTATTACACCCGCAGCGTGCTGAAGGCCAAGGGTGGCGACTGGGAGTACAACCTCGACTGGCGGCCCGAGCGCGGTTTCCCCGTGCGGCCCGCATGGCTGAACGCCGTGCTCGCCGGGCACGCGCGCGTGGCCATGGGGTTGTCGATCGACGCGGCGGTCTTCACCATGGTGTCGGCCCGGTCGACCATCGCACCCGTGTGGTCGGAGGCCATGCGCTCGAGCGACATCGTGTTGAACGTGGACGACATCGCCATGCGCGCCCTGAAACTGGCGCCCACCGTGACCATTGCACGGATCGACGGCGCATTGCACGACATCCTGCTGTCGCGGGCGGACGTTCGACGCGACGCCTATGCGCGGCTGACGCGGTTCGTGCGGGGACTCGCGCTCTAAGACGCCTCTGAGGCCGTGAGTGCAAGCCACAGCTCGGCCCGAGCGGCGAACGAGTCGAGCGACGTGGAGGTGAGCTGCTCGACCTGGCGGATGCGCGCCTTGAGCGTGTGGCGATGCATCCCGAGCTCTGCCGCGGCCTTCTCCCACTGCCCGTTGTGCTCGAGCCAGACGCGGGATGCCTCGAGCAAACCGCTCTGGAATCGGGCATCGTGTTCGCGCACCGGGCCGATGAGCGCCTCGGCGATGGCACGCAGACGGTCGGCGTCGAGGGCCGAGCGCATGCCGTTCTGGACGAGGTCGTCGAAGCGCACCAGCTGGCTGGAACCCGCGCGGGCGCAGGCGAGCTGTGCATGCTCGGCGGCCTCGGCCAGCGCGGGGAGGGCGACGGGGCTCGACAGGCCGACGGCGGCCGCGCGTGAGCGGGCACGTTCGGCGAGGACCGCGATGCGGGCGGGCGAACCGCAGAGGATGAGGCCGTCGGCGGTGCGGGACGCGAAGACGAGGCCGTCGGCGCTCGCCGAGGTGGTGTCACGCAGCAGCACTTCGGTCTCGGAGGCGGCTTGGCGCAGGCGCGCGACGACGAGGGGTCCGTCGGGGAATGGATTGCCCGTGTCGCGGGCGAGACGGGCGGCCGTCTCGGGGGCGCCGCGCAGGGCCTCCTCGAGGAGCGCAGCCCGCAGCTCGACGCCGTCGCGGGCTCGGCTGCGGTCGTGCTCGAGCGCCAGGCCGAGGAGGGCCACGACGCCCGTGATGACCGATTGGGCGGCGCGGTCGAGGGATGCACTCGTGGGTGATGTGACGGCGAGAACCCCGAGGAGTTCGCCCGCGCGGCCGATCGTTTGCAGGGTGGCGTGTTCGCCGGCAGCGGCGACAGCCGAGCCAGCCGAGCCAGCCGGGCCAGCCCCGCCCGCCGCCCCGACGGCGATGGACGAGCTGGCGCGCTGGCCGCGGTCGAGCAGCCGGGCTGCTTCTGTGCCGACGACGTCTCGCGCCGATGCCGATGCCGACGCGGCCTGCGACTCGCGCACCGAAGCATCCGCGCCGACGAGGAAGACCGGATGCCCGAGCTGACGGTGAAGCTCGGCCAACACCGCCTCGATCGGATGTGGCCGCAACGCCGCGAGCGACAGTGCCCGCTGCGCCTGCCGTGCCCAATCATCGCGCTCGTGGGCGTCGCGATCGAGCAGATCGGCGACTGCACGCACGACGGCGATGAACGGCGTGCGATAGGGCACCTCGAAGAGGGGGAGGGCCGAGGCGTGGCAGGCGGCGACGAGCTCCGCGGGAGTTCCGGCGCGGATGACCTCGGTGCCGAAACCGAGACCGCGCACACCGCGGCGCACGAGGCGTTGCACGTAGTCGGCGAAGTCGGGCTCCGAGGCATCCGCGAATTGGGTACCCGTCGTGAGCACCACCTGACCCTCGGCCAGGAACGGGGTGGGGTCGAGCAGATCGGAGCCGTGCACCCAGTCGATTCCACGCTCGAGGGCGCCGGGGCCACCGCCTTCGACGAGGGTCAGGTGCAGGTCGGGGGCGTCGAGCACGTTGCGCAGGGCCGGTCGCATGCCGCCACTCTAGCCACGACCTGCCGCTCTGTCGAAAAGAGAGCGGATGTTTCGACAGAACGGCAGTCGAGGCATCCGGTCCTCATCCCTAACATGGCGTGAACGGCAGCATCGCCGACAGCCGCGTTCTGAACGCCCTGCGAAGGAGGATCTTATGACCCTGACCGCCCCCGCCATCGGTGGAGAAACCCTCGCGCAGGAACGCCGTATCGTCACGAGCATCCCCGGTCCGCGCTCGATCGAGCTCATGGAGCGCAAGAAACAGGCCGTGCCCACGGCCGTCGGAACCACCATGCCCGTCTTCGCGCAGGCGGCCGGCGGCGGAGTGGTCGTCGATGTCGACGGAAACTCGTTCATCGACCTCGGTTCGGGCATCGCCGTCACGGGTGTCGGCAACTCGGCTCGCCGCGTGGTCGAGGCCGTGCAAGCCCAGGTGGCCGCCTTCACGCACACGTGCTTCATGATCACGCCCTACGACAGCTACGTCGAGGTGGCCGAGGCGCTCAACCGCCTGACCCCCGGCGACCACGAGAAGCGCACGGCCCTCTTCAACTCGGGTGCCGAGGCCGTCGAGAACGCCATCAAGGTGGCGCGCAGCCACACCAAGAAGCAGGCCGTCGTCGCGTTCGACCACGCCTACCACGGCCGCACCAACCTGACCATGGCGCTGACCGCCAAGTCCATGCCCTACAAGAGCGGTTTCGGCCCCTTCGCCTCCGAGATCTACCGGGCCCCGCTGTCCTACCCCTTCCGCGACGGCGACCTGAGCGGCGCGGATGCTGCGGCGCGCGCCATCCAGCTCATCGAGAAGCAGATCGGCGCCGACAACCTGGCGGCCATCATCATCGAACCCATCCAGGGCGAGGGCGGCTTCATCGTGCCCGCCGAGGGATTCCTCCCCGCGCTCGTCGAATGGGCCCGCGCCAACGACGTCGTCTTCATCGCCGATGAGGTGCAAACCGGTTTCGCGCGCACGGGCGCCATGTTCGCGAGCGAACACGAGGGCATCGTGCCCGACCTGGTCGTCACGGCCAAGGGCATCGCGGGCGGCCTGCCCCTGTCGGCCGTCACGGGCCGCGCCGAGATCATGGAGTCCACACACGCGGGCGGCCTCGGCGGAACCTACGGCGGCAACCCGCTCGCCTGCGCCGCCGCGCTCGCCGCCATCGAAACCTATGAGGAAGACAACCTCGTCGAGCGCGCCGCGGCCATCGGCGACCTCATCACGGGCCGGTTCCGCGACCGCCAGGCGCACGACGCGCGCATCGGGGATGTCCGGGGGCGCGGTGCCATGATCGCCGTCGAGTTCGTGAAACCGGGCACCACAGAGCCGGATGCGGCGCTCACGCAGGCCGTCGCAAAGGCCGCCCACGCCGAGGGTGTCATCGTGCTGACGTGTGGAACGTTCGGCAACGTCATCCGCTTCTTGCCCCCGCTGACGATCGATGACACGCTCTTGAACGAGGGCATCGACGTCGTCTTGGCGGCACTCGACGCCCAGGCATCGACCGAGAACACGCAGGAGGCCCGCGCATGACCGCCGCCCAGAACACCGCATCCGCTCCGCGCCCCGTCGACGAAGCGACGCTGCTCGCCTCCCTGCCCTCCGGCCTCTTCATCGGCGGCGAATGGCGGGATGCCTCGGGCGGCGCCACGTTCGACGTCGCCGACCCCGCGACCGGTCGCACCATCGCCACGATCGCCGATGCGACGCCAGCCGACGGCATCACGGCCCTCGACGCCGCGGTCGACGCCGCCGCCGAATGGGCCGCGACCGCACCGCGCGTGCGCGCCGAGATCTTGCGCCGCGCCTTCGACCTGCTGCAGGAGCGCAAACTCGAGATCGCCACGCTCATGACACTCGAAATGGGCAAACCGTTCGCCGAATCGCTCGGCGAGGTGGCCTATGGCGGCGAATTCCTGCGCTGGTTCTCGGAGGAGGCCGTGCGCATCACGGGGCGTTACGGCGTCAACCCCGAGGGCACCGGCCGCACGATCGTGTCGCAGCATCCGGTCGGCCCCTGCTACCTCATCACGCCCTGGAACTTCCCGCTCGCCATGGCCACGCGCAAGATCGCGCCAGCGCTCGCCGCTGGCTGCACCGTGGTCGTCAAACCGGCCGAACTCACGCCGCTCACCACGCTGTTCTTCGCGCAGCTACTGACGGATGCCGGCCTGCCCGCCGGTGTGCTCAACGTGGTCACGACCACGCACTCGGGCCCCGTTTCGGAGCCCATCATCAGCGATCCCCGCCTCCGCAAGCTGAGCTTCACGGGTTCGACGGCCGTCGGCAAGAGGCTCATCGCCCAGGCCGCCGAGAACGTGCTGCGCACCTCGATGGAGCTGGGCGGCAACGCGCCCTTCGTCATCTTCAACGACGCCGACCTCGACAAGGCCGTGGATGGCGCCATGCTCGCCAAGTTCCGCAACATCGGCCAGGCCTGCACGGCGGCCAACCGCTTCATCGTTCAGCGCGGCATCGCCGACGAGTTCGCCCGCCGCGTCACCGAACGCGTCGAACAGCTGCGCGTCGGCCGAGGCACCGACGAGGGCGTCACCATCGGCCCCCTCATCAACGCGTCGGCGGTCGAGAAGGCCCGCACGCTCACCGACGACGCCGTCACGCGCGGCGCCCAGGTGCTCACGGGCGGTTCGGCCATCGACGGAGACGGCACCTTCTTCGCCCCGACGGTCATCACCGAGGTGCCGACGGGAAGCGACATCCTGCGCGAAGAGATCTTCGGTCCGGTGCTCGCCATCATCCCGTTCGACGACGAAGAGGATGCCGTGCGCCTCGCGAACGACACCGAATACGGCCTCGTCGCCTACGTCTTCACCGAGAACCTCGCGCGCGGGCAGCGCATGATCGAGCGGCTCGACACGGGCATGATGGGACTGAACGTGGGCGTCGTCTCGAACGCAGCCGCACCCTTCGGCGGTGTCAAGCAGTCGGGCATCGGTCGAGAGGGCGGGCTCGAGGGCATCCACGAATACCTGAGCACCAAATACACGATGACGCCGAACCCGTAAGCACACCGAGCACCACGACCGCACGGAAGGAACCCCGATGGCCGACACGACCACCACCCGGGACATGCTGCAGAACTACATCGGCGGCCGATTCGTCGACCCCACCGGTGACACGATCATCGACGTCGTGAACCCCGCGACCGAGGAGATCGTGGCGCGATATCCCGTCTCGACGGCCGACGATGTGGATGCCGCGTTCCAGACAGCGCACGCCGCCTTCCGCACCTGGCGCCGCACGACGCCGGGGGAGCGCCAGAGCGCCCTGCTCGCGCTCGCCGACGCCATCGAGCAGAACGCCGACGAGATCGTCGAAGCGCAGTTCCGCAACACGGGTCAGCCGCGCGAGGCCATCAAGGTCGAAGAGGTCATCACGGGCGCCGACCACCTGCGCTTCTTCGCGGGCGCCGCGCGCACCCTCGAGGGCAAATCGGCGGGCGAATACCTGGCCGGTCACACCTCGTTTGTGCGGCGCGAACCCCTCGGCGTCGTGGCCCAGGTCACGCCCTGGAACTACCCGTTCATGATGCTCATCTGGAAGATCGCGCCCGCGCTCGCCGCCGGCAACACGGTCGTGCTGAAGCCCTCCGACACGACGCCGGAGTCGACCCTCGTGCTCGCGCGCCTGAGCCACGGCATCCTGCCCGACGGTGTGCTCAACTTCGTGCTCGGCGACGCCTCGACGGGCCAGGCCATGACCGAGCACCCCACGCCCCAGCTCGTAGCCATCACGGGTTCGGTGCGCGCCGGCATGGCCGTCGCCGCCTCTGCCGCCCCGCAACTGCACCGCGTGCACCTCGAACTCGGCGGCAAGGCGCCCGCGGTGGTCTTTGGTGACGTGGATGTCGAAGCCACCGCCGAGGCGATCGCCGGAGCCGCGTACTTCAACGCCGGCCAAGACTGCACGGCCGTGACGCGCGTGCTCGTGCACGAGAGCATCCACGACGCCTTCGTCGAAGCCCTCGTCGCCGCGGCCGAAGCCTCGAAGACCGGGGATGCCGAAGACCCCGACGCCCTCTACGGGCCCCTGAACAATAAGACGCACTTCGACAAGGTCGCGAGCGTCATCGAGGGGCTGCCCGCCCACGCGACCATCGCGACGGGCGGCACGCGCGTGGGCGACCGCGGCTACTTCTTCGCGCCGACCGTCATCACGGGCGTCAACCAGGACGACGAGTGCGTGCAGGAGGAAACCTTCGGCCCCGTGCTCACGGTGCAATCGTTCGCCGATGAGGCCGAGGCCGTCGAGAAGGCCAACGACGTGCGCTACGCCCTCGCCTCGAGCGTCTGGACGACGGACCACGGAACGGCCATGCGGGTGTCGCGCGACCTCGACTTCGGCGCCGTGTGGATCAACACCCACATTCTGCTGACGCCCGAAATGCCGCACGGCGGCTTCAAGATGTCGGGCTACGGCAAGGACCTGTCCTCCTACGGTCTCGAGGATTACACGCGGATCAAGCACGTCATGTCGGCCATCGACGACGTGTGACGCATCCGTTCGATCGCGCTCTCTGCTCCTGAACACACCACCCGAACCCGAACCGCGGCCCCGCCGCCCCCAGAATCGAGACAATCCATGACCCACCTCGAACGCGATGTCGTGATCGTCGGCGCCGGAGCATCCGGTCTGACCGCCGCAAACAAGCTGCGGGACGCGGGGCTCAGCGTCGCCGTCCTCGAGGCGCGCGACCGCGTCGGCGGCCGGCTCTGGACCCGCGAGATCGACGGCGCCCTGCTCGAGATCGGCGGGCAGTGGGTCTCTCCCGACCAGCACGCGCTCATCGAGACGGTCGAGGAGCTCGGCCTCGAGACCTACTCGCGCTACCGCGAGGGCGACAGCGTCTACATCGGCCCGAGTGGCGAGCTCACGCACTTCACGGGCGAGATGTTCCCGGTGTCGGCCGAGACCGAGGCCGAGATGGAGCGCCTCATCACGCTCATCGACGGCATCGTCGCCGAGGTGGGCCCGCACCGCCCGTGGGAGCACCCGCGTGCGGCCGAATGGGACCAGGTGACCTGGGCCGAGTGGCTCGAGCAGCAGACCGACGATGTCGAGGCCCGCGACAACATCGCGCTCTTCATCGCCGAGGCCATGCTCACCAAACCGTCCTACGCCTTCTCGGCGCTGCAGGCGTTCCTCATGGCGGCGTCGGCCGGCAGCTTCAGCAACCTCGTCGACGCCGACTTCATCCTCGACAAGCGCGTCGTCGGCGGCCTGCAGCGGGTTCCCATCGAGCTCGCCCGCCGTCTGGGCGACGACGTGTTCCTCGGCCAGCCGGTCCGCCGCATCGACTACACGGATGCCGGAGCCACGGTCACGGCCGACGGCATGACAGTCTCGGCGAAACACGTCATCGTGGCCGTTCCCCCGAACCTCTATTCGCGCATCGACTTCCAGCCGCCGCTGCCCCGTGTGCAGCAGCAAATGCACCAGCACCTGTCGCTCGGCCTCGTCATCAAGGTGCACGCCGTCTATGAGACACCCTTCTGGCGCGAGGCCGGCCTGTCGGGCACGGCCTTCAGCCCCTACGAGATCGCCCACGAGGCCTACGACAACTCGAACTACGACGACCCGCGAGGAACCCTCGTGGCCTTCGTCTCGGATGTGAAGGCCGATCGCCTCTTCACGCTGAGCCCCGAGGATCGTCAGAAAGAGATCCTCACGTCGCTTTCTCACTACTACGGGCCCGAGACGCTGAATCCCGTCGTCTATTTTGAGAGCGACTGGGCCGTCGAGGAGTGGACGCGCGGTGCGTATGCCGCGAGCTACGACATGGGTGGCCTGCACCGTTACGGCGCCTACCAGCTCGAACCCGTCGGGCCGATCCACTGGTCGTGCAGCGATATCGCCGCCGAGGGCTACCAGCACGTGGATGGCGCCATCCGCCGCGGTCGCGACACCGCCGACGAGATCCTCGGGGCGCGCGGCCTCTGACCGTCGCTCCGCACAGCGTGCGCGCCCCACCCGGCGCGCACGCTGCTCGGCCCTACCCGCAGCATCCCGCGGGAACCGAGCCGAAATACAGAATTAACGTCACCAATCCCGTGACTCTGCTTCACTAGTCCCAGCCAGACACCCGCACCATCAGACGCCCGGCAACGCCGCCGGTATCCGACCCGCTCGCCGACCCGAAAGCCGAGGATCGTTTGCGTTACGTCATTGGTTACACCGATACACCGACCGGCAGGGATGCGCTCGCCCTGGGCATCCGCCTCGCCCGGTCCTACGGGGGCAGCCTGCACCTCGTCATCGTTCTGGGCAGCGAGTCGAAGCCCACGCTGACACCCACCGACCCGGGTTACGAACGCTTTCTGCAGGACACGGCCGCGGGATGGCTGGCCGAGGCCGAAGCATCCCTGCCCGACGATATCGAGCACGACTCGCACATCGTCTACGCCGACTCCTTCTCGGAGGGTCTGCTCGGAGCCTCGCGCGACCTGCTCGCCTCGATGATCGTCATCGGGGCCGCGCGCGGGGGCCTGCTCGGCCGGTTCGCGCTCGGCACCGTGGCCAGCGACCTGCTGCACAGCGCCAAGGTGCCCGTCGCGCTCGCGCCCGAGGGTGCCCGCCGCGTGGGCACCGCGCCGCTCAGCCGCATCACGTGCGCCGTCGGCACCCGCGCCGGCGCCGACGCCCTGCTCGACGGGGCCCTGCTCTTCGCGCGCCGCGGCGACTCGCCCCTCCGCCTGCTCTCGCTCGTCGCCATCGACCAGCCGGGCGGATCGGCCGACCGGGCCGCCGTCGATCGGGCGCGCGAACACGCGACGGCCGTGGTCGAACAGGCCCGCACGTATCTGCCGGACGACCTCGTGCCCGAGGCCGTCATCGCCACGGGCGACCGCATCGAAGACGCCGTCCAGTCGATCGATTGGGACCCCGCCGAGATCGTGTTCGTCGGCTCGAGCCGGCTCGCGCGCCCGCAACACCTCTTCCTCGGCTCGACCGCAGCGAAAATCCTGCGCGAGCTTCCCGTTCCGATGGTCGTCGTTCCCCGCGACTCCGTCCTCACTCTCGGAGAGTGACATTGTGACCACGCACAAATCGGGCGCCCAGGCGTCTGCCGAAGCATCCTCGACCGCCTCGTCGGGCGGCATCTCCAAGAAGGGCCTGAGCGCCGGTTCGGTGGGCCTCATCGGCGCCATCGTCATCGGCATCTCGTGCATCGCGCCTGCCTACACGCTGACGGCGGCTCTCGGCCCCACGGTGTCGGAGGTCGGGGTGCAGGTGCCCGCCATCATCATCGTGGGCTTCATCCCCATGCTGTTGGTGGCCTTCGGCTATCGCGAACTCAACCGCGCCATGCCCGACTCGGGCACCTCGTTCACCTGGGCGACGCGTGCCTTCGGCCCCTGGATCGGCTGGATGGCGGGCTGGGGCCTCATCGCCGCCACCATCCTCGTGTTGTCCAACCTGGCCGGAATCGCCGTGGACTTCTTCTATCTCATGCTGTCGCAGATCTTCAGCAACCCGTCGATCGCCGATCTGACGCTCAACCCGGTCATCAACGTCGTGACGTGTCTCGCGTTCATGGCGGGTGCGACGATCATCTCCTATCGCGACATGCAGACCACGCAGAAGCTGCAGTACGTGCTCGTGGGCTTCCAGCTCTTCGTGCTGCTGCTCTTCGGTGTGGCGGCCATCGTGCACATGTCGTCGGGCAGCGCCTTCGATCTGACCCCCGTCAGCTGGGAGTGGTTCAACCCGTTCGAGGTCGCCTCCTTCGGTGCCTTCGCCGCAGGTCTCTCCCTATCGATCTTCATCTTCTGGGGCTGGGATGTCACACTCACCATGTCCGAAGAAACCAAGGGTTCGCGCTCGACGCCCGGTCGCGCCGCAACGCTCACGGTCATCATCATCGTGATCCTCTACCTGTTCGTCTCGGTCACGTCGATCGGTTTCGCGGGCGTCGGCACGGGGGAGTACGGCCTCGGCAACGAAGAGATCCAGGGCAACGTGTTCTTCGCGCTGGCGGGCCCCATCCTCGGGCCGTTCGCCGTGCTCGTCTCGATCGCCGTGCTCTCGTCCTCGGCCGCGTCTCTGCAGTCGACGTTCGTGTCGCCCGCCCGCACACTGCTCGCCATGGGCCACTACGGCGCCCTGCCCGCACGCTTCGCGCAGGTGAGCCCGCGGTTCTTCACGCCGGGTTTCGCCACCATCGTTTCGGCGATCGCGGCCTCGGCCTTCTACGCCGTCATGCGTTTCATCAGTGAGGATGTCTTGTGGGACACCATCACGGCCCTCGGCATGATGATCTGCTTCTACTACGGCATCACGGCGTTCGCAAGCGTGTGGTACTTCCGCAAGCAGCTGTTCAAGTCGGCGCACAATGTGTTTTTCCAGCTGCTGTTCCCGCTCATCGGCGGCCTCATCCTGACCGTGCTGTTTTTCACGACCGTGGTCGACAGCATGGACCCCGAGTATGGCTCCGGCTCGAACATCGCTGGCGTCGGTCTGGTCTTCATCCTCGGCATGACCGTGCTGGGGCTCGGCGTGATCATCATGATCGTGCAGGCCGTGCGCAATCCGGGCTTCTTCCGCGGCGAGAGCCTGCGCCGAGGGGCATCGGATGGCACCGAGGAAGAGGTGGATGCCGCAACCGCCGCCTAGTCGCCTCGCCGCTGCCCTATGCCCGGCTGAACGCCTCGATCGGAGCATCCTTCAACACGTCGCGCGTGGGTGAGACACTGGCCACCACGGTCAGCGCGAGCCCGGCCGCCACGGCACCGACGAGGAAGAGCGGTGGTACGACGGGGATGACGAGGCCGATGTCACGGATCGAGCCGAGAAGCGATTGCGTTCCGATCCATCCGAAGGCGAAGCCCATGACGAGCCCCGTCACGGTGGCGGCGATGCTGAGTCGCGCGCTCTCGGACACGATCGACCCCGCGACACCGGCGCGTGTCTGCCCGAGCACGCGCATGAGCGCGATCTCGCGTGACCGCAGGCGCGTGCTGAGGCTCACGGCGTTGGCCAGGCCGATGGCCGCGATGACGACCGTGAAGCTGATGAGGGCGAGCACGACCACGAGCACCATGCCGATGATCGAGTACGCGTCGCCCTCGGACTCCGAACCCGCGTAGGCGCGCGTGAGGGTGGCCTCGAACGAGGCCGAGGCGACGACGAACATGGTCACGACGGCCACGCTGATGGTCACGCCGAGGGCCGCGCGCGAGGTGCGGAGCGGATGGCGTTGCAGGCTCTCGGCCGCCCTCCTGGCTCCGAACGTGCGGGGCAGCAGCAGGTTTACGAGCCGCAGCACGAGCGGGATGGTCCAGGATGCCGAGCCGATGAACCCGATGACGGTCACGGTGCCCGCCACGAGGCCCAGGAGCGAGGCGAGCGGGGTGATGACGCCGAGCGCGGCGGCACCGAGGAGCAGCACGACGCCGAGTGCGAGCGTGATGAGCCCGGCCAGCGGGGTGCGCGAGCGTGCCTCGGATTCGTCCGCGCCGCCGATCGCGGCCACGCCGAGCGCCTGGATGGGCTGCACGTCGATGACCCCGCGTGACCCGCGCCAGGCCGCCCACCAGGTGCACAGCACGATGAGGGCGAGTGGCACGGCGATGAGCGGCGTGAGCGAGTTGCCGGCGGCATCCGGGTCGAGCAGCAGCTCGTGGTTGTCGGCGGCGAAACGGATGGCGGCCACGCTGATGGCGATACCGAGCAGGCCGCCGAGCACGGCTCCCGTAACGCCCGTGCCGAGGCCGTCGGCGGCGATGCGACGACGTTCGGTGCGCGCCTCCGAGCCGAGCAGGCGTCGCAGGGCGATGTCCCGCACTCGGCTCGCCGTCACGATGCTGTAGGTGTTCGAGATGACGACCGTCGAGACGACGACCGAGATCACGAGGAACGCGAACGCCAGAATGGCGAGGACGACGATGACCGAGGGGTTGTCGCCGAACACGCTGGCCAGCACGCCATTGGCGGCCGCCGTGGTGAGGGTGAGCAACAGCACGGCGTAGCAAGCGCTGAGCGTCACCACCGTGAGGCTGACGAGGCGGCCGGGCTGACGCAGGGCGAAGACGAGAGAGCGAACTTTATTCACAGCTCAACGCTAGGGATGCCGCATCCGCTCGTCGTCGGCCGTCAGTGCCGCTCGCATCGGCCCCGAGGACCACGCGCGGCGCACATCGACATCTCGAAAGACACGCAACGGCAGCCGATCTCGCGGGACCGCTGTCGCGCAACTGCCGTCGCGGAACCGGCCTAGCGGAAGTTGACGAACTGCAGGTCGATGTCGAGATCGCTCGACTTCAACATGGCGATCGTGTCTTGCAGGTCGTCGCGGCTCTTCGACTGCACGCGCAGCTCGTCGCCCTGAATCTGCGACTTGACGCCCTTGGGAGCCTCGTCGCGGATGAGCTTGTTGATCTTCTTGGCGTTCTCCTGCGTGATGCCGTCTTTCAACGACGCCTCGATGCGGAACTCTTTGCCGCTCGCGTAGGGCTCGCCCGCGTCGAGGCTCTTGAGCGAGATGCCGCGCTTGATGAGCTTGGACTGGTAGACGTCGAGCACGGCCTTGACGCGCTCTTCGCTGTTGGCCTTCATGAGGATCTTCTCGCCGCTCGGGGCGATCGACGCACCCGTGCCCTTGAAGTCGTAGCGCTGCTCGATCTCTTTGTGCGCCTGGTGGAGGGCGTTGTCGGCCTCCATCTTGTCGACCTTGCTGACCACGTCAAAAGAGGAATCTGCCATCCCCCCATCCTAGCGAAGGGATGGTGGCGCACCACAGCCGGGATCGACTACGCCGTGGAAGGCTTCGGGGCGGCCGTCGACGAGCGCACGACCAGCTCGAACGGCACGGGCACGCGTTCGGCGCTCGAGAGGTCGGGAGCCGGCTGGGCAGCCCCCGGCTCGGGTTCGAGGTGCTCCATGAGCAGCTCGACGGCCCGTTCGCCCTGGCGTTTCGGAAACTGCGCCACGGTGGTCAACCCGAAGAAGTCGGCCAGCTGGTGGTCGTCCACGCCCGACACGCTCACATCGCCCGGCACGTTGAGGCCCAGGTCGCGCGCGGCCAGGATGCTGCCGATGGCCATTTCGTCGGATGCCGCCACGATCGCGGTCGGCCGATCCCGCGGTTGCCCGAGCAGCTGCTTCGCCGCGCGGAAACCGCCCTTCATGGTGAAGTCGGCCGCGCGGAACAGGGCCGGATCGGGGGTGATGCCGGCATCCCGCAGCGCCTGTTCGTAGCCCTTGCGGCGGTAGGTGGGCACCTTGAAGTCGCGGTCGAACGCGCTGTCGGCGCCGATATGCGCGATGCGCGTGTGCCCGAGCGACAGGAGGTGCTCGGTGGACAGGCTCGTCATGGCGCTGTCGACGACCGTGAGGCTGGGCACACCGGGCAGCACGCCGCCGACCGACACGAGTGGTTTGCCGAGCGAGTGCAGGCTCGACACCTCGTCGTCGCTCAGCTCGAGGCTGACCGCGATGACCGCGTCGACGCGTCGGCGCAGGAGGAAGTGCTCGAAAACGCTGCGGCGATCGTCGCCGCCGCCCGTCAGGTTGTAGAGGGTGAGGTCGTAGCCCCGGCGGAGCAGAGCCGTCTCGGCACCCTCGACGACCGAGGAGAAGTACCACTCCGACAGGAACGGCACCACGATGCCCACGTTGCGCGTGCGACCGGACGCCAGACTCGAGGCATTCGACGAGACGACGTAGTCGAGGTGTTCGGCCGACGCGCTGACTTTTGCACGCGTGGCGTCGGACACGTAGCCGCGGCCGCTGAGGGCCCGCGAGACCGTTGCGGTCGAGACGCCGGCATGCTTCGCAACGTCGTCGATGCCGACCATGAGCGCCCTTCGAACCTTCCGGATGTGAACACAGCTTATCGACCGGCCTCGATTTCTCTGAACGGCCATCTCAGGCTACTATTTTCAAGCGCCTTCGGTTGGCTGTTCAAGTTTGGTCGAGCGCGCTCTGGCGAGTTACCCAAGCGGCCAAAGGGATCTGACTGTAAATCAGACTGCTCAGCATTCGGGGGTTCGAATCCCTCACTCGCCACCATATTCACCCCACGCTGTCGCCCGCACCGGCTGTGCCTGTGCCCACACGGCTGTGCCTTTGCCCGCACAGGCTGTGCTTTTGCCCGCACGGCTGTGCTTTTGCGAAGCCGTTCTTCGCATGCCGCTCGCGTCACGGCGAAATCAGCGCGTTGATTGCGGCCCGCAGCCGCGCACATTCGCCGCGGAGATAGGCCAGCTCGCGTTCGAGCTCTTCTGACGCGCCTGCATAGCCCGTGCCCAAGCCGTCGGTATCGAGGCGAGCACTGGCCGCAGCGCCGGCCGCCCCCGCGATCCCGGATGCCGCACCCCCGCGCCCGGCCTCCCGCGCTGCCCGCTGAGCTTCCCGTTTCTCGCGCGTCTTCAGCCACGACCGCAGCGACTGCTCGCCCACCCCGAGCGTCGTGGCCGTCGTGCGCACCACGGAGCGATCGCCCGGGTCGCGCTCCCGAAGCTCGTCGACCATGGCGAGCGCCTCGGCCTTCAGCTCGACGGAGTATTTGCGTTCGAGAGCCATCGAATCCCCTTATGCGTGTTCGCGTGCATGCGATCTGACGCGCCAACGGGCGGCGCGGGGCGGGGACGGGACCACGGTAACAGGTCGGCAGGTGGCCGAAACGGCGTGGATGCGGGCAGGCAGAACGGCACGCGATGATCACGGGGGTGTGCGCCGAAAAGTGGCGCCTCCGGCATCCACCGCACAGGCGTGTCGCGATAGCGTGGAGGCATGACAGCTGCCGCCGAATTCGTCGCCCTCGCCCAGGACATCGCCGCCGAGGCATCCGCCCTCGCCTTCCAGCGCCGACACGAGGGGGTCAGCGTGGCGGCGAGCAAATCGTCGCCCGAGGACATCGTGACGGCCGCCGATCGCGAGGTCGAGCAGCTCATCAAGGGTCGCCTGGCCGACGCGCGACCGAACGACGGCTTCCTCGGCGAGGAGACCGGCGAGGCGTCGAGCGCATCGGGCATCACGTGGGTGGTCGACCCGATCGACGGCACCGTGAACTACCTCTACGGCATCCCGGCCTATGCCGTGTCGATCGCCGTGGTCGAGGGGGATGCCGACCCCGCCACCTGGGAGTCGATCGCGGGGGTCGTGGCGAACCCGGCGGCCGACGAGACGTTCGTGGCCACGCGCGGCGGGGGAGCGACCCTGAACGGGCGCACGCTGAGCGTCAACCGCAACGTGCCGCTCAACCTGGCGCTGACCGGCACGGGATTCTCCTATGCGGCCGAGCGCCGCGTGGTGCAGGCCGGCGTCGTGCAGAACCTGCTCGCCGAGGTGCGCGACATCCGCCGCATCGGTTCGGCGGCGCTCGACCTGTGCAACGTCGCGGCCGGACGCATCGACGCCTACTACGAGCGCGGGCTCAACCCGTGGGACTTGGGTGCCGGCGCTCTCATCGCGGAAGAGGCAGGCGCGACCGTTGCCGGCTTCGACGGCGCGCGATATGGGCGTGACCTCACTATCGCGGCGGCTCCCGAACTCTTCGTCGAGCTCGAGATCGCGCTGAAGCGAGCTGGGCTCACGCTCGACTGAACCTGACACCCGAACGCCGAAACGGCGGGCCCGGCAACGAATGCCCGGCCCGCCGTTTCGCGGTTGATGCGCGCTGGCGCTCTACTGCCCCTGCGCCTTGTAACGCGCCTCGGTGGCGTCCTTCTGCGGAGCCCACCAGGCCTCGTTGTCGCGGTACCACGCGATGGTGTCGGCGAGGCCCGACGCGAAGTCGGAGAACTGCGGCTGCCAGCCGAGCTCGGTGCGCAGACGCGACGAGTCGATGGCGTAGCGCAGGTCGTGGCCCGGGCGGTCGATCACGTGGTCATAGGCGTCGGCGGGCTGGCCCAGCTCGGTGAGGATGAGCTCGACGACCTCTTTGTTGTTCTTCTCGCCGTCGGCGCCGATGAGGTAGGTCTCGCCGATCTCGCCCTTGTCGAGGATGGTGAGCACCGCCGAGGAGTGGTCGTTGGCGTGGATCCAGTCGCGCACGTTCTCGCCCGAGCCGTAGAGCTTGGGGCGCTCGCCGCGCAGCACGTTGGTGATCTGGCGCGGGATGAACTTCTCGACGTGCTGGTAGGGCCCGTAGTTGTTGGAGCAGTTGCTGATGGTGGCCTTCACGCCGAAGGAGCGCACCCAGGCGCGCACGAGCAGGTCGCTGCCGGCCTTGGTCGACGAGTAGGGGCTCGACGGGTTGTAGGGCGTCTTCTCGGTGAAGCGGTTGGGGTCGTCGAGCTCGAGGTCGCCGTAGACCTCGTCGGTCGAGATGTGGTGGAAGCGCTTGTCGTGCTTGCGCGCCGCCTCGAGCAACGTGTAGGTGCCGATGATGTTGGTGTCGAGGAACGGCCGCGGGTCGTTCAGCGAGTTGTCGTTGTGGCTCTCGGCCGCGTAGTGCACGACGGCGTCGGATGCTTCGACGAGCTGGTCGACGAGCGGGGCATCTTGGATGTCGCCGACGACGAGTTCGAAGCGGTCTGCAGGCAGCCCCTCGAGCGACGCCGTGTTGCCGGCGTAGGTCATCTTGTCGAGCACAGTGACCGTGTGGTCGGTGTTGGCGAGCACATAGTGGACGAAGTTGGAACCGATGAATCCGGCGCCGCCGGTTACGAGGAGTCTAGACACGCCGTCCAGTGTAGCGGGCGCTTGCGAGAGCGTCCCTGAACGGCCGAATGCCCGGCCAGCGCCCCGAAGGGCGGCGGCCGGGCATTCGGAGGTCGCGGCTAGCGGGCGAGCCAGACGGTGGTGTCGGCGGGCAGTACGGCGCCCTCGATGGGACCAGAGGCCAGCAGCACCTCGGCGCCCAGCAGATCGGCGGGCAGTTCGACGGCCGTCTCGCCGGCGTTCGCGATCACGGTCACGCCGCTGTTCGCGAAGGCCACGACGTCGTCGCCGAAACCGTCGATCCAGGTGACGCCGCCGAGTCCCAGGTGGTGGGCCCGGCGCAGCTGCAGCGCGAGGCGGTAGAGCTCGAGGGTCGATCCAGGCGTGCCCTCCTGACGGTCGCGCGCGTAGTCGTCCCAGTCGTCCGGCTGCGGCAGCCACGAGGCACCGGTCTCGTTGAAGCCGTATGCGGGCGCTCCCGCCTGCCACGGGATGGGCACGCGGCATCCGTCACGCCCGTAGCGCTCGCCGTTGGTGCGGAACCAGGTGGGGTCTTGGCGTGCCTCGTCGGGCAGGTCGATGACCTCGGGCAGGCCGAGCTCTTCGCCCTGGTAGATGTACGCGCCGCCCGGCAGCGCCAGCATGAGGGCGGATGCCGCACGCGCACGTCGCAGCCCCACCTCGCGCACGGGCTTGCCGGGGCTCTTCGGGCCGATGCCGGCGCCCTGGGGGTTCTCGGCGGTCAGCGCCAGGCGCGAGGCGTGCCGCACGACGTCGTGGTTCGACAGCACCCACGTGCTCGGGGCTCCGACGGCACCGAATGCGGCCAGCGACTCGTCGATGACGACGCGCAGGGCCGAGGCGTTCCACGGGGTCTCGAGGTAGGGGAAGTTGAACGCCTGCTGCATCTCGTCGGGGCGCACCCACTTGGCCATCTTGGACAGCGGGTCGACCCAGGCCTCGGCGCACAGCACGCGTTCGCCCTCGTATTCGTCGAGCACCTTGTGCCAGTCGCGGTAGATCTCGTGCACACCCTCCTGGCCCCAGTAGGGAGCGCTCGGCAGCTCGATCTGCTCGCCCGTCTCGGGGTCGATGCCGCCGGCGCCGCCCATGCTGCCACCCTCGGCGGGTGGCGTGTAGTCGGGCAGGCCGTCTTCTTTGATCATGCCGTGGGCCACATCGACGCGGAATCCGTCGGCGCCGCGGTCGAGCCAGAAGCGCAGGATGCCGCGGAATCGCTCGCGCACCTCTTCGTTGGTCCAGTCGAAGTCCGGCTGGCTCTGGTCGAACAGGTGCAGGTACCACTGGCCGGGCGTGCCGTCGGGTTCGGTGACGCGCGTCCACGCGGGGCCGCCGAACACGGACTCCCAGTTGTTGGGCGCCTCCGAGCCGTCGGCGCCCTTGCCGTCGCGGAACAGGTAGCGGCCGCGTTCGGGCGAGCCGGGGGCAGCGGCGAGCGCCTGCTTGAACCATTCGTGCTCCGACGAGGAGTGGTTCGGAACAAGGTCGACGATGATGCGGATGCTGCGGGCGTGCGCTTCGGTCACGAGCCGGTCGAAGTCATGCAGCGTGCCGAAGAGCGGGTCGACGTCGCAGTAGTCGGCCACGTCGTAGCCGGCGTCTTTCTGCGGCGAGGTGAAGAACGGTGACAGCCAGATGGCGTCGACGCCCAGGTCGGTGAGGGAGTCGAGGCGCGAGGTGATGCCGGGGAGGTCGCCCATGCCGTCGCCGTTCGCGTCGGCGAAGGAACGCGGGTAGATCTGGTAGATGACGGCGCTGCGCCACCATTCGTCACCCGTGGCGGTGAGCACCTGTTCGGGGGCGATGTCGGTGACGGAGCCTTCTCCGGGCAGTTCGGGAGTCGCGTCGCTCGTAATAGTCATGGCGGTACTTTACGGGAGTCGCGGTGTTCCTGGAAACGCTTGCCCTCAGAACTCTTCCGTAACTTTCCGGCAACGATCGCTTCTTGCCGCGATGTCGAGTTGCTCCGCCCCCGAGCAGGGGGTATGAATGGAAACGCTTGCAGTTGCAGCCGTCGGGAGAAAGGCCTCCCGGCTATCGCTTTGAGAAAGGCATCACCAATGAGGGTGAAAAAGAACCGTTCCCTGTCGGTCATCGCGGCGGGAGCCGCAGCAGCGCTGGCATTGGCCGGCTGCGCATCGGGCGGAGGCAGCTCCGATGAGTCGACCTCGGGTGGCACTCTGACCGTGTGGGTCGACGCCGACCGCGCGCCCGTTCTGAAGGACGCCGCCGCCGCATTCACGAAGGAGACCGGCGTCGATGTGAAACTCGTACAGAAAGACTTCGCCAAGATCCAGGAGGAGTTCGTGGCGCAGGTGCCGTCGGGCAAGGGTCCCGACATCACCATCGGCGCACACGACTGGCTGGGTGGTTTCGTGACCAACGGCGTCGTGCAGCCCGTCGAGCTGGGTGACTCGGCATCCGAATTCGAGGATGTCGCGATTCAGGCCGTCACCTATGACGGCAAGACCTACGGCGTGCCGTACTCGATCGAGTCGATCGGCCTGCTGCGGAACACGGCACTCGCGCCGACGGCCCCGGCCACCTACGACGACATGGTCGCGGCGGGTAAGGCCGCCGGAACCGAGTTCCCCTACCTGGTGCAGATCGGCGAAGAGGCCGACCCCTACCACCTCTACCCGTTCCAGACCTCGTTCGGGGCGCCCGTCTTCGGCACCAACGCCGACGGCACCTACAACGCCGACGACCTGCAGATCGGCAACGCGGGCGGCGACGCTTTCGCGACTTGGCTGCAGGCGCAGGGTCAGGCCGGCCTGATGAGCACCTCGGTGACGCCCGACATCGCGAAGGAGAAGTTCAACGCGGGAGCCTCGCCCTTCTTCATCACCGGACCGTGGAACGTGCCAGACGCCCAGAAGGCCGGCATCGACGTGGCCGTCGACCCGATCCCCGCGCCGGGTGGCCAGGCCGCACAGCCCTTCGTGGGTGTGCAGGGCTTCTTCGTCTCGGCGAAGACCAAGAACCAGCTCGCCGCCAACGAGTTCCTCACCAACTTCATCGGCACCGAGAAGGTGCAGACCGAGCTCTACAAGGTCGGTGGGCGCGCACCCGCCAATACCGCATCGTTCGAGGCTGCGGCATCCGACCCGATCGTCGCCGCGTTCGGTGAGGTGAGCAAGAACGGTGTGCCCATGCCGTCGATCCCCGCCATGGGCAAGGTGTGGCAGTACTGGGGCGTCACGCAGGCCGCCATCATCCAGGGCCAGGGTGACCCCGTCGAGCTGTGGCAAAAGATGACCACCGACATCCAGGGCGCCATCACCGGTTAGTCCGGCGCCAGCCCTCCGCGGGTGCCGGCGGCTTCGGTCTGCCGGCACCCGCCCCTCCCGCGCACCCAGTTCACGAGAACGGCACACACCATGAGCACCAACCTCCGGCCGCGCGCCGACTCCGATCGGGCGCGCGGCGACGCACCACCGCCCACCACGAATCAACGCCGGGCCCGCCGCGTGGCCGAGGTGGCATCGGGCGGCATCTGGCCCCTCATCGTCAAGATCGTGGCACTCGGCATCCTCGACGCCGTCAGCGTCTATGCGTTGTTCGTCATCGCGTTACAGGAAAACTGGGTGCTCTTCGCCGTCGTGTTGGTCGGCGCGGGACTCATCAACCTCATCTACTTCCGGCCCGGGATGCTTCCCCTCAAGTACCTCGCCCCCGGACTCGTCTTCCTCCTGGTGTTCCAGGTGTTCGTGATCGGCTACACCGCCTACATCTCGGTCACGAACTACGGCACGGGGCACAACAGCACGAAGGAGGATGCGGTCACCGCGCTCATCCAGTCGTCGCAGGCCCGCGTTCCGGACTCGCCCACCTACGACTTGACGGTCATCGAACGCGCCGGCACGCTCGGTTTCCTCGTGACCGACCCCGACGGCGAGGTGCTCGTCGGCGACCCCGAGACGCCGCTCGCCCCGACATCCGACGCCGAACTCTCGCTCGGAAAAGCGGTGGCCGTGCCGGGTGCGACCTCGCTCGACTTCGCGCAGATCGTGCAGCGGCAGGGCGAGATCGCCGACCTCGCGGTTCCCGTCTCGGACGACCCCAACGACGGCACCCTGCGCACCCCCGACGGGTCGAGCGCCTACCTCTATACCTCGTCGCTCGTCTACGACGCCTCGGCCGACACCATGACCGATGCGGCCACCGGCACCGTCTACTCCGACATCGGCACGGGCGCGTTCACGGCCGACGACGGCACCGAATTGCTGCCCGGCTGGAGCATCGTCGTGGGCGGCGAGAACTACGTCAAAGCCTTCACCGACCCGACCATCCGCGGCCCGGTCATCGGCGTCATCATTTGGACGTTCGTCTTCGCGATCCTCTCGGTCGCGACCACTTTCGCGCTCGGGCTGTTCTTGGCGATCGTGTTCAACGACCAGCGCATGAAGGGCCGCAAGTTCTATCGCGTGCTCATGATCCTGCCCTACGCATTCCCCGGCTTCCTCTCGGCGCTCGTGTGGGCGGGACTGCTCAACCAGGACTTCGGGTTCGTGAACCAGGTGTTGTTCGGTGGGGCGGACATCCCGTGGTTGACCAACGAGTGGCTGGCCAAGGCGAGCGTGCTCTTCGTGAACCTGTGGTTGGGGTTCCCCTACATGTTCCTCGTGTGCACGGGCGCGCTGCAGTCGATCCCCGAAGAGCTGCAAGAGGCCGCAACGGTCGACGGCGCCAAACCGTTCGCCATCTTCCGGCTCATCAAGTTCCCGCTGCTGCTCGTGTCGGTCGCGCCCCTGTTGATCGCGTCGTTCGCATTCAACTTCAACAACTTCAACCTGATCTACATGCTGACGGGCGGTGGGCCGAGGGATGCCGCGGCCGGCGTCAATGTGGGCGGAACCGACATCCTCATCTCGATGGTCTACAAGGTCGCCTTCGTCGGTGCCGATCGTGACTACGGATTGGCGAGCGCGTTCTCGATCATCATCTTCCTGCTGGTGGCGATCATCTCGGTGGTCAGCTTCCGGCGCACCAAGGCCCTCGAGGAGCTGAGCTGATATGAGCAGCAGCACGCACACCCCCCTGTCCGAGATTCCGATGCGCCGACCCGTCACTGCGGGAGCCCGCTTCCGCGCGACCGGATGGCGTCACCTCATCGGCATCGTCATGGTCGTCTTCTCGGTGTTCCCCCTCCTCTATGTGCTCTCGGCGTCGCTCAACCCGAACGGCACGCTCATCGGCTCGAACGCGCTCTTCTCGCGGCTGGGATTCGACAGCTATGTCGCCCTCTTCCAGTCGTCGCAGCAGCCGTACGCCGCGTGGTTCGTCAACACGCTCGTGATCGGGCTCACCACGGCCGTCGGCACCGTGTTGCTCGGCGCGCTCGCCGCCTACACGTTCAGTCGCATGCGGTTCACGGGCCGCCGCTTCGGGCTCATGAGCCTGCTGGTGGTGCAGATCTTTCCTCAACTGCTCGCGGTCGTCGCGATCTTCCTGCTCTTGACCACGCTGGGCGACATCTTCCCCGCGCTGGGTCTCGACAACCAGCTGGCGCTCATCATGGTCTACCTGGGCGGCGCGCTCGGCGTGAACACCTACCTCATGTACGGCTTCTTCAACACGGTGCCGCCGGCCATCGACGAGGCGGCCAAGATCGACGGCGCGGGGCACGCGCGCATCTTCTTCACGATCATCCTGCGGCTCGTGGCGCCCATCCTCGCGGTCGTCGGGCTGCTGTCGTTCATCGCGACGACCAACGAGTTCGTGATCGCGAGCGTGGTGCTCGTGTCGCCCGAGAAACAGACGCTCGCGGTGGGGCTCTACCAGTTCGTCTCGCAGGAGTTCACCTCGAACTGGAGCGTCTTCGCGGCCGGTGCCGTGCTTGCCGCGCTGCCCGTCATGGCCCTGTTCCTGTTCCTGCAGAAGTACATCGTGGGCGGGCTCACGGCCGGAAGCGTCAAATAGTCCGTCGCTCCTCTTATAGAGTGGATGCAGCGGGGAATGGTGGTTCGAACCGAGGGTTCGAAGATGCTATTCTCTACTGGTGCCAAATTGCGCAAGCAATGCGGTCACGCCCCGATAGCTCAGTGGTAGAGCACTTCCATGGTAAGGAAGGGGTCGTCGGTTCAAACCCGACTCGGGGCTCGATAACTTTCTCGGTTCACGCGGCTGTCACGCAGCAACGTGGCGGGGTGGGTTTCGCGGCAGGGTAGCTCAGCTGGTCAGAGCGCACGACTCATAATCGTGAGGTCGCGGGTTCAAGCCCCGCTCCTGCTACCGCTCGATTGAACGGCCCTCGATTTCGGGGGCCGTTTTGCATTCGCTCGGCATATTTCGGCAGGAGAAGTGTCATGAAGCGTACGCCTCGCACCTACGTCTGGCTGATCGTGACCGGGCTCGTCGCCGGCCTGCTGTCGGGGCTCTTCGGCGTGGGTGGCGGCATCCTCATCGTCCCGGCGCTCGTGTTCCTGCTCAAGTTCGACCAGCGCCTCGCCGCCGGCACCTCACTCGGCGCCATCGTGCCCACGTCCATCGTGGGCGTCATCTCCTATGCGGCCAGCGGTTCGGTCGAATGGATGGCTGCGCTCTATCTCGCGCTCGGTGCGATCGTCGGCGCGCAGATCGGTTCGTGGCTGCTGCACAAGATCCCGAAGCTCGTGCTGCAGTGGGCGTTCATCGCGTTCCTCGTCGTGGTGATCGTGCAGCTCTTCCTCGTGGTGCCGGCGCGGGATGCCGTGATCGACTACACCGTCTGGTCGTCGATCGGTCTCGTCGTGCTGGGCTTGCTGACCGGCATCCTCTCGGGCCTGCTCGGAATCGGCGGGGGAGTCGTCGTCGTGCCGTTGCTCATCGTGCTGTTCGGCGCGAGCGACCTGGCGGCCAAGGGCACGTCGCTCCTCATGATGATCCCCACCGGCATCTCGGGCAGCATCGGCAATCTGCGCCGCGGCAACATCGACCTGGTGGCGGCCGGCGTGATCGGGTTGGCGGCGTGCACGACCACGGCGCTGGGTGCCCTCATCGCGGCTATCATCCCGCCGTCTCTTGGCACGATCCTCTTCGCCGTGTTCCTGATCGCGGTCGGCATCCAGCTGACGGTGCGTGCCATCCGGTCGTCGCGGAGCGCCCGGTAGGCTGGGCGGGTGACTGTGAATCCGGACATCCAGGGGAAAGAGTTCCCCCCGACGGCCCCCTATCTCGTGGGCCGCGAGAAGGTGCGCGAGTTCGCGCGCGCCGTCTTCGCCACCAACCCCATCAACCTCGACCCCGAGGCCGCCCGCGCCGCGGGGCACGCCGATGTGGTGGCGCCGCCCACCTTCCCGGTGGTCGTGCAAGAGGCCACTCTGGCCCAGCTCCTCGCCGATGAGACGGCCGGAATCGACTTCAGCCGCGTCGTGCATGGCGAGCAGCGCTTCAGCTATACGCGTCCTATCGTCGCAGGCGACGAGCTCACGGCCACGCTGACGGTCACGAGCGTCAAGTCGCTGGGTGGCAACTCGATGGTCACGGCCTCGTCCGACATCGTCGATGCCGGAGGCGCGCACGTCGTCACGGCCATCTCCACCCTCGTCGTCAGGGGAGACGCATGAGCACCACGATCGACTTCGCCACGCTGACCGTCGGAGACGTCGTCGCCGAGCGTGATTTCGCCCTCACGCGTGACTCGCTCGTGCGCTACGCCGGCGCCTCCGGTGACTTCAACCCGATCCACTACCGCGACGACGTCGCCGCCTCCGTCGGCCTGCCGGGCGTCCTAGCGCACGGCATGCTCACCATGGGCTTCGCGGTGCAGCCCGTCGTCGACTGGGTGGGCGATCCCGCCGCCGTGATCGACTACCAGGTGCGGTTCACGCGTCCCGTGGTCGTCGACCCCGCGGTCGGGGTCTCGGTCACGGTCGTGGCCAAGGTCGGCCAGCTCGATGCCGAGGCATCCGTGGCGCGCATCGATCTCACGGTGTCGGTCGACGGGTCCACGGTGCTCGGCAAGGCCCAGGCCCGCGTCTCGTTCGCGCCCGCCCAGCACGTGTGAATTCAGCACGCTTGATACCCAGCACGTTTGACACCCGGAACGCGGAGGTGACCCGATGACGGATCGTCCGAGAGGTCGCCACGCGCGGCCCGACACGCACGTCGACGCCGCTCCGCTGCGGCAGGCTGGTGCGTCGGCCGGAGACGCCACTGCTTCCGAAAGAGCGAACTCCGACGGCCGCGAGACAGGCGGCGCACCGAGCAGCGCTCGCGTTTCGCAGAAGCCGACCCCGATCGCCGCCTACACGACGTTCCGCGTCGGCGGACCGGCTGCGTCGACCGTCGTCGCCACCACGCGCGACCAACTCGTCGACGCCGTGCGCAACACCTGGCGCGCCCACGACGAGCCTCTCCTCATCGGAGGCGGCTCGAACTCGCTGGTTTCGGACGACGGTTTCGACGGCACCCTGATCCGCGTCGCGACATCCGGAATCGAGCGCAGCACCGCCGACGTGCCCGAGGGCACCGTCCGACTGCGCGTCGAAGCCGGCGAATCCTGGGACGGCCTCGTGGCGCACGCCGTCGAAAACGGCTGGGCGGGCATCGAGGCCCTGAGCGGCATTCCGGGATCGTGCGGTGCAGCCCCGATCCAGAACATCGGTGCCTACGGCCAAGAACTCGAGTCGGTGCTCGTGGCCGTCGACCTGCTCGACCGCGACACCCTCGAGGTCACGCGCGTGCCCGCCGACGAGCTCGGCCTCGGCTACCGCACGTCCACCCTCAAGCGCCACTCGGGCGACGAACCCGAGCGAGACGCCGTGGTGCTCGGCATCGAGATCGACCTGCGCGACAACGGCGGCCTGAGCGAGCCCATCGCCTACGCCCAGCTCGCATTTTCGTTGGGTGTCGAACTCGGCGAACGCCTGTCGGTCGCCCAGGTGCGCAAAACCGTGATCGCCCTGCGTGCCTCCAAGGGCATGGTGTGGGATGCCTCAGACCCCGACACCTGGAGCGCGGGCTCGTTCTTCACCAACCCCGTCGTCGCCGAGTCGTTCGCCCGCACCCTGCCCGAGCGGGCACCGCGCTGGCCCGTCGATGCCGACGACGATGTCGTGACGGTCATTCCGCTCGACGAGTTCACGGGTGAGATCACGCGCCTGGCCCCCCGTGAAGCGCAGGTGAAGCTCAGCGCCGCGTGGTTGATCGAGAACGCGGGCGTGCACCGCGGCTTCCAGTTGCCCGGTTCTCACGCCGCCATCTCGAGCAAGCACACGCTCGCCCTCACGAACCGCGGTGGGGCGAGCGCCGACGAGATCGCCGAGCTGGCCCGCTACGTGCAGTCGCGCGTGCAGTCGGAGTTCGGGGTCATCCTGCAGCCCGAACCCGTCTTGGTGGGCGTCGAGATCTAGCTTTACCGCGCGAAGAGCTTCTGCAGGCGCTGGACGCCCTCGAGCAGCTGGTCGTCGCCCAGGGCGTAGCTGAAGCGCAGGTATCCGCTCGGGCCGAACGCTTCGCCCGGAACCGCGGCCACCTCGGCCTGTTCGAGCATCAGGTCGGCCAGCTCGAGGGATGTCTGGGGCGTCACGCCGTGCCACTCGCGCCCGAGCAGCTCGGTCACGTCGGGGTAGACGTAGAACGCGCCCGTCGGCGTCGGCGTGCGGAAGCCCTCGATCTTGTTGAGCTCGGCCACGATCACCCGACGGCGCGCGTCGAAGGCGTCGCGCATGGCGACGACCTCGTCCTGCGGGCCCGTCAGGGCGGCCACGGCGGCGCGCTGCGCGATGTTGTTCACGTTGCTCGACAGGTGCGACTGCAGGTTCGATGCGGCCTTGATGGCGTCGGCGGGGCCCACCATCCAGCCCACCCGCCATCCGGTCATGGCATAGGTCTTGGCCACGCCGTTGACGAGGATGGTCTGATCGGCCAGCCCCGGAACGGCCTCGACGATCGACACGGCGCGCACACCGTCGTAGGTGAGGTTCTGGTAGATCTCGTCGCTGATGACCCAGATGCCGTGCTCGAGGGCCCACTCGCCGATGGCGCGGGTCTCTTCCTCGCTGTACACCGAGCCCGTGGGGTTCGACGGCGACACGAACAGCAGCACCTTCGTGCGCTCGGTGCGCGCGGCCTCGAGTTGCTCGACCGTCACGCGGTACTCCTGCTCGGCACCCGCGAAGACCTCGACCGTCACGCCATCAGCCAGCGCGATGGCCTCGGGGTAGGTGGTCCAATAGGGCGTGGGCACGATGACTTCGTCACCCGGGTTGAGCAGCACCTGGAACGCCTGGTAGACCGACTGCTTGCCGCCGTTCGTCACGATGACCTGGCTGGCGGATGCCTCGAGCCCCGAGTCGCGCGCCGTCTTCTGCGCAATCGCCTCGCGCAGATCGGGCAGACCGGCGGCCGGCGTGTAGCGGTGGTTCTTCGGATCGCGCACGGCCCGCTCGGCGGCTTCGACGATGAAGGCGGGAGTGGGGAAGTTGGGCTCGCCCGCCGCGAAGCTGATGACGGGGCGACCTTCGGCCTGCAGGGCCTTCGCCTTCGCGTCTACTTTGAGGGTCGCCGACTCGGCGATCGACGAGATTTTCTGGGACAGTCTGAGTTGTTCGGCCACGGCCACACTCTATCGGGGAGGCCCGTGCGGGCACCACGATATGTCGACCGGTGAAGTAGGTAAGGCTAGGCTTACCCCATGACTGCTGCCTCCGCGATCGATGCCGAGACGCTGGCCGGGCGCGACCTGACGCTGGGTTATGACGGACGGGTCATCTCGCAGGCGTTGAGCGTCAGCATCCCGCCGCGATCGTTCACGGCCATCATCGGCCCGAATGCGTGCGGAAAATCGACCCTTCTGCGCGCGCTCTCGCGCCTGCTCAAGCCGACGGCGGGCGATGTGGTGCTCGACGGCAAAGCCATCACGCAGTACTCCTCGAAAGAGGTTGCTCGGCGCCTGGGGCTATTGCCGCAGACGTCGATCGCGCCGGATGGCATCAGCGTCTCCGATCTCGTCTCGCGCGGCCGTTTTCCGCACCAGACCCTGTTGCGCCAGTGGTCCCCGGATGACGAAGCCGCCGTCCAGCGCGCCATGACCGCCACCGACATCACGCATCTGGCCGGCCGCAGCGTCGACGAACTGTCCGGCGGCCAGCGTCAGCGCGTGTGGCTCGCCATGGTGCTCGCGCAGCAGACGCCCGTGCTGCTGCTCGACGAGCCCACCACCTACCTCGATATCGCGCACCAACTCGACGTGCTCGACCTGTGCCGGTCGCTGCATGACTCGGGCGACTACACGCTCGTCGCGGTGCTGCACGACCTGAACCTGGCTTTTCGATATGCCGACCACCTCATCGCCATGAAGGATGGCCGTGTGGTGGCCGAGGGTGCGCCGGCGGACATCGTCGACGCCGATCTGGTGCTCGACGTGTTCGGGCTGCACGCCCTCGTGATCCCCGACCCCGTGACGGGCGACCCCATGGTCGTGCCGCTCGAGCAGCGCGACCGCTGACGCCTGGCCCGACGGCTGGCCCGACGCGTGGCCGACGGCTGGCCCGACGACCCGCCGGGCGGCCCGGCCCCAGCTTTACTCACGGCCAGCCGTCCCCTACACTGGAGGGCGGCAGATGAATCCTGCCAAGCTTTTCTCTGCCCTTTTTCACAGGAGGTCGGTGGGTGGCCGTGGGGTTCAGGTCGAGCGGATTCGCGCAGGGTTCGCTACGATTGCCAGGGAGTTCCCTCCGGGAGTTCCATAGGGCGGTGGCTCAATTGGTAGAGCAGCGGTCTCCAAAACCGCAGGTTGCAGGTTCAAGTCCTGTCCGCCCTGCGCGTCGACATGACAGTGTCGGCACACGAAAGGTGTAAACGAGATGGCTCGAAAAGTTATCGACGAACCCAGCGAGGAAATCGTCGCAACAGCGAAGCGGGAACGCGCCGAAAAGCGTGGACTCTTCGCGGGCATCATCTTGTTCATCAAGCAGGTGATCGGCGAACTCAAGAAGGTCGTCACCCCGACTCGTAAAGAGCTGCTGAGCTACACCGGCGTCGTGCTGGTATTCGTCGTGATCATGATGGCCATCGTTTACGGTCTCGACCAGCTGTTCTCCTGGCTGGTCCTCCTGACCTTCGGCACCCCCGGGGTCTGATCGTCTGGAGTCGGGCGGAAGATGGCATCCGGCCCCGTTTCTGATCGGCTCGCCCTCGCAGAGGCGCGGTTCCAGAACACACAAGCAATGCACACCGAGACGTTGCAGCGGATGACCTCCACGCAAGTCCGGGAACAGTAAAGGGAAGAGATTCAGTGTCAGAGAGAAATCGCGACGACGTCGATTGGGCGACCGCTGCCGAGCAGTCGAGCGAAGTCGATGAGGTGCAGGAGGGCGAGACCCTCGCCGCCGCCGAAGACTCCGTCGACGCTGCCGAGCACGAAGCCATCCACGTCGAAAGCGATGAGGTAGACCTCGACGCCGTTCTCGACGCCATGGCCGAGGCCAACGACCCCGAGGCCGACGCCGTGGTGGACGACGCCCTCGACATCGACGACGCCGATGAGGCAGAAGCTGCCGCCGAGGCCGTCGAAGACGAAGAAGAAGACCCCATCACGCTCACGCCCGAGAGCCTCAGCGAAGAGCTGTTCTCCTCCGAGAGCGACGACGCCGAGTCCGCCGAAGACGCCCAGGCGCAGGTCGACGAGGTCGCCGCAGACAACGGTTTCGGTGCCGACGAAGACGATGCCGATGAAGACGACGCCGAAGACGGCGAAGAGGCCGAGGCCTCCGACGTCGACGTCGACCCGTACGACGCATTCCGCGCCGAGTTGCGCACGCTGCCCGGCAAGTGGTTCGTCATCCACTCCTACGCCGGCTTCGAGCGCAAGGTGAAGGCCAACATCGAGCAGCGCAAGGGCTCGCTCGACGTCGCCGACTTCATCTACCAGGTCGAAGTCCCCATGGAAGACGTCGTCGAGATCAAGAACGGCCAGCGCAAGATGGTCACCCGCGTGCGCATCCCCGGATACGTGCTCGTGCGCATGGACCTCAACGAAGACAGCTGGTCTGTGGTCCGTCACACGCCCGGCGTCACCGGATTCGTGGGCAACGCCCACAACCCGACGCCGCTGCGCTTCGAAGAGTCCTTCAACATGTTGAAGAGCCTCGTCGAGGTCAAGGAGCAGGCACCTGCCAAGGGAGGCGCCCAGAAGGGTGGCCAGACCCAGGCCCGCGCCGCTGTTGCCGAGGTCGACTTCGAGATCGGCGAGACCATCACGATCAAGGAAGGTTCGTTCGCGGGCCTGCCCGGTTCGATCAGCGAGATCAAGCCCGAGAGCGGCAAGCTCACGGTCCTCGTGTCGCTGTTCGAGCGCGAGACCCCGGTCGAGCTCAGCTTCGATCAGGTCACCAAGCTGTAGGTTCGGCCAACGCCGCTCGCAGCATCCACAGATTTTTTAGACCACCGCGAACCAACCGGTTCGTGGGAGAGCGCCCCCTCGCGGGGAGCTCGAACCTCAGAAAGAAGGAAGAAACATGGCACCGAAGAAGAAGGTCACAGGTCTGATCAAGCTTCAGATCAAGGCCGGCGCCGCCAACCCGGCCCCGCCCATCGGCCCCGCCCTGGGTCAGCACGGCGTGAACATCATGGAGTTCTGCAAGGCTTACAACGCGGCGACCGAAGCCCAGCGCGGCAACGTCATCCCCGTCGAGATCACGGTCTACGAAGACCGCTCGTTCACGTTCATCCTGAAGACCCCGCCCGCCGCCGAGCTCATCAAGAAGGCTGCCGGCGTCGCCAAGGGTTCCGGCACGCCGCACACCGTCAAGGTTGCCAAGCTCACCAAGGACCAGGTTCGCGAAATCGCTGAGGCGAAGCTCGTCGACCTGAACGCCAACGACATCGACGCCGCCTCGAAGATCATCGCCGGCACCGCCCGTTCCATGGGCATCACCGTCGAAGGCTAAGCAGTCCACCCTTTTTTCAACATCGTGGCAGCGCTAGCCAGGCGCGACTGCACCAGGAACCCGCGGGTTCCGGCGTAGGCACACCACATTCTCGAATGGGAGAACAAAATGGCACAGAAGTCTAAGGCCTACCGGGCCGCAGCCGACAAGATCCAGGCTGACAAGTTCTACACGCCCACCGAAGCCGTCGAGCTCGCCAAAGAGACCGGCTCGTCGAAGTTCAACAGCACCGTCGAGGTCGCTCTGAAGCTCGGTGTCGACCCCCGCAAGGCAGACCAGATGGTTCGTGGAACCGTCATCCTGCCCCACGGCACGGGTAAGACCGCGCGCGTCATCGTCTTCGCGACCGGTCCGGCCGCCGAAGCCGCTCTCGCAGCCGGTGCCGACGAGGTCGGTGGCGACGAGCTCATCCAGAAGGTGTCCGAGGGTTACACGAACTTCGACTCCGCCGTCTCGACCCCCGAGCTCATGGGCAAGGTCGGTCGTCTCGGTAAGGTCCTCGGTCCCCGTGGCCTCATGCCCAACCCGAAGACCGGCACCGTGACGCCCGACGTCGCCAAGGCCGTCACCGAGATCAAGGGCGGAAAGATCGAGTTCCGCGTCGACAAGCACTCCAACGTGCACTTCGTCGTGGGCAAGGCTAGCTTCACGCCCGAGCAGCTCGACGAGAACATCAACGCCGCCCTCGAAGAGGTCGTCCGTTTGAAGCCGTCCTCCTCCAAGGGCCGCTACATCCAGAAGGGCACGGTGTCGACCACGTTCGGCCCCGGCATCCCCCTCGATGTGAACATCCTCGTCTAAGTCTTCACGACTCAGCGCGATACAGCATCACAAGAATGGCCCGCTTCGGCGGGCCATTCTTGCGTTAACGGGGGCGGCCGCGCGGGCCACGAAGGCGCCCGCCACTTCTCACGGCGTGCGGGAGGCGGCGCGCGACGCGATGAGGGTGATGCCAGAAGCGGAGGCGACGAAGAGGGCGGCGAGGCCCAGCCATCCCCACAGGCCGTGCGTGATAGCAAGGCCCGTCACGATGAGCGGGGCGACCATGGTGCCGAGCGAATAGCCCATGGAGTAGACGCCCTGGTAGCTGCCCGCCAGGCGCTGGTCGGCGAGTTCGAACGACAGTCCCCACGAGCTGGCCGACGACAAGATCTCGGCGAACGAGTGCAGCACCAGGGCGACGAGCAACACCACGACGGTCGCGACGGCGGCCGTGAGCGACGCCGTGAAGTAGAGGACGCAGGCGCCCGCCATGAGGATTCCGGCGACGAACGACACGCGGCCGGCATAGCGCATGTCGTGGGTGCCGCGAGACAGGGGGATCTGGAACGCGATCACCAGCGCGGTGTTGATGAACGTGAGGAGGGCGACGACGGCGGGAGGAGCATCCGTGTCGTGGATGATCCAGAGCGGAACCCCGATCTCGAAGACCGCGAACTGGATGGCGAAGATGCCGGACAGGGTGGTGAAGGCGAGGTAGCGCGGGTTGCGCCAAGGGGACAGGCCGCTGAGGCGCTCGGCGGTTTCTCCCGCAGAGGGGCGGTGCGCGTCGACCGTGGTGGGCAGTTTGGCGAGGAGGAGCGCGCTGGCGGCCGTGATGGCGCCGGCCCCCAGCATGGTCCAGCGGTAGGCCTCGGGGGTGGAGATCAGCAGGGCGATGCCGCCGGCACCCGACCCGACCGCGATGCCGATGTTGGTGACGGTGCGGAGGATGGCGCGGGCCGAGACGCGCTCGGTGCCCGTGAAAGCCCGGGCGATGATGGCGCCGCGGATGGCGTGCTCGGCGCTCATCAAACCATCGACGACGCACGCTATGACGAGGGTCGTGACGAAGGAGTCGGCCAGCGTGTAAGCCATGAGGGCGAGCCCCGAGCCCGCCGCCGCGATGATCGACAGGAGGCGCGCGCTCAGGCGGTCGGCGAGGAAGCCGCCGAGGAACGAGGTCGCGACGCCGACGGCACTCGCGGCCGTGAGGACCACAGCGACCTCGGCCGCGCTGAGTCCCACGATGAGGCTGAAGTAGAGGACCGTGACGGTGAGGAAGACGCCGCGGCCGAGGGTGTGCACGAACGTTGAAGCGATGAGGACCCGCAGCACGGGGTTCTGCAGGGCGGCCGGCAGGCGACGTCGCAGGCCGGAGAGGCCTCGGGAGGACTCGGGGCCCTCGGGCGTGGGGTCGGCGAGAGGTGCGGGATCGAGACGGGGGATGCTGCCGGTTTCGGCGGAAGGCGGAATGTTGCTCACGGATCAGTTGTCCCACGGGTCGGGTGGCCCGCGGCAGTGATGTAGCGTTGTGCTTCATGTTGCGCTACACCTTGGACGATGTCGAGCTTGCAGGGCTGCGTTTCGGCATCTCGCCGCTGTGCGAACTCGGGCTGTCATTGCGGGCCCTGACCGAGCCATCCCGTTACCCGCTGCAGCTGCCGTGGTTGCGGCATACGCAGGAGGCGCGACGCGACGTCGACACCGAGGTGTTGAGCGCACTGATCGACACGAGGCAGTGGACGCCGGACTTTCTCAACCCCCGACCCGCTTCACCGCTCACGCGCATCGAGGACGAGTTCGCCCGGCTGGCCGCGATCGATCCGGCCGTGTTCCGGCGACAGCTCGAGGCCGTCCACGGCACGGTTCCGCGCGTGTTCGCGGGCGACCCGCACCGGGCGATCGAGCGGATGCTGCGCGGGCTCGAACACTATTGGCAGAGCTGCTTTCAGCCGTACTGGGGGCGCATGCGCACCATCCTCGAGGCCGACATCGTGTTCCGGGGGCGGCAGATCGCGCAGAACGGTCTGGCCGCCATGCTCAACAACCTGGGTGATTCGATGAGCTACGCCGACGGTGTCCTGTCGATCGACGTCATGTCACCCGGCGATCGCACGCTGCCCACCGCGGGGCTCGGCATCACGCTCGTGCCCACCATGTTCACACGCCGTGGCTCGTCGCCCGTCGAAGACGACGAACCGCCCATGGTCATGTATCCGGCCCGCGGCCAGGGCGCCATGTGGGAGGCCCAGCCGACGGGCGATGCGGATGCCGTGACCAACGTGCTCGGTCGCGTGCGGGCCGCGCTGCTCACCGCCCTGGCCGAGCCGGCGTCGTCGACCGAACTCGGCCTGCGCTTCGGCGTGAGCACGTCGGCCGTGAACCAGCATCTGCGGGCGCTGCGTGCCGTCGGGCTCGTCACCTCGACGCGCTACGGGCACAGCGTGCTGTACCTGCGCAGCGAGCTCGGAGATCGGCTGCTGAACACGGGCGCCGCCTGACTAGCTGTCTGCGACGTGCAGCACGATCTTGCCGCGCGTGTGCCCGGTCTCGAGGGCCGCATGCGCCTCGGAGGCCTGCGAGAAGTCGAAGACCTGGTCGACGAATACGCGCACATCGCCCGATTCGAGCAGACGTGACACCGTGGAGAGGGTGTTGCCGTCGGGCGCGACCTTATAGGTGGTGCCGCGCACACCCGCCTCGGCGACCTCGTCGAGGAACGTGGGCCAGCTGCCCGTCGGGGCGTTGACGATGAGTCCGCCGTGCCGCAAGACTTTCAGCGAACGTGAGCCGGTGTCGTCGTGCACGTTGCCGACGAGGTCGATGACGACATCCACCTCGGTGAGCACGTCTTCGAAACGTTGGGCCTCGTAGTCGATGAATTCGCTGGCACCGAGTTCGTGCAGCCATCCCTCGTTGCGGGCCGAACCCGTGGCGATCACGTGGGCGCCGAAGTATTTGGCGAACTGCACCGCGAAGTGGCCGACGCCGCCCGACCCCGCGTGGATGAGGATGCGCTGACCCTCGTGCGCCTTGGCGACCTCGACCACCATGCCCCAGGCCGTGAGTGCCGCGACGGGGATGCCGGCGGCCTCGACATGCGAGAGCGCCACGGGTTTGCGGGCCAGCGACAGGCTCGGAACCGAGACGTATTGCGCATAACTGCCCGAGTAGCGGGGAAACGACACCATGCCGTAGACCTCGGTTCCGGGGTGCAGCGGGTGCGCCTCGTAGGGGGCTCGCACGACGACGCCTGAGAAGTCCATGCCCAGCACGGCCGGGTAAGACTCGATGCCCGCCGCGACGCCGCGGCCCGCTCGGGTCTTCACATCGAGCGGATTGACGCCAGCGGCGACGACGCGCACGATGAACTCGGAGTTCACCTGACGGGGCGTGTCGACCTCGGCGAGGTGCAGCTGTTCGGGGCCTCCGACGGCGTCGATGACGGCGGCCGTCATGCGCTCGGGAACTTCTTCGATCGGTAGTGGTTCGGTGTGAGTCAGCCACGACTCATGCATTGCCTGGCGCATCGTACCCCCTCTGTCGTTGCGGATGGTCGAGGCACCGTTCGGGTCGTGTGCCGTGCTGGTGTCAGTCTCACGGGGCAATGATTCGCGCATGTTTCGGGGGCGTCACCGCACTGCTAAGACTGCATCGGAGACCACCGAGAGGTGTCCGCCAGGGTGTCAGGCGGGGCGTGTCGTGCGCCGGTGCAGCTCGTCGATGAGCGCGTTCGCCATGGTGACCAGGGTGTTGATCTCGCGTTCGTCGCGGTCGACCCAGCGGCAGAGGGGCTCGTCGTCGAGGGGCACGAAGTCGTTGTGTTGTTCCCACACCACGAGCGTGCGTTCGGCACCCAGAACGTATTGCTGCCACCAGACTTGGCGCAGATAGTGGCGCGGGATGCTGCGCCACGACTTGTTCGTCGTTTTGATCTCGGAGAGGATGACGCGCCCGTCTTCGGTGCTCGCCAGGCCGTCGGGCGTCGCCAGGTGGCGGCGCTCGTATTCGCTGTGGAAGAGCGCCGACGATGGCTGGATGCCGTGCGTGGCGGCCACCCACCGGGCGATCTCGGGTTCGCGCGCCTTGCCGTGGTCGGTGTAACGGTTGCCGCCGAAACCGGTGCCCATCAACTTGGCGGTCGCGGCCGACTGGATGGATGCCGGCGTGCTGAGTTTGGCGACATCCGTTGCCGTGATTCCGCGCGAGCGTGCCCGCAGCCAGGCGATGCGGTCGTCACCATCGACGACGATGCGGCCAGCGAGCAGGGGATTCACTTATCTATTGTCCCTCTCCCCGAGCGCGGGGGCGAACCGGGGATGGCGTGTCGGGCGAGGTCGTCCGAATGCGGCTCGACAGCTAGGCGCAGAGGCATTCCCGGGTCAGAATAGGACGCATGCGTATTGCGGTGACCGGTGGGTCGGGAAAGCTGGGTCGCGCGGTCGTCGCGGCGCTCGTCGAGAGTGGTAACGAGGTCGTGAACCTCGATCAGGCGGGGGAGCGGGGGCCGCTCTTCACGCGCGTGGACCTGCGCGACTACGGCCAGGTCGTCGATGCGCTCGGGGGTATCAACGACAAGATCGGCGGGTTCGACGCCGTCGTGCATCTCGCGGCCATCCCGGCGCCCGGGCTGGCGAGCGACGTGGCCACGTTCCACAACAACATGCTGTCCACGTACAACGTGTTCCACGGGGCGATCCGCGCCGGCATCCGCAACGTCGTGTATGCGTCGAGCGAGACCGTGTTGGGGTTGCCGTTCGACACCCCGCCGCCCTACATCCCCGTCGACGAGGAGTATGCGGCCCGGCCCGAGAGCACCTACTCGCTCGTGAAGCATCTCGAAGAGCAGATGGCCATCGAGCTCACGCGCTGGCACGACGACCTGAAGATCGTGGGGCTGCGGTTCTCCAACGTCATGGCGCCAGAGGACTATGCCGAGTTCCCCTCGTTCGACGCCGACGCCACCCTGCGCAAGTGGAACCTCTGGGGCTACATCGACGCGCGCGATGGTGCGCAGGCGATCGAGAAGGCCCTGGCCTGGCAGACGACCGGGTTCGACCGGTTCATTATCGCGGCCGCCGACACCGTCATGAGCAGGCCCAACTCCGAACTCGTCGCCGAGGTGTTCCCGGGCGTGCCGCTCGCGCGCGACCTCAGCGAGCTGGGCGACAACGAGACCCTGCTCTCGATCGACAAGGCCCGGCGCGTGCTGGGCTTCGAACCCGAGCACAGCTGGCGCAACGGATGACGCGGGCGGATGCCGCGTCGCCCTCCACTGACGGAGCCGGCGCGTCCACCCGCAGCGGTCACGACACGCCCCGCCGGGCGTTCGGTTTCGCGCGCCTGGCCGGCGGGCGGGTCGTCGGTCTCGACCTGGCGCGTTTCCTAGCGCTCATCGGCATGATGGCCGCTCACGTCTGGAACGAGCAGCTGCCCGAGGGCGGCCCCACGGTCGCGCTCACGCTCGTGCAGGGGCGCGCGGCGGCGCTGTTCGCGGTGCTGGCGGGCGTCGGCGTCGTGCTGTCGATGCGACGCTACCTGGGAGGGGTCGACGGGAGCGGGCACGGACCCGAAAGCCGAACGGCGGCGCGCGATCGGCCGGCCGAAACCGTCGCGTCGCCCGGGTCCTTCGAGCTCTTCCGGGCGCCCCAGGGGATGGCTCCCGCCATCCGTGCGCTGCTCGCTCGTGGCGCCGTGGTCATGGCGATCGGCCTGACGGTGGGCCTCGTCGACAGCGGTATCGCCATCATCCTCGTCTTCTACGGGGCGTCGTTCTGGCTCACCATCCCGTTCTTGCGCCTGCATGCGGGCGCCCTCGTCGGCGTGGCGCTGCTGTGGGCTGTCGTGTGGCCGATCGTCTCGTTCGGCATCCGCACGGAATGGCTGACGGCGACTGATTTCGCGAATCCGTCGTGGACGAACCTCGGCGAGCCGCAGTTCGTGGCCGACCTTTTCGTCACGGGTGTCTATCCGGTCTTCACCTGGATCGTCTACCTGCTCGTGGGCATGGCTGTGGGGCGCCTCGTATTGGTGGCCCGGGCAGCCGCTGCCCAGGACGGCGGTCGCATGCTGCGGCGCCTCGCCCTGCGGCTGACCCTCGGTGGAGCAGTGGCCGCTTTTGCCGGTTGGGCACTGTCGGCCCTGGCGCTCGGACCGCTCGGTGGCATCGATGCCATCGCGCGGTCGCGGGGGTTCACCGCCGGCTCCGAAGGACAGGATATGGTCGCAACCGATCTGCAGGGTTCGGGCTTCGGTCTCGTGCCGCTCGAGAGCCCGTGGTGGCTGACATCCTCGCTCGCGCACTCGGGTTCGACCCTGGACCTCGTGCTCACGGCGGGCACGGCCGTGGCGATCATCGGCCTGTGCCTGTTCGCCGGGCTCGCCGTGCGCGGCGTGGGTGCGGCGGTTCTGGCACCCGTCGTGGCGGCTGGGGCTGCGCCGCTCACCATCTACTGCACCCACGTTTTCGTCGAAGCGGCGACGGCCGCCGTGCTGCCGCCCGATGCATGGATGGATGACGACCTGATGTGGCTCGTATCGAGCCCCCAGCTGTGGCTTCTGCACGTGGCCGGGGCACTTCTCATCGGGCTCGTGCTGGCGCTGCTGGGGCGTCGGGGGCCGCTGGAGACGGCCGTCACGACGCTGTCGCGGGCCGCGGCCGCCGGGCTTCCCCGGAAGCGACCGGCGCGCTAGGCGAGCGTCAGCAGGCGCCTGACGACGAACCCCGCTCGTGTTCCCGCTCGCGCGTGGCCGCCGAGGCTCCCGTCGGCACGGCCTCGTTGAGCATGTGAAGCAGGGTGGCGAGCCGCTCGACGTCGCCCAGGTCCCAGCCGCGCAGGCGGTCGTAGAGCATCTCCTGATCGTCGAGTCGCACGGCATCCATGCGTTCGACGGCGACAGCCGTGGGCACGATGTAGCTCGAGCGACCGTCGAGCGGGTCGGGCTCACGCGTGATGAGCCCGACCTGTTCGAGGTATTTCACCGTGCGGCTGATGATGCTCTTGTCGGTCATGAGCATCTCGGAGAGGGCGCCCGATTGCAGACGCCCCGCCCGGACCACGGTGGAGAGAACCTTGTACCCGACCGGCTGCAGGCCGGGGTAGACCCGCTCGGCACGGTCCCGCATCGACGCCTTCACCCGGTTGATGAGCAGTCCGAACTGCTCCTCCACCCGGGCGATGGACTGGTCGACGGCGGGGTCGTGCGGGGCGTCGAGTGCGTGGCTCATGGTGCTATTTGCCCGAGCGACGCGCGCTGTCGTCGGCGCCGTGTTCGCCGGAGGCGGGGGCCGAGGCATCCCGCGTCTCGCCGTCGCGGACTACGCCGATCGAACCGGTGGGCGTGCCGTCGATCGAGGCGATGGCCGTCTCGAACACGCGCTCTTCGGACTCCTGCAGGCGGCTCTCTTCACGGCGCTCGAGGGCCGTCTTGGTGCCGAGGCTGAGGTTCGGCAGGAAGACGATCGCGAGGATCGTGACGAGGGCGAGCGGGGCGGCCAGCAGGAAGACGTGAGCCACGCCCTCGCCGTAGGCCGACTCGATGATGGGGCGGACCGAATCGGGCAGCGTCGACACCTTGGGGATGGTTCCGGATGCGAGCGCCTCGCCGATCTTGGCACCCTCGGCGCCGAGCTTGGCCAACGCCGCCTGCAGCTGGGCCGTGCTGGCCGCGAGCGAGTCGGAGACGCGAGTGGCCAGGATGGCACCCATGACCGAGACGCCGACCGTGCCGCCGAGGCTGCGGAAGAACGCGACACCGGCGCTCGAGGCGCCGAGCTCGGAGGGCTGCACGGCGTTCTGCACGACGAGCACCAGGTTCTGCATGACGGCACCGACACCGGCGCCGAGGATCAGCATGTAGACCGAGACGAGCACGTAGTTGGTGTCGTAGTGGATGGTGCCCATGAGGCCCAGGCCGATGGCGAGGGCGATCGAGCCGCCGATCATGTACGGCTTCCACACGCCCGTGCGGCTGATGATGTTTCCGATGATGGTCGACGAGAGCAGCAGGCCGGCGATCATGGGCAGCGTGAGCAGACCCGACTCGGTGGGCGAGGCGCCACGGGCGAGCTGCATGTACTGCGCGAGGTAGACCGAGGTGCCGAACATGGCCACACCGACCGAGATCGAGGCGATGACGGCGAGAGTGAAGGTGCGGTTCTTGAAGAGGCTCATCGGCAGGATGGGCTCCTTGGCGCGCAGCTCGACGATCACGGCGAGCACGAGGGCGACGACGGCGCCTCCCACCATCCAGGCGGTCGTGGTGCTCCACCAGTCGAACTGGTTTCCGGCCATCGAGACCCAGATCAGCAGCAGCGAGACGCCGCCGGCGATGAGGACGGCACCGAGGTAGTCGATCGAGACGACGCGCTTGACGACCTTGGGCAGGTGCAGCGTCTTCTGCAGCAGGATGATCGCGACGATGGCGACGGGCAGGGCCACGAAGAAGTTCCAGCGCCAGCCGAAACCGTCGGTGAGCAAGCCACCGATGAGGGGGCCACCGACCGTGCCGACGGCCATGACGCCGCCGAAGAGACCCATGTAGCGGCCACGCTCACGCGGGCTGATGATGTCGGCCATGATGATCTGGCTGAGTGCCGTGAGGCCGCCGGCGCCGAGGCCCTGCAGCACGCGGAAGATGATGAGCGTGTTGGTGTCTTGCGAGAAGCCGGCGAGGGCCGAACCGATCACGAAGATGACGAGCGAGAGCTGGATGAGCAGCTTGCGGTTGAAGAGGTCGGCGAGCTTGCCCCAGATGGGTGTCGAGACCGTGGTCGCGAGCAGGGTGCCGGTGACGACCCAGGTGTAGGCGGTCTGGTCGCCGTTGAGGTCGGAGACGATGCGGGGAAGCGAGGTCGAGACGACGGTGCCGGCGAGGATGGCGACGAACATGCCGAGCAGGAGGCCCGAGAGGGCTTCGAGCACCTGGCGGTGCGTCATCTTCGGGGCGGGCGGCGCCTCGGTTGATGCGGTGGTCATGAGTGGATGCTCCAGAGGAAACGTGTGTGGTTGCTGGCCCGACGCTGCGCCATGTCGTTGATATAGGTCAACTATAACCATCTAGTGGACTTTGGTCAACTATCTATAAGCGGAGGGGCACCTGAGGTATTCCCGCCCGCGAAAAGCCGATCAGGCGAGGATGTTGCGCGCGATCCAGTCGGCCGCATCGCGCGTTGCGAGCTCGCCCGAGAGGAGTGCCTCGGCGAACGTGATGGCCGCCTCACTCAGCCGACCGTCGGCCGTGTCGGGGCCGTCGCGCAGAATGTGCAGCGTGGCCCAGCGGGTGGCGCGCGAACCGATGCGGGCGACGGTCGCAGCGGTGCCCGTGAAGTGACGGATCTGGCCGCGCGTGCCGTCGTCGAACTCGGGCTTCACACCCGTGCCCGAGATGGTGTTGCGACCGCCGCGGCCCGCGTCGAGGAACCAGAGCGGACCGCGCCGCACGCCCGCTCCGCGGCGGCCGAGTTCGGCGAGGAAACGTCGTGCATCGGGCTCGGCGGCGCCGAGGGTTCTGGCGAGGTCGACGAGTCTGGCTGCGGCATCCACCCTGCCACCGTAATACAGCCGGATCGGCTCGAACTGGGCGACGAACGTCAGAGGCACCAGTCGGCCGAGGCGCCCTCGACGACGCCGACGTCCTTCTGCGTGCGGAGGTCGGTGATGAGGGTCTGGGCGCCGGGGGCGGTGGCGGCCTCGGAGGCGGCGGCGTCGGCATCCCCGATGTTCGGGCGCACGTCGATGGCCAGGTACTGCCCGTTGTCGGAGAGGCAGAGGGAGCGCACCTCGCCGCTGGACGCGGGGCGGTCGTAGAGCATGCGCGCGCCGTCGGGTGTGAGGCTGTAGACGGCGTAGCGCAGGTCGGCGAAGGTGGCGGGGTCGCGCACGACGCGCGATTCGACGAGGCTGGCCGGGCCGCCGCCCTCGGGCACCGAGACGACGGCGAGACGGTCGGGTTCGCCGGCGGCATCGGGATTGGCGATGGCCTCGAGGGGCGTGGTCTCGCCCGTCTGCAGGTTGACGATCGAGCCGCCCGTCGGGTCGGAGACCGCGAACGACAGCGTGCCGGGGATGAACGCGCGGATGTCGGCATGCAACCCGAGCGGCAGGGGCGGCTGGGCGCCGGCCGGGTCGATCAGGCTGAGCGCCTGCTTGTCCGATTGCACGATGAGCTGCGAGGTGTTCGGCACGAAACGCCACTCGAGCATGCTCTCGGGGATGCCCTCGGTCGCGCCCAAGACATACTGAGGCTGCGTCAGGTCGGTGGTGTCGTACAGCGTGAGGGTGTCGCTCGCACCCGGCGTGCGCTGCACGAATCCGAACAGGTTCGTGGTCGGCGACGACCGCAGCTGCACGGCGCTCGACCCGGCCGGCAGGCGCACGCGCTCCTCGTAGCCGTCGCGCAAACGGTGCACGATGAGCGAGCGGATGCCGGAGTCGCTCGTGACGGCGGCGATGACGAGTTGCCCCGTGCTGACGAACTCGTCGATGCTGTCGGCCTCGAGGATGTCCTCGTGCGACGCGTCGGTCAGAAGCGTGCGCCGGATGGTGTCGCGGCCCGTGCCGCCCTCAGCGCCGGTTCCTGGGGCGCTCGCGCCGTCGATCAGCGTGAGGATCTCGGAGCCCGGCGTGCTGAAGGAGGTCGTGAACGTCGCCCGACCGAATGTCTGGGAGCCCCCGACATCCGTGGCACTGATCGTGTAGTCGGTGTCGGAGAGCAGCGGCTCGGGGAAGGTGACGACGAGGGTGCGATCGTCGAGCGAGGTGGTGAAGGCGGTCTCGGGTTTCACCGTGATGGTGCCGGCCTCGGCGAGCGGTTGGTTGGCTTGGAACTCGACCGTCTGGCCGCGTGATTGCGTGAGGGTCGTGGCGTCGAAGCGCGCCTGTTCAAGAGCGGGCGCGAGGCCGAAGTTGGCGAGTGTGAGGCCGCCGAGCAGCAGCACGAGCACGCTGAAGGTCGCGATGACGAGGCGCCGGTAGCGCTGCGCAGGGGTGCGCTGCGAGCGCCGCGTGCGTTGCGACGCCGGAGACGCCGGGGCACTAGAAGACATACGGTTCCGTCGCATCGTCGGCGGGCTCGACGTCGGTCGGCACGACCGCATAGGTCTCGGTGCTGAAAGCGCTCGGGTTGGGCACGATGCCGCCGCGCACGCGCACCCACTTGCCCTCGGTGAGTTCGTTCTGCCAGTTCGGGTGATAGACCGCGAGGCCGAGGGGACTGGCGTCGACGGCGCAGCACGTGATCGAGAACCGCGTGACGAAGAACACGTTGTCGGGGTCGTTGGTGTCGGCGCTCACGAAACCCGTCACGTCGACGGGGTTCTCGGCCAAGAATTCGGCGCTGACGCCCATGTTCAGATAGGTCGTCCACTCCTTGACCGTGAAGGTGGAGGTGTCGATGGATGCCAGCTGTTCGTCGCTGATGGGAGCGACGGGCGCGCTGCCGACCGAGCTGTTCACGCTGCGCTGCTCGGCCGCCGACAGGGAGAGTGGGGCAGGGGGCAGCACGAGCATGGCGAAGATGGCGGCCACGATGATGGCGGCGGCGCTCAGCTGGAGGCCGGTGGCCTTGGCGAGGCGGCGGGCGCGCCCGGTGGGTGCAGCATCCTCATCGTGGGTGTGCTTGTCGCGCCACTGTGGCGCCATGAAGAACGAGGCGAGCGTGAACACCAAGCCGATGACCGCCATCACCACGGTGAAAACGACATAGCGCGGATGGATGTAGAGCTCGAGTTTGCCCGTCAGCCCGAGCCAGAGCATGGCGACGATTCCGATGAGGGCGAGCACCGGTCCGACCCAGCGTCGGAGGAAGTTGTTATGCAAGGAGGTTCACCGCCAGGCCGAGGATGATGGCGCCCGCCGCGACGAGGGCCGTGATGAGGACGAGCGCGCGCGTCGTATAGGTCGTGCGCATCAGGGTGAGCATCTTGATGTCGATCATGGGCCCGAACACGAGGAACGCGACGATTCCGCCGGGCATGAAGGATGCCCCGAACGACAGGATGAAGAAAGCGTCGACGTTGGCGCAGATGGAGATCACGAAGGCCAGCAGCACGAGGGCGATGACCGAGAGCATGGGGTTGGAGCCGAGCGCGACGAGGAAGTCGCGGGGGATGCCCACCTGGATGGCGCCCGCGATGGCCGAACCGATGAACAGCGCCGGCAGCATGGCCGAGCTTTCTTCGGCGAAGGCGCGCACACTGCGGGTGGTGCGGCGGCCCTGATCGTGCCCGTGACCCTGGTTGGCGCACGCGGCCTGGAACCCCGGCGTGATGAGGGAATCGGGCTTCGGGTGCCGGCTGATGAGCATGCCCACCAGGTTGGCGATCACGAAGCCGCCGATGATGCGCGAGATGAGGATGCCGTCGTTCCACCCGAACGCCTGGTAGGTCGTGATGATCGTGATCGGGTTGAGGATCGGCGCCGCGAGCAGGAACGTGATGGCGTCGGCCGTCGACAGGCCCTTCATCATGAGGCCGCGCGCGAGCGGCATGTTGCCGCATTCGCAGACGGGAAAGAGCACGCCGAGCAGCGACAGCACCATGCGCCGGAAGAACGGGTTGCGCGGCAGCCGCTTCAGCAGGAAGTTCTCGGGCAACCAGATCTGCACGAAGATCGACAGCAGGATGCCGAGGAAGACGAACGGCAGCGACTCGACGACCACGCTGATCGACAGCGTGAAGAAGTCGCGCAGCGGCTCGCCGATTTCGAAATTCGCGGCCTGCGCGACCACGCGGATGGTGACGAACAGGGCGATGAGCACGATGCCGAGCGTGATCCATCCGCCGCGGCCGTCGGGTTCTCGCCGTCGCCGGATCGCATCGGCGTCGATGTGCTCGTGTCGCACGTCGTCGTATTCGTCGATGTCGTATGCCGACACGCGTACCTCCGGTGATCTGCCCTCGGCGATCTTAGGCAGAAGCGCGGCCGTCTCGCGCGAGGCGGGCCGGGAGTCACCGATTGTTAACGCGCGGGCGCATCCTTGTCGTCGCGGCGCTCGCGCAGGCGGCGGGCGATGCCGAAGGGGATCGGCGCGAGCAGCGCGGCGAGGACCGCGTAACCGGCCACCCAGGGCGCGATGCGGCGCAGCTCGGGGAAGAGCGGGTTGGTGTACCACTCGAGCGGGTAGAGCAGGTTAGTCTTGCCCGCCTTCTGCAGGGCGTCGAAGTTGAACGTGACCCACCACTCGCTGGCGTCGTCGGAGTTCCCGTCGGGGCCGTAGGCATATCGGATGTTCTGAATCGTGTCGAGGTCGCTCGTCAGCGTCATCGCGGCAGTGGGCAGCTCGCTGATCTCACGCTCGGTGCGGCCGGGGAAGAGGCTCTCGGAGGCGACATAGATCGTGTCGACGTCGCCGAAGGTCTCCGTGAGGGTCTGGTTCGGCCCCTTCTGGCTGTTGGGTTGGGCGATGCGCGTGAACGAGAGCGTGATCGCGTTGCGCTCATTCCGGCCGAAGAAGTCGTCCGAGAACGGGAACTCGGTCGAGGACGGTTGCGGCGTCTTCACGTCGAGGATGTCGGCGCGGTAGCCCTTGGAGGTGTCCTGGCGCAGGAGCCCGAAGCGCATGCCGCGCTCGGCCGTGAACGTGATGGTTCGGCCGTCGTCGGTCTTCGCCGTGAACGACTCAGGCAGCTCGTAGGTGGGGCCGTCGTTTGGCACGGCCGGCAGGATGTAACCCACGCCGACGAGCACCGACAACACCGCGAAGGCCGCCAAGGCGGCCTGGGTCCAGCGCAGGGGCGACAGCTCGATGCGCAGGCGGCGACGCGGTCGGCGGGCGGCCGAGGGGGAGGCGGGGGCGTCGGCGGCGGGCGTGGTGCTGGTCGTCATGTGTCGAACCTAGCGGAGGGGCATGGGGCGGGCCACGGGGAGGAGTACCCATGCGGAGGACGGTGCCACGGGGTCGCCGGTCGCGGGCAACCTCGTACGCGCGGCCGCCGAACGGGCCCGGATGCCGGCGTCAGCCGCGTTTGGGGTAGGGGTGCGTCCAGCGGTGGCCGCCCGCGGCGACGGCCTGTTCGACGCGGGCGCGACGGCGGCGCACCGTTTGCACGACCGCGAGGATGGGCAGGCCGAGGGCGCACACCCAGAAGAGGATGATCGAGATCACCCACGCGGCGACGGCTATGACGACATCCATTCGGTCTCCGCGCTCGCTAGCCGCGGTGACTGGCTCGAGGCTGCCGAGGCGGCCGCTATCCACGACCCTCGGGTCGGCGCCCCGCTCGACCAGGAACGACATCTGCTCGGGAAAGTCTTTCGAGGGCGGGAAACCCCAGTTCGTGCCGCCGCGCGCCGTGAGCTCGATGGGCGTTCCGCCCTCAGCCTCCGCCGGCACCTCGAGCGTGTAGTAGCCCGTCACGTTCGGCATGCCCGAAGTCGTGTCGATCGAGTCGAGCGTGCCGGTGACGACGACGGTGCGGTCGACGAGCGGTGCTTGCCGGGCGGCGGTGTCGATGGATGCGTCCTTGGCGAGGCCGAGCACGAGCAGGGCGAGGAGGCTCGGGATGATGCCGAGCCCGAAGATGAGCCACAGCGGCCAGCCGGGAAACGGGAGGCGGCGGGATGCGGCGGGCGCGGCGGGTATGGACTGTGCCGGAGTGGCGCTAACCGCGGATGGGCGCTCGGGCGCCGGCGGCGTTTGCGGCGCGGGAAGCAGAGAATGCACGGCGCCTCCTGGGGCGGTGAAGGGGGCCGGGATCGGCTCGTCCACCCCACTCTAAACACGGATGGCTACCGGGCCGCCAGGGGCAGGACTACCCACCGCTCGCGGGGCCGCCCGCCCGGCCACACGACGAAGGGCGGCACCCCGTCTCCGGAGTACCGCCCTGTTCGTGGAGCGCGCTGGTGGTGCTGTCGCGATCTAGTACTGCTGCAGCATCGGCAGCAGGACCGCCATGTTGATGATGAAGCCGATGATGCCGAGGATCGTCAGGATGATGCCGACGATGATGCCGATCTTGGCCCACTTGTTCTCGAAGCCGGCGTTCTTCGACTGCGAACGGGCGACGAGGCTCAGGATGAGGCCGACGACCGGCACGACGATGCTGAGGATGAAACCGACGAGGCCCAGGGTCTTGCCGGGGTAGTCGGCGGGCGTGGCCTGCTGGCCGGGGGCGGACTGGTACTGGGGAGCGTTTGTCATTGTGTCCCTTTCAGGGGAGGTGGCAGAGCGCCCACGGTGGGCATCCAATATCGTAGGGGTTCTCAGCATCCGATCGGGGTTTTTTCGCTTTTTCAGGCCACTTCGCTGATCGTGCCGTTCGCGATGCGCAGTCGCCGCTCGGCGCGTTTGGCCACCGCCGAATCGTGCGTGACGATGATGACCGTGAGGTTCTGCTCGCGCCAGAGGCCTTCCAGCAGCTGCATGATCTCGTCGCGCGTCTGCTCGTCGAGGTTGCCCGTCGGCTCGTCGGCGAGAAGCACCTTCGGGTTCTTGACCAGCGCGCGGGCGATCGCGACGCGCTGCTGCTGGCCGCCCGAGAGCTCGTTGGGCAGGTGTGTGGCGCGCTCGCCGAGGCCCACCGATTCGAGCGCCTGGGTGGCCCGATGCACGCGCTCCTGGGCCGGCACTTTCGCGGGAATCAGCGCCATCTCGACGTTCTCGAGTGCCGTCAGGGTGGGGATCAGGTTGAACCCCTGGAAGACGAAACCGATCTCCGACGCCCGGATGGTGGCGAGCTTCGCCTCGCTGAGGGTCGACAGGTCGTCGCCGCGCAGCGCGATCGACCCGGAGGTGGGCCGGTCGAGGGCGCCGAGCATTTGAAGCAGCGTCGACTTGCCGCCGCCCGTCGGGCCTTGGATGGCGACGAGCTGGCCGTCGGGGATCGTGAGGTCGACGCCGTTCAGCGCCGTGACGGTGCGTTTGGGTTGTGAATAGGTCTTGGTGAGGTCGGTGAGGGTGTACATCGGATGCTCCGTCGGGGTTCGTTGAGAGAAGTAATAAGGGGAAGGGGAGTGCGGCCTAACCGACCGAGCGCAGGGCCTCGGCGGGGCGCAGGCGTGAGGCGCGCCATCCACCGATCGCGCCGGCGAGCAGGCCGCCGGCCACCGCCAGGGCCACGGCGATCACGATGATGAGCGGCGTGACGGGGGCGTTCAACACGACATCGGTGGTGGATGCCGCCGCCTGGCCGCCGCCGAAACCGCCACCGGGCAGGTTCGCGGCCGCGTCGCCCGCGCCCGAACCGCCGCCCGAACCCGCCGCAGCGGGTGCGCCACCGGGCATGCCGCCGCCGGCCGACGAGCTGGCCGATGCCGTAAGGGTGGGGGCGAAGAGGTTCACGACGACCACGCCGAGGAGTCCGACGGCCACACCGACGGCTCCGCCGATGAGCGACTGCACGACCGATTCACCCGCGACCTGGCCCACGATGCGGCGGTTGGACCATCCGATGGCCTTGAGCGTGCCGAATTCGCGCGTGCGGCGAGAGACCCCTGAGATGGTGAAGAGGATGGCGATGAGGAACGCCGCGGCCAACACGATGATCGACAGCCAGGTGCCGAGGCTCGAGACGAGGCCCGAGGCCGACGATAGGGAGCCCGACACGCTCGAGGCGAGGTCTTCCTGCGTTGAGACCGTCGCGTCGGGCAGGTCCTTTTCGATCGCGGCCTTCACCGCGGCGATCTCGGTCGACGACGACGCCTGCACCGAGATGGTCGAGATCTGGTCGGTCAGACCCGAGATGGTCTGCGCGCGGTCGAGCGGGATGTAGACGTTCGAGGCGGTCTCGGCGTCCGACCCCGTGGCCCCGACGATGCCCACGACCGTGAACGTGGTTCCGCCGATGTCGAGCGTGTCACCCGTGGCGAGGTCGTTGGCCGTGGCGTAGGTGGCATCGAGCACGGCGTTGTCGGTGCCCGTGTCGGATGCTTCGAGCCCGCGTCCGTCCGTCAGGGTCACGGCCGAGAGGGGGCCGACGGCGTCGGCGGCGGGATCGAGGCCGAGCACCGTGAAGGAGTCCACGTTGAAGGAGCTGCCGCCCGCGCCATCCGCGCCGCCCTGAGGGGCCGTGCCCGCGTCGGAGCCCGTGCCTGAGTCGGTGCCCGAGTCAGTGCCCGTCCCCGAGTCGGCGTCCGTGCCCGCGTCGGAGCCGGTCGCGCCGGGCGCCTGCATCTGCGAGAAGTCGGGCAGCTCGCCGTCGAACGTCGTGTTCGTCAGCGCGAGGGTTCCGGCGGCACCGGAGACGCCCTGCAACGCCGTGACCGTGTCGAGGTCCGAGGCGGCGAAGGTGGTGGTCCCGCGAGCGGCCTCGAGGCGGGATGTCGCGACCGTCGTCGATCCGTCGGTGGTGGCCCCCGCATCCGCCCCGAAGTCGAAGCGCTGGCCGGGCCCATCGGTGCCGCCTTCCGCCGGGGGAGTCGCGGCCTGGCTCACGGTGATGTCGGTGCCGACACCATAGACGGATTGCAGCACCGTCGTCTGAGCATTCCTCACCCCGGCCGAGACCGAGTTGACGATGATGACGAGCGCGATCGCGAGGGCCATGCCGATGGCGATGATGATGGTCTGTTTTCTTCTGCCGATCAGCTCGCGCCGAAGATAGGTGCCAAACATGAGGATTCCTTCTGACGTTAGGGCGGCCGGGGTGCCGCAGTCCAGAAGGTAGGGACGCCGCCTATGCCCGGCCACGACGATTCCTTTGCGTTCTCTATGTCGGCGTGCATCTGGCTGGCTCATAGACCGCTCATAGGAAGATGCCCATACTGAGGATTGTGAGTAACACACCCTTCGCTTCGAGCGCCCACCGCACCGCCCTCACCCGCGCCGACGGTTCGCCCGTGCGCGTGCTCGTCGTCGACGACGAGGCCACCCTCACCGATCTGCTCAAGATGGCACTGCGCTACGAGGGCTGGGAGGTGCGCACCGCCGCCACCGGGCAGGCCGCGCTCGCCGCCGCACGCGATTTCCGCCCCGACGCCGTGGTGCTCGACATCATGCTGCCCGATCTCGACGGCCTGCAGATCCTCAGCCGCCTGCGTGCCAACGGCGACGACATGCCCGTGCTGTTCCTCACCGCCAAGGACTCCCTCGACGACCGCATCAACGGACTCACGGCGGGCGGCGACGACTATGTCACCAAGCCGTTCAGCCTCGAAGAGCTCGTGGCGCGCCTGCGCGGCCTCATCCGCCGGTCGACCCTTCTCGCTGTGGACAACGACGGACCCACCGTGCAGGTCGGCGACCTGACGCTCAACGAGGACAGCCACGAGGTCTACCGCGACGGCACCCCCATCGAGCTGACCGCCACGGAGTTCGAGTTGCTGCGTTACCTCATGCGCAACCCGCGTCGCGTGCTCTCGAAGAGCCAGATCCTCGACCGCGTCTGGAGCTACGACTTCGGCGGCAAGGCCAGCGTCGTCGAGATCTACATCTCCTATCTACGCAAGAAGATCGACGCCGGGCGCCCCGCCATGATCCACACGATCCGCGGCGTCGGCTACATGATCAAACCGGCGGATGGCGCGTGACCACGCCCCCCGCGACGCCCGCGTCGCCGCACCCGCCTCGCCCTGACGCGCCCCCTCCTCGCCCTGGCGCGCCATCGGCGGCCGATGCGTCTGCGCGACAGGCGCCGTCAGGCGAACCCGGCGAGGCTCGGGCAGCGCGCCCCGCGTTCTGGCGCCGCGCTCTCGGGCTGCCCTGGACGTTGCGCCGCCAGCTCACGGTCGCGGTCATCGCGCTGCTCGCCATCGCGAGCCTGATCGTGGGCTTCGCGACCGTGCTCTCGACGCAGTCCCTCCTCATCGCGGGTGTCGACAACCAGCTGCGCGAGGTCGTGAGCCGCGGCGGTGCGACATCGTCGGGCTCGGAGCCCGGCACGGGTTCGACGAATTCCGATACCTACACGACGCCCCCCGGTTTCATCCAGCGCCCCGGCTATTCGCAGGGTTTCATCGGCGCCATCTACCGCAACGGCTCGCTCATCGACGCCGGCTATGTGGCCCACGGTGCGGCTTACACACTGCCCGCCGCCCAGGGCCGGGCGCTCGTGGCCTATGCGGCACAGGTCGATGCAGCCTCGTCCGGCACGCCCGGGTGGGACGGCGTCATCCAGATCGAGCGCCCCCGCACGGTCAGCCTCGGCGGCCAGTTCGGCGACTATCGCATGGTCGTGGTGCCAACGCCCTACGGCGACTACATCTTCGGCCTGCCACTCGACGAGGTCGACGCGACGGTCTCGCAGCAGGTGCTCATCGTGCTGCTCATCTCCCTCTTCGGCGCCGTGCTCGCGGGTCTCGTGGCCTGGCTCATCGTGCGCCTGTCGCTGCGCCCGCTCGACCGTGTCGCCGCCACCGCCGCTGCCGTGTCACAGATGCCGCTCGACCGCGGCGAGGTCGCGCTGGGTGTTCGCGTGGCCGACGCCGATGCCGACCCCCGCACCGAGGTCGGCCGCGTCGGTTCCTCCATCAACCGGATGCTCGGGCACGTCGGTTCGGCGCTCACGGCCCGTCAGGCCTCCGAGAGCAAGGTGCGGCAATTCGTCTCGGATGCCTCGCACGAACTGCGCACGCCGCTCGCCTCCATCCGCGGATACTCCGAGCTCGCCACCCGGCACAGCGACGACCTGCCCGACGACGTCAACTACTCGCTCGGCCGCATCCAGTCCGAGTCCGGCCGCATGACCACCATCGTCGAGGACCTGCTGCTGCTCGCCCGTCTCGACGAGGGGCGCGAGCTCGACCGCGCGCCCGTCGACCTCACGGATCTTCTCATCCACACCGTCAACGACGCGCATGCCGCCGCGCCCGATCACGTGTTCGAGCTCGACATCCCCGACGAGCCCATCAGTGTGGTGGGGGATGCGCCGCGCCTGCACCAGGTCGTGGCCAATCTGCTCGGCAACGCGCGCGTGCACACACCCGCCGGCACCACGGTCACCGCGTCGCTCGCCCTCGGAGAGGCATCGACGGCCGTGATCGAGATCTCGGATGACGGCCCCGGCATCGACCCGGAGCTCACGCCGCGCCTGTTCGAGCGCTTCACGCGCGGCGACGACTCCCGGTCGCGGGCCACGGGTTCGACGGGCCTCGGCCTCGCCATCGTGCACGGCGTCGTGCAGGCGCACGGCGGAACGGTGACGGCCGAGAGCCGCCCGGGTCGCACGGTGTTCCGCGTCACGCTACCCCTCGCCTGACGACCTCGTGCGCGACGGCGCGGGGCGGGCGTCAGAGCGTGTCGCTCCGGGCATCCCGTGCCCAACGCCGGCACGCAGAACGGATGTCGCGGCCGAACTTGCGCCGCGGCATCCCCTCGCGTACTCTGATCCAGGACCAAAGACCGCTGGTTATCCGAGTGCAGCAATGCACGACGAACTAAGGCTCTCTCACGAGAACGCCCGCGCAGGTGATTCGAAGTTTTCGATGGTTCGGGTTTTTCCCGAGATCGTCATTCTGCTCCGAGCGCTTGCGCCGGAGCTTTTTTCATGTGCGGGTGTGACTCCAACAGAGTTGCCGGTGGCCTGGTCACGTAACGCTCACCGCGTTACGGAACTAATACATAAGGAGTGGCCATGGCGAACAAGGAAGCCTCGGTTGCCGAACTCACGGAGAAATTCCAGAGCTCGACTGCCGTTCTGCTGACCGAGTACCGCGGTCTCACTGTTGCTCAGCTCAAGACGCTGCGCAAGTCCATCAGTGAGGACGCAACCTTTGCCGTGGTGAAGAACACGCTGACCAAGATTGCGGCGAACAACGCCGGCATCTCGTCGTTCGACGACGAGCTCGCCGGTCCGTCCGCCATCGCATTCGTTCACGGTGACCCGGTCGCCGTTGCGAAGGGTCTGCGCGACTTTGCCAAGGCAAACCCTCTCCTGGTGGTCAAGGGCGGTTACTTCGACGGTAACCCGCTGTCCGCCGCAGAGGTAGGCAAGCTCGCCGACCTCGAGTCCCGCGAAGTTCTGCTCGGCAAGCTTGCCGGCGCCTTCAAGGCCTCGCTGTTCGGAGCCGCATATCTGTTCAACGCACCGCTGTCGAAGGCCGTTCGCACGGTCGACGCGCTGCGTGAGAAGCAGGAGTCCGCGTCCTAGGTTTCGCCTAGACACGCGGTTGAGTACATAAAAGACAAAGGGAGAAATATCATGGCAAAGCTGTCAACTGAAGAGCTGCTCGAGCAGTTCAAGGGCCTGACCCTCATCGAGCTCTCCGAGTTCGTCAAGGCATTCGAGGAGACCTTCGAGGTCACCGCGGCCGCCCCCGTCGCCGTTGCTGGTCCGGCTGCTGCCGGCGCCGCTGCTGAAGAGGTCGAAGAGAAGGACTCCTTCGACGTCGTTCTCGAGTCGGTCGGCGACAAGAAGATCCAGGTCATCAAGGTTGTGCGCGAGCTCACCAGCCTCGGCCTCGGCGAGGCCAAGGCCGTCGTCGACGGAGCCCCCAAGGCTGTCCTCGAAGGCGCGACCAAGGAAGCTGCCGAGAAGGCAAAGGCTTCGCTCGAAGAGGCCGGCGCAACCGTTACCCTCAAGTAATCAGGGCCCGAGAGGGCCTCTTACTCGGGTTCGGTCGGGTGGCTCCGGTCATCCGCTCGTCTCAGTTCGAAAGGCGTCATCCCGCACGGGGTGGCGCCTTTCGGCGTTTCCGGATGCCGGAGCCCGACGGTTCGCCGACAGAGAAGCGGGAGAATGCATAGCCAAGCTATGTATATAATTGAGTAATGCTTACCGTAGATCAGAAGGCAGAGCCGGGAGTCTCTGCCGACCAGCTACCCCTCCTCCTCGGCGATCTCGTGACCGTCGCCAACCGCCTCACGCGCCTCGCCGCGCAGTCCACCGAGAGCGCAGAATCGCCCGCCGTGTGGCGCACGCTCTCGACGCTCGTCTCGCTGGGCCCCGTGCGCCTCGGAGAATTGGCCCGCCAGAGCCGGGTGTCGCAGCCCACGATGACGAAGATCATCCGCAACCTCGACCAGGTCGACTGGGTCAAGCGCATCGTCGACGTCGATGATGGGCGCGCCTGGCAGATCGCCATCACGCCCAAGGGGGAGAAGGCGCTGCATGAATGGCGCGACACCCTCGCCGAGGCCCTCGTGCCGCACTTCTCCGACCTGGCGCCCGAAGAACTCGAGCACCTGACCGAAGCCACGCGCATTCTGCAGCAGCGCGTCGCCGTGGGCACGCTCCTCTCCAAACGGGACGACGCCTGATGGCGGGCCACCAGAGCGCCGGCCTCGGCGCCGTTCTCAAGCAACCCCGCTCGGTGTGGGCCGTCGCCTTCGCGAGCGTCATCGCCTTCATGGGAATCGGTCTCGTCGACCCCATCCTGCCGGCCATCGCGGCCGACCTGCAAGCCACGCCCACCGAAGCCGAGATGCTGTTCACCAGCTACCTCGTCGTCACCGGTGTGGCCATGTTCTTCACCAGTTGGTTGTCGAGCCGCATCGGCGCCAAGCGCACGCTGCTCATCGGCCTCGCGCTCATCGTCGCGTTCGCGCTGGCGGCCGGGCTGTCGGGCAACGTCGAATCCGTCATCGGCTTCCGCGCCGGCTGGGGTCTCGGCAACGCGCTGTTCATCTCGACCGCGTTGGCCACGATCGTGGGGGCGGCATCCGGGGGAACGTCGACCGCCATCATCCTCTATGAGGCGGCGCTCGGCCTGGGTATCGCCATCGGGCCTTTGCTCGGCGGACTGCTCGGCTCGTGGAGCTGGCGCGGACCGTTCTTCGGCACCGCCGTGCTCATGGCGGTCGGATTTATCGCCATCGTCGTGTTGCTGGGCAAGGAGGAGACGAAGCCCACGCCCATCAAGCTGTCGGCTCCGTTCAAGGCGCTCGGCCGCCCGGCTTTGGCCGTGCTCGCCGCGACCGCGCTGTTCTACAACATCGCGTTCTTCGTGCTGCTGGCCTACACGCCGTTCCCGCTCGAGCTGCCCGCCCTGCAACTGGGCTTCGTCTTCTTCGGCTGGGGCATCGGCCTGGCCGTCACGAGCGTGCTCGTCGCCCCCGTTCTCACCGCCCGGATGCCGCGCACCCGCGTGCTCTGGATGACGCTCATCCTGCTCTCGCTCGACCTCATCGCCGCGGGGCTGCTCATCGACGTCAAGGCGGGACTGATCGTCTGCGTCATCGTCGGTGGGCTCATCCTCGGCATCATGAACACGGTGCTGACCGAATGCGTCATGGAGGCGACCGACCTGCCCCGTTCGGTGGCGTCGTCGTCCTACTCGGCCGTGCGGTTCCTCGGCGGAGCCGTTGCCCCGCCCGTCGCGTCCGAGCTGGCCAAGATCTTCACGCCGTCGGTGCCGTACTACGCCGCCGCCGGTTCGGCCCTCGTGGCCATGCTCATCGTGCTGCTCGGCCGCAAGGCGCTCGCCCGCGTGAACGCGCCCATCAAGTCTGAACTCGAAGAGGCTGAGGCGATCGCCATCGGCGAGAGCTGATCCTCGACGAGACGTGAATGCGGTGCCATCCCTGCGTGGATGGCACCGCATTTGTCCTCTATGGGCTCTCCTCGGGGCCCATGCGCCATCAATTTTTGACGAGGCCTCCGTCGACGACGAGGTTTTGGCCCGTGACCGAGCGGGAGAGCGGGCTCGCGAAAAAGAGGACGGCGTCGGCGAACTCGTCGGGGGTGACGACGCGGCCGAGCGGGGTGGCCGCGGCGATGGCGTCGAAGACGGCCTCGGGGGTGGCGGCGCTCGCGTCGGTGGTGCGGAGGAGACCGCCCGACGCCATGTTGACGGTGATGCCGTGTGGGCCGAGGTCGGCCGCGAGCGTGCGCGTGAGGGAGAGGACCGCCGCCTTCGCGGCCGTGTAGTCGTGGTAGGGCACGACCGGGTTCTGGAACAGGTTCGTGCCGATGGTGATGATGCGGCCGAAGCCCGCGGCGCGCATTGCGGGCAGGGCGGCCTGTGTCGTGTTGAGGGTGGCTCGGACCGTGCCCTCGAACTGGGCGGCGAAGGCATCCCAGCCGATGGTGTCGGCGGATGCGCGGGCGTCGCCGTTGAAGGAGAAGTCGGCGAGGGCGTTGTTGACCACGGTCGTGATGGGGTGGCCGAAGTGAGCGTGGGCGGCCGAGAAGAGCGCTGCCACCTCGTCGGGTGAGGTGACGTCGGCTTGTAGCGCGACGGCGCGCGGGGTGCTCGAGCCGGCGTTGAGCGTGTCGGCGAGGGCTTCGGCGCTGGCACGCGAGGAGCGGTAGTTGACGACGACGCGGGCGCCTTCGCGGGCGAACGCGCGGGCGATGGAGTGGCCGAGGCCGCGACCGGCGCCTGTGACGAGAACGATCTGTTCGGAGAGGAGCATGAGGTTCTTTCGGTGGTGAGGTCAGGACTGGGTGAGTGACGCGGTGGCCGACGCATCCGCCCAGAGGGAGTGGAAGTGGTTGATGGGGCCGTTTCCGCGGCCAACGTGGAGCTCGTCGGCGGAGCGCAGACTGTCGAGCAGCCAGGCCTTCGAGAGGGTCAGGGCGTGCACCCAGTCGCCGGTCTGAGCCTGGCGCGTGGCGATGGCCGACGAGAGCGAGCATCCGGTGCCATGGGTGTTGCGTGTGGCCGCGCGGGTGCCGGGGACCTCGGCGAGCCCGTCGGGGATACGGCCGCGCGCTGCGACGTCGACGAGGGCGTCGGGGCAGTCGTCGCCCGCCAGGTGCCCACCCTTGGCCAGCACGATAGCGCCCGAACTCTCGGAGAGGCGGCGCGCCTGGTCGAGTGCCACCGCCCACGTCGAGGCGGTCGGCTCGCGCACCAGAACGCCCAGCTCGCTGAGGTTCGGGGTGACGAGATCGCAGCGCTCGATGAGCCGTCGCACGGCATCCTCGGCCCGGGCATCGAGCAGCCGGTCGCCGCTCGTGGCCACCATGACGGGGTCGAGCACGACGAGGGGCGGTCGGATGCGGGCGAGCCACTCGTCGACCACGGCGACCGTCGTCTCGTCGCCCAACATGCCGATCTTGACCGCGTCGATCTCGACGTCGTCGCTGACCGCGTCGAGTTGTTCCCTGAGAAACGCGGCGGGCGGTGTGTGGACCGAGCGCACGCCGCAGGTGTTCTGGGCGACGAGCGCCGTGACGACGGCCATGCCGTAGCCGCCGTTCGCCGCGATGCTCTTGAGGTCGGCCTGAATGCCGGCGCCACCGGTCGGATCGGTGCCCGCGACGCTCAGCACGCGAGGGATGTCGGCGCCGATCCTGTCGTGGGGCGCGGCCGAGTCATGCTGTGCGCGCGAGTCGCTGCGGATGGTCGAATCGCCGTTCATCGTGCCCACTCCGCTCGCAGGTCGCGGGCGGAGCGTTCCGGATCGGGGGCCGCGCAGAGCGCCGAGACGACCGCGACGCCGTCGGCTCCGGCATCCCGCAACGGGCGGATGTCGTCGAACCCGATGCCGCCGATGGCCACGGCGGGAAGGCGGCTGGCGGCCCGGCGCTCGCCGAAACCGGCGACACCGATGGGCTCGGGATGGTCGGGTTTCGTGGTGGTCGCGCGAATGACCCCGATGCCCAGGTAGTCGACGACCTCGGCGGGCAACGCGTTGGCCGCCTCGACCTCGACGAGTGAGGATGCCGTGAGCCCGACGATCGCCGTTTCGCCCACGATGTGCCGCACATCTGTCGCCGGCAGGTCGCTCTGGCCCACATGGACGCCGTGAACCGCCGCACCCCGGGCGCGCGCCGCGAGGAAGACGTCGACGCGGTCGTTCATGAGCACGGGAACCCGGCCGTTGCACGCCCGCGCCACAGTGAGGAGCAGCTGCAGGGCCTCGGCCGCGCTGCTGTCCTTCGCCCGCACCTGCACCGTCGTCGCTCCACCCCGCACAGCGGCCTCGACCGTCGCCGCGACACCGCGCTCGCCGCACAGGGCGGTGTCGGTGACGAGGTAGAGGGAGAGGTCGAGGGCGTGACGCGCGGTCACGAACGCACCGCGCGGTCGGCGACGGTTGCCGCGTCGAGAGCGTGGAGAGCATCGATGAAGGCGACCGCGAATGAGCCGGGCCCGGGTCGAGCGGCGCGGAGATCCACGAGGATCTCGGCATGATCGTCGGCGGCATTCGAGGTCGCCGGAATGCGACCCGAGCCGGGACCGGATTCGGGCGCCCCGACCAAGACTTCGGCCGCGACCTCGGCCGCGATCGTATAGTTCGTCACCGCGGCCACGGTCGCCTCGAAAAGATCGCCGTCGTGGACGACCGAGAGGTAGGCGGCGATGGTGGCACCGAGCGCGCAACCGCCGCCCGTGATGAGCGTCAGCAGCTCGGTTCCGTTCGCCAGGCGGGCGACCCGCTCGCCGTCCGTCACGAGGTCGATCGCGCCCGAGACGGCCACGACGCTGCCGTGCGTGCGTGCGAGCATCCGGGCCGCGTCGAGGGCGTCGTCGGCGCCGGCCACCGAGTCGACGCCGCGCCCACCCGCGCCCGCGCCAGCCAGCGCCAGGATCTCTGACGGGTTGCCGCGGATCACGCTCGGCCGCATCGCGACCAGCTCGTGGGCCAGCTCGGTGCGCACGGGCAGCGCTCCGATGGCGACGGGGTCGAGCACCCACGGTGTGCCCGCCTCGGATGCAGCAACGGCGGCCTCGCGCGCGGCATCCCGTTGCTCGGATGTCGGGGTTCCCAGGTTGACGAGCAGCCCCGACGCGATGCGCGCGAACAGCCCGGCCTCGACGGGGATGTCGACCATCGCGGGGGAGGCGCCCTGGGCGAGCAGCACGTTTGCCGTGATGTTCGCCACGACATGATTCGTGATGCACTGCACGAGCGGAGCGGCTGAACGCATCCGCTCGAGGTGGGCGGCCGGGGAAAATGGGCCGGTGGTGGGCAGGGTCGTACTGGTGCCTGGGCGAATACTCATCCGCGGACATCCCTTCGCTAGTTCTAACTAGATCAGGTTCGACGGGTGTGTTCTCAGCCCGCATTCGTGCGGGCACCCCGTGTCACTGAGACGACTATAGCGGCCTGATCGTGACGTCGACGGACGGATGGGGGAGAGGTCCTGCCGCGCGCGGCGCTCGCGCAGTAGGCTCCGGTCATGGCAGAACTGACGAGGCGCCAGGCGATTCTGCTCGCGGGCGCGACGCTGATGCTCTCGGGGTGCACGTCGCCCGCAACACCCACCGCGAGCCCCACGGCCGCGGGCACGCCGACGGCCGTGAAGACTGCGACGGCGGCCGATTGGCAGGCGTTCGCGGCGCAGCTGAAGGGCGCGCTGGTGTTGCCGGCCGATGCCGACTACGCGCAGCTCAAACTCGTCGAGAACCCGCGGTTCGACGACGCCCAGCCGCTCGCCATCCTCGAGGCGGCGACTGCGGATGATGTGGCGGCCGCGATCACGTTCGCGACCGCTCATGCCGTGCCCCTCGCCATCCGGTCGGGTGGCCACAGCTATCCCGGATACTCGGCGGGCGGGGCGAGCGGAACCGATGTGCCGCCGTCGCTCGTCATCGACGTGCGCCCGCTCGACCAGGTGACGGTCGCAAGCGACGGGACGGCGACCATCGGGGCCGGTGCGGCGCTCGCATCCGTGTATGCCGCGCTCTCAGCCGAGGGTCGGGCTATCGGGGCCGGATCGTGCGCCACGGTCGGTGTCGCCGGGCTCACCTTGGGCGGCGGTGTCGGCGTGCTCACGCGCACCTTCGGCCTGACGTGCGATCAGGTCACGGCCATCGAGATTGTCACGGCCGACGGAAAAGTCGTCACGGCGTCGGCAACCACCGAACCCGAGCTGTTCTGGGCATTGCGCGGCGGCGGTGGCGGGCACCTGGGCGTGGTCACGTCGTTCACGTTCCAGACGCAGGCGGCGCCCACCGTCACCATGTTCTTCCTGTCGTGGCCGTTCGCGCAGGCCGCGGCCGTGGTCGAGGCGTGGCAGAGCTGGATGCCCCAGACCGACCCGGGCCTCTGGTCGACGTTGAAGCTGCTGGGCGGGCCCGTGAAGCATCCGACCGGCCCGGCGATCACGATGTCTGGCACGTGGCTGGGCGCGCCCGGGCAGCTCGCGGCACAGCTGGCGGGGCTCACGAACGCCGTGAAGCCCAGCACCAACACGTCGTCGACGCACGACTACGGGCAGGCCATGGCGACCTACGCGGGATGCTCGAATATCGCCGTCGCGCAGTGCAACACGGGCCCGGGCGGCAGCTTGAAACGCGAATCGTTCGGGGCGACGTCGCATATCGCGCAGGCGCCGCTCGATGCGGCCGGGATTCAGGCCCTGATCGGCCAGGCCACGGCGGCCGGCCAGGTGGGCGGCATGATCGAGGGCGGCGTGTCGATCGACGCGCTCGGCGGGCAGGTCGCGAAGGTCGGCGCGGGCGATACCGCGTTCCCGTGGCGCGATGCCCTCGCCACCGTGCAATACACGGCCACCTTCGAGAACGGCGCCGATCCCGCGCCCTTCGACGCCTACGCGCGCGGGTTCCGGCAGGCCATGCAGCCGCACTGGGGCGACGGCGCCTACGTGAACTATTCGGATGCCTCGATCACCGACCCTGACAGCGCCTACTTCGGCGCGAACAAGGCTCGCCTGCAGGCCGCGCGCAAGAAATACGATCCCGCGGGGCTGTTCACGCAGCCGCAGTAACCCGTTCGATCCGCGGGTCACCGCGGGGCGGCCGGACCGATCCCCGGGGACACGGACCGCCGGGCCGTTCGGCCGCTCCGCGCACCGAGACACCCGTTGTTCACCCCCGGATGGGGGCCAGTTTGCCACGCGGCTAGCGGCCCGTCGATGCGCCCCCCGAGGCTGGCGAGCGTGAAAACTCCTCGACTCCTCTCCGCGTTCCCCGCGGCGGCGTTGGTCGGATGCCTGGGGGCCGGCCTCATCGCCGCCGCTCCCGCATCCGCCGCCCCGACGCCCGCCACCCAACCCGCCGAAACGACCGCAGCGGCATCCCCCGTCGCCGCAGCCGCAGCGCCCGCCCCCGGCGCCACCACCGACGCGTCGCGCTTCACCCTCGCGGTGCTGCCCGACACGCAGTTCTATTCGCGCTACTCGGCCGACCAGTTCATCCCGCGCTACGGCGACGACCCGTTCTCGGTGCAGACGGACTGGCTCGCCACAAACGCCGACGCGCTGCAGATCCCGTTCGTCACCCACCTCGGCGATGTCGTCGACCGCGTGGGCGTGAACAACGAGTGGATCGCCGCCGACAACGCCATGAAGAACCTCGACGAGGCGAAGCTGCCCTACTCGATCCTCGCCGGCAACCACGACGTGCGCGACAGCAACGACAACCTCTTCGACGACCAGTACAACCTCGCCAACGAGCCGTTCCTCAAGTGGTTCGGCCCGAACCGGGCGCAGAACGTGTCGACGTTCCAGGGCAGCGACCCCACGGGCTTCAACCAGTTCCACATCTTCGAGGCCGACGGCCAGAAGTACATGGTCCTGGCGCTCTCGTGGCGTGCCTCGGATGCGACGCTCGCGTGGGCCGCCGACGTCATGGCGCAGCATCCCACCGTGCCCGTCATCCTGACCACGCACCAGGTGATCGACATCGCGCCCGACGGCGAGACGCCCCGCGAGACCGACTACGGCCTGCGCCTCTGGGACAAGCTCATCAAGAACCACGACCAGATCTTCCTCACGCTGAACGGCCACTTCCACGGCTCGTCGCGCCTCGACAAGACCAACGACTTCGGTCACACGGTCACCGAGGTCGTCATCGACTACCAGATGGCCTATGAGGGCGGTGACGGTTACCTCGGCCTCTACGAGTTCGACCTGACGAACGACGTGATCAACGTGCAGACCGCCTCGCCGTGGGTCACCTGGAAGCCGCAGGAAACCCTGACGAGCTACGACCAGCCGTTCCTCGAGGGCTCGCAGCAGCAGTTCAGCCTGCCCATCGACTTCTCCGAACGGTTCAAGGGTTTCAACCCGACGTTCGCCGCTGGCCCCGCCGACACCCCGTCGCTCGGCCAGAAGGCGCGCGACATCCTGCTCGACGGTTTCGTCGGACCCGACCCCATCACGACCGAATTCCCGGGCTCGCCGGCCGACTACCCCGAGGTTCCGGGCACGCTCGCGCACTGGCAGTTCAACGGCCTCGACGGCGTCGTGGGCACCGATGTGACGATTCCGGATGTCGCGGGCGACGGGTCGAACGACCTGCACCGCGCCGACCCCGCCGCCACCAACTCGGTCGGCACCGAGCTCTCGGACGTCACCATCGAGTCCGACGACGTGCACGGCTACTCCGCCGACCAGGCGGGTGCGTGCTTCACCAACTCGTCGGGCAGCCGCTACAGCTACCTCACGACCGACAAGGATGCCCCGGTCAACAACGCCGACCTCTCGAAGGGCTACACGATCGAGACGTTCGTGAAGATGAGCCCCGAGTGGACGCCCGCCGCCAACCAGTGGTCGAAGTTCCTGACCCACACGGGCAACCGCTCGAAGATCGACGGCTTCGCCAAGACGCAGTGGGACTGGACGGCCTCACCGACGGCCCTCGGCATCTCGAACCTGCGTGAGTTCCAGTGGACGACCGTTCCGGGTGACCCCACCAAGGGCGACCGCACCAACTGGTCCGGCGAGATCATGGTCGACTCGTGGTCGCACGTGGCCGTCGTGAGCGACGCGGAGAAGGGCACCATCACGATGTACGTCGACGGTGCGCCCGTTCTGCGCAACGCGGTCGACGCGGCCGGCATCTCGGCCAACCCCGACATGCCGTGGATCATCGGCTCGGACTGGGTCGACGACGCCGCGCGCAACGGCTGGAACGGCTGCGTGGGTGAAACCCGCATCATCGACCACGCGACGGGCCCGGCCGAGTGGCTGACCTCGCGCGCCGACCTCACCGGCTTCACGGTCACGGATGCCCCGAGCGGCACCCTTCAGGCCGGCTCGCGTGTCACCACGCTCTCCGGAACGGGCCTGCCCGGCGCCGAGGTGCGCATCGACGGAGGCGTCACCGACGCCGAGCCGATGACCGCGCGCGCCGAGTCGAACGCCCGCGTCATGGCCCTGGATGCCGCGACCGTCGTGGCCGAGGACGGCACCTGGACGTACTCGTTCCCCACGCCGCTGACCGGTTCGGGCTCCTACTCCTACGAGGCCGTGCAAGCGCTCGGCACGCGGGCGTCCGACCCCGTGACGGTGGCCTTCGCCATCGCCGCGGCACCGGTCGACCCGACGCCGACGCCCGCTCCGACTCCCGGAACCCCCGGAACGCCCGGCGACCCGTCGGCCACGCCCGCGCCGGTTCCTGGCGCTGACGCGCCCGCAGGTGGTGCCGTGCCCATCGGCGGCTCGGCGGGTTCCGACGGCGACTTGGCCGACACGGGCGCCGCGCCCGCCGGCGGACTCATCGCCGCGTCGCTCATCCTGATGCTGGGTAGCGCTCTGCTCCTGTCGCAGCGCCGCCGACGCGTGAGCGCCGACAGCTAGCCGACACGCATCGCACGAGGCGGGCGCCACTCCGAGACAACCTCGGGGCGGCGCCCGTCGTCGTTGCGGGGCCGACCGGCTGCGGCGCCGACCAGATCGCCCTCGTGCGCACGGTCGTGGCCGAGATCAGACGCCCGCGGGCCGCCCCGTGCTCGATCGCATGACGAGGCGGGTCGGCAGATCGCGCACGCCCGGTTCGGCCGACTCACCGTCGATGCCCGCCAGGATCATGTCGGCGGCGATGACGCCCTGTTCGCGCGGATGCTGCTCCACCGTCGTGAGGGAGAACAGCTCGGCGTAGTCGTGCCCGTCGATGCCGATGACCGACAGGTCGGTCGGCACCGCTATGCCCATGCGACGCGCCGCGATGATGGTGCCGATGGCGACCTCGTCGCTGGCCGCGAAGATGGCCGTCGGGCGGTTCGCCGGGTTGCTCAGCAGCTGCACGGCGGCGTCGTACCCGCCCGGCACGCTGAGCTGCGTGGGCACGAATTGGTCCGCTTCGGCCAGACCGGCGTCGGCCAGGGCGGCGCGATACCCGGCCAGGCGCTCGCCGTGCACCGAGAAGTCGAGCTGTTCGGCCAGGCTGCCGCCGATGTGAGCGATGCGCTGGTGCCCGAGCCGGATCAGGTGCTCGGTGGCCAGGGCCGCGACGCGTTCATCGTCGATGGCGATCGTGGGGATGCCCTCGAGGGGCCCGCCGATGCCGACGAGGGGGATGCCGAGGCGGTGCAAGCGTTCGAGCTCGTCGCCCGCCGGCTGGATGTTCACGGCGATGACGCCGTCGAAGCGTTTGCGCGCCAGGAAGAAGTCGAAGACGCGGTCGCGCACCGGGCTGAACGGCTCGAGCGTGTAGAGCGTCATGTCATAGCCGCGCGCGAGCAGCTGCTGTTCGATGCCCTCGAGGATCTGCCCGAAGAACCAGCGCCCGATATAGGGGATGACGACGCCCACGTTCTTGGTGTGCCCCGTGACGAGGCTCGCGGCGTTGGGCGAAGCGACATATCCGATGGTGCTCGCGGCCTGCACGACACGCTGACGTGTCTCGGGCGAGACGTAGCCTTTTCCTGACAGCGCCCTCGACGCCGTGGCCTTGGAAACGCCCGCGAGTGCGGCGACATCCGCTATTGCACCGGCCATGTCGCCTCCCTCCATTGGGTGTCCTGGGTTAGCGTAGCGGCAAAATTCGGCCCGTGGAACCGGTTACACAATTTCCCGACTTGCGGATGCCTGCCGCCCATCGTGTACGCTAGGGCAAGAAATCGTGAGAGCGCGATCATCGCCGTATTCGTTACCAATCTGTGCTTGTAAAACCCCCGACGATGCCGTAGCTTGACGCATGGAACCGGTTCCCTAACAGGGCCCGACCTGTTCCAGACGGCAGCTACGCACGACGAAATCGCCGACATCCTTCCGGGGGTGCGGCACGCAATGATGCGGCTCGTTCCAACGAACTGCGATCGCGGATTTCACCCTGCAGCAATCCCGAATGCACCACACTCAATGAGGAGATATGAGATGAGTCCCAAGCGCTATCGCCGAGCACTTCTTCCGCTCGCAGCCGCTGGAATCGTCGGCCTGGCCCTCACCGGTTGTACCGGTGACATCGCAGCCGGCGACAAAGAGAACACCGACTGCTCGGCCTACGACGCCTACGGCACGTTCGAGGGCAGCCCCGAGGTGTCGATCGGCGGCACGATCCAAGACGCCGAGGCCGACCGCCTCGTCGAATCCTGGAAAGACTTCCAGACCTGCACCGGCATCACGGTCAACTACCAGGGCACCAAAGAGTTCGAATCGCAGATCTCGGTGCTCGCCGAGGCCGGCAACGCGCCCGACCTGGGCATCATCCCGCAGCCCGGTCTGTTCAACCGCCTCGTCGACGGCGGCTTCCTGAAGCCCGCCACCAAAGAGGTAGAAGCCAACGTCGACGAGTTCTGGTCCGAAGACTGGAAGGGCTACGGCACCGGCAGCGACGGCACGTTCTACGCCGCCCCGCTCATGGCCAGCATCAAGGGCTACGTCTGGTACTCCCCGACGGAGTTCAAGGACAAGGGCTACGAGATCCCGAAGACGCTCGACGAGCTCAACACCCTCACGAAGAAGATCGCCGACGAGGGCGACCACAAGCCCTGGTGTGTCGGACTCGGCTCCGGTGACGCCACCGGTTGGCCGGGAACGGACTGGATCGAGGACTACGTCCTGCGCCAGGCCGGCCCCGACACCTACGACAAGTGGGTTTCGCACGAGATCCCCTTCAACGACCCCGCCATCGTCGAAGCCTTCGACTCGGTCGGCGAGATCATCAAGAACCCCGACTACGTGAACGGTGGCCTCGGTGACGTGGCCTCGGTCATCTCGACCGAGTTCGGCGACGCCGGCCTGCCGATCCTCGACGGGACCTGCTCGCTGCACCACCAGGCCTCGTTCTACGAGGGCTTCTGGAAGGAAGGCACCAAGGTTGCCTCTGACGGCGACGTCTACGCCTTCCTCCTGCCCGGCACCGAAGCCAGCGACGACAAGGTCGTCACCGGTGGTGGCGAGTTCGTCGGCGCCTTCAAGGAGAGCAAAGAGATCGACGCCGTGCGCGCCTACCTCTCGAGCGACACCTGGGCCAACAACCGCGTGAAGCTCGGCGGTGTCATCAGCGCCAACAAGGGCCTCGATGCCTCCAACGCCTCGAGCGAGTTGCTGCAGGACAGCGTCAAGATCCTGCAGGACGAGAACACCACGTTCCGCTTCGACGGATCTGACCTGATGCCCGGTGCCGTCGGCACCGACTCCTTCTGGAAGGGCATCGTCGCCTGGGTCGGTGGCCAGGACACCAAGACCACGGTCGACTTCATCGAAAACAGCTGGCCCTCCAGCTAACAACACCCGAACACCCGGGGTGGGCTCGCCGAGAGGCGGGCCCACTCCGTTCAATTCACCGACGAATGAAGGGTGCTGAGCTATGACCAGTGCTGATCTCATCGGAAAGATCCTCCAAGTGGTGGGTGGCCTCGCCATCTTCGCCGCCGTGATCGGTCTTCTCCTGTTCTTCCTCGACCGCGCCCCGAAGCGCGGCCGCGACTACTGGCAGTTGGCCGGATTCCTCCTCCCCACCGCCGTTCTCATCATCGCCGGACTGATCTACCCCGCGTTCCGCACGAGCCTCCTCGCGTTCCAGAACAACTCGGGCGAGTGGACCCTCGACAACTTCGTCTGGATGTTCACGCAGCCCTCGACTCTCGTGACGCTCGGCAACACGGTCATCTGGGTCATCCTGGTGCCCCTGCTCGCGACATCCATCGGTCTGGCCTACGCCTACTTCATCGACAAGGCCCGCGGCGAGAAGATCTACAAGGCACTGGTCTTCATGCCCATGGCCATCTCGTTCGTCGGCGCCGGAATCATCTGGCGCTTCGTCTACGACTACCGCGGCGAAGGCCGCGAACAGATCGGTCTGCTCAACCAGATCGTCGTCTGGTTCGGCGGGGCCCCCGTTCAGTGGCTGCAGTCGTCGCCCATCAACACGTTCCTGCTGATCGTCGTCATGATCTGGATCCAGACCGGTTTCGCCATGGTCATCCTGTCGGCAGCCATCAAGGCCGTTCCCGTCGAGCAGCTCGAGGCCGCGCAGCTCGACGGCACCAACGGATGGCAGCGCTTCCGCAACGTGGTTCTGCCCGGCATCCGCGGCTCGCTCGTCGTCGTTGTGACCACCATCTCCATCGCCACCCTGAAGGTCTTCGACATCGTCCGCACGATGACGGGCGGAAACTTCAACACCAGCGTGGTGGCCAACGAGATGTACACCCAGGCGTTCCGCGCCGGTGAGCAGGGACGAGGCGCCGCACTCGCGCTCATCCTGTTCCTGCTCGTCATGCCGATCGTCATCTACAACGTGCGCACGATGCGGAAGCAGAGGGAGATCCGATGAGCGTCACACCGACCCCGATCGAAGTGGCCACCGACGAGAAGACGGCCCGCCGCCTGCGTCGCGGCGAAGAGCTCGAAGAGCAGCCCACCAAGGCCGGCCGCGTCAAGAAGCGGCTCACGTCGCGCAGCGCCACGGTCGTCGCCTTGATCATCGCGATCGTCTGGACCATCCCCACCTTCGGCCTCTTCGTCTCGTCGTTCCGACCGGCCGAAGAGATCCAGTCGAACGGCTGGTGGACCATCTTCCAGAACCCGGGCTTCACGTTCGACAACTACTCAGAGGTGCTGTTCTCGGCCTCGCAGTCGTCGCCGCAGCTGGGCGCCTACTTCGTCAACTCGCTGGCCATCGCCATCCCGGCCACGGTCTTCCCGCTCGTGATCGCCTGCATGGCGGCCTACGCCTTCGCCTGGATCAAGTTCAAGGGCTCGAACGCGCTGTTCATCCTCGTGTTCGCGCTGCAGATCATCCCCATCCAGATGGCCCTGCTGCCCCTGCTGCAGATGTTCACCGCTGTGCTGCGGCCCATTCAGGCGGGTCTGCACGACGCGATCCCCATGATCCCCGAGCAGAACTACCTGCCCGTGTGGGTGGCGCACACGATCTTCGCGCTGCCGCTGGCGATCTTCCTGCTGCACAACTTCATCGCCGAGATTCCGGGCGAGGTCATCGAGGCCGCGCGCGTCGACGGTGCCACGCACAGCCAGATCTTCTTCCGCATCGTGTTGCCGCTGGCCCTGCCGGCCATCGCGTCGTTCGCGATCTTCCAGTTCCTGTGGGTCTGGAACGACCTCTTGGTGGCGTTGATCTTCTCGGGAGGCACACAAGACGTGGCCCCGCTGACGCAACGCCTGGCAGAGCTGTCGGGAACGCGCGGGCAAGACTGGCAGCGACTCACCGCCGCCGCCTTCGTGTCGCTCGTCGTTCCGCTCATCGTGTTCTTCAGCCTGCAGCGCTACTTCGTGCGCGGGTTGCTGGCCGGATCGACGAAGGGCTGACCCGAACCTTCCTTCGTCACGAACCGCCCCGAACGGATGCCTCAGGCACCCGCTCGGGGCGGTTCGCCGTTTCCGCAGAACGGCGCCTCTTATAGCGTGCGCGGGCGCCGGTCGCGAGGGCCCGTCGACCGCACGAGAGCGGTGTTTTCGCGGCGTAAGGTGAGGGGATGAGTATGCGTGGGGGCCCGGGCGGCAGGCGTGTCGGCGGGGCCGACGAAGAAGCCCAGCGCGCCGCGAACGCCGAGGCACCGCGCATCCCGAATCTGTTCCGCCGCATCATGGAGCTGTTCGCCCCGCACCGCACGCGCATCACGCTCACGGTCGCGCTCGTGCTGGTCGGCGCTGCCCTCACGGTCATCCCGCCGCTGCTCGTCGAGCAGGCTTTCGACGTGGGGCTCTTCCCGCCCGACGGCGGCCCCAACCTGACAGCGCTTGCCGAGATCGTCGGCCTCATGATCGTGATCTACATCGTCGCGGCACTCGTGGGCGTCTGGCAGACCTACCTCACGGCCACTGTCGGCAACACGGTCATGGGCGATCTGCGCGTGACGCTCTTCACCAAGCTGCAGTCGATGGAGCTCGGGTTCTTCACGCGAACGAAGACCGGCGTCATCCAATCGCGTCTGCAGAACGACGTGGGCGGCGTGGCGAGCGTGCTCACCAACACCATTCAGAGCGTGCTCGGCAATACCGTCAACGTGATCGCGGCGCTCGTGGCCATGCTCATCATCAATTGGCAGCTCACCATCGTGGCGCTCGTGCTCATGCCGTTCCTCGTGATCGCGCAAAGGCGAGTGGGCCAGGTGCGCGCACGCATAGCGACGAAGACGCAGGAATCGCTGAGCGATATGACGGCCATCACACAAGAGGCGCTGAGCGTGTCGGGTGTGCTGCTGGCCAAGAGCTTCAACCGCCAGCAGACCGAGGTCGACCGCTACAACCGCGAGAACCGCACACAGATCGGCCTGCAGGTGCAGCAGGCCATGAGCGGGCAGTGGTTCTTCGCGCTCGTGAGCATCTTCCTGTCCTCCATCCCTGCAATCGTCTATCTGGTCGCCGGATGGCTGGTGACGGGCGGTTCGACCGACATCACGGCGGGTGCCATCGTGGCGTTCACGACCGTGCAGTCGCGCCTGCTGTTCCCGCTCATCGGACTCATGCGCGTAGCCCTCGACCTGCAGACCTCGGGTGCGCTGTTCGCCCGCATCTTCGAATACCTCGACCTGAAGCCGTCGATCGCCGACAAGCCCGGGGCGGTCGAACTGCAGGTTCAGCATCCCGCGATCCGGTTCGAGGATGTCACCTTCCGCTACCCCGACGCCGGGCCCGAAACCGCCCCGACGCTCGACCGGGTGTCGTTCAGCATCGAGCCCGGCCAGTTCGCGGCGTTCGTGGGGCCCTCGGGGGCGGGCAAGACCACGATCTCCTACCTCATTCCGCGCTTCCAAGAGGCGTCGGATGGCCGGATCCTCTTCGGTGACACGGATGTGCGCGACCTGACGCAGCAGTCGCTCGTGTCGCGCATCGGCGTGGTCAGCCAGGAGACCTACCTCTTCCACGCCTCCATCGCCGACAACCTGCGTTATGCCAAGCCTGATGCCACGCTCGAAGAACTCGAGGCGGCCACGCGCGCGGCCAACATCTATGAGACGATCGCTCGTTTCCCCGACCACTTCGACACCATCGTGGGGGAGCGCGGCTACCGCCTGTCGGGCGGCGAGAAACAGCGCATCGCGATCGCGCGGGTGCTGCTCAAGGACCCCGCCGTGCTCATCCTCGACGAGGCCACGAGCGCGCTCGACTCGATCTCGGAACGCGTCGTGCAGACGGCCCTCGACGCCGCAGCGCACGGCCGCACCACCGTCTCGATCGCCCACCGGCTGTCGACCATCGTCAACGCCGACGTCATCTTCGTGCTCGACGGAGGCCACATCGTCGAGCAGGGCACTCATGCCGAACTGATCGCGGCCGGCGGCACGTACGAATCGCTGTATCGTCAACAAATGTCGTGACGCGGCCCCGCCGCCCTGCCTACACTTGAGACGACAGAGGGGGAGTGATCGGATGCGAGCCACACACCGTTCCGCGCGTGCGGCGCTTGCCCTCGGCGTGCTGGTCGTGACCGCCGCCGTCGTGCCGCTCACCGTCGCCGCCCCGGTCGATGCCGTCGAAGTCGGTGCCGTCGAAGTCGGTCAGGTCAGTCCCGTGGCGGCCGAATCCGCGGCGTTCGACACCCGCACGGTTGCCGCGGGTCCGCTCCGCTCCGCCGCCATCGGCAACGGGTCGATCGGCATCCTGCGCATCCCGCGCCTCGGCGGGGACTACGCGCAAGAGATCGGCGAGGGCGTCAGCGAGCGCACCGTCTTGAACACGCGCATCGGCCACTTCCCGGGCACCGCGGCGGCCGGCGAGGTCGGCAACTTCGCGCTGGCGGGGCACCGCACGTCGCACCACGCGCCCCTCCTGCACATCAACGAGCTCGTCGTCGGCGACGAGATCCTGGTCGAAACCGCCACGAGCAACGTCGTCTACAAGTTCCGCTCGCTCGAATACGTCTCGGCCAACGCCATCGACGTCACCTGGCCGACGCCCCGCTCCGAGTCGCCCGCGACCACGGGCACGATCACGTTCGTGGCCTGCAACCCGCTGCGCTCCACCGCCGAGCGCATCATCGTCTACGGCGTGCTCGACCGCGTGACCCCGAAGTAGTCGCCCCACACTGACGAGCCGAGCGCCGAGCGCCGAGTGCCGAGTGCCGAGCGCCCAGCGTCGAGTGCCGAGTGCCGAGTGCCGAGTGCCGAGCGTCGACGCGCCGCAAAACGGATGCGTTTCTTGACGGGGCCCGCGCCACGCGAGGATGCTGGTGCTGCGCGCGAGAGTCGCGCCGCAGAGAGGCACGAATGCTGTCGAACGTCTTCATCAATCTGCCCGTGAGCGACCTCACCCGCTCGACCGAGTTCTGGACCTCGGCCGGGTTCGAGCTCGACCCCAACTTCACCGATGAGAACGCCGCCGCCGTCAAGCTGAGCGACAGCATCTACATCATGTTGCTCACGCACGGCATGTGGGCCCGCTTCATGTCGAAGCCCATCGCCGACCCGAGCGAGACGTCGTCCGTCATCAACGCGCTCGGTGTGGACGACGCCTCGGAGATCGACACCATCGTCGACAAAGCCGTCGCCGCCGGTGCCACCGAAGGCCAGTCACAGGACTACGGCTGGATGCGGTCGCGCGCCTTCGCCGACGCCGACGGCCACAACTGGGAGATCACCTGGATGGACCCGATCGCGCAGGCCGGCGGCTGGGACGCCATCGCCGCCAAATACCCCGACGCCACCCCTCCCGAGTAAGCAAGAGATCGTCTAGGCGAGGCAGATGCCTAGGTGCGCTTGTTGTCGCCCCAGGGATCCTCCAGCCCCGCCATCCGTGCGGCGGGGTGCGCATTGCTGAGAAACAGTGCCGTCAGCAGGATGGGCACCAACCAATCGGCGTCGGTACCCACCTGCGCTGCGAGCACCTGAGTCAGCACGAGAAGTGCGATGTACGCGCTCCAGAAGACCAGCCTCGACATAGTTCCTCCTCATTAATGGACTGAGGCCGTTAATGTATCGGAATTCGATGTGCGATATTTCGCTACGCGCCGCCGCGCTTGGCGAGCAGGTCCTCCATGAGGCCGATCTCGGACTCCTGCGAGTTGACGACGCCGCGAGCGAACTTCGTGACGGCCGTGTTGGTGCTGCGCTCGAGCACCGCGTCGGCCATCTCGATGGCGCCCTTATGGTGCGCGATCATGAGCGTGAGGAAGATCTTCTCGGCGTCGGCGCCCGTCGCGTCGGTGAGTTGCTGAATCTGCGCGGGGGTCGCGAGCCCGGGCATGGGGGCGCCGGGTTCGTGGGCGGCCGCATCGGTCGAGGTGCCGCCGTGCGCGTGGCTGGCTCCCTCGAGCGTGGGGCGCGTCATCCACGTCATGGATGGTTCGCTGGCGGCGGCCGGAAGACCCCAGCTCTGCAGCCATCCGAGCATCTGGCCCGACTGGTTGGCCTGCGTGAACGCGATGTCGTAGGCGAGGGTGCGGATGTCGTCGGACGTCGAGCGGTCGCGAATCAGGAACGCCAGTTCGACACCCTGATCGTGGTGCAGCTGCATGTCGCGCGAGAAACCGGCCTCGGCCGAGTTCTGCGTGGGCGTCGGGTCGGCGAGGGTCGAGAGGCGGCCGACCGAGAAGGCGACGAGCGCGACGACGACGATGACCAGGATGCTGGCCACCACGAGCATCCAGCGGGGGAGGCGCGGTTTCGGGGCGCGTTGCGCGGCCTCGAAGGCCTCGAGTTCGGCGTCGGTGGGTTCGGTGTCGGCCGCCACGCGACCGGTCCGTCGACCGTCGGTGTCGGCGTTGCGGCCGGTCACGGGGAGAGCGTCGGTGCGCCGACGGATGCCCCGGGCCGCGGCGTGCGGCAGCGGGGCATCCGATCGTGCGTCGGGGGTGTCGGTCATCAGACCTTGCCGGGGGCGTCGATCCCGCCGGAGCACGGGGCGCCGATCTCGGGAGCGGTGCCGCCCTTCCAGTAGCCGGTGAAGAAGTCGGCGATGCGCTCGTCGTTCACGTCGTCGAGCTTCAACTGGGCATCCCAGGCGCTCAGCACGAACTCGCTGTCGAGGCCCTCGAAGGGCGACAGCAGAACATAGGATGCCGGCAGCTTCGACTTGAGCGTCGCGAGGTCTTCATCCGACATCGACGGGTCGTAGGTGACCCAGATGGCGCCGTGTTCGAGCACGTGGACGGCGTTCTCGTTGGGGACGGGTTCGGTGTAGATGCCGCAGTTCAGCCAGATGGCGTTGTGGTCGCCGCCGGCCGGAGGAGTCTGCGCGTAGTCGACCGTATCTTCGGTGTGGTTGTTGGTGTTGGTGAAGGTCTCGAGGCCCTCGATGCTCGTGTCGCCCTTGCCGCCGCCCGCGTAGGTGGCGAAACGGGGGATGGTGGTCGAGACGGCGACCACCACGAGTGCGATGATCGCGACGCCGCCGACGATGGCCGACACGATGCCGATCTTCTTGTTGCGCGCCTTGCGGGCCCGCTCCTTCTTGAACGCCTCGACCTTGGCTTCGCGCTGCTGGGCGCGCTGCTGCTTCACGGTCTGCTGCTTCTGGGGGTTGCCGCTCGGGCGGCCGGCACCGGACGGGCCGGTCGGGGGGTTCTGGGGGGTCACGGGGGCCTCTCGGATCTATGCGATTGCATCAAGTCAAACCTGAGGCAGCGGACAGCTCTTCCCCGAGCCGCCCTTCCGCAGATAATTCTCAGCCAAATGTAACCGTTTCGCCCCGAAACGCGGCGTGTCGGCGGCTCCGGTGTTACGCGCCCGTCACGGTGAGCACGATGAGCGCGACATTCAGGACCACGAGGAAGACGGCGGCCGCGACGGCGAGCACGGTGGTGAAGCGGCGGTTGACGTCATCCCCCATCACCTCACGCTTCGCGGTCAGGGCGACGAGCGGGATGAGCGCGAACGGGATGCCGAAGCTCAACAACACCTGGCTCAGCACGAGGGCCCACGTGGGGTCGATGCCGGAGCCCAGCACGAGCAGTGCCGGGATGAGCGTGATCACGCGCCGCCAGAGCAGGGGCACGCGGATGCGCAGCAAACCGCCCATGATCTCTGAACCGGCATAGGCCCCCACTGACGACGACGCCAGCCCCGACGCGAGAAGGCCGACCGCGAACAGGGTGGCGGCGACCGGCCCGATCGCATCGCCGATGGCGTCGTGGGCGCCCTGCAACGTGTCGGTGCCCTCGACCCCCTGCAGCGTGGACGCGGCGACGAGCAGCATGACGAGGTTGACCGTGCCCGCGATGGCGAGGGCGATCGTGACATCGACCCGGGTTGCACGCAAGACGAGGCGTCGCCGGGCACCGGCCCGCACGAGCCCGAACCGGTCGCGGCTGAGCGCCGAATGCGCATAGATCGCGTGCGGCATGATCGTGGCGCCCAGGATGGAGGCGGCGAGCAGCACCGACGAGGTGCCCTCGAAACGCGGCACGACGCCCGCGAGTGTGGCCGCGACATCCGGCGGGCTGATGACGATGCTGAAACAGAACCCGACCACGATGATGGCGAGGAACGACGTGATGACGCGTTCGAACGCCCGCGCGCCCCGTCGCTGTGAGATGGCGAGCACGACGAGCGACACCGCGCCCGTGATCAGGCCACCCCAGAGGAGAGGGAGGCCGAAGAGCAGGTTGAGCGCGATGGCCCCGCCGATGACCTCGGCCAGGTCGGTGGCCATGGCGATGAGCTCGGCCTGTGCCCAGTAGGCCCGGCGCGCCCACGGCCGCTTCATGCGCTCGCCCAAGATCTCGGGCAGGCTCTTGCCCGTGACGATGCCGAGTTTGGCCGACAGGTATTGGATGAGCCACGCCATCGTGTTGGCCAGCAGCACGACCCACACGAGCAGATAGCCGAAGAGCGCGCCCGCCGTCATGTTGCTCGCCACGTTGCCCGGGTCGAGGTAGGCGACACCCGCGACGAGTGCGGGGCCGAGCAGGGGCAGGATGCGACGGCCCACCACGTCGGGCGCTCGGTGCGGGGTGGCAGAGACCGGGGTGGCGGGGGTTCTCGGGCTCACGGCATCCTTATCGTCGTGTCATACGTGTCATACGTGTGGTCGGAAGTAAAAGTTCGTCTGTACGAACATTACGTCGACGGCCCAGACGGCGCAAGGGATGGCGCGGCCCGTAACAACCCGGTAGAAGCGGTTAGGCTCGATGGATCACCGGGCGCCGAACAACGGGCCCGTCGACATCGTGAGGACAGACGTGAAGTACGCAGAAACCGTCCTGGGCCTGGTGGGCAACACCCCCCTGGTCAAACTGAACAAGGTCACCGAGGGCATCGCCGCCACCGTGCTCGCCAAAATCGAATACGTGAACCCCGGCGGTTCGGCCAAGGACCGCATCGCGACGCGCATCATCGACGCCGCCGAACGCGACGGCCTGCTGAAACCGGGTGGCACCATCGTCGAGCCCACGAGCGGCAACACGGGTGTGGGCCTGGCCCTGGTGGCCCAGCAGCGGGGCTACAAATGCGTTTTCGTGTGCCCCGACAAGGTCGGCGAAGACAAGCGCAACGTGCTCAAGGCCTATGGCGCCGAGGTCATCGTCACGCCCACCTCGGTGGCACCCGACGACCCCGACTCCTACTACAGCGTGTCCGACCGCCTGGCCCGTGAGATCCCGGGCGCTTTCAAGCCCAACCAGTACGCCAACCCCAACGGCCCGCTCAGCCACTACGAGTCGACGGGCCCCGAGATCTGGCGAGACACGGACGGCCGCGTCACCCACTTCGTCGCGGGCGTCGGCACCGGCGGCACCATCTCGGGCACCGGCCGCTACCTGCGCGAGGTCGCCGGTACCGACGTCGAGATCATCGGCGCCGACCCCGAGGGTTCCGTCTACTCGGGCGGCACCGGGCGCCCCTACCTGGTCGAGGGCGTCGGCGAGGACTTCTGGCCCGCCGCCTACGACCCCACCGTGGTCGACCGTGTGATCGCCGTGAGCGACGCTCAGTCGTTCGCCATGACACGCCGCCTCGCCCGCGAAGAGGGCCTGCTCGTCGGTGGATCGAGCGGCATGGCCGTCGTCGCCGCCCTCGAGGCTGCCCGCGACCTGCCCGCATCCGCCGTCGTGGTCGTGCTGCTGCCCGACTCGGGTCGCGGTTACATCGGCAAGATCTTCAACGACAAGTGGTTGCAGTCCTACGGGTTCAGCGATGTGGCCGACGAGCGCACGGTGGGCGATGTCGTGCGCGCCAAGACGGGCGACCTGCCCGCGCTCGTGCACGCGCACCCGAGCGACACGGTGCGCGACGCCATCCAGATCATGGCCGAGTACGGCATCTCGCAGCTGCCCGTGCTGAGCGCCGAACCGCCCGTCGTCATGGGCGAGGTCGTGGGCGCGCTGTCCGAAGCCGAACTGCTCGAGAAGGTCTTCGCCGGCGACGCGCAGATGACCGACTCGGTGGGATCGGTCGTGGGATCGGCCCTGCCGCTCATCGGCGTGAACGAGTCGTTCGCCGCCGCCCGCGCCGCCCTGAAAGAGTCCGATGCGCTCCTCGTGAGCGCCGACGGCAAACCCGCCGCCGTCATCACCCGTCACGACCTGCTCGCGTTTCTCAGCGAGTAGCGCACACTGATTTCGAGGAGAACACCATGACTTCCAGCGACGACCACGGTTTTGCCACACGCGCCATCCACGCCGGGCAAGACTTCGACCCCACCACGGGTGCCGTCATCCCTCCGCTCTACCTGACCTCCACCTTCGTGCAAGACGGCATCGGCGGGCTGCGCGGCGGCTACGAGTACAGCCGTGGCGGCAACCCCACGCGCACGGGCCTCGAAGAGCAGCTTGCGGCGCTCGAGGGCGGCGTGCGCGCCCTGTCGTTCGCCTCGGGCCTCGCGGCCGAAGATGCGCTGCTGCGCGGAATCCTGAAACCCGGCGACCATGTCGTGCTCGGCAACGACGCCTACGGTGGCACCTACCGTCTCATCGCGCGCGTCTTCGGCGCCTGGGGCATCGAGCACACGGTCGTCGACCTGAGTGACCTCGACGCCGTGACGGCCGCCATCCGGGCCGATTCGACGCGCGTGCTGTGGGTCGAGACGCCCTCCAACCCGCTTATGAAGATCACCGATATCCGCGCCCTGGCCGCCGTGGGGCACGAGGCCGGGCTCACCGTCGTCGTCGACAACACGTTCGCGTCCCCGGCGCTGCAGCAGCCGATCTCGCTGGGCGCCGACGTGGTCGTGCACTCGACCACCAAATACTTGGGCGGTCACTCGGATGTCGTGGGCGGGGCGCTCGTTTTCGCCGACACCGAACTGGCCGAGAAGATCGGTTTCCTGCAGTTCGCCGCGGGAGCCGTGTCGGGCCCCCTCGACGCCTGGCTGACGACGCGCGGCATCAAAACCCTGCAGGTGCGCATGCAGCGCCACTCCGAGAACGCGCAGCGCCTGGCCGAATACCTGTCGACACACGACGCCGTCGAGACCGTGTACTACCCAGGCCTCGAATCGCACCCCGGCCACGAGCTCGCCGCTAGTCAGATGGTCGCGTTCGGCGGCATGATCTCGATCGGCCTGCGCGGCGGCGAGGCGGCGGCGCGAAAATTCGCCGAGAGCACGTCGGTGTTCCAGCTCGCCGAATCGCTCGGCGGCGTCGAATCGCTCGTCAACTACCCGTCCGAGATGACGCACGCGTCGGTCAAGGGCACCGAGCTGGCCGTGCCCGAGAACGTGGTGCGGCTCTCGGTCGGACTCGAAGACATCGACGACCTGCTCGCCGACGTGAAGCAGGCGCTCGCCGCCCTGTAGGCACGACTCTCGCTCGTCGAAGCGCCCGCACCGGTCATCGGTGGCGGGCGTTTCGTCGTCCGCCCGTCCACTGAGCGCACTCACCCGCAGGCACGCACACACCCCCGAAAACTGTCAAGCCTCTCGACCCCCGTTGGGGGCACGTTCCACAATGGGGAGGAAGCACCAAGGAGGATTTTCGGTGGATGAAACAACAGCGGCGACGGCTCCCCGATCCGCCGAGCAGGGCGAGCTGCGGCTTGTCGAGGACCGCGCGAACACGTGGCTGGTCATGGGCGAGAATGGCTCGCGCTATGCGGCCATCATCGCCGTGACCGAGGAACGCGGGGTCACCTATTACCTGCGGGGGTTGCGCCCCGAATTGCGTCGGGGCAACCTGCCTCCCGTCGGCAGCGGCCCGTATTCGTCGCGCGACATGGCTTTCAACACGTTCCGTCGCTGGTTCGACCGCAGTGTCGGCGCCGCCCGCTCCGGCCTGTCTGCCGCCGGATCTGCCGGCTCCGAGGGGCGTTCGTGAAGACGCGAGACGGCGTCGCCCTGACCGTCATCCCGATTCCGGGCGATGGCTGGCGCGTGAGCGATCCCTCCATCAATGAGGCGGATGGTACCGCCGTGCTCGGCTTCGTCGAGCGCTCAGGCAGCGGCTTTGCCGTTCTGCCTCTGGCCGATCCCGCCGGCGTGCGTACCTTCGACGATTTCTCGACCGCCGTCGAGTCGCTGGCATCCCGGCGCCGCTCGGCGCGCTGACCGAAAACGGCTCGCTGATCGAAACGGGCGCGCGGACTCAAATGGGCGCGTCGATCGCGCCGCCCCTCACCGTGCCGTCGCCTCACTGCTGCTGAGCGCATGGTGACCAGGGTCGCTCGCTAGACTGGCGCGCGAAACCAATGCCCGATCGGCATCCGTGTTTCGCTCCTTTGTCCCGCAAGGCGCGCCCGTCGCGCAGAAGCTCGAGCGCTGCATGATTCGCGGGCGCTCGGCAGGAGAATGACGATGACGTCACAGCAGCAAGGGGTGCGCGTCGTGATCGCGCCCGACTCGTTCAAGGGCACGGCCACGGCCACCGAGGTCGCCGAAGAGATCGCGGCCGGGTGGCACGAGGTGCGCCCCGACGACGTTCTCGTCCTGCTGCCCATGGCGGATGGTGGAGAAGGCACGGTCGAGGCCTTCGCGGCCGCCGTCCCAGCTGCGACCCGGCACACCGTTCAGGTCTCGGGCCCCGACGACGAGCTCGTCGAGACCGACTGGCTGCTGCTGCCCGACGGCACCGCGGTCGTGGAGCTGGCGTCGGCGAGCGGCATCACGCTGCTCGACCCGCTGCGCCCCCACGATGCTCATACACACGGCTTCGGCGAGGCCATCGCGCACGCGCTCGATGCGGGTGCCGAACGCGTGCTCGTGGGCCTCGGCGGCAGCTCGTCGACCGATGGCGGGGCGGGCATGCTGAGCGCCCTCGGCGCCCGACTCCTCGCCGACGACGGCTCGCCGATCGCCTCGGGGGCGCGGGGCCTCGAGACGCTCGCGACGCTCGACCTCGGCGACGTGCGCGCGCTTCCGTCGCGCGGCGTCGCCATCCTGTCCGACGTGACCAACCCGCTCCGCGGCCTGTCGGGTGCGGCCGCCGTCTTCGGCCCGCAGAAGGGCGCAACGGTGCCCGATATCGCGGTGCTGGATGCCGCGCTGGGACGCCTCGTCGACGCGGCCCGTTCGTCAGCTGACCGGGGTGGCCTCGGCGCCCTCGACGCGGCCGCCGTAGATCGCCTCGCCGAGCACCCCGGTTCGGGAGCCGCCGGCGGGACGGGGTTCGGGTTGCTGCTCTGGGGCGCCACGATGGCCGCCGGTTCGGTCGCCGTCGGCGAGGCGATCGGGCTGCCCGCGGCCACCGCATCCGCCGATGTGATCATCACGGGCGAGGGCCGGTACGACGCGCAGTCGGCGGCCGGCAAGGTCCCCTCCTACGTCGTCGGCCTGGCCCCCGAAGATGCGCGCACGCTGCTCGTCGCGGGCATGATCGCGGACGACCCGAGCGGCCTGTTCGACGACGCCGTCTCGTTGGTCGAGCTCGCGGGCAGCGTCGAGGCCGCACTGGCCGGCCCGCTCGAGTATGCGCGCCGCGCCGGAGCCGAGCTCGCGCGACGCCACTCGGCTACGGCTTAGCGTCGATCAGCCGTCCCGGCGGGCGGCGTACTGCTCGCGGATGATGGGCTGAGCGTTCGGCGTGGGCGTCGCACGGGTGGCCACGGGCCACGAGGGGCGCGAACCCGTCAGGGCCCAGGCCGCCTGCACGGCTGCGCCATCCGCCACGTATTCGCCCGGCTGAGGAATGACGACAGGTTCGGCGAACACCTCGGCCGCGATGGCCTGAACGGCCGGGTTGAGCGCCGCACCGCCGATGACGAGCACGCGCGACACCTCGACGCCCTGGGCGCGCACGGCGTCGAGTCCATCGGCGAGGCCGCACAGCAGACCCTCGATGGCGGCGCGAGCGAGCGTTGGGCGTGTGGTGCTCGACAGCGTCAGGCCGAAGAGGGTGGCCGTGGCATCCGGTCGGTTGGGGGTGCGCTCGCCCTCGAAATAGGGCTGCAGAACTAGACCGGATGCGCCGGGCTCGGCCTCGAGCGCGAGCCGCCCGAGTTCGTCGTGGTCGACGCCCAGCAGTCCGGCGACGGCGTCCAGGATGCGTGCGGCGTTGAGCGTCGCCACGAGCGGAAGGTAGCGGCCGGATGCGTCGGCGAAACCGGCCACCGTGCCCGAGGCGTCGGTCGACACGGTGTCGGTGACGGCGAAAACGGTGCCGGAGGTGCCGATCGAGACGACCACGTCGCCCGCGCCCGCGTCGAGACCGAGGGCGGCCCCCGCGTTGTCGCCCGCGCCCGGGCCGACGATGAGGCCGTCGGGGGTCGTGCCCGCGCGCTCGTCGGGGCGCAGCACGCGCGGCAGGATGGCGTCGTGTCCGAGCGCGCGCTCGAGCAAACCTCGGTCATAGTCCTCGGTGATGGCCGACCAATAGGCGGTGCCGGAGGCGTCGGAACGGTCGGTCGTCAGGGCGTCGAGCACGGGGCCGAGCGCGCTGTCGTCGGCCGGGCCGAAGCCGAGCAGGCGCCAGGTCAGCCAGTCGTGGGGGAGTGCCACAGCGGCGACACGGGCGGCGTTGTCGGGCTCGGCGTCGCGCAGCCAGCGAAGCTTGGAGGCGGTGAACGAGGCCACTGGAACCACGCCCGTCTGGGCCGCGTATTCGGCGGCACCCACTTCGGCGGCGAGATCGGCGGCGGCCTGCGCGCTGCGGGTGTCGTTCCAGAGCAGAGCGGGGCGGATGACGCGGCCCTCGGCGTCGAGAACCACCATGCCGTGCTGCTGGCCGGCGATCGAGATCGCGGCTACGTCACCGAGCCCGCCCGCGTCGGCGACGGCGTCGTTCAGGGCCTGCCACCAGGCCTGCGGGTCGACCTCGGTTCCGACGGGGTGCGTGGCGCGGCCGCGGCGGATGACCTCGCCCGTGTCCGCGTCGCGGATGACGATCTTGCAGGACTGGGTGGAGGAATCGACTCCGGCTACGAGCGGCATTGGTCGGGGCCTTTCGGGGGTGTGGTGCGCGGGATGTGCGGTGTGTGGGGTGGGGAAGAGAAATGGCTGAGTTTTCGAGGCGGGACTTGGCGGTTGCGGATCAGAGGCTGCCGCGGGACGGGCGGAAGAGCTGGTTCGCTCTTCCGCCCTAGGGCTACCGCCTTTGAGCGCCTGCGTGGCGCGCGTTAGAGCGTGCTCTAACGCGCGCCAAGCAGGTGCTCCAATGCAAGCTGCTGCAACTTCACGAAGCCGAAGCCCTTGCCGCCGAAGTACTCGTCGCTGTTGAACTCTTCGTATGCGCTGCGGTCGGCCAGCAGGTCGTCGTAGCTCTCGCCCTCGCCCAACGTGTTGACGCTCAGCTCGGGCACGCGGGCGGTCGCAAGAGCCTCCTGCACCTCGGGGTCGGCGCGGAACGACGCCGCGCGCTCCTTGAGCAGCAGGTAGGTGCGCATGTTGGCCGCGGCCGACTCCCACACACCCGTCTCGTCCTCGGTGCGGCTCGGCTTGTAGTCGAAGTGACGCGGTCCGTCATAGGCGGGTCCGCCGTTGGGGCCACCGTTCTCCAGCAGGTCGACGAGCGCGAAAGCGTTCTGCAGGTCGCCGTGACCGAACACGAGGTCCTGGTCGTACTTGATGCCGCGCTGCCCGTTGAGGTCGATGTGGTAGAGCTTGCCCTGGTAGAGCGCCTGCGCGATGCCGGCGGCGAAGTTCAGGCCCGCCATCTGCTCGTGGCCGACCTCGGGGTTCACGCCCACGAGCTCGGGTCGCTCGAGCGTCTCGATGAACGCGAGCGCGTGGCCGAGCGTCGGCAGCAGGATGTCGCCGCGGGGCTCGTTGGGCTTGGGCTCGATCGCGAAGCGAATGTCGTAGCCCTTGTCGGTCACGTAGTCGCCCAGCAGGTTGACGGCCTCGCGGTAGCGCTCGAGCGCCTGGCGGATGTCCTTGGCCGAATCGTATTCGGCACCCTCGCGCCCGCCCCACATGACGAACGTCTTGGCGCCGAGCTCGGCGGCCAGGTCGATGTTGCGCAGCACCTTGCGCAGCGCGAAGCGGCGGACGGCGCGGTCGTTCGACGTGAAGCCGCCGTCCTTGAAAACGGGGGCCGAGAACAGGTTGGTCGTCACCATGGGCACGACGATGCCGGTGTCGTCGAGCGCACCCTTGAGGCGATCGATCTGCGTCTGGCGCTCGGCATCCGTCGAACCGAACGCGAACAGGTCGTCGTCGTGGAACGTGAGGCCGTAGGCGCCGAGTTCCGAGAGTTTCTCAACGCCGTGCACGACATCGAGCGGGGGACGGGTGGGGCCGCCGAAGGGGTCGGCGCCGTTGTAGCCAATGGTCCAGAGGCCGAATGAGAATTTGTCGTCGCGGGTGGGCGTGAGTGACATGCGAATTCCTTCTGTCAACGTCGTTGGTGATTTGTTGGTAGTTACAACATATAACCGATCGGATGTCGCAGCAACCCTCCGCCCCTCCAAATTTGTCAAGCCTCCTGACGTCGGCGGGAGCCCGTCGTAACGTGGCGTCACCTCCTGTTTCCGAGAGAAAGGACAACCGCAATGACGACCGTTCGAGAGATCATGACCGCCGGTGCCGAATGTGCCCAATCCGGGGACACGCTCGTCGCCGTGGCCCGGAAGCTGCGCGATCTCGACGTCGGCGCCTTGCCGATCTGCGGCGAAGACGGGCGCCTGGCCGGTGTCGTCACCGACCGCGACATCGTCGTGAAATGCCTGGCCGAGGGCGGCAACCCGTCCGAAGTCACGGCCGGTTCGCTCGGCGAGGGCAAACCCGTCACGATCGGCGCCGACGACACCGTCGACGAAGCCATCGACACCATGACCAAACACGACGTCCGTCGTCTGCCGGTCATCGACGGGCACGACCTGGTCGGCATGCTGAGCCAGGCCGACATCGCGCGCTCGCAGCAGTCCGACGACACGGGGCGCCTGGTCGAGGACATCAGCACGAGCTGATCGCCTCCACTCGTCGAAGGCGCCCGTGCACTCCGCCGGCCTTGGGCGTCCGGCCCGAGAGGGCGGCCGTCACCCACCCCTCACCTGCCGCACTCCCGGGTCTTCTCGCGTCTTATCGGGCGGCGCTGCATGCCAGGCGGCAACCGTTCGATAGGGTTCCACCTAATGATCACGACATCCGCTCGCCGTCTGCTGCCCGGGCCGGGCCGGGCATGACCGCCGCGCCCGGCGAGCCGACCGTGCAACGTGGGCCGAGCGCCGCGGGCCGCGGCAACACGCTCGAATCCGTGCGTCGGCACAACCTGTCCCGCGTGCTGTCATTGGTGCACCGGCACGGCCCGTCGTCGAGATCCGAGCTCACGCGGCACACGGGCCTTAATAGATCTACTATCGCCGCACTCGTCGCCGAACTCACGGCCGCGGGCCTCGTCTCGGAATCCGTTCCCGACACGCAGGGCCAGGTGGGCCGGCCGTCGCCCGTCGTGCGCGCGGATGCCTCGTGCGTCGCGTTCGCGGTCAACCCCGAGCTCGACGCCATCACGGTCGGTCTCGTGCGCATGAACGGCGAGGTCGTCTCCCGCGTGCGGCGGGAGGTCTCACAGGTGCCGTCGGTCGACGACGCCGTGCGCGTGGCCGTCGAGTCGATCGCCGCCATCCGCCGGGAGCATCCCGAAGCCCCCGGTTGGCAGATCGCCGGTGTGGGCGTGGCGGTTCCGGGCCTGGTCCGTTCGCGCGACGGCCTCGTGCGTCTGGCCCCCCACCTCGGCTGGCGGGACGCCCCCGTGGCCGAGCGGATGGCCGAGGCGACCGGCCTGGCGGCCTCCGCTGCGAACGATGCCAGCCTGGGCGCGCAAGCCGAGCAACTCTTCGGTGCGGGCCGCGGCCACAACGACTTCATCTACCTCAACGGCGGCGCCTCGGGCATCGGCGGGGGAGTGGTGGCCAATGGTGCACCCCTCGGCGGCCTCAACGGTTTCGCGGGCGAGTTCGGGCACAACCTGGTGACGGCGCCGCACGGCCCGTCGTCGCCCACCACGGGGGGCACGCTTGAGCAGGAGGTCAGTCGCGCGCGTCTGCTCGGCTTGCTGGGTCTCGACGGTGCCGATCCCGAGGAGTTCGCGAGCGCGCTGCGGCGGTCGGATGACGAACGTGTGCACGCCGAGATTCGCCGCGAGCTCGACATCCTGTCGGTCGCCCTGCGCAACGCCATCAACGTTCTGAACCCTGAACGCGTCGTGTTGGGTGGATTCCTGGCGGCGCTCGCCGAATGCGATCCCGACTATCTCGAGCGCCAGGTGGGCGCGCAGACGCTCGCGGCGTCGTGGGAGGGAGTCAGCATCGTTTCGGCCGAGCTGGGCAGCGATCTGCTGCTCATCGGGGCGGCCGAAATGCCGTTCTCGGCCGTGATCGCCGATCCCGCGGGGTTCGCCCGACGCGCCGGCGCGGAATCAAGCGAGCATGATCGCGCTCTCATCCCTGCAATAATGGACCAGCGGGCTCCGCACGCCCGCGCCGACGGCACCGCCGCCGTCGACGAACAGAAAGGCACCTCCGATGACTGATGTGGCAACCACCGACTACCGCGACGACTACCGTAACGCCGGGCTGCAGTTTCCGGCCGACTTCGTCTTCGGCTCCGCCACGGCGTCCTACCAGATCGAAGGCGCCGTGAACGAGGGCGGCCGCGGCCCCTCCATCTGGGACACGTTCAGCCACACACCCGGCAAGGTGCATAACGGCGACACGGGCGACCAGGCCGACGACCACTACCACCGCCTCGACGACGACCTCGACCTGATGAAGTCGCTCAACCTGCAGGCCTACCGCTTCTCGATCTCGTGGCCCCGCATCCAGCCCACCGGTCGTGGCCCAGCCAACCCCGAGGGCATCGCGTTCTACACGCGCCTCATCGACGGCCTCATCGAGCGCGGCATTACCCCCATCGTCACGCTCTACCACTGGGACCTGCCGCAGGCCCTCGAAGACGAGGGTGGCTGGACGAACCGGGCCACCTCCTACGCCTTCGCCGACTACGCGCGCATCGTGGGGGAGGCCTTCGGCGACCGCATCGGCACGTGGACCACGCTCAACGAACCCTGGTGCTCGGCCTACCTGGGCTACGCCTCCGGGGTGCACGCGCCCGGCCTGAACGACTACGCCGCCTCCCTCGCGGCCGTGCACCACCTCAACCTCGCGCACGGCCTCGCGGTCACGGCGCTCAAAGAGGTCGTCACTAACGATCCTCAGTTCTCCATCACTCTCAACCTGCACGTGCTGCGTCCGGAGGGCGAGACGGGCCCCGAGGCCGTTCGCCGCATCGATGGCCTCGGCAACCGCGTCTTCCTCGGCCCGCTGCTCGACGGCGAATACCCCGCGGATGTCATCGCCGACACGCGTGAGGTCACCGACTGGTCCTTCGTGCACGACGGCGACCTCGACCTCATCAAGCAGCCCCTCGACCTGCTGGGCGTCAACTACTACTCCACCAACCTCGTGCGGGTGTGGGATGGCGTGAGCCCCAAGCAGAGCGCTGACGGGCACGGTGAAGCGTCCGTATCGCCCTGGCCCGCAGCATCCGACATCGAATTCCTCGAGCAGCCCGGCCCGCACACCGAGATGGGCTGGAACATCGATCCCTCGGGTCTCGAAGAGTTGCTCGTCAGCGTGTCGACGGCCTACCCGAACCTGCCGCTCATGATCACCGAGAACGGCGCCGCGTTCGACGACCAGGTCGTGGATGGTCGCGTGCCCGACGCCGACCGCACCGACTACCTGCGCCGCCACATCACGGCCGCCCACAAGGCCCTGTCGCGCGGAGTCGACCTGCGCGGCTACCAGGTCTGGTCGCTCATGGACAACTTCGAGTGGGCTTACGGCTACTCGAAGCGTTTCGGCATCGTGCGCGTCGACTACGACACGCTCGAGCGCACCCCCAAGAACTCTGCCCTCTGGTACTCGGAGCTCGCCGCCACCAACCGCATCCCCGACTGAGAGGCGGCTGCGGGTTCAGCGGCCGCGGCGTCGCGCGTCACGTCTCCTGAGCAGAGTGAGAATCGCGAGCGCAACGCCGAGGACGGCGAATGCGATGCCAACACCGACTGACCCCGTCGAGGCATTCCAGATGGCGAGTGCGCCAAACGCAAGGGCGAGAATGAGGAGATAGGCCCAGCTAGCCCTGTGTGGGCGGTCTTCTGTTTCACTCAATGACTCCTCCTCGCGTGATAGTGCGGACGCTTCCCCAAGTCGTTATCGGCTGAAGGGCGATGTTCGCCGGTCAAAAATCAGAATATCTGCATCCGCTCGCGGTGATTTCGCGTGAGCGCGCTCTTGAAAACCGCGGCGTGTCTCCCCGTGGGTCGGGCGAAGTGGCGCGCCATCGACGCCTGAAGTGGCTGCCACAAGGTTCCACATCGGCCATTTTGTCTGGAAAACGGTCGCGCCCGAGTTGTCTAGCACCTCAACGGAACCGAGCCTGAAGTGGTAGTCAGGGTGCGGGCATATCACTGTTTTAGGAGCGTCTCCGGCGCTCCCCGAAACAGCGAGGTTTCCATGAACGTTCAATTTCTCTCAACACGCATTCTCCTTTCGGCGGCGGTCATTGCCGTGGCCGTCGTGAACCCAGCGACAGTCCCTCACGCCCATGCCAACGAGCGCTCGTCGCCGGTGATCCTTCAGCCATTGACGCTGGAAGAAGTTGAGCGCGACGGTTCTTACCGGCTCCTGACGCCTGCGACAGCTTCGGTCCCAACTACGCGCATGGCATCGGGATACACGCGGGCAACGTGCACCTACTCGGGTGGAATGACGAAGTCATTTGACTGGACCGGTAAAAATCCCTCCACATGCGGCCAGTACTACCGCCTTTACGTCAACGGCAAAGTCGTGTTCGCGGCTCAAAGCCGCTCGGGGCCTAACATCTGGGGAGTCGTCGGTCAGGGATACACGGCGCTTCAGAAGTGGTGTTCAAGCAATTCAATGACCTGCGGGGTCGTCACGGCAGTCGGTACTCTCACTGTCGCGAGTTTGCTGGGTTGAGACATGTCTAGGAAGATTTTGCGCCCCGTATTCATGGGGCTTGCCTACTTCGCGTGTTACTGGCTCGTACTCTCGCTCAGGGAGAGCTTTGTGCTCTCGGACGTCTTACTACTGATGGCCACGTTCGTGTGCGGCTTCGCCGCCCTTCGTCCTGAACCGAAACCCAAACCATGATGCAGCGAGGTCCTCGGCCCGGGGCATAATTGGGGGGTGCGGCCGATGTGACCGTGCACATATCGTGCGAGGTTCGAACATGACAGAGCTGTCGGGGGCTGCGGATTCCGCGAGCCCGCCTCGCGCGCCCAACATCCGCGACGTCGCAAAAGCGGCGGGGGTCTCGCACCAGACGGTGTCGCGCGTGCTCAACGATCACCCGAGCATCCGCGAGGCCACCAAGGAGCGCGTGCTCCAGGTGATGGAGCAGCTGCAATACCGCCCCAACCGTGCCGCGCGCACGCTCGTCACGTCGAAGTCGCGCACCATCGGCATCCTGGCCGCCACGAGTGCCTCGCATTACGGGCCGGCCTCGAGCATCGGCGCCATCCAAGACGCCGCACGTGAGGCGGGCTATTACGTCAGCACGGCCAATATGCACAACACCGAGACATCCGGCATTCAGGATGCCCTGAACCACCTCGTCTCCCAATCGGTCGAGGGCATCGTCGTGATCGCCCCGCAGAAACGTGTGTTCGACGTCATCTCCGAGCTGCAGGTCTCGGTTCCCTACGTCACCATGCAGTCGTCGTCGGATTCGCCGCACACCGTCTCGGTCGACCAGCGGGGTGGTGCGCGCCTGGCCACGCGGCACCTCATCGAGCGCGGCCACCGCATGATCTACCACCTGGCCGGCCCGCAGGACTGGATCGAGGCCGAGGAGCGCATGGCCGGTTTCCTCGAGGAGATGAGCGCGCAAGACATTCCGACGACGGCCCCAATTCTCGGCGACTGGTCGGCCGACTTCGGCTACCGGGCGGGCCGCGAGTTGCTGCGGTTCCGCGACTTCACGGCGATTTTCTCGTCGAACGACCAGATGGCGCTGGGGCTGATCCACGCCATCCGGGATGAGGGGCTCGACTGCCCGCGCGATGTGAGCATCGTCGGTTTCGACGACATTCCCGAGGCCGCGCATTTCTGGCCGCCCCTCACGACCGTGCGCCAGGACTTCACCGAGCTGGGCCGACGCTGCGTGGCGCAGCTGCTCGGCAACATCTCCGAGCCCGAGGTCGTCAACATCGAGGGCATGACCGCCGAGCTCGTCGTGCGCGGCTCGACGGCGGGCCCGAGCTTCTAGCCGCTCATCTAGACTTTCGTCCGTGGAAAGAAACGCAGAGTGACGCGCCGAGTCGTTCTGCGCGCCCTCGTCGTCTGGCTCGGCCTCTTCGTGATGATGGCGGCCTGGGCGCTCGCGTCCCCTCCCGCCTCGGGCCCCGACGAGTCGGGGCACATCATGAAGGCCGCCGCCACCGTGCGTGGCGACTTCGAGGGCACCGAGACGGCCTCGCCCGGCATCCGATCGTTTCAACTGCCCGGCACCCTCGGCGAGCCGGGAGGTTCCCTGCCCTGCTACGTCTTCACGGCGACCGAGTCGGCGGCCTGCGCGCCGAATGAGCTCATGGCCTCGACCGACACGATGACGGCTGAGAGCGGTGTCGCGGCCTACAACCCGGTTTACTACGCGCTGGTCGGATGGCCTTCGCTCATCGTCCCGGGTGACACCGCCGTGGTCGCCATGCGCCTCGTCAGCGCCCTCCTGTCCTCGGCATTGTGGGCGATCACGTTCACTGTCGCGGCCCTCGTCTCCTCGAGGCCCCGGGCCACGCTGGCCGTGATGCTGGTCGGCCTCACCCCCTTCGCCGTGTATCTCGGCGGCCTCGTCAACCCGAGCGGTGCCGAGGTGTCGTCGGCGGGTGCCGCTCTGGTGCTGCTCGTGGCTCTGGCGTCGAGGCGCCTCGCCCCGACACCGGGCGTCGTGGCGGTCACGACCGCGGTCGCGGCGTTCCTCTGCAATCTGCGCAGCATCTCGCCCGCCATCCTGCTGATGATCCTGGTGCTCGTGGCTGTCTCGGTGGGTGTGCCGCCACTGCGTGAGATCTGGCGATCCACCGTCAATCGCGTCATCCTCCTCGCCGGCGCCGTCGCGGTCGTCTTCGCGCTGTGGTGGGCGTTCTTCGTCAGCTCGGGCAGCGGCTACATCCCGTCGTCGGGCGCCGAACGCCCCGACATGGCAGAGGCCTTCTGGCACACCTTCGCGTTGACGCCCGATTACGGCCGCAACGCCGTCGGTGTCTTCGGATGGCTCGACACGGTCCTGCCCGAACAGTTCTACGTGCTCTGGCTCGTCCTCGGTGTCCTGGTTCTCCTCGCCGGACTGATCGCCGGCACCCTGCGTTTCCGTCTCGCGATCGTCTTGGCCGCCGGTGCCACGGTGCTGGTGCCCGCCATTCTGCAGGCCGTCACGGCGGCCGACTACGGCTACATCTGGCAGGGCCGCTATTCGTTACCGTTCGCGGTCGTCGCAATTGCCTTGGCGGCGCTGGCGCTCGGTTTGCGCTCACGCCGACAGGCGCTCGGATCCGCCGCGCCCGGGGGCACCCCGTCGGTCCCTGTTCGTGAGGCCGCTGCCGACTCCGCTTCGCAGCGTGGCGATGCACCGGCCGCGCCGGCTCGAGGCGGGTCCGCTGTCGGCGGTGCGGCGCTCGTGGCGGTCGGAGTCGTTAACCTGGCCGTCCAGGGCTACGCCTTCCTCTACGCGTTCCGCCGGTTCGCCATCGGCACCGACGGCACGTGGGCGGGTTTCTTCACCTCACCCGAGTGGATTCCCGCTGCGGGCATCATCGTCCCCATCGTGCTCGTGGCCGGGGGAGCCCTGTGCTTCGCCGTCGGGTTGTGGCTCGTCGCAGCCACCGCTCCCTCACAGGCGCGCTCGCGCATTCTCAGAGCGCCCACGGTCTGACCACTCGGCCCCAGACGGTGTGACACCCGTGTGACAACGATGTGACACCGGTGTGACGGCATCCTCGTCGGCGATGCTCCCGAAAGGGGGTGTTCGTTTATCGAATCGAGACATTGCCGAATTGACAAATCTTTCGAGATTGGGGGTAGTGTTTGTCAACGATGTGACCGGTCACATCCCAGCACATCCTCCCCGACCTGCAATCGGCTGAGGCGCTGAACCTGACACGACAAAGGAGTCTCAGTGAGCAACACCGACCACGGCCAGCCGACGGCAGCCGCCACGCCCGCGGGCGATCAGGCGGAGCAGTACGTCATCGGCGTCGACTACGGCACCCTCTCGGGCCGCGCGGTCGTCGTGCGCGTCTCCGACGGCACCGAATTGGCCTCGGCAGCACTCGACTACCCGCACGCCGTGATGGACACGACGCTCGCGGCATCCGGCAAGACGCTCTCGCCGGACTGGGCATTGCAGGTGCCCTCCGACTACGTGGACGTGCTGAAGACCGCCGTCCCCGAGGCCGTGCAGAAGGCGGGCATCGACCCGTCGCAGGTCATCGGCATCGGCACCGACTTCACGGCCTGCACCATGGTTCCGACCCTGGCCGACGGCACGCCGCTCAACGAGCTGCCCGAGTACGCCGACCGCCCGCACGCCTACGTCAAGCTGTGGAAGCACCACTCCGCGCAGCCCCAAGCCGACCGCATCAACGAGCTCGCCGCCGAACGCGGCGAAGAGTGGCTGCCCCGCTATGGCGGGCTCATCTCGAGCGAGTGGGAATTCGCCAAGGGCCTGCAGCTGCTCGAAGAAGACCCCGAGCTCTACAACCGCATGGACCACTGGGTCGAAGCGGCCGACTGGATCGTCTGGCAGCTCACGGGCGAATACGTGCGTAACGCCTGCACCGCCGGCTACAAGGGCATCCTGCAGAACGGCGAATACCCGTCGCAGGAGTTCCTCGGCGCGCTCAATCCCGACTTCGCCGACTTCGCCGAGACCAAGGTGGCTCACACCATCGGCCAGCTGGGCGACGCCGCCGGACGCCTGAGCGCCGAGGCCGCCTCCTGGACCGGCCTGCCTGAGGGCATCGCCGTGGCCGTCGGAAACGTCGACGCGCACGTGTCGGCCCCCGCCGCCCAGGCCACCAACCCCGGCCAGATGGTCGCGATCATGGGCACGTCCACCTGCCACGTCATGAACTCCGACACCCTGGCCGTCGTGCCCGGCATGTGCGGCGTCGTCGACGGCGGCATCGTCTCGGGCCTCTACGGCTACGAGGCCGGCCAGTCCGGTGTCGGCGACATCTTCGCGTGGTACGTGAAGAACCAGGTCCCCGGCTCGTACTACGCCGAAGCCGAGGCGCGTGGCCTCAGCATCCACCAGTACCTGACCACCCTCATCGAGGACCAGCCCGTCGGAGGCCACGGCCTCATCGCGCTCGACTGGCAGTCGGGCAACCGCTCGGTTCTCGTCGACCATGAGCTGTCGGGTGTCGTGCTCGGCACCACGCTCACGACGCGCCCCGAAGAGGTCTATCGCGCGCTGTTCGAGGCCACGGCCTTCGGAACGCGCGTCATCGTCGAGACGTTCAACGCCTCGGGCGTGCCCGTGACCGAGTTCATCGTCGCCGGCGGCCTGCTGAAGAACGCGTTCCTCATGCAGACCTACTCCGACATCCTGCGCATGCCGATCTCGATCATCGCGAGCGACCAGGGCCCCGCGCTCGGTTCGGCCATCCACGCGGCCGTCGCCGCCGGTGCCTACGCCGACATCACGGCCGCCAGCCAGGCCATGGGCAAGGTCGACCGCGCCGTCTACACGCCTGACGCCGAGCGCGCCGACGCCTACGACGCGCTGTTCGCCGAGTACTCCACTCTCTACGACTACTTCGGTCGTGGCGGCAACGACGTCATGCACCGTCTGAAGGCCATCCGCCGCGCCGTTCTCGGCGAGACCGATGCGCCGCAGACGGCCCAGGATGCCGCAGCCGCCGTCGACGCGGGCACCTCCGCCTCGGCCGCCGACGCCTTCGACGCCGAAGCATCCGCCCTCGACGAGAACAGCGGGGTGAACGCATGAGCACCTACGGCCCCGAACTCGAGGTCCAGATCGCCCGCGTGCGCGCCGATGTCGCCCGCCTGCACAACGAACTGGTCCGCTACAACCTGATCGTGTGGACAGGCGGAAACGTCTCGGGCCGCGTGCCCGGCGCCGACCTCTTCGTCATCAAGCCGTCCGGCGTGAGCTACGACGACCTGGCGCCCGAGAACATGATCCTGTGCGACCTGAACGGCGACGTCATCCCCGGCACGCCCGGCTCCGACCGTTCGCCCTCGAGCGACACGGCCGCGCACGCCTACGTCTACCGTCACATGCCCGAGGTCGGGGGAGTCGTGCACACGCACTCCACCTACGCCGTGGCCTGGGCCGCGCGCCGCGAACCCATCCCGTGCGTCATCACGGCCATGGCCGACGAGTTCGGCGGCGAGATCCCCGTTGGCCCCTTCGCCATCATCGGCGACGACTCCATCGGCCGCGGCATCGTCGAGACCCTCACGGGTCACCGCAGCCGCGCCGTGCTCATGGCCAACCACGGCCCGTTCACCATCGGGCGCGACGCGAAGGATGCCGTCAAGGCCGCCGTCATGGTCGAGGATGTCGCGCGCAGCGTGCACCTCGCCCGCCAGCTCGGCGAGCCCACCGCCATCCCCTCGGATGCCATCGACTCCCTCTTCGACCGTTACCAGAACGTCTACGGACAGCAGCCTCAAGGACAGATCAACTGATGCCGAAACTCACCACCACCCTCGACGCCTACGAAGTCTGGTTCCTCACGGGAAGCCAGAACCTCTACGGCGAGGAGACCCTGCGTCAGGTCGCCGAGCAGTCCCAGGTCATCGCGCGTGAACTCGGTGCCGCGGCATCCGTGCCCGTGAAGATCGTCTGGAAGGACGTGCTGACGGACTCCGAGTCCATCCGCCGTGCGGCCCTCGACGCCAACTCTGACGACAAGGTCATCGGCCTCATCGCCTGGATGCACACATTCAGCCCCGCCAAGATGTGGATCTCGGGTCTCGACGCGCTGCAGAAGCCGCTGCTGCACCTGCACACGCAGGCCAACGTCGAGCTGCCGTGGTCCGAGATCGACTTCGACTTCATGAACCTCAACCAGGCCGCGCACGGCGACCGCGAGTTCGGCTACATCCAGACCCGCCTCGGCATCTCGCGCAAGACGGTCGTCGGCCACGTGTCGAACCCGGTCGTGCAGGAGCAGGTCGGCACCTGGATGCGTGCGGCCGCCGGTTGGGCCGCCACCAACTCGATGAAGCTCGCCCGCTTCGGCGACAACATGCGCTACGTCGCCGTCACCGAGGGTGACAAGACCGAGGCCGAGATCCGTTTCGGTGTCCAGGTCAACACCTGGGGCGTCAACGAGCTGGCCGAGGCCGTGCACGCCGCATCGGATGCCGACATCGACGCCCTCGTCGCCGAATACGAAGAGCTCTACGACGTCGTCCCCGAGCTGCGCAAGGGTGCCGAGCGCCACGAGTCGCTGCGCTACGGCGCGGCTATCGAGATCGGCCTGCGCACGTTCCTCGAGGCGGGCGGTTTCCACGCCTTCACGACGAGCTTCGAAGACCTCGGCGCCCTGCGCCAGCTGCCCGGCCTGGCCGTCCAGCGACTCATGGCCGAGGGCTACGGTTTCGGTGCCGAGGGCGACTGGAAGACCGCCATCCTCGTTCGCACCGCGAACGTCATGGGCGCCGGCCTGCCCGGTGGCGCGAGCCTCATGGAGGACTACACCTACCACCTCGAACCCGGTAACGAGCAGATCCTCGGTGCGCACATGCTCGAGGTCTCGCCGTCGCTGACCACCTCGACGCCCACGCTCGAGGTCCACCCGCTCGGCATCGGTGGCAAGGAGGACCCGGTCCGCCTGGTCTTCAACACCGACCCGGGCACGGCCGTCGTCGTCGCCATGAGCGATATGCGCGACCGTTTCCGCCTCACGGCGAACGTCGTGGATGTCATCGAACCCGCCGAGGCGCTGCCGAAGCTCCCCGTTGGTCGTGCGGTGTGGAAGCCCCGCCCCGATTTCGCCACCTCCGCGGCGGCCTGGCTCACCGCCGGCGCTGCCCACCACACTGTGATGTCGACCGCCGTCGGGATCGAGGTGTTCCGCGACTTCGCCGAGATGGCGAAGACCGAACTCCTCATCATCGACGAGTCGACCTCGCTCCCCGAATTTCAGAGAGAAGTGCGCTGGAACCAGGCTTACTACCGCCTGGCGCAGGGTCTCTGAATACCCCAAAAAACAGCATCACCGACGAACCAACAACTGAATACCGGGAACCGATCGACATGGACGTGATCGGAACCCCCCAGCACCACGAGACAGTGACGTCCAACCCCTTGAAAGGAAACACAGTGAAGAAGCGTGTGATTCTCTCGACCATCGCCGCAGGTGCAATGGTCTTCTCCCTGGCAGCGTGCTCCTCGGGCGGCTCCGGCGGCGGCGGCGAAGGCGACGGCGGCCTCGTCGGCGTTGCCATGCCGACCAAGTCCTCCGAGCGTTGGATCCAGGACGGCGACGCCGTCAAGAAGCAGCTCGAAGACGCCGGCTACAAGGTCGACCTGCAGTACGCAGAGGACGACATCCCCACCCAGGTTTCGCAGCTCGAGAACATGATCACCAAGGGCGCGAAGGCCCTGATCGTCGCCTCGATCGATGGCACCACGCTCACGAGCGTTCTGCAGGAGGCCGCTGACGCCGACATCCCCGTCATCGCCTACGACCGCCTCATCCGCGACACCGAGAACGTGGACTACTACGCCTCGTTCGACAACTACAAGGTCGGCGTTCAGCAGGCCACGTCGGTTCTGAACGGCCTCGGCCTCGTCGACCTCGATGGCAAGGCCATCGACGGCGCCCCCGCCGGCCCGTTCAACATCGAGATGTTCGCCGGTTCGCCCGACGACAACAACGCCACGTTCTTCTGGGATGGCGCTCAGGACACCCTGAAGCCGTTCATCGACAAGGGCGTTCTCAAGGTCGGCTCCGGCCAGACCGACTTCCAGCAGGCGGCAACGCTGCGCTGGGACGGCGAGACCGCTCAGAAGCGCATGGAGAACATCCTCACGTCGACCTACTCGGGTGGCGACAAGGTGCAGGCCATCCTGTCCCCGTACGACGGCATCTCGCGAGGCATCATCTCGGCTCTGACCGACGCCGGCTACTCCACGGGCGACGAATGGCCCGTCATCTCGGGTCAGGACGCTGAGCTCGACTCGGTCAAGGCCATCGAGTCCGGCGAGCAGTACGCCACCATCTTCAAGGACACGCGCAACCTGGCCAAGGAAGCCGTCAACATGGCCAAGGCCGTCCTCGAGGGTGACAAGCCCGAGACGAACAACGACAAGGACTACAACAACGGCAAGAAGGTCGTCCCGTCCTACCTGCTCGAGTCGCAGATCGTCGTCAAGGACAACATCACGGATGTCCTGGTCGACAGCGGCTACTGGACCGAAGAAGAGATCAAGGGCTAATTCCGCCTCGCGCGGAGCTCTCGCTCTCAGCACCACCGGGCTCTGAGCCCACAGCACCACCCGGTGAGGGTCGGCCGGCGGAAACGCCGGCCGACCCCCGCCACCCACTACTTAACGATCAGGAAAACGCGGAATGGTAAAGGTGTCGTCATGACAACGAACATCCTCGAAATGCGGGGGATCACGAAGACGTTCCCGGGCGTGAAAGCGCTCTCGGATGTCACCCTCGATGTGGCGCGCGGTGAAGTGCACGCCATCTGCGGCGAGAACGGCGCCGGCAAGTCGACCCTCATGAAGGTGCTCTCGGGTGTGTACCCACACGGCACGTACGAAGGCGACATCGTTTTCGAAGACAAGGTCATGTCGTTCAAGGACATCCGCGACTCCGAGGCCGAGGGCATCGTCATCATCCACCAGGAGCTGGCCCTCAGCCCCTACCTGTCGATCGCCGAGAACATCTTCCTCAACAACGAGCAGCGCGACAAGTTCGGCCTGATCGACTGGAACAAGACCAACCACGAGGCCCAGACGCTGCTCGCCCGCGTCGGCCTGCGTGAGAACCCCACCACCAAGATCCTTGACATCGGTGTGGGCAAGCAGCAGCTCGTCGAAATCGCGAAGGCGCTCTCGAAGCGCGTGAAGCTCCTCATTCTGGACGAGCCCACCGCCGCCCTGAACGACGACGACAGCGACCACCTGCTGAACCTCATCCTGCACCTCAAGGAGCAGGGCATCACGTCGATCATCATCAGCCACAAGCTGAACGAGATCAAGAAGGTCGCCGACTCCGTCACGATCATCCGCGACGGCAAGACGATCGAGACCATCCGGTCGACCGACGTCACCGAAGAGCGCATCATCAAGGACATGGTCGGCCGCGACCTCGAACACCGCTACCCCGATCACACGCCGTCCATCGGCGAAGAGATCCTGCGCGTCGAGGACTGGACCGCCCACCACCCGCAGGACCCCTCCCGCGTGGTCGTGGATGCCGTCAACCTCAACGTGAAGGCCGGCGAGATCGTCGGCATCGCGGGGCTCATGGGCGCGGGGCGCACCGAGTTCGCGATGAGCCTCTTCGGCCAGTCCTACGGAACGCGCATCACCGGCAAGGTGTTCAAGCGCGGCCAGGAGATCAAGACCCGCACGGTGTCCGAGGCCATCAAGAACGGCCTCGCCTACGCCACCGAGGACCGCAAGTACTACGGCCTCAACCTGATCGAGGACATCAAGCGCAATATCGCCCTCGCCTCGCTGAACAAGCTGGAGAAGGGCGGCCTCGTCAACGACAACGAGGAGTACGCCGTCGCCGACGGGTTCCGCAAGTCGATGAACATCAAGGCGCCCAACGTGCTCGTCAAGACGGGCAAGCTCTCGGGCGGAAACCAGCAGAAAGTCGTGCTGTCGAAGTGGATCTACTCCGACCCCGACGTGCTCATCCTCGACGAGCCCACGCGCGGTATCGACGTGGGTGCGAAATACGAGATCTACACGATCATCAACAAGCTGGCAGCGGCCGGCAAGGGCGTCATCGTGATCTCGTCGGAGCTGCCAGAGCTGATCGGCATCTGCGACCGCATCTACGCGCTCTCGGAAGGCCGCATCACGGGTGAACTCCCTATCGAGGAAGCCAACCCCGAAGCTCTTCTCAAACTCATGACCATGGAAAAGCCGCGCTAAGGCGCCCGGCACCGACAACAGGGAATCACAATGTCTGATCTCGAAACCAAGCCGACGGACAACGTCGCCGCCGGCGCTCTGGTCAACCCGACCGAGAACAAATTCACCAGCTGGCTCACGCACGTGCTCAGCGACCTGGGCAAGAACGGCATCTTCATCGCGTTGATCGCGGTCGTCGTGCTGTTCTCGTTCCTGACCGATGGCATCCTGCTGCGCCCGCAGAACATCTCCAACCTGATCGTGCAGAACGGATACATCCTCGTTCTGGCCATCGGTATGGTCATGGTCATCATCGCCGGCCACATCGACCTCTCGGTCGGTTCGGTCGCGGCCTTCGTGGGCGCCGTGTCCGGTGTCTTCGCCGTGAACATGGGCCTGCCCTGGTGGCTCTCGGTCATCCTCTCGCTCGCCATCGGTGCGGCCGTGGGTGTCTGGCAGGGCTTCTGGATCGCGTATGTGGGCATCCCAGCGTTCATCGTGACGCTGGCCGGCATGCTCATCTTCCGCGGTCTCGCGCTCGTCGTGCTCGGCAACGCCAACATCGGTTCGTTCCCCGCCGAGTACCGTGCCCTCGGTAACGGCTTCCTCGACGGCGTCTTCGGTGAGTTCGAGCTCGACCCGCTGACGCTCGGTGTGGCCGTCATCGCCATCATCGCGCTCGTCATCAGCCAGGTGCGCACCCGTAGCGGTCGCCAGAAGTACGGCCAGGATGTCGAACCCATCGTGTGGTTCACCATCAAGCTCGTGCTGATCATCGCCGCCATCGGCTTCTTCGCCTACGCCCTCGCCGCGTACAAGGGCATCCCCGTCACGCTCATCATCCTCGCCGTGCTCGTCATGATCTACGGCGTCATCATGAACCGCAGCGTGTTCGGTCGCCACATCTACGCGATCGGTGGAAACCGTCACGCCGCCGAACTCTCGGGTATCAAGACCCGCAAGGTCGACTTCTTCCTGTTCGTCAACATGGGCATCCTGGCCGCTCTCGCCGGTCTGATCTTCACCGCCCGCCTCAACCTGGCCGGCCCCAAGGCCGGTGACGGCTTCGAGCTCGAGGCCATCTCCGCCGCCTTCATCGGTGGCGCTGCGGTTCAGGGTGGTGTCGGAACGATCGGTGGAGCCATCATCGGTGGTCTGATCATCGGTGTGCTGAACAACGGTATGTCGATCATGGGTATCGGCATCGAGTGGCAGCAGGCCGTGAAGGGCCTCGTGCTCCTTCTCGCCGTCGCCTTCGACGTCTACAACAAGCGTCGCTCGGGCGGCCGCTAAGCTCGACGGCCTGCGGGCCACGGTAATCTGGTAACACCCATCGGCGGAGGCCTCTCTTTTCTAGGGCGGAGACCTCCGCCGATGGCTTTAAGTGAAAGGCGGGCAGCGGATGTCTGAGGGGCCGACGACATTCGACGGACCGGGCATCCACGTCATCGCCACGGACGTCGACGTCGACGATGCCGCAGAGCTCCTCGCGCGTCTGTCGGTGCCGGCCGGTGCCGTGATCGAGGGCGAACTGGCGCTGAGTCCGTTTCAGGATGCGGCCGAGAACCTGTTCCTGGGGCACGAGCCGCGTCGCTTCGGCCTCGTCGACCGGGCGCGCATGCGGCGGGAAGCCGCCGAGGTCTTCGCTCGTTTCGGGCTCGACCTGCGCCCGGACGGCCTGCCGGCCGTGCGACCCGAGGATCACGTGCTCTTCGCCCTTGCTCGCGTGGCGGTCGAGGGGAAGCGAGCATGCGTCATCAACGCTGATCGATCCGACGTCGCATCCGAATCGGTCCTGAGTGCCTGTCGCCACCTGACGTCGAGGGGCGTGCGGTTGGTCGTGGCCGGTGCCGCAGTGGGGGTCTTCCTGAGCCACGCGCACACCATCACGGTCGTGAGCCTCGCTGCGGGCGTGGCCCGCGTTGCCGGAACGTGCGAGCCGGGGCCCATGGCATCCGAGGAGGTCGTCGAACTCCTCGCCGCGCTCCCAGAGGCGGGCGTCGACGCGACCGGTGGGATGCCCCATCAAGTCGGCCCTCGCTCGATCGTCCAGAGGTCACCGTCCGTGCCGCCTCCCGTTCTCACCGTGTCGGAGTGGACGGTCCCTGCGCTTCCCGGTGTGTCCTCTCCCGTGGCCGCCCAGGTGTCATTCGACCTCTTCGGTGGGGAGATCGCCGCTCTAACGGGTAACGGGGCGCGCGAGCTGGCACTCAGCCTATTTGGCGGCTCAATGGGCCCGGCCACGCAGGGGAGTGTGCATGTGCGCCGGGCTCCTTCGGTCGGCCCCAGCCTCGATGCCGAGGGTGAAGGTGCAGAGCGGATACCTGAAGTCGATGTCGGATCGCTGACCATCGCGGAGGCGATCTTTGCGGGGATGTCGTATGGCAGCGAGCGGCCCCTCTCCTACGATGTGGGCCTGCTGGGTGGAATCCCGACGAGCGTAAGCGGCGCTACCTTGAAACGATTGGCGGCGTCAGGGGTCATCGACGGGCGCCGGGCCTACCGCATCTCGCGGCGGCCGCTCGCAGCCGCCCTGCGGGGTGCGGACGATACATCGGCGTTCACGGATGTCCTCCGGTCTTGGTCGGCGTCTGGCCCGGCGGTCGTCATCCTTGACGAGCCATTCCTCGTCGACCGTGCGGCGCGATTGAGCGCCGTTCGCGAGCTCGTAGCGCGGGGTGCGGCCATCCTCATCGTGTCGTCCCGCCCCTCCGACATCGCGGCAATCGCACACCGTCTTCTGATCGTGGACTCGGGTTCGGTAAGCTGCGCGGTCGAGTTCTCGAGCGTGTCGCGTGCGTCGCGCTACCGATACGTCCTCCGCACGCGCTTGCGCGCGAGCCCGTTGGCATAGGTGCCGCCGCGGGGTTTCCGAGCTGCCACATTGAGCGTTGGCGTCGCTTCGACGCGCACTGCGACGCTCGCCACGCCGACGGATCGCGGATCCAAGCTTCTAGTTACCTCTTGTGCAGCTGGGAGCTCTGTGCCAGTATGCTGCCAATGAGATCAGAGTGTTGATATTTCACTGTGATGGCGATCATTCGCCGAAACCCTTGGGGAGCCTCAGAATCGGTTTTTAACGAAAGTGGCACAGATGCGCTCAATCCAACGCTGGGAGGGTTCGCCCGGTCGACCTTCTGCCCAGCCCCGTTCTCGAGCTCGAACCCGAACCGCCCTGGGCCTGTGGGTGACGACGTCCACAGTCGCCGCCTCGTTCGTCCTGAGCGGCGGCGCGGCTCAGGCCGCGGTCGGCCCCGACGACCTCGACGGCGACGGAATCCCCAACGCCATCGAGTGTCTCGGCTCGGGGAGCACTCTGGTCAACGGCGGCTTCGAGTCCCCGCTTGTGACGAAACCGGCCGACCAATTCGGCAAGTATCAATACTTCGACCAGAACGCCGTTCCCGGATGGCGGACCACGGCATCCGACGGACTCATCGAGATCCAGGCTACTAATGTTCGCCAGGCTTATGCGGGCGACCAATGGGGAGAGCTCAACGCCCTCCAAGAAGCAACGCTGTATCAGGTTCTCACGACAGTTCCGGGCGAGCTGTACCTGTTCTCATTCGCCCATCGCGGGGCCTTGGGAACTGATAATCTCAGCGTCCAGGCGGGCGCGGAAGGCGTCACACCGACTCGCATCGGCGATTTTTCGGCAGGGCCATCTGCGTGGCAAACGCACAGCGTGACGTACGACGTCCCCGCCGGACAAACGTCGACCCGCTTCAGTTTCATCTCTGGTACGAGCAGCGGCGGAAATACAAATGGCAACTTCCTCGATGCCGTCGAGTTCACGGTCTGTGGTGATACGGATAAGGATGGGCAGGTCGATGCGCGTGATCTCGATTCCGACGGTGACGGGATCCCGGACGGTGCCGACGGTCCAGACGACACGGATGGCGATGGCATCGCCGACTTCCGAGACCTCGATTCCGACGGCGACGGTCGCCTCGACTCTGCAGAGGCAGGAGCGGACCCTGCCAGACCGGTGGACACGGACGGTGACGGTTCGCCCGACTTCATCGACCGAGATTCGGATGGCGACAGCATTCCGGACGCGGTGGAAATGGGCCCTGACCCGACTCGTCCACGCGACACAGATGGTGATGGCACGCCCGACCACGTGGACACGGATTCCGACGGGGATGGCATCCCCGATGGCGTCGACGGCGCGGGCGACACGGATGGCGACGGCACCGCGAACTTCCGCGACCCCGACTCGGATGGGGACGGCATCCCCGACAGCGTCGAGGCCGGCCCCGACCCGGGGAAGCCGAGCGACACCGATGGGGATGGCACGCCCGACTTCCTGGACGCCGATTCCGACGGCGACGGGTTGCCCGACAAGGATGAGGCGGGAGCCGACCCGACGAAGCCCGTCGACACCGATGGCGACGGCATCCCCGACTATCTCGACCCTGACTCCGACGGTGACGGCATCCCGGACAAGTTCGACCCGTCGCCCACCGATCCGAACGGCGATGGCGACGGCGACGGCGTTCCCGACACGGTCGAGCTCGGCCCCGACCCGGCGAACCCGCGCGACTCCGATGGCGACGGCATCCCTGATGCGCGCGACACCGACTCCGACGGCGACGGCATTCCGGATGGCGTGGAAGCGGGTTCCGACCCGACGAAGCCCGTCGACACTGACACGGACGGCATCCCGGACCTGATCGATACTGATTCCGACGGTGACGGCATTCCGGATGGTGTCGAGGCGGGTTCTGATCCGACAAAGCCGGTCGACACCGATGCTGATGGGACCCCGGACTATCAGGATCTCGACGCCGATGGTGACGGCCTGCCCGACAAGAACGAGGCGGGCGCCGATCCGACGAAGCCGGTCGACACCGATAAGGATGGCAAGCCGGATTATCAGGACACCGATTCCGATGGCGACGGCATCCCCGACCAGTACGAGGTGGGGGCTGACCCGTTGAACCCGGTCGACACCGACTCGGACGGCATTCCGGATCACCTGGATCCAGACTCCGACGGTGACGGGATTCCCGACGGGTCCGACCCGACCCCCACCGACGGCAAGGGTGACTACGACGGCGACGGGATTCCCGACACTGCCGAGATCGGGAGCGATCCGACGAAGCCCGTGGACACCGATTCGGACGGCATCCCCGATATCGCCGACACCGATTCTGACGGCGACGGTATTCCGGATGGTGTCGAGGCGGGTTCTGATCCGACGAAGCCGGTCGACACCGATGGCGATGGCATCCCGGATTACCAGGATGGTGACGCCGATGGTGACGGCCTGCCTGACAAGAACGAGGCGGGCGCCGATCCGACGAAGCCGGTCGACACCGATAAGGACGGGAAGCCGGACTACCAGGACACCGATTCCGATGGCGACGGCATCCCCGACCAGTACGAGGTGGGATCTGACCCGTTGAACCCGGTCGACACCGACTCGGACGGCATTCCGGATCACCTGGATCCAGACTCCGACGGTGACGGGATTCCCGACGGGTCCGACCCGACCCCCACCGACGGCAAGGGTGACTACGACGGCGACGGGATTCCCGACACTGCCGAGATCGGGAGCGATCCGACGAAGCCCGTCGACACCGATTCGGACGGCATCCCCGATATCGCCGACACCGATTCTGACGGCGACGGTATTCCGGATGGTGTCGAGGCGGGTTCTGATCCGACGAAGCCGGTCGACACCGATGGCGATGGCATCCCGGATTACCAGGATGGTGACGCCGATGGTGATGGGCTGCCTGACAAGAACGAGGCGGGGAGCGATCCGACGACTCCGGTCGACACCGATAAGGACGGGAAGCCGGACTACCAAGACACCGACTCCGATGGCGACGGCATCCCCGACACCGACGAGGCGGGCAGCGACCCGACCAAGCCAGTCGACACGGACGGCGATGGCATCCCGGATCACCTGGACCCCGATGCGGACGGCGACGGGATTCCGGATGCGTCCGACCCCACGCCGACCGACGCGAAGGGCGACGGTGATGGCGACGGTATCCCCGACACCGTCGAGGTGGGTAGTGACCCGACGAAGCCCGTCGACACCGACAAGGACGGCATTCCCGACCTGAAGGATGGCGATTCCGACGGCGACGGTATCCCGGATGGTGTCGAGGCGGGTTCCGATCCGACGAAGCCGGTAGACACGGATGGTGACGGCATCCCGGATTACCAGGATGGTGACGCCGATGGCGACGGCCTGCCCGACAAGAACGAGGCGGGCACCGATCCGACGAAGCCGGTCGACACCGACACGGATGGCAAGCCGGACTACCAAGACACCGACTCCGATGGCGACGGCATCCCCGACACCGACGAGGCGGGCAGTGACCCGACGAAGCCGGTAGACACGGACGGCGATGGCATCCCGGATCACCTCGACCCCGATGCGGACGGCGACGGCATCCCCGACGGATCCGACCCGACCCCCACCGACGCCAAGGGCGACTACGACGGCGACGGGATTCCCGACACCACCGAGATCGGGAGCGACCCGGCGAACCCCACCGACACGGACGGCGATGGCATCCCTGACGCGGGTGAGACTGACTCGGACGGCGACGGTATTCCGGATGGTGTGGAGGCGGGCAGCGATCCGACCAAGCCTGTCGACACCGACAAGGACGGAAAGCCCGACTATCAGGACGGCGACTCGGATGGAGATGGACTGCCCGACAAGAACGAGGCGGGCGCCGATCCGACGAAGCCGGTCGACACCGACACGGATGGCAAACCGGATTATCAGGACACCGACTCCGATGGCGACGGCATTCCGGACAGCGGTGAGGCGGGCAGCGACCCGACCGCGCCCAAGGACTCGGACGGTGACGGCATCCCCGACCACATCGATGTCGATTCCGACGGCGATGGAATTCCGGATGCGATCGACCCGACGCCGACGGATCCGAACGGCGACGGTGATGGAGACGGCATCCCCGACCGTGTCGAGGTGGGCAACGACCCGACGAAGCCGGTCGATACGGACAAGGACGGTATTCCCGACCTGAAGGATGACGACTCGGACGGCGACGGTCTGCCGGATAAGAACGAGGCGGGCAGCGACCCCACGAAGCCGGTCGATACCGATAAGGACGGAAAGCCGGACTATCAGGACACCGACTCGGATGGCGATGGCGTTCCCGACGCGGACGAGGCGGGCGCAGACCCGACGAAGCCGGTCGACACTGACAAAGACGGTATCCCCGACCACCTCGACCCGGATGCCGACGGCGACGGGATTCCTGATGCATCAGACCCGACCCCGACGGACCCGAACGGCGACGGTGATGGCGACGGCATCCCCGACAGTGTCGAGGTGGGTAACGACCCGACGAAGCCGGTCGATACGGACAAGGACGGTATTCCCGACCTGAAGGACGACGACTCGGACGGCGACGGTCTGCCCGACAAGAACGAGGCGGGCAGCGACCCCACGAAGCCGGTCGATACCGATAAGGACGGAAAGCCGGACTATCAGGACACCGACTCGGATGGCGATGGCGTTCCCGACCGTGAGGAAGCCGGGCCCCTGCCCGGATCGCCCACCGACTCCGATGGCGACGGCATCCCGGATTATCTGGACACGGATTCGGATGGCGACGGCAATCCCGACGGCGTCGACCCGAGCCGCACCGAAGCTGACGCGGCAGCACCGGCGGGGTCGCCGAATGGCGGAGCGGGCTCGGGCGGCTCCGGCTCCCACGGCTCCGGTTCGTTGCCGAACACGGGCGCCCAGGATGCCTCGAGCACCCTGGCCGCATCGATCCTCCTGCTGGCCCTCGGACTGGGAGCGGCGCTCCGGCGCCGCATCCCCGGCCTGCGCGGGCGGAAGGGAGCCGCACATGACGGCAGCTGACCCGCAGAAGTAACAGGGATTCCCCAACCGGGTGCGCGTGCGTCGGGCACGCGCACCCCGAGGCCCCGTCGAGTTCACGCTCGCGGGGCCTCACCTGTGCCCCCGTTCATCCATTCGTCATCTTTTTCGCGCGCGACCGGAATATCGACCCGCGCCCGCGCTGTTAGAGTTGTCGATTGTCTCGAATCGATTCGACCCCGCGAGGAAAACTGCTCCGTGACCACCGTTCTGCACCCCGGTGATGCGCTCACGCGCCGCCAACGACTCGTCTACGTTCTCATTCTGGGTGCGCTCACCGCGCTCGGGCCCTTCACCATCGACCTGTATCTGCCGGCATTCCCGGTGCTCGAGAAAGAACTCGACGTGCAGGCCGCGCTCATCCAGCTGACACTCACGGGCACGACGGTTGGTTTCGCGGTGGGTCAGCTGTTCATGGGCCCGTGGAGCGACAAGGTGGGTCGGCGCCTGCCGCTCATCATTGCCACGTCGGTGCACATCGCCGCGAGCGTCGGTGCCGCCTTCGCGCCCGACATCGTGTGGCTCAGCGTTTTCCGCGTGCTGCAGGGCATGGGTGCCGCGGCCGGTGGTGTCGTGGCGATGGCCATGGTGCGCGACCTGTTCGGCGGCAAACCGCTCGTCCGCATGCTGTCGCGCCTGGCGCTCGTCAACGGGCTGGCCCCCATCCTCGCCCCCGTCATCGGCTCTCAGCTGCTGCGTGTCGTCGATTGGCGCGGCATCTTCGTGGTGCTGGCGGCCTACGGCATCCTCGTGCTCGTCGCCGTGTCGTTCTTCATCGTCGAGACGCTGCCTCAGGAGCGCCGCGTGGGTGCCGGTCACTCGACCGTCGGCCAGCGCTACAAATCCGTGTTCAGCGACCGCGTCTTCGTCGGCGTGGCGCTCATCGGTGGCATGAGCTTCTCGGGCCTCTTCGCCTACCTATCGTCGTCGTCATTCCTGTTCCAGCAGGTCTACGGGCTGGATGCTCAGCAATACGGTTTCCTGTTCGCGGTCAACTCGATCGGCATCGTCATCGGCGTGCAGGTCTCGTCGCGACTCATGCGGCACTACGGCGCCCAGTGGATCCTGTCGGTGACGACGGCCGTGCAACTCGTGGCAGCCCTCACGATCGTGGCGCTGGCGGGCACGGATGCCGGGCTCCTCGGCATCCTGATTCCGCTCTTCTTCTTCATCATGGCGTGTGGTTTCGGTTTCCCGGCCGTTCAGGTTCTGGCGCTCGTCAATCACGGCCACGAGGCGGGCACGGCGGCGTCGCTGCTCGGTGCGCTGAACTTCGGTCTGGCCGGCATCATCTCGCCGCTCGTGGGCGTCATGGGCATCGGCACGGCGGCGCCCATGGGCATCGTGATGGCGGGCACGGCGGTCATCTCGGTGCTGTCGCTGTGGTTCATCGTGCGCCCGCGCACGGTTCCCGCTCTCGCCAACTAGCGCGTTTCGGCCGGCCCACCCGGCAACTGGATGTCCGCCCCGACACTGATCCTGGTGTCGGGGCGTTCGTCAACCCCGACCGTTTACCGGTCGGCGCGTTGGCTATCCCGGCCGGGCGCGGGCAGGATGGTCCCTATGCCCCGAGACATTGCCGCCAGAATCGGCGAATCGAATGCCACGCCGACCGAGCGTCACCTCTCGAGGCGGTGGCCGATCATCAGCGGAGCGCTGGCACTCCTCATCGCGGGACTCATCGTGCCGCTGGTCCTGTCGCGCAACGGCGACCTGCCGTTCGAGTTCGACAGCGAGTTCCTCGACGAGATGATCGAGAATCGCGGGCCCGTGCTCGACTTCATGGCGCACGGCATGGACTTCCTGGGCGGCGGCATCGTCGGCATCTACGTCGTGCCCCTCGTCGTCATCGCGGTGCTGCTGCTCATCCGCCGCCCGTGGGCAGCGATCTTCTTCACCATCTCGACGGTCCTGAGCGCCGGTGTCGTGCAGCTGATCAAGAACATCGTGGGCCGCCCGCGCCCCGAGGACATGTTGGTCACCTCGGATTACGGTTCATTCCCGTCGGGGCATACGGCCAATGCGGCAACGCTCGCCGTGGCCCTCGGCATCATTTTTCCGAAGGTCTGGGTGTGGATCGCCGGACTGTTCTACACGGTGCTCATGCTGCTCTCGCGCACCTATCTCGGGGCGCACTGGTTGAGCGACACTCTCGGCGGTCTGCTGATCGGCGTGGGCGTGGCGCTGATCGTCTGGGCGCCGTTCGCCACACGTCTGCGCGGTGAGCCCATACCCCGGTCATCGTCGGGCGGTCGAGCGGATGCCGACGCCCCCGCATCCGGCCCCGCCACCGGTTCCACGGCCCGATGACGATCGACGCGGGTCTCAACTGGGCGGGCAACCACCGCTACACGGCCGGGCGCCTGGCCGCTCCGACGACGATCGGGGAGCTGCGCGCCGAGGTGACGGCCGCCGATCACGCGCGCGCGATCGGGTCGCGTCACTCGTTCAACGCCCTGTGCGACACCGAGGGCACGCTGATCTCGACGGCATCGCTTCCGGGCGAAATCCTCATCGACATGGATGCGATGCGCGTGCACGTGCCCGCCGGGGTGCGCTACGGCGAACTCGCCCACCGTCTCGAATCCGAGGGTTTCGCTCTTCCGGCCATGGCGTCGCTGCCGCACATCTCTGTGGGTGGCGCGATCGCGACGGGCACCCACGGGTCGGGTGATGCCGCGCAGAGCCTGGCCGCCACGGTCTCGGGCCTCGAGCTCATGACGGCCGATGGCGACCTGCGCCGGCTCGTGCGCGGTGACGACGACTTCGCCGGTGCCGTGGTGTCGCTCGGCGCGCTCGGCATCGTCACCCGGGTCACGCTCGATCTCGAGCCCAGCTATCAGGTCGAGCAGCGCGTCTACGAGGGGCTGCCCGTCGACGCAGCCCTCGACAACTTCGACGCCCTCACGTCGGGCGCCACGAGCGTCAGCCTGTTCACCACGTGGAAGAACCCCGACGTCATCGATCAGGTGTGGCACAAGCGCCGCCCCGACCGTGATGCGGATGCGCCGGCCACCGTGTTCGGCGCCGTGCCCGCCTCGGGCCCCCGCCACCCCGTGCCCGGCAACCCGGCTTTCGCCTGCACGCCGCAGCTGGGGGAGCCGGGCGCGTGGCTCGATCGTCTGCCGCATTTCCGGCTCGACCACACCCCGTCCTCGGGGGCCGAAATCCAGTCCGAATACCTCGTGCCGCGACGCCACGCGGTGGATGCGTTGCGAGCCATCCGCTCGCTCGCGGGTCGCATCGCGCCGCTCCTGCAGGTCGCCGAGGTGCGCACGGTCGCGGCCGACGATCTGTGGCTGAGCCCGGCCTCGGGGGAGGACGTCGTGGCGTTGCACTTCACGTGGCACCCGCGCACGGCGGAGGTGCTGGCCTTTCTGCCGACGCTCGAGGCCGCTCTCGAATCGTTCGAGGCCCGCCCGCACTGGGGCAAGGTGTCGACCATCGCGCCGGAACGCTACGCCGAGCTCTACCCTCGGCTGGGCGACTTCCGCGGTCTCGTCGATCGGTTCGACCCGCACGGCGTGTTCCGCAACGATCAGCTGCGGGCGACGGTCCTGCCGTGAGCCGCGGCGGCGGTGGGGCGGCCGGGCGCTTGGTGGGCGAGGAGCCCCGGCCCCTCGTCATCCGACCGTTCGAACCCGCCGACGTGGCCGATCTCGCCGACGTCTGCCTGCGCACGGGTGCCGCCGGTGAGGATGCCTCGCACCTGTACGCGTCGCCCACCCTGCTCGCGAATGTCTACGCCGTGCCCTATGCGCGCCACGATCCGTCGTTGGCGCTCGTCGTCGACAACGGCAGGCGCGTCGTCGGATACGTGCTGGCGACCGCCGACACGCGAGCCTTCGCTGAATGGTTCAGTGGTGTGTGGTGGCCGAGTGCGCGGCCCGACCCGGTGGCGGAGAGCGACGCTGCGCTCGTGACATCCGCCGACGACCCCGACCGGATGCTGCTCGCCGATGTCGATCGCTATCCCGCGCATCTGCACATCGACCTGTTGCCCGAGGCGCAGGGTCAGGGCCTCGGGCGGCGTCTCATGAACGAGATGTTCGACCGCCTGCGCGAACGCGGGGTGCCGGCCGTGCACCTCGCGCTCGACCCGGCCAATGCAGGCGCCGGACTCTTCTACGAACGCCTCGGCTTCGTGCCCCTCCTCGCCAGCAACCCCGACGGATCGGTGCGCGGACTGGACCTCTAGGCCGTATCTTCGTGACCCCCGAACGTGGGTCGCGTAAGCTGGCCGGGATGTCAGCCGAAGAAAACGTGGTCGGCGTCGTCGACGGGGTCGCCCTCGTCGGATACGACGCCCTCCTCACCCAGATGAGCGCGGCCTACCCTGAGTTGGGTGCCGCCGAGGTCGAACACGTCGCCCTGCGCGAGTGGGAGGCGGTCACGGGCGGGCGGCCGCATGTCGTGCCGTCGTCGCTCATCGCCGGCATCCGTGAGGTGCTCGAGGGGGCCGTGCAGCGCCACGCATCCGGCGGGCGGCAAACGGCCTGAGTCACTGTGCCAGGGTCGCTGCGCCGAAGCGCCTGCGACTGCGGTATAGCGCCTGCGAGTGCGGTTAGACCGCGGCCGCGCCTCGAGGGTTCACCGATGCGGCGACTGCACCCGAGGCTGCGACGGCATCGTCGGTCAGGGGCTCGGCGTCGGCCGCCGTGTGATCGTGGGCGCTCTCGACGGCGAAAATCATGCGCTTCAAGAACTGACTGATCGTGCGAATCTCGTCGGCGCTCAGGCTGTCGGCCGCGGCGACCATGTTCTGGTGCATGCGGCCCAGGGTGGCGCGCACCTCGTCATCGCTGCCGTCGGTGGCGGTCACGATCGACGAGCGGCGGTCCGTGGGATGCGGCGCCCGACGCACGTGCCCGCTCTTCTCCAGCCGGTCGAGCAGAATGGTCGTCGATGCCGTCGAAATCTTGAGCAGCTGCGCGAGTTTGCCGGGCGTCATCGTCTGGCCCGCCTTGGCGGACCGCAACAGATAGCGCAGCGCCAGCAGATCTGTCTCGCCCATGCCCATGGAATCACGCGTGTCGCGACGCATCTGGGTCTCGGCGGCGCGGTACTGACGGAACAGGTTCAGCACGTCGACACTCGTCACGGCCGCCGTGGTGTCGTCGGCACGGTCGTACCAATACCCGGATCGGCCCAGCTGATTGTCGGTCATCCGTTAAAAGTAACCCATGCTCCCACCACCAGCCGAGCGATATCTCCTATTCGGAGCGCAGGGACGGTTTGCGTTCGAACCAATACAGCATGTGGGGGTTCGTCACCTGCAGCTCGCCCAGGGTGACCGGATGCTGCAGCCTCTGCACGGGCGCCCGCAAACGCCCCACCAGCAACTCCATATCGTGCCGGCCCCAGTACTCGCCGCGCAGCCGCACGAGCGCTCGCTCGTCGTCGTCCAGCACGAACAACTGTGGATGCGCCTGCGTCGCCATGGTGCGGTGCAGATCGAGCACCAACGACCGGCTCACACCCGAAACGGGGATGGTCACGCGGCGGCCCCAGATGGTGCGACGCACGATCTCGTCACCCGAAACGCGCACCTCGACGCTCAGGAACAGGACGGCCCAGACCGCGGCGCCCACGAGCGTGATGGCGAGCAGGCCGACGACATAAGCGAAGGCGGCCGAATCGCGGCTCAGCCAGAGCAGCACGGCGAAAACGGGCACGACGATCATCGCAGCGGCCAGAAGACCCTGCCCTAGCAGCGCGCGCCGCGGCTTGACCGTCAACACATCGGTCACCGTGTTCCCCCCAGGAAGGCTTTCGGATGCGTTGATAAACGACCCGTTACGACCGGGGAAAGCCTAGCCGTATGTGGGTGGCCGAATGGGGCGTGGGGTGTGACGGGTTTGTTAAATTGCTGGTGGGGTGCGTTATGGGGATGAGGCGGGGTGCGGTGTGTCGGGGTGTGGGGAAGGGATGTTTGGGGGAGTGGCGGGTTACGGGCTTGCCATAAATGGGGAAACCCGCGGAGCGGGTTGCGGGTGCTGCGCGGAGGATGGTGGAGCCCGTCAGGCTGGGTTCCCCAGCCCTCCTCATCGAATCGCTGTGTTTATTGCCAAAAAAGGAGAAAGGCTCGCCCTAAAGGGGCGAGCCTTTTCCATTGGCGGAGGATGGGGGATTCGAACCCCCGAGGGCTTTCACCCAACACGCTTTCCAAGCGTGCGCCATAGGCCACTAGGCGAATCCTCCAGATGTGTGCTCCAGGGCAACACGACCTCAAGTATCCTACCCGGTCGCGGAGGGTGCCGGTGACCGCATCGAGGCTCGCGAGTGGGTTACACTTGTTCTCGGCTCCTCGCGTGGCGCCATCCAGGCCAATTCCCCCAGGACGGAAACGTAGCAAGGGTAACCGGGCTCTGGCGGGTGCGCGAGGGGTCATTTTTTCTGCCCTGCACAGGTGTGCATTCGCCCCGCATCGAGGTGCCGCCAAGGTTCGCCGCAATAGGCTGGAAACCGTGGCACACAGCATCTACATCACCTCTGCAGAAGGACACTCCGGCAAGTCGACCGTGGCATTGGGGGTGCTCGACACCCTCAGTCACGAAACCCCGCGCGTCGGCGTGTTCCGCCCCGTGGCACGCACGGGCGCCGAAGGCGACTACGTGCTCGACATGCTGTTGGCCCACGACGCCGTGTCGCAGAGTGCCGCAGATGCCGTGGGCGTCACCTACGACGAGGTCCACACCGACCCCGACGCGGCGCTCGCCCGCATCGTGCAGCGCTTCAAGCGGGTCGAAGCCGAGAGCGACGCGGTCGTCATCCTCGGTTCCGACTACACGGATGTCGGCAGCCCCACCGAACTGGGCTACAACGCCCGCATTGCCGCCAACCTCGGCGCCCCCGTCGTGCTCGTGCTCGGCGGGCGTGTCGGCCAAGGCATGGGCGAACAGCTCGGCGGCTCCGAACCGCGCGGTGCCGACGATATGCGCCAGATCACCGAACTCGCGCTCGCCGAACTGCAAAGCGAGCACGCGCAACTCCTCGCCGTGGTGGCCAACCGCGCCGATCCCGAATCGCTCGACGAGATCGTCGCCGCCATCCGCTCGGTCCTGCCAGGAGGCACCGGCGCGCACGGCGACACCGGTTCCAGCTCGTCCCACACCGCGGGCGACAGTGCCACCACGATCCCCGTGTGGGCCATCCCCGAAGACCTCTTCCTCATCGCGCCCAGCATGCAGTCGATCCTCGAATCGGTCGACGGCACGCTGATGTCAGGCGATCCGTCGCTGCTCAGCCGCGAGGCGCTCGGCGTGGTCGTCGCCGCCATGTCCATGGAGAACGTGCTGCCGCGCCTCACCGACGGCGCCGTCGTCGTCATCCCGGGCGACCGGTCTGAGGTGCTGCTGGCCGTGCTGCTGGCCCAGGCATCCGGAACCTTCCCGTCGGTTGCGGGCATCGTGTTGAACGGCGGCTTCGAGCTCGCCGACTCCATCACCACACTGCTCGACGGGCTCACGCCGGCCGTGCCCATCATCCGCACCGAGCTCGGCAGCTACGACACCGCCGTGCGCATCACGCAGACCCGCGGGCGCCTGGCCGCCGACTCGCAGCGCAAATACGACACCGCGCTCGCGCTCTTCGAGAACAGCGTCGACGCCGAACAGCTGCTCGAACTGCTGCACGTCAGCCGCACCAACGTGGTCACGCCGCTCATGTTCGAATACACCCTGCTCGAGCGCGCCCGCCAGAACCGCCGCCACATCGTCCTGCCGGAAGGCTCCGACGACCGTGTACTGCGCGCCGCCCACACGCTCTTGGCGCGCGACGTGGCCGAACTCACCATCCTGGGCGAAGAGATCGAGGTGCGTTCGCGCGCGCTCGACCTCGGGCTCGACCTCTCGAAGGCGCAGATCCTGTCGCCCTTCGACGACGTGCTGCGCCTGCGGTTCGCCGAAGAATACGCGCGGCTGCGGGCCCACAAGGGTGTCACGGTCGAGCTCGCGCGCGACACCATCACCGACGTCTCCTACTTCGGCACCATGATGGTGCACCTGGGGCTCGCCGACGGCATGGTCTCGGGCGCGGCGCACACGACGGCTCACACCATCCGCCCCGGTTTCGAGATCATCAAAACGAAGCCGGATGTGGGGGTCGTCTCGAGCGTCTTCCTGATGGCGCTCGCCGACCGTGTGCTCGTCTACGGCGACTGCGCCGTCATCCCCGACCCGACCGCCGAGCAGCTCGCCGATATCGCGATCTCGTCGGCCGCCACCGCCGAGCAGTTCGGCATCGAGCCGCGCGTGGCCATGCTCTCCTACTCGACGGGCGAGTCGGGCCAGGGCGCGGATGTCGAGAAGGTGCGCGCCGCGACCGCCTTCGTGCGTGAGCGCCGACCCGAACTGCTCGTCGAAGGCCCCATCCAGTACGACGCCGCCGCCGACCAGGCCGTTGCCGCCGCGAAGATGCCCGGATCAAAGGTCGCAGGCCAGGCTACGGTGTTCATCTTCCCCGACCTCAACACGGGCAACAACACCTACAAGGCCGTGCAGCGTTCGGCCGGCGCCGTCGCCATCGGGCCCGTTCTGCAGGGCCTCAACAAACCCATCAACGACCTGTCCAGGGGAGCTCTCGTGCAAGACATCGTCAACACCGTGGCCATCACCGCGATCCAGGCGGCGACGGCATGAGCGGCATCCTGGTCGTCAACTCGGGATCGTCGTCGTTCAAGTACCAGCTGATCGACAGCGAGTCGGAAGAAACCCTCGCCTCCGGACTGGTCGAGCGCATCGGCGAGTCCGAGGGGGTCGCGGTGCACCGCCGCCCCGGCCACGACGAGGTGCGCGTCACTGAACCCGTCGCCGACCACGCCGCGGGCTTCCAGCTCATGCTCAAGGCGTTCGACGAGACCGGTCCGTCGCTCACCGAGGAGCCGCCCATCGCCGTCGGTCACCGTGTCGTGCACGGCGGCAAACGCTTCTACGAGGCCACCGTCGTCACCGACCTGGTCAAGATCAACATCGAAGACCTCGCCGACCTGGCGCCACTGCACAACCCCGCCAACCTGCAGGGCATCGAGGCCGCCCAGAAGGCGTTCCCCGATGTGCCGCACGTGGCCGTCTTCGACACCGCTTTCCACCAGACGCTGCCGCCGGCCGCCTACCGCTACGCCATCGACCAGAAGGTCGCCGACCAGCACCGCATCCGCCGCTACGGTTTCCACGGCACGTCGCACAAGTTCGTCTCCGAGGCCGCGGCCGAGTTCCTGGGTCGCGAGCTCGGCGAGCTCAACCAGATCGTGTTGCACCTCGGCAACGGCGCATCGGCGACCGCCATCGAGGGCGGTCGTTCGGTCGACACGTCGATGGGCATGACGCCGCTCGAGGGTCTGGTCATGGGCACGCGCTCGGGCGATATCGACCCCGCCGTGCTGCTGCACCTGAACCGCAAGGGCGGCTACGATTTCGCGGCGCTCGACGAGCTGCTCAACCGCAAGTCGGGTCTCCTCGGCCTCTCGGGACGCGGCGACATGCGCGACCTGCAAGAGCGTGCAGGAGAGGGGGATGCCGGAGCCATCGAGGCCCTCGACGTCTACCTGCACCGCATCAAACGTTACGTCGGCGCGTACTACGCCGAGCTCGGGCGACTCGACGTCATCGTGTTCACCGCGGGTGTCGGCGAGAACGTCGCCGCCGTGCGCGCGGGGGCGTTGGCCGGCATGGAGCGGCTCGGCATCCGCATCGATGCCTCGCGCAATGAGTCGGGTGAGCGGGGCATCCGCCGCATCTCGGCCGACGACTCCGAGATCACGGTTCTCGTGGTGCCGACGAACGAGGAGCTCGAGATCGCGCGGCAGACGCTGGCGGTCACGCACGGCTGAGCCCGCTTCGCCTTCCGGGCGGTCTCGCTGACCACCCCGGTCGCCGACCTCGTTTCCCGGCCGGGCGGCGCGCGCCGCTCGATAGACTGAGGAATACAAGCGCGCCATCGGTCGTTGAATCGGTGCGAGCCACAAGTACAAGGAGTTCCGGCATGGCTGATGTTCGGCGGGTCAAACTTCCCGGTGTGGGCGTTCTTCACACGTTCGTCACCGACGACGGCGGCAAGGTCGGCGTCATCGCGCACCGCTCGGGTCACAGCGACCTGATCACGTTCAGCGACGACGAAGACGGTTCCGACGCCACGAAGGTGTCGCTGCGCCTCTCCGAAGACGAAGCTCACACGCTGGCCGAACTGCTCGGCGGCACCCAGATCACCGAATCGCTCACGGCCCTCGACCAGATCCCCGGTCTGTCGATCGACTGGTTCCGCGTCGACTACGAGGACTACATCGCCGGCCAGCCGCTCGGCAACCCGGCCGAGCGCGGCATCGTCGGCCTCACGGTCGTGGCCGTCGTGCGCGGCGAATCCGCCAACCCGGCGCCCTCGCCCGACTTCCGCGTGTTCCCCGGCGACACGCTCGTGGTCGCCGGTTCGCCCGAAAAAGTGGCAAAAGCATTCATGTTCTTCCGCACCGGCTCGAAAACCAAGGCCGGCGTCGACTCCCCGCCCGGGGGTTAGCCCATGCACCTCGGCGAAGACCTCATCATCCTCGGCGTCCTCCTCGTCATCGCATATGTGCTCGGGCGCCTCGGAAAACTGATCGGCCTTCCGGCCATCCCCATCTACATGATGGTGGGCTTGATCGCGAGCCCGAACAGTGGATGGTTCCCGCTCTCGTTCGACGGTTCGCACATCGAGCTGATAGCGGTGTTCGGCCTCATCCTGCTGCTGTTCAACCTGGGGCTCGAGTTCGATCAGGACGAGTTCTTCGAGAACGCGGGCAAACTGCTGATCTCGGGCGGATCGTACATCGCGTTCAACATGGCCGCGGGTATCGCCTTCGGCTTCATGGTCGGATGGGGTGCCAAAGAAGCCCTGATCATCGCGGGCATCACGGCCACCTCGTCGAGCGCCATCGTCACCAAACTGCTCATCGAGCTGAACCGCCTCACCAACCGCGAAACACCCATGATCCTGGGCGTCACGGTGGTCGAGGACATCTTCATCGCCATTTACCTGGCCATCGTTGGCGTCGTGCTCTCGGGTGAGACCGAGCTGTTGCCGGTGATCGGCAAACTGGTCGTCGCTTTCGCGTTCATCATCGCCATGTTCGCGATCGCGCGCTACGGCGGCAAGCTCGTGTCGAGGCTGTTCCGCACCAAAGACGACGAACTCTTCACCATCCTGTTCTTCGGCCTCGCGGTGCTCTTCGGCGGCATCGGCGAATTCCTCGGTGTCACCGACGCCATTGGCGCCTTCCTGATCGGCCTCGTGCTCGGCGCCACGCGCTATCGCAACCGCATCGAAAGCGTCGCCGTTCCGTTGCGGGATGTCTTCGGCGCCTTCTTCTTCCTCAACTTCGGGTTGGCGCTCAATGCGGCCGAATTCGGCAGCGTGCTCGTGCCCGTGCTGGCGGCGGTCGGCATGACCATACTGTTGAACATCATCGCGGGGCAGTTCGTGGCCTGGCTCAACGGACTCGGGCCCCAGGCGGGCATCAACACCACCGTCATCTTGCAGAACCGCGGCGAGTTCGCGCTCATCCTGGCGACCCTGGCCGTGAGCGCGGGGCTCGATCCGCGCATCTCGCCCTTCGCTGGCCTCTACGTGCTGATCATGGCCGTCATCGGGCCCGTGATCGCGTCGCGTTCCGAACAGATCGGTCGCCTCATCCTGCGCAGCCCCAAGCAGAAGGCCGCGCGGCGCGAGAAAGCGGCGCGCTCGGCCGACCCCGTGCTCGACGAGGCCGAACGTCTCGTGGCGGCGGCGACGGCTCCCTCTGCGACCGACGGCGGTGCGCGCGAACGCGGTGCGCGAGGCCAGGTTCCCGCCGGCACTCGAACGGATGCCGCAGCCACCGCCACCGACGACGGCGACACCGCTCTCGATGCTGCCCTGGCCGACGCCTTCGGCGGGCGCTCGGGTGAGCCGCGCGCACGCCGCCCCCGCGAACCCTTCGGCGACCCGCTCGAGGAAGCCGACGTCGACCCGATGGACGCCGAGCTCGCACGCCCCCGCAGCGGGAGCAACTCCGGTGTCAGTCGCGACCTCGAAGCCGACGACGCCGCCCGCGCGGCCGCCGAGGACGCGGCCGTAGCCCGCGAGGCAGCCCGTCGCGCCGGCCACGACGAGGGCCGTGCGGCCGGCCACGACGAGGGTCATGCCGCCGGGCGGGACGAAGGACACGCGGCCGGGCGCCGCGAGGGCCACGCCGCCGGATTCGAGGCCGGATTCGAGGCCGGCCACGACGCTGGTCGCGCCGCCATCGTCGATCCCGACCCCTACAGCCACTCCGCCCCTGAGCGGCCTGTACCGCCGCGCGAGGGCGGCCCCAAGCCGAGGCCCGCTCTCGGCACCGGCCCAGGCGAGCCCGATAACATCGAGCGTCTGATCGAGCAGGCCATGCGCCAATCAGACGAAGAGCGCCCCCGAAAGCGAGAAGACGATTACTAACGAGAACGCCGCGGCCGTGGCCCCCGATGAGCGGCCGAAGCCCGACCGCACCATCGTGCGCGTCATGGTGCGGCCGCGCTGGATCGCCATGTTGCTGCTCGCGATCGCCATCGCCGGTGCGTTCGCCTGGCTCGGCCACTGGCAACTCGAGCGGGCCGTGGTCCCCGCGGCCGACACCGCCGAGGTCAGCGAGATCGCGCGCCCCATCGGTCAGGCGCAAACGCCAGGCAAGCCCATGTACGACACATCCATCGGCCAGACCGTCACGGCCGAGGGGCGCTACGTTCCGGGCGACTTCAGCGTCATCACCGAGCGCGTGCAAGACGGCCGCACGGGCTACTGGGTGGCCGCGCACTTCGAGCAGAGGGCCGGCTCAGAGGGCACGACCGGTTCCGAGGGTGCGGCTATCGCGGTGGCGGTCGGATGGACCGAGAGCGAAGAGGTCGCGAAGGACGCCGCCGCGGAGCTCAACGCCCAGCCCGCGGCATCCGACGATGTCACCGTCACCGGGCGACTCATCCCGGGCCAAGCGCCCGAGACCGCCGAGGATGGCGACCCGAACGTGCTCAACACCATGGCCGTGTCGGCGCTCATCAATCGGTGGCAGGACATGACCGGCCACGACGTCTACGGCGGATACGTGATCGCGGGCGATCCCGCCGAGGTGGGCCAGGTCGACGGACTCGTGGCTATCGACGCCCCGCCGCCCGTGCCCGAAACCACGGTCAACTGGCTCAACATCTTCTACGCCGTCGAGTGGGTCGTCTTCGCGGGCTTCGCGGTCTTCCTCTGGTACCGCCTCGTGCGCGACACCTGGGAGCGCGAATACGAGGAGAAGCTCCTGGCCTCGGGAGCTGGCCCCGAACCCGTTCGCGTAGACTAGGGCCATGCCCCTAGAACCTCGACAGAGTGATCTGCCGCGCATCCGTGGCGCTCTGCGCTTCTACCAGATCGCGTCGATCATCACCGGTGTCATGCTGCTGCTGCTGTGCATCGAGATGCTGCTGAAATACGCCATGGGCTTCGAGATCGAGCTGGGCGGTGGCTCCGGTTTCCTCGGCCTCGTGCCCGTCGACACGGTGACGGGCGTCAACCTGTCGACCGGCATCCTCATCGCGCACGGCTGGTTCTACGTGGTCTACCTCTTCAGCGACTTCCGCCTGTGGTCGCTCATGCGCTGGCCGTTCAGCCGCTTCATCCTGATCGCCCTGGGCGGCATCGTCCCGTTCCTCTCCTTCTTCCTCGAGGCCAAAGTCGGCCGCGAAGTGAAGGCCTATCTTGCTTCCCGCGCCGAGCGCGCCAACACCCCCACGGAGGTTTCCCATTAGCGAGAAGGCCACGAGCCAACGACCCGTCCTCGTCGTCGATTTCGGTGCGCAATACGCGCAGCTGATCGCACGACGCGTGCGCGAGGCCGGCGTCTATTCCGAGATCGTGCCGCACTCCATCACGGCCGAAGAGGTGGCGGCCAAGAACCCCACCGGCATCGTGCTGTCGGGCGGCCCCTCCAGCGTCTACGAAGAGGGCGCCCCGGCGCTCGACAGCAAGATCTTCGACCTCGGCGTGCCCACCATGGGCATCTGCTACGGCTTCCAGGTCATGGCCCAGTCGCTCGGCGGCGAGGTCGCCCACTCGGGTCTGCGCGAATACGGTTCGACCGGCGCGACCATCACGGGAGACGGCGGCACCCTGCTGGCCGGCCAGCCCACCGATCAGACGGTGTGGATGAGCCACGGCGACCAGGTCTCCAAGGCGCCAGAGGGCTTCGAGGTGCTCGCATCGACCGGTTCCACCGCGGTGGCCGCGTTCGGAAACGACGAGCGCAAGCTCTACGGCGTGCAGTGGCACCCCGAGGTCAAGCATTCGGCGCACGGCCAGGCCGTGCTCGAGAACTTCTTGCACCGTGCCGCGGGCATCCCCTCTGACTGGAACCCGGGCAACGTCATCGCCGAGCAGGTCGACAACATCCGCGCGCAGGTCGGTTCGGCCCGCGTCATCTGCGGCCTCTCCGGCGGCGTCGACTCCGCCGTCGCGGCGGCCCTCGTGCACAAGGCCGTCGGCGACCAGCTGGTCTGCGTCTTCGTCGACCACGGCCTGCTGCGCCAAGACGAGCGCCGTCAGGTCGAAGAGGACTACGTGGCCTCCACGGGTGTGCGCCTCGTCACGGTCGACGCCCGCGAGCAGTTCCTCACGGCCCTCGCCGGGGTCACCGACCCCGAGCAGAAGCGCAAGATCATCGGCCGCGAGTTCATCCGCAGCTTCGAACAGGCCGAGGCCGATCTGGTGCGCGAGGCACAGGCCGATGGCGAGCCAATCCGTTTCCTCGTGCAGGGCACGCTCTACCCCGATGTCGTCGAGTCCGGCGGCGGAACGGGCACGGCCAACATCAAGAGCCACCACAACGTGGGTGGGCTGCCCGAAGACCTGCAATTCGAGCTCGTCGAGCCGCTGCGCACCCTGTTCAAGGACGAGGTGCGCGCGATCGGTTCCGAGTTGGGCCTGCCCGACGTCATCGTTCAGCGCCAGCCGTTCCCCGGCCCCGGCCTCGGCATCCGAATCGTCGGCGAGGTCACGGCCGAGCGCCTCGAGCTGCTCAAGAAGGCCGACTCGATCGTGCGCGAAGAGCTCACGGCGGCCGGTCTCGACCGCGAGATCTGGCAGTGCCCGGTCGTGCTGCTCGCCGATGTGCGCTCGGTGGGCGTGCAGGGCGACGGCCGCACCTACGGTCACCCGATCGTGCTGCGCCCCGTGTCGAGCGAGGACGCCATGACGGCCGACTGGACACGTCTGCCCTACGACCTGCTCGCCCGCATCTCGAACCGCATCACCAACGAGGTCGACGGTGTGAACCGCGTCGTGCTCGACGTCACGTCGAAGCCGCCGGGCACCATCGAATGGGAGTGAGTGTAGGCGCCTGACGCCGCATCACTCTGGTGTCGCACAACTCTGACGCCGCACAGAAGAAGGGCCGTTCCTCTCGGAACGGCCCTTCTTCGTTCAACTGTGCGTCGCTGCGCGAGGGCTCGGGGGCGAGAGGATGTCCGCCAGCCCCCGAGCGAGCGCGCGTTAGCGCGTGGCGGTGACCGTAAGGGTTCCGGCGCGGCGCAGGCGGCGTCGGGCGGCGAGCACCGTGCCGACGGCCATCAGGGCGAGAGCCGCGAGGGCGAACGGCGCGATAGTGCTGCCCGTGAGCGCCAGCGGTCCCGATGCGCTGTTACCCGCGACGGGTGCGACGGCGGCCGGGGTCGTCGTCTCGGACGGGATCGGCGTGGCGGGAGCATCGGCGGCGACCGTGAACGTCGCCGTGGCCGTCACACCGGTCTGGGCGCCCGTGAGCGTGACCGTGTGGGTGCCGAGCTCGGTGGGAGCCGTGAACGCGTAGACGGCGCCGCCGTCGATCGTGTCCACATCGCCGAGGTCGACCGGGTCGGAGGCGAGGACGCCGTCCAGCTGCCAGTCGGCGTTGAAGCCCGCGGCCGTGACCGTCAGGTCGGCGCCGGGGCGGACCGTCGTCGCGCTGGGCGTGGCGGTGGCGCCCGTGCTGAGTGCCTTCAGGTCGCGCTTCAGCTCGAGCGCGTTGGCCGAGGTGAAGAACAGGTCGGTCTGATCAGACAAGCCCACCACGTTGGCCGCGCCGGGGCCGTAGCCCGCGATGCGCACCTGAGAACCGGTGTGCTGCTGCGATTCGCCCGCGTTGGCGGTGCCGTAACCGACGATCATCTTCTGACCCTCGGTGGTGAGCAGCGAGGCGCTGAGGCCGGGAGGGGTCGAGCCGAGGATCTGGCTCGTGTGGGCGTGGTCGGCCGTGACGACGACGAGGGTGTTGCCATCCTTCTTCGCGTAGTCGAGGGCGACCTTCACGGCCTCGTCGAGGTCGACGGTCTCACCGATCTGGCCACAGGCGTCGGCGGCGTGGTCGCGCTTGTCGATCGAGGCGCCTTCGACCTGCAGGAAGAAGCCCTGGCCGCCGTCGGCCTTCGGCTCGGCGAGCAGATCGATCGCCTTGGTGGTGAGGGATGCGAGCGACAGACCCGTTTCGAGTCGCGCCGGGTTGGGCGTGCAGCTCGCCGCGGGCAAGTTGCCGCCGCCGACGGTGGCCTCGGGGCCTACCCAGCGGGTGGGGAAGTTGCCCGGGGTGAAGAGGCCCAGTACGGGCTTCGTCTGGTCGGCTGCGGTAACGGCGTTCAGGCCGGCTGCGTTGTTCACGAGCTGGTAGCCGCGGTCGGCCGCCTGGTCGAAGAGCGTCTGGTCTTTCCACTGTCCGGCGGCAGCCTTCTCGCCGAACGTGGTCGAGCCTCCGCCCAGCACGACGTCGGGGCGCAGGTTGAGCAGCTGTTCGCTGATCGACCCGAGGCCGCCGTTCTCGAGCGCCTCGGCCGAGCAGTTTTTGGTGGTGGCGACGGGGCCGTAGCAGCCGCGGGCCGAGATGTGGGCGATCTGGGCGCCGGGGGTGGCGTCCTGGATCTCGGCGGTGGACACGTTGCCCGTCTTCAGGCCGTTGGCCTTCGCGATCTCGAGCAGCGTCGACTGCGGCTTGCCGGCGATGTCTACCGAGAGCGCGCCGTTATAGGTCTTCGTTCCGGTTGACCAGCCCGAGGCGGTCGAGGCGGATTCGGAGGCGTAGTTGGGGGTGCCGTCTTTGTTCAGGGCGTAGGTCGTGTACTGACCGGTGAGGGGCAGGGCGTCGATGCCGGGGAACGAGCCGCCCGCGCCTTCGACGTAGTTGCGGGCGACGGTGATCTCGGAGTCGCCCATGCCGTCACCGATGAGCAGGATGACGTTCTTGGCGGGGCCGTTGACGAGCGACTCGCGCACGGCCTCGGTCTGGTCTTGTCCGCCGTGGCGGCTCGAGCCGCCGTTGTCGCTCGGACCGGCGGCGAAGGCGGCGGCGGGTGCGGCGACGAACGTTCCGACGACGGCGACCGTTGCGGCGCCGGTAAGCAGGCGGCGGGTGAGCCTCGCCCGGGTGGTGGTGCTGTGGGACATGTGAACCCCTTCAGTGAGAGTGCTCTCGAATGAGCAGCCCTCACAGTCGACCGGCGCCGGGTGAACGCCCGGCAAATGGCCCGCGAACGGGGGTGGTGAATCTCATGGCGACACGACGAAGCGCCGGCCCCGTTGGGGACCGGCGCTTCGGTGAGGATGTGTTGCGGTTCGCGCCCGAATGCGGCGCGGAGGCGACTAGTCGCGGGCGATGGCCAGCATGCGCAGGATCTGCAGGTAGAGCCAGATGACCGTCAGCATGATGCCGAACACGCCGGTCCAGCCGTACTTGCGGGGGGCGCGGTTGCGCACACCCTGCTGGATGGCGTCGAAGTCGAGCACGAGCGAGTAGGCGCCGAGGAGGACGACGAAGACGCCGAGGATGAGACCCAGGGGGATGCCGAAGACCTCTCGCGAGTCCAATCCGAAGCCGGTGTCAATGACGCCGAAGGCCATGAGGCCGACGTTGATGAGCGAGTAAACGAGGTAACCGACCATCCCGATCATGAAGATCTTGGTGGCGCGCTTCGAGGCACGCACCTTGCCGCTGGCGAAGAGGGCGAGCGTGACGCCGACGACGGCCAACGTGGCGAGCACGGCCTGGCCCACGACGCCGGGGTACATGGTCTCGAACGCGAGCGAGATGGCTCCGACAAAGACGCCCTGCACAGCGGCGTAGGCCATGATCAGGGGCGGCGACGGCTCTTTCTTGAAGATGTTCACAAGCGCGAGCACGAAGCCGACGATGCCGGCGAGCATGACGACGCTCATAGCGGACGGCGCTACCGAGACGAGCAGCCAGCCGGCCGCAGCGCCCACGAGGAGCACGCCGAAAGCGATGATGCTCTTCATCACGGTGTCTTCGACCGACATGCGGTCGGTCTGCACGGAACCAGCGGCGGGCTGGTTGTACATGTCTTGCAGCTGGTCGGCGGAGACAGGAGGCACGGCGAGCGTCTGCCCGTTTGCGCCCTGGAACGCTCGGTTATTGAAAGCCGGGTTGTTCGATGCAGCCATTTCTGGTTGTCCTTCGTCGTTGGAGCGATGCGTGTGGGGTTTCTCGTGGTGCGAGAGATTCATTCAACAGTAGTAGAGAACGCTGAGAACTGTCCCTTATTCCGGGGGCATCCGGGGTGCCCGAGCCGACTCGAGGGCGCTCCGAGGCGGGTAGCGCCGTGCGGCGAGCGCTCGGCCGGCGGTGGTTAGCTGGACGTCATGACTGAACGCGAGAAGCACGGCCGCAGCGAACCCCTCGTCATCGGGCATCGTGGCGCCCCGGGCTACCGGCCCGAGCACACGCGCTCGTCCTACGAACTCGCGTTCGAGATGGGGGCGGATGCTGTCGAGCCCGACCTCGTGGCCACGCGCGACGGTGTGCTCGTGGTGCGGCACGAGAACGAGATCTCGGGCACGACCGATGTGGCGGAGCATCCGGAATTCGCCGACCGCCGGCGCACGACCACGGTGGATGGCCGCGAGCACACGGGTTTCTTCACCGAGGACTTCGATTGGGCCGAGCTGCAGACCCTGCGTGCGCGTGAACGTCTGCCCCGGGTGCGTCCCCGGAGCGCCGCGTTCGACGGTTCCGAACCGCTGCTGCGCCTCGAGGACCTGCTCGAGATCGTGGATGCCGCCTCCGAACGCCGCGGTCGGCAACTCGGGCTGGTGGCCGAGGTCAAACACGCCACCCATTTCGCATCCATCGGCGTGCCGCTCGACGAGCTGGTCGCCGACGCGCTGGCGTCGTTCCCGACCGAGCATCTCGTCGTCGAATCGTTCGAGGAGACGGTGCTGCGCCAGCTGCACGAGCGCGGTCTCGGCGGGCGCGGCGTGTACCTCGTCGAGAAGGCGGGGGCGCCGTTCGATCGGGTGGCCGCCCACGGGCCTGAGGCGCCGAGCTACGCCGAGCAGCTGACATCCGAAAGCCTTGCCGCCTTCGGGGCGAGCGCGTGGGTGCAGGGCATCAGCGTGGACAAGAGCCTGCTGTTGGGCGCTGACGGTTCGGAAGAGCAGCGCGCCGATGGGGCCGCCCTCGTCAATCTCGCCCACCATTCCGGCCTGGATGTCTTCACGTGGACGCTGCGGCCTGAGAACCGTTTCCTCACCCCGGCGTTCCGGCTGGAGGGTGCCACGAACGCGTTCGGAGACTGGCGCGGCGAGTTCCAGGCGGTGCTCGAAACGGGCGTCGACGGCATCTTCGTGGACCACCCCGATCTCGGCCGGGAGAGTGTCGGTGGTGCCGCTTAGACTTGGGGGGACATGACGACTGAGAACCCCTCCGACCGCGATTCCGCGACGCCCATCATCCTCGACGGGTGGCCCGTCGCCGAGATCCCTTCGGGCGACGGCGTTGACAGCAACGGGTCTCGCGATGGCGCGAACGGATGGCCGGGCGGCGACGGTGCTGGTGCCGGTGCCGGTGGCGGTGCTGGTGGCCCCGGCTGGGGTGGCGCGTCGCGTCTGCTCGACGGGTTGAACCCGCAGCAGCGCGAGGCCGTCGAATACCGCGGCCCGGCGTTGCTCATCGTCGCCGGGGCGGGCTCGGGCAAGACCAGCGTGCTCACGCGCCGTGTGGCCAGCCTGATCGAGAGCCGCGAAGCGTGGCCGAGTCAGATCCTCGCCATCACCTTCACCAACAAGGCCGCCGCCGAGATGCGCGAGCGCGTGGGGGCGCTGCTCGGCCAAGGTGCCGACGGCATGTGGATCTCCACATTCCACTCGGCGTGCGTGCGCATCCTGCGCAAAGAGGCCGAGAATTTCGGCTTCACGCAGAGCTTCACGATCTACGACTCCGCCGACTCGCGTGTGCTGCTCAAGCGCATCATCAAGGAGCTCGAGGCCGACACGTTCGGGTTCACGCCGGCCAATGCGTCCGCTCGCATCTCGAAGCTCAAGAATGAGCTGGCCGATGTGGACAGCTTCGCGCGCATGGTCAACACCTCCGACCCGCAAGAGGCCATGTTCCTCGCCATCTTCCGCGCCTACACGCGGGCGCTCACGGCGGCGAACGCTTTCGATTTCGACGACCTCATCGGTCAGACGGTCTATCTGTTCCGCGCGTTCCCGCACGTGGCCGCCAAGTATCAGCGGCGGTTCCGGCACGTGCTGGTCGACGAATACCAGGACACGAACCACGCCCAGTACTCACTCATCCGCGAGCTCACGCGGGCCGTGCCGACCGAGATGGTGAACGAGCTCGAGGCCGCGGGCGACCACGTGCGCAATCTGCGCGACGACGAGGGCAAGATCCCCGGCGCCTCGCTGACCGTGGTGGGTGATTCCGACCAATCGATCTACGCCTTCCGCGGGGCCGACATCCGCAACATCACCGAGTTCGAGCGCGACTTCCCGGGCGCCAAGGTGGTGCTGCTCGAGCAGAACTACCGCTCGACGCAGAACATCCTGTCGGCCGCCAACGCCGTCATCGCCAACAACTTCGACCGCAAGGACAAGAAGCTGTGGTCGGCCGGCGGCGACGGCGACAAGATCATCGGCTTCACGGGTTATTCGGGGCACGACGAGGCCCAATTCGTGGCCGACGAGATCGAGAAGCTGCACGCAGCGGGCATGGCCTACTCCGAGATCGCCGTCTTCTACCGCACCAACGCGCAAACGCGAGCGCTCGAAGAGATCTTCATCCGATCGGCCCTGCCCTACCGCATCATGGGCGGCACCAAGTTCTATGAGCGCGCCGAGATCAAAGACGCCATGGCCTATCTCGCGGCCGTCGCCAACCCGCTCGACACGCTGGCCATGCGCCGCATCCTCAACACGCCGAAGCGCGGCATCGGACCCGCCACCGAGACGCAGCTGGCATCCTTCGCCGAGGCCAACGACATCTCATTCCGCGAGGCGCTGCGCGACGCGGCCTCGCTCGGCCTCGGCCCCAAGGTCACGCGCGCGATCACGGGCCTGTCCGAGCTGCTCGACGAGGCCAGCGCACTCGTGGCCGAGGGCAAGGTGTCCGACGTCATCACGCTGCTCATCACCAAATCGGGTCTCGTCGAGACGCTGCGCTCCAGCCGCGACCCGCAAGACGAGGCGCGCGCCGAGAACGTCGAAGAGCTCATCGCCGTGACGAAAGACTTCGAGCGCAACAACCCCGACGGCAACCTCGTCGACTTCCTCACCGAGGTGTCGCTCGTGGCCGCCGCCGACGACCTCGACGACAGCTCCGGCACCGTCTCGCTCATGACGCTGCACACGGCCAAGGGGCTCGAATACGATGCCGTGTTCCTCACGGGCGTCGAAGAAGACCTGCTGCCGCACCGCATGTCGGCGGGCGAACCGGGCGGCCCGTCCGAAGAGCGCCGGCTGTTCTACGTCGGCATCACGCGCGCCCGCAAGAAGCTGCACATCTCGCTCGCCATGACGCGCGCGCAATATGGCGAGACGTCGGTGGCGATGCCCAGCCGCTACCTGCAAGAGATCCCCGCCGAGCTGATCGAGTGGCGTCAATCGCCCGGCATGGCCAACTCGCGCGGCGGCACCCAGTCGCGGGCACTCAACGCGCAGAAGTCCCGCTGGGGCGACGACTCCGCGCCCGGGCTGCAAGGGTCGTTCAACGGCAAAGCGCTCACCGAGAAGAAAGATTGGCCCAACCGCGTCACCAACCAGGTGCGCGACAACGGTGACCTCGAGCTGCAGAGCGGCGACCGCATCCGGCACACCGACTTCGGCGAGGGGCGCGTGCAGCAGGTCACGGGCATCGGGGCCAAACGCATCGCCCACGTGGCCTTCGACTCGGCCGGGGCCAAGAAGCTGCTGATCAAGATCGCGCCGATCGAGAAGATCTGAGTCGCTCGCAGGCTGAGCTCGCCGGATGCGCCGGATGCGCCGGATGCGCCGGATGCGCCGGATGCGCCGGAAGTGACGGAAGTGACGGGAGCGCTGGATGCGCTGAACGCGCGCGGAACTGCGCCCACGCCGTGATCCCGCGCGCGGCGGCGGTGAGCGCGGCGGCGGTGAGCGCCGCGGGAGGTTGCGCCTGTCGCGGCGGCGCACGCCTCTTGTAGGCTCGGGGGCGACCGGGGGTGGCGTGTCGCAGCGTCGTGAACCCTCGCCGACCATCCGCCGACGATCCGAGGGGTTCCCATGTCGAACGCCAGCCACCGTCCACCCGCTCCCGACCATTCAGTCGATCCGAACACGCCTGCCCTGCAGGTCACCGGGCTCGCCAAGAAGTTCGGCGAGAAGATCGCCGTCAACGGCATCAGCCTCACCGTGCCCACCGGGTCGTTCTACGGCCTCGTCGGCCCCAACGGCGCCGGCAAGACCACGACGCTCAGCATGGCCACGGGCCTGCTGCGACCCGACTACGGGCAAGCCTTCGTGCACGGCGTCGACATGTGGCAGCATCCCATCGAAGCGAAGCGTTTGCTCGGCATCCTCGCCGACGGCGTCAAGTTGTTCGACCGGCTCACGGGCGAACAACTCGTCACCTACAACGGGCTGCTCTCCGGTCTCGACCGCGACACCGTTGCTCAGCGCACGCACGACCTGCTCGCGTTGCTCGACCTCGACAAGGCCGGCGGAACGCTCGTCGTCGACTACTCGGCCGGTATGACGAAGAAGATCGCCCTCGCATCCGCCCTCGTGCACGCACCGCGCGTCCTCGTGCTCGACGAGCCCTTCGAGTCGGTCGACCCGGTCTCGGCGGCAAACATCCGCGACATCCTCAAGGGGTATGTGCAGAACGGCGGCACGGTCATCGTGTCGAGCCACTCGATGGACCTCGTGCAGCGCATGTGCGACCACGTGGCCGTCATCGCCGCCGGGCGCGTGCTCGTGGCGGGAACCGTCGACGAGGTGCGCGGCGAATCCACGCTCGAAGACAAGTTCGTCGAACTCGTCGGCGGCCGACACCACGCGGAGGGCCCGGAATCGCTCACCTACTGGGTGCGCGACCCGCGATACCTGCGCCAGCTGATCTCGGTGCCGATCCTGTTCGCCGTGTTCTGGGTGGTGTCCACGTTCAACGAGAACTACATCCTGCTCTACCTGACGGGCCCGTTCATCGCGTTCTCGTTGGCGCTCGTCATCTTCGCCGACATCTCCTACGACGGCACCGCCTTCGCGACCCACCTCGCCAACGGCGTCCGCGGCGTCGACGACCGGTGGGGCCGGGTTGCCGCGCTGCTGTCGTTCGGCCTGCCGGCCACCGTTCTGGGCGCCGTCGGCTCGGTCGCGATCTCGGGGGAGTGGGCGTTCCTGCCCGCCATCCTCGGGCTCAGCCTCGGACTGCTGTTCTCCGGCATGGCCGTCGTCAGCGTGTCGTCGGCGCGGTTCGTCATCACCGTGCCGGCCGCGGGCGACTCGCCCTTCAAGTCGAACGCGGGTGGAAGCATCGGACAGGCCGGCATCTCCTTCGCCGTGATGGGGATGCTGCTGCTCTTCACCCTGCCCGAGATCGTCCTCACGATCATCGCGTTCGTCACGGGGGACATCGTCTTCGGCTACGCGACGCTCGCGGTGGGCGTGGTGCTCGGACTCGTGCTCATGTTCGTCGGCATCCGTGTCGGCGGGCGCACGCTCGACCGCACGGGCCCCGACCTGCTGGTCAAGCTCAAGTTGCTGAGGAACGGCTGACCCGCAGTCGGCGCAGATAGAGATCGCGCGGGGCCGTGCGGATGACCCGGGGCAGGCGTGGCCAGATTGCCCGGGTCACCCGCATGGCCGCGTCGAACCGTAGCTGGCGGCTCCGCGACCAGCGGAAGCCGAACGCGTCGCGCAGGCGATCGTCGAGCAGCCCGACGGTGACGAGGCGCGCGAGGGGCATACCGGCCTTCAACCAGAGCGGCCCCCGGCGCGGGTGCAGCAGATCGGTGGCGACGCGTCGGGCCTCGGGAGTGACGGTGAGCTCAGACATCCGCCGGGCCCAGTAGGTGGCGAAAGCCGTGCGATCGACCGGCCACGCACCCTCGGGAACCTGCAACGCCGTGCCGAGAACCGCATAGCCCTGATAGACGCGCTCGGCGTCGGCGGGGGACAGCGGGCCGAAGATGCGCTCGAACATCTGGATGGCGGTGTCGTAGAGCGTGGCGGCGACCCACAGCTGCGCATCCGCATCGAAGGCGTTGTAGGCGACCGTGTGGGGGTCGCTGGCGATGTGCGACGACGGAGGCGACCCGTCGCGACCGGACGTCGCGGCCTCGTGAGAGCCACGACGCGGCGGCGGATCGCTGTGAACGGGCCCGTGCGCTCGATTGACCCGCCGGGCCGTCTCGCGCCGCTCCTCCTCGGTGCCGAACACCTGCGCGTAGACGAAGGACAGCGTGCCGTTCAGGCGGTCGAGCGGCCGTTCGCTGAAGTTGGAGTGCGCGGCCACCGCCACGCCGATACGGGGGTCGGCGATCTGCAGCAGGATGGCGCGGCCACCGCCCGCGACGAGCACACCCTCGCGCGCGACATCCCCCAAATCGGTCATGGCGTGCACCATATCGTGGCCAGCTTGGAGGGCCCTGCCACAACCCGACCGCCGCACGGGAGTAGAGTCGGGGGAGGCAATTTCTCTCGACGTCGAGCAAACCTCGGCCGGAGAACGCCGCATACACTCACACAGATAGAGGCGGGGTTAGGAACCGAACGTGGATCTTTACGAGTACCAGGCACGAGACCTATTCGAGAAGTACGAGGTGCCGGTTCTGCCCGGTATCGTCGCCGAGACGCCCGAGGAGGTGCGCGCCGCCGCCGAGAAGCTGGGCGGTGTCGTCGTCGTCAAGGCTCAGGTGAAGACCGGAGGCCGCGGCAAGGCCGGCGGCGTCAAGGTGGCGAAGACGCCCGACGAGGCCGAGGAAGCGGCGAAGGCCATCCTCGGACTCGACATCAAGGGCCACGTCGTCAAGCGCGTCATGGTCGCGGGTGGCGCCCGCATCGCCCAGGAGTTCTACTTCTCGGTGCTGCTCGACCGCGCCAACCGCTCCTACCTGTCGCTCACGAGCGTCGAAGGGGGCATGGAGATCGAGGTGCTCGCCGTCGAGAAGCCCGAGGCGCTCGCGCGCATCGAGGTCGACCCGATCGCCGGAATCGACATCGCCAAGGCCCGCGAGATCGCCGAAGCCGCGAACTTCCCGGCCGAACTGGTCGACAAGGTGGCCGACGTCTTCGTCAAGCTCTACGCCGTCTACACGGGCGAAGACGCGACGCTCGTCGAGGTCAACCCGCTCGTGCTCACCGAAGAGGGCGACATCATCGCGCTCGACGGCAAGGTCTCGCTCGACGAGAACGCCTCGTTCCGTCACGCCGACCACGCGGCCCTCGAAGACACGGCGGCAGAAGACCCGCTCGAGCTGAAGGCCAAGGAGAACGACCTCAACTACGTCAAGCTCGACGGTGAGGTCGGAATCATCGGAAACGGTGCCGGGCTCGTCATGTCCACGCTCGACGTCGTCGCCTACGCCGGCGAGGCCCACGGCGGCGTCAAGCCCGCCAACTTCCTCGACATCGGCGGCGGAGCCTCGGCAGCCGTCATGGCCGCCGGCCTCGACGTCATCCTGGGTGACTCGCAGGTCAAGAGCGTCTTCGTCAACGTCTTCGGCGGCATCACGGCGTGCGACGCCGTCGCCAACGGAATCGTCGACGCCCTCGGCATCCTGGGCGACACCGCCACCAAGCCGCTCGTCGTGCGACTCGACGGCAACAAGGTCGACGAGGGCCGCGCCATCCTGCAGGCCGCGAACCACCCCCTCATCACCCTCGCCGCCACCATGGACGAGGGCGCCGACAAGGCCGCCGAACTGGCTTCCCGCTAAAGCGCGGAAAGGACTAAGGAAAAAAGCATGTCAATCTTCCTCAACAAGGATTCGAAGGTCATCGTCCAGGGCATCACCGGCGGCGAAGGCACCAAGCACACGGCCCTCATGCTGAAGGCCGGCACCCAGGTCGTCGGCGGCGTGAACGCCCGCAAGGCCGGCACCACCGTCACGCACGAGGGTGGCGTCGAGCTGCCCGTGTTCGGCACCGTGGCCGAGGCCATCGAGAAGACCGGCGCCGACGTGTCGATCGCCTTCGTGCCGCCCGCCTTCACCAAGGATGCGGTCATCGAGGCCATCGACGCCGAGATCCCGTTGCTCGTCATCATCACCGAGGGTGTGCCCATCGGCGACTCGGCCGAATTCTGGGCCTACGCTAAGGAGAAGGGCTCGAAGACGCGCATCATCGGCCCGAACTGCCCCGGCATCATCACGCCCGGCGAGTCGCTCGTGGGCATCACCCCCGCGAACATCACGGGCAAGGGACCGATCGGCCTCGTCTCGAAGTCGGGCACCCTGACTTACCAGATGATGTATGAGCTGCGCGAGATCGGTTTCTCGACGGCCATCGGCATCGGCGGCGACCCCATCATCGGCACGACGCACATCGACGCCCTCGCCGCGTTCGAGGCAGACCCCGAGACCAAGGCCATCGTCATGATCGGTGAGATCGGTGGCGACGCCGAAGAGCGTGCAGCCGACTTCATCAAGGCCAACGTCACGAAGCCCGTCGTGGGTTACGTCGCGGGCTTCACCGCCCCCGAGGGCAAGACCATGGGCCACGCCGGCGCCATCGTGTCGGGCTCGGCCGGAACGGCTCAGGCCAAGAAGGAAGCCCTCGAGGCTGCGGGCGTGAAGGTCGGCAAGACGCCGTCCGAGACCGCCAACCTCATGCGCGACATCATCGCGTCGCTCTAACCCGCGCTCAGCGCACGCACGACAGAAGGCCCGCCCGGTTCGCCGGTGCGGGCCTTCTGCATGTGTGGAGGAGGGTCTGTTGGCGCCGCGCCCTGGTTAGAGCGCGAGAAGCGATAAGGTGCCTTATGGAAGGTGAGTATGAAGAAGGCCATTGAAGAGGGGCTGCGGCTCGAACTGGCGTCGGCGGCCAAGCGGAGGGCCGACGCATCCGCTGATCTGAGGTTCGCTGTGCTGCGTGCCTCAACGTGGGGGATATCCCAGCGCGAGATCGCTGCCATCCTCGGCGTGAGTCAGCCTGCGGTGTCCCAGATGCTGGGAACGGTGCGCCGCGCTTCTCTGGGCCATGGCCCGATCGGGAGACATGTCCTCGAGCACCGCGACGACATCGTCCGCATCGCTCGCCAACATGAGGCCAGCAGGCTTCGCGTCTTCGGTTCCGTGGCGCGCGGAGAAGATACCGATGACAGCGACCTAGACCTTCTCGTCGAGATGCACACCGGGGTCGGCATGTTGGCCATTGCTCGCCTGGGCGATGAATTGGCCGACCTGCTCGGCGTCCCGGTCGATATCGTCCCCGAGCATCAGGTGAAGGCCGAGTCCCTCGAAGCGTTGCTCGCATCGGCAGTCCTGCTGTGAAGAGGACCGACGCTGATCACCTCGACGACGCGCTCACTCATCTGCGCGTGCTCCACGAGCATCTGATGCTGACAGAAGCTCACGACCAGGTGGTGCTGGATGCTGCAGCCCTGCGTCTCTCGCGCGAACAGAACGCCGGGCGTCCTCGCGAAAGATCCGCGGCCGACGCCCGGCGTTAAGCGTGCACCGAGTGACTAGCGCGCGCCGACCGGCTCGGCGACCGCCGGGGCGGTGCCCTCGGGGTTGTGCAGCGAGACGCCGTGGCCGCGACGGCGGAACAGCAGGGCCGACAGGATCGCTCCGACGAGGAAGAAACCCGCGCCCCAGAAGTAGGCCGTCGAGTAGCTGTGCACGGCCGCGTCGGCGAGCACCTCGGGTGAGGCGGGCAGGTTCGAGGCCACGAAGTCGGTGGCCGCGGTTGCCGCGAGCGTGTTGAGGAGCGCGGTGCCGATCGACCCGCCGACCTGCTGGCTCGTGTTCACCATGGCCGAGGCGACGCCGGCGAATTGGCGGTCGACTCCGAGGGTCGCGGTCTGCATGGACGCCGGCATGATCGAACCCATCGCGAAACCGAGAACCATGAGCGCGGGCAGCACATCGGCCGCATAGGTGCTGTCGAGGGTGAGGCGCGTGAGCAGCAGCATCCCCGTCACGCCGAGGAGCATGCCGAACGGCACCATGACCTTGGGGCCGAAGCGCGGCACGAAGATGTTGGTCGAGAGCTGCGCGGCGAGCACGAGCATGCCGATCATGGGCAGGAACGACAGGCCGGTCTGGATGGGGGAGTAGCCGAGCGACGCCTGCAGGTAGTAGGTGACGAAGAGGAAGATCCCGAACATGCCCGCTCCGGCGATGAGTACCGAGGCGTAGGCGGCCCCGCGGTTGCGGTCGAGAACGATCGACAGCGGCAGAAGTGGATGCGCAGCGCGACGCTGCCAGAACACGAAGGCGACGAGCAGCACGACGCTCGCGGCGAGCATGCCCCACGTGGCCGGGGAGTCCCAGCCGTCGGTCTCGGCGTTCGAGAAGCCGTAGACGAGCGTGAAGAGGGCGCCGGACACGAGGATGGTTCCCGGAACGTCGAGCTTCGGCCGCGCGCCTTCGCGCTTCGGCGAGGAGACGAAGATGACGGCACCGATGATCGCGATGATCGCGATGAAGACGTTGATGTAGAGGTTCCAGCGCCAGTCGAGCTTCTCGGTGAGGAAACCGCCGAGCAGCAGGCCGACCGCGCCACCCGCGCCGGCGATGGCGCCGAAGACACCGAATGCACGGGCGCGTTCCTTGGGGATCGTGAACGTCGTGGTGAGCACGGCGAGGGCCGTCGGGGCGAGCAGTGCGCCGAAGGCACCCTGCAGGGCCCGGGCGGCGACCAGCAGGCCGAAGCTGTCGGCGGCGCCACCCAGCGCGGAGGCGAGGGCGAAACCGATGAGGCCGATGATGAAGGCGCGCTTGCGACCGATGAGGTCGGAGAGGCGGCCGCCCAGCAGCAGGAGGCTGCCGAAAGCGAGGGAGTAGGCGGTGATGACCCACTGGCGGTCGCCGTTCGAGAAGCCCAGGTCGGCCTGCGCGGCGGGCAGCGCGATGTTGACCACGGTGGCGTCGAGCACGACCATGAGCTGGGCGATGGCGACGGCGGTCAGTGTCCACCAGCGGCGGGATGATGCGGCGGCAGCGGGCGCCGCGGTAGCGGGTGAAGCGGAGGAAGTCTGTGGCATGTCGAGAACTATATACGGAACCGGCGAGTTTCGGATACGATCAGTTCTATATTTAACCCTTCGCTAACATGGGGTGAACTCATGCAGGCCCGAAAACACGAGGAGATCGCCGCAATGACGCAGGTCGAATCCCCCAAACTGGGGCGCAAGCGCGATCACTCGCGCGACCCCGAAATCCTGGACGCCGCACTCGAGGTGCTCGCCGAATGCGGGTACGACGGCATGACCGTCGAGATGGTGGCCGCGCGGGCCAAAGCAGGCAAGGCCACGCTCTACCGCCGCTGGGCCTCGAAGAACGAACTCGTGATCGACGCCGTGGCGTGCATGAAACGCGCCGACCTCGAACACCTGCCCGATACCGGCACGCTGCGCGGCGACCTCGTCGGCCTGATCAAACCGCGCACGATCGAAGAGGCCGAGAAGAAGCTGCAGATCATGGCGGGGCTCTCGTCGATGCTGTCGAAGTCGCCCGAGCTCGCGCAGGCGATCGAGCAGGCCATCATCCGGCCGCGTGCCGAGGCGAACAAGACGCTGCTGCTGCGCGCCATCGAACGCGGCGAGATCTCGAGCGACTGCGACCTCGAAACGCTCTCGCTGATCACCCCGGCCATGACCGCGTATCGCGTGCTCGTGCTGCAGAAACCCGTCGACCGCCCGTTCCTCCTCTCCATCATCGACGGCGTGCTGCTGCCGGCCGTCGGCATCCGTATGGCCGATTCTTTCGAACGGACGCCAGCGGGCTGAGTCGTCGAAGCGCTACCGTGTGCTCAGCGCCCGGTAGTCGACCGTGTGCCCGATCGAGAAGGGCAGCATGATGACGGAGTCGGAAAGCGCCCAAAGCGTGCGGATTGCCCGTCTCGAGGCCGAGAACGCGAGGCTTCGAGAACGCGAACGTGTGACGACGGAAAAATCCGACGCGCCGAAGACGGGTCGAGTCGCGCGGCTTTTCTCTCAGGCCCTCTCAGCCCTGCTCATCGTCGTGGCCGCCGTGCTCGCGCCCGTGAGTATCGCCGCGAGCTGGGCGGTCACAGAACTCACGGACACGCAGTCTTTCGTCGAAACCTTCGGTCCCCTCGTGGACGAACCGGCTGTGCAGGATGCCGTGATTCGCGAAACCGAGGCCGCGATCAGCGAAGCGCTCAACGTCGAGGCCCTCACCGACGACCTCTTCGACGGGATCGAAAGTCTGGGCGTGCCGCCGAAGGCCGCTGCCGCCCTCGACCTGCTGCGCGAACCGGCAGCAGCCGGCGTGACTTCGGCGATCGACCGTGTGGTGGAGAAAGTCGTCCGCTCGGATGCGTTCTCGACCGTGTGGAACGAAGCCCTCACGCGGACCCACCGTCAACTGACCCTGAGTCTCGAGGGCGACCCGGATGCCGTCATCGAGATCGGGGCCGACCCGCAGGGTGACATCGGCGTGCAGCTCGGGCCGATCGTCGACCGCGTGAAGGCGGCCCTGGTCGCCGACGGTTTCGCGCTGGCCGAACGAATTCCATCCATCGATCGCACCCTCGTGATCGCCGAAACGTCGCAGGCGGCCGGTGTGCAGACGATCTATACGCTCCTCGTCGCGGTGGGGCCGTGGCTGCCGGCGATCGCGCTGGTGGCTGCCGCCGGAGGGGTCCTCCTGGCGCGCAACAAGCGACGGGCCGTCATCGCCGCGACCATCGCCGTTGCGGCCACGGCCCTGGCGCTCGGCGTTGCGCTCGCGATCACGAGGCCACTCCTGCGCCGCGCGGCCCGCGCCGACGGTTTCCCGGGGGACGCACTCGAGGTCGTCTTCGATCATGCGACAGCGGGCGTGTTCGCGCTCGTCAGCAGTGTCGTGGTGATCGGTGTGGCCAGCGCGGTTGCCGTGTGGCTCGCGGGCCCCGGCCGGGCACCTCGGGCGTTGCGTTCGGGCGCGCGGGACGCGGCATCTGCGGTGCGCGGGTTCGGCGAGGCGCACGGCGTGACCACGGGCGCCTTCGGAGCACGTCTGGCCCGTGTCATCGGTCTGCTCCGCTGGGTCGTGCTCCTGGTTGCGGCCGGAATCGTTCTCCTGGTTCGACCGATCGACGCCGCAGACATGGCCTGGATCGCGGTCGGGGCCATCGCGCTGCTGTTCGTCCTCGAAGTGCTTCAGCGCCCGGCCCACAACACCCCGGCCGGGCAGCCTGTCGAGGAAGCGGGCTGAGGGTAGGCTCCAAGTCGGATGAACCGCTCACAGACTGCCACTCTCGCTGCCCTCGAGACCCTGATCGCCATCGCCATCGGCGTGGCGATCCCGCTCGTACCCCTGTCGCTCTTGTGGGCCATCCAGGATGGTTTCGCGACCGACTGGCTCGTTTTCTGGCGGGCTGCCGTGGACATCTGGTTGGCAGGCAACGGCGTCGACATCCGGGCCACAGCGGATGCCGCCACCATCGCCCAGGTCGGCGTGGCACAGGCCGCCCAACCCTTCTTCGTGACCATCGCGCCCCTCGCCTTCGCGCTCTTCTCGGTCCTCGTGGCCGTGCGCATCGGCCGTCGTGCGGCCGAGACCCGGTACTGGCAGTCGGGCATCGCGGGTTCGCTCGTGGCTGCGCTCGTGGCGTCGGCGCTCCTCACCTTCTCGGCGTTGTCCGATCAGTTGCGACCGTCGATCCTGCAGGGCATCGTGTTGCCGCCGCTCGTCATCGCCGTGGGGCTCGCGATCGGAGTCATCCGCCACCGGGTCGCGTCAGCCGCTTCGAGCGCATCCGGCTCGACGGTTTCTGCCAAAGTGTCCGGAGCGCGTTCGGGCGCGGCCGCCCGCGGGTCCTCCGCGGGTCTCGGCGAACGCATCGCCGACCGCTTCAGCGACACCCAGCTGGCTGTGCTGCGCGCCGGATTCACGGGCGCTACGGCGGTGGTCGCCGCGGTTCTCGCCGTGGCCAGCGTGCTGCTCGCCCTCACGATCTTCGCCAACTTCGGCACCATCACCACGCTCTACGAGAGCACGCAACTGGGCGTGACGGGTGGCATCGTCGTCACCCTCGGCCAGCTCGCGTTCATGCCCAACCTCGTCATCTGGGTGGCCTCGTGGCTCGTGGGGCCCGGCTTCGCGCTCGGCACCGGCACGAGCGTCTCGCCGGTCAACACGGTCGTCGGCCCGCTGCCGGCCTTCCCGATCCTCGGCGCCGTGCCGACGGTCGACCTCCTGTTCGGTTTCGTCGGCATCCTGGTGCCCCTGCTCGCCGGCTTCTTCGCCGCCATGCTCGTGCGCGAACGCCTGACGGATGCCGCCACCCCCGCTCACGCCAACCGCACCCTCGCCGCGGGCGCCGTGGCCATCGGGCTCATCTCCGCGCTCGTCTTCGCCGTGCTCGCATCCCTGTCGGGCGGAGCGATCGGCCCGGGTCGCCTGGCCGAGGTCGGGCCGAACCCGCTCTGGGTGGCGCTCTTCGTCTTCGTCGAGGTGACGATCGCGGCGCTCATCGGCATGTTGGCGAGCGGCCATTCCGACGACCACCACGACGCCGGTTCGGCGCCCGCCACTTCCGGTCGCTCGCGCCTGACCGAGCGGGAATCGGGTTCTCGCTCAAAACGGTAGGCTGTTCGGGTGCTCTCCGTGGTTGTGCTCATCTCCGGCACCGGTTCCAATCTTCGCGCCCTCCTCGAGGCGTCGAGCGATGACGCGTTCCCCGCTCGCGTGATCGCGGTCGGTGCCGATCGCGAGGCCGACGGTCTGGCCCACGCCGAGGCTTTCGGCATCCCCACCTTCACGGTGCCGTATTCGTCGTTCGATTCGCGCGCCGAATGGGGCGAGGCGCTTCTCGAGCAGATCCGCGTGTGGCAGCCAGACCTCGTCGTGCTCTCGGGCCTCATGCGCCTGCTGCCCGCCGGGGTCGTCGACGCCCTCGCGCCGCACCTCATCAACACGCACCCCGCCTACCTTCCCGAGTTCCCCGGCGCCCACGGGGTGCGCGATGCGCTCGCGGCCGGCGTGGAGCAGACGGGTGCGAGCATCATCGTCGTCGCGAACGGTGTCGATGACGGCCCCATCATCGTGCAGGAGCGCGTGCCCGTCCTACCGGGCGACACCGAACACGCGCTACACGAGCGCATCAAACCGGTCGAGCGCCGACTGCTCGTCGACACGGTGCGCAGCATCGCCACCGGCGACGTCGACCTCGCCGCCCTCTAACCCCACGGGCCGCGACCTGCGGCCGGCACACCCCAACCGAGGAGATCAGATCCCATGTCCGGCCCGAGCCACGACAAGAGCCTGTACCGCGAACGCGACATCGTCCCCATCACCCGTGCCCTCCTCTCGGTCAGCGACAAACGTGAGCTGCTGACGCTCGCCGAGGCCCTCGCGGGTGCCGGCGTCGAGATCGTGTCGACCGGCAGCACGGCCCAGACCATCCGCGACGCCGGTTTCCCCGTCACCGATGTCGCCCAGGTCACGGGTTTCCCCGAGTCGCTCGACGGCCGCGTCAAGACGCTGCACCCCGCCGTGCACTCCGGCCTCCTCGCCGACCTGCGCCTCGAATCGCACGAAGAGCAGCTGGCCGAGCTCGGCATCGCGCCGTTCCAGCTCGTGGTCGTCAACCTCTACCCGTTCGTCGAGACCGTCGCGTCCGGTGCTCAGGGCGACGACGTCATCGAGCAGATCGACATCGGCGGCCCCGCCATGGTGCGCGCCTCGGCCAAGAACCACGCCAACGTCGCGATCGTCGTGTCGCCCGACGCCTACCCCTCGATCATCGACGCCGTCGCGGCCGGGGGCACCTCGCTCACGCAGCGCCGTGCCCTGGCGCGCGAGGCGTTCCAGCACACGGCCTCCTACGACACGGCCGTCGCCGCCTGGTTCGTCGACAACGATGGCGCTTCCCAGGCAGGCGATGCGGATGCTGCAGCCCCCGCATCCGCCGACGCCTTCCCCGCGACCGTCACGCTCGGCGGAGACCTGCAGCAGACGCTGCGTTACGGCGAGAACTCGCACCAGAAGGCCGCCCTCTACGCGCGCCCCGACGGCCACGGCATCGCCCAGGCCACGCAGCTGCACGGCAAGGAGATGAGCTACAACAACTTCGTCGACGCCGATGCCGCCGTGCGCGCCGCCTACGACTTCATCTACCCGGCCGTCGCCATCATCAAGCACGCCAACCCGTGCGGCATCGCGGTCGCGAAACCCAAGGCGCCCGACGCCATCGCCTCGGCCCACCAGCGCGCGCACGAATGCGACCCCGTGTCGGCATTCGGCGGCGTCATCGCGGCCAACCGCATCGTCACGCTCAAGATGGCCGAGACGGTAAAAGAGATCTTCACCGAGGTGCTCGTCGCCCCGGGCTTCGAAGACGCCGCGCTCGACGTGCTGAAGACCAAGAAGAACCTGCGCCTGCTGCAGCTGCCCGATGGCTTCCAGCGCGAGGACACCGAGGTGCGCCAGATCTCTGGCGGTTTGCTCGTGCAGGACACCGACCGCTTCGCCGCCGTCGACCCCGCCGTCACGGCCGCATCCTGGACCCTCGCGACGGGCGAACCCGCCGATGAAGAAACGATCGTCGACCTCGTGTTCGCGTGGAAGGCCTGCCGGGCGGTCAAGTCCAACGGCATCCTGTTGGCGCACAACGGCGCGTCCGTCGGTGTGGGCATGGGCCAGGTCAACCGCGTCGACTCGTGCCAGCTGGCGGTGACGCGCGCGGGTGACCGTGCAGCCGGTTCGGTTGCGGCATCCGACGCTTTCTTCCCCTTCGCCGACGGCCTGCAGGTTCTGCTGGATGCCGGTGTCAAGGCCGTCGTGCAGCCCGGCGGTTCGGTGCGCGACGAAGAGGTCATCCAGGCCGCTCAGGCCGCGGGAATCACCATGTACTTCACGGGGGAGCGTCACTTCTTCCACTGAGTCGAAGCGTGGCGGTGCTGCACGATCGCGGCCGCGCCACGCCCGACCTGCCCACCGAGCCGGCGGTCCACAGTTTCGTCATAGACAGCACCCCTAGGGTGTGAGTCATGTCTGTTACCTGGGGCCGCCGGCTCGTCGCATCTCTGTTGGCCGCTCTCACGGTTGCTGTCGGGGTGCACGTCGCCACGGTGTTCGCGTTCTTCTTCTCGAACCAGTTCACGTCGGCCATCATCGGCTCGGCCAACAGCTACTTCTCGATCGCGAGCCTCATCGGTTTCGTGATCGTCTTCGCGCTGGCGCTCGCCGGCGGGCTGCGCGTCTGGTTCACGGCGGTGCCGGCAGGGCTCGTGGCCGGCATCATCGCCGGCATCATCGGCCTGCTGATCCCCATCCTGCAGGGCGGCCAGGTTCTCGACGGCAGCGTCGTTGCTTACCTGTTCGGCACGCTGCTCGGCGTCAACACCATCTTCATCCTGCTCTACATCGTTTTCGCGGCCACTGTCGGGCGCCTCGTCTACAACGCCGTGCTGCGGCGCGGGGCGTCGGCCCGGGCGAACGACCGACGCATCGCGATCGTGCGCATGCCGGCATCCACGTATGACGACGGCGTGGTCACCCACCTCGAGCGCGTCCCGGTCGACAGTGACAAGGTCGACGAACAGTGGGATGCCTACGTCAAGGCGTTCGAGGCCAACGGCTGGACCACCTCCGAGCTGCCGTTCGCCGACGGCCTGCCGGATTCGGTGTTCGTCGAAGACGTCGTCGCTCTCTTCGGCGACCTGGCGGTCATCACGCGTCCGGCCCTCGAGTCGCGTGCCCCCGAGGTCGAGGGCATCGAGGCCAACCTGCGCGACTTCGGCCTGCGGGTGCAGCGCATCGAGGCGCCGGGAACACTCGAGGGTGGGGACATCCTCACCGTCGGCGACACCGTGTATGTCGGCCGCTCCGATCGCACTAACGCCGAGGGCGTGCGTCAGCTGCGCGCCCTGCTCGCCCCGCTCGGCTATGTCGTCGTCGCCGTTCCCGTCACCAAGGTGCTGCACCTGAAGACGGCCGTCACGGCTCTGCCCGACGGCACCGTCATCGGCTACGAGCCGCTCGTCGACGATGTGCGCCTCTTCGACCGTTTCCGCGCCGTGCCCGAACCCGAGGGATCGGCCGTCGTCGTCTTGAGCGACGACACCGTGCTCCTGTCGGCCGCCGCGCCTCAGACGGCCGCGCTCATCGAAGACCTCGGCTTCACGGTCGTGCGCGTCGACATCAGCGAATTCGAGAAGCGCGAGGGCTGCGTCACGTGCCTGTCGGTGCGGGTGCGCTGACCCCGTTTACCCGGCGTTCACAGACCTTTTCCGATCGATTCCGGCGGATTGCTTGCCCCGGGCTTCTCTTTACTCATATTCTGTAGGGCTGTCCGCGGTTGCGTCGTCCCCTCTTCGTGAGGGTCGATAACGCCGCGAACGCTGACGACGAATACGAAACCAGGAGGAGCGTCATGACGATTACACGCATTCACGGAGCCGGCTTCAGCGCCGCGCGCAATGCGGTCTCGGCGTTCCTTGCGGCCGTTGAGCCGCGCCGGAAGCCCGTGACCGACCGCGCGTCCGCCCACAACCCGGTGACCGCCGACTAGACCCGGGTTCGCTGCCCGTCCGGCCGCCGGCCACCGCCTTGGTGGGGTTCGGCGTGTTCGGCGTCGCCTGCAGCGCCCCGAGCGCTCACCCACTCACATCCGTCGCCGCCCGAGAACTATTGCAGCCGGCCCCGGAGTTACACACTCTCGGGGCGACAGCATCCGTCTCGCCCGCCGCGCCGCCACGTCTCGCCGCCCGACAGCGGCACCCGCACCACGCATAGAAGAGTTGACAACGAATGTCTCGAAACGCGAACGACCAACGTCCGCCCTCACACAAATCCGACCTGAACACGGCGCAGGCGCTCTGGCGCATGTACCCCTACGTGAAGTCCGCCCTGCCCCGCATCGTGCTGGGAATGGTGGCCGCCCTCATCGCCGGGGTTGTCGCCCTCGGCATCCCGCTCATCCTGGAACGCCTCGTCGACGGCCCGCTGTCGACGGGTGATTCGGCCGAGATCTGGCCCGCCGTGCTGCTCGTGCTGGCGCTCGGCGTGGTCGAGGCCGTCATGATCGCGCTGCGGCGCTGGTTCGTGCTCACGCCCGGCACGCACGTCGAAGCCAAGATGCGCAACGCGCTCTACGCCAAGCTGCAAGACCTGCCCGTCTCGTTCCACGATCGCTGGCAGTCGGGGCAGCTGCTGTCGCGCGCCGTCAGCGACCTCGGCCTCATCCGCCGCTGGTTGTCGTTCGGCATCGTGCTGCTCGTGGTCAACACCGTCACGATCCTCATCGGCGCCGCCGTGCTGTTCTACTGGAACTGGCTGCTGGGCCTCATCTTCCTGGTCATGGCCGTGCCGATCTGGATCTACGGGTTCGTCTTCGAGAAGAAGTACTCCGAGATCGCGCGCCGCAGCCAAGACCAGGCGGGCGACCTGGCCACGGCCGTCGAGGAGAGCGTGCACGGCATCCGCGTGCTGAAGGCTTTCGGCCGCGGGCGTTACGCGCTGAAGAACTTCGAGGCGCAGGCCGAAGACCTGCGGGGCACCGAGATCGCCAAGGCGAAGGCCATCGCGGGCATCTGGCTGTGGCTGCTGCTGCTTCCGGATGTCGCGTTCGCGCTGTGTCTGCTGGGCGGCATCTGGCTGGCCTCCACCGACCAGATCACCGTCGGACAGCTGTTCGCGTTCTTCGCCACGGCCACGGTGCTGCGCTTCCCGATCGAGTCCATCGGCTTCCTGCTGTCGATGACGTTCGACACGCGCACCGCCACCGACCGGTTCTTCGAGGTCATGGATTCGCCCAACGCGATCACCGACCCCGAGCATCCCCTCACCGTCGCCGAGCCGCGCGGCGAGCTGCGTTTCGACAATGTGCACTTCCGCTACCAGGATTCGCCCGAGCGTTTCGGCGATCTCATCGACGGCGTCGACCTCACCATCACGCCCGGCGAGACCATGGCGCTCGTGGGGTTGACGGGCTGCGGCAAGTCGACGCTCACGGCCCTGACGACGCGTCTCTACGACGTCACCGGGGGAGCGGTGCGCGTGGATGGCGTCGACGTGCGCGATCTGACGCGCGAAGAGTTGCGCACCCACATCGCCATGGCCTTCGAGGACGCCACCCTGTTCTCGGCGACCGTGCGCGAGAACGTGCTGCTCGGCCGCGCCGACCTCGACCCGCGTTCGCCCGAGGCCGACCGCGTGCTGGCCGAGGCGCTCGACATCGCGCAGGCGGCGTTCGTGCACAACCTTCCCGACGGCGTCGACACGACCGTGGGTGAGGAAGGGCTCAGCCTCTCGGGCGGCCAGCGTCAGCGGCTGGCTTTGGCCCGGGCTGTGGCGGCCTCGCCGTCGATCCTGGTGCTCGACGACCCACTCTCGGCGTTGGATGTCGACACCGAGGCGCTCGTCGAGGCGGCCCTCCGCCGCGTCCTCTCGTCCACGACCGCGCTCATCGTGGCCCACCGCCCCTCGACCGTGACGCTCGCCGACCGCGTCGCTCTCATGCAGGAGGGTCGCATCGTGGCCGTCGGCACGCACTCCGAGCTGCTGGCCACCAACGAGCACTACCGCTTCGTCATCTCGAGCCTCGAGGACGAAGAGAAGCGCGAGGCGGCCGAGCGCCGTCGCATCGACACAAGCAGTACCGGAATGGAGGTCAACCGATGAGCCAGACATCTGTCTCGGGCGTGACCGGCGAAGAGCGTGACGATTTCACGCGCGCCGAATCGAAGTCCATCCGGCGACGGTCGACGCGCCTGCTCGGCTCGCTGCTGTCGCCTCTGAAAGCCCAGGTGGCCCTCACGATGGTGGTGGTCGCGATCTCGACCGCCGCCCAGGTGGCCGGCCCCGCCCTGATCGCCTTCGGCATCGACCGGGCGTTGCCCGCCGTGCTCGACCAGGACTGGATGCCCGCCATCCTCACGGTTGCCGCCTACCTCGCGACGGGCGTCATCGGCGCGCTGCTCATGGCGTGGTACACGGTGCTCGCGGCGCGCGTCAGCCAGGCGATCTTGATCGACCTGCGCAAACGCGTGTTCCTGCAGACGCAGAAGCTGAGCCTCGAGTTCCACGAGAGCTACACGTCCGGCCGCATCATCTCGCGGCAGACGAGCGACCTCGACTCGATCCGCGAGCTGCTCGACTCGGGCATCAACCAGCTCGTCTCGGGCATCCTCTACAGCCTGTTCACGGCGATCGCGCTGTTCCTGCTCGACTGGACGAGTGGCCTCGTGCTGCTCGGCGCGCTCGTGCCGCTGTTCATCCTGACGCGCTGGTTCCAGGTGCGCTCGCAGAAACTGTTCCGGCAGTCGCGCGTGGCCTCGGCCAAACTCATCGTGCAGTTCGTCGAGACCATGACGGGCATCCGCGCCGTGAAGGCGTTCCGCAAGGAGCGCCGCAACGAGAAGGAGTTCGGCGGGCTCGTCGAGGACTATCGCGATGTGAACGCGCGCGTCATCCAGCTGTTCGGCGTGTTCGACCCGGGTCTCATCCTCATCGGCAACGTGACGGTCGCGGCCGTGTTGCTCGTCGGTGGTTTCCGGGTGGTCGACGGCCAGCTCGCGATCGGTGCGCTGCTCGCGGCCGTGCTCTATGCGCGCCGGTTCTTCGACCCCATGGAAGACATGGCGATGTTCTACAACTCCTATCAGTCGGCGTCGGCCGCGCTCGAGAAGATCTCGGGTGTGCTCGAGGAGAAGCCGACCGTGCCCGACCCCGAGAAGCCCGTCGACCTGTGGTCGGCGCGCGGGCACGTGCGGTTCGAGGATGTGCGCTTCGCCTACAACGAGGACGCGGTCGTGTTGCCCGACTTCACGCTCGACCTGCCGGCCGGTCAGACGATCGCGCTCGTGGGTTCGACGGGTGCCGGAAAATCGACGCTCGCCAAGCTGATCTCGCGCTTCTACGACCCGTCGGCGGGGCGCGTGACCCTCGACGACGTCGACCTCAGGATGCTGCATCCCAAAGACCTGCGACGAGCGATCGTCATGGTCACCCAGGAGGCGTACCTCTTCTCGGGTTCGGTGGCCGACAACATCGCCATCGGCAAACCGGATGCCTCGCGCGAAGAGATCGAGCGCGCGGCCCGTGCGGTCGGTGCCGACGAGTTCATCCGCTCGCTGCCGAACGGCTACGACACCGATGTGAACAAGCGCGGCGGGCGCGTCTCGGCGGGGCAGCGTCAGCTGATCTCGTTCGCGCGTGCGTTCCTGGCCGACCCGCAGGTGCTCATCTTGGACGAGGCCACGGCGTCGCTCGACATCCCGTCGGAGCGGCTCGTGCAAGAGGCCCTGCAGACGCTGCTGGCCGATCGCACGGCCGTCATCATCGCGCACCGCCTGTCGACGGTCGCGATCGCCGACCGCGTGCTCGTCATGGAGCACGGGCGCATCGTCGAGGACGGCACGCCCGGCGATCTGATCGCCGGCACGGGCCGGTTCTCGCAGCTACACGCCGCCTGGCGCGACTCGTTGGTCTAGCACCGGGTTCGTCTGGGAACGAGAGAAGCGGTTCGCCGACCATCGGGTGGGCGAACCGCTTCTGTGTGTGCGTGTGCGGCGGGAGTGAGACGGCCGGATCAGTAACCGGGGGAGCGCGTGGTCTGGGCCTCGCCGCCACCGGACTTCAGGGATGCTCCCGCCGAGGTGTCGGTGCCGGTGAAGGCGTAGACCGTGCCGCCGTCGGCGAAGGCCGTCCAGCGGTCGCCGCAGAGGTAGGCGGTCTCGGGCAACGTCTGCGGCCACCACGAGTCCTCGAGGGCGGGCACGGGAACGGTGTTGGCTGGCTTGCACAGCTGGTCGAGGCTCTGCGCCGTGGTGAACATGAGGAGAGCTGCCGAGCCGTCGTGCCGGTAGGTGAGGCGCACGCGCGAGGCATCGTCGGGCAGCCAGTCGGAGGAGAGGGTCTTCGCGGTCTCGGTCTTCTCGAACGTGGCTGCGGTCTCATAGAGGCCGCGGCCGACGGGGTTGCCGAGGGTGGCGAAGGCGTCGAGGGTTCCGCAGCCCGTCAGCGCGACGAGTGCGACGCCGGCGGCCGCGGTAGACGCGGTCAGGCGACCGATGCGGCGGGCGCGGGCGGCGCGGATGCGGGAGGGGTGGCTGGTGCTCGAGATGCTGCGGCTGCGATGGGGCATGGGACTTTCCTCGGTCGACGGTAGAACCAGTCAATCGCGGGGGCCATGCGCTGCCATCCGCCGCGCGTACCCGAACGCTCGGACTTCAGGATGACCTGACGGTCAGCCGGTGGTCGGCGTCGGTGCCGCAGCATCCGCCCTATCGGTCTTCGTGGCCCACGAATGCCGAGCGCGCCACGCGGAAACCGGGGTCGCGCGCGCTGTCGACGAGGGGGGTTGCCTCGGCCACATAGTGCTCGCGCGCACGTGCCTCGTGGCCGGCGGGTGGAAAACCCGACGCCTGCACGACGCGCCACCACGCGACATCCGAACCGTGGAGGGCCATGATGCGGCCGACCCCGCGCGCCGAGCGCGAGCCCAGGGTTGCGGCGACCTGGCCGTAACTCATGACGCGGCCGGCCGGGATGTCCTCGACCACGCTGAGCACGGCCTCGACGAAAGCCTCGGGGTCGGAGTGGCTCATTGGATGCGGCACAGTCTGGTCATTCGAAGGATGCGAGAACGACTCACGCCGGGAGATCAGAGCGCGCGGCTGCCGACGACTTCGCCGTACTGCGTCTCGCCCGTCGGCTCGAAGCCGACGCGCAGGAAGAAGGCCTCTGGACCGTCTTCGCCGGGCTCGTAGATCACGTTGACGTGGTCGAAACCGCGCTGCTTCGCCTCGTCGAGAAGCGCCTCGACCGCGAAGGTGCCGATGCCGCGACCCTGGTCGTCGGCGTCGACGTTGATGCGCCACAGGATGCTGCGGAACTCGTCTTGGTGGGCATGCTCGTCGAAGTTGCCCTGCACGAAACCGACGACCTCGTCGCCGTCGAGCACGACGCGCTGCCAGCTGGTGGCCGGGTCGAGCACGGCGGCCGCAACCGCGTAGGACACGGGCGCGACGAACTGCTCCTGCCCCGGCTTGAGCGTGAGGGCGTTGACCGCCACGATGGTCGACGCGGACAGCTCTTCCAGTCGCAATTCAGACATAGTCCTAGGCTACCGGCCCATGCTGGCCCGCCGGTAGTGTGACGCCCAACGTTCATCCTCAGGGATGAGACGACCGGTTGATGCTCGCGCAAAACTCTCTTGACGTCGAGATACTTCTCAGCGAGACGGTAAGCTGGCCGTGGCCATTTTCCCGGCCGAAAGCCAAGGAGTATGCATTGTCAAAGATCAAGGTTGAAGGCACGGTCGTCGAGCTCGACGGCGACGAGATGACGCGGATCATCTGGCAGGCCATCAAAGACACCCTCATTCACCCCTACCTCGACATCAACCTCGAATACTACGACCTCGGTATCGAGAAGCGCGATGAGACGGACGACCAGATCACTGTTGATGCTGCGCACGCCATCCAGAAGCACGGTGTCGGCGTCAAGTGCGCCACGATCACGCCCGACGAGGCGCGTGTCGAAGAGTTCGGCCTGAAGAAGATGTGGCGTTCGCCGAACGGCACCATCCGCAACATCCTGGGCGGCGTGATCTTCCGCGAGCCCATCATCATCTCGAACATCCCGCGCCTCGTGCCGGGCTGGAACAAGCCCATCATCGTCGGCCGCCACGCGTTCGGCGACCAGTACCGTGCCACCGACTTCCTGTTCGACGGCCCCGGCACGCTCACCATGACGTTCACCCCGAAGGACGGCTCCGAGCCGCAGCAGTTCGAGGTCTTCGAGGCTCCGTCGGCCGGTGTCGCCATGGGCATGTACAACCTCGACGCGTCGATCCGCGACTTCGCGCGCGCCTCGCTCAACTACGGCCTCAGCCGTAACTACCCGGTGTACCTGTCGACCAAGAACACCATCCTCAAGGCCTACGACGGCCGGTTCAAGGACATCTTCCAGGAGATCTTCGAGGCCGAGTTCAAGGAGCAGTTCGACGCCGCCGGCCTCACCTACGAGCACCGCCTCATCGACGACATGGTCGCTTCGGCCATGAAGTGGGAGGGTGGCTACGTCTGGGCCACCAAGAACTACGACGGCGACGTGCAGTCCGACACCGTGGCACAGGGCTTCGGTTCGCTGGGCCTCATGACGAGCGTGCTCGCCACGCCCGACGGCAAGGTCGTCGAGGCCGAGGCGGCCCACGGCACGGTCACGCGCCACTACCGCCAGCACCAGCAGGGCAAGCCCACGTCGACCAACCCGATCGCGTCGATCTACGCGTGGACGCGCGGCCTGCAGCACCGCGGCAAGCTCGATGGCAACCAGGAGCTCATCGACTTCGCGTCGACGCTCGAAGACGTCGTCATCAAGACTGTCGAATCGGGCAAGATGACGAAAGACCTGGCGCTGCTCGTCAGCCCCGACCAGGCCTACCAGACGACCGAAGAGTTCCTCGCGACTCTGGCCGACAACCTGAAGGCGCGCATCGGCGAATAATCGCCGGCGACATGAGAAGGGCCCCGATCCTCGGATCGGGGCCCTTCTGTGTCACTTGGCTCGTCGTTGCGTGACGCTGAGCTACTCGACGCGTGCTGGACGGACTAGTTGCAGAGCGTCGCCAGGTCGGAGAACGTGGTCTGCACGTCGGTGGCGCTCTCGGACAGTGCCGTCGGGTCGGCCGCGGTCGGGTCGTCGGCGTACTTGCCGAATTCATCAGCCATCGACGTGATGGCCTTGTTCGCCTTGTCGGCGGACGGCTTGACCTCGTCGTTGGTCACCTTGCCGGTGCTCTCGGAGAACGACTTCGCGAGCTTGTCGATGGCGTCGGACGCGGCCGAGGGGTCTGACGACAGGTTGCTGACGCTCGAGGTCAGTTCATCCTGCAGCGATTCGACGCTCTTGTTGAGTTCGTTGCACGCGTCGGCCTTGCTCTGTCCGCCGGCGCAACCGGTGAGGAGAAGGCCGGCGACGGCGAACGATCCGATGATGGAAATGGTCTTGGTGCGTGCTCGTAACACGGGCCCCTCGATTCTGTGTTGTGGACGAGTTGACCTTATCAGGGGGCGGTTACCGGCCTTCGTCAGGCATACAGGCTCTGCAGGGGGCGCGTGGATGCCGGGGTGGGGCGGTAGGCGGGCGATGCAGTGAAGCGTGTGGCGAGTTGCTCGCCGATCGTCGTCTGGAGCGCCTGGCCGAGGACCGAATCATCCGCCGTATCGATGCCGACGAACGCCGTTTCCCGGTCGGGCGACGGGATGCTGGTGGTCGCGGTGGTCGGCGCGGATGCCTGTGCGTGCAGGGCCACGTGCAGGCTGACGAGATCGTGCACCGCGTCGACACGTGAGTCGCGCAGGGTCTCGCCGCTTTCGCCGGACTCGAGTTCGAAGTCCCAGCCGTTCGCGGTGCGCCGGACGCAGCCGAGGAACACCTCGCCGCATCCCGCTCCCACCCGGCGGTGTTTGGAGGCGACGCGTTCGGGAAAGAGGAACACCTTGCCCGACGTGGTGGAGAGGGTGGCGAACCGGCGGGATCGCTCGCGCAGTGTGAGGATGACGGGCAGCTTCATGTCGACGAGGCGATCGGGGCGGCCCAGAGCCGTGATGCGGAAGCCCTCGGAGGCGGCGATGGTGGCGAGGGCATCGAGGCGGTCTTCGATCAGGTCGTGCAGGATGCGATTGCCGATGTTGCGGACCGTCCAGCTGAGATCGCACTCGTAGACGATGTAGCCCACACGGTGTTGATACCAACCGCGCCCCGTGCGCCGGGCGGACAGTGGCACCTCGGCGGGGAAGATGTAGACCATGCCGCACTCTGTGGCGACCAGGTCGCCGCGCTCATGAGATCCGTCGGAGCGCAGACGTTCGACTCGAATCATCGTTGTGCCTTTCGTTTTTCCGGGTGGCACCGCCTCCTCGAATTCGTCGACGGTTGTTCGACCGGTCGAAGCGAGCAGGGATACCGTGCCTCATAATGGTAGGCAGGCGACGCGCATATATTGCCTCTGATCGGGCAATTTGAGTAGCAGTGTGCCACTTTTGAGTAGTGGCACGGTGCATCCGTGCGGAGCGCGTGCTCGCCTGAGTAGTTAGTGGGGCGAGGTGAGTAGTCGGAGGGGGTGGCCTGAGTAGTCACACGCCTTGGAGGAAACTCGGACTCGTTGCCATCCAACGTATTGATATATTAAGTAGGCGCACAGTTTTGCGCCGGGAGGCAGATCTGATGAGTGTTCGACGCCGCGAGCTGGCGGCCATCCTGGCGCACGTCCGCGCGGGGGTCTCCGTCGAACTGCGTGGCTCGTGGGGGAGCGGTCGAAGCACGCTGCTGCGTGGTGTCGAACACGCTGCACGTGACGAGGGTTTCGGCACACTCTCGGTGTCGGGCGAGTTCGCGCTGCGCACCCACGCGCTCGAAGCACTCGACGTGGCGGGGGTTCGACCTGCATCCGCTGGCGAGACCGGCGTCATCTCGGCCCGCGTCGATGCGTTGACGGGGTGGGTGCTGGCCCGGCCCGCGCTGATCCTGGTCGACGACGCCGCCGTAGTCGACCCCGAGAGCTGGGGCGTCATCTCGGCTGTGCAACGGCGCACCGACGTGCCCGTCGTCTACGCTCTCGACGCACATGCGCCTGAAGGAGCGGGTGCACTGCACGTGTTAGAGCGACGGGTCGCGCGCGTCGCACTCGAGGCTCTGCGATACGAAGAGGTCAGGGCTGTGCTCGAAGACGTGCTCGGTGGCGGCGTCGACGCGCACACGGTCGGGCGGGTGTTCTCGAAGTCAGGGGGGCTTCCGCGGCTGGTCGTCGCCGTGGGCAAGACGGGGCGACAATACGGCCTTCTCCGGGAGCAGGCCGGCTCCTGGCACGCGGGCGACGATCTGTGGCACCCCGCCCTCGCCCCGCACATCACCGAGATCCTCTACCCGCTCACGGCGGCCCTGCGCGAAGGGCTCGAAATGCTCGCGCTCGCCGGCATCGTCACGATCGACAGGGGCGTGCGGCTGATCGGTTCGCCCGTGCTCGAACAACTCGAGGCCCGCGGGCTCGTCACGGTGTTCCGCAACGGTGCGCGCGTCATGGTGGCGGTCAACCCGCCTCTCATCGCGGAGTACTACCGGCATCAGTCGATCAGCGCTCGACGGGTGCGGTTGGCCGACAGGGTGCTCGGCGACCGCGACAGCCAGGATGACGTGTCGACGACCGGCATTCCGCGCGTGGTGACACAGACCCGAGCGCTGCCTGCGGCTCTCGAGTGGGAGGCGGTGCGCAATCCCGTCGTCGCGCGGCTCATGTCGGAGCATCGGCAGGCAGAAGCGTCTCGGGCGCTCGACGCGTGGCGACGGCATCCCGGCCTTCACGCCGCGCTGGCCTTGACCGACGCGCTCGCTCGTGATGCCGGCACCGAGCGGGTCGCGCCCGACGTGTTGCGTGACAGCGCCTATGTCGAGGGGGAGCAGCGGGCCAACCTGGCTTTGCTCGCGCATCGCGTGAACTCCGCGGTGCGTAGTAAGGAAGAGGGCGAGCTCGCGCGGGTCGTGAGCGAAGCGCGTTCCCTCATGCCCGCGTCGATCGACGCCATCGAGGTCATCGGTCTCGAGGCTGAGGTTCGGGCACACGGCTTCTCGGCGGGCGGCGAGCGGCTTGTCAGGGAGCTGATCGATCGCACGGGAGTGGGATCCGCCGCGGGCGGGCCCGCCGATGGTGGCGTGGCTGAGAGCGGAGCGGCTGAGAGTGGGGTGGCTGAGAACGGCGTGGCTCGCATCGACGAGGCGGCCGTGGCGCTGGCCGAAGTGTTGCAATCGAAGGGGTGGTTTGCACGGGCCCTGCGTCTCGTCGAGACGCCTGATGAACCAGTCGACGAGAGCGCGCACTGGCGGCGTCGGCGGCGGCGCGTCACGGCGCTCGCGCTGTTCGGGGTCGGGCGCATCGACGACGCATTGCGTCGATCCGCCGAATGGCGAGACGCGGCCCTCGCCGACCTCGATGCCGAGGCGCTGCGCGATCAGGCCTATGTTTGCGCCCTCGCTCTCGCTCACACGGGGCGAAATGCCGAGGCCGACGACGCCGTCGGCGCCGCGCTGGCGCTCGGCGAACCCGGGGCCGAATCGGCCGACGTCTATGGCGCCATCCTCGTGCTCGGGGCCATCGTCGCGACGCGCCGCGGCGCGCTCGATGTGGCAGAGACGCTCACCGTGCAGGCTCGGAGGTGGCTGCCAGAGGTGTCGCCCCTTCCGCTCGCCGCGGCCGAATTCGCCGAGGCGCAGATCGCCCATGCTCGCGGCGACGACGAAGCGAGCCGCCGCCTGCTGGCCGCCGCCCAGGCCGACTTCTCTCGCCGGGGGTTCGCGGTGCAGGCCGCGATCGCCGAGATCATGGCGCTCGAGAGCGTGTCCGATGCGGCCCGGGTTGCGAGATCGGCCGCGCTCGAAGGAGAACTGTTCGGTCCTCTGCTCGACTACCTGCGCGGGGTCGGCGGCGCCGAGGCCGACTGGATCGAACGCGCCGGTGATCGGCTGCGGGTCACCCATCAGGCCGTGCACGCGGCCGGGGCCTACCTGCGCGCGGCCGACGCCTACCGGCTGGCCGGCCGAGCCGCCGACGCCGACCGGGTCGACCAGCTCGCCCAGGCGCTCGGCGGCACCCTCGACGCCGACGTGCTGTGGCAGGTGCACGCACAGGCCGCGTCGCGCCCGGCTCTCACCCAGCGGGAACAAGAGATCACCGCGCTCGCGGCCGTGGGGGCATCGAACCACACCATCGCGTCCCGGCTCAGCGTCTCGGTGCGCACGGTCGAGAATCACCTCAACCGGGCGTTCCGAAAACTCGGCATCAGCCGCCGCGACGAACTCGAGACGGTGCGCGCCCTGTGGGCGAACCATGCCGACGCCTGAGCCGCATTACAGGTTTGTTAACCACCCTCACAAAATGTAACGGTCTGGTAAACAGAGCACCCATCTGAGATGAAATGCTTGCCAGCCATTAGTTCGTAAGCTTTACTAACAAACATGACTGCATCGGAAGTGCAGCGCGGCTCTTCCACCCTGGACGCCGCGCACCCGAATACCGCCCAGACCTCGGCTTATCTGCCCGGTCGGCGGCTCCGGCCGAGCGCGAAAGTGCTCCCCGAACACGCCCGCAACCACAACCGGGCACTCGTCTTGCAGACCCTCTACGGGGCCGGCGCCATGAGCCGAGCGGATGTCTCCCGCGAAACCGGCCTGACCCGCGTGACCGTCTCCGACCTCGTCGCCGAACTCATCGCCGACGGACTCATCGCCGAACGCGGACAGCGCGAAGGCGTTCGACCGGGCAAACCGGCCACCCTGATCGACATCGACCGCGAAGCGCACCAGATCATCGGGCTCGACCTCTCGGACTACTCCGACTTTCACGGCGCCGTCATGAACCTCGACGGCGAGATCCTCGAACGGATCGACGTGGCCCTCGAGGGCGCCACCGGTGAGCGGGCGGTCGAGAAGGTGCTGGCGCTGTCCGAACGACTGCTGCAGGCATCCACCCGGCCCGTGCTGGGCATCGGCATCGCCTCGCCGGGCGTCGTCGACCTCGCGGGCATCGTGCACAGCGCGCCGAACCTGGGCTGGCATGACCTCGAGTTGCAGCGTCGGGTGGCCGAGGCATCCGGTTGCTCCGTCATCGTCTCGAACGACGCCAACGCGGCCGTGCTCGCCGAACACGGCTTCGGGCACGCCGAGAGCGACCTCATGCTCGTGCGCATCGGCCACGGTGTCGGCGCCGGCCTGCTGCTCGGTGGCATCGCCATCTACGGCAGCCGATTCGCGGCCGGCGAGATCGGTCACGTCACGGTCGGCACCGACGGCGGCCCGCTGTGCGCCTGCGGCAAGACGGCCTGCCTCGAAGCCTGGGTGGCCATTCCGCGCCTCGAGGCCGAGATCCAGGCCATCCGCTCCGACTCGGCTGACGATGAGGCAGCCGCCACGCGCATCGATCAGCTGCTGCGCGATGCGGGCGAACGCCTCGGCATCGCGCTGGCCCCCGTGGTCGGAGCGCTCGATCTCTCGCAGATCGTGCTCTCGGGGCCCGAAGAACTTCTCGACGGAGCACTGGCCCAGGCCACCGTCGAGACCCTCCGAAACCGGACGATGGCCGAATTCCACGGCGATCTGACGCTTCGGCTCACCACCCTCGGGCAGGACATCGTCCTGCGCGGGGCGGCCGTCATGGTTCTCTCGAGCCAGCTCGGCGTTTCATAGCTCTCGACCCCACTCATTCAGCCCTAGAAAAACTGAAAAGCCCTAGAAAGGAACATTCAGATGAGGAAACTCAGCCTCGCGGCACTCGGAACGGTTGCCGTGATCGCCCTCGCCGGTTGCGCCGGCTCCGGCGGCGGATCGACATCGGACAGCTCGGCGGAAGTCCGCGTCTGGCTCGTCGGAACCGATACCCCCGACGCCGCGCGTGACTACCTGAAGAAGACGTTCGAGAAGGAGAACCCCGGTTCGACCCTCGTCATCGAAGAACAGCAGTGGACGGGTCTCGTCGACAAGTACACGACGGCACTCAGTGGATCCGACGCCCCCGACGTCGTGGAGATCGGAAACACGCAGGCCGCAGCCTTCACGTCGGCCGGAGCCTTCACCGACCTGACCGACAAGTTCGACGACCTCGGCGGCGACGACCTGCTGCCCGGTTTCGTCGAAGCCGGCACGTATGACAAGAAGTTCTTCGCCGCTCCGTACTACTCCGGCGCTCGCGTCGTCTTCTACACGCCCCAGATCGCGGCGGCCGGAGTGCCGACGACGCTCGACGAGTACGTGGCCAACGGCGAGGCGATGCACGCCGCCGACTCGACGGTCTCGGGCATCTATGCGCCCGGCCGCGACTGGTACAACGTGCTTCCCTACGTGTGGGAGAACGGCGGCTTCGTCGCCGAGCAGGACGGCGACACCTGGTCGGCCGGCTTCTCCTCCGCGGGAGGCATCAAGGGCCTGACCCAAATGCAGACCGTCTATGAGAAGGCCAGCGCCGCGCCCAAGGACGGCGACGAGACCAACGCCCAGGTCCCGTTCTGCGAGGGCAAGGTCGGCTACCTATCGGCACCCAGCTGGTTCGCGGGCTCGCTCGCCACGGCCGCCGACGACCCGACCGCGCCCGGCTGCCCCGACACCTTCGGCAAGGACGCCACCGCGTTCGCCCTGCCCGGCATGACCGAGGGTAAGGCAGCTGCGGCGTTCGCCGGCGGCTCGAACATCGCCATTCCCACGAAGGCGAAGCACCAGGACCTGGCCTACGACGCACTCAAGATTCTCGTGTCGCCGGAGTACCAGAAGATCATGGCCGAGAACGGGCTCATCCCGGGACTCGTGTCGGCGGCATCCTCGCTGCCCGATGACGCCGTGACGAAGGCTGCCGCCGAGGCCGCCGCCGCCTCGAAGCTCACCCCCGCCGCGCCCAAGTGGGCGGACGTGGAAGCCTCCAACGTGCTGCAGGACTCCTTCGTGAAAATCGCCCAGGGTGGCGACGTCGAACAGATCGCCAAGGAACTCGACGCCAAGATCGAAGAGATCCTCAACTCCTAAGCGAGCAGGGGGTGGGCGGATGCCTTCGCCCACCCCCTCGCACCGCTCACCGATTTCGCACCACTCGCTCGGGAGTAACCCATGACAACCTCGCTCGTCTCCGCGCCACCCGCGCCCGACGCCGATCCGGGAGCCGGCAACCGCGCCCCGAAACGCCGCCGCGCCGAACCATCCGATCTGCCCGCCGGCTCGAAACGCCGACGCTTTCCCACGGCGCCCTGGCTGCTGCTGGCCCCGTCGATCATCATCCTGGGCGTCATGGTGGGCTACCCACTCGTGCGCCTGGCCATCAACTCGTTCCAGAAGTACGGCAAGGCACAGATCTTCGGCGCCCCGCCCGAGTGGATCGGCCTCGACAACTACATGTCGACGCTCGGCGACCCCGAGTTCTGGGCCGTGGCCGGTCGCAGCTTCGGGCTCGCGGCGGTTCTCGTCGTGCTCACGATGGGCATCGGCATCCTGCTCGCCGTCATGATGACGAAGCTCAACAAGTTCTTCCGCCTGCTCATGTCGGTGGGTCTGCTGCTCGCGTGGGCCATGCCGCCGCTCAGCGCCACCATCGTGTGGGGCTGGATCGTCGACACCAAATACGGGCTGCTCAACTACGTGCTCAACTGGCTGACCCAATCGGATGACTTCACCGGGCACTCCTGGCTGATCGACCCGTTGTCGTTCTTCGCCGTGTTGACCGTCATCATCACGTGGCAGTCGATTCCGTTCGTCGCCTTCGTTGTGTATGCCGGGCTCACGCAGGTTCCCGAGGAGGTGCTCGAGGCCGCGCAACTCGACGGAGCCGGTGGCCCGAAACGCTTCTTCCTCATCGTGATGCCCTATCTCAAGAGCATCCTGCTGGTCACCACGATTCTGCAGGTGATCTGGGATCTGCGGGTCTTCACGCAGGTGTATGCCCTGCAAGGCATGGGCGGCATCTCGTCGCAGACCGATGTCTTCGGCACCTATATCTACCACCTCGGCAACAGCAACCTCGGGGTCGCGGGCGCCGTCTCGTTCATCATGGTCGCCATGATGCTGCTGATCTCGATCTACTACGTGCGCAAGACCGTGAAAGAGGAAGAAGTATGAGCCTGAACTCGTCGATCACGGGCGACGCCGAACCGATCGAAGACGCCGTCCCCGCTGTGAGTACCAGCACCCGTACGGTGCCGCACAAACCCATCAACCGCAGCAACAACGGCTATCGCGCCCGAGCCCGGCTCACCAAGACGGTGCTCTCGATCACGGCCGTCATCGTCTTCGTCTGCTCCGTGTTCCCCGTCTATTGGATGGTGTCGACGAGCCTCAAACCGAACCGCGACATCGTCTCGCCGACGCCCAGCTTCTTCCCGGGCGAGCCCACCATCCGGGCCTACCTCACGGTGTTGTTCGAGCCGGCCCGGCCCGACCGCGGCAACTTCCCGACCTCGTTCATGGTGTCGATCGCCGTCACGCTCCTGACCCTCGCAATCTGCCTGGTCTTCGCCTTCCTCGGCGCGCTCGCGGTCTCGCGGTTCCGATTCAAGGGCCGCCGCCAATTCGTCGTCGCCATCCTCATCGTTCAGATGATCCCCGGCGAGGCGATGATGTTCACGATCTTCGGCATGATCGACAGCTGGCAGGCGCTCAACACCATCATCGGCCTCACGATCGTCTACCTGTCGGGCGTGCTCCCGTTCACCATCTGGACCCTGCGCGGTTTCGTCGCGGGTGTGCCGGCCGACCTCGAAGAGGCCGCCATGATCGACGGATGCAGCCGCAGCCAGGCGTTCTGGCGCATCACCTTCCCGCTGCTCGCGCCGGGGCTGGTCTCGACTGGCATCTTCGCGTTCATCCAAGCCTGGAACGAATTCACCATGGCCAACATCATCATGCAGCGACCGGATGCCTTCACCCTGCCGATCTGGCTGCGCACGTTCCAGCAGGCCACGCAGGCCACCGACTGGGCCGCGATCATGGCCGGATCGACGCTGCTCGCCATCCCGGTCATGATCTTCTTCCTGATCGTGCAGGGTCGCATGACGGGTGGCCTCGTGTCGGGGGCGGTGAAGGGATGAGCGGCACCGTCACCTCGGGCGGCGTCGCGGCGTCGAGTCCCTCCCCGTCGGCCGCCGAGCTGTCGCGGCAGATCCTGTCCACCCTCATGCCCGGTTTCGTGGGCATCACCGCGCCCGCCTGGGTCGAGGCGCGGCTCGAGCAGGGGCTCGGGGCGGTCTGCCTGTTCGGGCCGAACGTCGCCTCGCGGTCGCAGCTGGCCGCGCTCACGGCATCCCTCGCGCGCGCCAACCCCGACGTCGTCATCGCGATCGACGAAGAGGGCGGGGATGTCACCCGTGTGCATCACCTCGAGGGTTCCCCCTACCCCGGCAACGCCATACTCGGGCGGCTGGATGACCTCGACTACACCTATGCCGTGGCGCACCGTGTGGGGGAGGAGCTCGCTGAAACGGGATGCACCCTCACCTTCGCGCCGGATGTCGACGTCAACTCCAATCCGCTCAACCCCGTCATCGGGGTGCGCAGCTTCGGCGCAGACGAGGCTCTCGTGGCCCGGCATTCAGCCGCGTGGACGCGCGGTGTGCAGGCGGCCGGTGTCGCGGCGTGTGCCAAGCATTTTCCGGGACACGGCGACACCTCCTCCGATTCCCACCTGGCGCTCCCCGTGATCGACGTGGATGCCGCGACGCTGCGTTCGCGCGAGCTGGAGCCGTTCCGCGCGGCCGTCGACGCGGGCACGCTCACGGTCATGACCTCGCACATCCTCGTGCCGGCCGTCGACGAGCTGAACCCGGCGACGTTCTCCGCGCCCATTCTCGAGGGAATTTTGCGCGGGGAGCTCGGTTTCACGGGCGTCATCGTGTCGGATGCGCTCGACATGGTGGGGGCGTCGGGCGAGCTCGGCATCCCCGAAGCAGCGGTCAGGGCGCTCGCGGCGGGCTGTGACCTGCTGTGCATCGGCACCGACAACTCGGATGCCGAGATCGGCGAGATCCTCGACCACGTGCTGCGCGCGGTCGAGGAGGGACGGCTGTCGGGCGAGCGTGTGGCCGAGGCCTCCGCCCGCGTGGCGTGGTTGGCGGAGCGCACGGCGGAGACTCGGGTGTCCGCGAGTGATGCCTCTGGTGTGGCGGACTCCGGTGACGTGCGCGATGCGTCTCTCACCGAGCTTGGCACGTCGGACGAGCGCACCCGCGTGCGCTCGGTCTTCGACATCAACGATCGGGCCGCCGAACGGCTCTCCCGCACACGGCGGGGTGAGCCGTTCACCGTCGTCACGGTCGAGAGCGTCGCCAACATCGCCGTCGGCGCGTCGCCCTGGGGGCCATTCGCGGCCGCCGACTTCGTGTCAGCGTCGGCGTCGACCTCCGACTCCCACTATGACTCCGGGTCCGTCTCCGCCTCCGAGTCCGCTGCCGCCCTCGGGCGCGCGCAGCGTTTCTTGGCCGCACCGGCAGTGACCATCCCCGAGCAGGGCTCGTTCGACGCGAGCCCGATCGGCGCCGGCGTGGTGCTGGTCGTGGGCAAGGACATCCATCGTCGTGCCGCCGCCGTGGCCGCCATCGACGCCCTGCGCGCCCACCGTGGTGACGACGTCGTGGTCATCGACATGGGCTGGCCCGACCCGGCGCTGAGCTATGCCGACGTCGCCACCTGGGGCGCCTCGCGTCTCGCCGGCGAGGCGCTGCTCGACCTGATCGTGGGGGAGCCGGCATGAGGATCGGCCTCGACATCGGCGGTACCAAAACCGACGCCGTCGTCATCGACGAGGCGGGCACGGTCGTCGAACGCCGACGCTTCGCCACCGGCCGCGGCCCCGAACAGGTCGTCGCGACCGCCGTGCGGGGCGTCACCGAATTGGCGGCGCTGGCCGGCATGGCGCCGCACGAGGTGGCTTCGATCGGCGTCGGCATCCCGGGTCAGGTCGACCGGCGGGCCGGTCGCGTGCAGCACGCCGTCAACCTCGACGTGGAAGAGCTGGAGCTCGGCCGAGAACTCTCGGCCCTCATCGGCGCGCCCGTGAGCGTCGAGAACGACGTGAAGGCCGCAGCCCTCGGCGCTTTCCACCTGCTGAGCGGCGACAGCGTGACGCGCGACGACGATTCGGCGCAGTCCATGGCCTACCTCAACCTCGGAACGGGTCTCGCCGCCGGCATCGTCATCGGCGGTCGGCTGTGGCGGGGCTCGCGGGGCACGGCGGGCGAGATCGGGCACATCGTGGTCGACCCCGCTGGTGTGCTGTGCAAATGCGGTCAGCGCGGATGCCTCGAAACCGTCGCGTCCGGCTCGGCCATCGCCCGGCAGTGGCCCACGTCGCACCCGATCCCGCCGCTCGACCTCTTCGACCGCGCCGACCAGGGCAACGCGGATGCGCGTCGCGTGCGCGGGGGTGTGGCGCAGGGCGTGGCCAACGCCGTGCGCGTGCTCGTGCTCACGGTCGATGTCGAAGACGTCGTCGTCGGGGGCGGCCTGACGGCGCTCGGCGACCGACTGCGCGACGATGTGGTGGAGGTGTTCGCCGGATGGGGGGAGCGCTCACCGTTCCTGGCCTCGCTCGATCTGGCGTCCCGCATGCGCTTCATCCCCGACGCGTTCCCGGCGGCGGCGGTCGGCGCGGCGCTCGTCGGAATCCCGGACGTGAGCATCGCAGACTCGAGCGGCCCCGGCGCCGGCATCTCTGGCGCGAACATCCCAAGCGAGAGCGTGGCGACGGTCGCGTAGCGGCCTCCCGACCGCTGCCCCGCCACCTGCGCAGCCACCCCCGACCCCTCACGCCTGGAGTATCACCGTGGAAATCGTCATCCTCCCCACCCCCGCCGATGTCGGCCGCTATGCCGCGCGCCTCGTCGCAGCGCGGGTGCGCGCCCGGCCGGCCCTCGTCTGGGGTCTCGCCACGGGTTCATCGCCGACGGCGATCTACGCCGAACTCGCCGAAGCCGTCGCGCGCGGTCTCGACTTCTCGGGGGTGCGCGGCTTCGCGCTCGACGAGTATGTGGGCATCAGCGACACGCATCCCGAGAGCTATGCCCGGGTCATCCGCTCGCAGGTGGTCGAACCTCTCGGCCTGCGCCCCGAGAACGTGCGCGTGCCCGACGGCCGCGCGGCCGACCTCGAACAGGCGGCCCGTGATTATGAGCGGGCCATCGCCGAAGCGGGCGGCATCGACCTGCAGATTCTCGGCATCGGTTCGAACGGACACATCGGCTTCAACGAGCCGACCTCGTCTTTCGCGTCGCGCACGCGCCTGAAGACGCTCGCGCCACAGACGCGGGCCGACAACGCGCGCTTCTTCGATGACCCCGCCGACGTGCCGACGCATTGCCTGACGCAGGGGCTCGGAACCATCCTCGAATCGCGCGAGGCCGTGCTGGTCGCGCAGGGCGAGGGGAAGGCGCGGGCCGTTGCGGCCATGGTCGAGGGGCCCGTGAGCGCGATGTGCCCGGGCTCGGTGCTGCAGTTCCACCCGCGGGCGGTCGTCGTGCTGGATGAGGCCGCGGCATCCGCCCTCACGCTGACCGACTACTGCCGGCACACGTTCGCGAACAAACCTTCTTGGCAGCGCGTTCCCGACGCGGAGTGAACCGGCCCAGCCTCACACGATCGGGTCGAAGACCTTACCCGGGTTGAGCAACCCCTGCGGGTCGAACGTGGCCTTGATGCGCCGCTGCAGATCGACCTGTTCGGCGCCCAACTCGGCCTCGAGCCAGCGCCGCTTCAGAATGCCGATGCCGTGCTCGCCCGTCAGCGTGCCGCCCAGCCGAATGGCCGACAGGAACAGCGCGTCGGCGGCCTGCCAGATGATCTCGGGCACCTCGTCACCCTGATAGACGAAGTTCGGGTGCAGGTTGCCGTCGCCCGCGTGCGCCACGGTCGGGATGCTGATGCCGAACTCGCGCTCGACCTCCTGAATGGCCTCGAACATGGGCACGAGCGCGCTGCGCGGAACCGACACGTCTTCGATCAACGGGTGGCCCAGCTTCTCCATGGCCGGATGCATGGCGCGCCGGATGGACAGCAGGCGCTCGCCGTCGGCCTCGTTCGCCGCGACCTCGCCCACGCCCCCGTTGGCCTCGATGATCGCGAGGCAGGCGCGGGCGTCGTCGGCCGAGAGCGGCCCGTCGGTCTGCACCATGATCTGCGTGCGGCCGGGAGTGGGCGCCTCGAGCCCCAGATAGTCGTGGATGGCGGCCAGCGCCGTGGGCTCGAGCAACTCCATGACGGCGGGCTGGATGCCGGCGGCGGTGATGGCGGAACAGGCGGCCGCGGCATCCGTGACGTGCGGGAATGTGGCCGCGAGCGTCGTGACGACCCCGGGAACGGCGCGGCGCACGCGCACGGTGGCTTCGACGATGACGCCCAGGATGCCCTCGGAACCGACGAGCAGGGCCGTGAGGTCGAGGCCCGTGACGCCTTTGACGCTGCGGTGCCCGAGCGACATCAGTGTGCCGTCGGCGAGCACGATCTTGAGCGCGAGCACGGCGTCGCGCGTGACACCGTATTTGGCGCACAGCAGGCCGCCCGCGTTGGTCGCGATGTTGCCGCCGACGGTCGAGATCTCTTTCGACGCGGGGTCGGGCGCGAACCACAGGCCCCGTTCGGCCAGGATGCGGCCGAAGTCGCCGTTCAGGATGCCGGGCTCGACGACCGCGATCAGATCGTTCTCGTCGATCTCGAGCACGCGGTCCATCGCGCGCAGCGACAGCGCGATCTCGCCGCCCGAGGCGATGGCGCCGCCCGCCAGACCCGTGCCGGCACCGCGGGGAACCACGGGGGTGCCGGTCTCGGTGGCGATGCGCAGGGTCTGCTGCACGTCGTCGATGCTCGCGGCCTCGACGACGGCGAGAGGTGGCGCGTCGGAGCGGTGGCCTGACTTATCGGCGCGCGCCTCGTCGAGCACGTGGGGGCTCGTGACCACCCGGTCGCCGAGTGCGGCCGTCAGCAGCTCGAGAACGCGAGCGGACGTCACATCGACCGACGTCACGCCGACAGCTCTCTACGGCCGTTGAGCACGCCGGTGACCACCGCGAGCACGGCGAAGACGATGGCCACGGGCCAGAGACCGAGCTGCAGGAACGCGAACGCCGCCGAGAACATGATGAGCATCTCGATGAGCGCTTTGCCGAACGGGTCGACCCGCAGAACGGCCTTGGGCGACAGGAACAGGGCCCACAGCACGATGGCGAGAACGGGGGCGAGCACACCGACGAGGATGTTCCACGGGAACGGCCAGGTGACGAAACCCCACACCGCGAGCACGACGAAGGCCGTGATCTCGAGCACGAAACGGATGATGGCGATGACGCCGATTGCGGGGGTGGTTCGTTGGTTCTGCACCCGTCAATCTTAGGCGCGCTAGCGGAAGATGATGGTGCGGGCGCCGTCGAGCAACACGCGGTCCTCGGCGAACCACTTGACGGCCTGCGTGAGCGTGCGGCTCTCCTCGTCCTGCCCGATGGCGACGAGTTCGGCGGGGCTCTGCGCGTGGTCGACGCGCACCACGTTCTGTTCGATGATGGGCCCCTCGTCGAGGTCGCTCGTCACGAAATGCGCCGTGGCCCCGATGAGCTTCACGCCGCGAGCGTGGGCCTGACGGTAGGGGTTCGCGCCCTTGAAGCCGGGCAGGAACGAGTGGTGGATGTTGATGGCCCGGCCCGCGAGCTTCTCGCACAGCTCGGGCGACAGGATCTGCATGTAGCGGGCGAGCACGACGAGTTCGATGTCGTGGTCCTCGACGGCCTCGAGGATGCGGCGTTCGAAGAGGGCCTTGCTCGCGGCATCCGTGACCGATTGCGATTCGAACGGCACGCCGTAGAACGCGGCGAGTTCGCGCAGCGAGCCGTGGTTCGACAACACGAGCGGGATCTCGACGGGCAGCTGGCCGGCGCGCTGGCGGAACAACAGGTCGTTGACGCAGTGCGCGGCCGTCGAGGCGAGCACGAGCGTGCGCAGCGGGCGACCCACGCGGTCGAGCCGCCAGTCGAGCTGGAAGCGCTCGGCGACGGGCGTGATGGCGGCCTCGAACTGCTGCTGGTCGGTGGGGGCCTGCACCTGCAGGCGCATGAAGAAGCGGCCCGTGTCGGCGCTCGAGAATTGCTGGCTCTCGGTGATGTTTCCGGATGCCTCGACGATGGCCCCCGAGATGGCGTGCACGATTCCCGGCGCGTCGGGGCAGACGAACGTGAGCACCCAGTGGTTGTGGGGTGCGGAGGCGGTGGCGTCGGAAGTCATTCGCCCAGGATAGGACACCGGGGCGCCCGAACCGTGGCGGTCGCTGGGCTGACGCCTCGTGGCATCCGCGAACCTCTCCTGGCGTCGTGCGCCGGCCGCCCGTAGAATGGGTGCTGGCCGTGGCGGTTCGCCCGGCCCTGGGCGCGCACATGAGCGCGCAGACGAACTCCCGCGGCCAGGGGTCACCCACAGCGTGACGGCCAGCCGGTGCCGGAGTGAACGCCATCGTCGGACACACTGATGACTACTTCTCCTATTCCCCTGCCCGATCGCGGGTCTGACACCCCGACCGGTTCCCTGCCGATCGTCACCGGGCCCGTGACCTCGTCGCCGCCCGCAGGCGCGCGCTTCCCCTGGGTGGGCCTGATCGCCCTCTCGGCCGCCGTTTTCCTGTCGGTGACGAGCGAGATGATTCCCACGGGTCTGCTGCCCGACATGAGCGCCTCGCTCGGCGTCACCGAATCGCAGGTCGGCTTCCTCGTGAGTGCTTTCGCGTTCACGGTCGTGCTCACCTCGGCGCCTCTGACGGCCCTCACGGTGCGCATCCCGCGCAAGACCCTGATCATGTCGGTGCTCGTGTTGCTCGCGGTCGCCAACGTGTTGACCGCTCTTGCTCCCACCTATCCGCTCGTGTTGTTGACGCGCGTCTTGGGTGGCATCGGGCACGGGCTCTTCTGGTCGATGGTCGGCGCCTATGCCGCCCACCTCGTTCCGAAAGAGCTCATCGGCCGGGCCGTTTCGATCACCCTCGCCGGCGGAACCCTCGCGTTCGTGCTGGGCGTTCCGCTCGGAACGGCGGCCGGCCACGCGGTCGGGTGGCGCCTCTCGTTCGTGGGCATCGCGGTGCTGCTGCTCGTCGGCGCCGTCGTGGTCTACAAGTTCCTGCCGCCCGTCGAACGCGAGCTCGACGCACATGCCGACGACAGCGCAGCGGATGCTCGAGCATCCGGTTCGCCCGCCGCGTCGGGCCGCGCGGGCACCCGTCGCCCTGTCGACCCCACCGTCTTCTCGGTCGCGCTCGTCTGCATCACGGTGGCAATCGTCATGATCGGCCACTACAGCTTCTACACCTACATCGCGCCCTACCTGACGGACGTCATCGGCGTTCCCGAAGCCCAGATCAGCCTGGCGCTGTTCGGATTCGGCATCACGGGTGCGCTCGGCCTGGTGCTCGCCGGCACGGTCTTCGCCAAGCGCACGACACGAGGCCTGCTCATCTGCATCGGCCTGTCGATCGTGTTCGTCACGGCGCTCGCGCTCGTCGCCGGATGGTTCTGGGCGGCGCTCATCATCTTCCTGGTGTGGGGCATCGCCTACGGCGCCATTGCGCCGCTCATGCAGACGCGCATGCTGCATTCGGCCAGTGCGCGCATCCGTGACACCGCCAGCGCTTTCTACACGACGGCCTTCAACGTGGGTATCGGCGGCGGCGCCTTCGTCGGCGGTCTGCTGCTCGACGGCATCGGCATCGAATCGCTGCCCTACTTCTACGTGGTGTTACTCGTGATCGGTGGGGTGTTGGTCGTCGTCGCACGGCGGTACGAACTCGCCGTGCGACGACGTTCAGGCGCGGCACCCACCCGATAAGCGGGCGCTACGGCGCCGGCCGCAGGGGGGCGGGGCGGGTCGGCGCGCCCGAGAGGTCGGAATCGCTCGTGATCAGCGCGGGTCCGGCCGCGCCGGAGCCGGTCGTCGGGGTGACGGGTGCTGACGGGGTGACGGGTGCTGGCGGCGCCCCGGGCGCGATCACGGATGCCTGCGGCACCGGCTCGGGCCGAACCGGCGCGGCCTGAGCGGCTGGAGCTGCCGGTGCGACTGGAGCCGTCGGTGTGACTGGAGCTGCCGGAGCGACTGGAGCCGTCGGTGCGGCTGGAGACGGTGCCGTCGCCGCGGGGATCGTGGTCTCGACCGGCGTAACCGGTTCAACCGGTACCGGTGCGGACGCGCTCGGCACGGGCCCGGCGGTGCCGTCCGCGCCAGAGGTCGGTGTCCCCACCGGAGGGCGCCCCGGCGATACGGGCCTCCCCGCCGAGTCGGATCCCGCCGGCGCGGGGGTCGGCTGCCCCGGCTCGCCGGTGACGGGCTCGAGCGTTCCGGGCTTCTCCGGCAGCGGCACGGATGGGTTCGTCCCGGATGTTGCGCCGTCTGCGTCTGCGTCTGCGTCTGCGTCTGCGCCTGCGCCTGCGTCCGCGGCGGACGAGGGCGGAACCGATTGCGACCCGCCCGCGGCGGTTGCGGCACCGGCGGCGGTCGAGCCTGCACCCGCACCCGCACCCGGACCGGCCGGGCTGGTCGGCGTCGGCGTGGTTCCGGACGTCGGGCCCGTTGCGTCGCCGCCCAGTGAACCGCTCCCGCCCGCGGTGCCGTTCCCGGCGCTCGAGCTGTTCCCGGCGCTCGAACTGTTCCCGGCGGCGGACCCGGCGGATGCGGCCGAGCCGGCGGAATCGGAGGACGCGCTCGCACCGGTGTTCGCCGCACTCGAACCGACGGCGTTCGCCGCGCTCGAACCGACGGCGTTCGCGGCGGCGCTCGCCGACGCGGCCGTTGCAGCCGAGGCCGCGGTGTCGACCTGCGAAGCCGGGGGAGGCGTGACCTCACCGGCCGACGAAGGCGTGTCCGGCGAGGTTTCCGTGGTCGTCGCGGGTGCAGCTGGCGGCGTGCCGAGGCCGGATGCTCCGGTGACCGGGTTGTCGACGGACCCTGGGCCCGGTACCGAGCGGTGAACGGGCCCCTCTCGGCGCGGAAGGGGGGCGCGGGATGGCGCGCGCGGTGTCTCGCCGTCGACGGCACCGGGCGGCGCCGCTTCGACGGGCATGGTGGGCTCCTGCTCGTGTCCCGGTTCTGCGGGCGTGCCGGGTGGCGGGGCAGGTTGTGTCGGCGCATCGGCGCCGGGTTCTGCGGGCACGGCCGGGCGCGGGGATGCGCTGGCGGCCTGGGCCGCCTGGCCGGCGGCCAACATCATGGGGAACGCGACCCTGGATTGTGCGGCGGACAGCGCGATCGATGTGCCGATTCCCATGCTCACGACGCAGACCGTTGCCGCGGCCGCGATGGTGGTGCCACGGGTGAATGCCGACCGGGATCGTCGGAGCGCCGCGGTCAGCCCGCCGACCACTGCCGAGACGGCCGCGAACGGAGACCCCGCGGTGACCGGCGCAGCCGCAGCGGCGGTCGATACGCCGACCGGGCCGGCGGTCGCGGCGGCCAGGACGGCCACACCGCTGCCCGTGCGGAAGTAGGGCACGGGGCGCGTGCGGTGATGACGGTCGGGGACCCAGGCATTGGCCGCGTCGACGATGGCTTCGCTCGATGCGAAGAGGGGGAGCAGCCGCGTGCAGAGCGCGCAGGGGGCGATGTGTTCGGCCGCGCGCTGCCGGGCACGGTCGCCCAGACGCCCGGCCTGGTAGTCGTCGCCGCGGTCGACGATCACGCGGTGGGGTGATGTGGTGTCGATGCGCAGCGCGAGTTCGTGCCGCCACGATGCGTCGAGTGCCGTGGTGGCGAGCTGGCGCAGTCGCGGGTCATGACGTTCGGCCAGAGTGAGTGATGATGCGCGCGCGGAAGGGGAGCGAGTGTGCTCCTGGTCGGCGTGTCGCGTGTGGCCGGGGGTGCCGTGCGCCGACCGGAGGTCGCCCAGGCTGCGACGCCAGGCGTCGGGGAGGGTGTCGAGAGCGGCCCGGGCCGTGTCGACGACGAGGGTTCCGGTGTCGTCGGGTGCGGGCAGGGATGCGCCGCGCCGCGCCGAATGAGCGCTGGCGGGCGTGGCCGGGCCCTGGCCGGACGGGTCGGATGAGTTGCCGGCGAACGTGGGTCGATGCCGTGGCATGTGAGCCTCCTCTGATGAGCGATCGACAGAATACATACAATGCTGACATTTCTGTATCCACGTTCGCTGACCGTCGTCGGAAAGCAGATTCGAGGCCCCGCGCGCAAGCCCCGTATAAGAGGTATCCCTACACCTGATAAGTTTGTAAGCCAGCGGCCGCCTCGACCAGGAGACCTGCATGACACTCATCCTCGCTCTGTTTGCAGCGCTGTCTGTCGCGTCTCCGCTCCTCACCCGCTGGCTCTCGACCCGCGTCTTCTACGTCATCGCGCTGCTGCCGGCCGCCGTGTTCGGCGTCACCCTCGCGCAGACTCCCACCATCGCCTCTGGCGGGGTGATCGAGGAGAAGATCGAGTGGATTCCACAGCTCGGCATCGCCCTGACATCCCGCGTCGACGCGCTCGGCTGGCTCCTCGCCCTCGTCGTCACCGGCGTCGGCGCGCTCGTGCTCGTCTACTGCGCCCGCTACTTCGAGGCCGACGAGCCGGGCCTCGGGCGTTTCGCGGGCCTGCTGCTGGCGTTCGCCGGCACCATGTACGGTCTCGTGACGAGCGACGACATCATCGTGATGTTCATGTACTGGGAGATCACGAGCATCCTCTCCTACCTGCTCATCGGGCACTACACGGGGCGCAAGGAGTCGCGAGGTGCGGCCTTGCAAGCGCTGCTCGTCACGACCTTCGGCGGCCTCGTCATGCTCGTCGGCGTCGTCATGATCTCGTCCTTCGCCGGCACCACCTCGCTCGCCACCATCGTGTCCGAGGCGCCGCAGGGTGCCGGGCCCACGGTCGCGATCCTGCTCATCCTGGTGGGCGCGCTGTCGAAGTCGGCCATCGTGCCGTTCCACTTCTGGCTGCCCGCCGCCATGGCCGCGCCGACACCGGTGAGCGCCTACCTGCACGCCGCCGCCATGGTGAAGGCCGGCATCTATCTGGTTGCACGTCTGGCGCCGGGCTATGCCGACATCCCGGGCTGGCAGGCCCTGCTGGTGGGCCTCGGCGTGTGGACCATGATCGTGGGGGCTTGGCGCAGCCTGCGGCAATACGACCTCAAGCTCGTGCTCGCCTACGGCACGGTCTCGCAGCTCGGTTTCCTCATGGTCATCACGGGCTTCGGTTCGCGGGATGCCGCATTGGCGGCCGCTGCGCTCCTGCTCGCCCACGCGCTCTACAAGGCCACGCTCTTCCTCGTCGTCGGCATCATCGACCACCAGGCGGGCACGCGCGACTGGCGCAAACTCTCGGGCCTTTGGCGCACCACCCCGTCGCTCTTCGTCATCACGGCCATAGCCGTCGCGTCCATGGCGGGCATTCCGCCGCTGCTCGGGTTCGTCGCGAAAGAAGCGGTCTTCGGGGCCTTCGTCGAGGCAGCCGTCGCGGGCGATTTCTGGGGCTGGGTGGCGCTCGTCGGCACGGCCGTCGGCTCGGTGCTCACGGTGGCCTACAGCGCGCGCTTCCTGTGGGGCGCGTTCGGCAACCGCAAGAAGATCGTCCCCACCGAATTGCACGCGGATGGCTGGGGCATCCAGTTCGCGCCCGCCGTGCTGGCGTTCGCGACCGTCGTCCTCGGCATCGCCGTCCCCCTGCTCGACCCGCTACTTGCTCTCTATGCCGACACCGTGCCGGGTGAGGGTCACTACCACCTGGCGCTCTGGCACGGCCTCGAGCCCGCGCTGTTCATCAGCGCCGCGGTGCTGGTGCTCGGCGGCCTGCTGTTCTGGCGGCGCCGGGGCGTCGCGCGCCTGCAGGAGAAGGTTCCCCCGCTCGTCGATGCCAGCCGCGGCTACTGGGCTGCCACGCAGGGTGTCGACCGGTTGTCGGCCAAGATCACGATCTTCGCGCAGCGCGGTGGCCTGTCGCAGTACCTCTCGACCATCCTCGTGGTCTTCGTGTTGGCGCTCGGCCTGACGGCCACGCTCGGGCGCACGTGGCCGCCCGGCATCCGCTGGTTCGACTCGCCCGCGCAGCTCGTCGTCGCCGTCGTCATGGGCATCGCCGCCATCGCCGCCGCGCTCGCCAAGCAGCGCATGACGGCCGTGCTGCTCGCCGGAGTGACCGGTTTCGGCATGGTCGGGCTCTTCGCCCTGCACGGTGCGCCCGACCTGGCGCTCACGCAGGCGCTCGTCGAGACCATCACGGTCGTCGTCTTCGTGCTCGTGCTGCGCCGCCTGCCCGTCAAGATCGCGCAGCACAACAAACCCGAGCAGCGCACGCGGCGCCTGATCATCGGCGTGCTCGTCGGGCTCGTGATGGGAACGATCGGGCTGATCGCGCTGGGCGCGCGGCAGGCGCCATCCATCGCCGCCGAGCTGCCGCGCCTGGCCTATGAAGAGGGCCACGGCCGCAACATCGTCAACGTCATGCTCGTCGACATCCGCGCGTGGGACACCATGGGTGAGCTGTCGGTGCTCGTCGTCGTCGCCACAGGCATCGCGAGCCTCTTGTTCGTGTCGGGACGCGCCAAGGCGCTACCGCGGCTCAGCGGGTCGCGCAACCAGCGCCGCGCCGAGCACCGCCGCAACGTGATCGACGACCCGCAGACCACCGAGCACCCCGAGAGCACGCACCGCCAGTCGTGGCTGCTCGGCGGCTTGAAGGTGTCGAGCGAGAACCGCTCGGTGCTGCTCGAGGTGCTCGTGCGGTTGCTGTTCCACCCCGCCATCGTCGTCAGCGTGTTCCTGCTCTTCGTCGGCCACAACGCGCCGGGCGGTGGTTTCGCGGGCGGTCTGCTCGCGGGCCTCGCGCTCGTGTTCCGCTACCTCGCGGGCGGCCGTTACGAACTCGGCGAGGCCGCCCCCATCGACCCGGGCAAGGTGCTGGGCGTCGGCGTGCTGCTCGCCGTCGGCACGGCCATCGGCTCGCTCTTCTTCGGCGGCGAGGTCCTGCAATCCGCCTACCTCGAAGCGGATGTCCCCGTGCTCGGCCATCTCTCGATCGGAACGTCGTCGATCTTCGACGTGGGCGTCTACCTCGTCGTGATCGGCCTGACGCTCGACATCCTGCGCTCGCTGGGCGCGGAGGTCGACCGCCAGCAGGAGGACACCGACCTCGAGGCCGGCACCGACGACGACTTCACGCCCGCGGAGGTGCGCCCGTGACCGCTTCGCTCACCCTCGTCATCCTGATGGCCGTCATGTACGGAACGGGCATCTACGTCATGCTCGAACGCAGCCTGACGCGCCTCTTGATCGGCTTCCTGCTGGTCGGCAATGCCACCAACATCCTCATCTTCTTGATGAGCGGCCCGAGCGGCAGCGCGCCCATCGTCACGGGCACGGCCGCCGACGAGAACATGGTCGACCCGGTGCCGCAGGTACTCATGCTGACCGCCATCGTGATCAACTTCGGCGTCGTCGCGTTCATCCTGGCGCTCGTCTACCGCTCGTGGTGGCTGGCCCAGCTGGGCGACGAGGGCGACACGCTCACCGACGAACACGCGGGCGAGACCGAGGCTTCGACCGAGGCGGCCTTCGCGGCCGTCGACGAAGACGATCTGGCCATCCAACAGGTGCTCGATGCGTCGAACGAACACGGTGACAACGACAGCGATTCAGGTCCCATCGAGGACGACCCCGAGGCACGAGAGAAGGAGCGCCGATGAACGCCCTGGTCCCTCTCGTCGTCACGATCCCACTGCTCGGTGCGGCTATCGCGCTCATCTTCGGCCACCGGCCGCGCATCCAGATCGCCATCAGCTCGATCTCGCTCACGGCCGTGACCATCATCAGCGCCGTGCTGCTCGTCTGGGTGGACACCCACGAAACCGTCGTGGTCAACGTGGGAGCCTGGCAGCCGCCGTGGGGCATCGTGCTCGTCGTCGACCGTCTCTCGGCCATCATGCTGCTCGTCTCCGCGCTCATGCTGCTCGGGGTCCTCATCTTCTCGATCGGGCAGGGCGTGGCCGACAACCACGACGAGACGCCCGTGTCGATCTTCCACCCCACCTACCTCGTGCTGGCGGCCGGTTTGTTCGACGCCTTCGTGGCCGGCGACCTGTTCAACATGTATGTGGGCTTCGAGATGCTGCTGGCCGCGAGCTATGTGCTGCTGACGCTCGGGGGAACGGGCGCCCGCATCCGAGCCGGTGTCACCTACATCGTTATCAGCCTCATGTCGTCGCTGCTGTTCCTGGCGTCCATCGCACTCATCTACGGCGCGACCGGCACGGTCACGATCGCGCTCGTCGCCGAACGGGTGCGCGACCTGCCACCCGATGTGCAGCTCATCCTGTGCTGTGCGCTGCTGCTCGGCTTCGCCGTCAAGGCCGCCGTGTTCCCGGTGTCGTTCTGGCTGCCGGACTCCTACCCCACGGCGCCCGCGCCCGTCACGGCCGTGTTCGCCGGTTTGCTGACCAAGGTGGGTGTCTACGCGATCATCCGCACCGACACCGTGCTCTTCACGGATGTGCCGCTCGCGGTGCCCTTGATGGTGGTGGCGTTCTTCACGCTGCTCATCGGCATCTTCGGCGCGCTCGCCCAGGCCGATATCAAACGACTGCTGTCGTTCACGCTCGTGAGCCACATCGGCTACATGATTTTCGGCATCGCGGTGGGCTCCGAGCTCGGCATGACGGCCACGATCTACTACGTGGTCCACCACATCATCGTGCAGACCACGTTGTTCCTGGCCATCGGGCTCGTCGAACGCATCGGCGGCACGGCGTCGATCTCGCGGCTGGGCGGCATGCTCAAGGCATCCCCGTTCGTGGCCATTCTGTTCTTCATCGGTGCCATGAACCTCGGCGGCATCCCGCCGTTCTCGGGCTTCCTCGGCAAGGTGGGGCTCTTCCAGGCCGGTGTGCAGCTGAACGACCCGCTGGCCTGGATTCTGATCGGCGCCGGCGCGGCCACATCGCTCCTCACGCTCTACGCCCTCATGCGCGTCTGGAACATGGGCTTCTGGCGCCGCAAGGACGAGGTCAAGGACTACGAGTCGCCGCTCATCCAGTCGCTCGCCGAGAACCCCGACGACGCCGGAGAGATCGACCGCAAGCACACGCCCCGCCTCATGATCGCCGCGACGACGGGCATGGTGCTGCTGAGCCTGTCACTCACGGTTTTCGCCGGGCCGCTCTTCGACCTCGCCAACCGCGCGGCCGTGGCCAACGAGAACCACTCCAACTACGTCGACGCCGTGTTCCCGGGAGGTGTCGAATGAGTACCTCGAATGCCGGATCGAATTCCGGCCCCACGCGCTCGATCGTCAGCCAGATCACCCTGCTGCTCGGCCTCGTCGTGCTGTGGTGCCTGCTGTGGGGCAAGGCGGATGTCCTCACCATCGTCACGGGCGTCGCGCTGGCCGTGCTCGTCTCCCTCGTGTTCTACCTGCCCGCCGTGCAACTCTCGGGCCGCGTCAACGTGCTCTGGGCCGCCTACTTCTTCGGCCGGCTGGTGGTCGACATCGTGCGCGCCTCGGCGCAGATCACCTGGCTCGTGACCAAACCCACCTACACGCCCAGCAACGCCATCATCGAGGTGCCGCTCTCCACGCGCTCCGACCTCATCATGTCGGCAACGGCCGAGGCCATCTCGCTCGTGCCCGGCTCGATCGTGGTCGACCTCGACCGTGCCAACTCGGTGCTCTACCTGCACTCGCTCGACACGCACGACGAAGCGGATGTCGAACGCGTCCTCCGTGAGGCGCTCGGCACCGAGCGTCGACTCGTCATGGCCTTCGGGTCGCGCGACGACGTCGACCGCGTCAGTGCGCGCGACGCGGGTGCGACACCGACCCCCCGTGCGACAGAAGGGAACAGCTGATGCTCGCCGTCGTCATCGTGATCACCGTGCTCTTCGGGGCCGGCGCGCTCGCCGCCGTCTACCGCATCATCAAGGGGCCCAGCCTGCTCGACCGGGTGATCGCCTCCGATGTGCTCGTCGCCACCGTGATGTGCGCGCTGGGTGCCGAGATGGCGCTCAACCATCACGCCGACAACCTGCCCGTGCTGCTGGCCCTCGCGATGTTCGCGGTGCTCGGGTCGATCAGCGTGGCCCGCTTCATGGCTAAGCAGGACGACGCATGATCGGGGTGACGTTCGCCGCGGCGCTGGCCGCTTCGGGTGCTGCCACGAGCACGGCGCCCGAGATCACGCCGCGCCTGCCCGAGTTCAGCGGCGATCCCGTTCGCGACACCTTCACGGTGCTGCTGGTCGTGATCGGCGCCGTCATGTGCTTCGCGGCCGGCGTGGGGCTCCTGCGTTTCCCCGATGTGCTCTCGCGTCTGCACGCCGCGACGAAGCCTCAGGTGCTCGGCCTGCTCGCCATCACGGCGGATGTCGCGGTCTCGACCCCCACGGTCGGCAACATCACGCTCGCCATCGCCATCATCCTGTTTCAGTCGCTGACGGCACCCATCTCGGCGCACATGGTGGCCCGGGCGGCTTACCGCACGCATCACGTGCGCCACGACCTGCTCATTCGCGACGACCTGCTGAACCGGGAAGACCTGCAGCAGCCGTAGCCCCGTGCCGGCACGGTCGCCCCACTGGGACGGCGGGCAAGGGCGACCCCTGTCGACGATGACGGCATGTTTTCGCTGACCGCCTCCGATGTCCCGGGTCGGTCGTCCGTGCGTCGGTCGGCGCTGGACCGAATCGCGACGCGCCGTAACGCGCGGTCTCTGCGGACGAAATCTTCGACCAAACGAGCGCTCGGAATCGAGCGAGGAGCGGTCCGAAGGCAGTGCGGCCTGGGCCCGGCGCTCGAAACTGTGTGCAGGCCGAGAAATGACTGGATGTCGTTCAGACTGTGCTGGATGCCCATCCGTAACTTCGATCGATAACAGCGGGCGCACGCGCCCCACGACGAAGGAGATCATCATGGCATCCCACTTTCACCCTGCAGCAACACACGTGGCCGCGGGGCACGACGACCAGTTGAAGAGCGCGGGCGGCGGTTCGGCGCTGCGGCACAGGCGGGGCCGTGCCCCCTTGATCTGCCTCGCGCTGGCGACGCTGGCGCCCCTGCTCAGTGGATGTGTGATGATCGGCGATGCCCTGAATCCCGCGCCCTCACCCACGGCACTTGCATGCGACGGACAAGACCTCACCCTTTCGGAGGACCGTGCGACTGTGACGCTCACGGGCCGGTGCGGCGATGTCGTGGTCGCCGCCGACCGTGTCACTCTCGTATTCGACGAGATCGACTCGCTCACGCTGAAGGGCGAACTCGCCGCCGTCACGGGGACGACCATCACGACGAACATCGCTTTCGCAGGCGGTGGATTCAACGAGGTGACCTGGACGGCCGGCGTTGCGGCGCAATTCTCGAGCGACGAATCCGGCAATGAGGCTCACGGCCCGTCCTGATCAGGGCGGGAGTTTCTTCGCGGTTCCCGGCGGCGTCAGACGCGGGTGCCGGCGACCCAGACGGCGGCGGCCTGCAGCGATTCGTCGAGAAGCACGGCGTCGGCCGCGAACCCGACGCCGAGGTGCCCGAGGCCGTTTTCACGGCCGAGGGCTCGCGCCGGTGTTGCCGTCAGCGCCTCGACAGCGACCTCCAGCGTGATGCCCGCGTCACGGGTCATGACGCGCAACGCCTCGTCCTGCGTGAGCGTCGACCCGGCGATCGAACCGCCGTCGACCAACCGCGCCACGCCGTCGCGCACGTCGACGGCCAGGCCGCCGAGCGAGTACCGTCCGTCGGCCGCGCCCGCCGCCGCCATCGCGTCGGTCACGAGCGCCACCCGGCCGGGTGCCTCGGCGAAGGCCAACCGCAACATGCGCGGATGCACGTGCACCCCGTCGGCGATGAGCTCGAGCGTCACGCGCTCGTCGTCGAATGCCGCTGCGACAGGCCCGGGGGCGCGGTGCTGCAAACCGTGCATGGCGTTGAACGTGTGGGTCAGGATGCTCGCGCCCGCATCGAAGGCCGCGCGCGTCTGGTCGTAGTCGGCGTCGGTGTGCCCGACCGCCACGCGCGCACCCGACTCCGTGAACCGGGCGATGGCGTCGTGCGCGCCCGGGCGTTCCGGAGCGATGGTCACCTGACGCAGGGTGCCGGCGGCCGCCTCGATCAGGTGCTCGATGCTCGAGGCATCCGCGGGTCGCAGCAGGGACTCGGTGTGCGCGCCCTTGTGCCCCGGGTCGAGGAAGGGGCCCTCCAGGTGGGAACCCAGAATGGACGGGTCGGATGCCGCGAGCCGCGCGATGTCGGCCACGCGGGCGGCGAGGTCCTCGATCGAGGCCGTGACGAGCGACAGCACCGAACGGGTCGTGCCAGAACGGCGGTGCACCAGGAGCGCGCGGGAGATGGCATCCGCCCCGTCGTCGAAAGCCGCGCCGTTGCCGCCGTGGCTGTGCAGGTCGATGAAGCCGGGGGTGAGGAAGAGGCCCGTGGCGTCGACGACATCGGCCGTGGGCGCGGCGCTCAGCTCACGCCATCCGTCGCCCCGCCCGGCATGCGTTACGACGCCGCCGTCGAGGCACACCCAGGCGTCGGTGACCCGGCGCGCATGGTCGACGAGGGTGGCCGAATGGATGATCGTGGGCAAGGCGTTCACGCTGGCAACACTAGCGTTCGACCGGGCCGCCGCTGCTATGCTGGATGGGTCGCAACTGGCGTAGTGACGGATCGTGAGCAGCTGGCGCATCCGCCCGAGATGGTTACCATCGGGGAGCGACTGACACGGATTCGGCCGCACGCCTGGGCCGATACGAGAACCGATTGTTCCGTCAACTGTGTCTAAAAGGAGCCAGTTTTGTCTTCCACCTTCAACGCCCCCCTGGCCGAGGTCGATCCTCAGATCGCCGAAGTCCTCGAGCTCGAACTGGGTCGCCAGCGCGACTACCTCGAGATGATCGCGAGCGAGAACTTCGTTCCCCGCGCCATCCTGCAGGCCCAGGGCTCGGTTCTCACCAACAAATACGCCGAGGGCTACCCCGGCCGCCGCTACTACGGCGGCTGCGAATACGTCGACATCGCCGAGAGCCTCGCCATCGAGCGCGCCAAGAGCCTGTTCGGCGCCAACTTCGCCAACGTGCAGCCGCACTCGGGTGCGTCGGCCAACGCCGCCGTGCTGAGCGCCATCGCCACGCCGGGCGACACCATCCTCGGCCTCGAGTTGTCGCACGGTGGACACCTCACCCACGGTATGAAGCTCAACTTCTCGGGCAAGCTCTACAACGCCGTCTCCTACGGCGTCGACCCCGAGACCTTCCTCGTCGACATGAACGTCGTGCGCGAGAAGGCGCTCGAGCACAAGCCGCAGGTCATCATCGCCGGCTGGTCGGCCTACCCCCGTCAGCTCGACTTCGCGGCCTTCCGGGCCATCGCCGACGAGGTGGGCGCCAAGCTCTGGGTCGACATGGCGCACTTCGCCGGCCTCGTCGCCGCGGGCCTGCACCCGTCGCCCATGCCCTTCGCCGACGTCGTGTCGTCCACGGTGCACAAGACCATCGGCGGCCCGCGCTCGGGCTTCATCCTGTCGAACGACGCCGATATCGCCAAGAAGCTCAACAGCAACGTGTTCCCCGGCCAACAGGGCGGGCCCCTCATGCACGTCATCGCGGCCAAGGCCACGTCGTTCCTGCTCGCGGCGCAGCCCGAGTTCGTCGACCGCCAGGAGCGCACCCTGCGCGGTGCCGCCATCCTGGCCGACCGCCTCACCGCCGATGACTCGCGCGAGGCCGGCGTCGACGTGCTGACGGGTGGCACCGACGTGCACCTCGTGCTCGCCGACCTGCGCACCTCGCCGCTCGACGGCAAACAGGCCGAAGACGCCCTGCACGAGGTGGGCATCACGGTCAACCGCAACTCGGTCCCCTTCGACCCGCGCCCGCCCATGGTCACATCGGGCCTGCGCATCGGCACGCCCGCCCTCGCCACGCGCGGTTTCGGCGACGCCGAGTTCACCGAGGTGTCGGATGTCATCGCCGCGGCCCTGCGCCCCGACGCCGACCTGCCGTCCCTGCGTGCGCGCGTCAAGACGCTGACCGACGCGTTCCCGCTCTACCCGGGCCTCGAGCAGTAGGCGCCGCCGTGACCGCGATCACGCTAGATGGCGTCGCCACCGCAACGGCCATCAAATCCGAGTTGCGCGAACGCATCGACGTGCTGCGGGCGTCGGGCAAGCTCGCCGGCCTCGGCACGCTGCTGGTCGGCGACGACCCGGGCTCGCGCTCCTATGTCGCCGGCAAACACCGCGACTGCGCCGAAGTGGGCATCGAGTCGGTGCGCGTCGATCTGCCGGGCACCGCGTCGGCAGCCGACATCCGCGCCGCCATCGCCGACCTCAACGCGGCCCCCGAGGTGACGGGCTACATCGTGCAGCTGCCGTTGCCCGCGGGCATCGACGAGAACGAGATGCTCGAGCTCATCGACCCTGACAAGGACGCCGACGGCCTGCACCCGACCAACCTGGGGCGCCTCGTGCTGGGCGTCGAGGGTGAGTTGACCTCGCCGCTGCCGTGCACGCCCGCCGGAATCGTGGAGCTGCTGAAACGCTACGACGTGCCGCTCGCGGGCAAGCACGTCACGGTCGTGGGCCGCGGTCTCACGGTCGGGCGCCCGCTCGGGCTTCTGCTCACGCGCAAGGGCGTCGACGCCACCGTCACGCTCACGCATTCCCGCACGGTCGACTTGGCCGCCGAGGTGCGCCGGGCCGACGTCGTCGTCGCGGCCGTCGGTGTGCCGCACCTCGTGAAGCCCGACTGGGTGAAGCCGGGCGCCGCCGTGCTCGACGTGGGCGTCACCCGCGTGGGCACGACCGAGAGCGGTAAGGCCAAGCTGGCCGGCGACATCGACCCGGGCGTCTGGGATGTCGCGGGGCACCTGTCGCCCAACCCGGGTGGCGTCGGGCCCATGACGCGCGCCCTGCTCGTCTCCAACGTGGTTCAGGCCGCGGAGCGTAACGCGCGCCGCTGAGAGTGCTGAACGGCGGCCCGCAGCCGCCGGCGAAAGGCCCGGACATCCTGTGTCCGGGCCTTCTTCGTGCTTACGTGCGGGAGCTCGTCTCTGCGCTGGGGCGCCCGGCGACGTGGAATGCGACTAATCGGTCGACAGTGCCTCGGAAAGGAGGCGCAGCGCTTTCGGTCCGACGCCGTGCAGAGCGGCGAGGTCGCTCGACGGGACGCCGACGAGATCGGCGAGGCGTCGGTAACCGGCGTTATGGAGCGCATTGCGCGCGGGGTTGCTGATTCCCGGCGGGAAGTCGTCGATCGGTTCAGCCATGCGAAACCCTTCCCGCCGCGTCGCCTGTCGTCAGCGCTCGCGCGTTGCTCCGCCAGCGGCCGTCACCGGGAAGATGACGGGGGCGGTGAAAGATGCCTCGGCGAAGGCGGCCGTCACGGCCGAGGCGACCTCGGCGAGCCGGGCGCGGGGCACGAGCGCGATGGCCGCGCCGCCGAAGCCGCCGCCCGTCATGCGCGAGCCGATGGCGCCCGCACGGCGGGACACCTCGACCGCCAGGTCGAGCTCGGGCACCGAGATCTCGAAGTCGTCGCGCATGGACACGTGCGAGGCGTCGAGCAGCTCGCCGATGGCCGTGGGCCCGTGCTCCCGCAGGGTGCGCACGGTGTCGAGCACACGCTGGTTCTCGGTGACGATGTGGCGCACGCGGCGGAACGTCTCATCGTCGAGTACCTCTTCGGCGCGCGGCAGGTCGTGCACGCTGAGATCACGCAGGGAGGAGACATCCATGGCTTTCGCGCCGGCCTCGCACGACGCGCGACGGGCCGCATAGCCGCCCGTGGCATGGGAGTGGCTGACGCGCGTGTCCATGACGAGCAGCTCGAGGTCGGCTCCGTCGAAGCCCAGTTCGATGACCTCGGCGTCGAGCGAGCGGCAGTCGAGGAACACGCCATGGTCGGGGCGGCCGAGCATCGACGCGGACTGGTCCATGATGCCGGTGGGCGCGCCGACGGCCTTGTTCTCTGCCAGCTGGCCCACCTTGGCGAGGGTCTGCCGGTCGAAATCGAGGTGCCACACGTCGGTGAGGGCCGCGGCGACGGCGCATTCGATGGCGGCGGATGACGAAAGGCCCGCGCCGACCGGAACATCCGAGTCGATGAACAGATCGACACCGCGCAGTTCGCCGAGCGGCGCGCCGAACTGACCGAGTGCCCAGACGACGCCGAGCGGGTAGGCCGACCAACCGTCGAGGTTCGCGGGTTCGAGGTCGGTCAGCGAGGCCTCGACGACCTCGCCCGGCGCGAAGGCGCTGGCGACGCGCACGAGCTGGTCGTCGCGCGAACGCAGCGCCACGACCGTGCGGTAGTTGATGGCGAAGGGGAACACGAAACCGTCGTTGTAGTCGGTGTGCTCGCCGATCAGGTTGACGCGGCCGGGCGCCGACCACAGGCCCTGCGGATCGTGCCCGTATACCTCGGCGAAACGCGAGAGGGCGGCGTGCTGCAGGTCTGAGCGGTGCGCGCCCTCGCCGGCCGATCCGCTGGGGGAGTTCGAGGCGGGCGTGGCTGCGGAGTCGGCGGTCATACGGGGTTCTCCTGGTCGGCCTTCGCCACGGCGTCGCGCAGGCGCTGGGCGGATTGTTCGGGTGGGACGTCGCCGATCCAGGCGCCCATGGCGGCTTCCGATCCGGCGAGGTACTTCAGCTTGTCGGCGGCGCGACGCGGCGAGGTGATCTGCAACATGAGGCGAATGTCATCCCGACCGACCTTCACGGGGGCCTGGTGCCAGGCCGCGATGTAGGGCGTGGGGGTGTCGTAGAGCGCGTCGATGCCGCGCAGCAGGCGCAGGTAGAGCCCGGCGAGCTCGTCGCGCTCTTCGAGGGTGGTGCCGGCGAAGTCGGGCACGTGGCGGTGCGGCAGCATGTGCACCTCGATGGGCCAGCGGGCGGCGAACGGCACGTAGGCGGTCCAGTGTTCGCCGCGCAGGATGACGCGCTCGTCGTTCTGCTCGCGCTCGAGGATGTCGGCGAACAGCGTCGGCCCGTAGCTCTCGATCGATTCGAGCAGACGCGTGGTGCGCGGCGTCACGTAGGGGTAGGAGTAGATCTGGCCGTGCGGGTGGTGCAGGGTGACGCCGATCTCGACGCCACGGTTCTCGAACGGGAACACCTGCGCGATGCCGGGCTTGTGGCTCAGGGCATCCGTGCGCTGGGCCCAGGCCTCGATCACGGTGCGGGCCCGGCTGCGGCTGAGGCTGCCGAACGAACCGGTCGATGCGGGGCTGAAGCAGACGACCTCGCAGCGGCCGACCGACGTGCGGGTGCGGCCGAGCTCGATGCGGGTGAGGTCGTCGCCGCCGCGGGGGGCGTTGTCGTCTTCGAGGAGCGGCCCGAAGGAGGGCGAGCGGTTCTCGAAGACGGCGACGTCATAGATGTCGGGGATCTCGGACGGGTTGGTGGCCGAGGCGGGTGCGAGCGGGTCGAGCTCGGCGGGCGGCAGGAACACGCGGTTCTGGCGGGCCGCCGCGATGGACACCCATTCGCCCGTGAGGGGGTCTTGGCGCATGCTCGCGGTGGCGGGCCGCGGATCGAGGGCGCGGGCGTCGGCCTTGCGTTCGGTGCCGAGCGCGGTGTCGGCGTCGTCGAAGTAGATCAGTTCGCGGCCGTCGGCGAGGGTGTCGCCGTGCACGCGGATGCTCGGATCGCTCACGAACGTGCCGGGGACGTCGGCGGTGTCATCGGTCGTCGATGTGGTGCTCATGACCTGAAATCTAGCCCTTTCATATTGAAAAGTAAAGCGAAGTAAGTGAAGATTGGCCTATGTCAGAGACCCTGCCAGCCGAGCTGCGTCGCAACGCGATCGCCGAGCTCATCGCCGAGCGCGGTTTCGTGCGCGTCGCCGAACTGGCCGACCGTTTCGGCATCTCGGGGGTCACGGCGCGCGCCGATCTCGACGCACTTGTCGACACCGCCCGTGCCCGCCGCGTGCACGGGGGAGCGATGCCGCCGAACGACCTGGCGCCTCGGCCTGAACGTGAGTGGCAATTCGAAGAAGCGCTCAATTCATCCGCCGCCGGTAAAGAACGGGTCGGGATCAATGCTGCCGCGCTCGTGCGCTCGGGCAACACCGTGATCGTGGATGTCGGCACCACCGGCCTCGCGGTCGCCCGGGCGCTCGCCGCCCGAGCCGACCTCACCGATGTCACCGTCATCACCAACAGCCTCACCGTCGCGCTGGCGCTCGAACCGCACATCCCGCGCTTCACGGTGATCGTTACGGGAGGCACGCTGAGGCCCCGCCAGCACTCGCTCGTGGCGCCGTTCGCGGCCCCCATGCTCGACCAGCTGCACGCCGACCTCGCCTTCATCGGCTGCAACGGCGTCGACGGCGAACGCGGTGTCACCAACATCAACCTGCCAGAGGCCGAGGTGAAACGCCTCATGATGGGCGCGGCCGAACGCGTGGTCATCGTCGCCGACGCCGCGAAGCTCGGCCAGGTGCACCTCGGGCGCATCGCCACGCTCGACGACGTCGATCTGCTCGTGACCGACGATCAGGCCGATGCCGCGCTGGTCGAACAGATCGCGGCGCGCGGCGTGCGCGTGATCACGGACTAGCTCGCACCGGCTCGACCGCACCGGCTCGACCGCACCGCCGCATCCACCCGCTACGCTCGTTACACACCCCCGAGAGGAACGAAGATGACCCACTCGCGCGCCGTCACCGGCGACCAATACGTTCTGACCCGCCAGGCTTCGGCCGGCACGGTCTCTGCCGTGATCACCCAGGTGGGCGCCGGCATCCGACGCCTGAGCGTCAACGGCATCGACATCATGCCGCCCTACGACGAGGGTGTGCAGCGCCCCTACGGCAGCGGCATCGTGCTGGTGCCGTGGCCCAACCGCATCCGCGACGGCAAATACGAACTCGACGGCGAAGAGATGCAGCTCGACCTGACCGAGCCCGACAAGCAGAATGCCATCCACGGCCTGCTCCGTTTCACGGCCTACGACGTCGCCGAGCAGACCGACGACTCGGTCACGCTGTCGGCCACGGTCTACCCGCAGCATGGCTACCCGTTCCTGCTCGACACGTCTGTGCGCTACCGCCTGGTCGACGCGGGCCTCGAGGTCACGCACACCATCGAGAACGTGGGCACGGGCACGGCGCCGACGGGCATCGGCACGCATCCCTATTTCACGATCGGAGACGTCGAACCGGATGATCTGACGGTCACGCTCAACTGCGAGACGCGTTTCACGGTGGACGAGCGCTTGCTGCCGACGGGCGAGGTTCCCGTCGAGGGCACCGAATACGATCTGCGCGGCGGTCGCCGTCTCGGCGGCCTGGTGTTGGACGACGGTTTCGGTCAGGCGGTCTTCGAGAATGGTGTCACCGAGCACACGGTTGCTGCCGACGACGGCCGGGTCGTGACGGTGTGGGGCGACGAGAACTTCCCCTACTGGCAGGTGTTCACGACCAAGAAGTACCCGGGCCAGTCGACGGCCGTGGCGATCGAGCCCATGACGGCGCCGACGGATGCCTTCAACACGGGTCGCGACGTGCGCTACCTCGCCCCCGGCGAGACGTTCCAGGCCACCTGGGGCGTGCGCGCGGACGGGTTCGCGGCGGTCTGAGCCGTCGTGATGTGAGCTGATGCTGTCGGGTTCGGGGCTGTTGCGGCCCCGCCCCCGGCCCCGTTGTGGCTTAGTGCTTTGTGGATTAGTGCTGTGACATTAGGGCTTCGTGGTGCTCGTGCTCGTGGTTCTAATGCTTCGCCCCGAGGGTCGAGAGAATCTCGGCGTGCAGATCGAGCAGCGGAACGGTGCGCTCCTGGGGCCCGCGCCCGAAACCGCATTCGGTGGCGATGCCCACATGGCGGATTCCGGCGGTGGTGAGCGCCGGTTCTGCGGCCTCGAGCCGCCGGTGGGCGCCGGCCACGCCGTCTTCGTGGTGCACGACCCCCAGGAAGAGGTCGGTCTCGGCGCGCAGATTGAGCGCGGCCAGTGGCACGAAGTAGTCGCTGTCGTCGCGCTCGATAGGCACGGGCAGGTGCACCCAGTCGATGCGACGGGTCACGCCGGTGGTGAGCCCGTTGGCGACGGCGACCAGGTTGGCGGTGTCGGATGGCTCGACGAAATGTTTCTCGGCCACATCCCCGTAGCAGAGGTGGAAGCCCAGCTGAACGCCCGCCGGAACCAGGTTGGCGACGCGTGATGCGGCGACCACGCATCCGGCGATGATGCTGTCGGCATCGGCCCCCGCCTCGGCGAACCAGGGCGTGAGCGGCCCGCCACCCAGGCTGACCTGCTCGATGAAGGCGAATTCGGTGGCGAGGTCGAATTGGATTGCGAGGTCGTCGGCCGGGATGGCCGCCGTGATCTGCTCGATCTCGCGCGCCAACGCAGCCTCGTAGGCGGGATAGAGCGCGGGCTGTGCGGATGGCACGGCAAACGTGGTGAGCGGCGCGAGAGGTGTCGGCAGGCTCACCTGGAAACGCGTGCCGGGCAGGATTTCGCCCCTCTCGCGCAAGGCGCTGAAGGCGGCGTAGCTGTTGAGAGCGGCGTCGGCGTATCCCAATGGGCCGAACTCGATGCCGTCGGGGTCGACGCCCTCGTCGATGTCGACGGGGCGCAGATCGAACCCGGCCACCAGGAACGGGTCGGCACCCACGCGGTGAAGACCGGAGGTTTGTTCGAATCTGGTGCCCTGAAAAAGGATCCAGTGGAAGCGCTCGCCGACCTCGCCGTCTGGCAGGCGCGCGGCGTGCGCACCGAGCCTTTCGGACACGGTGCGGAAGGTCGTCTCGGCATCGGGCAGGTTGATGGAACCGACCAGATGCACGCCGTTCAGGTGGGGTACGCTCACGCTTTCCAGCCTACCGCCGACCACCGACGACGGACCATGGAGCGATTCGCCGGGCACGCGTTTTCAGCACTGTCGCAAAAAGCGGTTTTTGGCAACGGGTCGGTCTCGATTGCCGCGTTTTCCGCGGCCGACGGGTGCGTTCTGTCACACTGATGCCGGGGGAGGAAGAGCGTATGCGTCAGTTTGTCAAGGTCGTTTCGACGGCCGTCGTGGGTGCCGTCATCGGTGTGTCCGTGATCGGATGCTCGAGCGAGAGTTCGTTCGAGTACTTCACGTCGAAGACGCAGGCCGTTGCCTTCATTGAGTCTGGCAAACTTCCCGAACAGCTGCCAGACAATGCGCGCGACATCCGTGTGCTGGCCAATTCGCGCGTGCACGTTGCGACGTGGCACGGGGACCTGATCGCCGACCCCTCCTGCGTGCCGGCTGACGCGCAGCCTCCCAAGGGCAACCGTGTCGTGATCGAGTCGCAGACCATCACCGAGGTCTCGGAATGCTCTTTCGGGTTCCAGGGGCGTGACGGCGGCTCGATCTATTGGTGGCTCGCCGAATAATCGGCCTGCGCCCAGCGGGTGACCGGCCCGCCTCCTCCTGATAGCGGCCCGCCGGTGAGTAACCAGCTTGCCTGCGCGGTTCGGGATGCTTGCACCCGGGAATCTTTCGGGCGCTACCGTCGTGCCCCGGCGCGACACGCCGTAAACGGTAAAACTTTTTGCTCTCACGTTGACTTCTTCGAACACATGTTCGAACATTTAACCCATGAGCCCTGCCGTCGCGTCATCCGGTTCGGCCGCCGAGAAGGTGGCCGAGCTTCAGGCGCGCATCCGGGGCATGCAACGAACACGAGTAGATTCGCACGGACTACCGACAGCGCCCGAGATCGCCAGCCTCCTGGGCGGGCCGTTGCGGGCGGGCAGCGCCTATTCGGTTCCCGATTCGGTGGCGCTCGCCACGGCCATGATGGCGGCACCGAGTGCTGCCGGGGTGTGGTGCGCCGTCGTCGGCATGCCCTCGTTCGGTGTCGAGGCGGCAGCGGCCGCGGGGGTCGATCTCGAGCGGCTCGTGTTCGTGCCCGACCCGGGCGATCAGTGGCTCACCGTCACGGCCGCCGTCGCCGATGTCGTCGGTGTCGTGGTCGCCGTTCCGCCTGCCCGGGTGGCTCCCGCCGAGGTGTCGCGTCTGGGGGCGCGCCTGCGAGGCAAGGGGTCCACCCTCATCGCCCTCGGCGACTGGCCGCAGTCCGAGGCCACCCTGCGCGTCTCGGGCAGCGAGTGGGTGGGGCTCGACGCCGGCAGCGGGCATCTGCAGGCGCGCCGGGTCACGGTCACGGTCAATGCCCGCGCCGGGGCCGGTCGGCCGCGCTCCGCTTCGCTGTTCCTCCCCGACGCCGACGGGCGCCTGCGCCGGGCCGAGCGTGTGCCCGCGGCCTGGCAGACGCCGGCGGTTGTGCCGCCGCGCGAGCAACGACCCGAGACAACCGAGTCGCACGAGCTGCATGATCCCCAGGTCGCGCCGTTGCGCGCGCTCGTCTCATGACAACCGCGAGCGCGCCCGCCCCCACGAGAACGCTGGTCGTGTGGTGTCCCGACTGGCCCATCGCCGCGTGGTGCCGCGAGATGGGCGCGGGGGCGCTGTCGAGCGAGGGCAGCATGATCGCCCTCGTCGAGCGCGGGGAGGTGTTCGCGTGCTCGCTGCCGGCGCGCGCGGCCGGCGTGCGCCGCGGTCTCCGCGTGCGCGAGGCGCAATCGCGGTGCTCAGAGCTCATCGTCGAGAACTACGATCCGGCCATCGATGCGCGGGCCTTCGAGCCGATCATCCTCGCGCTCGAAGAGGTCGTGCCGGGCATCCAGGTCTTGCGCCCGGGCATGTGCGCCATCCGCGCCCAGGGCCCCAGTCGTTATTACGGGGGTGAGCAGAGCGCCGGTGAGCTGCTCATCGACACCCTCGCGCGGTTCGGCATCCACGATGCGCGCATCGGCATCGCCGACGGCATCTTCGCGGCCGAACAGGCCGCACGTGTGCCGGGCACCGAGATGGTGCGCATCGTCCCCGCCGGGCGGTCGGCAGAATTTCTGGCCGGTTTGCCCGTCGAGCTGCTGGGGCGGGCCGAGCTCAACCCGCTGCTGCATCAGCTCGGGGTGCACACCCTCGCGCAGTTCGCGGCGCTCGACCCGGTCAGCGTGCGCGATCGGTTCGGCGAAGACGGGGCTTTCTGCCACCGGCTGGCGGCGGGGCTCGACGGGCGAGACGTCACGGCGCGTGTGCCCCCGCCGCAACTCGACTGCCGCGTCGAATTCGAGACCCCGCTCGACCGCGTCGACCAGGTGGCGTTCGGGTTCCGGCAGACGGCCGAGCGGTTCGTCGCGACCATTGCACAGGCCAGACTCGTCGCCACGGCCATCAGGGTGGAGGTGCACACCGACGACGGTCGGCGCACAGGTCGCACGTGGCTGCATCCGCGCTGGTTCACGGCATCCGATGTGCTCGACCGCGTGCGTTGGCAGTTGCAGGGCGGGCACGGCATCGACGCGGGTCTCGCGGCGCCCGTCGTGAGCGTCTCGGTGTCGCCCGAGAGCGTCGACCGCGCGCTCAACCACGAAGACGGGCTGTGGGGAGGCGGCCCCGACGAGAGCATCCACCACGGCTTCTCGCGCGTGCAGAGCATGCTCGGGCACGAGGGGGTCGTCACGGCCGTGCTCACGGGCGGCCGCTTGCTCAGCTCGCGGTCGGTTCTCGTGCCGTGGGGCGACCTGCCCCCCGGGGGCGAGAAAGAGCTGGCCAGGCGGCGGCAATTGCCGTGGCCGGGCAACGTGCCGGGTCCGCTGCCGTCGACGGTGTTCGAGGCGCCGGTCCCCGCGCTCGTCAGAGACGCGGGCGGGCGGCTCGTCGACGTCGATGGCCGAGGCATCCTCACCGGGATGCCGGCGGTTTTCGCGGCGGGCATCGGCGAGCGATCGGGTGGCAGCGGCGAGCATCCCGTCACGTCCTGGTCGGGGCCGTGGCCGCTCTCGGAGCGGTGGTGGGAGGACGGCGCCCGCAGCATCAACCGGTTCCAGCTCGTCGACGCGCTCGGCCGGGCGTGGCTGCTCGTCCTCGCCGAACACGAATGGTGGGCCGAGGCGCTCTACGACTGACCCACTGACTGACCCACTCACTGCCCCACTCGCAGCCCCACAGAAAGGAGTCCCGGATGGGATGGCACAACCCCCCGATTCCCTGGTCCGAGTTCGAGAAGAAACTCACCGACCTCAGCCGCCCCGACACGGTTCCCCACGGGGCTGATGGCGGAGACAGCCCCGGATGGTCGCGCAAACGTCAGCCCTACACGCCCGATGCTGCCGGCATCCCACCCTTCGACGCGTCGCGGCGCGCACCCGTCGTGCCCTATGCCGAGTTGCACGCGCACTCGAACTTCAGCTTCCTCGACGGTGCCTCCGGGCCAGAAGCCCTCGTCGAAGAGGCCGTGCGGCTCGGGCTGCACGCCATCGCGCTCACCGATCACGACGGCCTCTACGGCGCCGTGCGCCTCGCCGAAGCCGCCGAGGCGCATGCGGGCCTCGGCACCATCTTCGGCGCCGAACTCTCGCTCGAACTCACGGCCCCGCAAAACGGTGAACCCGATCCCGAGGGCCACCACCTGCTCGTGCTGGCCCGCCGGCAAGAGGGCTACCATCGGCTCTCGCGCGCCATCACCACGGCGCAACTCGCCGACGGCGCCGAGAAGGGCAGCCCGCGCTACCGGCTCGACGATCTCGCCGACGCGGCAGCAGGCTCCTGGCTCGTGCTCACGGGATGCCGCAAGGGCACCGTGCGCTCGGCCCTGCAGCGCTCCGGTGCCGATGCCGCTCGACTCGAACTGCGGCGGCTCGTCGACCGCTTCGGCCCCGACAACGTGGTCGTCGAGCTCACCGACCACGGCCATCCCACCGACAGTGCGGCCAACGCGGCGCTCGCCGTCCTTGCTGGCGAGCTCCACCTGCCCACGGTCGTCACGGGCAACGTGCACTATGCCGCCCCCGAACAACACCGTCTGGCCGAGGCGCTCGCCGCCGTGCGCGCGCGGCGCAGCCTCGACCAGCTCGATGGATGGCTGCCCGCGACGGGTCGTGCCCACCTGCGTTCCGGCCGCGAGATGTCTCGCCTCTTCGCCCGCTACCCCGACGCCGTCGCGCGCACCGTTGGCTACGCCGACGAACTCGGTTTCCGGCTGAAGAGCGTCAGCCCCGGCCTGCCGAAACAAGAGGTGCCACCCGGTCACACGCCCATGAGCTGGCTGCGGGCCCTCACCTGGGAGGGCGCGGACAAGCTCTACGGCACCCTCACACCCGAGGTGCGCACGCGCATCGAACGCGAACTCGAGGTCATCGAGCAAAAAGACTTCCCGGGCTACTTCCTCATCGTGCACGAACTCGTGCACTTCGCCCGCAACCGCGGCATCCTCTGCCAGGGGCGGGGCTCGGCGGCCAACTCGGCCGTCTGCTATCTGCTCGGCATCACGGCCGTCGACTCCATCTACTACGGCCTGCCCTTCGAGCGTTTCCTGTCGAGCATGCGCGACGAAGAGCCCGATATCGACGTCGATTTCGACTCCGACCGTCGGGAAGAAGTCATCCAACACGTCTATGAGCAATACGGGCGCTTCAACGCGGCGCAGGTGGCCAACGTCATCACCTACCGCCCCAAATTCGCGGTGCGCGATATGGCCAAGGCGCTCGGCCACAGCCCCGGGCAACAGGATGCCTGGTCGAAACAGGTCGAGCGCTGGGGAGCCGTCGCCTCGAGCGAAGACCACGACATCCCCGACGCGGTCGTCGACCTGGCCCAGCAGGTGCTGCGTTTTCCCCGCCACCTCGGCATCCACTCCGGCGGCATGGTGCTCACCGACCGCCCCGTCGGCGAGGTCAGCCCCATCGAACACGGCCGCATGGATGGCCGCACGGTGCTGCAGTGGGATAAAGACGATTGCGCGTGGATGGGTCTCGTCAAATTCGACCTGCTGGGCCTCGGCATCCTCGCCGCCATGCAATACGCCTTCGACCTGGCCGACGAGTTCTGCGGCGAACGCTGGACCTTGGCCACCCTGCCCAAAGAAGAGGCCGCCGTCTACGACCAGCTCTGCTACGCCGACTCGGTGGGGGTCTTCCAGGTCGAATCGCGCGCCCAGATGGGCATGCTCCCGCGCATGCTGCCACGCCGCTTCTACGATCTGGTGATCCAGATCGCCATGGTTCGGCCGGGCCCCATCCAGGGCGGCGCCGTGCACCCTTACATCCGCCGGCGCACCGGGGCCGAAGACATCACCTATCTGCACCCCGCCCTCGAGCCCGTACTCGAACGCACCCTCGGCGTTCCCCTCTTCCAAGAGCAGCTCATGCAGATGGCCATGGTGGTCGGCGGATGCACGGGCGAAGACGCCGATCTGCTGCGGCGGGCCATGGGTTCCAAACGCGGCGAAGAGAAGATCGAGTCGCTCAAGACCAAGCTCTACGCCGGCATGGCAGGCAACGGCATCGTGGGAGAGGACGCCGACGTCGTCTACGGCAAGATCCAAGCCTTCGCCAACTTCGGTTTCGCCGAAAGCCACTCCATCAGCTTCGGCCTCATCGTCTACGCCAGCGCGTGGATGCGGTTGCACTACCCGGCTGCATTCCTCGCCGCCCTGTTACGGGCGCAACCCATGGGCTTCTACTCGCCGCAGAGCCTCGTGGCCGATGCCCGCCGCCACGGTGTGATCACGCACCGCCCCGACATCCAACGGTCAGAGGCGCACGCCACGCTCGAGCCGCTCGACCCCGACGACGACCGGCCCGCGGGTGCGACGGGACTCGACGCCTGCTGCGACGCCGAACAACCGCCCGTGCCCCCGTTCGACCGTTCGATCCCGTTCGACTCCGCCGTGCACCGCCGCGACGGCCGCTACGCCGTGCGCGAGGGGCTCGCGAGCGTGACCAAGATCGGCTTGGCCAAGGCCACTCAGATCGTGGAAGAACGTCGACGTGGTGGACCCTATCGGGACATGCATGATCTGGCGCGCCGGGTCGGACTCACGGCTCCCCAGCTCGAAGCGCTCTCGGCGGCCGGTGCGTTCCAGTCGCTCGGGCTGCAGCGGCGCGAGGCCCTCTGGAAAGCGGAACAAGCCTCGCAGGAACGCCCCAACCAGCTCGCCGGCACCCTCGTCGACGTGCAGCCCCCGCTCTTCGACCTGCTCACCGCCGAAGAAGAAGTCGTCTCCGATCTGTGGTCGACGGGGGTGTCGCCGGACGATCATCCCGTCAGGCACCTGCGCGCCGAGCTCCGGCAGCAGGGCATCCTGTCGGCCGAAGAGCTGCGCAGCGCCGAGAGCGGCAGACGCGTGCGGGTGGCCGGGGTCGTCACGCACCGCCAACGGCCCGCCACGGCATCCGGCATCACCTTCGTCAACCTCGAAGACGAGACCGGCCTGATGAATGTCATCTGCAGTGTCGGGGTGTGGCGGCGCCACCTGCGGGTCGCCCGCGAGGCACCCGCCATGATCGTGCGGGGAATCCTCGAGCGCTCCGACGACGGCATCGTCAACCTCGTCGCCGACGGGCTCGAAAGCCTCAGCCTGAGCGCACGCACGCGGTCGCGAGATTTCCAATGAACCGGCGCTGGCCGAGCGTATCGGCACCCCGCCGTCACGGCTAGAATGCTTGCATGGCTTTCGTTCTCGCAATCATCCTCTTCGTCGGCGGCATGTACCTGTTCGGTCTCGCCATCACGCTCACCAGCTTCCAGGCGCTCGTCTTCTTCGCCGGCATCGTCGCCATCTCGCTCGCGATCGCCATCCCGGTGCACTTCCTCAACAGCCGCTCGGCGCGCTAGAGGCCCCAACACGCTCGCGCGGGCCCGCAGCAACTGCGGCCGCGCTCACAAGGAGGAGACCCGCGGGTCTCCTCCTTCGTCGTTTCTCCGATCGCACTACTGAGACCCCCCGGTACTCCTGGCCCCCTCAGATCGCAACCCCTTGTCCCTCCCTCGGAGCGCCACAGACACTGAGGACATGAAACGAGTCTCGTATGCAGGTGTCTCATTCCTGACGACAGACGGCGTCGCGGACGCGCTTCTTCGTTTCGTGGCTGCGCTGGGCCTGAAACAGAAAGCGGAAACCGTCGAGATTCCGGCTGTCGGCGATCGTGGCGACATGGTGCCCGTGCAACTGGTCATCGGGCCGGCCAGCGAACTGGTCAGCATGCCTGAAACGTCTGACATCGAAGAGCCGGACACGTCGGCCGTCATCTCCAGCCTCAACCGTCGCGCCGACGCCCTGTCACGCCCGCGGGGTGTCGCGTACCACGACCAAACGTGGGGCGAGCGGCAGTTTTACGATGAGGACGGCCTCGAGGCGATGTAGAAGCGGCGGGCGACGGGTGGTTCATCCTGCCCCCGTTTCGGGATGTCATCCATACTGGGATGCACCCTGGCGTTCCCCAGAAGTGGGGTGGACCCCCATTCGGAGGGGATACCCCCCTTGTCCACCAAAAGTAGGACATAAACTGTGGTCATGCCCACTTCATCGATTCAGAGAATCGCGTTCTGGCTGCGCCACGACGCCGGCATGAAATGCGCGCGCTGCCGCAAGCGCGTTCCGCGCCGCGGCATGCTCTGCTGCAGCGACGAATGCTTCGACAGATACATGGCCACGTCGTACTGACGCGCCGCCCCTCGCCCCTCCCACGCGACACCGCACCGGGGCATGAAAAAAGCCGGTTCGGAATATTCATTCTCGACCGGCTGTTTTCGTGGTGGGCCCGGTGGGGCTCGAACCCACGACCCGCGGATTAAAAGTCCGATGCTCTACCAACTGAGCTACAGGCCCAACACGTATTAACTTACCGTGTTCCAGGGAGTGCTTCGAACACAAGAGGGGGACCATGTCAGAAGAATTCCACAAGCCCGTGAAGGTACCGGGCTTCGTGTTCGAGGGCATGCAGGGCGGTGTCGACCCTGCCGTGACGAGCCGCGTCGCCCACGAAACAGCCCACGCGCTTCTCGCCCGCGTGCGCGCCGACCCCGACGGTGAGACCGTCGAACGACTCATCGCCTACACCGACCAGCACGGCATCGACGCCATAGCCGAGCTCTGGTCCCGCGCGCTTCCCCGCACCCTGCCCGGGGTGCTGTGGCGCATCTATCTCCTGCGCTTGATGATCCGCCAGGACCCCACTTCCTCGAGTTTCTACTTCCAGCGCGGCACCGAGGTCATCGACTCGATCGATCCCGTCGTCGCGGGCGCCTCCATGCCGACGGGCCCCGACGAGATCACGATCCTCGCCGACGAGATCCTGCGTGGCGTCTACACGGGCGACTTCGCGGTCGCACTCGAGCGCGCGGCCGCCTTCTGTCGCGTGTCTTCGGCGGGGTGCACGAGCGTCGCGGATGATTCCGAGCCCACCGAGCCCGAACGCGCGACGATTCTCACCACGCGTGCGTCACGCCTATCGCACCTCGCCTCCGATCTCGCCAGCGGTGCGAAGCTCTGGCGCTCGGAATCGCTCGACTGACGAGCCGCGCTGGGAACCGGACGCGTCTGCCGACCGGCGAGCCGTGCCGGGAAGCGCGGCGCCGCGCCGCGCCCGTCGCCCGACTGTCAAGCGTCCACGGCGTGGCTCTCGCTCACCGCGAACACCGCTCCGACCCCGCCGGATTTTGTTAGAGTTGTTTCTCGCCGGGCCGCAGTAACCCCGGGCTCCAATATTCGCCGCTCTGAGCGGCCTCGCGCCGAGAGGCGTTCTGCGGCCCGGCATTTTTTGTGCGCTGAGCATTTTTGTACGCGGAGCGACCGCGAAACGATCCGCAGAACGAACTGCGTGTGATCCGCCGGTCTGACTGCGCGCCCCCGCCGGACGATTCCCAGCCGGTCTCGGAAATTTCCCAGATCCGACCAATCCGATCCGCTCCAGGCACCGAACCCCTTGTATGACCCGATCGAAGCAGGTAAAGCGAGTGACCGACGCAGCCCGCGTCGCACTCCGTCGATCGGTCACGAGCCCCCATCCGTGTGCGCGCCGCGTGAACGGTGTTCCACCGTCGCTGGTCGACGTTACGGAGGGAGTCGCCTGAGGATTCGTTCTCAGCGCGACAGCATCGGGGGTGATTGTCCCTCACCCCCCAAGGTGGGGAGCGGTACCTGGCGGAGCTGCTCCCCACCGCCTGTCGATGTGCGGAAGGAGGTTGGACCTGAGATGCTAGACCTTGTGGCCCCACCTTCAGAGTCTGACGAGAGTTTCGATCTCGTCTCACGTTCTTCCGCGGAAGAGCTGCTTGCTCGGGTGGCGCGCGGCGATCAGGCCGCGTTCTCCGAGCTGTACGACATGCTCGCCCCACGTGTGCTGGGTTTGATCCGGCGCGTGCTCATCGACAACGCCCAATCCGAAGAGGTTGCCCAAGAGGTTTTCTTGGAGATCTGGCAGACGGCGACGCGGTACGAAGAAGGACGGGGTGCTGCGACATCCTGGATGATGACGATTGCTCACCGCCGCGCCATCGATCGGGTTCGGGCCTCACAGGCCGGACGCGACCGGGACGTGAAGATCGGCATCCGCGACATCGACACCGCGTACGACCAGGTCGCCGAACAGGCGGAGATCAGTATCGAACATGCAAAAGTGAAGACGGCTTTGACCCGTCTCACCGAACTCCAACGCCAAGCGGTCACGCTGGCGTACTACGGGGGATACAGCCAGAGCGAAGTGGCTGAGATCCTCAGCGTGCCGCTCGGCACCGTCAAGACCCGTTTACGCGACGGGATGATCCGACTACGAGATGAATTGGGGGTGGCCTCATGACCGACAACGACAACGACCTTTCCCTCCTGGCAGGGGCCTACGCCCTCGGCGCCCTGAACGCCGATGACGCACACCGCTACGAGCAGTACCTCGCCCAGCGTGAAGAAGCGCGCACCGAGGCCACACAGCTCGAAGACACCGCGGCCCGCCTGGGTCTCGCCTCCCTCGAGGTGCAGCCCACGCCCGCGCTGAAGTCCAACCTGATGGCGCTCATCGCCGTCACGCCGCAGCTTCCCGCCGTCGCTCCCGAAGACGCGCCGGCCGACGGTTCTGCCCAGCAGATCTCCCCGGCGACGCAGAAGCGCGAGAGCGACGGTTCGGCGGTGACGCCCCAAGCTGCCCAGACATCGGATGCCGCAGCCACCGGCTCGGCGCCCGACGATGTCGCGATCGCTCCCGTCCGTCCGCTGCACGCTGCCGGTTCGCCGCAGTCCGCGCCGGAGGGTCGCTCGACCTCCACTCAGGCCGCCGGGCAGTCGGGAGCATCGGGCTCGACCGCGTCGCGTCCCACCGCCGCACGGCCCGCCTCGTCCGCACAGTCGAAGGCGCAGGCGCGCTGGTTCCAGAAGCCCGTCGCGTTCCTCGCGGCAGCGGCCGCCGTCGTCGCCGTCTTCCTCGGCGCCAGCTCCCTCACGGGCATGCTCAACAACGGCAACCAGGTCCAGCAGGCCCTGGCTCTCGCATCCATAAACGCCCAACCCGACGTGCAGCGCTCGACGGTGCCGTTGACAGCCAATGACGACGGCGGCGAGTCGTCGACCGCCACGCTTGTCTGGTCCGAGAACATCGGCCAGTCGGTGTTGCTCGTCAATGGACTCGAGCAGTTGCCCGACGACAAGGTCTACGAGCTCTGGTACATCGACGGCGAGGGTTCGCCGATCTCGGCGGGTCTCTTCACCATCCCCGACTCCGGCCACACCTACTCGGTGCTCGACGGCGAGATGACGGCCGGTGCAACGGTCGGCGTAACGGTCGAACCGGCGGGCGGCTCGAAGCAGCCGACCACTCAACCCGTGATCGCGATCCCCACGGCCTAGCCGTCACCGCGTTCCAGCGACGAACGCACGCACATACGCACACACGCTCTGAGAATGCCGCTTCCCCTCCGGGAGGCGGCATTTCTCGTTCGCGGCTGCGCATCCCTTCGTGCCGAACGGCGCGTGGCACGAGCGGCGTGATCAGTGGCCGTGCTGCTGGCACGGCCACGAACGACGGATGCCGCCGACCCACAGGGGGACGACGGCATCCGCTCAGCGCGAGTCGAGGGTTTATCCGAAGCGACCCGACACGTAGTCTTCGGTCGCCTGCACGGACGGCTGCGTGAAGATGGTGTTGGTGTCGTCGTATTCGATGAGCTTGCCGGGCTTGCCCGTTCCGGCGATGTTGAAGAAGGCGGTGCGGTCCGAGACGCGCGAGGCCTGCTGCATGTTGTGGGTCACGATGACGATCGTGTACTCGTTCTTGAGCTGCTCGATGAGGTCCTCGATGGCGAGGGTCGAGATCGGGTCGAGAGCCGAGCAGGGCTCGTCCATCAGCAGCACGTCGGGCTGCACGGCGATGGCGCGGGCGATGCAGAGACGCTGCTGCTGTCCGCCCGAGAGGCCGGAGCCGGGCTTCTCGAGGCGGTCCTTGACCTCGTTCCACAGGTTGGCGCCCTGCAGCGAACGCTCCACCACGTCGTCGGCGTCGGAACGCGACATCTTGCGGTTGTTGAGCTTCACGCCGGCGAGCACGTTGTCGCGGATGGACATCGTGGGGAACGGGTTGGGGCGCTGGAACACCATGCCGACCTGGCGGCGCACGAGCACGGGGTCGACGCCCGGGCCGTAGAGGTTGTCGCCGTCGATGAGCACTTCGCCTTCGACGCGGGCGCCCGGGATGACTTCGTGCATGCGGTTGAGCGTGCGCAGGAACGTGGACTTGCCGCATCCGGACGGGCCGATGAAGGCCGTGACGGTGCGCGGTTCGATGGTCAGGCCCACGCCTTCGACGGCGAGGAAGTTGGAGTAGTAGACGTTGAGGTCTTTGACTTCGATGCGCTTAGACACGGGGCTCGTTTCTTCGGGTTCGGTTCGAGGAGTCTGTGGATTGCGGAATGGTCGGGTGGCCGGTCAGCGGGCGATCTTCGGCGAGAAGATCTTGGCCACGAGGCGCGCGATGAGGTTCAGCGCCATGACGATGAGGATCAGGGCGAGCGCACCGGTCCAGGCGCGGTCGGTGTATGCCTGGGCATCGACGCCCTGAATGGCGTACTGGTTGTACACGAACACCGGCAGCGTCATCATGCGGCCGTCGAAGAGGTCGTAGTTCATGCTCTGCGTGTAGCCGGCGATGAGCAGCAGGGGAGCCGTCTCGCCGATGACGCGGGCCACGGCGATCATCGAGCCGGTGATGATTCCGGCCATGGATGTCGGCAGCACGACTTTGATGATGGTCAGGTATTTCGGCACACCGAGGGCCAGCGAGGCTTCACGCAACTCGTTGGGCACGAGCTTCAGCATCTCTTCGGTGGAGCGCACGACCACGGGGATCATGAGTACCGACAGCGCGATGGCGCCACCGATGCCGAGGCGGATGCCGGGGCCGAGGAAGAGCGAGAGCAGCGCGTAGGCGAACAGGCCGGCGACGATCGACGGAATGCCCGTCATGACGTCCACGAGGAACGTGATGCCGCGGGCCAGGGCGCCGCGACCGTACTCGACGAGGTAGATGGCCGTCAGGATGCCGATGGGGATCGAGATGATCGCCGTGGCGAGTGTGATGAGCAGCGTGCCCGTAATGGCGTGCAGCGCGCCACCGCCGGCGCCGACGACGTTGCGCATCGACTCGGTGAAGAACGGCAGGTCGAAGCGCGCGGCACCGTTGATGGCGGTGGTGACGGCCACGGAGATCAGCGGGATGAGCGCCAGTAGGAACGCCGAGACGACCAGGATGGTGACGAGGCGGTCTTTGGCCTTACGCGACCCCTCGATGGCGAGGGAGAGCACGTAGAGGGCGATTCCGTAGACGATCACGCCGACGACGACGATGCCGGCGACGTTCGGGGCGCCCATGAGGATGAAGACGAGGGCGACAACGGCGAGAGCTCCGAGGAGCACGTACAGCGGCACCATCTTCGGCAGTTTGCCCGCCGTCAGGGTGGAGGGAAGTGACGTTCCGGTGGTGGCAACCATTAGTTCGCTCCCGAGAAGGCCTTGCGGCGGTCGACGATGGCGCGTGCGATGAAGTTCACGCCGAAGGTGATGACGAAGAGGATGAGGCCGGTCGCGATCAGGACGCTGACGTCGAGGCCGTGCGACTCGGGGAAGTTGAGCGCGATGTTGGCCGCGATCGTGTTGGTGTTCTGCGACTGCGTCAGCGCCCACGTGATGAAGGCGCCGGGGGAGAGGATCATGGCGACGGCCATGGTCTCGCCGAGCGCGCGTCCGAGGCCGAGCATGGAGGCCGAGACGATTCCCGGGCGGCCGAACGGCAGAACGGCGATGCGGATCATCTCCCAGCGCGTGGCGCCGAGGGCCAGGGCGGCCTCCTCGTGCAGCTTAGGGGTCTGCAGGAAGATCTCGCGGGAGAGTGCCGTGATGATGGGGAGCACCATGACGGCGAGCACGATGCCGACGGTCAGAACGGTGCGGCCGGTGCCCGAGACGGGCGCCGCGAAGAAGGGCAGCCAGCCTAAGTTGTCGGTGAGCCAGGAGTAGATGGGCTGCACGGCCGGCGCGAGCACCGAGATGCCCCACAGGCCGTAGACCACGCTGGGGACGGCCGCGAGCAGGTCGACGACGTAGCCGAGGCTCTGGGCGAGGCGGCGCGGCGCGTAGTGCGTGATGAAGAGGGCGACACCGATGGAGAGCGGCACGGCGATCAGCAGCGCGATGAAGGCCACCCAGATGGTGCCGAAGACGAGCGGGCCGACGTAGGCCCAGAAGCTCGACGGTGAGCCCTTGATCTTGGCCGGATCTTCGGTGAACGCCGGGATCGACTCGGCGACGAGGAAGATGGCGACGGCGGCGAGGGTGACGAGGATGAGGATGCCGGCGGTCAGCGTGCTGCCGCGGAAGAGGCGGTCACCGGTGCGCACAACGGGTGCGTCCTTCTTCCGGTCGAGCGTCGGTGTCGTCATCTGCAGGTGACCTCACGTTGGTGTCGGGTGGGTGGTGCGGGGATCGCGCGGTGTTTCGGAGATATCGGGTGAAGCGGGTGGAGCGGGTGGAGCGGGTGAAGCGAGCGGTTCGGATGCGGCCCCGCGGTGTTCGGGGCCGGAAACGCCTGTGTGCTCCCCTCGTGTGCCGGTGTGGCAGACGAGGGGAGCACAGGGGGTGTTACTTGATGCTGTCGATGGCCGAGGTGACCTTCTCGGTCAGGTCGGAGGACAGGGGAGCCGAGCCGGCGGAGTCGGCGGCGACCTTCTGGCCTTCTTCGCTCGTGATGTAGCCGAGGTAGGCCTTCACGAGTGCGGCCTGGTCGGCGTCTTCGTAGCTGTCGCAAGCGATGGCGTAGGAGACGAGAACCAGCGGGTAGTGGGTCGGGTCGGTGGTCTCGCGGTCGAGGGCGATCGCGATGTCGTTGTCGGCGCGGCCTTCGACGGCGGGCGACTCGGCGACGACGGCGGCTGCGGCCTCGGCCGTGTACTCGACGAACTCTTCGCCGACCTTGATCTTGGCGACACCCAGGTCACCGGCGCGCGAGGCGTCGGCGTAACCGATGGTGCCCGAGCCGTTCTTGACGGCGTCGACGACACCGGTGGTGCCCTGTGCGCCTTCACCCGTGTTGTAGGGGAACGGGTCGGCCGGCTTCTCGGTCCACACGTCGGGGGCCGTCTTGTTGAGGTAGTCGGCGAAGTTCTTGGTGGTTCCCGAGTCGTCCGAGCGGTGGACGGCCGTGATGTTGCCGGCGGGCAGCTTCGCGTCGGGGTTCAGCGCGGCGATGGCCGGGTCGTTCCAGGTGGTGATGTCGCCCTTGAAGATCTTGGCGAGCGTGGTGGAGTCGAGGTTGAGCTCGTCGACGCCCTCGACGTTGAAGATCACGGCGATGGGGGAGATGTAGACGGGGATGTCGATGGCCTTGCTGTCCGTCGCGCAACCGGCGAAGGTGCCGGCGAGTTCGTCGTCGCTCAGGGCGGAGTCGGAACCAGCGAAGGCGGATGCGCCGCTGATGAAGCTTTCGCGGCCGGCGCCGGAGCCCTGGGGGTCGTAGTTGACCGTGACTTCGGGGTTGGCGGTCTGGAATCCGGCGATCCAAGCTTCCTGGGCGCTGCCCTGGCTGCTGGCGCCGATGCCGACGAGTTCGCCGGAGAGGCTGGAGGCGCTGCTGGAGGAGTCCGGAGCGGTGCCGCCTTCGTTCGAGGCGCACGAGGTGAGGGCGATGGTGGCGACCGCGGCGACGGCCGCGATGCGGCCGAGCTTCGAGAGCTTCACGTAGATTCCATTCGTTATGTGTGAGGACGAGCCGGTGCAGGCTCGATGGTCACGCTAAGCGGCTGCTTTAACGAGACTCCCTCAGCCCGGTAAACGGACGGTAAACGACCGGTCAACTTCATCACGGCCCGAACGTCATATTCCGCGTGTTTCCGGGCATCTCGCGTTTCGTGCTGCGAACGATGCTCGCCCGTTCAGACGCGGGGGACGTGCGTTTCGATGGTGACGATGCCCGAAGCGGGGTTGGTGGCGCTCAGGTGCACCACGGAGAAGGCCGCCGTCTCGAGGGCGGCCGCCTCGCTCAGATAGGAGCCGGGAATGCTTCCCGTGGCCAGGGCGATCTCGCGGATGATCTCGGGCAGCACGGGTCCGTGGCTGCAGAGCACGGCCGTCTTGCCGCTGCGCACCCGCTTGCCGACGACGTGGCGCACGTCGCTCGTTCCCTCTTCGTGCGCGCGCTGGCTGATCAACTCGGTGCGTTTGGGCGCAATGCCCGTCGCTGCTGCGAGTGGCGCGATGGTGGTGGCACAACGCACGGCCGTGCTCGTGACGATTCGGCGCACGCCGAACGCGCGCAGGGGTCCGACGATGGACGCGGCCTGTTTGATGCCGCGCGGCGTGAGGCGCCGGTCTTCGTCTGACCCGTCGCTCGCCGCCAGCGGTTCCGCTTTGCCGTGGCGCAGTGCGATGAGCGCGAAGGTTTCGGAGACGCCGTCGTCGAGCAGGCTTTCGAAGGTGCGCACGATTTCGCGATCGTGGTCGTAAGTGAGGTAACTCTTGGCCTTCTTCAGCGTGACCCATTCGAGCGCCGCGACCTCGTGGTTGGGTGCGAACGTGGATCGGCGGATGGCATCGTCCGACACCTGCGCGGCCCAGTAGTGCACGACCTTCTCCCGGCCGCTCCGCAGTGGGTAGCGCGTGATGCCGAGCGGCACGCCGAGGTGCACGGCGAGGCCCGTCTCTTCCTCGATCTCGCGCACGGCTGTCTCGGGCAGGGACTCGCCGGGGTCGACCTTGCCCTTGGGCAGGGTCACGTCGGCGTAAGCGGTGCGGTGGATCAGGAGAACCATCGGTTTGCCGTCGACGTATCGCCAGCACACGGCACCGGCGGCGTAGACGGCGCCCGTCACCGTCGAACCCGCGTGCGACGTTTGCGGCTGGTCTTCAACATGAGCCAATCCTGCAGGTCGGTGAGCGGATCGCCCGCCTCATCGACGCTGTGTCGCGTCCACGTTCCCTCGGATTCAAGGTGCCACGACGATGTTTTGTCGTCGAGGGCCATATCGAAGAGCTGCTCGATCTCGCTGAGGTGGCCGGGGTCGGTCAGACGCACGAGGGCTTCGACGCGGCGGTCGAGGTTGCGGTGCATCATGTCTGCGCTGCCGATGAATACTTGCGGGTCTCCGTCGTTGTGGAACGAGAAGATGCGCGAGTGCTCGAGGTAGCGACCGAGGATCGAGCGCACGCGGATGGTCTCGCTCAGCCCCTCTTGACCCGGCTTGAGGCTGCAGATGCCGCGCACCCAGATGTCGATCGGAACGCCAGCCTGGCTGGCGCGGTAAAGACCGTCGATGATGGCCTCGTCGACGATCGAGTTCATCTTGATACGGATGCCGCTGGGCTTGCCGGCCTCGGCGTTGTGACGCTCCTGCTCGATGCGCTTGAGCAGACCCTTGCGCAGGTGCAGCGGCGCGACGAGGAGACGCTTGAACTTCTTCTCGATGGCATAGCCGCTCAGCTCGTTGAACAGGCGCGTGAGGTCTTTGCCCACCTGGTCGTCGGCGGTGAACAGGCCCAAGTCCTCATAGATGCGGCTGGTCTTGGGGTTGTAGTTGCCCGTTCCGATGTGGCTGTAGTGCCGCAGACGTCCGTTCTCCTGGCGGATAACGAGCGCGAGCTTGCAGTGTGTCTTCAAGCCGACGAGACCGTAGACCACGTGCACGCCGGCCTTCTCGAGCTTGCGCGCCCACGAGATATTCGCCTGCTCGTCGAAGCGGGCCTTGATCTCGACGAGGGCCAAGACCTGTTTTCCGGCTTCGGCCGCGTCGATGAGTGCCTCGACGATGGGGGAATCACCCGACGTGCGATAGAGCGTCTGTTTGATGGCGAGCACGTTGGGGTCGGCGGCCGCCTGCTCGAGGAATGCCTGCACGCTCGTGGCGAAGGACTCGTAGGGGTGGTGCACGAGCACGTCGCGCTCGGAGATGGCCTGGAAGATGTCGGCCTTGCCGTTGGGCTCGGAGGGCTGCAGCTGCAGTGCCGTGGTGGGCAGCCGCTTGGGGTAGCGCAGCTTCGGCCGGTCGAGGTCGGAGAACGAGAAGAGGCCGCCGAGGTCGAGAGGAGCCGGCAGGCGGTAGACCTCTTGTTCGGTGATGTCGAGTTCGCGGACGAGCAGGCCGAGCGTGACGTCATCCATGTCTTCGGTGATCTCGAGACGGATGGGCGGGCCGAAGCGGCGGCGCAAGAGCTCTTTCTCGAGCGCCTGGATGAGGTTTTCGCTCTCGTCTTCTTCGATCTCGACGTCTTCGTTGCGGGTGACTCGGAACACGTGGTGCTCGAGCACCTCCATGCCCGGGAAGAGGTCGCCGAGGTGGTTGGCGATCAGGTCTTCGAGAGCGATGAACCGGATGGCGCCGGAACCGGCCACCAGCTCGACGGGCACGAAGCGCGGCAGCATCTGCGGCACCTTGAGGCGCGCGAACTCTTGGCGGCCCGAGCGCGAGTTGCGCACGCGCACCGATAGGTTGAGCGACAGGCCCGAGATGTAGGGGAAGGGGTGTGCCGGGTCGACCGCGAGCGGCATGAGCACCGGGAACACCTGCTGCTGGAAGTACTCGGTGAGGCGGCCGCGGTCGCTCTCGTCGAGGCTCGACCAGTCGACGATCGTGATGCCGGCGTCGGCCAGGGCCGGGCGCACCAGGTTTTCCCAGGCGGCGGCGTGACGGTTTTGCAGGTCGTGCGCGGTGCCCGAGATGTCGCCCAGGATGTCGGATGGTGCGCGCCCGACGTTGCTGGCAACGGCGAGCCCCGTGAGGATGCGGCGCTTGAGCCCGGCCACGCGCACCATGAAGAACTCGTCGAGGTTGGTGGCGAAGATGGCCAGGAAGTTGGTGCGCTCGAGCACGGGGATCGTCTCGTCTTCGGCCAGCTCGAGCACGCGCTGGTTGAACGCGAGCCAGCTGATCTCGCGGTCGAGGTAGCGGCCCTCGGGCAGCGCCGGGTCGTCGGTCTCGATTGCTTCGTCGAAGTCGTCGTCGTCGCCGAGACCCGCGTCGTTCACTACGTCTATTGCTGCCATCTGAACATCATTGCACCGCGCGCACTCGGCTCGCGACGGTACCGGTGAACGGAGGATTAAACCTGTGCAGAACTCGCCTGTGCAGAACTTTTGCGACGGTACTGTACGTCGATCGTGTGGTCGGCGAAACCGACAGAGCGGTAGAGGCGCACGGCGGGCTCGTTGTCGGCCTCGACGTAGAGCGCCGCGGTCGATACCCCGCGCTCACGCAGCCGCGCCAGTCCGGCGTTCGTCAACGTGCGACCGAGGCCACGGCCGGCAGCGTCGGGCGAGACGCCCAGCACATAGATCTCGCCCAGGTCATCCTCGACCTTGAGCCAGTTGTAGCCGATCAGCTCGCCCCGCTCGTCGACGGCCAGCAGGAAGTCGCCGGCGTCGAACCAGTCTTCGTCCTGGCGCGCGGCCAGATCGGCGACGGTCATCTTTCCCTGTTCGGGATGGTGAGCGAAGATGCGTGCGTTGAGGGCGACCCAGGCGTCGGCATCTGTGCCTGCGTCGAACGAGCGGATGGTCACGCCACCGGTGCCCGCTCGGGAAACAGGCGCAGCAGCATCCCCCTCGGCCAACGGCATGCGCAGCTGCAGCAAGGTGCGTACGCGATCGAACCCGTGCGATTCCGCCAGGGCGCGGGCGGCGGGATGATCGCCATGCGACCACGCGGTCAGGTGTGGCGAGGCGCTTCCCAGCAGTCCCGTCAGAGCGGCGCCGCCGAATCCGACGCCCCGCCACTCGGGGTCGAGCACCAGATCGAGCTCGCCCTGCCCCAGGATGGCCGCGCCGATGATGGTGTCGCCGGGCTCGTCGTCACTCGGTTCGACGATCGCGATCAACGTGCGGCTGCCCGCACGCACGTCCACCAGAGCCTGATCGTTGAACGGCGGCTGCCCGTCGACGGCCTCGGCCCGGCGCACGATGCGCCAGAACACGTCGGCCACACCGGCGTCGGACAGGTTATGAACGCGCAGCGTCAGTCGGCGCATCGTCTTCCTCGTACACGTTGAAGCGGTATCCGACGTTGCGCACGGTGCCGATCAGCTGTTCGAGATCGCCGAGCTTGGCACGCAGACGCCGCACGTGCACGTCGACCGTGCGGGTGCCGCCGAAGTAGTCGTAGCCCCACACCTCGCTGAGCAGCTGCTCGCGCGTGAACACGCGGGACGGATGCGTGGCGAAGAAGCGCAGCAGCTCGAACTCCTTGAAGGTCAGATCGAGCGGTTTGCCCTGCACCTTCGCCGAGTAGCTGGCTTCGTCGATGACGACACCCGAGGTCTGGATTTTGGTGGCGGTGTGCTCCTGCGCCTGGCGGCCGATGGCCAGGCGAATGCGTGCGTCGACCTCTGCGGGACCGGCGGAGTCGAGGATGACATCATCCGCACCCCAGTCGGCGCTCACGGCCGTGAGCCCACCCTCGGTGAGAATGAGGAGAAGGGGGACGCCGATGCCCGTGGTCGTCAGGATCTTGCACAGCGACTTGGCGCCGGCCAGGTCACGCCGCGCATCGACCATGATGATGTCGGCGTTCGGCGCATTGACCAGCTGGGCCGGTTCGGCGGGTATTTGGCGCACTCGGTGACTCAGAAGCCCCAACGACGGCAATACGTCGTGGTTGACCTGAGAGGTCAGGATCAACAGTTGCGCCACGCGGGTTCCTCCAGTGATAGCTGTATGTATCTTAGCGACACGCGCGGGGCGCACCGATCCGAGGGCAGCTCAGGCCTTTTGCTCATCCCTCGAGCGTCGTGAATGCCCTTTTGCGGCGGCCTATCGGCTGCAACCAGCTCGCGACTCCGGCAAGATGGATGCATGAGCGACGTCACCCTCACCCCGAAACGCGCCTGGCGCGGAATCGCCAGCGTGTGGGTTGCTGCCGTCGTGCTCGCGATCGCGGTCGGAGTCCTCGTCGAGCCGGCCCTGCGGTTCTCCTGGTTGGCGTTGGCGCTCGCCGCATGCGCGCTGCTCACCTTCGGCATCCAGCTGGGCACGACCGAGAAGACCGGTTTCATCGCGCGCGTGTCGGCCAGCGTGGCTGGGGCCCTCATCATCCTGTCGATCGCGGCAGGCATCTTCACGCTCCTCTTCATCTAGCCGGCCTCGTCTCGCCGGGTCGCTTTTCGCTGCGACCCATCTGGCGGTGTCGGATGCCTCGGCTAGACTTGTCGCATGCTCGCACTCGAACTCTTCTACGTGGGTCTCCTCGGTCTCGCCAGCCTCGCCATCGGCTGGGTTTCGGTCGTGGTGCTCTACAACCTCTTCCGCGGCCAGCGCTGATCGGAGCCCTCCGCACATGATCGAAATCCCCACCGACCTTCCGGCCGAGCTCGTTCCTCTGTCGTGGTTGATCGGAGTCTGGGAGGGCACCGGCGTCATCGACTACAAGATCGGTGACGAGTCGGTGAGCCGAGAGTTCGGTCAGCGCGTGAGCTTCAGCCACGACGGCCTTCCCTACCTGAACTACAACTCCTACACCTGGTTGCTCGATGACGAGCGCACGCCCCTCGTGGCCGAATCGGGCTATTGGCGCCTCAACCGTGCGCTGGGCGAGGGCGATCCCGGGCCGGCCATGCTGCCGGGCACCGGACCGCGCCCCTTCGCCGACGCCGAGGCCGTCGAATCGCTGCGCAACGACGATGGCGGCTTCGATCTGCAGGTGTCGGTCGTGCACCCCGGTGGCGTCTCCGAGCTATATCTGGGCCAGGTCAAGGGCCCGCGGGTCGACCTGTCGACCGATGCGGTGATGCGCACGGCCGGTGCGAAGGAGTACGCCGCGGCGACCCGCCTCTACGGTCTCGTCGACAACCACCTGCTCTGGGCCTGGGACATCGCCGCGCTCGGACAAGACCTGCGCACGCACGCGTCCGGTCGCCTCGGCAAGGTCGACTAGACCCGATGTCTGACGATCTCGCTCCGGCGGGGGCCCAGCCCGCCGTTCCCGTTTCTGGTTCCGTCGCTCACGGCACCGAAGTGACTCCAGATGCCGCCGAAGCTGCCGAGTCCGGGGCCCTCGAGCCCGACCGCAGCTCTCCGTTCTTCGCGCTCGACGCGGCCGTCCTCCTCGAGGGCGCTGCCGACCAGGGCGTGCCCTCGCACTACGGCAGCCCGACCATCGAGCAGCGCACACTCGAGGCGGGCAACGCCATCGTCGACCTCTCGTCGCGGGGTGTGCTCTCGGTCACAGGCCCCGACCGTCTGTCGTGGCTCAACTCGATCACGAGCCAAGATCTGACGCGGCTGGCCCCCGGCGAAGCCACCGAAACGCTGTTCCTCGACCAGAACGGGCGCGTCGAGCACGCGGCCAAGCTGATCGACGACGGCGTGACGGTCTGGCTGCTCGTCGAGGCATCCGAGGCCGAGCCGGTGCTTTCGTGGCTCACGCGCATGCGTTTCATGCTGCGCGTCGAACCCGAAGACCGCACGGCCGAGTTCGCGACGATCGGCGTCGTCGGTGATCGTTTCCTCGCGGTCAGCGCCGAAGGAAGCCACAACGACATCGCTGAAGACAACGACGAGGCAAGTAATGGCAACGCCTCCAGCTTGCCTATCGCCGACCCCAACGGCGTCCCGCTCATGTGGCGCGACCCGTGGACGGGTGTGACGCGCGGCGGCCACCAATACGCCCACGGCGACCACCCGGGCGAGCGTCTTCCCTGGGCCGAGGTTCTCGTGCCGCGCGCCGCACTCCCCGAGATCGCCGCGCGTTTTCCCGCCGCCGGAAGTCTCGCCGCCGAGGCGCTCCGCATCGCCGCCTGGCGTCCCCGCTTCGCGAGCGAGGTCGACGAGCGCAGCATTCCGCACGAGCTCGACTGGCTGCGTTCCGCCGTTCACCTCAGCAAGGGCTGTTACCGCGGACAAGAGACGGTCGCCAAGGTGCACAACCTCGGGCATCCGCCGCGCCGCCTCGTGCTGTTGCACCTCGACGGGTCCGAATCCGTGCTCCCCGCGCCCGGCTCGATCGTGCGCGCCGAGCGCCAGGGCGAATGGCTCGATGTGGGTGCCGTCACCTCGTCCACCATGCACTACGAGCTCGGCCCCGTCGCACTCGCCGTGATCAAGCGGGGTGTCAAACCGGATGCCCCTCTCGTGGTTTTCGCCGACGACACGAGCATCGCGGCCGCCCAAGAAGTGATCGTCCCCTCCGATGCGGGCGCCGTCGCAGAGATCCCTCGGCTGCCGCGTCTCGGCGCCGTCAAGCGCTGAACGGTCGTCGATGAGCGGGCAGCCGCCGGCGCCCGGGCGCTGGGCACGGTATGTGAATCGTCACGTGCACCTCGATCTGGCCTGGCAGCGCCTGGTTTCCTCACTTCCCGCCGGCATGCAGATCACGGTGGCGGCCGTCGCCGCCTATGCCATCGCCCACTACGGGTTGGGGCATCCGGTTCCGCTGCTCGCCGTCACGGTCACGGTGTCGAGCCTCGGCTTCGTGCGGGACGCCCGCCCCATCCGGGTTCTCGAAACCGCCGTCGGAATGTCGGTCGGCATCGCGCTCGCCGAACTCCTTCTGCTCGGATTCGGGCAGGGGCTCTGGCAGCTGGGCGTCGCCCTGTTCCTCAGCCTCATGGTGGCGCGGTTCCTGTCGGGTTCAGCGGCCTTCGCCATCGCCGCGGGTGTGCAGGCCGTGCTCGTCATGCTGATCGCGGCACCTCCCGGCGGCCCCTTCATCCGCACGGTCGACGGCCTCATCGGTGGCGCCGTCGCCCTGCTGGCCACCGCGCTGATCCCACGTGACCCGCGACGGGTCGCACGTCGTGATGCACGCCGCCTGTTCCACGAGTTCGGGGGAGTGCTCACGAGTCTCGTGTCGGTGCTGCACCTGGCCGACCAGGGCGAAGCCGACCGAGCGCTGGCCAGGGCCCGAGCAACGCAGCCCGTCGTCGACGACTGGCGCGGTTCGCTCGAATCGGCCATCGCCATTGCGCGCATCTCGCCGTTCCTGCGGCGCTACCTCGGGCAACTCGAAAGCCAGCGCACGCTGCAGTCCGGAATGGATCTCGCCACCCGCAACCTGCGCGTCGTCACGCGGCGCGTCGACTACCTGATCGTCGACGGCGAACCCCGCCCGGCCCTCGCCGACCTGCTCTCACGAGTGCTCGTCGGCGTGGCCGTGCTCGGGCAGTCGATCGACGACATCTCGCAGCTGCCGGTCGCGCAGCAGACATTCCGGCAGCTCGCCCGTCACCTCGACCCGTCCGAGGCCATGCCCGGAGCGCCCGTCACCGAGCAGAACATGGTCTTGTTGCTGCGCCCGTTGGTCGTCGACCTGCTGGCCGCCTCCGGTGTGCCCGTCGCCGAGGCGCGCGAACTACTCCCGCCGCTCTGAGCCCGGCCCCGTCCGTCCGTCGGGCTCGTCGCGTCGGGCTGGTCGCGTCGGGCTCGTCGCGTCGGGGTTCAGTCGCGCGGGGCAACTGCGGCCCACGGAACCGTGACCTCGCCGAGCCGCCAGCGCTTCGCACGCCCGAGCACGGGCCACCCGGCATCCCGCAGCCCGGCGACCGTGGCCACCCAGCGCTGCACGGGGCTGTGTACATCGAGCGCGGCGTTGTACTGCCAGAAGCGGTCGAGGTCGACGAGCAGATCGTGCACGCGCTCGCCCTCGACATTGCGGTGGATGAGCGCCTTGGGCAACCGCTCGGCCACGACGGACGGCCGCTCGAGTCCCGGCAGCCGCAGCGAGATCGTGAACGACCGAGGCCCGTCGGCGCCGACATCCACCCAGCTCGAGATGCGGCCGATCTCGTCGCAGGTGCCCTCGACGAGCAGCCCACGAGGTTGCAGGCGAGACGTCATGAGCGCCCAGGCATCCGCCACCTGGCTCTCGTCGTATTGCCGCAGCACATTGAACGCCCGGATGACCGCGGGCCGACGCCCGGCCGGGGTCGGAACCTCGAAGCCGCCCCGTGCGAAAGACACGGCCGCGTCCGACCGGAAGTGGCTCTCACCGCGGTGCACAGCCTCGAGCTGACGGGTTGCCAGGGAGACGCGCGCGGGATCGATCTCGAGCCCCAGCACCTCGACGTCGGGGCGCACCCGGCGCAGGCGATGCTGCAGCTCGAGGCTCGTGCTGGCGCTGTGCCCGTAGCCGAGGTCGACGACGAGCGGGTCCGTGGCATCGAGCAACGCGGGAGCGACCTGCAGATATCGGTCGACGCGACGAAGCCTGTTGGTGTTGGTCGTTCCGCGGGTGATGGTGCCGACGGGCATGACGCTCACCGTGCCGGGCTGGAGCCGACTATTCGGCGGCGCGGCGGGCGGCGCGCTCGGCGTCGCGGTCGTTGACGCGTTTGTTCTCGGCGCGCACGTCGGCCTGCACCTGACGCTCGCGCACCAACCACTCGGGCGGCGACTGCAGCATCTCCTGGATGTCTTCGGTGGTGAGCACGTCGTCGGTGCCGGAGCGCGCGAGGCCCGAGATCGAGATGCCCAGCTTGCGGGCGACGATGTCGCGCGGGTGCGGCCCCGTGAGGCGCAACTGCACGAGCCACTCGGGCGGGTTCTCGATCAGGTCGTTCAGCTGGGCGCGCGTGACCAGACCCTCACGGAAGTCTTCGGGCGCGGCCGGCAGATAGATGCCGAGCTTCTTGGCCGCCGTCGACGGTTTCATGGTCTGTTCTTTGTCGCTACTCACGGCTCCAGGCTACTCTGCCGGGCGCGTCGCCCCAACCTGGGTAAAGTGGAGCACTCATCAGGAGGGCGAACCATGCAGCCGCAGGCCGAAGGTAGCGAGACCCCAGCCGCTGGCGCAGACATCCGTTTTCGGGTGGCCTATGTGCCGGGCGTGACCCCCACCAAGTGGGTCAGGGTCTGGAATGAGCGGCACACGAACGTGCCCCTCGAATTGGTGCGCGTCGACGAGGCGCAGCAGACCGAGATCGTGGGGCAAGACGGCGGTGCGGATGTCGTGCTGCTGCGTCTGCCCATCGACGACCCCGATGCGTTCCACCTCATCTCGCTCTACGACGAGCTCCCGTTCGTGGTCCTCCCCAAGGAGCACGCCTTCGCCGAGGCCGATCGTCTGAGCCTCGACGACCTGGCGGGCGACACGCTCGTCGGCGATCTCGACTACCCCGAGGACATGCCGGAACGCGAGCCGGGCTCGGAATATGGGGATGTCGTGGAGGTCGTCGCGGCCGGCAGCGGATACGCCATCCTGCCCCAATCGGTCGCCCGGTTGTATGCCCGCAAAGACGTTGTCGCCGTGCCCCTCGACGGCGCAGCATCCACCACCATCGCCCTGGCCTGGCCGCGTTCACGGGCGAGCGACGAGATCCAGACCTTCGTGGGCATCGTGCGCGGCCGCACCGCCCACAGCTCGCGCGATGGGATGTCGGACGCCGACCGCGAGGCCAGCGCCCGCAAGGCCGCGGGTAAGAAGGAATCCGATCGTAAGGCCGCCGAGAAGAAGGCCGCCGAGAACAATCGCAAGCGCGCCGCCTCGAAGAAGAACGCGCCGCTCGGCGGAAACCGGCCCCACAAAGGCTCGGCCGCCCGGGGCCGCGGAAAGGGTCGCCGCCGCTAGAGTGGAGGCATGTCCGAGCCTTACACTCTCATCCTCCTCCGTCACGGAAACAGTGACTGGAACCAGAAGAACCTGTTCACCGGTTGGGTCGACGTGCGCCTGAGCGAACAGGGCGTCGCCGAAGCCAAGCGCGCGGGCGAGCTGCTGAAGGAATCGGGTCTCACCCCCGACATCCTCTACACCTCGGTGCTGAGCCGCGCCATCCAGACCGCCGACCTGGCCCTCGACACGGCCGACCGCCTCTGGATCCCCGTGAAGCGCACCTGGCGCCTCAACGAGCGCCACTACGGCGCGCTGCAGGGCAAAGACAAGGCGCAGACGCTCGCCGAGTACGGCCCCGAGCAGTTCCAGACCTGGCGCCGCTCGTTCGACGTGCCGCCGCCCCCCATCGACGCAGACGACCAGTACTCGCAGGCCAACGACCCCCGCTACGTGGGCATCGACGGCGACATCCCCGCCACCGAATGCCTGAAAGACGTCATCGACCGCATGCTGCCCTACTGGCACTCCGACATCACGGGCGACCTGGCCGAGGGCAAGACGGTCCTGGTCACGGCGCACGGCAACTCGCTGCGCGCGCTCGTGAAGCACCTCGACGGCATCTCCGACGAGGACATCGCCGAACTCAACATCCCCACGGGCATCCCGCTCGTCTACAAGCTCGACGCCGACTTCCGTCCGATCGAGCCGGCCGCCTACCTCGACCCCGAGGCCGCCGCCGCCGGCGCTGCCGCCGTGGCCGCGCAGGGCAACAAGAAGTAGTTCACGCAGCCGCGCAGCCCGCACGACGAAGGCCCCTCGGAGAAATCCGGGGGGCCTTCGTCTGTGAGTGTGAGGAGCTTACGCCTCGACCGGCTGCTGCCAGTCGCCCGTCGCCAGGTACTGAACCTTCTTGGCGATCGACACGGCGTGGTCGGCGAAACGCTCGTGGTAGCGCGAGGCGAGGGTGGCGTCGACCGTGGCGACGGGCTCACCCTTCCAGGTCTCGCCGAGAACCTTGTCGAAGACGCTGACGTGCAGTTCGTCGACCTTGTCGTCTTCGTTGCGGATCTCTTCGGCCAGCTTCACGTCTTCCGTGCGCAGCAGGTCGGTCAGTTTGCGGGCGATCTCGACGTCGAGGCGACCCATTTCGGCGAACGTGGAACGCAGTCCCTTGGGCACGGCCTTCTCGGGGAAGCGGTAGCGGGCCAGCTGCGCGATGTGCTCGGCCATGTCGCCCATGCGCTCGAGCGAGGCGCTGATGCGCAGGGCGCTGACGACGATGCGCAGGTCGCGGGCCACGGGCTGCTGCCGCGCCAGGATGTTGATCGCCAGCTCGTCGAGGGCGATGGCCAGCTCGTCGATGCGGTGATCGTCTTCGATGACGCGCTCGGCGAGAGCGACGTTCGAGTTGTTGAACGCCTGCGTGGCGTTATCGATCGAGATGCTGACCAGTTCTGAGATCGCGACGAGCCGGTCCTGCACCTCTTCCAGTTCCAGTTGGAAGACTTCGCGCATGGCAACTCCTTTTTCTGCGATGACACCGTTTTGTCATCAGCGTGCCGGTCCAAGGTTAACGTTTGGTGCCGCCTGCCTGAACGGCGCCCCAAATGCCCTGATCGGGACCGCCCTCCAGGCTCCTCGGGAATCCCCGGCCGGATGGCGTGCCTCTAATCTAGTCCTATGGAGTCCCACTGGTTGGTGCTCGTCTCGTTGGCGCTCGGGCTCGCCATCGGAGCCGGGTTGATGTACCTGTTTCACTATGCGGCTCATCGCGGGCGGCAGGTGGCCGATGTCGTGGCCCCCACGGTTCCGGATGGCGTGAGCCAGGTGCTCGACGTGCTCGAGAGCGCGGGCATCGTGCTCGACCCGTCCGGCAATGTCGTGAAGGCTTCGCCCGGTGCCCTGGCGCTCGGTTTGGTCTGGGACGGGCGGCTCGCGCATGCGGAATTCGACGAGTTGGCCACGCGCGTGCGAGAAACGGGTGAACCCGCGGTCGCCGACGTCGACGTCAGCAAGGGCCGCTTCGGGGATGCCGTGCGCAACCTCCAGGTGCGCGGTGCGCGTCTCGGAACCCGTTACATCGTGCTGCTGGCCGAGGATCACACCGAGGCCGTGCGTCTCGACGAGGTTCGACGCGACTTCATCGCGAACATCTCTCACGAACTGAAGACGCCCATCGGAGCCGTGAGCTTGCTGGCCGAGGCTCTGGAACCGGCATCCGACGACCCCGTGCAGGTGCGCAAGTTCGCGGCCCGGTTGAGTGCCGAGGCCCAGCGTCTCTCGAAGATCACGGCCGAGATCATCGACCTCTCGCGGCTGCAATCCGCGGATGCCCTGCACCAGCCCACGCTCGTCGACCTCGAGCGTGTCGTCGCGGCCGCCGTCGACCGCAACCGTGTGGCCGCCGATGCGACGGGTGTCACGCTCGTCGCGAAGAGTGCCAAGGACGCCTACGTCTATGGCGACGAGGCGCTGCTCGTGGTTGCGGTGCACAACCTCATCTCCAACGCCATCCACTACTCGCCCGCCGGTTCGCGCGTCGGTGTGGGCCTGCGTCACGCGGACGACGCCGTCGAGGTCTCGGTCACCGACCAGGGCGTCGGCATTCCCGAAGAGGACCGCGAGCGGGTCTTCGAGCGCTTCTTCCGTGTGGATGAGGCGCGCTCCCGTCACACGGGCGGAACGGGCCTCGGCCTCGCCATCGTCAAACACACGGTGCAGAACCACGGCGGCGATGTGCGCGTCTGGTCGCAGGTCGATCACGGCTCCACGTTCACCATCCGTTTACCCGAAGCGTCGAAGGTGACACCTGTGCCGGAACTCTCTGGCGACATCCGAAAGGAAACGCGATGACCCGCATCCTCCTCGTCGAGGACGAAGCCGCCCTCAGCGAACCGCTGGCCTACCTGCTGGAACGCGAGGGCTACGAGGTGCAGATCGCCGAGGATGGGCCGAGTGCCGTGCAAGCCTTCCTGGCCGAAGAGGCCGACCTGGTGCTGCTCGACCTCATGCTGCCGGGGATTCCCGGCACCGAGGTGTGCCGCCAGATCCGCAACGTCTCGACGGCCCCCATCATCATGCTGACCGCCAAGGACTCCGAGGTCGATATCGTCGTGGGCCTCGAACTCGGGGCGGATGATTACGTCACCAAGCCCTATTCCAGCCGCGAGCTGTTGGCCCGCATCCGTGCCGTTCTGCGCCGCCGCCAGAGCGACCCGGAAGAGGATGACGCCATCCTCGAGGCCGGGGGAGTGCGCATGGATGTCGACCGCCACACGGTTGCCGTGCGCGGATCGGAGATCGGCATGCCGCTGAAGGAGTTCGAGCTGCTCGAGCTGCTGCTGCGCAACGCCGGGCGCGTGTTGACACGAGGTCAGCTCATCGACCGGGTGTGGGGCAGCGACTACTTCGGCGACACCAAGACGCTCGACGTGCACATCAAGCGCATCCGCTCGCGCATCGAGGAGAACCCCTCCGAGCCGCGCATGCTCGTGACCGTGCGGGGGCTCGGCTACCGCTTCGAGGCGTAACCCGTCTCGGCCAACGAAGAAGCCCCCGCTCAGTGAGCGGGGGCTTCTTGCGGGTCGTGCCTGTTTAGCTAGGAGATGACGACCGCGCGGCGGTCGTTCTCGATGCTGGTCGAGGGCGCGTAGTCCTCGTATTCGGGCAGCTCGGAGTCGAGCACCGGAACCAGCAGCTCGACACCGGTCTCGGTGCCGTACTGGAAGAAGATGGGCACGAGGCCGCCGGGAGCCACATCGAGTCCCGTGAGCGTGATGGTCTGCTCGTCGCCGAAGGTGGGGCTGGAGTTGCCGTCGACCGTCACGGTGCCCGAGACGCGGCCGGCGCCCTTGCCGAACTGGATGTCGAGGGCATGCGGGCCGTTGCCCGGGTTGACGACCGAGACGATGAGGTTGCCGACCTTGCCGTCGTCGGACACGACGAAGGCGTTGCGGATGCGCAGATCGCCGACCGTTCCGCTGACGCCGTCGGTGACGTCCTGGATCTCGGTGGTTGCCTGCGGAGCGACGAGGTTGCAACCCGCCGTGCCGAGGACGACGGTGGCCGCCAGAACAGCGGATGCGACGAGACGCGACTTCACAAAAACCCTCCACGGAGCCTCGGAGTGCAGTCGCGCGCGGGGCGCACGAATGCGGAACAATTCACGAGTTTAGCCTAGTGGCGACGTGTCGAAGTCGGCGGTTAGGCGAACCTTAGTGTATGCGGCCCTGTGGTATCCTAGATGTTGCTGAAGGGATACATATCCATGCTTTTTGAGGTTGGCGAAACCGTCGTTTACCCCCACCACGGGGCCGCAACGATTTCCGAAGTGAAGACCAGGGTCATCAAGGGGGAAGAAAAGCTTTATCTGAAGCTGCGCGTCACCCAGGGTGACCTCGTGATTGAGGTTCCGGCCGAGAATGTCGACCTCGTCGGCGTTCGCGACGTGATCGGCAAAGAAGGCCTCGACAAGGTGTTCGAGGTTCTGCGTGCGCCCTTCACCGAAGAGCCCACCAACTGGAGCCGCCGCTACAAGGCCAACCTCGAGAAGCTCGCCTCTGGCGATGTCATCAAGGTTTCCGAGGTCGTCCGCGACCTGTGGCGTCGTGACCAGGACCGCGGCCTCTCGGCCGGTGAGAAGCGCATGCTCGCGAAGGCGCGACAGATTCTCATCTCCGAGCTCGCGCTCGCCGAGAAGTCCAGCGAAGAGGCGGCTTCCACCGTCCTCGACGAGGTTCTCGCGTCCTAATCCTCGATCGAATGCCCGCTCCGGAGACGGGGCGGGCATTCGTCGTGCACACCCCTAGAATCGGCCCATGAATCCCGCATCCGAGCTACCGCCCGAGTACGAAGCGACGGTCGCCGAACCCGGATCCTCGACCGCAGCCGGTTCGACGTTCGACATCAGCGGTACTGAGGCCTCAGGCGGCCTCGCACCCACGCGAGCGATCATCGTCGTCGCCGCGGGCAGCGGACAGCGGCTCGGTGCCGAGCGGCCCAAGGCCTTCGTCACGCTGGCGGGCCGCAGCATCCTCGAGCACTGTCTCGACGGTGTCTTCGGCATGCACGAAGCGGCCCAGGTGATCGTCGTGGCGCCCGCCGCGCTCGTGCCAGAGGCCGAAGAAATCGCATTCGCAGCAGCCGGGGCCGCGCGCGACTATGTGAGCGTCGTGTCGGGCGGGGTCACCCGCCAGGAGTCGGTGCACGCGGGCCTCGGGCTGCTGCTCGAATCGGTGCAGACCGTTTTGGTGCACGATGCCGCCCGAGCGCTCGCGACATCCGATCATCTCGAACGCGTGGCCGTGCTCGTCGAGCAGACCGGCGGGGGAGTCGTGCCCGGCCTGGCCGTGGCCGACACCATCAAAAGCGTCGACGCCGACGAAACCATCACGGGCACGGTCGACCGGTCGGCGCTGCGGGCCGTGCAGACGCCGCAGGGTTTCCCGCGTGAGCAGATCCTCGCCGCCTATGCAGCAGGGGGAGACGATCACACCGACGACGCCGCCCTGTGCGCCGCGCACGGATTCTCCTCGATCGTCGTCGCGGGCGACCCGCTGGCCTTCAAGATCACGACGCCGTGGGATCTGCAGCGCGCCGAACGCTTGCTCGCCGAACGTTCCGCCGCCTCGCTAGCGCCCTCTCACCGCTCCCCGGCCCTGCGCTCGGGCCTCGGCATCGATGTGCACGCGTTCGACGACGACCAGCCGCTCTGGCTTGCGGGCCTGCACTGGCCGGGCGAACCCGGGCTGTCGGGCCACAGCGACGGCGACGCGGTCGCCCACGCCATCGTCGACGCCGTGCTGAGTGCAGCAGGCCTCGGCGACATCGGGGGCATGTTCGGCACCGACGACCCGCGCTTCGACGGCGCGCACGGGAGTGTGTTCCTCGAAGCCGCCATCGAGCGCGTGCGCGAAGCGGGTTACCGCATCGAGAGCGTCACCGCACAGATCGTCGGCAACCGCCCCCGGTTCTCGCCGCGCCGCGCCGAAGCCGAAGAACTGCTGACCGCGCTCGTGGGTGCGCCCGTCTCGCTGTCCGCCACCACCACAGACGGCCTGGGTTTCACCGGGCGGGGCGAAGGCGTGGCCGCGATCGCCACGGCACTGCTCTCCGACATCCGGGCCTCGTCTGCCGCCCGACCAGTAGTCTGAGGGAGTGGGAATGCGACTCTATGACACGAAGGCTCAGGCGCTTCGAGACTTCACGCCGATCGTCGACGGCAAGGTGGGGCTCTACGTGTGCGGGCCGACGGTGCAGTCCTCGCCCCACATCGGGCACCTGCGTTCGGCGCTCGTCTACGACCAGCTGCGTCGCTGGCTGAACTTCTCGGGCTACGACGTCACGCTCGTGCGCAACGTCACCGACATCGACGACAAGGTCCTGCAGAACGCCACCGAGCACGAGCCGTGGTGGGCGCTCGCCTACCGCATGGAGCTCGAATTCGCCGCCGGTTACCGCGCTTTGGGCGTGCTCGCTCCCACCTATGAGCCGCGTGCCACCGCCAGCATCCAGCAGATGCACGCCATCATTCAGCGCCTGATCGACAACGGCCACGCCTACCCCGCCACGGATGACTCGGCCGACGTCTACTTCGACGTGCGCAGCTGGCCCTCCTACGGCGACCTCACGCGCCAGAGCATCGACAAGATGGAACAGGCCGCCGACGCCGACCCCCGCGGCAAACGCGACCCCCGCGATTTCGCCCTGTGGAAGGGGCACAAAGACTCAGAGCCCGAGAGCGCGTCCTGGCCGTCCCCGTGGGGCGACGGGCGACCCGGATGGCATATCGAATGCTCCGCGATGGCGAGCCGTTACCTGGGCGAGAACTTCGACATCCACGGCGGCGGGCTCGACCTGCGCTTCCCGCACCACGAGAACGAACTCGCGCAATCAACCGCGGCCGGTCACGGTTTCGCCAACTACTGGGTGCACAACGGCCTCGTCAACGTGAACGGGCAGAAGATGTCCAAGTCGCTCGGCAACTCGGTCTATGCGGCCGACCTGTTGTCGCAGGCGCGGCCCATCGTCGTGCGCTACTACCTCGGCCAGGCGCACTACCGTTCCACGATCGACTTCCACGACAACGCGCTCACCGAGGCCGAGGCCGCGCTCGAGCGCATCGAGAGCTTCCTGCGCCGTGCCGACCGTCGGCTCGCCGGCACGCGTTTCGCGGGAACGGGAGCCGAGAGCATCCCCGACGAGTTCCGCGAAGCCATGGACGACGACCTCGGCGTTCCCCAGGCGCTCGCCGTTCTGCACGACACCATCCGATCGGGCAACGCCGCGATCGACGACGACGACCTGCGCGTGGCTGCCGAAGCGCGCGGCCAGGTCTGGGCCATGAGTAACGTCCTGGGCATCAACCCCCTCGCCCCCGAATGGGAACAGGGTGGTGAGAACGACTCGCACGACGTGCTGGCCGCCCTCGTCACCCGGCTGGTCGATGCCCGCGAACACGCACGAGCGGGGCGCGATTTCGCCGCCGCCGACCGAATCCGAGATGACCTCGCCGCGGCGGGAATCACCGTAGAAGACACCCCCACAGGTGCACATTGGAGTATCGATGGCTAGCAAACAAGGCCGCCCCGGCGCGGTCCGCAAGATGAAGAAGGGTGCCGTCAAGGGCACCGGTGGCAACGGTCGGCAGGCGCTCGAAGGCCGCGGGCCGACCCCCAAGGCCGAGGACCGCACCTACCACGTCGCCGGCAAGCGCAAGATCGCCCAGCAGCGACTGCAGGAGGCCCAGGCCAAGAAGGGTGGCGGACGCCCGACGACCGCCACCGGCCAGAAGCCGCGCAAGCAGAAGCAGGCCGATGACAGCGAGATCGTGACGGGCCGCAACTCGGTGCTCGAGGCGCTGCGTGCCAAGATTCCGGCGACCACGCTCTACGTCGCCACGCGCATCGAATTCGACGACCGCGTGAAAGAGGTCCTGGCCATGGCAACGGGCCGCGGCATCCCCATTCTCGAGGTCATGAAGCCCGAGCTCGACCGTCTCGGCGGCTTCGACTCGGTGCACCAGGGCCTGGCGCTCAAGGTTCCGCCCTACGAGTACGCGCACCCGATGGAGCTGCTCGAGAAGACCATCAGCCGCGCGCAGACGCCGCTGTTCGTGGCGCTCGACGGCATCACCGACCCGCGCAACCTCGGCGCGATCATCCGCTCAACCGCGGCCTTCGGCGGACACGGCATCATCCTGCCGCAGCGTCGTTCGGTGGGCCTGACCGCCTCGGCATGGAAGACGTCGGCCGGTGCCGCCGCCCGCCTGCCCGTCGCCATGGCCGGCAACCTGACCGCCACCATCAAGGCGTTCAAACAGCAGGGCGTCTTCGTGATCGGCCTCGACGGTGACGGCGACGTGTCGTTGCCCGGCCTGGCGCTCGCCGACCGCCCGCTGCTCGTCGTCGTGGGCAGCGAAGGCAAGGGTCTGTCGCGTCTCGTCACCGAGAACTGCGACGCGGTCGTGTCGATCCCGATCGGTGCCGACACCGAGTCGCTCAACGCCGGCATCGCTGCGAGCGTCACGCTCTACGAGATCTCGAAGCTGCGCGCCGCGGCGAAGACCCGCTAGCTCTCAGAGCGAGCGAAGGCCGGCACGGATGTCTGACATCCCGTGCCGGCCTTTTTCGCGACCCGTTGATCGGCCCACTCAGTCCAGTCGGCTCAGACCAGTTCGCGCCAGTCGACGTCGTCGTCGGACGAGGCGTCGTCGCTCACGACATCCACCGGGAGGGTGATGGTGCCCGTGGGTGGCTCGATGACGGTGGCCTCGTCTCGACGATGCCGCAGCACGTTGGTGATGTAGGACGTGAGGGCCTCGGCGAGCGGGATGTCGCGCCCCTGCTGCTCCGACAAGTACCACCGGTGCTCGAGCAACTGGTGGAACACCTCGGCGGGCTCGAGCTTGCCGCGCAGATCACGCGGGATGGATTTGACCACGGGCTCGAACACGCGGATGAGCCACTCGTGTGCGGCCATCTCCTCGTCGATGTTCGGGTTGGGCATGGTGGCCATGTAGGAGTCGAGGTCGTTGAGCAGGCGCCGGGCCTGGTTCTCCTGCGTGTCGAGACCCGTGAGCCGCAGCAGACGGCGCTGGTGGTGACCCGCGTCGACGACCTTCGGCTGGATTCGGATCTGGGTGCCCTCGGCGCTCGCCTTGATGGCCAGCTCTTCGATGTCGAAGCCCAGCTCGTTGAGACGCGCGACGCGCTCGTTGATGCGCCAGCGCTCGGAGCTCTCGAACTGCTCGCTCCCCGTGAGTTCTTTCCACAGCGAGCGGTAGGCGGCGACGATGCCGTTCGACACCGTGATCGGGTCGAGCTCGTCGTCGACGCGGCCGCCGGCCTCGAGGTCCATGAGCTCGCCCGCGATGTTGACGCGCGCGACCTCGAGGTCATTCTCGCGCTGGCCGTTGGAGAGCCCGCCGTCGAACAGCTTGCCCGTCTCGGCATCTACCAAGTAGGCCGCAAAGGCTCCGGCGTCGCGGCGGAAGAGCGTGTTCGAGAGCGAGACGTCGCCCCAGAAGAAGCCGATGACGTGCAGGCGCACGAGCAGCACGGCCAGGGCATCTACGAGACGCGTGGCCGTGTCGGGCCGCAGCTGCTGCGAGAACAGCGCGCGATAGGGCAGCGAGAACTTGAGGTGCCGCGTGACGAGGACCGAGGGCAGGGGGTCGCCGTCGTCGGTCGTGCGGTTGGTGATGACCGCGACGGGGTCGACACACGGGATGTCGAGACGCTGCAGGGTGCGCAACATGTCGTATTCGCCGCGGGCCATCTCGCTCGTGGTCTCTTTCACCGCGATGACGTAGCCCGACAGGTTGGCGAAGCGCACGAGGTGGCGCGAGATGCCCTTGGGCAGCGACGCGATGTTCTCGGACGGCCAGGTGTCGAGCGGCAGGTTCCAAGGCAGGTCAAGCAGGGCAGGGTCGACGGTGGCCGCCGTGATGTTCAGTGAACCGCTCATGATCGTTAAACGATAGCGCCGGCCGGGTGTCGCACGCTGTGCGGACCCGGCCGGCGTCTGATCGTCGTTAGGCTACGACGGCCTTGTTGAGGCGCTCGCCCGACTCGATGTCGAACGTGTGCAGGTGGTTCGGCGTCGGAACGAGGCCGACCGTTTCACCGGCGGAGGGGTGCAGGCGACCGTCGACGCGGGCGACGAGGTCGGTGCGCTTGCCGTTGATGTCGGCGTGACCGTAGAGGTAGCCGTCGGCGCCGAGCTCTTCGACGAGGTCGACCGTGACCTGCAGGCCCACGCCCGGCTCGGTCGAGACCTGGATGTCTTCGGGTCGAACGCCCACGGTGACCTCCTTGGCCGAGGTGGCCGAGAGGATCTCGCGGTCGACCGGGACGACGGAGGAACCGAAGACGATGCCGCCCTCGGCCAGGTCGGCCTGGATGAGGTTCATGGCGGGGGAGCCGATGAAGCCGGCGACGAACACGTTCTCGGGCTTCTCGTACAGGTCGCGCGGCGTTCCGACCTGCTGCAGCAGACCATCCTTCAGCACGGCGATGCGGTCACCCATGGTGAGGGCCTCGGTCTGGTCGTGCGTGACGTAGACCGTGGTGACACCGAGGCGACGCTGGAGCGACGCGATCTGGGTGCGCGTCTGGACGCGGAGCTTGGCGTCGAGGTTGGACAGCGGCTCGTCCATGAGGAACACCTGGGGCTGACGCACGATGGCGCGACCCATGGCAACACGCTGACGCTGACCACCCGAGAGGGCCTTGGGCTTGCGGTTGAGGTATTCCTCGAGGTCGAGGAGCTTGGCGGCCTCGAGCACGCGGGTGGCGCGCTCGTCTTTGCCGACGCCGGCGATCTTCAGCGCGAAGCCCATGTTCTCGGCGACCGTCATGTGCGGGTAGAGCGCGTAGTTCTGGAAGACCATGGCGATGTCACGGTCTTTCGGGGGAACATCGGTGACATCGCGGTCGCCGATGCGGATGCTGCCCGAGTTGACCTCTTCGAGGCCGGCGAGCATGCGAAGAGACGTCGACTTTCCGCAACCGGAGGGGCCGACCAGAACGAGGAATTCGCCGTCGGCGACCTCGAGGTTCAGCTTGTCGACCGCGGGGCGCGTGCCACCGGGGTACAGACGGGTTGCGTTGTCATACGTTACTGACGCCATTATTTTCTCCTTCACCGGCAGGTACGTGCCGGACGATCCGTTGTGATGGATGTCGATGGTCACACCCGTGCGGCCGGAACCGTTCGGGTGAACACATCGTTGTGTTGTCGCGGCGCACGCCGAAGCGCGACACCGGTGGCCTCATTATGCCACGTTCGGGGGTCAACCCGTGCCCGGCCACACAGCCCTCGCATTCAGCCATCGTTTGGACGATTCCCAGATGAGAGAGGTAGCCTCGATGAGGTTTGGCTCTTCCCGTGAGCCGTCACGACTTCCCCAACACGATAGAGCGAGGATCCATGAGCATCGGTGGTCCCGGGCACCGTCCCTCCAAGAACGAGCGACGCGAAGCGGCGCGCGAGAAGGCCAAGGTCCAGCGCGAAGCCCAGCGCAAGAAAGACCGCCGCAACCGCGTCCTCCTGCAGGGTGGACTGGTCGTCGTCGTTCTCGCCATCGTCGCGGGAGTGGCCGTCATCATCGCAACGGCGATCCGCCCGGCATCCCCTGGGCCCGCCAACATGGCGAGCGACGGCATCGTGTTCGGTCAGGACATGAAGGTCGTGCCGTCCGACGCGCTGGCCGCCGGTGCCGAGCCGCAGGCCACGAAGACCGACCCGAACGTGCCCAACATCCGCATCTATCTCGACTATCTGTGCCCCTTCTGCGGCCAGTTCGAAGAGACCAACGCCGAGCAGCTCACGAGCTGGGCCGAGTCGGGCACCGTCACCGTCGAGTACCACCCCATCGCCTTCCTGACGAGCAAATCGGCCGGCACGCAGTATTCCCTCCGCAGTGCCAACGCGGCCGCCTGCGTCGCGAACTACTCGCCCAACGACTGGCCCGCGCTGAACAACGCGCTCTTCGCCAACCAGCCCGAAGAGGGAACGGCAGGCCTGACGAACGATCAGATCAAGAAGCTCGTCGCCGACACCGGCACGTCCGAGGCCAAGAAGATCGACTCGTGCATCGACGACTTCACCTACAAGTCGTGGGTGCAGAACGCCACCGACCGCGCGCTCGGCGAGCCCATCCCCAACTCGTCGCTCGAAAAGCTGCAGGCCACGCCCACCATCCTGGTGAACGACAAGCAGTACACGGGTTCGATCACCGACGCCAAGGAGTTCCAGGCGTTCGTGCTGTCGACGGCGTCCGAGACCTACTCCACGTCGAGCCCGACGCCCACCTCGGGCGAGACGGCTGAGCCGAGCGAGACTCCCGCCCCGAGCGAGACTCCTGCTCCGACTCCTGCCCCGTAGGCGCACGTTTCGGCCGGGCCGCTCGGGTGACCGAGTGGTCTGGTCGGCCCCCATCCGATAAGGTTGGGATGCTTCAAAGCTGCTGCCTTGGCGCAGTCTGGTAGCGCAGCTGTCTTGTAAACAGCAGGTCGTCAGTTCGAATCTGACAGGCAGCTCAGATGTAGCAACAGAATGCAAGCACCCGTCGGCCCGCGAGGCCGGCGGGTCTTTGCATGTGGGGGCCGGGCATGTGGGGGCCGACATGTGGGGGCCGGGCATATGTGGGGCCCGGCGGGTGTAGGGCCGCGGGCATTATTCGGCGGGGTGCGCGGTTGTCCTCGGATGCCGGTGCGCTCGCGCCCGGCACGAACGAGATGCAAGGGACAGATACGAATGACAGACATCAATTCCGCCGCCGCAGGGAACGCTGACAGGTCCGCCTCGGACTCCGCCGCGACCTCCGCCACACGTCCCGCAGCAGCGACCTCCGTCGCCGAAGCTCCGGCCGCCAAGAAGCCTTTACCGGCCGCGCTGGCCATTCTCATCGCCGTCGTCGTGGGCGGCGGCATCGCTGCGCAGGCGCGCATCAACGGCGAGCTATCGGCGCGCGCCGGCGACGGTTTCGTAGCGGCGTCGATCTCGTTCGGCAGCGGCCTCGTCATCCTGCTGGTCTGTCTGCTGATCATGCGATCGGGCCGCGCCGGTGTCGCGCGTGTCTGGGGCATGCTGCGCAGTGGCACGATGCCTTGGTGGACCGTGCTCGGCGGTCTCGCGGGCGCCCTGCTCGTGCTCTCACAGGGCCTCACGGCCGCGCTCGTGGGTGTCGCGCTCTTCAGCGTGGCCGTCATCGCCGGGCAGACGGTCAGCGGACTCCTCCTCGACCGCGCCGGTTTCGGGCCGACGGGCGTCGTGCGCATCACCGCGCCGCGCGCCGCGGGAGCCATCCTCGCCCTGATCGCCGTGGGTTGGTCGGTATCGGGTCAGCTCGGCGGCCCCGTGCCCGTCTGGGTGCTCATCCTTCCGCTCATCGCCGGTCTGGGCCTCAGCTGGCAGCAGGCCGTCAACGGCCGCGTCAAGGTTGCGGCGCAGAGCACGCTCGCGGCCACGTTCGGCAACTTCGTCGTCGGCACCGCGGCACTCGTCGTCGCGATGCTCATCCACTCGTCGTTCGTCGGCTGGCCGACGTCGCTGCCCACCGAATGGTGGCTCTACACCGGCGGCGCGATCGGCTGCGTCTTCATCGGAACGCTCGCCTGGCTCGTCCAGCACACCGGTGTGCTCGTGTTGGGGCTCGCCTCGGTGGCCGGGCAGCTGCTCGCCGCGATCGCCATCGACGTGATCTTCCCGAGCGATGCCACGCACCTCGGCTTCGCGACCTTCGGCTCGACGGCGCTCGCGCTCTGCGCCGTCGTCATCGCGAGCGCACGCTGGAAGCGCCGCACCCGCTAGCAGCACGCGCTGGAATCGCCGCGGCGGATATCGGAGCACGCCAACACCGCACCCCGTAGCGGCGACACAGAAAGAGGGGCGCTCCGTGATGGAGCGCCCCTCTTGTGCGAGCGGAGAACGGTGGGGCTAGAGCGCCACGGCCTTCTTGACGTTCTTGCCCGTCGTGTCTTTCTTGCTCTTCTTGCTCTTCTTGTCTTTCTTGGCCTTCTCGCCCGCCGGAGCAACCGGCACCGGGTGGAACTCGTCCTCACTGTCGGCATCCGAGCTGGCCGTCACACCGGCGAGGGTGTGGGGATGCAGCGGCTGCAGGAACTGCTCGGGGTCGATGAGCTTGCGGCGGCCGGGTCGGGCGTTAGCCGGGAGACCGCCGACGTACAGCCATCCGAGCAGCTCTTCGTTCTTCTCGAGCTTGTGCATTTTGCGCACCGACTTGGCGCGCGTGTAGTGGCTCGTGCGCCAGAACACGCCCCAGCCGGCGTCGTGCAGAAGCAGGCTCATCATATGGGCGACGCCCGAGGCCGTGGCCTCTTGCTCCCACGGGTGAACCTTGCTCTTCTTCACGTTCGCGACGATGGCGAGGATGAGTGGAGCCTTCAGCGGTTTGCTGGATGGTTTGCTCGACCCTTCGGCCTTGCCGAGCGCCCGCGCCAGCTCGAGCCGGGCGTCGCCGCGCAACTCGATCAGGCGCCAGGGGCGCAGCGAGGAGTGGTCGGCCACGCGCCCGGCAGCCTGCACCAGGGGGAGGAGCTCGTCGTGGGTGGGAGCATCCGAGGTCACCTTGGACCAGGAGCGCCGACCCGCGACGATCTCGACGAGGTCGGTCACTTATTCGCTCGGGGTGAAGCCGAGGGCGAGCGAGTTCATGCAGTAACGGTCGCCGGTGGGGGTGCCGAAACCGTCGTCGAACACGTGGCCGAGGTGCGAACCGCACTTGGCGCAACGCACCTCGGTGCGCACCATTCCGAGGCTCTTGTCCTCGATGAGCTGCACGGCCTCGGGGTCGACCGACTCGTAGAACGAGGGCCAGCCGCAGCCGGAGTCGAACTTCGTTCCGCTCTTGAAGAGCTCGTTGCCGCACGCCGCACAGGTGTAGAGACCCGAGCGGGCCTCGTCGAGGAGTTCACCCGTCCACGGGCGTTCGGTGGCCGCTTCGCGGAGGACGGCGTACTGGTCGGCGGGAAGGTTCTCGCGCCACTCGGCGTCGCTCTTGTTTACTTCGTAAGTCATGGTGCCTCCTGCGGTCATAGACAGATCACCCTATTAAACCGGGCGGAGCTGAATATTGTTCCCGCATGACATGATGCCGGGATGGACCGAACACGCGCCTGGTACGAGCGTTTCGCGCGGCAGGAGGCGGTCGGCCGGTCGCCCCTCTACGTCGCCTGGGCGGAGGGGGTGGCGGCTGACGACGAGGTGCTCGCGTTGCTGGGAGAGCTGCCGCCCGAGAAGCGCCAGCCCAACCTGTTGTTCGCGTGCGCGCGCTGGTGCGGGGCCGACGACGGCATGCGGGACGCGTCGGCTGAGGATGCCGACGTCGGCGGCACGTCCTACGCGGCCTTCCGCGAGTTCGTCCTTTCGAACTGGTCGAGCGTGTCAGGCGAGATGCGCGCGCGGTCGACGCAGACGAACGAGCCGGGTCGCACCGCGAGCATCCTGCCGGTGTTGGCGCAGATCGATGACGCTGAGGGGCCGCTCGCGCTGATCGAAGTGGGGGCGTCGGCCGGGCTGTGTCTGTACCCCGACCGCTACAGCTTCCGGTTCACGGATTCGAGCCGCGTCCGCCGTCTCGTCACGAACCCCGGCGCTCGAGAGTTCGACCCGGATGACGGCGTCTGGCGTCTCGACCCGGAAGACGGCCCCGGCCCGGTCGTGCTGGAGACCGCGATAACGGTCACGGATTCGGCGGGCCGGCACCAGCTGACGCTCGAACCCGCCGAGCTCGACGACCCTATGGGGGACGCCCCCGATCTGACGGGTCATGCCGGTGATGATGCTGCGCGGGTGCCGGCTGAGGCAATTCGCACCACGCCTGTGCTGCCGACACGGATGCCGCGCATCGCTTGGCGTGCCGGCATCGATCTCGCGCCCATCGATGTGCGGGATACCGAAGACATCCGCTGGTTTCTGACGCTCCTCTGGCCCGAAGAGACCGAGCGGCGCTCGCGAATCGAGGCGGCACTCGACATCGTGCGACAAAACCCGCCGCTCCTCGTCACCGGAGATGCCGTGGACGATCTCGCTGCGCTGGTTGCCCGTGCGCCCGCCGGCACGACCCCGGTCGTCGTCACCGCGGGCGTGCTGGCTTACCTGTCCCCGGTGCGGCGCGAGGAGTTCGCCCGGGAGGTTGGGCGGCTGGGCGTGCGGTGGATCTCGAACGAGGGGGAGCGCGTGCTGCCCGATCTGGCCGAGCGACTCGCCGCGATCGAGGGGACGGGGGCCGCCGCATCCGAACCGGGTCGTTTCATCGTGGCGCTCGACGGCGAACCCGTCGCCGTCGCCGGACCACACGGCCAGTGGCTGCGATTTGTCTGAGTGACGGGTTCGACAAACGCCGAGGGCGGTGAGCGGGCGCTCAGGTGGCGCTGGATAGTATGGCGCTCGTGAGGAGGCCCGCCTGATGTCGACACAAGCTCAAAACGAAGCTCGAACGACCGGTGACCGACTCGACGAACTGTCGGCAGCCATCCTCGACTTCGAGAATCGCACGTGGCGCGAACAGTCCGTCAAGGACGAGGCCATTCGCAACACCTTCTCGCTGAGCCCCGCCCGCTACTATCAGTTGCTGGGCGCACTGCTGGAATCCCCCCTGGCGGTCGCCCACGATCCGTTGCTCGTCAACCGACTCCGCCGCCTGCACGATCGACGCCTCGCCCGCCGCGACGCGCGTGCCCGGCGCAGCCTATGAGGCGAGCGGATGTCGCCCGGTGCGACGCCCCTGACCCGACCCAGAGGACCAACGACTAAGCCATGGGACAGAGCTACCCGAAAGACCGGTTCGACGAAGCGCCGCGCGACCTCAAACGCGTGGGTGCGCACCGTGCGCCCGCCAAGCGTCGCGGCTGGATCGGGTTCGTGGTCGCCGCCGTCATCACGCTCCTCCTCGTCGCCATCGGCGCCGTGGCCATCAACGTGCTGAGCGACCGGGTGCAGTTCACCGATACGCCCGTGGCCTCGGGCACCGCACCCGCCAGCGAGGTTCCGACCGCGGCACCCACCATCGATCCGAACGCCGAGATCGTGGTGCTCAACGGCACGAAGACCGCGGGTCTCGCCGCGACGGCCATCTCGCAGCTCAACGCCGCGGGCTGGGAGCAGAGCATCACTCCGAGCAACTCCACCTCGACCGACGTCGAGACCACCATCGTCTACTACCGGGATTCCGCTCAGGAAGGTGTGGCCAGGGGGCTCGCCCAGGCGCTGGGTGGCGCGACCATCCAGCTGCTCACCGAAACCGAGGCGCCGGATGCCGGAGCCGAGGGTGAGGCGACCACCATCACGATCGTGCTCGGCACCGACTACACGCCCACGACGACTGCCCCGTAACGGCCGGAGCGCGCCCCGAAACCGCCCGCATATTTCGGCGATGTTTAATTCTCATTGAATTGTTGTACGCAATCGCGATATCGGGTCATTTACCCGTTGACCTGGCTGTCCATTTCATTACTATCTGAAATTGGTCACACATTTTGCCGTCAGTACGCTCCACCCGGATCGGCCTCGATACGCACGATGGCTGCATCCTCACATATGCAGTAGACCCCGCACAGGCAAAACGTTGGTGCGGAAATAACACAGCAACTGGGAGTTACTCATGGCGAACGGGACCGTGAAATGGTTCAACGCTGAAAAAGGTTTCGGCTTCATCACCGTCGACGGAGAGGGACAGGACGTCTTCGTCCACTATTCGGCGATCGACATGTCCGGCTACAAGGTTCTCGAAGAGGGCCAGGCCGTCGTGTTCGAGGTCGGCACCGGGGCAAAGGGCCCGCAGGCGGAGTCGGTGCGCCTCGCCTGAGACCGCATCAACGATCACGGAGAACGCCGCTCGCACACCGCGGGCGGCGTTCTTCATTCCCGGTCACGCGGCTTGCACTCGGTGGGGGAGAGTGCCAGAATCGTGTTAGCACTCGATCAACCTGAGTGCTAAATACGTTCATGACGTCCGGGAGGGACGAAAAACACAATGGCTAAGATCATTGCTTTTGACGAAGAGGCCCGCCGCGGCCTCGAGCGTGGCTTGAACACGCTGGCCGACGCCGTCCGAGTCACCCTCGGGCCCCGCGGTCGCAACGTTGTCCTCGAGAAGAAGTGGGGCGCCCCCACGATCACCAACGACGGCGTGTCCATCGCCAAGGAGATCGAACTCGACGACCCGTACGAGAAGATCGGCGCCGAGCTGGTCAAAGAGGTCGCCAAGAAGACCGACGACGTTGCCGGTGACGGCACCACGACGTCCGTCGTCCTGGCTCAGGCCCTCGTTCGCGAAGGACTTCGCAACGTGGCCGCCGGTGCAGACCCCATCAGCCTGAAGAAGGGCATCGAGAAGGCCGTCGCCGCCGTCTCGGCCGAGCTCATCTCCGCTGCCAAGGAAATCGAGACCAAGGAAGAGATCGCCGCCACGGCGTCTATCTCCGCCGCCGACCCGCAGATCGGTGCGATCATCGCCGAGGCGATCGACAAGGTCGGTAAGGAAGGTGTCGTCACCGTCGAGGAGTCGAACACGTTCGGCACCGAGCTCGAGCTCACCGAGGGTATGCGTTTCGACAAGGGTTACCTGTCGGCTTACTTCGTGACCGACGCCGACCGTCAGGAAGCGGTCTTCGAAGACCCCTACATCCTGATCGCGAACTCGAAGATCTCGAACATCAAAGACCTGCTGCCGATCGTCGACCAGGTCATCCAGTCGGGCAAGCAGCTCCTCATCATCGCCGAGGACGTCGACGGCGAAGCTCTCGCGACGCTCGTCGTCAACAAGATCCGTGGCATCTTCAAGTCGGTCGCCGTCAAGGCCCCCGGCTTCGGTGACCGCCGCAAGGCCCAGCTGCAGGACATCGCCATCCTCACCGGTGGTCAGGTCATCAGCGAAGAGGTCGGCCTCAAGCTCGAGAACGTGACGCTCGACCTGCTGGGTCGCGCTCGCAAGGTCGTCATCACCAAGGACGAGACCACCATCGTCGAGGGTGCCGGCGACGCCGAGCAGATCGCCGGTCGCGTTGCTCAGATCCGTAAAGAGATCGAGAACACCGACAGCGACTACGACCGCGAGAAGCTGCAGGAGCGCCTGGCGAAGCTCGCCGGCGGTGTCGCGGTCATCAAGGCCGGTGCCGCTACCGAGGTCGAGCTCAAGGAGCGCAAGCACCGCATCGAAGACGCCGTTCGCAACGCGAAGGCAGCCGTCGAAGAGGGTATCGTCGCCGGTGGTGGTGTCGCCCTGATCCAGGCCGGCAAGACCGCTTTCGACAAGCTCGACCTCACGGGTGACGAGGCGACCGGTGCCAACATCGTGCGCGTCGCCATCGACGCCCCGCTGAAGCAGATCGCCCTCAACGCCGGCCTCGAGCCCGGCGTCGTGGCCGAGAAGGTTCGCAACCTGCCCGTCGGACACGGCCTCAACGCCGCCACCGGCGAGTACGTCGACATGCTGGCCGCCGGCATCAACGACCCGGTGAAGGTGACCCGTTCGGCCCTGCTGAACGCCGCCTCCATCGCCGGTCTGTTCCTCACCACCGAGGCCGTCGTCGCCGACAAGCCCGAGCGCAACGCTCCGGCCCCGGCCGACCCCACCGGTGGCATGGACTTCTAAGTCCTGCACACACGAGAGGCGTCCTCCTTCGGGAGGGCGCCTCTCGTCGTTTAACCGCGCGGCGAATATATACGGGTGAACATGTTGCGTAGCGGTAGCCGTAGCCGTAGCCGTAGCCGTAGCCGTAGCCGTAGCCGCAGCCGCAGGTGCAGACCTAGCTGCAGCCGCAATCTGTCGTAGGGGCAGCCGCAGTCCCAGTCACTGTTGCAGGGGCAGCCGCTGTTGCTCGCGCTAGCGGGTTGCGGGGGAGGTGTCGCCGCCGCGCGGAGCCAGCTCGGCGGCGCGCTGGGCGTCGAGGAGCGGCAGGGTGACGCGGAAGGTGGCTCCGCCACCCGGCGTCTCGTCGACCGTCACGGTGCCTTCGTGGGCCCGGATGATCGAGGACACGATGGCGAGCCCGAGGCCGCTGCCGCCGGTTTCGCGGGTGCGGGAGCTGTCAGCGCGCCAGAAGCGCTCGAAGATCTTGTCGCGGATCTGCGGGGGCACGCCCTCGCCGTGATCGATGACCGCGATGGTCGCGGTGCCGGCGTCGGGGTTGGCCGAGACGCCGATCTCGATGGGGCTTCCGGGCGGTGTGAAGCGCAGGGCGTTGCCGATGAGGTTGGTGACCACCTGGCGGATCTTGTTCTCTTCGGCATAGACGAGCGCGGGGGTCTCGGGGCGCACGCCGTCGAGGCCCTCGGAGGCGGACATGTCGATGATGTCGTGCTCGCCGGTCTCGCGGCCGACGCCGGGGGCGCCGGAACGAGGACGACGGGACCGGAGGCGTGCGAGCGTCGCGCCCGCATAAGCGATGGGACCCGTTGCGGCAGCCTGTCCGGTGCCGTCGGCACGGGAGCGGCGCACGAGGGGCGCGGTGGCGGCCGTCTGGCCGTCTGAGGCGGGGGCGTTGCGAGACCCGGCGGCGTCAGGCGTGCCGTCGCCGGTGCGCGCGGCCTCGGCGGCCCGGGCATCGGTGCCCGCGCCGGAACCGGCGGATGCGAATGCGCCCGCGGCGGCACCCAGGGCTGGCTCCGATGCGGAGGCCGGGGTGGCGCACAGCGCGGTCTGGGGCGGGTTGTCGGCGACGACTGTGACCGTGCGATCTTGCGACGCGGCGGAAGCATCCATGGCGGCGTCACGCGCGATCGGGGTCAGATCGACGACCGTGCGCACGAGCGGCTTCGTCTCGTCGAGGCGCGCGAGCTCGAGCAGGTCTTCGACGAGGCCGCCCATGCGGATGGCCTCTTTCTCGATGCGCTCCATGGCCTGGGCGACGTCGTCGGGGGTCTGCAGGGCGCCCATGCGGTAGAGCTCGGCATAGCCCCGCACGGTGACGAGGGGTGTGCGCAATTCGTGGCTGGCGTCGCCCACGAAGCGGCGCATCTGGCTGATGGTCTTGCTGCGGTCGGAGAACGCCTGGTCGATGCGGTTCAACATGGTGTTGAGCGAACGGTTCAGGCGGCCGACCTCGGTGTTGGGGGTCGAGACGCTGAGGCGTTGGCTGAAGTCGCCCTTGGCGATGGCGGCGGCGGTGCTCTCGACATCCCGCAACGGCTGGAACGTGGATGTCACGAGCAAACGTGTCAGCACGGCCCCGAGGATGATGACCCCGAGCCCCAGGCCGAAGAAGATCGTGAGGTAGGTGGCGACGACATTGTCGGTTTCACGCATCGACATGGCTACGACGGCCACACCCGTGCTGCGCCCGTCATCCCACCGGATGGGGGCGGCGACGGCCGAGTAGGTGACCGCACCGTTGGCGTTGTGCAGCTCGAACGGCACCAGGTCGCGCCCGGCCGCCTGCTCGAGCGTGAACGTTGCAGGCGGAACGGGCAGCGTGCTGGACGGTTTGCTGCGCCACGTGTTGCCCACGTAGGAACCCGTCGGGTCGTAGAACGCGACATAGAAGTCGGAGTTCGACCCGTCGAGCACCACGTTGTTGTCGACGAGACCCGCGATGTATTCGTTTTGAGCCTGAGCCTGCAGCTTGGCGTTGACCTGGTTGGTGAGCGCCGGCTTCAGAATGGCGACCGTGCCGACTCCCGCGAGTAGCAACCCCATGGCGAGGACGATGACGGTGACACCGGTGATTTTGGTGCGCAGCGAAATCGAATTCCACCACTCGGAGAGGGAATCGTTCATTGGGTGCGGATCAGGCCTTACCGGTCTTCAACATGTAGCCGAAGCCACGCTTGGTCTGGATGAGGGGTTCTGACGAGAACTGGTCGAGCTTGCGGCGCAGGTAAGAGATGTAGCTCTCGACGATTCCCGCGTCACCGTTGAAATCGTACTCCCACACGTGGTCGAGGATCTGGGCTTTGCTGAGAACGCGGTTGGGGTTGAGCATGAGGTAGCGCAGCAGCTTGAACTCGGTGGGGCTGAGCTCGATGGCCGTCTCGCCCACGAGGACTTCGTGCGTGTCTTGATCCATGGTGAGCTCGCCGGCACGGATGACCGCGTCTTCGTCGGCATGCATGGTGCGACGCAGGATGGCCTTGATGCGCGCGACGATCTCGTCGAGGCTGAACGGCTTGGTGACGTAGTCGTCGCCGCCGACCGTGAGACCCGTGATCTTGTCTTCGGTGTCGTCTTTGGCCGTGAGGAAGAGGATGGGGGCCGTGTAGCCCGAGGAGCGCAGACGCTTGGTGACGCCGAAGCCGTTCATATCGGGCAGCATCACGTCGAGGATGATCAGGTCGGGCTCTTCTTCGAGAACGGCCGAGATGGCCTGAGCCCCGTTGCCGACCGCACGCACCGCGAAACCGGCGAAACGCAGGCTCGTGGTGAGGAGGTCGCGGATGTTGGGTTCGTCGTCGACGATAAGGATGCGTGGTCCGGTCATGCCCCTAGTATCTGCGTGTTGTCTGCACGTTGTCTGGGAGCGCTAGGGATGTGCGCAGGGCGCCGGCTCGACGGCATCCGAGCGCCCTGCCGGCCTAGGCCGCGATGCTGTCGGCGTCGAGGATGGTGTAGCTGTAGCCCTGTTCGGCGAGGAAGCGCTGGCGGTTCTGCGCGAAGTCCTGGTCGACCGTGTCGCGGGCCACGAGCGTATAGAAGTTGGCGGCCAGGCCCGACTCCTTGGGGCGCAGCAGGCGGCCGAGGCGCTGAGCCTCTTCCTGGCGCGAACCGAACGACCCAGACACCTGAATGGCGACGGTGGCCTCGGGCAGGTCGACCGAGAAGTTGGCGACCTTCGACACGACGAGCACCTGCTCTTCGCCCACGCGGAACGCCTGGAACAAGCGCTCGCGCTCGTCGACGGGTGTCGATCCGGTGAGCTGCGGGGCTCCGAGGGCCGTGGCGAGTTCGTCGATCTGGTCGAGGTACTGGCCGATGACGAGGATGCGCTCACCCTTGTGCTTCTTTACGAGCTCGCGCACGACGTCCAACTTGGCGGGAGCCGTGGCGGCGAGACGGTAGCGCTCGTCGTCGGCCGCGGCCGCGTAGGTGAGTCGCTCGGACTGCGGCAGGTCGATGCGCACCTCGTAGCAGGTGGCGGGGGAGATGTAGCCCTGCGCCTCGATCTCTTTCCACGGCGCGTCGAAACGCTTCGGGCCGATGAGGCTGAACACGTCGCCCTCGCGGCCGTCTTCGCGCACGAGCGTGGCCGTGAGGCCGAGGCGGCGGCGGGCCTGCAGTTCGGCTGTGAGCTTGAAGACGGGCGCGGGCAGCAGGTGCACCTCGTCGTAGACCACGAGGCCCCAGTCCATGGCGTCGAGCAGGGCCAGGTGCGTGTATTCGCCTTTTCGGCGGGCCGTGAGGATCTGGTAGGTGGCGATCGTGACGGGTTTGACCTCTTTGACCTCACCCGAGTATTCGCCGATCTCGTCGGCCGTCAGCGTCGTGCGCTTGAGCAGCTCGTCGCGCCACTGACGCGCCGAGACCGTGTTGGTCACGAGGATGAGCGTGTTGGTCTTGGCCGTGGCCATGGCGCCCGCGCCCACGAGTGTCTTGCCCGCTCCACAGGGGAGCACGACGACGCCCGAGCCGCCGTCGAAGAAGTTCTGCACGGCCTTGTTCTGGTAGTCCCGCAGGGCCCAGCCGTCTTCCTTCAGGTCGATGACGTGGGGGGTGCCTGGGGTGTAGCCCGCGAGGTCTTCGGCCGGCCATCCGAGCTTCACGAGCTCTTGTTTGAGCTGGCCGCGCGCCCAGGGCTCGACGAGGAAGACGCCGGGGGCCGGGTTTCCGATCAGGAGGGGCGCGATGCGCTTGGCGTTGGCGACCTCGGCGATGACGGCTTCGTCGAGCGAGCGCAAAATGAGGGCGCCCTCGTCATCCCGCTCGATGTTGAGGCGGCCATAACGCGACACCGTCTCGGCGATGTCGATCGTGACGGTCTGGGGGATGGCGAACTTCGAGTACTTCTCGAGCGTGCCGATCATGTCTTCGGCCTCGTGGCCGGCGGCACGCGCGTTCCAGAGTCCGAGGCGCGTGATGCGGTAGGTGTGGATGTGCTCGGGGGCACGTTCGAGCTCGGCGAAGACGGCGAGGTCGTGCCGCGCTTCCTCGGCGAGAGGGTGCGCGACCTCGAGCAGCACGGTGCGGTCGCTTTGGACGATCAGTGGTCCGTCAGACATAACTGCTCAGTTTAGTCGCGCTTTCTGAGAACGGATGACGCGTGCCGCCAGCCCCGATCAGGCAGGCTTCAGGCGCGTGATGTTCTTGATCGGCAGCGTGCGCTCGATGTCGGCGGCACGATCGCGACCGCGCAAGCGACCCGCGGCGACGGCCGTCGGCTCGAGCAGGAATTCGCGTTCGACCCCGCCCGGGAGCGAGACCAGCACGAGCACTGTCTGCTTCGCCTTGATGGCCGCGTCGAGTTGGCGCGCCAACCAGGCCTCGTCGGAGGCATCGCCCTCGACGGCCGTGTTCTCGCGCAGACGCGCGATCAGCGGGGAGTAGTCGGCGGGCGGCGGCGGTGTGGGGCGCGCACGCAGGGCTCGGCGGCGCGGGGTGCGGATCTCGCCGTCGATGGTCTCGGCGGCGACCGGGTAGCGCGCGTCGACCAGCGCCCAGAACACCACGTCGTCGGCGAAGCGGCTGACGAGGCGGTTGCGGCCGGACTGGTGGAGCGCGACGGCCGTGAGTGAGTGATCGACCGAGATCTGGCTGATCAGGTGTTCGTCGTCGGAACGCACGTAGGTGCGCGCACCGCTCGGCGACTCGAGGGCCTCGGACTCGGGCAGGGTGCCGACACGGACGCGGCCGAAACGCTTGGCGCTCTCGCGCACGAGGTAGTCGACGGGCTGCGGGATGCCGGTCAGCGAGATCTTGGACAGGAACTCGAGGATGCTGTCGGCGGTCTCGCCGGAGGACAGCGCCTTGGTGACCGATTCGGCGCTCAGACGGTAGCTGGCGGCTTGTGCACGGGCTTCGAGGCCGGCGATTCCGCGGAGGCGCAGATCGGCCGTGGGGTTGAGAGGGCCCGGGCTGACGATGCTGAGGTCGTGCTGGATGTAGACGTTGTCGACCTGGTGCGGGAGGCTGTCGGCGAGAAGGGCGGCTGCGGCATCCGCACCCTTTTCGAGCACGGTGACGCCGACGGATGTGGGGTGGCCCGTCGTGGTGATGCCGAGGGCCTCGGCCTGTGCGGTGACGCGTGCGAGTTGGGTGGTGATCCAACCGCTGCCCGCGGGGTACAGCCAGGCGGCGTAGGACGTGAGGGCCTGACCCCATGAGCTTTGCGCGAGCGGCGCGAGGGCCGCGCGCACCTCGGTGGGGACGGACTCGAGCCAGGTGCTCGCGAGCAGGGACCAGCGGTCGACGATGCTGCCGCGCAGCCAGCGCTCGCCGTCGGGTGTGGACAGCCAGCCGGTCGATTCGAGGGTGACGAAACCCGCGCGGCGTGCGAGGTCGAAGTAGGTGGTGACGGCCGTGGGCTCGACGTGCATCGACTCGGCCATGCGCTTGGTGTCGGGCTGGCCGAGGCCGCCGCGACCCAATTCCCGCGCCGGCATCTGCGTGAGCTCGATGACCATTTCGGCGACGGCCGACAGGGCCTCGAATGCGCGCTCGGAGGCGAGCGACTCGGGGGCCGTGATGGGGATGGTCTGGGTGCTGCGGGCGCCGGACGGGACGCTGGCATGGCCGCCGTGGTGCTGCTCGGCGGCTGCGTCGGGCGAGGCGGGCACCCCGGTGGGGCCAGCTGAAGCGGCGGCGGCGGTTGCAGCGGCCGAGCCCGAGACCGCGGATGCTCCGGCGCTCGAGGGGGCGGTGAAGCCGTCGATGGCGGGTGCCGGCTCGTTCGTGAGGGCCTCGGCGTCGGGCAGATCGCGCTCGGGCCAGGAGGCGAGCACCGCGGCGACGGCGGCGAAGGTGCGGTAGGTGGCCGGGTCGATGTCGAGCGGGTCGACCGCCAGGGGCGTGCCCGTGCCGAGGGCGAGGGTGACGAGGTGACGTTGGCGTGCCACATCTGTGTCGTCTGAGGGGTCGACCGGGGCGCCGGATGCGAGGGCCAGCGTGCGGCGGTCGAGGTGGCTCAGGGCCTGCTGCACCCGCTCGGGGTCGAAAAGGAGGTCGGCTAGGTCGAAGAGATCGGAGATGCGCGCATCGGGGGAGATGGAGCGCGCGGTGAGGAGCGTGCGGATGGCCTCGTCGGGCCAGGCGCGGAGCGACGTTGCAAGCGCGAGAGTGTCAGTCACGGAGACGACCGGGCCCTTATCGGCTCGACCGGGGACGCGTGGTGCCGCCCGGCGTTCGCCGTGCGGTGGTGGCTGCGGCGGGTTTGCCTGCAGCCGAGCCGGATGCCGCCGAGGCGCGGTTCTCGCGGCCGCGACGGGTGAAACCGACGATCAGCAGCGTGAGCACCATGAGGAATGCGATCGGCAGGCCGATGAGCGGCAGGAAGCTGATGACGGGCCACAGGCCGTTCTGGAAGTCGCCGCGCTCGAGGCCCGTAGCGGTGCCCACGATGATGGCGACGAAGCTGAGAATGGACAGGAAGACTATTGCGACCAGCATCACGGCGAGCACACGCTCGAACCTCGTTACGCCGGAAGATGTTTGATCGGTCACCTGACCAGGATATCGGCTCCCGGGTGACAAACAGTTAAACTGATGGATGGCGGGCATGAGCCCACCGTCCTGACGAGCCCGGAAGTCAGGTCAATGCGTCTCACGCCACACCCGGGTGGCGTGCAACAACAGCAGCGAGGTTTCAATGCCAACCGGCAAGGTCAAGTTCTACGACGAGGAAAAAGGCTTCGGCTTCATCGCGAGCGATGACGGTCAGGAAGTGTTCCTGCACGCGTCGGCGCTTCCCGCCGGTGTCACGCAGGTGAAAGCAGGAACCCGCCTCGATTTCGGCGTCGCCGACGGCAAACGCGGCGCTCAGGCGCTCTCCGTGCGCATTCTCGACGCCCCGCCCAGCCTCGCCAAGGCCAAGCGCAAACCGGCCGACGACATGGCGATCATCGTCGAAGACCTGGTCAAGGTGCTCGACGGCATCGGCGGCAACCTGCGCAAGGGCCGCTACCCCGACAGCGCCCACAGCCACAAAGTCGCCCAGGTGTTGCGCCGGGTCGCGGATGAACTCGATGCCTGAGCCGCGCGACGATGACGCCTCCTTCGTGGGGGAACATGACGAGCGCGCGGGTTTGACCGACACCGGTGCAGACGGCGTGTCGGATGCCGTGAGCAAGTCTGTCGGGCAGGCTGACGGTGCCGCCGCCGAGGGTTCTGACGCGGTTTCCGTGGATGGTGACGCCGACGCTTCAGACGCTGCGACGGATGCTGACGCTGCGACGGACGCTGACGCCAACGCGGGTGCTCAGCCCGTCGAGGCTGTGCCGGCCGTTCCCGACGAGGTGCTCTTGGCCTCGGTCGATCTGGCGCGCACCGCGCTCGCCGAGGTGACGCCCGCCGAGACGATCGGTGAGCCGGCCGGACACATCGTCGAGGGCGAACACGTCATGTCGCTCCTGTTCGAGAACCTGCAGGCCGGTTACCCCGGTTGGTTCTGGAGCGCCACGATTGCACGGGTCGACGAAGAGACGGCTCCCACCGTGCTCGAGGTCGAATTGATGCCGGGCGAGCTTGCTCTCATCGCTCCCGAGTGGGTGCCGTGGTCGGATCGGCTCGCCGACTATCGATCCGCGCAGCTCGAGGCCGAGGCTGCACTCGCCGCTGCCGCCGACGACGAGGAATTCGACGACGAAGACGAGAGCGATCTCGACGACGATGACGACGAGATCGACGGCGTGGACATCGACGACGCCGCGGAATCCGAAGATGACTCGGATGACGACGACGAGTCGGACGACGATGATGACGACTCGGACGACGACGACGATGACGAGTCGGACGACGACGACGATGACGAGTCGGACGACGATGACGATGACGACTCGGACGACGACGATGCGTCGCATGACGACGACTCCGACGACGACGAGTCTGACGACGACGATTCGGACGACGACAGCGACGACGCGAGCGGCACGAACGACTCGTCCGGCGCCGACGGCGAGGCTGCGGACGAGAAGCCGCGTCGCCGCCGCCTGTGGCGTCGACGCCCCCGCCGCAAGTAGGTCGCGGACGTCGGGCTGAGAAGACTGAACGACAAGAGGGGCGGGTGACCGAAGTCATCCGCCCCTCTTCTGTGCCGTGGGAAACCTAGAGGGCGCCGACCACGTGCTCGATGCTGCGCACCAGCTGGCGCACGTCGTCGGGGTCGATGGCCGTGAACGTGGCCACGCGCAGCTGGTTGCGGCCCAGCTTGCGGTAGGGCTCGGTGTCGACGATGCCGTTGGCCCGCAGGACCTTGGCCACCTGGGCGGCGTCGATCGCGTCGTCGAAGTCGATGGTGACGACGACCTGCGAGCGGTGCTCGGGGTTCTCGACGAACGGCGTCGTGTAAGAGGTGCGCTCGGCCCACTCGTAGAGCACGTTCGAGGACTCGGCCGTGCGCGCGGACGCCCAGGACAGGCCGCCGTTGTCGTTCATCCACTGCAGCTGGCTGTCGAGCATGACGAGGGTGGCGATGGCCGGCGTGTTGAGGGTCTGGTTGAGGCGCGAGTTGTCGACCGCGTTCTTCAGGCTGAGGAACTCGGGGATGTAACGGTCGGATGCCGCGATCTTCTCGACACGCTCGAGGGCGGCGGGGGAGAAGAGCGCGAACCACAGGCCGCCGTCGGAGGCGAAGTTCTTCTGCGGCGCGAAGTAGTAGACGTCGGTTTCGGCGGCGTCGATGTCGATGCCACCCGCGGCGCTCGTGGCGTCGATGACGGTGAGCGCGCCCTCGTCGCCGTGCACGCGCGTGACGGGGGCCATGACGCCCGTGGACGTCTCGTTGTGCGGCCAGGCGTACACGTCGACACCCTCGACAATCTCGACCTCGCTGCGCGATCCGCCCGGGGCCGTCTTCACGACGGGGGCCTCGAGCCACGGCGCGCCGGCAGCCTTGGCGAACTTGGAACCGAATTCTCCGAACGAGAGGTTCTCGGCACGGCGTTCGATGAGACCGAAGGATGCGGCATCCCAAAACGCTGTCGAACCGCCGTTGCCGAGGACGATTTCATAACCGTCGGGCAGGCGGAAGAGAGAGGAGAGGCCTTCGCGCACGCTGCCGACCAGGTTCTTGACGGGGGCCTGGCGGTGGGACGTGCCGAGGAGCGATTCTCCGGCGGCGGCGAGCGCCTGGATCTGCTCGGGACGAACCTTGGAGGGGCCGCAACCGAAGCGTCCGTCGGCGGGCAGAAGGTCAGCGGGAATGTGCAAGTCAGCCATACGTTGATTGTAGAGGCGCGGGTCGTTCCGCTTCGTTCTATGTCGGCCGGTCACAGTAGGCTGGTCGAACCGCGCAGAACCCCAGGGAGACGTCGATGACCGATCTAATTGACACGACGGAGATGTACCTCCGCACCATCCTCGAACTCGAAGAAGAGAACATCGTTCCCCTTCGTGCGCGAATTTCAGAGCGCCTCGGCCACTCGGGCCCCACCGTCTCGCAGACCGTCGGCCGCATGGAGCGCGACGGCCTGGTCGTCGTCTCGGGCGACCGCCACCTCGAATTGACGACGGATGGCCGCCGTAAGGCCGTTCACGTGATGCGCAAGCATCGTCTCGCCGAGCGTCTCTTGAGCGACGTCATCGGGCTCGAGTGGGAGTACGTGCACGAAGAGGCCTGCCGCTGGGAGCACGTCATGAGCGAGCAGGTCGAGCGCAAGCTGCTGGCCATGCTCAACCACCCCACCGAGTCGCCCTACGGCACGCCCATTCCGGGGCTCGACGAGCTGGGCGACGACCCGGCCGGCGCGTTCGGTGCAGGTGTCACGAGCATCGTCGAGCTGGTGCGTTCGTCGGCCGAACCCGTGGCCGCCACCATCCGCCGTCTGGGTGAGCCGGTGCAGTTCGAGCCCGAGCTGTTGCTGCAGCTGAAGCAGTCGGGTGTGCTGCCCGGCAACGAGGCCACGTTCTCCGCCGCGGGCACCTACGTTCTAGTCCAGGTTGAAGGTTTTGGAGATGGTTTAGAACTTCCTCACGAGGTCGCGACCCACATTTACGTCGCCTCCGTCTAAGCCGGCCGAATAACGCCGCGTCGCCCGATATGACGGGCGACGCGGCGTTTTCGTTGTCCGACCATATGCAAACGGGCCGTCAATGATAGGCCCCGAAGAGGGGGTCGTTTACCGTTACCAATTCGTTAAAAAAGACCCGGATATATGTGACAAAGCCCCTGCCCTCGCGTATGGTCGAACAAGTCCGATGGCCGCAAACCGGTCGCAGGACCTGTCGTGAGGCGCCTTCCCCGCTCATTCCCTTACGGCAGATCCCCAATGATTCTTGTTGTGGATGAGCCAGTCCCATGCCCGGGCTGGAGAGGCGCCGGAGGTAAAAACTTTGGCCGAAAACGTCACCCCCGAGTCGCCAGACTCGCCCAACAGCTCCACCAACCCGAACCCCAGCACTGCCCCTGAAAGCACCACCCCTTCGGCGACTCCGACCCGCCGAAGCATCCGCGAAGCAGCAGCTGCCGCGGCCGCACAGGCCGTTCAGCCGGCCCGCACCCCCGCCGCCACGAGCAGCATCGGTGCCAAGACCCCCACCGCCTCGAGCCTCACCCCCTCGACTCGCGTGAGCGTCAAGACCGCCGCGGTCGCCACGCAGGCCGCAGCCTCCTCGGCCGTGTCGCCCGCATTCGCCAAGCCGGCCGCCAAGAAGGCGCCGAGCAAGGGATGGCGCAGCTTCCGGTCCACGGCCGTCATGGCGCTCGTGGTTCCCGGCCTCTTCGCCACTATCGCGATCCCGGCTTACGCCATGACGCCCGGTGGCACCGACGACCAGACGGCCGCCTCGGGTGTGCAGGTCGCGAAAGAGACCGGCGCTCAGAAAATGACCGTCGACGACGAGGCGGCCATTGCGCCCGTCGCGCGTGACGGCTATACGGCCACGACATCCGCCGAGCTCGCCACGGCACGCGCCGCAACCGCGGTCGCCGCCCAGCGCACGGCCACGACGGCCAGCTACGTCGAGACCGCCAGCACTCAGAAGACCGCCGCCGAGCTGCTCGCCGCGGCCCCGCGCGCCGGGCTTCCCGCCCAGGCCGACGTCTTCGCCGCCGCGCTGAAGTACCAGGGCGTTCCTTACGTCTTCGGCGGCGCGACGCCCGCCGGCTTCGACTGCTCCGGCTTCGTGCTCTACGTCTACGCGCAGTTCGGCATCTCGCTGCCGCACTCGTCCACCGCCCAGGGCGCTCGCGGCACGGTCATCTCGGCCGCCGAGGCCGTCCCCGGTGACCTGCTCGTCAAGCCCGGACACATCGGCTTCTACGCCGGCAACGGCATGATCTTGCACGCCTCGCAGCCGGGCACGCCGCTCCGCATCGGCCCGATGTACGGCAACTACACCTACGTGCGCTTCACCGGCTGACAAGACCGATGAGGATGCCTCGAGCATCCGGCACCTCGAACCGCTCGCCGACACCTCCTCGGCGGGCGGTTCGTGCGTGTGGGGACGCGCGCCTGGCAGGATGGGCCGCCCGGCGCGTGAACTCTTCGTTACACATGAGTTTCTCGGTCGATATTTCGACCACGGTCGGGCATTCGTGGGTTACATTATTGTCTTGACCCAAGCGAAAAGGGGCAAGCAGCTTATGTGCGAACAACCGCGTATCCACACCACGGATACCTCTGGTCGTTTCGCGCTGCGGCATTCCAGTTTTACGAGCACGACCAGCAGTGTGCGCACGCGCGCTGCGGGAGTGTGAAGGCATCGTCTCAGACGGTGCCTTTTTTCGTACCTGGGACTGACTCTCTCCGCCACGGTCACGCTGTCGAAACAACGTGAAGCCGTCACGACTGTTGAGAGGAACCTCATGCGCACCCTGGTGCTGAACGCAGGATACGAACCGCTGGCCATCGTCTCGTTCAAACGAGCGCTCGTGCTGGTGATGAACAAGAAGGCCACCATCGTCGAGATCGATGCCGGCCACCCCGTCTACGGCGCCACCATGGCGCTCGACCGCCCGTCGGTCATCCTGCTCACGCATTATGTGCGCATCCCTCATTCTCGGCGGGTGCCCGTGACACGCCGAGGGGTGCTGCGCCGCGACGGCCAGAAATGCGCCTACTGCGCCAAGAACGCCACCACCATCGACCATGTGCTGCCGAAGTCGCGCGGGGGAGCGGACAGCTGGGAGAACCTCGTCGCCTGCTGCCTGCGCTGCAACAACGCCAAGAGCGACCGCACGCCCGCCGAAATGGGCTGGACGCTGCGCACCATCCCGCGCGTTCCCGTCGGCCCGACCTGGGCGGTGCGCGGCGTCGAGCGGCCGCTGCCGCACTGGGAGCAGTACCTGGGGCAGCGGGCGGCTTAGGTCTCGCCGTTCGCCCTGCGCGGTGCGGGATGCGCGGTTCCTGCGGGCTGCCGCTCGCACCCGAACCGCACACGGTAAAGTGGATGCGGTCAGCCTCTGTAGCTCAATGGAAGAGCAGTTCCGTCCTAAGGAAAGGGTTGGGGGTTCGAGTCCCTCCAGGGGCACCACAGGTTTTTCGTTCAATCGAGACGTAAGCCTTCCCCGCTGTTGGACCTTGGTGCCACGGCTCCATAGGTTCGTCTGCGATGCTGGCGCGATGGATGAGCTTGTCGTGGACTGGGGTGCGCTGTTGGCGCCGGGGGAGCGCGTCGACGTGTCGGCCGGCGTGGTGGTGGCCGTCGTCGTGGCGGCGCTGGTGTTGAGCGTGCCGCGCGTGACGTGGCGGTGGTTCGGGTTGTTCACCACGCTGGTGCACGAGCTGGGTCACGCCGTGGCCGCGGTGGTGACGGGGCGGTTCGTGAGCGGCATCCGGATTCGGGGGGACCATTCGGGGGATACGCGCAGCATGGGGCGGCCCGGGTTCAGCACGGTGCTGAGCGGCGTGATGGGGTATCCGGCGCCGGCGATCGTGGGGGCGGCGCTCGTGTGCAGCGTGCTGACCGGATGGCAGGCGACCGCGCTGTTCGTGGGGGGCGTGGTGCTTGTCGTGACGTTGGTGGTGGTGCGGAACGTGTTCGGGGTGGTCGTGGTGCTGGCATCCATTGCGGTGAGTGCGGCGCTGTGGGTGTGGGGCACGCCGACCGTGCAGGCGTATGCGCTCGTGATCGTAGGGGTGGCGCTGCTGATCGGGGCCGTGCGCGGGTGGGTGACCGTGGCGGCCGTGCATGTGCGGCACCGGGAGCGGTTGGCGTCGTCGGATGCGTATCTGTTGGCACGCAGTACCGGTGTTCCGTCGGTGGTGTGGCTGGCGCTGTTCGCCGTGCTGATCGTGGGCAGCTATGTCGCCGTCGGGGCTGTGTACCTCTCGAACTAGAACGACCGAGAAACGAAACGACGGGCGATGCCGGATGGCACCGCCCGTCGTTCGTGTGAGACCGGTTAGTCGGCCTGAGTCGCTCCGCGCTTGCGGCGGCGGAGGAACGTGAGGCCGCCGAGGGCCATGGCCGCGAGCGAGGCCGCGATCAGGGCCGAGAGAGCGCCCGGTTCGATGCCCGAACCGGAGTTGGCGAGCGAGCCGTCCGAGTTGCGCGGGGCGGAGCCCGAGCCGTTACCCGAACCGCTGCCGGAGCCGCCGGGCAGCGCGCCCGAACCGTTGCCGGCCGGGTCGCCGCCGGTGCCGGGGCCCGAGCCGCCGCCGCCATTACCGCCACCCGGGTTCGGGGTCGGCACAGGTTCGGTGATGACCGCCGGCAGGATCGTCAGCATGCGCACCTCGGAGGCGTCGACAGCGCCGAACGGGTCGGCCGTGCGCACGTACCAGCCCCGCAGGCCCGGCTCGGGGTTCGTCCACGGCGCACTCAGGATCGAGCCGCTCGCGACATCCGTGAACGAGGCGATCTTGTGCGTGGTGAGGATGTCGGCGCGGAACGAGTCGGTCGACAACTGCTTCACGGCGGGCGTGATGCCGAGAGCCGTGTAGGGAACCTCGAAGTCCTGGTGCTGAACCTCGAGCGTGGGGTCGGCCGAGTTGTACTGGTCGAGCGTGGGCGAGTAGGTGCGCACGATCATGCGACCCTGCTCGTTGTCGAAGTGCAGCAGACGCAGGAAGCCCTGGCCGCCCTCGGGCAGGCCCTGGTAGTCGAACAGCATCGAGTAGACGGTGCGGTCGGCGACGCCGTCGCCCGTGTCGTCGAACTGGTCGGTGCGCGTGAACGCGTCGTGGTAGTGACCCGAGAACACCATCTTGACGTTGGGGTTCGTGGCCACGACCTCGTCCTGGATGCGCTGCGGCACCGGTCCGAGGCCACCCGTCGTGAGCATGAACTCGTGCAGGTTGAGCACGGCGACACGCTCGGGGTAGCGGGCGAGCACCTCGTTCAGCCACGCGATCTCTTCATCGGCGGGCGCCCAGCCCATGTAGACGTTGATGAAGTCGATGCCGCCGGCCGAGATGAGGTCGTAGTGGCCGCGGTTGTCTTTGTAACCGCCGCCGTACCAGGGGTTGTTCGCGAAACGCTTCTCGCCGAAGTTGGCCGAGTACTGGGTGTAGTCGTTGCTCTTCTGGTCGACGTCGTGGTTGCCCGCGAGCACGCCGTAGGGCAGGGCCGCGTCGTCGAGCATCGAGTACGCCTTGTTGGCGTTGTCCCACTGGTACTGCTGCGTCGAGTCGTCGACGATGTCGCCCGTGTGGAACAGGTACTGCAGGTTCAACTCGTCGCGCTGGTCGAGAAGGTACTTGTGGATGTTGAGCTGGTTTTCATAGAACTGCGCGTTGTAGTACTGCGTGTCCGACTCCCACGCGAACGTGAAGTCGTAGTCGCTGCGCGGGGTGTCGGCCGGGTTGTTCGGCGTGACGGGGGTGTCGCGCGTCGAGCGGTTCTCGCCCGCGAAGCCCTCCGAGTGCTGCACGAGCACGGTCAGCTGTTCGCCTGTGAGGTGGTCGGCGACGGGAACATCGGCGGTCAGGGTGAAGGGCGCCAGAGCATCGGATGCGGCGGCGGCACCGGCCTGGCCCGTCGGCGTGGCTGCGGCTGCTGCTGCGGCATCCGCTTCGGCCTGCGTCGTCAGGTGCCGGTCGATCTCTTCCCACGCACCCGTCTTGGTGTTGAGCGCGTAGAGGATGACCTGGGCGCCCGGGTTGGCGCTGCCCTGCCAGTCGACGCGCGCGGTGGCATCGGTTCCGGCGGCGGCGGGCACGGTCACGTCGAACAGCTGGTAGGGGAACTCGGCGTCGGAGGACACATCGGCGGTGAGGCCATCCGTGCCGACCAGGTTCTTGAGTTCCTCTGCAGTTAGCGGCTCACGTTCGGTGCGGGCGACATCCGAGGCCGTTCCCGTGGTGCCGGCGTAGCTCTTGACGGCCGCGTCGGTCGGGGTGAGGCGCGTGCCCTCGAGGAAGTCCACGTTGAGGCGGTCTCCTGTCGGGTCGGTGACCTGGGCCTGCAGGGTGACGTCGTCGGCCGTGAGCACGGCTCCGTCTTCGGGGGCGACGAGGCCGCCCGTCGGCTGCTCTTCGAAGGTGGTGAACGACGCCTCGTAGCGTCCGACGTTGCCCACGGCATCCGTGGCCTCGATCATGAGGGCGTGTTCACCCGCGGCGAGGTCGAGCGACGACGTGGTGTGCGGCAACGTGATGGGCTGGCCGTCGAGCGTCGCACGCGTGTCGGCGACACCCGATCCGGCATCCGTGATGTCGCCGTTGATGACGATCTCGCCCTGGTAGGGGCTGCCGTCGACGATGGTCGAGCGGATGTCGGGCACGGTGTTGTCGACGCGCACGCCGCGCTCGAGCACATCGGTTCCGGATGCCGCGCGCACCGTGTGGGCGCCGTCGGTGGTTTTCGTGGTGTCCCAGTTGTAGGCCGCGGCCGTGAAAGCGTCGGCCGGCAGCGCGAATCGCGCCTCGAAGAAGTCGAGCTTGCCGGTCGAGTCGCCCATGTCGAGCACCTTGGCGGGGTCGGTGTAGTTCGACGGCTGCAGCGTGCGGCCGTCGGGCAGCACGAGGCGCAGGCCCCGGATCTGGAAGTCGTCGTTGTTCTCGTTGAGGTCGATCTCGGGCGCGGCCTTCGTGCCGGCCCACACGCTCACGACGAGTTCGTCGCCCTGCACCACGTAGGTGAGGGGCACGGGTGTGGAGATGGTCTCCCAGCCCTCGAAGATGCCGTCGTCGAAGATGCGCAGCACGTCGTCGCCGATGCGCACACCGTTGCGGAAGAACGTGTTCACCTGCGTGGCCTCGAACGCGAAGACGGGCTGGTCGGGCAGCGACGGCGAGGTCGCGACCGGCTTTCCGTCGATACCGAGGTCGATGACGCTCGGGAACGTACGCGTGGCCGCCGAGATGGTCGACGTGCCGCCGAGGAATTCGCCCTCGTCGACGTTGAGGCGGAGCGGCGCCGTGTCGACACCGTCGACGGCGAGGCGGCGGGGTTCGGTGGTCACGCTGTTGCGGCCGTCGGTCGCGGTGACCGTGTATTCGTACCAGGCCTTGCCCGTGAGGTCGGCGGCGGCGACCGTGTGGCGGAAGCGGCCGTCGGCGCCCACCGTGAGGTTCACGGTGCGGGTGTCGGCGTCGATGTCATTGCCGAGGGTCAGTGTCGCGGTGCGCACCTGCTGGGCGTCGGTGATGCCGAGGTCGATCACGAAGTCGGCCTTCGGGTCGATGCTCGCGGGGGTGGCGTCGGCGATCACGGGGGCTGCGGCATCCACGGGCTGGATCATGAGGCCAGCGGGAACCTGATCGGCCGAGACGCGGCCGGGGTTCGCGGCGTCCTGGCCGACGAGGCGCTGCAGGGTGGTGTCGGTGGGCTGCACGGCGTACTGGATGCCGCGGTCGGCCGCGACATCCTTCACGTTGGCGTTCATGTTGTAGTAGGCGCGGTTGATGCCGATGCCCGTCTGCGTGACGATCTGGATGCCGCGGGCCGAGCCGTTGGCCATACCCGCACTCTGGATCTCGACCAGGGATGAGCCGGCCTCGAGGTCCGTGCCGAACTTGGCGTTGAAGTCCGCCGCCGTGAGGGCCTGGTTGCCCGAGTTCTTCACCCAGAGCACGAGCGTCTTACCCGGCGCGATGATGGGGTCGTTCGGGATGCTGGGCCAGCGCACCGCATTGCTGTTCGCCGTCGTGTCGACGGGGTAGAGGTAGTTGATCTCGTAGTCGGCGAAGTTCACGGGCTCGGAGGTGGCGTTGTAGACCTCGATGAACTCGTAGCCGTCGCCGCCGCCCACGTTGGCGGAGTCGGGCAGCAGCTCGGTGATCTGGAGCGGCGCCGTGACGAGCGACGGGTCGGGCAGCGGAGTGGGCGCGGGGCCGGGGGTGGCCGTGGGGGCCGGGGTGGGTGCGGGCGTCGCGGTGGGCGTGGCCGTGGGCGCCGGGGTGGGCGTCGCCGTCGGCGCGGTGGTCGGCGCAGGTGTCGGCGTCGGCTCGGGGTTCGGCGCGCCGCCGACAGCCTCGGGCTTCACGCTTCCGGGCGTCGGGGCCACGGATGTCTCGAGCACGTCCATCGCGGCAACGCTCGGGTCGGCCGGCAGCGCGAAGTTCACGCCGAGCCCGGCCGCCATCGAACCCTTGGGTGCCCAGGACCAGCTCACGGGCGAACCGCCCGACAGCACGCGCACACCGCGCTCGCCGCCGTTGGCGATACCGGCCTGACCGGTGACGCGCACGACCGGGTAGTCGACGGCCGCACCGAAGTGGGCGCGGAACTCGTCGACCGTGCGGGCGAAGGAGTCGACGTTGGTGGCCGTGTAGCTCAGCCAGAACACGACGGTGCCGCCGGCCGGCACGACGGTCGGGGTCTCGACGACGAGGGGCTTGTCGCGCGCCACGTCGGCGGCGTTGGTGAAGCTGTAGGCGAAGGAGTAGCCGCCCTCACCGCCCACCGTCACGGGGGCGTCGGAGACGTTTGTCACCTCGAAGTACTCGAACTCGTCGTAGCCCACGTTGTCGCCGACGATCTCGGTGACGACGAGGGGCGACGCCGAGGCGGCTGCGGCGGCCAGGGCTGCCCGGGCGGCCGCGGAAGAGGCGGGAGCTGCCGAGGCGGGCAGCGCGTCGACGCCGGCGGGTGCGGACGACGCCGTTCCGGATGCCGACGTCGACGTCGATGCCGAAGCCGCCGCGACGGCGGGCAGTGGTGCGGCGCCGATGCCGACGGCGGCCGTCAGCGCGAGCGCCAGCGGCGGTAACAGGGTGCGCGTGGAGCGCGAGAAAGCGGAGGGGGACACAGTTCACCTTCGAGACAGAAAACAAGGGATGTCTCGACGCTATGCATCTCCTGAGAACTCCAAGAGAACGAGAGGTGACGCTTAGGTGTCACCCTTTGGAGGGTGGCGTTTGCCGGAATCCGCCTCCGCCTCCGCCTCAGCCTCAGCCTCAGCCTCAGCGACAGCGCGGTCGATCGCGTCCTGCGCGACATCCGCCGTCGACCGAGCTTCGTCGCTGCCCGCGCGTTCCTCGGCCGCAGCCTCGGCATGCGCCGCTGCGGTCTCTGCATCGATCTTCGCGGCCTCGGTATCGCGGTGCGAAGGAAGTCGTTTCATGATGAGCGAGATCATTCGGCGCAGCGTGAACACGAGCGCGTCGACGGCATCCGAATCGCCCTCGTCGTCGTCCGGCACCGAGCGCGCGGCCGTGCGCAGCGCTTCGAGCGCCTCGAGCGCCTCTTTCTCGGCCTGCTCCTCGTCCTTCTTGTCGTCCCACGCACGGATCAGTACGGCGAACGCCGTGAGGCAGTCGCCGATGGGTTCGCGCACGGTCGCTGGCAGGCTCGCGTGCACGTCGCGCTCGTCCTGAGCGCCCCAGATGGCGGTCTGCAGCACATCGCTGATGTCGACGGTGCTGGCGCTCAGGCGGCGCAGGGAGGTGAGGTCGTCGTAGTCGGTGGCCATGTCGCGGTGGTTCCAGCGCGAACGGGGGTTGATGCGGCGCGATTCGCTCGCATCATCCAGAGCCTCTTCGGCACTGTCGGCCGAGTTGCGAAACGCCTGGCCCTGGCGCTGCCATTCGGTGTGCCCGGGCGGCCACTTCTCGTGCATGACCGAGCCGATGGCCTCGAGGTCGTCGGCGATCATGCGTCGCAGCGATGAGACGCGCGCGGCCGCCTGGGAGGTGTGCAGGGGCGGCACGACGATGAGGTTGATGGCGATGCCGACGCCCATGCCGAGCGCCATCTGCGCGATGTAACCGATCGAGAAGTCTTCGGCGTTCGCGCCGCCGATGACGAGCACGAACAGGGCGGCGATGGGAACATAGTCGCGGCCCGGCCCGAGCCCCCGCAGGCCCCCCACGAGCACGCCGACGCCGGTCGAAATGGGAACGGTGACCCAGCCGGATGCGCCGAATTGGATGGTGACGAACGCGAGCCCGATTCCGAGTGCGAGCCCGGCAACGGTCTGCAGGCTCAGCCGAAGCGAACCCATGAGCGTGGGCATCATGCTGATCAGTGCGCCGAGCGGGGCGTAGTAGGCGTAGTCGCCCGTCTCGCCCGGCAGCTGGCCGCCCAGGAACCAGGCCACGGTCGCCGCAACGGCGCATTTCGCCGCGAGCAGCAGGCGGTCGACCGTGAGGGCCGGGGCCAACACGTTCCACGTCATGCGCAGCAGCCGGGACAACCAGGTCGACGACTCGTCGCTGAGGCGCGACGCGACGGTCTTTCCGATGTTTCCCAGCATTTCTCCATTCTCGCAGCCGACGGGCCTCAAAAACCCGCCACGCTGGCGAAAACCCGCCCCGCCTACCGGGCGACGGCCGAATCAGCGTCTAAGGTGACGGTGTGTGGCGGCTTGACAGGAAACTAGAAGCGGACGGACTGTCCGAGGTATCGGCCGACGCCAAACGCGGCGGCGGCCTCACGGCGACGTCTCCGGGAGGGCTGTCGGCGGGAAGCCCCGACTACCCCGTCGGCAACGTGGCCGATGAGCAACGGCGGCTGTGGCGCGAGCAACTCGCGCAGGTCGGCGGGCGCTCACCCCTGCTGCATTTCGTCGACGCACCGCGCACGCGCATCGAGCTGAGCTCGACGCATCCGGGTGGTCTGCCCCAGTTCATCTCGGGCAAATCGACCCTGCTCTCGAACCTGATTCGGGATGATCTGGCTCTGCGCCGCGCGAAGAGCGCCGCCGAGGTCATCGCGGCCAAGGGTGTCGAATTGCGCACCGTGCGCGGCATCGACTCCATCCACCTGGCCGTCGGTCTGGCCGAATGGCGCCGCGACGGTGAAGAATACTCGGCTCCGGTGCTGCTGCGCCCCCTCGCCATCCGTCGTTACGGCCGCGATTTCGAGCTCAAGCTCACGGGTTCGACCGTGCTCAACCCCGAGCTCGCCCGTGCCCTGAAAGAGCAGTTCGGCATCACGCTCGACGCCGCCGCCTTCGAAGCACTCGCCACCACCAACGGCGTCTTCAAACCGCAGCCCGTGATCGACCGCCTGCGCGGCCTCACCACGCACCTCGACTGGTTCAGCGTGCAGCCGCGCCTCGTCGTCTCGAGCTTCGCGGATGTCGGAACCGCCCTCGTGCGCGACGCCGACGACCTCGACCACCCCATCCTCGACGCCCTCGCGGGCAACCCCGGCGCCCGGCGCCTCGTCGAGGGACTCTTCAGCCCCGTCGACGCCGTCGGCCAGGACGACCGGCCGCCGTCGACCGACACGCTGCTGCTCGACGCCGACACCGAGCAGGAGAACGTGATCGCGCAGATCACGAACGGCCACTCGATCGTGGTGCAGACCCTGCCAGGCACGGGTGGCACGCAGACCGTCGTCAACGCCATCGGTTCGCTCGTGTCGCAGCACAAGCGCGTGCTCGTCGTGAGCGCCCGCCGCTCGAGCCTCGACGGCATCCGCCACCGCTTCCAGAAAGTGGGCCTGCCCGGCCTGACCGTGCACCCGCGCTCCATTCGCCGCGACCTCATCCAGGCCATCACGCGCAACGAGAAGGCCGTCGCCCCGCGCGTCGCCGACGTCGACGACGCGCTCGTGCGCCTGCGCAAGGTGCTGCTCGACTACCGCGGCGCACTCGGCCACAAGAACCCCGCGCTCGGTGTCTCGGTGCTCGACGCCCTCGAGGCACTCACACGCCTGGGCAACCTGGCCGAGCCGCCCGCAACCACGGCGCGCCTCGACCTGATCTCGCTCGAGAAGCTCGCAACGGGCCGCCCCGAGGTCGCTCAGAAGCTCGCGCACGCCGCCGCACTGGGCGAATTCCAGTACGGTCCGGGCGACTCGCCCTGGTACGGAGCCTCGTTCAGCAGCACGCGCGACGCCAAGGCCACGCACGAGCTCGCCAAGAACCTGCACCGCGCCGAACTGCCGCGCCTGCTCGAACGCGGCTACGAACTCATCGGTCAGACGCGCATGCGCCCGTTCGACTCGATCGAAGAACTGGGCACCTATCTGCGACTGCTGCTCGACATCCGCGAGACGCTCGACAAGTTCCAGCCGGCCGTGTTCGACCGGTCGCTCGGCGAACTGATCGCCGCCACCTCGTCGCGCCGCGACGCGCCCGCCATGACGAGCGCCAACCGCCGCCGCCTCAAGAAGCTGGCGCGCGAATACGTGCGCCCCGGTGTGCACATCGCCGACCTGAACGAATCGCTGCGCAACATTCAGCAGCAGCGCACGCTCTGGCAGCGCTATGTGGCCGCCGGTGTGACGCCCGAGGTTCCGCTCGGCATCGCCGACGTGCAGGTGGCCTACCAGCGCGTCGTCGAAGACCTCGCGCGCCTCGACGTCCCCCTCAAGCGTGCCGACGGCAACGATCGCCTGAAGACCCTGCCCATCAAGTCGCTCGTGCGCCTGATGTCGGGACTCGCGGCCGACTCCGAGGTCATGGAGAACCTGCAGGAGCGCACGGCCCTGATTCAGGAGCTGCGCGAAAAGGGCCTCAACCCGCTCATCACCGACCTGTCGGTGCGCCACGTGCCCGAGTCGCGTGTGGCCGACGAACTCGAACTCGCCTGGTGGCAGTCCGTGCTCGAACACGTGCTTGCGACCGACCGCGCGCTGCTCGGCGCCAACACGAGCGTCATCGATCGGCTCGAGGGCGACTTCCGCCTCGTCGACGAAGCGCACGCCTCGGCATCCGGCGCCCTGCTCGGCGCGCTGCTGTCGGACAACTGGAAGATCGGCCTGGTCGACTGGAACGACGAGGCCAACGCCCTGCGCCGCATGCTCAAACAGGAGCGTGTGACCCCCACCATGCTCGAGCAGCAGGCGCCGCACCTGTCGCGCGTGCTCGCACCGGTATGGATGGTCTCGCCCTACGAGGTCTCGCAGATTCCGTCGTCCGTGCGCTTCGACACCGTTTTCCTGGTGGATGCCGGAGCCACGACCCTTGCCGAGAACGCCGCCGCCATCCGCCGCGCCCGTCAGGTGATCGCCGTGGGTGACCCCGTGACGCAGTCGCCGACGCCGTTCGAGATCGCCGTGACCGACGGTCAGGGGGCGCTGGGCGCCTTCGGCGTCGGGCGTCCGGGCACCGGCTCCGGCGCTGCCGGTGCCTCTGGTGCGGGTTCGACCGCTTCCGATTCCTCGGCCCCCGCGAAGACCGGGGCTGCAGGTGCCTTCGGTGCGTTCGGCTCGGTTCGGCGCGACCCGCTGACCGGTGCCCCGGACGCTGCACGCGTCGATCCCAACCCCACGCCCGTTGCGGCTCCCGCCAACGCTGCGCGCGCCGATGCCATCCGCACCGAGGAGCGTCTGAGTGGCGGCTCCGCGACGGCCGGGCGTCCCGCCGGGTCGACGGGTGCGTCGACGGACTCGAGCGAGACGGCATCCGACACCACGTCTGAGGCTGGCTCGGGTTCCGGTTCGGCGTCCGACGCCTCAGGCACCGCTGAAGGCACCGCATCGACCGGCTCGTCCTCGGCCGCCGAAGCCCCGCGCTTCGACGCCGCCAACCGTGCCCCCGAGGTTGCGCGACCCGTCGCCGTCTCGTCGTCGACCGTGCCCAACGCGATCGTCACGGGCACCGGTTCGGACGCCGCATCCGCTTCCGCCTCCGGGCGCAGCATCGGCGTCATGGCCGACGCGCTGCACCCCGAATCGGCCCTCGCCAAACTCTCGGGCCTCTTGCCCACCCTCACGCTCACGCGCAGCTACCGAGCGGGCGGCGAGGACCTGGCGCAGCTCGTGAACCACCGCTTCTACGGCGGCGAGATCGAGTCGCTGCCCTGGGCCGGTTCGTTCCTCGGCCACGGCAGCCTGACGCTCGACTACGTTCCGCGCGGCCACGGCATGCCCGACCCCGAGACGGGCGGCGTGGAGAGCGTCGACGCCGAGGTCGAGCGCGTGGTCAACCTCGTGCTCGAGCACGCCACCGAGCGCCCTCGAGAATCCCTCATGGTCATCACGGCCAGCGATAAGCACGCCGTGCGCGTGCACCAGGCCGTGCTGTCGGCCTTCGCCAAGCGCAGCGACATCGCAGGCTTCATTCTGAAGGAGCGCGCTGAGCCGTTCACCGTTTTGACGCTCGAGCAGTCCGTCGCCGAGAGCCGAGACCGCGTCATCTTCTCACTCGGTTACGGCGTGACCCCGCACGGCCGCGTGCTCTCGAACTTCGGTGCCCTCGGTCGGCCCGGCGGTGACCGCCTCCTCGCGGTCGGCATGACGCGGGCCCGACGCTCGATGGTCATCGTCTCGTGCATCCGCCCCGACGACCTCGACGCCGATCGCATGCAGCACGGCATCGCGGCCCTGGCCGAGATCCTGCGCGAGCCCGACATCCACCGCCCGGCCCCGCCCGTGACGGATGGTGCCGAGCCCATGCTGCTCGACCTCGCCGAGCGCCTCTACCGCAACGGCCTGCAGGTCGAGATCGGCTACCGCGGCAAGCTCGCGCTCGTCGCTTCGTACGGCAACAAGGCCGTGGCGATCGAGTCCGATCCCGAGGTCGCCTCAGACTCTCTGCGCGAGTCGCTGCGCCTGCGCCCCGATGTGCTGCGCCGCCTCGGCTGGCACTACCTGCGCGTGCACAGCTTCGACCTGTTCAGCGACCCGGAAGGCGTGGCCCGCAAGGTCATGTCGATGCTCGGTGCGGTCTCCGAGCCGGATGCCTCGAACCCCGACGATCTCGCCACGGGCCCCATTGCCGTGGTCTCGTCGGGTCGTCACTGAGCGGCGGCACGGCCGTGAGCTCATCGGGCGACGAGCCCCTCGTTCCCGCGCGCGCCGCCGAGTCGCCGGTGCGCCGTGTGGCCGGGTCGCGCCGCGTGGTGCGCCCGGGTAACGAGGCCGCCGACCCGACGCCGCACGACACGACATCCCGGCTCGAAGAGGATGCCGAGACGGGCTCACGGCCCGGAGCCTCGCCCTCGGGCAACGACGAGCAACTGCGCCGCGACAAGCCGCCGCACTGGGGCTGACCGGCAGCCCGCTCGTCAGCGCTTGTCGTGCAGCTGACCTGTCGGGATGCGCGCGTCGTACTGCCGGAAGGACGGGACGGCCCGCAGCAGCACGGCCACGAGCACGATGATGAGCGCGCCTCCGAGCAGCGGCGGCCACGCGATACCCGCGGCCACGACGACACCCGCGTAGAGGTCGCCCAGCCGCGGCCCGCCCGTGACCACGACGATGAAGATGCCCTGCAGCCGCCCGCGCATGCCGTCGGGGGCCGCTGCCTGCAAGATCGTGCTGCGGAACACCGCGCTCACGTTGTCTGCTGCACCCGCCAGGGCGAGGAACAGGGCGGCCAGGGCCAGGGCGGGCAGGATGTCGGGGCTCATGGCATCCTGCATGCGACCGCCCAGCAGGTGCGCGACCGCGATGACGACACCGAAGCCCATGATGGCCGCGCCATACGCCGTGATGGCCCAGCCGACCGCGACACCCTGCCGCCGCACGCGCCCGAGCGGCCCCGAGAAGATGCTCGAGAGCAGCGCGCCGGCCGCGTAAGCCGAGGTCAGAACGCCGACCGTGATGGCGCCGCCGCCGATGACGAGCGCGCCGATGGCGGGGAAGAGCACGCGCGGCTGGCCGAACGTCATGGCGATGATGTCGAGCACGAACGTCATGGTGATGGTGGGGGAGCGGCGCAGGAACCGTGCGCCCTCGACGAGGCTGCGCAGGCCGGGCCTCAGGGCGTCGTGCTCCGGCGCCATCCTGGGCAGCGCCACGATGCCGAGGAACGCGAAGCTGAACAGCACCACGTCGACCGTGTAGGTGGGCGCGAAACCGACGGCGGCCACGAGCACACCGGCGACCGCGGGCCCGAGGGTGACGGCGAAACCCGTGCCGATGCCGCTCAGTGCGCCGGCGGCCGGCAACAGGTCGGTGCCGATGAGGCGCGGGATGATGGCCGAACGGCTGGCGCTCACGACCGTTCCGGCGACGGCGTTGACGGTCACGAGCACATAGAGCAGCGTCACGTTGTCGAGGCCCAGCCAGGCGTGCAAGGCGATGGCGGCGATCGACGCCCACGCCAGCACGGCCGAGACGAGGGCGACGGCCCGGCGGTCGAAGGCGTCGGCGAGCATGCCGCCGTAGAGCCCCGCGATGATCATGGGCACGAGCGCGATGACCCCGACGAGCGCGACGGCGAACGTCGATGCCGTGATGTCGTAGATCTCGAGGCCGACCGCGACGGTGGTCATCTGCGTGCCGATGGCGGCGATGGAGGTGCCGAGCCAGAGCCGGGCGAACGCGGGCGAGCGCCGCAGCGGCGTCAGGTCGACGAAGAGGGCGCGGGCCCGGGCGCGGCCGGTGGCACGTCGGTCGGCTGGCCTGGCCGGCTTCTCAGGATCGCCGACGTTTTCTTCCGGCGCCGAAGGTGTCGACACCGAGCGCTAGTTGTGGGCGCGGGGGTCTTCGCCCTTGTTGTCGGTGTACGTGTCAGCCCCCTGCTGGCGCGCAAGCAGATCGCGGATGTCGGTCAGCATCTCGAGCTCGGTCGGCGTCGCCTTGGCGTCCACCTCGCCGGCCTTCTTCTTAGCGAACGCGGCTTCCTTCAACTTGTTCATCGGCACCACGAGCACGAAGTACACGACTGCGGCTACGAGCAGGAACTGGATGACGGCCCCGATGACGGCTCCGAAGTAGAGCGTTGCGGTTCCACCCGAGGTGGTCGGGATGCTGAGGGGGAGCGCCTTCGCCAGGCTCTCGGCGTTGAAGAGCGCTCCGAGGAGCGGGTTGAACACCGCCGTCACGAGGGCCGTGACGATGGCAGAGAAGGCCGCGCCGATGACGACAGCGACCGCGAGATCCATCACGTTGCCGCGAAGGATGAACTCCTTGAAACCTTTGAACATGAGGGACCTTTCCGTGGGGGCGTCATTCGATCGTAGGGTGGCGCATCCATCGTTCGCCAGCGCTTGCGGATCTCCCACCCGCCGCGCACGCCCGACGGGCGACTTCGCGGGGCAGCGACCCGGCGGGGGAGGAGTGGTCGACCTAGGACGACGACGAGCCGGACGAACCGCTGCCGGACGACGCGCTGCCGGAGCCGGAGGAGCCGGAACCGGAGGAGCCGGAACCCGAACCGGACGATCCCGATCCGGATGTTCCGGAGCCTGAGGAACCGGAACCGGAGGAGCCCGAGCCCGAGCCCTTCGAACCGGAGTCGGACGAGGACGACGAGCCAGGGGCATCCGATTTCGGGATCGACGACGACTTGCCCGAACCCGCGCGCGAGTCGGTGCGGTAGAACCCCGACCCATTGAACGTGACACCGACGGCGGCGAAGATCTTGCGCAGCTTGCCGCCGCACACGGGGCATTCGGTCAGCGAATCGTCGGTGAAGGCCTGCTGAATGTCGAACGCGTTGCCGCATTCGGTGCATTTATAGGAGTAAGTGGGCATGTGCTCTCTTTGGCGCGGGTGCCGGCGAAACCGGCCGGCGACAGAAGGGCAGGCTACGGTGCCTAAAAGTCCAGGATACGCGAGGGCGTGACGACGCCGTTGACGGGCTGGTCGTGCACCTCGCGCGGCAGGTCGGTCAGCACCTCGGCGTCATAGACGACGGCGTAGACGGGCGGGCACTTCTCCATCGAGCCGAGCGTCTTGTCGAAGTAGCCGCGGCCCCAGCCCATGCGCATGCCGCCCTGATCGATGGCGGCGGCGGGCACGATGATGAGGTCGACCTGGTTGATGGCAATGGGCCCGAGCAATTCGCCGACCGGCTCTGGCATGCCGAAGAGGCCCTGCGTCTCGTCGCCCGTCTCGCCGACGGTCCAGTCGAGAAGGCCGTCGTCGCGGCTCACGGGGAACAGCACCCGGATGCCGCGCTCGAGCGCCCAGTTGAGGAAAGGTCGCGTATCGGGTTCGCTGGGCGTGGACAGGTAGCACGCCACCGAGCGAGCGTCGAGGGCCGTCACGAGCGACTGCAGGTGCTCGGTCACGCCGATCGTGGCGTTGTCCTTCTCGGTCTGGGTGAGGTTCTGCCGCCTCTCACGCAGTTCGGCTCTGAGCGCGCGTTTTTGGTGGTCCACCTCGGTTGCCATGCCGACCAGTGTAAGCCGCTCTCACGGATGGTGCGGCATTGACGGATGTCGCACCCCGGCGCAATGCCCTCTAAAAAGTCACCAGGGGCCGCTAGGGTGTTGCCTATGTCTAAGCCTGTCACGAAGGTCGTCATTCCCGCCGCTGGCCTCGGAACGCGATTCTTGCCCGCAACAAAAGCGATGCCCAAAGAGATGCTGCCGGTGGTCGACAAGCCGGCCATCCAATACGTCGTCGAAGAGGCCGTCAACGCCGGCCTCAAGGACGTGCTCATGATCATCGGGCGCAACAAGAACGCCCTCGCCAACCACTTCGACCGCGTCACCGAACTCGAGCAGAACCTCGAGAAGAAGGGCGACCAGGATCGCCTCGACCGCGTGATGGCCTCGAGCGATCTGGCCGACATCTACTTCCTGCGTCAGGGCGACCCGCACGGCCTCGGCCACGCGGTGCTGCGCGGCCGCAAGCACATCGGTGACGAGCCCTTCGCGGTTCTGCTCGGTGACGACCTGATCGACGCCCGCGACGAGCTGCTCAGCGTCATGCTGCACCAGCAGGAGAAGCGCGATGCCACGATCATCGCCCTCATGGAGGTCGACCCCGACAGCATCCACCTCTACGGTGCCGCCGATGTCGAGCCCACCGATGAAGACGGTGTCGTCAAGGTGAAGGGTCTCGTCGAGAAGCCCGCCAAGGAAGATGCCCCCTCCAACCTCGCGATCATCGGGCGTTACGTGTTGAAGCCCGAGGTGTTCGACATCCTCGAAGAGACGAAGCCCGGCAAGGGTGGCGAGATTCAGCTGACCGACGCCCTGCAGGTGCTCGCGGCCGACGACGAGATCGCCGGCGGTGTCTACGGCGTGGTCTTCAAGGGCCGTCGCTACGACACGGGCGACCGTCTCGACTACATCAAGGCCATCGTGCAGCTCGCGTCCGACCGCGAAGACCTCGGCCCCGACCTCAAGCCGTGGCTCACCGAGTTCGTCTCGAAGCTGAGCTAGGCTCCGATTCATCCGTTCCGGCCCGCCGGTGCTCGACCCGTCTGACGTGGTTGCACCGGCGGGCCGTTCGCACCTCACCACACTCCTCTCCAGAAGGGGGCCGTCGTGCCACTCCCCATCCCCACGCTGAGTGACGGGCACGTCAGCATCCGACCCATCCGTGTGCGCGACGCCAAACCGATGGAGCGCCTGCTGCTCGAGAACCGCGGCTGGCTGCAGCAGTGGGAGGCGACGAGCCCCAACGGGCCGGTGGCGTTCGACCTGCGCTCGAGCATCCGAGCCCTGCAGGCCAACGCGCGCTCGGGCAACGGGCTGCCATTCGTCATGGAGTACGACGGCGAGATGGCCGGGCAGCTCAACGTGTCGGGCATCACCTACGGGTCGCTGTCGTCGGCCACGCTCGGCTACTGGGTGGGGCAAGGGTTCGCGGGCAAGGGTGTGACGCCCGCATCCGTGGCGCTGGCCACCGACTACTGCTTCCAGCAGCTGGGCCTGCACCGCATGGAGATCTGCATCCGCCCCGAGAACGGGCCGTCGTTGCGCGTGGTCGAGAAGCTCGGGTTCCGTTACGAGGGACTGCGGCGCCGATTCATCCATATCAACGGCGATTGGCGAGATCACTTCAGCTTTGCGCTCGTGCGCGACGAGATCCCGCAGGGCGTGCTGCGGCGGTGGCGGGCCGGCGCGGTGCCTCCCGGGGCCACGCTGATTTCGGATGCCGACCGCCGCGCGTCCATGACACCGCTCATCCCCTCGCGCCCCTGACTTCCTGACCGGTTCTCGCTGGCCGATTTGCGGATGCCGTCTGCCTCTCGCCGTTCGCGCACACGCGGGTGAGCGGGCCGTTTCGGAACGCCGACCGGCAATCTGGCTCGACTTGGCGTGACACACCGGCGCAATGCGACGAATCGTCGACGCGCGCTCATACCGTGTACGCATGGGTACTGGGTTTCTGAGCGGCGGGGTGGTTCTCGCGATCGCCGCGGCGCTATGGGTGATCTACCTCATGCCCACGTGGGTGCGTCGCAACGAGTACATGGCCACCGAGCGCAACGCCGTGCGCCTGCAGCAGACGCTGCGCATTCTGGCCGAGACGTCCGAGACGCCCGAAGAGGTCCGCGTCGAAGCCACCGCCCGTGAGGTCGCCGAGCAGCAGAAGGTTCTGCGCCGCGTGCAGGCCGAGCAGGCCGAACGCGCCCGCCGCGAAGCCCTCGCCGCCCACAAACAGGCCACCTCGTCGGCCGCCGCGCACATGCGCCGCGCCCGTCGCCGCGCTCGCCTGACCACCACCCTCATTCTTTTCGCCGCGGTTATCGCTGCCGGTGTCGGCGGGTTCCAGGTCGCCGCGGGCGGCTCGGTCGCCCTGCTGGCCTCGGGTTCCGTCGTCGCGGTTGTCGCCGTTCTCCTTCTCGGTCGGATGTCGCGCGTCCGCACCATCGCCGTGCCCGTCGCCGTTCCCGCATCCGCCCAGTCGGCCGCCCAGGCCTTCGAGCCCGTGCAGTTCGAGGATGCCCCGGTCGCCGAGACCGCCGTCGCCTGGACGCCGCAGCCCCTGCCCAAGCCCCTCTACCAGTCACAGGGTTCTGCGGCCGCCGAGGCGATGGCCAAAGCCGACGCCCAGGCTGCGCTGCGACGCGCCGCTATCGCGCAGGTCATGGCGGAGCGTGCCGCTCAGCTGGCGCCGCAGATTCCCACGATCGCCGCACGTTCGACGGTCGACGCCGCCGCTTCGGCCGAAACGGGTTCGCAGGCCGAGACGGGCGCCCGCGCCGCGGTTTCGGGCCAGGAACGGGCCGCAGCAGCATCCGCTTCGCCGGGTGCTCGTGAGGTTGATTCACGGTTCGCCGGAATGGGCATCATCGACGACTCAGAGATCGCCGGACCCGACGTCGCCGCCATGCTGCGCGCGCGTCGCGCGGCGAGCTAACCGACTCTCGAGGCGTGATAGTCTCGTAGAGCTTTGGGCCTATGGCGCAGTTGGTAGCGCGCTTCGTTCGCAATGAAGAGGTCGGGGGTTCGAATCCCCCTAGGTCCACCAGAAGCCACGAAAAGCCCCTCCGTTCGCGCGGAGGGGCTTTTTCGGTCACGGCTCGTAACGCATCGGAGCGTGCATCCGAACGCTGACAAGCCGGACCTCGCAGAGGGTCGAGTTAGGGTGTCAGAGTGCTGACCGCCGGAATAGACCTCGCCGCCGGGAGCGCCGGCACCGCCCTCGCCGTCATCGAATGGGCCGACGACCGCGCCCGTCTCATCGACCTTCGCCTGGGCATCGACGATGGGGCGATCGTGGCCGTCGCCAGCGCGGGCGATATTGCGAAGCTCGGAATCGATTGCGCGTTCGGATGGCCCGACGAGTTCGTGGCGTTCGTCTCCGGCCATGCCGATCTGTCGACACGCGACCCGAGCGTCGACGGCGGGATGGTCTGGCGGCGCACCCTCGCCTACCGCGAGACCGACCGTTTCGCCCACGAGATGACGGGTCGCTGGCCGCTGAGCGTCTCGACGGACCGCCTCGGGCTGACGGCCATGCGCTGCGCCGGTCTTCTTCGGCGTCTGGCGGAAGCCGGAGTCGACACCGACCGTGCGGGGGCCGGCGACATCGCCGAGGTGTATCCCGGGGCGAGCCTGCGGCTGTGGGGCTTCGACACGACGGGGTACCGGCGAGAGCCCGAGCGCCGGCGTGAGCTACTCACGGTCCTCCGCTCGCGTGCCCCCTGGTTTGACATAGCCGAGACGCACGTCGAACTCATGATCGCTTCTGGGGACGCGTTCGACGCAGTCGTAGCGGCGCTCGTCACCCGAGCGGCGGCGCTCGGTCGTTACATCCCGCCGCCGGCAGATGTGGCGGTGCGTGCAACGCGCGAAGGCTGGATCGCCCTGCCCACCGGCGATCTCGAATCGTTGATCGCCTGACGCGGACGGTTCTTGCCGGGGGCAGGGTGACGTGGAGCGACCCGCCTTAGCCCAGGTCGACCTCGAGGATCTGGTCGTCGCCCGGGCGGGGGGAGCGGCCCGTGTTGTTGGTGAGGAGCCACAGGGTGTCGCCCGGGCCGCGGATCACGTCGCGCAGGCGGCCGTAGTCGCCCTCGAAGAACGCGGCGGTGGGCGGCACAGCTGGCGGGTCGAGAGGTGTGGTGTCGAGGGTCCAGAGGCGTTCTCCGCGGAGCGCCGCCAGGAAGAAGGTGCCGTCGGCGTAGGAGAGGCCGCTGGGGCTCGCGTCGCGGGGCGACCACTGCACGAGGGGGTCGACGAAGTCGGGGTTGCCGGCGATGCCCTCGGCAGTGGGCCATCCGTAGTTCGAGCCGGGCGTGATCTGGTTGAACTCGTCCCAGGTGTTTTGGCCGAATTCTGACGCGAACATGTTGCCGGCGGCATCCCAGGCGATGCCCTGCGGGTTGCGGTGGCCGAGGGTGAAGACGGGGGAGCCGGGGAACGGGTTGTCAGCGGGGATGGCGCCCGAGGGGTCGAGGCGCAAGATCTTTCCGCCGAGCGACTCGGGGTTCTGCGAGTTGGCGGTGTTGCCCGCGTCGCCCGTCGTGACGTAGAGCATCTTGTCGGGTCCGAAGGCGAGGCGGCCTCCGTTGTGGTTGCCGGCGCGGGGGATGCCGTCGATCACCGTTTCGGCGTCGCCCAGGCCATAGCCGCCCGCGTCGCCCGTGAGGTCGATGCGCAGCACGCGGTTGTCGGAGGACGTGGACGTGTAGGCGTAGAGCGACGCGGGGTCGTCGGAGGAAACCGCGAGCCCGAGCAGGCCGCCCTCGCCACCCGGTGCGACGCCGGGAACCTCGCCGACCGTGCGCACATCGCCGGCTGCCGATATCTCCTTCACGAGGGCCGTGTCGCGCTCTGAGACGAGGGTGGCTCCCGATTCGAGGCGCACGAGCGACCACGGCAGGTCGAGGCCCGTGGCGATGACCCGGGGCGTTCCCGTGGGGGCTGCGGCGCCATCATCCATCGGGGTAGGTGCGGGCGCGGAAGACGCAGTAGCCGGGGGAGCGGAGGTCGCGGTCGTGCGCGAAGGCGTTTCGCTGCCGCCGGGGCCGGCCGCCGAGCATCCGACGAGGGCCGCGACGAGCGACACGCCGAGCGACGCAGAAGCCAAACGTGAGGACGGGGACATATCTACCTCTCCGAATGCGGTGGGGCGCCGGGGACGACGCGGTCCGGGTGTGCCGGTCCGACGAAAGTACGTGAGTTACCTCCGAATTGCCTGCCGCGTGTCGCCGGTTTGCAGGTCAGAATCGGAGAGTTGGGCCGCCATGCACGCATGCACCGAAGTGCCCGCCCGGCGAGAGGCAACCCCTCCCGTCGGGCGGGCGCGACGGTCATACTCGAAGCAGTCCACGAACACCGACGCGTTTAGACGCGCCGCGGTGCCACGAACGATCGACGAGGAGCGTGAAGCATGACCAGCCAGATAACCCCCTACCTCCACTTTCGAGACGACGCCCGCGAGGGCATGAGCTTCTACCAGCGCGTGTTCGGCGGTGAGTTGACCATGAGCACCTTCGAGGAGTTCGAGATGAGCAACGACCCGGTCGAGAAGCTCAAGATCATGCACGCCCAGCTCATCGCGCCCAACGGTCTGGTGCTCATGGGCGCCGACACACCCACGAAGATGGACTTCAACCCCGGCGATAGCATCTCGATCGCGCTCAGCGGCGACGATGAAGATCTGCTGACGGGCTACTACAACGGTCTCGTCGAAGACGGCACCATTGTCGAGCCGCTCGCCAAGTCGCCGTGGGGCGACAGCTTCGGCATGCTGCGCGACAAGTACAACGTCAACTGGATGGTGAACATCACGGGCGCCGGTGCGGATGCCGCGGGCCAGGCCCCGGCGACCGCAGAAACCCCGGCCGGCCTGGCGGGTGAAGGCAACGCGCCCGACAATCCGTCGGCGCCGAACCCGGCCGTTCTCTAGCCAACAAAGCAGAACGTACGGACCCCGCGGAGATCGTTTCCGCGGGGTCCGTCTGTGTGGGAGCGACCAGATCTGATTCGGTTAGCGGTTAGCGGTTAGCGGTTAGCGGTTAGCGGTTAGCAGTTAGCAGTTAGCAGTTAGCAGTTAGCAGCCAGCAGTCGGCAGCTAGCAGTCAGCCGCGGGCGACAAGCCGTGAGCCGTGAGCCGTGGGCCGTCAGTCGCCGTCGATGTCGGGGTTCGGTTCGCGCACGACATCGTCGGGCGTCTTGTCGACGCGCACGCCGCGCCACGACGGGTGCCGCAGGTGGCCCGAGTCGGTCCAGTCGCTGAAAGTCACCTCGCCCACGATCTTCGGCGTGACCCAGTGGGCGTCGCGCATGACATCCGAGGGCACCTCGATGAAAGGCGACGTCTTGCGGTCGAGCGGGTCGAGGCGCTTTCCGATCGCGGCAAGATCGGCCTGGCTGAAGCCCGTGCCGACGCGGCCGACGTAGGTCAAGCCATCCTCGCCCGGGATGCCGACGAGCAGTGACCCGATCTGCCCACTGCGGCCGCCATTGCCCGGGCGCCAACCGCCGACCACGACTTCCTGCGTCTTCTGGTGTTTCAGCTTCACCCAGTCGTCGGAACGGCGGCCCGGGTCGTAGCGAGAGTCGACGATCTTTGCGACGACACCCTCGAGCTTGAGTCGGCGGCTGGTTTCGACGGCGTCATCGATCTCGCCGTCGAACGCGGGCGGCACGCGCACCCGGCCGCGCTGGTCGTCGGCGATCAGCCGCTCGAGCAGGTCGCGCCGCTCGCGGTACGGCTGATCGATGATCGACACGCCATTCACCTCGAGCACGTCGAACAGCATGAGCGTTGCGGGTGTCTTCGTCGAGGCCCGCTCGATCTCGGCGGCCTTGTCGAGGTTCATGCGCTGCTGCAGCAACCCGAAGCTGGGCACGCCCGACCCATCGAGCGCCACGATCTCGCCATCGAGCACGGCGGATGTCGCGTGCACACCCTCGGCGGCGTCGAGCAGTTCGGGATACCGCTTCGTGATGTCGTGCCCGTTGCGACTCGTGATCGTCACGGCGCCGTCGTCGACCGTGACGATCGCTCGGATGCCATCCCACTTCATCTCGAGCGACCACTCCTTGCTCGAGCGCAGATCCGTGCGCGTGCCGGCGGTCGCGAGCATGGGCTTGTAGGTGCCGGGGGCGGACGCGGGGGCGTCGGTCGTCGAGTCGTCCGAGTCGCTGTCACCAGACCTCGAAGAGTCGCTCTCGGCCGTGCTCGCAGGTGCCTTCGTCGAGGCGCCGCCCGCATGGGCACCGCCCGCCTTCGACCGTGATGCGCCAGCTGTGTCTCCGTCTGAGTGATGCTCCGCGTGCGCGCCCGTATCCTTCATGCGGTGAATGAGCCACGAACTCTTCGGAATGGTGCCGCTGTTCTCGTCCCCGCCATCCTCCCCGCCCGGCCCCGCCGATGTGCGGATGAGCGCGAGCTTCACGGTGCCGCCGAGGCCGCCGTCCGGTCGCCCCGTGAGGCGCGCGATGACCTCGTCCTTGCGCCACTTCTCGAGTTCGTAGGTGCCGGCATCCCAGATCGTGACCTCGCCCGCGCCGTATTCGCCCGCGGGAATGCTGCCCTCGAAGGATCCGTATTCGATGGGGTGGTCTTCCGTTTGCACGGCCAGGTGGTTGCCCTTCGTGTCGGTCGGCACACCCTTCGGCAGGGCCCAACTCACGAGCACACCCGCGTGTTCGAGGCGGAAATCCCAGTGCAGGCGTGACGCATGGTGCTCCTGGATGACGAAGCTGTTGCCCTCGCGGTCGACCGGGCTTTCGGCGGGCACGGGCTCGCTCGTGATCGCGGCATCCCGTTTCGAGCGATAGATATGGAGGCGGTCGCGCGGGGTCTCGAGTCTGTCAGAGCTTGCGTCGGATGTGCGCTTCGAGCTCCCGCGCCGCGACGCGGTGTCAGACGGCCCCGCACCTCCCTCGTCACCGATTCCGAGACCGCCGCCGTCCCCGAACTCGCCGACCAGGTCGCTGTCGATCGCGGCCATCGGGTCGCCCGCGGACTCGATGCGGTCGAGCACCTCGTCGTATTCGAGGTGCCGCAGATCGGGCGACTCCAGCTCCTCCCACGTGCGCGGGACCGCGACGGTCGGCCGCGCCCGGCCACGCAGAGAATACGGAGCGATCGTCGTCTTCGCGCCATTGTTCTGGCTCCAGTCGAGCAGCACCTTGCCCACCCGCAGCGTCTTCTTCATATCGCTCACGACCAGGTCGGGGTGGTCGGCCTCGAGGGCCCGCGCCAGCTCGTGGGCCACCTGCGACACCTGATCCGACGTCTGCTTTCCGTCGAGCGACGCATACAGATGGATGCCTTTGCTCCCGCTCGTGACGGGGAACACCGGCATCCCCATGTCGTCGAGGATCTTTCGGCACAGCCGCGCGGCCTCGACGCATTCGGGCAGCCCGACGCCCTCGCCCGGGTCGAGGTCGAACACCATGCGATCGGGGTTCTTGCGCGCACCCCTCGGACCGAACCGCCACTGCGGAACATGGATCTCGAGCGCCGCGATCTGGGCGAGCCACGCCAGCGTCGCCCGGTCGTTCACCACGGGATACGTGTTCGTGTGATCGCTGTGCTCGATCTCGAAACGCTTGACCCACTCGGGCGTGCCGTCGCCGAGGTCCTTCTGAAAGAACATCTGGCCCGGGGCATCCTCGGTTCCGACGCCGTGCACCCAGCGCTTGCGGGTCGCGGGCCGCCACGCGCTGTGCGGCAGCATGAGTGGCGCCACGCGCGTGTAGTAGTCGAGCACGTCGGCCTTGGTCGTGCCGGTCTCGGGGTAGAGAACCTTGCCGAGGTTCGTCACCTGCAACCGGCGGCCATCCACCGTCACGATCTGCTTGTCGGATGCTGCTGCCATGGCCCCTTGTCTACCGCAACCCCTGCCCGATCGTTACCCCTTGACGCCCGTTCGGGTATGTACTGGATACTCGACAACGCCGCCAAGGATCGGAGTGGACATGCGCGCCATCTGGAAGGGATCGCTGAGCTTCGGGCTCGTCAACGTTCCCGTGAAGTTGTACAGCGCCACCGAAGGCCATGACGTCCCCCTGCATCAAGTGCACGAGAAGGATGGCGGCCGCATCCACTATGAGCGTCGCTGCGAGGTGTGCAACGAGGTCGTGCAGTTCCGCGACATCGACAAGGCCTACGAAGAGGGCGGAACGCGCGTGATGCTCACCGACGACGACCTCAAAACGCTGCCGGCCGAACGTGACCGCGAGATCGAGGTCGTCGAATTCGTGCCGAGCGAACAAGTCGACCCCCTCATGTTCGACCGCAGCTACTACCTCGAACCCGACAGCACGTCGCCCAAGTCCTATGTGCTGCTGCGACGCACGCTCGAGGCCACCGATCGCATGGCCATCGTGCGGTTCGCCATGCGGCAGAAGACGCATCTCGCCGCCCTGCGCGTGCGCGACGACGTGCTCGTGCTGCAGACGTTGCTGTGGAGCGACGAGGTGCGGGATGCCGAGTTCGACAAGCTCAAGGCATCCGTCAAGATCTCGGACAAGGAGTTGGCGCTGTCGCAGCAGCTCGTCGAATCGTTCTCGGGCGACTTCGAGCCGCAGGAGTTCGTCGACGAGTATCAGGTGCAGCTGCGCGAGCTCATTGCCCGCAAGGCCGAGAGCGGCACCGATGTGCACGAGACGGATGTCGACGACGACGCATCCGATGAGGATTCCGGCGGCGAGGTCATCGACCTGATGGAAGCCCTGCGGCGGAGTGTGGACCGCTCGCGTTCGGCCAAGAAGGCGGGTTCGGGTTCTGCCGCGTCATCGTCGAAGAGCGATACCGAAGATGTCGACGAGGATGATTCGGAGGCGTCGACGACCGACCGCCGCGGGACGAAGAGTTCGTCGTCCCGTTCGTCTTCCACGAGCTCGAAGAGTCCCGCCAAGAAGTCCCCGGCCAAGAAAGCCCCGTCGAAGACGGCTGCGGCGAAAGAATCGACCACCGCCAAGAAAGCTCCGGCGTCGCGCAAGTCAGCGTCGAAAGCATCCTGACGTTCGAGACGATCCTGATCCTCGAGGAGAAATGGACGGTTCGATACCGTTCCGTGCGGGCCCGCAACAGGGGACACGCAAAATAGCCCCGCCCCTCGAAAGGGACGGGGCTATCGATGGCTGTGCTTAGCGTGCGTCGTCGCGCGGCTGGTCGTCGCCCTGCAGGAGCACCTCGGTGGTCTCGGCGTAGTGATAATGCGCCGTGGCGGGGCCCTCTTCGTCTGCAGGCGTCTCGGCCAAGCGGTAGACGAGCTGCCCCTCGCTGTAGGGCAGGACGAGTTCGTCGTCGGCACCGTTTTCGAGCGGGATGGTCTGCCCGTCGAGGGGACCGTTGTGCAGATGGGCGAGTTTTGCTTCAGATGACATTATTTCCTCCAACTAACCAACTTATATCCCCGTAGCGCACGCGAATAGGGGGTTGTTTGTATGAGTGGTTGTGTGCGTGCCGGTATCGATATATCATCCTTTCAGACATGTTGTTTACGTCCGAAGAGCTGGGGGGCCGGATCGTGCAGTCATGCGCGCTGCAGCACCCCTCGTGCGTCGTTCGCGTCCTCAGCGACGAGGGCTGGGCGCACGGACCAAGCCTTCACTGATCAACGACAAAGCGCACGAACCCCGAACCGCCATCGGGCGCGCCTCGCCGTTACGCTCCACCGCGCGGCAGTGCCGCGCATCAGAAGGGACAAGCGTGCTGACCGTTTTGCCACACACTCATCGAGACATCGTGGAGTACCTGCGCCGCGAAGTCCGATCGAATCGAGCAGGTTCACCGCTCGCTCTCGAGTCGTTGTCGCCGGGCCGGTCGTTCGACCCCGGTGACATCGGGAGGGAGTTCGGCCTGCACCCCGCTCAGGCTCCTCGCGTCGACGACGTCCTGATCCGGCTCGGCATCGCGTCGGAGGACGCCGACGGCGGAGTGATCATCGCGAGCGTGTGTCCCGCCTCGCTGCGTCGGGTCTTCGAAACCGCCGGTGTGTTGTACTGCGCTGTGCTCGAACGATGCCTTGCCGAGGCGGATGCTCGAACAGAATTCCTCGAACACACGCTCGCGGTGTTGTGCGCCCTCGAAGGTTCCCGCACCGGTTCGACGGCGGCACTGCCCCAGTGGACGGCCTTCCTCGACAGCTTGGAAGTCCGGTGTCGTAACCCCCTTCTGCGCACGCTGATCTCGGATGTGCGTCTGCAGATGGCCTTCTTCATCAGGCCCTTCGTCGATGAGTTCAGCTATGAGGCCGGCATGCGAGGATTTGCCATCTTGGGCGACGGCATCCGCGACAATGATCCCCTTATCGCCGTGGAGGGGTTCCAGCTGGCCTGGCGATGCTTCGATGTCGAGCTCGGGCGCATGGCGGAAGCTCGAGGCCTGCGCCACCGCGAGATCGCGTCAGACCGGTCTGCACCTCTCGGAACGCCCGAGACGGCGGCCGCCGGCGAACGCGGGCGCCGGCGTCTCAGGCCGTGACCGACGCAGTCGCCGGCAACTGCGAGAGCGTCGTCTCGACGCCACCGAGCCAGAGATCGCGAGACAAGGAGGCGAGTCGGTTGCCGTCGCGCTTCTTCGCCGCCTCGAGAAAGGCCGGATAGAGCTCCGCCTGGCGGGCCGGGTTGAGTTCGCTGTGGTGCGCGACCAGGAACTGATTGATGCCGAGGGTCATATCGGCGAGCAGCGTGGCGAGGCGGCGGTCCCCGAAAGCACGGGGGAACATGGTGACGATGTCGGAGGTGAGCGACAGCCTGTCGGCGAACGCGGCCGCGTCGGAGTCGGTGCGCTTCTTCTGCAGGGTCTTGACGACCTCGGTCAGCCGCGCCAGATCTTCGTCGGGCAGATCACCGGCTCCGCGGGCGGCGGAATAGGCGGACAGTGAGCCGAGCACCTCGCACTGGTTGCGGAATCGTTCGGGAGTGGGTACGGCGACGCGGGTGTAGCGGTTGGGTGCCGTCTCGACGAGGCCGTTGTCGGCCAGTCGGTCGAGCGCTTGGCGAAGCGGGGTGCGGGAGACCTGCAGCCAGGCCGTGAGCTCGTCGTCGCGGAGCACCTCGCCGGGCAGCAGCGTGCCGTCGACGATTGCCCGGGCGATGCGCTCGTAGACGTCGTCCTGGAGAAGGCGCCGGCGCGATGCGACATGCGTCGATGCCGGCTCGTCGAGTTCATCGAGGTATTCCTGGCCGCGCTCGAGCGAGGAGGTCAGCAGGTCGTCCAAGGCGGATGAGACGGCCGCGGCGTCGTTGTCGAGGTAGGCGTCGCGAATGGCGGAGAGGTGTTTGCGGTAGCTCTTGGTCGAGAGGCGATCAGAGATGCCTCGCACCTGGAATTCTTCACGAATGATCACGTCGTCGTGGATGCGCTTCAGCTCGGCGTTGCCCGACTTCTCGGCCAGGAAGGCGAGCGGCTGGAGGGTCTTCTCGATCACCTCTCCGACCGATGTGGCTGACTTGAGTGCCTGGATGGCCTGGTCGAAGAGGTTCTTGAGCTTCTTCGTGTCTGAACCGGACAGCTTGCCGATGGTCGATTCTGCCGCCAGTTTCCAGAGCGCGACGAGGGCGCCCGTCGAGTTCATGAATTCACGGGCGTCGATGGAGGCCACTCGTGTGTAACGGTTGGGCTCCATCTCGACGAGCCCCACCGAGACGAGACGGGCCAAGGCCTGACGGATCGGCGTGCGGGAGACACCGAGCCATGATTCGAGGTCTTCGTCGGCGAGCGTGTCACCGGGTTTGTAATCACCTGCGCGGATGGCGTCGAGTACGCGCGTGAAAACCTGGTCGCGCAGGAGGCGTGAGACGGGAGCTACGGCTTGGGGAGTGGTAGGGACCGGCACGGTGGCTCCTTCGGGGAGAAATCGATTGCAGAATTCTCATATGCTAACTCAGAATCGCAAACTGATACCACGTCGGTTTCGAATATCGGCGTGTCGATGTACCATCCTGCCCGAACTCTCGCCGGGATCGCGCAAAGAATCGCGGCCCCGCAGTGTTTTCACACCGCAGGGCCGCGACCTCAAAGGCTGCTGGGAATGATCTTCCGAGCCGGCCCGAAAGGGGTCTAGCCGACCTCGACGTCTACCGTGACCTCGATGTTGCCGCGCGTGGCGTTGGAGTAGGGGCACACCTGGTGGGCCTTCTCGACGATCGCGTCGGCGGTCTCCTGGTCGACGTTACCGAGCTCGACGTGCAGCGCGACGCCCAACAGGAAGCCGCCCTCGTCGGTCGGGAAGAGGTTGACGTCGGCGGTGACGGCCGAGTCGGTGATGGGGGCCTTCATCTGGCCGGCGACGAGCTTGACGGCGGAGTGGAAGCATGTGGCATAGCCGGCCGCGAAGAGCTGCTCGGGGTTCGAGCCTTTGCCCGACCCGCCCATCTCGGTGGGGACCGCCATGTCGATGTTCAGGATGCCGTCGCTCGAACGGGTGTTTCCGCCGCTGCGGGCGTCGCCCGTGGAGGTGGCCGATGCGGTGTAGAGAGCGCTCATGGTGGTCCTTTCGTGAAGCGTGACGTCAGGTAGACGATCTAGTAAGTCTACCTGCGCGGCAGCGGCGTTGTCACCGTGCAATCACTACTGTCGCGCATCATCCTGAGAACGCCGATACCCGCCAGGGGTAGTCTGAGCGCGTGATTGCCGACATCAAGAAACGCGCCCTGCACCGCATCAAGATCCTCGAAGGCCAGATGCGAGGCATCGAGAAAATGGTCGACAACGAGGAGTACTGCATGGACATCATCACGCAGTCGCTGGCGATCCAGAAGTCACTCGGTTCGCTCAACAAGCTGCTCATCGAGAATCATCTGCGCACCCACGTCACCGAGATGTTCGAAGAGGGTGGGGATGCGCGCGAAGCCGCCGTCGCCGAATTGCTCAAGGCGTTCGAGCTGGGCAATAACCGCGGTTAGGGCTTGAGTTAGTACCCCAGGGGGGTATACCTTGGGGGCATGAGCCACCAGAACCACGACGAGCACTCCGCACATGACCAGGGCCATGCGACCCACGACGCCCATGCAGGGCACGATGCGCACACGAGCCACGGCGGTCATGCCGATCACGACGCACACGCGGGTCACCTGAATCCCGACGCGTACGCGGCCCAGAGCGATCATTCGGCCCACGGCGGTCACGCGGGTCACGACGCGCACGCGGGTCATGGGGGTCATCATGGCCACGGCGGCCACGGCGGCCACGGCGGCCACGGCGGCCACGGCGATCACGTCGTCCAATTCCGACGCCTGTTCTGGATCATGTTGGCGATCGCGGTTCCCGTGGTGCTCGCGAACACGATGTTCGCTTCCCTCGTGGGGTACACCCTTCCCGACAATCCGGCCGTCGCCTGGATCTCTCCTCTGCTCGGGACGGTGATGTTCTTCTGGGGTGGTATCCCGTTCCTGCAGGGCGGCTGGTCCGAGATCCGCTCGCGTCAACCCGGCATGATGCTGCTGATCGCCCTCGCCATCACGGTCGCCTTCCTCTCCTCATGGGGGGCGACGCTCGGCATCCTGAGTCATGAGCTCGACTTCTGGTGGGAGCTCGCCCTCCTCATCGTGATCATGCTGCTCGGTCACTGGATCGAGATGGGGTCGCTCGCCCAGTCCGCCAGTGCGCTCGATTCGCTCGCCTCACTCCTGCCCGACACCGCGGAACGCGTGACGGGGGATGCCGTCGAGACCGTGTCGCCCGCCGACCTCGTTGTCGGCGACACCGTCGTCATCCGGCCGGGCGGTCGGGTTCCCGCCGACGGGCGCATCGTCGCGGGCGCCGCATCCTTCGACGAATCGATGATCACGGGCGAGTCGGCGACGGTTCCGCACGAGGTGGGCGACCAGGTCGTGGCGGGCACGGTGGCCGCCGACGGAAGCGTGCGCATGACCGTGACGGCGGTGGGGGAGGAGACGGCGCTCGCCGGCATCCGTCGCCTCGTCGATGACGCTCAGTCGTCGAAGTCGCGGGCACAGGCGCTCGCCGACCGGGCTGCGGCCCTGCTGTTCTGGTATGCGCTGGGTGCGGCCGTACTCACGGTCATCGCGTGGTCCATATTCGGCACGCCCGAGGATGTCGTCACGCGCACCGTGACCGTTCTCGTCATCGCCTGCCCGCACGCCCTCGGTTTGGCCATCCCCCTCGTCGTGTCGATCGCCACCGAACGCGCGGCTCGCGCCGGCATCCTCGTGACCAACCGCATGGCGCTCGAGGGAATGCGAACCATCGACACCGTGCTGTTCGACAAGACGGGCACGCTCACGGTCGGGCGCCCCGCCCTGGTCGGCGTCATGCCCGCGCCGGGGGTGGGCGACGACGAGTTGTTGGCTGCCGCCGCGGCCGCCGAGCAGGACAGCGAGCACCCGCTCGGACGCGCCCTGGTGCGCGCCGCGACGGAGCGAGAAATCTCCGTGCCGCACTCGACCTCGTTCGAGTCGGAGAACGGGGTGGGCGTGTCGGCCCGCATCGACGATCAGACGGTCAGCGTCGGCGGGCCCGAGATGTTGCGCCGGGCCGGGTTCCAACCCGCTCCCGAGCCACAGGGGAGCGGTCACTCGAGCGCGTCGACCATCTTGAGTGTGCTGCGCGACGGGCAGCTGCTCGGCACGGTGGCGCTCGCGGATGAGGTGCGGCCCGAGTCCCGTCAGGCGGTCGACGAACTGCACGCCCGGGGCATCCGTGTCGCCATGATCACGGGAGACGCCGAGCCCGTGGCCCGGTCGGTAGCCACTCAGCTCGGCATCGACGAGGTCTTCGCCGGCGTCCTTCCGGCCGACAAGGGGTCCATCGTCGCAGGCCTGCAGGCCGATGGCCCTCGTGTGGCCATGGTCGGCGACGGCGTGAACGACGCCCCCGCCCTCGCTCAGGCCGACGTGGGCCTGGCGATCGGCGCGGGCACGGATGTCGCGATCGCGAGTGCTGGCCTCGTGCTGGCCTCGAGCGACCCTCGTGCGGTCGTCGGCGCGATCGAGATGTCCCGCCGGGCCTACCGCAAGATGACACAGAACCTGTGGTGGGCGGCCGGATACAACCTCTTGTCGGTGCCGTTGGCGGCCGGCGTGCTCGCCCCGGTTGGGTTCGTGCTGCCGATGGAGGTGGGCGCGGTGCTCATGTCGTTGTCCACGGTCGTCGTCGCGGTCAACGCCCAGCTGCTCCGCCGGCTCGACCTTCGACCCGAAGCGTTGCTCGGGTCGAAGGCCGCTACCGGCTCACCGGTTTCGGCGGGCATCCCGTCTCCGTCAGGGGCGACGGCGGGTGCGACTCCCGTCGATGATCGCGAGCGCACTCCCCGCAAGGAGTAGTCCGAGGACGGCGGCAAAGATCGGCACGAGACCGTCCGGCGCGCCGGAGGCCGCGAGCGTGAAACCCGTGTCGGCGTTCGTGTGCGCGGCCTTCGTCGCCGTGTGAAGCCTCCAGTTCGCCTGCGGTGGCGGTTATCGCTCGAGGGGCCCCAGCAGGCTCGACGCCACCGTGGAGTGCGCCGATTCGGCGTCGGAGGGATGGAACATGCCGGCCAGGACGTCCCGATAGAGCCGACTCAGCTCGGAACTGGCGAAATAGCTCGAGCCGCCCGATACGCGGATCGCATGGTCGACGACGACGCGCGCGTTCTCGGTGGCGCGCACCTTGAGGCCAACCAGTTTGGGGAACCACGCCGCACCGTGCGCGGCCTGAGCCTCGACATCCCGGGCCAGCGCTTCGATCTGCGGCGGAATGCCCTCTTGAGCAATCGAGGCCGAGGCGATCTGCCAGCGGATGTCCGGGTCGGCGGCATAGGCGGCACCCGTCTTCTTCGACGTGCGCTTGAGCACGGTCTCGACGGCGAGGTCGAGTGCGCGCTGACCGATGCCCGTGTAGACGGAGGCGATGAGGATCTCGAAGTTGGCGAAGATGCCGAACACGATCGGGTCGGGGTTGGGGCCGGGGTCGAGGCGGCGCACCACGCGGTCGGCGGATGCGTGCGCGCCGTCGAGAATGGTGGTGCGGCTCTGGCTGGCCCGCATGCCGAGGGTGTTCCAGTCATCCTTCGACGAGGTTCCCTCGCGGCCGACGAAACCGTAGACCACCTTCGGGGCGTCGGCCGAAACCGTGTCGAGGCCCATGGTGCCGAGAGCCGTCCAGGCGGGGGAGAGCGACGTGAAGATCTTGGTGCCGTAGAACGAATAGCCGCCCTCGCCGTCGGGGCGCGCCTCGGTGTCGCTGCCGAAGAGCACCAGGTCGTTGCCGGCCTCGCTCACGCCGAACGCATAGACCTCGCCGGCCGCTGCGCCGCGCAACACGAATTCGAGCGAGTCGTCGCCGCGGTCGTGCAGCAGCTTCGCCACCCCGGTCCAGACCAGGTGCATGTTGATGGCCAGCGCGGTGGCGGGTGCGGCTCCGGCCAGGCGGGCCTGCAGCACGGCCATCTCGGGCAGGCCGAGCCCGAGGCCCCCGAACTCGCGGGGCACGAACGCGCGCAGATATCCGGATGTCTGCAGCTCGGCCAGATCGTCGTCGAAGAACGTGTTCTCGGCATCGTGCACGACCGCCCGCGCGCGAATACGTTCGAGCAACTCGTCGTCGAGCGGGTTCGGGGTCGGCGCCGTCGCCGTCCCGGGGTCTTCGCGCGCGGACCGGTCGGAGCGTGGAGCTGAAGCGTCGGAGGTCATGCCTGCCTCGTTTCGTGTCGTAATGCGCGGGAGCGTCTGGCGGGCCGGCTATGCCTGTCGGCCCGGTGCTCCGTCTAGGACGGCTGCACCTGGATGGGCTCAGTGTCGGGAATGGGGCTCGCGTCGCGCCCGCGCAGATCGGGGTGCCAGCGGCGGCCCAGCAGCGGCACGACGAATCCGACGATGGCCAGCACGGATGCCGCCCAGAATGCCCCGACGGCGCCGTTCGCGTCGATGAGTACACCCGCCGCGGCCGAACCGATGGCCGCACCGATGAGCTGGCCGGTGCCCACCCATCCGTAGGCCTCGGCCGTGTCGCTGAACTTGACCGACGACGACACGATGGCGAACAGCACGGCGAGGGCCGGCGCGATGCCGATGCCCGCCACGAACAGGGTGACCGAGAGCCAGATGACGTTGGGGAAGAAACCGGGGATGGCGAAGGCCACCGTCATGCCGACGGCCACGATGAGCATGCGCCGGGCGAGGGCCCACGGGCCGATGGGGATGTGGCCGAGCAGCAGGCCGCCCAGCAGGCTGCCGAGCGCGAAGATGGCCAACACGATGCCGGCCTCGAGGCCCGAATGCCCGAACACGGCCACGACGCCCGCCTCGAGCGCCGAGCAAGCACCGATGAGCAGGAAGCCGACGACGGTGGCGAGGAGCACGGCGGGCTTCTTGAGCACGACGCCGAGCTTGCGGCGGCTGCGGGGGATGCGCACGCGGCCGACCTCGGGGCTCGAGATGAACCAGGTGCCGCCGCCGATCATGAGGGCGACGGCCAGCACGAGGCCCGCGACCGTGGACACCTGCGTGGATGTGAACGTGGTGATGACGGGGCCGAGCACCCAGATGATCTCTTGCGCCGAGGCATCCAGAGAGAAGAGGGGAGTGAGCTGCGTGGAGTTGACCATCTTGGGGTAGATGGTGCGGACGGCGGGCTGGATGGGGGGAGTGCTGAGCCCGGCGATGAACGCGAGCACCATATAGAAGACGACACCCATGGGCACGACGGCGATGATCGTGACCGTGACGACGCAGACCGCGAGGGTGAGCCAGAGCACGCGCCGCATGCCCCACTGGCCCATCCAGCGGCTCGTGAGCGGGCCCGCGATGGCCTGGCCGATGCTGGCGGCCGCGAGCACGGCGCCGGCCGCACCGTAGCTGCCGGTCTGGCGTTCGACGTGCAGCAGGATGGCGAGCGACAGCATTCCGAAGGGGAAACGTGCCACGAGTTGAGCCGCGATGATCCGAGCCACGCCGGGTGTTTTCAGAAGGCTCGAGTAACTGCTCATGGTGTCCAGTCTAGGAGTCCCGCGACACGCCGTGCGGGTGTCGCGGAGGGTGGAAATGTCGGTGGTCGGTCGTAACGTGAAATCTGTGGAGAGATCGCCCGCCGACACCGGGAGAAGGCCGGTATTCCGGCGTTGTCGGGCCGTGAGAACCTGTGCACTTTCGGTGGATAACCGGTGGATAACTACCGCTTTTCGGTGGAAACTCCCGTGGATAACTACACAGATGTAACTACTACCCCTGGGGGTGTAGCCGTCATCGCACACTATATGTAGTATTGAGTTACTGCTTCACACGCTCCGCTGCGTCACCGTTTTACTCCCACCACCGTGAACAAAGCGGAGTCTTTTTCGCGGTATCAGATTTCTCAGAACGAAAGGCCATCCGGCGATGACAATCACGGTTTACACCAAGCCCTCCTGCGTCCAGTGCACCGCTACCTACCGTGCGCTCGACAGCAAGGGCATCGAGTACGAAGTCCTCGACCTGTCGGCCGACGAAAACGCTCTCGAGCAGGTCAAGGCTCTCGGCTACCTGCAGGCCCCCGTCGTCATCACCGACGAAGACCACTGGTCCGGTTTCCGCCCCGACAAGATCTCCGAGCTGGCCGACCGCCTCGCCTGATCCGGCCGCTGCCGCACGCGACAGCGACACGCACCACAGCTTCACGCAACACCACGCACCGCGCTCATCCGCAGCGCAGTCCCGAGGGGGCATCGGTCCGTTGACCAAACTGATCTACTTCTCGAGCATTTCGGGCAACACGCACCGCTTCGTCCAGAAGCTCGGTGTCGAAGCCACTCGAATCCCCCTCTACGCACGCGACCCGGCCATCACGGCCGAGGAGCCCTTCGTCCTCCTCACCCCCACCTACGGGGGAGGAGGCGAAGGCGGCGCCGTGCCCAAACAAGTCATCCGTTTTCTCAACGACGCGAACAACAGAAACCTGATCCGCGGTGTCATCGCCGCGGGGAACACCAATTTCGGCGAAGCGTATGGCATCGCCGGAGACATCATCTCGAGCAAGTGCAAGGTTCCCACCCTGTACAAGTTCGAAGTATTCGGAACCCCGGACGACGTGAGCGTGGTCCATGACGGATTGGAATCATTTTGGCAAACACACTGACAGAGGTGGCGGCGCCCCAGGCGCTCGATTACCACTCGCTCAACGCGATGCTCAACCTCTACGGCCCCAACGGTGAGATCCAGTTCGACAAAGACCGTGAAGCCGCGCGCGAGTACTTCCTGCAGCACGTCAACCAGAACACCGTCTTCTTCCACTCGCTCAAAGAGCGCCTCGACTACCTGGTCGAGAAGGAGTACTACGAGCAGGCCGTGCTCGACCAGTACTCGTTCGAGTTCATCACCAAGCTCAACGACCTCGCCTACTCGAAGAAGTTCCGTTTCCAGACCTTCCTCGGCGCGTTCAAGTACTACACGTCCTACACGCTCAAGACGTTCGACGGAAAGCGCTACCTCGAGCGCTTCGAAGACCGCGTCGTCATGACGGCCCTCGGCCTGGCCCAGGGCGACGAGAAGCTCGCTATCGGCCTGGTCGAAGAGATCATCGCCGGCCGCTTCCAGCCCGCAACGCCCACGTTCCTCAACACGGGCAAGGCCCAGCGCGGCGAGCTCGTCTCCTGCTTCCTGCTGCGCATCGAAGACAACATGGAGTCGATCGCCCGCGGCATCAACTCCGCCCTGCAGCTCTCGAAGCGCGGCGGCGGCGTGGCCCTGCTGCTCTCCAACATCCGGGAGGCCGGCGCGCCGATCAAGCAGATCGAGAACCAGTCCTCGGGCATCATCCCCGTCATGAAGCTGCTCGAAGACTCCTTCAGCTACGCCAACCAGCTCGGTGCCCGTCAGGGCGCCGGTGCCGTCTACCTGCAGGCGCACCACCCCGACATCCTGCGCTTCCTCGACACCAAGCGTGAGAACGCCGACGAGAAGATCCGCATCAAGACGCTGTCCCTCGGCGTCGTCGTGCCCGACATCACGTTCGAGCTGGCGAAGAAGGACGAGGACATGTACCTCTTCTCGCCCTACGACGTCGAGCGCGTCTACGGTGTGCCCTTCGCCGACATCTCGGTGACCGAGAAGTACCGCGAGATGGTCGACAACCCGGCCATCAAGAAGACCAAGATCAAGGCCCGCGACTTCTTCCAGACGCTCGCCGAGATCCAGTTCGAGTCCGGCTACCCGTACATCATGTACGAAGACACCGTCAACAAGGCGAACCCAATCAAGGGCCGCATCAACATGTCCAACCTGTGCTCCGAGATCCTGCAGGTGAACACGCCGACCACGTACAACGACGACCTGTCGTACGACCAGATCGGCAAGGACATCAGCTGCAACCTCGGTTCGCTGAACATCGCCCTCACGATGGACTCGCCCGACTTCGGCGCCACCGTCGAGACCGCCATCCGCGGCCTCACCTCGGTCAGCAACCAGAGCCACATCCGCTCCGTGCGCTCGATCGAAGACGGCAACGACAAGTCGCACGCCATCGGCCTCGGCCAGATGAACCTGCACGGCTACCTCGCCCGCGAGCGCGTCTACTACGGCAGCGAAGAAGGCATCGACTTCACCAACATCTACTTCTACACGGTGCTGTTCCACGCCCTGCGTGCCTCGAACAACATCTCGATCGAACGCGGTGAGAAGTTCGACGGCTTCGACGACTCCACCTACGCCTCTGGCGAGTTCTTCGACAAGTACACCGACCAGGCCTGGGTGCCCGCAACGGCCCGCGTGGCCGAGCTGTTCGCCACGTCGAACGTGCACATCCCCACGCAGGACGACTGGAAGGCGCTCAAGGCGTCCATCCAGCAGTACGGCATCTACAACCAGAACCTGCAGGCCGTGCCGCCCACCGGTTCCATCTCCTACATCAACAACTCGACCTCGTCGATCCACCCGATCGCCTCGAAGATCGAGATCCGCAAGGAAGGCAAGCTCGGCCGCGTCTACTACCCCGCGCCGTTCATGACCAACGACAACCTGGACTACTACCAGGACGCCTACGAGATCGGCGCCGAGAAGATCATCGACACCTACGCCGCGGCAACGCAGCACGTCGACCAGGGCCTCTCGCTCACGCTGTTCTTCAAAGACACCGCCACCACGCGCGACATCAACAAGGCGCAGATCTACGCATGGCGCAAGGGCATCAAGACGATCTACTACATCCGTCTGCGCCAGCTCGCCCTCGAAGGCACCGAGGTCGACGGCTGCGTCAGCTGCATGCTGTAGCCGGCCGCCGACACCCCCGAAGAAGCATTCGAGCTGCGAAGCATCCGAGAACCACAACCGAGGACTGAGACGACATGACCATCACCGACAAGGTCAACGCCGCGGCGAACGACCCTGCCCACCAGGTTCGCATCCCGCTGGTGAGCCAGGTCAACGCGATCAACTGGAACCGCATCCAAGACGAGAAAGACGTCGAAGTGTGGAACCGTCTGGTCAACAACTTCTGGCTGCCCGAGAAGGTGCCGCTGTCGAACGACGTGCAGTCGTGGAACACGCTGACGCCCGACGAGCAGCAGCTGACCATGCGCGTGTTCACAGGGCTCACCCTGCTCGACACGATCCAGGGCACCGTCGGCGCCGTGTCGCTCATCCCCGACGCGATCACGCCGCACGAAGAGGCCGTCTACACGAACATCGCGTTCATGGAATCGGTGCACGCCAAGAGCTACTCCTCGATCTTCTCGACGCTCGCGTCGACCCCCGAGATCGACGACGCGTTCCGCTGGTCGGTAGAGAACCCGAACCTGCAGAAAAAAGCAGAGATCGTGATGAACTACTACCGGGGTGACGACCCGCTAAAGCGCAAGGTCGCCTCCACGCTGCTCGAATCGTTCCTCTTCTACTCGGGCTTCTACCTGCCCATGTACTGGTCGAGCCGCGCCAAGCTCACCAACACGGCCGACCTCATCCGCCTCATCATCCGCGACGAGGCCGTGCACGGGTACTACATCGGCTACAAGTTCCAGAAGGGTCTCGAGAAAGAGACCGAGGAGCGCCGCCAGGAGATCAAGGACTACACGTTCAACCTCCTGTTCGAGCTCTACGACAACGAGGTTCAGTACACGCAAGACCTCTACGACCAGGTCGGTCTCACCGAAGACGTCAAGAAGTTCCTGCACTACAACGCCAACAAGGCGCTCATGAACCTCGGCTATGAGCCCATGTTCCCCAAGACCGTCACCGACGTGAGCCCGGCCATCCTGTCGGCGCTCTCGCCCAACGCCGACGAGAACCACGACTTCTTCAGCGGGTCTGGTTCGTCGTACGTCATCGGCAAGGCCGTCAACACCGAAGACGAGGACTGGGACTTCTAAACCCCCTGGTCAGCGCCACATCAGCGACAAACAAGAAGCGCCCCGCACCCCAGTCTTCGGACCGGGAGGCGGGGCGCTTTTCTGCGTCTGCCCACATTTTGCCCACACTTCTAAGCGATCGCCTCTCGGCGTGCGGTGTCGATCGCGACTGCAACGCTGTCGAGATCGGCCTCGAAGAGATCCGCGTAGACGTCGAGCGTCATCGCGGCGGAGGCGTGGCCCAGCATCCGCTGCACTGCCTTCACGTTGGCTCCGGCGCTGACTGCGAAGCTCGCCGCCGAGTGCCGTAGATCGTGGGGTGTGATTCGGGGGAACGTGTCATCGTCCGCCTGAGCGCGCTTCACGGCGCCCGTGAACCAGCCACTGGTGGCGTGTGGGTATGGCGGAGGCTCGGTGTCTCCGAAGACGAAGGAGTCTCGGCTCTTGCCCTCGCACAGCTTCGCGATCATGGGGACGAGGAACGGGGGGAGCGGGACGACTCGCGCGTTCCCGTCCTTGGGTGTGCCCATGACGTAGCGGCCCTGCATGCGGACCGCGTTCTCTTCGATGTTGCTCCGGTTGCGCAGCAGGTCGAGGTGGCGCACGCGGAGCGCCGCTGCTTCACCCCATCGGAGGCCGACGTAGGCGAGCGTGTAGATGTGCGTGGGGTGGGTTGACGCTTCAGCCAGGGCCCGGACTTGCCGGTGTGACAGGTAGATCTTCGGCTTTTTGGTCTTGGCTGGTAGCTCGAGGCCGGTGGCCGGATTGGCTCTCAGGATGCCGTCGCGTTGGGCGATGGTTAGTGCGCTCGAGAGCGCGAAGGTGGCGCGGCGGGCGGTCTGTGCCGACATCCCTGTGCCGATCATGGTGCCGACCCAGTCCTGGACCTCGGATGGCCGGATGCTGCTGACCTGGCGGGCGCCCCAGACGGGTCGGACGTGCACGCGGTAGGACGTTTCCATCACCATCTGTGTAGATGGCTTGAGCGACTTCAGGCGGCCGTTCAGCCATTGCTGAGCGAACAGTTCGACGGTCTTCTTGCCGGCCGCGGGGTCGAGGTAATCCCCGGTGGCCTTCTGCACGGTGACGCCAGCGAGGAAGAGCTCGGCGGCCTTCTTCGTGGTGAAGCCACGTTTGTCGGTCTGGGCGCCGCTCGGTTTGCGGTAGCGCACCCGGTACCGTTTCCCGGCCGCGGTGTCGTACGGGGTGATCGTGGCCATGATGCGCTCCTAGGCGATCAGTCGGTTGTCCCGAAGGTAGGTATTGAGGATGTGGGGCGTGACGTCGAGGTCGACGCACCACTGGCCGGGGTCTGGTGACTGGCGCACGGCTTCTCGGAGACGTTGGTCGTCGATGAGGTGGCGGGCGGCGAAGCGGTCGGCCTGGCGTTCGTTGCGGGGCGAGTCGTCGCGGTGGCCGAGGCAAACGTGGCCGAGCTCGTGCGCGAGCGTGGAGCGTTCGAGGAGGCGGCGCATGCCTCGTTTGAGGATGATGGTTCGCCTCTCTGGCACCCAAAGTCCGTTGTCGGTGCGCAGTCGGCCCTCCACGACTGTGATCCCCAGGCGCTCGGCGTGAGCGTATGGGTCGTATCCCCCGGGTGCGGTCATTGCAGGTCTGGGTCCAAACTGTCGGCGCTCTTGTCGCGGCTTGCGGCGGTGGCGTATCGGCTTCGGACGTCATCTTCAGCCATGCCACTGACATCGTCATCATCGTCGAGGTCGTCGACGATTTCTCCGGCCTCGATGCGGCGGACGAGTTCCTGTGCGAGTTCGAGCTCAGTGAACTCCGTGATCTGCAGGCGTCGGGGTGCGGCGGCCGGTTCATCGATGTCGGATGCGTTGAGGTAGCCCGACGCGATGAGCGCCTCAAGGGGTGACGCGTCGTAGGCGCGAGCGATCACGACAACCTGGCGGGGCTTCGGATCGACGCTGCCTTTCTTCCAGCGGCCGATTGTGGCCTCCGTGATGCCGCTCTTCCGAGCTGCCTCTGCGTTGGAGTCTGAGCCCAGTAGGGCGGTGAGGTATGTGTCCCATGTGTGCGTGTTGTTCACGTCCACGATATTAACCTCAAACATTGCACGCGTGCAACTACTTTTCATGCAAGTCCCCTGCAAACACGGGACTTTTGTCCTGTCGCGTCTGAAGTAGGCTTGCATGCCGTATAGGGCTGTGCCTAACATGGCCGACATGACAGCGACTAACACGGGAGTTAGCGAAATTGCACTCTCTCTCAATCGTCCCCGGCTCGATGAGCTCCGCCGGGCGCACGGCATCAAGACTGAAGCCGAGCTGGCGCGTCGTATCGGGGTTACCCCGTCGACGCTCTACCGCATCTCAATGGGCCAGGTGCAGCCCTCCGCAGGGTTCGTTGCACGAGTGAAGCTGGCCTTCCCCATGGCATCCCTCGATTCGCTCTTCACGGCGAAACGCCTCGCTCCTCTCGCTGATGGGGTGGCGGCATGAGTTCGTATCTATCGCCGGAACAGGTCTGCGAGTTGGTCCCCGGCATGACGAAGAAGAAGCTCGAGGATCTTCGGGGCAAGGGCAAAGGGCCCGCTTACTACAAGCCCACCCGGATGACGGTTCTCTACAAAGAATCCGACGTAACGGTCTGGGTCGAGTCTTCGAAGGTGAGCACATCATGAGCATGCAGAAGATGGCCCTGTCCGTGTGTGACGGATGCGGTGTCGAGCTAACCGTCGGCAACGGTTTCGAGTTCACCGAATCCAAAGAGCGCACCAGGCTCCATGCGGAACGCTGGGACGGTGCGAAATCTGTCCTTAGGACTGAGGTGGTTTCCACGCCAGTCGTTGTGAGAATGGACTCCTCTTTCCGCGACGGGTTCCGGGCTGCCTATTCCCTCGGGTGGATCTCAGCAACGCACCGAAATGCGGATGGCTTCTTCAAGACTCGTGACGCGGTGCGTGAGGGCCAACGTGGCCCCGAGTACCAGTTCTGGGCTTGCAGCTCCTGCGCCGGAAGTTTTCTACCGCCATACTCTCCGTCCGCCGTGACGGAACTTGAAAGGCGCGAGCGCACCTACGAGAACGCCTCGGCTCTTCCGAGCGAGCTCCGGTTGCTGCGAGAAGAAGTCGAACGGCTGAGGAACGCACTCGGTAAGGGCATCGCATGAACATGTGGGGCGCCGCACTGTTCTTCGCCGTCGTGGTGATGGCTTTCCTGGCTGCGTGGTTCTTGCCGCAGTCGATCATGTTGGCCGTTCTCGCCATCGTTTGGGCTTGGCTGGCCCTCTCTCAGCCGTTCGCCTCTCGGCGATAGTTCCGCCCGTTCTGGGCACATTTCACATCTAGTCATTGGGGCATCAATGCAAGCACTATTCGTCGCGCCGGGAAGACAGTTCCCAGTCGCGAAACTCCGCAACAACTTCCTTTCCCGCGTGGTGCGAGCGGGAGACTGCTGGGTCTGGACTGGCGCCCTCACAAACGGCTACGGGACCCTCACGATCGGCCGAGACCAGTATCGAGCTCACCGGCTCAGCTATGCGCTATTCGTCGGTCCAGTTCCGGAAGGAATGGTGCTGGACCACCTCTGCCACAACCGCGCCTGTGTGAATGCGGCGCATCTGAGGGCTGTGTCGCAGGCCGTCAACACGCAGAACCGAGTCGGAGCTGCAATAACGAACGTCGCTGGCATCCGAGGCGTCGCCTGGGTGGCCGACCGAAACAAGTGGCGCGCCCGAGTCCGGCACGAAGGGGTGACCCATCACATCGGCTACTTCGACAGCGCTCGGGAGGCAGATGAGGCAGCAGAAGCCGCGCGGGTCGAGATCTTCGGTTCGACATACATCGACGCACTGAATGCCAAGGAGGCATGACCCATGGATCAGCATTATTCGTCGCGCCAGAAAGACGCGTTCGAGGACAAGTTGGCGGCGGACGTGAAGGCGTTGCTGGCCGTGCAGGAGGAGGAGCCGCGCATCGATTTGGCGTTGTTCCTGGCTCAGGAGGGTTGGCCGGCTCGCTACATCGTGCATGTGGTGGGTGAGTTCGGTAAGGCGGTGAAGCGACGCTACGTGGCCGTGCACGGTGATCTGCCGCCGCGTGAGCATGACGACGCAGGTCGCATGGTGAACGCGTATCGGGGGCATTCGGATTTCCTGCTGATCGCGGACACGTATCGGGATGAGATGGGTGCTCTGGTGGAGCAGGTGTTCGGTGTTCCTCGTCATGAGCCGAAGCACCCGGACCGCCGCTGGAAGGCGTGGTTCACCATCGGAGAGACAGGCCGCATTCTGTGGGTCGGTCAGTACTTCTCGGATCGCGCTTATCCGTGGCATGGCCGTGGCCTTGCGGACGTGCACAAGGTCGTGAATCTCGTCGCTGCGAGCCCCGACAAATACGGCTTCTACCCGCTGGAACGCTTCGGCCACACGGCCCCTCTGGCGCCCGGCATGGTCATGGGCGGTGTCCTGTGACTCGGTTCGGGATGCGCCGCGAGGACGGCGAATGGGTGCTGGCCAGAACGGTCGATGGTGTGCGCACGGATTTGGCGCGTGGGTCGTCGAAGGACATGTCGAAGCAGCTGGTGACGCTTCGTCAGGAGTTGGAGGCCGCGAATGTCTGAGGTGATTCGGATGCGTGGTGGGGCGCGGTTGTTCGCGTCGGAGATGTTGCCGGTGAGTTACGCGCAGGTGATGGCGGCTGTGACGTCGTTGCAGGTGGAGGCGGAGCGGTTGTTGTCGGCTGTGGAGACGGCTGATGGGTTCGAGGTGCAGAACATTGCGCACCTGGACTTCGAGCCGCGCTGCGAGCTCAAGTTCCACGAGACGGGCACTGAGGGCCACGACGACGGGCCCGCGAAGTTCCTGGTCACCGCGCCGTGCCGATCGACGCTGGTCTGCGCCGGCTGGGTTGCCGAGTTGCCGGAGTTCGAGACGGTGTGGTGCACGAAGTGCCAGGGGCGTCATCCGGTGTCCGCGATGAAGGTCACTCCTCTGGATGGTGCCTGATGGGCGCCGTGGTCGGGATTGACCCGTCTATCTCATCCACAGGCGTGTTCGTCATCGGCGAGCAGATTCGGTTCGAGCGGGTGCAGTCGAAGCCTGGCGACGACAGCTTGTCCACCCGTCTCGAGCGCCTGCGTCTGATGGCGCTGCGGACACACGCGTTCGTGATCGACGGTGACCGAGTCGACCTGGTCGTCATGGAGGGGCCGGCCTACGGGTCGAACAACCAGATGACGCACATGCTCGCGGGGTTCTGGTGGTTGCTCGCTCACGCGTTGGAGAAGACCGCTCCGGTGGCCGTGGTGCAGCCGGGGACGTTGAAGAAGTTCGCGACCGGTGATGGTCGCGCTGACAAGGATTCGATGCTCGCGGCGGCGATCGGGGCTTTCCCGGGCCGGGGCATCAAGAACAACGACGTGGCTGATGCGGCTGCGTTGGCGGCGATGGGTGCAGCGCACTTGGGCCGAGAGTTTGGCGGCGTGTTCGCGCCGTCTGGTATGGGCAGCGTGCATTCGGTGCGCTGGCCGGAATTGAGAAAAGGGGCATCGAAATGAGTGTTGTGAAGCTGAAGGCTGTGCTGCCGAAGGACGACGAGGCGAACGGTCTGAAGACGGGCACGTGGTACGCCGATCTGCTGGCGAATCCGCAGATGCAGCATGTCGCTCTGGTGACGTTCCAAGCGGGCGGTGAGAGCCGCGATTTCGCGAAGGGCACGGAGTCGGTGTCGATTCAGCTGACGCGCTTCGAGCCGGTGACGGATCGGGTGGATGCGTCGGAGGTGATCGAGCGCATTCAGGGGATGTCGGATCGTCGTCTGAATGTCGTGGCGTTGGATTTCTCGAAGAACGCTGCACCGTCGGTTCTGGACTTCGATGGTGGGGACGCAGCATGAGCGCCGCGGTGACGGTGAGTGCGCTCGCCGAGTTGGAGTCGCGTGCTGGTGCGTCGGATGCCGACCGTGAGCTGTGGTTGGCCGAGCGCCGACAAGGAGTTACGGCTACCGAGGTTCGCGATCTGATGCTGGCTTCGCTCGGCCGCGCGACGTTCACGAAACCTCAGGAGCTAATTGACCGGAAGCTGGGTCGGATTCCGGAGGTGGCTGATCTGTCGAAGGTTCCGGTTATCGGGTGGGGCAAGAACCGGGAGTCGGTGATTGCTGAAGCGCTGAAGTACGAGGGGTTCCAGCCGGAGTCACGTGTTTTCCACCGCGCTGAAAACAAGCGCCACCTGGCCTCGCCTGACGGCGTGGGTGTCAACTTCGACGAGGAGTTGATCGTCTCGGAGATCAAGACGGCGTATGCCGATCTGCCGCCTGGTTCGGCCGCGTTCGATGCGAAGGGCTACGGCTTCCAGTGCCAGTGGGTCATGTTCGTCCTCGGCGCAGTGCGTTGCCGCTTTGCGGTCGAGGAGCGCATCACGCTCGAGGATGGCTCGTTCATTCCGGGTGACCTTCACAGCTACTGGATCGAGCGCGACGAGAAGCAGATCCAAGAGCTCGTCGCGGTCGCTGACGGTTTCCTTGCCGAGTTGGATCGTCAGCGCGAGTCGGGCGCCCCGGAAGTGGCGATCGACGAGGAGTTGGACACGTTGGCCGTGAACTATCTCCGTGGTCTGGATGCGGAGAAAGACGGGAAGACGCTGAAGGAGTCGGCGTACAAGGCGATCTGGGCTCTCGTGGATGCCGGTGAGCAGGTGGTGCAGGAGTCGGCTTTGGCTCGTGTGTCGTTCTCGCCGGAGGTCGCTGAGGACCGAGAGACGTCGACGGTCGATGAGGAGGCGGCCGAGGCTGCTGCACCCGAGCTGTACGAGGCCGTCGAGGTGGCGGCTGCTGTGGCTGAGGATGCGGCGGTTGTGCTGAAGCGGGCGCAGGAGGCGGTTGCTGAGCACGAGAAGAAGTTCACGGTTGTCACGGGCTCGACGCGTGTGGTGACGAAGAAGGCGGCCTTGCGGGTCACGCCGATCAAGCAGAAGGGAATGGCAGCATGACGAACGCAGTGGTGGCTCTACCTCAGAGCAGCGACCCGACCGTCTGGTCACCCGAGGAGCGGGCCCTGGTCGAGGCGGCTGGGCTCGTGCACACGGACTCTCAGTCGGGTGCGAAGACGTTGGCGGAGCGGCCGGTGGTGGCTGCGTTCCTGCAGCACTGCCAGCGCACGGGCCTCGACCCGATCGCCCGTCAGATTTACTCGATCGCCCGGAAGTCGCGGGGTCAGCTGAAGTGGCAGATCCAGATCAGCATCGATGGTGCACGTCTGGTCGCGGAGCGATCTGGCCAGTACGAGGGGCAGACGACGCCGGAGTTCACGGGTGACGGTGTGACGTGGACGCAGGTGTGGCTGTCGAAGGATGCGCCGGCCGCTGCACGCGTGGGTGTTTTCCGTCGTGGGTTCCGTGAGCCGCTGTATGCGGTGGCTTTGTGGGATGCGTACGTGCAGACGAAGTTCAACGGTGAAGTGTCGGACATGTGGTCGAAGATGGGCCCGTTGATGCTCGCGAAGTGCGCTGAGATGTTGGCTCTTCGGAAGGCGTTCCCGCAGGATCTGAGCGGCTTGTATTCGTCGGAGGAGATGTCGCAGGCGGACACTCCGGTGGCGGCTGTGGCGCCTGCTGAGGTGGCTGTGGTGCAGGAGCAGATTGCGGCGCCGACGATGTCGCATAACTGGCCGGTGCTGTTGCGCACTCAGGTGCGGACGGTGGATCAGCTGCGGTCGTTGTATGCGGATGCGCAGGGTGAGCTCGGTGTGGTGTTGCCGGATGCGGGTGAGGTTGCTGCGGCGGCTGAGCAGTTCGGTTTGGATGCGCCGCCGGCCGGGGTGACGGTTGAGCAGCTGTTCCGTGCTGTGCGTCAGGTTCTGCTGGATGCTGAGTCTGGTCCTTCTGAGGATGTGGTGGACGCTGTGGTGGTGCCTGATGAGGGTGTTACTGAGGGTTGGGCGACTGCTGCGATTCCGGGCGAGGAGCAGGCCGCATGAGCATCGACACGGCAGCGATCCGATCGCGAGCGGACGCAGCAACACCTGGGCCGTGGGAAGTCATAGAGCCTGTGGTCCAGAACGAAGCAGGGGACTACTCACCGGCTGAGTTGAGGGGGCCGGTCTGGCATAGCTACGAAGACACCACATTCTCCGCCTATGCCCGCACCGACGTGCCTGCCCTGCTGGATGAGGTCGAGAGGCTGCGGAAGGCGATCGAGGAAGCGCCACACGGCGAGCGATGCGATTCGCAGTGGGAGCCGGAGAGCATTTTCTTCGGAGAGTGCAATTGCTGGAAGGCTTCTGCGCTCTCACAGGCGGTGAAGCCGTGAGCGCCGTGGAGAGCGACATCCCGCCGGCACTCCGCGACGTGCTCCGCGGCATCGGCCTCGAGAACCCCGACCTGGACGTGCCGTTGCACGCGAAGCTCGTGGCGACGCTGCACAGGCTCGGCCCCGGCGCTTCGTTCGGTGACCGGATCGTGGCGCTCAGGTTCGACTTCAACTGGGAGTTGCAGGATGCCGGGCAGGTTTTCGCGAAGGCGAAGGCTGATTTCGAGCATCACGTGGAGCGTAAGGCTGTCGAGTTGTTGACGGAGCCGAAGATGTCGGTGGCGAAGGCTGACCTGATCGCACGTGGTTCGGATCAGGCGTATGAGCTGAAGTTGCGGTTCCTGTTGGCGGAGCAGCGTGAGCGGTCGATGCGGAAGTTCTTGGAGACGTTGGCTGCGGCTTTGGATAATCACCGGACGAATCGTGCGGATCAGCGGTTCGGCGATCGTGACCACGCGAGGAGCGGGACGTGACCGCCTATCGATTACGAGCGGGGCTCACCGAAGTAGAACTGCCGCAACTCGACAACCGAGAGGTCATGGGGACCGAACTGCAGTCCGGACTCGTGGGTGAAGCCGTAAGCAGCCCAGGTTTCGAGCCCGGCGCTGCTCATAACTTGGTCATTCGTCCAGGTCAGGCGGCCGTGGTAGCCGGCATCGGCGGTGGTGACCAGCCAGCTCGGCTGGGGATCATCGGTCTTCGTGAATCTGACCTGCTGGTCATTGATCAAGAAGACCTTGTCGCCAGCCAAAGGAAGGTCTCTCCAACTGGTCAGCGGTTCGGGAAGCGCCTGTGCATCACTCATGCCGGCACTCTATCGCAGGCGGTGGCGGCATGAGTTCGGGTATCCCGGCGTCGGTATCGCGAAAGGTCGTGGAGCGCTCGCAGGGCGTCTGTGAGGGCTGCGGGATGGCGGCGGCTACGGAGATGCATCACCGGAAGTTCCGGAGCCGCGGCGGCCAACACACGGTGTCGAACCTGCTGCACCTGTGCGGGTGGGGTAATCACACCGGCTGTCACGGGAAGGCGCACTCGATGGAGGGTGCGGCATTCGGTTGGGCGGTGGCTTCGTGGGTCGCTGACCCGGCCGCGGTGCCGGTGACGGTTGCTGGTCGGGGTTTGGTTCTGCTGTCTGAGGATGGCGGCTATTTGGAGAACGGAAAGGAGGTGGCCTGATGGGCATCACAAGAACACAGCTCTCATTCGAGGGGAAGTTCGTGCAGATCCCGAACGAGTGGGCGCGCGATCCGCGCATCAGTAGACGGGCCCGCGGCCTGCTCGCGGAGATCGCTTCGCACCGCATCGGCTGGCACGTTACGACGCGCTCGCTGACTCAGGCCGGCGTCGAGGGACGCGACGCGGTGAGGTCGATGTTGGCCGAGCTGGTGAAGGCCGGCTATCTGGTTGCGGCGCAGCAGCGGGGTGATCATGGGCAGTTTGGCGAGATCGAGTACGTGTTGAGCGACCCGTTCGACCAGGACGGAAAACCCGTCACGGTGGATTTGCAACTTCCGCTGAATGACGCGGATGTGACCGTGGCCGGATTCTCAGGGCGCGGCGGATCGGCCGGGGTCGGGTTAGCCGTGGCCGGTTCAGCCGTGGACGGTGAATCCGCCACTAAGAACACAAGGGTTAAAGAACACGATCAGGTAGAAGACAAAACGCCTGTTCTGTTCTCCGAGTTTTGGTTGGTTTATCCGCGTCGTGAGGGTCGTGGGAAAGCTGAGACGGCGTTCGCGAAGGCGGTTGCTTTGGTGGGCGCGGAACGTGTCATGGCTGGTGCGCGTCGGTTCGCGAACGATCCGAATCTGCCGGAGGACAAGAGCTTCATCCCTCATCCGGCTACGTGGCTGAATCAGAAGCGTTGGGATGACGAACCGTTGCCGGCGCGTCATGGTTCGGCGGCTGGGGTTCAGGACTTCGGGAACGACGAGTGGATGTACCGCACATGAATATCGAGCAGATGGTTTTGGGCGCCGTGATGTTGGACGGCCGGTATTGGCGGAACGCAGCTTCGGAGTGCACCCCGAATGACTTCAACGACAAACGTTTGGGGCTCATGTTTTCGGGCATGGCTCGGATGGTTGCTGCGGGGGAGCCGATCGATGCGTTGACGGTGTCGGGTCATCTTCGGGAGTGGGATGTGCGCGGCATCAGCGCGGCGGACCTGTTCTCGTGGACTCGTGAGGTGCCGACGGCGTCGAACGTGGGCTTCTATGCGGCGCAGGTGCGGTCTGGGGCGCTCGAGCGGGGTCTGCGGATGGTGGCGGCTCGGATCGAGGAGGGCGTCGATGAGATGGAACCTGATGCGGTGATCAGCAGGGCGAACGATGACCTGCGGGAGCTGCGTGAGGATCACATCATCGACGAGCTCGGGACGGTGACGTTGGAGCATGTGATGCAGGAAACCGATGTCGAGTACGACTGGGTGATCGAGGGCCTGTTGGAGCGTCGTGACCGGATGATGTTGACCGGTGGTGAGGGTGCCGGGAAGTCGACGTTCATCCGGCAGATGGCGATCACGGCGGCGTCGGGCATCCACCCGTTCCGCGAGTATCCGATTCCGCCGTCGCGGGTGCTGGTGGTGGATGCGGAGAACACGGAGAAGCAGTGGGGCCGCGAGGTTCGGAAGTGGGCGAACGCGGCCGGGCAGGTGGGTCTCGACTCGCCGTCCGGGAACATGCAGCTCGCGTGCGTGCGGCGCCTGGACCTGACGAAGGACATGGATCTCGGGCAGGTGCACCGTCTGATCGACGTGCACAAGCCGGACATTCTCTTCATCGGCCCGCTGTACCGCCTCATCTCTCGGGCGATCAACAACGACGACGACGCGACTCCGTTGCTGGCGGCGTTGGACACGTTGCGGGACCGCGGGTTGGCGATCGTGATCGAGGCGCATGCGGGGCACGCGACGAATCCGAAGGGTGAGCGTGATCTGCGGCCGCGTGGTTCGTCGGCGTTGCTGGGTTGGCCGGAGTTCGGTTATGGGCTGAAGCGGAACGCGAAGAACGCGATGCATGTCGACATGGTCAAGTGGCGCGGTGATCGTGACGCTCGGGCGTGGCCGACGAAGTTGGGCAAGGGAACGAATCAGAGATGGCCGTGGCGGCCAGTGGACATGTAGGAGGAGATTGAGATGGCGAAGATCATTGTGGAGAAGGCGACTGTTCAGCGGGTTTTTCAGACGCGGAATGGTTGGGGTGTGTCGGTGTTCGAGACGTTCCAGCGTCGCGATAACGGCGGCGAGGGGAAGAACTGGTTCACGTTGTGGCTGAAGGAGCAGCCGAACGTGGTGGAGGGCAGCGTGGTGTCTGCGTCTGGTTTCCATGGGGTGCGGGTGCGTGAGTATGAGGGCAACGATGGGGAGACGCGGCATTCGGCTGATGTGTCGGTGAACGGCGCTCGCCTTCTCTCGGTGGAGGGTCCTGCCCCTGCTGCGGCTGAGGAGCCGTGGGGTGGGTCGGGGCAGACGCCGGCATGGAATGTGCCGCCGAGCGCGGACGAGCCCTTCTAGCCATGGTTGAGCTGTTGCAGCCGCACCGCTGCTCTCAGTGCGTAACGCCGTTCGGTGTCTCGGCTATCAGGTGCCCGAACGATCACACGCCGCCGATGATCACGTGCGGCGAGTGTGGCGGGTCGGGTTGGGATACGCGGACGGAGATCCCGTTCACGTGTGGGAAGTGTCATGGGGCCGGGCAGGTTCATGTTCGGCTGGCGAGAATCACGAGGAGGGCAGCATGAACGAGACAACGCGACCGTGCATCCGAGGGTGCCAGACCGCCGGCGGCCCCACCGACGCCTACCAGGGCGCACTCATCTGCGAACGCTGCATCCGCCGCCTCCGCCGCACCCTGGAAGACTCAGCCGACCTCTGCGGCCACATCCGCACACTCATCGACCCCCGCAAGGCAGCCGTCTACGACCAGGAGAAGCTCAACGCGGGCAAGGCCGTGATGGCGCCAGCACCGATGAACGTGGACCTCATCGACGCCGGCAACCACGTCATCACCGCCCTCACCTACTGGGCGTCATACTTCGGCGACACCGAGGACTACCGGTGGCTGGGCAACGGGTTCCCATCGACCATCACGCCGGAGAAGTCTTACGACGTCGCCGCGGTGCCCGAGGGGTTCCTGCTCGAGCACCTGCCGGAGATCGCGAACGACAGCTTCGTGCGGTTGATGGCGAAGGCGTTCATCGACTTTCCGGAGGACCCGGAGGAGTGGACGGTGCAGAAGGCGCTCGTCAGATTCCCGATGGACGATCGACCGTTCTGGGCGAAGGAGGCCTGCCCTGAGTGTGACAAACGCGCTGTGAGGGTGACGCCGGCTCGCCTGTTCGGGCAATACGCCCGCTACGAGTGCATGGGATGCCGTTGGCAGCCGCCCATCCTCGAGCGAGCGCTGTGGGCTGTGTATTTCGAGGGAAAGGTGGTGGCGGCAGCATGAGCGTTCACTACGAGGATGAGCACCTGACGGTGCTGCACGACGACTGCCTGTCTGCGTTGCGAGCCGATGAACTCGGCTACGACTTCGAGCTCGGATACGGGGCGGTGCGGGCGTTCCCGGATAGCAGCATCGACGCGGTTGTGACCGACCCGCCCTATGGGATCCGTTTCATGGGGCAGGCGTGGGACGGCGCGGACATCGAGTCGATCGTTTCTCGCGGTCGTGAGACGTCGCCGATGCCGGACGGAGTTGGCGGCCCGCGGGGCGGTTACCGCTCGGCCGCGGCGGAGGCGGGCCGATACAACCAGTCCGGTGCTGCCAACCGCGCGTTCCAAGAATGGTGCGAGTCATGGGCGGCCGAGTGTCTGCGTGTACTGAAACCGGGCGGGCACCTGCTCGCTTCCGGATCTCCACGCACCGCGCACCGTCTCACAGCCGGTATCGAAGACGCGGGGTTCGAGATCCGCGACTCGATCGCGTGGCTCTATGGTTCCGGCTTCCCGAAGTCGATGGACATCAGCAAGGTCATCGACAAAGCCGCAGGAGCCGAAAGGACAGTGGTGGGGAAGAAGACAGGACGCGGGGCTAAGCCGACCAATGACATCCGCGGAGGCCGCTTTGGCAGCAAGCCGGGTGAGGTGATCGACGCGTCGGACATCACCGCTCCCGCCACGCAGGATGCCCAGCAGTGGGAAGGCTGGGGCACGGCGCTCAAACCCGCCTTCGAACCCATTGTCGTTGCGCGCAAACCCCTGGTCGGCACCACCGCTGCAAACGTCCTCGCGTACGGCACGGGTGCCATCAACATCAACGCCACCAGAGTCGCAGCGAACGACACTCAGCTGGCCGAGAAGTACGCGTCTGTGCAGAATTCGGCTGCACGTTCCAACGGCGTGTACGGCAGCGACTTACGTTCGCATGCCGGTGAGAAACCGCATGAAGACGGCCGCCACACGCCGAATGTTGCCCTCGATGAAACCCAGGCGGCCGATCTCGATACGCAGACGCGGCCTTCTCGATCGCGCAAGGGCCGGCCGCGGAAGGCGGCGGCTGGCGTTGGATGGGGGATGACTGCAACGGGCGCTGAGTACAACGATGAGGGCGGTCCTTCCCGGTTCTTTCCGACCTTCAAGTACCAGGCCAAAGCGCCGTCTTCGGAGCGCCCCGATGTCGGTGGGGTGCAGCACCCGACGGTGAAGCCGCTCGACCTGATGCGCTGGCTCGTGCGTCTCGTGACGCCGCCAGGTGGGACCGTCCTCGAACCGTTCGCTGGCTCGGGGACGACAGCCGAGGCAGCGCTGCGGGAGGGATTCTGCTGCATCGCGATCGAGCGGGAGTCCGAGTACCTGCCGCTCATTATGAAGCGCGTTCAGAAGGACCATGCGCAGTCGCTCTTCGGGGATTGGGACGCAGCATGATCGGGTGGCTGACCGTCGCGGAAGCGGCGAAGCGGGTGGGCCGGTCAGAGCGCACTATCTACCGGTGGGCCGAGAAGAACCTGGTGAAGGTCCACACCAACGGGATGATCGACGAGCGGAAGCTGCTCGCCGCGGATGAGGCTCAGCGGTCCCGCCGAGGCCGCCCGAAGAAAGAGGTGGTCAGCGACAGTTAAAGTGTCAAAAGTGTCATACCGTTGTGCTACGCTAGACGTAGTCAAGGATCATGCCCCGCCGGGAAACCGCGGGGCATTTCTTGTTCCATCAGGTGCCCCTGATGACGCGGAGGCTGAAACCGCGGACCAACAGCCGAGACTTGCCAGGCACGTCAGCCCTTCCGATCAAGATCGAGCGAACACTGTCTTCCCGTGAAGTCTCCGGGTTGGTAGCAGCAGCTCGTATACGTGGTTCGCGGGCGTCCTGGCATCTTTTCGGGGCCGGTGGGTGTTGTTGCGCCACCTGCCGGCCCCGAGACACCTACTTCGGTTTGCGGAGAGTGGCTGTGGTGACGGCGCCGAGGCGGTGGCGTTCGGAGACGACTTCCCATCCGTCGGCGATGAGCTGATCGAACTTCTTCCGGCTGCCGGGCCCGTGTTTGCGTCCGGGTAGGTAGTCGATGGTTTTGACGTCGTATTCGGCCATGCGCTGAGGGTACCGCTGGGAGGTCGCCATGCCAAGCGTGCGCAATGGTCACGGGCATAGGGCGTACCGGCGGAAGCAGGCAGCCCTGAAGCGGCGCACGGCGCGGGAGAACCTGCCCTGCGGTTTCGGGTCCCCGTCGAACAGCGGGTGCGGCCGGCCGATCGACACGACGTTGCCGGCGACGCACGCGATGAGCTTCACGGCCGACCATGACGAAGCTCTGGCGGCTGGCGGGCATCTGGTTCATCAAGACCTGGTGCCGATGCATCGGAGTTGCAATTCGTCGAAGGGCGATCACGCTGCGGTGGAGATCTGGGAAGCCAGTTAGTAATTACCAATTCGAGGAGACACCAATGGCTGCTGTCATCGATGAGCGTGTGCGTGTGGTGCAGAAGGTCGGCGGTGGCCGGGAGATTCGGGTGCTGGCGTCTGACCTGGACGCGATGGGCCGTGACGACTTCTACGCGATCTTGCACACCATGGGCTTTGTCCCCGGCGATCTGGGCGAGCCTCGCAAGCTGCGGTCTCATCCTGCGGAGTTTCGGATCATCGTGAAGGAGCGGTCATGAGCGAGACACGATGCAAGGTTCCGCCGGCCGGATGGTGGTGCTCACGCACTCCTGGCCACGATGGACCGTGTGCCGCACGCGAGGATGGGCAGGCCGAAGTCGATGCCGCCCTGGCGCACCGGCTGAGCAAGCCGTGACGAAGCGTCAGGCAGCAGCCATCCGCGCAGGCATCGAGATAGCCCGCATGGTGCAGACACACGGGTGCGTGTACATGCCGCGTCACCGCCGGTCACTGACGACGAGAGCGTTCGAGCGGACGATGATCCACACGTACCTTGCGCGGTGGACGAGGTACGCACGCAGCATGGAGACGAAGCGACGATGAGCGACTGCCCGAGCACGCGGACCGTAGACAACCAGCGCGTGCAGTGCGAACGCCAGGATGGCCACCTCACCCAGCATGCGGGGCGAACGCAGCCGTCACAGCCCGGCTACTACTGGTGCGACTTCGAGGCTGACCAAGCAGAGGGACGTGCAGCATGAACAGGTGCACCGAGACACGCGTGATCGAACGCAAGCGGGGCCGTCCTGATGGATGGACCCAGCCCACGCGGCGGTGCATCAAGGACACGGGTCACAACGGACCCCACGAGTCACTGTCCGGGTACAGCTGGTTCCCGATAGACCGTGACCCCGACAAGACCGCAGCCTGAGACACACGCTCAACACCCAAGGGTGGGGGTACCCCTCAACCCACCGACACCCGCCCACCTCCCGCCCGGTCCTGGCGTGTCTCTCTCCTTACGGTTGCGAACTGGGTTACTGATTGGTCGGTTACTGATTGGAGGTCGTGATGTCGCGTCCTCTGGCCCCGTGTGGGACGTTCTCGGCGTATAAGCGGCATAAGCGTCGTGGGGAGCCTGTGGATGCGGCTTGTCGTGAGGCGATGTCGGTGGAGATTGCGTCTCGGCGTGATGAGGCGGGTCCTGGTGTGGCTGCTGGTCCGGTGGTGTCGTTGCCGGCGCCGAGCGTGTCTGTGTCTTCTCCGGTCGATTTGGATGCTCGTCAGGAGTTGCTGGATAACGCGCGGTTGGTGAAGCAGGCGATGCAGCAGATCGCTGAGACGGAGCCGTTGAAGATCGCGGCGTTGTCGAAGCGGCATTCGGAGTTGATTGCGGAGTTGCGGGCGCTCGATGGTGTGCAGCCTGCGGTTCCGGCGAAGGGGGACCCGTTCAGTGCCTTCTTCGGAGCTGGAAACATTACTGGGATCGCAGCGGCCCCGTCTCGAAAGCAGGCCTGAGTCTGTCGGGTCGTTCGGTGACCGTGCGGTGGCTTTTGCGGCTGCTGCGGGTGTGCAGCTGGATGACTGGCAGCAGTACGTGCTGTGGGGCATGTTGGATGTCGATGAGCGGGCCCGGTGGGCTGCGAACGAGTTCGGTCTGCTCGTTGCTCGGCAGAACGGTAAGGGCGAGATCCTGGTCGCTTACGACTTGGCTCAGCTGTTCCTGTTTCCTCGTGCGGATGGGCGTCGGAAGACGATCATTCACACCGCGCATGAGGTGAAGACGGCTGAGGATGGGTTCTCGCGGCTGGCTGGTGTGGTGGAGTCGAACGATCGTCTGATGGAGATGGTCGGGAACATCTACACGGCGAACGGCAAAGAGGGCATCACGCTGAAGCTTCGGCCGGGGCAGGTGCTGCCGGACCGGATTCGCTTCATTGCGCGGTCGCGCAACTCGGGTCGTGGTTTCGCGGCCGACAATCTGGTGTACGACGAGGCGCAGGAGCTCGCTGCGGCGTCGCGGACGGCGTTGACCTACACGCAGTCCGCGGTTCCGAACCGCCAGGAGGTTTACGTGGGCACGGTTCCCACGGAGGAGAACGACGCTGAGGTGTTCGAGGGTGTCCGCGATCGCGGGCGTTCCGGGATTGCACGGCGCACGGGCTGGATGGAGTGGACGCCGGAGGGTTCGGAGGACCCGAAACGGGCGCCGCTGATCAATTCGATGGACCCGCAGGCGTGGGTGGACTCGAATCCGGCTCTGAACACGCGCATCGGCGCGGAGGTGGTGCTCGAGCAGATCACGCGCGCACCTGATCCGGATGAGCCACGGCGTGAGCGTCTGTCGATTTGGCCGAATCCGCGCGAGCAGGAGGCTGTGAAGCTGTCCGAGCTCGATATGGACCGGTGGAGGCGCTCGGAGGACGGTGACGCGAAGCTCGGCGATGGCGCTGTGATCGCGATTGCGGTCGGTCGTGGTGGCGCGTTCGCGACTGTGGCCGCTGCGAGCCGTTTCGACACCGATCACGTCTTCGTGGAGCACATGAAGACCGAGAAGTGGACGCTGTGGGTCGCTAAGTACGTGAAGCAGCTGAAAAAGGACCTCGGCGACGCTCTGGTGGTCATCGATGGCAAGAATGCGACCGCGATCATCACCGATTTGGACCGCGAGGGCATCAAATACCTCGCGATGAACCTGAACGAGGTCGCGGGCGCCCATTCGATGTTCGTGGAGCACGTGAACGAGGGTCTGACGGTCCATCGGGGCCAGAAAGAGCTGACGGCGTCGCTGCAGCACGCGACGACGCGCCCGATCGGCCAGGCAGGCATTACGTGGGCCGCTTCGGAGCCGACGAAGCCGATCAGTCACGCTCAGGCGGTCACGTGGGCGCTGTGGGGTCTGAAGAAGTCTGAAGCGACACCACCGCCGGCCCCGGCGAAGGTGCGCGGTTATGCGTAGAGGAGGTCTGGGTGCCTAGATCAGATGTTGAGCTCGGCGAACTGATCTCGAAGATCACGACGGACGCTCGCAACGAGTGGGCGCGCCTGTCGACTCTGCAGAAGAAGATCGAGGGGAAGCTGATCCGCACATGGATGCCGGATAACGCTGACCTCGAGTACCGCGACTTGCTGCGGAAGGCTTCGTCTCCGTGGCTCGCGTTCGTGCGCGATTCGATCGCTCAGGGTTGCATCCTCGACGGTTACTCGTCGGAGGACGTGTGGCGTGACGCGTGGCAGGCGAATGGCATGGATGGGCGTCAGGGCGAGGTCACCCGTGAGGTGATTGGGCTCGGTAAGTCGTTCGGCCTGTCTCTGCCGGCCGCTGATGGCGGTGTGGTTATGCGGCCCCTGTCGGCGTTGAACACGTTCGCGGTTTTCGCTGATCCGTGGGATGAGTACCCCGAATTCGTGCTGGCGCGTGTCGGCGGCCGGAAGCCGTCGTTCTGGTCCTCGGATTGGATGTTCGTCGACGCGGAGGCGGTCTACCGGTGGAGCGGTGACGCGCGCACCCCGACGAGCGTGCGGCGGAGCGAGCACGGCCTCGGGTTTACCCCTGTTGTCGTGATCGCGAACACGCTCTCGATTGACGGCGCCCCGCGGAGTTCCGTTGAGCAGGCGATCCCGGTGTATCAGCGGATCGTGGACGCGACGTTCACTCTGCAGATGGTGCAGCGGTATGGCGCGTTCCCGCAGAAGTGGATGGCCGGCGGCGAGATCGCGACTGACGCGAACGGTAACGCGCTCGTGCGGTCCGCGGTCGATGGCCTCATTCATGCCTCTGGTGTGTCGGGGGAGACGGCCCGGTTCGGCACGTTCGCTGCAGCTGAACTCGACAAGGTCGTGGCCGCGCTGGATGCGCATATCAAGCATCTGTCGGCTGTGTGCCAGGTGCCGCCGCATTACCTGCTCGGCGCGATCGTGAACATGTCCGCTGAGGGCATCGCGGCGGCCGAGTCCGGGTACTTCCGAAACATCGAGGACCGGAAGATGGCGATCGGCGAGGGCTACGAGCTGTGGCTGCGCACGGCCGCCGCGATCCTCGGGAACGATGCGGCCGCGGCGGACATGTCGTCGGAGATGCACTGGAAGGACGCGTCTTCGCGTTCCCTGGCGCAGATCACGGACTCCATTATCAAGCTCGATTCGATCAGTGCGCCGCTCGAGATGCTGTTCGCGCTCGTGCCGGGTTGGTCGAAGACCGACGCTCTCGAGGCTGCTGCTGCGGCGCGTTCGCAGCGGCGGGCGATCGAGCAATAGGACTCACCCGCGTTCGCGGGGATGCAGGGTACGGCACCTGTTCAACATGCCGGCATCGACGGATTTACGGAGGAATCACCCATGTCTGACACCACCTCGACTGAGCCGAACACCGAAAGCACCGAGACTTCCGCCTACACGCCCCCGGCGTCGCAGGAGGAGCTGTCCCGGATCGTGGAGGAGCGTCTGGCGCGCGAGCGGAAGAAGTACGAGGGCTACGACGACTACAAGGCCAAGGCCGCGAAGTACGACGAGCTCGAGGAGGGCAAGAAGACGCCCGATCAGAAAGCGATCGACGAAGCGAAGTCGTCGGCGGCCACGGAGGTGACGCAGAAGTTCCTGCGCCGGCTCGTGTCCACCGAGACGAAGAGCGTCGCGCGCGATCTGAACTTCATCGATCCCGACGACGCCCTGCGTGTCCTCGGCGACGAGCTGCCCGTGAAGGACGACGAGCCTGACGTCGACGCGATCAAGAAGCTCGTGGAGAAGTTAGCGGAGGACAAGCCGCATCTGGTGGACGGGGGCACGCGGAAGCCGCGTACCCGACCGAAGCCGGCGGCGGGTGAACGCCAGGAAGACACGGACGGCCCGAAGGCCGGTAAGGGGAAGGCCGCTGTGGCGTTGCGCCAGTACGCGACGACCCGCAAAAGCTAGCCCTTCCATCTCATCATCTGACCCTTTGAAAGGACGCCATCATGGCAGACATCAGCCGCGAAGAAGTCGCGACTCTCATCCAGGAGGAATACACCAACGCATTTCTCGACTCGGCCGCCACCGAGTCCGCGGCCATCCGCGCTTTCGGCACCGTGCCCCTCGGCACGAAGATCACGAACGCTCCGGTGCTCACCACCCTCCCCGAGGCTGGCTGGGTGTCGGAGTCGGCGACCGCGTCGACCGGCGTCAAGCCGACGTCGCAGGCCATTTGGGCGAACAAGCGCTTCGTGGTCGAGGAAGTCGCCGTGATCATCCCGATCCACGAGGACACCCTCGAGGACGCCACCGAGGACCTGCTCGCCAGCCTGACCGCGCTCGGTGGTTCGGCGATCGGTAAGAAGCTCGACCAGGCGGTTCTCTTCGGCGTCGACAAGCCGACGACATGGACCGATGCCGCGCTGCTCGCTGCTGCGACGGCCGCCGGGAACATCTTCCAGGTGTCGAACACGCCGGGCGAGGACGACCTGGCTGGGTCGATCATGCAGGCTGCCGGTGCGGTCGCTGACTCGGGCGCTGACCCGACCACGATCCTGTCGGCCGCGGGCCTCCGCTTCCGCCTCGCGAACCTCCGCGCGTCGGACGGCACCGCGATCCTGTCGCGCACCCTCGGCGGTGATGGTTCGTTCTCGGACGACATCGCCGGCCTGAACGCCCAGTTCGTGAAGAACGGCGCGTGGGACAACGCCCTCGCGACTGCGATCGTCGCGGACCGCGAGAAGGTGAAGATCGGTGTCCGTCAGGACATCACGGTGAAGTTCCTCGATCAGGCCACGGTCGGCGGGATCAACCTCGCTGAGCGCGACATGGTGGCGCTGCGCTTTAAGGCGCGCTACGCCTACGCGCTGGGCAACACGATCAACTCGGCGGGCACCCTGTCCGAGCCCGTTGGCGCCGTCACCCCGGCCGCCGTCTAGGAAGGACAGAACATGGCTACCCTGACCCATCCCAAGGGCCGCACGGTCGTCGTCCCCGACGATGTCGTGAAGTCGTACACCGATCTCGGCTGGACGGTAGCGGGCGATAAGCCGGCTCCGGTCGAACCTCCCGTGGTGATCCCCGAGGGGGACCCGAGCGAGGCCTGGTCGGCGAAGGAGCTCGCCGCTTATGCGGAGCGCGAGAACGTCGATGTGAGCGGTGCGAAGAAAAAGGCTGAAGTGCTGGCTGTTCTCGCGAAAGCGAAGACGCCGGCTCCGGTCGAACCTCCCGTCAGCGAGTAGCTGGCATGGCGGCGCGTTCCTGGTGGGCGCGCCGCCTCCCAAATTTTCTCGGCGAAGGAGGCCACGGTGGAACTGACCTACGCGAAGGTGTTCCCGTTCATCACGGTGACTGTGGCTCCGTCGAAGCAGCCGATCGTGGAGGCGTGGTTGCCGGTCCTGTCGGCGATCCTGACCGCACGGTACGGCGACCGGATCACGTCGGCGCTCGAGCCGGTCGTGTTCGCGAACGTGGGGGCCGCAGTGTCGCGGCGCCTGAAGCCGCGCCCGTTCGGCGTCCGCCGGCAGAGCATTGGCGGCGCGTCGGTCGAGTATGACCCGCCTGTGAGCCTGTCGTGGTTCGACGCGGGGGAGCTCGGCGAGATGGACAGCATGTTGGGCGTCGGTGGGACGCGTTCGTATCGGACGGCGGCGCCGGATGCGCAGCGGTTCGGGAACATGTCGCGGACGTTCGAGGAGGACTGATGGATTTCCCCGAGGGCGTGAACGTTACCCGGTTGCGGGCGAAGCTGGTGGAGGACCCGTATTCGGGCGCTCAGACAGCCTCGGACTGGTCCGACCCGGACGAACTGGTGCTGGACAACGCGTTCGTGGCTTCGTCGTCTAGTTCGACGGTGACGACGGCGACGCGTGCGCAGACGTTGACCGATAAGAGCCTGTTCTGCGAGCCGGATGCGGATGTGCAGACGGGTGACCGTGTGGTGGCTGATGGGGTGACGTACACGGTGGATGCCCGGCCCGCTGCGGATGTGAATCCGTGGACGGGGTGGCAGCCGGTGCGCGAGGTGCCGTTGACGTTGGCGGAGGGGTGACCGATGGCTACGAAGTTCAACGACCAGTTCATTGATGGGCTGTCCACGTCGGCGGGCGTGGAGGCGGTTGTGACGGCCGCCGCCGAGCGTGTGGCAGCTAAGGCGCGCGCGACAGCCCCGGTGGACACTGGCGCCTACCGTGACGGCATCGTGGTGAAGAAGAAACGCCAGAAGCGCATCGTCGCGGTGGTGACGGCCACGGATGAGAAGTCGATGATCGTGGAATCGAAGACGGGCAACCTGGCGCGCGCTCTCCGGTCGGAGGCGAAGGGTGGCTGACGTGTACAGCGACCCGGCGGTGCTCGACGCCGACCACGAGCAGTTCTGGACGGGCTTCATCCGCGCCGAGCTCGTGAAGCTGGCGGCCGACACGACGAAGACCGCGCGAATCCGCACACTGGCGGCCGGCGTCACCGTCGACCGGAAAGAACCCGAGTCGTCAGCGATGTCCATGCCGGTGAAGCTGATCGTGGTCCGCGACGACGGCACCACTGACACGTCGATCATTACGGGCGACACGAGCATGGGCATCTCGGTGCTCGCTGGTTCCCGGGAGAACCCCGCTGACGCGAAAACGCTTGCTCGGATCGTGAAGGCGATCGTGAAGACGGCGCCGCGTGTGGAGGCCGGTAACCCGGTCGCTGTGATCCGCGAGTTCAACGGCCCGTATCTGGTGCCGGAGGCGGCGCTGCGTGCGCGCGCCTACATGACCTTCACCGCAGGGAATGTCGGTGAAGCCCTGTAGCACCCCACAACCCAATTACGGCTCTCGCATACCGCGGGGGCCGTTTCTATTTGAAGGAGAGATCAATGGTCGCTGACAGTCGCGGCAATGACATCGGAGCTGTTGGGGTCCCCGTCTCGGGGTTCTTGGGCTTCGCACCTGCGGGCACGGCATTCGTAGCCCCCGACGAGGGCGGCAGCCCCACACTGGCCCTGCCCGCCGCCTACAAGAAGGCCGGTCTGCTGACGGAGGACGGCGGCTTCGATTGGAGCCTCGAGCCTGACGGCGACCCGATCACGTTCTGGCAGGAGGGCTACTCGATCCCCTCGGGCCTCGCGAACGCCACCTGCGTCGTGAAGCTGGCGCAGTACGACGAGACGGCCCGTCTGCTCTCGTACGGCAAGACGCCGGACGAGAACGGCTACATGACGATCGATGCCGGCGGCCACGCACTCCGGTTCGTGCTGTTCACGGAAGAGATCTACAAGAACGGCGTGATCGTCCGCCGCACCGCGAACGTCGGTGTGCAGAGCGCGAAGCAGGACAAGTCGGAGCGCGGCAACGTGCGTGGCCTCGAGGTCACGTTCTCGGCTGAGCGTTCCCCTGAGCTCGGCAACGAGCACATCGGTGAGTGGCTCGTCTCGACGGACGCCGTCACTCCGTAGTAAACGGCCGGGCCGCGCGTTCGTGGGTGTCGCGCGGCCCGGCTTTTTCTCATACACCCACACCTTCCACATCCACGTTTGAAAGGACACCCGCACCATGACCACACCCCGCAAGCCCACTGCCGGCCCGAAGCCTGACTACCTCGTTGTCGAGGATCACCTGAAGGTGCAGACCGCCGAGGGCGAGAAGTCGTTCGATCTCCGCATCCCGCTGGACCGCCTCGAGCTGTTCATGGACATGGATCAGATCGAGCAGAAGAAGATCCCGCGCTACATGATCGACAACATCCTGTGGGAAGAGGACAAGGCCACGCTCGAGCAGATGCGTGACGGCGCGAAAGCGTTCCAGATCCTCATCCAGATGGCGAAGATCATCGGCGACCGGATGGGCGCCAACATGGGGGAATCCTCGGGCTCGCACGAACAGTCCGAGCCCACCGAGCAGCCCTCCGATTCGACTTCCGACGTTACTTCGGACTCGCCCTCGACGACGTCGGCGTAACCGTCTCCTACCGCGAGGCCGTCGACCTGGTCGATGAGCTGCGTCGGGAGTCCGGGTCGCATCTGAACGCGGCGGAGAACGGGTGGGACATCGCGGCGTCTTACGGCGAGGTGATCGCGCACGTTCACGCGACGGCGTTCCTCAACTCGAACCGTGACCCGAAGGAGCGCCCGGAGCCGTACAAGCTGCCGGCGCCGTGGCCGGACAAGAAGCCCGAAGCCGATGTCACCGATGAGGAACGCGCGGAACTGCGCGATCGACTGCGGCGCTATTCGGCGTTCGCTGAGTAATGAACGGAGCCCGCCATGACTCAGGTCGCTACCGGCGAAGTGCCCATCTTCCCCACGTTCAAGAACTTCCGTGGGCAGACGGTGCGCGAGGTCGACAGTGTCGGCAAGGAGTCAGGCGGCAAGTTCGCTTCGGCGTTCAGCGGCGCGATCGGCGGTATCGCTACCGCGTTCGCTGCCATCGGTGTGAAGCAGTTCTTCACCGAGGGCATCCGCGGCGCCAGCGAGCTTGAACAGTCGGTGGGCGCGATCGGCGCGATCTTCAAGGACAGCGCCGGGCAGATGAACCAGTGGTCCGCGTCGGCCGCGACGGATGTGGGTCTGACGAAGAACGAGTTCAACGAGCTCGGTTCTTTGATCGGCGCGCAGCTGAAAAACGGCGGCACGGCGATGGATCAGCTGGCCCCGAAGACGAACGATCTGATCACCCTCGGCGCCGACTTGTCGTCGATGTTCGGCGGCGACACGAAGTCGGCTGTCGAGGCGCTGTCGTCGGCGCTGAAGGGTGAGCGCGACCCGATCGAGCGTTACGGTGTGTCGCTGAACCAGGCGAAGATCGACGCTGAGGCGGCGTCGCTGGGGTTCAAGAAGGTTGGCGGCACACTGTCGGCCGAGGCGAACCAGGCGGCGACGCTGTCGCTGATCATGAAGCAGACGGCGGACGCGCACGGCAACTTCGCGTCGGAGGCGGACACGCTGGCTGGTAAGCAGCAGCGGTTGAACGCGATCTGGGAGAACGGCAAGACGTCGATCGTGGGCGCGTTCCTCCCGGCCGTTTCGACGGTCACGGGGTGGCTGGTCGACAAGCTGCCGGCGGCGATCGAGAAGGCTGTTGGCGTCTCGAACAAGCTGGTGGGGACGTTCGATTTCATCCGCGGGTATATCTCGGGTGAGGGGTCGACGGCGGACATCGGGTGGCTCGAGAAGCCGGCCACGTATATCGCTGAGACGGTCATCTTCTTGGGTGTTGCGGGGCAGAAGATCGCGGATTCGATCACGTACATCCGCGGCTACATGTCCGGTGAAGGGTCAACGGTCGATATCGGCTGGTTGGAGAAACCGGCGGAGTTCATCGCTGACACTCTGATCAAGCTGCAGGCGGCTCTGGCGCCTATCGGCACGGCGATCGGTGAGGCGTTCCGCACGGGCGACCTGAGTAGCCTGCAGGGGCTCGGGGACGTGTTCTCCGGGTTTATGGCGATCGCTCAACCGTCTGGGCCGATCATCGCCGAGGTTGGTGCGTCGATCGGCGAGATGTCGGGTGAGATCGGCGCCCTGGTCGCTGGGGCCCTGCCGCTGCTGACACCGCTGATGGAGGGCGCTGCGGGCGTCATGAGTTTCCTCGCGGACAACACGGGCATCCTGACGGCTGTCATCGTGACGCTCGCTGGCGGGTTCGTGGCGTTGAAGGCCGCTCAGGCTGCAGCGTCTGTCGCCGCGGTGGGTGCTGTGCCGACGAACATCGCGTTGGCGGCGTCGAACTTCGCTCAGGCGAGTGCGACGCGCGCGAACACGGCGGCGACGATTGCGGGCACGGGCGCTACGACGACGTCGACGGCGGCCGAGAAGGCGAACCTGGCTACGCGGTTGGCTAGCGTGGGTGCGGCTATCCGTCAGGGTGCCGCGTTTGTCGCTCAGAAGGCGGTCCTGGTGGCCGGCGCGGTGGCGACTGGTGTGGCTACGGCGGCGCAGTGGGCGTTCAACGCTGCGATGTCGGCGAACCCGATCGCGTTGGTGGTGTTGGCGATCGCAGCTCTGGTCGCGGGTCTGGTGTGGTTCTTCACGCAGACGAAGCTGGGTCAGGAGATCTGGGCGAACTTCACCCGGTTCCTCGGCGAGGCGTGGGCGAACATCTCGCAGTTCTTCATGGAGACGTGGACGAACATCAGCTCCTTCTTCGTGACGGTGTGGGAGGGCATCGTCACGGTGTTCCAGACGGTGTGGGGCCTGATCGTCTTGTACGTGCAGACGTACATCTCGGTGGTGCAGACCATCATCACGACGGTGATCAACGTGATCATGACGATCTGGAACACGGTGTGGACGGGCATCAGTACGTTCTTCGGGACGATCTGGGCCGCGATCGTGCTCATCGTGACGACCTACATCAACGTGGTGCAGACGATCATCTCCACGGTCGTGAACGTGATCGTCGGCATCTGGACTGCGGTGTGGGGCGGCATCAGTTCGTTCTTCGCAGCGATCTGGTCTGGCATCGTCGCGTTCGTCACGACGTACATCAACCTCGTGCAGACGGTCATCACGAACGTGGTCAATGCGATCAGCGGCACCTGGAACTCGGTGTGGTCGAACATCTCGTCGTTCTTCCAGAACATTTGGAAGGGCATCACGTCGGCGGTTTCGTCGTTTGGTGATTTCTTCCAGGGCGCGTTCTCCGGTATCGCTGGGTTCGTGACGACGGCGTTCAACGGTGTGCTCGGCGCTGTGAAGGCTCCGATAAACGGGATCATCTCGCTGGTGAACTCGGCGATCGATGGCCTGAATGGTCTGTCGGTGTCGATCCCTGACTGGGTGCCTGTCGTGGGCGGTCAGACCTGGGGTCTGTCGCTGCCGAAGATCCCGCGTCTCGCGCAGGGTGCCACGGTGCTGCCTCGGAAGGGCGGCACGATGGCGATCCTCGCTGAGGCGGGGCGCGCTGAGTCTGTCGTGGACACGGGAAAGATGAACCGGCTGTTGGACGTCGCGCTGAACGGCGGTGGCAGTGGTCGAGGGGGCGTTACGCAAAACATCACGAACAACTTCATCGATCAGGCGAACCCGGTGCTCGCTGCGAAGCAAGTGGTCCGTGAGTTCTCGAAGGGATTGGCTGCCGCATGAGGATGATTCAGATCGGGCACATGCTCTTCCCTGAGCGGGCGGAGCGCGGCTGGTTCCACAACGAGATCGAGGGGTGGGACGGCGCCACCGACAACAAGAACGGGGTCACGGAGAAGCCGGACGGGCACGGGTCGTTTACGCGCACTCGTGTCCGCCGGTCATCCCGGCCCATGTCGGTGAATGTCGGGTTCCTGGGCACGTGTCGTGAGGACATGATCTTCGCCCGCAACGAGCTGTCAGCGCTCGGCGCCGAGGGCCCTGTGCTGATGACTGTGATGGGTGAGGATGGCCCGTCGTCGCGGATGGTGACGGTGGAGCATTCGGATCTCCCTGACTGGCATGGGCGTCTGCGGGTGGACAATCTCGCGATCGACCTGCTCGCGGATGACCCGCGCCGGTATGGCACTCCGGTGACGGACGAGACGGGGCTGCCGCAGCTCGGCACGGGCCTGGTGTGGCCGATGGTCTACCCGATCGATTGGGGCCTTCCTGGTGACCCTGGGCGGCTGGTGTTGCAGAACACGGGCTCGGCTCCGGCGTTCCCGATCCTGCGGGCGTTCGGCGGCTTCACGACGGCGACGCTCACGGACGTGGGCAGCGGTCGCCGCCTGATCTTGGATCGGCCGGTTCCGGCGGGTCAGTGGGCGGAGTTCAACGCGCGCACCGAGCAGGTGCTGCTGAATGGCGAGTCCGCGGTGCCGGCGATGTATCTGACATCGCGGGAGTGGTGGTCGGTGCCTCCGGGCGGCCGTGTGGAGATCCAGTTCAATGCGACGGGTGCTGATGGCACACCGGTTCTGATGGGCGAGTTGCGCCCGACTTGGTGGTGAGCATGCCGAAGTACCTGCTGTTCGAAACCATGACGGGCCTCATCGTTGACGAGTTCGACCCTGTCGAGGGGCCGGCCGATGTCACGGTGAACACGCCGGAGACGGTGGAGGTGACGATCAACCTGGCCGACGAGGTCGAGGCGGCTCGTGACTGGCGGAACCTCGGCCAGGCGTGGAAGATGTCGATCGCTTACGAGCGCGACGGGAAGATGCTCGGCGGTCCGATCATGCCGCACGACTTCGACGATGACGCGGAGACGTTGAAGCTGACGGCGCGCGGCATCCTGACTTGGTTCGATCATCTGTTCGTGTTGCCGCCGGCCGCGGAGACGCAGCCGCTGGTGGATGGTGAGCAGAAGCCGATCCCGGGTATGAACACGAACCTGTCGGGTCTCGAGTACGGCACGATCGTGAAGCGGCTGATTCAGCAGGCGTGCTCGTGGCCGGGCGCCGGCATCCCGGTGGCGTATCCCGCAGACCGGCCTGGAACGCGCGAGCGCGCGTATGAAGCGCTGGACTTCAAGACGGTGTTCTCGGCGATCGAGGACATCACGCAGGTCATTGGCGGGCCGGATGTGCGGATGCCGTTGCGGCGCCGTGACGACCGGTTCGTGGAGTGGGTGTTGGAGACGGGCACGGACGCGCAGCCGCGGTTGCAGGCCGACGTCGTGCACTCATTCAACACGACCGCCGATGAGCCGTCTGCGCGGGGCCTGAAGGTGACCACGGACCCGTCGAACATGGCGGACATTGCGTGGGCAACTGCCGGCCGGAACGAGGACACCGCGTTGGTGGCTCGCGCGCGAAGCACGGTGCTCCGCGACGCCGGCGTGCCGTTGCTGATGGTGCTGGACTCCTCGCACTCGGACGTGTCGGTGCAGTCGACGCTGAACGGTTACGCGTCGGAGGCGCTGCGCACGGCATACCTCGAGGCCCAGTTCTGGTCGTTCGAGGTGAACCTGGCGCTGGTGCGTCTCGGCGACATTTCGGAGGGCGACATCTGCGAGCTGAAGGTTGCCGATCACGGCTACATCCCTGCCGGCACGTACACGCGGCGTATCGCGGCGTTGAAGGTGGACCGGTTGGGCGAGTGGGCGACGGTGACGTGCGGGGAGGTTTATGATGGCTGACCCGAAGCCGCCTGGTGAACGGGCGATCCTCGATGAGATCCGGACGTTGCGGCGTCGCATTGACCGGTTGGAGTCGCCGTCTGGCACTCAGCGGGCGAACGTGGTCGCGGAGTTGCGCAGTATCGTCGACGGGCTCGAGGAGCGCGTGGACGACTTCATCAACAACCAGTCGTACACGCGGGCGGTCATCGATCAGAAGCTGACGGATGAGCGGAACTACACGGACGACCGTGTGGCGCATCCGGTGAACATCGAGGCGTCCGGTTTCTTGATCGTGCAGGGGAACGCGGATGTGCGCGGCGTCATCAAGTCGCTGGGCACCCGCAATAACCCGATCAACAATTTCCGCACGGTGGTGCAGGACGACGACGGCAACATGGGTTTCTCGTCATCGTCGGAGCGCACGAAGCAGGACATCGTGCCGGCCGAGCTCGACGAGAGCGTGTTCCGGAAGATCCGGGCGCAGCGGTTCCGATACCGCACCGACGTGGCAGCGAACGGTGACGGCGCCCGTGTCGATCTCGGGTTCATCGCTGAGCACCTGGTGGATGCCGGTGTACGGGAGCCCGTGTTCTTCAACGCTGATGGTGACGCTGAGGGCATCAATTACGACCGCCTGTCACCTGTGCTGTGGATGGGCCTGCAGAAGCTGATGGATGACCGAGACGAAATGAACGAGCGCCTGACCGCGCTCGAGGAACGGAGTGCCTGATGGCTCTGACATATAGCTTCCCCGGCCCTTCCGGTGTTCTGGATGCGGTGCAGGCCCGGAAGGATCTCGCTGGCTTGGTGGCCCGCAGCGCGGCCGGTGTCGCGCGGGCGGGGGTCTTCCCGGCGCACACGGGCGACCTGTTGGCGCCGCGAACTGACATGCGTGTCGACGTGCTGCCTTTCGCGGCGGCGCTCGTGCGAGGCGGCGGGCCTCTGCTGATCGCGAACGACGATGTCACGCAGGTGACTTTGGATCCTGCCCCGGCTGCGAACACACGGATCGATCTGATCTACGTGAAGCAGAACGAATCTCTGCTTGTCGAGAGCGAAGGTGACCTACCCACGTTCGGAGTGGTGAAGGGTAACCCTGCCGTCTCGCCTGCGAAACCGGTGCTGAACATCGCTGGCGCGCTCGAGCTCGGGACGATCCGTATCCCGTCGTCTGCCGTCAACACATCCTCGACCGGAGTCGTCGTGGAAACGACGTGCCCCTACACCTCCACTTCGGGCTCTCCGGTGCCGCTCCGCAAGAAGTCGGAGCTGGATGCGTGGCAGCCGGGTAACGGTGCACTGGCGCAGGTGCTCGACGAGCAGGGGAAGACGTATGAACGTCGCGATGGTGCATGGCGGAACTTCGCGGGCGGCAACTTCCTGCGCAGGTATGGGGACTGGAACGGCGCGGCTCGGGCCCTCAATCCAATCATCGTGAACGGGCAGGCCGACGCCAAGACTGGCTCGACCGGTGTGCAGACCGAGAAGTTCGACCAGCCGTTCCCGAATGGGTGCTTCTTCGTGATTCTGCAGCCGCACCAGAACACCGGCCAGTTGGCGAGCTCGCCGCCCGTTGTCGTCGAGGGTTCGGTGAACAAGGACGGCTTCCAAGCCTTCTTCGGCGGACGAGCGGACGCGCAGGTGTTCCTGCCTTACATCGCCTTCGGGTACTAGGAGGTCCAGCATGGCTGTCCTGAATGGAAAGTCCGCTGGCGACAAGATGGCCGCCTTCGGCACTGTCACCCCTGGCACCTGCCTCGCGGTCGTGTGGCGCGCTTTCGGCTCGCCCAAGTCCGATGGCAAGGGCAACGGCTACCAGTGGGCCACAGACGCACTGGCGCGCGCTCGAGCGGAGAACGCGATCAGAGGCACCAACCTCAACGATGCTCCCGAGGGGTCGGTCCTCTACTGGACGAACGTGATGGGCACGTGGCCCTACAACGGCGGTCGCAAGTACGGCGATGCCGGGCACGTCGCGATCAAGGGTCCGAACAACACGGTGATCACGATCGACCAGCCGACACGCGGCAAGGTCGGGCAGGTGTCGGTGGCGCAGTTCGTGCGCACGTGGCCGCACCTCAAGTTCGCCGGATATGCCTTCGGGGCCGGCGCGTTCCTCGGGCACGATGTCGCGACCGTCAACACGGTGACTAACAACCTCAGCCCGGCGCCGGCCGCCGCGGCTTCGAAACCCATTCCTACGGAAGAGGAAGACATGAACACGGTTCTCGTCGGTATCAGCGGCCCGCAGGGCGGCATCTGGATGGTCGATCACTCGCAGCGCACGCGGTGGAACATCGGCAAGGTCGGCAGCACGAAAGATGCGTACGCGTACAAGGAGTGGCTGCAGAAGCAGGGCGTGAAGTTCCTCGACAATCAGCCGCCGCACTTCATTCTCAGCTACACCGACATCACGAACCGGTAGCTACCCTCTCTGACCCTGGGGAGGGCCACTTGTTCAAGCAAATCTACGGAGCTTCCATTTGGGCCAAGGGAGCAATCCCGGCCTCGGAGTGGAAGTACCGCAACCTGAAACGCATCCTGTTGCCGGTCATCGATCTCGCCTACGTGATTGCTGGGCTCTCGGCTGCCCTCAATGGTGTGCCCGCCATTGGTGAGTTCTTCGACCCGTTCGTGATGGACCTGTTCGCCATCGGACTTGCCGTAGTAGCCGCAGCATGCCTGGTCGGTGTCGCTTTCCCGCAGTTCTGGCCACTGGAGATCGCGGCGAAGTCATCACTGATCGGGCTGATGGCCGGATACGTTGTCGCGCTTCTACTCCTAACCGCCGAGGGCGACCCGAACCGCGGGTTCGTCCTCCTGATCGCGTTCATTGCCACCTGCACACCGGTGTGGCGGCTCAGCCTCATCGGCTACGAGTGGGCGGACCGGCGGCACCCCGATAGCGAGGTGCGTTAGTGGACGGCGGCACCATCGTCAGCCTCGCCGCGTCCGGCGTAGCCCTTGCCGGCGTCGTGTTCGCGTGGGTGAAAGGTAGAGGCGAGAACAAGAACCAAGCGGTCGCCAACGAGATCGCGCAGAAGACCGCTGAAGCGCAGGCTCGGCGAGAATCGTTCGCTCAGAACCTCGAGCTGCGCGAGTTCATCGCCGACGAGGTGAAAGCGGCGACAGCGCCTCTTGAGCAGCGCATTGCCGACCTCGAGGCGCGTGAACGATCCACGAAGACCATCGTGCGTCGCTTCTTCCAGGGCCTCGTTTTCTGGGACCTCACTGGACGCAACGGCCCGATGCCGATGCCGTCACCCGCGGACATGCGGGAGCTCGAAATTGAAGACCTACAACCGAAGGAGGCCAGCGATGGCTAAGCACGCTGCAAACGTTCAGGAGATCTGGTTCAAGGGGAAGCGCGCGCTGCGCACGGCGGTGCAGGTGCTGGTGTCGGCGACGCTGGTGCTCGGCACGATCGTCGTGGTGGCGCCGCAGGTGCTGGATGCGGTGGCCGAGGTGCTGCCGGGCCCGTGGGTGGCGTGGCTGACGGGGGCGATCGCGGTGCTCGCTGGTGTGAGCGCGGCTCTCGCGCGCGTGATGGCAATCCCGGCGGTGAACGGGTGGCTGGTGCAGCTCGGGCTGGGCTCGGTGCCGAAGCCGTCTGTCGAGGGGGAGTAGGTGGGGCTTCGGCCGGTTCACTTCCAGTTCTGGCGGGGGAGTGAGCCTGCGGCGAATGCGCAGATCCGTTTGAAGCCGGTGGCGCGGATCATCGATGGCGCGACCGTGGCACTGCCGGTCGTGGCGGAGCCGGTGCAACTCGACGAGAAGGGCGAAGCGACCGTTCCGCTGCTCACAACCGAGGAGGGCACGACGGCCGGCTGGGAGGTCTTTGAGGCCCCCGGCGCTCTACCGGGGCCGTCCGTGTTTCAGGTGCCTGAGGGCGAGGGCACTTTGGAGTATTCCGAAGCGCTGCCGCCTACGCCGGGCGCCTTCCTGTACAACGTCGACGGCGGCAAAGAGTTTCCGGATGACGCACCTCTTGGGGCGCAGGGTTCCGATTGGACATCCGGCCTCGCGGTGAACGAGGTCTACATTTACGAAAAGGGGCTGTGATGGCTAAAAAGCTGATCGCGACGATCAAGATTCCGACCCCATACGACGCCGCCGTGGCCAGGGGTTTCACGGGCACCGAGGCTGAGTGGCTGGCTTCACTGAAGGGTGAGCCTGGGGATATCACGCCTGCTGCTCTGGCGGCTAAGACGGCTGCTGAGAGCGCGCGGGACACGGCGTTGACCGCGAAGGATCAGGCTGTTGCAGCCGCGGCCGCTGTGCCGGGTCTGCAGGAGGATCTGGATGCGCTCGAGGCGTCCCTACCCGGCACGATTGGGACACTCATCCCTGACGCCCTTCTCGATATCGAGGCTCAGCGCCGCCTCGCCGAGATCGCCTACCGCGTGTCACTCACGAAGCGAAACACTTCGCAGGCTCGCACCGTGATCGTCGGCTCATCGTCCGTTACGGGAGCGAACGCGGCGGTACGCGCCGAGAACATGGTGAACCGGTACGCGGCGCTCCTGCAAGCTGCCTACAATCCACAGGGCATCGACGGCGGCTGGTACTGCCCAGCATATGAAGTGAGCTCCCCTCAGTGGGTTGTCACCGGCAGCACGGGGACCGCCGACGGATTCAATATGCTGGCCCGGTCGTTGTCAGCCGGCGCGACGCTGGCGCGCACCTTCTCTGACTGCGATGGGTTCACCATCTACTTCGCTCGGGGCGTCGCCGATGCGCCGTTCCAGGTGCAAATCGATGGCGGGGTGCCAATCACGGTTACCCCTTCGCATATCGGGAGCGGATGGAACCACGACGGTGTGTGGTCAAGTGGGGTACTTACTCGCGGTGATCACACGCTCAAGATCACGTCGACTGGAACGACACGTCTCGATGGCGTATACGTCCACCGCGGGGACTCGGCGCAGGGCGTGCAGGTCTTTGGTTGCGGCAAATCTTCGACGCGTGTCGCCTCATGGATCGGAGCGCAGGCGGCCGCTCACCGCACACGCCTAGCGCAGCTAGCCCCAAAGCGCATCCTTCTGTTCTTCGGATCGAACGACTGGCGCGACCAGGGCGACCCGGAACAGACCAAGGCTGATGTGCTCACCCTCATGAGCGAGCACATCGCGGCACTGGGTTACACGCCATCGTTCGTCATCGTCGCACAGGCACGCCCGTTCGATCTGGTGAACCCGACCGTGCCATACAGTGCCTACGTCGACGCAATGCGGAGCGCAGCCGCAGCACGTCCGGCCTACGCAACGTTCATCGACATGACTCCCGGATATCCCGGCTCGCAGGCGGAAGACGTTTATGACCTCATCGACGTCGACAACATCCACCCGACGAGCCTCGGGCAGATTTACTCGGGTGATCTTCTGGCGGAGTTGGATGGCGTGCCTTCTGGGAAGAGCGCTCGCGTTACTGCGCCGGCGGTGACGCCGTTGCCGCCCGACCCGACTCCGGAGCCCACCTGGAGCGTCTACACGTCAGACATCTTTGCCGGCGACGGACAACTCAACGGTCGGGCGGCGGACCTAGGTCTTGGCGGCAGTGCCAAATCGTGGGTCGAGACGACGCCGAACAGCCTCAAGACACTCGGCGGCGCACTCGTCTCGGGCGGATCAGGCGCGGCCAGCTTCGGATATGTGCCGCTCACCGCGACAAAGATTCGTTTGAGTGCAAAGGTTGTCGCTGCCACGGCTCAGACATATTGGCTGGTGGCGCAGCGCACAAACCTGACATCATCTTCGGCCGTGCAGCGTCAACTCGAGATCACCGATTTGACCGCCCGCATCCGGAAGTCTGTCATGGGTGCGACCACGTATTTGGGCGAGGCTGTAGCTTTTGCTCTCGGCGACGTGGTTGCTCTCGAAGTGGTCGAAACGCGCCACAGGATTCTCGTCAACGGCATTGTTGTTCGTGAAGTGTTCGATGACGCAATCACCGCGAACCTGGCATCGGGTATCACGACGCAGTCGTTCAACAGCTCGATCTCGTTGGACAACTTCAAGATCGAGACAGGGGCCTAGCTACATCACGGCTTCTTCTTGGTCGAGCGTCGCATGCTCTGCAGAGCAGAAACCGCGGTGCCCTAATTGGGCGCTTCGCTCGAGAGTGATCGTCGACGTGCAATTACTGGTGGCTCCCGAGGTGTTGCCGTAGCCGCACTGGCGGTCACGCACTTCGCGATCGCGCATCTTCTCGCCCACCCACTCCAAGAGATTCATCTGCTCAGGATAGGGGATCGCCGCCTATCTCGTAACTCCTCAATATGTAGTACCTTCTGACCCCCTCGGACCTAGCCTCCCGGCCGCGCCCGAGGGGGTCTTTCGGCGCTGCTTCGCATCGCTTCGGTGCTATACGATTCCGGAGCGTTACGTGCTCAACGTTCACCGGAATGGTCGAGGAAGTGTTGCGTCTCGGAGTGCGCACGCTCGCTTTCGGCTGGAGTCTCTCGCGTAGTCGAGGGTGACTCCGGGCTCTGCACATTGACTTGCACCTGAACGAGGAGCTGAGAAAGTTCATCGTTTGATATCTGTTCTGGCGATTGATTCGTTTGAACGATGAGGGCAATGAGCGCGACTACCAGAGAGCCAAGGGCGATCCAATCTCCGCGCGTCATCTTCTCGCGCTTCAACTTTCGGACAGGCTCGGGTGCATTATCAATCAACGTCGCGAGCAGGGCAGGGCGACCCTTTTCTGCTTCTCTGGCGGCGATGAGAAGCTTTTGCATCTGAGCGTTGGTGAACCATTCACCACCTGACACTCGCTCTGACGCCGGGCGGAAGACGTGCATGATTAGCGGTTCGGCGCCCGGCGTGTTATCGATGAGGTTCAGGTATTCCGGGATGACCACGGCGTGGCCACTAGGGCACCGCGCTGGTGTGGACTGTATGTCCAAAGGAATGTCTCTGGCGAGGAAAGTGCCGATCCGGACCGGAAGAATGCACACGGCGCAGACCGCATAAAGCGGCAATCGCGGCGACGTCTTCACCGGACCATTGATGTCGACGACCCAGCGGCCGTCCGCTTTCTGGCTGATGAAGGCGCCCCATGGTTCGCGTCCGAATGCTACTAACCCGCCGGCCATGCTCATTGATTCATATCTCCTTCGATCATCTACGAACCATATGCCCCGACGACATCCACGCATAGCCCCTCTCTCAACGCCTCACGGCCGCGAGGGAGGGGCTTTTTGTCGTGCCCGGAATGTCGGTGGTCGGGTGCATGCTGTTGCCATGACGGAGGAAGATCGAGCGATCCTCGCCTTCGAGGAGACGCAGCACATGGACCAGGCGCACCACGATGAAGCGGTGCGGCAACGGTTCGGCCTGTCACGTACACAGCATGCGCAGAGGTTGAACGAGCTCGTGCGGCGCCGTGATGTGATCGAGGCGTTCCCTGTGCTGGTGCATCGCCTCGAGCGGCAGTCTGCGGCCCGTCTGGCGCGTCGTGAGCGGCGTGCACGGCGTCAGTTCGCTGCGTAGTCGATCAGGGTCAGCGCGGGCCCCAGCTGCTCGGTGTGGCCGGTGGACGTGTAGGTGCGCCCGTCGTGCACAATGTCGGTGGCATCTTCGAGGAGCACGAGCAGATGCTCGCGGCCGGTGTCGTCGCGGAGGCGGCCGAGGTACTGCATCCGGCGACTCTACAGCGAGAGTGAATCAGGCGGTGTGCGGTGGGAGTTCAGCTACGAAGATATTGTCCTCGGGCTCCAGCCGCATTCGTTTATTCAGGGGGACGCCGTACTTTTCAGCGAAGCCTGTCGCAGTGAGAATTGCCTGGCTCTGCGACACCGTGACTTTGCAACCGTTGCGGTCGCTCTCGTCGGTGGGCTCGAATCCCACCCGGATGTCCTCACCATCCCATAGCAGACGTAGGTACTGGACCCCCTCGATCATCCTGACGGCCGCGGCGTTGAAGCGAACCGCTCCCTTCGAGCCGAATCTGACTGTGGCAACCCCGCGGGGTCCGTTCATGGGTTCGAATACTTCAAAAGGCATGGAAGAAAGATAACACATGTGGCGACTCAAATAAATCAAAGAAGCTGCCGAATGATCAAGTAGCTCGAGGTGGGGATGCATGCACGGCGTGGTCGGGGTAGCGGGCGAAGGAGCGGTCGGAGCGTGACGTTTCGATGACGGGACGCACGACGGGTATCGCTTCGTCGGCCTGGTCGACGGTGTCGTAGTAGCCGATCAGGGTCCGGTCGGCGGGGTTGAGCGCCCATCGGACGGCACGGTATCGCCAGACGCGGGAGCCGTCCGGTGTGGTGACTTCGACGTGCGCGATGATGCCGGCGGGCATGGTGGGGTGGGTGCGCATGACGATCCACGTTTTGGTGTCGAGGGTGATGCGTGCGGCCATGACGGCAGGGTATGCGGGACCGCCGACATCGGGCGCCGTGCCCACATTTTGCCCACGTTTTGCCAGCACCCGTTCGGACTCTGCGCATGCAACAAGGGCCCGTTCGGCCCGGTTTTACTGGGCTCTCGCGCTGCGCGCTTGCCGCGAATAGGCACAGGTTAGAACCACGACTTCTTCAGCGGGTCTGGCTCGTCGTACGTCATCGGCAAGGCCGTCAACACGGAAGACGAGGACTGGGACTTCTGAGCCCGGTCGCTCGATTTTCCGTCGAACGAAGCGACCCGCATCCCTCACTAGGGGAGACGGGGCGCTTCGTCGTGCCGGAAGCATTTGGCCTGCCCGGCCCTGGCCGCCGGGAGTCTCGGTCAGCGGCGGAACGTAGGATTGCCGGATGAGCGTGATCATTGCGGGATGCGGCGACCTGGGCACCGAGGCGGGACTGCGATTCGCGGCGCTGGGTGAGCGAGTTGTCGGGTTGCGACGCCGGCCGGGGGTGCTGCCGGCTGAGATCGAGGGGCGGGCGGCAGACCTGCGCGCCGAGACGCCCGTGTTCGATGACGATGCGTCGGTTGTGATCGTACCGTTGGCCGCCGGGCGCCGCACCGTGGAGGAGTACCGCGCGACCTATGTGGATGGGCTGCGGCGCGTGCTCGACGGCATCGAAGCTTCGCAGGCGGATCCGCGGCTCATCGTGGTCTCGTCGACCGCCGTGTACGACGTGACCGACGGGGGCGTCGTCACCGAAGAGACTCCGGCTCGGGGAGGGACCCCGACCGCGGACGTTCTGCTCGAGGCCGAAGAGTTGCTGCGTGATCGAAAGCCCGAAGCGACGCTCCTGCGGTTGTCGGGCATCTACGGGCCGGGGCGCGAACGGCTGATCGAGCAGGTGCGCGGGGGCACGGCGACACTTGTCCGCTCACCCGCCATGTCGCCCCACACGAACCGCATTCACCGGGATGACGCGGCCGCTGCACTCGTGCACATCGCGGGGCTGCAGCATCCGGCGCCGCTGTACCTCGGCACCGACGACGAGCCGTCGCGATTGGACGATGTGCTGCGTTTCATCGCGCGCGAGACCGGGTCGCCCGAGCCCGAGTTCGGCGCGGTCGACGGGCGGCAGGCCGGTGGCGACAAGCGGCTCTCGAACGCTCTGCTGCGCTCGACGGACTTCGAGTTCGCCTACCCGACCTACCGCGAGGGCTACCGAGCTGTGTTGGCCGGCCAGGGCATTCGACACGCGTAAAGAACTTCCCGTGGGCGGCCTGCTTTGGAGCCCTCGCCGCGAGAGAGGTACTTCGAGGTATCGGACAGGGTCAGCCCATCACGTCAGTGCCGGGTCAACGACGCACAGTTGGACTGCTCGCGCAGAGCGGGAGCCCTGATCTGGCGCCGAGCCGTGCTCGCTAGGGGATGAGCTTTTCGGCGCGGTACTGGTCGAAGAGGGCCGTGAACGAGTCGACCGTGCGGTGGTGGGTGGTGAAACCGGCGAGGCGGCTCTTCGACATGTCGGTGACGACCTCCATGGTGCGGCCGAGGTCGGCGTCGGTGTGCCACCAGGAGGCGAGGCGCGAGACATCCGCTTCGGCGAGGCCGTGGTCGTGCGCGATGGTCGACCAGGTCGACTCGATGCCGGCCATCTGCTGTTCGAGAGGCTGCGGTTCGGCGCCCGGGCCGACGGGCTCGACACCGAAGTAGTCGGCGAGCTTCTGCCACATCCAGCGCCACCGGAAGACGTCGCCGTTGACCACGTTGAACGGCTCGTTGTGGCCGGCCTCGTGCGTCGACGCCCAGACCATCTGCTCGGCGAGCACCGTGGCATCGGTCATGTCGGTGAGGCCGTTCCACTGCGTCTCGCTGCCCGGGAAGATGAAGGGGCGCTCGAGAACGCGGCAAATCGTGGCGTAGACGGCGAGCGTCAGGCCCATGTTCATGGCGTTGCCGACGGCGTGGCCCACGACGGTGTGCGAGCGGTGGGTCGACCAGGTGAACCCGCGTCGCGCGGCGGCGGCGAACACTTCGTCCTCCTGTGCGTAGTAGAAGTTCTGCTCGGCTCGGCGCGGCTCCTCCTCCCGGAAAGGTGTCTCAGGGATTTCGCCCTGGCCGTAGGCGTCGAACGACCCGAGGTAGTGCTTCAGGCCCGTCATGAGGGCGACATGCTCGAGGGGCGCATGGTCGAGGGCCGCGAGCAGATCGCGCACCATCCCGCCATTGACGCGGATGTTCTCTTCCTCGGTGGCCTGACGTGACCACGCCGTGATGTACACGTGGCTGGGCTTTTCGGCGGCCAGCGTTTGCGAGAGGTCGTCGGCGTTCTGCAGGTCGACCGAGACCCAGCGCACGTTGTCGCGCGGCGTGCCGGGGCGGCGGGAGAGGGCCAGCACGGTCCACCCGTTGGCGGCCAGCAGGTCGACGGTCGCCGAGCCGCTGATGCCGGTCGCGCCGACGACGAGCGCCGTGCGGCCGGTGCCGTCGAGGACGGCGGGGGAGGACGGGGACAGTGAGGTGGTCGCTGAAGAAGTCATCCCCAGGGGTAACCCGGTCGTCACGTGTCGAATTCCCTGGGCCACCCGGGAGCTACTTGCCGCCGGCGAGCACCTTCGAGATGCGCTGCAGCGAGACGCTCTGCGCCGTGCCGAGTTGCTGGGCGAACAGGCTGATGCGCAGCTCCTCGAGCATCCAGCGGGCGCGCGCCAGGTTGGGCGGGCTGTGCGGGGCCAGGGGGATACGGCCGCCCGCCTCCGTGAAGCGTTGCGTGGCGGTCTGCACCTCGGTCATCCACACGCGGTCGCGGTTGGGGTTGTCGGGCAGGCGGTCGACGCGGTAGGCGATGCCCGCGAGGTAGCGCGGCAGGTGGCGCAGATATTCGAGGCCCGTCGCCGACACGAAACCGGGGAACACGAGGCCGTTGCGTTGTTCGCGGGCATCGCTGAGCGCTGTGATGAGCGTCATGCTCGTGGCATCCTTGATCGCTTTGTCGACGTTGCGCGCGGCCGTGAGGATGCGGGCCACGAGGGCGACGATCTCGAACATGAGGTCCATCACCGAAGCCGACACCCGGTCTCGCACGGATTCGAATTCGGCACGCAGGTGCACGGCGCCGTCGGGCTTCATGCGGAACAGGACATCGTCGACGGCCGCGGCGAGGCAGTCGTCGAAGAGTGCGGCCGTGGTCGTGTAAGGGCTCGTGGCGAGCGTCAGCTTCTCGGCGCTCGTGAGGTGCTGCTGCACATAGGCCGCGGGGGAGGCGACCGACAGCAGGAGCAGGCGGCGCACACCGGCGGGCAGCGCCTTGGCCTGTTCTTCGGGCGTCGCCAGGATGCGGATGGACACGCTGTCGCCGTCGTCGACGAGCGCCGGGTAGCCGCGGATCACGTTGCCGCCCAGGTTGACGTCGACGAAGCGCGGCAGCTCGTCGAGATCCCACTTTGTCAGGCCCGAGCGTTCGAGCGCGTTGGGCGTGGCCTCGGCGGCCTTCGCCACCGACGCTCGGCTGCGGTGTGCCAGTTGCCGCTGCAGCTCGCGCAGATCTTTGCCCGAGGCGATGCGCCGACCGCGCTCGTCGACCACCTTGAAGGTGACCTTCAGGTGGTCGGGCACGCGTTCGAGGTCGAAGTCGCCGGCGCCGACCTCCATGTAGGAGAGGCGTTTGATCGAGTCGGTGAGCCGCGCCGCGAGCGTGTCGGCGTCGGTCGCCACGGGCGTCGGCGGCGCCTCGGGCAGCTCGTTCATGAGGCGCGTCGCCCAGTCGGCGGCCGGCACCACGTTCTTGCGGATGTGCTTGGGCAGCGATTTGATCATGGCCGTGACGAGGTCGTGGCGAAGCCCCGGCACCTGCCAGTCGAAACCGGCGGGGGAGAGGCGCGGCAGCAGGGCGATGGGCACCGTCACGGTCACGCCGTCGTCCTCCGTGCCCGGTTCGAAACGGTAGCTCAGCTTGAGGCGTTGGTCGCCCTGGCGCCACTCGGGTGGGAAGAGCGACTCGTCCACATCGGGCGCGTCGTCGGGCAGCAGGTCTTCGCGGCGCATGGTGAGCAGGTCGGGGGTGGTGCGCTTGGCTTGGCGCCACCATCCCTCGAAGCTGCGCGTGCTGAAGACGTCGGCCGGAATGCGCGCGTCATAGAACTCGAAGACGGCCTCGTCGTCGAACAGGATGTCGCGGCGGCGTGTGCGCTCCTCGAGCTGCGACAGCTCTTTGCGCAGCTGGCGGTTCGCGCGGTCGAACTGCTGCGGGGATTCCCACTCGCCCTCGACGAGCGCGTGCCGGATGAATAGTTCGCGCGAGTGCTCGGGGTCGACGCGCGAGTACTGCATGCGCCGCCGGGGAATGATGGGCACGCCGTAGAGCGTGACCTTCTCGAACGCGACGACCGAGCCCTGCTTCTTCTCCCAGTGCGGCTCGCCGTAGCTGTGTTTGCAGAGGTCGCCCGCGATGGGCTCGGCCCAGGCCGGGTCGATGACGGCGTTGGTGCGCGCGAACAAGCGGCTCGTCTCGACGAGTTCGGCGCTCATCACGGCGGCGGGCTGCTTCTTCGCGAGAGCGCTGCCCGGGAACAGGGTGAAGCGGGTGTGGCGGGCGCCGATGTACTCGCCCTTCCGCGCGGCGCCGGACTTCTGGCCGGGCAGGGGTTTTGCCCCGCGACCCTTCACGGGGGCCGCGACGGTCTGGTCTTTCAGGCCGATATGCGACAGCAGGCCGGCGAGCAGCGAGCGGTGGATGCCATCCGGGTTGACGGCCGGTTCGTGGATGTCGAGACCGATCGGTTTGGCCAACTGTCGCAGCTGCCGATAGACGTCCTGCCATTCGCGCACACGCATGTAGTTGAGGAACTCGGCCTTGCAGAGCCGCCGGAAGGCGCTCGACGACAGCTCGGCCTGCTGCTCTTCGAGGTAGTTCCAGAGGTTGAGCAAGCTGAGGAAGTCGCTCGTCTTGTCGACGAACCGCGCGTGCTGCTCATCGGCCTGCTGGCGCTTCTCGAGCGGGCGTTCGCGCGGGTCTTGGATGGTGAGCGCCGCGACGATCGCGATGACCTCGCGCGACGTATTGTGCTTCTTCGACTCGACGATCATGCGCGCGAAACGCGGGTCGATCGGCAGGCGGGCCAGGTCGCGGCCCACGCGCGTCAGGCGGTGCGCGCGCGTGCCGCTGGCGGCGGCGTTGGGCGAATCGGGCTTCTGCAGCGCGCCGAGCTCGAGCAGCAGGTCGACGCCGTCCTTCACACCGCGCGAGTCGGGCGGCTGCAAGAAGGGGAACGCCTCGAGGTCGCCCAGGTTGAGCGATACCATCTGCAAAATGACGGCCGCCAGGTTGGTGCGCAGAATCTCGGGTTCGGTGAACTCGGGCCGCTTCTCGAAGTCCAGCTCGCTGTAGAGCCGGATGGCGATGCCGTCGCTCGTGCGCCCCGACCGCCCCGAGCGCTGATTCGCCGAGGCCTGCGAGATGGCCTCGATGGGCAGGCGCTGCACCTTCGACCGCACGCTGTAGCGCGAGATGCGCGCCGTGCCCGCGTCGATCACGTATTTGATGCCCGGAACCGTGATGCTCGTCTCGGCCACGTTGGTGGCGAGCACGACGCGGCGCCGCACCCCGACGCGCTTCGACGGCTGGAACACCTTCTGCTGGTCGGCGGTCGACAGGCGCCCATAGAGGGGCAGGATCTCGGTGGTGCCCGTCGCCCCGACGCGCGACCCGTTGTATTTCGCGTTGAGCGCGTCGGCGGCGTCGCGGATCTCTGCCTCGCCCGACAGGAAGACGAGCACGTCTCCGGATGACTCGAGCGAGAGCTCGTCGAGGGCGTCGGCGATGCCGTCGATGTAGTTGCGGTCATCGGTGGCCGAGGCATCCGCGGGGTCGAGCGTGCCGCCCTCGCCGTCGGATGACGAGGAGTCGTCGGTTGCGGCATCCGCGTCGGCGACCAGCGGGCGATATCGGATCTCGACCGGGTAGGTGCGGCCAGACACCTCGACGATGGGGGCGCCGCCGAAGTGCTTCGAGAACGACTCGGGGTCGATGGTGGCCGACGTGATGATGAGCTTGAGGTCGGGCCGCTGGGGCAGCAGCTGCTTGAGATAGCCCAGCAGGAAGTCGATGTTGAGGCTGCGCTCGTGCGCCTCGTCGATGATGATGGTGTCGTATTTCGACAGCGTGCGATCGCGGTGGATCTCGTTGAGCAGAATGCCGTCGGTCATGAGCTTGATGCGCGTGTTCTTCGACACCTTGTCGGTGAAGCGCACCTGATAGCCCACGAGTTCGCCGACCTCTTGGCCCATCTCGTCGGCGATGCGCTCGGCGATGGTGCGGGCGGCGAGACGGCGCGGCTGCGTGTGCGCGATGTTTTCGCGGCCCAGCTCGAGGCACATCTTGGGCAGCTGCGTGGTCTTTCCCGACCCCGTGGCACCCGCGATGATGATGACCTGGTTGTCGCGGATGGCGCGCTGGATGTCTTCGCGCATCTGGCTGACGGGCAGCTCGGGCGGGTACGTGATCGTGGAAGACATAGCCTTCCATTCTATGCGCCGGGCGGGGGAGTGAGCGGCCGGCCGAGCAAATGCGGAAGCCCAAACTTGTTGACTTAACAAAGTGGTTTGCGATACAAAGTAGACATGACAAACCGCACACCGGCCGCCTCGAGCGCCGATGACGCCCCCGCCGACATCCATGAGATGCTGCGGCTCAGCCAACAACAGAGCGACAAGATGTCCCTCGTCTTCGACCGCCCGACCACCATCATCGTGCTCACGTGGGGGGTCGCCTGGTTCGTCGGCTTCCTCACCCTGTGGTCCGCCACCGAGGGCAACCCCTGGTTCCGCACGCCCATCGTGCCGGCCGGCATCGTCTTCACGGTGCTCATGGTCGCTGGCATCATCGTCTCGGCCGTCGTCGGTTCGCGCACGAGCCGCGGCATGCGCGGTGCCGTCGCGTTCCAGGGCACGGTCTACGGCATCTCCTGGGCCATCGCGTGCATGGCCGTCCCCTTCTTCGGCGGCGCCCTGCTCGCCAACGGCATGTCGCCCGAGCTCGCGGCACTCTTCTACCCGGCGGGCTATTCTCTCGTCGTGGGAATCCTCTACCTGGCCGGCGCGGCGCTCTGGAACGACAAGCCCATGCTCGGTGTCGGCATCTGGATCATCGTCGTCGGCATCGGCGCACCCTTCTTCGGCGCTCCCACCAACTATCTCGTCATGGGGTTGCTGGGCGGCGGCGCGTTCCTCGTCTACGGCGTGTGGCTGGTGTTGCGCCAGCGCCGTCGTGTGGCGCTCTACAGCCGCACGGATGCTCGAGCGGCGGTCAACTGATGGACGACCTCGATCCCGTCATCCACGCTCAGGCGCGTCTGCGCATCACGTCGACGCTCGCGGCCCTCGACGCCGACAGCAGCCTGTCCTTCCCGCGTCTGCAGGAGCTGCTCGACATGACGGCCGGCAACCTCTCCACTCACCTGCGCAAGCTGGAAGACGCCCAGTATGTGACGGTCGAGAAGACCCACCACGGCCGCACGCCCGTGACCTACCTGGCGCTCAGCAAGACGGGCCGGCGCGCGTTCGAGGACTACATGGAGACGCTGCGAGCAATGCTCGGCCCGCACGCCTGAGCCAGCGCGGCCGCGGGTACGACAGAGGGCGCGACCGCCTGCGCGACCAAGAACCGCCGGAGACAGACCGATGGCCCGACGCAGTGCATGCGCCGGGCCATCGGGGTGTTCGTGTTAGTTGTTCAGCGCGCGCTTGCGGCGCAGGGCCACGAGCAGGCCACCCGCTAGGGTGAGCGCGGCGGCGAGACCGATCAGGCCAGCGTCGTTCGAGCCGGTCTCGGGCAGAGCCGAGGTGCCTGAGGCGTTACTCGGAACGGTTCCGGCGCCTGCGGGGGCAGGCACCAGGGCCGGGGCGACGATGAAGTCGACCTGGTTGGAGTAGCCGGAGACGGCGCTCACGGTGCCGGCTTCCATGTCGGCCGCAACCTGCAGGGCTGCAGCGGTGTAGGAACCGTCTTCGAGCGCGACCGTGACCGTCCACGTTCCATCGGCACCGACGAGGATCGGTTCGTCGAGCGGGGTCGGCTCGGCAGCTGCCGATGCGTCCTCGTCGGCGAGCAGGCTCATCTGGTCGGCCAGGGCCGGGTTCGATGCCTCGACGGCGGCGAGCAGCAGATTACGCAGGTCGGTGCTGTACTCGTCGAAGAAGCTGTCGGTGGCGACGGCGACGACGACGTAGGCTCCGGGGGTTCCGGTGCCGTCGATCGTGACGGTGTCCTCACGGATGGTCTGGCCGTCTTCGGGGTGAACGATGACGGGGGCATCCAGCTGGGTGACGGGCGGAACGACCTCGTCGGCGGGCAGGTTGAACGTCACACGGACGTCGCCGCGGCCCGAGCCGCCGTCGATCTGAGTGACGCGCACGGTCTGAGCGCGGGCAGCGTCGTCGTCGAACGTGACGTCGGCGGTCCAGTTGCCGTTCTCATCCACGATCACATAAGGCGTGACGAGCTTGTTGCCGTCGGCGTCCAGGATGTTGACGATGTTGCCCGGGTTGCCGGTGCCCGTGAAGGTGACGGTGTTCGAGGCTGTGGTGTCGCCGTTCTTCGGCGAGGTGACGACGAGGTTCACGGGCGTCGGGATGGTGACATCCACCGTGACCTGGCCACGACCAGCGCCGCCATCGATCTGCGAGAACGTGAGCTTCTGGTTCCGTGCAGCGGTATCGGGCAGTGTGACGGTGCCCGACCACGAGTCGTTCTCGCCCACGATGATGTTGGGCGTGACCTTCGAGCCGGACGCATCGACGACCGTCACAATGTTGCCCGCGTTACCCGTTCCCGACACCGGGAAGGTGCGCGAGGTGAAGTCCTGGCCCTGGGTGGGCGACGCGACCTTGAGGTTCACGACGCTCGGCAGCTGGAATCGAATGGATGCCGTGCCGTCGCCCGAGAAACCGGTCGACTGGTTGGCGTTCAAGGTTTGGAAGCTCGCAGCATCAGCGCTGTAGCTTCCGGTGATCGACCAGCGGCCGTTCTGTACCGAGGTGTTCTTGCCGCCGAAGCGGCTACCGTCGGGCAGAAGTACGTTGACGATGCTGCCCGAGGTGCCCGTGCCCGAAACCGTGATCGAGTCGCGCGAGGCGACCTTCTGGTTCGCCGTCGGGCTGGTGATGGAGAAGTCCTCCGGTGCTGCGTTGGCGGGAGTCGTCGCGATGAGCGCGCCCCCGAAAGCGATGGACAGAACTGCCGGCACGGCCAGGAGTTTCCGCCACGATGTGGTTCTCAACAGTGTTTCCCCTTGTGGATTGCAAACTGTTGTCCCTTCCCGACACTCGGCAGCCGTCGGTGGATGCGAGTTATACGTGCCGGGATATGTGGTGCTCGATCGAGTGATGCACTGGCGGATCGTATGTGTGAACCGTATCATCCTCGGCCACGATGTGAACCCCATCCGAGGGGGAGTGCGGCCCTGTCAAGGGAGGTCGCCGCTTTTCGCTGAGAGCGAGAAAAGACGGGTTCTCAGACATCCGCGGAATCAATCGGTGGGGCGAGTGCTTAGCTTGAAACATGACTGAATCGACCACTGTCCCCACGCTCACGCTCAACACGGGAGCCACCATTCCCCAGCTCGGGTTCGGCGTCTTCCAGGTCGACCCCGACGAGACCGAGCGCATCGTCGCCGACGCTCTCGAGGTGGGCTACCGTCACATCGACACCGCCGCCATCTATGGCAACGAGGAGGGTGTCGGCCGCGCGATCGCCAAGAGCGGCATCCCGCGCGACGAACTCTTCATCACCACCAAGCTGTGGAACAGCGACCAGGGCACCGAGTCGGCGCACGCCGCCATCGACACGAGCCTCGAGAAGCTCGGCCTCGACTACGTCGACCTCTACCTGATCCACTGGCCGACGCCCGAAAAGGGTCTCTACGTCGAGACCTGGAAGGCCATGGAAGAGATCCTGGCCAGCGGCAAGACCCGCGCCATCGGCGTCTCGAACTTCCTCGTCGAGCACCTGCAAGACATCCTCGACCTCGGCGGCACCGTTCCGGCCGTCAACCAGATCGAGCTGCACCCCGCCCTGCAGTCGCTCGAACTCACGCAGTTCGCGCGCCAGCACGGCATCGAGATCGAGGCCTGGGGTCCGCTCGGCCAGGGCAAGTACCCCTTGTTCGAAGAGGACGCCGTCGTCGCGGCCGCCGAGGCGCACGGCAAGTCGCCCGCCCAGGTGGTGCTGCGCTGGCACATCCAGAACGACAACATCGTGTTCCCCAAGTCGAACAGCCGCGAGCGCATCCAGCAGAACTTTGAGATCTTCGACTTCGAGCTGACGCCTGAAGAGGTTTCGGCGATCGACGCGCTCGAGCGCGACGGCCGCGTGGGCGCTCACCCCAACGAGGTCAACTAGTCTCATCCGGCGGCCCGCGAGGGTTGCCTCACGAGGGCCGAGGCATCCAGACCGGATGTTTCGGCCCTCGGTTGTTTCAGGCGGGGTCCGCGCGGCTCCCGCACGACGCGCGACCGGCGAACCGCGAACCGCGAACCGCGACCTTCGACCTGCGACACAACCGCCATGTACGTGAAAGGAGTCTCATGCCCCGTTTCGTTCAGTTCACCGAGTATGGAGACGTCGACCGCCTCGAGGTGATCCAGGTGGAGAAGCCCGAGCCCGCCGCCGGAGAGGTGCGCGTGCGGGTGACGGCCGCCGGTCTCAACCCCGTGGACTACAAGTTGCGCGAGGGTGGGCCCGCCGCGGCAGCCTTCGGTGTGAAGCTGCCGTCGGGCAACGGGAACGACTTCGCCGGCGTTGTCGACGCGGTCGGAGAGGGTGTGACGCAGTGGACGGTCGGGCAACGCGTGTTCGGCGCTCGCCGGTTCTACGCCCAGGCCGACTACGTGATCGTCGGGCCCGAACACGAATTGCACGAAACGCCCGAAGCGCTGCCCGATGAGGTTGCGGGAACGCTCGCGATAGCCGGTCGCACGGCTCAGGCATCCGTTCGGGCGGTAGGCGTGGCCAGCGGCGAAACGGTGCTCGTGTCGGCTGCGGCCGGCGGCGTCGGCATCCTGGCCTGCCAGGTCGCTCGACTGCGGGGCGCCACGGTCATCGGCACGGCCAGCCCGTCGAATCATGACTTCCTGCGTTCCATCGGGGTCATCCCGGTGGCCTACGGTGAGGGTCTCGTCGAGCGCGTGCGCGAGCTGGCGCCGCAGGGCGTCGACGCCGTGCTCGACAACGCGGGCGCCGAGACGCAGGATGCCGGGATCGCGCTCGGTGTTAACCCGGCCCGCATCAACACCATCGCCGACCGTGGGCACGCCGCCCGCATCGGCGCGCAGGGCGTTGGCGGCGCGGACGCCGGACCCGGCGACCTGATCGAGATCGCCGAACGCCTGGCCGACGGAACGTTCGTGCTGCCCATCGCGCGGGCCTTCGCGCTCGATGACGTGCGCGAGGCCTACCGTCTCCTCGAGGGCGGGCATGTGCGCGGCAAGGTCGTGCTCACGACATCCTGAGGGCATAATCGCCGGCCGGATCGGGTTGAATAAGGAGGTCGGCGGAAGTCGACGGAGAAGTGTGGCCGGGTCAGCGATCCGACCGGCGCAGAGATTTGAGGAGTCAGCCATGAGCGACAGCATCGAACAGACCGAGAGCTTCTTGGGCGAGGCGACCGACGACGCGTTCCGGCGCAGCTGGGCGGCCTGGCACCAGGCCCGTCTGCGCGCCACGCTGTCACCGCTCGGCCTGGCGTCGCTCGCTGCCACGCACTGGCTGACTAACGAGCCGACGTCGTACGACGGCGTTCCCGGCGTGTGGTCGGCGACGCGCGACGGCGTGCGTGGTGTGGCCGATGAGCTGACCGGCTCGGCCGTGCTGCAGGACGGCGAGCCGTATGCGACCGTGGGCGGCGACGGCGTGACGCTGCGGTCCGGCCAGGAGATCGCCTGGGGCGACAAGCGGCTGCGCTACTTCGAGCGCGACGGCGTGCTGGCCCTGCGCCTGATCGACCCGGATGCCCCCACTCGCAGCGCCGTGCGCGACATCCTCGCTTTCGAACCCGACGAGAACTGGGTGTTCAAGGCACAGTTCACCCCCGCCGACGCCGACCACCGCTTCAGGAACGAAGCCATCGACGGTCACGTGGCCGAGGAGCACCCCGCCGGAACCGTGTCCTTCGACCTGAACGGTGAGGCCGTGTCACTGACGGTCACGGGTGGGCCGCGCGGCTTCAGCGCCGTGTTGGCCGACGGCACGAGCGGCTCGGAGACCTACCGTTTCCGCTTCCTGCGCATCGACGCGCCGGGTGCCGATGGCCGTGTGCGTGTGGACTTCAACCGGCTCTACCTGCCGCCGTGCGCGTTCAGCGACTTCTATGTGTGCCCGCTGCCGCCCGCCGGCAACCGCCTGACGACGCCCATTCGCGCGGGCGAGAAGAGCCTCGACCTGGTCGAGCAGCCCGCCTAGCGAGTCAGCTCCTCGGCACAGCCGTGACAACGACAAGCGGTCAGGTCATCCCGACTTCGAGGCAGGCTCGGGTCGTCGTCTGAGCGTTTCGCTCGGTCATCCTGTCGGGGGCATTGCAGATCGGCGTTTCAACGCACCGCTCAGTGCTCCGCACAGCTGCTCTTTACGCCGTGTTGCGGCCCGCCGTGCGGTCAGGGGCGGGCGGGTCTAGCGTCGAGACATGTCTGAAAACGTGTCGTCCCGCCTGCGAGTCGTTGCCGTGTCGGGAAGCCTGCACGAGCCCAGTAAGACGACGGCGCTGATTCGCCGCATCGTCGCCGAGCTGGGTGAACGCATCGACATCGACGTGCACCTCATCGAGATCTCGAAGATCGGCCCCGAGTTCGCGGGCGCCCTGAACCGCGGTCAACTGCCCGACAGCGTGGAACAGGAACTGGTGCGCATCGAGCAGGCCGACCTGCTCGTCGTCGCCAGCCCCGTCTACCGCGGCTCGTTCACGGGCCTCTTCAAACACCTCTTCGATTTCGTCGACCAGTACGCGCTCGTCGACACGCCCGTCCTGCTGGCCGCGACGGGCGGGGGAGAGCGGCACGCCCTCATCCTCGAGCACTCGTTCCGTCCACTTTTCGGTTTCTTCCAGGCGCTCACATTGCCCATCGGCGTCTATGCGTCGAACTCGGACTTCGACGGCTACGAGATCCGCTCCGAGGCTCTCATCCAGCGCATCCAATTGGCCGTCACGCGCGGTCTGCCGGTCATCGCGAGGCGCGCGTCGCTCGACGAGCCCGTCTCGAGTTACGTCGGCGCCTGGTAGATCCGTTCTGGATGTGAGGCCCGCTCGAGGTTCTGCGAGGATGTGGGGATGACCTCGCCGCGGCCCCTGGCGATCCGCGCGATCGCATCCGTTCGCCCGTCGCTCATCCTGCGTCGGCCCCGGCGCGTCTGTTACTACGACGCCTTCTGGCCCAACGGCTGGGTGCAGCGGAACATCAGCCCGAGCGCGCTCATGTACCAGCGCGACCCGGCCGACTATTCGGTCTTCGAGAAGCAGCTGCACGCGGCCTGCCCCGAGGTGGGTGTCGGGTCGTGGATCGACTACTTCGGCTCCGACCTCGATGCCGTCATCGGCGATGTGCCGGTGGAGCCCCCAACCGGGCTGGGGCGTCGCGTCGACTATGAAGAACCCGGGGTTCCTCGCCCCGACAACTCGCGCAGGCTGCGAGCCCAGAAGCTCGGCGTCGGCGCGGGCTCCCTCATCGTCGGAGGGGCGCTCATCATTCTGAACGGAAGCACGGGCTTCCTGGCCTTCATCGGTTTAGCGTTCTGCCTGGCGGGGCTGGCGCTACTGAGCACGTCCTGGCGCCGACCGAGATGACATAATCTCGCCATGGGTGCATGGGGTGCGGGTGTTTTCGCCAACGACACGGCGGCCGACATCCGGAGCGCGTATCGGGAAGCGCTCGAAGACGAGCTGCCGGATGACGCGGCCCGGCAACGAGTCCTCGAACTGTTCTCGTATCTCCTGGTCGGCGACGACACGGCGGGGGAGTTCTGGATCGCCCTGGCCGCCGCGCAATCACAGGTGGGGCGTTTGGATGACGACGTGCGCGATGCCGCGCTGACCGCCATCGATCGCGGCGACGGTCTCGACGTCTGGGTCGAGGCGGGAACCACCGAACTCGCTCGACGTCAGGCGGCCCTGCAGAAGTTGCGGACCCAGCTCACCGGGCCGCAGCCGGCCCCGAAGCGCCTGCGTCGCCCCTGGCGCCACATCGAAACCGAGCTGACGGCCGGAGACGTGCTCAGCTACACGACCGCGGACGGCCGACTGGTCCTGTTCCGCGTGGCCGGTGTGCGGCGTTCGCGATACGGCGACGCCCCCAGCCTCGAATGGCTGGACTGGTCGGGCCCCGAGCTGCCGACTGTCGCCGTGCTGAGTCGTCTGAGCGCGCACATGGTGCCGGCGACGCGATCCATGCCTCGCCGCCCGCTCATCTACTCGGTGACGCGTTTTCGCCGGAAGGACGTGACCTGGCGCGACTGCGGGTTCGACCTCGCCGCCCGCCTTCCGGATTGGCCGAGTCACGACGACCTGCCGCAGAACTTCTCAGCCGGGTGGCGAGCAGTTGCCCTGACGGCCGACAGGCACGTCGACCCCGTCGCCGCACACGTGCACTGACACGCTCGGATGCCGGCCCGACGGTGCACGCGTGCGCGATGCGGTTGCGACCAGACTCCGGGCGGCGGATGCTCTCGGCGGCGGGACCACCGACTGGGCAGGCTCTCAGGGCCCGCCAGCCGCTCCGGACGGCCGCTCATCCTCGTCCTCGCGCTCGCGCTGTTCTTGAGCACGACGGCCGTCGCGGTAGAGACTCACGATGCCGGCGATAATCGCAGCGATGCCGAGCGGAAGCCCGAGATAGGCGAAGAGCTGCGAGCGGCTGCCCGATGGCGGTGACCCCCACCATCCGGCATACCAGGTGGCGGAAAAGATGATGGCGAAGATTCCGAATCCGATGATCGCCCAGCCGTCCGTGGTCTTTCCGCGCCTCATGAACATGGCCCACCCCGTTTACCGTGCGCGCGCTGTCGCTCGTCACGTCCAGGCAGAAGTCAATCATGAGATCCAATTCGCTCGGTCCTGTTTGGGCGTGACCGAGGCGTCCAACGCCCGCGCGCGCCTGCGTGTTACGGAGTCGCTGAATACGAGTGCGATACCCGTCAGGGCCACCATGAGGGAGGCGATGCCGATCAAGGTTGCCGCCGCGAGATGCCAAAACGACAGGACGGGGCCGATCGTGAAGGTCGCGCTCTCGACGGGACCGTCGCACCTGAGGACGACGGTGCCGGCGGCCCGGGCGTCGAAGCTGCCCTGGGCGTCCCACCGGGCCGGAATCCAGAGGTCTTGCTGAGTCATGCTCGGCCGCAGGCCGAGTTCGTCGTCGCCGACCCGGCCGGTGCAGGTGATCGAGTCCCACTCATCGGACGGTGTGACATACACGGCGTGACCGCCGGCCGACACGTCGACCGTGAGGCGCTCGCCGAAGGCAACGGGCGCGGCCGTGCTCAAACCGGGAGCGGCCAGGATGGCGAGGGCCCCGAGCATCCCGATGACGCCGAGGAAGACTGCCACCCAGCCCAGGGTGCCGAGGGCCGATCGGTTCTTCGTCACTGTCGGCTCCTCGTGCTCGCGGCTACTGGGTCAAACGTAGTGCGGCCCGCGCGCCGAGCACATGGGTAGGGCTGCCCGCATGCGATGCCAACCGACACTCGGCTAGCTCGGTCGATTTGCCTGAGCGTCGTGTTCCTGCAGGACGAGCGTCAGCAGGCCGGGGAAGCGGCGGTCGAGCTCTTCGTCGCGCAGCCAGTTGCGGTGGCGTGTGCCGTCGACCTCCTGGCGGATGATGCCGGCCTCCCGGAGGATGCGCCAGTGCCGGGTGAGGGCCGACTTCGACACCCCGAAATCGGAGGTGCTGCACGCCGTGCCGGGTGTGGAGGCGATGTTGAGGACGAGGGCCCGTCGCACCGGATCGCTCAACGCCCGCATGACGTCGAAGAGGTCGAACTCGTCTTCGGCGGGGATCGTGAGCGGGCTCGACAAGCGGCTGGCCATCAACGCTCCCTTCTCGAGCATCCGGAGACATGTACACATTGTCGCGTACATGAGTTACGGTTGATGTACGCGGGGTCATGTACATCTTGCCCGATCAGGCGGATGTCGTCCACTGGACAGCACGCCGCAGTGCCCCGAGTCGCACGGCTCGCGCACCCCACACGCCCAACGCACTAAACGCACCCAACGCACACCGCGCGCATCATGCGCACCACGGAGAAGGAAGATCGCATGTCGACACTGGCAATCATCGGAAGCGGCAACATCGGATCGGCTGTGGCGCGCCTCGCCGTGGCGGCAGGTATGAACGTCGTCATCGCGAACTCACGGGGCCCCGAATCGCTCGCAGGCCTCATCGCCGAGCTCGGCCCGCTCGCCCGCGCCGTCGAGGTCGATGAGGCTGCCCGCGTCGGCGACGCCGTCGTCCTCTCGATCCCGCTTCCCGCGGTGCGGGGCCTCGCCGACGGTGTGCTCGGCGGCAAGATCGTCCTCGACACCAGCAACTACTACCCCTCGCGGGACGGCCGGATTGCCGAACTGGACGCCGGCGATGTGACCACGAGTGAGCTCGTGCGGGGATGGCTGGGGGAGGCGCGCTACGTGAAGGCGTTCAACAACATCCTCGCCCACCACATCCCGCTGCTCGCTCGGCCGCAGGGCGCGGCAGATCGCTCAGCCCTGCCGATCGCGTCGGATGACGCCGAAGCCAAGCTCGAAGCGGCGCGCATCATCGACGAGCTCGGTTTCGACACGGTGGATGCCGGCTCGATCGCCGACAGCTGGCGCTTCGAACCGGAGTCGGCCGCTTACACGCGCATGTACCTCGCCGACCCGGCCACGCCCGACTCCGAGCTGATGTCCTCGGTGCCCGGAGCCACTACGGCCGACAAGGTCTCGTCGACACTCGCTGCGGCGACCCCGGTCGACGTGTCGAAGCGCGTCTTCTAGCCCTCCCGCGAGAGCGAGTTCAGCGCAGCACCGAGCTCAGCAGCAGGCTCGTCTCGCTGTTGATGACGCCCTCGATGCGGCGGATGGCGCCCAGCACGCGGTCGAAGTCGAGCAGTGTCTCGGCGCGCAGTTCGGCCACGAGGTCCCAGCCGCCGTTGGTCGTGTGCAGCGAGCTGATCTCGGGAAACCCGCGCAGTTCGCGGATGACGTGATCGGTCGAGCGACCCTCGACCTCGATGAACGCCACGGCCTGCACGCTGCCCGCCTCGACCTCGTCGCGCACCCGAACGGTGAAACCGACGACGGTTCCGGATGCGATGAGCCGATCGAGCCGGCTGGTCACGGTCGCGCGGGCCACATGCAGCGTGCGCGCGAGTTCGGCCACGGGCGCTCGGCCGTCGGCGCGGAGTTCGGCGAGAAGGCGGCGGTCGAGGTCATCCAGCTGGGCCATTGTCATAGTGTATGTCGGCACTGAGCATTGTGCGCGGTGATAGCGCAGATGTACCGCACTCAGCATATTGAGCGTGCATATCGCCTAGGAATAGCGTCGAGGGGACGGGGTTCTCCGGCCCCGCCGTGAAGAAGGGAACCCCGATGACCCGATTCGTCGACGTGAAGAACATGGTGCGGTGGGTGTCGACCACCGGGCCCGAACGCATCATCCGAGGAATGATCGACTATGTAGAGGTAGACTTCGCGCGCTGGAACAGCTTCGACAAGTCTCCGCGCGTTGCCAGTCACACGCCCTTCGGCGTGATCGAACTCATGCCGACGAGTGACGGCGAAACGTACGCCTTCAAGTACGTCAACGGACACCCCTCGAACCCGGCGCGCGGCTTCCAGACCGTGACCGCCTTCGGCGTCCTCGCCGATGTGCACAACGGCTACCCCACGTTCCTGGCCGAGATGACGTTGCTCACGGCGCTGCGCACCGCCGCGACATCCGGCTTCTTCGCAAAACACCTCGCGCGCCCCGACTCGCGCACCCTCGCCCTCATCGGCGCGGGCAGCCAGGCCGAATTCCAAGCGCTCGGCATGCGAGCGGCCCTCGGCATCGAGCAGGTGCGCCTCTGGGACACCGACCCCGCAGCCATGGAGAAGGTCGCCCGCAACCTGACCCCCCTCGGCTTCGACGTCGTCATCGCGACGAGCGCCGCCGATGCGGTCGATGGCGCCGACGTGATCACCACGTGCACGGCCGACAAAGCCCTCGCGACCGTGTTGACCGACGACCTCGTCGCCCCCGGCGTGCACCTCAACGCCATCGGCGGCGACTGCCCCGGCAAGACCGAGCTCGACCCCGCCATTCTCGAGCGCGGCGACGTGTTCATCGAGTTCGAGGCGCAGACGCGCATCGAGGGCGAGATCCAGCAGATGTCTCCCGCGTTCCCGGTGACCGAGTTCTGGCGCGTCGTCACGGGCGAACACCCCGGCCGCACGTCGCCCGAGCAGATCACGATCTTCGACTCGGTGGGCTTCGCTATCGAGGACTTCTCGGCTCTGCGCTACCTACGCGACGCCGTCGACGGCACCCGGTTCTTCGAGGACATCGACCTCGTCGCCTCGCCCGAAGACCCGAAGGACCTGTTCGGGCTCGTCGGCCAGCTCTCGCCCGTCGGCTGAAACGGCCGACACCGGTGAGCGTCCAGGCTCCGCGGGCGGTCGTGATGATCCGTCCGCACCACTTCACACCCAACCCGTTGACCGCGGCCGACAACGTGTTCCAGGTGACGGGCGGTGTGCCCGAGGCGGCCGAACCTCTCGTCGCCAGCACGGCGCACGACGAGGTGACGCGCGCCGCGGGCATCCTCGAGGCGGCCGGCGTGCGCGTGCACCTGTTCGACGACCCGCAACCCGACCGACCCGACAGCGTGTTCCCCAACAACTGGTTGTCGACGCACGCGGGCGGCCACGTCGGGCTGTTCCCCATGTACGCGCCCAACCGGCGCGGCGAGCGGCGCGGCGATGTGGTCGAGATGCTGAAGCGCGACTACCGCGTGCAGAACGTGATCGATTATTCGGGTCTCGAATACGACGACACGTTCCTCGAGGGCACGGGCGCCATGGTGCTCGACCACGCCGCGCGGGTCGCCTATGTGGCCCGATCGCACCGCGCCGACCCGATCGCGCTCGAACGGTTCTGCGCCGATTTCGGCTACGAGCCCATGGTCTTCGACGCGGCCGACCCCGAGGGTGTGCCGATCTATCACACCAACGTCATGATGTGCATCGCCACCGACTTCGCGCTCATCGGCCTCGACCTCATCACGTCGGTTGCGCGCCGGGCCGACGTCTCCGAGCGCATCACCTCACACGGCCGGGATGTCATAGCCCTCGACTTCGAGCAGGTGCGCGACTTCGCGGGCAACGCCATGGAGTTGCGCACGGCGTCGGGCGAACGCATCCTGGCCCTGTCGGCGCGCGCGCATCGCAGCCTGCGGACCGACCAGCTCGCCGTCATCGAACGCAGCTGCCGCGTGGTGCCGCTCGACGTGCCCACCATCGAGCTCGCGGGCGGGTCGGTGCGCTGCATGTTGGCGGGCATCCACCTCGACGCGCGACCGGCGCGGCCAGCCCTGAAGCAAGCTCACTCGATCGACGCAAGTCCCTTGGCCCAACCCGAGCCCGTCCCTACTCTGGGGGTATGACGAACAGGCTCGCATCCGCCATCAGCCCGTACCTGCGCCAGCACTCCGAGAACCCGGTCAACTGGTATCCGTGGGGCGAGGAGGCCTTCGCCGAGGCCAAGCGGCGTGACGTGCCGCTGTTCGTCTCGATCGGGTATTCGACCTGCCACTGGTGCCACGTCATGGCTCGCGAGTCGTTCTCGGACGAGGGCATCGCGGCCTACCTCGACCAGAACTTCGTGGCCGTGAAGGTCGACCGCGAAGAGCATCCGGATGTCGACGCCAGCTACTTGGCCGCCGCCGGTGCCTTCACCCCCAACCTCGGCTGGCCGCTCACCGTCTTCGTGACCCCCGACGGCGGACCTTTCTTCGCGGGCACCTACTACCCGCCCGTGCCCATCGAGGGGCACCCTTCGTTCTCGCAGGTGTTGCAGGCCGTGACCGAGGCGTGGACCGAGCGGCGCGACGGTGTGGAAGAGACCGCCCGGCAGTTGACCGAGGCGATTCAGGCGGCATCCGATATGCCCGCCGAGCAGACGGCTGCCGCGAACGCCGCCGGCGGCACGGACTCCGGTGAGGGTGCCGGAACGTCTGCGGACGCGGGCGAGGCGCACGCGGACGGTCCGGAGGCGGACGGCGCCGTGCGGTTGCCGACGGGGGACGCCTCGGGCGACGCGTCGCACCCAACCCTCGGCGACGACGATCTCGCCCGGGCCGTGCGCGCCCTCGCCGCCCACGAAGACCCGCAATTCGGCGGGCTGGGCACGCAGGCCAAGTTCCCCGTCGCCCCCGTCGTCGGGTTCCTCGCCGGGCGCGCCGACGGCCGCGAGCTCGCCGACCGCATGCTGCGCACCATGGCATCCTCGCCCCTGCGCGACGACGTCGAGGGCGGCTTCTTCCGCTACGCCACGCAGCGCGACTGGTCAGACCCCCACTACGAGCGCATGTTGTACGACAACGCGCTGCTGCTCGACATCTATGCGACGCGCGGCACCGACTGGGCCCGCGAGGCAGCCGAGGGCATCGGCGCATTCCTGCTGCAGGTCATGCAGCTGCCGACCGGAGGCTTCGCGAGCGCGCAGGACTCGGAGAGCGACGTCGACGGGCAGCGCGTCGAGGGCGGCTACTACTCGTTGGACGCCGCCGAACGGGCCAGCCAGTCCGCACCGGCGCTCGACGAGAAGGTGCTCACGGGCTGGAACGGTTTGGCGATCGGGGCTCTGGCGCGCGCCGGGCGTCTGCTCGGGCATCCCGAATGGATCGAGTCGGCGCGCTGGGCCGCCGACTATCTGCTCGAAAACCACGTGCAACTGAACGGCAAGCTCGTGCGCGCCTCGGTGGCCGAGCAGAAATCCGACGCGGCGGCCTCGCTCGAAGACTATGGGATGCTCGCGGGCGGCCTGCTCGAGCTCGGCATCGCGACCGGCCAGACGGTCTATTTCATCTCGGCCCGGTGGCTTGTCGATGCGACGTTGCCCGCCGATGTCGACGACCCATTCGTGCTGCCAGAGGGCGGCGACCCGCTGCTCGGCGCGCACGGGCTCGCGGTGGCAGGCGACCCCTCCGAGGGCGCCTACCCGTCGGGGCCGACGTCGATCGCACAGGCCTGCTGGCGGCTCTACGAACTGGGCGCGGGAGAGCGCTACCGGCAGGCGGCCGAGCGCACCGTGCGACGGGTCGCGCCGCTGGCCCTCGCCAACCCCGTGTCGTTCGGCGCGACGTTGGCACTCGCCGAGCGCCTGCGTCGGCCGCTCGTGCAGCTGGTGGTGGTGGTTCCGGATGCCGCGGCCGACGCCTCGCCGTTCCTCGACGTCCTCGCCAGCCTGCCCACGAGCCTCAGCATCGCGGTGCGTCAGTCGGCGGCCATCGAGCTGGGCCTGATCGGCCTCGAACTCTTCGCCGGCCGCACGGCCCTGGAGTCGCGCGCCACGGCCTACCTCTGCCAGGACTTCGTCTGCCGGCTGCCCGTGCACACGCCCGAGGAGCTGGAGTCCGCCCTCTGAATCAGCACTCGGTGACGTTGACCGCGAGGCCGCCTTCGCTCGTCTCCTTGTAGCGCGTCGACATGTCGATGCCGGTCTGGCGCATGGTCTCGATGACCATGTCGAGCGACACGAGGTGCGTTCCGTCACCGTGCAGGGAGAGGCGCGCGGCACTGACGGCGGTCGACGAGGCGATGGCATTGCGCTCGATGCAGGGGATCTGCACGAGGCCCGCGACGGGATCGCACGTCAGGCCCAAGTGGTGTTCCATGGCGATCTCGGCGGCGTTCTCGACCTGCGCGGGGGTTCCGCCGAGCACGGCGCACAATGCTCCGGCGGCCATGGCGCACGCCGAACCGACCTCGGCTTGGCAACCGCCCTCGGCACCCGAGATGGAGGCGTTGGCCTTGAACAGCGAGCCGATGGCCGTGGCGGTCAGCAGGAAGCGGCGGATGCCGTCAGCCGACGCGCCCGGCACGAAACGAAGGTAGTAGCTGGCGACGGCCGGGATGATTCCCGCGGCCCCGTTCGTCGGAGCCGTGACCACGCGCCCACCCGAGGCGTTCTCCTCGTTGACGGCCAGAGCGAAGGCCTGCAGCCACTCGGTCGCGAGGTCGCGTTCGGCCGGGTTGGTCACGGCGTCGAGGCGCTTCTTCACGAGGTTGGCTCGGCGTTTCACGTTGAGGCCCCCGGGCAGCACGCCCTCGGTCTCGAGCCCGTGCGCCACGCACGACGCCATGGCGGACCAGATGGCGTCGAGCCCGGCGTCCACCTCGGCGCGCGGGCGGATGGCCTCTTCGTTGGCGCGCGCGATCTGGCAGATGCTCAGCCCGGTGTCGCGGCAGATCTGCAGGAGTTCGGCGGCCGTGCGGTAGGGGTGCGGGTAGACGGGCTCTGCAGCATCCGCGCCGTCTTCGCCCTCGCGATGGATGAAGCCGCCGCCGACCGAGAAGTAGGTTTCGCTCACGAGGGGCAGTGCGTCGCCCTCGTGCCAGGCGTGAAAGGCCAGGGCGTTGGGATGACCGGGCAGACGCGTTCGCGGTTCGAACGACACGTCGCCCATGGTCATCGTGACCGGGCGCTCGCCGGCGAGAAGTACGGTCTGGCCGCCGTCGCCGAGGGCGGTCCACGCGCCGCGGACGTCATCTGGGTCGCAGGTCTCGGGGGCGAACCCGGCGAGGCCCGCGACGACGGCGTCGGGCGTGCCGTGGCCGATTCCCGTCGAGCCGAGCGAACCGTAGAGGGAGCAGGTGACGCGGTCGACACTCTCGAGCAGGCCGGCGGCGCGCAGTCGCTGGGCGAAAACGAGGGCCGCCCGCATCGGGCCCACCGTGTGCGACGACGAGGGGCCGATTCCGATCGAGAAGAGATCGAACGCCGAAACGTACACCGCCATGGGGCTCCTTACCTGGTACCGCTGCCACTATACGCGGGGGCTCCCGGGCGCAGAGGGGTGTGACCCGACGACGCAAGACTGTGTCGTGGCGCACAACGAAGACGCGGTTCGACGGGCGCTAACCGCACAGAGTTGCGCTGGAGTCAGGCCGTCTGCTGGTCGCCGTCGAGCGCCGCGAACACCGTGTCGCCCACCGATTGGCGCGCCGCGATCGCCGACAGGTACACACCCAGGTGCACGTCAGCCACGTGCTGGCGCTGCCTGCGGCGGTGGGCAGCGTGCGAGACGATCGCTCGACCCCGCTCGGCCGTGCCCGGGCGGGTGCCCGACGCGAGGGAGCGGTCGATGGCCGAGGCGAGCGACGCGCTGTCGCCCAGCGAGTAGGACTCGAAGTCATCGGGATGCTGGTCGGACATGTGCCCGGCCGAGGTGCCCACGACGGGCACGGCGAGGTCGTAACAGAGCTCGACCCACCCCGAATGTGTGCCGTGACGGTAGGGGAGGATCTCGACGTCGAGGCCGGCGAGCTCTGCCTCGAGGGCCTGATCGCTCGGCCGCGAGACCACCTCGACGTCGACGTCGGCGCGATCAACGACGAGCGCCAGAACGGCATCGCGGGCACGGGCGTCGCGCACGCGGTCGTGCACCGTGATGCGGCCGCGCACGGGGGTGCCATTGGCGGCCAGGAGGTCGAGGGCGCCGAGCAGGGTGCGGGCGGCGCCGATGGCATCGATGTTGGGGCGCACATCGCGCAGGTGCATGCCGACGATGCGCTCGGCGGAGAGGCGGCCGCGCGGGGTGGATGCGCCGACGGAGGTGATGGCGGGGTGCGGGGCGACGATGGCCGTGCGGCCCCAGCGCTGCGTGATCTCGGCGGCGGCCGTGCCGGTCAGGGTGAGGATGGCGTCGGCCCGCGGGATGATCTCGTCGAGGTCGCGCAGATGCGCCGTCTGCACGTCGAGGTTGGGGTTCTCGAGGTCGTGCACCGTGAAAACGAGCGGACGCCCGACCGCGTCGAGGGCGTCGAGCGCGCCGAGCAGGCGGCCGGCGGGCAGCGACTCGAGGCCGAAGTGCACGTGCATCACATCGAAGTCGTCGTGGTGCCGGTGCACCCATTCCGCGTCGATCATCGCGGGCGGCCACCAGCGCGTCGGGAACGACGGGTCGGGGATGGGGTCGGCGAGCCGGATCACCTCGGGAAGCGCCCGAAAAAGGCTCTCCATATAAGGGTGTGCGCCGGGGACCGACGCGACGCGCAGGGGCGTGCGAATGCGGGCGTTATGGGTGATGCGGACTCCTGGCCGAAGACGTGAGCGGGATACCATTCACAGTAGTGCTCACCCCCGACACCGAGAGCTCGGCGGTGTACCCCTTGCGGTGAACACTTCGTGCTGTTCGATACGAAAGATCAGGTCTGATGTCCCACGACGAGGGCTACCGCGCGCATTACGACGACTTCTTCGGTGCCGGGTCGGTCGAGACATCCGGTTCCGGTTCCGGTTCCGCCGACGGCCGTCCGATCGGCGTCATCATGGGCAACTGTCAGGCCGAATCATTGCGGGTGGCGCTCGGCGACGAGGATGTCCGCTTCCTCCGCGTCCCGCCCGTGCACGAGCTCGAGGCGGACGACATGCCCCTCCTCGCACGCATCCTGGCGTGCACCGACGTGTTCATCACGCAGCCCATCCGCGACGACTACCGCGGGCTGCCGCTCGGCTCGGAGCAGATGCGGGCGCTCCTGCCGGCGGGGGCGAAGACGACAACCGTCCCGGTCATCCGCTTCGCCGGGCTGTACCCGTTCCAGGCGATCATCCGGCCGCCCTCCGACACCTCGCTCGTGCCGCCCATCGTGCCCTACCACGACCTGCGACTGGTGGCCGAGGCTGCACGGCGGGCGGGTCTCGTCGCTCTCTCGGCGGGCAGCGTGACGGCGCCTCAGATCCATGCGATCGCCAACGAGTCCATCCGCCAGCTGCGATCCCGTGAGAAGGCCCATGACACGGTCGTCGTCTCTGACCTCTTCCTCCGGCCCGACTTCTCGCTCATGCGCACCATCAACCACCCGGGCAACACGGTCTGGACCGCGCTCGCCGAACGGGTGCGCGCGCGCCTCGGTCTCGCCGACGTCTCCGTCACCCTCACGCGCGAGCTGCTCAATAGCATCCACGCACCGCGCGACCAAGCCGTCATCGACGCCTGGGGCCTGGATGCCGAAGCCCGACCCACCTGGACCGTCGGCGGCCTCGACATCGACCCCGTCGAGCTGCGCGAGGCCCACCTGGCTTGGTATGTCGAGCACCCCGACGCGGTCACATCCGGGCTCACGCGGCACGCCCCCGCGCTCAGCACCCTGGGCCTCCTGTGAGCGGTCCGCCCGCCCTGCTGCACCGCGGCGACGCGTTGCACGGGGTCGACCAGTATGCCCGCACGATCGCGGATGCCCTCGGCGTGCCCGTCGAGCTCGCGCCCGAGGTGTCCGACGACAGGGTCGCACGGCACGTGCACTTCACCGACCGCCTCTGGGGCGTCGACGCCGAGGACGCTGCCAGCCGCATCGAGCGACTCGCGGCATCGGGCCCCGTGACGGTCACGTTGCACGACGTGCCGCAGCCCTCCGACGGGCCACGGGGTTTCGCCCGACGCACGGCATCCTACGGGCGCGTCGTGGCCGCGGCATCCGGGGTCGTCTGCAACAGCGAGCACGAACGGCGGTTGCTCGAGCAGGCGCTCGGCGAGACCGTCGTGGCCCACATCATCCCGTTGCCCGCTCAGCCCCCGGCGCCCCGCCCCGACGCCTGGCAACCGCTCGACGAGGTCGCCGTTCTCGGCTTCTTCTACCCCGGCAAGGGTCACCGCGAGGTTGTCGACGCCGTCGCGCTGCTTCCCGCCGATCGTCGTCCCGGGGTCGTCTCTCTGGGCGGCGCGTCGCCCGGGCACGAACGCGAACTCGCCGAGTTGGCCGAGCACGCCGCATCCTCGGGCGTGCGTTTCCGCAGCACCGGTTTCCTGAGCGTCACCGACCGGGATGCCCTGGTGCAGGCCGTCGCCGTGCCCGTGATTGCGCACCAACACGTTTCGGCATCGGGTTCGCTCACCGACTGGATCAGCGCCGGGCGGCGTCCTCTCACCATCCGTTCGCCCTATTTCGCCGAGATGGTGCAGCTGCGCCCCGGCACCCTGTCCCTCTTCGACGACGGCGATCCGCTGGTGCTCGCCGCCGCCATAGCGGGGCTGCGCGACGACCCCGACGCCACCTGGGTCGAACCGGGTACGCCGTCGTCCCCGACGATCAGTGACACGGCTCGCGCGTATGCCGAGTGGTGGGCCGCGCTGTGAGCGCCAAACCGACCGCGCCTGCCGAGTCGACCGACCCTGCCGCGCCAACCGTAATGCCGCCACCCTTCGGCCGCACCGTTCCGGGCAATCGGTGGGATCTCGTGGATGGGGTCCTGCCGCCCGCGCGCACGGTCTCGGTGATCGTGGTGCACTTCGATCAGCAGCGCGAACTCGACCGCACGCTCGCCGCCCTCGCCCGCCACACGCTCGCCCCCGAGCTCGTCGAGATCATCGTCGTCGACGACGGATCGCCCGTGCCACCCGTCGTCCCCGAGGGCGTGACCCTGCTCGTGCAGGAGGACCAGGGTTTCAGGGCCGCCGCCGCCCGCAACCTCGGTGCCGCCCACGCATCCGGCGACATCCTCTGCTTCCTCGACGCCGACACCTCGCCCGAACCGCGCTACCTCGAGCGGATGGTGCGCCTCCCGTCCCTGCTGCCCGAAACCGTGGTTGCCGGCCACCGCCTCCACGCCGACTTCGGCGACACCCCCGTTTCGGCGCCCGTGGAGCAGGCCGGGCCCGCCCGCGAGGTGCCCGAACCCGCGTGGCTGCGCGACGAATACCGCCGCACCCGCAACCTCCTCGACGCGGACGACCGCTCCTACCGTCACATCATCGGCGCCGTCTTCGCGTGCACGGCGTGGTTCTTCGCCGAAACGGGCGGGTTCGACGAGGGTTTCTCGAACTACGGCGGCGAGGACTGGGAGTGGGCGCACCGCTCCTGGCTCGCCGGGGCCATCTTCGCCCACGAGCCCGACGCCGTGGCGTGGCACGACGGCGCCGACTGGGCGGGCCGCGACGACAACGATCGGCGTCGCCGCGACGCCGAGAACGCCGAGGCCATGCTGCTGAGTGGCGTGATCGCGGTGGACGGATCGCGGCCGCGCGCGCTTTTGCCGGCCGTGCCGGACGTCGTCGTGGTTCTGCGGACCGCCGCGAGTGCCGCCTCTGCTTTCGTGTGCGTCGACAGCGTTCTGGCGGTGCTGCCGCAAGCCCGGGTCGTCGTGCCCGCGGAGGTGCCGAGCGTCTGTGCGGGCGACCCGCGCGTTGTTGCCCCAGGGGAGGCGCCGACCGGTCGCTTGCGTATCGAACTGGACGAGTGCGTGCGGGTCGAGCCGGGTCGGCAGGGGGAATCGAGCAGCCGCGCGTTGGACCTCCTCGGCGCACTTCGAGAAGCGTCGGCTTCGGGCATCCTGGCCGTCCATCTCGGGTCGACGGTGCGCGTTGTCTCTGAGCGGTCCGAGCGGCGCCTCGAGCGCTGGGGCCCCGACGCACACGTGCGCGATCTGCGGGTCGAGGCTCTCGACATCCACCCCGTGGCCGCCGACGTTCGCGTGGCCGGCTACCTCGGTGGCTGGGGTTAGGCGGTTCCCTCAGAGCCCATCAGTGAGCCGGCGCGCAACACTCGCAGGCTTCGACCTCGCGTTCGCCCGTGAGTGCCGAGACGGGCACGGTGCAACTTTCGCCCTTCCACGCCTCGAGCCCCTCGCGCACCGCGAAGATGGCGATCACGAGCGCCGCAACCGAGTCGGCCCAGGCCCAGCCGAGCAACGCGTTGAGCAGCAAGCCCACGAGCAGGGCCGCCGACAGGTAGCTGCAGATGAGTGTCTGTTTCGAATCGGCGATCGCGGATGCCGAGCCGAGCTCGCGTCCCGTGCGGCGTTCGAGCCAGCTCAGGCCGGGCATGATGACGAGGCTGACGGCCGCGAGAACGATGCCGACGGGGCTGTGATCGGCCTCGCGCATCCCCACCAGCGAGAGGACCGCGTCGACGCTCACATATGCCGCGAGCCCGAAGAACGACACGGCGATGACGCGCAGGGCCGTCTTCTCACGCCGCTCGGGGTCGGGGGCCGCGAACTGCCACGCCACGGCCGCCGCCGACAGCACCTCGACGATCGAATCCAGCCCGAACCCGATCAGAGCAGCGGATGACGCCACCGATCCGGCCGCGAGTGCGATGATCGCTTCGACCACGTTGTAGGCGATGGTTCCTGCCACAATCCAGCGGATGCGGCGACGCAACGTGTCGCGGCGCGATGTCTCGAGCACCGCGCTCATCGCCGCGACTCCACGGCGGCTCCGGTTCCGCAGCACAGCGGCACATCGCACGCATCGTCTTCGCAGTCGCGCCCGTCGTCGACGGCCAGGACGACGTCGACGAGGGCCTCGAGCGCGCGAGTCAGGTGGGGGTCCGAGATCTCGTAGCGCGTCTGCCGGCCCTCGGGAAGTGCCACGACGATTCCGCAGCCGCGCAGGCAGCTCAGGTGGTTGGACACGTTCGACCGCGTGAGGTCGAGGTCGCGCGCGAGCTGGGCGGGGTATCCGGGCCGTTCGAGCAGAGCCATGAGGATGCGTGAGCGGGTCGGGTCGGCGAGCGCACGCCCGAGGCGGCCGAGAACGTCGAGTCGGGGAGCACTGGTCAGCATGCACTGACTATACAGCGTGCGCTGACCAATGAACAGGAGAAGGCGGTCGCCCGGTAGTGGGTAGCCCGTCGCCGGAAACCGAAACCGAAAACCGAAAACCGAAAACCGGAAACCGGAAACCGAAACCGGAAACCGGAAACCGGAAACCGAAACCGGAAACCGGAAACCGGAAACCGAAGCCGGAAGCCGGAAGCCGGAAGCCGGGAGCCGGAATCCGGGAGCCGCTGCTGGCAGCCCCCGGACACCCGCGCGCTTCAGGCTCGCCGAGCCCGCACGATCCCGACGACGACGAGCGTCCCCGCCAGAACCGTCAGCACACCTCCGCCGATCTCGACGGCGTTCGCGAACTCGACCCCCTGGGTAGCCGACCATCCGCCGGCCGTAATCGAACCCGTGAAGAGGGCCGCGAGGATGGTGCCAGCCACCGCGATCCCGACGGCCGTCGCCACCTCGCTCGACGTATCGACGAGCGCGGCTCCGATCGTCGTGCGGTTCGAGGGGAGGCCTCGCATGACATTCGTGCCCGCGACGATGCCGACGACCCGCATGCCGGCTGCGACCAGAACCAGTGCGAGCAGCACCCATCCATAGCCGAAGCGGCCGAAAGCGGCGAAGACGGCCAAGCCCGCCACGACGGAGGTGGCACTCATCCAGGCGGCGTTCGCGAGGCCCACACGTTTGACGACCGGGCCGATGAGCACACCGCCGCCGAGCAGGACGACGACCTGGGGCAACATGCCGAGGGCCGCCTGGGCGGGCGACCAGCCCCACGCGAGCTGCAACTGCAGGGTGATGAGGTAGCCGAGACCCGCGGTCGCGAGCCCGGATGCGGCCTTGAAGGCCAGGCCGCTCGAGACGAGGGGGAGCGCGATCAGTCGCAGGTCGAGCAACGGGTGCTGGGCCGTGCGTTCGCGCCAAACGAAGAGTGCACCGGCGCAGACCGCCACGGCGAGGGTGAGCCACGGCATCCAGGATCGAATTCCCGAATCCGAGCCAGCGCCCGAGCTCGAAGCCGACCCCGCCTCGACGAAGAGCGTGGGGGCGAGGAGCGCGGCCACGATCGTGACCGTTCCGAGAACGCCACCCGCGATATCGACGGGGTCGCGGTGCAGCCCCGCGGGATCGTCCGCAACCACCCCGCGACGGATGCCGATGAAGGCCAGTGCCGCGATCGGAACGTTGATCAGCAGCAACACCTGCCACGGCGCGACCGCCAGCACGAGGCCGCCGACCGTGGGCCCGATGGCCAGCCCGACCAGCCCGACCGTCGAGATCACGGTCGTTGCACGCACCCGCAACGTGTCGTCCTCGAACAGCCGGAACGCCAGCGCGAGCGAGCCCGGGGTGGTCATGGCCGCAGCAACCCCCATCACGGCGCGCACGGCGATGAGCTCTTCGGGCGTCGACACCACGGCCGTGGCCAGGCTCGCCAGCGCCAGGAGCACCAGCCCGATGAGCATGATGCGGCGACGCCCCACCCGGTCGGCGAGGGCGCTCAGCACGAGCATGAGCCCACCGAAGACGATGGCATACGAGTTCGTGACGAGTTGCAGCGCACTTGTCGAGGCGTGCAGTTCACGCCCGATCGTCGGCAACGCGACGTTGAGGATCGAGTTGTCGAGCATCTCGAAGAGGAACACGGCCGACAGTCCGGCGATGGCGACCCACGCCTCGCGCAGCGTCCCCGGCGCCTTGCGTGGCTCGGTTGCGAGCGACTCGGCTGCGGGCGACTCGGCTGCGGGCGGAGTGCCGGCACCGGTGTTGGCTGCACCGCTGTGCACGACGATCGGTAGACCGGAACCCGTGGGATTCGCTGCCCGCTCTGGGCTCGAGGCGACGGGTGAGAGTTCGGATGACATGTGGGCACACTCCTTCTGGGCGAAGAAGTGGCGGATCACTCGATACCGCGTGCCTGCGCAAGTGGCCATCGGCCAGACCCTGCGTTTTTACCTCAGATGCCACGACTGTACACCCCTGTGCGCTTCGGCATGCAACACGCGGGGTTAGAGTCGAACAACGCTCACCGCGTGACGCCACTCAGAGAGAAGACACCGTGACCGACGCCCTCGACACCATCGAACTCACCACCATCGACGGGGATGCGGCAACCCTCGCCGACTACGCCCCCGTGAAGCTCATCGTCAACGTGGCCTCGCGGTGCGGCCTCGCCCCACAGTACGAGAAGCTCGAGCAGCTGCAGAAGACCTACGGCGACCGCGGCTTCACGGTGCTCGGTTTTCCGAGCAACCAGTTCCTGCAGGAGCTCAGCGACGAGGACAAGATCAAGGAGTACTGCTCGATGACGTGGGGCGTCACGTTCCCCATGTTCGAGAAGGTCAAAGTGAACGGCCGCTCGGCTCACCCGCTCTACCAGGAGCTGACGAAGGCCGAGGATGCCGACGGCAAGGCGGGCCGCGTGAAATGGAACTTCGAAAAATTCGTCATCACGCCCGACGGTCGCGTGCACCGCTTCCGCCCCACGGTCGAGCCCGACGCCCCCGAGATCGTCTCGCTGATCGAGTCGTCGCTGCCCGCCTGAGCCCCGCCACGGTCAGTTTTTCGCGCGCGACTTTCCGAACGCCGCCGTGAAGGCCTTGCGTGGCGTCTCGAGCGCCGTCATGGCCGTCGTTTCGCGGGACGTCAACGCCTCGGTGAACCATCCGATGAACACGCGGATCTTGCGGTTGAAGGTCGGGATGACGGCCCCGTGATAGGCGCGGTGCATCAGCCAGGCCGAAAGCTCCTTCAGCTTGATGCCCTTGACGTTCGCGGCGCCGTGCCCGATGCCGTAGCTGGCGATCGTGCCGAGCGACTCGTGGCGGTATTCGACGAGCGGGCGCGACAGGATGCTCGACACCACGTTCTTCGCGGCCACGGGCGCCTGCCGCATGGCGTTCTGCGCGTTCGGCGGGTAGTAGGCGGGCTGCTTGGCGGCCGTGAGGTCGGGCACCTGCGCATTGTCGCCCAGTGCCCAGGCGCCGTCGACGATCGAGCCATCCTCACGCATGACCTGCAAATGCGCGTTGGCGATGACGTGACCCTTGGGCCCGAGCGGCACGTTGGTGCTCTTGTAGAGCGGGTTGGGCTGCACGCCAGCGGTCCACACGATGGTGTTCGCGGGGATGACTTCGCCGCCCTTCAAGACCACGTCGCCGTTTTCGCACGACTCGATGGTTGTCTCGAGGCGGATGTCGATCCCGCGGTCGCGCAACGCCTGCAGTGTCCACTTCGAGAGCTCGGGGCCGACTTCGGGCGCCACGCGGTCGAGCGCTTCGATGAGCACCCAGTGCAGGTCTGATTCGTCGAGCGACGGATGATTGCGCACGGCGTTTTTCGACAGGTCGGACAGTTCGCTAAGCGCCTCGACGCCGGTGTAGCCGCCGCCCACGAACACGAAGGTGAGGGCTTTGCGCTTCTCAGCCTCATCGGTGGTTTCGGCGGCGCGTGCCACCTGCTCGAGCACCCGGTTGTGGGTGTAGACGGCTTCTTCGACGGTCTTGAATCCGACCGCGTTTTCTTTCAGCCCGGGGGTGGGGAACACGCGCGTGACGGCGCCGAGCGCCAGGATGACCTGGTCGTAGTCGATCGAGATTTCTTGATCGTTGAGCAGGTCGATGTTCGCGGTCTTCTGTTCGACGTCGAGGTCGGTGACGGTGCCGCGCAGCACGGTGCAGTGGCGCAGGGTGCGTCGCAGGTCGATGGTGACGTCGGCGGGGTTGACGTGTCCGCCGGCCACTTCGGGCAGCAGCGGCTGGTAGGTCATGTAGGGGTTGGCGTCGACGACGGTGATCTCGAGGAGCGCATCGCTCTGGTTCTGCAGGCTTTTCGCAGCGTAGAGGCCGGCATATCCGCCGCCGAGGATCAGAATTCTTTGGCTCATCCTACGAACCTACGCCCGAGGCATCCGGCAATCCAGGGGCTCGATTCCCGCTGGACCTGCCGTTATCATCGGCCGGAAGACATCCTGGGCCTGTGGCGCAGCGGTCGAAGTGGGCCAGCCCCCGTCACGATCGCAGGCGAAGGAGAGGGCCCGCGCTCAGCGAATCGTCTTGCGTGCCGTGATCTGTCCGGTGTCGAATCCCATGAGGTGCAGGCCGCCGTGGAAGCGGGCATGTTCGATTTTCACGCAGCGGTCCATGACGACCTCGATGCCGCGGGCCTCGGCGTCGCGGGCGGCATCCTCGTTCCAGATGCCGAGCTGCACCCACATGACGGGCGAGCCGACCGCGGCGACCTCGTCGACGACCGACGGGATATCGCTGGCCTTGCGGAACACGTCGACGATGTCGGGCACCTCGGGCAGTGACGCGAGGTCGGGGTAGGCCTTCTGGCCCAGGATCTCGGTGGCGTTCGGGTTGACGAAGTACACGCGGTAGTCGGTCGACTGCAGCAGATAGGTGCCGACGAAGTAGCTCGAGCGCGACGGGTTCGACGAGGCGCCGACGATGGCGATGGACTTGGCGCGACGCAGGATGCCGAGCCGCTTCTTGGCGTCGGGGCCCTCCCAGGTGCGCTGCGATTTCAGCAGGCGGGCGAGGGGCGAATCGGCGGGCAGCTGGCAGCTGAGGCCGTTGGCGAGCACGGCGTTGACGGTGTCGCCGCCGGTGGATGCCGCGGCGCTGCCGTCGATGCCGGTCGACGTGCTCTCGACGGTGCTGGAGGTGTTGTCGGTGCTCGAGGTGCTGGTTGCGGTGCTCATGCTCATGCCTCCACTGCCTGGGCGAGTGCCTGGTCGAGGTCGTAGATGATGTCGTCGGGGTCTTCGATGCCCACGCTCAAACGCACGACACCGGGTCGCACGCCGGCCTCGAGCAGCTGTTGCTCGGTCAGCTGCGCGTGCGTGGTGGACGCCGGGTGGATGATGAGCGTCTTGGCGTCGCCGATGTTGGCGAGGTGGCTGGCCAGGTTGACCGATTCGATGAGCTTCTGCCCGACGGGACGGCCGCCCTTGACCTCGAACGTGAAGACCGAGCCCGGCCCCTTCGGCAGGTATTTGTTGGCGCGCTCATGGTGCGGATGCGCGGGCAGCCCCGCCCAGTTGACGGCCTCGATGCGCGGGTCGGCGTCGAGCCATTCGGCCACGGCCCGGGCGTTCGCCACATGCGCGTCGATCCGGTAGGGCAACGTCTCGACGCCCTGCGCCAGCTGGAACGCGGACTGGGCCGACAAGACGGGTCCCATGTCGCGCAGCTGTTCGGCGCGCAGCCGCGTGAGGAAGGCGTATTCGCCGAAGTTGCCGGCCCACGTCAGCCCGCCGTAGCTGGCGACGGGCTCGTGGAAGAGGGGGAATTTGTCGGCCGAGTAGTCGAACCGACCGCTCTCGACGACCAGGCCGCCCACCGTGGTGCCGTGCCCACCCAAGAACTTGGTGGCCGAGTGCGTGACGATGTCGGCGCCCCACTCGATCGGGCGGTTGAGGTAGGGCGTGGCGATGGTCGAGTCGATGACGAGCGGGATGCCATGGGCGTGGGCCACATCGGCGAGCGCCTCGATATCGGCGATCTCACCCGACGGGTTGGCCACGGTCTCGGCGAAGAGCACCTTGGTGCGGGGCGTGATGGCGGCGGCGTAGTCCTCGGCGTTCGCGGAGCCCACGAACGTGGTCTCGACCCCGAAACGGCGCAGCGTGACATCCAACTGCGTGATCGATCCGCCGTAGAGGTTCGCCGACGCGACGATGTGGTCGCCGGCACCCGCCAGTGAGGCGAACACGATGTACTGGGCCGCAAGACCGGATGCGGTGGCCACAGCGCCGAGCCCGCCCTCGAGGCTGGCCACGCGCTCTTCGAAGCTCGCCACCGTGGGGTTCGACAGGCGCGAGTAGATGTTGCCGTACTTCTGCAGCGCAAACCGAGCCGCGGCATCGGCCGTGTCATCGAAAACGAAAGCGGTCGACTGGTAAATGGGCAGCGCGCGCGCCCCCGTCACCTGGTCGGGGATGTTGCCCGCGTGAATCGCACGCGTGCGGAAGCCGTATTCGCGATCTGCCATACGCCCCAGATTAGTCGTGGCCACCGACAGTGGAGGCGCGGCCGTAACGCACCGTCACAGACGGTGGGATGCCGCATCCACGCCCTATTTTTCGCTCGACGCTGGCGGGCACCCGGTTGCACAGGCCGTGATCAGGCCGGTTTGGCATACTGGGGGAGTGCCGCAGCGAGAGCGGCATCCGGACGAGGGCGCAGTACCCGGAAAGCGACAAGACTGACCACGAAAGTGAGTAACAGTCATGGCTTGGATCGTCCTCATCGTGTCGGGCATCCTCGAGGCCGTCTGGGCCACGGCCCTCGGCAAGTCGGAGGGCTTCACGAAGCTCTGGCCGACCATCATCTTCGGCGTGGCCCTCATCGCCAGCATGGGCGGCCTCGCCTTCGCCATGCGCGACATCTCGGTCGGCACGGCCTACGCCGTCTGGGTCGGAATCGGCGCCAGCCTCACGGTCGTCTACGCCATGGTGTTCGGCGGCGAATCGATCTCGGTCATCAAGATCCTCCTCATCCTGGGCCTCGTCGGCTGCGTCGTCGGCCTCAAAATGGTCGACGGCCACTAGGCCTCGAGCGATCCGAAGTGGGCGGCTGACGACGCGCACCCCGCCCCTGCCGCCGCCACCGCATTCCACCACATCGGCGGCAGCGGCCGGTAGGGGGTGCGGGCGTTCTCCCGGGCGTGATCTACTAAGACCATGACGGAAACCCCCGAGTACGACAGCACTGACGTCACCCCCGAGACGACGCCCGACACGGTGCCGGAAGCGGCAGAGATTTCGTACGACGAGGAGCGCTATCCGGCCCGCCCGAAGCGCCTGCGCCCGAGCGCCCACCTGCGCACCTCGGGCATCACGCGGTCGAAGCTCGACCCCCGCGAACCCGACGGCTCGAACCCCGCCTACGTGGCCTGGTTGGTGCGTCAGTCGATGCTCGGCGACGCCGATGTCCTCAGCCGCCAGCACTCCGGTCAGCCCAGCATGTGGCGCAACCCGTATGCCCGGCCTGACGCGCGCCGCGCCATCCAGTCGGCTTCGGTGTGGTTCACCGCCTACCCGATCTCGCTCATCACGCGCCCCGGGCAGTCCTACCTCGGCGCCCTCGGTGACGAAGACCTGTGGCGCGCGTTCGAGCGCATCGGCATCGACGCCGTGCACACCGGCCCCGTCAAGCGCGCCGGCGGCCTGACCGGCTGGCGCCAGACGGCCAGCGTCGACGGTCACTTCGACCGCATCTCCACGCAGATCGACCCGGCGTTCGGCACCGAAGACGAGTTCCGTTCGCTGTGCGACGTGGCCGACCAGTACTCGGGCAGCGTTATCGACGACATCGTGCCCGGTCACACGGGCAAGGGCGCCGACTTCCGCCTCGCCGAGATGGCCTATAAAGACTTCCCCGGCATCTACCACATGATCGAAATCCCCGAGGCGGACTGGCCCCTGCTGCCCGACGTGCCCGAGGGCCGGGATGCCGTCAACCTCGACGCCGCGGCCGAGCAGAGCCTGGCCGACCAGGGTTACATCATCGGCGCCCTGCAGCGCGTCATCTTCTATGCGCCCGGCGTGAAGGAGACCAACTGGAGCGCCACGGCACCCGTGTTGGGCGTCGACGGTCGCACCCGCCGCTGGGTCTACCTGCACTACTTCAAGCAGGGTCAGCCCTCCATCAACTGGCTCGACCCCACCTTCGCGGGCATGCGCCTCGTCATCGGTGACGCCCTGCACTCGCTCGGCGACCTCGGCTCGACGGCCCTGCGCCTCGACGCCAACGGGTTCCTCGGCGTGGAGAAGAGCGCAGAGGGCATGCCGGCCTGGTCAGAGGGTCACCCACTGTCCGAGGCCGCCAACCACCTCATCGCCAGCATGGTGCGCAAGGTGGGCGGCTTCACGTTCCAGGAGCTCAACCTCACGGTCGAGGACATCCGCAACACCGGCCGTGTGGGTGCCGACCTGTCCTACGACTTCATCAACCGGCCCGCCTACCAGCACGCGCTGGCCATGGGCGACACCGAGTTCCTGCGCCTCACGCTGCGCACGTCGCTCGAGACCGATGTGCAACCCGTTCAACTCGTGCACGCCCTGCAGAACCACGACGAGCTCACCTACGAGCTCGTGCACTGGGCCACGCTGCACTGCGCCGACGAGTACACGTTCCGCGACCAGCAGATGGCGGGCGGCGACCTCGCCGAGACGATCCGCGCCGACATGATCGAACGCCTCACGGGCGAGAACGCGCCCTACAACCGTGTGTTCACGACCAACGGCATCGCCTGCACCACGGCCTCGGTCATCGCTGCGGCCCAGGGCTTCAACGAGCTCGACAAGATCCGCGAGGACGACGTCGACATGATCGCCCGCGCCCACCTGCTGCTCGCGCGTTTCAACGCATGGCAGCCGGGCGTCTTCGCGCTCTCCGCCTGGGACCTCGTGGGCGCGCTGCCGCTGCCCTCCGAACAGGTCTCCGAGCTCATCGCCGAGGGTGACACGCGGTGGATCGAACGCGCCGCCCACGACCTGATGGGCTTCGACGAGGAGGCGGTGGCGTCGGCATCCGGCATGCCCCGCGGTCGCTCGCTCTACGGCAACTTGCCCGACCAGCTGCAGCGCCCCGACTCGTTCGCCTCTCAGCTGAAAGAGTTGCTCGCCATTCGCGACGCCAACGATATCGCCATCGGCACGCAGGTAGACGTTCCGGATGTCTCGCACCCCGGCATGCTCGTCATGGTGCATCGTCTCGACGGTGGCAAGGCCGATTGGGATGACGCACCCTTGCAGGTCACGGTGCTGAACTTCACCGACCAGCCCATCGAGGGCAGCGTGCGGTCGAGTGAGCTCATCCCGCGCCGCGCCGTCTTCGATGCGGCATCCGGTCTCGAGATCGGGCGGGTCGACGACCTGCAGACCTTCGGCGTGCGCCTCGAGCCCTACGCTGGCCTGTTCCTGCTGATGGGTCCCGACGAAGAGGCGCTCGACAACGACGAATCCGTCTCGGACGACGAGTAAAACGAGCACATGACCAACAAACCCGCAGTACTCTTCGTGTGCGTGCACAACGCCGGCCGTTCGCAGATGGCGGCCGGCTACCTGGGCGCCCTCGCGGGCGATCGCGTCGACGTCTTCAGCGCCGGCAGCGAACCGAAGGACGAGATCAACCCTGTCGCCATCGAGGCCATGGCCGAAGAGGGCATCGACATCGCGGGCAATGTGCCCAAGATCCTGACCGTGGATGCCGTCAAACAGGCCGACGTGGTCATCACCATGGGCTGCGGCGACGCGTGCCCGATCTTCCCCGGCAAACGCTACGAGGACTGGCAACTCGACGACCCGGCGGGCCAGGGCATCGAGTCTGTCCGGCCGATCCGCGACGACATCAAGGGCCGCATCGAGCAGCTGCTGACCGAGATCCTGCCCGCCTAGTTCATGCTCTCGTCGGCCCTTCTCAAGAGGAGTCGCGCTGTCTAGGCTGGGTGGGGAGGAGGCACAATGACCATCGAAGTGATCGTGACCGGCGTGCTCGCCCTAGTGGGATTCATCCTGCTCGTCGGATTGGGCGTCTGGCTGCGCCGCCGCACGGGTCGCGCGGGTCGCACCGAGCAGGAGCTCCACGACGACCCGCAGTTGCGGCAGGACCTTCTCGACCGCGACGCCGAGCGCTCGCAGCACGGTGTGCGCCGCTTGATGTAGCTGCTCGCTCCCGGGTCGCCTGACGGAGACGACCGAGTCGTTGCCCGTCGCGCTACTGGACGGGGAGTTCGTAGACGTAGCCCGTCTCGTCCGCGAGGATGGCGGCGAAACCCGCCTCGAGTCCCGCGTCGACGTGGGCCGCGAAAGCATCGGGGGATGTCTCAGCCATCGACACCGTGCCCCGAGAGTCGGCACCCGGCCATACCGCCGCGGTGACGTTGGCGGTCGGTTCGGGCAGCTGAGCGCCGACGAGCAGGAAGAGCTGGCCGAGGTTGTTGGCCGAAGCGGAGTCGACCAGGTCGACGGCGTTCGGGCCGACCGTGAGGATCACGCTCGGGGCCGCGGCGACGGCTTCCTCGAGGTGGGCGGCGAAGGCGTCGTCGTCGCCCGCGGCCGAGACGGAGGCTTCGACATCCGCGCCGTTCTGTTCGGCGAAGGCGATGGCCGCCGCGGTTCCGGATGCCGAGAGGGCGTCGTCGGCGGCGACGATGCGCACGGTGAAACTTGCGAGGCGGTCGGCGGATGCGGGGGGCGCTGCGACCGGCGGCAACGTCGCACCGGGAGAGGGGCGAGTGGCCGACGCGTCGGCGCTATCTTCGGTGCTCAGAGAGGTGGATGCCTGCGAGCCGCCGTCCGAGGGCGCGGCGCTGGTACAAGCCGTCGTAGCCGCTAAGAGGAGTCCGGCGAGGCCGATTGTCCCGGCGACGGTAAGCGGGAAGGGGCGGGGAGACATCGACATGATTTCCTCAGAACGAGTGCGGCGCGGTGCCCCGGTCGTATCGGCCGGTGACACCGCGCATGATGCGGATGAAGCGAAGTGCGTGATGCGTAGTGCAGGAGGGCGGTGGCCCGGCTCGGTTCTCACCGGCCGGCCACCGCCCGGGTGATTAGCTGTGGCGACGCGTGCGACGCAGGGCGACGAACGATCCGCCGGCGACGAGAAGCAACACGGCCAACAGGCTCAGGCCCGCAGCGGTCTCGCTACCGGTCGAGGGCAGCGCGCCGTTCGACGCACCCGGCAGCGGGGTAGCCGTCGGGTCGGCGGCCGGAGTGCCGGTCGGCTGCGCGGTGGGCGCGGCCGTCGGAGCAGCGGTCGGTGCGTCGGTCGGAGCCGTCGTGGGCGCCGGGGTCGGCGCAGGCGTCGGCTCGATAGCGGGTGCCACAGCGACGGCGGCGGAGGTGGCCACCGCGTCGGCGTAGTTCGCTGCCGAGACGGTCACGCGCACCGAGAGCGCCGAGGCGAGATCCGCGGCAACCGGGGTGTAGGTGGCCGAGGTGGCGCCGTCGATCGGCTGACCGGCACGCAGCCACTGGTAGGCCACACCCGTCGGTGCAGGGGTCCACTCGCCGGCCGAAGCCGTGAGGGTCTCGCCGACGCGGGCGTCACCCGTGATGGTGGGCAGCCCGCGCTGGGTGAACGCGCCGTCGGCCACGGTGACCTGGCGAGTTGCCGTCGCGGTGTTGCCGGCGGCATCCGTCACGCTGTAGGTGAGAGTGTAGGTGCCCTCGGCGGCGGTGTCGACGGTGCCTGCGACGGTGACGGCCGACGTCAGGTCGCCATCCTTGTCGTCGGTGGCGGTGACGCCCGTGGCGGGGTCGAAGGTCGAACCGGTCTGGATGGACGAGGCCGCGGGCACCGTCAGAACGGGCGGTGTGACATCCGCACGTTCGAGGGTGACCTTGTCGACGACGCTGTTCACGGGCTTGTCGGCACCCGACTGCTGGCTGCGCATGGTGGTGACGGTGATCGACTCGTCGGTCACGTCGATGGTGGAGTAGTTGCGCACCTTCTCCTGGTTGATGACGGATGCCCACGGGTGCGGGTAAGTCTCGTTGGTGTTGTAGTACTTCGAACCGCTGGCGGAGTTGGCGGTCACGTAGAGCACCTCACCATCCTTGGCTTCGACGGTGCCCTGGGCGGCGGCCTCGTCGGGGTTGGCGACCACACCGTCCTTGATCAGGTAGGTGCGGGTGTAGTTGTGGTCGTGGCCCATCAGCACGAGGTCGATGTCGAGGCCCGAGATGATCTGCGGCAGCACGGCGCGGCGCGCCTCGATGTCGGCGTCGTCGACGTGCGATGCGACGGAGTAGATCGAGTGGTGGAACGCGAGCACCTTCCACTTGGCCTTGGCGCCCTGTTCGGCGACGACCTTCTCGAGGAACGCCTTGTGGCTGGCGGTGTCCTGGCTGTTGGAGTTCAGCACCATGTACAGAACGTCCTTGTACATGAACCAGTAGTCGCCGCCGGAGGAGGAGGCGGAACCGGCCGCGCCGGAGTTGGGGTCGAAGTTCGGCACGTTGTAGTGCTGCTCGTAGGCCTTCGAGCCCACGTCGTGGTTGCCGTTGACGGGCACGAGGGGAAGCTCGCGCAGGGCGTCGGGGGCGAGGAACGCCTGGTAGTGCGCCTCGTTGCCGGCGCTCTCGACCTGGTCACCGGCCGAGAACAGCATTTCGGCGTCGGGGCGGGTCTCCTGGGCGACCTTCAGGGTGTCGGTCCAGCCGGCCTGGTCGTTCGCCACGTTGCCCGAGGCGCCGATCTGCGGGTCTCCGACGAAAAAGAAGCTGTAGTCGCCCGAGGCGGCAGCGGTGCGGAAGTCGTAGGTGGGCGACCATCCGTTTTGTTCGCTGCCCACGCGGTAGACGAACTCGGTCTTCTCGGCGAGGGTGTCGAACTGAGCGAAACGATTGTATTCGCCGCTCGTGGTCTTGCCACCCGTGGCCTGCACGGTCGTCGCGGATGCCGCGGGGAACGCGGTGCCCGTCATGTCCGACTTCTTGGCGACCTGGGCGACCTGCGCGGTGTCGAGGTTGGAGTACCAGGCAAGGCGACGCGAGGTCTCGTCGGCGCCGACCGTCATGACGATGTCCGAGAGCACGGCTTCGGCGTTGGCCGACACGGGTGCGAGCGACGGAACGTCGAGGAAGATGTCCGAGGATGTTTCGCGGTCCTGGTAGAGCGCGACGGCGATGGTGTTCTCGCCGGACTTCAGGGCCGAGGCGGGAACCGTGAACGTGGACGACGCGGGGTCGCCGCCCGAGTTGCCCGCGTACATGAGGTTGCGCTGAGCTTCAGGAGCCGCTTTCACCTTGTCGTCGACGAAGCCGGCGACCGGCGTGCCGTTCACGAAGACCTGCACGGCGTCGTCGTAGACGATCGTGCCCTGCAAGCCCGTGAGGGCGGCGAGCTGCTCGCTCGAAACCGTGAAGTCCGAACGGAAGTGATAGGTCTTCACATCGGGGGTCGACGTTCCGTTGGCGTACTGGTTCAGCAGCGTGTTGATGGTGAGGCCGGCGCCGATGTTCTTGGTGCCGTTCTTGGCGCCGAAGGCACCCTTGGCGCTCTTCCAGGCGGCATCGTCGAACGCGGGCTTCGTCCACACGAGGCGGTCGGCGTTGCCGGCGGCCGGGTCGGTGTTGTTGTCCGAGTAGGTCCAGGTGCTGTTGGCGGTGCTGAGGTAGGTTGTGGGGAAGGTGACGGCTGCTTCGGCGGGCGCGGCGCTCGTGGCGACGGCCACCGAACCGGCCAGAAGGCCGAGGGTGCCGAGTGTCGCGATCGAGAATCGTGTTACTCGTCGCGTGCGGGGAGACCCCGCTTGGACTGAAGAAATACTCATTGAAGAAAAACTCCGTATCGGCTGTGCAAGGGGGAAGCGGGCGTGGGGGCGCGATGGCGCCGGGCCCGTTCCTTCACGGTAAGCAGCCGCAGCAAACCGTTTGTGAACGAACGGTTGCCGAGAGGTTGTTATTCGGCGTCGGAGGCCGGGTTCATGCGCAATCCGGTCATAGGCGCGGGCTCAACCGAGCTGCACGGCCCCGAAGGCGAGCGCGGCAATGAGAGCCCAGGAGCCCAGCCCGACGATGAGCGCCCGCCATCCGGTGCGCACGAGCGCCGCGACACGGATGGCCGCTCCGAGCGCGACGAGGGCGAGACCGAGCAGCACGGTCTGCAGAGTGTCGGCGGCCGCGAGAACCGGCGCAGGCACGTCGATAAGCGTGCGCACGAGCACTGCGCCCACGAAACCCGCGACGAACAGGGGGATGAGGGGAGGGCGCTTCGTGGCTGGGCGTGCGCTCGCGGCATCCCGTCGGCTGACGACCACACCGGCGACACCGACGATCGGCGCCAGCATGAGCACGCGCGTGAGCTTGACGACGAGTGCGACAGCGAGCGCCGACGGCCCGGCGATCTGCGCGGTGGCGACGACCTGCCCGACATCGTGCACGCTGGCCCCGGTCCAGTGCCCGAACTGAGTGGCGTCGAGCCCCAGTGGATGCCACAGCGCGGGCAGCACGAAGATGGCGAGGGTTCCGCACAACGTCACGAGCGCGACGGGCGTTGCCTGCTCCTTCTCGTCGGCGCGCACCACACCACCCATGGCGCCGATCGCGCTGGCACCGCAGATCGAGAACCCGGTCGCGACGAGCAGTGGCTCATGCCCCGGCAACTTCATGAGCCGGCCGAACCACAGCGTGGCACCGAACGTGACGAACACGATCAGGATGGTCGACACGAGCGTCACCCAGCCGAGCGAGAACACGTCGATCAGGCTGAGTTTCAGACCGAGCAGCACCACGCCGATGCGCATGAGGCGCTTCGCCGCGAACGACAGGCCGGGCTTCGCGGCCCCCGAGAGCAATCGTCTGGTTGCGGGCAACTGACCGATCAGGATGCCGAGCAGCACGCACGCGGTCAACAGAGGCACGGCCGGCAGCGCGCTGTGCACGCCCCAAGCCACCAGCACGGCCACCCCGGCGATCCCGAGGCCCGGCAGGTTGCGCCGCGAAGACGCCACGATCGACGAGACGAGCGGCGTTGCGGGCGGCGTCACGGGCGACGGGCCGGCGACGCTCATGGTCGGACTAGATCCACGACGGGATCCACTCGTGGATCAGCCAGAACCAGTACGGCACGGTCGTGCCCGTCCAGAGCGGATACCAGAACGCGCTCAAGAGCGTTGCGACAGCGATGAACACGCCCACGATGCCGATGCCGCGGGTGCGCCGGTAGCGCTCATCCGTTCTCTTGCCGAGGATGAGGCCGAGAGTGAACACCAGCCCGAGGATCATGTAGGGCTCGAACGCGATCGTGTAGAACTGGAACACCGTGCGGCCCAGGTAGAGCAGCCAGGGCAGGTAGCCGGCGGCCATGCCCATGAGGATGAGTCCCACGCGCCACTCGCGGTAGCGGGCGAGGCGGTAGACGAGGTAGAGGATGGCCGCTGTGGCCGCCCACCAGATGAGCGGGTTGGCGATCGACGTGATGGCGCCCACGCAGTTGTCCGAGAAGCAGTCGCCGTTGGGCACCGCCTGGTAGTACATGCTCGTGGGGCGCAGCAGCAGCAGCCAGCCCAATGGGTTCGCCATGTAGGGGTGCGGTTCGTGCAGGCCCACATGGTAGGAGTAGGCGCTCTCGTGATAGTGCAGCAGCGATTGCAGAGCGTGCGGAACCCACGCGAATGTGCCCGTCCAGGCGTTGCCGGGCTGGTCGGCGAAGTCGCGGTAGTAGCCGCCCGACGTGACGAGCCATCCGGTCCAGGACGAGAGGTAGACGAGGAACGCGATCGGCACCATCAGGATGAAGGCGATGGGGCCCTGCTTGAGAACGGCGGCGCTCAGCCAGAAGGGGATGCCGAGCCGGCGACGGTTGAGGGCATCCACGACGATGACGTAGACGCCGAAGAATGCCAGGAAGTAGAGGCCCGACCACTTCACCGCACACGTCGCACCGAACGCGATGCCGGCGACGAGCAGCCAGGGGCGCCACCACAGCACGGGCCCCCAGTCGGGCATGGTGCCCTTCTCCTGCAGGGCGCGCAGCTTCACGGCGATGCGCGTGTTCGTATAGTCACGGTCGAGCAGGATCGCGCCGAACCCCACGAGCGCGAAGAACATGACCGAGTTGTCGAGAATGGCGACGCGCGACATGACGATGGCGTGCCCGTCGATCGCCAGCAGGAAACCGGCCATGACGGCCAGCAGAGTGCTGCCGAAGAGTTTGCGCGCGATGAGCATGATCAGCACGACCGCGAGGATGCCGATGACGGCCGTCGAGACGCGCCACCCGAAGGCGTCGCCGGCCCCGAACGCTCCGAGGCCCACGGCGATGAGCCACTTGCCGAGCGGCGGGTGCACCACATAAGAGGGGGAGTCGAGGAAGATCTCGGTGTCGCCCGCGGCGAACTTCTCGTCGGCGCCTGTCGGCCACGACGACTCGTAGCCGTTGTTCAGCAGCGTGTAGGCGTCCTTCACATAGAACGTCTCGTCGAAGATGAGGGAGTGCGGGTAGCCGAGGTTCCACAGCCGCAGCACCGCGGCGAGCAGCGTGACCAGCGCGGGGGCGCCCCAGTACCAGAGCTGCAGGCGGCGCGGCGAGTTGATGACGCGGCCGAACCAGTCGTCGAGGCGGCTGCCGCGCTGCTCGGGCAGAAGAGTCTCGGTCGGTTGCGGCTCGGCGTGCGAACCATCGCGGTTGCCGGTGAGGATGCGGTCCCAGGCGGCGCGTGCACCCGAGGCGCGAGTTCCCGTGGCGTCCTCGGAATCGGCGTGTCGGCCGTGCCCCGAGGCGTCGGTCGTCGCTACGGATGCCGTCGCGGAGGGTGTGCCCGCGGCATCCGAGCCCTCTGCTGTCGCCGGCTGCGCTGACGCGGAGGCTTGACCGGGTGCGGACGCGCCGAAGACGACATCGGCGAGGGGCTCACGGTTCTCGGGCTGCACTCTGCAATGGTGCCACAGCGAGTCGCTGGCGAAGTGATGGAAGACTGGCCCCATGATCATTCTCGCGGCCACGCCCATCGGAAACCTCGGCGACGCGTCGCGCAGACTCGTCGAGGCGCTCGAGAACGCCACCGTCGTCGCCGCCGAGGACACGCGCACGACCGTGCGGCTGCTGGCCGGGCTGAAGATCGAGAACCGTCCGCGGTTGATCGCCCTGCACGACCACAACGAGCGCGATCGGGCCGGCGAGCTGGTCGCCATCGCGCAGACCGAAGACGTGCTCGTGCTGAGCGATGCCGGCATGCCGACGGTCTCCGACCCGGGGTTCCACCTGGTCGAGGCTGCCGCGCTCGCGGGCGTCACGGTGACGGCGCTGCCCGGTCCCTCGGCCGTCATCACGGCGCTCGCCGTCGCCGGTCTGCCCACCGACCGGTTCAGCTTCGAGGGGTTCCTGCCGCGCAAACCGTCCGAGCGGCGCCAGGCCCTGCACGGGCTCGCCGCCGAGCGCCGCACCATGGTGTTCTTCGAGTCGCCCAACCGGCTCGCGGCATCGCTGCACGATATGGCGGGGGAGGCGGCGTTCGGCCCCACCCGGCGCGTTGTCGTCTGCCGCGAGCTGACCAAGATGTTCGAAGAGGTCAAACGGGGAACGGCGCACGAGTTGGCGCTGTGGGCCGACCCGGGCGTGCGCGGCGAGATCTGCGTGGTCGTCGAGGGCGCCCCCGAGCGCATCATCGACGCGGAGGAGGGCATCCGGCAGGTGCGTGCACTCGTCGCCGGGGGCATGCGCGTGAAGGAGGCGGCCGCCGAGGTCGCCGAGGCCACGGGCATGTCGAAGCGCGACCTCTATCAGGCGGCCATCGAAAAGCCCGCCGCCCCGAAACCCTAGAATGGGAAGCATGTCCAGCGGCAAGTCCTTCTACGTCACCACGCCCATCTTCTATGTGAACGATGCGCCCCACATCGGCCACGCCTACACCGAGGTCGCGACCGACTTCTTGGCGCGCTGGCACCGCCAGGCGGGCGACGACACGTGGATGCTGACGGGCACCGACGAGCACGGCCAGAAGATCTTGCGCACCGCCACGGCCAACGGCGTCACGCCGCAGGAGTGGGCAGACAAACTCGTCGAGCAGAGCTGGAAGCCGCTCATCGAGACGATCGACGTGGCCAACGACGACTTCATCCGCACCACCGACCCGCGGCACGAGAAGGCCGTGCAGGACTTCTTGCAGAAGCTGTACGACGACGGCTTCATCTACGCCGGCGAATACGAGGGTTTCTACTGCGTCGGGTGTGAAGAGTACAAACTCCCCAACGAGCTGGCCGATGGCACGGGGCAGTACGAGGGCGAGAAGGTGTGCGCCATCCACTCGATCCCCGTCGAGCGCCTGCAGGAGAAGAACTACTTCTTCCGCATGAGTGACTTCCAGCAGCGGCTGATCGATCTCTACGAGTCCAATCCCACGTTCGTGCAGCCCGATTCGGCGCGCAACGAGATGTTGCAGTTCATCCGCCAGGGCCTCAGCGACCTGTCGATCTCGCGTTCGACCTTCGACTGGGGTGTCAAGGTTCCGTGGGACGAGTCGCACGTCGTCTACGTGTGGTTCGACGCGCTGCTCAACTACGTCACGGCCGTGGGTTACGGCCAAGACGACGCCAACTTCGATCGCCGCTGGCCCGCCACGCACATCGTCGGCAAAGACATCCTGCGCTTCCACTCGGTCATCTGGCCGGCCATGCTCATGGCGGCGGGGCTCGACGTTCCGCGCCAGGTCTATGGCCACGGTTGGCTGCTCGTGGGCGGCGAGAAGATGAGCAAGTCGAAGCTCACGGGCATTGCGCCCACCGAGATCACCGACACGTTCGGGTCGGATGCCTTCCGCTACTACTTCATGCGCGCCATCACGTTCGGCCAAGACGGCTCGTTCAGCTGGGAAGACCTGTCGGCGCGCTACCAGTCCGAGCTGGCCAACGGTTTCGGCAACCTGGCGTCGCGTGTCGTCGCCATGATCGAGCGTTACTTCGAGGGCGTCGTGCCGCCCCAGGGCCCGGCGTCCGAGGCCGACCTCGCCATTCAGAAGGTCGTGGCGGATGCCGCGGCGGCGGCAGATGCGGCCGTCGAGCGTCTCGCAATCCACGACTCTCTGTCGGCCATCTGGACGATCGTCGACGAGCTCAACGGCTACATCACCGACATGGCGCCGTGGCAGTTGTCGAAGGACGACGCCAACCGCGAGCGTCTGGGCACCGTGCTCTACACGGCGGCCGAGGGTCTGCGCGCGCTGGCCGTGCTGCTGCACCCGATCATGCCTCAGGCCACCGAGAAGCTGTGGACGGCGCTCGGCCACCGCGACGTGCTGGGCGAGCTGTCGGCTCAGCCGGTGCGCGAGGCGGCCACGTGGGGTCAGCTGGCGGCCGGTACGAGCGTCAATGGCCTCGAGCCGTTGTTCCCGCGCATCGAGACGCCCGCAGCCTAGGCCCGTCACCCGCTGCGTAGATTCGGCGCCGCGATTCGTCAACGCTGACCGGCCCCCGCGGGGGTGCGGTAGCGTCGGGGTATGACTGAGCCTCAGCACGTCAGACAGCGCGACCAGGGTGAGCGGAAGGATCTCTCATATCCGCCGACGCCCGAATCGCTCGTCGTCGGGGTGTACGACAACCACACGCATCTCGAGATCGCCGACGGCGTCGAGCCGCTAACGTATCGTGAGCAGCTCGACCGCGCGTCGGCCGTCGGCATCCGCGGCATCGTGCAGGTCGGCACCGATGTGGCGACGAGCACATGGGGTGCCGAGATGGCGGCCGTCGAGCCGCGCATGTTGGCGGCGGTGGCGGTGCACCCGAACGAGACGGCCGTGCTCGAGGAGCGCGGCGAGCTCGATGCGGCCCTCGAGGCGATTGCGGCGCTGGCGACCAGGCCGCGCGTCCGCGCCGTCGGCGAAACGGGGCTCGACTACTTCCGCACGACCGAGCCGGCCGGGCGAGCCGCGCAGCTGCGCGCTTTCGAGGCGCACATCGAGATCGCGAAGAAGAACAACCTGGCGTTGCAGATTCATGATCGCGACGCGCATGACGATGTGGTGGCCACCCTGAAGCGGGTCGGCGCGCCTGAGCGCACGGTGTTCCACTGCTTCTCGGGTGGCGAGGAGCTGGCGGAGATCTGCACGCAGAACGGGTGGTACATGTCGTTTGCGGGCACGGTCACGTTCAAGAACGCGGTCACGCTGCGCGAGGCCCTCGATCGCGCGCCACGCTCGTTGCTCCTGGTCGAGACGGATGCTCCGTTCCTCACGCCTGTCCCTTACCGCGGTCGCCCGAATGCGCCCTATTTGCTGCCGCACACCCTGCGTTTCATGGCGTCGCATCTCGGCACCGACGTGACGATGTTGGCGGCGCAGATCAACTCGAACACCGAGTCGGTCTACGGCCGGTGGGATGACGAACCGGTGACGTCGCAGACCAACCCGTTCGCCGACCAGCCGTCCCCGTCTCAGGCCCCGTAGAATCGACTGTCGGGCTCTCCCGGCCGCCTCACCCGAACCGACTGGATGACATCCCGATGAGCCTTCTCGGCCCCGCAGAGATCCGCGACCTCGCCGAACTCCTCGACGTGCAGCCCACCAAGAAGTTGGGCCAGAACTTCGTCATCGACGCGAACACCGTGCGTCGCATCGTGAAGGTCGCGTCGGTCGGGTCGGGCGACAGCGTCGTCGAGATCGGCCCGGGCTTGGGTTCTCTGACGCTCGGCCTGCTCGAGGTCGGGGCGTCGGTCGTGGCCGTCGAGATCGACACACGTCTGGCGACGCAGTTGCCGAAAACGGTCGAGCTGATGCATCCGGGTGCGCCGTTGACGGTCATCGCCGAGGACGCGCTGCGCATCACGGAGCTGCCCGACGCGCCCACGCGGCTCGTGGCGAACCTGCCGTACAACGTGTCGGTGCCCGTGTTGTTGCACTTCTTGGAGCACATTCCGTCGTTGCAGTCCGGCGTCGTGATGGTGCAGGCGGAGGTCGGTCACCGGCTAGCCGCCGACCCCGGCTCGAAAGTCTATGGCTCGCCGAGTGCGAAGGCGGCCTGGTATGGCAAGTGGCGTCTGGCCGGCAACGTGAGCCGCCAGGTGTTCTGGCCGGTGCCGAATGTCGACAGCGTGCTCGTGGGCTTCGAGAAGCGCGACGTGCCGCTCGGCTCCGAGGAGGAGCGCATTGCCACGTTCGGCATCATCGATGCCGCGTTCCAGCAGCGCCGCAAGATGCTGCGCCAGGCCCTCGGCCAGCTGCTCGGCAGCTCGCAGGCCGCCTCCGAGCAGATGGTGCGTGCGGGCATCGAGCCGACCGCGCGTGGCGAGCAGCTCACCGTGCACGACTTCCTCGCCATCGCCCGCTCGGCGGGATAGCCGACGCGTCGCATCGCATCGCCCGAACGTGCCCGGGCCCTTTCTGAACCGCTGCCGCGGAGCAGCGCCCGCATGCGGACCGCGCCCGTGCGACGCGGCCCACCTCAGCCCTCGGCCGAGGTGCCGGCCTTCTCGGCGCGTTTCGACCAGGCGCTGACCGGGCGCGTGCCGTTCAGCAGGTAGTCGCCGATGGCACGCTCGCGCAGGATGGCGGGGTTGTGGCTGGACAGGGTGCGGGCGTTGCGCCAGTGACGGTCGAGTTGCCGTGCGCTGGAGGTGGCCGAGGCGCCGCCGACCTCGAACAGGAGGGTGGTGGCCTCGAGTACCACGGCGATGACCTGCTGCTGGGCGCGGAACACGGTGATGAGGGTCTCGTCGTAGTCGTCCTGTGACCAGTCGCCCGCGTGGAAGCGGTCGAAGTTCGACTCGAGGGCCCGGGCGACGTCTCGCACGAGCGCGTCCGCCGTGGCCGACAGGGCGCTCAGTTTGCCGATGACACGCTGCACGAGCGGGTCGTCTGCGGGCCGGGAGGCGCCGAGTACCCCGAAGGTGCGGGTGCGCCCGCGGACGAAGTCGATGGCGTCCCGCAGCACCGCTCGGCCCGTTCCCGCCAGCGCGGCCAGGAGGACGGTCTGGTAGAAGCTCGTGATGTTGGCCTGCGTGCGTTCGTCGTCGAAGTTCGCGAAGACGATGTGTTCGGGTTCGATGACGGCACGCTCGAAACGCGTGGTGCCCGAGCCCGTGAGCCGCTGGCCGAACCCGTCCCAGTCGTCGAGCCGCGTGACCCCGGGCTGATCGGCACGAACGGCCAACCCCGCCTGCGAGCCGCCATGGACCGCGCCCGTCCAGATCCAGTCGGCATAGATGCTGCCCGTGCTGTAGTACTTCTCGCCCGTGAGTCGCCACCCGTCGTCGGTCTCTTCGAGCAGCGCCGATGAGGCGGTCTCGGGGCCGCGCTCGGCCTGGGCGTTGCCGATGACGGCTCCGGCGACGATGAGGTCGAACCATTTCTTCTGGTCGAGGCGATCGGGGGAGTTGAGACGCGACTCGACGAAGGCATGGTGGCCGCGCCAGAGCTGCGGGAGGTTGGCATCCGCCTCGCCGAGTTCGACGAGAAGTTCGACCAATTGGCTGAGCGAGGCCCCGAGACCGCCGTACTCGACGGGAACCCGCACTCGCCCGAAGCCCGCTTCACGCAGCCAGGACACCTCGTCGTGGGCGAGCCGGCGGTCGCTCTCTCGCTCGACAGCGGTGTCTCGGATGCGGTCGAAGACGGGCCGGAACCGCGCCGCCAGTTCGGCAGAGGTTGGAGGCGTGGCGAGAGTCGACGTCGACTCGTGCTTTTCGATCGTGTCGGTGGTCATGATGATCCAATCGTTGGCGGCGCGTCGGACCCGGACGGGTCGACGAATAGCGCTCGGAGCCGGTCGCGTTCGAGCGGTGAGACCAGGGCGGGCGAAACCCGCGGTGGTCGTGGATGTATGTGTGTGTGGTGGCCTAGTCGTGCAAGTGTGCGCCGCCGCGGTAGCGCGCGCCGGGGTGCTCGGGGAACAACCGCGCGTTGCCCGCGCCGAAGAGGCGCTCGCGCAGTGTGGGCGCCTCGTAGGAGGTGCGGTAACGCCCGCGCTTCTGCAGCTCGGGCACGACGTATTCGATGAAGTCGCGCGCCGTGCCGGGGGTGAGGAACTGGCGCAGGTTGAACCCGTCGAGACCCGTCTCGTCGACCCAGCGCTCGATCGCGTCGGCAACCTCGACGGGTGTGCCGACGGCGAAGAACGGCGGGCGGTCGAATCGTGTCACGGCCTCGAGTGCGTCGGCCACCGTCGCCCCGGGCGGGTAGTGCCGGCGGTTCGCCCCGGCATTGTCGCGGCCGGCCTTCGCCTCGGCGGCGAGGATGTCGCTGATGAGGGCGTCTTTGGGGTATGCCGCGAGGTCGATGCCGCCGCCGCCCGAGTGCGTGAGGTAGCCCTCGTCGCTCGAATACCGCTTGTACTCCTCGGCTTTCGCCAGGGCCGCATCACGATCGCGGTCGACGATCACGACCGCCGAGGCGAAGGTCTTCACATGGTCGGCGCCGCGCCCGTTCTCGACCGCGCGGCGGCGGATATCGGCGATGTTGTCGCGGTACACCTCGAGCGAGTTGCCGCCGACGAAGACGCCTTCGGCGTGCTTGGCCGCGAACGCCCGGCCCGAATCGCTCGAACCGGCCTGGAAGATGACGGGTGTGCGCTGGCGGGACGGTTCGCTCAGGTGCGGCCCCTTCACGCGGAAGTGCTCGCCGACGTGGTCGATGTAACGCACCTTGGACGGATCGGTGTAGATGCGGTTCTCGCGGTCTTGCACGACCGCGTCGTCGTCCCACGAGCCCTCCCACAGCTTGTAGAGCACGTCGAGGTATTCGTCGGCGATGGCGTATCGATCGCCGTGTGCGACCTCGTCGTCGTGCCCGAAGTTGCGTGCGGCGTTGGGCAGATAGCTCGTCACCACATTCCAGCCGAAGCGCCCCTTGGTGAGGTGGTCGAGCGTGGAGGCGCGTCGCGCGAATGCGAACGGCGGTTCATACGTCGTCGAGAACGTCGCCGCGAAACCGAGGTTCTTGGTCGCCGCCGCCATGGCCGGGATGACGAGGAGCGGATCGTTGTTCGGAATCTGCACGGCCTCTTTCAGCGCCGTCTCTGGACCGTCGCGGTAGCCGTCGTAGGTGCCGATCACGTCGGCCAGGAACACCGCCTCGAACAGACCCTCTTCGAGCAGCTTCGCCTCTTCGACCCAGAAATCGAGGTCGTTGAATCGATGCCGATTGTTGTCGGGATGCCGCCACAAACCGTGCGAGATATGGCCGACGCAGTTCATCTCGAAGAGATTGAAGGCGATGTTGTCCGTCATGGTGCTCCGTTTCTGTGCTGCCCTCATTCTTGCCAGGTGAAGCGGCGGGCACCCAGACATCCGCTCGAATGTGGACAACTATTACGCATCGCGCCTGTTGAGAACAGCTCGCCCGGATGACCTCGCACGGCGTTTTCGCATGACCTCTCCAGCACGCGTCCAGTACTCATCCCCTACCCTGGAGTGTGCTTTCCTCGCCCTTTTCCCGCCTCGTCACCGCGCCTTCGCGCCTGACCCGCGCCCGAATGACGCCCGGAGGCAGCATCCGATGAGCGATCAGCCGAGCATCCTCGACCTGAAACCGGTCGCCCATCGCCGCAAGCGCGGCCCGGGCGCACTCATCGCCCGCTGGGTCGGGTTCAGCCTCGTCGCCGTGCTCCTCATCGGCGGCGGCTACGCGTTCTACAACTACCAGCGCTTCGTCTCGGGGATCACGCACATCGATGCGATTCCGCAGTCCACCGACAGCGCCGACGACGACGTCGACGGTCAAGACCAGAACATCCTGCTCGTGGGCGACGACCATCGCCCGGCGGGTGCCACGCAGGCCGAGCTCGACAAACTGGGCACCGAAGACGATGGCGGCGGTGTCAACACCGACACCATGATCGTCATGCACATCCCGGCCGACGGCAGCAAGGTCACCATGGTGTCCTTCCCGCGCGACTCCTGGGTCGAGATTCCGGGCTACGGCATGAACAAGCTGAACGCCGCCTTCACTCTCGGAGCCCAGAACGGCGATGATTCGGCGGGCGCCCAGCTGCTCATTCAGACCATCCAGAACATGACCGGGCTGACGATCGACCACTTCGTGCGGGTCTCCCTGCTCGGCTTCTACAACGTGGTCGATGCCCTGGGCCCCGTCGACGTGTGCCTCATCAACCCGGTGAAAGACCCGTACTCCACCATCGACCTGCCGGCCGGTGTGTCGACGCTCGACGCGAAACAGGCCCTCGCCTTCGTCCGCCAGCGTCACGGCCTGCCGAACGGAGACCTCGACCGACAGGTGCGCCAGCAGTACTTCCTCTCGGTCGAGGCCCGCAAGATGCTCTCGGCCGGCACCCTGCTCAATCCGGTGAAGCTGCAGAACGTGCTCGACGCGGTCTCGTCGTCGATCGAAACCGACCCGGGGCTCAACCTGCTCGAACTCGCCGGCCAGGTGCGCAACCTGCGCGCCGACAACATCGTCTCGGCGACCGTGCCGATCACGGGCACCCCCACCATCACGGTGCGGGGGCAGAAGCTCTCGATCGTCGAGATCGACGAAGCTGCCATGCCCGAGTTCATCGCCCAGGTGGTAGGAACCCCGACCGCCTATGGCGCTGCCACGGCGGCAACCCCCGCCGAGACGACCGTGACGGTCGTGAACGGCGCGGCGATCGGCGGTGTGGCGCAGGCGAACACCGACGCCCTGGCCGCTTTCGGCTTCCGGATGAAGCCGCCCACCTCGGGCGCCACGATCGCCAAGACGACGATCAGCTATCCCGCGGGTCAGGAGGCGCAGGCGAAGGCCCTCGCCGCCTACTACCCGAACGCGTCGGTCATCTCGTCGACCACGGCCACGGCCACGGGGGTCACCCTGACGATCGGCACCGACAACCAGGCGCCGACCGATCCGAATGCCGCGCCGCCGCCCGCCACCGAGGCCCCCGTCGAGGCGGCTCCCACACCGACGCCGACCAGCACCGACACCCCGAAGAACTTCGGCGAGACGGCCTGCATCAACTAGCCCGACGACTCCCGCGCAAACGTGAGCGGCATTCGACCCGCGCCCGCTGAGCTAGGTTGGATGTATGACCCGCGAGACGCCCTCGAACACGTCACACGCTCGGGCACCCGGCAAGATCAACGTCTTCCTGGCTGTCGGCGCCGTGATGGACGACGGCTACCACGAGGTCGCCACGGCCTATCAAGCGGTCTCGGTCTATGAAGACGTCCGAGCGAGTCACTCCGACGCGTTCGAGGTGTCGTTCACGGGCCCGATCGACACGAGCGACGTTCCGACCGACGCCTCCAACCTCGCCATCCGGGCCGCGCAGCTCATCGCACGAGACACCGGTTACCGCGGCGGCGTCAGCCTCACGATCGAGAAGAACGTGCCCGTCGCGGGCGGCATGGGCGGCGGCTCTGCGGATGCCGCAGCCACCCTCCTCGCGGTCGACGACCTGTGGCAGACCGGGCTCACCCGTGACCAGCTGCTCGGCCTCGCCGCCGAGCTGGGCGCCGACGTTCCCTTCGCGCTCACGGGCGGCACGGCCATCGGCACGGGCCGGGGCGATGAGCTCAGTCCCGCGCTCGCGACGGGGCAGTTCCAGTGGGTGCTCGCCCTCGCCGGCTTCGGCATGTCCACACCCGCCACCTACCGCGAGCTCGACGCCCACCGCGCCCGCCACGCCCTCGACATCTCGCCGGCCGTCACGCAGCCCGTTGTCGACACCGACGTTCTGCAGGCGCTGCGAGCGGGCGATGCGCACAGGCTCGCCGCCTCGATGCACAACGACCTGCAGGCCCCCGCGCTGCACCTGCGCCCCGAACTCTCGGGCGTCATGGAGTTGGGTGAGCAGAGCGGCGCGCTGTCGTGCATGGTGTCGGGCTCCGGTCCGACCGTGGCGTTCCTCGCCGCCGACCTCGACTCGGCACTCGAATTGCAGATCGCGCTGAGCGCGTCGGGGGTCACGGCCCTTCGCGTGACGGGCCCGGTGCACGGCGCCCGTCTCGTCAACGACTGACGCGCCGCCGGGCTGAGAGGCCGACCGGCGTTGCCGAGCTGGCCCCGGAACGCCTAGCCGAGAATTTCGTTCAGCTCCAACCACCGCAGCTCTAGTTGCTCCGTCTCGGCCTGCGCAGCCTGGGCCTTCGCGTTCAGCGCCATGATGCCGTCGTAGTCGTTCTGGTCGTGCGTGGCCAGCTTCTCGTGGGCATCGCTGATCTCGCCGCCGAGCTTCTGCAGCTTGCGCTCGATCGCCTGGATCTCCTTCTGCAGCTTGCGCTGCTCGGCGCCGCCGATCGACAGTCCGCCGCGCGTCGTGTTGCCGCCCGCGCCGCCGGACGAGCCGGAGCCCGCCGAGCCGGTACCCGACCCGGAACCCGCGCCCGCGGCATCCGCGGGGGAGTCGCCGAGCGGCCCGGTGTGCTTCTGCTCGATCTTGCGCAATTCGAGGTACTGCTCGATGCCGCCCGGCAGGTGTCGCAGCTGCTTGCCGATCAACGCGTACTGCTGGTCGGTCACGCGCTCCATGAGGTAACGGTCGTGCGAGACGACGATGAGCGTGCCGGGCCAGGAGTCGAGCAGGTCTTCCATGGCGGCGAGCATGTCGGTGTCGAGGTCGTTCGAGGGCTCGTCGAGCACGAGCACGTTGGGCTCGTCGAGCAGGATGAGCAGCAACTGCAGGCGTCGCTTCTGCCCACCCGACAGGTCTTTCACGGGTGTCGACAGCTGCGCGCTCGTGAACCCCAGGCGCTCGAGCAACTGACCGGGCGTCATCTCTTTGCCGCCGGCGACATAGCTCGTTCGGTAGCGCCCGATGACGTCGCTGACGCGCTCGTGGCCGATGTCCTTCAGCTCGGATAGCTGCTGCGTGAGCGTTGCCACCTTCACGGTCTTGCCGCGCTTGACGCGCCCCGTGGTGGGCTCGAGTTCGCCCGTGATGAGCGCGAGCAGGGTCGACTTTCCGGCGCCGTTGACGCCCAGGATGCCCGTGCGCTCACCGGGCGCGATGCGCCACTCGACATCCTCGAAGATGAGCTTGTCGTCGTATTTGACCGAGACGTCGAGCAGATCGACGACGTCCTTGCCCAGCCGGGCCGAGGCCATCTGGCTGAGCTCGACCTTGTTGCGGGGCGGCGGCTCGTTCTCGATGAGCTGCGTGGCCGCCTCGATGCGGAACTTGGGCTTGGCGGTGCGGGCCGGGGCTCCGCGGCGCAGCCAGGCAAGCTCCTTGCGCATGAGGTTCTGTCGCTTCGACTCGGAGGCCGCAGCCATCCGGTCGCGTTCGACGCGCTGCAGGATGTACGCCGCATACCCACCCTCGAAGGGTTCGACGATGCCGTCGTGCACCTCCCACGTGTCGGTCGAGATCTCGTCGAGGAACCACCGGTCGTGCGTCACGGTGAGCAGCCCGCCGGATGTCGGAGACCAGCGCTTGCGCAGGTGCGCCGCCAGCCATCCGATCGCTTCGACGTCGAGGTGGTTGGTGGGCTCGTCGAGGAACAGGATGTCCCAGTCGCCCACGAGCAGTTTGGCGAGCGACACGCGCCGTCGCTGACCACCCGAGAGGGAGGCCACGGGTGCGTCCCAGGCGAGGTCGGCGACGAGCCCGTCGATCACGTCGCGCACGCGGTAGTCACCGGCCCAGACGTGTTCGTCGATATCGCCGACGATGGCTTCGCCGACGGTTCCGACGTCGCCCAGCGTGTCGGCCTGGTCGAGCACTCCGACGGTCACGCCGCGGCGCAGGGTGACGCGGCCGTCGTTGGGTTCGAGACGGCCCGCGAGCATGGCCAGAAGGCTGGATTTGCCGTCACCGTTGCGCCCGACGATGCCGATACGGTCGCCCTCGTTGACGCCGACGGTGATCTTGTCGAAAACGACGCGGGTGGGGAATTCGAGATGCAGGGACTCGGCCCCGAGAAGATGTGCCACCTGTCCAGCGTAGGCGGGGGAGCGGGGTGCCGCGAACAGCGGGGGCTCCCGGCATCCATTTCGGCGCTTCTGTCATGAAACGAAACATGACGACACAGAGCGGAACACGAATTCGCCAACCCGCAGAGGCCTTGCCATATTGGGGTCTCGGCCGCTCGACGGGGCGGCCCCACACGGTTTTCGGCCCGGGTGACCACGCACCCGAGCACCCCTCATCTTTTACACGGCAACGAACGAAAGAGGCACCATGTCAGGCACCAACATCCCCGCCGGCGGCCCCGGCGCAGGCACCGGCAGAGGCTCGGGCGCAGGCTCCAACGACGCCCCGCAGCTTCCCCAGCGCAAGAAGTCGAAGACCGGCTGGATCGTCGGCGGCGCCGTCGGGCTCATCGCGGTCATCGTGGCCGTCGTGCTCGTGATCGTCAACTTGCAGGCCCCGGCATCCACCGAGGCCAACGGGGCCGGTTCGGGCTCGGGCTCGTCGTCCGCCCCCACCACCGTCTCGATCGGTGTCACCGACTCGTCGCAGGACTACTGGGCAACGCTCACCAAGCTCGCCGCGACAGAGAACATCACGCTCGAGGTGACCAACTTCAGCGACTACCAGCAGCCCAACCCGGCGCTCGTGCAGAAGCAGACCGACCTCAACTCGTTCCAGCACCTGCGCTTCCTCGCGCAGAACAACGTCGAGACGGGTGACGACCTCGTGCCGATCGCCTCGACCGTCATCGTCCCCCTCGGTCTCTACTCCAAGAAGTGGACCGACGTGAAGGACATCCCCGAGGGCGGCCAGATCGCCATCCCGAACGACCCCTCGAACCAGGCCCGCGGCCTCTTCGTGCTCGAGAAGGCCGGCCTCATCACTCTGACCGGTGACAAGGCCACGCCGACACCCGCCGACATCGACGCCGCGAAGTCCAAGGTCACGGTCGTCACGGTGGATGCGGCACAGACCGCCCTGTCGCTCGACTCGGTCGACGGCTCGATCATCAACAACAACTATGTCGCCGACGCCGGCCTCGACCCCAACAAGGCCATCTTCAAGGATGACCCCAAGGACCCGGGTGCCACGCCCTACATCAACGTGATCGTGGCCCGCGGCGCCGACGCCGACAACCCCGCCTACCTCAAGGTGGCCGAACTCTGGCACGACAAGTCGGTCACCGACCAGGTGCTCGCCGCGTCGAAGGGCAGCGCCGTGCTCGTCGAGGGCTGGACCCCCGAAGAGCTGCGCGCCGAACTGAAGAAGATCGAAGAGCAGTTGAAGGCGTCCGAATAACCATGACGTCTCGCTCGTGACCCTCGGGGTCGGGCGGCCAGCGGATGTCGCGGCCACCCGACCCCGTCGGTGCGAGCATCCGCACCATCTGCAGCATCCGCACCACGCCCCGCATCAACCGAAGGACCAACATGCCCCCTCTCGTCGAACTGGAGAACGTCGTCAAGACGTACGGCCAGAAAGAGAAAACGAACGCCGTCGACGGTGTCTCGCTGGCCGTCGAAGCGGGCGAGATCTACGGCATCATCGGCCACTCGGGCGCGGGCAAGTCCACGCTCGTGCGCCTGATCAACGGGCTCGAGCGCGTCACGAGCGGCCGGGTCGTCGTCGACGGTCACGAGATCTCGTCGCTGAAGGAGCGCGAGATCCGGCCCCTGCGGCTCGGCATCGGCATGATCTTCCAGCAGTTCAACCTGTTCCGGTCGCGCACCATCGCGGGCAACGTCGCCTACCCGCTCCGGGTCGCCGGCTGGTCGAAGGCCGATCGGGACAAACGCGTCGCCGAGCTGCTCGACTTCGTCGGTTTGCTGCACCGCGCCTACGACTACCCCGAGCAGCTCTCGGGCGGCCAGAAGCAGCGCGTCGGCATCGCCCGCGCTCTCGCCACCTCGCCCAAGCTGCTGCTGGCCGACGAGTCGACGTCGGCGCTCGACCCCGAGACCACGCAAGAAGTGCTGCGCCTGCTCAAGAAGGTCAACGCCGAGCTGGGCGTCACGATCATCGTTATCACGCACGAAATGGATGTCGTCCGCTCCATCGCCGACCGCGTTGCCGTGCTCGCCGACGGCAAGATCGTCGAAGAGGGCAACGTGTTCGACGTCTTCTCCGACCCGCAGACCGACACGGCCAAGAAGTTCATCAGCACGGTCATCCGCAATCAGCCAGCCACCGACGACATCCAGCGTCTGCGCGGCAGTCACACGGGTCGCATCGTCAACGTCGAGGTGCACGAGTCGGCGCGCGTCGGCGAGGTTCTCTCGCATGCGCACGAGCGCTATGGCGTGCGCTTCGAGATCGTTTATGGCGGCATCAGCGCCATCCAGTCGAAATCGTTCGGCTCTCTCACTCTCGAGCTTTCAGGCACGGATGCCGACGTCGAGCGCCTCGTGACCGACCTGAGAGCCCTCACCACGGTCGAGGAGGTGGCCGCATGATCCGCACCGCCACCACCGATTGGGGCCAGCTCGGCCCCCTGCTGCTCGAGAACCTGTGGCTGACCCTCTACATGGTCGCCGTCACGTTGCTCGTGGCCGGCTTCCTCGGCCTCGTGTTCGGCATCCTGCTCTATACGACCAGGCGCGGCGGCATCCTGCAGAACACGGCGGTCAACGCCATCCTCAACGTGCTCGTCAACATCGTGCGGCCCATCCCGTTCATCATCCTGATCGCGGCCCTGCAGCCCGTCACCATGGCGGTCATCGGTGTGACCATCGGCACGACTGCGGCTATCTTCACGATGATCGTGGGCGCCACGTTCGGCATCGCGCGCATCGTCGAACAGAACCTCGTCTCGATCGACCCGGGAACCATTGAGGCCGCCCGTGCCGTCGGCGCGAGCCCGTGGCGCATCATCACGACTCTGCTCGTGCCCGAGGCGCTCGGACCGCTCATCCTCGGCTACACGTTCGTCTTCATCGCCATCGTCGACATGTCGGCCATCGCCGGTTCGATCGGCGGCCGCGGCCTGGGTGACTTCGCCATCGTCTACGGCTACGGCCGCTTCAACTGGGAAGTCACCATCGTCGTCACGATCATCATCATCGTCATGGTGCAACTCGTTCAGTTCTTCGGCAACTGGCTGGCGCGCAAGGCCCTGCGCCGCTGATCGACCCACCCGAGCGGATGTCGCGAGCCGAACCCCGGCCGCGGCATCCGCTTCGTCGTGCCACCCGTCCTAGGCTGAGCCCATGAGCGAACCCGCGACGGCGACCTGGCCCGACGCCCCCGATCTGCCCGGCCGCGCCATCATCGCGCAACGGTGGAGCGACCTCACGTTCCTGCACTGGCGGGTCGACCCCGCCGAGGTTGCGCCCCTCCTGCCGCCCGGCACACGCCCCGACGTCATCGACGGTTCGAGCTGGGTGGGCCTCATCGCCTTCCGCCTCTCGGACAGTGCCTTCTTCGGCCTGCCCCCGGTGCCCTACTTCGGCACGTTCCCCGAGATCAACGTGCGGCTCTACTCGTTCGACGCTCAGGGCCGCCGAGCCGTCGTCTTCGCCTCCCTCGACGCCTCGCGGCTCGTCAGCGTACTCACGGCCCGTGCCGCGTTCGGCCTGCCCTATCGCTGGGCCCGGATGTCGATGGGCCGCCGCTCCGACGATCGGGGCGAGCTCTTTGCCTACCGTTCTCGCCGCCACCTCGTCGACCGCCTCCTGGGCGACAAACGCAACCCGGGCCACGTGCCCGGCGCCTCCACCCACCTCATCGCGCGCGCCCTGCCCGGAGTCGTCACGGGTGATCCGATCGCCGAGTTCCTCACCGCGCGCTGGGCCTTCCACGAGACCCATGTCGGCCGCACCTGGTTCGGGTCGAACCACCACGGCCCGTGGCCCCTGCAACGCGCCGAGCTGCTCCACCTCGACGACACGCTCCTCGCGGCCGCCGGATTCGCCGCGCTCGCCGCAATCCCGCCGGACTCCGTCCTCTACTCGCCGGGCGTCGAAACGGTCTTCAGCCGCCCGGCCCCGTTGTCCCGATCTGTGCGGCACCGCTAGGTTGTTCCCGTGACAACACCCCTCCAACAGCGCCGCCGCGTCGAATCGGCGCGCGCCTGGGCCTGGTTCGCCGTCGTTCTCGGCACACTCTCGGTCAGTGTCAACGTGCTGATGATGGTGCTGACCTCATCCTGGAACGGCTTCTGGGGTCAAATCGGGTTTGGCGTCGTCATCGCTATCTCGGCGATCGTCACGCTGAAGAAGAACCCCAAACCGCAGGGCCCCGATCCCGCTCCGCAGCGCACTCCGACTCCCGAGAGATCAGCGGGCGAGAGCGAGAACGTCTGATGGTGCGGTTGTCCTGTGCCACGGTGATTGCCGAATGAGTCTGCTCTTCGAGGTTATCGGCGAGGTCTTCGGCGCTGTGTTTGACGTGATTGCTCAGTTTTTCCGCGGACGCCTGCATCAACGCCGCCGACGACGCGGCGGCCGAGAGAAACCGCGGCACGTTCGTCCTAGCGAGTGACCCTCAGGGCGCCAGCTCGTCGAAGTCGAGGCTGAGCGTGCGCAGGAGCGCCGAGAGGCGGCGGCGGTCGGCGGGGGAGAGGGCGCCGAGCAGCTCGGCCTCCGCGTCGACGAGGCGGGTGATGGCGGCATCCACGCGGGTCAGCCCCGCGGGCGTCATGACGACCAGGATGCCGCGGCCGTCGTGCGGGTCGGTGCGGCGCTCGACGAGCCCGCGCCCCACGAGCCGGTCGATGCGATTCGTCATGGTGCCAGACGACACGAGCGTCTGCTGCAACAGGTATTTGGGCGATGCGGCGAACGGCTCGCCCGCGCGCCGCAGGGCCGCCAACACGTCGAACTCGGATGCCTCGAGCTCCGACCGCGTGAACGCCGTGCGCCTCGCCCGGTCGAGGTGTTTGGCCAGCCGGCCCACGCGGCTCAACACTTCGAGTGGCGAGAAGTCGAGGTCGGGGCGTTCGCGCCGCCAGTCCTCGACGATCCGGTCGACTTCGTCGTGCGGGGCATCCATTCGTCCATTATGTCGGGACACCGGTGCGCGCAGGCTTTGAGCCCTTCCGAATGCCGTCCGAGCGCGAACCTCCGACACTCGCGCGCACCGGGGCCGCCGCATCTGGCAGACTTGTCTGGTGCGCACGCGCACGGTCCGCCTTGGTGTAATGGCAGCACGGCAGCCTTTGGAGCTGTTAGGTCTAGGTTCGAGTCCTGGAGGCGGAGCGCACTCTCGAGAATTCTTGCGGGCACGAGTCCGGTAGCCTCGATACGGTTCAGTGGGCGTTCCAGCCCGGCCCCGACTCAAGGGAATGTGATGACGGACTCGACTCTCGCAATCATCGTTCTGGCCGCCGGCCAGGGCACGCGCATGAAATCCCGCACCCCCAAGCTCCTGCACCCGCTGGGCGGCTTGCCGGTCGTCTCGCATGTGCTGGCCACCGCCGGTGCGCTCGATGCCGCGCACGTTCTCGCCGTTGTGCGCCACGAGCGTGAGCGCCTCGTCGAGGTCATCGAGCGCGACCTGCCCGGCACGGTCATCGTCGACCAGGACGAGATCCCCGGCACGGGCCGCGCGGTCGAACTCGCGGTCGAGGCCCTGCCCGCCGACTTCGACGGTGACGTGCTCGTGATCAACGGCGACGTTCCACTGCTGAACGCCGACACGCTCGGCAACCTGATCGAGCACCACCGCCGCCAGCCCGTTTCGGCCACCATCCTGTCGGCGATCCTGGCCGATGCCACGGGCTATGGCCGCATCATCCGCACGGCCGACGACGCCCTCGACCAGATCGTCGAGCAGAAGGACGCCACGCCCGAGCAGCTGGCCGCCACCGAGATCAACGCGGGCGTCTACCTGTTCCGTGCCCCGGCACTGCGCGAGCAGCTCGGCAAGCTGGGCGTCGACAACGCGCAGGGCGAGAAGTACCTGACCGATGTCATCCACCTCATGCGCACCTCGGGCGACGACGTCATCGCCGTTCCCGTGTCGGATGCCTGGATCGCCGAGGGCATCAACGACCGCGTGCAGCTCTCCACCGCCGCCTGGCGTCTCAACCAGATCGTTCTGCGTCGTTGGCAGCTGGCCGGCGTCACCATCCAAGACCCCTCCTCCACCTGGATCGACGTGCAGGCCAAGCTGGCCCCCGACGTCACGATCCTCCCCGGCACGCAGATCCTCGGCGCGACCGTCATCGCCGAGGGCGCGACCGTCGGCCCCGACAGCACCATCCTCGACTGCGAGATCGGCGAGAACGCCACGGTCAAACGCACGGATGCCACGCTCGCCGTCGTCGGCGCGGGTGCAAGTGTCGGCCCCTTCGCCTACCTGCGGCCCAACACCCGCCTCGGCGTCGACGGCAAGATCGGCACCTTCGTCGAGACCAAGAACTCGTCGATCGGCGACGGCAGCAAGGTGCCCCACCTGTCCTATGTGGGCGACGCCACGGTCGGCGAGGGCTCGAACATCGGCGCCGGCACGATCTTCGCGAACTACGACGGCGTCAACAAGCACGCCTCCGAGATCGGTTCGCACGTTCGAACCGGATCGCACAACGTCTTCGTCGCACCGATTAGAATTGGCGACGGAGCGTATACGGGCGCGGGCACGGTGGTTCGCAAGAGCGTGCCGGCCGGGTCCCTCGCCATCAACGTCGCCCCGCAGCGCAATCTCGAGGGGTGGGTTTCGACCCACCGCCCGGGCAGCGAGGCAGCACAGGCCGCCGAAGCCGCCTCTCCCCGGGAGGCTTCGGAAACCGCGGGCAACACCACCGAAGGTTAATCACAGAAATACCGCCGAGAGGCAAGATGCCGGGTCGCCCGGCAGAAAGCAGGGTTCGTGTCCGGCATCAAAATCACCGGCCAGAAACGCCTCGTCCTGATCTCGGGGCGTGCGCACCCTGAGTTGGCGGAGGAGATCGCCGCAGAGCTCGGGTCCGAGCTCGTTCCCACCGATTCGCGCACCTTCGCCAACGGCGAGATCTATGCGCGATTCGACGAGAGCGTGCGCGGGTCGGATGCCTTCGTCATCCAGTCGCACACGGCGCCCATCAACGAGTGGCTCATGGAGCAGCTCATCATGGTCGACGCGTTGAAGCGTGCATCCGCCAAGCGCATCACGGTCGTCGCGCCGTTCTACCCCTACGCGCGTCAAGACAAGAAGGGTCGCGGCCGCGAGCCCATCTCGGCGCGCCTCGTCGCCGACCTGTTCAAGGCCGCCGGCGCCGACCGCATCATGTCGGTCGACCTGCATGCCGCACAGATCCAGGGCTTCTTCGATGGCCCCGTCGACCACCTCTTCGCCATGCCCGTGCTGCTCGAGCACTTCCGCGCCAAGATGGCGACCGACACGCTCACCGTGGTGTCGCCCGACATGGGTCGCGTGCGCGTGGCCGACATCTGGAGCGACAAGCTGGGTGCGCCGCTCGCCATCATCCACAAGCGTCGCGACCCGCTGGTGCCCAACCAGGTGTCAGTGCACGAGATCGTCGGCGATGTGTCGGGCCGCGTGTGCCTGCTCGTCGACGACCTGATCGACACCGGCCGCACCATCGTGAAGGCCGCCGAGGCGCTCAAGAAGGCCGGCGCCCTGGGCGTCGTCGTCGCCGCCACGCACGCCGTGTTCAGCGACCCGGCCGTCGAGCTGCTGCAGAGCGACGCCATCGACTCGGTCGTCGTCACCGACACGCTGCCCATCCCCGAAGAGAAGCGCTTCGAGAAGCTCACGATCTTGCCGATCGCGCCTCTCATCGCCCAGGCCATCCAGGCCGTGTTCGAAGAGGGTTCGGTCACGTCGATGTTCGACGGTGCGGCCTGATCTTCCGCTAGCTTTTCTGTCGAAGCCCCGCCCCGTTTTTCGGAGGCGGGGCTTCGTTTTTCGTTCTCCACAGGGCCGATTTGGGCGATCGTTCCACAGGTCGAACAACGCTCTTGCTTTGCGGGGGTTCTTGAGGTTTATTTGCATCACAGGAGGTGATGCACGTGCTGACCAACGAGAAGACCCGGGTGGCCCCCGTGCCCGCCATCCGCCGCATGGTGCTCATGCTCGAGGCCATCGACGGGCTCGGGGGCGTGGCCACTGTTACACAGCTTGCCGATGCCACCGACCTGGCCAAGTCATCCGTCAGCAACCTACTCACGTCGCTCTCGAGCGCGGGCCTCGTGCGCCGCACACACTCCGGCTGGGCGCTCGGGCTGCGGCTCATCGAGCTCGGGCATTCCAGCCTCGACCGGCTCACCGTGGTGAGCCATTTCCTACCCATCGTGCGATCGACCACTCCGCTGCGGCACGAATACGTGCGTCTGGCGGCCCTCGACGGCGCGGATGTCCTCTATCTCACCGAGCGCCGCGGCTCCGAGGTCGTGCGGGTCAGCGCCGCCGTCGGTGAACGCACCCCGGCCTACTCGACGGCCGTGGGCAAAGCCATGTTGGCGGGGCTGCCGAGCAACGTCCTCGACGATCGGTTGACGGCGGCCGAGGCGCAAGGCGGTTTGCCGCTGCGCACCAATCGGTCGCACGCCACGATCGAGGCGCTCGTCGACGACCTGCGGGCCACGGCCCAGCGCGGCTTCGCGATCGACCTCGAGGAGAGCGTGGTCGGGGTGGCGTGCCTCGCGGTGCGCGTGCCCGGGGGAGCGAGCCCCTGCGCCGTGGGCGTCACGCTGCCCTCGCGGCGGGCGACGAACGACGTCGTGCACGGCCTCGTGACGGGGCTCGAAGCGGTCGCGTCGCGGCTCGCCGTGCACGCCCAGTGAGCGGGCGTCCTCGTCGCCTCCCGAAAAACGCGAAAGCGCCGACCCCGAAGGACCGGCGCTTTCGCGGCAGACGAACCGCGTCGACGAGCTAGTGCGTGTCGACCGCTTCGATCTCGCTGCGGTCGCCCGACCACAGCGTGTGGAACGTGCCCTCGGCGTCGACGCGCTTGTAGGTGTGCGCTCCGAAGAAGTCACGCTGACCCTGCACGAGCGACGCGGGCAGGCGCTCGGCGCGCAGCCCGTCGTAGTACGACAGCGACGACGAGAACGCGGGCGCGGGGATGCCGGCACCGGCGGCACCGGCGACGACGCGGCGCCAGGACTCCTGCGCACGCACGAGCGCCTCGGTGAAGTACGGCGCGGTGAGCAGGGCCTCGAGGGCGGGCTGCTCGTCGTAGGCGTCGGCGATGCGGTTGAGGAACTGCGCGCGGATGATGCATCCGCCCCGCCAGATCTTCGAGATCGCACCCTTGTCGATGTTCCACTCGTACTTCTCGGCGCCCGCGTTGATGGCGTCGAAGCCCTGCGAGTAGGCGACGATCTTCGAGGCGTAGAGCGCCAGGCGCACATCCTCGATGAAGCCCTTCTTGTCGTCCTCCGAGACCGTCCAGGGGTTGGACGGGCCGGGCAGGTTGGTCGACACGTCGCGCTGCTCGCGGTGCGACGACAGGCTGCGCGCGAAGACGGCTTCGGCGATGCCCGAGACGGGAACGCCCAGGTCGAGCGCGTTCTGCACGGTCCAGACGCCGGTGCCCTTCGAGCCGGCCTCGTCGACGATGATGTCGACGATGGGCTTGCCCGTCTTGGCGTCGGTCTGGCGCAGCACCTCGGCCGTGATCTCGATGAGGTAGGACTCGAGTTCGCCCTGATTCCACTCGGTGAAGACGTCGGCGATCTCGGCCGGCTCGAGCCCGCCCACCTTGCGCAGCAGGTCGTAGGCCTCGGCGATGAGCTGCATGTCGGCGTATTCGATGCCGTTGTGGATCATCTTGACGAAGTGGCCGGCGCCGTCGGTGCCCACATGGGTGACGCAGGGCTCGCCCTCGGCGACCGCGGCGATCGACGACAGGATGGGGCCGAGGGTCTCGTAGGACTCGGCCGAACCGCCGGGCATGATGCTCGGGCCCTTGAGGGCACCCTCTTCGCCGCCCGAGATGCCGGCGCCCACGAAGTGGATGCCCGTCTCCTTGACGGCCTTCTCGCGGCGGATGGTGTCGGTGAAGAGCGCGTTGCCGCCGTCGACGATGATGTCACCGGGCTCGAAGACCTTGGTGAGCTGGTCAATGACGGCGTCGGTGCCCGCGCCCGCCTTGACCATGATGATGGCCGTGCGGGGGGTCTGCAGGCTCTTCGCGAAGTCTTCGATGGTCTCGGAGGCGACGAAGTTGGCCTCGGGGTGCTCGGAGGTCAGCGTGTGGGTCTTCTCGGCCGACCGGTTGTACACGGCGACCGTGTTGCCCTCGCGGCTGGCGAGGTTGCGGGCCAGGTTGCTGCCCATGACGGCGAGACCGATGACGCCGATGTTGGCCTGCGCGGTGGTGTCGCCTGTTGCGGTGGAATCCGCCATTGAACTTCTCCTCTAAATCGGATGCGAGCCCGGGGGTTCGCGGGTGTGGAGCGCTCCGATCAACGCTAGCAAAGCGCGCCTCGGACGGCCGGAATATGTAGCGGTGGCTCAGGATGCTGGGCCGGGGGTGCCCACGTGCGGTAGAGTAGGCACCTGAACTTCGGCGAGGGATGCTCCGGCATCCGTGATCGACGCGGTGGGCAAGCGTTCCAGAGCTTTTCCTCACGCTGACATGCGTTCGAGTTGAAAACCACAGATCTGTCGTCGGCCCACCGGGCGGGCGGCTCCACGCTGCAACGGTGTGCTCCGGCATCCGTTGGGCACACGATCGGGGCCACGAGCCCCGGAGGAGAAATCATGGCTGACGAAAACAAGGTCGTCGCAGAACTGCGCGAATCCTTCGGCAAGGGCGCTGCCCGCAAGCTGCGCGCGCTGGGCAAGATCCCCGCCGTCATCTACGGCCACGGTGGCGAGCCGCAGCACGTGTCGCTGCCCGGCCACCAGGTCGCGCTCATCATCCGTAAGTCGAACGCCGTTCTGGCCCTCGACATCGACGGCACCACGCAGCTCACGCTCGTGAAAGACGTTCAGAAGGACCCGGTTCGCCAGGTCATCGAGCACCTCGACCTCATCGTCGTCCGCCAGGGCGAAAAGGTCGAGGTCGAGGTTCCGATCCGCGTCGAGGGCGAGTCCTACCCCGGCACGATCGCCTCGCTCGAGACCACCACGCTCCTCGTGAGCGTCGAGGCCACCCACATCCCCGAGGGCTTCGAGCTCTCGGTCGAGGGCCTCGAAGAGGGCCAGCACGTCTTCGCGAAGGACGTTCCGCTGCCCGCCGGTGCCACGCTCATCAGCGACCCCGAGCTGCTCGTCGTCGGCATCATGGTGCCGGCCGCCACGCTGGCCGAGGGTGAAGAGGGCGCAGAGGACGAGTCCACCGAGGCCGCTGCCGAATAAGCACGTTTCACCGCCGCCACGGCTTCACGGCGGCTCGCGCAACAGCGCACACACGAAGGGGCGGATGCTCGAGCATCCGCCCCTTCGTTGCACCCGCTAGCATCGTGGGGTGGTTGATTTCGCGGGTGTCGGCAGATGGTTGCGCGGAGAACGTCGAGCGCCCGAGCGGGAGGAACCCATGGCCGAGAACACCTGGATCGTCGTCGGATTGGGCAACCCGGGCGCGCAATATGCGGGCAACCGCCACAACGTCGGCCAGATGGTGCTCGACGAGTTGGCCGAGCGCATGTCTGCCCGATTCGGCGCCCACAAGAGCAACAACCGGGTCGCCGAGGGGCGTCTGGGGTTCGGCGGGCCGAAGCTCGTGCTCGGCAAACCGAATTCGTTCATGAACCTGTCGGGCGGGCCGACGGCGGCGCTGCTCAAGTTCTATTCGCTGCAGCCCGACCGCCTCATCGTGGTGCACGACGAGCTCGACATCCCGTTCGATGAGATCCGCTTGAAGTCGGGCGGCGGGCACGGCGGCCACAACGGCATCCGCGACATCCTGGCCGCAACGGGCGGCGCCGACTTCACGCGCGTGCGGGTGGGCATCGGTCGCCCGCACGCGCGTCAGCCGGCCGCCGACTTCGTGTTGAAGGATTTCTCGGGCACCGAGAAGCAGATGCTGTCGAACCTCATCGCCGATGGCGCGGATGCCGTCGAGGCCATCATCACCGACGGGCTCGCGTCGGCGCAGCAGAAGTTCCACAGCCCCAAGGCCTGAGCGCCGAGAGCGCAGCGCCGAGCGCCGAGCGCCGAGCGCCGAGCGCCGAGCGCCGAGTCGTGCGCCCTGCCCCTGGGGCGTCGCGTGCTGTGTGCCGAGCCCGGAGAGCCGTCTCGCCATCCGCCTGACGCGAACTCCGGCCCGAGTGTCGGTGGTCGGCCGTAGACTTGGCGAGTGACTTTGCAGGGCATTACTCGAGCGCTTTCGCGCGCCTCCACGTTCGACGACGCCCTGGCGCATGCCAACCGTGACACCGATTTCTCGGTGGTCGACGGCCTGCGCGTGCCCCTCCTGGCGGGTCTACTCGAACAGCGTCAGCAGGCGGGCCTCCCGGCCGCGGCGCTCGTCATCGCACCCACCGGCCGCGACACCGAGGGGCTGCGCGGGGCGCTGCAGAGCATCCAACCGGGCACCCAGGTGGTCGAGTTCCCGTCGTGGGAGACCCTGCCGCACGAGCGCCTGAGCCCGAGCGCCGAGATCGTGGGCAAGCGCATTCAGGCGCTGCGGCGCATGAAGGAGTGGTCGGGAGAGACGCCTCTCGTCGTGGTAGCCTCGGTGCGCGCGGCGCTGCAGCCGCTCGCCGACAACCTCACCGACTTCGATCCGATCACCTTGACGACGGGTGGCCGTGGCAACGACCTGGGGCAGCTCACCCTGCGCCTCGTCGACCTCGCCTACACGCGCGTCGACATGGTGTCGCGCCGCGGCGAATTCGCGGTGCGCGGCGGCATCCTCGATGTGTTCCCGCCCGTGGCCGAGCATCCCTACCGCATCGACTTCTTCGGCGACGAGGTCGAGCAGATCCGCAAGTTCTCGGTCGCCGACCAGCGTTCGCTGCCCGAAGACGTGGGCTCGGTCGAGCTGCCGCCGAGCCGCGAGATGCTGCTCAGCGAATCGGTGCGCCAGCGGGCTCGCGAGATGCAGCACGAGTTCCCCAGCCTGTCGAGCATGCTCGAGAAGATCGGCGAGGGCATCCCGGTCGAGGGCATGGAATCGCTGGCGCCCGCGCTGCTCGACCGCCTCGTCACCATCGCGCACTACCTGCCCGAGGGGGCGGCCGTCGCCGTCATGGCGCCCGAGCGCGTGGCCACGCGTGCCATCAGCCTCGCCGAGACGAACCGAGAGTTCCTCGCTGCCGCGTGGAGTGCCGCCACGGTGGGCGCCAACGCTCCCATCGACCTGGCATCGGGTGAATTCATCCCGCTCGGCGAGCTGCGCGATGCGGTGCACGACGCCGAGAAGCGCGACCGCGAAGCATCCGGGTCGAAGAGTCGCCACCCGTGGTGGACGTTCAGCCCGTTCCAGCAGGGCCCCACCGATGTGTTGCCCGAAGAGCTCGAGATGGATGAGCTGCTGGCCGTGCGCATCGACGCCGAGGCCGTGCCGAGCTTCCAGGGCAACGTCGAGGGTGCCATCGAACACGTGAAGACGCGCCTGGCCGAGGGCTGGACCGTGGCCGTGACGGCTCGCGGCACCGGCCTGGTCGAGCGCGCCGCCGACGTCCTCGCCGAGCGCGAAGTGGCCGCCCGCCCCGTCGACGAACTGCCCGCCGAGCCCGAGACCGGCATCGCCTACCTGCTGCAGGCCGACGCCGAGCACGGCTTCGAGATGCCCGAGATCAAGTTCGCGGTCGTCAGCGAAACCGAGTTCTACGGCCGCACGGCGGGTTACGACTCCCGCGTCGTCAAGAAGCTCGCGTCGAGGCGCAAGAACGTCGTCGACCCGATGCAGCTCAAGGCGGGCGACTACGTCGTCCACCAGACGCACGGCATCGGCAAGTTCCTCGAGCTGTCTCAGCGCCAGGTGTCCTCGGGTGGCCGTAACGCCGTCAAGACCATGCGCGAATACCTCGTCCTCGAATACGCGCCCTCGAAGCGCGGATACCCGGGCGACAAGCTGCTCGTGCCCACCGACCAGCTCGATCTGCTCACGCGTTACGTGGGCGGCGAGGCTCCTCAGCTCAGCAAGATGGGCGGCTCGGATTGGTCGCAGGCCAAGGGCAAGGCGCGTCGTGCCGTGCGCGATATCGCCGTCGAGCTCGTGAAGCTCTACTCGGCGCGCATGGCGAGCAAGGGGCACTCCTTCCCGCCCGACACCCCGTGGCAGCGCGAGCTCGAAGAAGCCTTCCCCTTCGCCGAGACGCCCGACCAGCTGACCACCATCGACGAGGTCAAGGCCGACATGGAACGGCCCATTCCCATGGACCGCCTGCTCTCGGGCGACGTCGGCTTCGGCAAGACCGAGGTGGCCGTGCGCGCCGCCTTCAAGGCCATCCAGGATGGCAAGCAGGTCGCCATGCTCGTGCCGACCACGTTGCTCGTCAAACAGCACTTCGAGACCTTCCAGGAGCGTTTCGCCGGGTTCCCCGTGCACCTGCGCGCCCTCAGCCGCTTCCAGACCGACAAAGAGGCCCGCGAGACGCTCGCCGGCATCACGCGCGGCGAGGTCGACATGGTCATCGGCACGCACCGTCTGCTCACCGACAACGTGATCTTCAAAGACCTGGGGCTCGTCATCATCGACGAGGAGCAGCGTTTCGGCGTCGAGCACAAAGACAAGCTCAAGAAGCTGAAGACCAACGTCGACATCCTCGCCATGAGCGCGACGCCCATTCCGCGCACGCTCGAGATGGCCGTCACGGGCATCCGCGAGATGTCCACGCTCGCCACGCCGCCCGAAGAGCGGCACCCCATTCTGAGCTTCGTGGGGCCCTACAACGACAAGCAGGTGGCGGCAGCCATCCGGCGCGAGCTACTGCGCGAGGGTCAGGTGTTCTTCGTGCACAACCGGGTGTCGTCGATCAACCGCATCGCGGCGCAGATCGCCGAACTCGTGCCCGAGGCGCGCATCGCCATCGCGCACGGTCAGCTCGGCGAGGCTGCGCTCGAGCAGGTCGTCGTGGACTTCTGGGAGCGCAAGTTCGACGTGCTCGTCTGCACGACCATCATCGAAACCGGCCTCGACATCTCCAACGCCAACACCATCATCATCGACCGCGCAGACAAGTACGGCCTGAGCCAGCTGCACCAGCTGCGCGGCCGTGTCGGCCGCGGTCGTGAGCGTGCCTACGCCTACTTCCTCTACGACGAGAACAAGCCGCTCTCCGAGACCGCCCACGACCGTTTGTCGACCATCGCGGCCAACAACGAGCTCGGCAGCGGCATGCAGGTGGCCCTGAAGGACCTCGAGATCCGTGGTGCCGGAAACCTGCTGGGTGGCGAGCAGGCCGGGCACATCGCTGGCGTCGGGTTCGACCTCTACCTGCGCATGATCGGTGAGGCCGTCTCCACCTTCCGCGGCGACGTGGCCGAGGGGCAGACCGAGCTGCGGCTCGAACTGCCCGTCGACGCGCACATCCCCGAGGACTACGTCGACAGCGAGCGCCTGCGGCTCGAGGCCTACCAGAAGCTGTCTGCCGCCTCGGGTCCCGCGGCGAAGGACGACCAGATCCAGCTCGTCATCGAAGAGCTCACCGACCGTTACGGCGAGCCGCCCCTCGCGGTGCAGAACCTGATCAAGGTGTCTCGTCTGCGTCAGCGCGCGCAACGGGCCGGGCTCAGCGATCTGGTCGCCATGGGCTCGAACGTGCGCGTGGCGCCGGCCGATCTGCCCGACTCGATCCAGGCACGCCTGCGCCGCATGTACCCGGGCGCGAAATACCTCGCCCAGGCCAACGCGCTCGTCGTGCCCATGCCGCGCGTCGGCGATCAGCCGTTGCCCGACGCCGACCTGATCGACTGGGTGACGCAGTTCTTGGGCGCCATCTTCCCCGACAGCAAGGAAACCGAGGCGGCCACGCAGAACGCGGGCTGACGCGGCGGGGGAGCGCCTCCCGGCGGCGGCCAGCGAGCGGAGGTGAACTGTGCCGACGCTGGTCGGGGCGCCGAGGTGCCCTCTGTCGAACCTGGGCTAGCGAGCGTGGATGAGCGCCGCAGCGGCCTTCTGGCGACGGTGCTGCCGCGAGAGCAGGCTCACGAAGATGGCGGACAACAGGATCGAGATCGTCGAGCCGAGCAGCACGGCCAGCGTGCCCTCATCCGCCACCTCGGGCTGGCTCGCAAAGGCGAGCTCGTTCATGAGCAGCGAGACCGTGAAGCCGATGCCCCCGAGCGACCCGGCGGCCAGAAGCGACAGCGGCGTCAGATGCGGGCGCTGGCCCTTCGGCCCGAAGAAGCTCGCGATCCATCCGCCGAGGCCGATGCCGATCATCTTGCCGACCGGCAGGGCGATGAGGATGGCCCAGAACGGCGCGGCGAGTTCGGAGACACCCACCTGCGGGATCGCGACCAGAGCGGCAGAGAACGCGAAGATCGGCAGCACGAAACCGTTGGTGACGGGCTCGAGCGCGTGCCGGGTGCGCATGGCCGGCTTGAGCGCCATGGCCAGACCGAGCGCCACACCCGCGATGGTCGCGTGCACACCCGAGAGCAACACGACGCTCCAGGTCAGCACGCCGACGACCAGCATGGCGGCCATGACGAACGGGCGCGCGCGGGTGTGCAGCTGACGACTCAGCACTCCGAAGAGCACGACGCCGACGACGGCCGCGGCCAGCAGAAGCAGGTTCGGCGATTCGGTGAAGAACACGGCGATGATGACGATGGCGATGATGTCGTCGAGGATCGCGAGGGCCAGGAGGAAGATGCGCAAGCGACCGGGCAGGCTGCGGCCGAAGACGGCGAGCACGCCGAGGGCGAAGGCGATATCGGTGGCAGTGGGGATGGGCCATCCACCCTCGTAGCCCGAACCCGCCGTGACGATGAGATAGATGACGCTCGGCACGATGACGCCACCGAGGGCTGCGATGGCAGGCCGGATGGCTTTGGCCACCGTGTTGAGCTCGCCCGCCACGAGCTCGTGCTTCAGCTCGATGGCGGCCACGAAGAAGAAGACCGCGAGCAGACCGTCGCTGATCCAGTGGCCCACGGAAAGGTCGAGCGGGGTGCCGGGGATGGCGAGATGCGCGTCTTGCAGGCCCATGATCGCGGGGCCGATGGCGGTGTTGGCCAGAATGAGGCCCAGCGCTGCGGCGGCGAGGAGGAAGAATGCGGCGTAGCGCTCGGAACGAATGATGCTCATGTTTCTCCGATTTCCCGGAAGACGGGTTCGACGGCGGACTGAAGGAGACACGCTCCTGCCGACCAGACTTCCCGGCACACCAACCACCAGTCTATCGCGTGGCTAGGCTGGATGTCGGAGAGCCCCCGTCCCTATTCGAGGAGAACCATGGCATCCCAACCTGCTGGTAACACCCCGATGGAACGTCTCGTCGACGCCATGACCCAGATCCGCGATCGCTGTGTATGGACGCAGGCCATCGACCATGACGCCCTCGTGCCCTACCTCATCGAGGAGAGCTATGAACTCGTCGAAGCGATCGAAACGGGCACTCGGCCGGAGCTCGTCGAGGAGCTGGGGGACGTGTTGTGGCAGGTGCTCTTCCACGCTGAGATCGCGTCGCGTGCGGGTGCCGAACCGTTCGACCTGAACGATGTGGCGCAGGCCGCGCTCGACAAGATGGTGCCGCGGCATCCGCACGTCTTCGGCGACGAGGTCGCCACGACGCCCGAGGAGGTCATGACTCTGTGGTTTCGCGCGAAGGCCGCCGAGAAGTCGGCGCGCACGAGCGTGCTCGACGGGATCCCGCGGGGGATGCCGGCGCTCGCTCTCGCCGACAAGGTGCTGTCGCGCGCAGGCAAGGTCGGGGTCACGGTCGGCGGAGTGCAGCTCGACCCCGAGCGAGCGGGGGATGCGCGCCGTGAACCGAGCGGGGACGCGCACCGTGAACCGAGCGGGGACGCGCACCGTGAACCGAGCGGGGGCGCGGACGTGGACTCGACCGCGCACGCTGACGCGAACGCGAACGCGAACGCGAACGCGGACGTAGACCCGAATGTGGACGCAGACCCGGACTCGAGCGCGGACGCGGAACTCGAACTCGGCCGTCGTCTCCTCGCGGACGTTCAGGAAGCGCGGGGCGCCGGTCTCGATGCCGAACGCGCGTTGCGACGGGCTATCCGTGAACTGGAAAGCGACGTGCGCTCGGCAGAAAGCGTGTCCGTAGCCTCGTAGCTCCGTAGCTCCGTAGCTCCGTAGCCTCGTAGCCTCGTAGCCTCGTAGCCTCGTAGCCTCGCAGCCCGGCGGCCCGGCTAGGCGATCCGGCTGCCGCGGGGAAGTCGATGAGCCGGCGTGCGCGTGCGTGCGATGCCCCACACGATCAGACCGGCGCCGAGAAGGATGTGCAGGCCCAACCCGACGAACCACGACGGCACTGTCCGCTCGAAAATCTCTTCGGGGGTGGGGTTGTCGTCGGCATAGCCTTCACTGCCCGGGCTGGCGCAGTCGTTGATGACCGTCTCCCTCTCGGGCGGAATCTGCGCCGAGCGGATCCCGGAAGCGAAACCGGAGAACAGGTCGCGCGCCTGACCGTTGGCGTCGAAATCGCCGGCGGAGGCATCCGCGAGCACGACGTACGGGTTCGCGGCCAACACACCCCAGAACAGGTCGAAACGAGGCATGTCGTAGGTCGATGTCACGGGCGGCAGGCAGACGGAGTTGATGATGTCTCCCGTCTCGGGGTCGACATTCTCCTCGCTGTAATCGAGCGAGATGTAGGTCTGTGTCACCGGGGTGCGTGCGACGACGCCGCCGAGCGCGAAGGCGATCGGGGTGCCGATCGACAGGGCTGCGATCACCAGATAGGTCACGGTCACCGAGAACAGGGGCCGCGTGAGGATGGCCGACAACCCGACGCCGACGGCAGCCACCACGGCCAGCTCGACGGCGAGCACCACGAGGGAGACGACGATGGTGCGCGCCGACATGTCTCCCGACGCGAAGGCGACGAGGAGGAACGGGATCGAGACCACGAGGAACGCCATGGCCGTGATCCACGCGGCAACGAACTTGCCGATGATGATCTGTCCCGCGCCGACGAGGGTGACCTGCGTGGTGGCGAGCGTGCCGGCATCCCGATCGCCGTTGACGGCGTTGCCCGAGAGGGCAGGGACGATGAGCGTGCCGAGCAGGAGGACGAAGTAGATGATGGCGGAGTAGTAGGAACCGCCGCCCCCGAATGCGTCGTCGCTGCCGCCCAGTATGCCGAGCGGCACACTGACGAGCAGCATGAGGATCACGAAGAGGCCGAGCAAGACGTAGAACGAGACGCCCCGCACGCGCTGGCGCAGTTCGAGCCCGATGATGACCCCGACGCCGCCGAACCAGCTCAGACCGCGGGCGCGGGGTGCATCGGCGCTGGGCGGGGGAGTGTGCGGCACGAAGCGGCCGGGCTGCGGTTCGGTGGCGGTCATCGTCGGCCTCCGCGGTCGGTGATATCGAGGAAGGTGTGTTCGAGTTCGCCGACGGCGGGGGCGAAGGCGCTGATCGAGACGCCGCGGCCGACGAGATCGGTCAGTAGGCGCGCGGCCTGTTCGTCGCCGCCCACCTTGACGAGCGTGCCCAGGTTGTCGGCCGAGATATGGGATGCCGGCAGCCCGAGTGCGAGCAGCGCGTGCCCGAGCGGCGTCCCGGCGGAGGTCGCCCGGATGCGCCAATCACGCAGGCCCGACCGAGCCCGAGCCACTCGTTCGGCGCTGACGGTGGCTCCCTGCTCGATGTATACGGCGGCGTCGGCCATCTCGTCGAGCTCGGCGAGCACATGCGACGACACCAGCACGGTCTTGCCCTGCCCGGCGAACCGGCGTACGAGTTCGCGCAGCGATGCGCGGGCGCCCGGATCGAGACCCGAGGCCGGCTCGTCGAGCACGAGCACCGAGGGGTCGTGCACGATAGCGCGTGCGAGCGACAGTCGCTGCTTCTGCCCGCGCGAAAGGGATCGGCTGGCCTGGTCGGCGAGCGGAACCAGGTCGACGATGTCGAGCAGTTCTTCGGTGCGGCTGGATGCTTCGTCGCGGGGCATTCCGTAGAGCGCCGCCGTGGTGGTCAACGCCTGGCGTACGGTGAGCGCGCCCCAGGAGCCGAGCGCGTCGGGCATCCACCCGAGTCGCCGCCGCACCTCGAGGGGTTGCGCAACGGGGTCGAAACCGGCCACGCGGATGCTACCCTGTTGGGGTGCGAGCAGGCTTGCCAGCATGAGCATGAGTGTCGTCTTGCCCGAGCCGTTCGGGCCAATGAGCGCGGTCACCGAACCGGGGTGCGCCTCGAATGACGCGTCGCGCACGGCGTGCACCGCCCCGAACGATCGCTTCACGTCTGTCACGATGATGCCCCCGTGCGGTGACGTTCCGTCCGATGTCGGGCCACGCCCGGTATCGACTTCGATGCTCACTCTTCCCCCTGCCGTCATCGGTCAGGCCGAGCATAGCCGCTGCGTGTGACAGGGCCGTGACGGCTCTCCACAGGCGGCGAACCCCGTTCTTCTCCACAGCGGGCGAGCGGATGCGGGGGCCACACGCGCCCCGTGGAAGAATCGTCTGCATGGCAACATCCGTGAACCCGCCGCGCGGCATGCGCGATTTCCTCCCCGCCGAGAAGGCGCGTCGCGAGCACGCGCTCGGCGTCATCCGGTCGGTCTATTCGGCCCACGGCTTCGACGAGATCGAGACCCCCGTCGTCGAGGATTTCGAGCGGCTGCATTCGGGGCTCGGCGGCGACAACGAGAAGCTCGCCTTCTCGGTGCTGAAGCGTGGGCTCGACGCCACGGCGCTCGCCCACGCGGCCGATTCGGGCGATCAGTCCGGGCTCACCGACCTCGGGCTGCGGTTCGACCTCACGGTGCCGCTCGCCCGTTTCTATGCAACGCACCGCGCCGAGCTGCCGCCGGTCTTCCGGTCCATTCAGATCGCACCGGTCTGGCGTGCCGAACGCCCGCAGAAGGGTCGCTACCGCCAGTTCGTGCAGTGCGACATCGACATCATCGGCGAGGCGGGCCCGCTGGCCGAGGTGGAGCTGATCACCGCGACCGCCGCCGCCCTGCGCACCCTCGGCCTCTCGGGCACGCGTGTGCGCATCAACGACCGGCGTGTACTGCTCGGCCTGCTCGACTCATTCGGTTTCGCTGCGAACGAGCACGCCCAGGTGCTCATCACCATCGACAAGCTCGACAAGATCGGCGCGGAGGGTGTCGTGGGCGAGCTGCGCGAGCGCAGCTCGTCGGCCGAGGCGGTCGAGGCATTCGGCGCCTACCTCACGGCGCGGGTCAGCGATGGTGTCGACGACACCATCCACCCCTTCGGGCTCGAGTCGATCCAGCGCGAAGTCCCGTCGGGTGTCGCGCCAGAGGCGCTGCAGTCGCTCGCCGACATCGGCGCCGCGGTGCAGCAGGCCGACGCGGCGGCGGTCCTCGTCTTCGACCCGTTCCTCGTGCGGGGCATGGGCTACTACACGGGCACGATCTTCGAGATCGAACACCCCGATTTCGGCTATTCGCTCGGCGGCGGCGGTCGCTACGACGGCATGATCGGCCGTTTCCTCGGCCAAGACGTGCCGGCCGCCGGCTTCTCGATCGGCTTCGAGCGCATCGTCGACCTTGTCGAGGCCGACGCGACGGGTGCCGCCGACCAGGTCGTCCTGGTGCACGACGCCGACGCGCAGCCCGCGCAGTTGGCGCTGCTCAAGACGGCGCTCGTGGCGGCGGGTAAGCGTGTGCGCCTCGAGCGCCGCACGAAGAACCTCAAGGCCACGCTCGATCGCGTCGAGGCCGCCGGGTTCGGGGCGTTCGCGTTCGTCGGTCGCGACACGAGCACGGTCGACCAGCTCGAGTTCAAACCCCTCGGCTGACGCCCGTCGTGGCCCGCAGATCGTTCTGCACAGGTCGCCGAGCTGAACATTCATCAACAGGTCGACACACACGGATGCCCTCACACCCCGTGTCGCTAGACTGGCCCCGGGCCTGTGCGGCCCACGAAACGAACACTTTCCCAGCAAGGAGCACATCAAGTGGCACTCATCGAGGCAGTAGGCGCTCGCGAAATCCTGGACTCCCGTGGCAACCCGACCGTCGAGGTCGAGGTTCTGCTCGATGACGGCACGGTCAGCCGCGCTGCCGTCCCCTCCGGCGCCTCCACCGGCGCATTCGAAGCCTACGAGCTGCGCGATGGCGACAAGGATCGCTACCAGGGCAAGGGTGTCCTCAAGGCCGTCGACGCCGTCCTCGACGAGATCGCCCCGGCGGTCGAAGAACTCGAGGCCGACGACCAGCGCCTCGTCGACCAGACCATGATCGAGCTCGACGGCACCGAGAACAAGAGCCGCCTCGGCGCCAACGCCATCCTCGGCGTCAGCCTCGCGGTCGCCAAGGCCGCTGCCGACTCGGCCGACCTCCCGCTCTACCGCTACGTCGGTGGCCCGAACGCGCACGTGCTGCCCGTTCCCCTCATGAACATCATCAACGGTGGCGCGCACGCCGACACCGGCGTCGACATCCAGGAGTTCATGGTCCTGCCCATCGGTGCAGAGTCCTTCAGCGAGGCCGTCCGCTGGGGCGTCGAGACCTACCACTCCCTCAAGAGCCTGCTCAAGGCCCAGGGCTTCGCGACCGGCCTCGGCGACGAGGGTGGCTTCGCCCCCGACCTCTCCAACAACCGCGCTGCGCTCGACCTCATCGTCGAAGCCATCCAGAAGGCCGGCTTCACGCCCGGCACCGACATCGCCCTCGGCCTCGACGTGGCCTCGAGCGAGTTCTTCAAGGACGGCGCCTACCAGTTCGAGGGCAAGCAGCTCTCGAGCCAGGAGATGACGGCCTACTACTCCGAGCTCGTCGCCAACTACCCGCTGGTCACCATCGAAGACCCTCTCGACGAAGACGACTGGGAAGGCTACGCCCACCTCACGCCCGAGCTGGGCAAAAAGGTTCAGATCGTCGGCGACGACCTGTTCGTCACCAACCCGACGCGTCTGGCCGACGGCATCCGTCGCGGTGCTGCCAACTCGCTGCTCGTCAAGGTCAACCAGATCGGCACGCTCACCGAGACGCTCGATGCCGTGTCGCTCGCGCAGCGCTCCTCCTACACCGCGATCCTGTCGCACCGTTCGGGAGAGACCGAAGACACCACCATCGCCGACCTCGCCGTCGCCACCAACGCCGGCCAGATCAAGACCGGTGCGCCTGCCCGCTCCGAGCGCGTCGCGAAGTACAATCAGTTGCTGAGGATCGAAGAAGAGCTGGGCGACTCTGGCGTGTACGCCGGCCGCTCCGCCTTCCCGCGTTTCCAGGCGTAACAAGCACCACTGAAAGCTCCGGGTGCTTCGCGTCAGCGACACCCGGAGCTTTCTGCGTCAGGAGGACGGCCCGTGCCGAAAAAGCCCGTCACCAACCGGCCGGCCCCGAAAGCGCGCCCGGCGGCGACCGCCTCGGGCAGCCGCTTCGACCGCGCCGGCGACGAGAGCCGCGCACAAGCCGAGACCGAGCGCGGCAACTGGCTGCGCGGCATCCGCTTCTCAGGTTTCACCGTGCTCATGCTCGCCGTCATCGTGCTCGGCGTTGTCGTCTTGGCACCCAACCTCAAGGCGTACATCGAACAACGGCAACAGATCGCCGCCCTGCAACAGACCGTCGACGACCGCGCCGACCAGATCGACCAGCTCACCGCCGAACGCCAGCGTTGGAACGACAGCACCTACGTCACCACGCAGGCTCGCGACCGCCTCTTCTACGCCAACCCCGGCGAGATCAGCTTCATCGTCATCGACGACGTCGACCCCGCCCTCCTCGGCGACACCGAAACGCCCGTCAGTGACACACTCACCGAAACCGACATCGACTGGGGCCAAGCGCTCCTCGGATCGGTCATGAGCTCCGGACTCGCCGACGTCACGCCCGGGCCCGGCAGCACGGGCGGCGCCGGCACCACACCCGGCACCGGCGGATCCAGCCCCGCACCCACCCCCTAGACCCGATAATGGACATATGAGCACCCCGCCCTTCGGACCGGTCAGCACGCGAGACATCCGCACCGTCTCCGCCCAACTCGGGCGGCCCGCGCGCGACGTCGTCGGCATCGCCGCGCGCTGCGTCTGCGGAGCGCCCACCGTCGTCTCCACGGCCCCGCGCCTGAAAGACGGCACGCCGTTCCCCACCTTCTACTACCTCACCCACCCGGCCGCCACGGCGGCCATCTCGGCTCTCGAAGCCACCCAGGTGATGAACGAATACAACGACCAGCTCGCCGGTGACGACGACCTGCAACAGCGCTACCGCGCCGCGCACGAGGCCTATCTCGCCGACCGTGAGAGAATCGGCGTCGTCGACGAGATCCACGGCATCTCTGCGGGCGGAATGCCCGTTCGCGTGAAATGCCTGCACGCACTCGCCGGGCACTCGCTCGCCGCCGGTGCGGGCGTCAACCCCATCGGCGACCTCGCGCTCGAACGCAGCACCTGGAGCCCCGACGTCTGCCAGTGCGATGTCTACGACCTCGGCGACGACGTCAGCGACGAGCCGCTCGACCTGCCGGCATCCGCATCGGCGCCCACCTCCGCATCGGCGCCCACCTCTGCAACGGCGCGCGCTTCGGCATCCGCCGCGGCGACGACTTCCGCCACCCCGGCCACGTCCGCTTCCGCGCCTGCCTCGGCCACCGCCGCCCTCGGCGATTCAACCGGTCGCGAGTAGACGATGGCCTGGGGACGGAAGGGCAGCGACCGGGGGATGGGCGCTGCGGGCGGAACGACACGGTCGCGTGGGCGGGCTCCGCGAGCCGCCTCGGCCACGATCGCGGCACTCATCGGCCTCGCCACGGTCTTCGGCGGAGTCACACCCGCGCACGCCGACGCCGTTCGCGACGCCGAATACTGGCTCTCCGACTACGGCATCCGCGACGCCTGGAACACCACGCGCGGCGCCGGCGTCACCATCGCCGTCATCGACACGGGCATCTCCTCCGGCCCCGCCGAGTTCAACGGAGCCGTGGCCGCCGGATACGACGCCTCGGGTGTCGGCAGCCCAGACGGGCGCACGCCCCTCGGCCAGAAAGACGAGAAAGAGCACGGCAGCTGGGTCGGCTCGCTCGCCGCGGGCCGCGGTGCGGGCGGAGACAACGGCGTGCTCGGTGCAGCCCCCGACGCCACGCTCCTGTCAGTATCGGTCGGCTTCCGCACGAGCGGATCGACCGTCCCGTTCGAAGATCAGATCGCCTCGGGCATCCGGTGGGCCGTCGACAACGGTGCCGACGTGATCAACATGTCCCTCACCACCAACACGCTCGACTGGCCCGAGAGCTGGGACGACGCCTTCAAATACGCCTTCGAGCACAACGTCGTCGTCGTCGCGGCGGCCGGCAACCGGGGGAGCGGCACCGAAGAGGTCGGAGCCCCGGCCACCATCCCCGGCGTGCTCGTCGTCGGCGGGGTGAAACGCGACAAGACCGCCAGCTTCGACGCCTCGAGCCAGGGCATCACCATCTCGGTCGCCGCGCCCAGCGAAGAGCTCGTGGGAGTGTCGCCCGACGGCAGCTACGTGGGATGGTCCGGAACATCCGGCGCCTCACCCATCGTCGCGGGCATCGTCGCCCTCGTGAAAGCGAAGTACCCCGACCTCGACGCGGGCGCTGTGATCGACCGCGTCGTCAAAACCGCCACACCGGCCCCGGGTCAGGGCACCGCCGTCCCGAGCCCCATCTACGGCTACGGCCTCGTGGATGCTCGAGCCGCTGTCACCGCCGACGTCCCCGCCTTCTCGGGCACCGGCCCTGCCAAGCAGCTGCAGGAGTGGATCACCGTGCACCGCCGCGCATCCGCCACCTCGGTGCCCGTGCCGACCGACACCTCCACGCCGAAGCCCCTGCCTCCCGCCGACGCTGCCGCGCGCCCGAACCCGTTCCTGCCCACCACCGAGACCCTGCTGTACGTGAGCATTCCGCTAGCCGTCCTTCTCGGAACTGGTACTCTCGTAATGCTCGGGGCCATCGGCGTCACCCGGCATTTCAGACGGGTGGCTCACAGGGAGTAGCCTGTGTGCATACTGACCGAGGTAGGAGATTTTTCCAACGTGCCCAAAATCCTGATTGTCGGCGGAGGTTACGCCGGCTTCTACACTGCCTGGAAGCTCGAGAAGCACCTGCGCAAGGGTGAAGCCGAAGTGACCATGGTCGACCCGCTTCCCTACATGACCTACCAGCCGTTCCTGCCGGAGGTCGCTTCCGGTTCGATCGAGCCCCGCCACGCGGTCGTGTCCCACCGACGCCACCTCAACCACACCAAGGTCATCACGGCCAAGGTCACCTACGTGAACCACGCCGAGAAGAAGGCGACCATCCAGCCGCCCCTCGGCGAGGCCTACGACTTCGAATACGACCAGGTCATCGTCACGGCCGGTGCCGTCTCGCGCACCTTCCCGATCCCGGGTGTCGCCGACGAGGCCATCGGCCTCAAGACCATCGAAGAGGCCGTCGCCATCCGCGACCGCGTGCTCGACAACTTCGACAAGGCCGCACAGCTGCCCGCGGGCCCCGAGCGCGACCGTCTGCTCACGTTCGTCGTCGTCGGCGGTGGCTTCGCCGGTATCGAGGTGTTCGCCGAACTGCGTTCGTTCGCGTCGGCGCTCATCGAGTACTACCCGCAGATCGACTTCGAAGACACGCACTTCCACCTCATCGAAGCCATGGGCCGCATCATGCCCGAGGTCTCGCTGAAGACCAGCCACTGGGTGCTCAAAAACCTGGCCGAGCGCGGCGCCAACGTGCACCTCGACACGCAGCTGAAGAGCGCCGTCGACGGCACCATCGAGCTGTCAACGGGAGAGTCGTTCGAGTCCGACCTCATCGTCTGGACCGCCGGCGTCATGGCCAACCCCCAGATCGTGCGCAACACCGACCTCCCGATCGAAGAGCGCGGCCGCCTCGTGGCCCGCGCCGACCTGCGCATCGGCACCGACGACGAGTTCATCCCGAACGCCTGGACCGCCGGTGACGTCGCAGCCGTCCCCGACATCACGGGTGGAGGCGTCGGCGGCTTCTGCGTGCCCAACGCCCAGCACGCCGTCCGTCAGGGCAAGCTGCTCGCGAAGAACGTCGTCGCCGACCTGCGCGGCGAACAGCCCCAGAAGTACTCGCACGAGAACCTGGGCGCCGTCGCGGGCCTCGGCATCGGCGTGGGTGTCTTCCAGTCCGGCAAGATCGCCATCAAGGGTGTTCCCGCCTGGCTCGCACACCGTGGCTACCACGGTCTGGCCATGCCCAGCTGGGAGCGCAAGCTGCGCGTCATCGGCGGATGGGTCGGCAACTTCTTCCTCGGTCGCGACATCGCCGGCATCTCCGCCGTGCAGACGCCGCGCGCCGTGTTCGAGCAGTTCGCCTCGCGTCCGAAGCCCGCCGCGGCGGCCCCGGCCGAGCCTGCTCAGAAGCCCATCCCGGCCTCCTACTCGTCGTCGCCGTCCACCGACGCCGCCTCGGGTGCCGCCAACACGGCCCCGTCCGACTCCGAGGCTCCCTCGCAGTCGAGCACCGACGCGGCCGGCACGTCCGCCGAGCCCGTGAAGGCTCCCGCCAAGAAGGCGCCGGCTAAGAAGGCTCCCGCCAAGAAGGCCGACGCCCCGGTGGAAGACCCCACTCCGGCCGACGTCCCGACGGGAACCACCACCCCGGCCGAGACGAAGTAACCTCAGCAGTACGTCGAAGAGCCCGTCCCGGCATCCGGGCGGGCTCTTCGCGCACCAGCCCCCATAGCCCAATCGGCAGAGGCAGGCGACTTAAAATCGCTTCAGTCAGGGTTCGAGTCCCTGTGGGGGCACCACCTACCGGTCAGTCCAACCGGGTCAGCCGCGCATCCAGGTTTCGATGCCCGGGGCGTCGATGGGGAGCGCGCGCGAGAGGATGTCCTGGCCCGATGATGTGACCAGCAGGTCGTCCTCGAGGCGCACGCCGATGCCGCGCAGCTCCGGCGGGACCGTGAGGTCGTTGGCATGGAAGTAGAGGCCCGGCTCGACCGTGAGGACGGCGCCCGGCTGCAGCGGTTCGTGCAGGTAGCGTTCGTCGCCGATCTTCGCGCAGTCGTGCACGTCGAGGCCCAGGTGGTGCCCCGTGCCGCTCGGCAGGTAGCGGCGGTGCTGCTGGCCGCCCGGCGACATGGCCTCGTCGACCGAGACCGTGAGGATGCCGAGCTCGTGCAGCGACGTGGCGATGGACTCGTAGGCGGTGTTGCGCATGTCGAGGAACGTTTTGCCCGGGGCGACCTGGGCCATGGCGGCGCGGTGGGCGCGCTCCACGTGGTCGTGCACGAGGCGTTGCGCCGGGGAGAACGTGCCGCCGGCGGGGAACGAGCGCGTGACATCCGCGGTGTAGAGCGTGCGGGCTTCGACGCCCGCATCGATGAGGATGACGTGGTCGGCGAGAACCGGGCCGTCGCAGCGCGTCCAGTGCAGGGTGGGGGCGTGTGGGCCGCTGCCGATGATGGTCGAATAGCCGACGCCGTTGCCGAAGGTGCGGGCGTGGCGTTCGAAGGTGGACTGCAGCCAGCGTTCGCCGCCGAACGATAGAGCCGAGGGTAGCTCACGGATGACGGAGCGGAAGCCCTCCACGGTGGCGTCGACGGCCGCGCGCAGCTGGCTGACCTCCCAGCCGTCCTTGACGAGTTTGGCGGCGGAGAGGGCCATCAGCAGCTCACCGGACTCTCGGACGCGCGTTGCCGTGCGGGGCTCGGGTGCGCCGGCGCCGAGGGAATCAGCGGGAAGAGCGTCGAGAGCCCGGTCGAGCAGGTCGAGCGAGCGCACCTCGATGCCGAGCGCCGCGGACCAGTCGGCGAGCCCCGCGACGGGCCCGATCCACAGTTCGCCGCGCAGGGCATCGCCATAGAACACCTCGTCGCCCGGCGGGGCGGGCTCGGGGATGAAGAGCGTGGCGTCGTGTCCGGTGCCCGCGGGCGTCATGACCAGCACGGCACCCTCGGCCTGGCAGGAGGTCAACCACACGAAGTCGCTGTCAGCGCGGAACGGGTACTCGGTGTCGTTCGCCCGCACGGCCGACCGGCCGGACGTCACAACCAGCGTGCGCCCCGCGAACTGAGCGCTCAGTGCGGCTCGGTGGCCCGCCGCCGACTCCGCGGCCCCCTCGACCAGATCGACGTGTCGGTCGACCGGTCCCCAATCGGCCGCCATATAGGAGCGGAACGCGTCGGTGTCGGGCAACGGCTGGGTGCGGGGATCGCGAAACGCGAACGGTTCGGCAGACATGCTGCCAGTAAGACATCCGGGCGGCACGGTCGTCAAGTCGCTGCACAGACGTTCGGCGATTCATCCGCGGCGGCGCCCGATTCTCGAAAATTCGTCCCGGGCGGATGATCCCGGCCATCCGATCGGCGGACGGATCGCGGCGCGGTTGACAGCCGTTCGAGCCGATCTCCACAATGAGCGTCATGACAGGAACGAACCTCCCCGACACCACCGACACCCTCGCGATCGATCTCGACCGCCGCGTCTTCGACATGGTCTCGTCGACCGCCAGTGCGGTGGATGCCAGCGCACCGACGCGCTTCGTCTATCACGAGAAGTCCGGGGTGCTGTGGGGGGAGTACATCGGCGACACCGTCTCGGTCGGACGATTCTGCGGTGTGCGCCACGACGCCCGCATCGACGTGAACTTCGTGCACCGCGGCCACGACGACAACACGACGACGGGGGCGGCGACATCCGTCATCTCGCGCGACACCGACGGCACGCTGTTGCTCACCGAGGAGTTCCGCACCCCCGATGGGCAGCTTCACGTCAGTGTGTGCCGCGAGGTCACTGTCTAGAAGAACCGAGCTACCGCCCTCGGCGTTCCGGCACGCGAGGCGCCCGCTCGGGCACCCGTTGCGCGCGCTCGTCACTCGTGCGCACGAACCGGGTCATGCCGAACCGCTCGCCCGAATCCTCGACCGACGTGCGGCTCGACCGCGCCATACGCAGCGACACCTGTGCCCGCTCCTCGTCCATGACGAACACGGTCGTCGTCGCCTTGATCGAGGGCCACTGCGCCAGCTGCGTGGCGACAAGTTCGTGGATGGCGGCCACATCGGGCGCCCGCACGAGCATCATGCCGTCGTGCTCGCCCGTCGTCACCGCGAAGTACTCGAGCTCCTGCACCGACGACAACCGCGCCCGGAAATCGGCCCACTGACTCTGCCGCAGGGTGATGAACACCATGGCCGCGACCCCGAGACCGACAGCGGATGGCTCCACCTCGGCGTGCACGCCCTTCACTACGCCCGATCGCAACAACGCCTCGTATCGGGCATAGGCGTTGGAGCGCGAGATGCCCAGGTGTTCGGCGAGGGCCGCGACGGACATGCGGCCGTCCTCGCGCAGCAGCTCCAGCATCCGAACGTGCGTGTCATCCAATTGCATCGTCTTCTCCATTTGTCCAGACGGGAGGGTGCTCGGGGTGAGTGTTTGAGAGGTTATGGCATCGCCGCACGAATTTCGAGACATTTTTTCCGTACGTTGCAATCTGTAATTGACGAATGATCGGCAAACACACTACTTTCAGCCCTATCCTTCCAACCAGATAAGGAGCACCACCTTGTCACCAATCTCCCGCCGCGCTACCCGACGCGGCACTGCAGCGGTCGGCCTCGTCGTCGCCGCCGCTCTCGCCCTCACAGCCTGCTCCGCGGGCGGCACCGAAAACGCCGCCTCCGGAAAATCCCTCGTCGTCGACGCCTCGTTCGACCTGAAGACCGCCGACCCCAACCGCGAATACGAGACCACGGGCTCGATCGTCGCGAAGGCGCTGTACGAAACGCTCCTCACCTTCGACGGTGACGACGTGACGAAGCCCGTCGACGGACTCGCCAGCTACGAGATGAACGCCGACAACACGGTGCTCACCCTGACCATGAAGGACGGCAAGAAGTTCTCCGACGGCACCGACGTGACCGTCGACGACGCCGTGTTCTCGCTGCAGCGCGTGCAGGGCGTGAAGGGTAACCCCTCGTTCCTGCTCGACGGCATCACGATCGAGAAGACCTCGGACACGACCCTGACCCTGACGTCGGCGACCCCCAACCCGGCGCTGCCGTTCATCCTGCCGAACCCCGCCCTCGGCGTGGTCAACCAGGAGATCGTCGAGAAGAACGGCGGCAGCACCTCGGCCGACGACGACGCCGAAGCGTTCCTGAACAAGGAATCGGCTGGTTCTGGCCCCTACAAGCTGGAGTCCTTCGACGCCGCCTCGCAGGTGGTCTTCACGGCCAACCCCGAATACACGGGAACCAAGCCGGCCTACGAGCGCGTCGTGCTGCGCAACGTGCAGGGCCCCACGCAGAAGCTCAACGTCGAGGCCGGTGACTCGCAGGTCGCCCTCGACCTGAACCCCGACCAGGTCGCCGAGCTCGACGACTCGAAGGTCTCGATCATCGCGAACCCCTCGCGTTACATGATCTTCCTGCTGCTGAACCAGGACCCGTCCGTCTCGAAGATCACGAGCAACCCCAAGTTCCTCGAGGCCGTCAAGCTCGGCATCGACTACGACAAGATCGTCGACCTCTCGGGTGAGGGTTCTGTGCGCCCCGGCGGATTCATCCCCTCGATCTTCAACGGTGCGCTCGACGCGAAGGACGGCAACCAGTTCGACGCCGACGCCGCGAAGGCCGCCCTCGCCGAATCCGGTTACGCCGGCGAGGCCGTCACGTTGAACTTCCCGAACGACATCACGGTGCAGGGCCTGTCGCTGCAGAGCATCGCCGAATCGGTGCAGGCGCAGCTGAAGAGCGTCGGCATCACCGTCACCCTCGCACCCGCGCCTGTCGCCACGGAGCTCGACTCCTACCGCGACGGCAAGGAGACCGTCGGCCTCTGGTACTGGGGCCCGGACTTCCCGGACCCGTCGAACTACCTGGCCTTCACGCCCGGTGAACTCGTCGGCCTGCGCGCCGGTTGGGCTGCCGGTGCCGACCCCACCGTGACCGACCTCGCCGCCGCCGCGATCGCCGCGACCGACACCGACGCGCGCGCCACCGCGTACCAGGACCTGCAGAAGGCCCAGAACGCGTCCGGCCCGTTCATCCCGCTGCTGCAGCCCGCACAGAACGTGGTCACCGCTACCACGATCAAGACGGTGCCGCTCAACCCCACCTGGACCGTCGATCTTGCCGGAATCCAGTAAAACCGCTCCGACGAAGAGCGCGCGAGCGGGTCTGCACCCGCTCGCGCGCTACCTCGGCATCCGCCTGGGCCTCACGGTCCTGCTGATGTTCGGGGTCACCCTCGTCACGTTCACGCTCACGAACCTCGTCCCCGCCGATCCCGTGCAAGCGGCGCTCGGCGAGCAGGCCGCGGCCGATCCCGCGATCGTCGCCCAGTTCCGCGAGAACGCCGGCCTCGACAAGCCCCTCCCCGTGCAATACGTCACGTATGTCACCAACTTGCTGCACGGCGATCTCGGCACGTCGCAGCAGACCCGCGGTGCCGTGGCGGATGAACTCGGCCGAGCTTTTCCCGCCACCGCCGAGCTCGCCCTCACCGCCATCGTCATCTCGATCGTCATCGGCGTGGGCCTCGGCATGTGGGCGGCCCTGAAGCGCCGCACCATCACCGACCAGATGATCCGTGTCGTGAGCCTCATCGGCATCTCGGTGCCGTCGTTCTGGCTCGCGCTCGTCGTCTACTTCGTCTTCTTCTCGCAGCTGCACTGGTTCCCCGGTTCGGGCCGGCTGTCGCCCGCGGCCATTCCACCGCCCACCGTCACGGGGCTGTTCACGGTCGACTCGCTGCTGGCCGGGCAGGTCGACACGTTCCTGGATGCCGTGGCTCACCTCATCCTGCCCGCCTCGGTGTTGGCGCTCTACACGATCGGCCTGCTCACGCGCTTCGCCCGCTCGGCCATCCTCGAGGTGCTCGACCTGGACTTCGTGCGCGCCGCCCGCGCCAAAGGCCTGCCCGGCCGCGTCGTCGTGACGCGCTATGTGTTGCGCGGCGCCCTCGTGCCCATCATCACGGTGCTGGGCGTCGCCTTCGGCTCGCTGCTGTCGGGCACCGTGCTCGTCGAGAAGGTCTACTCGTGGCACGGCCTCGGCGAGTACGCCTACTCGGCCGCCACCAAGCTCGACCTCCCCGCCATCATGGGCGTGGGCCTCGTCGTGGGCTTCGTCTACATCGGCCTCAACTTCCTGGTCGACGTGCTCTACGGCTTCATCGACCCGAGAGTGAGGGTGGCATGACCGACGTCCTGGCCGTTCAGACCAAGCGCCGCTCCCGTCTGCGCATCTCGAAGCAGTTGCGCACGCCGCTCGCCATCACGGGCGGCGTCATCGTGGCCTTCTGGCTGCTGGTCGCCGTGTTCGCGCCCCTCATCCGCCCGTTCGACCCGCTGGCGCAGGACTTCGACCGCCTGCAGGCACCGAGCGCCGCGCACTGGTTCGGCACCGACCAGGTGGGGCGCGACGTCCTGTCGCGCGTCATCAGCGGTGCGCAGGTGTCGATCCCGCTCGCCCTCATGCTCGTGATCTTCGCCATGCTCATCGGCTCGGTCTTGGGCGCCATCGCGGGCTACTTCGGCAAGGCGCTCGACGAGACCATCATGCGCATCGCCGACCTGGTGTTCGCGTTCCCGACCATCATCCTGGCCATGGTCATCGCCGCGTCGCTCGGGCCCAGCCTGACCAACGCCGTCATCGCCATGCTCATCGTGTCGTGGCCGGCCTATGCCCGGGTCACACGGTCGCTCGTGCTGGGTGCGCGCAACGCCGAATACGTGGTGGCCGGTCGCCTGCTCGGCAACGGCCCGTTCACGTCGCTCAGCAAGGACATCCTGCCGAACGTCGTGTCGCCCGTTGTCGTTCTCGCCACGCTCGACGTGGGCACGGCCATCCTGCTGCTCTCCGGCCTCTCCTTCCTGGGCCTCGGCGCCGTGCCGCCCACACCCGACTGGGGTGCCATGGTGTCGGATGGTGTGCAGAACTTCTCCTCGTGGTGGATCGCCGCATTCCCGGGCCTCGCCATTCTCACCGTCGTGCTCGCCTTCAACTTCTTGGGCGACGCGTTGCGGGACGCGCTCGACCCGCGCTCGCAGGAAGCCGTTCAGGGGAGGGCGCTGTGAGCGCATCCGGAATCACAATTCAAGGACTGACCCTCAGTTTCGGGCGGGGGGATGCCGAGAAGCAGATCCTGCGCGGCATCGACCTCGACGTGCCGGCCGGCCAGATCACGGGGCTTGCGGGCGAATCGGGCTCGGGCAAGACCATGACGGGGCTCGCCGTGTGCGGGCTGCTGCCCGCGGGCGCCAACGTGGGTGGAAGCATCCGCTTCGAGGGTGTCGAACTAACGCAGCTCAAGCAGCGGGCCATGAACGAATACCGCGGCGCCAAGATCGCCATGATCTTCCAAGACCCGACCGCGAGCCTGCACCCCATGCTCACGATCGAGGCGCAGCTGATCGACCACTATCGGCACCACACCGGTGCGTCGAAGAAGGCTGCGAAGCAGCGGGCGCTCGAGATGTTGGGCCTCGTGGCCGTGCCGAGTCCCGAGGCGGCCCTGCGCAAATACCCGCACCAGTTCTCGGGTGGGCAGTTGCAGCGCATCGCCATCGCGTCGGCGCTCATGTGCGAGCCGTCGGTGCTGATCGCCGACGAACCCACGACGGCGCTCGATGTGACGGTGCAGGCCGGAATCTTGCGGCTGCTGCGCACGCTGTGCGACGAACTCGGCATCGCGATCATCCTCGTCACGCACGACCTCGGCGTGATGTCGGCGCTGGCCGACACGATCGCGGTTATGCGCATGGGCGAGATCGTCGAGCACGGCTCACGGTTCCAGGTGATTACCGATCCGCAGCATCCCTATACGCGGGCGCTCATCGAGGCGCTGCCCGACGCAGCCGATGCGCCCCATGAAGCCGGTGCAGCGAATGCTCGGGATGCGGCACCTACCGAAGGCGGTCTGTCATGACTCTGCTCTCGCTCGACGACGTGCGCGTCACCTACAAGCTGCCCGGACGCGGCACCCTCAACGCCGTGGACGGGGTGAGCTTCGACCTCGAACCCCGTCAGGTGCTCGGCCTGGTGGGCGAATCCGGATGCGGCAAATCGACGTTGGCGCGCGCGGTCTGCGGCCTCGAACCCACGTCGGCCGGTTCGATCAGCTTCAACGGTCAGCGCATCGGCAAGCTCGGGCTGCGCAAACGCGACCCGGCGCTCATGCGCATCCAGATGGTGTTCCAGAACCCGTTCGCGTCGCTCAACCCGCGCCGCACGATCGGCAGCCAGATCGAGGACGGTCTGCGCGTGAACCCCGATCGCGATGCCTGGAATGTGCCGCAGCTGCTCGAACACGTCGAACTGGATGCCTCGAGCCGCGACCGCTACCCGCACCAGTTCTCGGGCGGTCAGCGTCAGCGCATCGCCATCGCGCGGGCCATCGCGGCCGGTCCCGAACTCTTGATCGGGGACGAGCCCATCGCCTCGCTCGACGCGTCGCTGCAGGCGCGGGTGGCGAAGCTCATGCGCAAGCTGGCGGTCGAGACGGGCGCGGCTCTGCTGTTCATCAGCCACGACCTGTCGGTGGTGCGCGTGATCGCCGACGACGTCGCGGTCATGAGCGCGGGCAAGATCGTCGAGCGCGGGCCCGTCGACAGCGTGTGGACGAACCCTCAGGATGCTTACACACAGCGTCTGCTCGCGGCCATCCCGGTCGTAGACGGCCTCGGACGCCTGCCGGGCTAGTCCGGCGGGATCAGCGACGCGATCGTGAACTCCTTGGTGGTGAACCGCCACCGGGTGCGCACCATGGTGACCCCCTGAGCGCGCAGCTCAGTGGCGAGGGAGTGGGTCAAACGCGGAGCGCCCGGTGCTCTCGTCCATCCGGAATCGGAGGAGTAGATGTCGGTCACCGTCGGCCGTGCCTGGGGGCTCCGATAACGTTTCGCAACAGCTGGCGGCGTCGAATCGGACACATCCTCAGATAACCGCATCCGGCGTCTTTCGCATACCCCCGGTTCGGGGCGGGAACGGCCGCCTCCGGAAGGACGGAACGCGGCACCACAGGGTGTGCGGCGCCACGTTCCGTCTGCAGGTCTAGCGTTCGGTACGGGCGTGGACGCGGCGGCGTCGAGCTGCCGCGGAGCCCGAGCCCAGGGCGAACAGGGCGCCAAGTCCGAGGAGGAGGCCAGCGGTGATCGTCAGACCGGGGAGGGTCTCAGCACCCGTCGCCGGCAACGAGCCGGATCCCGGTCGGCCACCGACGTTCCCGGGAGTGGGCGCACCGGTGGGGGCATCGGACGGACTCGGCACCGATGTCGGCGCGGCAGTCGCGGTGGGATCGGGCGTGGGCGTGGGCGTCGGGGTCGGCTCGGCGACGACGGCCGCGAGTCGGAAGGCGGGCACTGTGACCGCCGCTCCGGGGTCGTCGATGCTCACCGTCTGCGCCGCCGGACCGACGAACTCGAAGTCATCCGGTGCCGTCGCGGTTACCGTGTAATCGCCGACATCGAGGCCGGCGAAGTCGTAGGTGCCGTCAGCGTCGGTCGTCGTCGTGACGTCGGCGAGGGCTCCGTCGAGGTCGATGGTGACGTCGGGCACGGGCACGCCCTCCTCGTCGAGCACGGAACCGGCGATCGTTCCCGATGGCGCGACGACCGGGGGTGCGAGCTCGAAGTTCACGTTCGCGGCATCCTGCGTGGTGAGGTCGACACCGCGATTCATGGGTCCGTTCGCGGTCCAGCCGGCGGGCACCTCCACGGCGACGGTGTAACCGGGTGCCGCGGTGTAGCCGGGGAACGCGTAGGCCCCCGACGCGTCGGATGTCGTGGTCGCGACGGCATCACCGTTTGCATCGGTCAGGGTCAGCGTCGCCCCCGCGTAGGCCGAGCCGCCGTCGGCGGTCGAAGCGACGGACCCGCTGATGTCCCGGGCGAGTCCGGTGAACCAGGTCTGGAAGATCGGCAAACCGCTGCGGCTCGTGAAGGTGAAAGTGAGCGACTTGATGGCCGCCGTAGGCTCGAACCACCCGGCCGCGCCCGAGGTGTCCGAGGCGCCATCGTTGCCGGTGAGGGTCGCTGTCGCCGGGTCCCAGGTGGGCACATCGGTCGCGGCGCCGGTGCAGGATGGCTCACCCGCCCCGCTGTTCGAGCAGTAATTGAAGCCGCCCCGGTAGTTCAATTGAGCGGTCGGCACGGCGGCACCGGTCGCGGTTGTAGCGCTCACCCGCACGGCATCGGCGTCGATGTCGCCCAGCACGATGGCCCAGCCAGCGGTCGGCGTCGCGGCGTCGAAGGTGTACGTGGTGGTCGACGGGCCATTGGATGTCGTAGCGGGAAGGTTGAGGTACTCCTGGTTGCGCGACGTTCCGTATTTCGACCCCACAGGGGTCGTCGGCGAGAGCCATGTCGTGGCGCCTGACACGACTCCGGCGTTCCGGGTACCCGCGTCCGTCGCGATGGTCGCGTCCGGGAACGCCCCGAGGCCGAGGCTCAGCGCTCCGGTCTGCGCGCCGGCCGCGCCGGCGAGATCCGTGAAGTCGGCCCACCGTGTGGTCGTGGCCGCATCGGCCGGCAGGGCGGTCAGCCCCACCACGACGGCTGCTGCGGCGACGGTGGCCAGGGTGGTGGTCTTTTTCGAAATCCCCATGACGCGACCATAGGTGAGATTCGCTCGTCAAACGGGGGTCTTGCATCGCCTGCGACACTGGGTTATGAGGCGTCAGCGGACACCATGATGGGATTGTGGCCAGCCGTCACTTCGCCTCGGCGTAGTTGTCGGCGATCGCCACCTCGAGCGCGAAGTCGATGGGGAAGCCGCCGAACAGCAGTCGGCCGGCCTCGGCGGCGGATTCGCGCACGGCTCTCGCGACCTCGTCGGCTACCGCGGCGGGCGCGTGCACCATGACTTCGTCGTGCAGGAAGAACACGAGCTGCGGCGTTCCCGCGGCCGTGCGCAGCGAGCGCAGACGCAACCGCAGCCCCGCCATCCAGCACATGGCCCACTCGGCCGCCGTGCCCTGCGCCACGAAGTTGCGCGTGAAGCGGCCCCAATCGCGAGCCACCTGGCGGGCGCGTTTCTCGTCGGCGGGGGAGGTGCCTTCCTGCCCGATGAGTCGCGTGACTTCACGCCACTCGTCCGAGGGCAGCGGCGAGCTGCGCCCCAGCCATGTGCTCACCTGCTCGCCCGCCTCGCCGGCCCGTGCGGCCGCCTCGACGAGCCCCGTGGCCTTCGGGTAGGCCTTGAGCAGGCGCGGCATGAGTCGCGCGCTCTCGCCCGACGTCGCGCCGTAGAGGGCGCCCAGCATGGCGAGCTTCGCGTGCGGCCGGGTGTCGACGACGCCCGCGTCGACGAGGCCTTGATACAGGTCGCGTTCGCGTCCGGCGTCGGCCATCGCCGTATCGCGGGACATGGCCGCGATGATGCGCGGCTCGAGCTGGGCCGCGTCGGCGACGATCAGCTTCCAGCCGTCGTCGGCTTGCACGGCCGAACGGATCTGTGCGGGCAGTTGCAGCGCCCCGCCTCCCGAGGTTGCCCAGCGGCCCGTCACGACGCCGCCCACCACATAGTCGGGGTGGAACCGGCCGTCGCGCACCCACGCATCCATCCAGGCCCAGCCGTTGGCGCCCAGCAGTCGAGACATCTTCTTGTAACGCAGCAGGGGCTCGATGACCGGATGCGTGAGCTCGCCCAGCTCCCATTTGCTCGTCGAGGTCACGCCGAGGCCCGCCTGCCGCAGCGCCCGCAACAGCTCGGGCTGCGAATCGGGGTTCAGCTGGGGCGCGCCGAGCAGCCCCCGGATCTCGTCGGCCAGTCGTTCGAGCTTCTCGGGTCGCCCAGCGTGAGTGGGTCGAGAACCGAGGATGTCTGTCAATTGTCGATCGTGCACATCGGCCCGCCACGGCACACCGCTGTGGCGCATCTCGGCGGCGATGAGTGCGCCCGTCGACTCGGCGACGAGGAGCAACCGCAGGCGCCCCGGTTCTGAGCTCGACGCCAGCGCCTCGAGTTGCCGCTGCAACTCGTCGAGCGCCGACAGCCCGGAGTCTGCCGGGGCCTCGTCGTCGAGCAGGCCGTCGAAGAGCGTCTCACCCCGGGTCGGGCGCACGAAGGCGGGCGGGGCGTCCCAGGCATCTAGCGGGGACGCGCGAAGACGGCTGGTGCGCGTCGAGACGGCGCGGCGCAGAATGGTGCGACACAGGCGCAAGTCCCAGGCACGTTCGACGAGCACGCCGTGTTGCAGCAACTCGCCATACCAAACCGACGTGTCGTCCCAGACCCAGCGGGGCCGGGCGGCGCCTGAGCTCGCGTCGCGCTTCTGGGCGCCGCGAGCACTCGTATCAGCACCGGCTTCCGAATCCACATCGATCGCCGCGGCCGCATCGGCAACGCGCTCGCGTCGGTCGACCTCGCGCGCCACCTCGTCGGCGGCGAGGGTCATGCTGTCGAGCACGGCTCCCGAGTCGTCGACCTCGGTGAGGCGCGCCGAACCGCCGGGCAGGCGATCGAGCACGAGGAACATCCCCCTATTCTCGCCGCAGCCACCGACATCCGTCGCCATGGCCCCCTGATCGCCGGGCCGAGAGCGTGACAGGATGGACACATGAAGGAGATCACCCCCAGCGACCTGCAGGCCATCGACAGCCCCCGCATCATCGACGTGCGCGAGGACGACGAGTGGGCCGAGGCGCATGTCGACGGCACCACGCACGTGCCCATGAGCACGCTCACCGAGAACCTCGACAAGATCCCGGATGACTCCACGGTCTACGTGCTGTGCCACTCGGGCGGTCGCAGCGCGCGCGTCACCGACTACCTCGAGCAGCAGGGCTACGACGCCGTCAACATCGTGGGTGGCATCACGGGCTGGCACCAGAGCGGCCTGCCCGTCGTCTTCGGCGACCGCTAAACAGTCCGACCAGAAACCAGCCCGGCTAAGCCCCAGCCCGGCTAGACGTTCGGCCCGGCTAGACGTTCAGCCCGCTCAGCGCAACGCGGGCTGAATGTAGCGCCGCCACAACCACAGCGACAGCGAGACGGCACCGAACCCCGCGGCCAGGAGAACGGCGACCGAAGCGGCCACTCCACCTTGCCAGCTGTCGATCACGGGCCCGAGCTGCAGGAACAGCGCCGTGAACATCATGAGCGTCACGACCATCCAGAGCGGCTTCGACCACGAGTAGATCGCCCGCCCGCTGAGCTGCCCCAGCGGGATGAGCATGATGGCCGCCGATCCGACGCCGGCCATGGCCGTGATGCCGGCGATCTCCGACCCCAGCGCACCCCAGAACCCGGACGGCTGACCGATCAGGCCGGTAGTGACCCATCCGACCACACCCACCGAGAACACGGCGGCGATGCGGGCGAGGGCCACTTTGCCCCGCAGCTCGGCACCGATCACGCTCACGAGGCTGACGGTGAAGACGAGCCCGAACAGGATGGCGGGTTGCAATTCGAGCACGCGCGACAGGGCGGATGCCGCGGCGACGGCGATCAGATAGCGCGGCGCGAGTTTGATGGTGGCGGGCCCGGCCTTCCACCACCGCGCGAGCACGACGGGCACGAGCGTTCCGGCGGCGTTCACGAGAAGTAGCGCGATCACCGAGGCGAGAAGCAGCCGCAGGTAGCCGGGCTGGCCCTCGATGGGGTTGGCGAGCATCACGAGGATGGCCGTCATGACGATGCCGAAGGCTCCGGTCACCCACACGCCGGGACTCGGCAGCTCGGGCGCGCGGTCGAATTCGGCGGCCGAGCGGTTGCGCCCGGTGAAGTGGGAGATGCCGTGCCCGTGACGCCTGACGGGCGAGATGCGCGCGGCGACGATGTTCGCGAGCAGTCGGGCCGGCACGAGCAGCAGCGCAATGGCTCCGGCGGCCAGCGCGACGGCGCGCCACCAGTCCGCGGTGAACAGCACACCGGATGTGGGTTGCAGCGCGTTCGTGAAGGGCGTGCTTTCGGCCCAGGTGCCGCCGTCCTCCTGCAGCCCGCCGCCACCGCCAGGGGGAGTGGCTCCGTCGCTGGGCGTCTGTTCGGGGGTGGCGGGCGCGGGCGCGGGGGTTGCGGTCGACCCGGGTGCAGGCGCTGCCGTGGGCGCGGGGGTCTTCGTGCCCGGCGCCTGAGGGGCGCTGCCGGGTGTGCCCGGCGTCGTCGGCGTACCAGCCGACCCGGATGCCGCGCCATAGTTCACGCTCACGGGAATGCTCGAGGCCGGCAGGTTCTTCCCGTCGGTCTGCAGTGCGATGAGGGTGGCGACGCCCGAGGGCATACCCGCCCCCGAACAGCTCCAGCGCCCGCCCGACACGGTCGCCGTGCACACGAGTCGCTCGCCCTGCTCGTTGCCGGCGTTGACCATCACGGTGAGCCCGTTTTTTCCCGTGCCCGAGTAGGTGGCGCCGGCGGGCGACACGTTCTGCCCGTTGGTCGGCGACGTGATGGTCGGTGCGGGGATGCTCTCGATCTCGACCTGAATGGGCACGCTGGCGCTCGGCCGGGACGAGGCGCCCCCCGGCGTGAACGCTTGCGTCGCCTGAACGCTGTAGGTGCCCGACGGCGTCGAATCGGGGATGGTGGCACCCCACGTGCCGCCATTCGTGACGGTCGTCGTGGCGAACTCGTTGCCGTTCGAGGCCACGGTCACGGTGGCGCCCGGGTAGCCCGTGCCGCTGATCGGCCCGGGCGTCGTCCCGCTTTGCGCGTTCACGGTGGGCGGCATGAGCGCCTGGATGGCCACGGAAGCGCGCTGGTTCTCGGCCTGACCGCCGCCGTATTGCACGGCCGTGAGCACGAACTGCCTGGCGCTCTGCGACACCGGCACCACGCAGTCGAACGTCGTTCCCGCATCGCCCGAAACCTGGCAGAGACTGTCCTGCCCAGGTCCCGCAAGAATCTGGATGCTCGTGCCCGACGCCTTGGTGCCCTGCACGCGCACGTTCGTGCCGTTGACGAAAGTGCCCGGCGCGGGAGACGTGATGGTGGGTGCCGGCAGCGGGGCGGGGGACGTGGCCGGAGGCGCGGGGCTGGGCGTCGACTCGGCGAAGGCCGCGGAGGTGCCGGTGAGTACCGAAGCGCCCGTCAGCACGATCAACGCGGCAAGAGCGACCCCGAGAATCCCACGAAAGCGAGAGGATTTCGCATCCTGCGCCTGCCCGGGGATCGCCGAGTTCGCCTCAGACGACACAGACGACTGCGCCCGGGCTTGTGCTGCTCGGTTGATACGTGAAATCCCCACCACATACCATTTAGCCCGGCCATCCCGGATTCCCGCAACCCACTCGCCGCCTTTGGACGTATTTCCCAGCCCGCCCGGTCTTTCTGCCCCAGCTGAAACACAGCCGACACTCGGACAGGGGCCAGTAGGATTGCCCATACCCGCACCTTTTTCTGCCTCACTACTTTTAGGAGCCCAGGCCATGGAATGGCTCATCCCGGTACTCATCGTCGTCGCCCTGGTCGCTGTGATCGGCATCTACTTCTGGGTCACCTACAACTCCCTCGTCACCCTCAACGTTCGCGTCGACGAGGCCTGGAGCGACATCACGGTTCAGCTGAAACGCCGTGCCGACCTCATCCCGAACATCATCGAAGCCGTGAAGGGCTATGCCGCCCACGAGAAGTCGGTGTTCGAGAACGTGACGAAGGCCCGCGCAGAGACGCTCGGCGCCGCCAGCCCTGCTGAGGCATCCGTTGCCGAGAACCACATGCAGCAGGCTCTGAAGTCGATCTTTGCCGTGGCCGAGGCATACCCGCAGCTGCAGGCGTCGCAGAACTACCTGCAGTTGCAGGGCGAGCTGGTCGACACCGAAGACAAGATCCAGGCGTCTCGCCGGTTCTACAACGGTGGCGTGCGCGAGCTCAACACCAAGATCAAGGTGTTCCCCAACAACCTGTTCGCCAAGAACCTCGGCTTCTCTGAGCGCGAGTTCTTCGAGGTCACCGACAGCGCGGCCATCGCAGAGCCTCCGCGCGTGCAGTTCTAGTCGCGGCATCCGGCCCGCCCTGATCGACGAGGTCTAGATGTATCGCGCAATAGCTAAGAACAAACGCAACACGGTCTTCATCATCGTGTTCTTCCTGCTGATCATCGGCGGGCTGGGCTGGCTCGCCGGCTATATCTACAACAGCCCGACGATCGTGATCTTCACGATCCTGGGTGCCTCCGCCTACGCGCTGTTCCAGTACTTCTTCGCCGCCAAGCAGGCCCTCGCGGTGTCGGGCGCGCAAGAGATCGAGAAGCGCGACAACCCACGGCTCTATCGCATCGTCGAAAACCTGTCGATCGCCACGGGCACGCCGATGCCCAAGGTCTACATCATCAACGACCCGGCGCCCAACGCGTTCGCCACGGGTCGCGACCCGCAGCACGCCTCGGTTGCGGCCACCACGGGTCTGCTCGACCTGATGACAGACCCCGAGCTCGAGGGCGTCATGGCGCACGAGCTGGGCCACGTGCGCAACTACGACATCCGCGTGTCGATGGTGGTCTTCGGGCTCGTCGTCGCCGTGGGTTTCATCTCGGACATGTTCCTGCGCATGGCGTTCTTCGGCGGCAACCGCAACAACAACAATGGCGGCGGCAACCCGGTCATCATGATCGTGGGCCTCGTCGCCATGCTCGTGGCGCCCCTCGTGGCCACGGTCGTGCAGCTGGCGATCTCGCGTCAGCGCGAGTATCTGGCCGACGCAACGGGCGCCCTCACGACACGCCACCCCGAAGCGCTCGCCAGCGCGCTGCAGAAGCTCGCAGCCTACGGTCGACCCATGCAGAAGCAGAACAGCTCGATGGCGCACCTGTGGATCGCCGACCCCATGAAGCCGGGCGTCATGGATCGTCTCTTCGCCACGCACCCGCCCATCCCCGACCGGGTCGAGCGTCTGCGCACCATGGGCGGCGGCTTCTAAACCTGCTGACTCGTCGTCCAGCCATGCAGCGCAGACCGGCCAGATGACACGGAGCCGAGATGTGTTCGGTCGAAGGGGTCGTTTGCTGGGCCCATATCTCGTGCCCTGGGCCAGGCCATACGGTGTGGGCTGATCGTCGGGCACGCCCACCGGGCGGAGGTACTTCTCGCCGGTCTTGTCTTCCGCGCAGACGACGAAGGGGCGGTCCGAACCTCTCGGTTCGAACCGCCCCTTTTCCGTTCCCGGCGAGCCGCGTCTCAGCGTCCTGTCGGTTTAGTAGAACTCGAGCGTGACCTTCTCGTCGGCGTCGATGCTGATCTTGCCGGAGGGGCCCCAGTCGTCCGAGCCGTATTCGACCGTTCCTGCGGAGCCGTCGAACTTGGTGCCGTTGACGGTGGCGCCCACGTCGCCCTCGCCGGACTCGAAGTAGCGTCCGTTCTCGTCGACCGTCACGGTCGGGTAGGTGTTGACCTTGTAGGCGACGCTCGACACCGAGGAGAAGTCGAGGTAGGTGGGGATGCGCAGTCCGCAGCCCTCGGGGTTGGTGTCCGTCGAGGCGACACACTCGTCGAGGTGCGCGTTGACTTCCTTCTGCACGGCGTCCGTGAGGGCCTTCGTCGGCTTCAGGCCGAGCTCGATGCCCTCGTAGTTCGCCTTACCGCCCGTGCCGGCCGTGAAGGTCTGCGCGTCGGCTTCGAAGAGGTCGCCCTCGGGAGCGCCGATGTCGTAGACGGCGGGGTAGGCCTGGATGCTGCCCTTGTCGGTGAAGTCCACCGTGGTGCCGTTGACGCTGGCCTTGGTGTTCGTCGACGAGTACATGTAGATCGTGGACAGCAGCGGCTTGTCGATGGTCCACTTGCCGTCGTCCTTGCTCAGGTCGAGCGTGGCGTCGTAGGTGCGACCGTCGAGCACGTAGGTGATCGAGGCGTAGGCGCTGTCGCGGCTCGAAGAGATGCGCGAGACCTTGGGCTTCGAGATGAACTCGGGCGATTCGCGCAGCACGTCGTCGGTGAGAAGAACGGTCTCTTCTTCGCCGAGACCCGGGTCGACCAGCTTGTTGGCTTCTTCGGCCTTGCCCTCGCTGATCGCGGTGAGGTAGTTGCGCACGAGCGCCTCGGGGCCGTTGTTCGCGCCCACGACGACAGCCGCCACGATGCCGCCGATCGCGAGCAGTAGCACGACTGCCGCGGCGATCACGCTGAGCAGGATGACGCGCTTCTTCTTCTTGGGATCCATGCGCGGCTTCTGGGGGCCGGGGCCACCTGCCGGGAAGTACGCGGCGCCGTACCCGGGCTGTCCGGGCTGTCCGGGCTGCCCCGGCTGACCGGCATACGGTCCGGGCTGTCCGGCACCGTAAGGAGGCTGACCGGGCTGACCGGGCTGACCCTGACCGGGCTGACCCTGGCCGGGCTGAGCGCCATACGGCGGCTGAGGCTGGCCGGCGCCGTAGGGAGGCTGACCCTGACCGGACGGGCCTGCGCCGTAGGGCGGCTGAGGCTGCGACTGCGAAGGGTCGGTCTGGCCCGCGCCGTAGGGAGCGGAGCCGGACGGGCCCTGCTGCCCGGACTGGCCCTGCTGGCCGGAACCGTAGGAACCCTGGCCCTGCTGGCCGGACCCGTACGCGGCTTGTCCGTCGTGGCCGGCGCCGTAGGGAGCCTGCCCCTGCTGGTTCGCGCCGGAGGCCTGCTGGCCGTGCTGCTGCGCACCGTAGCCCTGCTGGCCCTGCTGGCCGGCAACCGGCGGCACGAAGGGCTGCTGCCCCTGCGGCGGGATGGGCGGGGGCGTCGAGCCGGCGTGCTGTTCGCCGTTCTCGGGCCGGTGGGTGTTCTCGTTCTGCCCCTGCTGGTCGGGGCGCTCTTCGTCTGCCATGGCAATCACTCGTCCTCAGTGTTCGGTGCGTCGTGGCAAACGTAGCAGTTTTCGGACCCCTGAAAGAGGGTAAGAAGCCCGAAAACACGCGGATGTCATGGGCACTTCTCCCCATCCGCCACTCGGTACAGACGCTTTAGTGCGTGAGCGCGTCTCCGAGGGCTGCTCGCAACTCGCTGCTGAGCGTTCCTCGGTCGCGCACCGAGATCTTTTCGAGTCCCTGCCACTCGGCGGCGCGTCGGAGCAATGCCGCGAGCTTCTCGGCGGTCTCGGGCGGTGCGGATGGCTCGCGCCACGCCGATTGCACGAGCAACGTCTTGCTCTGCCGGTCGTTCTTCAGGTCGACGCGCCCGGCGATGATGCCGTCGATCAGCACGGGCTGCACGTAGTAGCCGTGGACGCGCTTCGGCTCGGGGGTGTAGATCTCGATGCGGTAGTGGAAGTCGAAGAGCCGCAGGGCGCGACTGCGGGCCCAGACGACGGGGTCGAAGGGGGAGAGCAGTGCGTCGACATCCATGCGCCGCGGGCGCCGTGCGTCACGGTGCAGCCAGGCCGGACGCGGTTTGCCGCCCTGCGACCACCCCTCGACCGCGACGGGAAGCAGCTCGCCCGCGTCGACAAGGTCTCGGATGGCATCACGGGTGTCGGCCGATGGCAGGCGGAAGTAGTCGGCGATGTCGTCGAGCGTGCCGATGCCGTGGGCTCGGGCCGCGTGGCTGACGAGTTCTCGTATGGCATCCGGTTTCGCTACGACGCGGGAGGTGATGTCAGCGGGAAGGACTTGGGCGGGCAAGGCATAACGCCGCTCGAACCCCTTGCGGCCGGCAGACACGAGCTCGCCGCTGCGGAACAGCACCTCGAGCCCGCGCTTCACGTCGGACCACCCCCACCACGGCCCCTGACGCACATTGTCTTCGTGCTCGATGTCGCTCGCGGCACGCGGGCCTCCGCGGCCGATCTCGGCGAGCAGCCAGTCGAGCGTGGCGCGGTTCTCGCGCACCCAGCCGTCGGAGTCGGCCAGGGCGCGGTCGCGGTACCGATCCATGCGCCACTGGAAGAGCGGCAACATCTCGCGCCGCATGAACGTGGCTTCATGGCCCCAGTACTCGAGGTAGCGGGCGCGGGGTGCCAGCGTGATCGCGTCGAGCAACGACTTGTCGTAGGAACCCAGGCGCGCGAAGACGGGCAAGTAGTGGCTGCGCTCCCACACATTGACGGAGTCGATCTGCAAGACGCCGAGCCGGTCGAGCGTGCCGGTGAGCTGACGCGTGCCGACGCTCGCCGGCACCTCGCGCCCGAACCCCTGCGCGGCCAGCGCGATGCGGCGCGCGCTCGTGATCGACACCTTCTCGGTCATGCGCGCCCCTGTTCTCTCATGTGGGTCAGAGTATCGCCGGCCACCGACACGCGCGGCGGCCGTTCTGGGGCAAGCGGTATAGCCCCATGGGTATGGCCCTACTCCTAGACTTGAGCGATGAGCGACACGACGAAGAGCAGTTGGTGGCAGCGCCTGTTCCAGACCCCGTCCGACGAGCCCGTCGTCGTGATCGAAGACTCCGGTGTCGACGAGGACGCGGTGCCGCGCGGCATGCGCATCGCCGGGGCGTGGGGCTGGCGCATCCTGGTCATCGCGGGGGTCACGGCGCTCGCCGTCTTCCTCGTCATCCAGCTGCGGTTGATCGTCATCCCGCTGCTCATCGGTGTGCTCGTCGCGGCTCTGCTCACGCCGCTCGTCAACTTCCTGCACCGGCACAAGTGGCCGCGCGGTCTGGCCATCGCGGCCGCCGTGCTGGGCGCGCTCGTGGCGGTCTCGGGGTTGCTCGCGCTGGCCATCTGGCAGATCTCCCGTCAGTTCGGCGAGGTGCGCGACCGCACGGTGCAGTCCTTCGACGACCTCAAAGAGATGTTGCTGCAGTCGCCCCTGCATGTCACCGAGGCCGACATCAACGCGTGGATCCAGGGCCTCTTCGGGTCGATCCAACAAGACTCTCAAGTGCTCGTCAGCGGTGCGCTCTCGATCGGTTCGACGCTCGGCCACGTGGCGACGGGCCTGTTCCTGTCCCTCTTCTGCCTGCTCTTCATCCTGATCGACGGCCGGGGCATCTGGCGCTGGGTCGTGCGCCTCATGCCGCGCCGCGCCCGCAGCGCCGTCGACGGTGCCGGAACCGCCGGATGGTCGACGCTCACCAACTACGCCCGCACCCAGATTCTCGTCGCCACGATCGACGCCGCGGGCATCGGCATCGGAGCCTTCGCTCTGGGCGTGCCGCTCGCGGCCCCCATCGCCGTGCTCGTGTTCCTCGGTGCCTTCGTGCCGATCGTCGGCGCCGTGGTCACGGGGGCCGTCGCGGTGTTCATCGCCCTGGTTTACAACGGCTGGGCGATCGCGCTCTTCATGCTCGGCATCGTCCTGCTCGTGCAGCAGGTCGAGGGCCACGTGTTGCAGCCCCTCCTCATGGGCAGCGCCGTCAAGGTGCACCCGCTCGCCGTCGTGCTCGTCGTGGCCGGCGGCACTCTCTTAGCCGGCATCCCCGGCGCCCTCTTCGCGGTTCCGATCGCCGCCGTCATCAACGTGATGGTGCGCTACGTCGCGAGTGGGGTCTGGAAGACGCCGGGGCTATCTCCCCAGGTCGTCCCGGGCTCCGCGCTCTGGCAAACCGTTCCGCGGAACCCGCGCGTCGGGTCATCCGCTCGCAAGAAAGGCGCTCAGGCTCCCGAATGAGTGACACGCAAGATTCCCGCACCTATGTCGAAGACGAACTCGTGGCCGAATCGGTGGGGGGTGGGCTTTCCGAGGCCGCTTCCGATACCGGTTCCGCGTCCGAACGCGGTCTGATCGCCACGCTCGAGCAATTCGAGGCCGCCCGCGCCGTCGTCGCGAAGGTTGCTCAAGACACTCCGCTCGAATCATCCCGTTACCTCGCCGAGTTGCTCGGCCAGCCCGTCTACCTGAAATGCGAAAACCTGCAGCGCACGGGCTCCTACAAGATCCGCGGCGCCTACAACCGGATGTCGCAGCTCACCGCCGAGGAGCGTGCACGCGGTGTCGTGGCGGCGTCGGCGGGCAACCACGCCCAGGGTGTGGCGTTCGCGGCGCGCGAGCTCGGCATCCGTTCGACCATCTTCATGCCCATGGGCGTGCCCCTGCCGAAGCTGCAGGCCACCAAGAACTACGGCGCCGAGGTCGTGCTGGGGGGCACGGCCGTCGACGAGGCCCTGCGCGCGGCGGCCGCCTACGCCGAAGAGACGGGCGCCATCTTCATCCCGCCGTTCGACCACCCCGACATCATCGTGGGCCAGGGAACGCTGGGCCTCGAGATCTATGAGAGCGTGCCCGACCTCGAGACCATCGTCGTGCCGATCGGCGGCGGCGGGCTCATCGCGGGTGTCGCCGCGGCGGTCAAACAGAGGGCGGCCAAGGATGGTCGCGTCGTGCGCGTCATCGGTGTGCAAGCCCAGAACGCCGCCGCCTATCCGCCGTCGCTCGCCTCGGGGGAGCCGACCACCATCACGGTCAACCCGACCATCGCGGATGGCATCGCTGTCGGGCGCCCCGGAGCGTTGAACTTCGAGATCATCCGAGACTATGTCGACGAGGTCGTCACGGTCACCGAAGACGATATGGCCAAGGCCCTGCTGGTGCTGTTGGAGCGCGCCAAGATGGTCGTCGAGCCGGCCGGTGCGGCGGGTGTCGCGGCCGTGCTCGCGGGCAAAGTGACGGCTTCGGGGCCCACCGCCCTCATCCTCTCGGGCGGCAACATCGACCCCTTGCTCATGCAGCGCGTCATCGCACACGGCCTGGCGGCATCCGATCGCTACCTGACGCTGCGCATCCCGTTGCCCGACCGCCCGGGCCAGCTGGCGCGGACCTCGGAACTCGTCGCCGCCGCCAACGCCAACGTCATCGAGGTGCTGCACACGCGGCACGGGCACGGCCTGCAGATCGGCCAGGTCGAGCTCGAGTTGAGCGTCGAGACGCGCGATCCGCAGCACCGTCAGCACGTCGTCGACACGCTGCGCGCCGCGGGCTACGAACCACACATCCTCGAAGACTGAGCCCCGCCGGGTCATCCCCGCGAGGTCATCCTCGAGGACTTGAGACCCGCCCGGGTCATCCCCGCGGGTTCATCCTCGGGGACTTGAGCCCCGCGAGGTCACCAATCTCGCATCTGGGAAGTGCGAGCACCGTTCCGGTCGATGCTTCCGCGCGCCCTTCGTTTTGCCGCCCGCCCAGCAGTGTGGAGGCTCGAACAGCCGACGGCTGCGCGCTCGGCGGATCCGAGTTTCCCGATCTGCTCGGTACGGTCGACGCGCGCCGCGTTTCTGCTCCGGCAAGTGGCCGGCGTCAACACATCTGTGGGGGTTTGACTATTCCAGTTGGACTATTCCAGATGGAATAGTCCAAACGGAATATGCGAACGCGCAATCAAAGGTCGGCACGTCGACGCCGAAAGGGACCACGTCATGTCACGCTCGGGCCGCTCAAGGCCCTTGCCGCTGCGGGGCTGGCCGGGACGGGCAGGTAAGAGAGGCGAGCCGCAGGCGTGGCAGGCGGGCGTGGCAGGCCAGCGTGGCAGGCAGGCAGGCAGGCGTGGCAGGCAGGCAGGCGTGGCAGGCAGGCGTGGCAGGCAGGCAGGCAGGCAGGCGTGGCAGGCAGGCGTGGCAGCTCGGCGTACGCGATAGCCGGTCGTCGTGCCCGAGCACGCAAAAGGCCCCGGCGGCACCGGAGCCTTTTGGACGAGGGGAAAGGGGGAAAGGGGGAAAGTGGAGGAGAAGAGCGGGCCGGCTACTGGCCGGCGTAGGTCTCGACCTTCTCGATCTCGACCGAGATCTCTTTGCCGTTGGGGGCCGTGTAGCTCGTCTTCTCGCCGACCTTCAGGCCGAGGATGGCCTCGCCGAGCGGGCTCTTCTCGCTGTAGACGTCGAGGTCGCTGTTGGCGGCGATCTCGCGGTTGCCGAGCAGGAAGACCTCGCTGCCGCCCGCCACGTTTGCCGTGATGACGGTGCCGGGCTCGACGACACCCGACGATTCGGGGGTGACGCCCACCTTGGCGTCGCGCAACAGTGCCGTCAGGGTGCGGATGCGCGCCTCCTGCTTGCCCTGCTCGTCCTTGGCAGCGTGGTAGCCGCCGTTCTCCTTCAGGTCGCCCTCTTCGCGAGCCGCCTCGATGCGCTTGGCGATCTCTTCGCGACCCGTCGTCGACAGGCGATCGAGCTCGGCGTGCAAACGGTCGAACGCGTCCTGGGTGAGGAAGGTGACGTCGGTCTGATCGGCCACGAGGAACTCCTAACAGTAACGAACGCCCCGACGAAGGCCGGGGCGCTGGAAGTCAAAACGTATTAGCTGGTCAGTCTAGGCGAGCCAACAACGGTAGATCAACCCGGTGTTGCCGAGTTCTGTCGTCAAGACATCCGTCGTGAATTGGCGCGTGCGTTGCTCGGATGCCGGAATCTCGAGCACCTTCCAGCCCACGGGAGCGAACTCCTCGTTGAGCGCCTGCGCCACGCAGTTGATGGGGGTGCCGGGCTCGGCCGTGACCTCGAACGTGACCTGCACCTGATGCTCGTCGACAACCTTGTGCCCGATGTCGCGGGCCTCGAGCGCCGGCGCATTGCCGTCGAGCCCCGCCCACAGCACCCAGGCTGCGAACACGACGACGATGAGTCCGCCGAAGATCGCCAGCACGGTCTTCTCGCGCGAGCGTGTGCGGCGCCCGCGGCCATAGCGTTCGGCGATCGATTCGTTGCCGGCCGCGATGACGGGCTCGGGCAGCCGGGGACGTTCGGCGCCGACGGCACCGTCCTCGGCCGCGACGTCGTCCTCGACGACCAACCCGCGTCTGCCCCCAGTAGCGGGGATGTCGGAGGAGCGCGAACCCGTCGCGGGAACACCGCTGCCCGAACCCTGACGCCCCTGGCCGGGACGACGGCCGGACGGGCCCTCAACTTGTGACATCGGATCAGTCTCCACACGCGGAACGATTACGCTTGTCCTACAAGGCTATTGCCAAATGCTGAGAGTTGAGACCGCTTCGTGACCCTGCGAATGATGACCGTTCACGCCCACCCCGACGACGAATCGTCGAAGGGTGCCGCGACCGTGGCCTACTACCGTTCGCTCGGGCGGGAGGTGATGATCGTCAGCTGCACGGGAGGCGAGGCTGGAGACATCCTCAACCCGAACCTCGAACGCCAGGCCATGGCCGAACGCGACCTGCCGGGGCTGCGACGCCTCGAGATGGCGGCCGCGCAACAGGCACTCGGCGCGCAACACCGCTGGCTCGGCTACGTCGACTCCGGGATGGCCCGCGAAGACGGCTCGCTGCCCGCGAACTCGTTCGCCAGCATCCCGCTCGAGATCTCGCGCCAGCCGCTCGTCAAGCTGATCAGGGAGTTCAAGCCGCAGGTTCTCGTGACCTACGACGAGAACGGCGGCTACCCGCACCCCGACCACATCCGCACCCACCAGATCTCGGTCGCCGCCATCGAGGCCGCCGCCGACCCGACGCTCTACCCCGAGCTGGGCGAGCCGTGGAAGGTGACGAAACTCTATTACGACCGCATCTTCAACTACCCGCGCATGAAAGCCAACGTCGACGAGCTGCACCGCACCGACCCCGAGTCGCCTCTGCTCGAAGAACTGCAGGGCACGCTCGAGTGGATGAAGGACCGCCCCGACACGTCGACCACGCACGTTCCGGCTGGCGACTTCTTCGAGGTGCGCGACCAGGCCCTGCGCTCGCACGCCTGCCAGGTCTCGCCCGACAGCAACTTCTTCTTCTGGTCGAACGACCTGCAGCGGGCCGCCTGGCCGTACGAAGACTTCGAACTCGTCTGGTCGGATGTCGAAACCCTCGACTCCGAAACCGACCTGTTCACCGGAATCGAGGACACCGAATGACCCACGCCCTGACCGCCGCGATCCGGGATGCCGCATACACGGCCGTGAGCCCCACGCCCAGCCCGACCCCGACGCTCAAGGTCGACCCCGACCAGGTCACGCCCGGAATCTTCGGGTTCCTCGTGCCGTTCCTCGTCGTGGTCGTCGTGGTGTTGCTGATCGTGGACATGGTGCGCCGCATCCGTCGTGCCACCTATCGCGGCGAGATCGCCGAGCGCCTGGCCGACGAGGTCGCCGCGCGCGAGGAGGCCGAGCGCACGGGGCAGCCCTATGTGGCACCCGACGAGCGGTCGCACGCCAGCGACGAGAACGGTGGCCGCTCGACCGGCGAGGCCGACGACGACCGGTTCACCGACCCGCGCAACCGCTGAGTCGCCGCCCGGGCGTTACGCGTTGTAGGTCGGGGCGACGACGAGCAGCAGGATCGCCACCCAGTGGCACAGGAACGCCAAAACGGTGCACAGGTGGAACAGCTCGTGGAAGCCGAAGTGCCCGGGCCACGGGTTCGGCCGCTTCAGCGCATACATGATCGCGCCGCCCGTGTAGAGCAGCCCGCCGGCGATGACGAGGATCATCGTGAGGGCGTTCGACTCGAGGATGTCGCCGAGATACATGACGGCGGCCCAGCCGAGGGCGAGGTAGAGGAACACGTAGAGCCAGCGCGGCGCGCCGATCCAGAACACGCGGAAGGCGATTCCCAGCACAGTGCCACCCCACACCAGGCTGAGCAGCAGCGTGCCCTTGGCGGGCGGCAGCGCGAGCACGGCGATGGGCGTGTAACTGCCCGCGATCAGCAGGAAGATGTTGGCGTGGTCGATGCGCTTCAGGATGATCTTCGTGCGCGGCTTCCAGTCGAAGCGGTGGTAGAGCGCCGAGTTGCCGAAGAGCAGCAGCGACGAGACCATGAACACGGCCGAGCTCCACTTGGCCGGCGCCCCCTGGGCCACGCTGATGAGCACGATGCCGGCGACGAGGGAGACGGGCAGCATGCCCGCGTGCAGCCATCCGCGCCACGTCGGTTTGACTTCGGCGGCGTCGGCCGGTGAGGCGTCGATGAGCGGCAGGTTGGGTAGCTCGGGGCCGCTCGCGTCGTCGTGCGCGACGGCCCGGTCAGAGGCCGATACCGGATGGTCGAGACGGTCGCGCGTGTCTTCGATGGGGTCGCCCGAGTGCGCCGATTGCGGACGGTGCGGGGTGTTCTCCTGAGACATACCGTCAGACTACGACAGGTCGTATTCCGGTGAGCGGACTCTCACGGGATCGTGCACTAACGTAGCGATGTGAAAACTGGAGAGAATCGGCCCCGCCCGGGACTCCTGTACAACCTGTACCAGAAGCGCCTGCGCAAGGATCTGGTCGGGCATCAGCCGCCCGAGCACGTTGCCATGATCATCGACGGCAACCGGCGCTGGGCGAAACAGCTCGGCTACGAGACGGCCGCGCACGGGCACCGCGCGGGCGCCGCGAAGATGCGCGAGTTTCTCGAGTGGTGCGACGACATCGGCGTCAAGGTCGTCACGCTCTACCTGCTGTCGAGCGACAACCTCACCAACCGGTCGAGCGACGAGCTGAACGCCCTCGTCGAGATCATCGCCGACCTCGCCGAAGACCTGTCGCATTACCGCGACTGGCGCGTGAAACACGTCGGCTCGAACGCGGGCCTGCCCGAGCCGCTCGTGGGCGCGCTCGAGGCCGCCGAACGCCGCACGGCCCAGAAGAAGGGCCTGCACGTCAACCTCGCGGTGGGTTATGGCGGCCGCACCGAGATCGTCGACGCCATGCGCCGAATCGTCGAGAACCACCACCTGCAGGGCGGCGCGCTCGAGGAGCTCGCCGAGCTGCTGACCCCCGACCTGATCGGCGAGCACCTCTACACGGGTGGGCAGCCCGACCCCGACCTCGTCATCCGCACGTCGGGCGAGCAGCGGCTGAGCGACTTCATGCTGTGGCAGAGCGCGCACAGCGAGTTCTACTTCGTCGAGGCGCTGGGGCCCGACCTGCGCGAGGTCGATTTCCTGCGTGCGATGCGCGACTACACGCGGCGTCACCGGCGCTACGGCGGCTGAGCGACAGGTGTTCCGAGGTTGCCCGGCGATTGCCCGGCGGCTACCCGGTTCGAGGCATCCTCACGGCTACGGCAGGATTGACTCACACCCACAGCAAGGAGCACGCGCGTGAGCAGCATCGACGACTACCTCGCCGGATTCGGCGAAGAGCCCGGCTACCTCGACTACGGCCGCATCGGGCCGCTGTCCGAAGCCGTGCGCTCCGAGATGATGCTGCAGGCCGAGGTGTTGGGCCGCGCTCGGCACGGCAGCCTCGAACCGCTCCTCGACGCCGGCGATCGTTTCCACGAGGCCGTCTCGGTCATGACCGGGTTCCCGGCCGCGAACATCGTGACGCAGCCGAACACCTCGACGGGCCTCATGCACGTCATGTTCGGCCTGACGGGCGGCATCCTGCTCTCGCCCCACGAGTTCCCGAGCCTCACGTTCGCGGTTCAGCGCGCCGCCGAGAACATGCACGTGCTCGAGCCGACGTGGCTCGAGACCGACGGCGGACGCGTCACGCCCGCACGCATCCGCGAGCAACTCACCGACCAGACCGTCGCCGTGGCGGTGAGCCTCGTCGATTCGCGCACGGGCTACCTGTCCGACATCGAGGGCATCCGCCAGGTCATCGGCGACGACCGGTTGCTCATCGTCGACGCCATCCAGGGTTTCGGGGTCGTCGACGCCCCCTACGAGGTTGCGGATGTCGTGACGACGGGTGGCCAGAAGTGGATGCGCGCCGGCTGGGGAACGGGTTTCTTGGCCCTCAGCGATCGCGCCATCCACGAGCTCGTTCCCGTCTTCTCGGGCTGGACGGGCATCGAGGAGGACGACCCGACCGCCGGCGGGTGGGATGCCGTGTCCGAACCCGCTTCTGCGGCGCGCGCCTTCCAGACCACCAACGCCGACAAGGTCGCCGAGTCCCGCTTCGCGGCGGCGCTCGAAGACCTTGCCGCCGTGGGTGTGCCGCAGGTGAGCGCCCTCGTCGCGGAACGCACCGCGCAGGTCATCGACTTGGCCGACGAGTTCGGCGTGGCCGTAGCCTCCTCGCGTGCCGAACACGAGCGAGCGGGCATGGTCGTGCTCGACCTGGAGGACGACCAGCTCAACCCGCTGACGGCCAGCCTGCACAACCACGGGCTCACCGCGACGGTGCGCCAGGGGAGCGTGCGCATCTCGTGCCACGCGGGCACGACCGACGAGACGTTGACCATGCTGCGCGACGCGTTCGTGTCGTTCGGCACCGCCGTCACGTACTGAACTCGGCTCCCGCAGCGCGCTTCTCGTCGCGCTACGGCATCGTGATGACGGCTTTGCCGCGAACTGTGCCGGCCGCGACCTGGCGGAGCGCCTCGGGGGTGTCGTCGAACGCGAATGTCGCACCGACGAGGGGGTGGATGGCTCCGGCATCCACGAGCTTCGCGATGTCTGCGAGCTGGGTGCCGTTGGCCGACATGAACAGGAACTCGTAGTCGACGCCCGCCTTGGCTGCCTGGCGACGGATCTTTCCGCTCAGGCCGGCGATGGCGAGGCGCACGACCGGGTTGAGGCCGGCCCGTTTCGCGAACGCGGGTGTGGGTGGGCCCGAGATTCCGATGGCGAGGCCGCCCGGCGCGAGGACGCGCAGCGACTTCTCGAGCGTCTCGCCGCCCACGCTGTCGAGCACGAGGTCATAGCCCGAGAGCTGCTGCTCGAAGTCTTCGCTGCGGTAGTCGATGACGGTGTCGGCGCCGAGGCCGCGCACCAGCTCGGCGTTTGAGGCCGAGGCTGTGGTTGCGACGAACGCGCCCAGATGTTTCGCGAGCTGAATGGCGATCGAACCGACCGCCCCGGCGCCCGCGTGGATGAGGACCTTTTGCCCGGGCGTGACGTGGCCCCGCTCGACGAGCGCCTGCCAGGCCGTCAGGGCGACGAGGGGGAGTGAGCCCGCTTCGACGATGGAGACCGACGTCGGTCGGTGTGCGACATCCGCTTCGTCGATGGCGATGCGTTCGGCGAACGTGCCGATGCGGTGGTCGCGGGGGCGCGCGAAGATCTCGTCGCCGGGGGCGAAGTCACGCACCTGTGAACCCGTGCGGATGACGGTGCCGGCGACGTCGTGGCCGAGCGTGAGGGGCACCGGGTAGGGGAGGATCTGTCGGAACTCGCCGGTTCGCAGCTTCTCGTCGAGGTGGTTGACGCCCGCGGCACGCACGCGCACCAGAACGTCGTGGTCGCCGACGACCGGTTCGGGCACGGCGGCCTCGCGGAGGGGCTGGTTGTAGTCGTCGAAGAGGAACGCTCTCATGGTGGGTTTCCTGTCTGTGTGATCGGGTGGGGTTCAGGCGCCGTGCGTGCCGAGTTCGGGGTAGAGCGCCTCGAGCGGTGCACTCAGGGCGGCTCTGACACCGGCCGTCAGCTCGTCGCCGATGACCTCGTAGGCGCCCGCCTCGACCGCGGCGAAGACGGCATCGACGAGTTCGTTCGGGGTGAGCTTCGGCCCGTCGGCGTGTGCGGCCATGGCCGTGTCGACATAACCCATGTGCACGCCGACCACGTGCACGCCCTGCGGGTCGAGCTCGAGGCGCAACGAGTTGGTGGCCGACCAGAGGGCGGCTTTCGAGGCGCTGTACACGCCGCCGAAGGCGTACCAGCTCGCCACCGAGTGCACGTCGACGAGAACGGCCGAGGGCGCGGCGACGAGGGTGGGGGCGAAGGCGCGGGCGAGCAGAACGGGCCCGAAGAAGTTCGTCTCCATGTTGCGGCGGATGTCTTCTTCGCTGATGTCGAGCAGGCTGGCGCTCGGGGGATTGGCCCCCGCGTTATTGATCAACACGGTGATGTCGCCTGCCGCTTCGACGGCCGCACGGATGGATGCCTCGTCGGTGATGTCGAGGGGAAGGGGGACGATGCGCTCGTCATCCCACGTCTGTGGTGTGCGGGCACTGGCATAGACCTTCGCGGCGCCGCGGGCGAGGGCCTGGTGCACGAATTGCGTGCCGATGCCCCCGTTGGCTCCGGTGACGAGGACGATGGCGTCGGTGAGAGTGGGCATGGGGTTCGCTTTCTGAAGAGGCACGGGTGCGGGAGATCCGCGTGCGAGAATGATGACGAGCGATCTGAGCGCACCCGTTTCTGAGTGCGCTCAAAAGTGAGTACGCTCATACTCTACCCCTCGAGGACCGATATGCCCACCACTTCTTCGGCGCCCGGCCGGCGCGAGCGCAACAAGCAGGACAAACTCGACCGCATCACGGCCGCCGCACGCGAGCTTTTCTCGCAGCACGGCATCGACGATGTGACGACGCAGCAGATCGCCGACGCGGCCGATATCGGCACGGGCACGCTGTTCCTCTACGCCAAGACCAAGGGCGAGCTGCTGCTGCTCGTGCAGAACTCCGCCTACGCCGACGCCCTCGAACGGGGCACGGCCGCGGCATCCGCTCTCGACGACCCCCTCGACGCGATCATGGCGATCCTCACACCCGTCGTCGAATGCAACCGCACGCAGGTCGACAATGGCCGCACCTACCTGCGCGAGATCGTCTTCGGCGACCACGACGAACCACACCATCGGGATGCTGTGGGTTACTCACTGGCCACCGCGGAGGCCGTTGCCGCCGTGCTCACCCGTCTCGCCTCCGTCACGCCCGATGACGCGGCGACGCGCGCCCAAGTCGCCTCGGCCATCATGTTCACCACGCTGGCCGCGACCCCCAACGCGACGAGCAGCGTCGAGAGTCTCGTCGCCCAGATCCGGGCCCAGGTAGAGGTCATTCTGCCGCCCGTCTCCAAACGTTAATCTGACGGAAACCTGCTGCCACGCAAGAGTCTTGCCAACCGAATTACAACCGCGTAGTTTCATACTCATCGGGCATGGGGCCCGGTCGAGACGGCCACATAAGTTCGACTCGTAACCGCTTCGTGGCCGACTCGAAAAGAGATCCGGGCGCTCGCCGCCCGGGGTGGGAGTGGTTGTGGCCGCGCACGAAACCCAAGACATTCTGAGCACCACCGAGACGGCGGGCCAGGAGAGCCCCACCGCTTCGCGCAGGCGTCCACGCGGCGCCAAAACCGCCGAGAAGACCTATGTTCTCGACACGTCGGTCCTGCTGTCCGACCCCAAGGCGCTGTTCCGGTTCGCCGAACACGCCGTCGTCATCCCGGTGATCGTCGTCTCCGAACTCGAGGGCAAACGTAACGACCCCGAGATCGGCTACTTCGCCCGGCAGGCGCTGCGCATCCTCGACGAGTTGCGCGTGAAACACGAGCGCCTCGACTTTCCGGTGTCGGTCAGCGACGAGGGAGGAACCCTGCGCGTCGAACTGAACCACTCGAACATGCAGGTGCTGCCGAGCGGGCTGCAACTCAATGACAACGACTCGCGCATCCTGGCCGTCGCCATGAACCTGCGCGGCGACGGGCTCGACGTCACGGTCGTCTCGAAAGATCTGCCGCTGCGCGTGAAGGCCGCTTCGGTGGGCCTGGCGGCCGAGGAGTACCGCGCCGAGCAGGCCGTCGACTCCGGCTACACGGGCATGGCGGATGTCTCGCTCAGCGCCAACGAGATGAGCGACCTCTATGAGACCGAGGTGGGGCTGTCGCGGCAGGTCGAGGAGTTGCCCGTGAACACGGGGCTCGTCATCCACTCGGAGCGCGGTTCGGCGCTCGGACGCGTGACCGGACGGCGCGAGTTCAAGCTCGTGCGCGGCGACCGCGACGTCTTCGGCCTGCACGGGCGTTCGGCCGAACAGCGTCTCGCCATCGACCTGCTGCTCGACTCGGAGGTCGGCATCGTGAGCCTGGGAGGTCGAGCGGGGACGGGGAAGTCGGCGCTCGCCCTGTGCGCGGGCCTCGAGGCCGTGCTCGAACGGCAGCAGCACAAGAAGATCATGGTGTTCCGCCCGCTCTACGCGGTGGGCGGTCAGGAGCTCGGCTACCTGCCGGGCGACGCGGCCGAGAAGATGAACCCGTGGGGCCAGGCCGTGTTCGACACGCTCGGTTCGGTCGTGTCGAACAACGTGCTCGAGGAGGTCGTGGAGCGGGGCATCCTCGAGGTGTTGCCGCTCACGCACATCCGCGGGCGTTCGCTGCACGACGCCTTCGTGATCGTGGACGAGGCGCAGTCGCTCGAACGCAACGTGCTGCTCACGGTGCTCAGCCGCATCGGTCAGAACTCGCGTGTGGTGCTGACGCACGACGTGGCTCAGCGCGACAACCTGCGGGTCGGCCGGCACGATGGTGTCGCGTCGGTCATCGAGGCGCTGAAGGGCAACCGGTTGTTCGGGCACGTGACGCTCAGCCGGTCCGAGCGGTCGGCCATCGCGGCGCTCGTCACCGAGATGCTGGAGGGCAACGAGCTGGCTTAGCCGCTCTTTCTTCCGTCCGTCCGGTCGGCTCCTGCGGGGGTCGGCCGGACGTTTTCGTGGGCTTCGCGCTCGGCGAATCGTTCTCCACAGGCCGGTTTTCGACGCGGTTCTGTGAACAATGTCTGGGGGAGCCGAGCTGCTCCTACGGTTACGGCATGTCCGTCACCTCCGCCCTGCCTCAGCCGCCTCGCCCGCAAGCGCCTCGCGCTCGAATGCCTCGCGTGAACGTGCCGCGATCGCACATGCCCCGCCAGCGAGTGCCGCGCTCGCACATGCTTCGTCTGCAAGCGCCGCGCTCAAGAATGCTTCGACGTGTGAGTAGCGGCGCAGGAGGAGTCTGGCTGCCGTCCTCCGGCGCCGTGGTGGCGCTCATAGGTGCTGTGCTCGTCGCCGGAGGTGTCCCGCCCGGCGTTGCGCTCATCGCCTACGTCGCCGCGGTCTCGGTGCCTCTCACGCAGGCGGATGTCCTGTTCCACCGTCTCCCCAACCGGTTCACCGTGCCGGGGCTCGCGCTCGCCGCCTGGAGCGTCCTCGCCGGCTCGCTGAGAGCCCTGGACCAGCCGCTCTCCGAGGGCGGGGAGACCCTCGTCTGGATCCTGCTCGGTTCCCTCGTCTACGGGGCGTCGTGCGCGCTGGCCTGGTGGTTCGGCGGTCTCGGCTTCGGCGACGTCAAGCTCGCCTTCCTGCTGGGCGCCGCGGCGGGCTCGGTCGGCTTCGGCGTCGTCGTCCTCGCGGTCGGTCTGGGCGTCTGCGGCGCGTTCCTCGGCGGCCTGGGTCGTGTGGCTCGAGTCACGCGCAAGCGGGGTGGGGCGATCGACGGTGGGAGCAGCATCCCCATCGGCCCTGCGCTGATCGTCGGCTTCTGGCTGGCCTTGGTCGCCGAGAGATGCTGGGGCACGTGGTGACTGCGCTGGCGCGGGAAGCGCCTCCGGGTGCGCGAGGCAGCGGCAACTCGAACGAACGAGGGCCCCGATCTCTCGGGGCCCTCGGAGGGTGCGCCGCAGAGGCGGCGGTTACGCGTGAACCGGATCTAGCCGGGGTGCGTCATGCTCAGCAGGTCGAGCTTCTCGTCGAGCTGCTCCTCGCTGATCTCGCCGCGCTCGACGTAGCCGAGGTCGACGACGGCTTCGCGCACCGTGATCTTCTTGGCCACGGCGTGCTTGGCGATCTTGGCGGCGGCTTCGTAGCCGATGATCTTGTTGAGCGGCGTCACGATCGAGGGCGACGATGCGGCCAGGGCCGTTGCGCGCTCGGCGTTGACCTCGAGGCCGTCGACGGTCTTGTCGGCGAGCACTCGCGAGGCGTTGGACAGCAGGCGGATCGACTCGAGCAGCGCCGTGCCCATGACGGGGATGGCGACGTTGAGCTCGAAGGCGCCCGACGCACCCGACCACGCGATGGTGGCGTCGTTGCCGATGACACGCGAGGCGACCATGAGCACGGCCTCGGGGATGACGGGGTTCACCTTGCCCGGCATGATCGACGATCCGGGCTGCAGGTCGGGGATGTGCAGCTCGCCGAGACCCGTGTTGGGGCCGGAGCCCATCCAGCGCAGGTCGTTGCAGATCTTGGTGAGGCTCACGGCGATGACGCGGAGAGCGCCAGAGGCATCCACGAGTCCGTCGCGGTTGGCCTGAGCCTCGAAGTGGTCGACGGCCTCGGTGATGGGCAGCTCGGTGTCCTCCTGCAACAGCTGGATGACCAGCTGAGGGAAGCCCTGAGGCGTGTTGATGCCCGTGCCGACGGCCGTGCCGCCGAGCGGAACCTCGGCGACGCGGGGGAGGGCCGTGCGCACGCGCTCGATGCCCAGGCGGATCTGGCGCGCGTAGCCGCCGAATTCCTGGCCCAGCGTGACGGGGGTCGCGTCCATGAGGTGGGTGCGACCCGCCTTGACGACGTTCTTCCACAGTTCGGCCTTCTTCTCGAAGGCGACGGCCAGGTGGTCGAGAGCCGGGATGAGGTCGTCGATCAGAGCGCTGGTCACGGCGATGTGCACAGAGGTCGGGAAGACGTCGTTCGAGGACTGGGAGGCGTTGACGTGGTCGTTGGGGTGGACGGGCTGGCCGAGGCTCGTCGTCGCGAGCGAGGCGAGCACCTCGTTCATGTTCATGTTCGACGACGTGCCGCTGCCCGTCTGGTAGACGTCGATGGGGAATTCGCCGTCGTGGTTGCCGGCGATGACCTCGTCGGCGGCACGGGCGATGGCTTCGGCGATGCCCTGGTCGAGCACACCGAGGCGCGCGTTGGCGGTGGCGGCGGCCTTCTTGATGCGCGCGAGGGCAGCGATCTGGGCGGGCTCGAGGCCGGCACCCGAGATCGGGAAGTTCTCGACGGCGCGCTGCGTCTGGGCGCTGTAGAGCGCGTGGGCCGGAACCCTCACCTCGCCCATGGTGTCGTGCTCGATGCGGTATTCGGTGTGAGAGGTGGTGACCACGTTGTTCCTGTTCTCGTCGCTCATGGCTGGTGAGTGTCAGCGTTGCCCACGATAACATCGGCGATCGCCGTGCCGTCGAGCAGACGGTAGTTGGCGCCGACGATGGCCAGCACGCCGCGCGCGACGTGGTCGCTGATGATCTCGGAGCGCTCCAGCATCTCGGCGACGGTGTCGCGCAGGTGCTCGCGGCCGACCTCGAGCGCGTTCACCTGGTCGTCGGCGGGTTCGCCGCCCGTGACGCGGCGCACGGCCGGCACGATCTGCTGGATGATGCCGTCGATGTGGGGCGGCAGCGGTTCGGCGCCCGGCACCTGCGAGTCGATGGCAGCGCGCACGGCCCCGCACTCGTCGTGCCCGAGCACCACGATGAGTGGAACGTTCAGCACCGTCACGGCGTACTCGAGCGATCCGAGCACCGAGTCCGAGATGACCTGGCCGGCGTTGCGCACGACGAACAGGTCGCCGAGGCCCTTGTCGAAGATGATCTCGGCGGCCAGACGCGAGTCCGAGCATCCGAAGAGCGCCGCACTGGGCGTCTGGCTGTGCGCGAGAGACGCGCGGTGTTCGACGTCTTGGCGGGGATGCTGCGGCTCGCCGTTGACGAAGCGCACGTTTCCGCGCACCATCTCGGACCAGACCTTTCCGGGGCGTTTCGTGGGCATCGGGACTCCGTTTTCTCTCGAGGGAACAGACGCGGGTGTGACAGAAGCTCTAGCTAGGAGGCAGGCGTGGTGGCGGCCGGCGTCGGCGTGGCCGACGCGCGATCGGCGTTGGCCCGGATGTCGGACGTGATGCCAGAGGCAACCTCCTCGAACTCGGCATCGGTGCCGGTTCCGAAGATGATGTAGGTGCTGCCGCCCGCCTCGGTGGTGAGCGCGTATTCGAGGTTGCCCAGGTCGTCGCTCGAGCCGCGGTTGTCGTAGACCGTCCATTCGATGCCGTCGATCGTGGTCACGCCCGTGGCCGTCGACTGTTCGAGCTGCTGCCCGACCCAGGTGGGGTTGGCGTCGAAGCCCTGTGTGAGCCCGATGAAGTCGTTGCCCGGCGCGATCAGGCCGATGTTCCACGACGCCACGCCCGCGGCCTTGCTCGTGCGGATTTCGGCGTAGTTCGCGCTCCACGTGTCGGGCAGCTCGGGGTCGGCCAGGATCTGAGTCTGCGATTGCTGCGTCGTCTGCGCGACCTGCGAATAATCGATGTCGGGATGCAGCGGCTTATCGCTGCGGGGCACGGCGAAGACGATGACCACGACCACCGCGACGGTGACGAGCAGCGAGAAGACCAGGTTGTTGACGGTCTTGCGCATGCGGTATTTGCGCGAGTCTTCGGCCTTGCGGGCGGCCGTCTCTTCGGGCGTCTCGGGCCGGCCGAGCTCGGCGACCACGCGCTGGCGGCGGCGTTCGTCACGCTGATCTGCTGGCGTGCCACTGCGAGGTCTCGGCGCGCCGGGTGTGCTGGCGCGGGGGGAGTCGACACTGGAGGAGTCGACGCGGGGGGAGTCGATGCCGTTGGTGCCGGCGTTCGGGTCGCTCGGCGGGTTGGTGCTCATTCGGCCGATGCCGCCGCATTCTCGTCGTGGGCCGCGCGCGCCTTGTCGAGGCGAGCCTTGGCGCCGATCAGCCAGTCTTCGCAGCGGCGGGCCAGTGCCTCGCCGCGTTCCCACAGCGCCAGCGACTGCTCGAGCGTGGCCGACCCCTGTTCGAGTTCGGAGACGACGCGGACGAGTTCGTCGCGCGCCTCTTCATAGCTGAGTTCTGCGACGTCGGGGGTGCTGGCCATGCCCCCGATTCTACTCGGCTGAGGGCGGGCGGATGGCCGGGGTCAGACGCTCGGGCGGCGCGGGTCTGCGGCATCCGCCTCGCCCGTCGAACCGGAGGACGTAGCGCCGATCGAACCCGTTGCGAGCGTCAGAGTGAGGGCGATGCCATCCGGTGCGTCGGCGGCGTCGCGCAACACGTGACCCGAGGGCAGCTGCGCGATCGCATAGCCACGGTCGAGCGTGCGCTGCGGCGACAGGGCGCGCAATTCGGAGCGCAGGCGGGCGGTCTCGGTGGACGCCTTCTCGAGCGCGCGGTCGACGAGCTCGGCACCGCGCGCCACATAACGCGTGAGGTCCTGCGAGCGCTGGTCGACGATCCAGGCGCTGGAGGCGAGGGCGGGGCGCGACCGCAGCTGTTCGACGCGGTGGATCTCGTGCTGCAGGTAGGTCGTGAGCCGCACGGTGAGGCGGCTGCGGGCCTGTTGCACGCGCGCGAGCTCCTCCGAGACATCCGGAACCACGCGTTTGGCCGCGTCGGTGGGTGTCGAGGCGCGTAAGTCGGCGACATCGTCGAGGAGCGGGCGGTCGGCTTCGTGGCCGATGGCGCTCACGAGCGGCGTGTTGCAGTCGGCGGCCGCGCGCACGACGCGTTCGTCGCTGAAACCCAGCAGGTTCTGGAAGTCGCCGCCACCGCGCGCCACGATGATGACCTCGACCTCGGGGTCGGCGTCGAGCGTGCGGATGGCTGCCGAGACGTCGGCGACGGTGCGCTCACCTTGCACGGCGGCATGCACCACGCGGAAGCGCACGGCGGGCCAGCGCAGTTGGGCGTTGCGCAGGACGTCTTTCTCGGCATCCGAGTCTTTGCCCGTGATGAGGCCGATGCAACCGGGAAGGAAGGGGAGCGGTTTCTTGCGCGACATGTCGAAGAGCCCCTCGGCTTTCAACTGCGCGCGCAGGCGTTCTAGGCGTTCGAGCAGGTCGCCCAGGCCGACGTGTTTCATGTCGAAGACCTGCATGGTGAGCGAGCCGCCCTTGACCCAGTAGTTGGGCTTGACCATGGCGACCACGTGATCGCCCTGCTTCAGGTCGGACGGGATGCGTGATTTCACCGACGACCACACCGTGAACGAGATGGTGGCGTCGGCATCGAGGTCTTTGAGTTTTCCATAGACGTTTCCGCCCGAAACGCCCCACTGCGTGATCTCGCCCTCGACCCACACCGAGCCCAGGCGATCGATGTATTCGCGCAGTTTCTGGCCCAACATCGACACGGGCCAGGGATGTTCGGCCGACGGCCCGCTCGGCGCGGCGGGGTTCGCGGATGCCTGAGCGCCGGCCCGCTGCGACCCGGAAACCTCGTCGGCACCCCCGCCAGGGCCCGTGTTTGCGCGGAAAGACGGCCCCGTCGTGCTCGGGCTTCGACCCGTCGTCGACCGTTCGGCAGCCATGCGTTCCTCCTCTAACCTCACGCCCAGCGGCAGCGCCTAGAATCGAAGGGTGAGTGACGCAACGATCAGCCTGCCAATGCCCCGGATCCCAGGCGCACGGGCGAGGCTCAAGAATACCCCGGTTCAGGGCGAGAAGAAGGTTCTGCTCGCTGCCCCCCGCGGCTACTGTGCCGGCGTCGACCGCGCCGTCATCGCCGTCGAGAAGGCGCTCGAGCAATATGGCTCGCCCGTCTACGTGCGCAAACAGATCGTGCACAACATCCACGTGGTGTCCGAGCTCGAGAACAAGGGCGCCATCTTCGTCGATGAGGTCGACGAGGTTCCGCCGGGCGCGCACATCGTGTTCAGCGCTCACGGCGTGTCTCCGGCCGTGGTCAACGCGGCGCAAGACCGCGGGCTGCTCGCCATCGACGCCACGTGCCCGCTGGTCACCAAGGTGCACCGCGAGGCCGTGCGGTTCGCGCGCGACGACTTCGAGATCTTGCTGATCGGCCACGAAGGCCACGAAGAGGTCGAGGGCACCGCCGGTGAAGCTCCCGACCACGTCACGCTCGTCAACAGCCCCGACGACGTTCCCAACATCCACGTCAAAGACCCCGATAAGGTCGTGTGGCTGTCGCAGACCACGCTCTCGGTCGACGAGACCATGGAGACTGTGCGCCGCCTGCGCGAGCGCTTCCCCAACTTGCAAGACCCGCCCAGCGACGACATCTGCTACGCCACGCAGAACCGTCAGGTGGCCATCAAGAAGGTCGCGCAGGACTCCGATCTCGTGATCGTCGTCGGCTCGGCCAACTCGTCCAACAGCGTGCGCCTCGTCGAGGTCGCGCTCGAATACGGCGCCAAGGCCGCCTACCGCGTCGACTACTCGCACGAGGTCAAGCAGGAGTGGTTCGACGGCGTGAAGACCGTCGGCGTCACCTCGGGCGCCTCCGTGCCCGAAGAGCTCGTGCAGGAGCTGCTCGAAGACCTCGCCACGGCGGGTTACCTCGACGTCGAGCAGGTCAAGACGGCCGAAGAAGACCTCATGTTCTCGCTTCCCAAGGAACTGCGCACCAACCTGAAGGGCCAGCGCGAAGCGCGTGCGCTCGGCGGGCGGGTCTCTTCGTGAGCGGCGACCGCGACACGACAGACACCACTCCTTCCACGACCGGCCCGGTGACGGGCGACGGTTCGCCGCAGCCCGGTGATGCTCCCGAGACGGGTGCAGTTTCCGGCGTGCCCACCGACGCACCCGAAACCGGGAAGACGTACGGCGAGACCGTCGACGCGGCCGCGGCTGCTGCGGCGGCATCCGGCTCGGCGACCGGTTCCGCCTCGGCTTCCCGTCCGGCGGCTGGAGCGCCCGTTCGTCCCGAACGTCCGGCGTTCGGCGAATACGCGACACCCGAAGAGCAGCGTGCCGCCATCCGCGTGCCGTTCGACACCGAAGAGGGCGTTCCGGTCGTAGCCGACGCCGACGCCCCCGTTGCGCCCGTCGACCACGATGGTCACGCGGCATCCTCACCCGCCAGCTATGGCGAGCGGGTGGCGGGTGCGCAGCGACCGACTCCGCAGCCGACCGGGCAGGACGCGCCTTCCACCTCTGGGTCGGGCTCGTCGAAGCCGTCTCGTGCTACGGGACGCGGCAACGGAGCAACGCCCGGCAGTGGCTCTGGCTCTGGCTCTGGCACCGCCAGCGGTTCCGGCACAGGAACAGGCTCCGGTTCGGCCAACGGCAAGCAGGCCCCCGGCGGATTCTTCGCAAACGCATTCGGCGGCAGTTCGCCGGCCGCGGCCACGGCCGACCGCTCGGCCGACGGTGTCGCCCCCGCCCGCCGCGACCGTCTCATCACCTACATCCTGCTGGCCTTCGGTCTGCTCGCGGTGCTCAACTCGGTGAGCGGCATCTCGGCGCTCCCCGTCTCGGTCAAGCAGGCGTTCGAGCAGATGAACGTCACGGCCACGCCGCCCACCGACCTGCTCATCACGCTCGGCTGGATCACGGCCGCCATCCATGCCGTCATGTGGGTCGTCGCGTTGCTCTGGTCGCTGAGCGCCATCCGGCGAGGAAAGCTCAGCTGGTGGATCCCCGTGTTGTGCGGCGTGATCTTCGTCGTCATCGCCACGGTCGTCATCTTCGCGGGCTTCGCATCAGACCCGACGATCATGGACGCGGTCATCCAGCGCGGCTAAGACACGACAACTCGCCCGGCCCGACGAATGGGTCAGGCACACGCTTGGCGCCGCGAGCACACGCGGAGCGCGAGCAGCAGCTTCGGCATTAACGACGAACGCCCCGCGGATGCATCCACGGGGCGTTTATCGTTGCGGGTCGGCCGCGCATCGCACGCGGCCGACCGAGGGTTTAGCGCGAGATGGCGTTTCCGGCGGAACCGAGCTGGCGCGTGGCGTCGACGACGCGCGCGGCCATGGCGGTTTCGGCGATCTTGCCCCACGAGCGCGGGTCGTAGACCTTCTTGTTGCCCACTTCGCCGTCGACCTTGAGGAAGCCGTCGTAGTTCTTCAGCACGGTGTCGGCGATCGAGCGGCTGAACGCGTACTGCGTGTCGGTGTCGATGTTCATCTTGATGACACCGTTGCGCACGGCCTCGGCGATCTCGTCGTCGGTGGAGCCGGAGCCGCCGTGGAACACGAGGTCGAGCGGCTTGGGGCCGTGGCCATACTTGGCGGCCAGGCCGTCCTGGATCTCTTTCAGCAGCTCGGGCTTGAGCTTGACGTTGCCGGGCTTGTAGACGCCGTGCACGTTGCCGAACGTGAGGGCGGCCATGTAACGGCCCTTCTCGCCGAGACCCAGGGCCTCGACCGTGGCGATCGCGTCGTCGAGCGTCGTGTAGAGGTGCTCGTTGATGTCGTGGCTGACACCGTCTTCTTCGCCGCCGACGACGCCGATCTCGACCTCGAGGATGGCGTTGATGGCCTTGGTGCGGGCGATCATGTCTTCGGCGATGCGCAGGTTCTCGTCGAGGGGAACGGCCGAACCGTCCCACATGTGCGACTGGAAGATGGGGTTGCGGCCGGCCTTGACCTCTTCTTCGCTCGCGGCGATGAGGGGCATGACGAAGCCGTCGAGCGCGTCCTTGGGGCAGTGGTCGGTGTGCAGCGCGACCGTGATCGGGTAGTTCTTGGCGACCTCGGTGGCGAACTTGGCGAAGGCGATGGCGCCGGCCGCACGGTTCTTGACGGTCTGGCCGGCGAAGTAGTCGGCACCGCCCGTGGTGACCTGGATGATGCCGTCGGAGCCGGCCTCGGTCAGGCCCTGCAGCACGGAGTTGATGGTCTGCGAGCTCGAGACGTTGACCGCCGGGAAGGCGAAGCCCTTCGTCTTGGCGGTGTCGAGCATCTCGGCGTACTGCTCTGGGGTGGCGACGGGCATAGATTTCTCCTTCGAGATCGGACTACTGCAGCCAGTTTAGTGATCGGGGTGATGTCGCGCAGTGCGCACGCGGAGTGCACGTTCGTGCGGGGCATCCGATCTGACCGGTGCTCGCGAAATGACGGCGGCTAGGCTGGGAGTGGGCCCCCAGCACCTGATAAATATGCAGCCGATGTATCGATCGAATCAGAGGATTCCCGTGACGCAAGAAACACAAACCCAATACCTGCACCCCGACCGCAACCTCGCAATGGAGCTGGTGCGAGCGACCGAGGCGGCAGCCATCCGTGCCACGCCGTGGATCGGCCGGGGCGACAAGAACGCCGCCGACGGTGCCGCGGTCGACGCCATGCGCAAGTTCCTCGGAACGGTCAACTTCGAGGGCGTCGTCGTGATCGGCGAGGGCGAGAAGGACCACGCGCCCATGCTCTACAACGGCGAACAGGTCGGTAACGGCTCGGGCCCCGCGTGCGATATCGCGGTCGACCCCATCGACGGCACGAGCCTCACCGCAGCCGGCCGCCAGAACGCGCTCTCGGTCATCGCCGTCTCCGACCGGGGCAGCATGTTCGACCCGTCGGCCGTGTTCTACATGGACAAGATCGTCACCGGGCCCGAGGGCCACGGCGTCATCGACATCTCGCGCCCCATCGGCGAGAACATCCGCGCGCTGGCGAAGGCCAAGGGCAAGAGCGTCGAAGAGATGCGCATCGCCGTGCTCGACCGCCCCCGCCACGCCAACCTCATCGAGGAGATCCGCGAGGCCGGCGCCGGCACCCGACTGCTGCTCGACGGCGACGTCGCCGGTGGCATCAACGCGGCCCGCTACGAGTCGCGCATCGACATGTGCGTCGGCATCGGCGGAACGCCCGAGGGCATCATCACGGCTTGCGCCGTCAAGGCTTTGGGCGGCCTGATCCAGGGCAAGCTCATGCCGAAGGACGACGCCGAGCGCGAGAAGGCCATCGCGGCCGGCCACGATCTCGACCGCATCCTCACGGGTGACGACCTCGTGCGCGGCGACAACACCTACTTCGTGGCGACCGGCGTCACCAACGGCGAACTGGTGGCTGGTGTGCAGCGCAAGGGTCCGATCATCCGCACCGAGAGCCTCGTGCTGCGGTCGCGTTCGGGCACAGCGCGTCGCGTGGTGGCCGATCACCTCGTCGAGAAGTGGCTCTAAACGTTCGCGTGAACTGAACGTTCTTCTGAATTGAGTGTTCTTCAGAACTGAGTGGATGTCGCACCGCTGGCTTCGGCCCGGTGCGACATTCGCGTTAACGGGTGCGTACGTGCCCCGTGCGGTCGCTTCGCGCTTTGAGCTCGCGAGTTTCTGGCCGCTTCAGGTTGGCTTCAGCGTCGGTTCGAGAGGCTCTCTTCATGCCCGCAACAGGGCAGCGAACCACGAAGGAGCATCCCATGCAGAAGAAGACCAAGATCATCACCGCCTCGGCCATCACCGCCGGAATCGTGCTGGGTGGCACGGGCATCGCCTACGCGGTCACCGACGGGTTCGAGGGCTCGGATGCCGTGACCGGCGCCGACCTCGACCGTGCGTCGAAGGCTGCTGTGAAAGAGGTCGGTGGCGGCGAGGTGATCGACGCCGAGCGTGACGACAACCGCTACGAACTCGATGTGCTCGGCTCGGATGGTGTCTCCTACGACGTCGTCCTCGACGACTCGTTCACGGTGCTGTCTTCGCGCGCCGACGGCGACGACGACCGCGCGCGAGTGTCGGGCGGCGCGGGCTCCGGCTCGTCGTCGACCGGCTCTGACTCCGACGACACCGCAACCGAGGGTTCCTCGGGGCAGACCGGTGCGTCCGTCGACAAGGATGACCTGGTCGGCGACGAGCTGGCGAAGGCATCTGAGGCCGCCATCAAGGCTGCCGGTGGCGGTACCGTCGTCGACGCCGAGCGCTCTGACGACGCCGACCACCGCTTCGAGGTCGAGGTGCGCCTCGAGGACGGCACCGAGGTGGATGTCGACCTCGACGAGTCCTTCGGCGTCGTGCGCTCGCAGCGCTAACCTCTGGCGCCTGAGCGTGTCGAATAGTCTGAAACCCGGCCCCAGTCATCCCGATGACCCCCTCTGATGCGAAGCAGGTGACACATGCGCGTTCTCGTGGTCGACGACGAGAAGAACCTGCTGCGTGCCATCGAGGCTGGGCTCGAGGCCGAGGGTTTCGCCGTGGACACCGCGACGAACGGTGTCGACGGCCTGTGGCTGGCGCGCGAGAACGAGTATGCGGTCATCGTGCTCGACATCATGCTGCCCGGCATGAGCGGCTATCGCATTTGCGAGCAACTGCGGGCCGACGAGAACTGGACGCCCGTCATCATGCTCACGGCCAAGGATGGCGACCTCGATCAGGTCGAGGCGCTCGACACGGGTGCTGACGACTACCTCACGAAACCGTTCTCGTTCCAGGTGCTCCTGGCTCGGCTGCGGGCGCTGATCCGCCGCGGCGGGGGAGAGCGGCCGACCCTCCTGACGGTCGGCGATCTCACGCTCGACCCGGCGTCCCGACGCGTCACGCGCGGCGGCGTTCCGATCGACTTGACGACGCGCGAGTTCAGCGTGCTGCAGTTCCTGGCGTCACGGCCGGGTGAGGTTCGCTCGAAGAAAGATGTCCTCGGCGGCGTCTGGGACTTCGACTTCGAGGGTGACCCCAATATCGTCGAGGTCTACATCCGCACGCTGCGCAACAAGGTCGACCGTCCGTTCGGGCGCGCGTCGATCGAAACGGTGCGCGGCGCGGGCTATCGATTGGTCGCGGATGTCTGAGCGCGGGCAGGACGGCGGGCACACCCCCAAGCCTCTGCGAAAGCGTCGGCTGCGGTCGGTGCGGGCGCGCATCACGGTGATCGCGAGCGTTGTCGTCGCCGTCACGGTTTCCGCGGGCGCGGTCGGTTTCGCTGTCGTCCTGCAGTCCACGTTGTTTGAACAGGCGACCGTCGCCGCCGAAGCCCAACTCGACCGCTTCGAATCGTTGATCGATGCGTCGGGCCCGTCGGCGCTGAACGACGCGGATGGTTTCGCTCAACTCGTCGGCGACGACGGTCGTGTGCTCGCGGCATCCGACGACGCTGACGAGGTTCCGGCGCTCGCCGACTCAGAGTTCGAGGGTGGCCGCGAGGCAACCCTGCCCGAGGACGACGACCCGGTCTTCATCGTGTCCTCCGAGGTCGACGACGGCGTGTTGGTCGTCGGCGTCGATGATGAGGCCCGACGCGAGGCAATCTCGACAACGGCTCTTCTGCTGCTCGCCGCTCTGCCGCTGCTGGTGGCGCTGGTTGCTGTGACGTGCTGGGTGGTGGTGGGCCGCGCCTTGCGCCCCGTGGACCGCATCCGCCGCGAAACCGAGGGTGTTTCGGCCGCCGATCTGAGCCGCCGCGTCGGTGTGCCGGGCACGGGCGACGAAATCGACGCGCTGGCGGTGACGATGAACCGCATGCTCGAGCGTCTCGACAACGCGCAATCGCGCCAGCGCCGTTTCGTCTCGGATGCTTCGCACGAGCTGCGTTCCCCGATCGCGTCGTTGCGCCAGAGCTCCGAGGTCATGTTGCGCTACCCGGGCCGCGTGCCGGTCGAGGAGTTCGCCCGAACCACGTCCGAGGAGTCGCAGCGCATGGCCGACCTCGTCGAGGGCCTCCTCTTGCTGGCTCGCGCCGACGAGCACGGTCTGGCGCTCTCAACCGAGCTCATAGACCTCGACGATCTCGTGCTGGCCGAGGCGTCCCGGCTGCGCGCACTCGTGGCGGCCACGTCTGCGGACACACCTGCCGACGGAGTCCAGTCGCTTCCGATCGTCATCGACGCGCGCGGTGTGTCTGCGGCTCAGGCGCCGGCGGACGCGCGTCTGATTGCGCGGGTGCTGCGCAACCTGGGTGACAACGCGCTTCGTCACGCCCGCTCCCGCGTCTGGCTGTCGTCGTCGGTTCAGGGAAACGTCGCGGTTGTGTCTGTCGCAAACGACGGCGCGAACATCTCGGATGCGGACAAGTCTCGCGTCTGGGAGCGCTTTGAGCGTCTCGACGACGCCCGTTCCCGCGATCAGGGTGGCTCTGGGTTGGGCCTCTCGATCGTCGCTGAGATCGTGTCGGCTCACGGCGGCTTCGCCCAGGTCGTGGATGTCGAGGGCGGCGGCGTTCGCTTCGAGATCCGCTTGCCGCTGCAGCGTTAGGTCGCCGCGTCGCCATTCGCGCCGCTGAACTAGGAGGTGCGTTACTAGGGATGCGCGTCTCGCGGAAGCATGACGCGACGCCCCTTACTGCTAGCGGCTTATTCGCCCGCTCGCGCATTCATGTCATCGACAATTTTCTCGCTCATTCGAGAGTTCGGGTTGTCATCGGTTGTGTCAGCGGCCCGCGACCGAACGTCTTCGGGGATGCGCCCGTCGTGCTCACGGGGTGCAACATCCGAATCGCCGTCCTTCGAGCGCTCCGAGGGCTCGTCCGCGCTGTGCGCAATGAGTTCGTACGCGGTCGCTTTGCGCGTCGGCTCGTCGATGACGGTGAGCTGTGGAATGATCTTCGTCTCGTCGAGCGCTGACAGCTTGCGTGCACTCGGCAACACCTGTCGTTCGAGCGAGCCGACGAAGCCGTTGTAGTCCTTCACGCTGCGTTCGAGTGAGCGCCCCAGTTTGTCGATGTGGGTCGCGGTCGTGGCGAGCCGCCCGTGCAGTTCGCGTGACAGGTCGAACAGCTGCTTCGCCTCGGCGGTGAGCACGTCTTGCTGCCAGCTGAACGCGACGGTCTTCAGCACCGACCACAGCGTGACGGGGGAGGCCAACGCCACCCGCTTCGAGAACGCGAACTCGAGCAGCGACGGGTCGCTCTCGAGCGCCGACGAGATGAGCGACTCGCTCGGGATGAACGCGATCACGAGTTCGGGGGAGGAGGGCAGCCCCTGCCAATACGTTTTGCTGCCGAGCGCCACGATGTGCTCGCGCACGGCCTTCACGTGGGCGGCGAGGAGCGTGTGGCGGCGTGCCTGCTCGGCGGCCGAGGCATCCATGCGGATGCTCGTGGCTTCAAGGTAGGCCGTGAACGGAACCTTGGCGTCGACCGCGATGTTCTTGCCACCGGGAAGGTGCACGACCATGTCGGGGCGACCGGCCCCGGCGTCGGTGACGATGTTGGCCTGCAGGTCGAAGTCGACGCGCTCGATCAACCCGGCGGCCTCGACAACCCGGCGCAGCTGCGTCTCGCCCCACACACCACGCGTGTTGTTGGCGCGCAACGCCGAGGCGAGCGTCTCGGCCGTCGACCGCAAGCGCTCCTCCGATTCGGTGGCCGAGCGCAGCTGCTCGCTGATCTGACCGTGCTGCGCGCTGCGCTGCTCTTCGAGCTCGGCGACCTTGCGCTGCATGGCCGCCAGTGTCTCGTTGACCGGCGCGAGGGCCTGCAGGACGCGGCTCTCGGCGCGCTCCTTCTCGGCCTGCTCGAGCCGCTCGGCGCGGTGGCGCTCGACCAGCTCGCGATACTGCTCCTGAGCCGCACCCAACTGCTCGTCGAGCGCGGACATCGTCGCCTGCGCCGCCGCCAGTTGCTCGCGCAACGCGCCGCGCCGCTCGGACTCCTCGGTGAGAACCCGCTGGATCTCGGCGGCGTGGCGGGCCTCGAGAACGGAGGCCGCGGCATCCGCTTCGATGCTGCCGCCGCTGGCCGAGCCGTAGCGCCCGCCGGCCCCGAAACGCCCACCGCTGCGGCCCAGAACCGTGGCGAGCATGAGACCCAGCACGACACCGAGAACGGCGCCCGCGAGCAGGCCGAGGATGAGTGCAATGAGGGGGTCCATGGGTGAAGCATCGCAGCGACCACCGACATCGGCGGGGAGGTGGGCGCGCGTCGGGCGACGGCGGCGGACGTCATGCGGCAATCACCGGTACGATAGACCCCCGTGGCTCTCACTATCGGAATCGTCGGACTTCCCAATGTCGGCAAATCGACCCTCTTCAACGCGCTGACCAAGAACTCGGTGCTCGCGGCGAACTACCCGTTCGCCACGATCGAGCCGAACGTCGGTGTGGTGAACCTGCCCGACCCGCGCCTCGACAAGCTCGCCGAGATCTTCGGCTCCGAGCGCATCATGCCCGCGACCGTGTCGTTCGTCGACATCGCCGGCATCGTGCGCGGGGCCAGCGAAGGTGAGGGCCTGGGCAACCAGTTCCTCGCGAACATCCGTGAGGCCGACGCCATCGCCCAGGTCGTGCGCGGCTTCAGCGACAGCGACGTCGTGCACGTCGACGGTGCGGTCAACCCGGCCAGCGACATGGAGACCATCAACACCGAGCTCGTGCTCGCCGACCTCCAGACCCTCGAAAAGGCCGAAGCTCGCTTCGAAAAAGAGGTCAAGGGCAAGAAGCTCGAGCCCATCGTGCTCGAAACGGCGAAGGCCGCCCGCGAATACCTCGACACCGGCAAGCCCCTCTCGTCGTCCACCATCGACCTGGCCCCCGTGCGCGAGCTCGGCCTGCTCACGGCCAAGCCCTTCATCTACGTCTTCAACGTGGACGAGCCCATCCTGCAAGACGCCGCCAAACTGGATGAACTCGCCGCCCTGGTCGCGCCCGCCAAGGCCGTCTTCCTCGACGCCAAACTCGAATCCGAGCTCATCGACCTCGACGAGGCGGATGCCGCAGAGATGCTCGAGTCCACCGGCCAGACCGAGTCGGGCCTCGACCAGCTCGCCCGCATCGGCTTCGCCACGCTCGGCCTGCAGACCTACCTCACGGCGGGCCCCAAAGAGTCGCGCGCCTGGACGATCCCGCAGGGCGCCAAAGCCCCTCAGGCCGCCGGCGTCATCCACACGGACTTCGAAAAGGGCTTCATCAAGGCCGAGGTCATCTCCTTCGACGACCTCGTCGAGACCGGCTCGGTCGCCGAGGCCCGCTCCAAGGGCAAGGCCCGCATGGAAGGCAAGGACTACACCATGCAGGATGGCGACGTGGTGGAGTTCCGCTTCAACGTCTAAATCGGAGATCTCCGGAACAAGAACTGAAGAATCCAGACTTTCGAGGCTGCGTGAACCTGAGGCCGGAAATTCGCCGCGTGGTAATCGAGACCCACGCGGTCGAACTTCAAAAGCTGAAAAATATAACGCTATGCGTTAATAACGCCTAGCGTTATACTGGGGGTCATGATCCAGTCGTTTCGAGGCCGCGCAGCCGAAGAGTTGTGGACCACGGGACGCTCGCGCAAGCTCGACTCGACAATCTTGCGCGTTGCGCTGCGTAAGCTCACAATGCTTCACGCAGCTCATGAGCTCCGTGACCTGAAGGTGCCGCCCGGGAACAGGCTCGAGCCGCTTTCGGGTGATCGACGGGGTGAGCACAGCATTCGAATAAACGATCAATGGCGCGTGTGCTTCGTGTGGACCCCCGGAGGCCCGTCCGATGTCGAGATCACCGACTACCACTAGCACCAGAAGGAGAGAAAGATGAGCACCGCGATTCATCCCGGGGAGATCCTCCTTGAGGAGTTCATAATCCCACTGGGTACGACGCAGAACGCTCTTGCCGTTGCGATCAATGTTCCGCCCCGTCGCATCAATGAGATTGCCCACGGTAAGCGGGGCATCTCAGCGGACACAGCACTGCGCCTGTCGCGCGCGCTGGGCACGACGCCGGAGTTTTGGCTCAACTTGCAGAGCCACTTCGATCTCGTCGTGGCGAAGGAACGTCTTGAAGGCCTAGATAAGATCAACCTGCTTCCGCAGGTGGCTGCCTAACTTTTTGACTTCGACGAATCGCCCTCACACTCGCTTGTTGGCGGGGAACGATGAGCCGCCCGTGCGTCGTCAACGGCTGCCTCGGGCCCCGGCGGGCCCCTGCGGACCCGCGAAGGCGCTCCGTGGCATTCTCGCTGAATCAGAGGCCGCTTTCTCGGCTACATTGACCGTAGTTAACGGATTTTGGGGGAACCATGGACACATATTTCGGCGGGTTGAGTTTGCTGTGGATAGCAGGCTGGACAGCTCTGTTCTTCTGGATCCTGTTTCTCGTGGTTCGAGCGGCTGTTCGCCGTGCGCTCGGGGACCACTACAAGACAGTGCGGTGGTACGAGAAGACGGGGGAATGGTCTTCCTACTCGACGAAGCAGGGGCCTCCGCGGCCTTTCGATGAATAGACCATAGCCCCACGATTCGGCGCCGAGGCCCGATCCAAGGGCAAGGCCCGCATGGAAGGCAAGGACTACACCATGCAGGATGGCGACGTGGTGGAGTTCCGCTTCAACGTTTAGCGGCCGAGCGTTCGACGCTCGCGCCGGCAAGCGAGACGAGCCACGTCAGAACAGCGGCCAAGGAACCGCCGGCATCCCACCGAGGGGAGCGGGGAAGCGCCCTGCCGAGCGCACCGCGGAGCACCGAGCGGCGAGCGCGTCGATTTCTGGGGCGCTGAGCAGGGCCGCGAGTTCGTCCCCGAGGGCCCCCTGTAACCCTTCGCTGATGCGATCGACGCCTTCGAGCTCGTCGGCGGTGAGAGCGTCTCCGAGCCATCCCCAGAGAACCGTGCGCAACTTGTAGTCGCGGTGGAAGGTCAGGCCGTGATCGACGCCGTGCCGGTGGCCGTCCGGCAGGGCAAGGATGTGGTCGCCCTTGCGGTCGGCGTTGTTGACCACCAGGTCGAACACGGCCATGCGCCGCAGCGCCGCGGTGTCTTCATGAACGAGGATGACCGGCTGGTCGTCCTCGTCGACCCCTTCCAAAACGCGCTTCCAGCCGAACTCGGGCTCCTGCTCAGCCCCGATGAGGTCGACGGCTGTGTGCTCGGCATCCGTTTCCTGCCAGAGCTGAACCATGCCTTCGCCGTGGGGGCCGTCGCGCAGCCAGGTGTGCGGCACGACATCCCAGCCGAGGGCCTGCGAGACCCGGTAGGCGGCCACCTCCCGGTGCGCCAGGCAGCCGTCAGGGAAGTCCCAGAGCGGACTCTCCCCGGCTATCGGCTTGTAGACGACGCTCACATCGCCGATGCTCCCGAGGAACGTCGCGTTGGACGCCGTCCTGATGCGACCGACGATCCTCAGCTCGGTGGTCATCAGGTCTGTCGTCGACATCAGTCCTCGGGAAGCGTGCAGATGTGACCGTCGGGGTCTACCGGGTAGCCGCATATCGGGCACGCCGGGCGCCCGGCTCCCACGATTTCCCTGGTGCGCCTGGCGAATGCACGGGCGGTGCCCACAGGCATCCGCAGCATGAGCATTTCGGCGTCGGCATTGTTGTCCTCGGCAGGCAGCTGGAAGGCGTCCTCAGAATCCACACCGTCGTCAGCGAGAGAGTAGGCCTCGATGACGACCTGGGCAGTCGTCGGGTCCCAACCGAGGTTGATGGCGCCGGTACGGAAGTGCTCGTCGACGGGATCGAGCTGATCGTTGTCGACGAGCTCCGGGGGAGTGCCAGAGGGCACGCTGAACGGGTTGCCCTCGACCGTGATGAGCTGGTCGAGGATCTCGTCGATCATCTGCGCGAGCAGGGCCGACTGCTGCTTCTCGAGGGCGATGCACATCAGCCTCGTTCCTGAGCGCACCTGCAGGTAGAAGGTGCGGGCCCCGGGAGGGCCGACGGTGCCGATGACGGCTCGGTCGGGCCAATCGAACTCGTGAACACGTAGAGGCATGTCAGTAGCCTAAGCGTCTCTCGTCGACGGCGCGCCGTGCCCGGGGCCACCACCGACCGGTGAGTCGCCGGAGCGGATGCCCTTCGCCAGCCACGACAGGTCGCCCGCCTCTGTGTTGGTCGCGTGGACGCTCGGCCGACCGGCGCCGTAGCGCACGATTGATACGGATGCCGGGCCCACGTTGATGCGCTGGAACAGGTCGAGGTGCATACCGAGCGCGTCGGCGAGAATCGATTTGATGATGTCGCCGTGGCTGACCGCGACCCAGACGGCCTCGGGCCCGTGCTCGGCTTCTACGGCTGCATCGTGTCGGCGGATGGCTGCCACCGACCGGGCCTGCATCGCGGCCATGGATTCACCACCGGGAAAGGTGACCGCGGATGGTTGCGATTGCACCACCGGCCACAGGTCCTCGGTCGCGAGCTCGGAGAGCGTGCGGCCCTGCCACTGCCCGTAGTCGCACTCGGTGAGATCGGGATCAACCGACGTGTGCGGTGTGCCCGCCTGGCGGTCGATGATGTACTCGGCAGTCTGCTGACAACGCTCGAGAGGGCTTGCCACCACCGCGACCAGTGGAACGGCCGCGAGCCGCTCTCCGGTCAGAGCGGCTTGGTCGCGGCCGATCTGGTCGAGACCGACGCCCGCGGCCCTCCCGGCCAGAATCCCAGCGGCATTTGCTGTGGTGCGGCCGTGCCGCACGAGAAGAACCGTTGCCATCCGGCAAGCCTAACCACCTCGGGTGACGGCGCCGCGTCGGCCACCTAGACCACCCTCGCACTGGGGTGTTGGCCGAGGGGCGGCGGGCCGCCACAATGATGATGATTAGACGCAGCGCTCCCTCTCAGCCGCCCCCGGTGAGAGGGAGCGCTTTTTTGTGCGCGGGAGCGTGAGCGCGGTGGGCGCGCTCTAGTCGGCGAACTCTGGCGGCCAGACCACGCGGAAGCGTTCGAGGACGATCTCGTCGTCTTCTGACCACTCGACACCGCGGGCCGCGCACGTGCGCTCCCAGTAGCGGCGGTGTTCGCGGCGCCAGCTGGCGAGGGTGCGGTCGTCTTCGCCCTCGTCGTAGGCGAACGCCTCGTCGACCTCGTCGAAGGTAACGAGGCGCAGTTCGGTGCTGCGCATGATGATGGCGGGATGCCCGCGGCCGTCGCACGCGATCCAGTGCGAGCCGATGCGCGGCAGCTGGTCGCCGTCGGCGTGGTAGGCGGTCGCGAGTTCGGCGGTGGCGCGTTTCGCTCCGTGAGTGACCTCGCGCAGCAGGGCGTCGGCGAGGCGCGGGGAATCGCCGAACGACTCCACCGTGTAGTCGGGGGCGACGCGCACGACATCCGGGTGGGCTGCCGCATAGTCGGCCCAGAAGGCGTCAGCGGCGGCGCGGTCCGGGGCGGGGAGGGGCGCGTCAGTGGGCGTCGCGGTGGGAGGAGTGGCCTCGAGAGAGCCCTCGTTGGCGGGCGTTGCGGATGGGGTGGTGTCGGCGGGCGTCATTGCGCGGCATCCATTCGTCGTGTGCGGGTGTGACCGAAACAGGCCAGCCTTCCAGCTTAGCTAACGCGGAGCTCGACCAGGGAAGCTGTCAGGAGAGCAGGCGAGCGAGCCCGCCGCCAGCTGTCAATCCTCTCGCGTGAGTTCGACTCGCTGTTTACGGTGGCTATTCGACGATGGAGGAGGTTCGGCACATGCACGCCGACGCACGACAGAACGATCCGACCCTGGTGCGTAACCAGAACGCGCTGCGGCGGGGGCGACGGCGGCAGTGGCTCGTTCCCGGCGGACTGTTGGCGCTCGTGGTCGTCGTCTTGCTGGTGTTGGCGCTCGACATCCAGGTGTCGGTTCCGGCGGCGGCGATCGGGGTGACGGTTGCGCTCTACCTCGGGATGCTCGTCGTGGCGGGCACGGTGAAGAGCGTCGGGCTACGGAACAAGATCCTGGCAGCACTGATGGCCGCGATCGCCGTCGTGGGGTTGGGGTCGTTCCTGCTGCTCATCCTGGTCGAACGGGTCACGCTCTGAGGCGGTCGGCGGTCGGCGGGCGGCGATCGGCGGGCGTTAATGGCGAAGTCCCCGTGGCCTCGGGCCGACGGGGACTTGCTGGGTGTGGTGTAGCTGACCGGGAGAGCGAATCATCCCGTCTCAACTGAGATCAACGATAGGAATCAGAGGTTGCAGGCGGCTGGGGAGCAACTTATAGCTGTCCAAACGTTGCGTGAACGCGGGGTAAGCGGCGGCTGCGAAAGTTCTGCGGGGGCCGCGCGACACGCCTGAAACGGTGGCGGCGGGCGGATGCGCGAGCTAGGCGCTGCGCGGCGGCTCGAGTGTCGCGGCGTAGTTCGTGACCGAGCGTGTGTAGAGCGGCAGCGTCGGCGCGACCGCCGCCAGCAGCTGGGCGAGGGCCTCGGTCGGGTGGCCGGCGTCGTGCAGCGAGAGCGCGAGGAAGGCGGCCGGCGCGATGCCCACGATGTCGGTGACGGCGGGGTCGGAGAGGTCGAGCGTGCCGAGGAGCGCGACCGAATCATCCAGGCGGCCGACGTTGCGATAGGTGCTGGCCAACTGCACGACGGCTTGCGGGTAGCGCGCGGCGTCGAGCCCCGAGGCGAGCGCCGACTCATAGAGGGGGATCGCGTCATCTTCTTGCCCGAGCGCATCGTGAACCGAGGCCAGCTCATAGAGCGCAGCGGATGCCGTGGCGCCCACCGACTTGTCGACGATCACTTGCATCTCGTCGACCAGGTCGTCGCCGCGCGTCTCGTCGAAGTCCCGCCAGAACGCGTCGACCCGCTCGTCGAATTCGGAGGTCGGGGCAGTCGGTGTGGCGGAGGAGGTCATGAGGCTTCCGGGCGAGAGGGGCGGGGCGAGCGCGAGGAGGGAGAGGTGCAGGCGGCGGTCGCGAGAACGGGTCGCCTTGCGCTCTGCAGCGGGTGCTTCTAGGTTAGTCCGATGGTTGCAACGATGGGGTACCTCATATCCGCCGGAGTTCTCGGCCTGACCGTGGTCTTGGTGGCCGTATGGTTCACGGTCACGGTGAAACGCTGCAAGAGTGATCGTGGGGTATCGACGCGGTCGGTTTCGGGCAACGCGTCTCGGCCGCATTCGGGCAACGACGCTTAGGCGGAACCGAGGCATCAGGGCGCCGAAGATCCCCGCTCCCGAAGCGGTGACGCCGCGTCGGCTTCGCCACATCTGACACTCGCGAACAACGAAGAGGCCCACCCCGCGCTCGCAGTGGTGGGCCTCTTCGTCAGTGAGCGAAACTCAGACCGAGGGGGCAGGGCCGTCGGTGGGCTCGGCCTCGGGCAGCCAGTCGCTCTTCTCCTCGGGGGCGAGCTCGAGCTCCTCTTCGAGGTCGTGGTCGGCGTCTTTCGGGTTGTGGTGTTCCGGTGCATCAGTCATGGTTCCACCGTAGCGACGGCTCAGACGTGCGAAAAGGGGTTGCCAGCGGATTCACTCGCCCGCGCTGAGGCGCTGCCGCCACGGCTCGACCTGGGCCAGAGTCGTCGCGAGCTGCGGCTCCGTCTTCACGTAGGAGTGAAGCGTCGTCGCGTGGAACGGGCTCATCTTGAGGTCGATGAGCACGCCGTTCTCCGCCGGGTTCTCGGGGTTGCGTGTCTCGATGATGATCCACACCGTGCGGGGGCTCGCGGTGGTGGCGACACGTCCGACGCTGTCCCAGCGCAGCGCGAGGTCGGGGCGCAGCGGGGTGGGGTCTCCGAAGATGCCGATGCCGTGGGGGCCGACCATGAGGACGGCATGTGATCGCATGCGGTAGTGGGCGGCTCGAAGCATCCTCACGTTTGCCCGGGTGTGTTTGGGGACGTCGACCTCGATGAGCAGGGCATCCGAGAAATGCTCACGCAGCAGCCGCCACCGTCGCGCCGCTCGCACCTGGTCGATGTAGAGGACGACGATGATCAGCACGACGAGGATCGAGGTGATCAGCAACGACACCTCGAACGGAAGCGGCGTGCGTCCGCGATTTTCCGCCCGGCGACTGGACACGAAAGACGCGACGAGGGCGACCGGCACGATGAGGGGGATGCCGAGCAGATACAGGTTGACGAGACGCCACCGATGAATCGGCAGTGCAGTCAGGGCAGGGCCCGTTGGTGCCACGGGCGGAAGCGGGATCAGCGGGTCAGCGGATGTGGAAAAGGTCTCGTATCGGTTGTTCCAACTGTCCGTCATGGGCTCAGGTTATCGGCCCCGTGTGCCGCGCTCGATGGGCAGCGGTGCCCGTCAGGCCGAGCCGAGGCCTGAGACCGTCGCGACCGATGCGGTGAGGGCGGTGGCGACATCCGCCATCTCTTCGTCGGTAGTGGTGCTCGCGAGGCTGAAGCGAACGGCGGTCTGGGCGATGGCCGGGTCGATGCCGATTGCTGTCAGCACATGTGAGGGTTCGTCGCTTCCGGCGGCGCAGGCCGAACCACTGGATGACACGACGCCGCGTTGTTCCAGTTCGAGAAGCACGGCCTCGCCCGAGGTTCCGGGGAAGCAGAAAGATGCGATGGTCGGCAGGCGCCGGGTGGGGTGGCCCGTCAGCAGGGCGCCCGGCACCTGGCGCAGGACCTCGGCGATGAAGCGGTCGCGCACGGCGGTGACACGAGCGGATGCTGAGACCCGCTCGTTTTCGGCGGCCCGCACCGCTGCCGCCATGCCCACGGCTCCCGCCACGTTCTCGGTTCCGCTGCGCCAGCCGCGCTCCTGGCCGCCGCCGTGCAGAACGGGTTCGACGCCCACGCGGGCGCGCACGTAGGCGGCGCCGATGCCCTTGGGGGCACCCAGTTTGTGGCCCGAGACGCTCAGTGCGTCGACACCGAGCAAGGCGACGTCGAGGTCGAGCCATCCGGCGGCCTGCACCGCGTCGGTGTGGAAAGCTGCCCCGATGCCGTGCGCGACCTGAGCGAGACTCGCGACATCCTGCACCGTGCCGATCTCGTTGTTGGCCAGCATGATGCTTACGAGCGTGGTGTCGTCGCGCAGCACCGCGGCGAGGGCCTCGGGCGTGACGAGGCCCGTCTCATCGGTGTCGACGTAGGTGACGTGGGCGTCGTGGAAGCGCTCGAGGTAGTGCAGGGATTCGAGCACGGCCTCATGTTCGATGCGCGTCGACACGATGTGCGCGCCCCGCGGCTGACGGGCGAGGACGATGCCCTTGACCGCGAGGTTGTCCGCCTCGGTGCCGCCCGACGTGAAGACGACCTCACTTGCGCGCACACCCCACCAGTCGGCCACCGTGCGGCGGGCGTCGGACAGCGCGGATGCGGCGCGCTCGCCGACCGTGTGATGGCTCGACGGGTTGCCGAACTCTGCCGTCAGGAACGGCCACATCGCTTCGAGCACATCGCGCCGCACGGGCGTGGTGGCGGCGTTGTCGAGGTAGAGCATGGTCAGGATGCCGAGGCCACGTGCAGTTCGACATCCAACCCGAGGTCGAGCGATCGCACGCTGTGGGTGAGTGCGCCCGACGAGATGACATCGACGCCCGTTTCGGCGATCGCGCGCACGGTGTCGAGGGTGACGTTGCCGCTCGCCTCGACGATGGCGCGGCCGGCGATCATGCGCACGCCTTCGCGCAGGTCGTCGAGCGTGAAGTTGTCGAGCATGATCGTGTCGACGCCCGCCGCGAGCACGGGTTCGATCTGGTCGAGACGGTCGACCTCCACCTCGATGTGCGTGGTGTGCGGCAGGCGGTCCCGCACGCCGGCGAGCGCTTCGGTGAGGCCGGTTCCGTCGGCCGTGAGCACGGCGAGGTGGTTGTCCTTCGCCATGACCGCGTCCGACAGTGAGAACCGGTGGTTGTGGCCGCCGCCCGAGCGCACGGCGTGGCGTTCGAAGGCGCGCAGGCCGGGCGTCGTCTTCCGCGTGTCGACGATGCGGGCACCTGTGCCGCGGATGGCGTCGGCGAACCGCGCCGCCAGGGTGGCGATGCCGCTCATCCGCTGGGTGAAGTTCAGGCCGATCCGTTCGGCCTGCAACACGCCGCGCGCGGGGCCGTGAACGCGGGCGAGCGTGTCTCCGGGCTCGAACCGATCGCCGTCGGCCGCCAAGAGGGTCACGGTGGCGGCCGGATCGGTCAGGCGGAACGCGGCCTCGAACACGGCACCGCCCGAGAACACGCCCGGCTCGCGCGCGACGAGGGCGGCGGTCGCGGTGGCGCTCGCCGGGATGAGCGCCTCGGAGGTGAGGTCGCCGAAGGGCGCATCCTCGTCGAGGGCCAGGAGAACGACGCGGTCGATGGTGCGGGCGGTCAGCATGCTGAGGTCTTTTCTGTGTCGGAGGTATCGCGCGGATCAGCTAGCACCCGTGCCGTGGACTGATCGATCTGATCGATCCGGGTCGCGGCCGCTACCGACGCATCGAGGGCCGTCGGGGTCTCGGTCTCTTGATCGCTGGGCTTGGTCAGGGCCGGTTCGCCGGAAAGCGCCGTCGAAACGAAAGATGTGCCGAGCACCGAGGTGGAGGTCGAAGGCCGCGCGGCCGACACGAAGGGTCGCGCCAGCCCGGGCCGTGTCTCGGGGATGTCGCTCCGGGAATGCGCCCCTCGCGACTCGGTGCGAGCGAGCGCCGCAGCGACCGTGAGCCGCGCCAGGTCGAGCAGGTTGCGATCTTCGACACTGCGTCGGTCGAGGGCGGCGGGTGCGATCATCCGATCGAGGTCTGTGGATGCCGCGAGCAAACCGGCTTCGTCGCGCAACAGTCCTACCTGCTCCCACATGATCCGTTGCAGCGCGGCCCGGTCGAAGGGCGCGGACTCACCGGCGGCACTGACATTCGCAGCGGATGTTCGCAGAGAGGCCACGGATGCCGAGGCGGGTTCGCCCAACATCCGCCCCGCCCGCATGCCGAAGACCGCCCCTTCGAGCAACGAGTTGGAGGCGAGGCGGTTGGCCCCGTGCACACCCGTGCGGGCGGCCTCACCGACAGCCCAAAGCCCGGGCACGTTCGTGCGCCCGTCGAGGTCGGTGACGATTCCGCCCATCGAGTAGTGCGCGGCCGGCGTGATCGGCAACGGCTGCCGCGCCCAGTCGAGGCCGAGCGCGCGGGTGGCGCGGTCGATGCCGGGGAAGCGTCGGGCGAGGAATTCGGCGCCCAGGGCGGTCGCGTCGAGCAGAACCGGTGCGCCACCCTGCCGGGCCATCTGGGCGGCGATCGCTCGGGCCACGATGTCGCGGGGTGCCAGCTCGGCGTCGTCGTGCACGCGCGTCATGAACCGGTCGCCGTCCGCGCCGAGCAGGACGGCGCCTTCGCCGCGCACAGCTTCAGAGATGAGGAAATTTCCTGGCGCATCGAGCGTCGTCGGATGGAATTGCACGAACTCCAGGTCGGCAACCTCGGCCCCTGCGCGCCACGCCGCGGCCACGCCGTCGCCCGTCGCGACACCGGGGTTGGTTGTGTGGGCGAACAGTTGACCGGCCCCACCCGTCGCAATCACGACGTCGTCGGCCGCGACGAACTCGAGCAAACCGCCATCACGATCTGGTTCTGCCGACTCGCGCAGGATCGAGACCCCGGCGACCCGGGCAACGCGCGAGTCCGCCGCAGAACGCGAGTCCGCCATAGAACGCGAGTCCACGACGACATCCACGAGCACGGCGTTCTCGATGACGCGGATCCCGGCCGCACGCACCGCCGCCACCAGTGCCCGCTCGATCTCGGCACCCGTCTGGTCGCCGCCGGCGTGCAGCACGCGGGCTACCGAGTGCGCAGCCTCGAGCCCGCGGGCATACGTTTCCTCACGATTGCTGCTGACATGTTTGCTGCTGGCACGGTCGGTGCTGGCACGGTCGGTGCTGGCAAGGTCGCTGACGCCGCGGTCGCTGCTGCCGTGATCCGCGGTGTCGCGATCGAACCTGACGCCCCAGCCGATGAGCGCGTCGATCGCACCCGCGCCTTCACCGGTCAAGACATCGACGGCTGCGGCATCCGCGAGACCGGCCCCCGCTCGCAACGTGTCGGAAGCATGCGCGGCCGCCGAATCATCCGGGAACCACGCCGCGGCGATGCCACCCTGCGCGTACCGCGTGTTCGACTCGTCGATCGCGCCCTTGGTGACGATCGTGACGTTCGGCCGCGCGGGCTCGGGCCCCGACACGGCGCTCAGGGCGGTCACGAGCCCGGCGATACCCGACCCGACCACGAGAACCTCTCGTCGCCGCTCGCCCGCCGTGCCTCCGGCGAACCCGCGCTCTCCACCGCCCACGATCAGCCCCGGTTCGCCACGTCCGCGGCAGCACCCGCACCACCAGCACCATCGACAGCGCCGCCCCCACCCGCAACGGGAGGCTTCGCCGCCAACATCCGCTCGAGCGCCACACGCGCCGGCACGGCCACATCATCCGACACCGTGATCTGGTTGATGACCTGCCCGTCGAGTAGCCCATCGAGCACCCACGCCATGTAACCCGGGTGGATGCGATACATCGTGCTGCACGGGCACACCACGCTGTCGAGGCAGAAGATGGTGTGTTGCGGATACTCGGCCGCGAGCCGCTGCACGAGGTTGATCTCGGTGCCGATGGCGAACGTGCTGCCGGCGGGGGCCGCCGCGATGGCCTTGGTGATGTAGTCGGTCGAGCCGTACTCGTCGGCCGCGTCGACGACGGGCATGGGGCATTCGGGGTGCACGATCACGCGCACATCGGGGTAGTCGGCGCGCGCCTGATCGATCTGAGCCACCGTGAAACGCTTGTGCACCGAGCAGAAGCCGTGCCACAGCAGCACCTGCGCGTCGAGCACCTCGTCGGCCGTGTTGCCGCCGAGGGGACGATTCGGGTTCCACATGGGCATGCGCGACAGCGGAACGCCCATGGCCTTGGCGGTGTTGCGCCCGAGGTGCTGGTCGGGGAAGAACAGCACGCGCTTGCCGCGCTCGAACGCCCACTCGAGCACCGTCTCGGCGTTGGACGACGTGCACACGATGCCGCCGTTGCGCCCACAAAAACCTTTGAGCGCGGCCGACGAGTTCATATAGGTGACCGGGATGACCTGAGCCCGACCATCTTCGTCGACCTCCTCGCCGTACAGCTCCATCAGCTGCTCCCAGCACTCCTCGACCTGGTCGATGTTCGCCATATCGGCCATCGAGCAGCCGGCCGCGAGGTTCGGCAGGATGACGGCCTGGTTCTCCTGCGAGAGCAGGTCGGCGGTCTCGGCCATGAAGTGCACGCCGCAGAAGACGATGGCCTCGGCATCCTGTCGCGCCTTGGCGGCGTTGGCGAGCTGGAACGAATCGCCCACATAGTCCGCATATTGGATGACTTCGTCCCGCTGGTAGAAGTGCCCGAGGATCACGAGTTTGTCGCCCAGCAACTGTTTGGCGCGCATGATGCGCGCGTGCAGTTCGGCGGGCGAGGCGTCGCGGTAGACCTGCGGCAGCTGGCCCTGGCGCGGCGTGTTCACGGGTATGACGTCACCCATCGACGCGCCGGGGCCGTAGGAGGGCGCGCCGCCGTCGAAATTCCAGGGCGCCTGCACGAGGTCGGGTGTGCAGGTGGCGCCGTCCTGCGCGCCCTTCTCGATGAGCTGGATGGTGTAGTCGACCGAGGCGGCGAGTGTTGACGCTGGGGTGTTCACGAGGCATCTCCGGGTTCGAGCGGCGGAACACCCGGGCGGGTCTCCGTGGGGGAAAGAGAGAGGGCAGGGGAGGGTGGCGAGGACGGCGACGACGGCGAGGCGGGCCTGGGCTGCGCGCGTGGGGAAAGCTTCGCGGCGGAGGAGTCGTCATCCACACCCGAGGCGGTCGGCGTGAACGTCGGCGGCGGCGCATACCGATACAGCCGTGGCGGCCGATGCCGCGTGCCCGTGAGCCGATGCTCGGTGGCCACGATGGTGCCGGACGACTCGAGCTGCCGCCGGAAGTTCGCCGGGTCGAGCGCTTTGCCGAGCACGGCTTCATACACCTCGCGCAGCTGAGCAATCGTGAAGGTCTCTCCGACAAAAGCGTGCGCGATGCGGCTATATCCCATTTTGTTGCGCAGCCGCCACAGGGCGTATTCGACGATCTCGTTGTGGTCGAACGCCAGCTCGGGCAGCCGGTCTGCCGCAAACCAGCGCACGTTCTCGCTTTCGGCGGCGCGTTCGGCCTCGTCGTTCTTGACGAGAGCCCAGTAGACGATCGACACGACGCGCGGCCCGGGGGAGCGGTCGGGGTCGCCGAAAGCATAGAGCTGCTCGAGGTATTGCGGCGTCAGCCCCGTGGTCTCGGCCAGCGTGCGGCTCGCGGATGTCTCGAGCGGCTCGCTTTTCTGCAACGGCCCGCCCGGCAATGCCCACAGCCCCAGATAGGGCTCGCGAATGCGACGGACCAGGGGAATCCACACGCCCGCGACCCCCGTCTCGGGATCGGGCCGGAGCGCACAGATCACGGTCGACACGGCCAGCGTGACGGCATCGTCGTCAGGGCACATGCGGGCTCCAGTCGGGTGGTGTAGCTCGAGCATCCGAGTAAAAGTCACCGTGACCCGAACTCGCTGGAGCCATCTTATAGTCAGGATGACTCAAACCGGAAACGCACCGTATTTCGAGGACGTTTCAAAACCCCCGCTCATGCCACGCAGCCACCCGCTAGGCTGAGAGCCGTCAATTGAATAGTGGGCCGCACACGCGATGCGGGAGAGCTCGGTTCGCCGAGCACCGAAGGAGCAAGCCTCCCCGCCAATCTCTCAGGTTCTGTACCGCATCGAACTGGCCACTCTGAAAAGCAGGACGCGCGACGCGCCCGCGAATTCGTCACGGATTCGCCTCGGTGTCGCCGCACGAGCCTCGCCCACGGTGAAAGCACGACCACGAGTTGGTCGCGCGAAGCTCTCAGGCCCATGACAGAGGGGGAGTTCCCAGCCCGCACACGCGTGTGGGCAGAACGCGCACCCGTGCGCCGTGCCACTGCATGCAGTGAATGGAGAACTCCGATGTCCCACGACAACAACCCCGCCGCTCAGCCCACGGGCGAACGCACCGACGTCGGCAATGTGCCCGACGCTGTGCCCACGGCCGTGCCGATCGACGAGTTGGCCGCTCAAGACGCGCACGCCGACGGCATCCGCTACAGCCCGCTGCACGCCGTGCACGAGGCGCTCGGCGCGAGCTTCACCGACTTCGCCGGCTGGCAGATGCCCGTGCGCTACTCGAGCGACCTCGCCGAGCACCATGCCGTGCGCACGGCCGCCGGCCTCTTCGACCTGTCGCACATGGGCGAGATCCTGGTCCTCGGCCCCGAGGCCGGAGAAGCCCTCGACTACGCCCTCGCCGGCACGCTGTCCCGCATCGCCGTCGGCCAGGCCAAATACTCGCTTCTCCTCGCGCGCCACGGCGGGGTCATCGACGACCTCATCGTCTACCGCACGGGCGAAGACCGCTACCTCGTCGTCGCCAACGCTTCCAACGCGCACCGTGTGGCCGGCGAACTCCAGTCGCGCACGGCCCCGTTCGACGTCGAGACCTTCGACGAGTCCGAGCAGATGGCCCTCGTCGCCGTGCAGGGCCCCAAGTCACTCGAGATCCTGAGCGTCACGCAGGGCCTCGCGATCGACGGCGGCGACCGCGACGGCCGCGACTCGCTCGACGTCCTGGGCGAGCTGCGCTACTACCGTTCCGTCGCTGGCACCTTCGACCAGCACCCCGTGCTCATCGCGCGCACGGGTTACACGGGCGAAGACGGTTTCGAGATCTATGTCGCCCCGGATGTCGCCCCCGCCCTCTGGCAGGCGCTCACCGACGCGGGCACCCCGCTCGGCCTCGTTCCCGCGGGTCTCGCCAGCCGCGACACCCTGCGCCTTGAAGCCGGCATGCCCCTCTACGGCCACGAGCTCGGCGAGGGCGCGTTCCCCGCGCAGGCCGGCCTCGGTCGCGTCGTCGACCTCTCGAAGCCCGGCGACTTCGTCGGACGCGCCGCCAGCGAAGAGGGCCCGGATGCCGAGGCTCATGTCCTCGTCGGGCTCGTCGCCGAGGGGCGCCGTGCCCCGCGTGCCGGCTACTCCGTGTTCGCCGCGACCGAGAATGGCGCCGAACCCACCGAACCCGTGGGCGAGATCACGTCGGGCGCCCTGTCGCCGACGCTCGGACATCCCATCGCCATGGCCTACGTGGCCCCCCGATCGGCCCGCACCGGCACGCAACTCGCCGTCGACGTGCGCGGCACCCGCATTCCCGTCACCGTCACCGACCTGCCCTTTTACTCACGGAAGAAGAACTGACCATGGCCGACAAGACCGCCCTCAAGTACACGCCCGAACACGAATGGCTTCTCGTCGAGGGCGACATCGCCACCGTGGGAATCACCGACTACGCCGCCGAGAAGCTCGGTGACGTCGTCTTCGTCGACCTGCCCGACGTCGACAGCGACGTGGCCAGCGGCAAGGTCGTCGGCGAGGTCGAATCGACCAAATCGGTCGGCGAACTCTTTGCGCCCGTCGACGGTGTCGTCACCGAGGTCAACGACCAGGTCGTCGACGCCCCCGAGCTCGTGAACACCGACCCCTACGGCGACGGCTGGCTCATCAAGGTGCGCTTCGAGGCCCTGCCCGACGGCCTGCTCGGCTACGACGAGTACCGCGCATTGGTCGGCGAGTAATGGCGGAGCGTTTCAGCACCCGCCACATCGGAACGGGTTCCGCCGAGCAGAAGCACATGCTCGACGCGCTCGGCTACGACAGCGTCGATGCGCTCGTGCGCGCGGCCGTTCCCGCGTCCATCCAGGTGCCGGAGGGCGAACGCCCGCTCAACGACATCCTCGGAAAGCCTGCCTCCGAACGTGAGGCGCTCGCCGAGCTGCGCGCGCTGGCCGACCAGAACCAGGTCGCACGCTCGATGATCGGCCTGGGCTACTACGACACCATCACGCCCGCCGTGATCAAGCGCAACGTGCTCGAGAACCCGTCGTGGTACACGGCCTACACGCCGTACCAGCCCGAGATCAGCCAGGGCCGACTCGAGGCGCTCATCAACTTCCAGACCATGGTCACCGACCTCACGGGGCTCGACACGGCCAACGCGTCCATGCTCGACGAGGGAACGGCCGTTGTCGAGGGCATGCTGCTCACGCGGCGCGCTTCCAAGTCCCGTTCGAACGTCTTCCTGGTCGATGCGGATGCCCTGCCCCAGACGCGCGCCCTGCTCGACAGCCGCGCCGAGGCGACGGGCATCGAGATCGTCGAGGTCGACTTCCCCGCGTGGCTGGCGTCCGACGAGCGTGCGGCGGGCGACGAGCGTGCGGCGGGCGACGAGAGCCTGCCCGAAGCGTTCGGCGCCTTCATCCAATACCCCGGCGCATCCGGTCTCATCTGGGACCCCACCGAGGTCATCTCAGCCGTCAAGGCCACGGGCGCCCTCACGGTCGTCGCGGCCGACCTGCTGGCCCTCGCGCTCATCACGTCGCCCGGCCAGATGGGTGCCGACGTCGCCGCGGGCACCACTCAGCGCTTCGGCGTGCCGCTCGGCTTCGGCGGGCCCCACGCGGGCTACCTCGCGGTGCGCTCGGGCCTCGAGCGCCAGCTGCCCGGCCGCCTCGTCGGTGTCTCGAAGGATGCCGACGGCCACCCCGCCTATCGCCTCAGCCTGCAGGCGCGCGAACAGCACATCCGCCGCGAGAAGGCCACGTCCAACGTGTGCACCGCTCAGGTCCTTCTGGCCGTCATGGCCGGCATGTATGCGGTCTACCACGGCCCGGATGGCATCAAGCGCATCGCGAACGAGGTCGGCACATGGGCTGCCAACCTCGCAACGCTGCTCAAGGACCAGGGCTTCGAGACCGTGCACGCCGACTTCTTCGACACGGTCCAGATCCGGGTGCCCGACGGAGCCGATGCCGTCATCGAGCGGGCCCGCCAGGCCGGCATCAACCTCTGGAAGGCTGGCGACACGGTCGTGCAGGTCTCGGTCGACGAGACCACCACGCTCAACGACGTGCTCGCCGTGCTTCAGGCCGTTCGTGGACCTGTGTCGCTCTCCTACGCGTTCATTCCGCGCCCGGCCCGCGTGCCCGAGGCCCTCCTCCGCGCCACGCCCTTCCTAACCCACCAGGTCTTCAACGCGCACCACTCCGAGACCGCCATGATGCGCTACCTCAAGACGCTGGCCGATCGCGACTATGCGCTCGACCGCGGCATGATCCCGCTGGGTTCCTGCACCATGAAGCTCAACGCGGCCACCGAGATGGAAGCCGTCTCCTGGCCCGAGTTCGCAGGCCTGCACCCCTTCGCCCCCGAGGCGCAGGTCGAGGGCAGCCTGAAGCTCATCGCGCAGCTCGAAGACTGGCTCGCCGAGCTCACGGGCTATGACACGGTCTCGCTGCAGCCCAACGCGGGCAGCCAGGGCGAATTGGCGGGCCTGCTCGCCATCCGCGGCTACCACCTGTCCCGCGGCGACGAGGCCCGCACGGTCTGCCTCATCCCGCAGAGCGCGCACGGCACCAACGCGGCCTCGGCCGTTCTCGCGGGCATGCGCGTGGTCGTCGTGGCGTGCGACGAGCTCGGCAACGTCGACCTCGACGACCTGCGGGCCAAGATCGCCGAGCACGCCGACACGTTGGCCGCGCTCATGGTCACCTACCCGTCCACCCACGGCGTCTACGAGCACGAGATCCAGGCGATCACGGATGCCGTGCACGACGCGGGCGGACAGGTCTACGTCGACGGCGCCAACCTCAACGCCCTGCTCGGCTATGCCAAGTTCGGATCGTTCGGCGGGGATGTCTCGCACCTCAACCTGCACAAGACGTTCTGCATCCCGCACGGTGGCGGCGGCCCCGGTGTCGGTCCGGTCGCGGCCAAGGCGCACCTCGCGCCGTTCCTGCCGGGCCACCCGTTCGCGCAGCGCAACGAGCACTCGGGCTACGCGCACGACGGGGGAGCGGTCTCGGCCGCGCCCTTCGGTTCGTCGAGCATCCTGCCGATCTCGTGGGCCTACGTGCGCATGATGGGCCTCGAGGGCCTGACACAGGCGACGGGGGCAGCGGTCCTGGCCGCCAACTACGTCGCAGCGCGCCTGGCCCCGCATTATCCGGTGCTCTACGCGGGTGACGCGGGTCTCGTGGCGCACGAGTGCATTCTCGACCTGCGCCCTCTCAAAGAGGCAACGGGCATCAGCAACGACGATGTGGCCAAGCGCCTCGTCGACTACGGCTTCCACGCGCCCACCATGTCGTTCCCGGTCGCGGGCACGCTCATGGTCGAGCCCACCGAGAGCGAAGACCTGGCCGAGATCGATCGCTTCATCGACGCCATGATCGCCATCAAGCAGGAGGCCGACAGGGTTGCCGCGGGGGAGTGGCCGGCCGACGACAATCCCCTCGTCAACGCCCCGCACACCGCGCGTTCGGTGATCGAGGGCGAGTGGCAGCACGCCTACACGCGTGAGGAAGCCGTCTACCCCGTGTCCACGCTCATCCGTGGCAAGTACTGGCCGCCGGTTCGACGCATCGACCAGGCGTTCGGCGACCGCAACCTCGTGTGCGCGTGCCCGCCGCCCGAGGCCTTCGCCTAACGGTTCCGGTCCTTCAGACACGAAGGGCCGCCCATCCCCACGGATGCGCGGCCCTTCGTCGTTTTCTGCTCATCCGCTCACGCGAGCGACGCTTGTCTAAGACCCGACGGTAAAGATTCCGGGCCACCACGCGGCAGCCAACGGGTACCCGACGAACGACACGATGTCGATGATCGCGTGCGCCACCACGAGCGGCATCACGCGCCCCCAGCGCTGATAGCACCACCCGAAAACCACGCCCATCACGACGTTGCCGACGAACGGCCCCACGCCCTGATACAGGTGGTAACTGCCGCGCAACAAGCTCGTCGACAGGATGATCGACCACGTGTTCCAGCCCAGCTGCCGCAGCTTCTCGAACAGGTAGGCCACGACGATGACCTCCTCCTGCAGGCCCGCGCGAATGGCCGAGAAAATGAGCATCGGGATGGTCCACCAGTAGCCCTCGAGCGGTGCGGCGTTCACGGCGACCGTGAGCCCCAGCACACGCCCCACGGCATAGAACGCGATGCCCGGCACCCCGATCACGGCGAGCAGCAGCAGACCGCGTCCGACATCCCGCCCGGGCTGGGTCAGGTCGAGCCCCACGCGCCGAAATGCGCTGCGCCCCGGCCGCCACAGCAGATACAGCGCGAGGGCAACGGGCACGAGCGCGAAGAACAGCGACAGGAATTGATAGGTGAAGTCGAGCCATTCCCGGGGCGACTGACTGCTGTTGAGCGATGTGCTCGACCCCGCCAGCGTCTTGCCCGCCGTCACGATCGACAGCAGCGACACGATCGAATACACAGCGGATGCCCCGAGCGACAAGCCCAGCACGATCGCGATCTCCCACCACACCCGCGCTCGCTCCCCGGGCAGGGCCGCACGCCCCTCGAAAAGCCTCTCTCGCCCGGTAACGGCGGGGTGAACGGGAGGCAGATTGTCCATCGCTTCGCTGTTCATAATTGCGAGGCCCGCTCTTTCTGTGTGGTGGATGTCGGTACGCCGCACATTTTGTGCGCAACGTGCAAAATTCCGGCGATCGCGTTTCCGGTGTGTAACGATTCGCAGCTTGCGTTTGGAAATTCGAGAAGCGCTACTTATCGTCATTCTTATCCAGCACGCCAGTCAGGGCATAACTCTGTCCGGCGCTGCATCCATTGCACAGGAGGAACATTGAGAATCAACCGCATCGGCCTGACGGCCGTGGCGCTGGTCGCAGCAGGGGCTTTGGCCCTGACCGGCTGCTCCGGTGGAGGCACAACCGACAGCAAGCCGTCGGCCAACGCATCCGCGATCATCACCACCAACGGCAGCGAGCCCCAGAACCCGCTCATCCCCACCAACACCAACGAAGTTGGCGGCGGCAAGATCCTGGACGCGATCTTCGCGGGCCTCGTCTACTACGACGCCGATGGCAAGCCGGTCAACGACATGGCTGAGTCGATCGACACCGACGACTCGCAGACCTTCACCATCAAGCTGAAGGAAGGCAACACCTTCACCAACGGTGAAGACGTCACCGCTCAGAACTTCGTCGACGCCTGGAACTACGGCGCCGCCCTCGACAACAAGCAGCTCTCGAGCTACTTCTTCGAAGACATCGAAGGCTTCAGCTACGACGAGAACGTCGCCACGCTGTCCGGCCTCAAGGTCGTCGACGACACCACCTTCACGGTCACGCTGAAGCAGCCCACGGCTGACTTCCCGCTGCGCCTCGGCTACTCGGCCTTCTACCCGCTGCCCAAGGCTGCGTTCGAAGACATCGACGCCTACGGCCAGAACCCGGTCGGCAACGGCCCGTACAAGCTCGACGGCGAAGGCGCGTGGAAGCACGACGAGTCCATCGCCCTCGTGAAGAACGACGACTACAAGGGTGGACGCGAGGTGAAGAACGGTGGTCTGACCATCACGTTCTACGCTCAGCAGGACGCCGCGTACTCCGACCTCATCGCCGGCAACCTCGACATCCTCGACGCCATCCCGGACTCCGCTTTCGGCTCCTACGAGAGCGACCTGGGCGACCGTGCCGTCAACCAGGCTGCGGCCATCTTCCAGTCCTTCGCCATCCCGGAGCGCCTCGAGCACTTCTCGGGTGAAGAGGGCAAGCTGCGTCGCCAGGCCATCTCCATGGCCATCAACCGCGACGAGATCACCAAGGTGATCTTCCAGGACACCCGCACCCCGGCCAAGGACTTCACGTCCCCGGTCATCGATGGCTTCTCGGAAGACATCAAGGGCAACGAGGTCCTCACGTTCGACGCCAAGAAGGCCAAGGAACTCTGGGACCAGGCAGACGCCATCTCCCCGTGGACCGGCACCTTCCAGATCGCGTACAACGCTGACGGTGGACACCAGGGTTGGGTCGACGCCGTGTCGAACCAGCTGAAGAACACGCTCAAGATCGACGCGTCCGGCGCTCCCTCGCCGACCTTCGCCGAGGTCCGCACCGCGATCACCGACCGCACCATCCAGACCGCATTCCGCACCGGATGGCAGGCCGACTACCCGGGTCTGTTCAACTTCCTCGGCCCGCTGTACGCGACCAACGCCGGCTCCAACGACGGTGACTACTCGAACCCCGAGTTCGACGCGCTGCTGAAGAAGGGCCAGGGCGAAACCTCTGAAGAGGCCGCCAACAAGGACTTCCAGGACGCTCAGGCGATCCTCATGGAAGACCTGCCCGTCATCCCCCTCTGGTACGCCAACGTCAACGGTGGCTACGGCGAGGATGTCGACAACGTCAAGTTCGGCTGGAACTCCGTTCCGCTCTACTATGACGTGACCAAGGGCTAGTAGTAGTCTGACGGTTTGACCGTCACGTTCCACCAGCTAGCGATGTGGGGCGGCAGCTTACCCGCTGCCGCCCCACGACGCGTCCGCCACCAGCGGCGCAATCGCCCTCAAAGATAGGTTCAACTTCACATGAGTAAGCACCAAGGAACGGCGAGCTAGGATATGGCCCGATATATCCTGTTCCGCCTCCTGCAGGCGATCCCAGTCTTGCTGGGAACAACGTTCTTGATTTATTTCATGGTCTTCGCCATGCCCGGAGACCCGCTGTTGGCGCTCTTCGGCGACAAGACCCCCAACCCCGCACTGCTCGAGCAGTTGCGTGAGCAATACCACTTGAACGAACCGTTCTTCGTTCAGTACCTCTACTACCTCGGCGGCATCTTCCGCTTCGACTTCGGCGTCTCCTACTCCGGTCAGCCGGTCACCGAGATTCTGGCGCAGACCTTCCCGGTCACCATCCGCCTCGCCATCCTCGCCCTCCTGTTCGAGATGATCGCCGGCATCCTGATCGGTCTCGTCTCGGGAATCCGCAAGGGCGGCATCTTCGACGCGAGCGCCCTCGTCGTCAGCCTGATCCTGATCTCGCTGCCGATCTTCGTCACGGCGTTCCTGGGTCAGTACTTCCTGGGCATCGCACTCGGATGGTTCCGGCCGACCGTCGGCGCAGGTGCACCCATCCAAGACCTGATACTCCCGGCCCTCGTGCTCGCGAGCATCAGCTTCGCGCAGATCGTGCGCCTGACGCGCTCCTCGGTCATCGAGACCAAGAACCTCGACTTCGTGCGCACCGCGTACAGCAAGGGTCTCTCCTCGAAGCGCATCGTCCCCGTGCACATCCTGCGCAACTCCCTGATCCCCGTCGTCACCTACCTGGGTACCGACTTCGGTGTTCTGCTGGTGGGCGCCACCGTGACCGAGGGCATCTTCAACGTGCCCGGTGTCGGTCGCACGCTCTACCAGGCCATCCTGAAGGGTGAAGGACCCACCGTCGTGTCCTTCGTCACCGTCATGGTCCTGATCTACCTGGTCGTCAACCTCTTAGTCGATCTGCTCTACGCAGTGCTCGACCCAAGGATCCGTTATGCCAAATAGCACACAGAAGCCCTCACCCGGGCACTTCGTCGCGCCGCTCGAGGAGACCCCTCTCGTCGCCATCGACTCCGTCAAAACCGACGGCAAGCCGTCCAACCTCTGGATCGACGCCTGGCGCGATCTGCGGGGCCGCCCGATGTTCTGGATCTCGTCCGTCATCATCTTGCTCGTCGTGGTCGTCGCTCTGTTCCCCGGTCTGTTCACGCAGACCGCGCCGAACGACAACTGCGAGCTGTCGAACAGCAACGCGGGCCCGAGCGAGGGTCACATCCTGGGCTTCACGCGCCAGGGTTGCGACGTCTTCGCGCGCATCATCTACGGCACGTCGACGTCGCTCTCGGTCGGCATCATCGTGACCGTGCTGGTGTTCACGCTCGGCATCCTGTTCGGTGCGTTCGCCGGTTTCTACGGTGGATGGATCGACGCCGTCCTGTCGCGCGCCGGTGACATCTTCTTCTCGATTCCTTACATCCTCGCGGCCGTCGTGATCATGTCGGTCTTCTCCTCGAACCGCAACGTGTGGGTGATCTCGCTCGCCATCGGAATCTTCGCCTGGCCGGCGACGGCCCGTGTGCTCCGGTCGGAGATTCTGCGGGTGAAGAACGCCGACTACGTCACGGCCGCAACGGCCATCGGAGTCAAGCGCTTCAACATCCTGTGGAAGCACGTGCTGCCCAACTCGATCGCCCCCGTCATCGTCATCACGACGATCTCGCTGGCGTCGGCCATCGTCGCCGAGGCGACGCTGTCCTTCCTGGGTGTCGGACTGCCCTCGAGCGTCATGTCCTGGGGCAACGACATCGGCCAGGCCCAGACCACTCTGCGCCAGGCTCCCCAGGTGCTGATCTACCCGTCACTCGCTCTGTCGCTCACGGTTCTCGCCTTCATCATGCTCGGTGAGACCGTCCGCGACGCACTCGACCCGAAGGCGAGGGCACTGCGATGACCGAACCACTCCTCCAGATCAAGAACCTCGACGTCTCGTTCCGCACGCAAGACGGTGAGGTGAAGGCTGTCCGCAGCGCGAACCTCACGCTCAACGCGGGCCAGACCCTCGCGATCGTCGGCGAATCCGGCTCGGGCAAGTCGACGACGGCCTCGGCCATCATCAACCTGCTCCCCGGCAGCGGCAAGATCACGGGTGGCGAGATCTTCTTCGACGGTGTCGACCTCACCAAGGTCTCCGAGAAGAAGATGGAAGACATCCGCGGAAGCCAGATCGGTTTCGTGCCGCAGGACCCGATGTCGAACCTCAACCCGGTGTGGAACATCGGCTTCCAGGTCGAAGAAGCGGTTCGCGCCAACGGCATCGCCAAGGGCCGCAAAGACGTCAAGAAGCGCGCCATCGAGGTGCTGAAAGAGGCCGGTCTCTCGGATGCCGAGCGCCGCCTCAAGCAGTACCCGCACCAGTTCTCGGGCGGCATGCGTCAGCGCGTGCTCATCGGCATGGGCCTCGCGGCCAACCCGAAGCTCCTGATCGCGGACGAGCCCACCTCGGCTCTCGACGTCACGGTGCAGCGCGTCATCCTCGACCACCTCGAGACGCTCACGCGCGACTCGAACACGGCCGTGATCTTCATCACGCACGACCTCGGCCTCGCTGCAGAGCGCGCCGAGCAGCTCGTCGTCATGTACAAGGGTCAGGTCGTCGAGTCGGGTCCGTCGGTCGAAATCCTGCAGAACCCGCTGCACCCCTACACGCAGCGGCTGGTGGCCGCAGCGCCCAGCCTGGCGTCGCGCCGCATCCAGGCCACCGGTGCCGACCTCGTCGACATCGAGCACCGGCCAGAAGCCGACAGCAACCTCGACCTCATCGCCCAGGCGGCGTCGCGGGCCGAGGCGCAGAAGGCGGAAGGTCACCGCGGCAACGCGATCGTGGTCGACGACGTCACCAAGGTGTTCAAGATCCGTCAGGGCTCCGGCCGGTCGATCGACTTCACCGCGGTCGACAAGGTCAGCTTCAACGTCGAGCGTGGCACCACCACGGCTCTCGTCGGCGAGTCCGGCTCGGGCAAGTCGACCGTGGCCAAGATGCTGCTGAAGCTCGAAGAGGCCACATCGGGCAACATCGTCATCGACGGCGACACCATCAACGGGCTCAAGGGCCGCGAACTGCTGGCGCTGCGTCGCCGCATGCAGCCCGTGTTCCAAGACCCGTATGGCTCGCTCAACCCGTTGCAGTCGATCGGCAACATCATCTCCGAGCCGCTGCGCGTGCACAAGGTCGGCGACCGCAAGACGCAGCGCGCCCGCGTGAAAGAGCTGCTCGACCAGGTCTCGCTGCCGCAGATGGTCGTGTCGCGCTACCCGAACGAGCTGTCCGGCGGACAGCGCCAGCGCATCGCCATCGCGCGTGCACTGGCCCTGAAACCCGACATCGTCATCCTCGACGAGGCCGTCTCGGCGCTCGACGTGCTCGTGCAGGCGCAGATCCTCCAGCTGCTCGCCGAGCTGCAGGAAGAGCTGAAGCTCACGTACCTGTTCATCACCCACGACCTCGCGGTCGTGCGCGTGATCGCGGACAACGTGGCCGTCATGCAGTCCGGCAAGATCGTCGAAGCCGCGACCACCGACGAGGTGTTCGAGAACCCGCAGCAGGAGTACACCAAGGCGCTTCTCGAGGCCATCCCGGGAGCGGGCATCCAGCTCGGTATTTAGTCCCGTTCGATCGGCGGCGGCGCGTGATGCCGTCACCGCATCGATACACGAAAAGGCCGGGCCGCGACATCATGTCGCGGCCCGGCCTTTTACAGATCTACCCGTTCTCCGTCGTCTCGTGTGGCTCGCGCGCCCGCGTCAGTTGAACGACAGGAGGAAGGTCGACACGCCGGCCGTGAGTGCGCACCAGATGACGATCGCGACCGAAACGCCGACAGCCAGGCCATCCACGTGCGCTTGCGGCAGCGGCTGAGCCTGTGACGCCGACTGAGAGGCTTTCTTCGGGGCGCTCGTGTTCCAGGCGCGGCGCACCTTGTCGACAACCGACTGCGTGGTGGGCGTGGAGGCCGAACGCCCGCGCCGGTCGGCCATGGTGCGGCGACCGTCGCGCGGGGCCTCGGCGTTATCACGCACGATCGTGACGCCCGCGGCGTCACCCGAGACGGACGCCTTGCCGAGACCACCCGTCGGGGCTCCCCAGCTGACGAGCGTGCGGCCATCCGCGAGTTCGACGACGAGCTGGAAGCGATCGGTGAGGCGCGCCACGGCGGCCCAGGGAATGTCGTGCACGCGGAAGACGTTGTGAACCACGAGCCGATCGGGCCGCAGGGTCACGCTCGGCCGCACCAGAACGACCCACGTGCCCCAGAGCACCAGAGCCATCCAGGGCAGCGCCAGCAGCACGAAACCCCACGCGCCGCGCACCACGGCATCGCCCAGGAAGAACACCGTCAGAATCGCGAGAAACCCCCAGATCCACCACGACGAACGCGTGCGAATGCGCACAAAACGGTCATCAGATCGGCGTGCGGCGGGCGCCTCGTCGGCGGAATGGTCGGGGTTCTGTGCAGGGGTCACGATGTCCTCGGCTCGGCGTCTTGCGGTCACGCCATCGTACCTAGCCGTTAATTTGGCCGGGTACAGTAGAATGGTATTTTGGGCCACTTCTGGCACTACCATCCACTTTCGTCGTGTGAGAATCCACGCGGCACACACCCGGTAAGGAATCTCTTCATGGCGCTTGCCTCGCGCAACGACCTCCGCAACGTAGCCATCGTGGCTCACGTCGACCACGGTAAGACCACCCTGGTCGATGCCATGCTCCGTCAGACCAACTCCTTCGAAGCGCACGCGCACCTCGAAGAGCGCGCCATGGACTCCAACGAGTTGGAGCGCGAAAAGGGCATCACCATCCTCGCCAAGAACACGGCGATCTCCTACAACGGCAAGCACGCCACCGAGGGGCCCATCACGATCAACGTGATCGACACCCCGGGCCACGCCGACTTCGGTGGTGAGGTCGAGCGAGGCCTGTCCATGGTCGACGGCGTCGTGCTGCTGGTCGACGCGTCCGAGGGCCCACTGCCCCAGACCCGCTTCGTGCTCCGCAAGGCGCTCGAGGCCAAGCTGCCCGTCATCCTGCTGGTCAACAAGACCGACCGTCCCGATGCGCGCATCGACGAGGTCGTCTCTGAGAGCCAGGACCTGCTCCTCGGCCTCGCATCCGACATGGCCGACGACGTGCCCGACCTCGACCTCGACACCGTGCTCGACGTCCCCGTCGTCTACGCGTCGGGCCGTAACGGTGCCGCCAGCCAGAACAAGCCCGAAAACGGCGAGCTGCCCGACAACGAAGACCTCGAGCCGCTGTTCGAGGCCATCCTCGAGCACATCCCCGCTCCCGTCTACGACGACGAGCACCCGCTGCAGGCACACGTCACCAACCTCGACGCCTCGCCGTTCCTCGGTCGCCTCGCGCTGCTGCGCATCTTCCAGGGTCACATCAAGAAGGGCCAGACGGTCGCTTGGGTGAAGCACGACGGGTCCGTGCACAACGTGCGCGTCACCGAGCTCATGATCACCAAGGCCCTCGACCGCTACCCGGCCGAGTCGGCTGGCCCCGGTGACATCGTCGCCGTCGCCGGTTTCCCCGACATCACCATCGGTGAGACCCTCGCCGACCCCGACGACGTGCGCCCCCTGCCGACCATCACGGTCGACGACCCGGCCATCTCGATGACCATCGGAACCAACTCCTCGCCGCTCGTCGGCAAGGTCAAGGGCCACAAGCTCACCGCCCGCATGGTCAAGGACCGCCTCGACCGCGAGCTCGTCGGTAACGTCTCGCTCAAGGTGCTCGACATCGGCTTCCCCGACAAGTGGGAGGTGCAGGGCCGCGGCGAGCTGGCCCTCGCCATCCTCGTCGAGCAGATGCGTCGCGAAGGCTACGAGCTCACCGTGGGCAAGCCCCAGGTGGTCACGAAGCGCGTCGACGGCAAGGTGCACGAGCCCTACGAGCACCTCACGATCGACAGCCCCGAAGAATACCTCGGCGCCATCACGCAGCTCCTGGCCGCCCGCAAGGGTCGCATGGAAAACATGGCCAACCACGGCACCGGCTGGGTGCGCATGGAGTTCATCGTCCCGTCGCGTGGCCTCATCGGTTTCCGCACCGAGTTCCTCACGATCACGCGCGGAACGGGCATCGCCAACGCCATCTCGCACGGCTACGACGAGTGGGCCGGCGCCATCGTCACCCGCAACAACGGCTCCATCGTGGCCGACCGTTCGGGAGTCGTCACGCCGTTCGCCATCATCGCCCTGCAGGAGCGCATGACGTTCTTCGTCAACCCGACCGAAGAGGTCTACGAGGGCATGGTCATCGGCGAGAACTCGCGCGCCGACGACATGGACGTCAACATCACCAAGGAAAAGAAGCTGACCAACATGCGTCAGTCCACGTCGGACACCTTCGAGTCGATGACGCCGTCGCGTCAGCTGTCGCTCGAAGAGTGCCTCGAGTTCGCTCGTGAAGACGAGTGCGTCGAGGTCACGCCCGAGGCCGTTCGCATCCGCAAGGTCGAGCTCGACGCTCAGGCCCGCGCACGCAACACCTCGCGCCTGAAGAAGCAGTCCGAGTAACACTCGTCACGACGAGCAACGCTCCACATCGGATGCCCCGAGCCCCACGGCCCGGGGCATCCGCCGTTAAAGCGTGCTCGATGTCTCTAGCGGCTCGGGGTGGCCCTCCGTACCTCGACGGGTGCCTTCGACCCGGCTATCGTGACGGGTATGAGAAAGGCGGGCCCGATGGATGAATTCGACCACACGCCACTCATCACGCGCTTTCGTGCCGCGCTCGTTCGCGTGACGGGTCGCAAGCCGTCCGCGCTAGCGGGACTGGGTCGCGCCGCCGAGATCGACGCTTTCGGGCGCACCACCGAACCGGCCGACGACCCGGATGCCGGCCGCGTCGAGTATGAACCCGCCGCTGACACGCCGTGGGAACTGCGCGAGGACGAACCGCGCGCCCACGATGGTGCCGGTCGGACGTCGAACTAGCCGAAGAGCGTCGAGCCGATGTAGTCGTCGGCGTTGCGGGCGCCCGGAGGCACCGCGAAGATGCCCGAGGAGACGTGTTTGATGTACTCGTTCATGAGGTCGTTCTGCGAGAGCTGGCGCTGGATCGGGATGAACTGGGTGCGCGGGTCGCGCTGGTAGGCGATGAAGAACAGTCCGGCGTTGAGGCGCCCGAGCTCGTCGTTGCCGTCGACGAAGTTGTACCCGCGGCGCAGGAGTTGTTGGCCTTTGTTCTGGCTCGGGTGTGCGAGTCGAACGTGAGCTGCGGTGTCGATCGAGCGGCCGTCATCCCCGGTCTTGTCGAGCGCGATCTCGGTGAACTCGGTGCCGCCCGAGAGCGGTGCGCCCTCGCCCTTGTCGCGGCCGACGACGCGCTCCTGCTCGCCGAGCGCCACGCGATCCCAGTTCTCGATGAGCATGCGGATCTTGCGGCTGACGAGATAGGAGCCGCCCGCCATCCAGCCCGCGCCGTCGGTCTTCTGTGCCCAGACCTGATCGTCGACGATCTCGGGCTGCTCGAGTTTGATGTTGGCCGTGCCGTCCTTGAAGCCGAACAGGTTGCGCGGGGTGGCCTGCGCGGTCGAGGTCGACGACGTGCGGCCGAAGCCCAGCTGCGACCAGCGCAGCGAGGCACGGCCGAAGGCTATGCGGGAGAGGTTGCGGATGGCGTGTACGGCGATCTGGGGGTCGTCGGCGCACGCCTGGATGCAGAGGTCGCCGCCGGACTGCGCGTCGTCGAGGGTGTCGCCCGAGAAGTGCGGCAGGTCGACGAGTGCGGCGGGTCGTTTGTCGGCGATGCCGAAGCGGTCGATGCCGTCGCGCGAGTTGAAGAGGGTGGGGCCGAAACCGATCGTGATGGTCAGTCCCGCGGCGGGCAGTCCGAGCGCCTCGCCCGTGTCGTCGGGCGGTGCGAGGGACGGGCCTCCGACTGCTCCGTCCTCGCTGACGTCGAGGCCCTGGGTGAGACGGGATGCGGCGAGCGTCCAGTCCTGCAGCAACTCGATCACATCCTCGCGCGACGCCGTCGAGCTGAGGTCGAAGGCCGCGAAGTGCAGCCGGTCCTGCGCCGGGGTGACGATGCCCGCCTGGTTCGCGCCGAAGAACGCGTAGGAGTCAGCGGCGCCCGAGGTGCCGGATGCGGTCGCCTGGGCCACGGCGGTGGCTCCGGCGCCGCCCACGACGAGTCCGCCAGCGGCCGCGCCGGCGAGCCCGAAGAGGCCTCGTCGCGAGAGCGTGCGTTTGGGCGGGGCATCCGACGCAGGGTCGGCCTGAGTGGAGGCGTGCGGCTGCTCGGGCTGGTCAGGCATCCGGTCGTCGGGGGTCGTCACGGGCGTCTTCTTTCGGGGAGGCGGGCTGGGGGAGGGCCGGCCGGGTGGGACGGGGTGTGCGGGCCGGGCGGTGTGCGCCGCCGGGCCCGCCCGAGGCTACTCGCCGATTCCGAGAACAGTGTGGGTGAGCTGCGAGAGCGGCTCGGACAGCGCGTTGATGCCGTCGGACAGTTCCTTCACCTGTTGCGTGCTCAGCTGGTCATAGGTCACGAAACCGGCCTCGAGACTGCCATACGTGGCCAGCTGCTTGTTCAGCGCGTCGAACTGCTTGTCGATCTTCTCGACGAGTTTCTTGCCGTCGTCACCCTTCGAGACGGCGATGTCGCGCACGTTGCCGTATGCCACCGAGGCGCCCTCGACGTTGGCCTGGAAGTCCCACAGATCGGTGTGGCTGAACTCGTCCTCTTCGCCCGTGATCTTCGACGTGGCGACCTCTTCGAGCAGGCCGATGGCGCCGTTCGAGATGTCCGAGAGCGAGACCGTGAAGTCCTTCTCCCGCACGAGGTCGAAGAGCTGCTTGACGTTGGCGTTCAGGCCGTCGGCGAGCTCCTGGCGCTCGGCGGGCGTGCTGGGCGTGAAGCCCGCGGGAGCCCACAGGTCCTTCTCGATGCGGTGGAAACCGGTGAAGGGGATGCCGTCTTCCGTGGCCATGGGCTCGCGGAAGTCGATCTTGGGGTCGAGATCGCCGAACGCCTCGGCCGTGGGCTCGATGCGCTCGTAGTTGGTGCGGGCCGTGGGGAACAGGGCGCGCGCCTCGTCGTCGTTGCCGGCGACGTAGGCCGCGGTGAAGGCGGCGACGTTGGTGACGAGGCCATCCGTCTGCTCTTTGATGTAGGCGACGTAGTTGGTGACGGCCGTGTCGGACTGCTCCTTGTCGGTGCCCGAGAGAGCGACCTCGTCGCCCGTGACGGTGAACTTCGAGGTGCCGATGCCCGCACCCACCATGCCGAGCTTGCATTCGGTGTAATAGGTGCCGGGGGAGAGCTGGGCCACGTAGTCGACGGTCGCGCCGGGCGTGATGTTCTCCTTCTCGCCCACGATGCGCAGCTTGTCGTCGGCCAGGATGTAGAACTCGTTCACCTGGGTGCCCTTGTTGCTCGCGGTGAACTTCACGGCGCCCGAGGCGGCGGTGGCGGCCGAGACGTTGCAGCCATCATCCGTGATGTCGACCGTGAGCGCCGACGATGCGGGGTTGTTGGCGACGCAGCCCGAGAGCAGCACGGCGAGGGTCAGGGCGCCTCCGACGGCAGCGGGGGCGAGGTGAGTTTTTCTCATGCGATGTCTCCTGGAGCGGGGGTGTTGGCCGATGCGGATGCGAGGCCGGATGTCGAGGGGGTTGGTGATGTCTGTGCCGCGGCCGGGCGGCCGAGCTTCTTACGCGTGAGCCGCCAGAACAGCGGCACGGTCACGATCATGTAGATCAGCCATCCGACGACCTGCAGCACGGTGGGTGCCGGGTTGAAGTTGACGATGCCGCCGAGCACCGCGCCGTACCAACTGGTGGGCGGGATGACGGCCGAGATGTCGTAGGCCGTAGACGAATGCCCGGGCAGCACGCCGGCCTCTTGCAGATCGCCGATGCCGTAAGCCAGCACGCCGGCGGCGACGACGATGAGCGCGTAGCCGGTCCACGTGAAGAACTTCGACAGGTTGATGCTGATGAGCCCGCGGTAGATGAGCACCTCGAGGGCGATGGCGGTGAGGATGCCGAGCACGGCGCCGACGAGCGCCTCGGTGCCGCTGGCGTTGGGGCCGACCGTCGACCAGACGAACAGGGCCGTCTCGAGGCCTTCGCGCCCGACACTCAGCAGGGCGAGTAAGACGATGCCCCAGCCGGCGCCTTCTGCCGCGCGATCGATGCCCGAGCGCAGGTTGCGACTGAGGTCCTTGGCGGTGCGCCCCATCCAGAAGACCATCCAGGTGACGAATCCGACGGCCACGATCGACAGGCCGCCGCCGATGATCTCCTGCGCCTGGAACGACAGGCCGTATTCGCCGAACGTGAGGATGGCACCTACGCCGAGCGACACGGCGACGGCCAGGCCGATACCCATCCAGACCCGGGGGAGCAGGTCGCGGCGGTCGATCTTGACCAGATAGGCGATGAGGATGCCGACGATGAGAGCGGCTTCGAGGCCCTCGCGGAGCCCGATGAGATAGTTCGCGAACACGGTACCTTCGGTGGAGACAGGAGACGGTCGACGCTGCGCCGGTGAAAGCGGCCGATCTCGGGGGAGTGAGAAGAGGTAAGCCTTGCCTTACCGACTTGAACACTAGCCCGGGACTCCCATCCTGTCCAGCTACAATCGGCCGGTGACCTTTCCTCCCTCCTCTCCCTCGCCGCAGACCCCCGGTTCTTCGGGGTTCGCGTTCGATAACACCCGCGAAGTGGGGGATGCCGACACGGTCGAGCAGAGCGGCGACGAGGTCACAACGGGAGGCCGCATCTTCGGCTGGGTGCTCGCACTCGTCATCGGGGCCATCTTCGGCACGGTCGGCACGGTCGCGCACCAGATCACCGTGACGATCTTCGGCGCTGCTCTGCCCGTCGGCCTCGTGCTCGGGCTCATCGGCATGGCCGCGCTCTTCGTGGGCGTGCGCCTGCTGCTCGAAGATCGCGTCGCCACGGTGCTGTCGGCGGTGGGTGTGGTCGGCATGATCGTCCTGTTCTCCTTCCGCAGCGCGGGCGGGTCGGTGCTGATCCCGCAGGGCCTCACGGGCATCGTCTGGTCGGTCGTTCCCGCTCTCATCGCCGTCGTCGTGATCTCGTGGCCACGCAACCTGGGCCACAGCGCCCCGCGCCCCGGGCAGAACCTCGGCCAGAACGCCGCCGGGCCGCGCCCGACGGCTTTCGGCTCGCGCGACAGCGCCTAGACTTGAACCAGTCATCGTCGAAGGGACCCTCAGTACTGTGACCTACGTCATCGCCCTCCCCTGTGTGGATGTTAAAGATCGTGCGTGCATCGATGAATGCCCCGTCGACTGCATCTACGAGGGTGAACGCTCCCTCTACATCCACCCCGACGAATGCGTCGACTGCGGTGCGTGCGAGCCGGTCTGCCCCGTCGAGGCCATCTACTACGAAGACGACCTGCCCGACCAGTGGGCCGACTACTACAAGGCCAACGTCGAATTCTTCAACGAGGTCGGTTCGCCCGGCGGAGCCGCCAAGGTGGGCGTCATCAAATACGACCACCCCGTGATCGCCGCGCTGCCTCCCCAGGCCTAGCCCATGGCGCTGCAGCCACTGCCCGACTACCCGTGGGACCAGATGGCTCCCTTCGCGGCCCGGGCGAAACAGCATGCCGACGGCATCGTCGATCTCTCGATCGGTTCGCCGGTCGATGCGACCCCCGACCTGATCCGCCGCTCCCTGGCCGACGCCACCGACGCGCACGCCTACCCGACCACGGCCGGAACGCCGGCGCTGCGAGAGGCCATCGTGCGCTGGTACGCCGAGCGTCGCGGTGTCTCGATGCTCACACCCGCCAACGTGCTCCCGACGATCGGCTCCAAAGAGCTCGTCGCGCTGCTGCCGTTCATGCTGGGGGTGGGCGAAGGCGATGTGATCGTGCATCCGCGCGCCGCATACCCCACCTATGCCATCGGTGCCGCGCTGGCCGGGGCCGAGGCCTTCCCCTCCGACGACCCCGCCGAGTGGCCCGCGAACACCAAGCTCGTGTGGCTCAACTCGCCCGGCAATCCGGACGGGCGTGTGCTCTCGGTCGACGAGCTGCGAGCGGCCGTCGAGCGCGCGCGTGAGCTGGGCGCCACCATCGTGAGCGACGAATGTTATGCCGAGCTCGGCTGGGACGCGCCGTGGGATGTCGAAGCCATCCCCTCGATTCTCGACCCCCGCGTGATCGGCGACGACCGCCGCAACGTGCTGTCGGTCTACTCGCTCTCGAAACAGTCGAACCTCGCCGGATATCGCGCGGCCTTCGTCGCCGGCTGCGCCACGCTCATCGGCCGTCTCCTCACGGTGCGCAAACACGCCGGACTCATGCTGCCCGCGCCGTTGCAGCAAGCCATGGTCACGGCCCTGGGCGACCACGAGCATGTGGCCGAGCAGCGCGAGCGATACCGCGTGCGTCGCGAGATTCTGCGCCCCGCCCTCGAGCGCGCCGGCTTCCGCATCGACCGCTCCGAGGCGGGCCTCTACCTGTGGGCCACCGAGGGTCGCGACGCCTGGCAGAGCATCGAACGCCTGGCCGATCTCGGAATCCTCGCCGGACCGGGTCATTTCTACGGTGAGTTCTATCCGGAGCACGTGCGCCTGTCGCTCACGGCCACCGACGAGCGCATCGCTTCGGCGGCCGAGCGGCTGAGCGCAAGCGCCTAGAGGTTTCCTCCAGGGGATGCCCAGCATCGTTGCACGATGACGCAGTGGGGGCGTGGGCGGTCTAGGCTGTATAAGGCAGCGATGCACGGTCACCACCGGATCGCCGCCAGCATCCTGAAGGCCACATAAGTCAAGGAGGCGCCGTGGGCGACGTCGACCAGCAGTCACCGAACGAGACCGAGAAAGCCTTTCTCACCTATCCGGGGGGTCGGGCCGAGTTCCCGTTCGTGCGGTCGGTAGACGGCGCATCCAGCATGGATGTCTCGAGCCTCACCAAGCAGACGGGCTACACGGCTCTCGACTACGGGTTCGTCAACACGGCCGCCACCAAGTCGAAGATCACCTACATCGATGGCGAGCAGGGCATCCTGCGTTACCGCGGGTATCCGATCGAGCAGCTGGCATCCTCCTCGACCTACCTCGAGGTCTCGTGGTTGCTCATCTATGGTGAGCTTCCCACGGCCGATCAGCTCGCCGAGTTCGACGAGAAGATCCGCCGCCACACGCTGCTGCACGAAGATCTGAAGCGGTTCTTCTCGGCGCTGCCGCACACCGCGCACCCGATGTCGGTCATCTCCAGCGCCCTGTCGGCCCTGTCGACGTTCTACGAGAACGGCGCCAACCCGAACGATCCCGAGCAGGTCGAGCTGACCACCATCCGCCTGCTTGCCAAGCTGCCGATCATCGCGGCCTACGCGCACAAGAAGTCGCTCGGCCAGGCGTTCCTCTACCCCGACAACTCGCTCAACTTCGTCGATAACTTCCTCAAGTTGAACTTCGGCACCATGGCCGAGCCGTATGAGATCGACCCCGTGCTGTCGAAGGCGCTCGACCGCCTGCTCATCCTGCACGCCGACCACGAGCAAAACGCGTCCACGTCGACCGTTCGCCTCGTGGGTTCGACGGGCGCCAACCTCTACGCGTCGATCTCGGCGGGCATCAACGCCCTGTCGGGCCCCCTGCACGGCGGCGCCAACGAGGCCGTGCTGCAGATGCTCGGGCAGATCCGCGACTCGGGCGAGAGCGTCCAGCGCTTCGTCGAGCGCGTCAAGAACAAGGAAGACGGCGTGAAGCTCATGGGCTTCGGGCACCGCGTCTACAAGAACTACGACCCGCGCGCCAAGATCGTCAAAGAGAGCGCCGACGAGGTGCTGCAGGCCCTCGGCATCAGCGACCCGCTGCTCGATCTCGCGAAAGAGCTCGAGCAGATCGCCCTCGAAGACGACTACTTCAAGGAGCGCAAGCTCTACCCCAACGTCGACTTCTACACGGGCGTCATCTACAAGGCCATGGGGTTCCCCACGCGCATGTTCACGGTGCTCTTCGCGATCGGCCGCCTGCCCGGCTGGGTGGCGCACTGGCGTGAGATGAACACCGACCCGCAGACGAAGATCGGCCGCCCGCAGCAGCTGTACATCGGCTCGGGTGCGCGCGACCTGCCTCAGCGGTAGAACGCCCCGAACGTGACGAGAGCCCCGACCGAATCATCGGTCGGGGCTCTCGTGTGTCATGTGCCGGATGCTCGATGCCTAAGCGGTTAGGCGTGCAGCGCCTCATTGAGCACGACGCCCGCGCCCGTGCGGGGCAGCACCTCGACGGCGCCCGTCACCGAGTTGCGGCGGAACAGCAGCCCGGCCACCCCCGACAACTCGACGGCCTTCACGGTGCGCGGCGTGCCATCGGCCTTCTTCTGCCCGTCGAGCACGACGACTTTGGTGCCGGCGGTGACGTAGAGCCCGGCCTCGACCACGCTGTCATCGCCGATCGAGATGCCGATGCCGGAGTTGGCGCCGAGTAGCGCCCGCTCGCCGATCGACACGCGCTGCGTGCCGCCGCCCGAGAGGGTGCCCATGATCGACGCGCCGCCGCCGATGTCGGATCCGTTGCCCACGACCACGCCCTGCGAGATGCGGCCCTCGACCATCGATTGACCGAGCGTGCCGGCGTTGAAGTTGACGAAACCCTCGTGCATGACGGTGGTGCCGGGGGCGAGGTGCGCGCCCAAACGCACACGTGAGGCATCCGCGATACGCACGCCGCGGGGCGTGACGTAGTCGATGAGGCGCGGGAACTTGTCGATCGCGGTGGCATGGATGCCTGCCCGCTGCAGGGCCGGGCGCAGTCGCGTGAAGTCGTCGGGGTGCACAGGGCCAGCGTTCGTCCACACGACTATGGGCAAGTGCCCGAAGATGCCGTCGAGCGAGAGCGTGTTGGGCGCCACGAGCGTGTGCGACAGCAGGTGCAGGCGCAGGTAGGCGTCGGGCGTGGACGCGGGGGCTGCATCGAGGTCGATCTCGACCGTGACGATGTCGACGCGCACGTTGCGGCGCTCGTCGTCGCCGGCCAATGCCTCGATCTCGGCGGGGGCGATCCATCGCTCGCGGCCCTCGGGAATGCGGCCGAGCTGCGGCTCGGGGAACCACGTGTCGAGCACGGTGCCGTCTCCGGCGATGGTGGCGAGGCCATAACCCCACGCGGATGTCGGTCGGGCGGTCTCGTCGGCGGGGGAGGTCTGCGCGCTGGTCATGTCTCCAGGCTAGCGAATGGTGCCGACGCGGGTTCGCGTGTGACGCCCAGGATCGGTGTCCGGCTTCACCCTAAACTGATGCCATGACTGACGTCTCCACGCCCTCACTCGACCTCAGCCAGTCCACCCCCGAGATCACCCGGCAGATCTGCGACATCGAGTCGGTCTCGGGAAACGAGGGCGCTCTCGCCGACGCCATCGAGGCCGCCGTCTCGGGGCTGCCGCACCTCGAGGTCATCCGTATCGGGCACAACGTCGTCGCGCGCACCCGCTTGGGCCGCGCCGAACGCGTCGTCATCGCGGGCCACATCGACACCGTGCCGCTCAACGACAATCTCCCGACACGCTGGGAGCAGATCGACGGCGTCGACCATCTGTGGGGCCGTGGAACGGTCGACATGAAGTCGGGCGTTGCCGTGCAGCTGAAGCTCGCGGTCGAGCTGACCGACCCCCGGGTCGACATCACGTGGATGTGGTACGAGAACGAGGAGGTCTCCTCAGAGCTCAACGGCCTGGGCATCCTCGCCGCGGCGCGCCCCGATCTGTTCGAGGCCGATTTCGCCATTCTGGGCGAGCCCTCCAACAGCCAGATCGAAGGCGGATGCAATGGCACCATCCGCATCGAGGTGCGAACATTCGGCACGCGCGCGCATTCGGCCCGCAGCTGGGTCGGAGAGAACGCCATCCACGCCGCCGGTCCCGTGCTCGACGTGCTGTCGCGCTACGAGGCCGCTCAGGTCGAGGTCGATTCGCTCGTCTACCGCGAGGGCCTGAACGCCGTGGGCATCTCGGGCGGCATCGCCGGCAACGTCATCCCCGACGAGTGCATGGTGCACATCAACTATCGTTTCGCGCCCGACAAGACCGCCGACCAGGCGATCGCCCACCTCGAGCACCTGTTCGGGGCGTGGGACATCACGGTCGTCGACCGGGCCGAGGGGGCGCGGCCGGGGCTCGACGCTCCGCTCGCGCGCGCCTTCGCCGAGGCCGTCGGCGGTGACCCGAAACCGAAGTACGGCTGGACCGATGTGGCCCGGTTCTCGGCCCTCGGCGTGCCCGCCGTCAACTACGGCCCCGGCGACCCCGTGAAGGCGCATGCCGACGACGAGCGCGTGTCTGTGCAGCAGATCCTCGACTGCGAGGCCGGGCTGCGGTCGTGGCTCCAGGCGGCCGGTGCCGGTACTGGGGACGGCACCGAGGCGGTTCGGTGATCGCACGCTGGACGCGCCTGCCCTGGTGGGCGCAAGTCCTTCTCATCTTCGCCGCCGCGCGCGGCGTCACGACCGTCATCATGATGGGCTTCGCGCGCGGGCAGCTCATGAACGCGTGGACGGGCGCGTCGCCCGACTACGGTGCCTTCGCCACCATGTGGGACAGCCGGTGGTACAACATCGTCGCGTTCTCGGGATATCCGTCGGTGCTGCCGATCAGCGCCGAGGGCCACGTGCAGCAAAACGCGTGGGCGTTCATGCCGGTGTACCCCTTCACGGTGCGCGGACTCATGACCGTGACGGGACTGGAGTGGAACGCCGTATCCCTCGTCGTCGCCATAGCGTTCGGGTTCGGTGCGGCGCTCATGTTCTACAAGCTCATGCGCCGCGTGCAGGGGCACGGCTCGTCGCTGTTCGCGGTCGTCCTGTTCTCGGTCGCGCCCGCCTCGCCCGTATTGCAGGTGGGTTATGCCGAGTCGATGCAGCTCTTCTTCATCGCGCTCGCCCTCTACCTGACTCTCGAGCGGCGGTATGTCGCGCTCATCCCGGTCGTGATCGTGATGTCGTTCGTGCGGCCGACGGGGCTGGCGTTCGCGCTCTTCCTCGGGCTGCACGTCGTCTACCGCTGGTTCACGCGTCGCAGAGATCCGTTCCCGGCGCGACAGATCGCGGCGGCGGTCGGGGCGACGGCGACCTCGCTCGTGGCCGGATTCGCCTGGCCCGCCATCGCCGGCATCGTGACGGGCGACATCCATTCGTACACGCAGACCGAGCTGTCGTGGCGCGCCGACTACATCGGCTATCAGGAGTTGCTGCCCTTCACTCCGTGGATCCAGGGCTTCCACTGGTGGTTCGGGCCCGTCTACGGCACGATCTTCCTCGTCGCGCTCGTGCTGGCGTTCGCGCTCATTCTATTCACGCCGCTCGTGAAGCGCCTGGGCGTCGACCTGCGGCTCTGGTTGGCAAGCTACGCGCTCTATCTCCTCGCGGTGTTCTTCCCGCAGTCGAGCACGTTCCGGCTGCTGGCGCCGATGTTCCCCCTCCTCGGCGCGCTGGCCATGCCCAAGAACAAGATCTACCGGGTGGCGCTCGTCGTGCTCAGCGTGGCGGGCCAATGGGTCTGGCTCGAGTGGTGCTGGCGCGTCAACGGCGCCGACTGGACGCCGCCGTAACGAGCATTACTCGCTCGACACCTGTAGTTCACTGGCGCGCGATTTCGTAAAGGGCGGTTCGACACCGGATAATAGGGAGTACTTAGCCACGAAAGGGGATCGCATGGCAGCGATGAAACCAAGGACCGGAGACGGCCCAATGGAGGCTGTTAAGGAGGGTCGGCTCATCATTGTGCGCGTACCGCTCGAAGGTGGGGGCCGACTCGTCGTCTCGGTGAATGATGCCGAAGCGAAAGAGTTGCACGATGCACTGGCCGGAGTAGTCTCCGGAGCTTGATCAACCCGAACGATTGAAGGGCGGATGCTTCAGCATCCGCCCTTCGTTCGTTAAACGCCGCGCGCGCCGGGCGCCCGCGGCTAGTAGCGCGTCGTCAGCTGAAGCAGGCCGTCGCCAACGGGGGAGAGGGCGGCCACGACGGCGTCGGACGCGGCGATCTCCTGCACGAGCGTGCGGAACGACGTGGTGACCTCGTCGCGCTGGGCGGGGTCGGAGACGCGTCCGCGCCAGAGCGCGCGCGGCACGAGCACGGTTCCGCCGGGGCGAACGAGACGCAGGCCGTGCTCGACGTTCTCGATCACCTGCGCGGGGTCGCCGTCGACGAAGACGATGTCATAGGAGTTCTCGTTCATGCGGGGCAGCACGTCGAGCGCGCGTCCCGTGATGAGGCGCACGCGGTTGGGCGCGATGCCCGCGTCGGTGAACGACTGGCGAGCCACCGACTGCAGCTCGGTCTCGGCCTCGATCGAGGTCAGCACGGCGCGCGGCGACGCCGACAGCAGCCAGAGACCCGACACGCCGGTTCCCGTGCCGATCTCGACGATGTTCTGGGCATTCGTGGCGGCCGCGATCAGTGCGCTCTGTGCGCCGACGGCGGGCGAGATCGGCTCGATGCCCATCTCGAGGGCGTGCCGACGGGCGCGCGCGATCGGTTCGGCCTCGTTGACGATCTGGTCGGCGTACTTCCAGTTCGAATCTTGCTCTGACACGGTTGCTCCCAGGGATGTTTGACGTCAGGATATCGGGGGAACTCGCGGCCGGCGGTGAGGCGCGGCGCGGTAGTCTGATGTTGTGTTCGGCCTGACTTTCGAAAAGCTCCTCATCATCGGGGTCATTGCCGTCTTCATCCTCGGCCCTGAGCGGTTGCCGCACTACGCCGCACAGTTCGCCAAACTCGTGCGCACGGTGCGCGATATGGCACGCGGGGCGAAAGATCGCATGCGCGACGAGATGGGTCCCGAGTTCGACGACGTCGACTGGCAGAAGCTCGACCCGCGGCAATACGACCCGCGTCGAATCATCCGCGAGGCCCTTCTCGAAGAAGACGCACCGGCACCGCCTCCCCGCCTGAGTGCACCGGGTGCCGGCGCCGCTACCTCTCCGGCCATGAATGCTTCCGCGGCACCCCGTGCTGTGGCCCTGGCTGCCGCCAGCGACCGCGTGGGGCGTTTGCAGCGCGGCGAGGCGGTCGGAGCCCCGCCCTTCGACACCGAAGCTACCTAGGCCGCTACCCGTGCGCGCTCCTGTCGACGCTTTTTCACGAGTGGCACACCCGGAGTGCGATGGTGACGCGTTGTCTACCGAGTGCTGAAACCGAGCTTGCGGCCGGCGAGGCCACGACCGACCGCGAGTAGCTGGTCCGCCGCAGCGCGGATGGCGACGCTTGCGGGGTCGGACGGGTCGCTGAGAACGACGGGGGCTCCGGCATCCCCACCCTCGCGGAGAGCGACGCTGAGGGGAACTTGCGCCAGGAGCGGCACGGGGGAGCCGACCGACGCGCCGAGGCGCTCGGCCACCTGGGCGCCGCCGCCCTCGCCGAAGAGATGCAGCACGCTGCCGTCCGGCTGCGCGAGGCCAGACATGTTCTCGATGACGCCGACCACGCGCTGGCCGGTCTGGCGCGCGACCACGCCACTTCGCTCCGCGACATCCGCGGCGGCCGGTTGCGGGGTGGTCACGACGAGCACCTCGGCGTTGGGCAGCAGCTGCCCGATCGAGATGGCCACATCACCCGTGCCGGGCGGCAGGTCGAGCAGCAGCACGTCGAGGTCGCCGAAGTAGACGTCGGTGAGGAACTGGCCGATGGTGCGGTGCAGCATGGGCCCGCGCCACGCGACGGCCGCCTGGGTGTCGTCGACGAACATGCCGATCGAGATGACCTTCACACCGTGGGCGACGGGCGGCAGGATCATGTCGTCGACGCGCGTGGGGCGAGGAGCCCGGCCGGCGGCGTCGACGAGACCGAGCACGCCGGGGATGCTGAAACCGTGCACATCGGCGTCGACCACGCCGACGCGCAGACCACGGAGGGCGAGCTCGGCCGCGAGGTTGGCCGTGAGCGTCGATTTGCCCACGCCGCCCTTGCCGCTCGTCACGGCGATGACGCGCGTGAGGGTGCCGGGGCCGAAGGGCATCTCGCGGCGGGCGCCGTCTCCGCGCAACTTCTCGGTCAGGGCGCGTCGTTCGGCGGGGGTCATGACGCCGACGGCGATGCGGGCATCGGTGACTCCGGGCACGCCGGCGACGGCCGCGGTCACGTCACGTTCGATGGCCGTAGCTGCGGGGCATCCGACGATCGTCAGCTTGATCGCGACATCGGCCTCGCCCGTCTCACCCACGCGGATGTCTCCCACCATGTCGAGCTCGGTGATGGGTTTGCGGATCTCGGGGTCGATGACGCCGTCGAGCGCCCGGCGGATGAGCGCCGCAACGGGGGAGTCCTGCAGCGCGTCGTCGGGCCGGTCGGAGCTAGGGTCAGCGCCCGCCATCGCCGGCGGTTCCCGTCTGCTCGGGTTCGGGCCGGTCCTTCTCGAGCTCTTCGAGAAGCGAGCGCAGCTCTTGCCGGATGAACTCCTTCGAGGCCATGTCTTTCATCGCCAGGCGAAGTGCCACGACCTCGCGCGCCAGGTATTCGGTGTCGGCGAGGTTGCGCTCGGCGCGCTGGCGGTCCTGCTCGATCTGCACGCGGTCGCGGTCGTCTTGACGGTTCTGCGCAAGCAGGATGAGGGGCGCGGCGTAGGACGCCTGCAGCGACAGGATGAGGGTCAGCGCCGTGAAGCCGAGCGCCGCCGAGTCGAAGCGGAAGTTCTCGGGGCCCCACGTGTTGTAGCCGATCCACACGAGGCAGAAGAACGTGAGGATGAGCAGGAACCACGGCGTGCCCATGGCGCGCGCGACCCATTCGGTGGCGCGGCCGAAGCGGTCGCGCGATTCGCGGTTGCGGGCGGGCAGCACCGAGGGGCGCAGGCCCTTGGGTGCGTCGAGGCGGCTGTTGTCGGTGCGACGGATCTTAGCCACGGAGGTTCCTCCTCACGGCGGGGGTGCGGCGGGCGCGGCCATCGTCGTCGGCGTGGGAACGCCAGTCGTTCGGCAGCAAATAGTCGAGCACGTCGTCGATCGTCACCACCCCGACGAGGCGGTGTTTCTCGTCGACCACGGGCACCGACACGAGGTCGTAGCTCGCCAGGATGCGGGACACTTCGGCGGCCGAGGTCTCGGGTGTCGCCGGGTCGAGGCTCTGGTCCATGATCGACCCGAGGCGCTCGTGCGGCGGGTAACGCAGCATGCGTTGGAAGTGCACCATGCCGAGGAAGCGGCCGGTCGGCGGCTCATAGGGCGGCAGCGTGATGCACACGGCCGCACCGAGCGCGGGGGCGAGGTCGGCGCGGCGGATCATGGCGAGGGCCTCGGCCACGGTCGAATCGGCCGACAGGATGATGGGCTCTGTGGTCATGAGACCGCCGGCGGTGTCGGGCGCGAAGCTCAAAAGCATGCGCACGTCTTCGGCTTCTTCGGGCTCCATGAGCTCGAGCAGGTGCTCGCCGCGCTCTTCGGGAAGTTGGGCGATGAGGTCGGCCGCGTCATCGGGCTGCATGTGGTCGAGCACGTCGGCGGCGCGATCGTCGTCGAGCTGCCCCAGGATCTGCACCTGGTCTTTTTCGGGCATCTCTTCGAGCGCATCGGCGAGCCGGTCGTCGGACAATTCTTCGGCCACCTCGATCATGCGCTCGCGCGGCAGGTCGAGCAGGGTGTTCGCGAGGTCGGCGGGCTTCAGGTCGCTGTAGGTGGCGATGAGCTGCTCGGCCGACTGGGCCTCGCCGCCCTGCGGCTTCTCGCGGATCTCGCGCCACGTGACGAACGAGGTGGCACCCTTGGCGAACGGCGACGAGGATGCTTTCGGCTGGCGCACGAAGTACTGGCTCACGGCCCACTCGCCGGGCGCCGATTCTTCGATGGCGACGTCCTCGATGGTCGCCTCGCCGGGCTTGTCGGTGAAGAGCACCTTGCGGCCGAGCAGCTCGGCGATCACGCGCACCTCGCCGCCCCGCTGTTCGAAACGACGCACGTTGATGAGGCCCGTCGTGATGATCTGACCGGATGCAATGGAGGTCACGCGCCCGATGGACACGAACACACGTCGCTTGCCCGGAATCTCGACGAGCAGGCCGACCACACGGGGCGGGTCGTTTTTTCGGTAGACCACCAGGACGTCGCGAACCTTGCCCACGCGGTCGCCCGCGGGGTCGAACACGATGCACCCGGCCAGGCGGGCGACGAAAATCCTCGTGGTACTCACCCCTCTAATCTAGTCGCCCCGCCCGAAGCCGGATGCCTCGCACAGACGGGTCTGAGAAGATGAGGGGGTGAGCACACAACAACCAGGACGTGCCGGCGGTCGGGCCGGATTCGACGGGCAGATTCCCCGCGGCGAGACCGTGGCGAGCTTTGAGACCTACGAGGCCGCGCAGCAGGCGGTCGACCGCCTCGCGGGCGCCGACTTCCCCGTCAAGCAGCTGTCGATCGTGGGCGACGGCTTGAAGAGCGTCGAACGCGTCACGGGCAAGCTGAGCTACGGCCGCGCGGCCGGTGGCGGCGCGCTGAGCGGCGCTTGGCTGGGTCTCTTCTTCGGCCTGCTGCTCGTGATCGTCAACCCGGCGTCGAGCCTCGCGTTCGTCGGCGCGGCCATCCTCATCGGTGCGGCCTTCGGCATGATGTTCACCATCGTCACGTATTCGCTCAACCGTCGTCGCCGCGACTTCACGTCGGTCATGCAGGTGCTCGCCACGAGCTACACCGTGATCGTGGCGCCCGAGTTGGCGAACCGCGCGCGCAACATTTTGAGCCAGCCCGAGGGGTCTGGCGACCGGCAGGGGGGCCAGGGGCCCTTCTAGCCTGCGCTGCGCACAACGCCGAGAGGCCGACATCCGTGCTGGATGTCGGCCTCTCGCGTGTCAGAGCCCGCTTCGGTGTGCGCGCTAGGCGTTGAGGCGCGCGATCCACGCCTCGACGTCGTCGGCAGTGCGAGGGATGCCGGCCGACAGGTTCTCGGCGCCGTCGGCGGTCACCAGGATGTCGTCCTCGATGCGCACGCCGATGCCGCGGAACTCGGGCGCCACGGTCAGGTCGTCGGGCTGGAAGTAGAGGCCGGGTTCGATCGTGAACACCATGCCCTCTTTCACGATGCCGTCGTGGTACATCTCGCGGCGGGCCTGCGCGCAGTCGTGCACGTCGATGCCGAGGTGGTGGCTGGTGCCGTGCACCATGTAGCGGCGGTGATACTGGTTGTCGGGTTGCATCGACTCTTCGGCGCTGACGGGCAGGAAGCCCCACTCGGCCGTCTTCTGCGCGATGACCCGCATGGCCTCGGCGTGCACGTCGCGGAACGTGATGCCGGGCTTCACGATGTGGAACGCGGCATCCGCTGCCTCGCGCACGGCCTCATAGACGAGACGCTGCACATCGGTGAAGGTGCCGTTGGCCGGCAGGGTGCGCGTGATGTCGGCCGTGTAGAGGCTGTCGAGTTCGACGCCCGCGTCGAGCAGCATGAGGTCGCCGGGCGTGACGGGGCCGTCGTTGCGCGTCCAGTGCAGAATGCAGGCGTGGGGCCCGGATGCCGCGATCGTGTCGTAGCCCACGGCATTGCCGTCGGCGCGGGCCCGGGTGTAGAAGACCCCCTCGACCAGGCGTTCGCCGCGTTCGTGCTGCGTGATGCGGCCGAAGTCGGCGATGACGTCGTCGAAACCGCGCTGGGTGGCGTCGACGGCCTGTCGCATCTGCTCGATCTCGTACGCGTCCTTGACGAGGCGCATCTCCGAGGCGAACTGCGTGAGCTCGGCGTCCTCCTCGACCGTGCGGTCGATGGCCGTTGCCTGGAACTCGTCGAGGTGCGCCGTCTCGATGCCGAGATCGGCGGCGACCTGGGCGAGGGAGGGCCGCGCACCGATCCAGAATTCACCGATGGCCGAGTTGGCGTAGAACTCGGGGCTCGTGCGGTCGGCGCGCTCGCGGAAGTAGAGCGTGACCTCGTGGGTGTCGCCCGCTGGCTCGAACACGAGCACGGCGTCGGGCTCGCTGTCGCTGCCCCATCCGGTCAGGTAGGTGAAGACGGTGTGTGCGCGGAAGGGATAGTCGGTGTCGTTCGAGCGCTGCTTGGGGGAGCCTGCGGGCACGACGAGTCGTTGACCGGGAAATGCGGCCGAGAGCGTGTCGCGACGGCGTGCGGCGAAGGGCGCCTGCTCGCGGGGCGCGGGAAGCTCGTCGACGCGCTCGGCCCACTTCGAGCCGATGAACTGCTGGAACTGGTTCGACGACGGTGTCGTTGAGCGATTCTCGGTGCCCTCGGGCTGCTCGACGGGCTCGGCGCCCGGGGCAGGCTCGGTGGTCTGCTGGGTCTGCTGGGTCTGCTGGGTCTGCTCGATGCCCTGCTCGGCGCGCACGGGCTGCTCTGCGGTCTCGGTGTGCACGGAGTCGGCGTGCGCGGTGTCAGTCGAATGGCTCATCCGTCCATTCTCCCACCACCCGGGCCTTCGAATATGAGGGATGCCCGAGGAGCGGACTCAGGGGGTGGGGGAGAGCGTCGCGATGACGGGTCGGTGGTCGCTGCCCGAGTCGTCGAGGTCGGTCACGACGCGCATCCCGGTGACCGTCCACTTGGATCCCGCCATGACGTGGTCGATGGGCGACCCGAGGAGGGCCGGGACGTCGGTCGGCCACGTTCCGAGCCCGGCGGCACCCGCTCGGGACGCGGCATCCGTGCACTGGCCGAGGGTGGTGCCGTCGCCCGTGCCGAGCCCGGCCATGTGGTCGATCGTGGCGTTGAAGTCGCCCGCCATGATGACGTCGTCGCTCGAGCACTGCCGGGCGAGCCACCGCAGATCGGCTCGCCAGTTCTGCATTTGGGGTTGAGAGGGGGAGACGGCGTGGGCGGCGACGATCGTGGGGCCGACGCCATCCGAGGGCGTGGCGATGACGGTGGGAAGCACGGCCGTGTTCTCGGCGCGGTTCTCGTTGCTCGTGACCGTGTCGTAGTCGCCGAGGCTGGGGCTGATCAACAGGGTGGTCGAGCGGGCGGGAGAGATCTGGTCGAACGCCACGGTCTTGACCCACATGGGCAGACCGGCGGCGCGCATCTGCAGCGCGACCTCGACCCCCGTCGCTTCGGTGGTCTCGGGCAACACGATGACGTTGGCGCGCGAGTCGATGGCGAGTCGGGCGATCTTGTCGGAACCCGGCGCGTCGCCCAGGGTGTTCCACGAGAGCACGGTGATGTCTTGACCGGTCGCGGCGTCGCCATCGGCATCGGCATAGGCATCGCTGGCGGACGCGTCGGATGCCGGGGGCGCCTCGGTGCCCGTGATGCCGCGCACGCCGATGATGGCCACGTTGGAGACGCTGAACAGCGCGAAGAGCACGGCCAGGGTGCCCGCGAAGGCACGAAGCGGCCGGGCGAGCGCGAGAAGCAGGCACACGATGAGCGCGACGACCCCCGCAAGCACGAGCCCCCCGCGCAAGGCCACGGCCTGAGCGACCGGGAACGCGCCCTGGAACCCGAAGAACTGTGGCCACGCGAGCACGAGCAGGCCGACGGCGACAGCGATGGTGACGAGCGCACCCAGGAACTTGAACATCGGCATCACCCTAACCAGCCGCTCCTGAGAAACCTCCGCGCACGGCGCAATAGACTGGGGGGATGACTGCAGAGGCCGGTTTCCCCGCACCCGCCGATCTGCACACCCACTCGCGGGTCTCCGACGGCACCGAGACGCCCAGCCAGCTCGTCCGTGCCGCCCGCGAGGCCGGTCTCGGCACGGTGGCGCTCACCGACCACGACTCCACGGCGGGGTGGCACGAAGCATCCGAGGCCGCCGTCGACAACGGCATCACGCTCATCCCGGGCATGGAACTCAGCACGCGGCACGGATGGCGGAGCGTGCACCTGCTCGCCTACCTCTTCGACCCCACCAACGGCGACCTCGTCGAAGAGACCGCGCGCATCAGGCAGTCCCGGCTCACACGCGCCGAGACGATCGTGCAGAAGCTGTCGGCCGACTACGACCTCACGTGGGCGGATGTCGTCGAGCAGACCACCCCGGGAACGACGATCGGCCGGCCCCACATCGCCGACGCGCTCGTGGCCCGCGGGTTCGTGCCCACGCGCAGCGAAGCCTTCGCCGGTATCCTGCACCCGGCCACGGGGTACTACCTGCCGCATTACGCCCCAGACACGCTCGACGGCGTGCGGCTCGTGCGTGCGGCCGGCGGCATCCCCGTCATCGCCCACCCCGCCACGCGCGGCCGAGACAACGTGCTCGACGAGGAGTACATCGCGGCGCTCGCCGAGGCCGGGCTGTTCGGGCTCGAGATCGATCACCGCGAGAACACGCCCGACGGCCGCGTTCGACTGCACGAGCTGGCCGAGACGTATGGCCTGCGCATAACGGGGTCGAGCGACTATCACGGTTCGGGCAAGCCCAACCGTCTCGGCGAGAACACGACGGCCCCCGAGGTCGTTCAGGCCATCGCCGACGAGGCGACGGGCTGGGAGCCCGTTCGGCCGTAGCGCCGCAGCGGCGGTCACGGCGAAGACTCCGCGCGTGCGGAGCCGGGCGGCCGGATTTTGCGCGCAACGCAGTCGGCCCGGTTGCCGGCCGGGCCCAGCCTGTTCTTCGCTCACCCTCGTCGGATCGAGGGGCGAGGTACTTCGTGCTCGGTGTGGGTTGGCTGTGCCAAGAGCCGTGCGGCCTGCTGGGCGGCCCCGGCACGTCGACTCGATATGCGAGAAGCGCCCAGCATCCGGCTGGACGTCGAGCGCTTCTCAGGCTGTGGTCGGCGCACAGCGCGCCGACCGAACCGGGGTTATTCGGGCTTGGGGCCGCGGCGACGCGAGCGGTTGCGGCGGCGCGGAGCGCTGTTGCCGTCGTGGTGCTCGGTGCCCTGACCGTCGTGCGTGCCGGCGGCAACGGGGGCCTGGTCGGACGAGGTCGAGCCCGCCGCGTCGATGGGTGCGACATCCGCCGTGTTGGATGCCGTGGCACCCGACGTCGTCTGCTCGGACTCGCTGCCCGTGCCCTCGCCCCGACGGCGGTTGCGCGTGCGCGGCGGACGGCTCGAGCCGCCCTCGCCGCGAGCGGAGTCGCCACCGCGCGAACGATCGGAACCGGAACGCTCGGAACCGCCGCGACCGGAGCCCGACTGGCCAGAGCCCGACTGCCCAGAGGCCGTGGCCGAACGCGGGGGACGTGCCACCTCGGCGGCGGGCTTCAGGCGACCCTTGGTGCCGGCCGGGATGTCGAGGTCGCTGAAGAGGTGCGGCGACGACGAGTAGGTCTCGGTGGGCTCGGGCTGGCCGAACTCGAGAGCGCGGTTGATGAGCGCCCACTTGTGCAGGTCGTCCCAGTCGACGAACGTGACGGCGATACCCGTCTTGCCGGCGCGGCCCGTGCGGCCCACGCGGTGCAGGTAGGTCTTCTCGTCTTCGGGGATGGTGTGGTTGATCACGTGGGTCACGTCGTCGACGTCGATACCGCGCGCCGCGACATCCGTAGCAATGAGGATGTCTCGCTTGCCCGCCTTGAACGCCGCCATGGCCCGCTCACGCTGCTCCTGGTTGAGGTCGCCGTGCACGGCCGCGGCGTTGAAGCCCCGATCGTTGAGCTCTTCGACGAGTTTCGCCGCGGCGCGCTTGGTGCGCGTGAATACGACGGTCTTGCCGCGGCCCTCTGCCTGCAGGATGCGCGCGATGACCTCGTCCTTGTCGAGCGAGTGGGCGCGGTAGATGAGGTGCTTGATGTTGGCCTGCGTGAGCCCCTCGTCGGGATCGCTCGCGCGGATGTGGATGGGCTTCGTCATGAAGCGGCGCGCCAGGGCGACGATCGGGCCCGGCATGGTGGCCGAGAAGAGCATGGTGTGGCGGCTCTCGGGCGTCTTCGAGAAGAGCTTCTCGATATCCGCGAGGAAGCCCAGGTCGAGCATCTTGTCGGCCTCGTCGAGCACCATCTCGCGCACGTTGCTCAGGTCGAGCAGGCGCTGGTTGTTGAGGTCGATGAGGCGGCCGGGGGTTCCGACGACGATCTGGGCGCCGGCCCGCAGCTGCTCGATCTGGCCTTCGTAGGCCTTGCCGCCGTAGATGGAGACGATGGCGGTCTTGCGGTTGGACGCCGCGAGCTCGATGTCCTCGGTCACCTGGACGGCGAGTTCACGGGTCGGCACCACGATGAGCGCCTGGACCCCCGGAGCCGGGTCGAGCCCGAGGCGCTGGATCAGCGGAAGACCGAAACCGAAGGTCTTACCCGTTCCCGTTTTGGCCTGGCCGATGATGTCTTGGCCGGCCAGCCCGAGGGGGATGGTCTGTTCCTGGATGGGGAAGGGCTCGAGAATGCCCTTGGATGCAAGAGCATCGACCAAGTCTTGGTCGACGCCGAGATCGGAAAAAGTCACGATTATTCGCCTGTCAGTCATCAATGTGTAGGTCTACGCCTGTCACAGTCACTTCGGGCGTAGGGTCCCGATCCGTCGCCGGGACACTCTCACCCTAGCGGAGCATCTAAGCTGGACCCGTGGTTTCCTGGGTACGGCGTCGTCGCGGAGTGATAGAGCAGTCACGCTCGTCCGCTCGCCGTCGTCCGACGGGCTTCGAGAAAGTCGACTTCTCCGACCTCACGCCCGACGTGGACAGCTACCTCGGTCAGGCCGCCTACGTGCAGCTCGGGTTCTTCCAGGTGCTGAGCGAGCTGAGCGTGACGACATCCGATCTGGGTGCCAAGCAGATCATCGCCCAGGCGGCCGGGTTCGCGCTCGCCAAACACGAGGGCATCGTGTCGGAGATCGTGCGCCGCGAGAAGAAGGCCGACGAGGCCATGGCGCCGTTCGCGCCCGCCGTCGACGAGTTCCTCGTGTCCACCGCCGGCGCGACCAAGAACGAGGCGCTGCTGTCGGTGTACATCACGCAGGGTTTTCTCGACGACCTCTATATCGGTCTGACCGACGGGCTGCCGTCCGATGTCGGGCCGCGCATCGCCAGTCTGCTGGGCAGCGATTCAGGGGCCAACGGCCTCGTCGCCCTGCTCACCGACGCGATCGATGTCGACCCGAAGCGTGCCGATTTCCTCGCCATGTGGGGCCGGCGCCTCGTGGGCGACACACTCCTGCTGGCGCACCACGCCCTGCGCATCAACCCCGGCTCGGCCACTGAAGAAGCTCGCGTCGAGCCCGTCTTCACCGAGCTCATCGCCACCCACACGCGCCGAATGGATGCCCTGGGCCTGACCGCTTAGGGTCTGACCGTGTCGAGCCTGACCGCTGAGGGCCTGACCGCTGAGGGACTGATCGCGTAGACCAGTTCATGTGTGTGCCGCGACGATGCTGGCGGTCGCTAGGTGGCATTCACGGCTAAGCGAGAGACGACGATCGGCCCGCCGCGCTGAGCGCTGGCGGGCCGATCGCTGGTGTTTCTGTGCGGCGCTATCCGCCGAGTTCGACGAGCATGCGACGGTCGCCCTCTTCGCGGCGACGGCCGACCAGGACGTCGACGGCGACCGCGACGATGCCGGAGGCGACAAGCGACACCGCCCAGATCCATCCGCCATCCCACGGCCAGCCGGCCCAGGTGAGGGCCACCCAGACGACGGCGGCGACGATTGCCGCAACTGCCGGGATCAGCGCTTCACCGTGGGTGCTGCGCCGGGGCAGGGCGTATCGAGCGATGAGGCCGATGATGAGGCCGCCGAGCACGACGAAGAGGAGTTCCATGCTGACTAGCCGACGAAGCCGATGCGGCGGGACTCTTCCGAACCGATCTCGACGTAGCCGAGGTTGACGGTGGGGACGAGGTAGACCTTGCCCTTGCTGTCGGTCAGGGAGAAGAATGCCTTGCCGGCTTCGAGAGCCTGGGCGATGACATCCTGCACGTCAGACGCGGACTGCGTCGTCTCGAAGCTGATTTCGCGGGGGCTGTTGGTGATACCGATACGGATTTCCACAGGATGAGCCTTTCGATTGCCTACCTGCCCAGATTACGGCACCACCGGCGGCCGGATGCACCCGCGGCACTCGCCGACAGCGAACACGCGGACGGCCGAGCGCCACCCCGCCGATGTCGGTGGTGGGCGATAGCGTTGCAGACGTGGCAATACGAGGATTTGCGCCCGTGGTGGCAGGCGAACAGGCGGGTGCGCTCGGTGTCTCCGGCGAGCCCAGGCTCGGTGTCTCCGGCGAGCCCAGGCTCGATGTCTCCGGCGAGCCGGGGCTCGACGCGTCGCAGCGGGGGGTGCTCGAGTTGGGCCTCCGCGACTCCGCCATCGTCATTGGTGCTCCCGGCAGCGGCAAGACGACGACTCTCGTGCAGTTCGCTGTCGACCGCGTGCACCGGCTGGGTCTCGATCCGAGCGCGCTGCTCGTTCTCGCTCCCAGCCGTCTCGCGGCCAACCGGTTGCGCGATCGCCTCGCGCTGCGGGTCGATCGGCCGACCAACGGCCCCCTGGCCCGCACGGTCACGTCCGTGGCATTCAGCATCGTGCAGTCCCAGGCTACGTTGCACGACGAGCCCGCGCCCCGGTTGCTCACGGGCGCCGAACAAGACAGCATCATCAGCGAGCTGCTCGCGGGCGCGACCGGTGTCTCGGGCGGGCCGCGCTGGCCCGAGCAGATCGACGGCGAGGTGCGCGCACTCGCCGGTTTCCGCACCGAGCTGCGCGAGCTCATGATGCGCGTCACCGAGGCGGGTCTGCGCCCCGGCGACCTGCGCACGGCGGGGGAGCGATACGACCGACCCGAGTGGGTGGCTGCTGCCGACTTCATGGTCGACTACGAGGCCGTGATCGACAGCTTTCCCACCCCCTACCTCGACTCGGCCGAGCTGATCTCCGAAGCCACCCGATCGATCGTCGACGGTGCGCCGCTCGGCGCGCTCGAGCTCCTCCTCGTCGACGATGTGCAAGAGCAGGGTGCCGCCACGCTCGAGTTCCTGCGCGCACTCGCCGGGCGCGGCGTGACCGTCGTGGGCTTCGGTGATCCGGATGTCGCGGCGGCCACGTTCCGCGGGTCCGATCCGTTGGCGCTCGCCGAGTTCGGGCGGCGACTGGGCGTCGACGCCCAGACTCTGACGCTCGACACCGTGCACCGACACGGCGACGAGGTGCGCGGCCTCGTGAGCGAGATCTCGCAGCGCATCGGCGCGTCGGGTGTTGTCGAGCACCGAAAGGCCGAGGCGGCTTTCGAGGGGGATGGTCGCGGCGGTCGCGTTGACGGTGCAGCCGATGCCGACGCCGATGCCGGTGGCGGTGCTGATGCCGATGCCGATGCCGACGCCCGTGCCGATACGGAGGCCGGCGCCCCGACAGGTGAGGGATCGAGCATCCGATACGTCTGTGAGAACACTCCCGCTCGACTGCACCGTCGCATCGGGCGTGTGCTGCGCGAGCAGCACCTGTTGCACGGCGTTCCCTGGTCCAAGATGAGCGTGGTCGTGCGTTCGGGTTCACTGCTGGCGCCGCTCGAACGTTCTCTGGCGCTCTCCGATGTACCGACGCGCGGTTCGGTCGGCTCGCGCACCGTGCAAGATCATCATGCCGCCGGGCACCTTCTCACGGCCGCGGCCGTCGCGGTCGGCGCTGAGCCTCTCACGGAAGCCTCGGCCGTCGACCTGCTCACCGGGCCTCTCTCGGGGCTCGACCGCATGGCGCTCCGGCGGCTGCGGCTGGCGTTGCGGCACGAAGAGCTGGCGGGTGGAGGTGCGAAGCAGGGCACGCAATTGCTCTACGAGGCCCTGCTCACCGGAGTGGGATTCGCGAGCGTCGATTCGACGCCCGCCCGCCGCGCACACCGATTCGCGAGCACGCTCGCTGAGGCGACGCGTCTGGCGGCCGACGGGGGCAGCATCGAAGAGGTGCTGTGGCATCTCTGGGATCGCAGCGGCCTCGCGGCACCGTGGGCTTCCGCCGCCCTCGGGCACGGGCTGGCAGCCGATGAGGCCAACCGCCAACTCGACGGCGTCATGGCCCTGTTCACGGTGGCGAAACGGTTCGTCGAGCGGGCGCCGGGGGCTCCGGCATCCAACTTCATCGTCGAAGCCCGCAGCGCCACGATTCGCGAGGACAGCCTGACGCCCACCTCGGCGGGCGAGGCCGTCTGGCTCGGCACACCCAACACCGTCGTCGGGGCGGAGGTCGACGTGGTCGTCGTGGCCGGCCTGCAAGACGGTGTGTGGCCGAACCCGCGTGTGCGCGGAACACTGCTCTATCCGCAGGAATTCACCCAGCGCGTCGCCGGGTTGCCCGTCGAAGAACTCGATGCACGGGCATCCGTGTTGTCCGACGAGCTGCGGCTGTTCGAGCTGGCGGTGTCGCGCGCGCGCAGCCTCGTCGTGCTGGCCGCCGTCGACAGCGAAGACGAGCATCCGTCACCTTTCTTGCGGTTCCCGAGCGTGCCGCCCGCCGAGACGGGTGCCGCCGAGCATCCGCTCACGTTGCGCGGTTTGGTAGGGCATTTGCGGCGCGAGGTCGCCGCGCCGACCCGCGAGGCTGGCGCACGCGGTGACCTCGCTGGCGGCACTTCCGCCGACGGCGCCGTGGACGCACATGCCGACACGGCTGCTGGCGTTGCCGATGCGGCAGCCGCGCTCGCGCGCCTGGCTGCGGCGGGAGTGCCCGGGGCGGCGCCCGACGAGTGGTACGGGTTGAGCGAGCCGACGACGACCGACCCGCTGATCGACCTCACCGACGAGGAGGCCCGCGTGCGCGTATCGCCCTCGCAGATGGAAACCTTCGAGAAGACGCCGCTCGCCTGGTTCATCGACAAGATGGCCGCCATGCCGTCGGGGATCGCTGCGAACGTCGGCACGATCGTGCACGGCGCGCTCGAGAACACCGCCGATGCCCGAGAGCTTGTCGATGTCATGCCTGAGAAGCTCTGGGAGCACGTCGACGACAGATGGTCGGAGCTGACCTTCGAGGCACCCTGGATCGCTGAGCGTCAGCGGCGAGCCGTGGACACGCTCGTGCACGGGCTCTCCGAATACCTCACCGATTTCCTGCGCAGCGGAGCTTCTCTCGTCAATGCCGAGGGCGCCTTCGAGGTGACCATCGATCAGGTCACCCTGAGCGGCAAGATCGACCGCGTCGAACGCACAGCCGAAGGAGAGATCGTCATCGTCGACCTGAAGACCGGGCGCAACGCCCCCAGCCAGCCCAGCGTCGACCAGAACGCGCAACTCGGCGGCTACCAGCTCGCCGGGCGCCGGGGTGCGATTCCCGGTGTCGAAGGCACCGAGGTGTCGGCCGGGGGAGCCCTGCTCTACGTGTCGAAGGGTGTGCGCGGCAAGTCCTACCGGTTGCTCACCCAGAAGCCGCTGACCGACGAGGAGTTGGCCGGTTTCGAGACACGTGTGCTCGGCGCCGGACACGGTATGGCCGCCGCCGTCTTCCCGGGCGTCAGTGACCTCGACGAACGCGACCCGAAAGCCGGATTCGTCTACCGCATCCACCTCGTCGGGGCGGTGTCGGCATGAGCACCCTGGTCGACGAACGCGCCGGTGAGCCCGCCGAGACCGGCCGCCGTTACTACTCGGCCGTCGAGATCGCAGAGATGCTCGAGCTGCCCCGGCCCACTGACGAACAGATCCTCGTGATCGAGGCACCGCTCCAACCCGCCATGGTCGTCGCCGGGGCCGGCAGCGGCAAGACCGAGACCATGGCCAACCGCATCGTCTGGTTGCTCGCCAACCGGCTGGTCGAGGTGCCACAGATCCTCGGGCTCACCTTCACGCGCAAAGCCGCGGGTGAACTGCAGGAACGCATCCTCGCGCGCATCCAACAGCTCGGGCGCGTGATCGAGGCAGGCAGTCGAGACATCCTCGAGGCTCCGACCGTGTCCACCTACAACGCCTTCGCCAGCGGCATCTTCCGCGAATACGGGCGCTCTATCGGCCGTGAACCCGAATCGACCGTCATCACGGATGCCTCGGCCTGGCGCCTCGCACGCGACATCGTCATCCGCAGCGACGACGACAGACTCGTGGCCCTCGACAAGAGCATCGACCAGATCACCTCGGCGGTCGTCTGGCTCAGCCGCTCGCTCAGCGACAACGATGCGGCCGACCGCGGCGACGACATCCTGCGCATGGTCGAGCGCGTCGTTCAGCTCGAAGAGATGCCGTGGGGGTCGCGCAAACGCACACCGTCGAAAATGGTCGTGGACACCGTGCGAGACCTCAGCGCGCTGCCCGTGCTGCTCGCACTCGCCGACGATTTCGCGCGGGAGAAACGCCGACGTGGGTTTGTGGAGTTCAGCGACCAGGTGGCCTTGGCCCTCGAGATCTGTCGGCGCGTGCCCCGGGCGCGTGACGATTACCGCTCGCGGTTCCGAGTGGTCATCCTCGACGAGTACCAAGACACGTCGGTCGTGCAAACCGATCTGCTCTCGGGGCTCTTCGCGGATCACCCCGTCATGGCGGTCGGTGACCCCAACCAGTCCATCTATGGATGGCGGGGCGCCAGCGCCTCGAACCTCGCCCGTTTTCTCGCCGACTTCGCTCCCGCGAGCCCCTCCGCCACCTACTCCCTGTCGACGAGCTGGCGCAATGCGCACGAGATCTTGGCGGCCGCCAACGCCGTCGCCGGCCGCCTGCCCGTGCTGCCGACCGTGCCCGTCTCCGAACTACGGGCGAGCCCGGCCGCGGCGGACGGGCGCGTCGACGTATCGTTCGTCGAGACCATCGAGGACGAGGCGCGCGAGGTGGCCGAGTGGTTCCACCGCGAACTGCGCCGGCCGACGGCCTCCGGAAAGCAGCGCACGGCCGCCCTGCTGTGCCGATCGGTCAAAAACATCGCGCCGTTCACCGACGCCCTCGATGCCGCCGACGTTCCCTATCACGTGCTGGGGCTGGCCGGGCTGCTCGAGCAGCCCGTCATCGTCGACCTCGTCGCGGCGCTGCGCGTGCTGCACGATCCGACCGCCGGTTCCGAACTGATCAGGCTACTCACGGGCGCGCGCTGGCAGATCGGTCCGCGCGACATCGCCGCGCTCAACCGCCTCGCCGCGTGGTTGAGTGACCGCGACACGGGTTACGCCCTGCTCGACGACAGCACCCGCGAGGCGCTGCGCCAATCGACCAACCCCGATGACGCTCGCTCACTCGTCGAAGCCATCGACTTCCTCATCGAAGCGCCCGACACCCACCGCGCGCTCGCCGGTATCACCGCAGAAGGTCGACGCCGCATGCGGGCCGCTGCGACACAACTCGCCGGCATTCGCCGGCGAGGCGGCCTCGACCTCCTCGACCTCGTCTCCCTCGTCGTTCAAGAACTCCTGCTTGATATCGAGATCGCGGCCAACGAGTCCGCAACGCTCGGCCAGGCCAGCCTGGACGCGTTCGTCGAGCAGGTGGAGTCCTACCTCGCGGTGGACGAGTCCGGAACGCTCGGACCCTTCCTCGCCTGGCTCGACGAAGCCGAAAAGCGCGAGAAACTTGCCCCCCGCAGCGACGAACCCGAGCCCGGAACGGTTCAGATTCTCACCATCCACGGGTCGAAGGGCCTCGAATGGGACAGCGTCGCCGTGCCACGGCTCGTCGCCGATGAGATGCCGGGAAAGCTGCGCAGCAAACGTGGGTGGACCGCCTTCGGCGAGCTGCCCTTCGACTTCCGCGGAGACCGCGATGTGCTGCCCGAGTTGCAGTGGCGCAGCGCCGAGACGCACCTCGAATTCGACGAGGCCTACACGCGATTCGGTGAAGAGCTCGAGCAACGCAACTCGGAGGAGCAGCGTCGGCTCGCCTACGTCGCAATCACGAGGGCACGGGATGCCCTGCACCTCGGCGGTTCATTTTGGGCGACCCAGAGTAGACCCCGCGAAGCCAGCACCTACCTGCGCGAGACGGAAGAAGCGCTCGAACGGCTGCGCGGCGCGGGCGTGGTGGGCGACCGGCTGCCGGCGCACAGCGAATTCGAGGAGAACCCGCTCGCCGGCATCCAACATCGCCTCGACTGGCCGCTCGACCCGCTGGGGCCACGACGCGAACGGGTGACCGCGGCAGCGCGCGCCGTGCGCGAGGCCGACCCGGCGCGGCCCACGCGCTGGGACGCCGACATCGCCCTGCTCCTCGCCGAGCGGGAAGATCGACGAACGGGCGACCAACGTGTCGCCTTGCCCGCGCGCGTTCCCGCGTCGCGATTCAAGGACTTCGTCAGCGACCCCGCCGAGGTAGCGACGCGCCTCAGGCGGCCGCTGCCCGAAAAGCCCTACCGACAGACGCGCCTCGGCACGCTCTTCCACTCGTGGGTCGAGCAACGTTCCGGCATGACCGGAACCGGCGACGTGCTCGACGCTTCGGTGCTCGAGCTCGACGGAGATGATCTGACCGCAACCCAGTACCCCGTCGAAGGCGCCGAGCTCGACGCGCTGCGCGCACTGCAGGCGACCTTCGAGGCATCCGAATGGGCCGAGAGGAAACCGGTCGACGTCGAGATCGAAATCGATGTGACCCTCGGCGGACAGGTTCTCATCTGCAAACTGGATGCCGTCTACGAAACGGATGGTCGCTACCAGATCGTCGACTGGAAAACGGGCCGCAGCCCGAAGGGCGACGATGAACTGGAGGAGCGGCAGTATCAACTTGCCCTCTACCGCGTGGCTTACGCGCGCTGGAAAGGCATCCCGGCCGCGGACATCGACGCGGTCTTCTACTACGTCGCCGAGGACACCGTGATCAGGCCGCGCACGCTGTACTCCGAGGAAGAACTCGTGCGGCGCTGGTCCGAAGCCCTGTCACGGGCGTAACGCCGACTCCTGCCGACCGCCGACCGCCGACCGCCGACCGCCGACCGCCGAGGCGCGGCGACAGGGGCGAGGCGGTACCGGCGCGTCCCACTGCAGCCTGGCGTGACCGCTGACCGCTGACCGCTGACCGCTAACAGATGACCGCCGACCGCTGTCCATCGTCAAGCGGCGATCGGTGTTGCAGCGATGCGCCGTCAGCGGCGGTCGGAGCCCGCATCGTGTTCGATGTCGCGAACGGTCTCGATCGGGCCGGTCTCGGTGTGGTCACGGGAAGCGAGAAGAGTGCGAGCGTCGCGCTCGGCGCGAGAGGAATCGGCGGACTCTTCATCGGCGTCGGCGTCGGCGAACGGGTCGGCCGACTCTCCGTCGCGATCCGAGGCGTGCGCGCCCGTGCCGCCGGCAGAATCCGCGGCGTCGGAATCGTCCTCGGTCGAGTCGTCGGCCGTGCGGCGGCTCGAACCGCGCCCATCGCCATGCTCGAGAGCATCCAGATCGAAGTTCTCGTAGCTATCGGTCTCCAACGAGAAACCCTGGTGAGACTGCGACGCGGCCGGGGGAGTGCGCGACAGCAGCTCCTCCACGTCCTCCTGCGAGAGAACCTCACCGGTGTCGTGCGACAACGGGTTCATCGAATCGTTCAGAACGTGTTCCACCAGGCCGTCGAGCAGTGCAACCGCCTCCTCCACGACATCCTGGTCGTGCGTGTCGACGCCGTGCAGCAACCAGCGAGCGAGCTCGAGCTCGGCGTGCAGCAGCGACCGCTGGCGCAGATGACCATCGGCATGCCGCGTGGTGCTGGCGCGGTAAGCGGCCAGAACGCTCTCGCCCGCCTCACCCGCGGCCGACAACCAGTGCAGATCTCGAGCCGGGTCGCCCACCATGAGGGAACCCCAGCCGACGACGCCCGACACGACTGGGCCGACCTCGTAATCGGTGAACAGGAACGAACCCGCGTCGATGCTGCCGTTGACCACGGTCGGTTGGAACTGCCACAGGTCGTCATCGTCGATCGCCTGCGACCAGCGCGTGCGCACGGCAGCCGGCAGAAGCCGCGTAGAGGCGGCGCGCTCGATCACGTTGCGGGCCTCATCACGGGCCTCGGCCGCCGACAGATGCGGCAGGCCGACCTCGGACACGAAACCACCGGGCAACGAATGGATGGCCGCCAGAGCAGCACCCATCGACGTGGCGACACCGTCCCCAGCGGGGATCTTGTCGACCGCGACGCTGTAACCCGGGAGGAAGTCGTAGACGACCGCGCGAGCGCCGGAGGCCTGCGTCTGGCCCAGGACCTGCGGAACCTGGAAGGGCAGGCGGCTGCGGATGCCCGCCGTCATCGCCTGCAGAGCGAGAAGCTCGATGGACTGTTCCGTCTGCGCCTGCTGGTGGGCGGCAACCCGCACCACCACGTCGCGGTCGTCGTCCGTGCGCAACAGAGCGGAGTCGTAGTTGCCGTCGGCGCCATGCCCGAGCGGACCGCTGCCCGTCACCACGAGGTCCGGCACCGCCGCTGTTGCCAACGCGGCTAGAGTGAGAGGGGATCTGGCCATGGATCTAGGTTAGGTCGAGCAACGGTCGGCGGCCCTCCCGCCACGCCCGGATGATTGGTTGTGCATGAGTTCTCTTCTTCGGTCCCTCACCGATCTCCCGCTCTCTCGAACCGGCATCAACCGTAACTACGCGGCGCGCCTGCCGGAGAACGCCCTGGTCGACATGGCCGCAGAGCCGGCGACGAGGGTCGTCGTCATCCGTTCGCGACGCGCCCTGGCGAGCGGAGCATCGTTGCTCCTGGTCTCGGGAACGGACGTCCCCGCCGATCACCTCTTGGGATACCTCGGCCACACGCTCCACGACGCCCCCGACGCACCCGCCGGAACGACCGTGCTCCTGGCCGTCGAACCCGACGACGCCCCCGAGCGTGAGGGTGCCGAATGGCTCGACCTTCGGGCCTCGGGTGACGCGCTGTCGGCGCGAGACGCCGATCTACTCACCGAGTCGATGGCCCTCGTCAACTGGCACGCGGGCTACACCTTCTGCCCCAAATGCGGTGCCGACACCCGCAACGACCACTCGGGGTGGGCGCGTCGCTGCGACAACGGTCACGAGCTCTTCCCGCGCACCGACCCGGCCGTCATCGTGCTCGTCCTCGATGACGACGACCGCCTGCTCCTCGGGTCGAACGCCCTCTGGGAGAACAACCGCTATTCGCTGCTCGCGGGCTTCGTCGAGGCGGGCGAATCGTTCGAGCAGGCCGTGATCCGCGAGGTGGAGGAGGAGTCGGGCATCACGGTGTCCGACCCGACATATCTCGGCTCACAGCCCTGGCCGTTCCCACGTTCGCTCATGGTGGGCTTCGAGGCGCGCGTCGCCTCTGGCACCGATCCCGCGGCCCTGCGCCCGGACGGCGAGGAGATCCTCGATCTGCGTTGGTTCACGCGCGACGAATTGCGCGACCAGAACTCCGGCCTGCTTCTACCCGGCCGCACGTCGATCGCCCGTGCGCTCATCGAGGCCTGGCTCGCGGCCGATGGTGGCCCGACACTCGACGACCGAACCGAAGACCCATACCCTGCCGCCCGATGACCGCGATCGATCCGACCGAACCGCAGGCTCTGCTGGCCGGGCTCGACGACGATCAGCGTGTCGCCGCCGAGGCCCTGCGGGGCCCGGTGTGCGTGCTCGCCGGTGCGGGAACGGGTAAGACCCGCGCGATCACCCACCGCATCGCGTATGGCGTGGCCACAGGCACCTATGCGGGAAACCGTGTCATGGCGCTCACCTTCACGAATCGTGCTGCCGCCGAGCTGCGCACACGTCTGCGCCAGCTGGGTGCCGGCCAGGTCGCCGCGCGCACGTTCCACGCCGCCGCGCTCAGCCAGCTGAACTTCTTCTGGCCGCAGGTGGTGGGCGGGCAGGTTCCCGCGTTGCTCGACAACAAGGCGCGCCTCTTGGGCCACGCCGCCGAGAAACTGGCGCTGAAACTCGACACGGCAACGCTTAGGGATGTCGCGGCCGAGATCGAATGGCGCAAGGTCTCGGGTCTCAGCATCGATCAGTACGGTGCCAAACACCGCCCGATCCCCGACCGACTCGACCGCGAGAAGGTGCTCGACCTGCAGGCCGGCTATGAGGCCCTGAAGGACGAGCGTCGGCAGCTCGACTTCGAAGACGTGCTCCTCGCCTGCGCCGGCATGATCGAGTCGGAACCTTCGGTGGCTATGCAGGTGCGTGAGCAATACCGATTCTTCGTGGTCGACGAATATCAGGACGTGTCGCCGCTGCAACAGCAATTGCTCGACCTGTGGCTGGGTGACCGCCGCGACCTGTGCGTGGTCGGCGACGCCAGCCAGACGATCTACTCGTTCGCGGGTGCCTCGAGCGACTACCTGCTGAACTTCGGCCACAAACATCCGGATGCCACCGTGGTGCGGCTCGAGCAGAACTACCGCTCGACGCCGCAGGTGGTCGACACCGCCAACCGGCTCATGCGTGGGCGGCCGGGCGCTCTCACGCTGCACGCCGTGCACGACGGCGCCGGGGCGGTCGAGCCGACGGTCACCGGATTCACGAGCGATTATGCCGAGGCGCGCACGGTTGCCGCCCAGGTGCTGGAGGCCATCGAGGGTGGCACGAAACCCGAAGACATCGCCATCCTGTATCGCGTCAACGTGCAGGCGGCGGCCATCGAGACGGCGCTCGCCGATGCCGGGGTGTCGACCAAGATGCGCGGCTCGAAACGCTTCTTCGATCTGCCCGAGGTGCGTCAGGCGCTGATGGCGTTGCGCGGCGCCTCGGTCTCGATCACGGGGGAGCCCCTCTTCAAGTCGGTGAGCGACGTGCTGAGTTCCCTCGGATGGTCGCATCACGCGCCCGAGGCGGCCGGGGCCGTTCGCGACCGATGGGAGTCTCTGAACGCCATCATGGGCCTCGTCGACCAGGCGGCCCCCGGCACGACGTTGCGCCAGTTCTCTGACGAGTTGCTGGAGCGGCAGGCGGGCCAACATGAGCCGAATGTGTCGGCCGTCACATTGGCCACCCTGCACTCGGCGAAGGGTCTCGAATGGGACACCGTCTTCCTCATCGGGCTGTCCGAAGGGCTCGTCCCCATCAGCTATGCCAGCGGCTTCGAGGCCATCGACGAGGAGCGTCGTCTGCTCTACGTGGGCATCACCCGCGCACGCCGGACGCTCTTCCTCTCCTGGTCTGAGCGTGGGATCCGCTCGACCCAGCCGCGCGAGCGTTCGCGTTTTCTCACGGAGATCGGCACCCGCATTCCTCGTGCGGCCGGTGCCAGGTCCACCTCTCGCTCCGCGCCCGCAGCTGCAGGCTGACCGAACCGCCGCGCAAGACATCGCGCCGCTCGTCGAGCCAGGTGCGCGCCACGCGAGCGGTCCGGCCCACGGCGTCGAAGGCGAGTGCCCCGCCCTCCTGCGGGGCGCGTGTGCCCGCCAGTTGGGCGGCGATGACCGGCCAGGCGGGCTCGCGGTCCCGGCGAGCCAGATGCAGACACCGCACGCATGCTCCCACCCCCGGCCGCACGAGCGGGCCCACCCGAACCGATTCGTCGCCGAACACGACGGGCAGGTGCGGAACCCCGTCGCTGGTGTAGCGCTGGAACGCAGCGGGAGGCACGCTCCAGGCGGCGAGGAGAACGGCGAACGCCGGTTTGTGCAGCGCCGAGGGGGGAATGCCGCGCCCGGCCATGACCGGCCGACCGGCCACCCGCAATAGTTCGGCGATCGCGCGCGCCGGAGCCGCCTCGTCGATCGGTGCACCCGACGTCGTACACTGCAGCACGTGCACCGGTGCCGACTCGGACACCAACTCGGACACCAACTCGGGCACCAACTCCGGCACCGACACATGCGCAGGGGCCGACACCGAAGCCGACACGTGCGCAGGCGCACCCTTCACCCGCGCGGGAGCATCGACCGGCGGCGGAGACGACCGCGACCCGTGCGGCCGCAGCAACACGGGTCGAAGCGCGCGAACGAACCCCTCGACATCCGCCTCGCCGAGCCCCACACGCGCCGGCACGGCCTCGATACGCCCGACGCGGCACAGCGCACGAAACGTGCATCCCGCCTGCAGCGCCGAGAGGAGTCGCTCGCGCACGGGATCGACCGTGAGCGTGAGCACGCTGCGGTCGATGCCGAATTGCACGGTGGTCGGAGACGTCCACACCATCACGTGGCTGGGGTCGATGCGAAGGATCACGCGTCCAGCCTGGCGCGAAAATCACGCCGCGGGACGGTTATCCACAGGTTTTGTTTTCACCCGCAGCAGCTCGCCCGGCGTGCCTCGATCACACGTGGGGAGGATCGTCCCGACGCTCGTCGGTCGAACCCGAATCGCCCTCGGAACCGGCAGAATCGTCCTCCCGCGAGTCCTCCTGCTGCAGCAATTGCTCGAGCGCCGTGTCGAACTCGTCGGGTTCGGGGGTTTCGCCGCGCGCTTCGGCCTCGAGCCGGGCGATGAGAGCCGTCGGGTCGTCGATATCCGAGCCTGAGGGCACGAGATCGGGGTGCGCCCACAGGGCGTCGCGCGCCTCGGTGCCCACGGCGTCGCTGACCTTCTGCCAGAACGCCGCAGCCTCACGCAACCGTCGCGGCCGCAACTCGAGACCCACCAACGTGGCGAAAGCCGATTCGGCGGGCCCGCCGGTCGCCCGGCGACGCCGGACCATCTCGGCCACGGAGTCGGCCTTGGGCAGACGCGTCGTTGCCTGAGCGGTCACGACATCCACCCAGCCTTCGATGAGCGCGAGTGTCGTTTCGAGGCGCGCCAGAGTGGCCAGCTGCGCCTCGCTCTTCGGCGGGATGAGCGAACCGTCGACCATCGCCTGGCGCAGCTCCTCGGGGTTCGACGGGTCGAACCCTTCCGCCAAATCTTCGAGCCGCTCGGTATCGATCGTGATGCCGCGCGCGAATTCGGTGATCGACGAGATGAGGTCGAGCCGCAGCCACCGCGCGTGCCGGAACAGGCGCGCGTGCGCCAACTCGCGCACCGCGAGATAGAGCTGCACCTGGTCGTCGCCGAGGTCGAGCCCCTCGCCGAAGGATGCCACGTTCTGGGGCACGAGCGCCGCGCGATTCTCGTCGAGCAGCGGGATGCCGATGTCGCCACCCGACACCACCTCGCGGGACAGCTGCCCCACGACCTGGCCGAGTTGCATGGCGAAGAGGGCACCACCGATGTTGCGCATCATCTGGCTCGCGCCGGCCATCATGGGGCGCATCTCTTCGGGTGCCTGATCGGTCATGACCCGCGTGAGCGCGTCGGAGATGCTCGTCGCGACGGGTTCGGCCATCTGCGCCCACACGGGCATGGTGTCCTTGGCCCACTGGGCACGCGTCATGAGGATGGGCTCCTGCGCGAGGGCCGTAACGACGGTGGCCTCGTCGAGCCAGAGTGCGGCCACGTGGAAGGCCTGCTCGAGGGCGTTGCGCTCGGCGGGGGTTGTCGCGACGCTGCCCTCGGAGGCGATGGCGATGGCCTGATCGGTGGCCGTCTGCCAGTTGATCCCGCCACCGGGTGCGGCCTGCATGGCGTTCTGCAGCTGGCCGATGAGGGCCTGCAGCGCGGCCGGGTCGTTGGGCAGTCCGGCGGCTCCCGCGAGCTGGCTGGGGTCGATCGCCCCGTTGCCGGACAGGAGTTCGCGAAGCATCTCCTGAAATTCGTCTTCGGGCTTCTTGGACTCGTCGTCTGACACGATGGCCACCTTTCCGCAGGGCAACGTTTGCTCTGTTCTCAACGTTAACCCGTGCCACCCGGTGCAGACCGTGGGATGGGCGGTCTCACTGTCCGCCCGCCGCGAACAGGTCCGGCGTCTGCAGGCGGTGCGCCGTCATCCGGCCGTACGGCTGTTTCCCGGGGTGGCCATCGAGCGGTCATCTAGGATGGCTCGCTGTGACGCTCTTCGACGACCAGCCCTCTTCCCCCGTCTCTCCGGCGAGGAGCGCGCAGTCGAGGCGCCGCAGTGCGGGGTGGCTGTCGCTCGCCATCGCCTTCGTCCTGCTGGGTGTTCTGGCCCTGTGGCCGAGCCCGTGGGTCATCGAGCAGCCGGGGCCCGTCTTCAACACGCTGGGCACCGTTCAGCACGACGACAAAGACGTGCCCATGATCGACATCCAGGGCGCCGAGACCTACGACACCGCCGGCAGCCTCGACATGCTCACCGTGCAGGTCAATGGAACACCCGATCAGCGCCCGAGCTGGTTCGAGGTGGCAATGTCGTGGTTCGATCCGAGCCGCGCCGTCGTGCCTCTCGAGGCCGTCTACCCGCCCGGCGTCACCACCGAGCAGCGCTCCGAGCAGAACGCGACGCTCATGGTCGATTCGCAACAGGATGCCGTCGCTGCGGCTCTCTCCGAGCTCGGCTACACCTATCCGCAGCACCTGGCGGTCGGTTCGGTCGCCAAGGGTTCGCCCGCCGAGAACGTGCTGAAGGTCGACGACGATCTCGTCTCGGTCAACGGTGAGACGGTCGACGACCTCGAATCGGTGCGCACGGCCATCTCGGCCAACGGCGCCGACAAGCCGGCATCCATCGACATCGTGCGCGGGGGAGTGCCCATGACCATCGAGGTGACGCCCATCGAGCAGAAGGATGCCGCGGGAGACACGCAGACGGTCATCGGCATCGGCACCCGCATGGTCTACGACTTTCCGATCGACGTCACCATCCAGCTCGACAACGTGGGCGGCCCGAGCGCCGGCATGATGTTCGCACTCGGCATCATCGACAAGCTCACACCGGGTGAGCTCAACGGTGGGGCGGATGTCGCGGGCACGGGCACCATCACCGAATCGGGTGAGGTGGGCGCGATCGGCGGCATCCGCCAGAAGCTGTTTGCGGCGCGCGACGACGGGGCGACCATCTTCCTGGCACCCTCGGCCAACTGCGACGAAGTGGTCGGACACGTTCCCGACGGCATCCGCGTCTTCAGTGTCTCCACCTTGAACGACTCGATGGCCGTGCTCGATGCGGTGCGCGAGAAGGGCGATCTCGATGCCCTGCCGACGTGCGAAACGGCTGCGGCCGCACCGACCGAGTAGCCGCGGCTGTTCGCCCTGAGCGCGGCTGTCTTCTCAGGATCGGAACGTAGACTGATTCGGTGACCCCGACAGCAAAGAGGCCGACACCGTGACATCCACGACAGCAGCACAGCCGACCCAACCGAAGCGTTCCCGAGCACCCCTCGCCATCACCCTCGCGGTGGTCGGCGCCCTCGTGGTGGCCTTCTTCATCTTCTCCGGTTTATACACCGATTTCCTCTGGTACGACCAGCTCGGTTATGCAACCGTCCTGACGACCGGATGGCTCGCCACCCTGGGCATGTTCCTGGTGGGCTTCATCGCCATGGCCGTGCCCGTCTGGATCTCGATCCAGCTGGCCTACCGCCTGCGCCCGGTGTACGCCAAGCTCTCGAGCCAGCTCGACCGCTACCAGGAGCTCGTCGAACCGCTCCGCCGCCTCGCCACATGGGGAATCCCGGTCATCCTGGGTCTCTTCGCCGGTTTCGCGACGGCAACGCGCTGGCAGGTCGTGCTCATGTGGTTCAACCGCACGCCGTCGGGCACCACAGACCCGCAGTTCGGTCTCGACACGTCGTTCTATCTCTTCGAGCTGCCGTTCTACCGCGGCGTCGTGGCATTCGCGTCGGCCGTCATCCTGCTCGCCGTGCTCGCCACCGTGGCCGTGAGCTACCTCTACGGCTCCATCCGTGTGGCCGGCCGCGAGCTGCGCATCTCGAAGAGCGCTCGCATCCAGATCGCCATCCTCGCGGGCATCTACCTGCTCCTGCAGGCCGTCAGCATCTGGCTCGACCAGTACGTCACCCTCACGCAGACCGGCGATCTGATCACGGGTGCCAGCTACACCGACGTCAACGCCACGATCCCGGGTCGCATCATCCTGGCCGGCATCGCCATCCTCGTCGCCCTGCTCTTCTTCGTCACAGCTTTCATCGGCCGCTGGCGCTTCCCGGTCGTCGGCCTCGTGCTCTTGCTCATCTCGGGCCTGCTCATCGGAACGGCCTACCCGTGGGTCGTGCAGCGGTTCCAGGTCGACCCGAACGCGCGTGTGCTCGAGACGCCCTACATCCAGCGCAACATCGACCTCACGCGTGAGGCCTATGGCGTCGACACGGTCGAAGAGGTTCCCTACAACGCCACGACCGACGCCGAGCCCGGTGCCCTGCGCGCCGACGCCGAGACCACCGCGAACATCCGCATCATCGACCCCGCGGTCGTCAGCCCGACGGTCTCGCAGCTCGAGCAGTTCAAGAACTACTACCAGTTCAACAAGGCGCTCGATGTCGACCGCTACACGATCGACGGCAAGACCCAGGATGCCGTGGTGGCCGTGCGTGAGCTCAGCCAGTCCGGCCTCGAAGACGCCCAGAGCTGGTACAACAACACGGTCGTCTACACCCACGGTTACGGTCTGGTCGCCGCCTACGGCAACCAGCGCTCGTCCGACGGTTTCCCCGTGTTCCTCGAGTCGGGCGTGCCCACCTCGGGTGAGCTGGGCGACTTCCAGCCGCGCATCTACTTCGGCGAGAAATCGCCCGAGTACTCGATCGTCGGTTCGCCGTCGTCCACCGATCCCGTCGAACTCGACTACCCGTCGGCCACCGACGACTCGCAGGAGACGTACAACACGTTCGACGGCGACGGCGGGCCCAAGCTCGACAACGCGTTCAAGAAACTCATCTACGCGCTCAAGTTCCAGTCCGAGCAGATCTTCCTGTCGGATGCCGTGAACAACGAGTCTCAGATTCTCTACGACCGCAACCCCAAGGACCGCGTGCAGAAGGCGGCCCCCTACCTGACGCTCGACTCCGACCCGTACCCGTCGGTCGTCGACGGCAAGGTCGTCTGGATCGTCGATGGCTACACCACCTCGGCGAACTTCCCGTACGCCAAGACGCAGTCGCTGTCGAACGCCATCGCCGATTCGGCGACGCAGACCCAGCAGTACGCGCTCGACAACATCAACTACATCCGCAACTCGGTCAAGGCCACGGTCGACGCCTACAGCGGTAAGGTCACGCTCTACGCGTGGGACGACAAAGACCCGGTGCTCGCCACCTGGCAGAAGATCTACCCGTCCACGGTGAAGCCGATCTCCGAAATGTCCGGAGACCTGATGAGCCACGTGCGTTACCCGGCCGACCTGTTCAAGGTGCAGCGCCAGATCCTCGGCCAGTACCACGTGACCGACGCCGGCCCGTTCTACTCGCGGTCCGACGCGTGGGCCACGCCGGCCGACCCGCAAGCCACGGCGAACGACACCACGCTGCAGCCGCCGTACTACCTGACGATGCAGATGCCCGGGCAGGACGCCCCGGCGTTCTCGCTGTACTCCTCGTTCATCCCTCGAGGTACGAGCGACTCGTCGCGATCGATCCTCACGGGTTACCTCGCGGCCGATGCCGATGCGGGCGCCGAGAAGGGTGTGAAGGGCGACGACTACGGCAAGCTCAGGCTCCTGACGTTGCCGAAGGAGGACACGGTGCCCGGCCCCGGCCAGGTGCAGAACAACTTCAACTCCGACCCGAGCGTCTCCTCGGCCATCAACCTGTTGAAGCAGGGTCAGACGAAGGTCATCAACGGCAATCTGCTCACGGTGCCGGTCGGCGGCGGTCTGCTCTACGTGCAGCCGGTCTATGTGCAGTCGACGGCCGAGACGGCCTACCCGCTGTTGCAGAAGGTGCTCGTCGCCTTCGGCGACCAGATCGCATTCGAGAACACGCTCGACGAGGCGCTCGACGTCCTCTTCGGCGGTGACTCGGGTGCCGAGGCCGGTGATACGGGCACGGACTCCACCGTCGCGCCCGAGACTCCCAGCGTCGACCCCAACACGGGCACCGACGGCGGAACGGACACGGGCTCCGACACGGGAACCGATACCGGCACCGACGGTGACACGGGAGTCACGACGGGTGATCCCGCCACCGATGCGCAGTTGCAGCAGGCGCTGAACGAGGCCAAGCAGGCCATCGCCGACAAGCAGGCCGCGCTCGAGAAGGGTGACTTCGCCGCCTATGGCGCCGCAGACGCCAAGCTCGCCGAGGCCGTGGCCCGCGCTCTGGAGCTCACCAGCGGCAAGTAGTACCACGAGTCGCACTCGATGAAACACCCCGCGCATCCGCACCGCCCCGCTTGTACATTGGGGGCGGTGCGTTTGCGTTTGCGCACCACGCACCACGCAGCACGCACCACGCAGCACGCATCGAAAGGCCGGCCAGCGCCGGCCCGCACCAGGGCTTCGCGCCGTCGAAGAAGGGAACCGCCAGATGTCACACACCACGGATGAGCACGATCACGATGAACAGGATGGCGCATCATCCTGGCTCGACGACAACCGCGCCAACTGGGATGACCGCGTTCCCGTCCACGTCGCCAGCGACTTCTACGATCTGACGGCCCTCCGCGCGGGCCGTGGCCGATTGACGCCGATCGAGGAATCCGAACTCGCGCAGCTCTTTCCCGGGGGAGAGGACGGCACGTTCGACCTCAGCGGTCTGCGCGTGCTCCACCTGCAGTGCCACTTCGGTGCCGACACGCTGCGGCTGGCACAGGCCGGGGCCGAGGTGGTGGGCATCGACTTCTCCCGCCCCGCCGTCAAGGAGGCGCGCAAGTTGGCCGCCGAAACCGGGCTCGCCGATCGGGCCCGCTTCATCGTGACGGACGTCTACGACCTGCGGCATGCGCTGCCCGAGCCGGACTCGTTCGACCTGGTCTTCACGAGCTGGGGGACGATCGGGTGGCTGCCCAACCTGACCGAGTGGGCGAGCATCGTCGAATGGTTCCTGAAACCCGGCGCAATCTTCTACTTCGCCGACGGGCATCCCGTGGCCGGGGTTTTCGACGGCCTGGAGAACGGGTTCCCGCGCTTCGCCTACCCCTACGGGTCGACCGAGCCGTTCGTGATCGACGATCCGTCCGACTACGCCGACCAGGAGGCCCGCATCGAGCACGGGCGCACCTGGGAGTGGTCGCACACGGTTTCGGCCCTCTGGAAGGCCATCACGGGCGCGACGTTGCGTCTCGACCACTACGAGGAGCACTACCAGATCCCGTGGCAGGCTTTTCCGAGCCTGCAGACGCAAGGTGACGGCATGTACGGCTGGCCGGACGACACGAGGTGGCTGCCGCTCGCGCATTCGCTCACGGCCGTGAAGCCCATGGTGGGGCAGACCCGTCCCGGCAGCGGTCGCGAAAGCTGAGGCAGGTTTCACCCCCGAATTCGGATGCCGAACTGCCCACGATTGGCGGCGCTCCAATATCCGTGCTAGAGTCAATTCTTGTGCCGCGGGGTGGAGCAGTTCGGTAGCTCGCTGGGCTCATAACCCAGAGGTCGTAGGTTCAAATCCTGCCCCCGCAACAGATAGGCCCGGAATCACGGTGAATTTCACCGGATTCCGGGCCTTTTTCTTGTCCGGATGTCGTCAGAATTCTCGCGACTAGTCGGTCGTGCCGAATAAGCCGCGCCCGTGGCGGTCGAGAGTAGCCCGCGCCTCGGCATACGTCTCGGGAATCTTCTCGCCCGGCGCGAACCGCGCGGTCAGCATGCCGACGAGCCCCACCCCGGGAGCGCTCAGTGGGCGTTCCTCCTGGCCGAAGGGGAACGGCGAGTCGTCGGGCAGATCTGCCTCCGGGTTGGCGGGCACGTACTGCGGATGCGTCTGTGGCCAGTCCGTCACCTGGCGTGGCTCCTCGAGCATGACGGCGTTCTGCAGCGTCGGCGCCCCGGCATCCCGCGCGGTCAGCGGGTCGAGGCCGTGCGCGCCCGCCAGCGTGCTGATCACCGAGCCGTGGTGCATGAGCTCGTTGATCACGCTGCCCTTCTTCGTGTAGGCCGAGATGGCCACGGCGGGCACGCGCACGCCCAGACGGTCGAACGCGAAATCCATCTCGTTGGGCCGGCGTTCCCGCTCGCTGTCGCTGCTGTCGCGGCCGACGCCGTCTGTACGTCCGTCGGGCGGCGTCGCAGCGGGAGGCGGAACGTGGTCGTAGGTTCCGCCGTGCTCGTCGAACGTGGCGAGCAGCAGCGTGTTGAGGGCGTTCGAGCCCGTCTTGCTCGCGCTCGCACGCACGGCCGAATAGACCTGATGCAGCAGACGCTCGCCGGCGCGGACATCCGAGATGGCGCCACCCGTGACGACGCGCCCGTCGTAGTCGGTCTCGGTGAACGGACCCACCGGCGGGTGCATGTCGTTGTGGTCATAGACCATGCGCGGTTCGATGAATGCGTAGTCGGGCAGGTTGCCGGTCTCGACGTCGCGGTAGAACTGCTCCATGGTGCGGAAGTTGCTCTTCCAGAACGGCTCGAGCGCGCGCCCGTGGATGAGTCCCGTCATCGACACCACCTGCCGGCGGTCGTAGTAGACGCGCCACGTGAGGCCCGCTTCGCCGAGGCGGTTGAAGATCGTGGGCGCGGCATTCTCTTCGCGCAGCCACTTGCCGTAGCCGCCATCCCCGTGGTTTGTGACGAAGCCGTGCGACGTCGACGCGTGGAAGAACGAGCGGTTGCAGAACGTCTGCGAGGGCACGGCGCAGTGCCAGTTGTCGTAGACGGCGAATTCGCGGGCCAGAGTCGAGAAGACGGGCAGCATGTCGGGCGTGAACGAGCCCATGACGACGCCGTACTGATCGGGCGAGGGAAGCTCACCCTGGTGGTCGGAGAGGTAGTTGTTGACGTAGTCGTCGACGAACCCCGACATGGTGGGCCGCGAGGTGTCGGTGGGTGCGTTGAAGGGTTTCGTCATCCGCTCGGCTTTGAGGGCGCGGTTGCTTTCGGGCGCGACGCTGCCGAAGAGCTGCGTGTTGACGTGCGGGTATTCCTCGCCCGGGTCGGGCTGCGGGCTCGACATGATCTGGTCGGTCGAACCCGCATAGGGATGCGCGGGCACCCGTGTGCCGTCGGGTGCCGCGTTGGCGTGGTCGCCGGCGTGCAGCCCGTCGAACTTCTGCCCCTCCGGCAGCGTCTGGTCGTCGTAGAGGTAGCCGAAGATGTTGTCGAACGACCGGTTCTCGAACATGACCACGACGAGGTGGTCGAAACCGGGGCCGCCCGGGCGCGGGGGCAGCGTCGGCGCGGCGGAAGACGAGGGCCGGTTCACCGATGATCGGCGATCGGATGTCGCGGGCGCACCGTTCACGGCGGCGGCACCGACGCCCACTGCCGCCCCTGCTGCGGCGGTGGATGCCGCGGCGATCCCGGCGCCGCGCAGGAACGAACGGCGCGAGGGATTGGCCACGGTGCCGGAAGAGCCGGCCGAGTCACCCGCGCCGGGCTGCTCGTTCGAGTCCGGCCGGCCGGAGTCCGTGCGTCGCGCCATGTCGCCCCCTCGTTCTCGGCGGTGTGTACACCGAGCTTACGGTCGGCGTCGCGACGGCAACATGGGCAAAACCCCGGATGCTCAGCGAGGCCAAGCTGAGCATCCCTGTCAATCCCTACCCGTTCGGGGGACACCGCGCGACAATGAGAACATGCTCGCCGATACCGTGCCCGACCGCCGCGGGGACAGTGCGAGGCGCACCGTTGCCGCCCTCGCCGCCTCGATCTCCGAGCGCGCCCGCGGCTGCCGCATCAGCATCGCGGTCACCGAGCCCGAAGACGGTGGCGCCATTTCGCACGAGCTGGCCCAATCCGACCCGTCGGGTGCCTGGTTTGCCGGAAATATCGTCGCGCGCCCCGGGCACGAGTCGATGCACGTGTTGCAGCTCGATGCCGATCGTCCGGCCGACGCGGCCCTGGCGCAGGACATGGCGCGGGCCACCGCGCGCGTCACGGGGGCCAACCTCACGCTCGCGGTCGTCGTCGCGCGCACCGATGAGCCTGCTCCTGCCGCGAACGAGCCGCGCACCGTGACAGCCCCGGTCTCGATCGCGGAGTTCGGTGACACGACGACCGACGTTCTGCAGGTCGTCAACCAGCCCGCCCCGCCCGAGAGTCAGGCGGGTGTCATCGTGTACTTCGCGCTGCACTCTCCGAACGGCAGCGACCACGTGGCCGAGCGCACCCTCAACCGCACGAGCGCGGACTTCGGCGACGCGGTCACCCTGGCGGCGCTCCGTTTGCTCGACGCCCGCGTCGGCGCTCTCGGGCGCACGCGGAACAACCGCTGACGCGCCCGAACCGTCAGGGGAGACGTGCCGCCGGAGAACCCCGGCGTCGTCCCCCGCTCGCCGACTCGGTTAAACGACGGAGGAGGCCCCGCAGCGCGGAACCTCCTCGGGCGTCAGAGACGCAACATCCTTCGTTCTAGCTCTTGAAGGTGTCCTTGACGTCTTCGCCGACCTTTTTGGCGTTGGCCTTGGCCTGGTCGGTGTGTCCTTCAGCTTCGAGTCGTTCGTTGTCGGTGGCCTTGCCTGCAGCTTCCTTCGCCTTGCCGACGAGGTTTTCTGCGGCGTTACCGATCTTGTCTCCTGCGCTCATAAGTGAGCCTCCTAGCTTTGTGGAACTGGACGTCACCGACGTTACGACTGCGTCCAGGGGATCATCTAGGGGTTGCAGAGTCGTTCTCGGCGTGCAACGCGCGCGGTTCACGTGTGCGCGCGAATAAATGCCGTCGTGCGCCACGGATGTCGCGCGGCCTCGTTAGGCTCTTACTACAGCATCATCCGCCTAACTAGGGAGAACCCCATGAACCTGCTGGTTATCATCATCGCCATCGTCGCCGTCATCCTGTTGATCACGGGTGGCGTCACCTCGTCGCTCAACTTCCTCATCTGGGTCGGCCTCGCGCTCCTCATCATCGCGCTCATCGTCTTCCTCCTGCGCTTCATCACCGGCAAGAAGAGCGTCTAGTATCCTGTCCTAGCTGGGAGTCACGCTAGGAGGACCGTTGGGCTCGTTGATTTACGCGAACGCAGGCATCGAGATCGAATTCGATGACCGTCTTCTGACGCATGTGCAGCTCGTCATGGGTGCCAAGCTCCGCCGGGGAGAGAGTTTCTTCTTCACCTGGCGCGACGACCCCAGTGTGGGCGACGGTCGCAGTGCGATCTGGGTCGAGCCGAGCATCCCGTTGTATTTCAAATACTCGGGTGGGCGGCAGCCCACGATCAACCGCGAGTGGCTCGAGTTGCTGACCGCCTCGGCGAACAGCGGCCAAGGGTTGCAGATCGTTCCCGAGCCGGGCTCGCGTGAGACGAAGACGCAGTCCAACGACAACAGCGTGAAGCGCAAGGATTAGTTCCGGCGCAGATCGGCTAGACACGATGTCAGAACGGGCGGGGCCTTCGGGCCTCGCCCGTTCGTCGTGCCCGGGTTCACGGGCAACCGGTCGGCCTCCTGGCCGGCGCGGCTGGGGAACGGTAACTTGACCGATCATTGGCTGCCCGGGGGCTGCTCACTAGGCTGGGCGCATGACCGAGAGCGCGCGCGTGGAATCGATGTCCGAGGCATCCTCATCCGGTGCGAGCGACGCGACCGCAGCATCAGAGTCCTTCGAAACGAGCATCCGCGTGCGTGCCGTTCAGTTCGCGCCGCTGGCCGATGCGGCGGCGAACGCCGACGCCGTGAGTGCGCAGATCGCCGAGGCCGCGGCATCCGGAGTTCAGCTCGTGATCTTTCCCGAGTACTCGAGCTTCTTCGCCAACCCGGTGGACGGGCGCATGGTGGCCGCCGCGCAAGACCTCGGTGGCCCCTTCCTGCGGGATGTCCGGGCCGCCGCCGCTCGCAGCGGGATCCACGTCGTCGTCGGGCTCGTTGAGGCGCGAGAGGACGGCGATCGGTTCTCGAACACACTCGTCGCCGTCGATGCGTCGGGCGAGATCGTCGCCACCTACCGCAAGCAGCATCTGTACAACGCTTTCGGGCAGCGGGAGTCGGAGTGGGTGGCGCCCGGGCCGCTCGACGCGCCTCAGACCTTCGAGGTCGGGCCATTCCGGGTCGGCCTGCAGACCTGTTACGACATCCGGTTCCCCGAGGTGTCGCGTCGCCTTATCGACGCGGCGGTCGATGTGTTGGTCGTGCCGGCCGAATGGGTGCCGGGGCCGGGCAAAGAAGACCAGTGGATGACTCTGCTGCGCGCTCGTGCGATCGAGAACACCGCTTTCGTGGTCGCCGCCGACCATCCGCGTCCCACGGGTGTGGGGCTCAGCGTGCTGGTCGATCCGGCGGGAATCGTGCTGGCCGAGCTGGGGGACGCTGCGGGTGTCGTCGACGCGACGCTCGACCGGGGCGAGCTCGATGCCGTTCGCAGCCGAAACCCTGCCCTCGAGCTGCGCCGGTACCGGGTCGTACCGGGGGAGTAGAAGCGGTCTCTCAGCTCAGTTCTCGAGCACGGTGCCGAGCTGCGCGAGGCGTGCGGAGGCCTCGGTGAGGACATCCCGTTTCTTGCAGAATGCGAAGCGGATGAGCGAGCGGTAGTCGTCGGCGTGCTCGGCCGACACGAAGGCCGAAACCGGGATGCCGACGACGCCGACCAGTTCGGGGAGCCGCCGGCAGAGGTCGGCCGCATCGGTGACGCCGAGGGGCGCGGCATCGGCGATGACGAAATAGGAGCCGGCCGGGTTCGAGACGGCGAAGCCCGCGGCCCGCAGACCGGCCGCCAGGATGTCGCGTTTCTCGCCCAGTGCCGCCGCAGCCCCGTCGAAGAACGCATCGGGCAGACGCAGACCGGCCGCGATGGCCGGCTGGAACGGTGCACCGTTCACATAGGTGAGGAACTGCTTGACCGTGACGATCGGGTCGATGAGCGCGGCCGAAGCGGTCACCCAGCCGATCTTCCAACCGGTTGTGCTGAACGTCTTGCCAGCCGACGAGATCGTGATGACGCGTTCCGCGGCGCCCGGGAGCGTCGCGAGCGGCACGTGCGCCGTGCCGAACGTGAGGTGTTCATACACTTCGTCGGTCACGACCAGCGCATCGACGCGTCGGGCCTCGGCAAGGATCGTGGCGAGGGTCTCGGTCGAGAACACCGTTCCCGTGGGGTTGTGAGGCGTGTTCACGAGGATGAGTCGGGTGCGATCGCCCACAGCGGCGCGGATGTCGCGCTCGTCGGGCTGAAAATCGGGAAAGCGCAGGGGCACGGGCACGAGCGTCGCGCCCGAGAGCCCGGCCAGCGCGGCATACGCGTCATAGTAGGGCTCGAAGACGACGATCTCGTCGCCGGGACCGCAAAACGCGAGGATGGTCGCAGCCAACGCCTCGGTCGCGCCCGCCGTGACACAGACCTCACGCTCGGGATCGACCGTCAGGCCATAGAAACGGTGCTGGTGCTCGGTGATCGCCGCGCGCAGATCGGGGATGCCGCGACCGGGCGGGTATTGGTTCGCGCCCGCCGAGATCGCCCGACGCGCCGCCTCGAGGATTTCGGCCGGGCCGTCTTCGTCCGGGAACCCCTGGCCCAGGTTGATCGCGCCGGTCGACGAGGCGAGCGCACTCATCTCGGCGAAGATCGTCGGCGACAGCCGGCCGGTGGGCCCGAGGAGGCCTGCTGCGCGAGCGGTCCGCTGCCAGGGGGCTGAAGCATCCATGCCGAGGATTCTTCCTTTCATGCGTCTCTCGCGAGCGGTCAAGCCCCGCGCGCGATCCTGGTGCAAACCTACGGCATCGCTAAACTGGAACCCGAGGGACACCGGATTCGGCCATGTAGCGATATCCCAGCTAGGCGTTGGGCAGTTCCCAGTCGGTCCATTGAATAAGCACAGGTTCGAGCGAGAACCTGATCCTGCTTGGAAGGAGCAACCGATGACCGAAAACCCGACCGGCGCCACAGGAGCCGAGAACAACGACCGCTCGAACGACGCCGAGCAGCCCCAGACTTCGCACAACCCGAACGCGACCCCCACCGAAGACTTCGGTGCCGGCGCGCTCTCGTCGCACGACTCCCGCGACGGCTACCGCCCGACCGAGCAGGGCTACGCGGCGCCGCAGCCGCAGTCGCCGCAGAACGCGCAGCAGGGCCAGGGTGCCTACGGCCCCATCCCGCAGCGCCCCGCCTCGTTCCCGACCGCCGCCGGTTACGGCGCGAACGCCGCCTACGGTGCGCCGCAGAACGGCCAGCCCAACCAGCCCACGACGCCCTACCCCGCCTACGGTGCCCCGCGCCAGGGCGCGTCGAACCCCTTCGCTCAGACGTCGGCTTACCCGGCGACGGGCGCGCCCGGCCAGCACCCCGAGGCCGGCCAGCACGGCGCCCACGCGCAGCATGGCACCCCCGCCGGCAGCGGCTCGCACACCGGCAACGGCAACGGCGGTGCCTTCGGCCCGGCCGCAGCTCCGCAGCACCAGCCGTCATCGTCCTCGTCCTCGCCGAAGCGTCGCCCCACGGCCGCCCTGCTCGTCGCCACGCTCGCCATCGGCGCGCTCATCGGTGGCGCGGCTGGTGCCGGCTCCTACGCCCTGATCGACGGTTCGGGCACGCCCGTGGCCAGCTCGTCGAACGGCTCCCAGTCGGTCACGATCAACGACACCACGAGCGTCACCCGCACGTCGGCCGTGGCGGCCAAGGCATCCCCGAGCGTCGTGACGATCGCCGTGCAGGGCGACGACGGCGCGGGAACCGGTTCGGGAGTCATCCTCAGTAAGGACGGCTACGTCCTCACCAACAACCACGTCATCACGCTCGACGGCCAGAACGCCAAGCCCACCATCCAGGTCACGGCGAACGACGGCAAGATCTACTCGGCCAAAATCGTCGGCACCGACCCCGTCTATGACCTCGCGGTCATCAAACTCGACGACGCCTCTGGTCTCGAGCCCATGGAATTCGGCGACCCGAGCAAGCTCAACGTCGGCGACGTGGCCATCGCCATCGGCGCCCCGCTCGGCCTGGCCGGAACCGTCACCGACGGCATCGTCTCGGCACTGAACCGCAGCATCACGGTGGCCTCGTCCGCCGTGCCCGACAAATCGGGCAGCGATTCCGACAGCAACACCGACAAGCCGAGCAACCCGTTCGGCTTCCAGCTGCCCGGCCAGGAGCAGTCGCAAACGCAGGCCCAGTCGTCCATCTCGCTCGCCGTCATCCAGACCGACGCATCGATCAACCCCGGCAACTCGGGTGGCGCGCTGCTCGACAGCGACGGCAAGCTCATCGGCATCAACGTGGCCATCGCCTCGGCCGGCTCGGGTTCGTCCGACAGCCAGTCCGGCAGCATCGGCGTCGGCTTCGCCATCCCGTCCGACACCGCCGAGCGCATCGCCAACGAGATCATCAAGGACGGCAAGGCGACCCACGGCCTGCTCGGCGCTTCGGTGCGCGATGCCGCCCAGGTGTCCGGCAGCACGGTCGCGGGTGCGCTGCTCGGTGACATCAGCTCCGGCGGCGCGGCCGAGAAGGGCGGGCTCAAGACCGGTGACGTCGTCACGAACTTCAACGGCCACCCCGTCACCGACGCCAACGACCTGACCGCCCAGGTGCGCGCCCTCGCCGCGAACAGCAAAGCCGAAGTCACCTACGTGCGCGACGGCAAGAGCTTCACGGTCGACGTGACCCTCGGCGAGCTGGTTCTCTAACCGTCCGAGAGGCCTCACGACCCGATCATCGGCTCGGCCTTCCACTGTTCGACCGCTCGAATGCCCGCACCCCGCGTGCGGGCATTCGTGCGCGGACGGCTGCTAGGCTCAAGCGGATGACGTCTGCCGAGTAGTGGGAGAGCATGAGTCACAGTTCTTCAGCGGGCGGTCCGACGCCTGCAACGGGCGTCTCTTATGTGATGCCGGTTCTCAACGACGTCACGCACGTGCGGGCAGCGGTCGATTCGCTGCTGACGCAAGACTACGAGGGCCCCTTCGAGGTAGCGATCGCTCTCGGGCCCAGCATCGACGGCACGACAGAGCTCGTCGAAGAGTTGTCGCGCACCGATCCCCGTGTGCGCGTCATCCCCAATCCCGTCGGTTCGACGCCGGCCGGCCTCAACATCGCCATCCGCGCGACCACCTACCCCGTGGTCATCCGTGTCGACGCCCACTCGGTTCTGCCGCCCGACTACGCCCGAATCGCCGTCGAGGCTCTCGCCCGCACGGGGGCCGCTAACGTCGGCGGAATCATGGATGCTCAGGGCATCTCGGCTTTCGAACGCGCCGTCGCCCGCGCCTATGGCACCAAGGTCGGTCTCGGCGGAACGCCCCACCACGTGGGCGGCGCAGAAGGCCCGGCCGACACGGTCTACCTGGGCGTTTTTCAGCGCGAGCCGCTCGAGGCCGTCGGCATGTTCGACGAGCGCATCAAACGCGGCCAAGACTGGGAACTCAACCACCGACTGCGAGCCGCCGGCGGCACCGTCTGGTTCACGCCCGCGCTGCGCGTCACCTACCGCCCCCGCCCGAGCTTTTCTCGCCTCGCGCGCCAGTTCCTCTCGACAGGCCTGTGGCGCGGCGAACTCACGCGACGCTTCCCGGGCGGCCGCTCCCTGCGTTACTTCGCACCGCCCCTCATGGTGATGGGCGTTCTGCTCGGCCTCGCACTGGGGCTCGTCGGCCTCGTCACGGGCGCGATGGCCGATGTCTGGTGGCCCGCCCTCGGCTTCGCCGTCCCGGCTCTCTACCTCGTGTTCGTCGTGCTCGCGACCCTCGTCTATGCCCGGCCAGACGGCGCGCGCTCGATGCTGTGGTTCCTGATCGTGCTGCCCTGTATACACTTCTGCTGGGGGATCGGCTTCTTGCTCGGCTACTTGTCGTTGGCCAGCAACATCTCCGATCGAGCGAACGAGAGAGGCGGTGCCGCACGTGACCGAGAGACCGGTTGACCTGGGCGCCCGCCCCCGTTCCATCGCCGAGCTGAAGGCCGTCGCGCAGCCCCCCGAGGTGCGCGGCCGCCGCAACGCCGAGCACTGGACGGCGTCGCTCTACCTGCGCAATCTCTCGCCCTACGTCACCTGGATGCTGCTGCGCACGAGCATCTCGGCCAACGGCGTCACAGGCCTCATGATCATCACCGGTTGGTGTGTCGCGGCGTCGCTGCTCGTGCCCGGTTTTGCGGGCCCCCTCCTCGCGCTGTTGTTCGGCCAGCTGCAGATGCTCATCGACTGCTGCGACGGCGAGGTCGCCCGCTGGCGCAAGACGTCGTCGCCCGCCGGAGCCTTCCTCGACGCCGTCGGGCACTACTCGACCGAGGCGCTCATTCCTCTGGCCCTCGCCATCCGCGCCGCCGGTTACCCGTTCGACGCTCCCGAGGACTACCTCTGGACCACGCTCGGCGCACTGCTCGCGCTCGTCATCATCTTGAACAAGGCGCTCAACGACATGGTGCGCGTGGCCCGGGCCAACTACGGCGCAGCCAAGCTCACCTACACGAGCGCCGAATCCGCACCCCGCACGGGGCTGCTCGCCACGGCCCGCAAGGTCGCGCGATTCGTGCCGTTCCACCGCCTGTTCCACTCGGTCGAGCTGAGCTTCGTGATCTTCGCGGCCGCCGTCGTCGGCCTGTTCATCGGCGATCTGCAGGCCATGCGCGGCGTGCTCGTGCTGCTGCTGGGTCTCGGCATCCTCACGCTCTTCGGGCACTTCCTCGCCATCATCACGTCGAACCGCGTGCGGGCTTAGCCGTGCCCTGCAACCAGGCCTCCCGCGGGGCTGTCGGGCAGCTTCCGCGCATCGGTGTGGTCGTGCTCACGCAGGGCACGCGTCCGGACGACCTGCACCGCGGCATCCTGTCGGTGCAACGCCAGCGCGACGTCGAGGTCGACATCGTCGTGGTGGGCAACGGCTGGACCCCCACCGATCTGCCGAGCGGCGCCCGACCCCTGGCCCTGCCCGAGAACGTCGGCATCCCCGCCGGGCGCAACGCGGGAGCCCGAGCCGTTTCGGGCGACTACATCTTCTTCCTCGACGACGACGCATCGCTGCCCGACGACGACTTCCTCCTCGCGTGCGTGCGGCTCGTCACCGAGCGGCCCGAGATCGGCCTCATCCAGCCGCGCCTCGACGACCCCACCGGCATCCCGGCCCCGCTGCGCTGGATTCCCCGCTCGCGCAAGGGTGACGCGCACGACCCGAGCGTCATGTTCTCGTGCCTCGAAGCGGCCGTGTTCCTGCCGCGGCCGGTTTTCGACCGCACCGGGGGATGGGCCGCGCCGTTCTTCTACGCCCATGAGGGCATCGAGTTGGCCTGGCGCGTATGGGATCAGGGCCTCATCGCCTGGTACGCGGGCGATCTCGAGGCCAACCACCCCGTCGTGCAGCCGACCCGGCACACCGAGTACTTCCGGCTCAACGCGCGCAACCGCGTGTGGCTCGCGAAGCGCAACCTCCCCGTGCCGCTCGCCCTCGTCTATGTGGGCGTGTGGACCGGCATCCAGATCCTCCGCTGGTGGCGCAAGCCCGGCGACCTGCGGGCCTGGTTCCGTGGCTGGGCCGAGGGCTGGCGGCAGAACCCGGGTGGCCGCCGCGCGCTGTCGTGGCGCACGGTGCTGCGGATGACCCGGGCGGGCCGTCCACCCGTTATCTAGGTGTGACCTCGCTGCCCCCTGTTTCGGGGCGGGCCGCGCCCAAGTTCGGTAGCCTGGAGAGATGCCATTGCTGAACGACGCTCGACGTGCGGTGGCCCTCGCGAGAGACGTGTTGGCCAACCGGCGTGCCCGCGCAGAACTCTCCCAAAGACTCGCCAAGCTCACCCCGCTCGAGCCCGGTCGCTACAAGATCGCCGTCTACTTCGCCGATAGCGCCGTCAATCTCTATCAGATCCGTCAGTGGTACAAGCCGCTCGCCGAGCTGGCGAAGACGTGGCCCGTGGTCGTGCTCAGCCGGGCTCCAACGGCCGCCACGGCGCTCTACGAGGAGTCGCCACTGCCGGTCGCCTACGTGCGCCGCGTGACAGATCTCGAGCAGACGCTGGCGGAACAAGACATCCGCATCGTCTTGTACGTCAACCAGAACGCGAAGAACTTCCAGATGTTCCGTTACGGGCAGCGCTGGCACGTTTTCATCAACCACGGTGAGAGCGACAAGATGTACATGACGACGAACCAGTTCAAGGCCTACGACTACAGCCTCGTCGCGGGGGACGCCGCGATCGCGCGCCTCAAGAAGGTGCTGTGGGACTACGACTTCGACAAGCGTGCCATCCCGATCGGGCGCCCGCAGGCCGACCACTACTCGGGCACGCTGCCTTACACGCCCGACGAGCGCACGGTCGTCCTCTATGCGCCGACGTGGGAGGGTGACCGCGCCGCGGCCGCCTATGGTTCGATCGCCTCGCACGGTGTCGCCCTCGTGCGCCGTCTGGTCGAGACGGGCACCCACCGCGTGATCTACCGGCCGCACCCGCGCAGCGGCGTGGTCGACCGCGCCTACGGTCAGGCCAACCGTGAGATCCAGGAGCTTCTGGCCGCGGCCAACCAGCGCGACCCCGGCGCTCAGCACATCTTCGACCAGGGCGCCGAGCTCGGCTGGCAGTTGTCGGCCGCCGACGTGGCCATCGTCGACATCTCGGCCATGGTCTATGACCGGTTGGCGAGCGGCAAGCCATTGCTCATCACGCGGCCCGTGGCGCGCGACGCCGAGATCGACGAGGGCGGCTATCTGTCGGCCTGCGAATGGCTCAACGCCGCGGACGCTCCGCAGATCGTCTCGCGCATCGAAACGGTGCGCGCCGACCCGGCTTCAGCCGAGCGGCTCGCATTCTGGGTCGAGCGCTACTTCGGTGACACGACGCCCGGCGCCACGACGGCGCGCTTCCACGCCGCCATCCAGGAGCTCATGGATCGCTGGGACGAGCATGCGGCCGTGCACTCGGGTGACGGGCAGCTCGGGGCGTCGACGGGTGCCCGCACAGCGCCGAGCGAGCGCTCGGACGACGGCGACGACTCGGACGACTAGTCCCGAGTGCCGCAGCGAGGCTCCGACCTCGTCTCGCGCTAGTCCTCGTGCGTGCCGGACGAACGCTTGCGGGTGAGCCGAGCGAGCGCGCCCTGCTTGCGCTCACCGTCGGCCTGGGGGATCGGCTCGAGTTCGAGAGGCACCACCACGGGCGGCGGGCCGAAGTTGGTGCGCGCGGCCTGCACGACCTGTCGGCCCATCATGTGGTTGCCGACGCCGCCGATCGCGGCCCCGATGCCGAACGGCAGGGCCTTGCCGACGAAAGACGTGCCCTGGTTGACGGCGAAACGCTTGAGGAACGTGCGCTTGAGGCGGTCGGTGACGGGCCCCATGACCATCTGCGGCATGCTCGACGTGATCATCTCCCCCCAGTAGACCTTGCGGGCGGGGCCGTTGTGGAACGCCTGCCCGGTGAACTGCTGCAGCAGGTCGGTGCCGGCCTTGCCCAGCATGAGCGTCATGACGAGGGCGCGCGCACGCTCGGGGTCGCTCACGGCGATGCCGTGCACTTCGGCGACCGACTGCGCGAAGATGGCGGTCGACTCGAGGAACCCTGCTGTTTCGACGCCCGACAGCGCCAGGGTGACGCTCGTGCCGATGCCCGGGACGACGGCTGTCGCGCCGACGGCCGCGCCGCCCGATGTGACGGCCGTGAGATAGCGGCGCTCGAGCACGCGGATGAGCTGCTCGGGGGTGGCGCTCGGGTAGCGGCGGCGCAGCGACCGGATGTAAGCCACGATGAGGGGGCGCTGCACGGCGAGGACGCGGTCGATGCTGCGCACCCACGCCGGGTCGCGCGAGGGCTGCATCTGGTCGTTCGGGCCGCCCACGATCAGGGGCTGATCGGAAAAACGTTCGTTGCTCATGTGAACCTCCACGTCGGCTTTCAGCTTACGCTCCGACGCTGGGCGGGCCCCGGATGTCGGTGCCCGTTGACGCCGGTCAGTGACTGTTGTAGTCGGCGTTGTAGCGGTCGAGAACCTCGGTGATGGGAGCATCCAAAACGAGTTTGCCCCGGTCGAGGTAGAGGCCGCGCGTGCAGAAGCGGCGCAGGTCTTTCTCGTTGTGCGACACGAAGAACAGCGTGCGGCCGCCCGCCAGCAACTCGTCGATGCGTCGGTAGCATTTCTCCTTGAACGACTTGTCGCCGACCGCGAGCACCTCGTCGACCAGGATGATGGGCTCTTCGAGCTGCGAGATCACGGCGAAGGCGATGCGCACCTTCATGCCGCTCGACAGGTGCTTGTAGGGCGTGTGGATGAAGTCACCGATCTCGGCGAACTCGATGATGTCGCTGAACCGGCGGTCGATCTCGGCCTTGGACATGCCGTGCAGCCCGGCCGTGAGATAGACGTTGTCGCGCACGGTCAGATCGTTGACGAACCCGCCCGTGATCTCGATGAGGGGCGCGACACCGCCGTTGACTTTCACGGTGCCCTCGTCGGGCAGCACGACGCCGGCCACGAGCTTCAGCAGGGTCGACTTGCCCTGGCCGTTGCGGCCCACGACGCCGATGGCCTCGCCCGCCTGCACCGTGAACGAGACATCCCGGAGCGGCCAGAACTCGCCCGGGCGCACGCGTCGCTCGCTGCGGCCGAAGAGGTCCTTGAAGCTGCGGCGCCCGCCCCGATTGCGGCGGAATCGGATGCCGACACCCGTGACGGCGATTGCCTCGGCCATCAGATCTCCTTCAGGACGGAACGCTCGGAACGCTTGAAGACGAAGAGGCCGATGCCGAAGATGGCGAGCGACATGCCCGCGGCGATGGCGACGCCGATGAGGTCGAGCTGCTCGGGGAAGAACGCCGAGCGGTAGAGGCTGAAGATGCCGCTGAGCGGGTTGAACCACGCCAGCGTGTGCAGCTGCTCGGGCAGGTCGGTGACGCCATAGATGATGGGGGAGGCGTAGAACAGGAACCGCAGCGCCAGCTTGGTGGCTCGCTCGAGGTCGCGGAAGAACACGACGAGAGGGGCGATGATGAGCCCGACACCCATGGTGAGGATGGCCTGCAACACGATGGCCACGGGGATGAGCAGCGCGTTGATCGACAGGTGCGCGCCCGAGAAGATCGCGAAGGCGGCGACGACGGGGATGGATGCGAGGAACTCGATGCCCTTCGACAGCACCAGGCGGTTCACCCAGATCGTGCGGGGGATCGTGGTCGAGCGGATGAGCTTGGCCTCTTTGGTGAAGGCGCGCGTGCATTCGCTGATCGTGGTGTTGAACCACGTCCACGGCAGCAGGGCCGTGAGGAGGAAGACGATGTAGGGATTGCTGCCGACGGGCCGGTCGAAGACCTGGGTGAAGACGAACCAATAGATGCCGGCCATGACCAGCGGGTCGAGGATCGACCAGAAGTAGCCGAGGAAGCTCGTCGAGTAGCGCACCTTCAGGTCGCGTGACGCCAGCAGCCACAGCGCATGACGATATCGGCCCCACGAGGAGCGTGCGGGGCGCGCTGGTGCCAGAGAACTCACGCCTCAAACATATCCGCAAACGTATGCCGCGATGTGCGTGGCGGCCTGCGCGCCGCCACCAATGCCGAACGCGCCGCCCTCCGAAGAGGACGACGCGTTCGGGCCGACACGACCGGGGCTGGTCGAAAGCTGTGTCTCGGTGACCTGTGCGGTCAGGGGATCAGACGAAGAGGTTGGCGCGCTCGAGGTCCTCGGCGAAGTCGACCTCGACGGCGTACAGGTCGGAGATGTCGACCGGCTCGACCAGCATGGCGTCCTGCTCGATGGCGAGCTCGATGCCGCGCTCGAAGTAGTCTTGGTCGTCGACGCGAGCAAGCTGACGCTGCAGCTTGGCCTTGTCGTCGCGCGACACGTAGTTGATGCCGACGGCCTCGCCGAGACCACCGACGACGGTCTTCGAGAGCTCGCGGATGTAGCCTTCCGCACTCGTCGTGTATTTGACCTCTTCATCGGACACCTTGGCGGTGTTGACGGTGACGAACGACTGGTCGCGCTTGATCATGGCGGCCGCGCGATCGAGGGCGGTCGGGTCGAAGACCACGTCGCCGTTCATCCACAACACGCCGCCGGGGGCCGAAGCCGCCAAAGCCCGCAACAGGCTCTTCGAGGTGTTCGTCTGGTCGTACTGCTCGTTGAAGACGTAGGACGCGTCGGGGAAGGCTTCGATGATGTGGTCGAGCTTGTAACCGACAACGATCGTCACCTTGGCATCGTTGCCGAAAGCGTGACGGATGTTATCGAACTGCTGCTGCATGATCGAACGGCCGTCGCTCAGCTGCGTGAGCGGCTTGGGAAGCGAGCGGCCGAGACGGCTGCCCATTCCTGCGGCGAGAATGACTACTTGGGTGGTCACGGGTGAACTCCTCAACATCGTGGTTGAGCCGCGACCCGGAGGTACGACTCTGGCGAAAATACTCTTCGTCGGGGGAATCAGAGCGATGGATTTCTCGCTGTTCACCCGAAAGTCAGTGATACGACACCTCGTTATGCCAGGCTCCACGATAGCGGTGCACCCTCTTGGGGGTCACTGGTCTTGACGAGTCGTGCTCATTTCGTTATGCGGCACTCGGGTTTCTCCCAGCCAGTCAGGTGCTTCCGCCGACATGCGTTACCTCGCCGTTGCCCCCCGTTCTTGGTAGGTTTGACCGGTGACTTCCGCCGAGCCAGACCCCACCGAGACCGTGCCCGACGAGCCGAACGACCCTCGCTCCGCTACTTCGACAGGTGTCGATGGTGTGACTGGTGCCGGTGCGGCGACGGTCGAGGGTGCCGACGCGGCGATGGATGGCGCGGCCTCCCGTGACGCGCAGCCCGCAAGCCCGGCCGCGACGCCCTCGAAGGCCACCCCCGCGAAGAAAGCACCCGCGCGCAAGACGCCCGCGCGCGCCACGGGCACGACGAAGAAGGCGAGCACCACTGGCACGCGCTCGACTGCCGCAGCCAACGAGGCGCAGGAAGACGGCGGAACGTCGCTGACCTCGGGATCACCGGCACCGTCGGCTCCGACGACGCCCGCCGTGAAGAAACCAGCGGCTCGGCGAACGACTCCGAAGAAGACGACCGAGACTTCTGCATCCGCTGATGCTGCACCGGTCGGCGAATCCGTCACCGATGCCGAGTCGACTGCCGCCGCGCAGAAGCCCGCTCGCAAGCCTGCCGCGCGCACGACCACGCCGCGCACCACGACGCCCCGCACGACGACCGCTCGCACGACGACCCCTCGGTCGACGGCGGCGAAGACGTCCACGACGAAGAGTGCCGCGACGAAGAGTGCCGCGACGAAGGCAACGGGCGCGAGCGCATCGGCGACCGAGGAAACGGCCGCTCATTCGGCCACTGACCCCGCTTCGGAATCGCTCGTCGATTCCGCGGTGAAGCAGCCGACGGCGGCCAAGCGGACGACGGCTCGCGCCACGACGCCGAAGAAGACGACCTCGAAGACGACGGCCAAAACGACGGCCAAGACGACGGCGGCCAAAACAACCACCGCCAAGGCGGCGGGAGCTCCACAAACCGCAGCGACATCGGCACCCACGCCGAGCGCGGGCACCGACGAGTCGACGGCCGCATCGACCTCCATCGGCGCGTCTCCTGCGGGATCGATCGGCAGCGTTACCGACGATTCCGCTGAATCGAAGGCCCCCGTGGGTTCCGCTTCTCCTGCTGCTGCCGGCGCCCCGAGCGATGAGCGTCCGCAGAAACCCGTGCTCGCGGCATCCGATGCGGCGCCGACGGCGATACTGTCGATTCCGGCGCCCCTACTTCCCTCGGCCCCGCTCGCGCCACCGAAACCGCAGCTCTCGGCGAGCGAAGCGGCCGAACTCTTCGCGGCGGCTCCCGAACCGGTCACCCCTCAGTACCGTCGATCGAGCCCGCCTCCGGCGCCGGTCGATACGTCCACGAACGATACGGCTCCGGACGACACGGCTCCGGACGATGCGACGCGGCCGGTGTGGCAACAGCCGACTTCTCTGCTGCCGACGGTGACTCCTGCCGACGGCTCGGCGGTTGCGCCGGGGAACTCCGAGCAGCACGATGCGCGCCCATCGGCGAATGACGACCGCACCGAAGTCCTCCAGCTCCCGGATGCGTCGAACTCGGGTTCCCGGGCGGGCGCCACTTCCGCGGGCCACGCAGAAGAACCGGCTCGCCGCGTCGTGTTCTCGAAGAAGTGGCCGTTCATCGCACTCGTGGACGCCCCCGACGCAGGCGTCGCCGCAAAGCACACCGCGGCAGAGGGTCCGGCCGAATCCGTTCAGCCCGACGCCGCTTCTAGCGAGACCGCTCCGGCCGATGCTGCCCGAGTCGAAACATCTCAGCCCGACGCTCAGTCCGACGCTACTCAGTCCGAGACTGCGCAGCCTGGTTCAGACGCGCTGCCCGGCGCTGCCGCCACGAACGAGCCGGAAATCGAGCTCACCGACGAGGAGATCGCCGCATTCGGCGCCGACCCCTCGTGGGTCGACACGGAATCGCCGGTCGTTCACGAAAGTTCTGCGTCGACGACCCCGGGCCGAGATGAGGACTCCGCCGATGCTGTGGACACTCTCTTCGGCACAACCGATGAGCCCGCGAACACGACGTCGGAAGCGTCCCTCGTCGATGCTCGCGAAGCAGCTCGCGACAGAGCCCCCGAACCCGTAGCAGCGCCTGCGGGCTTCGCCGCGGCCGATGTCGATGAGGAGCAGGAAGCCGCGATCGATGCCATCGCCCTCGACGCGCCCGAGGCCCACGCCACGCCGCTCGGACTCATCGACTCGGCCGCCTCCCCGTCCTCGATCGACGAGGAACGCCGCACGGCCGGCGCGCCGAGTTACGACGCCGGTTCGGGCGTCCTCAGCGTCAGCGGGCTCTCGAAGCGTTTCGGCGACACGGTCGCGGTCGACGGCATCGACCTCGAGGTGTCGGCTGGGTCGTTCTACGGCATCGTCGGGCCGAACGGCGCCGGCAAGACCACGACCCTGTCGATGATCACGGGGCTGCTGCGCCCCGACTCCGGCAGCATCACCATCAACGGCATCGACGTGTGGAAGGAACCCGACGCCGCCAAGCGCAGCATCGGCGTGCTGCCCGACCACCTGCGCCTCTTCGACAGGCTCACCGGTTCGCAGCTGCTCTATTACTCGGGCGTCCTGCGCGGCATCGACGGCGCGACCGTCCGGTCCCGTGTCGATGACCTCGCCAAAGCATTCGGGCTCGAAGATGCCCTGCACCGTCTCGTCACCGACTATTCGGCCGGCATGACCAAGAAGGTGGCGCTGGCCGCCGCGATGATCCACTCGCCGCGCATGCTCGTGCTCGACGAACCGTTCGAATCGGTCGACCCCGTGTCGGCCGCGAACGTCATCGAGATCCTGCAAAAGTACGTCGACCACGGCGGCACCGTCGTGCTCTCGAGCCACGGCATGGACCTCATCCAGCGCGTGTGCGACCACGTCGCCATCATCGTCAACGGCCAGGTGCTCGCCCAGGGCTCGGTCGACGAGGTGCGCGGCACGGGCACCCTCGAAGAACGTTTCGTCGAACTCGCCGGTGGGCGCAAAGCCGCGGAGGGGATGGAATGGTTGCACAGCTTCTCCGACTAAGACTCTCGATCTACGCCAACCTCGTGAAACGGGGCGGCACCCAGGTGATCTGGATGCTGGTGGGCGGCGGCCTCGGAGTCGCCATCATCTGGCTCACGAGCTTCGGTCTCGTGGCACTGCGGGTTGCGCCGACCGAGTTCGCGCGCGACATCCTCGTCATCGGCGGTTCGTTCGTCGTGCTCGGCTTCACGCTCCTGCCCGTCGTCTTCGGCGTCGACGACGCCCTCGACCCGCGCAAATTCGTGCTCTTCGGCGTGCCCAACCGCGTGCTCAGCCTGGGACTCTACGCCGCGGCGCTCATCGGCGTTCCCTCGATCGTCATCGCGGTGCTCAGCTCGTTCACGGTCGTGACCTGGACACGCGACGGGTTCACCCTGGTCATGGCCATCCTGTCGGCCCTCATCGCCGTGCTTACGTGCGTGCTCGTCGCGCGCGTCATGACCTCGGTCGCCACGCTGCTGCTGGCCTCGCGGCGCTCGCGTGAATTCAGCGCCATCGTCGGGCTCGTGCTCATCGTCCTGGTCGCGCCCGCCGCCATCTTCCTCTCGAGCGTCGACTGGTCGTCGGGCGGCGGCCCCGTGCTGTCCAACGCGGCCGACGTCGTCAGCTGGACGCCGTTCGGAGCCGTCTGGGCGGTGCCCGGCGATATCGCATTGGGTCAGGCATCCACCGGGTTCTTGAAGCTCGTCATCGCGCTCGCCACCCTGGGCCTCCTCTGGCTCGCCTGGAGCGCGCTCGTGGCACGCATGCAGGTGACCGCCGACCGCCCGCCGGCCGTGCGCACCTACTCGGGTCTCGGCTGGTTCGACCTCATGCCGGCCCGCCCAGGAGCCGTCATCGCCGCACGCTCGATCACCTACTGGGGCCGCGACCCGCGCTACCTCGTGTCGCTCCTCGTGGTGCCGATCCTGCCGTTCATCATGATCGTGCCGCTCATTGTCGCCGGCGTCCCGGCCGCGCCGCTCGCCCTTCTGCCGCTGCCGATCATGTCGGTGTTCCTCGGCTGGTCGCTGCACAACGACCTCGCGCACGACTCGTCGGCCATCTGGCTGCACGTCGCCTCCGGTGTGCGCGGCGCCGCAGACCGCCTGGGTCGCACCTTCCCCGTCCTGCTCGTGGGCGTGCCGCTTATCATCGTGGGTTCGATGATCTCCATCGCCTTCTTCGGCGACTGGGATGCCCTGCCCTCCATGATCGGCGTCACGACAAGCCTGCTGCTCACGGGTGTGGGCATCTCGAGCTACACATCGGCGCGCTTCCCCTATCCGGCCTCGGCGCCGGGCGACAGCCCCTTCCAGCAACCGCAGTCGTCCGGAACGACGGGTGCCGTCGTGCAGTCCTTCTCCTTCCTCGGCTCGGTTCTGCTCACGGCGCCGGCGCTCTACTTCGCGGCCCGGGGCCTCTTCGAGGGTGGCGACTGGCCGCTCTACGCGCTCCTCGCCGGCGTCGGCATGGGCGTCATCGTGTTCGCCATCGGAGTCCTGGCCGGCGGGCGCGCCTTCACCAAGCGTGGCCCCGAGATCATGGCGTTCGCGACCAGCATCTGAGCCGCGCTTGGTCGATCCAGCGCATCCGATCAGCGCGGAGTAAAATGAGGAACATGAACGCACGCATGAGCACCCTCGACCCCCAAGCCATCCCCGACGGCGGCGGAACGGCCACGCTCGATCGTGAACTCGAAGAGCTGCTGCGCAACGAAAGCCTCGACCCGGGCGACCACGAGCGTTTCTCGCACTATGTGCCGAAAGACAAGATCATGCAGTCCGCGCTCACGGGCAAACCCGTGCGCGCGCTGTGCGGCAAGAAGTGGACACCGGGGCGCGACCCCGAGAAGTTCCCCGTCTGCCCCACGTGCAAAGAGATCTACGAAAAGATGAAGAAGGACTGACCGAGCGAACGCGCCCGCTATTCGAGGATCGTCTCGAGCACGGGCTCGCCGCGGCTGAGACGCAAGGCTCCGAGCGGAAGTTCGGCCACAGCCTCTTCACGGTGTGCCCGGGCAGCGCGCGTGCCGTCGACGCCGAGGTAACGCTCATCGGCCACCCCTTCGGTGACGAGCGGGACGATGAGCCCGCGCTCAGATGCATCCCGCGTCTCGAAGGCACGTTCGCGCGGCTCTGAGCCCAGAACGCGCACGACCTCGGCAGATGCCTTGCCCGCGGCATCCAGTCGGCGAACGGCGCTCTTGCGGCCGCCGCGCGACACCTTGCCCGCCGAGGCCTTGGCCACAGGAGTCCAGTCCTCGGAATCGTGGTCGCGTCGAGCCACCAGCTTGTAGACCATGCTGGCGGCGGGCGACCCCGAGCCGGTGACGAGCGAGGTTCCCACGCCGAACGAGTCGACGGGCGAGGGAGACAGCGCCGCGATCGTGAACTCGTCGAGATCGTTGGTCACCGTGATCTTGGTGTTGCGGGCGCCCAATGCGTCGAGCTGCTGCCGCACCTCGGACACGAGCACGGGCAGGTCGCCCGAATCGAGCCGAACCGCCCCGAGCTCGGTGCCGGCGACACGCACGGCCGTTTCGACACCCTTCTGCACGTCATACGTGTCCACGAGAAGCGTGGTGGACGGCCCAAGGGCGTCGACCTGCGCCTGGAACGCTTCCTCCTCGCTGTCGTGCAGCAACGTGAACGCGTGTGCGGCCGTTCCCATCGTCGGGATGCCCCAGCGCAGGCCGGCCTCGAGGTTGCTCGTCGCCCCGAACCCGGCGATATAGGCCGCGCGTGATGCCGCGATCGCCGCTTTCTCGTTGGCGCGCCGCGACCCCATCTCGGCGAGCGGACGCCCGGCAGCGGCCGTCACCATCCGCGTGGCCGCGTTCGCGACGGCGCTGTCGAAGTTGAGCACGCTGAGCGCCAACGTCTCGAGCAGCACGCCCTCGGCGAAGGACGCCTCGACCGTGAGCAGCGGCGAATTCGGGAAGTAGACCTCGCCCTCGCGATATCCGTCGATCGACCCCGAGAAGCGGTAGTCGGCTAGCCAGTCGAGCGTGCGCTCGGACACGACACGCTCGGCACGCAACCACTCGAGCTCGCGGTCGCCGAAACGCAGATCGGCGATGAGGCTGAGCAGGCGGCCCGTTCCCGCCACGACGCCGTATCGCCGGGCACCCGGCAGGCGCCGGGCGAAGACCTCGAAGAGGCAGCGTCGGTGCGCCGTGCCGTCTTGCAGCGCGGCGTCGATCATGGTCAGTTCGTAGCGGTCGGTGTGCAGTGCCGTCGATGTGCTCACGGATCTAGCCTAAACCGACGGGTAGGCTGGGGGATCGTGAGCGACGCACCTATCGGCATCTTCGATTCGGGAGTCGGCGGGTTGACCGTCGCCCGGGCCATTCAAGACCAGCTGCCGAACGAAGAGATCCTCTACATCGGCGACACGGCGCGTTCGCCCTATGGTCCCAAGCCCATCGCCGACGTGCGGCGCTACTCGCTCGAGGTGCTCGACGATCTGGTGGCGCAGGGCGTGAAGATGCTCGTCATCGCCTGCAACACGGCGTCGGCCGCGGTTCTGCGCGACGCCCGCGAGCGTTACGACGTGCCCGTGGTCGAAGTCATCCAGCCCGCCGTGCGCACGGCCGTGAGCGTCACCCGCAACCGCCGGATCGGCGTGATCGGCACCGAGGGCACCATCAATTCACGCGCCTATGAGGATGCCTTCGCCGCCGCTCCCGACCTCACGCTCTTCACGCAGGCGTGCCCCCGTTTCGTCGAGTTCGTCGAATCCGGCGTGACCTCGGGCAGCGAGGTCCTGGGCGTCGCCGAGCACTACCTCGAGCCGCTCCGCCACGCCGGCATCGACACCCTGGTGCTCGGATGCACGCACTACCCCTTCTTGAAGGGCGCCATCAGCTACGTGATGGGCCCGAGCGTCACGCTCGTCTCGAGCGACACCGAGACCGCGAACGACGTCTATCGGCAGCTCGTGTCGCGCGGGCTCGAGCGCCGTGCCCCCGCCGCGCCCGAGCACCACTACGAGGCCACCGGCCAGAGCGAGGACGAGTTCCTGCGCCTCGCGCACCGCCTCATCGGCCGCGAGATCCAGCGCGTCGACCTCGTGCAGACGGGCGTCATCGACGTTCGTGGCCTGGCCGAAGCTGCCGCGGCATCCGCATCGTCTTCAGCGCCCGCCGCATCTGCCGCACCGGCCGAGAGCGCAGTGCCCACCGCATCCACACCCCCTGTTTCGACCCGCACAACCCCCGAGGAGACCCCGTGACCGAGAAGACCCGTGCCGACGGACGCGCAGCCGACGAACTGCGCACCGTGACCATCGAACGCGGCTGGAGCGACCAGGCCGAGGGATCGGCGCTCGTGTCCTTCGGCAAGACCAAGGTGCTGTGCACGGCGTCCTTCACGAACGGCGTTCCTCGCTGGCTGGCCGGCAAGGGCAAGGGCTGGGTCACGGCCGAGTATTCGATGCTGCCGCGTTCGACGAACAGCCGCATGGACCGCGAATCGGTCAAGGGCAAGATCGGCGGCCGCACGCACGAGATCTCGCGCCTCATCGGCCGCAGCCTGCGCGCCGTCATCGACATGAAATCCCTCGGCGAGAACACCATCGTCATCGACTGCGATGTGCTGCAGGCCGACGGCGGAACCCGCACGGCCGCCATCACGGGTGCCTACGTGGCCCTGGCCGACGCCATCGAGTGGGCACGCACCAAGAAGTACATCGGCCAGAAGGCCACGCCCCTCATCGACAGCGTGTCGGCCGTCTCGGTCGGAATCATCGACGGCGAGCCCATGCTCGACCTGGCCTACGTCGAGGATGTCCGCGCCGAAACCGACATGAATGTCGTCGTCACCGGCCGCGGCCTCTTCGTCGAAGTGCAGGGCACGGCAGAGGGTGCGCCGTTCGACCGCGCCGAACTCAACGCCCTGCTCGACCTCGCCCTCGCGGGTGCCGTCGACCTGGCCGAGATCCAGACCACGGCTCTGACCAACGCGGATGGCTCGCGCCCCGCGATCGCCGGCAGCACCGCCGTCAGCTACACGGGCGTGTGACGATGGCGCTCGAGATCGTCCTGGCCACCCACAACGCCCACAAGGTGGAGGAGTTCCAGCGCATCCTGTCGCGGGACGTGCCCTCGGTGCGCGTCGTGGCCTACGACGGCCCCGAACCCGTCGAGGATGGCGTGTCCTTCGCGGAGAACGCCCTGATCAAAGCCCGCGCAGCCGCGGCGCACACGGGGCTCGTGGCGCTGGCCGACGACTCCGGCATCGCGGTCGACATCCTGGGCGGCTCGCCCGGCATCTTCTCCGCACGCTGGGCCGGGCACGCGCACGACTCGGCGGCGAACCTCGCCCTGCTGCTCCACCAATTGGGCGATGTGCGAGCAGAGCACCGGCGCGCGCACTTCTCGTGCGCCATCGCGCTCGTCGTGCCGGAGGGCCACCCGGCCGGCGCCTCGGAGGAGGTCGTCGTGGGGGAGTGGCACGGGTCGCTCACGACGAGCCCGCGCGGCGACAACGGTTTCGGCTATGACCCGATCTTCGTGCCAGACGGCAGCGAACTGACCGCGGCCGAGCTCTCGCCCGCGGCGAAGAACGACGTCAGTCACCGCGCCCTGGCCTTCGCCCAGATCGTGCCCGCGCTCTCGATCGTCGCGGCCGCCGAAACCGCCTGACCGTCTGCGCTGGACCGGTGAGAGCCGGCCTCGGATGATGCCCGGGCAATACCCCGTGCGGGTAATGAGAACCGGCATCATTCCTATCTAGCGGCGCAGCTTGTTCCGCGGGTGCGCGGCGCTTACGGTTGAAGCATCATGGGCCATTCGCATACGCACGACCACGCGACGGGCGCCACCAACCGGCGCCGTCTGATCGGTGCGATGTGCATCGTCGGCACGGTGCTGTTGGTCGAGGTCGTGGGCGCCGTGCTCAGCGGTTCGCTCGCGCTGTTGGCCGATGCCGGGCACATGCTCTCCGACTTCGCGGGGCTCACGATCGCACTCATCGCGACGGTCGTCGCCGCGCGGCCCGCGACCGATCGCTCCACGTTCGGCTTCCAGCGCGCCGAGGTCTTCGGGGCGCTCATCAACGCCATCATCCTCGTGGGTGTCGCGGTGGGGGTGTCGATCGAGGCGGTGGGCCGTCTGGTCAACGGGGGAGACGAGCATCCGACGGGCGGGATCATGCTGCTCGTCGCCGCCATAGGTCTCGTGGCCAACGTCGTCGCCCTGCTGTTGCTCCGGCCCGCCGCGGCCGGCTCCATCAACATGAAGGGCGCCTACCTCGAGGTGCTGGGCGATCTGCTCGGCTCGATCGCCGTCATCATCGCGGCCGTCGTCATCCTCACGACGGGCTTCGGCCCCGCCGACGCGATCGCCTCCCTCGTCATCGCCTCCATGATCGTGCCGCGCGCTCTGGTGCTCCTGAAGGATGTCGTGCACGTTCTGTCAGAATCGGCGCCGCGTGACACCGACGTCGCCCGCATCCGCGAACACATCCTCGGGCAGCGCGGCGTCGTCGACGTGCACGACGTCCACGTCTGGTCGATCACGACGGGTGCGCCGGTCTTCACCGCCCACGTCGTCGTCGAGCCCGAGGTCTTCTCGTCGGGCTCGGCCGGTTCGCTCCTCGACGACCTCTCCGGATGCCTGAGCAGCCACTTCGACGTCGCGCACTCGACCTTCCAGCTCGAGCCCGCGCAGCACAGCGCCCACGAGACGCCCGTCCACCCCTGAGGGGCTGCGGCACTACTCGCTAGTGGCGGTCGTGCCCGCGCGGCGGTCGCGCAGCCAGCCGCGCCCGGCCTTGGTCAGCTCCATCAGAATGGGGATACCGCTCAGCAACACGATCCCGATGATGAAGAACTCGCTATACGTGGCCACGAACTCGATCTGGCCGAGGAAGTAGCCCACGAGCGTGAGGCCGACGCCCCAGGCGAAGGCGCCGATGACGTTGAAGGTGATGAACGTCTTGTACGACATCCGCCCCACGCCGGCGGCAACGGGCACGAATGCGCGGAACACGGGCAGGAAGCGGGCCAGGATGATGGCCTTGCCGCCGTGCTTGGTGAAGAAGGCGTTGGTGCGCTCGACGTTCTCGGGGTTGAAGAAGCGACTCTGTTCGCGCCGGAAGACGGCAGGCCCGGCCTTGCGCCCGATGGCATAGGCCAGTTGGTCACCCGCGAAAGCCGCCACGAAGACACAGAGCGCCGTGATGCCGATGGGTGTGGGCACGACGCCCGTCGCGGTCAAGAGGCCCACCGTGAAGAGCAACGAGTCGCCGGGCAGGAAGGACAGGACGATGAAGCCCGTCTCGACGAAGACGACGACGCAGACGCCGATGAGGACGAAGGGGCCGAACCAGGTGATCAGCCATTCGGCGTCGAGCCAGTCGATGCCGAGGAGTGCGGGTTTCATCAGAGGTTCTCTCTTTCTGTCGTGCCGAATGGCGGGGCAGAGGTGTGGGAGCCGGTGATCCACCCGAGGGTGAAACGTGTGGCGGGGCTATTCGGAGTTGCGAGCGCTTTCGGCGGCAGCCGTCGCGGCGGTGGCCAGTCGAGCCTTCTTGGCCTTGCGCGAGGACTGCACGTAGTGGAACGCGGTGGGGATGACCGTGACGGCCACGGCGGCCAGCAGGATCAGGTCGATGTAGTTCTGCACGAAGTCGCGCACGGGCGGGATGTAGCCGAGGAAGTAGCCGACGAGCGTGAGCCCGGCGCCCCAGATGAGCGCGCCCACGAGGTTGTAGAGCGAGTATTTCTTATAGTTCATGTGGCCGATGCCCGCGGCGATCGGCGCGAACGTGCGCACGATGGGCACGAAGCGGGCCAGGATGACGGCCATGGCGCCGAAACGCTCGAAGAACGCGTTGGTGCGGTTGACGTTCTCGACACTGAACAGGCCGGACTCTTTGCGCTCGAACACTTTCGGCCCGAACTTATGGCCGATCAGATAGCCGACCTCACCGCCCAGGAACGCGGCGAAGCCGATGGCGAGACACACCCACCAGATGTCGAGCTGAATCACGCCCGAGAAGGTGAGGATGCCGGTGATCAACAGCAGCGTGTCGCCGGGTAGCAGGAAGCCGATCAACAGGCCGGTCTCGGCGAAGACGATCGCGCACACCACGAGGAGTGCCCAGGGGCCGACGCCCGTGATGATGGCCTCGGGGTCGAGCCAGGGGATGAGTGCGGTGTGATTCACGGTGAGAGCCTATCCGCCTATCCTGCCGAATCGATGGCAAATGCTCGGGCCACGCTCAATCTCATCCTTCGGGAGGACATCGCCCCCGGGCGAAGGATGTAGAACGAGCATGCACGCCGAACTGTGCGGAAGAAGGGACTTGAACCCTCACGCCCGAAGGCACAGGAACCTAAATCCTGCGTGTCTGCCAATTTCACCACTCCCGCTGGCGCGAATCAGTCTACAAGGGGTGCGGAGCGGCGCGCTTCAGGCTGCGGCTCGTCGAGGCGAAGGCGAGCGCGAAGGCGCCCGAACCGGCCAGCACCACGAGCACCGAGAAGACGAGACCGTAGAAACCGACCGTCACGGCGAGCTGACTCACGGGGCGCGCGATGCCCGCGACGACCGAACCGAAGATGAAGAGGAACGCGGGGCCCGAGACCGAGACGGCCGCGATGATGGTGCGGCGCAGCACGCTGAGCGGGCGGGAGTGGTATTCCTCGCCCAGGTCGGGGCCGGGGATGGCGTAGCCGGGGCCGATGAAGCCGGCGGCGAAACCACCGATGAGCGCGGGGATGATCCACACGCTCCCGGCGAGCACCTGGCCGGCCGTGTCGTTCTGCTGGGGCCAGCCGAGAAGGCATCCGAGAACGATGGTCGTGGTTGCGACGACCATGCTGGTCGCGAACCCACAGAACATCACACCGATACCCATCAGCCCATGCTCACACTCGAACCTGGATGCTGGTCGAAGATCGGCCGAGCGTCAGCGGTGGGAGGTCAGACTCGCGTGCGGGGGGATGTTGCGGGCCAGGATGCCGGCACCCCCGAGCGCGAGCACGGCCATGACGGCGGCGGCGGCCGGCAGGGAGACGACGGCCGTGACGGCGGCGATGAGGAGGGGAGCAGCGGCAGCCCCGGCATCCGTCGTGAAGCGCCAGGCGCCGAGGAAGGGCGCGGGATCGGCCGGCGGCGCGACATCCGCACCGAGGGTCATGAGGATGCCAGAGCCGATGCCGTTGGCGAGCGACTGCACCACGGCGGCGGCGATGAAGAACGCGACGGCGCCCGGGACGTCGTGCGTCAGTGCCAGGAGCGCCATGCCGGCACCGAGCCCGATCATGGCGGGGATGGCGCTCCACTTGCGCCCGTGCTTGTCCATGATCTGGCCGCTCAGGTAGAAGAGGCCGAAGTCGATGGCGCCCGCCAGGCCGATGATGAGCGCCGTGTTGGCCTCGGACACGCCGATCGAGACGGCCCACAGCGGCAACATCACGGTGCGCGCCGAACGCAGCGCCGCCACGAGGGCCGCCCCCGAGCCGAGTTTCAGCAGAATGCCGCGGTGCCGCCACACCGTGCGGAACAGCCCCACCGATTCCTCGGCCACGAGCTCGGCACCGGATGTCGCCACCGCACCCTCGGGCGTGACCTCGACGTTCGGCCGCCCGATCATGGTCGACGGATCGGGCAGCACCACCAGGATGATCGCGGCCAGCACGCAGAACGTGGCCATGATCCAGAACGCGCTCTGCGGCGTGCCCGTGAGATGGATGACGGGGGCCGCCAGCAGAGGCCCGATGAACAACCCGGCGCGGAACGTTCCGCCGAGGGTCGACAGCGCCCGCGCCCGGTAGCGCAGCGGCACATACGTGGTCATGAACGCGTGCCGGGCCAGGGCGAACACGGCCGTCGCGAGCCCCAGGAGGAACACGGCGACGCCCAGCAGGAAAGGGTTCGGAGCGAGGATGGCGAGGAGGACCGCGGCGACCGACACGAACGCCGCGCCGATCATGGCCGCGCGCTCGCCGACCCGGGCCACGAGCCATCCGCTCGGGATGTCGCCGATGAGCTCACCGATCATGAGCATGGCCGACACGACGGCCGCGATGCTGAGGCTGGCCCCGAGCGAGCCCGCCGCCACGGGCAGCAGCGGGATGAGCGCGCCCTCGCCGATGGAGAACAGCAGGGTGGGGAGGAACATCGAGACGGCGAGCCCCTTGACGTTGAAGGGCTGGGCGGCATTCGACATAGACCTTCACCCTACGCCTCGGGCCCGGGCCGCTAGGCTGGAGGGTGACATGGTAGAGCTAGACTTCGGCGATCAGATCGCCCAACTCCGAACCACTTTCTTCGACATTCGCGAGGTCGTGGGGCTCGATCGGCTGCGCGCCGAGATCGAGCAGCTGAGCGCAGAGGCCGGCAAACCCGACCTGTGGGACGACACCGAGAACGCGCAGAAGATCACGAGCGCCCTCAGCCACCGCCAGTCCGAACTGGCCAAGATCACCCACATCGAGCAGCAGCTCGACGACCTCGAGGTGCTGGTCGAACTGGCCAACGACGAGGGTGACGACGACTCGAAAGACGAGGCCGCCGCCGAGCTCGCCTCACTGCAGAAGAGCATCGGCGAACTCGAGGTGCAGACGCTGCTGAACGGCGAATACGACCCGCGCCCCGCCGTCGTCACCATCCGCGCCGGGGCCGGCGGCGTCGACGCCGCCGACTTCGCCGACATGCTGTTCCGCATGTACCTGCGCTGGGCCGAGCAGCACAAATACCCGGCCAAGGTGCTCGACACGAGCTACGCCGAAGAGGCCGGCATCAAATCGGCCACGTTCGAGATCGACGCGCCCTACGCCTTCGGCACGCTGAGCGTCGAGGCCGGCACCCACCGCCTCGTGCGCATGAGCCCCTTCAACTCGGCGGGCAAACGCCAGACGAGCTTCGCGGCCGTCGAGGTCGTCCCGCTGATGGAAGAGGCCGGCGAGGTCGAGATCCCCGACAACGACATCCGCGTCGACGTGTTCCGCTCGTCGGGCCCCGGCGGCCAGTCGGTCAACACGACCGACTCGGCCGTGCGCATCACGCACCTGCCGACGGGCATCGTGGTCAGCTGCCAGAACGAGAAGAGCCAGATCCAGAACCGCGCGGCCGCCATGCGCGTGCTGCAGTCACGCCTGCTGCTGCTGCAGCGCGAGGCCGAGAGCGCCAAGAAGAAAGAGCTCGCCGGCAACATCACGGCCAGCTGGGGCGACCAGATGCGTTCCTACGTGCTCGCGCCCTACCAGATGGTCAAAGACCTGCGCACCGACTACGAGGTCAACAACCCGCAGAACGTATTCGACGGCGACCTCGACGGGTTCATCTCGGCGGGCATCCGCTGGCGCAAGGCCCCGGCCGACGACTAGGCCCCGAGGGTCGGAGCCGACGAGTCTGTGGGAGTCTGTGGACTGCTCACGTCTAGGCGTGTCTGCGGCCCGAATGACGGATGCCTGCTTAGGCTCAATGCGTCATGATTCGCTTTGAGAACGTCACGAAGAAATATGCCGGGACGAAACGTCCCGCCCTCGAGGGTATCGACCTCGAGGTGGCGCGCGGGGAATTCGTCTTCCTCGTCGGTGCCTCCGGTTCGGGCAAGTCGAGCTGCCTGCGTCTGGTGTTGAAGGAGGAGCGGCCGAGCGTCGGCTCCATCTTCGTGCTGGGCAACGACCTCGGCACGATCTCCAACCGCAAGATCCCCTACTTCCGCCGCAACCTGGGCGTCGTGTTCCAGGACTTCCGGCTGCTGCCGAACAAGACCGTCTACCAGAACGTGGCGTTCTCGCTGCAGGTCATCGGCAAATCGCGCGGTTTCGTGCAAGAGGCCGTGCCCGATGTGCTCGCCATGGTGGGGCTCGACAACAAGGCCGACCGCCTGCCCCACGAACTCTCGGGTGGCGAGCAGCAGCGTGTCGCCATCGCGCGCGCCGTCGTGAACAAGCCTCAGGTGCTGCTGGCCGACGAGCCCACGGGAAACCTCGACCCCGCCACGAGCGCCGGCATCATGCAGCTGCTCGACCGCATCAACGCTCAGGGCACCACGGTGCTCATGGCCACCCACGAGGCCGGCATCGTCGACAAGATGCAGCGCCGCGTGATCGAACTCGTCGACGGACGCATCGTGCGCGACGAACGCGGCGGCGGATACGGCAACACGGGCGTCGTGCCCGAGCTGCGCCCAGCCGTCGTCAAGGGCGAACAGGCGGATGTCGCGCGCAAGGAACTCGCCGCCGCCGCGGCTGCCGCCGAACTCGAGACCCAGGCCATCCAGCTGCAGGCCGTCCAGGCCAACCAGGATGCCGCGAACACCGCGCAGGTGGCCCCGCTGTCCGAGCGACGCGAGGCCCAGAACGACACGGGGGCTGCAGCATCCGCCACCCGAAATCAGACGGGCATCGTGAACCTGCCCCGCCGCGACGAAACCCCCGACGAGGTCAACGCGCACCTCTCGCTGGTCGACCGGCTCGGATTGCGCTCGGGTGACGACGAACAAGCAGGAGACGACGAGCAGAACGTGGGTCCGGTCAAATGAGGTTCGGTCTGATCTGGCAGGAAGCCACGACGGGGCTCCGCCGCAACGTCTCGATGGTGATCTCTGTCGTGCTCGTCACCTTCATCTCCCTCACCTTCGTGGGCACGGCCGTGCTCATGCAGATGCAGATCGGCCAGATGAAGAACTACTGGTACGACAAGGCCCAGGTGGCCATCTATCTGTGCACGGCCGACTCGACCGACGAGACGTGCACGGGCGGTGAAGCGACCCCTGACCAGAAGGCCTCCGTCGAAACCGACCTGAAGTCGCCCGCCATCGCGCCCTTCGTCGACAAGTTCTATTTCGAAGACCACCAGCAGGCCTACGACAACTTCCAGGAACAGTTCAAGGACAACGACCTGGCTCAGCTCGTGACGCCCGAGCAGCTGAACGAGACCTATTGGGTGAACCTGAAGGACCCCTCGCAGTCGGCCGTTCTGTCCGAGGCGTTCTCGAGTAAGCAGGGCGTGCAATCGGTCACCGACCAGAGGCAATACCTCGACTCGATCTTCCAGGCGCTCAACGTGGCGAGTTATACGGCCATCGGCATCGCGGGGCTCATGCTCATCGCGGCCGTGCTGCTGATCGCCACCACCATCCGATTGTCGGCGTACTCGCGCCGCAAGGAGATCGGGATCATGCGCTTGGTGGGCGCGTCGAACCGGTTCATCCAGACGCCCTTCGTCTTGGAGGGTGTGTTCGCGGCCGTGATCGGATCGCTGTTGGCGGGTGGAGCCATCCTCGCGATCGTGCACTTCTTCGTCGACGGCTACCTGGCTCCCTCGGCCCAGTTCGTCAACTTCGTCGGGCTGCAGGACGCGTTCATCGTCATCCCACTGCTGATCGTGGTCGGCGTGGTGCTGGCGGCGCTGTCGGCCAACTTCGCGATCAAGCGCTACCTCAAGATCTAGACGACGGGCGGATGTCGCGAGCCCCACGTGTCGAACGTGCCCGGGCTGCGACATCCGCTCTTTCGTTGCTAGACTGAGAGGCTGCCCGCTCGGGCAACGAATTCGCTCGAACGAACAGGAGACGCCGTGCCCAGGGAACGTGGTGAGAAGGTGGTGGCCACCAACCGCAAGGCGCGCCACGACTACCTCATCGAGGACACCTATGAGGCGGGTCTCGTGTTGACGGGCACCGAGGTCAAATCGCTGCGGGCCGGTCGCGCCTCGCTCGTCGACGGCTATGGCTTCATCGAGGGTGGCGAGGCCTGGCTCGATGCCGTGCACATCCCCGAATACAACCAGGGCACCTGGAACAACCACCCCGTTCGGCGGAAGCGCAAGATGCTGCTGCACAAGGAGCAGATCGCCAAGATCTCGCACAAGGTGGCGCCCGGCGGTTACACGATCGTTCCGCTGCGCCTGTACTTCAGCGACGGCCGGGCCAAGGTCGAGATCGCGATCGCCAAGGGTAAGCGCGAATACGACAAGCGCCAGGCCCTGCGCGAGCGCCAAGACACCCGCGAAGCCGCCCGCGCGATGGCGTCGCGCAACCACCTCGGCGAATAGAGTCGTCAGCCTCATCCACAGAGCGCACGAATTGCGCGGTTTGTACGATCAAGGCGCAGATTGCTGCTATGCACTTGCTTGAGCATTTCTCGCGAGTGTGATTAGACTCACCCCTACCGGCGGCGACCCGACCGCGGCCGGGAGGGGAGGTCCCCATGAATGCCGACGTTCATGCGGAATGGCATCGCCATGCACGCGTCCGTCTCCGATAGCACGCCCTTCTTCGACCGCGACGCCGAGATCGAGCGCATTCTGGGCGCGGATGACGAGCACTTCGAGCGCGCCATCCTCATCACCGGACGACCCGGGATCGGCAAGACCCGCCTGCTCGAAGAAGCAGCCGCCCGCGGCGGAGTGCGCACGGCCCTGATCATCACGACGGCCGCCGAGTCGACGTGGCCCCTGGCCGGTTTCTCGCGCCTGTTCGCCGCGCTCGACGATCCTCGTGCCATCGAATTCAGTGGACGCTTCACGCTGCGCTCGACCGAGCCGCAACAGATGTTCCAGGCGGCGCGGGACCTGCTCTCGGTGCTGCGGGGCCTGCGGCTCGAACCCATTCTGCTGATGATCGACGACGCCGACCTGATGGACCGCGAATCCCTCATGCTGCTGGGCTTCATGGCCGGGCGTCTGGCCGGCACGGGGATCAGGCTCGTCGGCACCGCTCGGCGGGTGCCGAGCGGAGAGATGTTCCAGGCGGCGACACGTATCGAACTTCCGGCACTCGGGCCTGCCGACTCGCTGGCGCTTCTGAGCGCCACGTGCCCGCCCACGGCTGACGCGGGGGTGCTCGAGATCGTGTGCGAGCAATCGGGCGGCGTGCCCGCGGCGCTCATCGACGTGGGCCGACACCTGACGCTCGAACAGTTCGAGGGCAGTGTGGCCGTGCCCCTTCCGCTGCCGCACACTGCGCGTGTCCTGGAAGACTCGGTGGCGCGGACAGGGGCTCTGGGGCCGCGACAACGGCTCATGTTGCAGAAGATCTCGCTGCAGGCATCCGCCAATGTCGACGCGCTCACGGCGGATGCGGACGACGCCGAGGTGATCGACGACCTGGTGAACGCCGGTTTCGTGCGCGTGCGCGATCGCGCCGTCGGCATCGCGGACACGCTGCTGCGATCGAGCCTGTATTGGGGCATCGACCCGAAGGTGCGGCGGGTGCTGCATGCAGAGCTGGCCCAGGCGGCCGTCGACCACGCGCCAGAGGTCGCCGTGTGGCACGCGAGCTATACGACCGCCGAGGATGAAGACGCGGCCCGCGAACTCTTCGACGCGGCGGCCGCGTTCGAGCGATCGGGGCGGCGGTCGACGGCGGTCGAATACGCGGAGCGAGCCATCGCCGTCGCACCGACCCGGAACGAACTCCTGCGCCACGTGCTCGACCTGGTGGACGCGTTCTTCCGCCACGGAGAGGTGAGGCTGGCTCAGCGTTATCTGAGGCATGCTCAGCTCGGAGGGGACCGGGCGGCGGGAGCCTTCGTTCTCGCCGAGATACGGGCCGCCGTCGACTACACGGCGACGGGCATCGTTCCCGAACACGAGATCGACACCGCCGTGGCCGTGCACGGCCCGCGCAACCCCACGGGGGCGACGCGGCTGCTCATCGACGCGGCCTACTGGCATACCGAACGCCGGGACTTCGTGTCGGCGCGGCGTGCGATCGACCGGGCCGGCGTCGGGCCGACCTCCAGCGCGGCCGAGAGGGTGCTGCGCGACGCGCTCATGGCCCTGATCGACTCCTACGACCGACCCCAGAATCTGCAGGTCGTCGACGCCGACACGATTCCCCTGCGGCTGCTTCTGCTCGCGGCCGACACGGCCAGCATGTCCGAGGAATACGCCCAGGCGCGCCGCCTCTACGCGGTCGGACTCGCGCGTCTCGACGACGAGAATACGCTGTGGCGGGAGGCTGTGTGGTTCCGCTCCGTCGTGAACGAGATCCGCGCCGGGACCATGAAACGTGCCCGCGAGGCCTATGTGGAATGGCACCGCACGCAGGTGGCGGCGCCGCATCTCGGCGCGCGCGCATCCCGCGTTCAGCTGCGCGCCTGGTATGCGCTGAGCACGGGCGATTACGAGACGGCCGACACCCTTTTCGCCGCGGCCATCGATCGCGCCACCGTCGAGGGCAACATGGCGGTCTCGGCGATCAGCTCGGCGATTCTCGGCACGCTCGCGCTCGCCCAGAAACGATACGAGGATGCCAGACGCCTGCTCGACGACGCCGATGCGACGAGCAACGCCATGCCGAACCCTGCCATCGTGCGGCACCTGCCGGATCTGGCTCTCGCCGAGGTTCTGACGGGGCACCGAACGGCGGCCGAACGCACGTCGGCGCGGCTCCAGGCGGCCGAGGCGCAGCATCCGAGTCGATGGATCGAGTTGTCCATTCCGTTGACCCGCGCGATCGTCGCGCCCGCCGACCGGAGCCTCCCGCTGTTCCGTGAGGCGATCGCCGCCTTCCGCGACGACGACTCGCGGTACCTGCTGGCGCGCACCTGGGAGATGCTCGCCGGTCGCCAGTTCGAGCGCGGTGAGGTCGACGAAGCCTCGCATTCGCACGCCACGGCCCGGGCCATCTACCAGGCCGCCGGAGCGAACGCCTGGATCGGAGCCGCACCGCCCACTGCTGCTGCGGCCGGGGTCGCGGCGCCCCCGGACAACCGATCTGAGACGGCGGCTGTCCTCGACACGCTCAACGAGGACGAACGCCAGGTGGTCGACCTCGTGCTGAAGGGCCTGCGCAACAAGGAGATCGCCGCGACGCTCTACGTGTCGGTGCGCACGGTCGAGCTGCGGCTCACGCGCGTGTATCGCAAGGCGGGGGCGCGGTCGCGATCGCATCTGGTGGCGCTGCTCAACTGACCGGGCTGGATGCCGCCGGCGCGGTCGGTGTGGATGTCGCCGGCGCGCTCGGTGTGGATGACGCCGGCGCGCTCGGGCCCGATGCCGGAACGGATGTCGCCCGCCGCGTGGGGCTCTGCCAGACGCCCGTCGACGTGCCGGACCGCGCCTGCACGAACGCGCGCAGACACAACCAGGCGTCGAGGATGCGCAGCGGGGGATAGGCGATGCCGAGGACGAGATACCCCGGGCGCTTCGCGACGACAGCGGCGAGCAGCGTGAGCGCGTAGTCGGGCAGGACCACGCCCAACAGGAGGGCGAGCGGAGGGGCTATGGTCGCGACATCCACGAGGGGGCCCGTCGTCAGAACGCCCGCGGTTTCGAGAGCCCACCCGAGCGTCGAGACGACCAGCAGGGGCACGAGAGCCACCATGACGATGCTCGAGATGGCCAGCTCGCTCACGAAGAGCGCCAGCGCGGCCCAGAAGCGGTTGAGGCGCGGCTTGTGCCTCAGCAGCGTCTGCCAGAAGCCGAGGTTCCATCGCCGCACCTGCTTGATGTAGTCGCGCAGCGTGTCGGGGTCTTGCGTGTGCGCGATCGACGCGAACGGATGGAATGCGATGCGGCCGAGCTTTTTGGCGTGCACCTCGAAGGTCATGTTGTAGTCCTCGATGGTCAGCCCCTCGGCGGCGATATCGATGTGGGCCAGGATGCGTGAGCGATACATGCTCGCAAACCCGGGCACGATCGCCACGGCGTCGGCGTGCCGGGCGGCCTGCCCGAACTTGTGCAGAAACTGCATGGCGATGTAGACGCGTTCGCGATATGAGGTGAGGATCCGCGCCTCGAGCCCCTGCCTCGGGCCGTCGAGCAGGGTCGTCGCACGCCCGGCCACGGCGACGACGTCGGGGGAGTCGAACAACGCGAGGCCCGTTTCGAAATAGTTTTCGGCGAGACGCGTGTCGGCGTCGAGCAGCATGACGACATCGAATCGGCCCGCGAGGTCGAAATACTCGAGGGCCGCGACGATGGCGCCCGCCTTGCCGCGGTTCGGGTTGAGGTCGTAGACGTTCGCGCCCGCGGCCCGGGCGAGTTCGACGGTGCGGTCTGACGAGCCATCCGACACGACGAAGATCTGGTAGGGCGGGATGAGCCTGCCCGCCGCCCGCAGCGTCTCCTCGATCACGGTCTCCTCGTTGTGCGCCGCGATGACCACGGCGACATCGACGCGTGTCGGACGGTGGCTGAGGGCATCCGCGGGGAAGATCTTGCCGCTGTGACGACGATGGCGCACGCGGAGGGCGCGCGTGGTCTCGACGGCGATGCGGCTGAGGCCCGCGATCGTCCACACGAGCGTGTTCAGGCCGATGGTGAAGAACACCACGATGGCGAAGGTGAGCACGGATCTCCAAAAGTTGGGGCTGTTCAGATCGACGGTAAGCGGATGTCGGCCGCCCGAACCCGCACGCACCCGCAGAGTCACTGCGGAAAACCGCATGGGCCGCCGGAAACCCGCATCGAGGTCGGCGGTCCGCCGCGTTAACCGCACCCTTGGCGAAATGCGTTGACCGCCGGGCCATCCGCGGCGGATCGTGGCACCAGGCAACCCGGACTCTCACCCTGGACGGACTGCTCACCCGACACACGATCCGGCCCGAACCGCGATCGTGCCGCAGGGCCCCCGACCTCCTGAACCCGGATCGGTGTGCCGTGCGGTACTGCCACATACCCAGGAGAACCCATGTCTACTCTCACGACGACCCGCACCGCAGATCACCCGGAAGAACCCGACAACCGCCCGGAATGGATCTTCAGTCAGACCCCCTCGAAACCCCACGCCACGTTCGATTACGACCTCGCCATCGTGGGTCTCGGCTACGTCGGCCTGCCGACGGCCCTGGCCTATCACCACGGGGGCAGCCGCGTGCTCGCCCTCGACGTCTCCGAACGCCGGCTCGACGACATCCGCGGCCACCGCGCCGACCTCGTCGAGGCCGACCGTCACCGGCTCGACGTCGCCGAGAACGACGAACGCTTCCACCTGACGAGCGACCCCACCATGCTGGCGAAGGCCCGCGCCATCATCATCTGCGTGCCGACGCCCGTCGACCGTCACCTCATCCCCGACCTCACCATCCTGAAGAGCGCGTGCGACATGGTCGTGGCGCAGGCCGTGCCGGGTCAGCTCGTCATGCTCACGTCGACCACCTACGTCGGCTGCACCGAGGACTTCGTGCAGAAGCCCCTCGAAGCCCGCGGATTCCGCATCGGCGTCGACGCCTACGTGTCCTTCAGCGCAGAACGCATCGACCCCGGCAACGAACGCTTCGACCACGACGATGTGCCCCGCGTGATCGGCGGCGCGACGCCCGAGTGCGAAGAGGAAGCCGTGCGCGTCGTCTCGCGCTACACCACCAACATCCACCGCGTCTCGTCGGTTGCCGCCGCCGAGATGACCAAGCTGTTGGAGAACACGTTTCGCGCCGTCAACATCGCCCTGGCCAACGAGTTCGCGGACATCTGCTCGACGCTCGACATCGACGTCACCGAGGTGATCGACGCCGCCGCGACCAAACCCTACGGTTTCATGCCGTTCTACCCCGGCCCGGGCGTCGGCGGCCACTGCATCCCGTGCGATCCGCACTATCTGCTGTGGCAGCTGCGCGAGCAACGCGTCAACGCACCGCTCATCACGCAGGCCATGACCGAGATCGCCTCACGGCCCGGCCGCATCGTCGACGGGGCGCGTGACGTGCTCGCCCGCGGTGGGATCGCCTTAGCCAACGCTCGCATCCTCGTGGTCGGCATCGCCTACAAACCGGATGTCTCCGACCTGCGCGAATCGCCCGCCATCGAGATTCTCTCGGGACTGGCCGAGCACGGAGCGACGGTGGGCTTCGTCGACAACCACTTCGCCGGTGTGCGCCTGCCCGACGGACGCCTGGTGGATGCCGTCATCGATGCCGCCGGTTTCGACGCCGACCTCATCCTGCTGCACACCAAGCACACGGGCACGGACCTGAACTGGGTGCGCACCGACCAGCTCGTGCTGGACGCCACCTACCGCGACACCGAGCTGGCCCAGAGCCGCGTCATCTGACGCGCGCGGCTCGGCTCGCCGGGACACACCCGCACCGCACCACATCCGCACCACACCCGCACCACCCACCGACTTTTTTTGCAGCGCTTGAGGGGAACAGAATCATGAGAAGTGTCATCACCGGAGGCGCCGGTTTCATCGGCAGCCACCTCGTCGAATATCTGCTCGCGGCCGGCGACGACGTCGTCGTGCTGGACGACATGTCGACGGGAGCGCCGCGCAACCTGCTAGGCGCGCTCGCCGACCCGAAACTCCGCCTGGTGCAGGGTTCCATCCTCGATCGTTCGGTGGTCGAGGACACCATCCGCGGAGCCGACCGGGTGTTCCACCTTGCAGCCGCCGTAGGGGTCAGGCTCATCGTGGAACACCCGCTGTCGAGCCTGCGCACCAACATCCATGGCACCGAGAACGTGTTGGATGCGTGTCTCGCGAACAACGCGAAGCTGCTGCTGGTGTCGACGAGCGAGGTGTACGGCAAGAACACGGCCGACAAGCTCTCGGAGGACTCCGACCGCGTGCTCGGTTCGGCGCTCACCTCGCGCTGGACCTATGCGGCCTCGAAGGGTATCGACGAGGCCTTCGCCCACGCATATCACACGCAATACGGCCTGCAGGTGGCCATCGTGCGCCCCTTCAACACGGTCGGCCCGCGCCAGACCGGGCGCTACGGCATGGTCGTGCCCAACCTCGTCGGCCAGGCACTGCGCGGCGAACCGCTCACGGTCTTCGGCGACGGCCAGCAGACCCGCTGCTTCTCCTACGTGGGGGATGTCGTGCCCGCCCTGGTGCGCATCGCCGAGGCCCCCGCGGCCGTCGGCCGGGCGTTCAACCTGGGCGGCGCCGAGGAGATCTCGATCGAACAGCTGGCCCTTCGCGCCCTGCGCGTGACCGGTTCGTCGAGCAGCATCACCTATGTCCCCTACGAAGCGGCCTATTCCGAGGGATTCGAGGACATGCGCCGCCGCGTGCCCGACAACACGGCGGCCTTCGACCTGGTCGGTTTCGTTCCGCGGACCACGCTCGACGAGACGCTCGCGCATGTCGCGGCGGCCATCGCCGAGACCACCAAGGCCGACCGCCAGCGTTCGGCCATCGTCGACCCCACCAAGGGCGGCGCCCGCGTCGCCGAGGTGGCCCAGGCCGGCTGGGCCCGCTGATGTGCGGCATCGTGGCCGCGCGGGTCGAGGCCGGCGCGGCACCGTTCCTGTTGCGGGCCCTCACCCTCCTCGAATATCGGGGCTATGACTCCGCCGGCGTGGCCATCGTGACGGAGGATGCCTCGACCGCTGTCATCCGTTCCGTTGGCCGCGTCGGCGGTCTGACGACGGATGTCGCGGCCTGGTCGGGTGCGCCCCTCACGGGTCTCGGCATCGGTCACACCCGCTGGGCGACGCACGGCGCCGTGACGACCCGCAACGCGCATCCGCATCGAGATTGCACGGGACGCATCAGCGTCGCCCACAACGGCATCATCGAGAACCACCGCGCCCTGCGGCAGGAGCTCGAGGCCGACGGCCACGTCTTCGCATCGGACGTCGACTCGGAGGTCGTGTGCCACCTCATCGAGGACCACCTCGAGTCGTCGGGCGACCTGCTGCGCTCGGTGCACGCGGCCACCCGTCGCCTCGAGGGCTCGTGGGCGCTCGTCGTGACGGATGCCGAAACGGGCCGTCTCGTCGCGGCCGCCCACCATTCACCCCTGATCGTCGCCTCGTCGGCGATCGGAGATTTCGTCACCAGTGATATCGGCGCCATCGCCGACTGGGTCGACGAATACCGGACCCTCGTCGACGGCGACATCGTCGAACTCGCCGACGAGCTGGTCTGGACCCGAGACGGACAGAGGACGGCCACCCCCCAGGCCGCCCTCTGTCCCTTCACCTCGGCGGCGCTCGAACGCGGATCGCACGCCGACTACATGGCGAAGGAGATCGACGAGCAGCCCGCCATCGCGGCCCGCATCCTCGACGACCTGGTGCCGCACATCGCCGACGGCTCGCTGTGGCGCTCGCTCGAGGCGCCCGCCTTCGAGCGCATCGCGGTGCTCGGCTGTGGCACGTCGCTGAACGCCGGGCGTGTCATCGCTCGCGCGTTCGGCGCCCTGGGCGGCATCCCGACGGTTTCGGTCGTGGCGTCGGAGGCCTCCGAGACCATCCTCGACCCGGGCACCCTGATTCTGGCGCTCAGCCAATCGGGTGAGACGGCCGACATCCTGCGGGCGCTCGATCAGCTCGAACCCGTTTCGGCGGGGCTCGTGGCCGTGACGAACAACCCGGCGTCGAGCGTCGCCCGCCGGGCCTCGAGCGTCGTCGATTGCAACGCCGGGCCCGAGATCGGTGTCGCCGCAACCAAGACCTTCGTCGCCCAGGTGATCACGGGGGTGGCGGTCGCGGTATCGGCCCTCGTGGACACGGGGCGCATCGACCGGTCGCGCGCGGCCGATCTGACCGACGATCTGCGCCGGCTGCCCGATCTGCTGGCTCAGGCCCTCGAGGTCTCGAAGGGTGTCGTCCCCGGCATCGTCGACGAGGTCCTCAATCGGTCGGGCTTCATCTTCCTGGGCCGCGGCCCCGGCGTCGTCTTCGCCGAGGAGGGCGCCTTGAAGCTGAAGGAGATCAGCTATCGCTGGGCCGAGCATTACCCGGCGGGCGAGCTGAAGCACGGCCCCTTGGCGCTCGTCGACCAGGGCACACCCGTGATCGTGGTCGACAACGGCGACCCGAGGCTGGCGTCGAACCTGTCGGAGGTCGCGGCTCGCGGCGGCCGGGTCATCACCATAGGCGGTGCGGGAAGCACCATCCCCGCCGTCGGCATGAGCGTGAGCCGACCGCTCGTCGGCGGGATGGACCGCTGGGGTCCGCTCGAGGCGGTGGTGCCGCTGCAGCTCTTCGCCCGCGAACTGGCCCTGCGGCTCGGACTCGACGTCGATAAACCGCGCAACCTCGCGAAGTCGGTGACGGTCGAATGATGAACACACTGACCTTTAGCTCGCTCCGCGACGACGCCGAGCAGCAGCCCGGGCGTTCCGAGCGCTCCGATACGCGGCCTCCGATGATCGCCGTGATCCTGGCCGTGGTGGCCGCACTCGCACTCATCCTGTCGCCGTTCGTGAAGACATCCGGGCCCGCCGATGCGGCCACCGTGAAGCCGCGCACGACCGTGAGCCTCACGTTCGACGACGGCAACGCCAACCAACTCGCCGCCCTGCCCGCCCTGAACGCGCAGAACATGAAGGCGACGTTCTACATCGTCTCGGGTTTCGTGGGGGCACCCAGCTATATGACCCGAGCGAACCTCGACACCTTGAAGGCGGGTGGACAGGAGATCGGCGGACACACCGTCAGCCACGCCGACCTCGCCACATTGCCCGCCGACGAGGTGCGCCGTCAGATCTGCAACGACCGCTCGACGCTGCTGGGGTGGGGATATGCGGTGCGCAGCTTCGCCTACCCGTTCGCCTCGTCGACACCCGATGCCGAACAGGCTGCCGCATCGTGCGGGTACAACAGTGCACGCATGCTCGGCGACATCCGGTCGCGGTTCGGATGCCTCGACTGCGCGTATGCCGAAACCGTGCCGCCGGCCGAGCCCTACTACACGAAGGCACTCGACCAGGTCGACAGCACCTGGACCCTGACCGACCTCAAGAACTCGGTGACGCGCGCCGAAGCCGCCGGAGGATGGGTGCAGTTCACGTTCCACAACGTGTGCGCCTCGGGGTGCGGCGACCTCAACGTCACGCCGACGGTGCTCGCTCAATTCACGAGCTGGTTGGCTCCGCGCGCCACCACGGGCAACACGGTCGTGAAACCCGTCGGCGATGTCGTCGGCGGAGTCGTGAAACCTGCCGTCGCGGGCCCCGCCATCCCCGCCCCGACGGCCGGTGCCAACGGCGTGGTCAACCCGGGTCTCGAAACCGACGGCCCGAACGGCCTGCCGAAATGTTGGATGCAGGGCGGCTACGGCGCCAACACGGCCACCTTCGCCACCACACCGAACGCGCACACGGGCACCCGGGCCGAAACCGTCACGGTCTCGGGTTACACCGACGGCGACGCCAAGGTGCTGCCGGCCTTCGACCTCGGTAGTTGCGCCCCCGCGGTCACGCCGGGCAAGACCTACTCGATGCGGGCCTGGTACACCTCGACGACCGTCACCCAGTTCGCGGTCTATGTGCGGAACGCCTCGGGCGGCTGGCAGTACTGGACCTCGAGCCCGTGGTTCTCGGCATCCCCGAGTTACACGCAGGCCGTGTGGCAGACGCCCGCCATCCCGGCCGGCATCACGGGCATCAGCTTTGGGTTGAACATCTTCGCCAACGGCAGCATCACGACGGATGATTACGCCCTCTACGACAGCGTGGGTGCGCCATCCGTGTCGCCCACCACGTCGGTCGCGTTGAAGTCCGCCGCGGCCCCGCCGCCCGTCACAGCGCCCGTCGAGGCGCATACTCCCACCGAGAGTGCGACCAGCCGTGGCAGTGTGAGCCCATGACCGATCGGATGGTGTGACGTGGGGCTCGGTGCGGTGCGATCGTCGGCACTCGCGTCGGCACTCGCGTCGGCGCTCGGAATGAGCGCCGTGCTGGGCCTCACCCTCGTGCTCGCCGGCTGTGCGTCGGCGGGCACGGTGCGGGTGCTCGCGACGCCCGGCTATCCGTGGCACACCGACATCGTGGCGACGACCTTCTGGGTGGGCGAGCTGTTCGACCCGTCGGCCTCGGACGGTTCGCAGGTGTACTCGACCTACGATTCCCGGTGGCAGCAGAGCTACGGCGGCTGCGACGGCATCGTCGTCGACACGGTGTGCCAGACGGAACGTCGTTTCGCGGCCGACGACTACTTCCCGACGAGCATGACCCCCGCCGAGAACCCGTTCTACCTCGATCTGCCCTTCGACGACATCAACGACGATGCGGCCTTCGGCCGGCGCGACACCGTGGTGCCGTGGGCGGGCGACCCGGGATATGTCGAGCACGCGGGCGATCGCGACTTCAGCTATCTCAAGAATCGTTGGGTCGAGCTGCGCCTCGGCGATCGCACGTGCTTTGCCCAGATCCAGGACGCCGGGCCGGGGGAGTACGACGATGCGGCCTACGTCTTCGGAGCCGGCGACGCCCGCCCGCAGAACGCCCGCTACGGCGGCGCCGGCATGGATGTCTCACCCGCCGTCAACGCCTGCCTCGGGTTTCGCGATCTCAACGGCGACACCGATCGCGTGAGCTGGCGGTTCGCCGAGAACAACGAGCCGCCGCCCGGACCGTGGACTCGCCTCATCACGACCAGCGGCGTGCAATAGGGCAGCGGTGCCACGGTCGTCCGTATCGACGCTGGCGCTCGGCTGGCATGAAGGCTATACTGAAAAGCTGCGTCCGAGAGGCGCTCGATCCGGTCCGCCGGTTCATAAGTCAACAGAGTGTGAGAATGACCCGCTGCGATCTATCGCGGTGTTTCGAGGGGATGATCGGTTTCGACATTGCCTGCGAAACTGCGAGAAGCGGGCCGAGGATGCAGGGTTATCTCGTAAACGATCTCTGCAAAATATAGGTGCCAATTCTAAGCGCACCGACTTCGCCCTAGCCGCCTAGGCTAGCTTCGAGGTCCGTCAGACCGGGTTCGCTCTCGTCCCGGACCCTGGCGCCATTTAGAGAGCTTGCTGCGTCGTCACGCCTGAGGGCGACGCGGGACTTTTTCTCGGGCTGGGCCTGTCACCCTAGATGCCTGTAGCAAAGGGTGGGGCCGAGTAGAACGTCTCAACAGGCTACGCCCGTAGAAGGCGCAGAATCACAGCAGTGGACGGGGGTTCAATTCCCCCCATCTCCACCATCGGTCGTTCTCACACTCTCGCGACACCAGCGGGCCGTCCTTCGGGGCGGCCCGCTTTTTCGTGTCGGCCCGCTTTTTCGTCGCGGTTGGGCGTCCTATTCTGGACTGATGCCTTCTTTTCGCGTGACGATCGGTGTCGGCGCGGTGCGGCCGGGCGTCCACCCCGCCGATGTGCTCCCCACGGTCGCGGATGCCGCAGCCACCCTCACGGTCGTGGAAGCGTCCGATCTGCAGATCGTCGGCGGCCTGCCCCGCATCGTCGTGCGCTTCGAGGCCGAGGACGACGAGATCGCGCGCCAGGTCGGCGAGCACGCGCTCGCGGTGTTCGGCACGATCGCCGAGGCGCGCACGGCCGCGCTCACGCGCCGCAACAAGAACCGCTGGCTCCCCGTCACCTTCGAAGGCTGACGGAGAAGCGCGCCGCGGATTCGCTGACGATTCCTCGGGGCTCCAAACTTCGTCGTGTCGTCGGCCACCTGATGGCTTCGCAGCGAGGCGACGCGACAGAACCGCTTCTAGCCGACGAACGCGTCGATCGCGTCGGTGATCTCGGCCCGCACATCCTCGTCCGACACCGTCGAGGTGCCGTCGCCCGGCTGCACACCGTAGTCGCCGAAGTCGGCGTGGTTCGCGCCGTCGAGCTCGACGAACTCGGTGTCGGCGGGAAGCCGACCCGAAGCATCCTCGATCTTGGCGGGGGTCGAGAGGCCGTCGTTGCTGCCGCCGATGCTCAGCACGGGCAGGCCCGACTGCGAGAGGTCGTTGGCGCAGTAGCTGCCGAAGAGAACGAGACCCGCGACATCCTCGCTATCGGCCCACTGGCAGGCGCGCACGCCGCCGAGCGAGTGGCCGCCGACGAACCAGTCGGTCACACCGGGTGCGGCCTCGGTGAAGGTCGAGAGGGGGCGTTGGTCGAAGAACGCCAGGTTGAGCGTGGGCTTCGTGATGACGACTGTGAGGCCCGATTCTTCGACGGCGCCCGAGAGCTTGTAGAGGTAGGCGTAGGGGTCGACCTTGGCGCCCGGAATGAACACGAGCCCCTCGCCGGATGCGTCGGCCCCGCCATCTTCGCCCGTCGGCGTCATAACGATGCTGTCGCCCGTGTCGGTCACCTGCACGGCCGCGTCGTCGAACACCTCGATGGTGGCGCGGCGGTCGCCGGGCATGACGATCTGCGTCCACACCACGAAGGCCACGACGGCGAGCACGAGGGCCAGCAGCGCGAGCCACCCGGTCGTGCGGATGCGGCGGCGAATCGTTCCGGCGGGTTTCGCTCCCGCGCGTTTCTCGGACATGGTGCTCCTCACTCGGCCGCTCCGCACCGGCGGAACGCGTCCCGTCAACCCTATCGGCGGGCCGCCTGGGCCGCGCCCGCCGGGAGTATGCTTCCCCGTATATGTCGTCCTCACTCGCCAACGCCCTCAGCGGCCGTCAACGCTGGCAGGCCTTCGCCGTCTGCGTCTCCGTAGCAGCCCTCACCATCCTCGACCTGTCCAAGGTCAACGTCGCGCTCCCGTCGATCGAGAAGTCGCTGGGCGCCGGCCCCGCCGAACTCCAGATCATCGTGGCGGGCTATGCCCTGGCCTTCGGTCTCGCGCTCGTGCCGGCCGGCCGTCTCGGCGACCTGCACTCACGGAAGGCCATGTTCGTCGTGGGCCTCAGCCTCTTCATGGTCTCGAGCCTGGCGTGTGCCGTCGCCCCCAACATCGAGTTCCTCATGGTGGCGCGCATCGTGCAGGGCATCGCGGCCGGCATCCAGATGCCCCAGGTGATCGGGCTCACGCAGCAGCTCTTCCAGGGCGAGGAGCGCGGGCGGGCGTTCGGGCTCTTCGGCGCCACGATCGGTGTCTCCACCGCCTTCGGCCCCACGCTCGGCGGCCTGCTCATCGCGGTCGGCGGGCCCACGGATGGCTGGCGCTACATCTTCGCGATGAACGTGCCGCTCGTCATCATCCTGTTGCCGTTCGCGCTCAAGCTCTTGCCCGCCAAGCAGGAGCGTTCGCCGGGTTCACGCGAACTCGACCTCGTCGGCATCCTCATCTTGGCCGTCGCCACCTTCAGCGTCATGTTGCCGTTCGTGCTCACGACGGGTGGGCCAGACGATCAGCCCGCTCGCTGGTATCTGCTCATCCTGGCGGCCATCGCGGCGGCCGCCTTCGTGCTGTGGGAGCGCCGCTACAAGCGCATCGGCAAATCGCCTGTCGTGCACTTCGACCTGTTCCGCAAGGGTTCCTATCGCAACGGCCTGCTCATCGCCATGGCCTACTTCGCGGCCATGCCCGCCATGTTCCTGTTGACGACTCTGTTCCTGCAGCAGGGCATCGGGCTCGAGCCGGTGTTCGCCGGCATGGTCAGCATCCCGTTCGCGCTCTCGTCGGCCGTCACGGCGTGGTACGGCGGCACGATCGTCAACCGGGTGGGTCGCAAGCTCGTCGTGATCGGCATCGTCATCGTGCTGATCGGTTTCTCGATGGTGCTGCTCGCCGCCGAGCTGCTGCCCGCCGACGTGGCGATCTACGGCATGGGTGTCGGCATGCTGGTCGCCGGCACGGGTGGCGGTTTCGTCATCTCGCCCAACCAGACGCTCACGCTCGCCGAAGTGCCCGTCGAGCAGGGCGGCGTCGCGGGTTCGATGGCGCAGCTCGGCCAACGCGTCGGAACGGCCATGGGCACCGCGGCGGCGAGTGCGGCGTTCTACGCGACGATCTACTCCGAGACGGGGTCGGTGCCGAAACTCGAGGTGTTCCACGACGCGTTCCGGGCCGGCTTCGCCGTGACCCTGACCCTCGTGGCCGTGGCGTTGGTGCTCGGTTTCCTCGACCTCGGGGCACGCAAGCGGCGCAAGCGTTCAGCTCACACCGCCTAGCCGCTGCTTAGTGGGCGACGCCCGCGAGCGAGCCGGTCGTGCGGCCCTCGGGGTCGCCGATCATGCAGCTCACGAGGCGGTCGCCGTCTTCGGTCCAGCTCGCCTCGGTGGGCGTGTAGGGGGCGTAGTCGAGGGTCGAGTCCTCGTAGCTCAGGCCCACGAAGGTCGTGAACTGGTCGTAGCACCCGGTGTCGGCCTGCTGAGAGACCTCGTCGTCGCCCGGGTACTCCGAGCCGTCGAGCGAGAATTCGTAGAAGGCCTCGAGGTCGTGCGGCTCGGCACACGGAACGGCCTCTACCTCGAAGACCTCTTCGCTCGTGCTGTCGTCGTTGATGCAGTCGCCCACCTTGATCGAGAAGACGCTCGACGTGCCGGCCTCGACGACTTCCTCGGTCTCGGCATCCCGCGTGACGGGCTTGTCGATGATGCTGTTGATCAGGCTGCAGCCTGAGAGCGAGGCGGCGAGAGCGGTTGCGGCGCCCACGGCGAGGAAGCGGCGGCTGAGGCGAGACGGGGCGGGCATGCTGTTCCATTCGGGGTGTGAGCGGCGCCGATCGGGATGCGACTCCGTGTTGCATGATGCTATCCAGAGCGAGCCTCATTTTCAAAGCCGACTCACAGCTAGGCCATTGAGCGTCAGCTGTGCAGCAATCCGAGGATCTCTTCGTGCAGCGCACCGTTCGTGGCCAAGAAGCTGCGGCGGTCGATGCGATCGGTCCCGTCGATGGCAGATGTCGCACCACCCGCCTCGCGCACGATCGGCACCAGCGCCGCCACGTCGTACTCCTTGACGTCGAACTCGCCCACGGCGTCGACCAGTCCCTCGGCCAACAGCATGTACGCCCACATATCGCCGTAGGCGCGGTCGCGCCAGCTGGCCCGGGTCAGCGCGACGAGCTGGTCGAGGTAGCCGGCATCGTCCCACTGCGTGACGCTCTGGAAGCTGACGGAGGCGTCGGCGAGCTTCTGCACGCGCGAGACCTTCAGCTGCTCGGGCGCGCCGCCCCGCAGCGACGACCAGGCGCCTGAACCGTCGGCGGCCCACCAGCGCTTCTCGAGCGCGGGGGAGGAGACGACGCCCACGACGGGCACGCCGTCGACGGCGAGCGAGATGAGCGTGCCCCAGATGGGCACGCCGCGCAGGTAGTTGGCCGTGCCGTCGATCGGGTCGATGATCCACTGCCGGGCGGTCGAGCCGGCCGTGCCGTACTCCTCGCCCAGGATGCCGTCCTCCGGTCGCTCCTCGGTGAGGATCTCGCGAATGCGGCGCTCGACCGCCAGATCGGCGTCGGTGACGAACGAGCGGTCGGGTTTGGTCGACACGTCGAGGTCGTTCGACCGGAAGCGTTCCAGCGAGATCGTGTCGGCCGCATCCGCGATGCGCAGCGCGAGCCGCAGGTCATCGGCCAGCGCGTTCCCGGCGGCGAGGGGGTCGGCAGAAGCGGAAGAAACGGGGGATGCGTCGGCACTCATACCCCCAGCGTATCGACCCCGGATGCTCGGCCGTGCGGCTCGATTCGCGCTCCCCGCAATTCTCCTGCTAAAGTATTCCTCGGTCCGGAAGTGCAAAATTCCGGTCCCAAATGCACCTCTAGCTCAATCGGCAGAGCAACTGACTCTTAATCAGTGGGTTCTCGGTTCAAGTCCGAGGGGGTGCACTGAATGCCCCAGATATCTCGCCGATTCTGGGGCATTTTTCGTGCGCTAATGTGACGGCATGAGCTATCTGCGTGCACTCTGGCGCCACCTCGCTAGCCCATCGGCCATCTACGGCCTGATCGTCTACGCGAGCCTCATCACGGCTACGGCGGCCGACGACGACAACGGTCCCCGTGCGATCTTCGTCTTCAGCGCCGTCACACTCGTCGCCTTCTGGATCGCTCATGTTTTCTCGGCGGCGCTCGGGCACCACGGCGGCGAGCACCGCGGAACGGTCACTGTCGCCCGGTCGTTGCGGCACGCCCTGGCCGAATCCGTCGGCATGCTCGAGGCCTCGATCCTGCCCAGCATCCCGCTCCTCCTGGGCGTCTTCGGCGCGCTGACGAGCGAGGAAGCCGTCGCGTGGGCGCTGCGCGTCGTTCTCGTGACGCTCGCGGGTCTCGGCTACAGCGCGCTGGCCATCCGCGGAAACCGCTGGTGGTGGTGCCTCATCGGATGCCTCGTATCCACGTCGATCGGGGCGGGGATCATCTTCCTCGAGGCGATCCTGCACTGACCTGATCGCTCGGGCGAAGACGCCAAAGTGCTTAACTCAGGCGCGGCGCTGGCCGTTCGCCCGGTCGGCGTCGGCTGTGCGCGACGTCTCGGGGTGCAGCATTCGCTCGTCGATGTAGGCGGGGTCGTGCGACTTGGGGTCGGCCCATACGGCGATGGTGTCGAGCTCCATGATGGTGCGCACGGCGGGGGAAACGGCGCGGTCGCGGGTCGAAGCGTCGGCCGCGGCATCCTCGCCGGCGCGGTTGTCGACCGGCAGCACGTCGGATGCAGCGCGTGCGGCGTCGAGTTCGGACAGGTCGTCGAGCCCGGCGCGGCCGGTGATGTCGCCGTGCGCGGCCGCATCGACGAGGGTGGACGTGACGGCTCGGGCCAGCGACAGTGCGGCCATGTCATGGAAGAAGACTTCGGTGTCGGATTCGCTGCGTCGCGTGAGCGTCCAGCTGCCGTTCTCGCCCACGAAGTCCTGCAAACGCTCGAGCACGGCCGCGAAGACGCGCTCCTCGCTGAGCTCGATGACGGGCGCGGCAACAGGGGTGGTGGATGTCCCGAGCTCGACGCCCGCCACACCGGTTCCGTCTTGAACGGCTCCTCGTGCGGCCGCCTCGGCGACAGGGGCGTCGGGGTGCGACGACCCGGTGGCGCCGGCTTCGAGGGCTGCGGCGCGCGCGGCATTCTCGGCGGCGATCAAGCGGCGACTACGGCGTCCGAACATCGTGAGGCTCCTTGCCGGACCGCCGTTGGTGAGCGAAGGGGGCGGTCGTTGCCTCTAGTGTGCGCGTGAGGCATCCGAAACCCCTGCTGACACGCCGATTTGTGCCGAGACGAGGGGCAAACGGGCAGCAGAACGGGCCGACACGCTGAACGTGCCGGCCCGAACCGGGGGACCTACTTCTTGAGCTTGCGCTGGTTCTCTTCGGCAACCGACCCGACGGCCAGTGCGAGGGAGATGATCCAGCTGGCCCAGGCGAGGGCGAGACGCCAGTCGCGCGGACCCTTGCGGGTGGTCTGGATGACACTCCAGGCGCCGGTGACCGCGCCCAGGATGCTCGTGTTCATAAGGTATTTGCGCATGTTGTTAGCCTCCGTAGACTTCCACGCTAGCGTGTCCGGCCGACTCGCCGCAGGGGGTTGTACTGTGAACTTCGTGCTGTCGACTTTCCGCGTGACCCCCGCATGAAAACCGCTCTCGTCGGAGCCGTCCTACTCGTCCTCGGGCTTGCTGCCTGGGCGTTCGGCATCCTCGACGGCACCGAGGTTCTGGCGCTCGCCGACCGCATCTGGCCCGTGCTGCTCTTCGTGGTCGCGATCACGGTCGTCGCCGAGCTGGCCGACCAGGCCGGGGTGTTCCAGTCGATCGCCGGTCACGCCGCGCGCCTGGCCCGTGGTCGCACGGTCGTGTTGTGGCTCTTCGTCGTGCTGATGGCCGTCGTCTCGACCGCGTTCCTGTCACTCGACACCACGGCCGTGCTCCTCACACCCATCGTGGTGGTGCTGGCGCGGCGCATCGGCGTCAGCCCGCTGCCCTTCGCGCTGACGACCGTCTGGCTGGCGAACACGGCGTCGCTCTTCCTGCCCGTCTCCAACCTCACGAACCTGCTCGCCGAGCACCGCCTGGGCGGGGTGGGCCCGCTGGGGTTCCTCGCGCTCTCCCTCTGGCCGGCGCTCGTGGGCGTCATCGTGCCCGTCGTCGTGCTCGCCATCGTCTATCGGCGGCCACTCTCGGGGCGGTTCACGGTGGATGCCGCAGCTCCCGCCTCCGATCGCCTCCTGTTCGTGACCTCCGCCGTCGTGCTCGTGTTGCTGCTGCCGTTGCTGGTGTCGGGCCTGCCCGTGTGGCTGCCCGCGTCGGCCGCGGCCCTGCTGCTCATCGCCGTGACGGCCTGGCGCAACCCGCGCGTGCTGCGGTTCGACCTCGTGCCGTGGCAGCTGGTCGTGTTGGCGTCTGGCCTGTTCCTGTCGATGGCGGCGCTGCACAACGTGGGGCTCGGCGCGGTGCTCGAACAGGTCGCCGGAACGGGCGATTCACCGGCCGACCTGCTGCGCCTCTCGGCATCCGCGGGTGTGGGAGCGAACCTCGTCGACAACCTGCCCGCCTACCTGGCGCTCGAACCCGCTGCCACGAGCCCCGACCGTTTGATCGCACTGCTCATCGGCGTCAACCTCGGCCCGCTTGTCACACCGTGGGCGTCGCTTGCCACCCTCCTCTGGCACCAACGCCTCACCGCGATGGATGTCCGCATCTCCTGGACGCGCTACGCGCTCCTTGGCCTCATCGTCGCGCCGCTGACCGTCGTCGGCGCTACGCTCGCTCTGGCGTTCCTGTAACCGACGGGCGGACACTGGCCCGAGGCGCCAGGACAGCGCGCCGGCGAGTGCCGACAGGCCGTCCCACAGGCGCGCCAGATGATCCCGAGCTCCCGAGGGCGCAGGCGATCCGTCCCGATTACTCGGTGGGCTCGGGGTCGAGAACGCCGTTCGCGTCGGTGGACGTGTCGCTCACGGCATCCGTCGACGCGTTCTCGCGCCGGGGCTCATCCGAGGACGGCTCGCTCTCGTGGTGGGGGAGCAGGTTGTTGATGGTGCGGCGGCGGTAACCCTTGAGGTGGTCCATGCTGGTGCGCTGCTGCCCGAGGTGTTCGCGCGCGAACTCGAGCGTCTCGCGCAGGGCGATGAGTCGCTCGAACTCGGTCTTGGCCTTGCGGGTGTTGACCTCGGCCACCACCTGGCCGTCCCAGTTTTCGGCGGCGAGCATCTGCAGCACGGCCGCGACGGGCTGCCCGCCGTGACCCGGAAGCAGGTGCTCGTCGAAGATCTTGCCCTCGTCGAGTGAGCCCGAACCGTCGCACAGGTGCACGTGGCGCAGGCGCTTGCCGAACTTCTTGGCGAGGACGAGGCTGTCCTGGCCCGAGAGCGCGGCGTGTGAGAAATCGAGCGTGATGTCGTCGCAGTCCCAGTCGCTCGGGTCCCAGCCGGGGGCGTAGGCCTTCATGCTGCGGCCGCGCACGGCCCAGGGGAACATGTTCTCGACCGCGATGTGCACACCCGAGTTGGTGGCCGTCTGGCGCACGATGTCGAGGAAGTTTTCGGAGTAGCTCTTCTGCCAGCGGAACGGCGGATGCACGACCACGCTGGATGCCCCGAGGGTGCGAGCCAACTCGGCCGAACGCTCGAGCTTGATCTGCGGATCGCGGCCCCACACGAAATGCGTCAGCAGCAGCACGGGCGCGTGAATCGACATGATCGGCAGCTGGTACTTGTCGCTGAGCGCGAGGAGGGCGTCGGCATCCCGCGTCACCGGATCGTTGGTGACCATGATCTCGATACCGTCGTAGCCGGCCTCGTCGGCCAAGGCGAACGCCCGCTCCGTCTCGAGCGGGTAGACGCAGGAGGAACTCATGCCGATGCGGATCATTGGGCCAATGATAGACCCGGACTCTGACCATCCGATGTCGAATCACGCTCGCTGATAGCCTGGTACCCGCCCGGTTTTCGGGCTTCGAAAGGTGGATCATGTCACAGAAGACCGACGCCTCGAACGGCGAGACGCGGCAATTCGACTTCGTCGTGGTGGCCAACCGGCTGCCCGTCGACCGTGTTCCGAGCGAGGACGGTGAGGTGCAGTGGCGCACGTCTCCCGGCGGTCTCGTCACAGCTCTCGACCCCGTCATGGCCAAAGCGAACGGTGCGTGGATCGGCTGGGCCGGCGGCCCCGACCTCGACATCGAGCCTTTCGACAATCACGGCACCTGGATCGTCCCCATCCCGCTCAGCGAGCAGGAGATCGAGGAATACTACGAGGGCTTCTCTAACGACACCCTCTGGCCGCTCTATCACGACGTCATCGCCCCGCCGAGCTACCACCGCGAGTGGTGGGAGGCGTATGTGAAGGTCAATCAGCGTTTTGCGGATGCCGCAGCCCGCCTGGCCGAACAGGGTGCAACCGTCTGGGTGCACGACTACCAGCTGCAGCTCGTGCCCGGAATGTTGCGCGAGGTGCGCCCCGACCTCGTCATCGGCTTCTTCAACCACATCCCGTTCCCGGCCTACGGCCTCTTTTCGCAGCTGCCCTGGCGCACCCAGATCATCGAGGGACTGCTGGGCGCCGACGTGCTCGGGTTCCAGCGCGTCGCCGACGCCGGCAACTTCACGCGCGCCGTGCGCCGCCTCCTCTCCTACGAGACCAAGGGGTCGAGCATCTTCCGCCCGCTCGACGCCAACCCCGAGCGCCGCGCCCGGTCGAACAAACCGGTCGGTGCAACGCGTCAGGTGATCGCCAAGGCCTACCCGATCTCGATCGACTCCGAGAGCTACGAGGTGCTCGCGCGCCGCCCCGATGTGCAGGCCCGTGCCAAGGAGATCCGAGAAGAACTCGGCAACCCGAAGACCATCCTGTTCGGCGTCGACCGTCTCGACTACACCAAGGGCATCATGCACCGCCTGAAGGCCTACGGCGAGCTGCTGGCCGATGGCCGCCTCAACGTCGAAGACGTCACGCTCGTGCAGGTCGCCAGCCCCAGCCGCGAACGCGTCGAGACCTACAAGGCCCTGCGCGACGAGATCGAGCTCACGGTCGGCCGCATCAACGGCGACTTCGGCTCGATCGGCCACACGGCGATCAACTACCTGCACCACGGCTATCCGCGCGAAGAGATGGTGGCGCTCTACCTGGCCGCCGACGTCGTGCTCGTCACCGCCCTGCGCGACGGCATGAACCTGGTCGCCAAGGAATACGTGGCCTGCCGCTTCGACAACGACGGTGTGCTGGTGCTGAGCGAATTCGCCGGCGCCTCGGATGATCTGAAGCAGGCCCTGCTCATCAATCCCCACGACATCGAGGGCACCAAAGACGCCATCATGCGCGCCATCGAGATGCCCAAGTCCGAGCGCTCGCGCCGCATGCGGTCGCTGCGCAAACGCGTGCTCGAGAACGATGTCGTGAAGTGGTCCGAGACCTTCCTCGACGCCCTGCAGAAGGGGTACGACGGCAAGGCCCGCCAGTCGTCCGAGGTCGGGCCGACGGGCATCCAGAACGCCGACGTGTCCCTGGATGATCCGGATGCGGCGTTCCGGTCAGAGGTCGCGCCCGTCGGCGAGGCCGTCGCCGACAACGTGGACACCTCGGGTGCACCGGGTGCCGCCGAGGCCGCGTCGCGCACCGACGAGGAGCCCGGCCGATGACGCCCATCGAACCGCTGCCCGAACCCTCGACCGACCCGGCCGAACTGCAGGCGGCCCTCGAGGCGCTCGCCGCCACCGACCGCCTGCTCGTCGCGCTGGACTTCGACGGAACGCTCGCGCCGACCGTCGACCGCCCCGAAGACGCGCGAGCCGTGCCCGCCGCGCGCGAAGCCATCCAGCGTCTCGTCGCCCTCGATGACACCTGGGTCGCCTACGTCTCGGGCCGCGCGCTCGACAGCCTCATCCACGTGTCAGAGCCCGACGACAAGATCCTGCTCATCGGTTCGCACGGCGTCGAAGTGCGCCTCGACGACCCGGATGCCGAAGCCTCGCTCACCCCGGAAGAGTCCGCCCGTGCGGCCGAGGTGGAGCGCCTGCTCGACCAGATCGCCGCGGTCTCTGACAACGTGTGGGTCGAACGGAAGCCCGCCGGTTTCGCGCTGCACACGCGCCGCGCCGCAGACGACGTCGCGCTCGAGGCCGGAAAACGCGCGCTCGCCGACCTCTCGCTGCCGGGTGTCACCATCCGCGACGGCAAGGATGTGCTCGAATTCTCGGTGCGCTCGGCCACCAAGGGCGACGGCATCGAGGAGCTGCGTCGCTACACCGGCGCCACGGCCGCGCTCTATGCGGGAGACGACGTCACCGACGAGGATGCCTTCGCCGTTCTGCACGCCGGAGACCTGCCGTTGAAGAGCGGAGACGGTGCCACGATCGCGCCGTTCCGCGTGGGCGGCCCCGACGAGGTCGCGGCCACGCTCGCGGCGCTGGCGACGGCCCGCGAGGCGGCGATCCGGGCTCGGTGACGCTACTACACTCGTAACATGTCTGAAATCGATGTGAAGCCGCGCAGTCGCGACGTCACCGACGGAATCGAAGCTACGACCTCCCGAGGAATGCTGCGTGCCGTCGGTATGGGAGACGAGGACTGGGATAAGCCCCAGATCGGAATCGCCTCGTCGTGGAACGAGATCACCCCCTGCAACCTGTCGCTCGACCGACTCGCCCAGGGCGCCAAAGAGGGCGTCCACTCGGGCGGCGGCTACCCGCTCCAGTTCGGCACCATCTCCGTCTCCGACGGCATCTCGATGGGCCACGAGGGCATGCACTTCTCGCTCGTCTCGCGCGAGGTCATCGCCGACTCGGTCGAGACCGTCATGATGGCCGAGCGCCTCGACGGCTCGGTGCTGCTCGCCGGTTGCGACAAGTCGCTGCCCGGCATGCTCATGGCGGCCGCGCGCCTCGACCTCGCCTCTGTCTTCCTCTACGCGGGCTCGATCGCGCCCGGCTGGGTGAAGCTGTCAGACGGCACCGAAAAAGAAGTCACCATCATCGACTCGTTCGAAGCGGTCGGTGCCTGCAAGGCCGGCACCATGAGCGAAGAAGACCTCAAGCGCATCGAGTGCGCCATCGCCCCGGGTGAAGGCGCCTGCGGTGGCATGTACACGGCCAACACCATGGCATCCGTCGCCGAGGCCCTCGGCATGAGCCTGCCCGGATCGGCCGCGCCGCCCTCGGCCGACCGCCGCCGCGACTACTACGCGCACCGCTCGGGCGAGGCCGTCGTCAACATGCTGCGCCTCGGCATCACGGCGCGCGACATCATGACCAAGAAGGCGTTCGAGAACGCGATCGCCGTGGCCATGGCCTTCGGTGGTTCGACCAACGTCGTGCTGCACCTGCTCGCCATTGCGCGCGAAGCCGAGGTCGAGCTCACGCTCGCCGACTTCAACCGCATCGGCGACAAGGTTCCCCACATCGGCGACCTCAAGCCCTTCGGCAAATACGTCATGAACGACGTCGACCGCCACGGCGGAGTGCCCGTCGTCATGAAGGCCCTGCTCGATGCCGGTCTGCTGCACGGCGACTGCCTCACGGTGACGGGCAAGACCGTGGCCGAGAACCTGGCCGAGATCAACCCCGACCCGCTCGACGGCGAGGTCATCCGCACGCTCGACAACCCCATCCACGCCACAGGCGGCATCACGGTGCTGCACGGCTCCTTCGCCCCCGACGGCGCCGTCGTCAAGACCGCCGGTTTCGACGCCAGCGTGTTCGAGGGCCCCGCGCGAGTGTTCGAGCGCGAACGCGCCGCGATGGATGCCCTCACCGAGGGACGCATCTCCAAGGGCGACGTCGTCATCATCCGTTACGAAGGCCCCAAGGGTGGCCCGGGCATGCGCGAGATGCTTGCCATCACGGCCGCCATCAAGGGCGCTGGCCTCGGAAAAGATGTACTACTATTGACGGACGGACGATTCTCAGGCGGCACAACCGGCCTGTGCATCGGCCACATAGCACCCGAAGCAGTCGACGCAGGTCCGATTGCATTCGTGCGCGATGGTGATCTGATACGGGTCGATATCGCAGCTCGCTCACTCGACCTACTTGTCGACGAGGCAGAGCTGGACGCTCGCCGCTCTGGCTGGGCACCGCTTCCTCCGCGCTATACCCGTGGCGTTCTGGCGAAATACTCCAAACTCGTGCGCTCCGCAGCCGAAGGCGCGACGACGGGGTAGTTCTCGCCCTTCACTCTCACTCATCACCATCGAAGAGGGACTCGTTATGTCAGCGGATACTCGTACCGCAAAATCCCCATCCGATTTCGCCTCTCAGGCCGCCGCCCAGCGTGGCGCGCCCGAACAGGGGCCCGAACTGTTGACGGGTGCACAGGCCGTCGTCCGCACGCTCGAACTCCTGGGCGTCGACGATGTGTTCGGTCTGCCCGGCGGGGCCATCCTGCCGGTCTACGACCCGCTCATGGACACCGACAAGATCCGCCACATCCTCGTGCGCCACGAACAGGGCGCCGGGCACGCGGCAGAGGGTTATGCCTCGGCCTCCGGTCGCACGGGCGTGTGCATCGCGACATCCGGCCCTGGTGCCACCAACCTCGTGACCGCGATCGCCGACGCCCACATGGACTCGGTTCCCATGCTCGCCATCACCGGCCAGGTTTTCAGCCACCTCATGGGCACGGATGCCTTCCAAGAGGCCGACATCGTCGGAATCACGATGCCCATCACGAAGCACTCGTTCCTCGTGACGTCGGCCGCCGAGATCCCCGCGACCATCGCCTCGGCCTACCACATCGCCTCGACCGGGCGCCCCGGCCCCGTTCTCGTCGACATCACGAAGGACGCGCAGCAAGAGACCGCGCCGTTCGTGTGGCCGCCCAAGATCGACCTGCCGGGTTACCGCCCCATCACCAAGGCGCACGGCAAGCAGATCCTCGCCGCCGCAGCTCTCATGGCCTCGGCCAAGAAGCCCGTCTTCTACGTGGGTGGCGGAGTCATCCGTGCGCGTGCCTCTGAAGAACTGCTCGAGCTCGTCGAGACGACCGGCATCCCCGTCGTCACGACGCTCATGGCCCGCGGCGCGTTCCCCGACTCGAACCAGCACAACCTCGGCATGCCCGGCATGCACGGCACCGTCCCCGCCGTGCTGGCGCTGCAAGAGGCCGACCTGATCGTGTCGCTCGGAGCCCGCTTCGACGACCGTGTCACGGGCAATGCCGCGCTCTTCGCGCCCAACGCCAAAGTCGTCCACGTCGACGTCGACCCGGCCGAGATCTCGAAGATCCGGTTCGCCGATGTGCCCATCGTCGGCGATGCCAAGGACGTCATCGTCGACCTCACCGCAGCCTTCACCAACGCCACGGCGTCGGCCCCCACCGACATCGCCGAATGGTGGGCCTACCTCAACGGGCTGCGCGAGGAATTCCCGCTCGGTTACACGCCCCCGACCGATGGCCTGCTCGCCCCGCAGCACGTCATCCAGCGCATCGGCGAGATCACCGGACCCGAGGGCATCTTCGCCTCGGGTGTCGGCCAGCACCAGATGTGGTCGGCGCAGTTCATCAAGTACGAGCGCCCCAACTCCTGGCTCAACTCCGGCGGTGCCGGGACCATGGGTTACTCGGTCCCCGCCGCCATGGGCGCCAAGGTGGCCCAGCCCGACCGCACCGTGTGGGCGATCGACGGCGACGGCTGCTTCCAGATGACGAACCAAGAGCTCGCCACCTGCACCATCAACAAGATCCCCATCAAGGTGGCGATCATCAACAACTCGTCGCTCGGCATGGTGCGACAGTGGCAGACGCTGTTCTACGACGGCCGCTACTCCAACACCGACCTCAACACGGGGCACGACACCGTGCGCGTGCCCGACTTCGTGAAGCTGGCAGAGGCATACGGTGCGCTCGGCATCCGCGTCACCAAGATGGAAGAAGTCGACGCGGCCATCAAGCTGGCCATCGAGACCAACGACCGACCTGTCGTCATCGACTTCGTCGTCTCGGCCGACTCGATGGTGTGGCCCATGGTGCCGCAGGGTGTCAGCAACTCCTACGTGCAGTACGCACGAGACCACAGCCCGTCGTTCGATGAGGAGGCGTAACCGTGTCCACCCATGTGCTCAGCCTGCTCGTCGAGGACAAGCCCGGCCTCCTCACGCGCGTCGCCGGCCTCTTCGCGCGCCGCGGCTTCAACATCACCTCCCTCGCCGTGGGCGCCAGTGAGATCGACGGCCTCAGCCGCATCACGGTCGTCGTCGACGTCGAAGACCTGCCCCTCGAACAGATCACCAAACAGCTCAACAAGCTCATCAACGTGATCAAGATCGTCGAACTCGACTACGACCAGTCGGTGCAACGTGAACACCTGCTCATCAAGGTGCGCGTCGACAACACCACGCGGTCGCAGGTGCTCGAAGCCGTGACGCTGTTCCGCGCCCGCGTCGTCGACGTGGCCACCGACTCGCTCGTCATCGAAGTGACGGGCGACTCGGGAAAGACCAACGCGCTCCTCAAGGTGCTCGAGCCCTATGGCATCAAAGAGATGGCCCAATCGGGTCTGCTCGCCATCGGCCGCGGCCCCAAATCCATCAGCGAACGCGTCTACAAGAACTAACACCCACCACCGCCGGGCCGCCAGCCCGACGGAACAGACGAGGGATGCTCGCGCATCCTCGACACGAATCCAAGGAGAAAACCACGTGACCGAGATCTTCTACGACGCCGATGCCGACCTGAGCCTGATCCAGGGCAAAAAGGTTGCCGTCGTCGGCTACGGCTCGCAGGGCCACGCCCACGCGCTCAACCTCCGCGACTCCGGCGTCGAGGTCGTCATCGGCCTCAAGGAAGGCTCGAAGTCGATCGCCAAGGCCGAGGAGCAGGGCTTCACCGTCAAGAGCGTCGCCGAGGCATCCGGATGGGCCGACGTCATCGTCATCCTCGCGCCCGACCAGCACCAGCGCCACATCTACGCCGACTCGATCAAAGACAACCTGACCGACGGCAAGGTGCTCGTCTTCGGCCACGGCTTCAACATCCGCTTCGGCTACATCGAAGCGCCCGAAGGCGTCGACGTCATCATGATCGCCCCCAAGGGCCCCGGCCACACCGTGCGCCGCGAATACGAGGCCGGCCGTGGCGTTCCCGTCATCGTCGCCGTCGAAAAAGACGCCTCGGGCAAGGCCTGGGACATCGCCTGGTCCTACGCCCGCGCCATCGGCGGACTGCGCGCCGGCGGCATCAAGACCACGTTCACCGAAGAGACCGAGACCGACCTGTTCGGCGAGCAGGCCGTGCTGTGCGGTGGCACCTCACAGCTCGTCCAGTACGGTTTCGAGACCCTCGTCGAGGCCGGCTACCAGCCGCAGATCGCCTACTTCGAGGTGCTCCACGAGCTGAAGCTCATCGTCGACCTCATGTGGGAGGGTGGCATCGCCAAGCAGCGCTGGTCCATCTCCGACACGGCCGAATACGGCGACTACGTCTCGGGCCCCCGTGTCATCAGCCCCGACGTCAAGGAAAACATGAAGGCCGTGCTGTCCGACATCCAGGACGGCACCTTCGCCAAGCGCTTCATCGAAGACCAGGATGCCGGAGCCCCCGAATTCCTCGAACTCCGTGCCAAGGGCGAAGGCCACCCCATCGAGCAGACCGGCCGCGAACTGCGCAAGCTCTTCGCGTGGAACTCCGCCGACGACGACTACACCGATGGCAGCGTTGCACGCTGACATCGGCGTAGTCGTCACGACGACACTGCGTTGATAGCGGGGACGCCGAGAGCGTCCCCGCGTCGACGGCAGCGTTGCACGCTGACATCGGCGTAGTCGTCACGATGATGCTGTGTTGATGGCGGGGACGCTGAGAGCGTCCCCGCGTCGACGGCAGCGTTGCACGATAGCTGATAGTTGTTTCTGACCGATGCGTCCGCCCGAGTGCGGGCGCATCGGTGTTTCAGCCGGGCGCAAGGGGCGAAGGCGGAGATATTGCGCGAGTATCCTGAGGGGATGAGCAGGCAGCCGGCGCAACCAGACGATGACGCCCTGAGTTGGGCGGGCGACGACGACCCCACGCTCGATGTGGGTGAACGTCGCGTCGACGAGCGGGCAGAGCCCCTGCAGTCTGTCGAGACGACCGATCGACCGTCCGTCGCGGGCGACTTGTCAGCAACGCCGACCGACGCTGGGGCAGCCCGCCCCGCATCCGACGACCCACGGGCATCCGGTGTCAGCGTCGGAGATGTCGACGAGGTGTCGGCCTGGGAGGTTGCGCCCGCCCGCTCCGAGACGGCGCACGCCCGAGCGGATGCCGACGTCGACACCACTGTCGTCGCCGGAACCGGTTCGGCGACCGGCACCGCGACGAGTTCCCCGGCCGATGCCCCTCGCGAGCAGATGTCATCCGTTGCCCTCATCGCGGTGAGCGTGCTGGGCGGCATCTTCCTTCTCTATACGATCGGCTGGTTCGTCTCGGTGCAGCGCATCGGCACAGGAGCCTCCGACGGCCTGCGCACGCTCATGTTCACGGTGGGCCAGGTGCTCGCCGTCGCGGCAGCGCCCCTGTGGTTCGCCGCCAGCTTCTTCGCCACGCGCGGGCGCCAGTCGCGCTGGTTCGTGCTCGCCCTCATCGTCGGCGCCTTCGTGCTGATTCCCTGGCCGTTCGTGATCGGAGCCCGCTGATGAGCGACACCACACCTGAGCGACAGCCGGTCCGCAAACGAGCCCCCATCCTGCCGAAAGACGTGCAGACGGGTCCCGTGTCCACGCGTCCCGGCGCTCCGCGCACCACCTCCGGAGTGAGCCGCCGTTGGGGAGCGACGAGCCTGGCCGTCGTCTTCGGACTGCTCTATGCCTACGACGTGTGGGAGGGTCTCGACTGGCTCGTGCTCAACGTGCAAGGCGCGGCGAGCCTCGGCACGACCGTGACGGGCACCGGGTGGGCGTCGCTCATCCTCGTCGTCCTGGCGCCCGTGTTGCTCTTCGTGGCGGCTTTCCTCATCGCGCGACGCCGCGCATTCTTCCTGGAGATCCTCATCTATGTGGCCGGTTGGGCTGCGGCTTCGGCCCTGTACCTCAGCATCGTGACGCTGTTCTCCAGCGCCAGCATCATCGCTTAGAGCCGCCGGCTTCGGCGTCCTCGCTGACGCCGGCTGTCGGTGACCGCAACCATCAGTGCTCGATCGTCAGAGCGGCCAGGCCGCGAACGCGCAGAGGCCGATGAAGACGATCTGGCCGATGAGGCGCGGCACGAGGGGCGTGGCCATCTTGCCGAACTTCTCGGGGCGGCGGGCCGCGTAGGCGTTCGCGGGGAAGACGGCGACGAGGAAGACGCAGAGCAGGATGCCGGCCAGCGTGTGCAGCGCGGGAAGTAACAAACCGACACCTCCCGCGATCTCGCACAGACCCGTGAAGGCGACGAGGAAGCGCGGATCGAACGGTTTGCGAAAGCGCAGGGGGGCCGGGATCATCGCCGCCATCCCGCGGGCAGGGCCGGGAACGAAGTGCAGAACGCCCATGAGGATGAATGCCGCGGCGAGCAGGATGCGCACGATCCACTGGATGGTCTCTAACGTCATAGTCGCCATTCCATCACGTCACACGGCCGGGCGTGCGTGGGCGCTGCACTAGGGTTTAAGCATCCGCGCCCCGGCGTCTGTGGCGCGATCTCTCCCGTCGCCCGCAAGCCGAAGGAAACACCCGTGTCAAAACCGGTCGTGCTGATCGCTGAAGAACTCTCACCCGCCACCGTCGATGCGCTCGGCCCCGACTTCGAGATCCGCCAGGTGGACGGTACCGACCGTCCCGCGCTGCTCGAGGCCCTGGCCGATGCCGACGCTATCCTGGTGCGCTCCGCGACCAAGGTCGATTCCGAGGCGATCCAGGCCGCTCCGTCGCTCAAGGTCATCGCGCGCGCCGGTGTCGGGCTCGACAACGTCGACATCAAGGCCGCGACCACGGCCGGTGTCATGGTCGTGAACGCCCCGACATCCAACATCATCTCGGCCGCCGAACTGACCGTCGGCCACATCCTGAGCCTCGCCCGCCACATTCCCGCCGCGCACGCCGCGCTGGCCCAGGGGCAGTGGAAGCGCTCGAAGTACACGGGCACCGAGCTCTATGAGAAGACGCTCGGCATCATCGGCCTCGGCCGCATCGGCGCGCTCATCACGGCGCGTCTGCAGGCGTTCGGCGTCAACGTCATCGCCTACGACCCCTACGTCACGTCGGCCCGCGCCCAGCAGCTCGGCGTGCAGCTCGTCACGCTCGACGAGTTGCTGCAGCAGTCCGACTTCATCACCATCCACATGCCGAAGACGCCCGAGACGACCGGCATGATCTCGACCGATCAGCTCAAGCTCATGAAGTCGACCGCCTACATCGTCAACGTCGCGCGCGGCGGCCTCATCGACGAAGACGCCCTCTACGAGGCGCTCGTCTCGGGCGAGATCGCCGGCGCCGGGCTCGACGTTTTCGTCTCCGAGCCGCCCACCGACCATAAGCTGCTGTCGCTCGAGAACGTCATCGTCACGCCGCACCTCGGCGCGTCGACCGACGAAGCTCAGGAGAAGGCCGGCGTTTCGGTCGCCAAATCGGTGCGTCTCGCCCTCGGCGGAGAGCTCGTGCCCGACGCCGTCAACGTGGCCGGTGGTGTCATCGACCCCTACGTGCGCCCCGGCATCCCGCTGGTCGAGAAGCTGGGCCAGGTCTTCGCCGCCCTCACCGCCTCGTCGCCACTCACGAGCGTCGACGTCGAGGTGCGCGGCGAACTCGCCGGCTACGACGTGAGCGTGCTGAAGCTCGCCGCGCTCAAGGGCATCTTCACCAACATCGTCTCCGAGTCGGTCTCCTACGTGAACGCGCCGTTGCTCGCCGAGCAGCGCGGCATCGAGGTGCGACAGATCACCGACGAGGTCTCCGAGGAATACCGCAACCTCATCACTCTGCGCGGCGCGCTGTCCGACGGCACGCAGGTGTCGGTCTCGGGAACGCTGACGGGCACCAAGCAGATCGAGAAGGTCGTCGAGATCAACGGGTACGACGTCGAGGTGCCCATCGCGGCGCACCACATCGTCATGGTCTACACCGACCGCCCCGGAATCGTCGCCGTCTATGGCCAGAAGTTCGGCGAAGCCGGCATCAACATCGCCGGCATGCAGATCGCGCGCCGCGAGGCCGGGGGAGAGGCGCTCTCGGTTCTGACCGTCGACTCGCCCGTGACCGACGACATCCTGGCCGATGTGGCTCGTGTGATCGACTCGTCGCTGCTGCGCGAGATCGACATCACCGTAGCGTAGACGTTTCGCGCCGCGGGAGGCGCCGACGCTGAGGTCTCGTCGCATTCCTCGGCAGCGTGCACCCTCGTACGACGAAGGCCCCCGTTCTCAGAACGGGGGCCTTCGTGTGTTGTGGCCGATCGCGAGGTCGTCGCGACCGGTTCACACCCTAGATGCGGTCGTCGCGCTCCGACTGACGCACGCGGGCACCGGTGACGGGGTCGATGCCCTCGCGCGTGGTGGTGACGGAGCTGCGCTTGCGGGCCAGCAGCGCGATGCCGATGATGATGATGACGATGCCAGCACCCATCAGGATGTAGCCGACGAGGCGGAGGTCGACCCAAGGAACCGTGATGTTCACGGCGAACGCGAGGATGGCTCCGACGACGAATGTGAAAATACCTGCACCGAGACTCATGGGAGCTCCTTCTGTAGACGGCGATGGCCACAGCATAGGGTGTCCGCGAGCCCCCGAGGTAGGGGTTGCACGGCGCTAGTCGGTCAGGCGGCGCACAACGCGCACGAGATCATCCAGATCGGCCTGTGTGACCTCGCCCGAGTCGAAACCTACGCCTAGCAGGGCCGAGTTGTAGTAGAGCCCATCACTGATGAGCACGATGGCGCGGGCGGTCGCGGCATCCGGAACCGTTTCGAGAATGAGGTCGAGCCATTTCTGGCGCATCTCGGCCAGGGCTTCGCTGACACGCGGGGCGGATGTCTGAGCCAGGCGCGCCACGGCCGTGATTGCGGCATCGAGCGGCGAGTTGGTGTTGATCGAGGTGCGGATGAGGTGTTCGACGGGCCCGCCGGGTGCCTGCCGCATGGTTTCGACGTCTTGGTCGGTGAGACGCTGCAGACGGTCGACGAGGCCCTGGGTGAGGGCGTCTTTCGAGCCGAAGTGGTAGAGCAGGCCGCCTTTGGAGACGTCGGCACGATGGGCGACGGCATCGAGGGTGGCGCCGCGTTCGCCGTGCTCGATGAGCAACTCTTCATACGCGTCGAGCAGGCGTTCGCGGGTGCCGGCGGGTTTGCTCATGACCCGATCGTACTCGTTGTCGGTTGACCCCTATACCGTCTAGTCGGTATAGTAAACGAGCTGGTCGGCGTTGACGTCGGCCTTTTTGCTTTCCATCCACACCCAGATTGCCGCTTCGTGCGGCGAGGAGCTCTCGTGTCACGCACCACCCACACCCTCGATTCATCCACCGTCGTTCCCCGCGCCGGCGTTCGAGAGTGGTTCGCTCTGGCCGTGCTCATGCTGCCGGTTCTGCTCGTCTCGGTCGACAACACGGTGCTGAACTTCGCGCTGCCGCAGATCTCAGAGACCCTGCGCCCGAGCGGCACCGGTCTGCTGTGGATCGTCGACATCTACCCGCTCGTACTGGCGGGCTTGCTCGTATCGATGGGTTCGCTCGGCGACCGCATCGGGCGCCGCAAGCTGCTGCTCATCGGCTCGGTCGGGTTCGCGGGTGTGTCGATCTTCGCGGCCTTCGCCCCCAGCGCCGAGGCGTTGATCGGTGCCCGTGCGGCACTCGGTTTCTTCGGCGCCATGCTCATGCCCTCGACGCTGTCGCTTCTGCGCAGCATCTTCCTCGACCGCGATCAGCGCCGCCTGGCCATCGCGGTGTGGGCCTCCGGCTTCGCGGCGGGCAGCGCGCTCGGCCCGATCGTGGGCGGTCTGCTCCTGCAGAACCTGTGGTGGGGTTCGGTGTTCCTGCTCGCGGTGCCCGTGCTCATCCCGCTCGTCATCCTGGCACCGCTCCTGGTGCCCGAGTCGAAAGACCCGAATCCCGGTCGCATCGATGTGCCGAGCATCCTGCTGTCCCTCTTCACCATGTTGCCCATCGTTTTCGGCATCAAGTCGATCGCTGAAAAGGGTGCCGACCCGCTCGGAATCGCCGCCATCATGGTGGGTGTCGTCGCCGGGTTCCTCTTCGTGCGTCGCCAGCGCCGGGTCGAGACGCCCATGCTCGATATGACGCTGTTCACGCGTGGATCGTTCAGTGGCGCTGTGGGCGTCAACCTGCTGAGCGTGACCGCTTTCGTGGGCGGATTGTTCTTCGTGACGCAGCATCTGCAACTGGTGTTGGGTCTCGCGCCCCTCGAGGCCGGGCTCACATTGCTTCCGGGTCTCGTGGCAATGATCATCGCGGGGTTGGTCATCGTGCCGATCGCCAAACGCGTGCGGCCGAGCGTCGTCATCCCGGTGGCGCTGGCGATTTCCGCTGCGGGTTATTCGGCCGTCGCCTTGTCGGGTGGAAACATCCAGGCGGCGGGACTCGCGTTCGCGTTCATCGCCCTGGGTGTGGGCATCGGTGCGGCCGAGACAGTCTCGAACGAGCTCATCATCGCGAGCGCGCCCGTTGAGAAGGCAGGCGCGGCATCCGCAGTTTCCGAGACGGCCTATGAGTTGGGTGCCGTTCTCGGCACGGCGATCCTGGGTACGATCCTCACGGCGTCCTACCGGTCCAACGTGGTTCTGCCCTCTGGGCTCAGCGAGGCGCAGCGCATGGCCGCGGGCGAAACGCTCGGTGGCGCGGTCTCGGTGGCTGGCCAGGTTCCCGCGGATGCCGCAGCCGCCCTCCTCGATTCGGCCCGACACGCCTTCGACAGTGGTGTGGGTGTGGCGGCTTGGATCGGCGTCGCGCTCATCGTGGCCGCGGGTGTCGTCGCGGCGACCAGCCTGCGCCGCGTGCGCTAAGTCGCGTCGCCTCTGGGACTGCAGATCATTCTCCACAGGCACCATGGATGCTTGTCCCTCCACAGATCGGCGGGTGCGCTCGATCCCGCCCGAACCGCGGCGATAGGCTGAGAGCACTCAACTTCTGAAGGCAGGAGCCCCATGTCGCGCACCGTTTCACTCGCAGTCATCCCCGGTGATGGCATTGGCCCCGAGGTCGTCGGCGAGGCGATCAAGGTGCTCGAAGCGGTGACGGCGTCGGGTGAGGTCGTGTTCGAGCAGACCCACTATTCGCTGGGCGCCGGTCGTTTTCTCGAGACGGGCGATGTGCTCACCGATGACGATCTCGCGGCCATCGCGGCGCACGACGCCATTCTTCTCGGCGCTGTCGGTGGCACGCCGGGCGACCCGCGGCTGGCGGGCGCCAACATCGAGCGCGGGCTGCTGCTCAAACTGCGGTTCAGCCTCGACCACTACGTCAACCTGCGGCCCACCAAGATCTACCCGGGCGTCAAGAGCCCGTTGGCCGAGCACGGAGACGTCGACTTCGTGGTCGTGCGCGAGGGCACGGAGGGTCCCTACGTCGGCAACGGCGGTGCGATCCGCCAGGGCACGCCCGCCGAGATCGCCAACGAGGTCTCGGTCAACACGGCCTACGGCGTCGAGCGCGTCGTGCGCTACGCCTTCGGGGCAGCGGCGGCCCGTCGCTCCAAACTCACGCTCGTGCACAAGACCAACGTCCTCACCTTCGCGGGTGGACTGTGGAAGCGCGTCGTCGACGAGGTCGCAGCCGAATACCCGGCGGTCTCGGTCGACTACCTGCACGTCGATGCCGCCACGATCTTCCTCGTCACCGACCCTGCTAGGTTTGACGTCATCGTCACGGACAACCTCTTCGGCGACATTCTCACCGACCTCGCGGGCGCAATCTCGGGCGGTATCGGTCTGGCGGCCTCCGGCAACATCAACCCGGGTGGCAGCTTCCCCAGCATGTTCGAGCCGGTTCACGGGTCCGCTCCTGACATCGCCGGGCAACAGAAGGCCGACCCCACGGCCGCGATCCTGTCGGTCGCCCTCCTGCTCGAGCACCTCGGGCTCGCCGACGAGGCGCGACTCGTGAACGAGGCCGTCACGGCCGACATCGCCGACCGCGGCGCCGAGAGCCGCACCACCGCTGAGGTCGGCGACGCCATCGTCGGGCGTCTCGCTTCCGTCAGCTAACCGTCGGCAACCGATTCTTCGGGCTCTGCCCGCACCTATTGATCTCGGGCCCCCGCCCCGACCGATCCCCAGAGGACACATCATGACCACCGCAGAAACCACGTTCCCCCTCAGCTTCACCCACCACCCCTCGAGTGCCGCCCGCGCCGAGGCCGAGCGCGAGGTCATCCTCGCCGACCCCGGTTTCGGCAAGCACTTCACCGACCACATGGTGCAGATCGACTGGGACATCGAGACCGGCTGGCACGACGCCCGCGTCACGCCCTACGGTCCACTCATGCTCGACCCCGCGGCATCCGTTCTGCACTACGCGCAGGAGATCTTCGAGGGTCTGAAGGCCTACCGCCACGCCGACGGTTCCATCTACACGTTCCGACCCGAGAAGAACGCCGAGCGCCTGCAGCGTTCGGCCCGCCGCCTCGCCCTGCCCGAGCTCGGCGTCGACGACTTCGTCGAGTCGATCAAGCAGCTCATCGCCGCCGACGGCCAGTGGGTGCCCGACGCTCCCGAGACGAGCCTCTACCTGCGCCCGTTCATGATCGCCAACGAGTCCTTCCTCGGCGTGCGCAGCGCGCAGAAGGTCGGCTACTACGTCATCGCCAGCCCCGCCGGCGCCTATTTCACAGGCGGCGTGAAGCCCGTGTCGATCTGGTTGTCCACCGAGTACTCGCGCGCCGGCAAGGGTGGAACGGGTGCAGCCAAGTGCGGTGGCAACTACGCGTCGTCGCTGCTGCCCCAGGCCGAGGCTTACGAGAACGGCTGCGCGCAGGTGCTCTTCCTCGACAGCGAAGAGGGCAAATACGTCGACGAGCTCGGTGGCATGAACGTGTTCTTCGTCTACAAGGACGGCACGCTCGTCACGCCCGCTCTCACAGGCTCGATCCTCGAAGGCATCACGCGCGACAGCATCATCCAGCTCGCGAAAGACCGTGGCCACACGGTCGAGGAGCGTCGCTTCTCGCTCGAAGAATGGAAGCGCGACTCCGAAGCCGGCGAGATCGTCGAGGTGTTCGCGTGCGGCACGGCCGCCGTGGTCACCCCCATCGCCCAGCTGAAGACGCCCGACTTCACCATCGGCGACGCCGAGGCGCCCGCGGGAGAGCTGACGATGGCCATCCGCCAGGAGCTCACCGACATCCAGTACGGCCGCCTGCCCGACCGCCACGGCTGGCTCACGCGCCTCGACGCCTGAGCCGCGCGTTCGGCCACTCACCCTCTTACGACACAACCACGAGGAGAACTTTCGTGAAGATCGCACGTTTCAGCCACAACGGCAGCATCAACTTCGGCATCGTCGACGAATCCGACATCGTCGTGCTCGCCGGCGACCCCATGTTCGCTGGCTTCGACACGACGGGGGAGCGCGTGCCGCTCGCCGACGCCGTGCTGTTGGCCCCGGTCATCCCGCGCTCGAAGGTCGTCGCGGTGGGTAAGAACTACCACGACCACGCCAAGGAGATGGGCGGAGAAGCCCCCGAGGCGCCGCTGCTGTTCCTCAAGCCCAACACGTCGGTCATCGGCACCAACGACCGCATCGTGCTGCCGCCGCAGTCGAAGCAGGTGGAGCACGAGGGTGAGCTGGCGATCGTCATCGGCAGCGTGGCGAAGAACGTGAAGCACGCCGACGCCGCCGATGTGATCTTCGGTTACACGATCGCCAACGACGTCACGGCACGCGACCTGCAGAAGGCCGACGGCCAGTGGGCACGCGCCAAGGGGTTCGACACGTTCTGCCCCGTCGGCCCCATTATCGAAACCGAGTTCGCGCTCGGCGGTGCCACCATCACCACCCGTGTGAACGGCGATGTGCGTCAGCAGGCTCCGCTCTCCGACATGATCCACTCGGTCGCCGACATCATCGAATACGCGTCCGCCGTGTTCACGCTCCTGCCGGGCGACATCATCCTCACGGGCACGCCTGCGGGCGTCGGGCCGATCGTCGCGGGCGACCGCGTCGACGTCGAGGTCACGGGCATCGGCACGCTGTCCAACCCGGTCGCCTGACCGGCTGACGACCAGCCCGGCCCGGTAGGATTGGCGACGATGTCTGACACCACTATGCACCCCGTGACCACCGCCTCAGGCGCCGACGTTCGCGTCCGGTTCTGCCCCTCGCCGACCGGCACCCCGCACGTCGGCCTCGTGCGCACAGCCCTCTTCAACTGGGCCTACGCGCGCCACACGGGCGGCAAGCTCGTCTTCCGCATCGAAGACACCGATCAGGCGCGCGACAGCGAAGAAAGCTACGGCCAGATCGTCGACGCGCTGCGCTGGTTGAAGCTCGACTGGGACGAGGGCATCGACGTGGGCGGCCCGCACGGCCCCTACCGTCAGTCCGAGCGCACCGACATCTACCTCGAGGTCATCGAGAAGCTGAAGGCCTCCGGTCACGTCTACGAGTCCTACTCCAACGCCGAAGAGATCGACGCGCGCAACGAGGCCAACGGCCGCGCCAAGCAGCTCGGCTACGACAACTTCGATCGCGACCTCACCGAGGCCGAGCGCGCCGAGTTCCGTGCCGAGGGCCGCGAGCCCGCGCTGCGACTGCGCGTGCCCGACACCGACCTGTCGTTCGACGACCTCGTGCGCGGCGAGATCACCTTCCCCGCCGGGTCGTTCACCGACTTCGTCGTCGTGCGCCCCAACGGCCACCCGCTCTACACGCTCGTCAACCCGGTCGACGACGCGCTCATGGGCATCACGCACGTGCTGCGCGGCGAAGACCTGCTGTCGTCGACACCGCGCCAGATCGCGCTCTACCACGCGCTCATCGACATCGGAGTGGCCGCCGCCATCCCGCGCTTCGGGCACCTGCCCTACGTGATGGGCGAGGGCAACAAGAAGCTCTCGAAGCGCGACCCCGAGTCCAACCTGTTCCACCATCGCGACCGCGGGTTCATCCCCGAGGGCCTCATCAACTACCTGGCGCTGCTCGGCTGGTCGCTCACCGGTGACCGCGACGTGTTCAGCATCGACGAGATGGTGGCCGCGTTCGACGTCGTCGACGTGCTCCCCAACCCCGCCCGCTTCGACCTGAAGAAGGCCGAATCGATCAACGGCGACCACATCCGCCAGCTCGACGTCGACGATTTCGCCGAGCGCACCGTGCCCTACCTCGTCGAGGCCGACCTCGTGAACGTGCCCCTGGGCGATCGCGAGAAGCACATCCTCGACCAGGCCGCGCCGCTCATCCAGGAGCGCATCGGCCTGCTCGGCGAGGCCCCCGGCATGCTGGGCTTCCTCTACACCAAGACCTCCGATCTCGTCATCGAAGCCGACGCGGCCAAGAGCTTGCCCGTCAACACGGGCGAGGTGCTGCAGGCCGCCATTGGCGCACTCCAGGGCATCGACGCCGCCGACTGGGCCACCGAGCGCCTGCAGAGCGTGCTCGCCGGTGCGCTCATCGAGGGTCTCGAGCTGAAGCCGCGCATCGCCTACGGTCCGCTGCGCGTCGCCATCTCGGGCCGCCGCGTCTCGCCGCCGCTGTTCGAATCGATGGAGATCCTCGGCAAGGAAGACACGCTCGCCCGGTTGGAGGCGCTGGCCGCCTCGCACGCGTCATGAGTGACGCTGGCGCAACCCCGGCCGCTGCCTCAGACGAAGCCGCGGCCGTGAACGATCCGGCGTTGCGAATTGTCGACGGCGAGCCCGACTACGACGTCGTCGTCATCGGGGGAGGCCCGGCCGGTCTGTCCGCGGCGCTGAACCTCGTTCGTGCCCGCAAGCGGACGCTCGTCCTCGACAGCAACCGTCCGCGGCACTCGGCCACGCTCGTCTCGCACGGCTTCCTCACTCGCGACGGCGTCTCGCCGCTCGACCTGCGCCAGCTCGCCCGCGACGAAGTCTCGGAATACGACGAAGCCGAGATCCAGTTCGCGCTCGTGTCGAGCGTCGAACAAGAGGGCGAACACTTCCGCGTGCGGGCATCCGGAGTGCGGGGCAGCGCCGACCGCGACGTCACCGCCCGCCGCGTCGTCGTCACGGCGGGCCTCGCCGAGACGCTGCCGCGCATCCAGGGCATCCGCTCCTACTACGGCACCGCGTTGCACAGCTGCCTCGAATGCGACGGCTACGACAAGCGCGACCAGCCGCTCGCGATGATCGGCGAAACCGACGACCTCGCCGAACGCGCGCTGCTCCTCACGAGCTGGAGCGACACCGTCACGGCCTTCACCAACGGATCGGATGTCGCGCTGAGCGTCGTCGGCGAAGAAACCCTGCGCGCGGCCGGTGTCGCGGTCGAGCGCCGACCCATCGCCGAGATCACGGGCGACCGCACCGGCATGACGGGCATCACGCTCGACGACGGCACCGCGCTCGACATCCGCGCCGGCTTCATCCGCCCCGTGTGGACGGCGCCGCTCGACTACCTCGCAGCCCTGCCGCTCGACCGCGACGACGACGGCCTCGTGCGCATCGACAGTGTCGGCCGCACCTCGCTCCCGGGTGTGTACGCCGCCGGAGACATCACCCCGCCCGGCCCGCAGCAGCTCATCGTGGCGGCTGGCGCTGGGGCAAAAGTCTCGGCTGCGATCCTGGCGGACGCGGTTCACGCAAAACGGTAGCGCGTCAGTTTGGTGTCGGCCGGTTCCCTAGGGTAAAGTCGATACTCGTGCCGAGGAGTTATCCAAGGCCCGTGGGGTATGGTGTAATTGGCAACACGACTGATTCTGGTTCAGTTGTTCTTGGTTCGAGTCCAGGTACCCCAGCAGTAAAAGCCTCCGCTTCGGCGGGGGCTTTTTTGTTGCCCAAAGGCACCCCCCATGAAGTGGCTAGCCACTGACCGGGCGCCGAGGCAGCTCTGTTGCCGTTGCGTTAAGGGTTTGTTTCGGGGCCCAAAAACCCGTTTCAGCGAGGGTAATGTGTCACCCACTACCGAACGCGAGGAACTGGGGTACAGTAATGTGTCACACGGTACAGAAAGGCCTGACCTGGATATGACTGACAATGTTGTCGTCGAAACACCCGGCGCGAGCGATGCATCTGAGCGTCCCAGCGGGGTGCGGGGCGTGAGTGCGGTGCTGACGAAGCGCGGCGCGCGGCGGCCGTTGGGAACCGCGAACGTGCGGCTCGGCGGCGAGGGGCTGTGGGGCGTGTGGCAGGAAAGGAACCGCAGCCGCACCATCCATCACACCATTCGTGAGGTTCGGGCGGCAGGAAACCTCGACAATCTGCGGGCCGTTGCTCAGCCCGGATCGCCCGTGGCCATCGAGCGCGAGGCCCAGGGCGCCGCGCCGACCGAGTATCGCGGGCGCTACCCGTTCCTCGACACCGACGTGTTCAAGACGCTCGAGGGCATCGCCTACGAGATCGGCCGCGGCGAGGCCGACGCCGAAACGCGCGACTTCTTCGAGGAAGCCGTCACGCTGCTCGAATCGGCGCAGCAGGACGACGGCTACCTCAACTCCTACTTCCAGGCCGAGACCGTGGACAAGCAGCCGTGGGACGACCTGGCCTGGGGACACGAGCTCTACAACCTGGGGCACCTGATCCAGGCGGCGGTCGCGGCATCCCGACAGATGGGGGACCGGCGGCTGCTCGACATCGCGAGCCGGTTCGCCGATCTGGCGGTGCGGAAGCTCGGGCCCGACGGGCAGAACGCCGTGGACGGACATCCCGAGGCCGAGATGGCGCTCGTCGAGCTGTTCCGCGAGACCGGCAACCGCGACTACCTCACCTTGGCCGAGCTGCTGGTCGACCGGCGCGGGCACGGCACGGTGGAGCTGAGGGTGTTCCCGGCCGAATACTTCCAGGACAACGCGCCGTTCCGTGAGCTGGACTCGGTGACCGGGCACGCCGTGCGCATGGCCTACCTGGCCGCCGGGGCGACCGATGTGGCACTCGAGAACGGCGACGAAACGTTGCTCGAGGCATCTGAGCGCCTGTGGCGGGACATGAGCCGCACCAAGCTCTACATCACGGGCGGGCTCGGCAGCCGGCATTCCGACGAGGCCATCGGCGACCGGTTCGAGTTGCCGTCCGAGCGGTCCTACAGCGAGACCTGCGCCGCCATCGCCACCATGCAGTGGGCGTGGCGCCTGCACCTGGCCACGGGTGACGCGCACTACCTCGATGCCTTCGAGACCGTGCTCTACAACGCCTACGCCGCCGGGCTCTCGAGCGACGGTTGCGCCTTCTTCTACGACAACCCGCTGCAGCGCCGCCCCGACCACCAGCAGCGCACCGGCGCCGAACCGGACGGTGAGATCCTGCGCCGCGCCTGGTTCGTGTGCCCCTGCTGCCCGCCCAACATCGTGCGCTGGATGTCGGAGCTGCAAGATCACGTCGCCACCACCGGTGCGGGCGCCGACGGGAACACGCTGTTCATCGGCCAGTACACGACCGCGAGCATCGATTCGGATGGTCTGAGCCTCGACATGCAGACGGCGTACCCGTTCGAGGGCGACATCCGCTTGACCGTGACCGCGAGCGAGGATGCTCCACGAACCATCGCCCTGCGCGTGCCGGCATGGTGCCACTCGGCCACCGTCACGGTGAACGGCGAGACCATGCCCGCCGGGGCTGCGGCCGCCGACGGTTGGCTGCGCATCGAGCGCGAGTGGGCGGTCCGCGACACCGTCGAGCTGCACCTCGACATGCCCGTGCGGGCCCACGGTTCGCACCCGGCCGTCGACGGCACGCGGGGTGCGATCGCCATCGCGCGCGGCCCGCTCGTTTTTGCCGCCGAGCAGGAGGACAACGAAGCGCCGCTCGACGACATCGTCGTGAGCGTGGACGACGTGAGCCGGGCTCGGGTCGTGCCGACCGATCTGGAGGGTCACGCCGAGACTCGGGCGGTCGCCATCATCCTGCCCGCGACGATCGCCGCGACCCCTGCCTATTCCGAGCTTTATCCCGAGCTCACGTCCGGCCGCGCAGCATCTGCCGACACCGCCGCCACGTCGGGCCTCGCCGACACGACGGCCGGCGCCCGCGCCGCGAGGAACCCACCCGCCACCACCCCCGACGCGTCGCCCACCCAGCTGGCGCTCATCCCGTACTACCTCTGGGGCAACCGAGAACCGCTCACCATGCGGGTCTGGCTGCGCCGCGACATCCCTTCCGTTACCACCGAACGAAAGTAGACACCCATGAAGAAACGCTACGCAGCGGCCGGGCTCGCCCTCGCCGCCACCCTGGCGCTCACCGCATGCACGGGCGGAGGGGGCGCCTCCACCGGGGGCGGCTCAGGCGTCAGCGGTACGCCGAAAGAGGGCGGCACGCTCTACGTCCTCCAGAACGCCGACTTCTCGCACCTCGACCCGACCATGGGCTTCGACGGCGGCGTCAACAACTTTTACCGCTTGATCTACCGCCAGCTGACCACCACGGGCGTCGGCGAGGGCGCGAAGGGCACCGAGATCGTGCCCGACCTCGCCACCGACCTCGGCACGCCCAACGAGGACGCCACCGAGTGGACGTTCACGCTGAAGGACGGCGTCAAGTTCGAGGACGGCTCGCCCATCACCTCGGCCGACGTGAAGTTCGGCGTCGAGCGCTCGTTCGACCCGGCGCTGTCGATCGGTTCGCCCTACGCCAAACTGCTGCTCGCCGACACCGACGGCTACGAGGGCCCCTACATCACGGGCGACCTCGACTCGATCGTCACCCCCGACGACAAGACCATCACGTTCAAGCTGAACCGCCCGTTCGCCGACTTCCCGTCGGCCGCCGCGCAGAACGTGTTCACCCCGTTCCCCGCCGACGCCGACGTCACGACGACGTCGCTCGATCAGCAGCCCATCTCCTCCGGTCCCTACAAGGTGGCCAGCTACCAGCGCGGCTCGAAGCTCGTGCTCGAGCGCAACGAGAACTGGGACAAGAAGACCGACGACGTGCGCGCCGCCTACCCCGACGGTTTCGACTTCACGTTCGGGCTCGACGCCTCCACCATCGACGAGCGCATGATCGCCGGCCAGGGCAACGACAAGAATGCCATCGCCGGCACCGTTCAGGCCTCGTCGATCGCCCGCATCCAGACGCCCGCCCTGAAGGATCGCACCATCTCGGGCGTGCAGGGCTGCACCACCTACATGGGCCTCAACACGACGAAGCCGAACCTCGACAACCCGCTCGTGCGCCAGGCCATCAACTACGCCATCGACAAGCAGTCGGTGAAGGATGCCACGGGCGGCTCGCAGCTGGCCGAGGTCGCCACCACCATGCTGCCCCCGACGGTCGCCGGCCAGACCGACTTCGACCTGTACGCGTCGAAGGACTCGAAGGGTGACCCCGAGAAGGCCAAGGAATTGCTGGCCGAGGCCGGCCTTCCCGACGGATTCACGATAACCATGGACATCCGTTCGCAGCCGAAGATGCAGGCGCAGGCCGAAGCCGTGCAGCAGGCCCTCTCGAAGGCCGGCATCACGGTCGAGCTGAACCTGATCGACTCGGCGACCTACTACGAGGTCATCGGAACCACGTCGCAGCAGCACGACGCCGCCATCACCGGCTGGTGCCCCGACTGGGCGTCGGGTTCGACGTTCCTGCCGCCGCTGTTCGACGGTCGCCAGATCTATGAGAAGGGCAACTCGAACATCGCCCAGCTGAACGACGCCGATGTCAACGCCAAGATCGACGAGATCTACGCCATGACCGACGCCGACGAGGCCAACAAGGCCTGGGGTGCGCTCGACGAGCAGATCGCCGAACTGGCCCCGACCGTTCCGCTGCTGTTCGAGAAGGCCGTGATGGTCGTCGGCGAGGGTGTCGCCGGGGCTTACTCCGACGCCGCGTTCTCCGGTGGCATCGACTTCGTGTCGGTCGGTCTCTCCGACCCGAAGCAGTAATCATCACCCTCGGGGCCGGCCGGCCGAGCGCCTGGCCGGCCGACCCCGAGGACCTCACACTCCGACAGAAACTACGAAAGACGGTTCACATGTCGACAGTCCCGAGCGATCTCGCCGTCGAGGCGGGGGAGAAGGGCGGCCCCTCGACGGGCGGCGCCCCCACACCCGCCCGCCGCGTCATCCGCGAATTGCGCCGTTCCCCGGCGGTCGTGCTCTCCGTCTCGTTCCTCGCCTTCGTCGTGCTGCTCGCGGTCTTCGCGCCGTGGCTGTCCGCGATCACCGGGTGGGGCCCATACACGTTCGACTCGTCGGCCATCGACTCCGACCTCGGCGGCATCCCCAAGGGCGAGCTCGGCGGCATCAGCGCCCAGCACTGGTTCGGCGTCGAACCCCAGAACGGCCGCGACATCTTCGCGCGCATCGCCTATGGAGCCCAGGTCTCGCTGCTCATCGCCGCCTCGGCCACGGTCGTCACCACCACGGTCGGCGTCGTGCTCGGCATGCTGGCCGGCTACCACGGCGGCTGGGTCGACCAGGTCATCTCGCGCGTCATGGACTTCCTCATGGCCTTCCCGTCCCTCATCTTCATGATCGCCCTCCTCTCGGCGTTGCCCGCCGGCAACCGACCCGTCCTGCTCGTGCTGGTGCTGAGCATTTTCGGGTGGCCGTACACCGCTCGCGTCATCCGCGGTCAGACGATGTCGCTGCGCAACCGGGAATTCGTCGAGGCCGCTCAGGCGTCCGGCGCGTCGGGGGCCCGCATCGTGTTCCGCGAGATCCTGCCCAACCTGAGGGGAACGATCATCGTCATCGCCACACTGGCCGTGCCGGGCTACATCGGAACGGAAGCCGGCCTGTCGTTCCTCGGCGTCGGCGTCATCCCGCCCACGCCATCCTGGGGTCAGATGATCGCGACGTCGGTCGGCTGGTACACGGTCGACCCCATGTTCTTCGTGATCCCGGGCATGTTCCTGTTCCTCACCGTGCTGTCGTTCACCGTCTTCGGTGACCACCTGCGCAAAGCAATCGATGCGGGGGATGCTGCCTGATGGTGCTCTATCTCGTGCGGCGCGTGCTCGCCGCGATCGGCATTCTGTTGCTGATCAGCCTGTTCACCTACGTCATCTTCTTCGTGCTGTCGCCAGACCCGGCCGTGCAGATCTGCGGAAAGACCTGCACGCCCGAGCGCATCGACCAGATCCGCGAGAACCTCGGACTCAACCAGCCGTTCTGGGCGCAGTATTGGCAGTTCCTGCAGGGGCTGTTCGTCGGCCGCACCTATGGCGAGGGCGCCTCGGCGATCTCGTGCGCGGCCCCGTGCCTCGGCTACAGCTTCCAGACCAACGAGTCCGTGCTCAACATGATCACGAGCCGCCTGCCCGTCTCGGCCACCGTCGCCATCGGCGCCGCCATCCTGTGGCTGCTCGTGGGCGTCTCGGGCGGCCTCTTGAGCGCCGTCAAGCAGGGCACCTGGTGGGACCGCGGCGCCATGATGGTCGCGCTCGCCGGCATCAGCCTGCCGAACTACTTCGTGGCCCTCATCCTGCAATACGTGCTCGTGGTCCAACTGCAGATCCTGCCGTTCCCGACAGCCGTGGCATTCGGCGACGATCCCGGCTTGTGGTTCGCGTCTTACCTGATGCCGTGGATGGTTCTGGCCCTCGCCTATGCGTCGATGTACGCCCGCCTCGTGCGCGCCAATGTCATCGACACCCTCGGCGAGAACTTCATGCGCACGGCCCGCGCCAAGGGCCTGCCGACCGGACTCATCCTGCGCCGTCACGCTCTGCGCCCGTCGCTGACCCCCGTGGTCACGCTGTTCGGCATGGACTTCGCCGGGTTGCTCGGCGGCGCGCTCATCACCGAGACGGTCTTCGGCCTGAACGGTGTGGGCAAGCTCGCGGCCGACTCGATCTCGAAGAACGATCAGCCGGTCATCCTGGGCGTCACGCTGCTGGCCGCCGCCTTCGTGGTGGTGGGCAACGTGGTCGTCGACCTCGCCTACACGGCGCTCGACCCCCGAGTGAGGATCAAATCACGATGAGCGAACACATCGAGAAAACGCCGACCGGGTCCTTCCGAGCTCGGCGGCGCCAGGCGGATGCCGCACCCTCCGACGCCCCGCTGCTGTCAGTCCGCGACCTCACCGTCACGTTCCCGACCTCGTCGGGCAACACGGATGTCGTCAAGAAGATCTCGTTCCAGGTGGAACGCAACCGCACGGTCGGCATCGTCGGCGAATCGGGGTCGGGCAAGTCGATGACCTCGCTCGCGATCATGGGCCTGCTGCCGTCGAACGGCGTGACGCAGGGCAGCATCGCGATCGGCGGCCGAGAACTGCTCGGTTTGCCGGAGCGGGAGTACCGCAAGATCCGCGGCGAGCGCATGGCCATGGTCTTCCAGGACCCGCTGTCCTCGCTCAACCCCTATTACACGGTGGGGCTGCAGATCGAGGAGGCGTATCGCACGCACCGCGGCGGCACCCGCAAGGCCGCCCGTCAGGTGGTCGTCGAGGCGCTCGAACGCGTGCAGATCAAGGATGCGGCGCGACGCGTCGACCACTACCCCCACCAGTTCTCGGGCGGTATGCGCCAGCGCATCATGATCGCCATGGCGCTGTGCCTCGAACCCGATCTGCTCATCGCCGACGAACCGACCACGGCGCTCGACGTGACCGTGCAGGCGCAGATCCTCAGCCTGCTGAAGACGCTGCAGAAGGAGACCGGAATGGGCATGGTGTTCATCACCCACGACCTCGCCGTCGTGAGCCAGGTGGCCGACGACGTGTTGGTCATGCGAAACGGCGACCCCGTGGAATTCGGCACGGCCGAGGAGATCTTCTCGAACCCGCGCGACCCCTACACGCGGGCGCTGCTCGACGCGTTGCCGCGCATCGACGATCCGTTCGAAGAGCTGGGCGTCGCCCGGGACGGGGGCCTCCGATGAGCGAGACACCGCTGCTCGAGGCCCGCGGGCTGACGAAGGAGTTCACCACCCGGGGCGACGGCGCCTTCATCGCCGGCAAGCGCACGTTCGTGGCCGTCGACGACGTCTCGTTCGAGGTGCCGGCGCGTAAGACGCTCGCGATCGTGGGCGAGTCGGGGTCGGGAAAGTCGACGACCGCTCGCATGGCCGCCAAACTGCTCGACATCACGCGCGGTTCGCTGCTCTTCGAAGGCGAGGATGTATCGCGCGCCAAGGGTGCGGCCCTCAAGTCCTTCCGCAGCGATGTGCAGGTCGTCTTCCAAGACCCGTTCTCCTCGCTCAACCCGCGGCACACCGTGGAGAAGCTCATCACGGCGCCGCTCGTGTACCAGGGCGTCAAAGCGCCCCAGGGTTACACCAAGCTCGCGCGCGACCTCATGGACCGCGTGGGCCTCAACCCCGATCACGTGCAGCGCTACCCGGGCCAGTTCTCGGGCGGGCAGGCTCAGCGCATCGGCATCGCCCGCGCGCTCGCCGTGAACCCCAAGATCGTGGTGTGCGACGAGGCCGTCTCGGCGCTCGACGTGTCCGTGCAGGCCAAGGTGATCACGCTGCTGCGCGACCTGCAATCCGAACTCGGGCTCAGCTACATCTTCATCGCGCACGACCTCGCCGTCGTGCGGCAGATCGCCGACAGTGTGGCCGTCATGACGCAGGGCAAGATCGTCGAACAGGGCGACCGCGAGCAGATCTTCGACAATCCCCAACACGAATACACCAAAGATCTGCTGCGCGCGGTTCCGACGATCGACCCCGAGTGGGAGCGTCGCCGCGCCGAGATGATCCTGGCCGAAGAACTGGCAGAGTGAGACGATGACGACCAGCGCAGCCGGCTCGACCGGCACCTCGACGAGCTACCTGATTCCCGGCATCCGGATCACCGATCATGCCGTGCCCGTTCCTCTCGACTGGCGGGCGGATGCGGCGGGCCACACGGGCGGCGAGACGATCACGCTCTTCGCCCGCGAGCTCGTCGACCCCGTGCGGCAGCGCGAGGACCTGCCCGTGCTCGTCTACCTGCAGGGCGGGCCCGGGGGGAAAGGCCCCCGGCCGACGGGACCCGACGGCTGGATCGGCGAGGCCCTGAAGTCCTACCGCGTGCTGCTGCTCGACCAGCGCGGCACGGGGCGCAGCACACGCATCGAGGGCGGCATCCTGCGCGCCCGCGGCACGGCCGAGCAACAGGCCGCCTACCTCTCGATGTTCCGCGCCGATTCCATCGTGAAAGACGCCGAACACCTGCGTCAGACGCTCTATGGCGGACGGCGCTGGCAGACGCTCGGCCAGAGCTACGGCGGATTCCTCACGCTCACCTACCTGTCGCAGGCGCCGCAGGGCCTGAGCGCCAGCCATGTGACCGGCGGGCTCGCGAGCATCCGCCCCGATGCGCGCGAGGTGTATCGCCGCACCTACCCGCGCGTTGTGGCCAAGAACGCCGAGTTCTACGAGCGCTACCCGCACGACGTCGACCGGATCGCGCGCATTGCCGACCGCCTGTCGAGCGGCGATGTGAGGCTGCCCGACGGCGATGTGCTGACCGTCCGGCGCTTCCAGAGCCTCGGCATCGACTTCGGTATGAAGCCCGGCTACGAGCGCATGCACTGGCTCGTCGACGAGGCGCTCGACGACCGCACCGAGACGGGGCTCACCGAGACGTTCCTGGCGCAGGTGCTGGCGCGGTCCTCGTATGACGACAACCCGCTGTTCGCGGCCCTGCAAGAGAGCATCTATGGGCAGGCTTCGTCCGGGGCGACGGGCTGGGCCGCTCAGGCCGAGCGCGACTCGCGACCCGAGTTCGCCGAAACGGCCAGGCCGCTCACCTTCACGGGGGAGATGATGTACCCCTGGATGTTCGACGAGATCCGCGCACTGCGCCCCTTCGCCGACGCCGTGAACCTGCTGGCCGAGCGCACCGATTGGGAACCGCTCTACGACCTCGACCGGCTGGCCGCCAACGAGGTTCCGCTCGCCGCCGCCGTGTATTACGACGATATGTATGTCGACGCGGGGCTGCAGCTCGAAACCGTGGCGCACGTCGGCAACGCGCACGCCTGGGTGACCAACGAATACGAGCACGACGGCATCGGTTCGCCGCGCGTGTTCCCGCGGTTGCGGCAGATGATCGCCGAACGGGGTGGGGCGCTCGCCGAGGAGGCGACGTCCGAGACGATGGCGCGCGTCGTGGGCACAGTGACCGTGACGGATGCGGCGGAACCGACAACCGCGGCAACATCGACAGCATCGGCAACAACTGCGACGGCGACAAACGAGGAGACGCGATGAGCGACGATACGACAACCGATGAAACGACAACCGACGAAACGACAACCGACGAGACGGCGATCGATGCGACGGTATCGGCCGGGCAGGCCCCCGCCGAGGCATCCGCGAGCGCGTCGTCGATGCCGGCCCCGGCGACCAAGGATCCGCGCCTGCCGCGTCTCACCCAGGTTGCGGCCTTCCGTGACTTCATGGCCACGGGCTGGGGCACCCCCGACCGCACGCCGCCGACCGTCGACGGCGTGGCCACCGCATCGGCCCAGCACCGCGAACGCTTGTCGGGCGCCTTCCCGGGCCGCACGCTCGTGGTCGCCGCGGGACGCGCGCCCGTACGCAGCAACGACGCCTATTACGAGTTCCGCCCCGACAGCAACTTCTACTGGCTCACGGGATGCACGGCCGAGGATGCCGTCGTCGTGCTGTTCGCGCGGGGGAGCGGCCACGACGCGGTCCTCTATGTTCCCGCCCCGGCCTACCCCGGCGAGACCGGCTTCTTCGCGGACGCCGCGCACGGCGAACTGTGGGTGGGCTCGGCTCCCGGCTTCGGCGACTGGGCCGAGGCGCTCCAGGTGACCGTGCGCGATCTCGCGTTACTCGACTCCGACCTGGCCGGCGAACGCGACGTTCTTGCCACCCTGGCGGGCAGCCACGTGCACGAGGCGCTGACGGGGGTGGCGGCATCCGCGGCCCTCTGGCAGACGCTGTCCGAGCTGCGCATGATCAAAGACGATTGGGAGCTCGGCCAACTGCGCCACGCCATCGACGCCACGGTCGGCGGTTTCGAGGCCGTCATCGGGCAGTTCGACCAGGCCATAGCGGGCGGCGGCGAACGCTGGCTGCAGGGCACGTTCGACCGCCACGCGCGCACGCACGGTAACGGCGTGGGCTATTCGACCATCGTGGGCTCGGGTGCGCACGCCCCGACGCTGCACTGGGTGCGCTGCGACGGCGACGTGAACGAGGGCGAAGCCATCTTGCTGGACATGGGCGTCGAGGCGCGCTCCTTCTATACGGCGGATGTCACGCGCACGTTCCCCGTCTCGGGCACATGGAGCACCGAACAGCGCGCCGTGCACGACCTGGTCGAACGCTCGCACCGCGCGGGTCTCGCCGCCGTCGGCCCCGGACGAGCCTGGACGGACTTCCACACGGCCGCCATGGAGGTCATCGCGCAGGGCCTCGACGACTGGGGCCTCCTGCCCGTGTCGGTCGACGAGGCGCTGAGCGCCGAGGGTCAGCAGCACCGCCGTTATCTGGTCTGCGGCATCGGCCACCATCTGGGTCTCGACGTGCACGACTGCGCCAAATCGAGCTACGAGGCCTACCAGGGTTCGACGATGCAGGCCGGCATGGTGCTGACCGTCGAGCCCGGGCTCTACTTCCATTCGTTCGACGAGACCGTACCCCCCGAATTGCGGGGCATCGGCGTGCGCCTCGAGGACGATATTCTCGTAACACCGTCGGGCTCCGACGTCTTGTCGGAGGCGCTTCCCATCGACGCGTCCGGAATCGAAGAATGGATGCGTCGGCACCGCGCCGCCCCGACCGGCTCCCGCACGGCGGGCTGAGAGGGGATACGCACCGTGACCATCACGTCGCTCCACCGAGCTGAGCAGCCGGCGAGCCTGCGCGCGCAGGTCGAGAAAACGCTGTCGGCCGCCATCATCTCGGGCGAATTGGCCCCGGGCACGCTCGTGTCCGTGCCGACGCTGGCCGTGCAGTTCCGCGTGTCGGCGACGCCCGTGCGCGAGGCCATGCTCGATCTCGAGAAGCGTGGTTTCGTCGAGTCGGTGCGCAATAAGGGGTTCCGGGTCACGGCCGTGAGCGACGAGCACCTGCGCCAGATCGTCGAGGTGAGGCAGCTGCTCGAGCCGCCCGCCATGGAGGAGCTGGCCCGTCGCGGTTTCGCCGACGAGTCTCGCGAGCACGCGGCGCGCGCCGATGCCATCGTCGCGGGTGCGCAGACCGGTGATCTCAAGGCCTACCTCGAGGCCGACCAGGTGTTCCATCGCGAGTTGACGGCCCTGCTCGGCAATCCGCTGCTCACCGAGATGGTGTCCGACCTGCGCAGCCGCACGCGGCTCGTGGGCCTGGCGGCCATGCTCGAGAGCGATCGACTGAGCGAATCGGCCGCCGAACATCACGAATTGCTCGGCTATCTCGTGGCCGGCGACGCCGAATCCGCGGGCGCGCTCATGCATCGGCACATCCATCACGCGCTCGGCTGGTGGTCGGGCCGGGCCGAGACCGTCGAGGACGACCTCGCGGTCTTGTAACGCGCGCGTTACACCTCGGGGTCATTCCGGTGAAAACCGGTGCACACGGAGTAAATGTGTGACATATTACTGAGAGACACGGACACAGCTACAGCTACGGATCGGCCGGACGAAGGGGGCGGAACCATGACAACGGACGTCATCATCGTCGGCGCCGGCATCGTCGGTGCCGCAACGGCCCGCTCCCTCGCCCGCCGGGGCCTCTCGGTGCTCGTGCTCGACCGCGCGGCCGCGGCCAGCGGAACGAGTGCCGCCGGGGAAGGCAACCTGCTGCTCTCGGACAAGGGCGCCGGGCCCGAACTGGTCCTCGCCCAATACGCCTCGTCGCTCTGGCCGACCGTGGCAGCGCAACTCGCCGATGAACTCGGCCCCGACTTCCCCTCGATCGAATTCGAGCGCAAGGGCGGCCTCGTCGTCGCCACCACCCAGGAGGGTGCGGCGCCCCTCGAAGATTTCGCCCGCGGACAGGTCACGGCGGGCGTCGACGCGCGCATCATCCCGCTCGAGGATGCCTTCACGCTCGAGCCCTCGCTGAACCGCGGCATCACGGCCGCGGTGTTCTACCCCGAAGACGCCCAGGTGCAACCCGTCACGGCAACCGAGGCGCTCCTCGCCTCGGCGCGCCTCGCGGGAGCCGATGTGCGACCGGGCGTCAGCGTCACGGGCGCCGTGCGGGGGAGCGACGGCCGTCTCATCGGTGTCGAGACGTCGGCCGGGCGTTTCGACGCCCACGCCGTCATCGTGGCCTCGGGCCCCTGGTCGGGCGAGGTCGCCAAGCGTTTGGGTGCGCCGCTGCCTGTTCGCCCCCGACGCGGCATGGTGCTCGTGACGACCCGCATGCCGCACCGCGTCTTCCACAAGGTCTACGACGGCGACTACTTCGGCGCCACGCAATCGAGCGATGCGGCCCTGCAAACCTCCAGCGTCGTCGAATCGACGGCGGCCGGCACGGTGCTGATCGGGTCGAGCCGCGAGCAGATCGGCTTCGACGACAGCCTGCGCGTGAATGTCTTGGCCGAGGTCGCCGCGAAGGCCCTGCGACTCTTCCCGTTCCTCGAGACGGCCAGCGCCATGCGGGCCTACGGCGGGTTCCGTCCGTTCATGCCCGACCACCTGCCGCTCGTCGGCGCCGACCACCGGCTGCCCGGGTTGTGGCACGCCACGGGACACGAGGGCGCGGGCATCGGGCTGTCGCTCGCCACCGGAGAACTCCTGGCAGACCAACTGTCGGGCGCCGCGACATCCATCGATGCCGCGCCGTTCCAGGTGTCCCGGCCGAGCCTGGCCCCGTTCCTCGAGGAGGTGGCGTGATGGCCGCGCGCATGATCCGGGCATCGAACGACCCCGTGCAACCACTTAGCGCCGACCGCATCGGGCTCACGCTCGACGGCACGCCGCACGAGGGACTGCGCGGGCAGACGATCGCCGGGGTCCTGCTGGCCGAGGGCGTGCTGTCGTGGCGGCGCACGAGCGTGGGCGATTCGCCGCGCGGCGTGTTCTGCGGCATCGGCGTGTGCTTCGACTGCATCGTCGAGGTCAACGGGGTGCGCGACATCCGGGCCTGCCAGCGGCGTGCACAGGACGGCGACGTGGTGCGCACGCAACACGATGAACTTCCCGAGGTGACGTCATGACGGATGCTCGACACGTGCTCGTCGTCGGTGCCGGCCCGGCCGGTCTCGCGGCCGCAGAATCCGCGCTAGCCGCGGGGGCCCGGGTGACGCTTCTCGACGCCTCGGACGAATTGGGCGGACAGTATTGGCGGCACCTGCCGGCGGCTCGTCCGGCGGCCCACGAGGAGCGGCTGCACCACGGGTGGCAGGGGTTTTTGCGGCGCCGGAGCGTGTTGGCGCAGCATCCCGACTGCACGATCGTGACAGAGGCTCAGGTGTGGGCGCTCGAGACCGGTGATGCCGCCGGCCGGAGTCCCGTGACCGTGCATGTGCTCGTCGGCCCGCCCGACGGAACCGACCGCACGCCCCAGACCTACCGCCCCGACGCCCTCGTGCTCGCGACGGGTGCCCACGACCGCACGCTGCCGTTCCCCGGCTGGCAGCTGCCCGGCGTCTATTCGGCCGGCGCCGCCCAGGCCCTCGCCAAGGGGGAGCGCGTCTCGATCGGCGACCGCGTCGTCATCGCCGGGGCCGGGCCGTTCCTGCTGCCCGTGGCCAAATCGCTCACGCAGACGGGTGCGAGGGTCGTCGGCGTCTTCGAAGCGTCGACCCCGGCTCGCCTCCTGCATGGTTGGTCGTCGAAACCCCTCGAGCTCCTCGGTGCCCGCGGCAAGGCCCCCGAGCTCGTCGACTACGCGCTCGGTCACCTGCGCCACCGAATTCCGTACCGCACCGGCTGGGCCGTCGTCGAGGCGCACGGCACCGACCGCGTCGAAAGCGTCACCGTGCAGAAGGTGGATGCCTCGTGGGCCCCCATCCCCGGAACGCGTCGTCGCATGGCCGCCGATGCGGTCGCCGTCAGCCACGGTTTCACGCCGCGCCTCGAACTCGCGATCGCCGCGGGCTGCGACATCACCTCTGACCGTTTCGTGCGCGTCGACGACGTCGGCCGCACGAGCATTCCTGGCGTCTTCGCCGCGGGTGAGATCACGAGCATCGGCGGAGCCGACGCCGCGCTGGCCGAGGGCAGCGTGGCGGGACATGTGGCGGCGGGCGGTGATCCGGCCGACGTGTCGCTGCGCGCCGATCGCCGCCGCCGTCGCACCTTCACCGCGTTCGCCGCGCGCCTCGAGCGCGCGCACGGCATCCGCGCCGGGTGGACCGGCTGGTTGCGCGACGACACCATCGCGTGCCGCTGCGAGGAGGTGTCGTGCGGAACCATCCGCTCGACCGTGCGCCGCACGGCACAGACGGGCGTGCGCTCGGTGAAGCTGACCACGCGGGCCGGCCTCGGCATCTGCCAGGCGCGCATCTGCGGGCGCACGGTCGAGGAGCTCATCCGCACGGCCGAGCACGACGCCGCGCCGGCTTCGGCTTCGGCATCCGCGAACGGTTCGGTGTCGATGACCGTTTCGACGACGGCCTCGGCGAAACACCCGGCCGTCACAGCCGACGCCTCTTTGTCGGCGCCCGGCGACTCCGGCACCGACCCCGTCCGTCCCCCCGTGAGCACCGATCGGCGACCCATCGTGTCGCCCGTTCGGCTCGGCGAATTGGCGGGGCTTGCGGCATCCGCCCGGCCATCGCTCGGCGCCGTCGACCTCGGCGGCTCGACAGATGACCGCGATGCCGCTGTCGTCTCTGCCGCGCCCGATTTTCTCGACCCGCCCGACCCCCTCGACCTCCCCGATGCGCGACCCGCGCGATCGGCCGAAGACTGACCGCGGCCACCCCGCGCCCGTCGCAACCACCTCCCACACCCACGAAACGTTTTTCACACTCACCCTCGGAAGGAAACAGCCACCATGGCCAAGAACCCCCTCAATCTCGGCGGCGTCATCGTCGCGACGACGCTCGCCTTCAAACCCGACGACAACGCCCCGGCCGGGCTCGCCGTCGACTACGACAAGTTCGCGGCGCACTGCAACTGGCTCATCGAGAACGGATGCCGCGGCGTCGGCCCCAACGGATCGCTCGGCGAATACTCGTCCCTCACCGATGAAGAGCGTCGCACGGTCATCCAGGTCGCCGTCGACACCGTTGGCGACCGCGGCCTCGTCGTCGCCGGCGTGCACGGTGTCGGCTGGCACCAGGCCCGCCACTGGGCCGAACTGGCCGCCGAGGACGGTGCCGACGGCGTGCTGCTCTTGCCGCCCACCATCTACCGCGCCAACCGCTCTGAGGTCATCGAGCACTACACGAAGGTCAACGAGGTCGGCCTGCCGATCATGGCCTACAACAACCCCATCGACACCAAGGTCGACCTGACGCCCGATCTGTTGGCCGAGCTCTCGTCGCTCGAGAACCTCGTCGCCGTGAAGGAATTCTCGACGGACATCCGCCGCGTGCTCGAGATCCAGGACAAGACCGACCTCGACGTCATCGCCGGCGCCGACGACCTGCTGTTCGAGTCGCTGGTCGCGGGCGCCACGGGCTGGTTCGCCGGCTACCCGAACGCGTTCCCGCGCGAGGCCGTCGAGCTCTACACGCTCGTCACCACGGGCAAGATCGACGAGGCGCGCACGCTCTACCGCGAGCTGGTCCCCGTCTTCGGCTGGGACTCGAAGACCGAGTTCGTGCAGGCCATCAAGCTGTCGATCGATGTCGCCGGCGAGAGCTACGGTGGACCCACGCGCCCGCCGCGCGGACCGCTCAGCGCCGAGAACGCCGAGCGGGTCACGCACGAGACGCGTCGCGCCCTCGACTACCTGGCCACGCGCTAGCACTCGGCAATCCGTTCAACCGTTCGTTCACTCTGAGGAGCATCACGTGAGATCGTCTCGGGTCATCCAGGCCGTCGACTCCCACACCGAGGGCATGCCCACGCGTGTCGTCACCGGGGGAGTGGGGGTGATCCCGGGCGCGACCATGAACGAGAAACGGCTGCACTTCATCGAGCATCTCGACGATCTGCGCCTGTTCCTCATGAACGAGCCGCGCGGGCACTCGGCCATGTCGGGCGCCATCCTGCAGCCGTCCACGCGGGATGACTGCGACTGGGGCGTCGTCTACATCGAGGTGTCGGGGTGCCTGCCCATGTGCGGTCATGGCACCATCGGTGTGGCGACGGTCCTGGTCGAAACCGGTATGGTGCCCGTGCAAGAACCCGTGACGACGATCCGGCTCGATACGCCGGCCGGTGTCGTCGTCGCCCGGGTGGCGGTCTCCGACGGCCACGCCGATTCGGTCACGCTCGAGAACGTGCCGAGCTATGTCGAACGGCTCGACCAGGTCATCGAGGTGCCGGGTCTCGGCGCGGTGCCCTACAGCATCGCGTTCGGCGGCAACTTCTACGCCATGGTCGACCTCGATGCCGTCGGGTTGCCGTTCGACCGCTCACGCCAGCACGACATCCTCGACGCGGGGCTCGCGATCATGGCGGCCATCAACGAACAGGCGCCGCCCCGGCATCCGACCATCGACGGGGTCGACCACTGCCACCACGTGGAGTTCATCGCGCCCGGTTCGACGGCCGAGCTGTCGCGCCACGCCATGGCCATCTACCCGGGTTGGTTCGATCGCTCCCCGTGCGGCACCGGCACGTCGGCGCGCATGGCCGAACTTTGGGCGCGCGGCGAGCTGCCCCTCGACACCGACTTCGTGAATGAATCGTTCATCGGCAGCCGTTTCGTCGGCCGCCTGATCGCCGAAACGACCGTCGAGGGTGTGCCCGCGGTCATCCCGACCATCACGGGTCGCGCCTGGGTGACGGGGATGGCGCAATACCTCCTCGACCCGAGCGACCCCTTCCCCACGGGCTTCCAGCTCTAACGACCCGGCGCAGCTTGCCGGGCACCGCGGCCCGCCGCCGTCATGACCGCCCGCTGCCGTCACCGCCGCCGCCGCCGTCACCACCGCCCGGCGCCACCGCCGCCGCCTGCCGACACCACCCCTCGCAGGTGGCCGATGCACCGACGAAGCGCCCGACATCGACACGATTTCGCGAATATCGATCCTCCAGATGAACTATTCCCGTTGGAATATTCCATCTGGAATAGTTCAGCAGGAATAGCTCACAGGAGAAAAAGATGACGCATAGCCCTCTCGACACCACTCCCGACGGCCCCGAGGCCGGGTCCGCAGACGCCGCGACGCGGGCGACCGAGGAGCAGAGAGTCGTCACGAGCGCCGCCGACGCGGCAGCGCGCGCTCACGCCGCCTCGACACCCTTCGCCCTCACCGACCGCGGGGCCCGCGCCGACGCGCTCGTCGCCGTGGCCGATGCGCTCGCGTCAGACGCCGACACGCTCGTGCCTGTAGGCATGCGCGAAACCGGCCTGGCCGAGGCGCGACTGCGGGGCGAACTCAACCGCACGGTCGTGCAACTGCGCCTCTTCGCCGACACCGTGCGCGCGGGCGACTACCTCGACGTGCGCATCGATGAGGCCGACCCCGGGTTCGCTCTGGGTGCCCGACCCGATCTGCGCCGCTACCTCGTGCCCGTCGGACCCGTCGTCAACTTCGCCGCCAGCAACTTCCCGTTCGCCTTCTCGGTGGCGGGTGGTGACACGGCTGCAGCGTTGGCTGCCGGTTGCCCCGTGATCCTCAAGGCGCACCCCGGACATCCGGAACTCTCGCGCCTCACGGCCCAGGTCGTCTTGCGCGCGCTCACCGAGGCGGGCATGCCCGACGGCACCTTCCAGCTCATCGAGGGTCAGGATGCCGGCATCGAGGCCCTGCGCGACCCCCGCGTCGCCGCCGGATCGTTCACCGGATCGCTGAACGCCGGCCGCGCCCTCGCCGATATCGCCGCCTCGCGCCCCGCGCCCATCCCCTTCTTCGGCGAGCTCGGCAGCGTCAACCCGGTGTTCGTCACGGCCGATGGTCTCGTTTCGGCCGGGGGTGCGGATGCCCTCGCCGCCGGTTTCGTCGCGAGCGTCTCGGGTTCGGCCGGCCAGCTCTGCACCAAACCGGGCTTCCTCTTCGTGCCCACCGGCACCCTGGCGCAGCTCGACGCTCCGATTCGTGAGGCCGCCGAAGCTGTAGCCGCCCACCGCCTGCTCTACCCCAAGATCACGTCGGGCTACGTGGAGCGCCGCGACACGATCCTCGGCGTCGACGGCGTGCGCGCCATCGCCTCGGGCACGGTGGAGGTCGACGACGACGGCCACGGCTGGGTCACGCCCACGATCGTCTCGGTCGATCTCGACACGCTGAGGTCGGCGGGGGAGGACCTGCTCGACGAGGCCTTCGGCCCGCTCTCCATCGTCGTCGAATACGACCCGACCACGACCGATCTGGCTGGCCTCGTGCCCGACCTGTTCCCGGGCTCGCTCACGGCGACGGTCTATGCGGGTGACGCCGAGCAGACGCCCGACCTCGACCGCCTCGTCTTCGCCCTCAGCCGTCACGCCGGGCGCGTGCTGTTCGGCGGCTGGCCCACCGGTGTTGCCGTCACCCCGGCCATGCAACACGGAGGCCCGTGGCCCGCGACGACCAACGACTCGTCGACCTCGGTCGGCACGGCGGCGCTGCTCCGCTTCCTGCGACCGGTCGCGTTCCAGAGCGCCCCCGACCGGATGCTGCCGCCCGAGTTGCGCGACGGCAACCCGTCTTCGGTGCCCCGCGCCACGGCCCCCGCCGGCGAGTCGGCCTCCTGGGGTTCCACCAGCGTCTGAGCCCAACCGCACGCCAAAAAGTCTCCAACTCCCGCCTGTTTCCGGGGGTTGGAGACTTTTTTGCGCGGTAGACCAATCCGTTCAGGGGCGGGTGCCGAACCCCTATCAACACCCCGCACGACAGGCACATCACACAGGCATTCCGCCCACAGCCCCACACACGAACAAAGGATTGACACCATGCGTAAGTACATGAAGACCACACTCGGAGTTGCTGCTGCTGGCGCTCTCGCTTTCTCTCTGGCCGCGTGCTCGACCGGTGGCACGACCACCGAGTCCAGCTCTTCGCCTTCGTCCAGCTCCTCGTCGTCGGCTGACGCGACGCCCACTCCGGTTGCGTCGATCCCCGACCTCTCGAAGGGTGTCGACACGCAGGTCGCCGTCGACGCGTCGTTCGTCGATGCTCTGACCTCGCTGGGTCTGACTCCCGGCACCGTTGGAACGGCCACGTTCACCGATGGCACGTTCTCGTTCCCGATCACGGGTGGCAACGTCGACTACTACGACCCCGAAGAGGACTACCGTCCCTACGTTCAGGGCACCATCGACCACGAGGGTTCCGGCCTGTCGTTGACCGCCGGCGCGAAGGTCGTCGAGCTCAGCAACTTCGTGATCGACCCGGGCACCTCGAAGCTCATGGGTGACGTGTCCGTCGATGGAACCGTTGCTGTTGAAGACGCCGTCCTGTTCGACCTGCACGGTGGCACGCTGAAGCCGCTCCAGATGGATGGCGACAACGCGATCCTCGAGGGCACCACGGTCCACATCTCTGATGACGCTGCTGCGCTTCTGAACGAGACCTTCGGCACCGACAAGGTCGCCGGCGGAATGCTCGTCGGTGTCGCCAAGATCACCGTCGCCACCAAGTAATTCCCCCTCCCCGCCAGGGAGCACCGCCCCGCGGTGAGTAAGACGAAAGGGCCCGTTCCGAGCAGAAGCTCAGAGCGGGCCCTTTGCCATGTCTAGGCGCGGTCGTGCAACGTCACGTGATAACCATCCGAATCGGCGAAGCTGAAGGTGCGGCCGAACGGGCCGTCGATGGGCGCCTGGACGATGGTGTGGCCGTCGGCGGCGAGGGCATCGTGCATCTCCTGCACGTCGGTGCCGTGCAGCCAGAGGGCCACGCCGATTCCGGGCTGGGCCGCGGCGGCGAGGTCGGTGCCGGGCACGATGTCGCGCAGCGCGAAGGCAATGGGCTGGGTCTGGAAGACGACGGCGTGCGGCGGCCCGGCGGGCGAACGCACGAGGCCGAGATACTTCTCGTAGAACGCCTGCGAGGCATCGAGGTTGCGTACCTGTAGTGAGATGAAATCGGGTCCGGTGGCGGGCATCGTGCTTCTCCTTAGCTGGTGTCAGTTATCTGACATGAGTCAAGACGACGCCGGCATCGATCTCGAAACCTCCCTCGGCTACCTGCTGAAAGAGGCGGCCAGTGCTCTCCGCGCCGCGATGGAAGAGGTGCTGCGGCCGCTCGACATGACGATCACGCATTACTCGTGTCTCGAACTTCTCGCGCAGCGGCCGGGGTCATCCAACTCGGACCTCGCCCGCGGCGCCTTCGTTACCCGGCAATCGATGAACGTGCTGCTGCAGGCGCTCGAGCGTGACGGCTTCGTGACCAGGCCGAGCGAGGCGCCCGTCGGCAAGGTTTTGCCCACGAAACTCACGCCGCGCGGCCGCCGCTCCCTGGAGCAGGCGACGGCGGCCGTCAGGTCGGTCGAGGTCAGAATGCTGAGTGGCCTGTCCGACGCCGACCACGCCGCCGCACTCCGCATCCTGCGCAGCATGGTCTCGGCGCTCCGCGCGGATCCGGCTGCCGATGCTGACGCTGGGAGCGCCGTCGCCGACCGTGGGGGAGGGCTCACCAGCGGCGTCTGACTCAGGGCAGGACGATGACTTTCCCGGAGATGCGACCCGTTTCTGCCTCGGCGTGAAGGGCGGGCAGCTCGGCCAGGGGGATGCGGCGCGTCACTTCGACCGTGAGTGACCCTGCGTCGACGAGCGACACCAATTCGGTGAGGCGTTCGCGGTTCGGCACGACGAACACCGTGGATGCGGCCACCCCGCGCTCCTCGTCACCCGGCGTCTCCATGAATGCCGTCGTGCTCACGACGGTTCCGCCGTCGCGCACGGCTGCGACGTTGGCGGCGAACTGCTCGGGTGTGACGGGTGCGAGGTTGAGGAGGACATCCACCTGGCCGTCGATGGCGCCGAGGACGTCGGTGGTGGTGTGGTCGACGATCTGATGGGCCCCGGCGTCGCGAACGGCTTCGAAGCTTCGGGGGCTGGCTGTGGCGATGACGTGCACCCCGGCGCGCACGGCGAGCTGGATGGCGTATTTGCCGACCACGCCACCGGCGCCGACGATCAGAACGCGCTGGCCCGCGGTGAGCCGTCCGTTGTCGAAGAGCGCCTGCCAGGCGGTCAGGGCCACGGAGGGGAGGCCGGCCGCATCGGTCAGGGGGATGCGGGTGGGAGCGGCGACGACCGCCTCGGCTGGCGCGATCACGTATTCGGCCGCGCCGCCATCTCGCTCCATGGGCAGGAAGGCGATGACGGCGTCGCCGAGGTTGAGTCCGTCGACGCCTTCGCCAATCGCGTCGATGGTGCCGGACGCGTCGTATCCCGGCACATGCGGCAGCTCGATCGGAATCGGCAGGAAGCCGCCGCGCATGCCGGCATCCGCCGCGCTGAAGGCCGAGGCGGCGACGCGCAGTCGCACCTGCCCGGCGCCCGGTTCGGGGCGGTCGATCTCGGTCAGCTGCAGGACTTCCGGTCCACCGACTTCGTGGAATTGCACTGCCTTCATGGTCTTGCCTTTCGTTAGATGCTTCGAATTCGAAGCGAATAACGTCACTGTAACACTGCTTCGAACTCGAAGCAACGCCTAAGATGGATTCATGACCGATTCGCCGAAGGCCCTGACGCCGACGCAACTCCAGGCCTACCTGGCGTTCACCGAGGTGGGCAGCCTCGTTCGCCCCGCTGTCGAGAAGCAGCTACGCGACGCGGGGGAACTGAGTTATATCCAGTTCCAGCTGCTCGCGCGCCTGGGGGATGCGCCGGCGGGGAGCCTGCGCATGACCGACCTCGCCGACGGGGTTGTCTATAGCCGCAGTGGGCTCACCTACCAGGCGCAGTTGCTCGAGCGGCGCGGGCTCATCGTGCGCGCGCCGTCGCCGGATGATGAGCGCAGCACCGTGGTGACGATCACCGAACCCGGCCGCGATGTGCTCGCCGTCGTGTTTCCGGGGCACATCGAAACCGTGCATCAGCTTCTGTTCACGCCGCTCGATGACGATGACGCCAGCGATCTCGCGCGCATCCTCGGGCGCGTCAGTGAGCGCCTCCGCACAGCACCCCCGCGGTCCGCCTCCCGAGCGCGCGTCATTCCGCGTTAGAACATATGTTCGAATCGGGCTATTCTGTCGTCATGGGCACGAATCGTCGCTACGCGCATCACTACGACAAGCTCATGGAGCGCCGGCTGTCCGAGATCCTCATCCGGCCCAAACCCGTGAGCCTGAGCGATGCCGAGCTCGACGTCGAACACGATCCCGTGCGCCGGCCCGGTCAGCCGATCCCCGTTCGCGCGTGGACGCGCTACCCCGAGACCTCCGCGCGCATCGAGGGCCGGGCCATCGAGTGGACGAGCCGCGCCGTTCACATCGAGTGGACCGACTCGGATGGCGTGGTGCAACGCGCGTGGGTCTGGTCCTCGGCCGTCGACCGTCTCTGACGATATCGTCAGGCGAAGAGCGCGCCGCGTAGGGCGGCAGCCTGGGTGCGCCAGAATTCGCGCGACACCGGTTTGCGGGCGAAGAGAGCGTCGAAACCGTGGAACGCACCCTCGACGAGCGTGATCTCGCACGGCACACCGGCGGCCGCCAGCCGTTCGGCGTAGCGCAGGTCTTCATCGTGGAACAGGTCGAGCGTGCCGACACCGATCCACGCCGGTGGCAATCCCGAGACATCCTCACGCCGCGCGGGGGCGGCATACGGCGACACATCGGCCGACCCGGGTTCCTGGCCTAGATAGGACGTCCAGCCGAACCGGTTGCTCCCGGGTGTCCAGACCCGAACATTCTTCGTGTCCATATCGGTCCGCAGCACCGTGCGGTCGTCGATCATGGGGTAGACCAGCAGCTGGAAAGCGGGCCGGATGTCGCCCCGGTCGTGGGCATACAGAGCGAGCCCTGCCGCAATGCCGCCGCCGGCGCTCGCGCCACCGATAGCGATCCGGGACGGGTCGATGCCACGCTCGGCCGCCTGCTCGACCAGCCAGGAGAGGGCGGCGTACGCATCCTCGACCGCGGCCGGCGCCGGGTGGGCGGGCGCGAGCCGATAGTTCACGCTCGCCACCGTGATGCCGAGCGTGCGCGCGAACGCGATATTCGAGGCCTCGTCCTGCAGGTGATCGCCGAACACCATGCCGCCGCCGTGGATCCAGAGCAGGGCCGGGGCCACACCGTTCAGGATGCGCGGGCGGTAGAGCCGCACGTCCACCGGGGGAGCGCCGTTCACACCCGGCACCTGCACGTCGTCGATGAGCATGTCCTCGGGGATCTCCCGTTCGCGTCGTCCACCCCGTTGCGCCAGCGTCGCCAGCCGGGGCCCGACCGATACCGGCGGGATGAAGCGGCCGATCGCGAGATCGGGATGGAAGACGGTCATGCGGGCTCCTTCAGCATCGATTCTCGAAGTACATCACGAACGGGCTGTTGTGACCCAGCGAAACTCCACCTCCCGGTGACCGTCGTCACATTTTATGAGCCCGGATGGTCTCGCTCCTACTTGTCAGCGCCTCAACGGTTCAGGGGTTGATTTGCACATTGCGAAAGATTGCACACCGTGCAAAAATTGGAGACGTGACACAACCGGGACTTCGTGAGACCAAGAAGCAACGAACCGCCGCGGCCATCGAGGCTGCGGCGGTTTCGCTCGTGCACGCGCACGGTTTCGAGTCCGTCACGGTCGAGCAGATCGCCGAACGCGCCGACGTCACGCCGCGCACCTTCTTCAACTATTTCCGCAACAAAGACGACGCCTTCCTCGGCGTGCACCGCGAGCGCGAGCCGCTGCCCGAGGTCGACCTGGCCGACTACTCCGGGGCCGACACCCTCACGGTCGTCATCGACGTCTTCCGGCAGAAGCTCCGCGCGCTCGATCGCGACGGGGATGCCTCCATCCAGAGCGTCAACAAGAAGCGCCACGAGGTTTTGGCCCAGCATCCCGAGCTCCTGCAGCGCGAATTCGAGAAGATGACCTCGCTCGAGCGCGACTTCACGTCGTTCGTCACCGATGTCATGCGCCGCCAGGGTCACACCGACGCCGAGATCGCACGCGATTCCTACACGATCTTTGCGATCATGGGCGCGTTCTTCCACCAATCGTTCCGTTCCTGGGGCGAAGACCTGGGCGGCGAACCACTCGCCGTCCACTTCGACAGAGCCGTCGAGAACACCACCAGAATCCTTCGAGACAGGGAAACAGCGTGACGAATCACGACAGCACGACGGCTCCGCCGCCCACCAACGCCAGTACGAAGCGAGCCAGGAACGGCGCGCCGGGCGACGCCGCTTCGGCGACCCCTCCGGTCAAGGTCATCCCGATCCTGATCGCCCTTATGGTCGCGATGTTCCTCTCATCGCTCGACCAGACGATCCTCGGCACGGCGCTCCCCACCATCGTCGGCGACCTCGACGGCGTCAACCACATGCTCTGGGTCGCGACGGCCTACATCCTGGGCGTGACGATCGTCATGCCCGTCTACGGCAAGCTCGGCGACCTCATCGGGCGCAAACCGCTCTTCATCGCGGCGCTCTCCATCTTCGTCGTCGGCTCGTTCGTCGGCGGTTTCGCCATGGACATGCCGTGGCTCATCGCGGGCCGCGCCATCCAGGGCATCGGCGGCGGCGGGCTCATGATCCTCGCCCAGGCGATCATCGCCGACGTGGTGCCCGCGCGGGACCGCGGGAAATACGGCGGCTTCATCGGCTCGGTCTTCGCACTGTCGGCCGTCATCGGCCCGCTGCTCGGTGGCCTCTTCACCGATGTGCTCACGTGGCGTTGGGCCTTCTGGATCAACGTTCCGCTCGGTATCGCGGCCATCGTTACGGCCATGGTCTTCATCAAGCTGCCCAAGGTGCAGCGCGAGAAACCGCAGCTCGACATCCTCGGAACGGTCTTCATCGCCATCGCCACCACGAGCCTCGTGCTCGTCACCTCGTGGGGTGGCACCGAATACGACTGGGATTCGCCGCTCATCATCGGCCTCATCGTCTCGACCGTGCTGTTCGCGGGCCTGTTCATCTGGGCCGAGACGCGTGCGCCCGAGCCCATCATCCCGCTGCACCTGTTCCGCGACCGCAACTTCACGATCACGACGATCGCCGGCCTCATGATCGGCATCAGCATGTTCGGTGCCATCGGCTACATGCCCACGTTCCTGCAGGTGGTCAACTCGGTCAACGCCACGCAATCGGGTCTGCTGTTGCTGCCCATGCTCGGCGGCCTCATGCTGACGGCCATCGGCGGAGGTTTCCTCATCACCAAGACGGGCCGCTACAAGTGGATGCCCATCTCGGGTGCCGCGCTCGTGATGGTGGCGCTCGCACTGTTCGCCACCATGACGGCCGACACGTCGCCGTGGCTGAGCGGCACCTACCTCGCCATCCTCGGTCTGGGCCTCGGCCTGTCGATGCAGGTGCTGGTGCTCATCGTGCAGAACTCGGTGCAGCACAAAGACCTCGGCACGGCGACCGCGGCCAACGCGTTCTTCCGCGAGATCGGGGCCACGTTCGGCTCGGCCATCGTGGGCAGCCTGTTCGTCTCGCGTCTGACCGCGCAGCTCAGCGAACAGCTCCCGGCCGGTGCTCCCGTCGGCGATACCAACGGCCTCACCCCGGCGGCCATCAACGCCCTGCCCGGCCCCATCCACGACGCCGTTGCGGATGCCTACGCCAGCGCCTTGGGCCCGGTCTACCTGATCCTCGTGCCCCTCATGTTCGTCGCCTTCGTGCTGCTGTTCTTCGTCAAGGAGATCCCGCTGGCAACTACGGTCGCCGTACCGGAAGGTCAGCCCGTCGAACCCGGTGCGGGCGCCCACCTGGCGGCCTCCGAAGCTCGCGGCGACGACGACACCGTGTCGACGAGCGGATCGCAGCGCACCCCGTAGGTCTTCTCACCCGCAACACCCGTGACGCGGCGAGGGCCGGATGCCTCAGCATCCGACCCTCGCCGTCGTCGTTCTCTCGCCCGCTACAGGTCGAGGCTCTCGTTCGGCTGCACCGCGAAGTATTCGCCGCCGCCCTGCTCGGTGGCCCACTTGAGGCGGTCGTTGCCCATGTCCTTGCCGGCCTTCGACAGCACCATCTCGTGCACGGGGAACGTGCGCTTCGGCTTCACGGCGAGCACATAGTCGATGGCCTCGCCGATCTTCAGCCACGGGGCACCGACGGGGGCGGCCAACAGGTCGACCTCGATACCCTCGGGCACGTCGAGCGCGTCGCCGCCGTAGAACAGCGTGTCGTTGACGAGCACACCCACGTTGTCGATCACGGGGATGCTCGAGTGGATGACGGCGTGCTTGCCGCCGAAGAACCGCAGCCGGAACGGCCCCACCTCGACGGCGTCGCCCGCCTGCACCACGTTGAGGGGCAGATCGGGGGCGGCCTGCGCGAGGCCAGCCGGTCCGAAGATCTGCACGTCGGGGTTCTTCGACACGATGCGCTCGATCTGCTCGGGCGTCCAGTGGTCGGGGTGCTCGTGCGTGATCACGATGGCGAGGGTGTTGGCCACTTCGGTGAGGGGAGTGGTGAACATGCCGGGGTCGACGAAGAGCTTCTTGTTGGTGTCTTCGAGTAGTAGTCCGGCGTGTTCCAGCTTGGTCAGTCTCATGGTTCGAGCTAACCCCTCCGCGCGGCCGTGAGCAAGCCTCGCGGACGCCTCCTCGCTCGATTTGCCCGGTGCCTCGAATCCGTGTCATAATCGTCAAGTTGCAAAAACGGCCCCATCGTTTAGCGGCCTAGGACGTCGCCCTCTCACGGCGGTAACGCGGGTTCAAATCCCGCTGGGGTCACGAGTGAATTCGTTCACGAAACGCAGCACCGAAATCCCCCTCTTCGAGAAATCGCAGAGGGGGATTTTTTCATGCCCCGATCCGCGTCGATCCCAGGTTTCCGGCCATTGTTCGGCAGGTTACGGTCATGTTATTTCCGCGCGCCAAACGCCGGAATGACCGACGTGGGAGCGCGATCTGTGTAAGCATGATCCCCAACCACAGCAAAGCGGCCGCGGTTGAACTGTGCCCGTGCCGCGCCTTGCCACCCCAGAAAGAGGTAGACGGATATGACATCCGCTTCACGCACCGGTCGCCGAATCGCAGCCGCCACAGCAGGCGTCGCGATTGCAGCGCTCACCCTCTCCGGCTGTGCCGGAGGATCCAGCTCCAACTCGTCGGGCGGCTCCAAGTCGCTCACGATCGGCACCACCGACAAGGTCACCACGCTCGACCCCGCGGGTTCCTACGACAACGGTTCGTTCAACGTGCAGAACCAGGTGTTCCCGTTCCTCATGAACACGCCGTCGAACAGCCCCGACGTCGAACCCGATATCGCCGAGTCCGCCGAGTTCACCGCGCCCACCGAGTACACCGTGAAGCTCAAAGAGGGCCTCAAGTTCGCCAACGGCAACGAGCTCACCGCATCCGATGTGAAGTTCTCGTTCGACCGCCAGCTGAAGATCGCCGACGAGAACGGCCCGTCCTCGCTGCTCTACAACCTCGAGAAGACCGACGCGCCTGACGACCTCACCGTCGTCTTCACGCTGAAGAGCGAGAATGACCAGGTCTTCCCGCAGATCCTTTCGAGCCCCGCCGGCCCGATCGTCGACGAGGATGTCTTCTCGGCCGACGCTCTCACGCCCGACCAGGACATCGTGAAGGGTGACGCGTTCGCCGGTCAGTACACGATCGCGAGCTACGACTTCAACAACCTCATCTCCTACAAGGCCAACCCCGAGTACAAGGGCCTGCTCGAGAAGGCGAAGACCGAGACGGTCAACGTCAAGTACTACGCCGAGTCCTCCAACCTCAAGCTCGAGGTGCAGGAAGGCAACATCGACCTGGCCTACCGCAGCCTGTCGGCCACCGACGTCGAAGACCTCAGCAAGAACAAGAACGTCACGGTCCACACCGGCCCCGGCGGCGAGACCCGCTACATCGTCTTCAACTTCGACACGCAGCCGTTCGGTGGCACCACCGACGACGCCGACCCGGCCAAGGCTCTCGCCGTGCGCCAGGCCGTCGCCGACCTGGTCGACCGCGACGAACTCGCCGACGAGGTCTACAAGGGCACCTACACGCCCCTCTACTCCTACGTTCCGGACGGCCTCACGGGTGCCACCACGGTTCTGAAGGACCTGTACGGCGACGGTGAGGGCAAGCCCGACCTCGACAAGGCCAAGAAGGTTCTGGCCGACGCCGGCATCACCGAGCCCGTCGAGCTCAACCTGCAGTACTCGAACGACCACTACGGCCCCTCCTCGGGCGACGAGTACGCGCTCATCAAGTCGCAGCTCGAAGAGTCCGGCCTGTTCAAGGTCAACCTGCAGACCACCGAGTGGGTGCAGTACTCGAAGGACCGCACGGCCGACGTTTACCCGCTCTACCAGCTGGGTTGGTTCCCGGACTACTCCGACGCCGACAACTACCTGACGCCGTTCTTCCTCACCGAGAACTTCCTCGCCAACCACTACAGCAACACCGAGGTCAACGACATGATCCTCAAGCAGGCCTCCACGCCTGATGCTGCCGAGCGCACGAAGCTCATCGAGGACATCCAGGCCGCCGTGGCCGCAGACCTGTCCACCCTGCCGCTGCTGCAGGGCGCCCAGGTCGCCGTTTCGGGCACCGACGTCGACGGCGTCACGCTCGACGCGTCGTTCAAGTTCCGTTACGCCCCGCTCAGCAAGGGCTAACAACGCCCGACGGATGCTTCCTCCCGGGGGAGTAGCCGACGGACCAGCCGGTCAGCCGGGGTCGATCGTTCACGCGGTCGGCCCCGGCTCCGGTCGGCCCGGCTCGTTCCACCGCTTCACCGTTCCTCCGTTCCGCCGCTCCACCCCCTCACACAGTTGAGTGCGGCTCATGCCGTACAGAAGAAGGGTCATCCTCCTGAGCTCCACACTCGCGGATGCCGCAGCCGCTCCGGCCGCGCCCGCACCACAGTCTTCGTCCCGGGCGAAGAAGCGTCGATCGGGCGGCCTCGGCCGCTACATCCTGATCCGCTTCCTGCTCATCATTCCCACCGTCTTCATCCTCGTGACCCTCGTGTTCCTGCTCATGCGCACGACGGGCGACCCCATCACGGCAGCCCTCGGCGGCCGTCTCTCGGGCGCCCAGCTGCAGGAGCGCATCGTCGCGGCCGGCTACGACCGCCCCGTGATCGTGCAGTACTTCGAGTACCTCGGCCAGATCTTCACGGGCAACTTCGGTCAGACGATCAGCGACAACCGCCCCGTCATCGAGGTCGTGCTCACCTACGGCGCCGCCACCCTCGAGCTCGCGTTCTACGCGCTCATCGTGGCGTTCATCGTGGGCATCCCGCTCGGCATGGTCGCGGCCTACTTCCGCGACCGTTTCCCCGACGCCGTGCTGCGCATCCTCGCCATCCTGTTCTATGCCACGCCCGTGTTCTTCGCGGGTCTGCTGATGAAGCTCATCTTCGCGGTGCAGCTCAAGGTGCTGCCGGTGTCGGGCAGGGCGACCACGTCGTCCGAACTCGAGTTGCAGCTGCTCGAGGGCAAGACGGGCATCTACCTGATCGACGCCCTGCGCTCCGGCAACCCCGACGTCATCGGCGACGTCTTGGCGCACGCCATCCTGCCCGGCATCACGCTGGGTCTGCTCACGGCCGGCATCTTCCTGCGGCTCGTGCGCACCAACATGATCGGCACGCTCTCGACCGACTACGTGGATGCCGCGCGCTCACGGGGTGTCGGAGAGCTCCGGCTCGTGCGCAAACACGCCTACCGTCCGGCGCTCATCCCCATCATCACGGTCATCGGCCTGCAGATCGCCCTCCTCCTCGGCGGAGCGGTCCTCACCGAGACCACGTTCGAGTGGAAGGGTCTGGGCTTCCAGCTGGCCGAATACCTGCAGGCGAGAGACTTCGTGGCCGTGCAGGGAATCGTCGCCCTGCTCGCCGTGATCGTGGCGCTCACCAACTTCATCGTCGACGTCATAGCGGCGCTCATCGACCCGAGGGTGAGGTACTGACATGACCGTCACGACCCCCAAAACCGTTCCCGACGCCCCCGACCACAAGCGCAGCCTGCTGTCGCGGTTGCCCATCGTGCACCAGGTGCGCCAGAGCATGGGCATCCAGCGCTTCATGCTCGTGGCCGGCCTCGTCGTCACCGGGCTGTTCATCCTCACGGCCCTGCTCGCGCCGCTGCTCGCGCCCTACGGCTATTCGCAGTTGCGCGGCGACGACGGAGCCTTCGGTTCGCAGCAGGCCCCGAGCGCCGAGCACCTGTTCGGCACGACGGTCGGCGGCTACGACGTGCTGTCCCGCACCATCTGGGGCGCGCAGACGGCCCTTTCGGTCGTCGTCGTCGCCGTCATCCTGTCGATCTTCGTCGGCGTGTTCCTCGGCCTCGTGTCGGGCTACTTCGGCGGATGGCTCGACCGCGTGCTCGTCGTCGTGTGCGACGCCATCTACGCGTTCCCCACGCTGCTGCTCGCCATCGTCATGTCGATCGCGATCTCTGGCGGACAGTCGAGCCTGTGGGGTGGCGTCTTCGCGGCCGCCATCTCGATCACGGTCGTGTTCATCCCGCAGTACTTCCGGGTGATCCGCGCCGAGACCGTGCGCATCAAATCCGAGGCCTATGTCGAGAGCGCCAAGGTGGTGGGTGCGAGCAACGCGCGCATCATCTTCCGCCACGTGCTGCGCAACGCCACGCGCACGCTTCCGCTCATCTTCACGCTCAACGCGTCCGAGGCCATCCTCACGCTGGCGGGCCTCGGCTTCTTGGGCTTCGGCATCGAGCCGACGTCGGCCGCCGAGTGGGGCTTCGACCTCAACAAGGCCATTGTCGACGTGTCGTCGGGCGTCTGGTGGACGGCCCTGCCTCCGGGCATCGCGATCGTCCTCGCGGTCCTCGGTGTCACGCTCGTGGGTGAGAGCCTGAACGACCTGGCCGACCCGCGCCTGCGTGGGCGACGACGTGTCGCCGCGGCATCCGGAACCGTAGCCGCCACCTCGGTCGTCCCGGGTGGCGCACAGACCGCCGGGCCCGCGGGTCTCGGCGGCCTCGAATCGGGAGAAACATTCGGCGACGACGGAATCGAGACCAGGCCATGAGCGCAGTCACAACCCCCGGGGCGGATGCCTCGACCACCCGTCCGGCCGCCGTACTCACGATCGAGCAGCTCGACGTCTCGTTCTCGACCGACGCGGGAGCGGTCAAAGCCGTCGACCGCGTCAGCCTGAGCGTCGCGCCCGGCGAGGTCCTCGCCATCGTGGGCGAATCGGGCAGCGGCAAGACCGTCACGGCCAAGACCATCCTCGGTCTGTTGCCCGAGACGGCGACGGCCGGTGGAGCGGTCATTCTGGCCCGCCGAGACGGCAGCGATTCGCACGACATCCTCTCGCTCGACCGCAAGGGTCTGCGCGAGGTGCGCGGCCGCGACGTCTCGATGGTCTTCCAGGAGCCGTCCACGTCGCTCAACCCCGTCTACACGGTCGGATGGCAGATCGCCGAGGGCATCCGCGCCCACAACAAGGTCTCGAAGAAGGAGGCCAGGCAGCAGGCCATCGAGATTCTCGGCAAGGTCGGCATCCCCGACCCGTCTACGCGCGTCGACTACTACCCGCACCAGTTCTCGGGCGGGCAGAAGCAGCGCGTCGTCATCGCCATGGCGCTCGTCCTGAACCCCGGCCTGATCGTGGCCGACGAGCCCACGACGGCGCTCGACGTCACGGTGCAGGCCGAGATCCTCGACCTGCTGCGCCGTTGCCGCGACGAGTTCGGTGCGGCGATCGTGCTCATCACCCACAACATGGGTGTCGTGGCCGACCTGGCCGACCGCGTCGCCGTCATGTATCAGGGCGAGCTGGTCGAAGAGGCCCCTGTGCGCGAGCTGTTCGCCGCGCCGAAGGCCGAGTACACGCGCAAGCTGCTCGAGTCGGTGCCCCGCATCGGCCAGCGCGTGCACGGTTCGGCCGAGGAGCGCGCCAAGAAGGAATCGCTCGAAACGGCCGAAACGCTCGTCGAGGCATCCGGTCTGCGCATCGAATACCCGGGTCGGCTCGGCCGCGGTTCGTTCACGGCCGTCGACGGTGTCTCGTTCCAGATCCGGGCGGGCGAAGTGCTCGGCCTCGTGGGGGAGTCTGGCAGCGGCAAGACCACTATCGGTCGCGCCATCGCCGGTCTCACGCAGGTCACGGGCGGTTCGCTCACGGTGCTCGGCACGGAGATGAACGGTGTCAAGGAGCGTCACTTCAAGAAGACGCGCCAGGACATCGGCTTCGTCTTCCAGGACCCGGCGTCGAGCTTCAACCCGCTGCTCACGATCGCCGATTGCGTCGCCGAACCGCTGCGCATCCACCGGCGCTCGCTCGGCGAACGCGAGACGCAGAAGAAGGTCGGCGAACTGCTCGAGGCCGTCCAGCTGCCCAAGGCGTTCGGCGCGCGCTACCCGCACGAGCTCTCGGGCGGACAGCGTCAACGCGCCAGCCTCGCCCGTGCCCTCGCGCTCGACCCGAAGCTGCTCATCGCCGACGAGCCCACCTCGGCGCTCGACGTGTCGGTGCAGGCGCGCGTGCTCGAACTCTTCGCCGAGATCCAACGCGAGTTCGGTTTCGCGGCGCTGTTCATCTCCCACGACCTGGCCGTGGTCGACCTCTTGGCCGACCGCATCGGCGTGCTCTATCACGGCGAACTCGTCGAAGAGGGCACGAGCGAGCAGATCCTCACGGCGCCGCGCAACGACTACACGCGCACGCTGCTGGCATCGCTGCCCGTTCCCGACCCCGACGCGCAGGCGGCCAAACGCAACCGCAACCGCTGAGCCTTTCGCGCGGTCGGTTTCACACAGACGGGGTGGATGCTCGAGCATCCACCCCGTCGTCGTCCCCGGGTCTATGCTTGACCCTTGCGAAGGGGAGTATCCCACTCACACCGTGATCGTCATCACGAACCGCATCTTCGCGGTTCCGGGCACGGGGCGCCGGCACCATCGGCGCGGGAGAGACTTTCGATCATCGTCGTGCGCCCGGGCGCACCCCTCTGAAAGGCGTCGTGCCGATGCATCCCGTTCTGCCCCTCCCGTTCGAGATCGGCTCGTACGTCGTTCTGCTGCTGGTGCTGGCCTTCGACCTGCTCTATGTCGTGAAGCGCCCGCACATCCCGTCGATGAAGGAAGCGACCCTCTGGGTGGTGTTCTACGTCGGGCTGGCGCTCGTCTTCGCTTTTCTCATGCTGCAGTTCGCGGGCGGTGAGTTCGCGGGGCAGTTCCTGGCCGGATGGCTGACCGAATACAGCCTGTCGATCGACAACCTCTTCGTCTTCGTCATCCTCATGGCGCGTTTCAGCGTGCCGCGCAAATACCAGCAAGAGGTGCTCATGGTGGGCATCATCATCGCTCTGGTGCTGCGAGGAATCTTCATCCTGCTGGGTGCGCAGCTGATCGAATCGTTCAGCTTCATCTTCTACATCTTCGGCGCGTTCCTGCTGTTCACGGCGTTCCGCCAGGCCTTCGGTCACAACGACGACGCCGAGGACGGCGAGACGCGCCTCACGACCTTCATGAAGCGCAAGCTCAAGGTCACCGACGAGTTCGACGGCTCGAAGATCCGCACCACCATCGACGGCAAGCGCTTCTTCACGCCCATGATCGTGGTCTTCATCGCCATCGGCACGACCGACCTCATCTTCGCCATCGACTCGATCCCCGCCATCTTCGGCATCACGCAGAGCCCGTTCATCGTGTTCACGGCCAACGTGTTCGCACTCATGGGGCTGCGCCAGCTGTACTTCCTGCTGGGTGGACTGCTCGACCGCCTCGACTACCTCAAATACGGCATCGCGTTCATCCTCGCGTTCATCGGCGTCAAGCTCTTCTTCCACGCCATGCACGAGAACGAACTGCCCTTCATCAACGGCGGCGAGCACATCGAGTGGGCCCCCGAGATCGACACCTGGACCTCGCTCGGCGTCATCATCGGCGCCATGGCCATCGCCACCATCGCGAGCCTCATCAAGGACCGCCGGGACCGCAAACGCGGCGTCACGGCCCCGCCCGTACACGCGCCCTCCGACGACGCCTAGACGACCCGCAGGATGGTAGTCTGACGGGATGTTGTTCGGTCTGCTCCTTCTTAGCTGCCGCGACGAGGCCTAGTTCCAGGCATCCCTCGACGCGGAGTTTGCCGGTGCCTGACCACCCCCTTTCTCGAAGGAAAACGTCAATGCAGCAAGCATCGAACACGTCAGCATCCGGCACGCCGGTTGCGAGCGCCGATTCCACCACGGGCGCCGCGAACCTCGCCGGGCAGCCCGATCGCCAGAGTCAGCCCGACCAGACGAGCCAGCCCGAGCAGGCCGTCGTCGCCGACGCGCACGCCTTGGCCGCAGCTGTCGCCGCCGACAACGGTGGGCCCCGCACGCTCGCCGAGAAGGTCTGGGCCGACCACCTCGTCGTGAAGGGCGAGAACGGCACGCCCGACCTCATCTACATCGACCTGCACCTGGTGCACGAGGTCACGAGCCCGCAGGCCTTCGACGGCCTGCGCCTGGCGGGTCGCCCCGTGCGTCGGCCGGATCTCACGATCGCCACGGAAGACCACAACACGCCGACCGTCGCGATCGACAAGCCCATCGCCGATCTGACGAGCCGCACCCAGATTCAGACGCTGCGCAACAACGCCGAGGAGTTCGGCATCCGCCTGCACTCGCTGGGTGACATCGAGCAGGGCATCGTCCACGTCGTCGGCCCTCAGCTCGGCCTGACCATGCCGGGCATCACGGTCGTCTGCGGCGACTCGCACACCTCAACGCACGGAGCCTTCGGCGCCATGGCGTTCGGCATCGGCACGAGCGAGGTCGAGCACGTCATGGCCACGCAGACGCTGCCGCTCAAAGAGTTCAAGACCATGGCGATCAACGTCGAGGGAACGCTCCGCGAGGGTGTCACGGCCAAGGACATCATCCTGGCCGTCATCGCCAAGATCGGCACGGGCGGTGGCCAGGGTTACGTGCTCGAATACCGTGGTTCGGCCATCCGCGCGCTCTCGATGGAGGGCCGCATGACGATCTGCAACATGTCGATCGAGGCCGGCGCCCGCGCGGGCATGGTCGCGCCCGACGAGACCACGTTCGCCTACCTGAAGGGCCGTCCGCACGCCCCAGAAGGTGCCGATTGGGATGCCGCGGTCGAATACTGGCGCACCCTGCCGACCGACGAGGGTGCCGTCTTCGATGCCGAGGTGTTCCTCGACGCCGACGACCTCGAGCCCTTCGTCACGTGGGGCACCAACCCCGGTCAGGGCGTCTCGCTCTCGCAGAACGTGCCAGACCCGTCGCTCATCTCCGACCCCAATGAGCGCGCCGCCGCCGAGCGCGCGCTCGAATACATGGACCTCGCCGCGGGCACGCCCATGAAGCAGATCCCCGTCGACACGGTGTTCCTCGGCTCCTGCACCAACAGCCGCATCGACGACCTGCGCGCGGCCGCCCAGATCATCAAGGGCAAGAAGAAGGCCGACAACGTGCGCATGATGGTCGTGCCGGGCTCGGCCCGCGTGCGCCTCGAAGCCGAAGCCGAGGGTCTCGACCAGATCTTCAAGGACTTCGGCGCCGACTGGCGTTTCGCCGGATGCTCGATGTGCCTCGGCATGAACCCCGACCAGCTGGCCCCGGGGGAGCGCTGCGCCTCCACGAGCAACCGCAACTTCGAGGGCCGCCAGGGTAAGGGCGGGCGCACGCACCTGGTGTCGCCGCTCGTGGCCGCGGCCACCGCCATCCGCGGAACCCTGTCGAGCCCGAGCGACCTGGAGAACTGATCATGGAGAAATTCATCACCGTCGAGGGCATCGCGGCCCCGCTGAAGCGTTCCAACGTCGACACCGACCAGATCATCCCCGCCGTCTACCTCAAGCGCGTCACCAAGACGGGCTTCGAGGACGCGCTGTTCGCGGGATGGCGGCAAGACCCCGAGTTCATCCTGAACCAGGCCCCTTTCCAGGGCGCGAGCATTCTGGTAGCAGGACCCGATTTCGGCACCGGCTCGTCGCGCGAACACGCCGTCTGGGCGCTGCGCGACTTCGGTTTCAAGGTCGTGCTGAGCCCCCGTTTCGCCGACATCTTCCGCGGCAACTCGGGCAAACAGGGCCTCTTGGCTGCCGAGGTGGCCGAGGAGGACATCGAGAAGCTGTGGGCGGTCATCGACGCACAGCCGGGAATAAGCTTCACGGTCGATCTGGTTGCACAGACCGTGTCGGCGGGCGACCTCACAGTCTCCTTCGACATCGATGATTACACTAGGTGGCGGCTGCTCGAAGGTCTCGACGACATCGGACTGACGTTGCGCAACGAAGCACAGATCACCGCATTCGAAGAAACCCGAGCACCCTGGCGCCCGAAGACTCTTCCCGCCAGATAACGAAGTAATACAGGTGAAAATGACTACTCTTCTTCAAGATTCCTCCCGAGCCGGCGCGAGCGTCGGCCTCAAGGGTGACCGCATCACCATTCGTGGTGGGCGGCCTCTTCGCGGACGGATCGAGGTGAAGGGTGCCAAGAACCTGGTGACCAAGGCCATGGTCGCCGCCCTTCTCGGCGAGACGCCCAGCGTGCTGCGCGACGTTCCCGACATCAGCGACGTGCGGGTCGTGCGCGGCCTGCTCGAGGTGCACGGCGTCAAGGTCACGCCGGGCGACGAAGAGGGCACGCTGCTGCTCGACCCGTCGGCCGTCGAATCGGCTCACATGGCCGACATCGACGCGCACGCGGGCTCCAGCCGCATCCCGATCCTCTTCTGCGGCCCCCTGCTGCACCGCCTGGGCGAGGCTTTCATCCCCGACCTCGGTGGTTGCCGCATCGGCGACCGCCCCATCGACTACCACCTCGAGGTTCTGCGCCAGTTCGGTGCCGTGGTCGAGAAGCTGCCGAGCGGCATCCGCATGACGGCCCCCAACGGCCTGTCGGGCACCAAGGTCGAGCTGCCCTACCCGAGCGTCGGCGCCACCGAGCAGGTTCTGCTCACGGCCGTGCGTGCGGCGGGCATCACCGAGCTGCGTGGCGCCGCCATCGAGCCCGAGATCATGGACCTCATCAACATCTTGCAGAAGATGGGCGCGATCATCTCGGTCGACACCGACCGCGTCATCCGCATCGAGGGCGTCGACCGCCTCGAGGGCTACACGCACCGCGCTCTCTTCGACCGCAACGAGACGGCCAGCTGGGCTGCCGCCGCACTCGCCACCGACGGAGACATCTTCGTGGGCGGCGCGCGTCAGGCCGAGATGCTCACGTTCCTCAACGTGTTCCGCAAGGTCGGCGGCAAGTTCGAGATCCACGACGACGGCATCCGTTTCTACCACCCCGGCACGCCGCTGCGCCCCGTGGTCATCGAGACCGATGTGCACCCCGGCTTCATGACCGACTGGCAGCAGCCCCTCGTGGTCGCCCTGACCAAGGCCGAGGGTGTTTCGATCGTGCACGAGACCGTGTATGAACAGCGCTTCGGTTTCGTCGACGCCCTGGTCGACATGGGTGCCACCATCCAGATCCACAAGGAGTGCCTGGGCGGCCAGGCGTGCCGCTTCGGTCAGCGCAACTTCAACCACTCGGCCGTCATCTCCGGCCCGTCGAAGCTGCACGGCGCCGACATCGTGGTGCCCGACCTGCGCGGCGGTTTCTCGCACCTGATCGCGGCCCTGAGCGCCGAAGGCTCCTCCACCGTCTCGAACGTCGGCATCATCAGCCGCGGCTACGAGAAGTTCATCACCAAGCTGGAACAGCTGGGAGCCGACTTCGTTCTCGAAGGCTGAACCCATGCCTGACCAGAAGTCCGAGCTGAACCCTCGACCCGGCCGGCTGCGAGCGGGCCCCGAGAAGGCGAAACCGTCCTTCCTGTGGCCCCTCGCGGCGATCGTGGTGCCCGTGTCGTGGTCCATGATGCGGCTCAAGATCCGCAATCCCGAGATGCTTCCGCGCACCGGGCCGTTCATCCTGGCGCCTAACCACTACAGCGAGATCGACCCCATCGTGGTCGCCCTCGCCGTGTGGAAGATCGGCCGCGCGCCCCGGTTCATGGCCAAGGCGGGGCTGTTCAAGAACAAACTCCTCGGCTGGACGCTGAAGAAGGCGGGCCAGATCCCGGTCGAACGCGAAGGATCGACGCGCGGCAACGACCCCGTGTCGGCCGCGGCGCAGCTCGTGAAATCCGGCCAGGGCGTCATCGTCTACCCCGAGGGTTCGCTCACGCGTGACCCCGACATGTGGCCCATGCGCGGCAAGACGGGGGCGGTGCGCATTGCCCTGACCCACGACATCCCGGTTTACCCCATCGCGCACTGGGGCACGCAGAAGGTCATGGCGCGTTACTCGAAGAAGATCAACTTCTTCCCGCCCAAGCGCATCGACCTGCTGCTCGGCGAGCCCGTCGACCTGTCGGCGTTCGCCGGCCGGCCGCTCGACTCGGCAACGCTCACCGAGGCGACCTCCGCCGTGATGGATGACATCACGAAGCTGCTCGAGCAGTTGCGGGGCGAGAAGGCACCGGCCGAGCGCTGGGACCCGTCCAAGCACAACCAGAAGGAGACGGGCCGCTTTGAGTCGTAAACCCGCCGGCGCGACACGCGTCGCCGTCATCGGTGCCGGCAGCTGGGGCACGACCTTCGGCAAGATCCTCGCCGACGGCGGCACGAACGTCACCATGTGGGCGCGCCGCCCCGAGCTGGCCGACGACATCCGCCTGCGCCACCGCAACAGCGACTATCTGCCGGGCGTCACGCTGCCCGAGAACCTGACCGCCGAAAGCGATCTCGCGGCTGCCGTGCGTGGTGCCGCGCAGATCTACGTTTCGGTGCCGAGCCAGACGCTGCGCGACAACCTCATCGCTCTCAAGCCGCTCATCGGCCCCGACACCATCGTCGTCTCGCTCATGAAGGGCGTCGAAAAAGGCACGGGCCTGCGCATGAGCCAGGTGCTCGAAGAGGGTCTCGGCATCGATCCCTCCCGCATCGCCGTGGCCTCGGGCCCCAACCTCGCGCTCGAGATCGCGAAGGAGCAGCCCACCGCGGCCGTCATCTCGTCGTCGAACCTCGAAACGGCCCAGGCCGTGGCCCTGCTCGCGCGCAACCGCTACTTCCGCACGTTCGTCAACACGGATGTCATCGGCACCGAGTTCGGCGGAGTGCTGAAGAACCTCATCGCCGTCGCCATCGGCATCGTCGACGGTGTCGGCTACGGCGAGAACACGAAGGCGTCGATCATCACGCGCGGTCTCGTCGAGATGACCGACTTCGCGGTCGCCCACGGCGCTAAAGCCGAGACGCTGTCGGGTCTCGCGGGGCTCGGCGACCTCATCGCCACCTGCCAGTCCCCGCTGTCCCGCAACAACACGGCGGGTCGGCTGCTCGGCCAGGGCTACAGCTTCAACGCCGTCGTGAAGCAGATGCAGCAGACCGCGGAGGGCCTCGCATCCGTGGCCCCCATTCTCGAACTCGCGCGAACCATCGGCGTCGACATGCCGATCGTCCAACAGGTCGAACAGGTGCTGAACGGTACTCTCAACCCGAAAGACATCGCCCCCCACCTCACCACCGACTCTGATGAACCTCAGGGCGAAAGGACGAACGATGAACCCCAAGCCGACGGTGGCAGTTCTCTTTGGCGGCCGTTCCAGCGAGCACTCCATCAGCTGCGCCACGGCGGGCGGGGTTCTGGCGGCAATTGACCGCACACGCTACGACGTGATCCCGGTGGGGATCACGCGGGACGGCGCGTTCGTGCTCGAGGTCGACGACCCGTCGCGCTTCGCACTCAACGCCGTGAAGCTGCCCGAGGTGCTCGACAACGGCACGCGCGTGCAGTGGCCCGACAGCACGCGCTCGCGCACACTGCGCGTCGTGCGCGAAGACGGCACGGTCGAGGTGCTGGGCGACATCGACCTGGTGTTCCCGATCTTGCACGGTCCCTACGGCGAGGACGGCACCATCCAGGGCATGCTCGAGCTCACCGACATCCCGTATGTGGGATCGGGGGTGCTCGCGTCGAGCCTCGGCATGGACAAGCACTTCACCAAGACCGTGCTGCAGCAGGCCGGCATCCAGGTGGCGCCATGGCGCACCATCACGGCCCTCGACTACGCGACAGAACCGTCGGTGGCCGAGCAGGCGCTCGACGAGCTCGGCGCCCCCGTGTTCGTCAAGCCGGCCCGCGCCGGCTCGAGCGTCGGCGTCAGCAAGGTCAGTGATGCGGCCGAACTGCACCGCGCCATGGGCATCGCGTTCGACGAGGACGACAAGGTGCTCATCGAATCGGGCATGCCGGGTCGCGAAGTCGAGATCGCCGTGCTCGGTGGCCGCCCCGGCGAACCCGCGCGAGCCTCGGTGGCCGGCGAGGTCATCATCACGGGCCGCGACTTCTACGACTTCGACGCCAAATACCTCGACGCCCCCGGCATCGAGCTGGTGTGCCCGGCCGCCCTGACCGACGCCGAGCTCGCGGGTTTGCAAGACGTCGCCGTGCGCGCGTTCGACGCCATCGGCGCCGAGGGCTTGGCCCGCGTCGACTTCTTCTTCTCGGGCGACGACCTCGTCGTCAACGAGATCAACACCATGCCCGGGTTCACGCCGATCTCGATGTTCCCGACGTGCTGGATGGCGTCGGGCCTGAGCTACCCCGAGCTCATCACCGAGCTCATCGAGGTCGCGGTCGCGCGACGCGGTTAGGAGCGCCGGCCCCCCGGGCCGGCCCGTCGTCGCCCTGGGGGATGGTGCGCACACGCGGCGGCACCTGTGGTCGAGTCAGCGACCAGGCCGGCAGCCGAGCCCGCCGTCTTACGGCGTAGGCGTCTCGGACGGTTCCGTCGACGGCTCGGCCGGGTTCACGGGCGTGGCGGTGGGGTCGCCGTTGTCTGAGCCGACACCGCCGAGAACGTCTTCGGGGCCCGTGCACGCCTTCGTCGCAGGGATGGTCGACACGGCCGGCCCCAGGTCGATGAGGGCCGTCGTGCCGCTGACGCCGCCCGTGTCGGCATCCGAGTTCACGAAGACCTCGATGGCGGGCGTGCGGCCGTAGGTGGTGTAGCGGTAGTTGGGCTTGTCGCTGTCGTCGGCGATCCAGTCGATGCCGTTGAGCGACACGCACGTGTCGGTGGTCGGCCCGGGAACGGCGACGCCGCAGTGCAGCAGAACGGCGGCCGGCGTTCCCCACGCACCTGTCGCCTGCGCGTCGGTGTCGCGCTGCGGTTTGCCGGCCACGGTGTCGGGCAGCCGCACGGTCACGTCGGCGCATGCCGGGTTGTTGGCGTCGGGGGCCGAGGTGGCGGTCACGGTGGGCGCGCAACCGGTGACGACGAGGGCGAGCGCGACGGCACCGAAGGTGCTGGCGAGGGGGAGGAGGCGTTTTCGGGAAGACATCGCTTCCAGGCTACCGTTGTCGATATGTCGTCCTCAGGCTCCGACCCCCAGCTCGTCGGACACACAGCAGAGTCGGAGCTACTCGCCCGCATCCTGCCGCGTTTTCGCGCGGCCGACGCGGCGCTCGTGGGCCCCGGTGACGACGCCGCGGTGGTGAGGGCGCCCGACGGGCGTTTCGTCGTCACGACCGACCTCATGGTGCACGGGCCCGATTTTCGCATGGCCTGGTCGACGCCGTTCGAGCTCGGCTGGAAGGCTGCGGCATCCAATCTCTCGGATGTCGCGGCGATGGGTGCTCGACCGACGGCCCTGGTCGTGGCGCTCGCGGCGACGGCCGACCTGCCCGTCGAGTTTCTCGAACAGCTGGCCGACGGCATCCGCGAGGGGTGTGCGGCCATGGCGCCGGGGTGCGGCGTCGTCGGGGGAGACCTCTCGGTGTCGGCCACGCTGACCATCGCGGTGACGGCTTTCGGCGACCTCGAGGGCCGCGAACCCGTCCTCCGTTCGGGTGCCCGAACCGGCGATGTGCTCGCGATCGCGGGCTCGATGGGCCGCGCGGCCCAGGGCCTCGACCTGCTGTTCCGGCAGGGCGTCGATGCCGATGGGCACCCCGATGTCGAGGCGACAGCCCGCCTGCGCGCCGAATACCCCGACCTCATTCAGGCGCAGACCGCCCCGCACCCGCCGATCGGCCACGGCGTCATCGCGTCCGAGGCCGGCGCCACAGCCATGATGGATGTCTCGGACGGACTGCTTCTCGACGCGTCACGCCTGGCCGCGGCATCCGGTGCGCGCCTCGACCTCTCGAGCACGGCCCTCGAACCGCACGGCCCGTTCGCGTTGCGCGGGGGAGAGGACCACTCACTTCTCGCAACTTTCCCGACCGAGGCTGCCGTCCCTCTGGGCTTCACGGTCATCGGCCGGGTCATAACGGGCAAGGGCGTGAGCCTCGACGGCACCGACGTCGACCCGCATGGTTGGGACCCGTACAGCTCCTGGGGCGGCGGGCAGGGCTGACTCTGAGCGCCGGCCACTGACCCGAGGTCCTCCTACCCCGCGATGAGGGGACCCCCCGCAGCTCGGTCGCGCCTATTCTTCGAGGGGCCCGACCCACCACAGCGTGGTCTCGCCGTAGTTTTTCCGGCGCTCGACTTCGAGGGCAGCGGGCAGCGTCGGTTCGGGAGTGCGGGCACTGCGTTCGACGACGATGCTCGCGCCCGGTGCGACGAGGGGTGCCAACGACGTCAGAACCGCCGTCAGCTCGTCTTCACCCACGTCATAGGGCGGGTCGATGAAAACGATGTCCCAGTTTCCCGCCGGTGTCCCGTCCAGATACCCCTGCACCGACTTGGCATGAACATCGATCGGGATGTCGCCGGCCAGCGCCTTGCGCACGACCAATGCGTTGCGGCGGCACACCTGCGCCGCCTCGGCCCCGCGCTCCACCAGGTCGATGTGGACCGCCCCCCGGCTCGCGGCCTCGAGCCCCAGAGCCCCGGACCCCGCGTACAGGTCGAGCACGCGCGCGCCGCGCACGAGGTCACGGGCGTCGAGGGCCGAGAAGATGGCCTCGCGCACGCGGTCGCTCGTGGGCCTGGTGCCGCGCTTCGGCACCTGCAGGGTGAGGGATCCGGCCGCGCCGGCGACGATTCGGGTCACCGCTCCACGATAGCGGGACGACCGGCCGATGTCGGTGGCCCCGAATAGACTCGTCCCATGACCGAGTCTCCGCTAGATGCCGCGCTGTCGGGCATTCTCGGTGGGCGCACGGCAACGGCTTTCGAGAAGGCCTTCGGCCTGCGCACGGTCGGCGATCTCCTGGCGCACTACCCGAGGCGTTACGCCCGCCGGGGCGAGTTGACGGCGCTCGATCAGCTGCCCATCGGCGATGCGGTCACGATCGTGGCCGAGGTCATCGAGGTGCGCGAGCGTCCCATGCGGGCCCGCCGTGGCTCAATCCTCGAGGTCAAGATCACCGACGGTGAAGGCATCCTCACCCTCACGTTCTTCAACCAGGCGTGGCGTGCCAAAGACCTGTCGCCCGGCGTGCGCGGCATCTTCGCGGGCAAGGTCGGTGCCTATCGCGGGGCGCTGCAGCTCGCGCATCCCGATTACGAGCTGTTCGACGAGGCGTCTCGCCCCGCCGACTCGCAGGCGGCCAAGAAGTGGGCTCAGATGCCCATCCCCATCTATCCGGCTACGTCGACGATCGCCAGCTGGCAGGTGCAGAAGTCCGTCGAGCTCGTGCTCGACCAGCTGCCCTCCCTCGACGACCCGGTTCCCGCAGAGGTGCGGTCCGAAGAGCAGCTCCTCGGGCTCGGTGAGGCCTACGAACTCATGCATCGCCCGCAGAAAGACGCCGACTTCATGCGCGCACGCGACACGCTGCGCTATCACGAGGCATTCATTCTGCAGGCGGCGTTGCTGCAGCAGCGACAGAGCGATCGAGCGCGCATCGCCACCGTGCGCGTGCCGAAGGACGGCGGGCTGCTCGACCGCTTCGACGACGCGCTGCCCTTCACTCTCACGGGCGACCAACAGTCCGTCGGTTCCGAGATTCTCTTCGACCTGGGCAGCCCCGCGCCCATGAACCGGCTCGTTCAGGGTGAGGTGGGCTCGGGCAAGACGCTCGTCGCCCTGCGCGCCATGCTGGCCGTGGCCGACTCGGGTGGCCAGTCGGCGCTGCTCGCTCCCACCGAGGTGCTGGCGGCGCAACACCTCCGTTCCATCGTGCGCTCGCTCGGCCCCGACCTCGCCGCCGAGCTCGTGCCCACCCTGCTCACCGGCCAGTTGTCCACGGCCGAGCGCAAACGAGCCCTCCTGCGGGTCGTCAGTGGCCAGGCCAAGATCGTCGTGGGCACGCACGCGCTGCTGTCCGACACCGTCGGCTTCTACGACCTGGGTCTCGTCGTCGTCGACGAGCAGCACCGCTTCGGCGTCGAGCAGCGCGAAACCCTGCGGCAGAAGGGCCACGTGCCCCCGCATGTGCTCGTGCTCACGGCCACGCCCATTCCCCGCACGGTCGCCATGACGGTGTTCGGCGACCTCGACGTCAGCACCATCCACGAGTTGCCGGCGGGCCGCGCGGGCATCGAATCCTTCGTCGTGCCCACGGCAGACCGGCCGGGATGGATGGGCCGGGTGTGGCAGCGCGTCTCCGAAGAGGTCGCCAAGGGGCGCCAGGCCTTCGTCGTGTGCTCGGCCATCGACCGCGCCGTCGCCGAAGAGGGAGAGAATCTGCCGGCGACGGCCGATGACGCCTCGGCTCCCGAAGCCGACCCTGCCGAGCCAGCGCCCGCCCTCCCGCACACCGTCGTCGACACGCTCGCCGAATTGCAACGGCTCGACGCCCTCTCCGGGCTCCGCATCCAGGCGCTCCACGGGCGCATGACGTCCGAGGAAAAGGACGCCATCATGCAGTCCTTTGCGGCCGGCGATATCGACATCCTGGTCGCGACGACCGTCATCGAGGTCGGCGTCGATGTGCCCAACGCCTCCACCATGGTGGTCCTCGACTCCGACCGCTTCGGGGTGTCGCAGTTGCACCAGTTGCGCGGGCGCGTCGGGCGTGGGCAGCACGCGGGCCTGTGCCTGCTCGTCACGGGTGCGCCCGTCGAGACGACCGCACGCGAGCGAGTGGAGGCCGTGGCATCCACCATCGACGGTTTCGAGCTCGCCACCATCGACCTCGAGCTGCGGCGCGAGGGCGATGTGCTGGGCAACCGCCAATCCGGCGGGCGGTCCTCGCTCAAGCTGCTGCGCGTCGTCTCCGACGGCGACCTCATCATGCGCGCCCGTGAGCACGCCGGTGAACTTCTCGCGGGCGATCCCGATCTGGCGCAGCATCCCGCCCTACGTTCGGCCCTCGAGCGCCGCCTCGACGATGCCGAGCGTGCTGCCCTCTCCAAGAACTGAGAGGCTTCCTCACCCTCCCTGACGATTGTCTGATCGTCACGGAAAGGTAACGACCGGCCGGTAAGCTGGGGCGATGCAGAGGATCGCCGTTGTTCCCGGCTCGTTCGACCCTGTCACCCTGGGTCATCTCGACGTCATCGAGAGAGCCGCGGGGCTGTTCGACCAGCTCCACGTGCTCGTCGTCCACAACCCAGACAAGGCGGCCCTGCTGCCCATCGCGCAGCGCGTCGCCCTGCTCGAGAAGTCGGTCGCGGCGCTCGGCATCACCAACGTCGTCGTCGCGTCGTGGAGCGTCGGCCTCCTCGTCGACTACGCCACGGATGTCGGAGCCACCGTGCTCGTCAAGGGCATCCGCTCGCAGGTCGACGTCGCCTATGAGACGCCCATGGCCATCGTGAACCGCAACCTGGCGGGTGTCGAGACGATCTTCCTGTTGCCCGACCCCGCTCACGCGCATGTGTCCAGCTCGCTCGTGCGGCAGGTCGCCTCCCTCGGCGGAGACATCCGACCCTACGTTCCCGCGCCCGTCGCCGACTTCTTGCAGGAATCATGACCACCTACCCCACCAGCGCGCCGACCGACGGGCAAGCCTCGTCCGCGACATCCGACATCGCCATGACGATCGAGGAGGCCACCGAGGTCGTCGCGCGCGTGCAGGCCAATGTCGAGCACGTCATCGACGGCAAATCGGCCGAGATCCGCACGGCACTCGTCGTGCTGCTCGCCGAGGGGCATCTTCTGATCGAAGACGTTCCGGGCGTCGGCAAGACCATGCTCGCCAAGGCCCTTGCCAAGTCGGTGCACTCCACCGTGAGCCGCATTCAGTTCACGCCAGATCTGCTGCCCTCCGATGTCACGGGCATCTCGGTCTACAACCAGGTCGACGGCCGCTTCGAGTTCAAGCCCGGCGCCGTGTTCGCGAACATCGTCATCGGCGACGAGATCAACCGCGCCTCGCCCAAGACGCAGTCCGCGCTGCTCGAGTGCATGGAGGAGCGCCAGGTCACGGTCGACGGCTCGACCTATCCGCTGCCCACCCCGTTCACGGTCGTGGCCACGCAGAACCCGATCGAGATGGAGGGCACCTACGCGTTGCCCGAGGCCCAGCGTGACCGCTTCATGGCGCGCATCTCCATGGGTTACCCCGACGAGACGGCCGAGCTGCGCATGCTGAGCTCACGCAACGAGGCCAATCCGCTGCAGGCGCTCGAGCCCGTGCTGTCCACGGCCGGCCTCAGACGCGTCATCGCGACCGTGCATCACGTCTATGTCGCCGAAGCCGTGAAGCAGTACGCCGTGCACATCGTGCGGGCCACGCGCGAGCACCCCGACATCCGCCTGGGCGGCAGCCCGCGCTCCACCCTGCAGCTCGTGCGTGCGGCCAAGGCCCTCGCGCTCGTGTCGGGCCGCGATTTCGTGCTGCCCGACGATATCGACGCGCTCGTGCTGCCCGTGCTGGGCCACCGCGTCGTGCCAACGGGCCGTGCCCTCGGCCAGCACCAGTATGCCGATCAGCTCGTCGCCGGCATCCTCGCTGGCATCGTCGAGAACACGCCGGTCCCGGTTCCCGGGCGGTAGACAACATGGCCAGACGCTCACGATCCTCCGGCGCCGCGGTGCGCCCGACCGTGCGCGGCTGGGGATTTCTTGCAGTAGCACTCGCCTTCGTGGTGGCCTCGACGCTCATCGACCGGCGCGAGGGTCTCTACGTGGGCTTCTTCCTGCTCACTCTGGTGCTCGTCTCGGCCGTTTTGGTCTGGATGGTGCGCCCCCGCGTCCAGGTGCGCCGACGTTTCGCCGAACCCGCTGTGGCCGTCGGCGAACTCGCGACCGTGCGCGTGATCATCGAGGCCACGGGTTCGGCGCGCGGACTGAACCGCTGGGCCGAACAGCTTCCCGCGGGCTTCGGCGAGCAGGGTGGCGACCTGTGGTCGGCCGGTGCCGACGCCCGACGCTTCGGTGGCATGGTCGAATACCGGGTACGTGCTCCGAAGCGCGGCCGCTATCCCATCGGGCCCCTCTGGCTCGGCTACGGCGACCCGCTGGGCCTGGCCGTCGCCCTCCGCCCGGCGGGCGAGGTGTCGACGCTCACCGTGACGCCACGCGTGACCGTTCTCGATCAGCCGGGCGTGCTCACCGCCTCGGGCGAGGGCGGCCGGCACCAGCTCTATGTGCCCTCGAACCCCCGCGCCGACGAGTTGATCGCCCGCGAATACCGCGCCGGCGATCCGCTGCGCCGCGTGCACTGGCGGCAGACCGCACGTCGTGGCGAGTTGATGGTGAGGCAAGAAGAGCAGCAGGGCGATCCCGAGGCGTGTGTCGTGCTCGATACCACCGTGGCACCGCGCGCCTCGTCGCCGGGCTTGGGTGCAGGTGCGGCGGGTTCGGCCGCAGAGGCGGAATTCGAGCGAGCAGTCGAGGCTGCGGCATCCATCGCGGTGCGGCTCTTGGCCGACGGCTTCGCCGTCACGGTCATCGAGACGGCGAAGCCACTCGAGCGCGCGGGCGACCGCGTAGCCCCCCGCGTGCGCCACTACAGCCCCGGTGCGGCCCCCACGTTGCTCATGGACCTCGCCGACGTGCGACGTGTGAGCACTACCCCCGACGATGACGTGTGGTCGGGCGTCGACGGCCACCTGCGATCCCTCGGCGGCATGCTCCCGGTGTTCTGTGTGCTCACGGGCACGGGAACGGCGAGTTCGACCCGCCTGACCGCCGTCAAGGGCGCGGCCGATCCCGCCGTCGCGATCGTCGCTGCAGAAGCATCCCGCCCGGCAACCGAGCTGCGCGACTCTCTTCTGACGAACGGATGGCGCGCCGCCCACCTGCCAGCCGGGCGCCCGATCGATGATGCCTGGCGTCAGATCGCCGTCGGCGGAACCGATCGAGAGGGGGCTCGGCGATGAGCACACAAGCCCCTCCGCGCCCGTCGGCTCCACGGCCCTCCGGCAACGGCAACGGCAACGGCAGCGGTGGCGGCCGCGGCTCGTCGCCGAACCGCCCGGCCGACCGCTCCGTGTCCGATCACTCCCGTTTCGTCCGCCGCGTTCGCGCCACGACGCTCTGGCCCCTCACGCTCGCTCTCGTGGCGCTCTTCCTGGTCGCGATCAGCGGCCTCGCGCCCGTCATCGAGGGCATCGACTGGTGGTTCGAGCCCGCGCTCGTCGGAATCGTCGTGCTCGTGGGCGCCCAGATCATCCGTCTGCTCGGCGCGCCGCGCTGGGTGGCCTCGGTCGGCGCGGCCGTCATCTGGCTGGCCAGCATCGTGGTCCTCTTCGCGGCCGGCGACTCGATCCTGTTCGTCATTCCCACGCCCGCGAGCATCGATACGATCTCGTCTCTCGCCAACGCCGGTGCGGCGTCCATCAACTCGCAGGCGACGCCCGCGGCGCTCGACATCGGCATCCAGTTCCTCCTCGTCGTGGGAGCTGGGCTCTTCGCCGTGCTCTTCGACGTCGTCGCGTTCACGGGCCGCATGCCCGCCGTGGTGGGCGTGCCGGTCATCGGGCTCGCCATCGTGCCGGGCATCTTCACGGGCGACGTCGACCTGTGGTCCTTCTCTCTGTGCGCCGTGTTCTACGTGCTGGTGTTGTGGGCGGATGCGGGGGCCCGCCGCCTGGCCCGCCGCAGTTTCGGCAGTGTGGCCGCCGTCTGCGCAGCGGCCATCGTCGTCGCGCTGATCGCCACTCTCAACGTGCCCGGTTTCAACGGCGCCTCGCTCGTCCCATCCACGGGTGGCGTGCGCATCGGCGGGGGAGTGAGCCCGCTCATCGACCTCGGCAAAGATCTGCGGCAACCCGGCACGAGCGAGGCCTTCCGCTACAGCACCACGAGCCAGGACCGCCAGTACTTCCGCCTCCTCACGCTCGACCAGTTCGACGGCACCACGTGGTCGTCGTCCGATTCCGATCGCACCGAGCGCAATGACGACGACACGACGATCGACATCCCGGGTCTCGGCCCCGATATCGCCACCACCGAGGCGACGACGCGTGTCGAGATCGAGACCATGGAGAGCCCGTGGCTTCCCGTGCCCTTTCCCAGCACCGAGGTCTCCGATCTGCGCGGCACGTGGATGTGGGATGTCGAGGGTCTGACGCTCTCGAGCCGGATCTCGAGCACGCGCGACCAGACCTACACGGCGACCAGCCAGAACATCGAGCCGACACCCGAGCAGCTGGCCGAGGCATCCGCGGGCTTCCCTGAGGATGTCTCGCGCTTCCTCGAGCTGCCCGACGATGTGCCCGGCGCGATCCAGGATGCCGCGAACCAGGCCACCGATGGCGACACCACGGCCTATGAGCGCGCCGTCGACCTGCAGCAGTACTTCCGCTCAGGGGACTTCCTCTACTCGGAATCGGCGCCCGTCGACGAGGGCTATGACGGCGACGGGTTCGACGTCATCGCGCAGTTCCTCGAGAAGAAGTCGGGCTATTGCGTGCACTACGCCTCGGCCATGGCCATCATGGCGCGCCTCGAGGGCATCCCGGCGCGCGTCTCGCTCGGCTACCTGCCGGGCACGCGTTCGGGGGCCTCGGGCGACGAGATCTCGTACTCGGTCTCGTCGGATGACCTGCACTCGTGGCCCGAGCTGTACTTCGAGGGTGTCGGCTGGGTTCCCTTCGAGCCCACGCCGAGCCGCGGCGAGGTCCCCGACTACGCCATCCCCGAGTCGACGTCGTCGACGTCCTCGGCGGCCCCGGTCGACCCGCAACAGCAGAACGGTCAGCAGTCGACGCCCACGCCGTCGGCCACGGCCCCGACCGACACATCCGTCGCTGAAAGCGCCGACGACGCGACCCCTCCCGCCACGGCCCCGCTGCTCGCCCTCCTCCTGCTCGTCCTCGCCGCCGTCCCCGGCACGGTTCGAGCCCTGCGTCGCCGTCGCCGCCTCGGCCGTCTGCGTTCCGGAGCGGCGTCGGCGGATGTCGCCTGGCTCGAGATCTCCGAAACCGCCCGCGATCTCGGCCTCTCGGTTTCCGACGCCGCGACACCCCGGCAGATCGCGGAGTCTCTGTCCGCCGAGGTGCCGTTCGCGCCGCTCGAGTCCGCGCGCCTGACCCAACTCCTCGAGGCCGTCGAGCGACTCCGTTTCGCCGGTGACCGCGCCTCGGGCCCGCCCGAGGGCGTGAGTCTCGAGCAAGCGACGACGACGGTTCTGGATGCCCTCGCACGCTCTCGCCCGACCGGTCGCCGCATCTTGGCAGCCGCCTTGCCGGCTTCGGTGCTCACCCCCTCGGCTCGCCGCGAGCAGGCCCCCGCCGACGTGCACTGAGCCGCGCCGCGCCGCGTCCGCCCTCGGAGAAACGGCGTATCGTCCCCGCACGCGGCGGGTAGACTCGCGGGGTGAGTTATGTGAAGAAGACGCCATTTACGGTGAACCTTCGGGACATCGTCCGGCACCCGGGCGAGATGCGCGAGCACGATTACGAGATCCCGTCGCCCGAGAAGCTCGGCGAGGGTCTCGTGTCCGTTCCGAAGGGCGAGCCGCTCTACCAGCGCGTCCGTTTCGAGTCCGTGCACGAGGGCATCCTGGTCACGGGAGAACTCGAAACCCGGGCCACGGGAGTGTGCGGTCGATGCCTGAAAGACATCGTCCAGCCTGTCGAAGTCGAATTCCAGGAGCTTTTCGCGTATCCTAACGAGGAAGCATCTGAGTATGAGGTTCACGATGACCACGTGGATCTTGAACCTCTCATCAGAGATGCAGTGGTTTTGTCACTGCCGTTTCAGCCGGTTTGCCGGCCTGACTGCCCCGGTCTCGACCTAGAAACCGGCGAGCCGCTGGCTGAACAACCCGACGAAGACTCTCACGAACCCGTTGACCCTCGCTGGGCTGCGCTCGCGAGTTTCACCCCAGACATCAGCTCGAGAGACGTCGACGCTGCCGATACAGAAGAGAGATAACCATGGCTGTCCCGAAGCGGAAAAAGTCGCGCGCCAACACCCACGCCCGCCGTTCGCAGTGGAAGGCCGAAGTCCCCACCCTGGTGAAGACGGTCGAAAACGGCAAGGTCACCTACAGCCTGCCGCACCGCGCCAAGGTTGTCGAAGACTCCGCGGGCACCGCGCTGTTCCTCGAATACAAGGGCCGCAAGGTCGCCGACGTCTAAACAGACGCTCGGTTCATTCGGTATCGGTTCACCCGTGGCATCTGTCGAGAGCACGCCTGTCGAGAAGACGCCCCGCCGCGAACTGAACAACGCCGAACGCAGAATTGCCGGATCGGTCGACGCTGTTTCTCCCCGTGCGGGAGAGCAGGTCGACCGGTCCGTTCTTCGTGACACGCTCGGAGTCGACCTCGACCCCGAGCTCTTGTCGTTGGCCCTGACGCACCGGTCTTACGCCTACGAGCACGGCGGTACGCCGCACAACGAGCGCCTCGAGTTCCTCGGCGACTCCATCCTCGGTCAGGCCGTCACGGTCAAGCTCTACCGCGACAACCCCGAGCTGTCAGAGGGCGAGCTCGCCAAGCGCCGAGCCAGCGTGGTCTCCACGATCGCCCTCGCCGAGGTTGCCGAGCGCATCGAGCTCGGCCCGCACATCCTGCTCGGCCGCGGCGAGATCCTCACGGGTGGCGCGCGCAAACCGTCGATCCTCGCCGACACGGTCGAGGCCATCATCGGCGCGGTCTATCTGGGCTGCGGTCCCGATGTCGCGACCGACCTGGTCCTCCGCCTCGTCGGGCCGCTACTCGCCGACAGCGAGCGCTTCGGCGCCGCCATGGACCCGAAGACCAGCCTGCAAGAGGCCGCCGCTCGCCAGAACCAGCCGGCGCCGCACTACGACGTCACGAGCGAAGGCCCCGACCACGATCGCCGGTTCACGGCCATCGTCACGGTCGGCCGCGTCGCGCGCGGCGAAGGAACGGGCTCGTCCAAGAAGCACGCCGAGATGGCCGCCGCACTCGACGCCTGGTCGCAGCTTACGGGTTTCGTGAAGCCCGAACGCACGCGGTGATTTCAGCGACACACGCGCTGCGAGGCGGTCCCCGTGCCTGAGCTCCCCGAGGTCGAGGTCGTCCGCGCCGGCCTGCAACCCGCCATCGTGGGTGCGCGCATCGTCGACATCGACATCTACGACGAACGGTCGCTGCGCCGCCACGACCGCGCCTCCGGAACCTTCGTCGAACTCCTCCGCGGCCGCCGCGTCACGGCCGCCGTGCGTCGAGGCAAATTCCTCTGGTTCCCGCTCGACACCGAGCCGCATGAACGCCCCCGCGCGCTCGTCGGCCACCTCGGCATGAGCGGCCAAATGCTCCTCCGGGAGCCCGGCACGCTCGACGAGCGCACACGCATCGGACTGTCGCTCGAGCATCCCGAGCACGGCGATCTGCGCGTCAACTTCGTCGACCAACGCATCTTCGGCTCGCTCGCCATCGACACCCTCGTTCCCACGCGCGACGGCTTCCCCTCGGGTTTCGCTGGCGACGTGCCGCCCGCCGCGCTCATCCCGTCGCAGGTGGCGCACATCGCGCGCGACCCGCTCGACCCGCACTTCGACGAGCCCGCCTTCTTCGAGGCGTTGTCACGCAAGAGGGTGGGCATCAAGCGCGTGCTGCTCGATCAGACCGTGGTGTCGGGCATCGGCAACATCTATGCCGACGAGTCGCTGTGGGCGGCTCGCCTGCACTTCGAACGGCAGGCCGCGGCCCTCACGCGTCGCCAGGCCGCCGTGCTGCTCGACGAGGTGCGCACCGTGTTGCAGAAGGCGCTGGCCGAGGGCGGCACGAGCTTCGACGCGCAATACGTCAACGTGAACGGGGCATCCGGTTACTTCTCGCACAGCCTCAACGCCTACGGCCAGACGGGCAAACCGTGCACCCGCTGCGACACCCCCATCGAACGCGTCTCGTTCATGAACCGGGGCTCGCACTTCTGCCCCTTCTGCCAGAAGCGCCCGCGTGCAACGAGCAAACCTGCGCCAGTGGGTGCTTCTCACACCGCCGACAGGGCCTGAAACGCGCGGATGTCCGGGGCTCGGCGCAACGCATCCGCTAGCGTAGAAAGATAAGTCTCCCGCCACCGAAAGGGCGAACCCGGTGTACCTGAAGAGCCTCACGCTGAAGGGGTTCAAGTCGTTTGCGCAATCGACGACGTTCGCCTTCGAGCAGGGCGTCACGTGCGTCGTCGGGCCCAACGGTTCGGGCAAATCGAATGTCGTCGACGCGCTCGCCTGGGTGATGGGGGAGCAGGGCGCCAAAACGCTGCGCGGCGGAAAGATGGAAGACGTCATCTTCGCGGGAACGTCGACGCGCGGGCCGCTCGGCCGCGCGCAGGTGTTGCTCACGATCGACAACTCCGACGGCGCGCTCCCCATCGACTACACCGAGGTCACGATCAGCCGCACGCTGTTCCGCAACGGCGGCAGCGAATACGCGATCAACGGCGACAGCTGCCGGCTGCTCGACGTGCAAGAACTGCTGAGCGACTCGGGTCTCGGCCGCGAGATGCACGTCATCGTGGGCCAGGGGCAGCTCGACCAGGTGCTGCACGCCAGCGCCGAAGAGCGTCGCGGGTTCATCGAAGAGGCCGCCGGAATCCTGAAGCACCGTCGGCGCAAAGAGAAGACCGTGCGCAAGCTCGACGCCATGCAGGCCAACCTCACACGTCTGAGCGACCTCGCGGGCGAGATCCGCCGCCAGTTGAAGCCGCTCGGACATCAGGCCGAGATCGCACGCGAGGCGCAGAGCATCCAGGCCGTGGTTCGGGATGCTCGAGCCCGCCTCTTGGCCGACGACGTCGTGGCTTTGCGCCGCGCCCTCGACGACCACACCCGGGGCGAGCAGGAGCGTCACAGCGAACGCATCGTCGTACAGGAGCAGCTGGAACAGGCTCAGTTGCGTGCCTCGCGTCTCGAACAGGCGCAGATCGGCGATGCCGTCGACACCGCCCGCCGCACGGCTTTCGCGCTCGAATCGGTGCAGGAGCGGCTGCGTAGCCTCTACACGTTGGCGAACCAGCGACTGGCGCTGCTCGGCAGCGAGGCCGAGGCGCCCGACGCCCAGCCGACCGTGAGCGCGGCGACCATCGACGAGGCCCGTGCCGAGCTCGTGCGCCTGACCGCCGCGGTCGACGATGCCGACGACGCCTGGAAGCGGGCCTCCGCCCAGACCGCGACGGCCCGGGCCGGCCTCGACGGCATCGACCAGGAGATCGCCGCCCAGAGCGCGCTCGTGTCACGCCACGACCTCGAGATCTCGAAGCTCAGCGGGCAAGCCGACACGGCAGCGTCCCGCCTGGCGGCCGTGCGCGGGGAGCACCTGCGGCAGCAGAACGCGCTGGAGGCGGCCGAGCAGCGGCGGCTCGACGCATCCGCCCGCCTGGCCGAGCTCGAGGGTGAAGAGGCGCCCACCGATCACGGGCAGTCGGGTCTCGACGAGGAGTACGAGCTCGCGCAGGCCCGGGTGTTCGACACCGACGCCGAGATCGAACGCCTGCGCGACGAACTGCACCGGGCCGAGCGCGAGCGCGACGCCCTGCAAGCCAAGAAGAGCGCCCTGTCGCGTGCCCTCGACGTGAAGAACGGCTCGGCCGACCTGACGGCGGCTGGACTCGAAGGCATCCTGGGCGTCGTCGCCGACCACGTGCAGGTGACCCCGGGATCCGAGGCGGCCATCGCGGCGGCGCTCGGTACGCTCGCCGAGGCCGTCCTGGCCGATACCGACGAGAACGCGGCCCGCGCGGTCGCCCACGCCCGGGACAACAAGCTCGGGCGGGTCGACGTCGTCATCGCCGGAGACGCAGAGGCGGCCGTCGATCACGCCACCGACCTCCCGGCGCGCGCCGGCAGCCTCGTGCGCGCCGACACGCTCGTGCAGGCCCCCGCCGGCGTGCTTGCGCTCCTCTCGACCATCTACGTCGCACCGGATGTCGACAGCGCCCGCCGTGAACGCGTCACGCTCGCGCATCCCGACCGGGTGACCGTCGTCACCGACACCGGAGACGTGCTCACCTCTCACGTGCTCTCGGGTGGCTCGGGCGAACAGCCCAGCCGCATCGAACTGTTGGCCGAACGCGACGCCGCGGCCGATGCCCTCGAGGGCCTCACATCGACCATCGAGCGCCTGCGGTATGAACTCACCGAGCAGCGCCAGCAGAACCAGGTGGCGAAGAAACAGTCCGCCGACGCGCTGCAGATGCTGCGCCAATACGACGCCGAGCTGGCCGCCCACAGCGAGAAGGTCAACCGAGCGCTCGTGCAGGTCGAGTCGTCGACGGCGGAGTGCGAGCGCATCCGGTCGGCCCTGGCCCTCGCCGAGAACACGGTGAACGACGCCCAGTCGGCTCTCGACCAGGCCACGCAGGCACTCGAGCAGGCCTCGTCTCGCCCGCGACCCATCCTCGACGTCAGCGCGCGCGACGCCGTGATGGCCGAACTCGATGCGGCCCGCGAGGCCGAAGTGCAGGCGCGCCTCTCGCTCGAAACGGCCCGAGAGCGTGTGCGCCAGGGTGACGCGCGCATCGGATCGCTCGTGCGCCGCCGCGACCAGGAGCGTCGTCAGGCCGAAGAGGCTGCACGCCGCGCGGTCATCCGTCGTCGCCAGGTGGATGCGGCCACCCACGTCATCGAGACGCTCCCCGCCGTGCTCGCCTCTGTCGACCGTTCGGTTGCCGAGAGCGCCCTGCGTCTCGCCGCCGCCGAGGACGAGCGGCGCAGCCAGAACGAGGAACTGGGGGCGCTGCGTCGCCAGGAGGCCGGGCTGCGCGAGCGGCTGCAGGCCATCACCGAGAACGTGCACGGCCTCGAGCTGCAGATATACGAGAAGAAGCTTCACCTCTCGGGCTTGCTCGAGCGCGCCGGTTCTGAGCTCGGCCTCGTCGAAGACGTGCTCGTGGCGGAATACGGGCCCGACCAACTCGTGCCGGATGACGCGGACCTGCTCGCCACGGTCGCGGAGAAGCTCGAAGCGCAGGAAGCCGCCGCCGCTGCCGCGGTCATCGCCGAACTCGAGTCCGAGACCGAGGCGGGCAGCGGGGGAGTAGCTGCTTCCACACGCCGCGAATTCGCCGGCGCCGTCGTGAGTGGTGCCCGTGAGACGGCGCTCGCACCGGTCGGCGACGACAACGCCGACGCCTCCGCGCAGGGTCGCATCGACGGGGGCGACGACACGTCTGGCGCCCAGCCTGCCGCGCCCCGAGGCATCCCCTTCGACCGTGCCGCACAGAAGAAGCGTTTCGAGCGCGCCGAACGCAAGCTCGCCCAGCTCGGCCGCGTCAACCCGCTCGCCCTCGAAGAGTTCGCGGCGCTCGAACAACGGCACGCGTTCCTCACCGAACAACTCGCCGACCTCACCAAGACGCGCAAGGACCTGCTCACGATCATCGACGAACTCGACGACCGCATGCAGACCATCTTCCGGAGTGCCTTCGACGACACGCAGCGCGCCTTCACCGAAGTGTTCCCGGTGCTCTTCCCGGGAGGCACGGGCAGCATCTCGCTCACGAACCCCGACGACCTCCTCACGACGGGCATCGAGGTGCAGGTCAAACCCGCCGGCAAGAAGATCGAGCGCCTGTCACTGCTCTCGGGTGGCGAACGCTCGCTGGCCGCCGTGGCCCTGCTCATCAGCATCTTCAAGGCCCGCCCGAGCCCGTTCTACATCATGGACGAGGTCGAGGCGGCGCTCGACGACGCCAACCTCGGCCGCCTGCTCGAGATCTTCGAAGACCTGCGCTCGACCAGCCAGCTGATCGTCATCACGCACCAGAAGCGCACCATGGAGATCGCGGATGCCCTCTACGGCGTGTCGATGCGTCAAGACGGGGTGTCGGCTGTCGTCGGTCAACGCGTGGCGACGCCGTAGGCTGGATGCATGGCAGAACGTACACCCTGGTCCTTGTCCGGCGCCCTGCGCGGCATGTTCCAGAAACCCACCATCGACGATGACACCTGGGATCAGCTGGAGCACGCTCTCATCACGGCCGACTTCGGCCCCGACCTCACCGAGTTCGTCGTCGACGACCTGCGGCAGAAGGTCGCCCGCTACCGCACGACCGACCCGCGCGACCTGCAGCGCATGCTGCGCGAGTCGATCGAGGAGCGCCTGTCGAAGTACGACACGACGCTGAAGCTCACCGAGCGCCCCGCCGTCGTGCTGGTCGTCGGCGTGAACGGCGTCGGCAAGACCACCACCATCGGCAAGTTCGCCAAGTTCCTCGGCACCTACGGACGCACGGTCGTCGTGGGCGCCGCTGACACGTTCCGCGCCGCCGCCGTCGAGCAGCTCGCCACGTGGGCCGAGCGAGCCGGCGCCGCGATCGTGCGCCCACAGCAGCAGGGGCAAGATCCCGCATCCGTCGCCTTCCAGACCATCGAGTACGCCAAGCGCACGGGCACCGAGATCGTCGTCATCGACACGGCCGGTCGCCTGCAGACGAAGGGCGGTCTCATGGACGAGCTCACCAAGGTGCGGCGCGTCATCGAGAAGCAGGCCCCCATCAGCGAGGTGCTGCTCGTGCTCGACGCCACGACGGGCCAGAACGGCTTGTCGCAGGCCGAGGCGTTCATCGAACACGCCGGTGTGACGGGTCTCGTGCTGACGAAGCTCGACGGTTCGGCTCGCGGTGGTTTCGTGCTCGCCGTGCAGGAGAAGACCGGCATCCCCATCAAACTCGTCGGCCAGGGTGAGGGCATCAACGACCTCACCGGTTTCACGCCGCACGTCTTCGCGCAGAAGCTGGTCGGCTAGTGGCGCTCGAGCACGACTACTTCGGCCTGATCGAAGAGCAGCCGGGCGGCGGGCTCTACTGGTCCGAATCGGTCGAGGTCGGCGATCAGTACGTCGACCTGTCGATGAGCGTTCCGCGCGGCGAAGGCGTCAGCGACGAAGATCTCGACATCGCGGCGGCGCTGCTGCAGGCCCTCGAGGGCCTCGACCTGCGGGCCCGCGAGGACATGCTCTCGGCCGTCGACGACCGCGAGAGCGATGTGTCGGTGTTCGTCGTGCAGGCCGTCGAAGAGTATGGCGACGGCATCGAGGACCTCTTCGTCGACCACTCAGGTGACCTCGACGTCGACCTCATCCGCTCGCTCGTGCTCACGCGCGTGGCGGTTCACCCGTCGGCGTCCTCCGACACCGAGGCGTTCGTCGACCTCGAGTTCGCGCTCGATCCGGATGGCTCCGACCTCGCGCTTCTCGTCTCGCTCAGTCGTTCGGTCACACCCGTCTCGATCACGATCGTCGAGTAGCGCGCCGGAATCACACCCCCTGCAGGAACACCGGCTCGCCGTCGGTGCGATCGAGGTGTGCGAGGTCGTCGGGGAGAACGCGGCCCTTGGCGCGCATCGACTGCGCCCAGAGTCGACCCGCGCGATAGCTCGACCGCACGAGCGGCCCGGCCAGCGCGCCCGAGAAACCGATCTCGTCGGCCTCTCCCTTGATCTCGAGAAACTCTTCGGGCGGCAGCCAACGCGCAACGGGCAGGTGGCGCGGCGTCGGTCGCAGGTATTGCGTGATGGTGATGATGTCGGTGCCCGCGTCGTGCAGATCGCGCAAGGCCTGCGAGATCTCGTGCCGCTCCTCGCCCATCCCGAGAATCAGGTTCGACTTCGTGATCAGGCCGGCCGCCCGCGCCTGCGTCAGCACGTCGAGCGAGCGTTCGTAGCGGAACGCCGGGCGGATGCGCTTGAAGATGCGCGGCACGGTCTCGACGTTGTGCGCGAACACCTCGGGCCGTGCCTCGAACACCTCGCCCAAGAGGTCGGGGTTGCCCGAGAAGTCGGTCGCGAGGATCTCGACACCCGTGCCCGGGTTCTCGGCGTGGATGCGACGCACGGTCTCGGCGTGCAGCCATGCCCCCTCGTCGGGCAGGTCGTCGCGGGCAACCCCCGTCACGGTCGCGTAGCGCAGCTGCATGGCTCGCACGGATGCTGCCACCCGGCGTGGCTCGTCGGTGTCGTAGTCGGCAGGCTTACCCGTATCGATCTGACAGAAGTCGCACCGCCTCGTGCACTGTGAACCGCCGATCAGGAACGTCGCCTCACGGTCCTCCCAGCACTCGTAGATGTTCGGACAACCGGCTTCTTGGCACACCGTATGCAGGTCTTCGCTCTTCACCAGACTCTGCAGCTGCTGGTATTCGGGCCCCATGCGCGCCTTCGTCTTGATCCACGCCGGTTTGCGCTCGATCGGTGTCTCGGCGTTGCGCACCTCCAGGCGCAGCAGCTTGCGCCCGCCCACGCCCGCTGCCGGACTCGCCGTCCCCGCAGTCGCCATGCCGCTTGTTGCCGCAGCGCCCGTCGTTCCGCAACCCGTCGTCGCCGCGCCGTGCGGCGCCCCGTTGCTCGTCCCGCACGCGCTCATGCCCACGCCTCCTTCGTCGCGCCGAACGCGCGAGCAACGACGGCCGCGACCGCCTCGGGCTCGACATCCCGCCCGGTCACTTCGCGAATCGACGTCACGCCGGCATCCCGGATCCCGCACGGCACGATCTCGGAGAACGGCGCCAGGTCGTTCGTGCAGTTGAGGGCGAACCCGTGCCGCGTCACCCCATCGTTCACCCGGATGCCGATCGCGCCGATCTTGGCCGCTGCCAGGCCCGGCCGCTGCACCCACACGCCCGACCGCCCCTCGATGCGCTCGCCCGTGATGCCGAAACCACTCAACACCTCGATCAGGATGCCCTCGAGGGCCCGCACATAGGCCACCACATCGATGGGCTCATGCAACCGGACGATCGGGTACCCCACCAACTGCCCGGGCCCATGCCACGTGATCTTGCCCCCGCGATCCACGTCGACCACGGGTGTGCCGTCCGCGGGCCGCTCGTCGTCGGTCGTGCGCCGACCCGCCGTGAACACCGGCTCGTGTTCGAGCAACACGAGCGTGTTGGGTGAACGATCCGCCACCACATCCGCGTGGATGTCGAGCTGCAGTCGCAGACCATCGCCATACCCGACCGGATGCGGTGAGAACCCTGGTTGCACGAGACGCGCGGCCTCGATCGTCCTGCTGACGGTGACGCTCATGCCGGGCTCCTTCCGGAAGCTTTTCGAGTTAGTGTACTCGATCCATAAACCGTTTCGAGGGGTCAGCGAACTCCGTGCACCCGATCGACTAAACTTGTCGGATCATGGCGACATTTGGCTCACTGTCCGAACGGCTGACAGACACACTCAAGAACCTCCGCACGAAGGGCAAGCTCTCGGCGTCCGACGTCGACGGCACGGTCCGCGAGATCCGGCGCGCACTGCTCGACGCCGACGTCGCGTTCGATGTGGTCAAGCAGTTCACCAACACGGTGCGCGAGCGCGCCCTCGGCGACGATGTCAACCGCGCGCTCAACCCGGCGCAGCAGGTCGTACAGATCGTCAACGAAGAGCTCGTCAACATCCTGGGTGGTGAGCAGCGCCGCCTGCAGTTCGCCAAGCGCCCGCCGACCATCATCATGCTCGCGGGTCTGCAGGGTGCCGGTAAGACGACGCTCGCGGGCAAGCTCGCGAAATGGCTCGTCAAAGACGGCCACACGCCCATGCTCGTCGCGGCCGACCTCCAGCGCCCCAACGCGGTCAACCAGCTGCAGGTCGTCGGCGGTCAGGCCGGCGTGCCCGTCTTCGCTCCCGAACCCGGCAACGGTGTCGGCAACCCCGTCAAGGTGGCCAAGGACGCCGTGAAGTATGCCGAGACCAAGCTGCACGACGTCGTCATCGTCGACACGGCCGGCCGCCTCGGCGTCGACCGCGACATGATGAAGCAGGCCGCCGACATCCGCAAAGCCATCGACCCCGACGAGGTGCTCTTCGTCATCGACGCCATGATCGGTCAGGACGCCGTCGCCACGGCCAAGGCCTTCCAGGAGGGCGTCGACTTCACGGGCGTCGTCTTGTCGAAGCTCGACGGTGACGCGCGGGGTGGCGCGGCCCTCTCGGTCGCGTCGGTCACCGGGCGTCCCATCATCTTCGCGTCGACCGGTGAAAGCCTCGACGACTTCGAGCCGTTCTACCCCGACCGCATGGCCAGCCGCATCCTCGACCTCGGTGACATCCTCACCCTGATCGAGCAGGCGCAAGAAGCGTTCGACGAAGACGAAGCGCGCGAGATGGCAGAGAAGTTTGCCACCGACACGTTCACGCTCGAGGACTTCCTCAAGCAGATGCAGCAGCTCAAGAACATGGGCTCCATCAAGAAGATGATGGGCATGCTGCCCGGCATGGGCCAGATGAAGCAGCAGCTCGAGAACTTCGACGAGAGCGAGCTCGTGCGCACCGAGGCGATCATCCAGTCGATGACGCCCGCCGAGCGCCGCAACTCCAAGCTGCTCAACGGCTCGCGTCGCCTGCGCATCGCGCGCGGTTCGGGCACCACCGTCACCGAGGTGAACGCGCTCGTCAACCGGTTCGAGCAGGCTGCCAAGATGATGAAGACCGTGGCCAAGGGTGGCGTGCCGCAGATGCCCGGCATGGGCCCCATCCCGGGTGCCGGACGCATGCCCAAGAAGCCCGTCGCCAAGAAGAAGGGTGGCTCCAAGTCGGGCAACCCGGCCAAGCGCGCGGCCGAGAACGCCGGTCTCGCGGCAGGCCCTGCCCAGCCCGCCGCCCCGGTGGGCACGGGCTTCGGTCTCGCCAAGGGTGCCAAGGGCGCGGATGCCTCAGCCGGCCCCTCGGCCGAAGAACTCGCCACGCTGCAGAAGTTCCTCGGTCGCTCCTAAGCCAGACGCAGAACGAAAGCCGGGTCAGACACATAGATGTCCGACCCGGCTTTCTGCGTGCGATGGCTCGAGCGCCTCGGAACCGACACCGATGCGTGTAGCGCCCCATGTTGATCCGCGCAGCGCCTCGCGTCGACTCGCGCAGCGCTCAGGCGTCGACGCGCAACCCGTGCCGCAGCTCCTTGGCCAGCATGTGAACCACGGCGGGCAGGCTCCCGCCATTCGCCTGAGCCACGGCCAGCTGTCGCTGATAGCTCGCCCCCACGCGCAGAATCACGAGCGCATCATTTAATTCCTTCTCGCACCCCAGTCGCCGGGCGATGGGGTTCAGCTCATCCACCAGTTCGGCGATCTCGTCGGTGACCAGGCGCTCGTGCCCGTCGGGGCGCACGATGATCTCGGCCTCCATGCCGTACCGGGCGGCGCGCCACTTGTTCTCGCGCACGAACCACGGCTGCAGTGTGGTGAGGGCCTCACCGTCGTCGAGCCGCGACGACAGGTGCTCGACCAGGCAGTGGATGAGGGCCGACAACGCCCCGAATTCGGTAATGCTCGAGGCGCCGTCGCACGAACGCATCTCGACGGTTCCCCAGTGCGGCGACGGGCGGATGTCCCAGCGCACCTCGGTGTAGTCCTCGATGATGCCCGTCTTCATCATGTCCTCGACGTAGGACTCGAATTCGCCCCAGTGCTCGAGCTGGTAGGGGAGACCGGCGGTCGGAAGCTGCTGGAACATCAGCGCCCGGTTCGAGGCATACCCCGTGTCCACGCCGCCCCAGAACGGGCTGGACGCCGACAACGCCTGCAGGTGGGGCGAATAGGTCAAGAGCCCGTTCACGAGCGGCAGCACCTTGCGCACGTCCTCGACGCCGACGTGGGCGTGCACGCCCCAGATCATCATGTTGCGGCCCCACCACTGCGTGCGGTCGATGAGTTTGGCGTAACGGTCCTTCGCCGTGACCTCCTGGTCGAACCATTGCCCGAACGGATGCGAGCCGCTGCCCACGAGTTCGATGCCCAGCGGGTCGGTGATGGCGCGGACCTCGTCGATCTGACCGGAGAGGTCGGCGATGGCATCCGGAACGCTGTGGTGCACACCCGAGACGAGCTCGACCGTGTTGCGCAGCAGCTCACCCGTGATGTGCGGATGCGGCGCGCCATCGGTGCTCAGCTGCTCGAGCACCTGATCGGCGGCAGAGACGAGGTCGCCCGTGTCCCGATCGACGAGGGCCAACTCCCACTCGAGGCCGACGGTGGAGCGCTCCGAGGAGGCGAAATCGATACGCATGGTGGATCCTCGTCTGTTCGTGCATTCGGCCGATTACCGTTCGGATGCTTCCGCCATTTTCACACGGAGGTGCGACGCCCCGACATCCGCGTGTCTCGGATTATCACAAACGGCCCCGCATCTGACAGAATGGTTAGTCGAGTCCGTACCCATCCGACCCTCTAATCAGACGGGTACAGACGCCATCACAGTTTTCGTACCGAGCGTGCCCCCACCTTTCGGTATCGAGCACGAATCAGTCATCAAAAATTTCAGGAGAATTGTGTCTGTCAAGATCCGTCTGAAGCGTCTCGGTAAGATCCGCGCGCCCTACTACCGCATCGTTGTCGCCGACTCGCGCACCAAGCGCGATGGCCGTGTCATCGAAGAAATCGGCATCTACCACCCCACCGAAGAGCCCTCGGTCATCGAGGTCGACTCCGAGCGTGCGCAGTACTGGCTCTCCGTGGGCGCTCAGCCCACCGAGCAGGTTGCCGCTCTCCTCAAGCTCACGGGCGACTGGGGCAAGTTCAAGGGTGACAAGGACGCCGTCTCCACCGTCCGCGTGAAAGAGGCCAAGGTTCCTTTCGTCGCCGACGAGAAGAAGAAGCCCGTTCTGAAGCCCAAGGCTGAGAAGCCTGCCGAGAAGCCGGCCGAAGAGGCCGCTCCCGAGGCTGCTGCCGAAGAGTCGACCGAGGCCTAGTCTTGCTCGCTCCCGCACTCGAACACCTCGTCAAAGGGATTGTTGACCATCCCGACGATGTGCGCGTCGTTGCGAAATCGTCACCACGTGGCGAGGTCCTCGAGGTTCGTGTGAACCCCGAGGACCTCGGTCGTGTGATCGGTCGCTCCGGACGCACCGCTAAAGCACTCCGCACGCTCGTTGCCGCGTTGGCCGATGGCCGACGCGTTCGTGTCGACGTCGTCGACACCGACAACTGATCGTGGAAACCCCGCAGGCGCCGGCCGACCAACTCCGGGTCGGCCGCCTCGTCAAGGCGCACGGCCTCAAGGGCGCCCTCAAGATCGAGCTCTACACCGATGACCCCGCCGCGCGTTTCGTGCCCGGCGCCGTCTTCTCGCTGCAGGTGCCCACCTCGTCCCCGTGGCACGGCAAGACGCTCGAGCTGAAAGAGCTGCGCTGGTACAACCAGAACCCTGTCGGCTTCTTCGTCGGCGTCGACGATCGCAACGCCGCCGAGACGCTCATCAAAGCCATCCTCTGGGTCGAGCACGACGATGATGCGTCGTCCGAGCCGGATGCCTGGTACGACCACCAGCTCATGGGCCTGAAGGTGCTGCGCGACGGTGTCGAGGTCGGCACCGTGTCGCGCGTCGAGCACTTCCCGGCACAAGACCTGCTGATCATCGACACGCCGAAGGGCGACGTCATGGTTCCCTTCGTCGGCGCCATCGTGCCCGAGGTCAACATCGAGGCGGGCACCCTCACGGTCACGCCCCCGACGGGACTCTTCGAAGAGATCCCCGAAGACCCGGCCGATGCCGAGCGCGGGGCCGCCGAAGGTTCGGCTACCGACTTCGACGCTGCCAATGCGCACGTTGACGAGGCGAATGCGCCAGCCGACGAAGACATCCCGTCAGCCGATTCCGACAGCGGTCGGGCCACTCCGAACGCCGGCTGATCGATGCGACTCGACATCGTCACGATCTTCCCCGAGTTCTTCGATGTCCTGGACATCTCCCTTCTCGGCAAGGCGCGCACCAACGGGTTGATCGACCTCTCGGTGCACAATCTGCGCGACTTCGCGCACGACCGGCACCGCACCGTCGACGACACGCCGTACGGCGGCGGCGCGGGCATGGTCATGAAGCCCGAGCCCTGGGGTGAGGCATTCGACCAGATCCTGGGTGAGAACACCGCGGATGAGGCATTCGCACCGGTCGTCATCTTCCCGTCTCCGGCCGGCGAGGTCTTCACGCAGGCCATGGCCCGTGAACTCAGCCACGAATCGCAACTCATCTTCGGGTGCGGCCGCTACGAGGGCATCGACCAGCGTGTCTTCGACGACACGGCCCAGCGTGCGCGCGTCAAGCTGGTCAGCCTGGGCGACTACGTGCTCAACGGGGGAGAGGTCGCCGTCATGGCGATGATCGAGGCGATCGGTCGGCTCATCCCGGGTGTCGTCGGCAACCCGCAGTCGCTCGTCGAAGAGTCGCATGAAGACGGTCTGCTCGAATACCCGAGCTACACGAAGCCCGCCGAGTGGCGTGGACATCGCGTGCCCGACATCCTCCTGAGCGGCAACCACGGAGCCATCGACCGGTGGCGGCATGAACAGCAGGTCGAGCGCACCAAGCGCGTGCGGCCCGATCTGTTGCCCGACGGGGAGTGATCCGCGCGGAACGGTCGGCGCGCTCTGAGCGAACGCGAGACCTGAATCCGGCTCCTGTCGGCGCTTTCCGAGCCACATCCTCGTAGGCTGTTCCCATGTTCGTGCGTCGCGCATTCTTCAACTGGATGTTCCTGGCAGCCGCCGTGCTGCCCATCTGGCCGCTCATCAGCGTCGGAATCTTCAGTGGCAGCGGGTGGACGTTCCTCGGACTCGTCGTCGCGATGCCCATCCTCTTCATCGCCCTGCTGGTCGTCGCCTTCCTGATTCGCGCGCGCTTCGACGTGCGCCAGCAGCGTGCCGTCTCGTGGGCGGATGTCGCACTCCTCTCGGTCTGGCACGCGACGATCATTGCGTTCGGCTTCTTCACGCCCGCCAGCGCCATCCTCGCCACCGCCGGCATCATCATCGGAATCGCGATCTTCTGGTTCGAGCTCTGGCAGTTGCTGCGCAGTGCCGCCGAGCGCGCCCGTGCCGCCATGGCCGAATACGAGCAGATGAGCCGTCAGCCCGCCTCGCCGCCCCGCATGCCGCGCCCGTCAGAGCCGGCCCAGGTCGAGGAGTTCATCGTCATCCACGAGGAGCGCCGCTCGGGTGAGGCCCCCTCGGGCAACTGAGCTGTGCCCGGGCGGGCCCCTGAGCTTTGCCAAGAGGGGTCTCCGCGTGGCAGAATGGTCGATTGTGCCGCGGCCTGCTCTGCCACAGGGGAGCCAGCATCAACGTCGGACACCATAAATCTCATTCGAACCCCTATTTTCGTAGTCGACCTGTGGCGGTTACAGAGAGCGAAGCAACATGCACATCCTCGACCACGTCGATGCAGCATCCCTCCGAAACGACATCCCCGATTTCCGCGCCGGCGACACCGTCAAGGTGCACGTCAACATCGTCGAGGGCAGCCGCTCGCGTATCCAGGTGTTCCAGGGCGTCGTCATCGGCCGTCAGGGCGAGGGCATCCGCGAGACGTTCTGCGTCCGCAAGGTCAGCTTCCAGGTCGGCGTCGAGCGCACCTTCCCGGTGCACTCCCCGGTGATCGACCACATCGAGGTCGTCACCCGCGGTGACGTCCGTCGCGCGAAGCTGTACTACCTGCGCGACCTGCGCGGCAAGAAGGCCAAGATCAAGGAAAAGCGCGACCGCTAAGCGCGTTGCTCCAGCCGTCTTACAGGCTCCCCGCCGATACACTGGTGGGGAGCTTTGGCGGTTAAATGACAGACAACATTTCGGCTGCAGACGATTCTGCGGCCACCCTCGAGAATCCGACGACCCGTCGGGGCGCCCACCGTTCCGAGAAGCGCGGCGGCTGGATTTTCGTTCGCGACATCCTCATCATCTTCGTGGTGGCGTTGCTGGTGTCCTTCCTCATCAAAACGTTCCTGGTGCGCTCGTTCTACATCCCCTCGGGGTCGATGAAGGACACGCTGCAGATCGATGACCGCATCCTCGTGAACGAGCTCGTGCCCAACGTCATCAAGCTCGAGCGGGGCGATGTCGTCGTGTTCCGCGATCCGGGCGGGTGGCTGCCTCCCGCCGCCCCCAAGCCCGATCCTGGCCCCCTCGCCGCCAGCGCCGAGTGGGTGCTCTCGCTCGTGGGCCTCACCTCGCCCGACAGCGACGACCACCTCATCAAACGCGTCATCGGGCTGCCCGGCGACCGCGTCGAGTGCTGCAACGCGCTCGGCCAGATGACGGTCAACGGCGTGCCGCTCAACGAGCCCTACGTGCTCATGCCTCCGGGCAAAGACAGCGTCTCCGAGATCAAGTTCAGCGTCACGGTGCCGAAGGACTCGCTCTGGGTCATGGGCGACAACCGTTACGACTCGGCCGACTCGCGCTACAACCAAGACGACCCGGGCAAGGGCTTCGTGCCCATCGACGATGTCGTCGGCCGCGCGTTCGTGATCACGTGGCCCTTCGATCGTTTCGGATGGCTCGGCAACTACCCCGAGACATTCCAGGGCGTTCCCGAGAGCCCGTCGAAGTAATGCCCGTCGTCGAACCGACCGATCTGGTCGAACGTGAATTGTTCGCGGCGGGCTCGACGCTCGTCATCGGTGTCGACGAGGTCGGACGCGGCGCTATCGCCGGGCCCGTTGCGGTGGGAATGTCCGTCATGTCGGCATCGTGCGGCGCCCATCCTGCGGGTGTCAGAGATTCGAAGCTGCTCAGCGAGAAGAAGCGCGTCGAGCTGGCACCGCTTCTGCGTGAGTGGTCGGTCGCGTCGGCCGTCGGCCTGGCGTCGCCTCACGAGATCGACGAGTTGGGCATCGTGCACTGCCTCGGCCTGGCGGCGAAGCGGGCTCTCGGCTCGTTGCATGTGGCGGGCATTCCGGTGGCCGCCAGCACGATCCTGCTCGACGGCAACAGCGACTGGCTGAATCCCATCCTGTCCAGCCCGCTCGATGTGCGCACGCGCGTGAAAGCCGACCGCGACTGCGTGTCGGTGGCTGCGGCATCCGTGATCGCCAAGGTGCACCGCGACGAGTTGATGGTGGCCGCGCACGAGACTCGGCCCGATTTCGGGTGGGCGGGCAATAAGGGATACGGCAGCACGCAGCATATGGAGGCCGTGCGGGCGCTCGGTCCGAGCGACTTCCACCGGCGCACGTGGCTCGTCTCCTACGCGTAGGATGGACGGACGATGGATGAAGACGAGTTCGAGGACTACGACCGCGAGGTCGAGCTTGCTCTATACCGCGAGTACCGTGATGTTGTTTCCCAGTTCACCTATGTGATCGAGACGGAGCGACGCTTCTATCTCGCCAACGAGGTGGAGCTCAACCGACGCGATACCGAGCATGATTTCTATTTCGAGATCACGATGAAAGACGTCTGGGTGTGGGATGTGTACCGCTCCGACCGCTTCGTGAAGTCGGTTCGCGTGCTCACGTTCAAAGACGTGAACATCGAAGAATTGACCACGCGCGACTTCGAATTGCCGAAAGAGCTCGCGCTCGACGAGTAGTTCTGCACAACCCGCGTAGGCCGTGATTTCTCCACAGATGGGGAAGCTGCCGCCGCGCGAGTGTCCTGTGCCGCCACAGTCGTTGTGGAGGTTCACATGGGACATAACGCAGAGTTGGGGCGGCTGGGCGAGAGCATCGCCGCCGAGCATTTCGAGAAGATCGGCTATTCGGTGCTGGCGCGCAATTGGCGCTGCCGGCACGGGGAGATCGACCTGATCGTGGGGCGGGGCGATCACATCGTCGCCGTCGAGGTCAAAACACGTTCCAACGAGCGGTTCGGCCATCCGTTCGAGGCCATCACACCGGCCAAACGCGTGCGCATGTATCGCCTGGCGCAGCTGTGGCGGGCGTCGAGCGACCGGCCAGAGGCGCGCGTGCGAGTGGATGCGGTAGCCATCGTCCTGCAGCGCGGCCGGGCTGCCCGCGTCGAGCACCTCGCGGCGGTGTGACGTGGCGGTCGCGCGAACGTGGTCTGTCGCCCTCTCGGGGTCCGAGGGCACCGTCATCGAAGTCGAGGCGGATATCTCGGCGCAACTCCCGGCGCTCATCATCATCGGTTTAGCCGATCGATCGCTCGGCGAGGCCGGCGGCCGCGTGCGGCAGGCGGCCCGCAATTCGGGCTGCAGCCTCTCTTCTCAGCGGCTGACCGTCAATCTGTCACCCGCGAGCCTGCCCAAACATGGTTCGGCCTTCGACCTGGCTATCGCGCTCGCTTGTTTCGCTGCAGACGGTGTCGTGTCTCGCGCGTCGATCGACGACATCGTGCACCTGGGTGAGCTGGGTCTCGACGGTCGGCTCCGCCCGATTTTCGGAGTGCTGCCGGCCGTGCTGGCGGCAGCTCGTGCGGGGCGCCGTCGCGTCATGGTTCCGGCCGCCAATCTGGCCGAGGCGCAGCTGGTGCCGGGTATCGATGCGGTGGGCGTGACATGCCTGCGCGATGCTGCCATCTTCCATGGAGCCTCGCTCGCGCCCGAAACCGTGGAAGCGATTCCCTTCGTCGGTCGGGTCGCTCCACCGGCTGTGGTTCCCGAGCTGGGCCGAATAGCGGGCCAAGACGTGCCCGTGCAATCGCTGTTGGTGGCGGCGGCCGGCGGCCATCACATCTACTTACTCGGGCCTCCCGGCGCGGGCAAGACCATGCTCGCGCAATGCTTGCCGGGCATCCTGCCCGACCTGTCGGTCGACGAGGCCCTCGACGTGATGTCGGTGCGTTCCCTCGGCGGTGAGGCGGTCGGGCCAGATCTGCTCGTGAGGCCGCCGTTCGAGGCACCGCATCACGCGGCCTCTGCGGCCGCCATCCTGGGGGGTGGGTCCGGCACGATACGACCGGGTTTGGCGGCCCGAGCGACCGGAGGAGTCCTGTTCCTCGATGAAGCGCTCGAGTTTCCGGCGGTCGTGCTCGACGCGTTGCGGCAACCTCTCGAGTCGGGCCAGCTCACCATCCATCGCTCGGGGGTGACGGCGCAGTTCCCGGCACGGTTTCAATTGGTGCTCGCGGCGAATCCGTGCCCGTGCGGCCAGTTCGGTTCGCGCGACGGATCATGCACGTGCCCGCCGTCATCGGTGCGGCGATACCAGGAGCGGCTGTCGGGGCCATTGCTCGATCGTGTCGATCTCCGAGTGCGCGTCGAGCGTGTGAGTGCTTCCGCTCTCCACACGGAGCGCAGCGGACGCGTCACGACGGCCGATGCGCGAGAACGAGTCGCCCTTGCACGGCAGCGCGCCGCCGCACGGCTGGATGGCACGCCCTGGGGTCTCAACGCTCGTGTTCCGGGTGACTGGCTCCGCGACTCCGCCCACCGGCTGCCTGCCAGCCTCTCTGGGCAACTCGACGACGCGCTCGAGCGCGGTTCCCTCTCCATGCGAGGGTACGACCGCGTTCTCCGCATCGCGTGGACCTTGGCCGATCTCGAGGGCACGGCAGCACCAACGGGTGAGCATCTGGGCCTCGCCACATTCATGCGACAGGGGGCACGAGCATGACGAAAGACCGCCAACGGCTCGATCCGGCAGATGACAGCCCGAGGCGCTCGGCGCTGTCAGACCCGACAGGTCGTGTCGAGACGTCGCCCAACACGGACGGTCCTGTTCGGTCCCGGCATCGTCGCGAGCCGGCTGCTACTCACCGTGTCATCGACACGGTCGCGATGCTCCGTCCACGGTTTGCGCGGCTCGAGAGCGATGAACGGCTGGCTGAACGCACATCGCGAGTGATTCTCAGTTCCCTCGCTGAACCGGGTGACGGGGTGCTCGGCGATCTCCTCGTCGAATTCGGCGCGATCGAATTGCTGGATCGCCTCTGGCGGACTCGGAACGGTGCCGCAGGTCTCGGCGGCCACGATGTAGCGCGGACCGGCGCTCGGGCGCACGACGATAGATCCGCCGCCGATTCCCGTGCCGGAAGCGGTGAAGCCGGTCCCGGCGCGACCGGGTCAGATCGGGATGGTCGCTCTCGCCGTGTGCGCGCTGCGGCCTGCGACTCCTCCTTCGATGGCGGGGCACGCGGCCAGGGGCCGAGCCTGGCCCCGTCGAGAGCTGGTGAGCACCAGGGGGACGACGTTCTCGAACCTTTCCGCTCTGAGGAGTGGAGCGCGCGCAGCGGCCGCGTGGACTCACCCCGACGGCCTCGGGGCGCTGATCGCAGCTCCGGTTCCGGTGGATCACGCATCGATTCCGCGCTGAAGGGGGTGTCGGCATCTCTTGAAACGTGGATGCTGCGCCTCGACCGCGTCGAGCAGTCCCTCAGCCTGTCCGTCGCTGGTTCGGTGGGCGCCGAGCTTCTGATCCCGGGGGACGACGACTGGCCTCTCGGGGTCGATGACCTCGGCCGACATGCGCCCATCGTCTTGTGGGTGCGGGGGAGCCCGAGCGACCTCGGCGTCACTCGCCCGTCCGTGGCCCTGGTCGGCGCGCGCGCGTGCTCGGCGTACGGCCAGCAGGTCGCAACCGACGCGGCCTGGCATCTCTCCAGGCGAGGGGTGACGCTCTTTTCGGGCGGCGCCTATGGCATCGATGGAGCCGTTCACCGAGCCGCCATTCGAGCCGGCGGGCGAACCGTGGCCTTCCTCGCGGGGGGAGTGGATCGTCTCTATCCGGCCGGACACCACGCTCTTCTCGAGTCCATCATCGAGCACGGTGGCCTCGTCTCGGAGGTACCGTGTGGCACCACACCGACAAAGTGGAGGTTCCTGCAACGCAACCGGCTCATTGCCGCCGCGAGCCAGGCAACGGTCGTAATCGAGGCGGGGTCGCGGTCAGGCTCCCTGAACACGGCAGGCCATGCCGCACACCTCGGGCGGCCGCTCGGCGCGGTGCCGGGCCCGGTGACCACCGCGCACTCGGTCGGGTGCCACCGGCTCCTGCGCGAATACGACGCGACCTGTGTCACGTCGGGCGACGAGATGATGCAACTCGTCGAGCCTCTTCGAATTTCTCTATCGACGCCGGCCGACCCGCAGCCGGCTCCCGCTCCTCGGCCGACTTCGAGTCTGCCTGCGGGCCCGACTTCGACGTCGATTCCGCCTCGAGCCTCGACGTCGGGTTCACATCAGAAGTCGACGTCGGGGCCACTTGCAACGTCGACGTCGGAACAGGCTCTCGCATCGACGCCGGTCGTCAATCCGGGTCCCGGTCATGCGAAAGACGAAGAACCGAGGGCGAGACGCGTGATCGACGCCCTGAGCGCGCGCACTCCGCGACGGCCGCTCGACCTTTCGCGGCAATCCGGGCTTCCCCTGACCGAGGTGGTCGCCGAACTGGGTTCGCTCCAGCTGCGAGGAGCCGCGACATCGACGGAAAGGGGGTGGTTATATGTGCCGCAGAAGCGCCGGTGACACCGGCGCCGCCCGCTCCGATCGCATCAGTACCCCCGAAGAGTGCAGGCTGCCGGTGTGGCGGGCATCGTCGACGCCGGGGCGCGGCATCCTAGGAAGATGCAGATTCGCGAATCGATGGAGCGCTACCTGGCGCACCTGACCGACGACCGGCGTCTGTCGCCGGCTACGGTCCGCGCCTATGCGTCAGATCTCGAACAGCTGCGGGAATACTGCGACGAGAACAACGTGGTCGATGCATCCGACGTGACTTTGGAACTCGGCCGAGACTGGTTGTGGCACGGCTCGCAGTGCGGGTTGAACTCGACAACCCTCGCCCGCCGGGCCGCCGCCATCCGCGGGTGGTCGAAGTGGAACGCGGCACACATCACGTCGGCGACGGATGCGAATGCCCGGTTGCGCTCGCCGAAAACGGGTCGCCACTTGCCGCACGTCGTCGCAGCGGACCAGATGACCCAGCTGGTCGAAGTCCTTCGTGGTCGTGCCGACGACGGCGATGCGGTCGCGATTCGAGACGTAGCGATCGTCGAACTGCTCTATGCGTCCGCGACACGCGTCTCGGAACTGGTCGGCCTCGACGTCGGCGACGTCGACCTCGATCGGCTCACGGCGCGGGTTACGGGTAAAGGGTCGAAGCAGCGAGTCGTCCCATTCGGGGTGCCGGCACAGAACGCCCTCGTCGACTACCTGACGAGGTCACGACCGGAACTCCTCCTGCGATCGAAAGATCGCGCAACTCATTCCGGCACGACGACGATGTCGGCGCCCGCCGGCTCAGATCGAGCGTTGTTCCTCGGAGCCCGTGGATCGCGGATGGGCGTGAAGGCCGTCTATAACGTCGTCAACCGGCTCCTGGAAACCCTGCCCGGCTTCGAGAGCGGCGGACCCCATACGCTGCGACACACCGCGGCCACACACCTGCTCGACGGGGGAGCCGACCTCCGATCCGTGCAAGAGATGCTCGGGCACGCCTCCCTCGGCACCACCCAGATCTACACGCACGTCTCGCTCGAACGTCTGAAAGACAGCTACCGCGGCGCCCATCCGCGGGCCTAGACAAACCACCCGCCGCCGCATGTCACGGCGCAGCGAAATCGCCGAGTGGCACGAGAACGGCTCTCCTCCTCAACACGAAGTAGGGCTCGGGGTCGACGTAATGGCCCCCGACCCGAGCCCCGACGTGAAGACACTCCGAGTCGCAGTGCCCGCCCTCGGAGATTCGGCCCACCGCCTGACCCGACCTCACCTGGTCGCCCTCCGATACGAGTGCGGAGATGGGCTCGAAACTCGACACCGTCCCATCGGCGTGCCGAATGGACAGGACTCCCCGATCAACCACCACTCCGGCAAAGAGAACGACGCCCGCGGCAGGGGCCACGACATCCTCACCCATCGATGCCGGCAGGTCGATGCCCCGGTGGCCCGCCGCGTATTCGTCGACCGGGCGTTCGAACGCACGATTGACCTGGCCCCGCCCGACGGGCCACACCCATCGAGCTGCCACGGGAGCTGCCGCCGCACTAGTGGCGGGCGATGTCGGGGGCGATGCCGCTGGCGCACCAACGGGTAGTGCCGACGCCGACCATTCCGGGTGCGCGGCCATGTCCGCGAACCCAAAGGCAAAAATGGAAACACAAATCAACACGCCCGATATCCCGCCGCGGATGAGCGGACCACGGCCCCGAGCAGTGTCTCGGGCTCCTGGCCCCAAAGCACGGGTGTCCCGCCGCATGCTCGGACAACGAGCTGCGTCTCCCTCGTCAGCCGAGGATCGCGGAATTTCGCGGTGCCTGGTCACGCCCACATTGCGCGCAATCCGGAGCGACGGACACGGCCATGATCGCGCCCCGACAGTCCGCTTCGTCGACACGTATACCTCCCCGACGGGCACTGCAAGGGCCGTCGCCCCTGAACCGGAGGGGATGCGGGGGCGTGCGTATACTTGCTGGGCCATGCTCACCAGCCTGGCCGCGCGAGCAACCGTGCAGCTGCCTGCGCCGCGATCTGTGGATGACTTCCGCTCGCAGCGCTTCGGGAGAAACGGTTGTCAGCCAGCACCGACACGACCAGAATGAAGGTCAGTTCGCCGGGCACCCCTCGGATGCCGCGAGCCCTGACTGGGGAGGTTACGAAATGTCCAACTCAACCGCGTCGAATCCGGCGCCGCCCAGTCAAGCCCAACTCACCCGCAGGGTCATCGGACTGGCGATCTCCGCCGCCGTCGGAGGCTTCCTCTTCGGCTTCGACTCGTCCGTGGTGAACGGTGCCGTCGACGCCATCCAGGGTCAGTTCGACCTCAGCTCGGGCGTCACCAGCTTCGCCGTCGCATCAGCCCTGCTCGGCTGTGCCGCCGGTGCCTACGGGGCGGGCCGCCTGGCCGACCGCTGGGGTCGCATCAAGGTCATGCTGTTGGGTGCCGGACTCTTCTTCGTCTCGTCGATCGGTGCCGGTTTCGCCTTCGCCGCCTGGGACCTGGTCATCTGGCGTCTCGTCGGTGGACTCGGCATCGGCATCGCATCGGTCATCGCGCCCGCCTACATCGCCGAGATCGCGCCGCGCAAGATTCGAGGCCGCCTAGCCTCTCTGCAGCAGCTCGCCATCACCCTCGGCATCTTCGCGGCCCTCTTGAGTGACGCCCTCTTCGCCAATGCAGCGGGTGGCGCGGCCAAAGAGTTCTGGTTCGGGCTCGAGGCGTGGCGCTGGATGTTCCTCGCCTGCGCTATCCCCGCCGTGATCTACGGCATCCTCGCCCTGCGCCTGCCCGAGTCGCCGCGCTATCTCGTGAGCCGCGGCAAGGAAGCCGAAGCCAAGAAGATCTTCGCGACCGTCTGGCCCTCCGACGAGGTCGACCGCGCCATGCGCGAGGCCGAGAAGTCGATCGAGGAAGACGAGATCGCCAAGAAGACCGGAACGCTGAAGGGCAACCGCTTCGGCCTGGCCCCGATCGTCTGGATCGGAATCATCCTCTCGATGCTGCAGCAGCTCGTGGGCATCAATGTCATCTTCTACTACTCGACGACGCTGTGGCAGGCCGTCGGCTTCGACGAGTCGAACTCCTTCACGATCTCGGTCATCACGAGCGTCACCAACGTCGCGGTCACGATCGTGGCCATCCTGCTCGTCGACCGCGTGGGGCGCCGTCCGTTGCTCCTGATCGGCTCGGTCGGCATGACGCTGTCGCTCGCCGCCATGACCCTGGCGTTCAGTCAGGCATCTATCGTCGACGGCAAGCCCGTGCTGGACGACCCGTTCGGCACCATCGCGCTCATCGGCGCCAACGTCTTCGTCATCTCGTTCGGCGTGAGCTGGGGCCCGCTCGTCTGGGTCTTGCTCGGCGAGATCTTCCCGACCCGCATCCGCGCCAAGGCGCTCGGTGTTGCTGCGGCGGCCCAGTGGCTGACCAACTTCCTCGTCACGGTCACGTTCCTGCCCCTGTCGCAAGATGTCTCGCTCACACTCACCTATGGCATCTACGCCCTCTTCGCCCTCCTCTCGTTCTTCTTCGTCTTCTTCAAGATCCCCGAAACGAACGGCATGGAATTGGAGCAGGCCGAAACGCTCTTCGTGCGCAAGGACAAGAAGAAGTCAGCCGTTTCCTAGTCCCCAGACTGGTATGCTGATTCGAGCACCTCGCTTGTCGGGGTGACTACGCGTGCCCATTCGGCCACACCATCCATCGGTCATCACCTCTTCCTGCTCGTTCGTTCGAGCAAATAAGAGCGATGCGGATGTCTGTGCCGGGCACCAGGATCAGTGGCCATCCGGCCAGGGATAACAACCGAGTGGCGTTCCTCAGGGGCGCCAGAATAGGAGAACGGCTCATGGCCGTCGTAACCATTCGCCAGCTGCTCGACAGCGGCGTGCACTTCGGGCACCAGACCCGCCGTTGGAACCCGAAGATGAAGCGTTTCATCTTCACCGAGCGTTCCGGCATCTACATCATCGACCTGCAGCAGTCGCTCGGCTACATCGACAAGGCCTACGACTTCGTCAAGGAGACTGTCGCCCACGGCGGCACCGTCCTCTTCGTCGGCACCAAGAAGCAGGCTCAGGAGAGCATCGCCGAGCAGGCGACGCGCGTCGGCCAGCCCTACGTCAACCAGCGTTGGCTCGGTGGCCTCCTCACCAACTTCAGCACCGTCTCGAAGCGCCTCGCTCGCATGAAGGAGCTCGAAGAGCTCGACTTCGAAGATTCGTCGAAGTCCGGCTTCACCAAGAAAGAGCTGCTCATCAAGAAGCGCGAGCTCGACAAGCTTCACAAGTCGCTCGGCGGTATCCGCAACCTCACCAAGACGCCTTCGGCCCTGTGGGTTGTCGACACGAAGAAAGAGCACCTCGCGATCGACGAGGCCAAGAAGCTCGGCATCCCCGTCATCGGCATCCTCGACACCAACTGCGACCCCGACGAAGTCACCTACCCGATCCCGGGTAACGACGACGCGATCCGCTCCGTGAGCCTGCTCACGCGCATCATCGCCGACGCCGCCGCCGAGGGCCTCATCCAGCGTCACCAGAAGCCCGAAGCCGGCGAGTCCTCCGCTCCGACCGAGCCCCTCGCCGAGTGGGAGCAGGAGCTGCTCGCGCAGAGCGAAGCCGCACCGCTGCCCACCGAAGAGAACGACGCCGACGCCGAGGTTGCGGCCAAGAACGAGGCTAAGGAAGACGCCCCGGTCGAGGACCCCAAGACCCCCGAGGCCGACGCCGACACCGAGGCTCGCCTCGAAGCAGAAGCGACCGAGGCTGAGAAGCAGCCCGCCGCCGACGCTGAATAATTTTCCCTCCTACCAGTTCCTAGAACGAGGAAGCAGATATTAATGGCAAACTTCACTGCCGCTGATGTGAAAGCGCTCCGCGACCGTCTCGGCGCGGGCATGATGGACAGCAAGAACGCACTCGTGGAAGCCGATGGCGACCTCGAGAAGGCTGTCGAGATCCTCCGCCTCAAGGGTGCCAAGTCGAACGCCAAGCGCGCCGACCGCTCCACGAGCGAGGGCCTCGTCGCCGCCAAGCAGAACGGCAACACGACCACGCTCATCGAGCTGGCCTGTGAGACCGACTTCGTGGCAAAGGGTGACAAGTTCATCAACCTGTCCGAGGTCGTCCTCGACGCCGCTGTTGCCGCCGGTGCAACCACCGTCGACGAGGCACTCGCCGCGTCGACCGGTGACAAGACGGTGGCCCAGGCCATCGACGAAGAGTCCGCCATCATCGGCGAGAAGGTGGAACTCCGCCGCCTCGCCGTCGTGACGGGTGACGACTTCGCCGTCTACCTGCACAAGACCTCGAAAGACCTGCCCCCGCAGGTCGGCGTGGTCGTCGGGTACACCGGTTCCGACGCCGACACCGCTCGCAGCATCGCCCAGCACATCGCCTTCGCCGACCCGCAGTACCTGGCTCGCGAAGACGTCCCTGCCGACGCTGTCGAGAAGGAGCGCGAGATCGTCACCGAGATCTCCCGCAACGAGGGCAAGCCCGAGGCAGCCCTGCCCAAGATCGTCGAAGGCCGCCTCGGCGCCTTCTTCAAGCAGGTCGCACTGCTCGAGCAGGACTACGCGAAAGACAACAAGGTCCAGGTGAAGAAGGTTGTGGCTGACGCCGGCCTCACCATCACCGGCTTCGTTCGTTTCAAGGTCGGGGCCTAATACCCCGAAGGAGCTCGGATTGCATTCACGCAATCCGAGCTCCTTTTTTGTGCGCACACGCCGAGCGCGGTGCGCACACAGTAGCTTTAGTGAAAATCAGGATGAAAGGGTGCACACATGACCGACCAGAAGAAGAAGCGCCGGGTACTGCTGAAACTGTCGGGCGAGTCATTCGGTGCAGGCGCACTCGGAGTGAACCCTGACGTCGTCGCATCCATCGCCCAGGAGATCGCCCAGGCGGCCCAAGAGGTCGAGGTGGCCATCGTCGTCGGCGGCGGAAACTTCTTCCGCGGCGCCGAGCTGTCGCAGCGCGGCATGGACCGCGGCCGTGCCGACTACATGGGCATGCTGGGAACCGTCATGAACGCCCTCGCCCTGCAGGACTTCCTCGAGCAGGCCGGCGCCGCCACGCGTGTTCAGTCCGCCATCTCGATGACGCAGGTCGCCGAGCCCTACATCCCGCGCCGTGCCGAACGCCACCTCGAAAAGGGTCGCGTCGTCATCTTCGGCGCCGGCGCCGGGCTTCCCTACTTCTCCACCGACACGGTTGCCGCGCAACGCGCCCTCGAAATCGGTGCCGACGTCGTACTCGTGGCCAAGAACGGTGTCGACGGCGTCTACTCGGACGACCCCCGCCAAAACCCTGACGCCCACAAGATCGACCACATTACCTACCAGGAGGCCCTGCAGCGCGGCCTGAAGGTCGTCGACTCGACCGCCTTCAGCCTGTGCATGGACAACAACATGCCGATGCAGGTCTTCGGCATGCAGCCGGCCGGCAACGTGACCGCCGCCATCCTCGGCGCCGGCCTCGGCACCCTGGTCCAGAACTAGCACCACCCCACCCGGGCGCCCCGGCGCCACCCGTATGTCGTCATCATCCGTTCACCATAGAATGGTGACGACTGCACGCAACGAGAAGGAGTCCCCGTGATCGCGGATGTTCTGTCAGACACCGGCGCCCGAATGAACAAGGCCGTCGAGGTCGCCAAAGACGATTTCGCCTCGGTTCGCACGGGCCGTGCCAACCCGCAGATGTTCCAGAAGATCCAGGTGAGCTACTACGGCACGCCGACGCCGCTCGAGCAGCTCGCATCGCTGCAGAACCAAGAGGCGCGCACACTCATCGTCACGCCCTATGACAAGTCCGCTCTGAAAGACATCGAGCAGGCCATCCGCGACACCCCGAACCTCGGAGCCAACCCCACCAACGACGGCACCATCGTGCGCGTCACCCTTCCCGAGCTCACCGAAGAGCGTCGCCGCGAATACGTGAAGATCGTGCGCGGCAAGGGTGAAGATGCCAAGGTCGCCGTGCGCAACATCCGTCGTAAGGGCAAGGATGACCTCGAGGCGCTGAAGAGCGAGGTCGGGGACGACGATGTGGCCCGCGCCGAAAAAGAACTCGAGGCGCTCACCAAGACCCACATCGACCAGATCGACGACGCGCTCAAGCGCAAGGAAGCGGAGCTCCTCGAGGTCTGACGCCTCGTGGAACACCCGCGTCCGCCCCAGGCGGCGATATGATGACCGATCCACACGAACCCCGCACAGGGAAGGTGCCGCGCGTTGCTGCCCGCAAACGCCTCAGCCGCGATGAACTCCAGTCGCAACTGAAGGCCAAGCGCGCCGACATCGAGCGGCAGGTGCAGGCGACGCGCGCGCAAATCGACCAGGCCAACGAGCGCATCGAGGCCCGCACCGGGCGCAACCTGGTGCTCGCCATCGGCATCGGATTGGTGCTCGGTCTGCTGCTCATCTCGAGCCTCATCTTCCTCAAATGGGTCTTCGTCATCTTCGCGGCCCTCATCGTCGCGATCACGACCTTCGAGTTAGTCCAGGCGCTCAACAAGTCGGGGCGCCGGCTCGACGCCATACCGCAGGTCGTCTTCGGCGTCGGCATCGTCGCTTCCGGCTACCTCGGCGACGGCGCCGTGCGGTGGTCGGCTCTGCTCGGCTCGATCGCGGTCGTCGTCGTATGGCGCCTCCTGGCGCAGATGGCCTCCCAGACGAGCCGATCCGCGATCGATACCGTCGCCGACCTCGCGACCGGAGCGTTCGTGCAGATCTACGTGCCGTTCCTCGCATCCTTCGCCGTCGTCCTCGTGCGGCAGGAGGGCGGCCAGTGGTGGGTGCTCGCGTTCCTCATCCTCGTCGTCTCGGTCGACACCGGGGCCTATGTGGCCGGGCTGAACTTCGGCAAGCATCCGATGGCGCCGCGAATCAGCCCCAAGAAGACGTGGGAAGGCTTCATCGGGGCCGGCATCGCGGCGGTCATCGCGGGCATGCTGCTGGCGATCTTCATGCTGCAGGTCGAGTGGTGGGTCGGAGTCATCCTGGGCGTGCTCATCCTGGGCACCGCCACCATGGGAGACCTCACCGAGTCGCTGATCAAACGCGATATGGGTGTCAAAGACATGAGCTCGTGGCTGCCCGGGCACGGCGGCATCCTCGACCGGCTCGACTCCATGCTGCCGTCGGCACCCATCGCGTTGGCCGTGTTCCTGATCGTCAACCTGCAGACACCGCTCGGATGACGCGGGCCACGTGCTCCGCGCCGAGCCTCCGCCGCGGTAAGGCAGAATAGTCGCGTGACAACGACATTCCCGACGGCCAAACGTCGCAGCAAAGGGTACGACCAGCGCGAGGTCGACGCGTTCCTCGCCCGGGCTCGCGCGGCTTATGACGCCGATGACGAGGGTGGCATGACATCCGACGAGATTCGGCACGTGTCGTTCGGCCTGAAGAAGGGTGGATACTCGACCGCCTATGTGGACGCCGCGCTCGAGCGTCTCGAAGACGCCTTCTTCCTGCGAGAACGCGAGCGCGCGTTCGAAGAGGCAGGGAAACGCGAGTGGCTCTCGTCGGCTCGAGAGACCGCGCAGGTCATCCTGAACCGGCTCGCCCGCCCCGACGGTGAACGCTTCTCGCGAGTGAGCGTGCTCTCCAAGGGCTACCGCCGGTCAGAGGTGGATGCCCTGGCCGAACGCCTCATCGCCTATTTCGAAGAGGGAAAACCGGTCAATATAGAGCAGGTCCGCACGGTCGCGTTCTCCGCTCAGCGCGGGGGATATCGGGAGTCGCAGGTCGACCTTCTCCTCGACAGCGTCGTCGAAGTCATGCTGGCGGTTCGCTGAACCGACCCCCCTCGGGTGGCTAATACACGACATCTCGGCTAAAATCGGATGATCGTGGGTAAGCATGTAGTGAATCTTCCAGCATCCAAGCCGACTCGAGGCACTCGAGCGGCGTTCCACAGACCTCGATCCCGGTCGCGAATTGCGCTCTTCGCATTCGCATTCGCCGCGGCATCCGGGGTCGTCATGGTCAACGTGGTAGACCCGACGGCAGGCGCTATCGCGTCGCCGTACTACCAGCCGGCCGGTCAACGCTTCGACGGCGAGGCCGCTCAGACGGTCGCCGTCGCGGGTGGGTACGAGACCGGCTTCGACCGCGACGGCTACGAGGTCGTGTTGGCTCCCAAGCCGACCCCGACACCGACGCCGGTCGTCGAGACCCCCGCCACCGGTACCGCCACCAAGAAGGCCGCAACAGGTTCGGGCGTGGCTCCCGTGGCCGCGGCCCCCGACCCCGGGTCGGCCAAGGCCATCGCGCGCGACATGCTCGCGGCGCGTGGCATGGGCGATGACCAGTACTCCTGCCTCGTTTCCCTGTGGAACAAGGAGTCGGGTTGGCGCGTCAACGCGAACAACGGCTCCTCGGGTGCCTACGGCATTCCGCAGGCGCTCCCCGGCAGCAAGATGGCGACGGCTGGTGCCGACTGGCAGACCAACCCGGCCACCCAGATCACCTGGGGTCTCGGCTATATCACGGGGCGCTACGGCAGCCCGTGTGGCGCCTGGGCTCACTCGCAGGCCATGAACTGGTACTAAGAACAACGCTGAACCACTCACGCTGGGGTCGCATCTTCGGATGCGGCCCCTTCGTTGTTCCCTAGGATGGTTTCATGCCCAGAAGCAACCGGCCCCGCGGGCGCAAACCCTCGAACAACGATGAAGATCTCTCTTATCTGATGTCGGGTTGGCGGCGTACCGAAACCCGCCGCGGCCGTGAATGGAACGTGCAGCCGGTGTCGGCCACCCAGGCCGCCAAGGTCTACATCTGCCCCGGGTGCCAGCTCGGCATCCAGATCGGGGTGGCGCACATCGTGGCGTGGCGCGCAGACGGCGTCATGGGTGACGAGGCCGACCTCGCCGCGCGGCGCCACTGGCACCTGCACTGTTGGAACATCGCCTGAGCCAGACTACGGCGGCGACATCCACGGCGCTACAGCGGCATCCGCGGCATGACGCGGCATGACGTGGCCTGACAGCGGCGAGAGACAGAGAACGACAAGATAAGCGACAGGACGAGTATGAGCGACGAGATCGAGATCCGGGGGAGCGTCGAGCTTCCCGCTCGGCGGCAAGACGTGGAGCTGCACACGGAGGACGGGCTCACGCTCGTCGGCGAGCTGGCGCTCCCCGAACACGGCGACCCGGTCGCCACGCTCGTGACGCTGCACCCACTGCCGACCCACGGCGGCTTCATGGACTCGCACATTCTGCGCAAGGCCGCGGCGAGGCTTCCCGCGCTGGCACAACTGGCCGTGCTGCGGTTCAACACGCGCGGAACGACGTCTCCCCGGGGTACGAGCGACGGGGCGTTCGAGCAGGGCATCGGCGAAGAAGCCGATGTGCGCGCGGCGATGGACCTGGTCGCGCAGTTCTCGCTGCCGCATCCGTGGCTCGTGGGCTGGTCGTTCGGCACCGAGTTGGCGCTGAAGTACGGCCGACAGCACGACGTCGACGGGGCCATCCTGTTGTCGCCGCCGCTGCACCGCGCAACGGCCGAGGAGGTTGCGGCCTGGCAGGGTGACCCGCGCACACTCATCGCTCTGATCCCCGAGTTCGACGAATACCTGCGTCCGGATGCCGCGGCCGAACGTTTTGCGTCGGTTCCGGACATGACGCTCATCCCGGTGGCCGGCGGCAAACACCTGTGGGTCGGGGAGTCTCAGACCCGCACGGTGCTGACCGAGATCGTGCGCGCCGTGAACCCCGAGGCGTTGCCCCTGCCGACCGTCTGGAACGGCTGACGCTTCGGCCGGCGCGGAGGTCCTACAGCTCGTTCTGGCGCGGGATGAGGACCTGTTTGATGATGAGCAGGATCGACGCGGCCGTCGGGATGGCGATGAGCGCGCCGAGGAGTCCGAGCAGCGAGCCACCGGCCAGGGCGGCGATGACGACGACGGCTCCGGGCACGGCGACGGCCCGGCTCATGATGCGAGGGCTCAAGACATACGCCTCGATCTGCATGTAGATGAGGTAGTAGATGGCCGCGGTGATGGCCGTGGTCACGCCGCCGAGGCCCGGAATGAAGCAGACGAGCGTGATGATGATGGAGCCCGTCAGCGTTCCCACGAGCGGGATGAGCGAGAACGAGAACGCGACGACCGCGAGGACGGCCGGGAACGGCGCCTGGATGATCGACAGGAAGATGAACGACAACACGCCGTTGATGGCGGCCGTCGATGCCTGGCCGATGACGTAACGCCCGACGGAGGACGTGATCTGCTCGGACAGGTCGGCGAAGTTCGCACGCTTCGACGCGGGCACCAGCTGGTACATGCCGCGCTTCATCGAGGGCAGAGACGCCGTGAAGTACAGGGTGAGGATGAGGACGATCAGCACGCCGAAGAGCGCGGAACCGACTCCGACGACGAAGGACAGCAGACCACCGGTCAGGTTGGCGACGCTGTTCACGTCGCTGAAGAACTTGCCGACCTCGCCGATGATGTTGTCGACCGGCACCCAGGGGAACTGTGCCTTGATGTACTCGACGAGACTCAGGTCACCGATCTGCTGCTGGATGGTGGGGATGAGCTTGACGAGCTTCGTGATCTGCTCGGCGATGATGGGCACGAGCATCCACACGAGGCCCGCGACCAGCGCGAGGACGCCCACGACGACGATGAGCACGGCCGACCAGCGCGGGAAGTGCTTCTTCTCGAGCCATCCGACTATCGGCTCGAGACCGAGGGCGATGAAGAGGGCCGCACCGATATAGATCAGGATGGTCTGCAGCGAGATGATCGACGTGATGATCAGCAGGCCGAGGCCGACGCCGAGCGTCGCGACCAGGCCGAACCGGAACGGATTCTGAATCTTCATGGGTGCCCCTTCGGCGCGAACGGCCGGAGAGACCCCGGCCGCAATATCGCTTCATCGTAGCGCGCGGCGCGCCCCCGCCCCGCCGAGGGCCGACCCCGTTGCGCATGCGCCTCCGCTCACTTTCTAGACGCCTCTCAGACTGTGCCGCTAGTCTGGAATGTCTGTGTTCGTCGCCGTCCGCCCGTCACGAACCCCTGTCGACGGGTGCGAGAACCCCCGCAACGGCGACCCAGGAGGAGATTTCGTGCGATTCGTACTCGCTATAGCCGCGTTCGTCGTGGCCGCCGCCATGATCATCACGGGCATCGCTCAACGCACCGTGTTCCTGGGTCCGCCGACCCAGACGGTCGACGTGAAGGTGTCGGGCGAGCTGCCCTACACGGTCATCGACGGCACCACACTGAACGCCAACCCTGGTCAACAGACTGTGACGTTGGCCGGTTCGTCGAAGGCCTATCTTGCCTACGGCCGCACATCCGACGTGAAGGCGTGGCTGGGGGAGTCGAAGTACAACCTGCTGACACTCGATGACGAGAAGAAGCTCGTGTCCGACGTCGTGACGCCGAAGCCCGCCGACACGTCTACCGGGTCCAATTCGGGGGATGACGCATCGACCGACGCCGATGCGGCCTCAGACGTGACCGACCCCGCCGGTTCCGACCTGTGGCTCGGCGAGTTCACCGAAGACCGCGCCCTCATTGCGCCCATGAGCGTGCCCGACGACGTGAGTGTGCTGATCGCTTCGGATGGCTCGGAGCCCGCCCCTTCCACCGTCAAGCTCTCGTGGCCGCTCGACAACGCCACACCGTGGGCAGGCCCTTTGATCGTCGGCGGCATCATCCTGCTGGCTGTCGGCCTCGTGCTCTACCTGCTGGGCCTGCGCCACATGCGCCGTTCGCGCGGCCCGCGCCGCAAGTCGCTGCCGCCGCTCGACGGCCAGAAGAAACTGCCGCGCGCTCCCAAAGCCCAGCGCCCCAAAGCCGCACGCCGCAACGCCCTCATCGCGGTCATCCCCGTCGCCCTCGTCTCGTCGCTGGCCCTGAGCGGTTGCAGTCCGAGTTTCTGGCCGCAGCCGCCGGCCCAGAGCGCCACTCCGACCAGCACCTCGACCGATGCGGCCGCCACGGATGACAGCCAGCCCGCGCCCGTCGTCAGCGTGCCGCAGATCGAGCGCATCGTGTCGAAGATCTCGGCGGTCGTCGCCGACGCCGACGAGCAGAAGAGCGCCGACGTCGCGGCCACGCGCTTGACCGGTCCCGCGCTCGACGAGCGCAAGGCGAACTACCAGATCCGTTCGAAGAACGCAGAGGCTCAGGCGACCGCCGCGATTCCCGCGTCGCCCATCACGCTCACGCTGCCGCAGGCCTCCGACACGTGGCCGCGCACCGTGATGACGGTCATCCAGGATGCCGAAGACACGAGCGTCGCTCCGACGTTGCTCGTGCTGACGCAGGAGACGCCGCGCGCCAACTACCTCATCGACTACTCCGTGCGGCTCGAGCCCCAGGCTCAGATTCCGGATGTCGCGCCCGCCACCATCGGCGCCTCGCAGATCCCGCCGGACTCGAGCTTCCTGCTGATCGCACCTGACAAGATCGCCGAGGCCTACGCCGACGTGCTCGCCAACGGCGACGGGTCGCAATACGCGGCCCAGTTCGCGGCCGAAGGCGACACGCTGCGCACCCAGGTGTCAGAAGACCGCGAGAAGAAGAAGGCCGACCTGCCCGACACGGCGTCGATCGAATTTGCCACGAAGGCGGGATCCGGCCCGGCGCTGGCTCTCGCGACGAACGACTCGGGTGCCATCATCGCCGTCAACGTGACCGACTCCGAGACCGTCAAGCCGGTCGAAGAGGGCGCGAGCGTGAAGACATCCGGAGCCGTCGCGGCACTGAGTGGTCTCACCGAGACAAAGAAGGGTGTCACGAGCACCTACGGAGATCAGCTGCTGTTCTACGTGCCGCCGACCGGAAGCAGCGAGAAGATTCGACTGCTCGGCTTCAGCCAGGGGCTCGTGAGCGCCACCGAACTGCCGTAGGCAGCGCGCCGCCATCTACTGTTTGTCATCACTGGAGGATCTGTAAGACATGGCCAATCTCGATGTGAACCCCGCCGCTCTGCGTGGAGCCGTCGACCTGTCCGGGCTCGTCAACCGGGCCAACGCTCAGGCGGCCGCACAGGCCACGGGCGCGACAAATGGTGCCGGGGCTGCCGGAGCGGGTGCTGGGGCCCCCACAGGCGCACCAGGGCAGGCAGCGGCCGGCCAGCCCGGAGGCACGGGTGCTGCCGGCGCAGCTATCGAGTTGCCCGGGCTCGTCTTCGACGGAACCGATGAGAACTTCACCCAGTTCCTCGACCTCTCCGCTCAGGTTCCCGTCATCGTCGACCTGTGGGCCGAGTGGTGCCAGCCGTGCAAGCAGCTGTCGCCCATCCTCGACAAGCTCGTCGCCGAATTCGGCGGCCGGTTCGTGCTCGTCAAGGTCGACGTCGACCAGAACCCGCAACTGACCCAGGCGTTCCAGGCGCAGTCCATTCCGACGGTCGCCGCCGTCATCGGCGGACGCCCGCTGCAACTGTTCCAGGGTGCCATCCCCGAGCCCCAGGTGCGCCAGGTGTTCGAGCAGGTTCTCGAGGCCGCCGCGCAGAGCGGCGTCTCGGGCTCGGTCACGGTCGTGGGGGCCGCCGAGGGGGGCGCGGAGGCCGCAGCCCCCGAGGAGCCGCCGCTGCCGCCGCTGCACCAGGAGGCCTACGACGCGATCGACCAGGGAGACTACCCGGCCGCCATCCGCGCCTATGAGAAGGCCATCGCGCAGAACCCCACCGACAAGATGGCGCACGCCGGGCTCGCCCAGGTGAGCCTGCTGCACCGCCTGAACGGCAAGACGCTCGACGAGATCCGCTCGGCCGCCGCGCAAAAGCCCGATGACCTCGGCGCCCAGCTCGACGTCGCCGACCTCGACCTCTCGGGCGGGCATGTCGAGGATGCTTTCGACCGTCTGCTCATGCTGTTCCCCGAGCAGGACGCCGACGGCAAGAACACCGTCCGGGCGCGTCTCCTGCAGCTGTTCGAGGTCGTCGGGCTCGATGACCCGCGAGTCGCGATTGCGCGAGGGCGCCTCACGAACTTGCTCTTCTAGACGCGGTCCACGCACCGCTTACACGAAACGGCCGGGAGAAGGATTCATATCCTCTCCCGGCCGTTTCGTCGTGTGACGGGTATCGCTATCCGCGGTACTTGAGCCAGACCGCGCCGAGGGGCGGCAGCGACATCGACGCCGACGCGTTGCGGCCGGCCCAGGGGTCGTCGGTCGCCGTGACGGTGCCCATGTTGCCGACACCGGATCCACCGAACGCCGCGGCATCCGTGTTGAGGATCTCGTCCCACTCGCCGGCAAAGGGCAGGCCCGTGCGGTAGTCGTGGTGCGGAGAGCCCGAGAAGTTGACGAAGACGGCGATCGCGCTGCCGTCTTCAGCCCAGCGGATGAAGGAGATCACCGAGCGTTCGGCGTCGCCACCGTCGAGCCACTCGAAGCCCTGGTGCGACGCGTCCAGCTCCCACAGGGCCGGGTTGGCGACGTAGGACTTGTTGAGCTGCGACACGAGGTCGAAGAGGCCCTGGTGGCTGGGCTGGTCGAGGGTCCACCAGTCGAGCCCGCGGCCCTCCGACCATTCGGACTGCTGCCCGAACTCTTGGCCCATGAAGAGCAGCTGCTTGCCGGGGTGCGCCCACATGAAGGCGAGGTAGGCGCGCATATTCGCGAGTTTCTGCCAGTGGTCGCCGGGCATCTTGCTGAAGAGCGACCCCTTGCCGTGCACGACCTCGTCGTGGCTGATCGGCAGGAGGAAATTCTCGCTGAACGCATAGACGAGCGAGAACGTGAGCTCGTTGTGGTGGTACGAACGGTAGAGCGGGTCCTCCTGGATGTACTGCAACGAGTCGTGCATCCATCCCATGTTCCACTTGTAGCCGAAACCGAGGCCGCCTTCGCTCGTGGGCTTGGTGACACCGGGCCAGCTGGTGGATTCCTCGGCGATCACGACGACGCCGGGGTTGCGCTTGTAGGCCGTCGCGTTGGCTTCCTGCAGCAGCGAGATCGCCTCGAGGTTTTCGCGGCCACCGTATTGGTTCGGCAGCCACTCGCCCTCGTTGCGCGAGTAGTCGAGGTAGAGCATCGAAGCGACGGCGTCGACACGCAGGCCGTCGACGTGGAACTCTTCGAGCCAGTAGAGCGCGTTGGCGACCAGGAAGTTCTTGACCTGGCGCTGGCCGAAGTCGAAGACGAGTGTGCCCCAGTCCTTCTGCTCGCCGCGGCGCGGGTCGGGGTGCTCGTAGAGCGGCTGGCCGTCGAAGTTCGCCAGCGCCCAGCCATCCTTGGGGAAGTGCCCGGGAACCCAGTCGAGCAGAACGCCGATGCCGGCGCCGTGCAGACGGTCGATGAGGTAGCGCAGGTCGTCGGCGTTGCCGAAACGGCTGGTGGGGGCGTAGTAACCCGTCACCTGGTAGCCCCACGAGCCACCGAAGGGATGCTCGGCGAGCGGCATGAATTCAACGTGCGTGTAGCCGAGGGCGAGCACATAGTCGATGAGCGGTTCGGCGAGTTCGCGGTAGCCGAGGCCCGGACGCCACGAACCGACGTGCATCTCGTAGACGCTCATGGGTCGGCGGTGCACCTCGGTGGTGGCGCGCTGCTCGAGCCACGCGGCATCTTGCCATTCGTGTGTCGACGGCGGAGCGACGATGGACGCGGTGCCGGGGGACTGCTCGGCGAAACGCGCCATCGGGTCGGCTTTGCGGTGCCAGACGTTGTCCTGGCCCAGGAGGTCGAACTTGTAGAGCGCGTCGGCTTCGAGGCCGGGCACGAAGATCTCCCACACACCCGTCGAACCCATGTTGCGGAGCGCGTGGCCCGTGCCATCCCAGCCGTTGAAGTCGCCGACGACGCGTGCGGCCTGGGCGTTGGGGGCCCACACCGAGAAGCTCACGCCCGAGATGCCGCCGTGGGTTCGCACGTGCGCGCCGAGGGCGGTCCAGAGCTCTTCGTGGCGACCTTCACCGATGAGGTGCAGGTCGAGTTCGCCGATGGTCGGGGCGAAACGGTAAGGGTCGTCGGCGATCCAGGGGGGACCGTCTTCATAGGTGGCCTCGACGGTGTAGTCGACGGGGTCGCCGTCGAAGACGCCCTGCCAGATGCCGGCGTGGGCGTGCTCGAGCGCGACGGTGCCGCCCGGCTCGAGGTGCGCGGTGACCGATTCTGCCAAGGGGCGTCGGGCGCGGATGACCGTGCGGCCACCGCCGAGCGGGTGGATGCCGAGAACGCTGTGGGGGGAGTAGTACCGGCCCTCGGCGACGGCTTCGAGAATCCACTCGTCGACCGTGGGGTCGACGGGGGTCGCCTCCAAGGACTGTGCGTCGGAAGAGTCGTGGGCTGAAGCCGATGCGGCCGCTCCGTCGTCGGGCGAGCCGGAGGAGGAGACGACCTCGGCGGATGCGTCTCTATCGGTCGTCGGTGCGTCCGTTGCCGCGGCGGTCAGTGTGACGGTCGCGGTGTCGGCCGCTGTTTCGGTCGCGGTGTCGGCCGCCGGGACGACCTCGGGGGCGGCGGCGCTGTCTTCGGTCGCGGTCGCGGTCGCGGCCTCGGGCTCGTTGCCGGGAACGTCGATCACGACATCCGAGGCATCGCCATCGAACTGGCTGACCTGGGCGGGCAGCTCTTCCTCGACCTCGTCGGCGTGCGCCTCGGCCTCGGGCGAGATGGTTTCGGGGTCGCGGTCCTGGCCGGCGTATTCGCCGAACGGCTCCGCGTGGTGCGCGTGCTCCACGCCCGGCGCTTCGGAGACGGGCGTGGTTGCGTCGGGCTTCTCGTTCTGTTCGGTCACAGGTTCCTCAGCCTTCGGTGCGGGTGTCGATGTGGTCTCGTCGGGCTCGTCGGCCGACTTCTTGGACCAGGGGAAACGGGGAGGGGTCATGGGCGGATCTCCTTCGCCTCGAAGATGTGCACCGGGTGCGAGAACGCATCCAGTCGCACGTAGTTGTGGTCCCCCCACGTGTAGGTGTCGCCGGTCACGAGGTCGGTGACCTCGTAGGCGGCGCCCTGCGGAATGCCGAACGCGGTCGTGTCGAGGTGCACCGTGGTCTCGCGGACGGAGTGCGGGTCGACGTTGGCGACGACGAGGATGCGGTCACTCGTGCCGCTTTCGGTGAAAGCGCCGTCGAGGAATTTGCTGTAGACGAGGATGCTGTCGTCATCGCTCGCATGCAGCGTCAGGTTGCGCAGCTGCTGCAGGGCGGGGTGCTCGCGGCGGATCTTGTTGAGCAGCCCGAGGTACAGGCCTAGCGATGCGCCGGCCTGTTCGGCGGCCGCGAAGTCGCGCGGCTTGTATTCGTACTTCTCGTTGTCGATGTTCTCTTCGGCGCCCGGTCGGGCCACGTTCTCGAACAACTCGAATCCGGAGTAGACACCCCAGACGGGCGCGGCCGTCGCGGCGAGAGCTGCGCGGATCGTGTAGGCGCTCGGCCCACCGAATTGCAGGTACTCGGTGAGGATGTCGGGTGTGTTGACGAAGAGGTTCGGGCGCAGGAAGTCGCTCGTCTCGTGGGAGATGCTCTGGAAGAACTCCTCGAGCTCTTCCTTGGTGTTGCGCCACGTGAAGTAGCTATAGCTCTGCTGGAAGCCCACCTTGGCGAGCCCCTGCAGCATGGCGGGGCGCGTGAAGGCTTCGGCGAGGAACACGATGTCGGGGTGCGTCTGGCGCACCTCGTGCATGATCCACTCCCAGAAGTCGAGCGGTTTGGTGTGCGGGTTGTCGACGCGGAAGATGTGCACGCCCAGGTCGATCCAGTGCCGCAGCACGCGCAGCGCTTCCTGGCGGATGCCCTCGGGGTCGTTGTCGAAGTTGATCGGGTAGATGTCCTGATACTTCTTCGGCGGGTTTTCGGCGTAGGCGATGGTGCCGTCGGGCAGGGTGGTGAACCATTCGGGATGCTCGGTGACCCACGGGTGGTCGGGCGACGCCTGCAGCGCGAAGTCGAGGGCGACCTCGATGCCGTGTTTCCGCGCCTCGGCGACGAAGAATTCGAAGTCTTCGACGGTGCCGAGGTCGGGGTGGATGGCGTCGTGCCCGCCCTCGGCCGAGCCGATGGCCCACGGCGATCCGGGGTCGTGCGGCCCCGGGTTCATGGTGTTGTTCGGGCCCTTACGGAACGCGTGGCCGATGGGATGGATGGGCGGCAGGTAGAGCACGTCGAAGCCCATTGCCGCCACACCTTCGAGGCGCCGGGCCGCGGTGCGGAACGTTCCGGATTGCCAGGATCCGTCGGCATTCTTGACGGCACCCTCGGAGCGGGGGAAGAACTCGTACCAGGAGCCGACACCGGCGCGGCGACGCTCGACGCGCAGGGTGCGCTCGTCGGAGAAGCTTTCGAGCGAGGCCAGCGGGATGTCGGCGAGGAGCGCTGACACGGTCTCGTCGCCGATCACGGCGGCGCGCTCGTCGATCGAGCGTTCGTCGTCGAGCAGCGTGCGGGCGGCCGCCGAGAGGCGGGCGCGGGCGTCTTCGGAGCGTTCGGGCTGGTCGGCGGCGAGGGCGGCGAGCCCCGCGCCGATCTGGAACATGAGCTCGACATCGATGCCGGCGGGCACCTTGATTTCGGCGGCGTGCTGCCACGTGGCCCAGTCGTCGGCGAACGCGCGCACGCGGAAGGTGTAGTCGCCCTCGACATCTACGCGGACGAGCCCTTCCCAGCGGTCGAGGCCCGGGGCGCCGGGGGAGAGGCGGTGAGCCGTCGTGGTGCCCGACGGGTCGGTGAGGAGCAGCTGCGTGCCGATGAGGTCGTGCCCCTCGCGGAAGGCGGTGGCGCCGAACTCGACGACCTCGCCGACGACGGCTTTGGCCGGCCACAGGTGGTCGGGGAGCGCGGGGGTCACGTCGAGCACGGGGATGCGACCGATGACGGGTCGGAAGTCGCTGGCCGCCTGCTGCGCAGCGTCGGGTGCCGTCGGAGTGGCGGAATCGCCCTGGTTCGCAGCGAGCGAGAGGTCGAGCGCGGCCGCGCCAGCCGTGGCAGAGGCGCCGGCGGTCGAACCGCTCGTCGGCAGGTCGCCGCCCGATGCCTCGGTCGGAACGTTCTCGGTGCCCGGCTGGGTCGGTGCGGCGTCGGCGGCGGCCGGTGCAGCGTCGTCGGCCGGTGAATCGGGTGTGTGCGACGCGGCCGTCGCGGGCGGCGTCGGCGGTGATGGTTCCACGATCGTGGTTTCGACGGTATCCGCCGCGCCCGGGTTCACCGCGCCGGGGTTCGCTGCGCCCGGGGCCACTGCCCCCGGGTTCGTCACAATCCCGTCGGCCGCGGCCGCTTGGGGCGACGAAGCCTTCTTGGTGGTCTTCGCCGGTGTCCGACGTCGGTTGCCTTTTTCTGCTGCCACGAGAGCCGCTCCCCTTACCGTTGGTCCTTGTCCGACCGTACCGGAGTCGGGCTGCCTCTGTGAGGGGTTGTATCGTCCGGGCACAGCATCTAAGAGGGAGTTCACACCACCGGTTTATGCTGAGCGGGTGAAGGCGATCAGACGATTTACCGTGCGGCCCGTGCTCCCTCCCGCTCTCGACGCGCTCGGCGTGCTCGCCTCGAACCTGCGGTGGAGTTGGCACGAGCCGACGAAGCGCCTGTTCCGCGAGATGAGCGCCGAGTTGTGGGAGTCCACGGGGCACGATCCGGTGGCATTGCTGGGCGCGATCGGGGCCGACCGTCTGCGCCAATTGGCCGACGATCGCGGCTTCGTCGAGTGGGCGAACGGGCTGCGCTCCGACCTCGAGGTCTACCTGCGGGAGCCGCGCTGGTATCAATCGCTGGGTGACGACGCGCCGACATCCATCGCATATTTTTCGCCGGAATTCGGCATCGCGGCGTCGTTGCCGCAGTATTCGGGTGGCCTCGGAATCCTGGCGGGCGATCACTTGAAAGCCGCGTCAGATCTCGGCGTGCCCCTCGTGGCCGTCGGCCTGTTCTATCGGGCCGGTTATTTCGCACAGTCGCTGTCGGCCGACGGCTGGCAGAAGGAGAGCTACCCGGTTCTCGATGCGGATGGCCTGCCCATCCAGTTGCTGCGAAACGCCGACGCCACCCCCGTGGTCGTCACCCTGGCGATGCCCGACGGCGGAGCCTTGTCGGCCCGTGTGTGGCGCGCCGAGGTGGGGCGCGTGCCGCTCCTCTTGCTCGACACCGACATCCCCGAGAACACGGTCGAATACCGTGCCGTCACCGATCGCCTGTATGGCGGCGACACCGAGCACCGGCTGCGCCAGGAACTTCTTCTCGGCATCGGGGGAGTTCGAGCGGTCGAATACTGGTGCGATCTGTCCGATATCCCGTTCCCGACGGTCTTCCACACCAACGAGGGGCACGCCGGGTTCCTCGGCCTCGAACGCATCTCGTCGCTCATCGGGCAGGGTCTCTCGTTCGCCGAGGCTCTCGAGGTCGTGCGGGCCGGCACGGTCTTCACGACGCACACGCCCGTTCCCGCGGGAATCGATCGCTTCGATCGGGGTCTCGTGGCGCGTTACCTCGAGGGTGGCGACTTGCTTCCGGGCGTCGACCCGGGCGATGCGCTCGCTCTCGGGGCCGAGCCGACAGACGGGGGTGACGCGGGCGCGGGCGGCGACGCATCCGCGTTCAACATGGCCTTCATGGGTTTGCGGCTGGCCCAGCGTGCCAACGGCGTGTCCGAGCTGCACGGCGACGTGTCGCGCGGCATGTTCCAGAAGTTGTGGCCCGGTTTCGAGCAGGCCGACGTGCCCATCGGGTCGATCACCAACGGCGTGCACGCCGCGACGTGGACGGATTCGCGGCTCGTGCGGCTCGCCGAGGAGCGTTTCGGCACGACCGACACGACGAGCGTCGACTGGCAGTCCGAAGCCCTCTCCGACGACGACCTGTGGCGCGTGCGCCGCGAGATGAAGCAGGCGTTGGTGTCGGATGCCCGCGAGCGCGAACGGGCCCTGTGGCTGGAGCAGAACCGCGGCGGCATCACGCCGGACTGGATCGACCACGTGCTCGACCCCGATGTCTTGACCATCGGTTTCGCGCGCCGCGTGCCCACCTATAAGCGACTGACGCTCATGTTGCACGATCAGGAGCGCCTGACGCGCATCCTGACCGACCCCGACCGACCCGTGCAGATCGTCGTCGCCGGCAAATCGCACCCCCACGACGAGGACGGCAAGCGTCTCATCCAGAAGCTCGTCGAGTTCGCGCAGCAGCCGGCCGTGCGCGGGCGCATCGTGTTCCTCACCAACTACGACATCCGCATGGCCCAGGTGCTCTATCCGGGCACGGATGTCTGGCTGAACAACCCGCTTCGCCCGCTCGAGGCGTGCGGCACCTCGGGCATGAAGGCGGCCATGAACGGTTCGCTCAACCTGTCCATCCTCGACGGCTGGTGGAACGAATACTTCGACGGCGTCAACGGCTGGGCGATTCCCACGGCTCCGGGCGAGGGGGCCAGCGAGGAGCGCGACCTGTTCGAGGCCAACGCGCTCTACGAACTGCTCGAGACGCGCGTCGTGCCCGAGTTCTACGACCGCGGCGACGACGGTGTGCCGAGGGCCTGGATGTCGCGCGTGCGGCATTCGCTCGCCCACCTGTCACCCGAGCTCAGCGCCGAGCGCATGGTGCGCGAGTATGTCGAGAACCTCTACCTTCCCGCGGCGCGTTCGCGAGCTACCCTCGCGCCCGAGAACTCCCGCCCGGCCCGCGAGTTGGCCGCCTGGAAGCAGCGCGTGCGCGGTGCCTGGCCGGGCGTCGCGGTCGCCCACGTCGAATCGGGTGGACTCGAGCACGTGCCGCAGGTGGACGACGTCCTGCGCCTGCGAGCCCGCATCCTCACGGCGGGTCTGTCGCCGGATGAATTGAGCGTGCAGGTCGTCTACGGTGCCGCCTCCTTCGATGGAGAACTCACCTCGACGAGGATCGCCGAGCTGCGACCCGCCGAGAGCGCGAACGCGGGCACGGCCCCGGATGAACCGGCCGATGGATCGCGCGAGACGATCTTCGAGGGTGAGGTCCGGCTCGTGCACTCGGGCGGGTTCGGCTACACCGTGCGAGTATTGCCGCGGCATCCGCTCCTCGCGGCACCCAGCGAACTCGGGCTCATCGCCCACCCCGACGACAGCCAGGGCGTCGCGACGGCCGAGGCGCTCGGGCGGGTTCCGTCATTGCTCGGCGAGACGATGCTTCCGATGACTCAGGGGGGCCACAGCGGCGATTCGCGCCCCGCTGATTTCGGTGACTCCCATTCGGACGGGTCCGGCGCGGCGGGTTCCTCGCACGCGATCGGCTGGTCGGAGAGCGGCGCGCATGAGCACGCCGACAGCGAGGATAGCCGTGCCCACGGCGACGGCGCACACGGGGACGGCCCACACGGGGACGGCCCACACGGGCACGGCGCACACGGGGACGGTGCCCACGGGGACGGTGCCCACGGCGGCGGCGCAGACACCGATCGCGCGGAGGGCTGACCCGATGTTCGACCTCGACGCGTTCCCGGGCGGCCGCATCGTCGGCGGCCTGGTCGTCATGTCGATGATCGCGGTGGTGCTGTTCTTCTTCGCACGGTCATATCGCCAGTCGACCGCGGCAGGGGCGAACAGGCGGTTCGATACGGTCGAGATTCCGCCCGACATCCCGGGTTCGCGTGAATTCATCGTGCGCGACGACAAGACGGGGTCGAGCTTCCAGTTCATCGTGCTGCACGACTACGCGCGCATCACGCGAGTCCTGGTGCCGAAGCGTCATGAGGGCGCCGGAGCCGAACGCGACATGTTCGTCGAGGCGCTCAAACGCTCGGGCGGCGTGCAGAACTGGGCGTGGCCCGTGTCCACGGCCGAGGGGCAAGAATTCCTGGTGCGTTTGTCGCACGAGTTCCCGCAGCTCAGATTCGTCGACGGGTATGGCAACCGCATCGGCTGGCAGTGAACGAGCCCGGCAGCCGAGACACCCACGACATCGAAGCGGATGTCGCGCGCCGTCTGCGTGCGGCCGGATGCGTGTTCGCCGAGGAAGAGGCCGCCTTGCTCGTGGGAGAAATGCTCGGTTCTGAGCGGCCGGACCCCCTCGCAAACCGAGTCGCCCTCGAGCGGATGGTGGCGCAACGCGTCTCGGGCGTGCCGGTCGAGTACGTCCTCGGCTGGGCGCTGTTCGACGGCATCCGCGTGCGTGTGGGGGATGGCGTCTTCGTGCCGCGGCACCGCACCGAGTTGTTGGTCGAAGCGGCCGCTTCCGTCACCCGACCGGGAGACCCGGTCGTCGACCTTTGCTGCGGGTCGGGGGCGATCGGGTTGGCCCTCGCCGGGCGGGTGCCCGGCATCGAATTGACCGCCGCCGATATCGACCCCCGCGCCGTCTCCTGGGCCCGCGTGAACCTCGAACCGGTGGGCGGGCACGTCTTCGAGGGCGATCTGTACGCCGCACTGCCCGAGAGTTTGCGGGGCCGCATCCGCACGCTCGTCTGCAACACGCCCTATGTGCCGACCGCCGAAATCGCGCTGCTGCCGCCCGAGGCCCGCCTGTACGAGCCGCGCGGCACGCTCGACGGCGGCGACGACGGGCTCGACATCCAGCGCCGGCTCGCAGAAGGGGCCTCCGACTGGCTCGCGCCGGGAGGAACGCTCTTCGTCGAAACCGGTAATGCGCAGGCACACCTGTCGGCCCAGATGATGCGGGCGGCCGGACTCGAGGCAGAGATCATCCGCTCGGTCGAGGGCGACGCCACCGTCGTCAGCGCTCGCCGCGGTTAGTCGTTTTCGGCCCGGAACAACCACATCGACGTCGCGCACACGTCGACGACATCGCCCGGCGCGAAGACGGCGCCGTCGGCACCCGCCACCTCATCTTCGGCGCTCGACCACAGCGAGCGATAGCGCACCACACCGTCGTGATGCGGCAGCGTGACACTCACGTCGGTCTCGACGCCGTGCACGATGAGCAGGACGCGGTTGAACTCCTCGGTTTCGGGCGTCGACGCGGCCACATATTGCAAGGTGCGGTGGCGGGGCGACGTCCAGTCCTCGTCGCTCATGGTCGCACCCGTGGCGTCGTACCAGTCCATCTCGCTCGCACTCGGCACGCGCACACCGCTCTTGCCGAAACGTCGGGGCCGTAACGCCGGGTTCTCGGCGCGCACACGCGTCAGCGTTTCGACGTGCCGGCGCAACGCCTGCTCGTCAGGCGTCGGCTGGTAGGACAACCAGGTGAGCTCGCTGTCGTGACAGTAGGCGTTGTTGTTGCCGCGCTGGCTGCGCGCGACCTCGTCGCCCGCGGTGATCATGGGCACGCCCGCCGACAGCAGAAGCGTGCCCAGCAGGTTGCGCATGGCCTTGCGACGCGTGGCCAGGATGCCCGGATCGTCGGTTTCGCCCTCGGCGCCGTGGTTGAACGAGCGGTTGTTGTCGCTGCCGTCGCGATTCGATTCGCCGTTGCCCACGTTGTGCTTCACGTCGTAGGACACCAGGTCGGCCAGCGTGAAACCGTCGTGCGCGGTGACGAAGTTGACCGATGCCAGCGGCCCGCGCGCGGCGCTGAACGTGTTCGACGATCCCGCGAGCCGGGTGGCGAAACCGCCGATGCCGACGGGCGGATCACTTGCGCGCCGCGAATAGTCCACGTCGCTCAACCAGAAGTTGCGGGCGCGGTCGCGGTAGCGGTCGTTCCACTCGTGCCAGCCGTCGGGGAAGTTGCCCGTCTGCCAGCCGCCCATACCCACATCCCAGGGTTCGGCGATCATCTTCACGCCGGCGAGCGCTGGATCGTCGACGATCGCGGCGAGAAGCGGATGCTCGGGGTCGTACTCGTGTCCCGCATTGCGCCCGAGCGCGGCCGCCAGGTCGAAGCGGAACCCGTCGATCTGCACCTCGTTCGCCCAATAGCGCAGCGAGTCGAGCACGAGCCGCTGGCCGCCCGGCGAGTTCGTGTCGAGCGTGTCGCCGCAGCCCGTCACGTCGACGTAGCGCCCGCGATCGTCCTGACGGTAGTAGCTCGAGTCGTCGAGGCCGCGCAGGCTGAGTCGCGGACCATCCGGCCCTTCCTCCGCCGTGTGGTTGTAGACCACGTCGAGCAGCACCTCGAGCCCGGCCTCGTGCAGCAACTTCACCATGCCCTTGAACTCGCGCAGCACAGCGGCGGGCCCACCAGCCTGAGCGGTGCGCGACGCATAGGGCGCGTGCGGGCTGAAGAACGACAGCGTGTTGTAACCCCAATAGTTGGTCATGCCCTGCTTCAGCAGCCGTTGCTCCGACACGAAGGCGTGAACGGGCAACAACTGAACGCTCGTCACCCCGAGGGTCGTGAGGTGCTCGATGGTCGAGGGATGCGCGAGCCCCGCGTAGCTGCCCCGCAGGTTCTCCGGCAACGCCGGGTTGAGCTTCGTCAGCCCCTTCACATGGGCCTCGTACACGACCGTGCGATCGAGCGGCACGGCCGGCTTCTGCACGCCGCCCCAGTCGAAGGATTCATCGACGGCCGTCGAGCGCCATTCGCCCTGGGCGACACGTTGCAGACCGCGGCCGTACGGGTCGAGCAGCAGGGCGTCGGGGTCGAAGCGATGCCGCGGGCCGGTGGGGCCGTCGGCGCGCAGAGCGTAGCGGCGCCCGGGGGTGAGCAGGGGAGAGCTGGCGGTCCAGACATCCGATTCGCCGCGCGTCAGGGGCACCCGGCCCGTCACCCATTGGGGATCGGTGTCGTCGAACAGGACGAGCTCGATGCGGGTGGCGCTCGCGGACCAGACGCCGATGCGGCCGCCAGACCCGTCGAATCTCACACCGAGGGACGCGAACGGGTCGGGGGTTGTCATGAGTTCTAGAGTAGTAAGGGCGTTCGACGGCAATGTTACGAGCACCTGAATGCGTCTGAGGAGCACGATATGGCGGTCTATCTCGACCACGCGGCAACCACCCCCATGCTGCCGGAGGCGATCGACGCCTACACGCGCGCCCTCGGCACGTTCGGCAACCCGTCCTCGATCCACTCGGCGGGGCAAGAGGCCAAGCGTCTGCTCGAAGAATCCCGCGAGACCGTTGCCACGAGCGTGGGCGCCGACCCCATCGAGGTGGTCTTCACGTCGGGCGGCACCGAGGCCATCAACGCGGCCATCAAGGGGCTGCACTGGGCGCGCAACGTCGAGGAGGCGCGGCCTCTCATCCTCGCGCCCGGGGGAGAACACCACGCCACCATCGACGCCATCGAATGGCTTGTCAACCGGCAGCAGGCCGAGGTGCACTGGCTGCCACTCGACGGCGACGGGTTCGTGCTGCTCGACGCCCTCGAACGCGAGCTCATCGACAACGGCGACCGTGTGTCGCTGCTCACGAGCATCTGGGTGAACAACGAGGTCGGCAGCATCCAGCCTATCGAGCGGATGTCGGCGCTCGCCGCCCGCTTCGGTGTGCCGTTCCATGTGGACGCCGTCGCCGCCTACGGGCATGTGCCCATCGACCTGGCCGCGGTGCGCGCCGCGAGCGGAAGCACCGGCGGCGCGGGTCTCGTGGCGCTCAGCGTGTCGGCACACAAGATCGGTGGACCGGTGGGCGCGGGCGCGCTCGTGCTCTCGCGTCGCGCCACCATCGAGGCGCTCGTGCACGGCGGCGGGCAGCAGCGGCAGGTGCGTTCGGGCACGCAGGATGTCGCGGCCGCTGCGGCTTTCGCGGCCGCCGCGCGTTCGGCGGTCGAGCGCATGGCCGGCGAGGGCCCGCGGCTCGCTCGTCTGCGTGACCGGCTCGTGGACGGGGTGCGCGCGGCCGTTCCCGACGCCGTGCTGAATGGTCCGACGGGCGACTCCCGCGTGGCCACCAACGCCCACTTCTCCTTCCCCGGGTGCGAGGGCGACTCGCTCCTCTTCCTGCTCGACATGGCGGGGGTCGCCGTCTCGACCGGGTCGGCGTGTCAGGCGGGCATCCCCGAGCCCTCCCACGTGCTGCGGGCCATGGGCCGCGATGAAGATGCGTCGCGCGGAGCCCTGCGCATGACCCTCGGTCACGGCAGCACCGACGCCGACGTCGACGCGCTGCTGGCCGCCCTGCCGTCGGCGTACGCCCAGGCGCGCAAGGCGGGTCACGCCGACCGCGCGGTCGTCCCGCGCTGACACCTCCCGGCGCGCGTACAGTGGCCCCGACGCATCCGCTCTCACACGCGCGTAGACTTATCGGATGAAAATTCTTGCGGCGATGTCTGGCGGTGTCGATTCTGCGGTGGCTGCCGCCCGAGCGGTCGATGCCGGTCACGAGGTGGTCGGTGTGCACCTGGCCCTGTCCCGCATGCCGGGCACTCTGCGCACGGGCAGCCGCGGGTGCTGCACCATCGAAGACTCGACCGACGCTCAGCGTGCGGCCAACATCATCGGCATCCCCTACTACGTGTGGGACTTCTCCGAGCGCTTCAAGCTCGACGTGGTCGACGACTTCATCGCCGAGTATTCGGCCGGGCGCACGCCCAACCCGTGCATGCGCTGCAATGAGAAGATCAAGTTCGCGGCGCTGCTCGAGAAGGCCATCGACCTCGGTTTCGACGCCGTGTGCACGGGCCACTACGCCACCATCGTCACCGACGACCAGGGCAACCGCGAGTTGCACCGCGCGAGCGCCTGGGCCAAGGACCAGTCCTACGTGCTGGGTGTCCTGACCGCCGAGCAGCTGGCGCACTCGATGTTCCCGCTCGGCGAGACGCCGTCGAAGGCACTCGTGCGTGCCGAGGCCGCCGAGCGCGGTTTCAGCGTGGCCTCGAAGCCCGACAGCCACGACATCTGCTTCATCCCCGACGGAGACACGAAGGGATGGCTGGGCGAGCGTGTCGGCATCGCCGACGGCGCCATCATCGACCGCGAGGGCAACACCGTCGGCGCCCACGAGGGTGCGCACGCCTATACGGTCGGACAGCGCCGCGGCTTGAACCTCGGCGTGCCGGCGCCCGACGGCCGCCCCCGTTTCGTGCTCGAGGTGCGCCCGAAGACCAACGAGGTCGTCGTCGGTCCCAAGGAGGCGCTGGCCATCGCCGAGATCGCCGGAAGCCGTTACACCTGGGCAGGTCTCCCGCAGCAGCACCCCGAAGAGTCGTTCGACTGCGAGGTGCAAATCCGCGCACACGCCGACCCTGTGCCCGCTGTGGCGCGCATCCAGTCGACCGAGAACGGCGACGAGTTCGTCGTCACCCCCGAGATCGCGCTGAATGGTGTGGCCCCCGGTCAGACCGCCGTCATCTACGTCGGCACGCGCGTTCTCGGCCAGTTCACGATCGATCGAACGGTCAGCGCGGTCCCCGTCGGGGTCTAGCCGTCGGGTGCCCGGCTGCCCGGCTGCCGGGCTCGAGCACGGGGCGCAACCCCGTTCGCTTGTCGGTGGTGATCTCTAAACTGGTGCCATGAGCACGAGCCGCGATTCTTCAGCCCCCGTCGACGAGCGCACCCATGACGAGGTGGCCGAGCTCGAGCGAGCGCGCGACGAGGTCGACGAGCTGACCGATCGCATCCTCACGCTGCGCGACGAGTACTACGAGAAGAACGCGTCCACGGTCAGCGACGCCGACTACGACGCAATGGTGCGCCGGCTCGACGAGCTCGAGCGGCTGCATCCCGAGCTGCAGAAGGCTGATAGCCCCACGCAGACCGTCGGTGGCCGCGCCGAGACGACGCAGTTCGCGCCCGTCGAGCACGCCGAGCGCATGCTCAGCCTCGACAACGTCTTCAGCGAGGACGAGTTGGCCGAGTGGGCCGCCAAGGTGGAGCGCGATGCGGGTTCCGAGCGTGTGCGCTTCCTCAGCGAGCTGAAGATCGACGGCCTCGCCATCAATCTGCGCTACGAAAACGGTGTGCTCGTGACGGCCGCCACGCGCGGCGATGGCGTCGTCGGCGAAGACGTCACGGGCAACGTGCTCACCATGGGCACCATCCCCGAGCGGCTCGCCGGCTCCGGTCATCCGCCCCTCGTCGAGGTGCGCGGCGAGATCTTCTTCCCCGTCGAGTTGTTCGACCAGCTGAACGAGCGCCAGCGCCAGGCCGGCGAGCGGGTGTTCGCCAACCCGCGCAACGCGGCCGCCGGGTCGCTGCGCCAGAAAGAAGAGGGCAAGAGCGCCGAGAAGCTCGCCCTCATGCAGAATCGCTTGAAGAGCCTGCGCATGCTCGTGCACGGCATCGGCGCGTGGCCGGTGCGCGAGCTCGAGCGCGACACTCACGTCACCTCGCAATCGGAGGTCTACGGCCTGCTCGAGCAGTGGGGCCTGCCTATCTCCACCCATTTCCGGGTCTTCGATACCATCGACGAGGTCGCCGGGTTCGTCAAGAAATACGGCGAGCAGCGCGCCTCGGTCGAGCACCAGATCGACGGCATCGTCATCAAGGTCGACGACCTGGGCCTGCACGAAGAATTGGGTGCCACCTCGCGGGCGCCCCGCTGGGCCATCGCCTACAAGTACCCGCCCGAAGAGGTCAACACCAAACTGCTCGACATCGTCGTGAGCGTCGGCCGCACGGGTCGTGCAACGCCCTTCGCCGTCATGCAGAAAGTCGAGGTGGCCGGCAGCGAGGTGCGCCAGGCCACGCTGCACAACCAGCAGGTCGTCAAGGCCAAGGGTGTGCTCATCGGCGACACGGTCGTGCTGCGCAAGGCGGGCGACGTCATTCCCGAGGTGCTCGGGCCCGTCATCGAGCTGCGCGACGGCACCGAGCGCGAATTCGTCATGCCCACCGAATGCCCCGAATGCGGCACCCCGCTGAAGCCCGCGAAAGAGGGCGACATCGACCTGCGCTGCCCCAACGCGCGCAGCTGCCCGGCGCAGGTGCGCGGGCGCGTCGAGCACATCGCCTCCCGCGGCTCGCTCGACATCGAGGGGCTCGGCGAGGTCGCGGCCGCGGCGCTCACGCAGCCCGCCGTGCCCGAGACGCCGCCGCTCGCCACCGAGGCCGGGCTCTTCGACCTGACGATGGCCGACATCTTCCCCATCGAGGTCGTCGTGCGCGACTCCGAGACGGGCATGCCGAAGCTCACCGAACAGGGCGAGCCCAAGCGCGACACCCCGTTCCGCCGCCGCCGCAACGTCAAACGAGACGGCGCGCACGATCCGGCGGCCGACGTGTTCGACGGCGACGAGACGTCGGTTCCGTCGAAGACCGCCCACGAGATGCTCGCCAACCTCGAGGCCGCCAAGACCAAGCCGCTGTGGCGCATGTTGGTGGGCCTCAGCATCCGCCACGTCGGCCCCGTCGCCGCACGGGCCCTGGCCAACTATTTCGGCTCGCTCGACGCGATCCGGGCCGCATCGCGCGACGAACTCGCGGCCGTGGACGGCGTGGGCGGCATCATCGCCGACGCGCTCATCGCGTGGTTCGAGGTCGACTGGCACGTCGAGATCGTCGAGCGCTGGGCCGCGGCCGGCGTGCAGTTCTCGACGCCCGGTCACCCCGGGCCGGGGGCCGCTACCGAGGCCGGGGGAGTGCTCTCGGGCGTCACGGTCGTGGCCACCGGTTCGCTCGAGGGGTTCACGCGCGAAGGTGCCCTCGAAGCCATCGTGCAGGCGGGCGGCAAAGCCGCATCCAGCGTCTCGAAGAAGACCGACTTCGTCGCCGCGGGCCCGGGCGCGGGATCGAAGCTCGCCAAAGCCGAGGCCCTCGGCGTGCGCATCATCGACGCCGAGCAGTTCGCGCTTCTCCTGCAAGAAGGCCCGGCCGCGCTGGCCGAAGCCCCTGAGGTCCAAGCCCCTGAGGTCCAAGGCCCTGAGGCCAAGTCGCCCGAGGCTTCGGACCCAGCGGCTGAATAGCTCGGCACGCTCCCGCACGGCGCTGAGGTGAACGCAGCGTCCTCCCCGAGGCGTGAGCGGGTCGTCGCGCCTGCAGGTCTGGCGGCGCGACTCACCCGGACAACTAGCCCGCGATGATGTTCTCGCGCACCTTCTTGCGCAGAACCTTGCCGATGAGCGACACCGGCAACTCGTCCACGACCACGATGCGGCGCGGCACCTTGTACGGCGTCAGCTGATCACGCGCGAACGTGCGCAGCGCCTCGGCATCGATCGTCTGGCCCGGCGCGGCAACCACAGCGGCCACGACATCCTCGCCCGAATGCACCGAGGGCACGCCCACGACGGCCGCATCGGCAACCGACGGATGCGTGCGCAGCGCGTTCTCGACCTCGGTCGGTGCCACATTGAACCCGCCCGTGATGATCAGCTCTTTGATGCGGTCGACGACGCTCATGAAACCGTCCTCGTCGAGCGACACGATGTCGCCCGTACGGAACCAGCCGTCGACGAACACGGCCGCCGTCTCGTCGGGTTTGCGGTAATAGCCGCCGAACACCTGCGGCCCGCGGACCAACAGCTCGCCCTCGGAACCGATCGGCAGAACCTCGCGCGGGTCATCCTGATCGACAACGCGCACCTCGGTGCCGGGAAGCGGCAGCCCCACCGTGCCCGCCTTGCGGTTGCTCGCCACCGGGTTCGCCATCAACACCGGCGAACACTCGCTCAGGCCGTAACCCTCGACGAGGAATCCGCCGGTGGCGGCCTCCCAGGGCTCGACCAGCGTCTCGGGCAACGTCATGGCGCCCGAGATCGCGATCTCGATGCCCTTCAGCGACACGCCCTGCTCGGTGGCCGCGCGCAGCAGGCGGTCGGCGATGGGCGGCACGGCCGGCAGGAACGTGGGCGGGCGCTTGGCCGCCACCTTCAGCACCAGGTCAGGGTCGAACTTCGGGAACAGCACCAACCGCGCCCCCATGCTCATCGCAAACGTGAGGCATAGCGTGAGTCCGTAGGCGTGGAACATGGGCAGCACGGCATACACCGTGCACTTGCCGCGCTCGATCGTGGGCACCCACGCGCGCGATTGCGCCGCATTGGCGAGCAAGTTGCCGTGCGTCAGGGCCGCACCCTTGGGCGTCCCGGTCGTGCCCGAGGTGTACTGGATGATCGCGAGGTCACCCGTCTCGGGGCGAGGATGCTTCGCGTCGAGCTTCTTCGAGGCGACCAACTTCTCCCACAGCACCGTGCCCGACACCTTCTCGGTGAGAGCGGCTCGCGATTCGCGCGCCTTCTTGATGGGAAGCGTGAGGGCCGCTCGAGTGTGGGCGGGCATGGCGCGTGTGACGTCGACCGAGATCAGGGTGTCGACCGCGACATCCGAGGGGAACTCCTGCACCGTGCGCACGACCTTGTTCCACACGATGGCCGTTTTGGCGCCGTGGTCCTCGAACTGGTGCCGCAACTCGCGCGCCGTGTAGAGCGGGTTGTGCTCGACCACGATGGCGCCGAGGCGCAAAACGGCGTAGAACGCCACGATGTGCTGCGGGCAGTTCGGCAGCACGATGGCCACGGTGTCGCCCTTCGACACGCCCAGCCGGCGCAAGGCTTCGGCCACGCGCGCGATCTGCACGACCAGCTCGTCGTAGCTCGTGGTGCGGCCGAAGAACTCGAGAGCGGCGGTGCGGCCGTACTGGGACGCCGATTCGTCGACGAGATCGACCAGGCATCCGGTCTGCGTGGGGATGTCGGTGGGCACCCCCTCGGCATAACTCTTGAGCCAGGGTTTCGCGTCTTCGTTGGTCGCTTCGAGGTTCACGCCTCCACTTTAGGTGTCGAGCGCGATCGGGGCACCCGCCGGAACGCGCGTCGGCCATAGAATTAGGGCACACCACCCCCAATCAGATGGAGTGTTATGTCTGAAATCACGCCGGAGCTGGTGGCGCATCTCGCCAACCTCGCCCGGATCGACCTCGGCGACGACGAAATCCAGAGCCTCACGACAGAGCTCGGCCAGATCGTCGACAGCATCCAGAAGGTGCAAGAGGTCGCCACCGACGACGTCCCCGCCACCAGCCACCCGATCCCGCTCACCAACGTGTTCCGCGACGACGTCGTGGGCGAGACGTTGACCATCGAGCAGGCGCTGCAGAACGCGCCCGAACACGCCGACAACCGCTTCAAGGTTTCGGCGATCCTGGGGGAGGAACAGTGAGCGACATCATCCGCATGACCGCGGCCGAACTGGCCGAGAAGCTGTCGTCGCGCGAGATCAGCGCCGTCGAGGCCACGCGCGCCCACCTCGACCGCATCGCAGCCGTCGACGGCGACGTGCACGCGTTCCTGCACGTCTCAGACCACGCCATCCAGCAGGCCGAGCGCATCGACGAGCGCCGCGCCGCCGGTGAACAGCTCGGCGAACTCGCCGGTGTGCCGCTGGCCGTGAAAGACGTCCTCGTCACCACCGACATGCCCTCCACCTCGGGCTCGAAGATCCTCGAGGGCTACATGTCTCCTTACGACGCCACGGTCGTCAAGCGTGCGCGCGAGGCCGGCCTCGTGCCCCTCGGCAAGACCAACATGGATGAATTCGCCATGGGTTCCTCCACCGAGCACTCGGCATACGGCCCCACCAAGAACCCGTGGGACTTGACGCGCATCCCCGGTGGCTCGGGTGGCGGCTCGGCCGCGGCCGTCGCAGCCTTCGAGGCGCCCCTCGCGCTCGGCAGCGACACGGGTGGCTCCATCCGCCAGCCCGCCCACGTCACGGGCACCGTCGGCATGAAGCCTACCTACGGCGGAGTCAGCCGTTACGGCGCCATCGCGCTGGCCTCGTCGCTCGACCAGGTCGGCCCCGTCACGCGCACGGTGCTCGACGCCGGTCTGCTGCACGACGTCATCGGCGGCCACGACCCGCGCGACAGCACGTCGCTCCGCGACGAGTGGCCCTCCATGGCCGCCGCCGCCCGCGAGGGTGCCACCGGTCAGGTGCTGCGCGGCCTCAAGGTGGGCCTCGTGCGCGAATTCCAGGGCGACGGTTTCCAGGCGGGCGTCAAGAGCCGCTTCGACGAGGCCGTCCAGCAGCTCGAGGCGCAGGGCGCAGAGGTCATCGAGATCTCGGCACCGAACTTCGAATACGCGGTGTCGGCTTATTACCTGATCCTGCCCGCCGAGGCATCCAGCAACCTCGCCAAGTTCGACTCGGTGCGTTTCGGCATGCGCGTTCAGCCCGCAGGCGGCGGAACGGTCGAGCAGGTCATGTCGGCCACGCGCGAGGCCGGTTTCGGTCCCGAGGTCAAGCGCCGCATCATCCTCGGCACGTATGCCCTGAGCGCCGGCTACTACGACGCTTACTACGGCAGCGCGCAGAAGGTGCGCACGCTCATCCAGCGCGACTTCAACGCTGCCTTCGAGCAGGTCGACGTGATCGCCACGCCGTCCGCTCCGACGACCGCGTTCAAGCTGGGCGAGAAGCTCGGCGACCCGCTGGCCATGTACCTCAACGACCTGACCACGATCCCCGCCAACCTCGCGGGCGTTCCTGGCATCAGCGTGCCCATCGGTCTCGCCCCCGAGGACGGCCTGCCCGTCGGCATCCAGTTCATGGCCCCGGCCCGCGAAGACGCGCGTCTCTACCGCGTCGGCGCGGCGCTCGAGACTCTGCTCGACGACGCCCGCGGCCACACCCTCATTTCTGAAGCACCTGCCCTGGGAGGCAAATAATGGCGAAGGATCGGTTGCTCGACTTCGACGAAGCACTCGAACTGTTCGAACCCGTCCTCGGTTTCGAGGTGCACGTCGAACTGTCGACCAAGACCAAGATGTTCTCCGACGCGCCCAACGAGTTCGGCTCGCTGCCCAACACCAACGTGTCGCCCGTGTGCCTCGGCCTGCCCGGTTCGCTGCCCGTCGTCAACGGCCAGGCCGTGCGCTACTCGATCAGCCTGGGCCTCGCGCTCGGCTGCGAGATCGCACCGTCGAGCCGTTTCGCGCGCAAGAACTACTTCTACCCCGACCTGGCGAAGAACTACCAGATCTCGCAGTTCGACGAGCCCATCGCCTTCGAGGGGTCCGTCGACGTCGAGCTGTCAGACGGCACCATCGTGACGGTGCCCATCGAGCGCGCGCACATGGAGGAAGACGCCGGAAAGCTCACGCACGTGGGTGGTTCGACGGGCCGCATCCAGGGCGCGGAGTACTCGCTGGTCGACTATAACCGCGCGGGCGTGCCCCTCGTCGAGATCGTCACCAAGCCCATCTATGGCGCCGAGCACCGCGCGCCCGAGATCGCCAAGGCGTATGTGGCCACCATCCGTGACATCGTCGTGTCGCTCGGCATCTCCGAAGCCAAGATGGAACGCGGAAACCTGCGCTGCGACGCCAACGTGTCGCTGCGCCCCCGCGGCCAGAAGAAGCTCGGCACGCGCACCGAGACGAAGAACGTGAACTCGCTGCGTTCGGTCGAGCGTGCCGTGCGTTACGAGATCCAGCGGCAGGCGGCCATCCTGAAGGGTGGCGGCACCATCACGCAGGAGACGCGGCACTGGCACGAAGACACCGGCGCCACCTCGGCCGGCCGTCCGAAGTCCGACGCCGACGACTACCGTTACTTCCCCGAGCCCGACCTGCTGCCCGTCGAGCCGTCGCTCGAGCTGATCGAGGAGCTGCGTGCGGCCCTGCCAGAGCCCCCGGCCGCGCGTCGTCGCCGCCTGAAGGGCGAGTGGGGTTTCACCGACCTCGAGTTCCAGGATGTCGTCAACGGCGGTCTGCTCACCGAGATCACCGAGACGGTCACGGCCGGCGCGACCCCGCAGGCCGCACGCAAGTGGTGGACCGGCGAGATCTCCCGGCTCGCGAACGCGCAGGGGGTCGAGGCATCCTCGCTCGTCGAACCCGCGCAGGTCGCGGCGCTCACGCGTCTGGTCGACGACGGTACGCTGACCGACAAGCTCGCTCGCCAGGTGCTCGAAGGCGTCATCGCCGGCGAAGGCACCCCGCAGGAGGTCGTCGACAAGCGCGGCCTCGCGGTCGTGTCCGACGATGGAGCGCTCATCGCGGCCATCGACGAGGCGCTGTTGTCGCAGCCCGACGTGCTGGCCAAGATCAAGGACGGCAAGGTGCAGGCGGCTGGCGCCGTCATCGGCGCGGTCATGAAGGCCATGAAGGGGCAGGCCGACGCCGCCCGCGTGCGCGAACTCGTGCTCGAGCGTGCCGCGGCCGTCGAAGAGTAACCACTCGCCGCGGGCGCTTTCAGCCCCGTGACACGTCGAGGGGGTTGAGTCGAGATACACGGGCTCAACCCCCTCGCGCGTTTCCGGAAGCGAGGTCTACGATGACGCCATGCTCGTGGAGGGTACGATCCGTTGGCAGGTCACAGAGGACTGCCCCTGGGACGTGCTGCTCGCGCTTGCGCTCCGGGATCTGGCCGGCCTGGCGGGGGAGTGCGCCGAGACGATCCCGCCCGTGCATCCGGTGCCAGAAGCCGCTGCAGACGCCGACCTCGAGGGAATCGACCGGGTCGCGCTGGCGGCGCAGTGGCGCGGATGGTGGGCCGGGATCATCCTGCGCGAGACGCGACCATTCATGTCGCCCGTGCGCCCGCCGCATTTCGAGGTGTTCGACCGAGCCCTCGAGTTGCAGGAGCTGCTCTATCGACACTATGACGCGGCCATGCGCTGGAGCATCGATCGTCACGCCGAATATGAGCGCTCGGTCCGGCAGCGCGGGTCGTCGCTGCCGGCGATCTACCGGCTCGTCCAGCGTCGACAGCTGCAACTGCGCCGTCAATCCAACTCGTTCCGTGTCGACCTCACGGTGCTTCCGTTGTCGCTCTACGGCGGTTGGGTCGTGGCGCCCGACACGATCGTCGTGAGCTCGTCGCTGCGGGACGATCCCGATGCCTTCCAGGCGTGGTTCGAACCGATCGTCGAGGCGCTCGTGTGAAGGCTGGTCTAGCTGCCGAAGGGGGCGCGCACGTCGCGACCCGTGAGCGCGAGCAGGCGCGACTGCAGGGGAGCATCTTCATCGACCGCGACAGGCGACGCGAATAATCCGGATGCCTCGAGCGTCTCCTTCTGGGGTGCGAAGACGCTCCATACGGCCTCGACCAGGTCGTCGTCGAGCCGCTCGTCGGCACCCACCGCTTTCGCGAGATCCCACGTGTGGATCGCGACATCCGACACCTGCTCGGCGAGGTATTCGCGCACGGTCACGGTGTCATAGCTGAGGTGCACGGGTGCGTCGTGGGATGCTTCCTGCCACGCGTTGGTGGCCCGCTCCGAGTGTCGGTGCCACTCGGCCTTCAGGTCGTCGGACAGCGGGTTGAGCAACCCCTGCGCCTGCCGCGTGGTCATGCCGGTGAGCAGTGCGGACACCCACTGCTGCTCGTCGATCACGTGCTGCACGAGCTGGCGCACGTTCCAGTCGGTGTCGGGCGTCGGGGCATCCCAATCGGTGACCTGTTCGAGGCGGCGCGTGAATTCTTCGTGCGCGGTGCGCTGCAGTGCCAGCCAGTCGTAGTCGGTCATCGGTGCCTCCCGGTCGGTGTGTCCCCGACCACTGTAACGCCCGGGCACGCGAGCCATTCCCGGGCTCCAGCACCCGCTTCGAATGTCGGTGGCGCCTGAGAGAATGAAGTGTGTCCCGCCAAGATGGTCTCTCGCGTCGCGTCTCCGACGACGACGCCTCCGGCGAGGGCGCGCACATTCTGCACATCGATATGGACGCCTTCTTCGCGTCGGTCGAATTGCTCGACTATCCCGAGCTGCGCGGCAAGCCGGTCATCATCGGCAACCCGACGGGCCGCTCGGTCGTCACGAGCGCCACCTACGAGGCCCGCCGCTACGGGGTGACGGCCGCCATGCCCGTGTCGAAGGCTATCCGTCTGTGCCCGCAGGCCGTCATCCTCGAGCCGCATCACGCGCGCTACAGCCATTTCTCGAAGCGCGTCATGGCCATCTTCGAAGAGGCGACGCCGCTCGTCGAGAAGCTGTCGATCGACGAGGCGTTCCTCGATGTGGCCGGCGCCCGCCGCCTGCTCGGCACGCCCGCCGAGATCGGCCGCATGCTGCGCCGGCGCGTCCACGAAGAGACGGGGCTCACGTGCTCGGTCGGTGCGGCCGGGTCGAAGTTCGTGGCCAAGCTGGCGTCGTCGGCCGCGAAACCCGATGGCCTGCTGGTCGTGCCGCCGGCCGAGACGCTGCAGTTCCTGCATCCGCTTCCCATCCGTGCGTTATGGGGTGTGGGTGGGCGCACCGAAGAATCGTTGCTGCGCATGGGTTTGCGCACGGTCGGCGACGTCGCCGCGGCGCCCCTGACCGTGCTCGAGCGGGCGGTCGGCGCGGCCACGGGGCGCAAGCTGCACGAGCTCGCACGCGGCATCGACGACCGGCGCATCGTCACGCAGTCCACCGAGAAGAGCGTCGGTCACGAGGTCACGTTCGACGAAGACATCCGCGATCCGGCGCGCATCAGACGCGAGATCCTCGGCCTGTCCGATCGCGTCGGGCAGCGCCTGCGCGCGGCGGGTCTTTCGGGGCGCACCGTGTCGATCAAGGTGCGATACTCCGATTTCACGACCGTCACGCGTTCGCGCACGCTCGAAGACCCGAGCAATGTGTCGAAGCGGTTCTATGAAGAGGCCGCCGACCTGTTCGATGCGTTGCACACCGATGGCCGCGCCATCCGTCTCATCGGCGTGCGAGCCGAGCAACTGACCGAGGGTGGCCCCGGAGCCCTGCTGTGGGATCCCGACGAAGAGTGGCGCGAGGCCGAGACGATGATCGACTCGCTGCGCAAGAGGTTCGGCTCGGGCGCCATCGGTTCGGCGGCGCTCCTCAGCGGAACGACGCGCACCGGGCGCGATCAGGCGGCGGCCGCATCCGCCCAGCGGGCCGACCAAGCGCGTCGAGAAGCTGACCGCAACCCCTTGGACGGGGAAGCCCCGCAGAGTAACTTTGGGGCATGAGCAACCTTTCACTCGACCTGGCCAACTCCTTCAAATCGCTCGGCGTCTCAACCGTCTACGGTGAGCCTGTCGAGTTCGAGGGGGGCTCCCTCATTCCCGTCGCACTGACCTGGTACGGCTTCGGCGCCGGTGAAGGCGAGAACATCGAAGACGGCGACGAGAACGTCGCCGGTTCGGGTTCGGGCGGTGGCGGCGGTGGTGCCTCTATCCCGATCGGCGCCTACGTCAAGGCGGCCGACGGCATCCGCTTCGAGCCCAACGTCGTCTCGCTCCTCGCCGTCGGCATCCCGGCCATCTGGGTCACGGGTAAGGCCCTCGCGCGCATCATCAAGGCGCTCAAGAAGTAGTCCTCACTTTCTCGGCCCCGCGGCAACTCGCCGCGGGGCTATAATTTTGTCAACACGGGAGTCCGGTGAGCCGGGCTGAGAGGAAGGTTCTCAACCTTCGACCGTCGAACCTGATCTGGATCATGCCAGCGCAGGGAGGCATCCATCTCCTTACCCGTGCCCTCATTCACCGAATAGAAGGGGCACGTATCGTGTCAACGCGCACTGAATCACTCGCACAACCGCAGGCTCCGGCCGCCCCCAGTCCGTTCCGCTGGCGGGTCGTCGACATCGTCGTGGCCAGCGTTCTCGGCGTCGCCGCCGGCATCGTCTTCTGGGCCTGGGGTCTTGGATGGAGCGCCATCAGCGCCCCCTTCCAGTTCCTGCCCGGCCTGCAAGCATCGCTCGCCACCCTGTGGGTGGCCGCCGGAGTTCTCGGCGCCCTCGTCATCCGCAAACCCGGCGCGGCCATCTTCGTCGAAACCGTCGCCGCGGCCGTCTCGGCCCTCGTCGGCACCCAATGGGGAGGATTCCTCACCATCGAGGCCGGCATCGTGCAGGGCCTCGGCGCCGAAATCATCTTCCTGCTGTTCTTCTACCGCGTCTGGAACCTGCCCGTCGCTATGCTCGCCGGCGCCGGCGCTGGTCTCGCCATGGCCATCAACGACCTGGTGCTGTGGTACCCGGGTTCGGCGTTCGGCTTCGTCGCCGTCTACACGATCTCGGCGATCATCGGTGGCGCCATCGTCGCCGGAGTGTTGCCGTGGCTCGCGGCCAAGGGGCTCGCTCGCACGGGCGCGCTCGATCGTTTCGCGTCGGGACGGGCATCCGCTCGACGTGTCTGACGACGAGACAATGTCGGTGCGCCCGGCCGGGGTCGAGGCCCGCGGCTGGGCGTTCCGGCACGCCAGCCGGCTCGCCTGGGCGGTCGACGGGCTCGACCTGTCGATCGAGCCGGGGGAGCGCGTGCTACTCCTCGGGCCGTCGGGTGCCGGCAAGTCGACGCTCATCCAGGCCCTGGCCGGCGTTCTCGGAGACACTGCCGACGAGGGCGAATCACGAGGTTCCCTTCTCATCGACGGGATGCTTCCCGCCGCCGTCCGCGGTCGTGCGGGCCTCGTGTTGCAAGATCCAGACTCGCAGGTGATCCTGGCTCGTGTGGGTGACGACGTGGCCTTCGGCTGCGAGAACCTCGGCGTCGACCGCGGCGAGATCTGGCGGCGTGTGGGCTGGGCACTCGATGCGGTGGGTCTCGATGTGGCGCTCGATCATCCCACGTCGCAGTTGTCGGGTGGGCAGAAGCAGCGGCTTGCGTTGGCCGGTGTGCTGGCGATGCATCCCGGCCTGTTGTTGTTGGATGAGCCCACGGCCAACCTCGACCCCGCGGGTGTGGCCGAGGTGCGGCATGCCGTGGCGCGCGTGCTCGAACGCACGGGCGCGACGCTCGTCGTGATCGAACACCGGGTCGACACCTGGGCGTCGGTCGTCGACCGCGTCGTCGTGCTCGAACCGAACGGCGGCGTCAGCGCGGATGGCTCGGTCGAGCGGGTGTTGGGGGATGCCGCGACGGCCGAGCGTTTGCGCGAGGCGGGTGTGTGGGTGCCCGGGTGGCGCCCCGAGGCTCCCGCGCGGCGTACCCAGCCCGGAACGAGTTCGGGCATCGCATCGGGCTCCGCCTCTGGAACGGCCACGGGTGCTGGTGCGAATGCTGGTGCTGGTGCGGGTGCGGGTGCGGGTGCTGGTGCTGGTGCTGGTGCCGACGACGGTGTGTTGCTGCGCGCAACCGGCCTGTCCGTCGGACGGCCCGGTCAACATCCCGTGCAGACCGATCTCTCGCTCGACCTGCGCGACCGAGAACTCCTCGCGATCGAGGGCCCGAACGGTGCCGGCAAATCGACCCTCGCGCTCACTCTCGCGGGCCTGCTCGCCCCACAGGCGGGCTCGGTGACCGCGAGCGACCTGCTCCGGGGCGATAACCGGGTGGATGTCTCACCCCACCGCTGGCGATCGCGAGAACTCCTCACCCGCATCGGCATGGTCTTCCAAGACCCCGAGCATCAGATCCTCAAGCCGACCGTGCGCGAAGACCTCCTGGTGGGTCCGCGCGCCGTCGCGGGTGGGAGCTCACGCAGGGCGCTGCCCGCCGACATCCTCGCCCGTGTCGACGAGGTGCTCGAGCGTCTGCGCCTCACGCATCTCGCCGAGGCGAACCCTTATACGCTCTCCGGCGGTGAGAAACGACGCCTCTCGGTGGCCACGGCGCTCGTCACGGGGCCGCGCGTGCTCGTGCTCGACGAACCGACGTTCGGGCAGGATGCCCGCACCTGGCGCGAACTCGTGGCGCTGCTCGCCGAGCTCCGAGACGGAGGTACCTCGATCGTGGCCGTCAGCCACGACGCCGACTTCGTGCGCGTGCTGGCCGACCGCCGCATCGAGGTGCGCGCGACGAGCGGGGCCCACCGAACGGATGAGCGCTTCGGGGGAGTGATCGCATGACGACCGCATCAGCGATGCCCGCCGAATCCACCCGCCCAGGCCCCGTCATCTACCGCATCAACCCGGTCGCCAAGCTCGCGGCCACCATCCCGCTGAGTCTCGCCCTCGTGCTCACGCTCGACTGGCTCTCGGCCACGGTCGCCCTCCTGCTCGAACTCGCGCTCCTCGGCTGGGCCGGCCTCGGCTGGCGGCAATTCTGGCGCCGCACCCTGCCCATCTGGCTGGCGGCTCCGCTCGCCGGGCTCAGCATGGTGCTCTATGGACAGGCTTCCGGCGAAACCTATGTGCAGTTCGGCATCCTGCACGTCACGGATGGTTCGATCGCGATCGGTGTGGCCACGGCTCTGCGCATCGTGGCCATCGCTCTGCCCGCTGTCGTTCTCTTCGTCACGATCGATCCCACCGATCTGGCCGACGGGCTCGCCCAGATCGTGAAGCTCCCGGCCCGTTTCGTTCTCGGAGCCCTGGCCGGCCTGCGCATGGTCGGCCTCTTCATCGACGACTGGCGTTCGCTGGCCCTCGCTCGTCGGGCCCGCGGCGTCGCCGACTCCGGCCGTCTGCGACGTTTCGCGGGCCAGAGCATCGCGCTGCTCGTGCTCGCCATCCGCCGCGGTTCGAAGCTGGCCACGGCCATGGAGGCCCGCGGCTTCGGCTCGCCCATCCCGCGCACCTGGTCGCGCGTCTCACGTTTCCACCGAGCGGATGCCGTCCTCATCCTGATCGGCATCGGCATCGCTGCGGCGGCCGTCGTCGTCAGCGTTTCGGCGGGCACCTGGAACTTCATCCTGGGCGGCTCATGACCGACCTCGCCTCGCTGACGGATCTCGTGCGGCGCGCCTGGGCGGCAGCGCCGGACGATAGATCTGCTCGCCTCAGGGACGGCGCGACCTTCTCTGCGCCGCCCTCGACAACCCATTCATCGTCGACACCGCACGCGCCGGCCGCGAGGCTCCTCCTCATCGACGGCCCCAGCGGCTCGGGAAAATCGACGCTCGCGGACGAGTTGCACGCTGCTCTCTCCGACACGGGCGCCATCCTCATCCGCATGGATGAGATCTACCCGGGCTGGGGCGGCCTCGACGAGGCGACCACCATCCTCGCGCGCGATGTGCTGGGCCCCTGGCGTCACGGCGAGCCCGCGGGCCACGCGCGCTGGGACTGGGCGGCCGACGCTGCGGCGGGATGGCGCGACATTCCGCCGGGACATCCGCTCATCGTCGAGGGATGCGGCGCCGCGAGCGGCTGGACAGACGACCCCGCCGCCGTGCTCGTGTGGGTGGAAGCATCCGACGAGACTCGCAAGCGCCGTGCCCTCGAACGGGACGCGGGCACCTTCGACGCCCACTGGGAGATGTGGGATGCCCAGTGGCGCAACTATCTCGCGCGGGCGGACTATCGGGCGCGAGCCGATGCCGTCGTCCGCACCGACTGAGGCGCTCGGCGCTCAGTGCCACGAGAAGTGGTGCCCCCGGCAGGATTCGAACCTGCGACCAAGAGATTAGAAGGCTCCTGCTCTATCCCCTGAGCTACGGAGGCGAAGGGTTGCCCTTCCAGGTTATCGCAGCCGCCGGGCGGTCTCAGGCCTGCACGAGGCCGATCACGCCGAAGACGGCCGATACGAGCGCGATGAGAAGCGAGATGCCGATCAACACGGCGTGCACGATGAGGAACTTGGTGGGCTTGCCCGCGGCATCCCGAGCGCGTGTGTCTTTGCTGACGCGTTTGTAGAACTGGGGCCAGACGATGGCGTTCCAGACGGCGTTCACGAGAAGCAGGATGGCGAGGGTAACGGTCACGCGCTCAATCCTATGTCGGGGGCCCACACTAGGATCGAGGCATGGGTAGCGTTACAGACCGCCTCGTGTGGATCGATTGTGAAATGACCGGGCTCGACCTCGCCGTCGACGAATTGGTAGAGATCGCCGTGGTCATCACCGACTTCGACTTGAAGCCTGTCGACGAGGGCATCAGCATCGTCATCAAGCCAGATGCCTCGGCGCTGGCCAATATGGGCGAGTTCGTGACGAACATGCACCAGACCTCGGGCCTTCTCGAAGAGATCCCCAACGGCGTGAGCCTGGCCGAGGCCGAATACGAGACGCTCGAGTACATCCTCAAGCATGTGCCCGACCAGCTGAAGGCGCCGCTGGCCGGCAACAGCATCGGCACCGACCGCGCGTTCCTCGCCAAGTTCATGCCGCGCGTCGACGCGCACCTGCACTACCGCAACGTCGATGTGTCGTCGATCAAGGAGCTGGCCAAGCGCTGGTTCCCGCGCGTGTACTTCAACGCCCCCTCGAAGAACGGCGGCCACCGTGCCCTCGCCGACATCCTCGAGTCCATCCGCGAGCTCGACTACTACCGCCACGCCGTGTTCGTAGCCGACCCCGGTCCCTCGAGCGACGAGGCCAAAACCGCCGCTCAGGCGAGTGTGGACAAGTTCGCCCTGGATATGTAATACACTTTTCTAGTTGCGTTCGAGCCCGAGAGGGATTCAGACGCGCATGGTGGGTATAGCTCAGTTGGTAGAGCGCCTGATTGTGGTTCAGGAGGTCGCGGGTTCAAGCCCCGTTACTCACCCCAAGTAGAATTCGATGCCAGAGGCACTCTGGTTCCGGCGAGTCGCGTTCGCATCTCGGCCGGGTGTTCGAACCGATCCGCACGAATGTGACCGGAGGCTCCGATGTCGACGCACCCCGGTTTCGAACCCCTCGACGTCGCAGCGGGACCCTTCGAGGAACTCGTCGTCGACGAACTCGACGAGCTTCCCGACGACATGGTCGACGGCCTCGACAACATCGTCTTCGTCGTCGAGGACCGCCCCGAGGACGGCTCGCTGGACCTGCTCGGCCTGTACGACGGTGTCGCGCTGACGGAGCGCGGCCAATACGGCTTCGGCGAAATGCCCGACCGCATCGTCCTCTACCGCGAACCACTCCTCGCCATCTCACGCGACCTCGACGAGCTGCGCGACCAGATCCACGTCACCCTGGTGCACGAGATCGCCCACTTCTACGGCATCGACGACGAGAAGTTGCACGAACTCGGGTGGGGCTAAACGCCCACGCCCGGTCATCCGGTTACTCTGACCACATGAGTGCCTCTTACCGACCCCGTGCGCGGTGGGGTCGCATCATCGGGATTCCGCTCGGAACCCTCGCCATCCTGGCCGTCGGCCTCTACGGCCCGGCCACGCTCATCGGCCCGCTGCCGGCCGCCACGTTCGAACCAGCGGCCGCCGCGACCAGCGAGGTCATGGGCACGCCTGTCGCTCTTCCAGAAACCGGTTCTTCGGCCGTCACCCTGGCTGACGTCGACGCACCCATTGCCACCGCGGGCACCTCAGATCCTCTGCCGGCGGCCGGCACCGTGAAAGTCATCACGGCCCTCGTCGTCCTCGACAAACATCCGCTCGGCGCCGGCGAGCAGGGCGCCACACTTCCGATCGAGCGCGCCGATTTCGATTCCTACACCGATTACGCGAAAAACGGCGCACGAACGGTTCCCGTCTTCCTCGGCGAGAACTGGACGCAGCTCGAGATGCTGCAGGCGCTGCTGCTCGGTTCGTCGAACAACCACGCGGACTCGTTGGCGCGCTGGGCCTTCGGCAGCACCGAGACGTTCGTCACTGAAGCCAACGCCTGGCTGCGCGAGAACGGCATGCAGAACACGACGCTGGCGGACGCGACGGGGCTCTCCGAGCAGTCTGTGGCGACGGCATCCGATCTCGCGCGCATCGCCCAGCTAGCCGACGACAACGAGGCCATCTCGGCGATCGTGTCCAACCCGTCGACGGCATTGGCGTCCCGGCGCGGCGTCGACAACACCACCGCCTATCTCGCCGACCTCGGCGTGACGGGCCTCTCGCGCAGCTACACGGATGCAGCGGGCGTTAGTTTCCTCTACGCCGCCACGGTTTCCAAGGAAGGACAGAGCCTCACCTTCTACGGCGCCTACGTCGGACAGCCCGACTACGAGAGCCTCGAGGCGAGCGTGCGGGCGCTCATGGATTCGGCCCAGGCGGGAGTTCAGATCGCGCCGCCGTTGCCCGCGGGCACGGTTCTCGGCACGGTGACGTCGGCCTGGGGCCGCGAGGCCGACGTCGTGGCCGGGCGCCTCGCCCCGCGCATGGTGTGGAAGACCGACACCGCAAAACCCGTCGTCACCCTCGACGAGGTGCGTATCGCGACGAAGGGCCAACGCATCGGCACGGCCACCGTGACGGCTGCGGGCGCCGAAAGGGATGCCCCGGCGCTGCTCGAGGCGTCGCTGCCCGACCCCGGTCCGCTCTGGCGCCTGTCGCACCCCGTGCCCGTGATCGCGGAGCTGATCGCCTCCTGGAAGTGAGGCAGCCTCCGCCCAGTCGGGGGGGGCGTCCGTGGTCGCGTCGCGGAGTAGATTGGTCGCATGCGTGAACGTCAAGCTGAGATCATTGCCGAATTGGATGTCCGCTCCGAGATCGATCCCGCCGCGGAGGTCGAGCGCCGGGTCCGTTTTCTGACCGACTACCTCGAGACGACCGGGGCCGGCGGGCTGGTGCTGGGCATCAGCGGTGGCCAAGATTCGTCGCTCGCAGGCCGCTTGTGCCAGCTCGCGGTGGAACGTCGCCGCGAATCCGGAGCCGAGGCATCGTTCATCGCCGTCCGCCTGCCCTATCAGGTACAGGCCGACGAAGAGGACGCCCAGCTCGCGCTGTCGTTCATCGAACCCGACCGCCAGGTCGTCTTCAACATCCACCGCGCCGTCGAGGGTTTTGCGGATGAATTCCGCGACGCGGCCGGCGAGAACATCACGGACTTCAACAAGGGCAACGTGAAGGCCCGGTCTCGGATGATCGCGCAGTACGCTCTTGCCGGCCAATACGGGTATCTGGTGGTCGGCACGGATCACGCGGCCGAGGCCGTGACGGGCTTCTTCACGAAGTTCGGAGACGGGGGAGCCGACATCCTGCCCCTCAGCGGTCTCACGAAACGTCAGGGCGCGGCGGTGCTGCGCCATCTGGGGGCCCCCGCCCGTCTGTATGAGAAGGCGCCCACGGCCGATCTGCTCGACGAGAACCCGGGCCAGACCGATGAGGACAACTTAGGGCTGGTTTACGCCGACCTGGACGACTTCCTCGAGGGCCGCGAGGTCGACCCGGCCGTCGCCGAAGCTATCGAGGCGCGTTACGCGGCGACGCGGCACAAGCGCACCGTGCCTGTGTCACCCGCCGACGAGTGGTGGCGTTGAGCGTATAACGACCGGAACATAGAGGAAGGCGCCCGTCCCGAGTGGGGAGGGCGCCTTCTTCGTGCGTCTGTCGTGGCGGGTCGCGAGCCTAGGCGGTACGCTGGCCGGCGTCGCCGACCTGGTCGTCGCGCTCGTCGTCCTTGCGGACGGCGGCGAGCTGCGCGTCCAACGCCGCAACGTCGTCCATGAGCTTCTGCGTCTGCAGGTCGGTTGCTGCGGGAGCTGCGGGCAGCGCCGCGGCGGGTGCAGATGTGGCCGAGGCCGATGCAGCGGGTGCCGCAGGATCGGTGGAGCTCGACGTTGTGGGCACGGCGGAGGAGGAGTCGGCCGAGGGGGAGTCCGGCTCTTCGCGGTTGGCGCGAGTCTCGGCCGCCGGGGATGCCGAGGCGCGAGTAGCGTGCGACTCGGGTGCGGATTCCTGCGGGGACTCAGCGGACGGCTGGGTGGCCGTGGCGGGCACGGCTACGACGCGTTCGTCGTCCCGGTACACGTCGTCGGCGGTCGAGGATTTCTTCGACGCCTTCGCGGAGGAGGTGTCGTCGGTGTGCTCGTCGCGGTGACGTTTGGCCGACCACTTGTCCTGCTCGGAGATGAGCGCACGCTCGTTCTCGGTGTTCTCGAAACGCCAGCGCTCGAGGTCGGCCTCGAAGATCTTCTTGGCGCGGCCGGGCTTGTTCTGCCATTCCACGAGTCGGTCGCGGAATTCGGTGACGACGGGCTCGAGCTCGTAGCCGAAGGTCGATGAGTTGCGCTTCATCTCGGCGAGCTGGTGGGCGGCCCAGTTGGCGGCCAGCGGCGCACCCTTGATGGGAAGGAGGCGAATGTGGATGTCGGCCTGACCCACGGCGCGGTCGGCGAGGACCTGTTCGCCGGGCGTCAGCGAGTACCACACCGACGCTTCGGTGGAGGCGTCGACGAGCGCTGCGATAGCCGCTGCCTTCATCTCGCGATCCCGCTGGGCGACGAGGCGTCGCACGGCGGCCTTGGTGATGCCGGACGCGAGAAGCGCCGCGACGATGATGGCGACGGCGATGACCGCCGCGCTGAAAAGGACAGGCCTGGTCTCTGACGCGGTCAGCCAGGCAACGAATTCATTCCACCACTGCATGGCGGCAGACTACTTTCTCGGACGGGCCCCGGCCGGGATGCGCGCCGCCGTGTCGCCGATCGCCGTAACGGCGCGTCTGAGCCGCCCCGAGGAGTGCTGACGACGGCCTGGAAGTTCGCTCACGAATTGCGCAGGCATTCGGCGGCGTCGGCCAGCTGCCAGAATTCGCCGAGGGCAACGAAGGCCGAACGGTGCGGGGCGTAGCGCTTGGCCACGAACCGCTCGCCCTCGGCCGAGAAGGTCTGCTCGATGTGGCCGACGACGTGACCATCGGGAGCCGTCGCGCGCCACAATGACGCGTTGACCGGCTTCAGATCGAGCCCGCTGACAACGGCCGGCCGCCGCCCCTGCGCCACGCGCTCGATCGACTGCGCCCAGGCATCGCCCGAGACCGTATGACGGGCGGTCGGCGACGAGCTCGATGCGCCGCCCCGCGCCGCCCGTGCGGCCTGCGCTGATCGAGCCGCCCGCGTGGTCTGCATGGATGTCATCGTGTTCTCCCGTCATCGATCGATCTGCTGATGAGACCGACGTTACGGGGGACCACCGACATTCGGACGACGAAGCGGCCGGCCCCACAACAGGACCGGCCGCGACATCCACGCCAGGCGCGGAACGGGTAGAGCGTGTGACCTCTAGAGCCCGGTGCCGTGAACCGCGTGGGGTTCGATGGCGGCGATCTCATCGGCGGTCAGATCGGGCGCGTCGAGGGCGGCCACGTTCTGCTCGAGCTGCTTCACCGAGCTGGCGCCGATGAGCGCGCTCGTGACCTGCGGCTGACGCAGCACCCAGCGGAGCGCCAGCTGGGCGAGCGTCTGCCCGCGACCCGACGCGATCTCGTTGAGGGCGCGGGCGCGCTCGAGGTAGGTCTCCGAGATCTTCTCGGCCGAGAGGAAACGGCTCGTCGCGGCGCGCGAGTCGCCGGGAACCTGGCCGTCGAGGTAACGGTCGGTCAGGAGGCCCTGCGCCAGAGGCGAGAAGACGATCGAACCGGCGCCCACCTGATCGAGCACCTCGAAGAGGCCATCCTCGATGTGGCGGTCGAACATGGAGTACCGCGGCTGGTGGATGAGCAGCGGCACCTTGTGCTCGGCGAGCGCGGCGGCCGCCTTCACGGTCTGTTCGGGGGAGTAGTTCGAGATGCCCGCGTAGAGGGCCTTGCCCTGGTGGACGGCGGTCGCGAGCGCCCCCATGGTCTCTTCGATCGGGGTGTCGGGGTCGGGGCGGTGCGAGTAGAAGATGTCGACGTAGTCGAGCCCGAGGCGGCCGAGGCTCTGGTCGAGCGACGACAGCAGGGTCTTGCGCGAACCCCATTCGCCGTAGGGGCCCGCCCACATCTCGTAGCCGGCCTTCGACGAGACGATGATCTCGTCGCGGTAGGGCAGCAGGTCGTCTTTCAGGATGCGCCCGAAGTTGATCTCGGCCGAACCGGGGGGAGGACCGTAGTTGTTGGCCAGGTCGAAGTGGGTGATGCCGAGGTCGAAGGCGCGCCGCACGATCGCGCGCTGGGTGTCGTAGGAGCGTTCGTCTCCGAAGTTGTGCCACAGGCCGAGCGACACCCGGGGGAGGATGAGGCCGCTCCGGCCGGTGCGGGCATAGTGCATGGATTCGTAACGGTTCTCGTCAGCGAGGAAGGTCATGCGCTCATGTTACTGAGTGCAGAAGTCGGCCGATGGCGCAACCCGTGACAGGGAACAAATCGAGGCACCGGTAGGTTGTGGAGAAAGGTGCGCGGTCCCCGCCGCGCTCGATGAAAGGGGATCTCTATGCAGACCTATGTCTTGGCCGGCGGATGCTTCTGGTGTCTCGACGCGGTCTACCGCAACCTCAAGGGTGTCCACGAGGTCGAGTCCGGTTACACGGGCGGCGACACGGCCAACCCGAACTACGAATTGGTGTGCACGGGTCGCACGGGTCACGCCGAAGCGGTCGCGGTCACGTTCGACGAGACCGTCATCCCGGGTGAGGTCATTCTCGATGCGTTCTTCACCCTGCACGACCCCACGCAGCTGAACCGTCAGGGCGCCGATGTCGGCACCCAGTACCGTTCCGCGATGTTCTACACCGACGAGGAGCAGAAGCAGGTCTTCGAGGCCGCTCGCGACCGCGCATCCGACTGGTGGGACGGTGGCCTCGTCACCGAGATCTCTCCGCTCGGCACGTGGTACCCGGCTGAGGACTACCACCAGGACTTCTTCGCGAAGAACCCGGGTCAGGGCTATTGCATGGCCGTGGCCCGCCCCAAGGTTCTGAAGGTGCGCAAGAAGTTCCAGGAGTACGCCCTCTAGGCAGAGCGCCTCTGAGTCTGATCGCTCACGCCGACGCCCGGTTCTCCACAGAGCCGGGCGTTCGCTTTTTCTCCCCAGATCCGGGTTCCGCCGTCCCCTGTTCGCCCGCCCGCTGCACACTCGAGCAACGGGCACATCGGATGTCTGAGCGCACCTCGCTCACCGGCCCGCCACCTGGGAGACACACCATGAACGACATGATCACGGCCACCGGAATCGTCGGAACCATCCCGCGCTTCGTCCACACCACCGAGGGGCTCGCCATAGCGAGCTTCCGGCTCGCATCGACGCAGAGACGCTACGACCGGGCGGCGGCCGCCTGGGCCGACGGCGAGACGAATTGGTACACCGTGTCGGCCTATCGACAACTCGCTGAGAACCTCGCCGAGTCGCTCACGAAAGGCGATCGCGTCATCGTCACGGGCCGGTTGAAGGTGCGGCACTGGCAGGCGAATGAAAAATCAGGACTCGCCGTCGAGGTCGATGCCGAGGCGGTCGGGCATGACCTCCTGTGGGGCCGCACGATCTTCACCAAGAGTCTCGGCCCCCGACCCGACGCCGCGCGGCCGACGCCCGACCTCGGCATCCCTCAGGCCGAGTGGCACACGGCTCCTCCGTCCGAACAGATGGGGAATGCGGTGGCCGCGGCATCGGCGGCCTGAGCGCTCGTGTGACGGGCCCGGGCGGTGTGACGGGCCCCGGGGGAGCCGCGCCCTCGGCGGTTTCGGAGGAACGCGGCAACCCCCTCGCCCTAGACTTTCGCCAGACGACATCTCCGGCTGAACGTCACCGTGGGGCACGCGGTGAGGCAGACGGTGGGGCAGACGGTCATCGAAGGGTAGTGCGCTGTGAAGATGGTTTCGGAGAGAGTGCGGCGGTCGACCTCGTCGACGCTGCTGACGGCCGGGGCGCTGGCCCTGACGGTCTTCCTGGCGGGGTGCACGGCGCCTGCCGAGCCCACGGCCACGCCGACGCCGACCGCCACCGCGAGCGCTGAGACTCCTGCGGCGCCGCTCGCCTACCAGCCCGATGCGGGTGCAGAGGGCAACCTCGACTACTTCAACCAGGTGAACACGCAGACCCTGGCGGCCAACGCAGAGGCCGACGGACGCGCGTTCGTCGACGGGCTCGTCACGGCCGGTTTCGACAAGGCGGCCATGGAGGTCACCAATGACACGACCACCATCGGCAACAAGGCCGATTCGATCCAGTTCTCGGTGAAGATGGGCGACAACTGCCTGATCGGTCAGAACGGCCCGAGCGTCGGCGGCTACCACTCCACCGTGGCTGCGGCCCTCGGCACGGGCAAATGTCTCGTGGGCAACACGCGCGCCATAGACTGGTAGACGATATGGCCGAATACATTTACTCCATGGTCCGCGCCCGCAAGGCGGTAGGCGACAAACTCATCCTCGACGACGTCACGATGGCATTCCTTCCGGGTGCCAAAATCGGTGTCGTCGGCCCGAATGGTGCGGGAAAGTCCACGATCCTCAAGATCATGGCCGGGCTCGACACCCCCAGCAACGGCGAAGCCAAGCTCACCCCGGGTTACAGCGTGGGCATCCTCATGCAGGAGCCCGAGCTCGACGAGTCGAAGACCGTTCTCGAGAATGTGCAAGAGGGTGTCGGTCCGATCAAGGACAAGGTCGACCGATTCAACGCCATCTCGCTCGCCATGGCCGAGCCCGACGCCGACTTCGACGCGCTGCTCGGCGAAATGGGCGGTCTGCAGGAAGAGATCGACGCGGCCGACGCGTGGGACCTCGACTCGCAGCTCGAGCAGGCCATGGATGCCCTCCGTTGCCCGCCGGCCGATGCCTCCATCGCCAACCTGTCCGGTGGTGAAAAGCGCCGCGTCGCGCTCTGCAAGCTCCTGCTGCAGAAGCCCGACCTGCTGCTCCTCGACGAACCGACGAACCACCTCGACGCCGAAAGCGTCCTGTGGCTCGAGCAGCACCTCGCCAAGTACCCCGGCGCCGTGCTCGCCGTGACGCACGACCGGTACTTCCTCGACCACGTCGCCGAGTGGATTGCCGAAGTCGACCGCGGCCACCTCTACCCCTACGAGGGCAACTACTCCACCTACCTCGAGAAGAAGCAAGAGCGTCTCCAGGTTCAGGGCAAGAAAGACCAGAAGCTCGCCAAGCGCCTCACCGAAGAACTCGAGTGGGTGCGCAGCAACGCCAAGGGCCGCCAGGCCAAGTCCAAGGCCCGTCTCGCGCGCTACGAAGAGATGGCGGCCGAAGCCGAGCGCACGCGCAAGCTCGACTTCGAAGAGATCACCATCCCCGCCGGCCCCCGTTTGGGCTCGCAGGTCATCGACGCCAAGAAGCTCGAAAAGGGCTTCGACGGGCGCAAGCTCATCGACGGGTTGTCGTTCACGCTCCCGCGTAACGGCATCGTCGGCGTCATCGGCCCCAACGGCGTCGGAAAGACGACGCTCTTCAAGAGCATCGTGGGGCTCGAGCCGCTCGACGGCGGCGAGCTGAAGATCGGCGAGACCGTCAAGATCAGCTACGTCGACCAGACGCGTGGCGGCATCGACCCCAACAAGACGCTGTGGGAGGTCGTGTCAGACGGCCAGGACTACATCCAGGTCGGCAACACCGAGATCCCGTCGCGGGCCTACGTGTCCACGTTCGGCTTCAAGGGCCCCGACCAGCAGAAGCGTGCCGGCATCCTCTCGGGTGGTGAGCGCAACCGCCTCAACCTCGCGCTGACGCTCAAGCAGGGCGGCAACCTGCTGCTCCTCGACGAACCGACCAACGACTTGGACGTCGAAACGCTCGGCAGCCTCGAGAACGCGCTGCTCGAATTCCCCGGCTGCGCCGTGGTCATCACGCACGACCGGTGGTTCCTCGACCGCATCGCGACGCACATCCTCTCCTACGAAGGCACCGACGAGAACCCGGCCAACTGGTACTGGTACGAAGGCAACTTCCAAGCCTACGAAGAGAACAAGATCGAGCGCCTCGGCCCCGATGCCGCGAAGCCTCACCGCAGCGCCTACCGCAAGCTCACGAGAGACTAATGCGACTGCACGTGCCGATCCCGCTGCGGTGGGGTGACCTCGACGCCTTCAACCACGTGAACAACGTGTCGATGCTGAAACTGCTGGAAGAAGCTCGCGTGCGCGCGTTCTGGCAGGCCGAAAGCGCCGTCGAAGACATCCCATCGACAGCGGTGATCGACGCGGGTCTCGACACCGACACGCTCACGCTCGTCGCGCACCACGAGATCGAATACCTCGCGCCCGTGCCCTATCAGCGCGACCCGCTCGACGTGCAGATGTGGCTGTCCAAGATCGGTGGCGCCAGCATGGAAGTCTGCTACGAGGTCTACTCGCCCGCAGCAGACGGCCCCGTGCTCGTCGCTCGTGCGCGCACGGCCGTCGTCATGGCCTCCGCCGAAACGGGCAAGCCCCGGCGCATCACACCCGCGGAACGCCAGGTGTGGGAGCCCTACCTGGGCGAACCCATCGCCTTCAGCCGCGGCTAGCCTTCGACGGGTCCGGCACGCGGACCATGCCCTCCTGAGCCACCGAGGCGACCAGCATGCCCTCGCGGTTGAAGATGCGGCCCTGCGAGAGACCGCGGCCGCCCGAGGCGCTCGGCGACTCCTGAACGTAGAGCAGCCATTCATCCACACGGCTGAAGCGGTGCCACCACATGGCATGGTCGAGCGACGCCACCTTGATGCCGGGCGTCGCCCACGGAACCCCGTGGCGCCGCAGGATCGGCTCGAGAATCGAATAGTCGCTCGCATAGGCCAGGGCCGCGCGGTGCAAGTTCTCGTCGTCTGGCAGCTGTCCGATGGCCTTCAACCAGACCGCCTGATGCGCGACGTGCTCACCCTCGACACCGAGGTAGATGGGCGACGGGACGTGCCGCATATCGAACGGTCGCTCAGAAGCCCACGATCGTGCCACCGGGTGCTTCACCGACGCGAGCAACTCGGCGGCCGACGGCAGCGACTCGGGCTCGGGGAGATCGGACGGCATGACGACCTGGTGTTCGAGGCCGGGCCCGCCATCCTGGAACGACGCGATCATCGACAGGATCGGCTGCCCGTTCTGGTAAGCCTGCGTGCGACGCGTGCCGAACGAACGACCGTCGTGGATGCGGTCGACCGAGAACGTGATCGGCAGGTTCACGTCGCCCGGGCGCAAGAAGTAGCCGTGCATCGAGTGCACGATGCGGTCGGGGGCGACCGTGCGCATGGCCGCCATGAGGGACTGGGCCAACACCTGGCCGCCGAACACGCGGCCCATGGGCATCCACTGCGACGGACCCGTGAAGATGTCCTCGCTGGTTCGGGCGCCCGTGTCGGACAAGGTCAACGCCTCGAGCAGAGACTCCAACGGATTCGGCATACACAACTCCTCACACCACAACACTGTCGGGCACGGTCGTCGGCAGTGACGCACCAGCCCGTTAGGTAGTTTAGAGGGGACATGACAGACACCCTCCACCTCGACGACACCCGCACCCTGGCCGACCTGCGCGTCTACTTGCAACGCGCCGCCCGCATCGACGACAAAGCCGTGCGCCTCATCGCCGGCGGTGGCACGCTCGCCGCCTACGCGCCCGTGCTATACCGCCGAGGGCTCCTCGACCAGAGCCCGACCATCCTGGGGCTCCGCACGTTCCGCGCCGCCCCCATCGACGTCTTCGACCGCACCGTGACGCCGCAGAGCATGGTGGAGCGCATCGCCGCACTCGACGGGGGCGAGCGCACCGACATCCGCCTCACCGAGAAAGACGAACAGGCGCCCTGGTCGGGTGTGTCGGCACCGCGGGATGGCTGGGAGAAGATCGCGCTGATCGACTCGGTGCTGCTCGAACACATCGCCCGCGAAGGGGCCGCCGAGATCGCCGAAGCGGTGCCCACCAACGCAGGCGACCACATCGTGCACAACGTGCGGTCGGCCGTCTGGTCGAGGCCCGTGGGGGAGAGCCCGTTGCCGGGCGGCGCCGCCTTCGGTGCCGTGGGCCTCGGGTTCCTGGGGCAGCCCGAAGAGATCCCGCTGTACCGCACGGCGAACTGGCTGCGGCTGAGTTCGCAGCGCGGACACCTGCTCGTCAAGCTCTAGGCGCGGAGTCAGCCCTCGCCCTGGGGCGCTCTCGGCGGGCTACTCGTCGAAGGTGTTGACCATGGCGTGGGCGGCGCGTTCCAGGTAGTCCCAGAGGGCGGCCTCGTGCATCGGCGACAGCTCGAGCGTGTCGAGGGCCGCTCGCATGTGCAGGAGCCAGCGGTCGCGCGCATCCGGATTGACCTTGAAGGGCATGTGCCGCATGCGCAAGCGGGGGTGGCCGCGCTGTTCGCTGTAGGTGCCGGGTCCGCCCCAGTACTGCTCGAGGAAGAGGAGCAGGCGCTCTTCGGCCGGGCCCAGGTCCTCCTCGGGGTACATGGGCTTCAGCACGGGGTCGCCCGCCACGCCGCGGTAGAACTCGTGCACGAGCTTCTGGAAGACGGGTCGTCCGCCGACCTCGTCGTAGAAATTGCTCGACAGCAGGTTCGTCACGGGGTGTCCTTCGGATCGATGGGAGGCTTCGGCTGGCGCTTGATCTTGCCGCGCCGGGGCGCCTGGTTGACCACCTCGACGGGCTTGGTGCGGGGAGGCTTGGCCCCACCCACGCTCGCGGCGCCGTCGAAACCGGTCAGCACAAGGGTATTCAACGCGGGCAGCTTGACGCCCATTCCGTCGACGGTCTTCTTCAGGCGCAGGCGCAGCTCGCGGGCCACGTCATCCTTGGCCGAGGTACGCGTCTTCATGACGAGGCGGATGACGAGAGCGTCCTCCGAGATCGACTCGAGGCCCCAGAGTTCCGGGCGTTCGAGCACGCGCGGCCGCCACTTGGGCTCCTTGGCGAGTGTCGTCGCGGTCTCGAGCAGCTTGTCCTGCATCTCGTCGATGTCGGTGTCGTAGGGGATGGCGAGGTCGACGATGACGCGCGCCCAGCCCTGCGACATGTTGCCGACGCGCAGGATCTCGCCGTTGCGCACGAACCACAGCGTGCCGTTGACGTCGCGGATCTGAGTGATGCGCACGCCGACCTTCTCGACGACACCCGTGGCGGGCCCGACATCCACGACGTCGCCGACACCCAGCTGGTCTTCAATGACCATGAAGAGGCCGTTCAGCACGTCTTTGACGATGTTCTGCGCACCGAAACCGAGGCCGGCACCGATCGCGGCCGACAGGAGGGCCAGCGAGCCGATGAGGGACGAGTCGATGGTGTTGACGACCGCAATGACCGTGATGACCACGACGGTCACGTTGACGATGTTCGTGAGAACCGAGCCGAGCGTGCGCGTGCGTTGCACGACCCGCACAGCGGCTAGCGGGGATGCGGCAAGCGCTTGGGTGTCGTCCGCGTTCTGGTTCTTCTTGACACCCGTGACGATCTGATTGACCACCCGGCGGATCACGAAATGCATCACCCACGTGACCACGACGGCGAAGATGATGATCAGGGCGATCTGGATCAACATGCCGAGGAATGTCGTGTCGAGAAATTCCTGCACCGATGTCCAAAAAGCGTTCCAGTCCATTCGGACGAGTTTACGGGGCGCGGCGTGGGAAGGCACTGAGTGGGGATGACCGATCGCGGCATGGACGCGTCACGGGCCCTCCTGAAAACCCAGTACCTGCACCATGGCTGCACCGTGCCTGCGCTGCGACTTCTCCTCGAACGACGACAGGGCGCCGGTCGCGATGACCGACGCCCTGTGGAACGATGTGCTGCCTGCGCAGACGAGTCGTGACTGCGAGATGCCGAGTTACTGCGCGTCGCGCTCCTGAGCCTTCAGAGCACGTTCGGTGCCCGCCAGGTTCTCCACCACGAGGCGACGGAGAGCCGCCGGCTCAGGGTTTGCGTCGAGCCACGCCACGGTCTTGCGACGCAGCTCCTCCGAGGCGAGACCGCCCGGGTAGAACAGCACGGCCACGTATTCGGCGATCTTGTAGGTGCGGTCCTTCCAGATGCCCTGCAGGCTCTCGAAGTAGCGGTCGATGTAAGGCTCGAGGAGAGCGTCGTCGGCGGCGCGTTGGAAGCCGAGACCCGTGGTGCGCACGATCGTGTTGGGCAGGTCGTCCGAATCGAGCACGCTGGACCAGGCCGCCGCCTTGCCCTCGGCCGTGGGGATGGCCGCACGGGCGTGCGCCGCCGACTGCTGGCCCGAAGCCGTGTTGTCGACGAGCAGCTCGGCGTCGATCTCGGTCGTGCCGGCGCGGCCACCCGCGACGAGGGCGATGAGCAGCTCCCAGGCCAGGTCGGTGTCGACCGACAGGCCGTCGAGGCGGAGATCGCCGCGGCGCAACCCCTCGATCTTGTCGAGTTGCGTTGGGGTCGACGCGATGGCCGCGAAGAACTTCACGAACTGGAACTGCGCGTCGCTGCCGGCCTCGGCCTCGGACGCGAGCGTCCACAGGGCGTCGCCGACGCGCTCGGACGTGGCCTTCTGCTTCTCAGGTGCGACGTAGCTCGATGCGGCCAGCAACAGCTGGTTGAGCGTCGTGCGGATGGTCGTCGACTCGGTCTCGGAGGCGATGTTGCCGAGCACGAGCGTGACGTAGTCGCTCGCCGGCGTCTCGGCGTCGCGTGTGGCATCCCAGGCGGCACCCCAGACGAGGGCCCGGGCGAGCGGGTTCTCGATCTTCGACAGGTGCTCGATAGCGGTCGCGAGCGATACCTCGTCGAGACGGATCTTCGCGTAGGCGAGGTCGTCGTCGTTCAGCAGCACGAGCGCCGGGCGGGCCTGGCCGACGAGCTCGGGCACGTCGGTCGATTCGCCGTCGACGTCGAGTTCGACGCGGTGTTGACGCACGAGCTTGCCGTCGACCAGGTTGTAGAACCCGATCGCGAGACGGTGCGGGCGGATGGTGGGGTAGTCGGCCGCGGCCGACTGCAGCACGCGGAACGACGTGATCGTGCCCGCGTCATCCGTCTCGATCTCGGGGCGCAGCGTGTTGACACCGGCGGTCTCGAGCCACAGCTTCGACCAGTCGCTGAGGTCGCGGCCGCTCGTCGTCTCGAGCTCGGACAGCAGGTCGCCCAGCGTGGTGTTGCCGAACTGGTGCTTCTTGAAGTACGCGGCGACGCCGGCGAAGAACGCGTCGATGCCCACCCAGGCGACGAGCTGCTTCAGCACCGAGCCGCCCTTGGCGTAGGTGATGCCGTCGAAGTTGACCTGCACGTCTTCGAGGTCGTTGATGGTGGCGACGACGGGGTGCGTCGAGGGCAGCTGGTCCTGCTTGTAGGCCCAGCTCTTCTCCATGGCCTGGAACGTGGTCCACGCCTCGGTCCATTCGGTCGCCTCGGCCGTCGCGATGGTCGATGCCCACTCGGCGAACGACTCGTTCAGCCACAGGTCGTTCCACCACTTCATGGTGACGAGGTCGCCGAACCACATGTGCGCGAGCTCATGCAGAATCGTGACGACGCGACGTTCCTTGATCGCATCCGTGACCTTGCTGCGGAACACGTAGGTCTCGGTGAACGTGACGGCGCCGGCGTTCTCCATGGCCCCCGCGTTGAATTCGGGCACGAACATCTGGTCGTACTTCGCGAACGGGTAGGGGAAGTCGAACTTCTCCTCGTAGTAGGCGAAACCTTCACGCGTCTTCTCGAAGATGTAGTCGGCGTCGAGGTACTGCGCGAGCGACGCCCGGGCGAAGACGCCGAGGGGGATGACACGGCCAGAGGCGCTCGTCAGCTCGCTTCGCTCGACGACGTAGGGGCCCGCGACGACGGCCGTGATGTAGCTCGAGATGACGGGGGTCGGCTCGAACGCCCACGTGGAGTTGCTGTCGCCGGCCGGGGTGGGCTCGGGCGTGGGGGAGTTCGATACGACCTCCCAGTAGTCGGGCGCCGTCACCGTGAACTGGAACGTGGCCTTCAGGTCGGGCTGCTCGAAGACCGCGAACACGCGTCGGGAATCGGGAACCTCGAACTGGCTGTAGAGGTAGACCTCGTCATCGACGGGGTCGACGAAACGGTGCAGACCCTCGCCCGAGTTCGTGTAGAAAGCGTCGGCGTCGACGACCAACACGTTCTTCTCGGCGAGGCCGTCGAGCTGGATGCGCACGCCGTCGGACACCTGGGCAGGGTCGAGGCTCTGGCCGTTGAGGGTGACGGAGTGCACGGTCTTCGTGATCGCGTCGATGAAGGTGGAGGAGCCCGGCTTAGCGTCGAAGTGCACCGTCGTGGTGCTCCGGAAGGTTTCCGGCCCCTGAGTGAGATCGAGCGACACCTCGTAAGCGTGGGTCTGGACGATCGATTGACGTTCCTCAGCCTCGAGGCGAGTGAGGTTTTCTCCTGGCACGTGTGCTCCTAGCATTTTCGCGGATTGTGTCCGAGGAAAGCCTAGTGCCGGGGCTTTCGTGATTTGCTAGAACCATGACCGAAACCGCTGCCCCCACATCCGTCGAATTCTGGTTCGATCCCTCCTGCCCCTGGGCCTGGATGACCTCACGCTGGGTCGACGAGGTGGCGAAACTGCGCGACCTCGACGTCACGTTCAACATCATGAGCCTCGCCGTGCTCAACGAAGACCAGGACGTCTCCGAGGAGTACCGCGCGTTCTTCCCTCGCGCCCTCAAGTACACGCGCCTCGTCGCAGCTGCGAAAGAGCTCCATGGTCAGCAGATCGTCAAGCCGCTCTACGACGCGCTCGGCACGCGCATCCACCCCGGTGGGTCGACCAACCCCGACGAGGTCATCCCTCAGGCGCTCGCCGAGGTGGGTCTCGACGCCGACTTCGCACGTTACGCCGACAGCGACGAGTTCGACCCGCAGATGCGCGCCTCGCACTTCGAGGGCATCAACCGCGTCGGTCAAGATGTCGGCACGCCCGTCATCGCCGTCAACGGTGTCGCCTTCTTCGGCCCCGTGATCTCGCCCGCGCCGAAGGGTGAAGAGGCCGCGAAGCTGTGGGATGGCGTGGTGCAGGTGGCCGCATACCCCGGCTTCTTCGAGCTCAAGCGCAGCCGCACGGTCGGCCCCATCTTCGACTGACCCGCACCCCGATTCGACCCCTCCCCGAACGCTAGGCTGATTTCTCATGCGCATCCATATCGCCACCGACCACGCCGGCCTCGAGCTGAGCCAGCAGCTGCAGACGCATCTGCGCGAGCAGGGCCACGAGGTCACCGACCACGGCCCCGCAGCCTATGACGCTCTCGACGACTACCCGTCGTTCTGCATCAACGCGGCGAAGGCCGTCGTACGCGATCAGGATGCCGGCATCGAGGCTCTCGGCGTCGTCTTCGGTGGTTCGGGCAACGGGGAGCAGATCGCCGCGAACAAGGTCAGAGGCGTGCGCGCGGCTCTCGTCTGGAACTTGAGCACCGCTCAGCTTGCGCGTCAGCACAACGATGCCAACGTGATCTCGATCGGCGCACGCCAGCACGAGGTCGCCGAAGCCATCTCGTTCATCGACGCGTTCATCGCCGAGCCGTTCAGCTTCGAGGAGCGGCACGTGCGCCGCATCGCGCAGCTCGCCGAATACGAGGCCGCCGGCGATATCGCCGGGAAGGGCGTCGACCAGTAGTGCCAGAGGGTCACTCCGTCCACCGCATCGCGCGGCAGTTCCGGCACAACTTCCTGGGCAAGACCGTGCGCGCCGCCTCGCCGCAGGGCCGCTTCGCCGAGGGGGCGGCCGTGCTCGACGGTCGCACGATCACGGATGTCGATGCCGTCGGCAAGCAGATGTTCATGCACTTCGGCGACGACGTCTGGCTGCGCGTGCACCTCGGCATGTACGGCGCGTGGGATTTCGCGGGCCAGATCACGACCGATCCGACCATCGAGTCGGCGGCCGGGCGCATGGGGCAGACGAATCAGCGGGGGACGGTTCTGGCCGGTTCTGGAGCTGAAGACACCGACGCCCATGCCGACGCCGACGCCGACGCCGACGCCGACGCAGACACCGACGCTCCCGCATCCGACGCCCCGCGCACGGGTAAGCGACGCGTGGCGGCCGCTGGCAACAAGCGCGACGACGTGCTCTTGGCCGAGCTGCGCGACGCCGACGGTGAAGATTCGGTCTCGAGCATCGGCGCGCCCCGCCGAGCCCGCGTTCGCATGTCGGAGCAGACGAAAGGCCTGCCCGAGAACGACGAGACATTCCCGCCCGAGCCCGTCGGTGCGGTGCGCGTGCGCCTGCTGACCGACACGACCGTGGCCGACCTGCGCGGCCCGACGGCGTGCGAGGTCGTCACGGGTGCTGATGTGCAGCGCGTCATCGATTCGCTCGGGCCCGACCCGCAGCACGACGACACGAAGGCCGCCGAGGACCGCTTCACCGCGACGGTGCGCAAGAAACCCACGCCCATCGGGCTGCTGCTCATGGACCAGAAAGTCGTTTCGGGCATCGGCAACGTCTATCGCGCCGAGCTGCTGTTCCGCGCGAAGGTCAACCCGCACACGCCCGGCAAGCTCGTGCCCGAAGAGACCGTGCGCGGCATCTGGCGCGACTGGGTGCGACTGCTCGCGATCGGCATCGAGACCGGTCAGATGATGACCATGGACGATCTCGACGACGAGGCCTACCGCCTGGCGATGGCCAGCCGCGCCGACCGTCACTGGGTATACAAACGCGAGGGATTGCCGTGCCGCGTGTGCGGCACCCACATCTCGCTCGAAGAGATGGGGGCGCGCAAGTTGTATTGGTGCCCCGTCTGCCAGGCCTGAGGAGGACCGGATGCGTCAGAACCCGAGTTTCGTGCTGGGCGATGTGGCCGACATCCGCCGATTGATCGCCGAGAACCCCTGGGTCACCCTCGTGGCGAACACGGCGAACGGTCTTGCGGCGTCGCATTACGCCGTCGTCCTCGATCCCGACCGGGACGACCTCACGATTCTGGGGCACGTCGGCCGGCCCGACGAGGCGATCCTCGAGCTCGGCCAGGGCGAGCTTCTCGTGATCGTGCAGGGCCCCCACGGCTACATCTCGCCCGGATGGTACGACGCCAAACCGGCCGTGCCGACCTGGAACTACGTCGTCGCGCACCTGAGCGGCGTTCCCGAGATTCTCTCGGACGAAGAGAACTACCGCGTGCTGGGCGCCCTCGTCGAACACTTCGAGAAGCGGATGCCCGAGCCCCGGCTCATGGAGGGCACCCCCGAGAACGCGGCCTACGCCTCGCGCATCTCGGCGGGCACTGTCGGTTTCCGGCTGACCCCGACGCGCGTCACGGGCAAGCGCAAGCTCAGCCAGAACCGCCCCGACGACACGATCGAGACCATCATCTTCGAGCTCGAGAACGGCAGCGAATACCCCAACCCCGCTCTGGCCGCCGAGATGCGCCGCGTGCGCCAGGTGCCTCTAGATCCTGAGGTGCCGCAGGCATGAAGCTGAGGTTGAGCGCGGCGAACCCCGGGTCAGGTGTCATCACGGTTCTCGCGAATGCACGCGTCCTGCCGCTGGGGGAGAATGCTCGGGGAGGCGCCGAGAGTTCTGACGTCCCCCTCAGCGACATCGTCCTGCGCGACGGAACCATCGCGGCGGTCCTCCCGGCCGGTGCCGCTTCGACGATCCCCGAGTCCGACCACGCCGTGCGCCGCGACCTGCAGGGGCGGTTTGTCGTGCCCGGCCTGTGGGACGCCCACGTGCACTTCACCCAGTGGGCACACACGGCGAGCCGCCTCGATGTCGGTGTCGCCGCATCCGCCGCCGATGCCGCGCGTCTCGTCGCCGAGCGCGCCGCCACCGCTGCCGAGACGTCGCTCGGCCACGCGCCCCTCATCGGCTACGGTTTCCGCGACGCCCTGTGGGACGACGAGCCGGATGCAGCGCTCCTCGACGCGGCCGCGCCCGGGCGTCCCGTCATCCTCATCTCGGGTGACCTGCACGCGGCTTGGCTCAACCGTTTGGCCCTCGTGGAGCATGGCCTCGCCGACCACGAGACGGGTCTTCTGCGCGAGGAGGACGCCTTCACGGTGCTGCGACGCCTCGACGATGTGCCAGACGAGGTGGCGGATGCGTGGGCCCACGACGCGTCTCGGGCGGCCAGTGCGCGTGGTGTCGTCGGCATCGTCGACATGGAGATGGCCTGGAACGTGGAGGTCTGGCAGCGCCGCATCGCGGGCGGCAACACGCAACTGCGCGTCGAGTTCGGCGTCTACACCCAGTTCCTCGACCGAGCCATCGCCGACGGCCTCCAGTCGGGTCAGACGATCGCTCACACGCACGGTCTGCTGCGCATGGGCCCCTACAAGGTGATCACGGATGGCTCGCTCAACACCCGCACCGCCTACTGTTTCGCGCCCTATCCCGAACCCATGGAAGGGGAGGGGGATCACGGGGCGTTGACGATTCCGCCCGAGCAGCTCGAACCGCTCATGACGAAGGCTCACCGCGCCGGCATCCGCTCGGCCGTGCACGCCATCGGCGATCAGGCGAACGCGCTCGCGTTGGATGCCTTCGCGAACACGGGCGCTTCTGGGTCGATCGAGCACGCACAGTTGTTGCAGGCATCCGACATCCGCCGCTTCGCCGAGCTGGGCGTGGTCGCGAGCGTGCAGCCCGAGCACGCCATGGACGATCGGGATGTCGCCGAGCATCACTGGGCCGGTCACACCGAGCGCACATTCCCGCTTCGGGACCTGTTGGATGCTGGCGCAGCGCTCGCGCTGGGCTCTGACGCGCCTGTCGCACCGCTCGACCCGTGGGTCGCCGTGTCGGCCGCCGTGCACCGGTCGCGGGCGGGACGGGAGCCGTGGCATCCCGAGCAGGCGATCACCCTCGAGGAGGCGCTTCGGGCGTCCACCCGCACCCGGGTCGCCGACGGGGAGCCTGCCGATCTCGCGATTCTGGGCGAGGACCCGCGTCTGCTCGACGCCGACGCGCTACGACGCATCCGGGTGGACGCCACCCTCGTGAACGGCCGGTTCACACACGACGCGCTCTAACCACGGCGCTCTAACCACGGCGCTCCAACCACGGCGTTCTGACCACGGCGCTCCAACCACCACGCGCCGAAACGACGGGTCGCACCACCGCCGCGCACAGAAAAGCCGGGGCCACCACAATGGTGACCCCGGCTCTGTTATGACGACGGGCGAACCCGCCGCTCAGGCGGTGACTACGCGGCGATGTGCGCGAAGAGGAACCAGCGGTCCTTCTCCAGGCCGCGAGCGATCTCGATGGCCACGTCTTGGCTGGTGAAGTCGATGGCGTCGAGCTCATCGATGGCGGTCTTCACGTTGACGAGGGCGGCGTCGATGTGGGTGATGATCTCGGCGATGGTGACCTGCGACTGCTGGAACCCGGGGGTCAGCGAGCCGGCGGTGCTCTTCGCGGCGACGGTCTCGAGGCGGGCGTCGACGGGCAGGCCCAGGGCGACGATGCGCTCGGCGGCCAGGTCGGCCCATTCCTGCGCGTGAGCGACGACCGTGTCGAGCAGCTCGTGCACGCCGATGAAGTTGGCGCCGCGCACGTGCCAGTGCGCCTGCTTGCCGTTGACGACGAGGGCCGTGAGGTCGACGACCACGGGGCTGAGGAACTGGGCGACTCCCGCGGCGGTGTCGGGGGTGGTGACGGCCTGGGGGATGTGGGTGGTGGTGACGTTCGTCATGGTGTGTGCCCTTCTCTCGATCTCTTCGATCTCTACGTTGACCCCAACGCTACTCACGCTCAGACATTCCGCAAGCAAGTTTAGGCTCTGCTAATTCGCTGGTCGGCGCAGGTTTTGAGCTGAGGCTACCCTCACCTGGCGGCGGCATCCGCGGTGGCGGCCGCATCGGTGTCGCTCGCCCGAGGTCACCGCAGCGAGCGGATGCTGCGAGCCACCGCCCGCGCATCCCGAATGCGTTTCTCGTAGGTCGCGGCCACGACGATCAGCAGGATGCCGCCGACCCCCACCCACAGCCACCAGGGGATGACCGAGTAGAGGTCCGAGATCCACGGCCACAGTTGTGCGAGGGCGTGCAGCAGCAGCACGACGGCGCCGATGATGACGGGCGCCTGCAGTTTGCGCAGCACCCCGAAGAGCAACACGGCGATCGCGGCGATGCCGAGCAGGATGATGCGCGCGATGGTGGTCTGGCCGTAGTCGGCGAGGAGAGACGGCACGAGCGCGACGACGAGTCCCGGGCCGAGCGCGGGCCAGCTGCGCAGGGCCGGGCGACGGCCCAGATCGATGAGCCCGCCCACGACGAGAGCCGATCCGACGATGACCGTCAAGATGTCGGCCTCGTATGGCGCCCCACCCGTCAGTCGCGGGACGGAGACGAGAACCGCGGCCGTGATGACGAGGGCCGCACCCATCGCCGTCCAGCGCACGAGGCGCCCGATCGGGGGAGCGTCATGGGCCGCGGCGACGATCGACACGATCGACAGCACGACGACCGCGATGAACGGCGCGAGGGTCGGCAGGTCTTGGCGCAGGGTGATGATGAGGGCCGGAAGTGCGAAGACGATCACGGCGAGGACGATTGCGAGGACGGCGGCCCGAGGCATCCTGTCGTCGCGTTCCCGCATCCACACGATGGCGAGCACCACGAGCGCGGCGGCCGCGAGGCCCGTCCACGGTTCGATCAGCGGACCGATGGCGGGCCAGGGTTCCCGGCCCAACAGCACCAACACCCACGGCGGTGCACCGTCATCGCCGTTACCCCAGCCCGACGGCATATCGGGGATGCCGTAGCTTCCCGCCCGAAGCAACTCGCCGAGGCCTCTCACGAGACCGGTACCGGCGATCGCGACGAGCGAGGTGGCGACGAGGATGCGGCGGAGGGGCAGCCCCCTGATCACCGTGGGCCAGGCCGCGGCGAGGGCTCCGACGGCCAACCCGCCGAGGAGCAAGGCAGCCGGCCGCAGCAGGTTCGGCCCGGAGACGGCGGCACCCGACATGACGACGCTCGGCAGCACGAGGACGGTGAGGGCGGCGGCCGCCAGAATCATGCGACCATCCGCACGTCCGGTCGGCACCGGGCGACGCCACACGAAGAGCGCTGCCAGGGCCGCGAGGAGGCCGGCGACGGGTGCCGTGTAGGCCTCGACGGTCGTGACGCCGCCATCGGCGAGAAGGGTCCAGAGCGCGGCGAGGCCGAGGGGAATGGCGGCCCACGCGATGTGGTGGCGCGCGCGATCGCCCTGCAGGATCTCACCCTCGCCCGAGGCCAGCACCAGGGCGGCGACGGTGAGAACCAGCAGGCTCAACCATCGAGCGTCGGCGGGCGCACCGACCGCGGCGAACAGACCGAGGACGGCGACGAGCGCCGTCGAAGCATCCCAGACGATACGGGCGCGTCGACCCAGAGCGGAACGCCGAGCGAAGAGCACGAGAGCGGATGCCGCGAGCACCACGGTCGTCAGGGCGAGGGCGGGTGCCGTATCTCCCCGAGCATCGAGCACGATGACGGTCGCGGCGCCCGCGATCACCAGCGGGCCCACGGCTGCGAACACGAGGCGCTCTGCCGTGTCGGCGACGGCGGGCAGCACTTGCCACAGCACGGCGGCGACGGCGGCCAGCACGAGAACGGCGATGAGGGGTGCCGAGGTGGCATCGCCCCGTCCGGCACCGTCGGTCACGCTGAATCCGCCGAGGGGCCCGCGCGACGTCACCCAGCTGGCGAAGACGATGAAGCCGAGGATGGCCGCGAGGATGCCGGAGACGGAGGTGACGACCATCCGATCGGGTGCCGCCAACAGCCAACGACCGCCGCGGACGGAGCGAACAGATGTCGCGCCGGATGTTTCGCCGAATGTCCCGATGACAGGTGCATCGGAGGCGACGGGAGCGGCTGTGGGGGAGCTGCCGCCGTGCGACGTCGATCTGCGTGACACCGCGGGGGCGACGCAGAGGATCGCGAGCGAGGCGAGTGCTGCCCAGAGAGCGGGGGTGGGCACCGCTTCGCCGTCGATCCCCAACCAGTCGGGTGCGGTGAAGAAGGCGCCGATGAAGCCGAAGATGGCCAGTCCCAGCAGGGCGACACGCGCGGCATCCCAGCCGGAGCGTGTTCCCCGGGGTGTTGCCGGAGCGACGGCGTTGGCGGTGCCAGCGGAGCCAGCGAGGCCAGCGGTGCCAGCAGAGCCAGCGGTGCCAGCAGAGCCAGGGAAGCCAGCAGAGCGGCGACCCGCGGAACGCAGGAAGACCCGGAGGGCGAGCGGCACGGCGACCGCGAGGAGGGCCGCCACCGGCCACAGGGGCTCTGACTGTCGACCGGCCACCGCCAGGGGCCCGAGCGCGATGACAGCGAAGATCACGAAGACGGCCGTGACGCCGCGGGGGCGCCGCAAGACGGGAGCGCATAGGGCGGTGAAGATCACGGCGACCACGGCGAGTCCGGCGGCGGCCCCCGTCGTTCCGGGCAGAAGGGCCGCTGCGGTGAGAAGGCCCATGCTCGCGAGAACGGTCGGGGCCCAGGCCTCGCGTCGCAGTCGGCCGAGGAGGGCCAGGCCGACGGCGAGTGCGGCCGCAGCCACGAGGAGCGCCAGCCCGGGCTCGAACCGCCAGTAGTACTCGCCCATGCCGAAGAGCGATTCCCTGAGGAAGCCCTCGGCCCCCGATAGCGAGAATGCGGGGGAGAGGCCCGCGATGGCGACATAGCCGAACGGCAGGAGACTTCCGATGACGAGCGGCGGGAAGCTGGCGCCCGCGAAGGCGACACCGCCGGCCCACACGGCGGCGCGGGAACGATGGCGCCAACTCGTGCGGGTCAGGGCGCGAGCGATCCCCGCGAGCGCGATGAACCCCACACCCGCCGTGAGAGCCAAGAGGACGATCGTCCACCAATCGGCGTCGACCCGGTAGATCGGCGTCGCCAGGGCCGCGACCACCGACAGGCCCGCGCCCACCGCGGCGAATGTCTGCGACGCAGGGTGGCGCGGCGCCGCATCGGGAGCCTTCCCGGCTTCGGTACGGGGTGTCGAAGACTGCGGCTGTGCCTGTGCCTGTGCCTGTGCCTGTGCGTTGGCATCGGGGCGTGGGGGAGCGTCGTTCTGGGCCGGCGGGTAAGCCGTCGCGTAAGCAGATGTCCGGGCATCCGACCCCTGGGCGCGGGGGCGCGGACTGGGGGCGGGAGGAAGTGCCGCCAGGGTGACCCAGAGAGCCGCAACGACTCCGAACGTGAGGAGGGTCGCCCAGCGCAACTCGGGGAACGCGAACACGGCGGTGAGCGTGGCGAGCGACGCGAAGGTGACGCCGGCGCCGCGCAACCAGAGAGCATCCCCGCGGAAAGGCCCGACGACACGCGGCCACAGGAACGCTGCGGCAACGCTCAACACGCCGCCACCCACACCCGCAGCCCACCACGAGGCGGTCGAGGAGAAGGCATCCACGAGGCCTCCGAGAAGGAAGAACCCGCCGAAGGGGATCAGGATGGCCGCGGCGACAGAGGGCGCGCGCATGCGAGTGAGCCGCGCGAGCCCGAGGAAGACAGCGGACGCCACGAGGCCGTAGATGCCCGTGAACGTCGAGCCTTCGACATCCGAAGAACCGAAGAGGCCCTGCGACCGGACCAGGAGGCCGTCGACGAGGACGAAGACGATGCCGAGAGTCACGAGCGCCTCGGCCGTGCCCGGCAGCCGTCGGCGGAGCGCGATCCCGAGAGCCGCGACCGCAGCCGCCGCCAGGAGGAGCAGGACGACGCGGACCTCGGGCGACGTCAGCACGTAGGCGATGACCGCGAAGAAGAGCGCGGCGATTCCGACGAGCGTCACACCGGCGATGAGCAGCAAAATCTGCACGCCCGAGCGACGCGGCTGCGCGGGAGGCGCGGCCTGCGCTGGCTGGAACGGCGGCATACCGGCGCTCGCCGAGGGGTATGGCTGCTGGCCCGGTGTCGAGTGGCCCTGCTGAGGGCTCTGCTGTGACCACGGAGTCGGAGGAACGGGCGGGACGGGAGGCTGCGCGGGGGAGGGCTGCGGCTCGGAGCGTTGCGGCTCAGGCGCCGACGGGTACCCCCAGTCGGGCGAAGCGGAAGGCTGGGACGCGCCGGGCGTGACGGGGCCGACGGGAGTGCCGGTGCCAGAAGATTTCGAAGCCGAAGCCGAAGCCGAAGCCGAAGCCGAAGCGGCACTCAGGCCGTCGGTCGTCCCGGGCAGGGGAGGACGAGCGGGGATGGACGGGACCTCGGGTGCCTTGGGGCCAGCCCCGGGTGCCGGGTGCGGTTGCGCGGCACGAGTGTCGGATGCGTGGGCGGTCGCGATCGGCGGCGGCGACATCGTCTCGGCGGAACCCCGCGACGCCGAGGCCCCCTGCACAGCCGCCTGTTGTTCGACGCGCATGAGGCCGATGAGCCGAGACCGGTCGATCGCGGCATCCCGAACCCGCTTCGACGCCTCGAACAGTTCAGCCCCTCGCGGCACGCTCGCGTCGAAGCCGCAACGCCCACACACCGGGCCGCGCAGCACGGCGAAGCAGGACGGGCACAGCGAGGTGTCGGTGAGTGCATCCCGCCGGGGCGGCCACATCGACGGTTCGGTATTCACAGAGGTTCCCCCTCGAAACGATCGTGGGACCACTGTGGCAGAAACCGGCCCCCGCCGCCCGCCGCCCCTCCGGTAGCGTGGCCGCATGACCGACGCCGCCTCCTTCGCCGCCGCCGCCGCCGCACAGGCCCTCGTCCCACTCGCGGGCATCGACGGCCCGCACCTCGCGGCCACCGCCTTCGTCGCAGAGGGCGCACGCATCGTCGGACATGTGGCGCTCGCCGACTCCTCGAGCGTTTGGTACAACGCGGTCCTGCGGGGCGACTACAACTCGATCACGGTCGGTGAGCGCAGCAACGTCCAAGACGGCGTCGCCGTGCACGTGGATGCCGCGTGGCCCGTCACCATCGGCCGCGACGTGTCCATCGGCCACAACGCTGTCGTGCACGGCTGCACCATCGGCGACACGGTGCTCGTCGGCATGGGCTCGGTCGTCCTCAGCGGAGCCGTCATCGGCGAGGAATCCCTCATCGCGGCCGGGGCTGTCGTCCTCGAGGGCACGCACATTCCGCCGCGCTCACTCGTCGCCGGTGTGCCCGGAAAGGTGCGGCGCAGCCTCACGGACGAGGAGGTCGACGGCATCCGCCAGAACGCGGCCCGCTACGTCGGCAACGCCGAGCTCCACGCCCGTCGCTGACCGCTGCGCATCCCTCGACGCCGATGCGCGTGGTGTGCGCCGCTCTCGTGGCCTCCGAGTTTCGCGCTCCTCAAGGCCCGGACACCGAGCGTGTCGCGCCCCGTGTCAGCTCCGTCGGTCTCGTGCCCCGTGTCAGCTCCGTCGGTCTCGAGCGCGTTTCTTCGCGAGGTGTTGCGCGCGCCAGCTCCCGCTGAGGCACACGAGCGTGGCCACCACGAGGGCGACACCCAACCCGAATCGCGCCGTCGCGAAGGCGAAAACCGCGCCGACGAAGATGAGCGCGCCCGCGATCGTCCACAGACCCGACCAGAAGGTCGCAGGAACTTTCAGCACGTTCTCTCGGTTTCTCGCTCAGGGGCACATCGCGGATGTCGCATCCTCGTGCTCGCCCTGTGCAGTGTCGGCGTCACTCAATAGGCTAAGCGCATGTGCGGACGATTCACGAACTCCCTCACGGGCGAAGAGCTCGGAGCCTACTTCGACGTGTCCGAGCTCGATGACTATGCCAACGCTCCGGCCTGGAACATCCGCCCCACCGATCCGGTGCCCGTCATCTTCGAGTCGCCGCGCCACACCGACGAGCGGGCGGCTTCGGCAGAGGCAGCCGCCGCAGCCGCGTTCGACGCCCACGCCACCGAACGCGACGACCCGGATGCCGTGGTGCGCCGCCTCATGGCCGGCCGCTGGTCGCTCGTGCCCTCCTGGTCGAGAGAGCTGAAGACCAAGTTCCCCACCTTCAACGCCCGGTCCGAGACGGCCGCCGAAAAGGCATCGTTCAAGAACTCGGTGCGGTCGAAGCGCGCCATCCTGCCGGCATCCGGTTACTACGAGTGGAAGACGGTCGGCAAGACCAAGACCCCCTATTACATCCACGACGCCGACGAGCCGCTGGCGTTCGCGGGCCTCTACTCGTGGTGGCGTGCGCCGGGCTCAAACGAGTGGATCCTGACGGCCACGATACTTACCCGCGAGGCGGTCGGGGGCTTGCGCGACATCCACGACCGCACACCCGTCACGTTGCCGCGGCACTTCGTGGACACGTGGCTCGACCCGACCATCGTGGGCGACCAGGGGCTCGTCGACGCCGCGGTCGAAGCGGCCACACCCGTCGCCGAAGCGCTCGACTTCCACATCGTCGGCCCCGTGACAGGCGACTCGCCCGACCTCGTCAACCCGCTCTGACTCATCCCGCTCTGACTCATCCCGCTCTGGGCCATCCCGCTCTGGGCCATCCCGCTCCGGGCCAGCCCGTTCTGGGCCAGCCCGTTCTGAGCCATCCCGTGCCGCCGCCCTCGACTGCTCCCGGACGGCAATCGAGGACCGTTATGCTCGGTTCTACGAGCCGCCAGAGCCAGAACCGAGCAGGGGAACGATGCGAGATATCGCCGACGACGACGCAGAATCACATCGAGGCCGACAGCAGGGCGACCACGCGAATTCCGAGGCGGTCGAAGCGGCAAACCCGCGCACCGCGACGAACCCCGCCCTGACACGCCGCGCCCGCTGGGCGAACGTCGTCGCCGTGGTGGCCGTCGGTATCGCCGTGCTCGTGATCAGTATCATCCTCGGACGCGCCTACACGCCCCTGACCCAGTTCGACGAGGGGGTGCACTTCGACTACATCGTCAAAATCCTCGACGAGCGCGGGCTCCCCACCGTCGCCGACACGCTGTCACCCGAAACGGTGAAGGAATACGTGTGCCGGGGCGCCGAGACGACCTGCTCCACGCCCATCACGCTCGACCAGATCCCCGTCGCCGGCGTGAACTACGTCCTCATGTACGCGCCGGTGTACTACCTCCTCGACGCCGCCATCGCGGTTCCGCTGCGAGCCGTCACGGGGATGAGCCTCTTCGAGGCCGCGCGCACCGCCTCCTCCGTCCTCTACGCCCTCGGTTCGGCGCTGTTCCTGGCGGTCGCGATCCGCCTCGGAGCCCACCGAGGCGCCGCAATCGGCATCGTCCTCGCCATGTCGGTCGCGCCACTCGCCCTGCTACAAGGGTCGACGGTGACCCCGGATGGCCTCGCCCCCCTCTTCGCTGCCGGTATCGTCTGGGCGGCGACCCTGCGGGGGTCGTGGCGCCGTCGCATCATCGTCACGGTGACGATCGCCGTTCTGGCGGCCCTGAACAAATCCAACTTCATCCCGCTCGCCACGGCCGGGATCTGGTTCGCCACGTTCCTTCCCGTCGGTGCCCAGACGCTGTCGACGTTCCGGTCCGACTTCCGCGCAAACGCGAAAAGATATGCCATCGGCATTGCGCTGTCTCTCCTGCCGCTTCTCGTGCAATCGGCATGGAATACCTGGCGCATCGCGGGTCGCGTCCCCGGACGCGAGCCCGACGGTGGATTGAACACCATCATGTACACCGATGGCAGCATCCTCGACGCGATCTTCTCCGGCGTCCGGGCGCTTCTCCAACCGATCCACGACAGCGGTTTCCCGCCGTCGCCCGAGTTGTGGAGCATCGGCTATCTCCTGCAGGCGCTCGTGTTCGGTGGCGTATTCCTTTTCGCGCTCAGGCCGCTCGCAGCGGCGGACGACACGACCCGTGTCGGCGGCATGAGTGCGACGGCGGGCATCCTGCTGTCGTTCGTGTTCCTGCCCGTGACGTTCTACCTGCTCTATCACTCGATCGGCACGCAATCTCGCTACGGTCTGCCGCTCATGATCTTCGCGGCGATCATCGTGGTCGCCTCGATCCGCGGCCGCATCGCCGGGTGGGTGCTCGCGATCTCAGGTCTGCTTGTCTACGCCCACACCGTCGGCGAGGTGCTCACCACGCCGACGTCGTGACGAAACAGGGCGGACAAAAACAGGGCGGACATACGACGACAGCCCGCGGATCGGTGTGATCGGCGGGCTGTCAGCGTATTCGGAGGGGATGACGGGAATCGAACCCGCACCATCAGTTTGGAAGACTGAGGCTCTACCATTGAGCTACATCCCCGTGCCCGGCGAACCGGTGCCTGAACATACTATTACAGCCGCGGGCGTGCTGAGTGCCACAACCGCTGCGGCATCCCCCTAGACTAGACTTTCGAGGTCAATCAGCCTGCGTTCGCGCCCGGCGGTTGCCTCACCGAGTGTGTGACATTCGGGGCGTAGCTCAGCTTGGTAGAGCGCTCGCTTTGGGAGCGAGAAGTCGCAGGTTCGAATCCTGTCGCCCCGACCACACATGTCATCCTCGGCCCGAAACGCCCCACGCGACAACTGCCGCGTCGTTCCGGGTTCGAGTACAAGAGTTTCGAACACAGGAGATTGAACACGTGAAGTCCACGGTCGAACAGCTGAGCCCCACGCGCGTCAAGCTCGCCATCACGGTGACGCCCGACGACTTGAAGCCCAGCATCACGCACGCCTACGGTCACATCGCCGAGCAGGTCAACATTCCTGGCTTCCGCAAGGGCAAGGTTCCGCCCGCGATCATCGACCAGCGCGTCGGCAAGGGTGCGGTCCTCGAGCACGCCGTCAACGAAGGCCTCGACGGTTTCTACCGTGCCGCCGTCGAAGAGCACAGCCTCCGCTCGCTCGGCCGCCCGCAGGCCGACATCATCGAATGGCCGAGCGACAAGGACTACTCGGGTGACCTCCTGGTCAACGTCGAGGTCGACGTGCGCCCCGAGATCGAACTGCCCGACTACTCGGGCCTGACCGTCGAGGTCGAGCCCGCCGAGATCACCGACGAAGACGTGCAGGAAGAGCTCGACCGCCTGCGCACGCGCTTCGGCACGCTCATCAGCGTCGACCGTCCCGCCAAGACCGGTGACTTCGCGCAGATCGACCTCGTCGCCACCATCAACGGCGAAGAAGTCGACCGCGCCGACGCCATCAGCTACGAGCTCGGCTCGGGTGAGCTGATCGAGGGCATCGACGAGGCCCTCGACTCCCTCACCGCCGGTGAGAGCACCACGTTCAGCGCCCCCCTCCTGGGTGGCGAGCACGAGGGTGAGCAGGCCGAGATCGCCGTCACCGTCACCGCCGTGAAAGAGCGCGAGATGCCCGAGGCGAACGACGACTTCGCGCAGATCGCCAGCGAGTTCGACACCATCGACGAGCTGCGCGAGAGCCTCAAGGGTCAGGTCGAGCGCCAGAAGGCCTTCGGCCAGGGCGCCGAGGCTCGCACCAAGCTCGTCGAACAGCTCGTCGAGTCGGTCGAGATCCCCGTCCCCGAGCAGCTCGTCGAAGACGAGGTGCACCGTCACCTCGAGGGCGAAGGCCGCCTCGAAGACGACGCCCACCGCGAAGAGGTTCGCGTCTCCTCCACCGAGACGTTCCGTCAGCAGATGCTGTTCGACGCGATCGCCGAGGCAGAGAAGGTGCAGGTCAGCCAGGAAGAGCTCACCCAGTACCTCATCCAGGGTGCCTCGCAGTACGGCATGGAGCCCGGCGAATTCATCCAGGTTCTCGACCAGAACGGTCAGATCCCCGCCATGGTCGGCGAAGTAGCCCGTAACAAGGCCATCGCCGTCGTGCTCGGCAAGGCCACGGTCGTCGACACCAACGGCAAGGCCATCGACCTCACGGGCTTCGTGCCCGAGGCCGACGACGCCAATGCCGACGAGGTCAGCACCGACGCCGCCACCGACGAGACCAGCACCGACGCCGCTGAGAGCGACGCCGCGCCGGCCGACGAGGCTGCCGCCGAGAAGCCCGCGAAGAAAGCACCGGCCAAGAAGGCTGCCGCCAAGAAGCCGGCCGCCAAGAAGGCCGCTGCTGCGGACGACGCAGACGCGAAGTAAGACCACGTTCGGCCTCACGGCCTGAACACCTCGAATGCCCCCGGTTCACGCCGGGGGCATTCGTGCGTTCGGTGCGGGCAAACCTCGCACCCTCCCAAACGTGGCACTCCGGCATCCGATATGTATTCGGCGCGGGTGCGACACGCCGCACGTCGCTAGAAGACCCGGCAGTGACACGGCAACGTCTGCCCACGGCGAACACGCCCGTTTGCCGACGTTAGCTCCTATAGATTCGATTCCAAGCGATAACTGAAATGGAGCGCGACATGGCCGAACCAGCACTGTCACCCAGTGTTTTTGACCGACTGCTGAAAGACCGCATCATCTGGCTCGGGTCAGAGGTGCGCGACGACAACGCCAACGAGATCGCCGCAAAGCTTCTTCTGTTGGCGGCTGAAGACTCCACCCGAGACATCTACCTCTACATCAACTCGCCCGGCGGTTCCATCACCGCAGGCATGGCCATCTACGACACGATGCAGTTCGTGCCGAACGACATCGTCACCGTCGGAATCGGTATGGCCGCCTCGATGGGGCAGCTGCTGCTGACCGCCGGTACCAAGGGCAAGCGCTACATCACGCCCAACGCGCGTGTGCTGCTGCACCAGCCGCACGGTGGCTTCGGCGGAACGGCGAGCGACATCCAGACGCAGGCTCAGCTCATCCTCGACATGAAGCGCCGCCTCGCCGAGATCACCGCCGCCCAGACCGGCAAGACGGTCGAGCAGATCAACCTCGACGGTGACCGCGACCGTTGGTTCAGCGCGCAAGAGGCCCTCGAGTACGGCTTCGTCGACCACATCCGCGAGTCGGCCACCGACGTCGCCGGTGGCGGCGGAACCGAAACGAACTGACTCACGAACTCGACGAAGGAAAACAGATGAACATCCCCACATTCGGTGGAAACGCCACGAGCTCGATGGGTCAGGCATCCGGCGTCCAGATGCCCGGCAGCCGTTACATCCTGCCGAGCTTCGAAGAGCGCACCGCTTACGGTTACAAGCGCCAAGACCCCTACGCCAAGCTGTTCGAAGACCGCATCATCTTCCTGGGTGTCCAGGTCGACGACGCGTCGGCCGACGACATCATGGCTCAGCTGTTGGTGCTCGAAAGCATGGACCCCGACCGCGACATCGTCATGTACATCAACTCGCCCGGTGGCTCGTTCACCGCGATGACGGCGATCTACGACACGATGCAGTACATCCGTCCGCAGATCCAGACGGTTGTCCTCGGCCAAGCAGCCTCGGCGGCCGCCGTGCTTACCGCGGCAGGCACCCCCGGCAAGCGCCTCGCGCTGCCCAACGCCCGCATCCTCATCCACCAGCCCGCCGTCGGCGAGGCCGGTCGCGGACAGGCATCGGACATCGAGATCCAGGCCGCCGAGATCATGCGCATGCGCACCTGGCTCGAGGCCACGCTGTCGAAGCACTCGAACCGCTCACAGGAGCAGGTCAACAAAGACATCGACCGCGACAAGATCCTCGGCGCCAGCGAGGCACTCGAATACGGCCTGATCGACCAGGTGCTCACGAGCCGCAAGTCGCTTCCCGCGGCCATCGCGCAGTAAGACAGAACAACCGAGCTGACACCCAGCACGGAGAGGGCCGGATGACGCGCACGCCGCGGCATCCGGCCCTCTGTCTCTGCCAGGCGACGTCCCCTGCCGGGGGCACACGCTGAGGGCGAACCGATTTTGTGGGCGGCGCGACATGGCGCAGACTTTGACCACACACGAACGGCGCACCTCGGGCCGCGCAACCGCTTCGGCGGAACGCATCCGACGCGCCGCGACCGACCGGCCGGGTTCGGGGCAAATACGCCGAATCGGGTTAGGCTCGACAGTACGCACAACCACGATCTAACTGCGAAAAGGGAGCGTGACGGGATGGCTCGGATAGGTGAGAGCGCCGATCTGCTCAAATGTTCATTCTGCGGCAAAAGCCAGAAGCAGGTTCAGCAGCTGATCGCTGGTCCCGGAGTGTACATCTGCGACGAATGCGTCGAGCTGTGCAACGAGATCATCGAAGAGCGCATGGCCGAAGCGGGCGAAGACGCCCCCGCCGGTGACTTCGAACTGCCCAAGCCCAAAGAGATCTTCGGCTTCCTCGACGAGTACGTGATCGGTCAGATGGCCGCCAAGCGTGCGCTCTCGGTCGCCGTCTACAACCACTACAAGCGTGTGCGCGCCCGCAACACGCTCACGGCCGCCGACCAACTGGGCGACGACGTCGAGATCGCGAAGAGCAACATCCTGCTCATCGGCCCGACCGGTTGCGGCAAGACCTACCTCGCGCAGACGCTGGCCAAGCGGCTCAACGTGCCGTTCGCGGTCGCCGATGCGACGGCGCTGACGGAGGCCGGATACGTCGGCGAAGACGTCGAGAACATCCTGCTGAAGCTCATCCAGGCCGCCGACTACGACGTCAAGCGCGCCGAGACGGGCATCATCTACATCGACGAGGTCGACAAGATCGCCCGCAAGGCCGAGAACCCGTCGATCACGCGCGACGTGTCGGGCGAGGGCGTGCAGCAGGCGCTGCTCAAGATCCTCGAGGGCACCGTCGCGTCGGTTCCGCCGCAGGGTGGTCGCAAGCACCCGCACCAGGAATTCATCCAGATCGACACGACCAACGTGCTCTTCATCGTGGCTGGCGCCTTCGCCGGGCTCGAAGAGATCATCTCGTCGCGGGCCGGCAAGAAGGGCATCGGCTTCGGGGCTCCGCTCCACTCCAAGGGCGACGACGTCAACCTGTTCGGCGAGGTGCTGCCCGAAGACCTGCACAAGTTCGGGCTCATCCCCGAATTCATCGGCCGCCTTCCCGTCGTGACCACCGTCACGCAGCTCGACCAAGAGGCTCTCATGGAGATTCTCACGGTGCCGAAGAACGCGCTCGTGCGGCAGTACCAGCGCATGTTCGAGCTTGATGGCGTCGAGCTGAACTTCGATAACGACGCCCTCGAAGCGATCGCCGACCTCGCGGTACTGCGCAAGACCGGCGCCCGCGGGCTGCGCGCCATCATGGAAGAGGTGCTCGGGCCGATCATGTTCGAGGTTCCCTCGACCGACGAGGTGGCCGAGGTCATCGTCACGCGCGAGACCGTGCTCGAGAACGCGGCGCCGACGCTCGTTCCGCGCCAGAAGCAGCGTCAGGACAAGTCTGCGTAGGGTCTCACCCTCGGAGTGAGTATTGCGCGAAGAAGGCCGGGAGATATCCTCCCGGCCTTCGTGCTGCGCCCGACGATTCGGCGCGTCAGTGCTCCAGACCGCGGCGGGCGAGCAGCGGTTCGATGACGGCATCTCGGCCGCGGAATGCGCGGTATGCCTCAAGCGGGTCCGTGCTGCCGCCGACGCCCAGCAGCAGGCGGCGGAATCGGTCGCCGTTCTCACGCGTCAGCCCGCCGTTCTCCTCGAACCACCCGACCGTATCGGCGTCCAACACCTCGCTCCAGATGTAGGAGTAGTAGCCGGCGTCGTAACCGCCCGAGAAGGTGTGGGCGAAGTAGGTGCTCGAGTAGCGGGTGGGCACGGCGGGGTTGTCGAGGCCCACATCGGCGAGGGCATCCGCTTCGAAGCTCTCGACATCGCCGACGGCATCATCGGCCGTGATGCGGTGCCAGGCCTGGTCGAGCAGTGCGGCGGCAAGATATTCGCTGGTCGAATGTCCTTCGTCGAAGGCGGCCGACGCCTGGATCTTCTCGACGAGGTCGGCGGGAAGGGGCTCGCCGGTGCGGTGATGGACCGCGTAGTTCTCGAGAACTTCGGGCCACAGCATCCACATCTCGTTGACCTGGCTCGGGAACTCGACGAAGTCGCGGAACACATTGGTGCCCGAGAACTTGGGGTAGGTGACGTGGGCGAAGAGGCCGTGCAGCGCGTGCCCGAACTCGTGGAAGAACGTGTTGACCTCGTCGAAGCTGAGCAGGGTCGGCGACCCGGCCGGAGGCTTCGGCACGTTGAGGTTGTTGACGACGACGGGCGGCAGGTCGAGCAGCGTCGACTGCGACACCAGCGGGTTCATCCACGCACCTCCGCGCTTCGAGTCGCGCGTGTAGAGGTCAAGGATGTAGAGCCCCAGCTCGGTGCCGTCTTCGTTGTGCACCTCGAAGACGCGGGCGTCGGGATGGTAGGCCATCAGGTCGTGGCGCTCGGTGAACGTGATGCCATAGAGCTTCGTGGCCGCGAAGAACACACCGTCGCGCAGCACGCGCTCGGCCTCGAAGTAGGGCCGCATGGCCTGCGTGTCCACGTCGTAGGTGGCCTGGCGAACCCGCTCGCTGTAGAACGCCCAGTCGTGGGCTTCGATGGCAAACGGCTCAGCTTCGTGCTCGTCGACGATCTGCTGCAGCGCCGCCTGTTCGGCGCGCGCGTTGCGGGCCGCCGCGGGTGCCAGCTGACCGAGTATGCGCGAAACGGCCTCGGGGCTCTTGGCGGTCTGCTCGGATGTCACGTATTCGGCGTGGCTGTTGAAACCGAGCAGGCGGGCGCGTTGGGCGCGCAGGCGGGTGATCTCGAGCACGAGTTCGCGATTGTCGAACGGTCCGCCGCGGCGGCCGCGCGCCCGCGACGCCTCCAGAATGCGGTGGCGCAGTGTGCGCGAGGTGAGGGATGCCAGAACGGGGTGTCCGGTGGGCAGCACGAGTGTGATGAGGTAGGCGTCGTCAATGCCGCGATCGCGGGCTGCCGCGGCCAGCGAGGCGATCTCGCCGTCGCTCAGGCCGTCGAGCTCCTCGACATCGGTGACGAGAACGGCCAGGTCGTTGGTGTCGGCGAGCAGGTTCTTCTCGAATCGCGTGGTCAACGTCGACAGCGTCTGGTTGAAGGCCCGCAACCGGTCCTTGCCGTCGTCGTCGAGGTTGGCGCCCGCGTGCTCGAATTCGGCGAGGTAGCGCTCGACCAGATACCGCGACTCGTCGTCGAGAGCGTCGGATGTCTGAGCCACGGCGCGCACGCGGGCGTAGAGCGCGGCGTCTAGCATGATGGCGTCGTCGTGGGCCGCCAGTCGGGGCGCGATCTCTTCTTCGAGCGCGTTGGTGGCTTCGTTGGAGTCGGAGGAGCTCTTATTGAAGAAGACGGTGGCGACGCGGTGCAGGATCTGCCCGGCGCGTTCAAGAGGAATCATCGTGTTCTCGAACGTCGGTTCGTCGACGTTGCTCGTGATAGCACGGATCTCTTCGAGGTGCGCCCGCATGCCCGCCTCGAACGCCGGTTCGTAATGTTCGTCGGAGATATCGGCGAACGGCGGCAAACGGTACGGAAGCGGACTGGGTGCGATCAGGGGATTCGTCGTATCGGCCATCCCGCCAGCCTACGCCGCCGTCACATCGTCGAGGCCGTCGGATGGGGGAGTTAGTGTCGGGGTATGGCAACGATCGAACGGTATACCCACGGACACCACGACAGCGTTCTGCGCACCCACAGCTGGCGCACGGTCGACAACTCGGCCGCCTACCTCGCGCCACACCTGGTGCCGGGCGCGTCGGTTCTCGACGTGGGGTCGGGGCCCGGAACGATCACGGTCGATATCGGTCGTCGTGTGGCCGGCGGCCGCGTGGTCGGCATCGATGCCGCCGAAGACGTCCGCGACCAGGCGCGGGCCCTCGCCGACGACAACGGTCTGACCAACGTCGAATTCCAGGTGGGGGATGCCTATCACCTCGACTTCCCAGACGACACGTTCGATGTGGTGCACGCCCATCAGGTGCTACAGCACGTCGCCGATCCGGTCGCCGTCTTGCGCGAGATGCGCCGCGTGGTGAAGCCCGGCGGCGTCGTCGCCGCGCGCGACGTCATCTATGGCGGCGCCGTGTGGCACCCGCTCCTGCCGGGCCTGCGCAAATGGATGGATGTCTACCAGGCCGTCGCGCGCTTCAATGGCGGCGACCCTGACGGCGGGTCGAGCCTGAAGGCGTGGGCGATGGAGGCCGGCTTCGAGAACATCTCGACGGGGGCCTCGATCTGGTGCTTCGCGGATGACGCGGATCGCGAGTGGTGGGGCGGCAACTGGGCCGTGCGTGCCCTCGAGTCGAGCTTCGCGCCCCAGTCGATCGAGGCCGGGGCAGCCACACTCGAAGATCTGCAAGAGGTCTCCGAGGCCTGGAAGACCTGGGTGGCCGACAAGACCGGCTGGTTCGCGATGCCCCACGGCGAGATCCTCGCCACGAAGTAACGACACCTGGCCGGCGCGGGTGCCCTTAGAAGGCGCCCTCGTCGTCCTCGGTGTCGGCGCTGCGAATGGTCGCCGACTCGGGCCCGACGGCCGACGCGGGCTGATAGGTGACGGTGGTGCCGTCATCGAGCTCGACCACGGGTTTGCCTTCGAGCCAGGTCAGCGTCCAGCGCCAACCGGCCGCATCGCTGCCGCCGGCGGAGACTTCGGCCTCGACCGATTGCACCGCCTCGGTGACGACGGCGGGCAGGCTGGCCGGGGCGTCCTGCCCGAAGGTCCAACGTGTGCCGAGCTGCATGAGCCTAGAGCCCCATGTCGTAGGTCAGCCAGGTGGTGCGGGCCGCGACCTGGTCGTAGAGCTTCTGTGCGTCGGCGTTGTCTTCGGCCGTCACCCAGCGCACGATGCGGGCGCCGCGCGCGCGGGCTGCCTCGCCGACGGCCTCGATGAGCTGCGTGGCGATACCACTGCGGCGCGCGTCGGGCTGCACGAAGAGATCGTCGAGGTAGACGCCCACCTCGCCGGCGAGGGGCCGGGCGAATCCACGGAAATGCGCGAAGCCGACGAGCGTGCCGTCGGCGTTCTCGGCCACGAGGCCGTGCACGTCATGCTTGCCCTCGGAGATCCAGCTCCACACGAGCAGGGCCTTCTGGTCGGTCACGGGGGAGTTGTAGAAATCGCCGTATTCGACGAAGAGCGGCAGCCACGAGAAGAAGTCGCGGTCGCGCATGGGGCGGATCGTGACGGCTGCGGTGGGGGAAGCGCTGGTGCTCTCGGACATGGTGGTGCTCCTTAGCTGTCGGCCGGCGCGAGCACGATGTCCGTGACGGCCAGTTCGGCGGCGGTGATGAAGGTGAGGGTGTCGATGCGTCCGACGGCCTTGAGGTCGGAGGCGGCGCGCGCGAGCGATTCGGTCTGCTCGGCGGTTCCGGCGATGGTGGCCTGCGCCACCGGGGTCTTCTGCGAGGCTTTCGCATCGGTCTTGGCGCGGCGGATGCTCGTCAGGGCTTCTGACGCGAGCGTGAGCAGCGACGCATCGCCGTCGGGCAGCCCGTCGAACTCGGCCACGGTGGGCCACGCGGCCACGTGCACGGAGCCGTCGTTGAACCACGACCAGGCCTCTTCGGTGGCGAACGGGATGACGGGCGCGAACAGTCGCAACAGCACACCGAGCGCGGTGCGCAGAGCGAGGGCGGCGGATGCCTGACCCTCGTGATCCTCGTCGTAGGCGCGTTCCTTCACGAGCTCGAGGTAGTCGTCGCAGAATGCCCAGAAGAAGCTCTCGGTGATCTCGAGCGCACGAGCGTGGTCGTAGGCGGCCAGGGCGGCCGAGGCATCCGCAACCACACGTTCCAGCTGCGCGAGCATGCTGGCGTCGAGCGGCTCGGTGATCTGGGCACCCGCGGGAACCTCGAAACCGAGGATGAACTTCGAGGCGTTGAGCACCTTGATGGCCAGGCGGCGACCGATCTTGATCTGCGTCGGGTTCTGCGGGTCGAACGCGGCGTCGGTGCCGAGACGCGAAGAAGCGGCCCAGTAGCGCACCGCGTCGGAGCCGTGCTTCTCGAGGATGTCGGCGGGCGTGACGACGTTGCCCTTCGACTTCGACATCTTCTTGCGGTCGGGGTCGACGATGAAACCGGACAGGGTGGTGTTCGTCCACGGCTTCTCGCCGTACTCGAGCGTCGAGCGCAGCATCGTGCTGAAGAGCCAGGTGCGGATGATGTCCTGGCCCTGGGGGCGCAGCGAGTAGGGGAAGACGAGGTTCCAGAGTTCTTCGTCGCGCTCCCAGCCGCCCGCGAGCTGCGGGGTGAGGGATGACGTGGCCCACGTGTCCATCACGTCGACCTCGCCGATGAATCCGCGGGCCTGGCCCCGCTGAGACGCGTCGTAGCCGGGTGCGGGCTCGGAGGAAGGGTCGACGGGCAGCATGTCGCGCGTGGCGACGATGGGCTGATCGAAGACGGGGTTGCCGTCGGCGTCGAGCGGATACCACACCGGAATCGGCACGCCGAAGAAGCGCTGGCGCGAGATGAGCCAATCGCCCGAGAGGCCGCCGACCCAGTTCTCGTAGCGCACGCGCATGAAGTCGGGGTGCCAGTCGAGCTCTTGCCCGAAGGCGAGCAGTTTGGCGCGCAGCTCTTCGTCGCGAGCGCCGTTGCGGATGTACCACTGACGCGTCGACACGATCTCGAGCGGCTTGTCGCCCTTCTCGAAGAACTTGACAGGGTGCACGATGGGCTTCGGGTCACCGATGAGGCTGCCCTCTTCACGCAGCAGCTCGACGATCGTCTGCTTGGCGCTGAAGACGGTCTTGCCGGCGAGCTGCGCGTAGGCGGCGAGGCCCTTTTCGCTCGTGATGACGTCGGGTGCCTCGGCGATGATGCGGCCGTCGAAGCCCATGATCGCGCGGTTGGGCAGGTCGAGCTCGCGCCACCAGATGACGTCGGTCAGGTCGCCGAAGGTGCAGATCATGGCGATGCCGGCGCCCTTGTCGGGCTGCGCAAGGTGGTGCGCCACGATGGGCACCTCGACGCCGAAGACGGGTGTCGTCACGGTCGTGCCGAACAGGTTCTTGTATCGCTCGTCGTCGGGGTGGGCCACGAGGGCGACGCAGGCGGCGAGGAGTTCGGGACGCGTGGTCTCGATCTCGACCGAACCGCCGTCGGCCTTCTGGAACGCGAGGCGGTGATAGGCGCCCGGTTGCTCTTTGTCTTCGAGCTCGGCCTGGGCGACGGCGGTGCGGAACGTCACGTCCCACAGCGTCGGGGCCATGGCCTGGTAGGCCTCGCCGCGTTCGACGTTGCGCAGGAACGCGAGCTGTGAGGTGAAGAGGGCCTCGTCGCCGATGGTGCGGTAGGTCTGCGTCCAGTCGACCGACAGGCCGAGGGCCCGCCAGACGGCCTCGAACTGCTTCTCGTCCTCGACCGTGAGGCGCTCGCACAGCTCGATGAAGTTGCGGCGCGACACGGGCTTTTGGTCGGCGGCCTTGGTCGACTTGTTGTCGCCACCCTCGAACGGCGGCACGAAGTCGGCGTCGTAGGGCAGCGACGGGTCGCAGCGCACGCCGTAGTAGTTCTGTACGCGGCGCTCGGTGGGCAGGCCGTTGTCATCCCACCCCATGGGGTAGAAGACGCGCTTGCCCGACATGCGCTGGTAGCGCGCCACGACGTCGGTGTGCGTGTAGCTGAACACGTGACCGATGTGCAGAGAACCGGATGCCGTGGGCGGGGGAGTGTCGATCGAGTAGATGTCGTCGTGCGTGACGCCCGTGCGGTCGAAGCGGTAGACGCCCGACTCTTCCCAGCGGGTGCCCCAAGAGGTTTCGAGGCCCTCGAGGGCCGGTTTGTCGGGAACGCTCGCGGGCATGCTGTGACTCCTGATCGCTATGGGCGGCACCGTGTGTACGTGCCTGAGTGTGTTCTCTCCCACCAGCGTACCGATTCGTACCCCGCCGAGCACATCCGCGGGATGTCTGTGCAGAACGAACGCCCCGCGCGGCTGTGCAGAACGAACTGCGTCAGCCGCCCGGGGCGCTCGGGGATTCAGCCCTGTCGCTACGAGTTCTGCAGCGCGGGTTCCGCGACCTCGGAGTCGTCGGCCGCGGCATCCCGAGCCGTGACGCTCGAGCGGCGCACCGCCCACGCCGACACGAGCGTGATGGCCGACATGGCGGCGAGCACGACGCCCGGGTGCCACCACGCCTGGCCCGTCGCCTGGCCGAACGCCAGGGTGAGAGCGGGCACGAAGCCCGAGACGACGGCCGCGATGCTGTAAGCGATCGAGAGAGCGGAGTAACGGTGACGGTCGCCGAACAGGTCGGCCATGGTGCCGCCGAGCGCCGCCCAGCTCATGGTGGGCAGGATGCCGCCGATGATCATGGTGCCGACGAGGATGCCGAACGTGGCCTGCTGCAACACGAAGTACATCGGGAACGCGATCAGCAGCGTGCCGAGCGCGCCATAGGCGACCACCCGTGCCGAGCCGATGCGGGTGGCCCACCATCCGAAGAGGGGGATCGTGACGAGCTGGAGGAGGCCGCCGATGGTGGTCGCGACGAGCAGGTTCTCGTAGGTGAAGCCCAGCACCGCGACGCCGTAGTTGATCGTGTAGGTGTTCATGAGCGAGTACGAGCCGATGCCGAGGAGCGCCGTGCCGATGGCGAGGGCGAGAGCGGCGGGCTGCTCACGGAAGACGCGCAGCACCGGCATCCGCTCGCGCTTGTCGTTCTTGACGAGGTTGGCGAACACGGGCGTCTCGTCGATCGACCAGCGCAGGTAGAGCGAGATGGCGACGAGCGGGATGGCGGTGAGGAACGGGATGCGCCACGCCCACGCGACGATCTCTTCGGCGGGCAGGGCCGACGTGAGCACGAGGAAGAACGCTGCCGACAGGATCGAGCCGATGGGTGAACCCAGCTGGGGGAGTGCGGCCCAGAACGCGCGGCTCTTGCGCGAGGAATGCTCGGAAGCCAACAGAATGCTGCCACCCCACTCGCCGCCGAGCGACACGCCCTGCGCCAGGCGCAGCAGCACGAGGATGACGGCACCCGTCCACCCGGCCATGGCGTAGGTCGGCAAAAGACCGATGAGGCCCGTCGCGATTCCCATGATCAGGATGGTGATGAGGAGCGTCTTGCGTCGGCCGATGCGGTCGCCCAGGTGCCCGAAGATGATGGAACCGATCGGTCGCACGACGAAGCTCACGGCGATCGTGAGGAACGCGGCCAGCGTTGCACCAACCGGCCCCAGCGGATCGAAGAAGAGCGGTCCCGCGAAGAATGCGGCAAAGTAGGCGTAGATGTAGAAGTCGTACGATTCGAGCGCGGTCCCCACGAGGGATGCCACGGCGACGCGCCTGGCCGTTCGAGGGTTCGATGCCCGCACGGCGGTGGGCGAAGAGTGTGTAGTCGACACGAGCATCCTTAGCTAGAAAATTTGTACTCAATACATATACAGGATTGGTGAGCATTCGATGGGGTCGAAATATTCCGCATCCGTGGGAAGACCCAAACTGTCGTCGAAACAGATCCTCGAAGACGCCGCCGCCGAACTCTTCCTCGAGCAGACCTACACGGGCACCACGATCGATCAGGTGGCGCGCCGGGCCGGCGTCAGCCGCAACACGTTCTTCAACTACTTCGGCTCGAAATCGGACCTCCTCTGGGTGGATGTCGACACCGCCCTCGACGCGCTCGACGCGGCTCTCTCGCCCGCGGAATCCTCCGAAAGTGAAGCTGCCGACACCTTCGCCGCGCGCATCGACACCGTGTGCGCCGCCCTCGCCGAGGTCGCCCACCGGCACCCGCACAGCCGCGTTCCCCTGGGCTTCACGCAACGCGAGATCATGGGCACGTCGGCCGAGTTGCAGGCATCGGGCCTCATCCGGATGTCGCGAGCCATGTCCATGATCGAGCGCTCGATCGGCGTCCCGGCCGTTCCCTCCGGCACCGCTCCCGAGGGCACCGACCCCCTCGTCGTCCATTCCTTCGCGGCCGCCGTCGTCGCCGCAGCCGCGGCCGGAGCCATGCACTGGGCCAGCGCCGGGGTGGCGCGTGGCGAGCTCTCCGACGACATCGAGCGAGCCATCCGCCCGGTGTGCTCGGGTTTCGGCGCCTGACGTCGTAGACTTGAGGTACAGGCGTCGATCCGGCCATCACCGGGAAGCCTTCGGAAGAAAACGCACCGGTTCGCCGGGGCGCCGGTAGAACCGAACGGGTGGGCCCGTCACAGCCGAATGAGCGGTTCTCGCGACAGCATCCGTCGCGGGGGCAAGCGAGGTGGTACCGCGTTGCGTGAGCGACGTCCTCGCAGGAGATGACCTGCCAGGAGAGACATGTACCCGCGCCGTGCCCAATCGGGCGATGCCCCCTCGAATTCCGTTCCCGCGAACTCGGACGCTGCCGCATCCGCATCCGCCGCCGCTGCTGACGCCAGCGCTGCCGCATCCGCCAACGCTGCAAGCGCTGCTGCCGCCCTGCCGAGCGACACCAAGCCCAGCGTGCCCGGAGCAGCCTTCGGTGTCACCCCGTCGCCGCGCTTCCCCGACATCGAGACCGACATCCTCTCGTTCTGGAAAGAGGACGGCACCTTCCAGGCCTCGGTCGACCAGCGCGCCGGCGACGACGAATGGGTCTTCTACGACGGCCCGCCCTTCGCCAACGGTCTGCCGCACTACGGCCACCTGCTGACGGGCTACGCCAAGGATGTCTTCCCGCGTTTCCAGACCATGCGCGGCAAGCAGGTGCACCGCCGCTTCGGCTGGGACACGCACGGTCTGCCCGCAGAACTCGAGGCCGAGCGGCAGCTGGGCATCACCGACAAGAGCCAGATCGAGGAGATGGGCCTGGCCGCGTTCAACGACGCCGCGCGCTCTTCGGTGCTGAAGTACACCGACCAGTGGCAGGAGTACGTCACGCGCCAGGCGCGCTGGGTGGACTTCGACAACGATTACAAGACGCTCGACATCACCTATATGGAGTCGGTGATCTGGGCGTTCAAGCGTCTGCACGACAAGGGCCTCGCCTATGAGGGCTACCGCGTGCTGCCGTATTGCTGGCGCGACGAGACGCCGCTCAGCAACCACGAGCTGCGCATGGACGACGACGTGTACAAGATGCGTCAGGACCAGACCGTCACGGTCACGTTCCCACTCGTCGGGCCGAAGGCCGAAACGCTGGGGCTCACCGGTGTGCGCGCCCTCGCCTGGACCACGACCCCGTGGACGCTGCCGACCAACATGGCCCTCGCGGTCGGTCCGGACATCGTCTACGCGGTAGTGCCCGCCGGCCCGAACGGCACGCCCGACGCGACGGTGCAGCGCGAGGAATCCTCGGTCGACGCCTCCGCCGACCACGCGCCAGCGGCGCCCCAGGCCGAGGCCCGCCGCGAGGGCGACGGCGCCGGAGAACACGAGCGCTCCGCACCCGGCAGCATCCAGTCATCCGGTGACTCCGCATCGCACCCCGCACTCTCGGTCGAGGTGCTCGGCGGCGAATACCTCATCGCCATCGACCTGGTCGGAAACTACGCCAAGGAGCTCGGCTATGACTCGGCCGACGAGGCGAAGGCCTCGATCCGTCGCACGGTCGTCGGCCGCGAACTCGAAGACGTCGCCTACGACCGCCTCTTCGACTACTACGCCGACACCGAGACGTGGGGCACCGAGAACGCCTGGCGCGTGCTGGTCGCCGACTACGTCACCACCTCCGACGGCACGGGCATCGTCCACCAGGCCCCCGCCTACGGTGAGGAAGACCAGAAGATCTGCGAGGCGGCGGGCATCCCCGTCATCCTCTCGCTCGACGCGGGCGGACGTTTCGTCTCGGAGATCACCGAGGTCGCCGGGCTGCACTGGTTCGACGCGAACAAGCCGCTCACGCAGCTGCTGAAGGCCGAGGGACGACTGCTGCGCCAGGCCAGCTACGAGCACTCCTACCCGCACTGCTGGCGCTGCCGCAACCCGCTCATCTACAAGGCCGTCTCGAGCTGGTTCGTGCGCGTGCCCGACTTCCGCGACCGCATGGAGGACCTGAACCAGGAGATCAACTGGGTTCCGGCCAACGTGAAAGACGGTCAGTTCGGCAAGTGGCTCGGCAACGCGCGCGACTGGTCGATCAGCCGCAACCGTTACTGGGGTTCGCCCATCCCCGTGTGGAAGAGCGACAACCCCGACTACCCGCGCATCGACGTCTACGGCTCGCTCGACGAGCTCGAGCGCGACTTCGGAGTGCGCCCCACCGATCTGCACCGCCCCTACATCGACGAGCTGACGCGGCCGAACCCCGACGACCCCACCGGCCAGTCGACCATGCGCCGCATCCCAGACGTGCTCGATGTCTGGTTCGACTCGGGTTCCATGCCCTTCGCCCAGGTGCACTACCCGTTCGAGAACCGCGAGTGGTTCGAGTCGCACAACCCGGCGGACTTCATCGTCGAGTACATCGGCCAGACCCGCGGATGGTTCTACCTCCTGCACGTGCTCTCGACCGCGTTGTTCGACCGCCCGGCCTTCACCAACGTCATCAGCCACGGAATCGTGCTGGGAAGCGACGGCCAGAAGATGTCGAAGTCGCTGCGCAACTACCCCGACGTCTCCGAGGTCTTCGACCGCGACGGCTCCGACGCCATGCGCTGGTTCCTCGTGTCCAGCTCTGTGCTGCGCGGCGGCAACCTCATCGTCACCGAGGAGGGCATCCGCGAGGGCGTGCGCCAGCTGCTGCTGCCGTTCTGGAACACGTGGTACTTCTTCGCGCTCTACGCCAACACCGCTCGTGAGGGCGGTTACGAGGCGCGCTGGGATGCGACATCCACCGACGTCCTCGATCGCTACATCCTGGCCAAGACCCGCGAACTCGTCGTCGACGTGACGGACAACCTCGAGAACCTCGACGCGACCATCGCGGCCGCCAAGCTGCGCGACTTCGCCGACGTTCTGACCAACTGGTATGTGCGGCGTTCGCGCGACCGCTTCTGGCAGGGCGTGGACGAGAACGGCGCCGGTCGCGAGGCGTTCGACACGCTGTACACGGTGCTCGAGACCCTCGCCCGGGTGGCGGCTCCGCTCATCCCGCTGGTGTCCGAGCGGGTGTGGAAGGATTTGACCGGCGGTCGCAGCGTGCACCTGGAAGACTGGCCGAACCCCGAGCACCTGCCCGAGGATCACCGCCTGGTCGAGGCCATGGACCGCATCCGCCAGATCAGTTCCACGGCCCAGGCTCTGCGCAAGCAGGCGGGCCTCCGCGTGCGACTGCCCCTGGCCGAGCTCACGGTCGTCACCGCCAACGCCGACGCGCTGGCGCCATTCGAGGGCATCCTGCGCGACGAGCTCAACGTCAAGCGCGTGAGCGTGGCCGAGCAGACCGACGAGAGCGCGGCCGAGCACGGCATCACGTCGCGCCTCACGGTGAACGCGCGCGCCGCAGGGCCCCGCCTCGGCAAGAACGTGCAGCAGGTCATCAAGGCTGCGCGTTCGGGTGACTGGTCCGAGACCGACGGTGTCGTCACGGCCGGTGGGATCGAGCTCGTCGAGGGCGAATACGACCTCGTGCTCGAGACGCAGTCGGTCGATGGTGCCGAGAACGTCCTGGCGTTGCTGCCGGGCGGCGGTTTCGTCATCCTCGACACCCAGCTCACGCCCGAGCTCGAGGCCGAGGGGCTGTCGCGCGACCTCATCCGCGCCGTGCAGGACACGCGTAAGGCCGCCGGCTTCGAGGTGAGCGATCGCATCGACCTGGGCGTCGTCTTCTTCGACGAGCGGGATGCCGAGGCCATCGCCTTGGCGCGTTCGAGTGTCGACGTTCCCGGCGAGACCCTGGCCACCTCGTTCGAGGTCGCCTCGCCGTCGACCGGTTTCGACCTCGACGCCTCGAGCGCCGTCTCGCCCGCCGAGTGGCTGCCCGTGGCGGTTCCCTTCGCGCCCGACTTCTTCCAAGATGTGAAGGCGACTCAGTTCGCTAACGCGGGTCGCTTCGTGGTGGCCGTGCGCAAGATCGAAAGGAGCATCGATGTCTGATCGCTCATCCGCCGGTGACGGCCTGTTCTCGGACGACGCCGATCGCGCCGCGGGCGTCTACCAGGCGCTCATGGCCCGTTCGGGAGAGGGTTCGCCCCGCCCGCGACTCGACGCCACCCGCCACGCCGTCGAACTGCTCGGCGACCCGCACCACGCTTACCCGATGATCCATCTCACGGGCACCAACGGCAAGACCAGCACATCGCGCATCATCGAGAGCATCCTGCGTGCCTACGGGTTGCGCACGGGCCTCTTCACGAGCCCGCACCTGGTGTCGTTCAACGAACGCATCGTCATCGACGGCGAGCCGATCTCTGATGCCGCGCTGGGCGACAACTGGGATGACATCTCGCCCTACCTCGAGATGACCGACGCGTGGCTCGCCGAACGCGGCGAGGGCCCGCTCACGTTCTTCGAAGCGCTGACGGTGCTCATGTTCGCGGCCTTCGCCGACGCGCCCATCGACGTCGCCGTGGTCGAGGTGGGCATGGGCGGCGAGTGGGATTCCACGAACGTCGCCGACGCCCGCGTCGCGGTCTTCACCCCCATCGACATCGACCACGTGCAGCGTCTCGGCTCGACCATCGCCGAGATCGCGCGCACCAAGGCTGGCATCATCAAGCCGGCCTCCGAGGTCGTCACGGCCGAGCAGAAGCCGGAAGCCCTCGCCGAGTTGCAGCGCGCCGCCGAGCTCAGCGAGGCGAGCCTGGCGGTCGAGGGACGCGACTTCGAGCTGACCGGTGACACGGTCGCGGTCGGGGGCCAGATGCTGGCCGTCCGCGGCATCGCGTCCACCTACGAAGAGCTCTACCTGCCCCTCTACGGCTCCCACCAGGGCCAGAACGCCGCTGTGGCCATCGCGGCCGTCGAAACCTTCATCGGTTCGGGAGGGCACGCGCTGTCGGCCGAGATCCTGACCGAGGGGCTCGCTGAGGTCACCTCTCCGGGCCGACTGCAGCTCGTCGGCACCGAGCCGACGGTGCTCGTGGATGCCGCGCACAACCCCCACGGGGCGCTCTCCCTGCGCGTCGCCATCGACGAGTACTTCGACTTCGACGAGGTCGCGATCGTCGTGGGCGTGCTCGACGACAAGGATGCCGCGGGCATCCTCACGGCCCTCGGGCCCGTCGCGACGCGACTCTACGTGACCGAATCCGAATCGGAGCGAGCCATCCCGGCCGACGCCCTGGCCGAGATCGCCCACGTGGCAACAGGGCTCGAAGACGTCTTCGTGCTCGACCGCGTCGAAGACGCCGTGCAGAACGCTCGTCAGTGGGCCGCCGAATCGTCCAAGCGGCTCGTCGTCGTGACCGGTTCGATCACGGTCGTCGGCGAGGTCATCGACCTGGCGCGCGACGAGGAGTGGAAGCCGTGAGCGGACTCTTCTCGGGCCGAGGTGCGGGCCGCGCAGGCCGGCCCCGCCGCCAGCGCAGCGTCACCGAACTCGTCGCCTCGATCGTCCTGGGCTTCGAAACCGTCGTCGTGTTCCTGGCGGCGCTCGTGATCTTCGGCCTCAAGGCGTTGCCGCCCGCCCCCGCGCTGATCGGCGGGGCCGTCTTCTGCCTGGCGCTGTTCGCGGCGATCGGGTTGCTGCACACGCGGGCCGGAATCATCCTCGGCTGGGTGCTGCAAGCCGCTATCGTGGCTACCGGCATCTTCGTGCCCGCCATGTTCGTGGTCGGCATCCTGTTCGTCGCGATCTGGGTGTACGCCATGTATGCCGGAGGACGCATAGACCGCAGCAACAACTCGCACAACACTCTGGAGACCGAATAATGGCCGTTCAAGAAACACTCGTCCTGGTGAAGCCCGACGGCGTCGCCCGCAGCCTGACCGGTGAGGTCCTGCGCCGCATCGAGGCCAAGGGGTACTCGCTCGTCGATATCAAGCTGGTCGAGGCCGAGCGCGAACTGCTCACCGAGCACTACGCCGAGCACGAGGGCAAGCCCTTCTTCGAGCCGCTCGTCGAGTTCATGCTCTCGGGCCCGATCGTCGCCATCCGCGTGGCCGGCGACCGCGTGATCGAGGGCTTCCGCGCCCTCGCCGGCGCGACCGACCCCACCACGGCTCTGCCGGGCACCATCCGCGGCGACCTCGGCCGCGACTGGGGCCTCAAGGTGCAGCAAAACCTGGTGCACGGCTCCGACAGCCCCGAGTCGGCAGCCCGCGAACTGGCGCTCTGGTTCAAGTAGCCACCTCATCGAAAACGGCCGGTCTCCCTCAGGGGAACCGGCCGTTTTCGTGTGCGCGGAGGGCTACAGGAACGACAGGAAGTCGAGTCGCGCCTGAGCGAGGATGGCGATCATCACGTAGCAGAGCACGGTGATGAGCGGCACCCATCCGGCCAGTGACCGCGCGATGCGCCGCACCGATGCGCCGACGGGGATGTTGCCCGACCCGAGGTTGTAGAGCGTCACCGCGAGGAACGCCGGAATCGTCACCGACCACGTCACCATGCACCACGGGCAGAGCGTGCCCAGCACGAAAATGCTCTGGCTGATGAGCCAGATGACGAAGACGAGTGCGCCGAGCAACCCGATGTTGAAGGCCACCCAGAACCAGCGCGCAAAACGGGCCCCGGCCAGGATCGCCACGCCGACCGCGATGGGCGCAACCCACGCCCCCAGACCGATCAACGGGTTGGGAAAACCGAAGAGTGCACCCTGAGCCGACCCCAGGTTCGCACCGCACTGAACGACGATGTTGAAGTCGCAGGATGCCGTGGAACCCGGATTCTGCAGCAGGTGGAACTTCTCGATCGTCAGCTGGAATGCGGCGATCCACCCGATGACACCGGCGATGATCAGGAAGATCGCCAACCCGCGCGGATGAATTCGCCCCACCTCGTGATCGTCGCCACGGTCTGGCGTGTCGTCGTTCGTGTCGATGTCGTCATCGACGTCAGACGTGCGTCGGGAGTTTTCGGGGGAGCGGGCGGCTGTTTCTCGGGACACAGTCGGATTATGGCACGCGCGTTCGAGCCAACCCTTCGAATGTCGCGCACCCCGAGGCGTGTGCGTGCGATAATGGACGCGCACCGTCGGGGCCGCGCTCCGACACCGCATGATGTCTTTGCTACACCGAACCCGAGTCATCCGAATCGCACCGCGAGTGTTTCGCGAGCGAATTGATACGGGGGAGAGTGCAGTTGTGTGCCGATCACGGTGATCGGCCGAAGGGTGACCAGAGCCACGTGGCCGGTTGCTGTGAGTGTTAACGAGTGGAACCGGCGCACCAGCGCTGCTCCACCAGAGATTTCCCGGCAGGGTGGCGCGGCCACTTCGCCGGATGAGGAGTGCACCAGTAATGGTGAAAAAGAATATTGATTCCAACTCGTCCGAATCTGGCGAGACCACCGCGAACGACGCCCTGAGCGACGCGAGCACCGAAACGCCCAACACCGAAACGTCCGACACCCAGACGCCACATGTCGCGCCTGAGGCGCCCTTCGCAGGTGCGGGGTCGGCCGAAGCCGTGAGCGACGCGCCGTCCACGCACGAGACGTCGCCGGTCGAATCTCCGTCCGCCGAGGCAGCCGGTGCCGAGACGCCCAGCGCCACGACCGACGACGTTCAGTCATCGTCTGACGCGGGCCACTCGGCCTCCGCTGAAGTCTCTGATACCACGGAGGCGGCTGACACCGCCGCCGCTGCCGACACCACCGACGCTGCTGACTCAACCGACGCTGCTGACTCAACCGACGCTGCTGACGCTGACGCTGCGGGCGCCACCGAGGTCCAGGATGCTGCGGGCACCGCGGGCACTACTGACACCGACGGTTCCGGCTCTGGCGCCGCTGAGGCCGCGGCTTCTGCACCTGTCACTGCCGGCAGTGATGACGCGTCCTCCGCTTCGTCCTCCACCTCAGGCTCGTCGGCTACTGCTGCCGAGCCCGCGACGTCCGGCTCGAAGCGAGAAGCGGTCGGAGGCGCTGAAACGCCCGCCGCCGCATCCGCGCCGACTGCCGCCCCCGAAGCGGCCCCGGTGCCGTTCGTGTCGGCACCGTCGACTCTGCTCATCTTCCAGGCGCCTCCCGTGCTGCCGCAGGTCGCCGACGACCGTGACGACGACCGCGGATGGCGCGACCGCTCGGGTTCCTCCCGCGACGACCGCCGCTCGCGCGATGACGACCGACGTTCGCGCGACCAGGGCGGCCGCAACGCCTCCGACCGCACCGACCGCTACTCGCGCGACGACCGGGACCGTGACGACCGCGACGACCGCTCGCGTGACGACCGCGCCCGGGAAGACCGTGCCCGTGAGGACCGCGACCGCGACGACGACACCGAGTCCTCCTCGGCCCGCCGCCGCAACCGCCGTCGCTCCGGCGAAGAGGACCGTTCATCGGGCACCGAGCCCGCCAACACGGTCGTCAAGGTGCGTCAGCCGCGCGAGCCCGAGCTCATCACCGAGCCGCAGCGCATCAAGGGCTCGACCCGCCTCGAAGCCAAGAAGCAGCGCCGCCGCGACGGTCGCGATGCCGGACGCCGCCGCACGGTCGTGACCGAGGCCGAGTTCCTCGCCCGCCGCGAATCCGTCGACCGCAAGATGGTCGTGCGCTCGAAGCACAGCCGCATCCAGATCGGTGTGCTCGAAGACGGTGTGCTCGTCGAGCACTACGTGGCCCGCAACCAGGACGCCTCGCTCATCGGCAACGTCTACCTCGGCCGCGTGCAGAACGTGCTGCCCAGCATGGAAGCCGCCTTCGTCGACATCGGCCGCGGCCGCAACGCCGTCCTCTACTCCGGCGAGGTCGACTGGGATGCCGCCGAAACCGGCAACCAGCCCCGCCGCATCGAACTGGCCCTCAAGCCCGGTGACCGCGTCCTCGTGCAGGTCACGAAGGATCCCGTCGGCCACAAGGGTGCCCGTCTCACCAGCCAGGTCTCGCTGCCCGGCCGCTACCTCGTTTACGTGCCCAACGGTTCGATGAACGGCATCAGCCGCAAGCTGCCCGACACCGAGCGCGCGCGCCTCAAGAAGATCCTCAAAGAGGTCCTGCCCGACAACAACGGCGTCATCGTGCGCACCGCCGCCGAGGGTGCGACAGAAGAGCAGCTCACGCTCGACGTCAACCGCCTCATCAACCAGTGGGCCGAGATCTCGCGTCAGGTCGAGTCCGTACAGGCACCCGCCCTGCTGCACTCCGAGCCCGACCTGCTGATCAAGATCGTCCGGGATGTCTTCAACGAGGACTTCCAGAAGATGGTCATCGACGGCGACGACGCTCGCGAGGTCATCGAAAGCTACCTGCGCGGAGTCGCCCCCGACCTGCTCGAGCGTGTCGAACGCTACGAGGGCCAGAAGGACTCCTTCGACGAGTACCGCATCAGCGAACAGATCGAGAAGGCGCTCGACCGCAAGGTCTGGCTGCCGTCCGGCGGTTCGCTCGTCATCGACCGCACCGAGGCGATGACGGTCATCGACGTCAACACGGGCAAGTTCGTCGGCTCCGGCGGAAACCTCGAAGAGACCGTCACCAAGAACAACCTCGAAGCGGCCGAAGAGATCGTGCGCCAGCTGCGTCTGCGCGACATCGGCGGCATCATCGTCGTCGACTTCATCGACATGGTGCTCGAGAACAACCGCGACCTCGTGCTGCGGCGCATGGTCGAATGCCTCTCGCGAGACCGCACCAAGCACCAGGTCGCCGAGGTCACCTCGCTCGGCCTCGTGCAGATGACGCGAAAGAAGCTGGGCCTCGGCCTGCTCGAGTCGTTCTCCGAGCCGTGCGAGACCTGCGCCGGCCGTGGCGTCATCGTGCACCACGAACCCGTGTTCAAGCACCGCCAGCAGCAGCAGACGCCCCAGCCGGAGCGTCGCCGAGGCGGCAAGGGCCAGAACGGCAACGGCAACAACGGCTCGTCGAACAACGGCTCGTCGAACAACGGCGGCAACAACGGTGGCAACAACAACGGTGGCAACAACAACGGTGGCAACAACAACGGTGGCAACAACAACGGCGGTGCCAACAACGGCAACGGCAACGGGCAGAATGCCCTGAGCCAGGCCGCCAAGGCCGCCCACGCCATTACCGACGACGCCAAGAACGCTCTCGCCCAGATCGCCGCCAGCACGCTCGCGGCGCACTCCTCGGGTGACGAGTCGGCGCAGGGTGAGCAGGACGCTCAGGCGGCCGCACACGGCGAGCCCGCGGCATCCACCGAGGCGAACGGCGACACGGGTCGCCGCGACGCTCAGGACGGTCAGCAGCCCGGCAACGGTCAGCAGCGGAACGGGTCGGGCGATTCGGCATCCGAGTCGCCGCGCAAGAAGCGCAGCCGCAACAAGCGCGACAAGCAGCAGAACGATCGTGCGCCGCGTGACGAGCGTGCGGCCGATGCATCCAGCTCGGATGCCTCAGCTCAGGCAGAGTCGGCAGCCGCCCCTGTCGAGCGCTCTTCAGCTCCCGTCGAGGCTCCCGCGACCGAGGCGTCGAACCCTCCCCGCGAAGCCGCACCCGAGCGCCAGGCCGAACCCGCCCGCATCTTGGACCTCCCCATCGTGGCGAACAAGGTCGAGCGTCCGGCGCGTCGCAACGCCGATGATCTGCTCGGCTCCGTGCTCGACGCGCTGCCCGAGCCGAAGCAGCCCGGTCAGGGCCGCTCGAAGAGCCGTCGCGTCACCACGGCGGCCCTGCAGGGCACGCCTGTGCGCCACGAGCCCACGCCCGTGAAGCGCGCGGAAGACACTCAAGAAAACTAACGCGGCGGCGCTGCCCATCGGATGCGGGAACGCACCTCGCTGGGCGGCTCAGCGTGACGAAGGACCGGGCTTACGGGCTCGGTCCTTCGCTTTTACCCGGAGGCCCGAGGCGATCAGGCGCCGCACCAGTTCGTTCGACGGAACGGCAACCGCCCCGGCGGCGATCAAACGCTCGTAAGCGCGGGCGGGCACGTCATAATGGTCGAGGTCGAAACTGCGCGCCGGAACGTCGTTGCGTTTCGCGAATGCGTGCAACTCCTCGATCGAAGAATCGCTCACCAAATGTGACCAGAACGTGTCGTGCGCCGGCCAGTCGGCAGGGTCGATCAGGATGGTCATGAGACAATCTTAGGAACGTGTCGAGAGAGCTCCGGTCGCATTTGTGGCCGAAGAAGTAATCGAGTAGAGTTGACCGTTGGTGTGCGTTGTTCAATCCGCGCATCACACAGGTTTTCTGACACCGACAGGTCATCCCGTTCGCGGGGTGCCGAGCGGTACAGATCAACCGGTGCAGGTCTCGAGCGGTGTGGATATCCATCCGGAATCGTTCAATCTGTGCAGGAGTTGTCTGAAACATCGGGCAGTGACTGTCCGAAATATGTTCACCGGAGCGTAGAGCTCCCCAAAGATAGGTACGAGTAGTGGTTTACGCAGTTGTGCGCGCCGGCGGTCGGCAAGAAAAGGTAGAGGTCGGCACCATCGTCACGATGGACCGGATCAAGGCCAATGCAGAAGGCAACGTCGAGCTCGCTGCTGTCCTGCTCGTCGATGGCGACAAGATCACCTCCGACGCGGGTTCGCTCGCCAAGGTGACCGTCACGGCAGAGGTTCTCGGCAACCTTCGCGGTCCGAAGATCGTCATCCAGAAGTTCAAGAACAAGACCGGTTACAAGAAGCGTCAGGGGCACCGTCAGGAGCTCACGCGCGTCAAGATCACCGGCATCAAGTAAGGCATCGAGGAGAAGAACAGATGGCACACAAGAAGGGTGCGAGTTCCACTCGCAACGGTCGTGACTCCAACGCACAGCGTCTCGGTGTCAAGCGCTTCGGCGGTCAGGTCGTCCTCGCGGGCGAGATCATCGTCCGCCAGCGCGGCACGCACTTCCACCCCGGCGTGAACGTCGGGCGTGGCGGCGATGACACGCTGTTCGCCCTCTCGGCCGGAGCGGTCGAGTTCGGCAACAAGGGCGGCCGCAAGGTCGTCAACATCGTCGCATCGGCTGCCGAATAAGCATCGATTCGCGTGCGGCGCAATAAGGCGCTGCAGTGATTTCTGACAGTGGGCGAGCCTCGGCTCGCCCACTGTTTTTTTGGCTACAACACCGTCGGGCGACATCCGGCGAACAATTGAGGGTGAAGGAGGTGGGCTCGTGGCGACATTCGTCGATCGAGTAACACTGCACTTGCGTGCGGGTAACGGCGGGAACGGTTGCGTTTCGGTGAAACGCGAGAAGTTCAAGCCCCTCGCCGGCCCCGATGGTGGCAATGGCGGACACGGCGGCGACATCGTCCTCGTGTCGGACACCCAGACCACCACTCTGCTGGCCTACCACCGCGCCCCCCACCGCCACTCGCAGAACGGCGGCGCCGGCATGGGCGACCACCGCGCCGGCTTCATGGGCGAAGAGATGGAACTCGCCGTGCCCGTCGGCACCGTCGTCAAAGACGCCGAGGGCAACGAACTCGTCGATTTCGTCGAACCCGGCATGCGCTTCGTCGTAGCCCCCGGCGGCCAGGGCGGCCTCGGCAACGCGGCCCTCTCGAGCACCAAGCGCAAGGCGCCCGGATTCGCCCTGCTCGGAACCCCGGGTTGGGAAGGCGACGTCTTCCTCGAACTCAAGATCGTCGCGGACATCGCGCTCGTCGGCTACCCGTCCGCGGGCAAGTCCAGCCTGGTCGCCGCCATCTCGGCCGCCAAGCCCAAGATCGCCGACTACCCGTTCACCACGCTGCACCCCAACCTCGGCGTCGTTCAGGCCGGTGACGCTCGCTACACCGTGGCCGACGTGCCCGGTCTCATCGAGGGTGCCAGCGAAGGCAAGGGTCTGGGGCTCGAGTTCTTGCGTCACGTGGAGCGGTGCTCCGCGCTGCTGCACGTCCTCGACTGCGCCACGCTCGAACCCGGTCGTGACCCGCTGACCGATCTCGACATCATCCTGAACGAGCTCGGAAAGTACCCGGTGCCCGAAGGCCAGACGCCGCTTCTCGAGCGCCCGCAGCTCATCGCGCTCAACAAGATCGACGTGCCCGAAGGCCGGGAACTCGCCGACTTCGTAACTCCCGACCTCGAAGCCCGCGGCTATCGCGTGTTCGAGATCTCGACCGTCAGCCACGAGGGGCTGCGTCAGCTGTCCTACGCGCTCGGCGAGCTCGTCGAAACCGAACGCCGTGCCCGCGAGGCCGAGGCCGCCGCTCGCCCGCGCATCGTCATCCGCCCGCAGGCCGTCAACGACAGCGGCTTCAAGGTCGTCGTCGAGGGTGGAACCTACGGCAACGTCTACCGCATCCTGGGCGAAAAGCCGCAGCGGTGGGTTGCGCAGACCGACTTCACCAACGACGAGGCCGTCGGCTTCCTCGCCGACCGCCTGGCCAAGCTCGGCGTCGAAGACCAGCTCTTCAAGGCGGGTGCCGTCGCCGGCTCGACCGTCGTCATCGGCCCCGGCCAGGGTGTCGTCTTCGACTGGGAGCCCACGCTCACGTCGACCGCCGAGCTCATCACCACGCCGCGTGGTGCCGACGCCCGACTCGACGACAACTTCCGCCCCACCCGCAACCAGCGCCGCGAGAACTACTTCGAGCGCATGGATGCCAAGGCAGAGGCGCGTGCCGAGCTGGCGCGGGAACGCGAAGCCGGCTTGTGGAACGTCGACGAAGAGAACGATGCCGAGGCCGATTCGGCTGCGACATCCGGCGCCGAGGGCTCCGAACACGAGGGTTCCTCCGAGGAGAAAGCCGAGTAACACATGGCGCAAGCTGTGCAGGTGCGCGGGCGCGGCGACATCGCCGCCGCCCGACGTGTCGTCGTGAAGGTCGGATCGTCGTCGATCTCGGGCGAGAATGCCGGCCAGATCGAACCTCTGGTCGATGCGCTCGCGCGGGCGTTCGGGCGTGGGGTCGAGGTCATCCTGGTGTCGTCCGGCGCCATCGCGACCGGCATGCCGCACCTGCGCCTCGACTCACGGCCGACCGATCTGGCCACGCAACAGGCCGCGGCCGCCGTCGGGCAGAACGTGCTCATCTACCGCTACCAGGACAGCCTGCGCCGCTACGACATCGTCGCCGGCCAGGTGCTCCTCACTGCTGGCGACCTCGAGAACCCGACGCACCGCAGCAACGCCGAGCGTGCGATGGAACGGCTTCTGTCGCTCCGCATCCTGCCCATCGTCAACGAGAACGACACGGTCGCGACGCACGAGATCCGCTTCGGCGACAACGATCGACTCGCCGCCCTGGTGTCTCAGCTCGTGCGCGCCGATGTGCTCGTGCTGCTGAGCGATGTCGACGCGCTCTACACGAAACCGCCCAGCGAGCCGGGTGCCCAGCGCATCGACAACGTTTCCGCCGGCGAACAGCTCGAGGGCGTCTCGTTCGGCGAGTCCGGTTCGGGTGTCGGCACCGGGGGAGCGGCCACCAAGGTCTCGGCCGCGCGACTGGCAGCGGATGCCGGCACCGCCGTCCTGGTGACGGCAACCGCCCTGGTCGAGCAGGCGCTCGACGGCGCGCCCATCGGCACCTGGTTCGAGCCGCACCCGCGCTAAGCGGCCGGCGCCGCGCCCCGTTGCCGTCGGCCCGTCGGGCCGTCGGGCCGTCTGGCCGTGGGGCCGTCGGGCCGTCACACGGTGTCGCCCGAGCATCCCGATCGCTAAACTCGGGTCATGACTCTGGCAGCCGATGTTTCGCAGCACGTTTCCGGTGATGACAGCCCCGCGGCGACCGCGGCGGGCGGGCCCGTCGACGACGTCGTGGCGGGCGTGCACGGGCGGCTGATCGCGGCGCGTGCGGCATCCCGCGTCCTGGCCGGTTCGACGGGCAATCAACGCGTCGCAGCTCTGCACGCCATCGCGACGGGCATCGAGGCGAACATCGAGCGCATCGTCGCGGCCAATGCCCTCGACCTGGAGGCCGGTCAGAAGAACGGTCTCGCGCCGGGGCTCCTGGACCGGCTGCGTCTCGACGAGGCGCGCCTGCACGGGCTGGCAGCCGCCGTGCGACAGATCTCGAGCCTCACCGATCCCCTCGGCCAGACGGTGCGCGGCAGCACCCTGCCCAACGGCATCAAGATCGACCAGGTGCGCGTGCCGTTCGGCGTCGTCGGCGCCATCTACGAAGCTCGGCCCAACGTGACGATCGACATCGCGGCCCTGGCGCTGAAGAGCGGTAACGCCGTCATCCTGCGCGGTGGCACGGCCGCCGAGAACAGCAACCGGGTGCTCGTCACCCTCATCCGCGAGGCGCTCACGAGCACCGGTCTGCCGGCCGACGCCGTCGACACGATCGACGACTTCGGCCGTCCCGGTGCCGCCGAGCTGATGCGGGCCAGGGGCCTCGTCGACGTGCTGATCCCGCGGGGGAGTGCTGCGCTCATCCAGACCGTCGTCCGCGACTCGCAGGTGCCCGTCATCGAGACGGGCGCCGGCGTCGTGCACATCTTCCTCGACGCCTCGGCGCGCGAAGACTGGGCGGTCGACATCGTCGAGAACGCCAAGGTGCAGCGGCCGAGCGTGTGCAACGCCGTCGAAACCCTGCTCGTTCATCGGGATGCCGCGGCGCGCGTGTTGCCCCAGGTGCTCGAGCGGCTGCGTTCCGCCGGTGTCACCGTGCACGGCGACGCACGCACCTCCGCTCTCGCCCCCGACGTGGTGCCGGCCACCGAGGAGGACTGGCAGACCGAGTACATGACGCTCGACCTCGCGGTGCGCATCGTCGACGACCTCGACGAAGCTCTCGACCACATCCGCCGCTACTCGACGGGCCACACCGAGTCGATCATCACCGACGACGTCGCGTCGGCCGAACGCTTCCTCGCCGAGATCGATTCGGCCGTCGTCATGGTCAATGCATCCACTCGTTTCACGGATGGCGGAGAATTCGGGTTCGGTGCCGAAGTGGGTATCAGCACTCAAAAGCTTCACGCCCGCGGCCCCATGGGGTTGCCCGAATTGACGAGCACCAAGTGGATCGTGCGCGGGTCCGGCCAGGTTCGCGCCTAGCCGGTGCCGAGCCGGTACACTACTACGAGGCTCTTTCGGCGTGATACCGCGCACGGAGCCGTGAAAAAACATCGAACGGAGAACTGATGTCCTTTGCGACCATCGTGCTGGCCGCGGCCGAAGCACACGTCGAGCTGCCCATGCCGACCTGGATGTACGCGCTGATCGCCGCCATCATCTTCATTCTCCTCGGCCTCGCCACGTTCTCTTACCGCGACGTCGCCAACCGTCACGCCGCCAAGGCCAACGCCCGCGCGGGGCGCATCCACGACAACGACGTCTCGGGCCACGGCCACTAAGTCGGGCGCCAGATAGCAGTCGACGACCTGTGACCTCCGCCGCGAGCACCACCCGGCCACGCATCGGCGTGATGGGTGGCACGTTCGACCCCATTCACCATGGGCACCTGGTCGCGGCCAGCGAGGTCGCGCAGTCGTTCGGTCTCGACGAGGTCATCTTCGTCCCCACGGGCAGCCCGTGGCATAAACAGACGGTGACGAGCAGCGAACACCGCTATTTGATGACCGTCATCGCCACGGCATCCAACCCGCAGTTCACCGTCAGTCGCGTCGACATCGACCGTGGCGGGCCCACATATACGATCGACACCCTGCGTGATCTGCGTAAGCAGCGTCCGGATGCCGAGTTCTTCTTCATCTCGGGTGCCGATGCCGTGGCCCAGATCCTCGGCTGGAAAGACCACGACGAGCTGTGGTCGCTGGCACATTTCGTCGCTGTGAGTCGTCCGGGACATCCACTCAACATTTCGGGGCTGCCACAGCAAGACGTAAGCTTGCTGGAGGTTCCTGCGCTGGCGATATCGTCCACCGACTGTCGGAGCCGGGTTAACCGGGGCTTCCCGGTCTGGTATTTAGTTCCCGACGGTGTCGTGCAGTACATCACCAAACACCACCTTTACCGGAGTAGCCCATGAGTTCGAACACCGACGAGCCACAACTCACCCGCCGCCAGATGCGCGAGCGGCGCGGGGTCGACACACAAGGCGTGCCCATCGTCGGCGCCGGCGAAGGCTCCACGACCACGGGCGATGCCGCGAAGACGGTTCCGGCCGCGCCCGCCACCCGTTCGCGACGCGTTTCCACGTCGGCCGCCGTTGCCGGCGGCCAGATCCCCGATGTGCAGGCGGCCGAGCGAGCCGCGGCCGATGCATCCACCGACGCCGAGAAGGCCGAAGCCGCGCGGCAGACCGCACCCGCTCTGTCCCTCGAAGAGATCGCCGAGCTCGAGAAGCGTGCACAGGCGGGCATCCCGCTGACGAGGCGTCAGGCCCGCGACCTCGAGAAGGCCAAGACCGCCTCGGTTCCCATCATCAGCGCGGCCGATGCTGCAGCCGCTCGTGCGGCCTCTGCAGCAGTCGTCGCCGAACCCGATGCGACCGTGGTCACGGACAGCGACGCCGACGACAGCAACGCCGACGACAGCCACGCCGACGACAGCAACGCCGACGATGGCGCTGTCGAGAACAGCGGTTCCGATGCTGGTACCGGCAGCGACACCGACAGCGGCGAAGGCGAAGCCTCCGATGACGCGGCCAATGGCGCTGTGACCCGCGGCGACGACGCGGCAGAAACGGCGCCCGCCAAGTCATCCAAACGTTCCAAGCGTGCCGAGAAGAAGGCTGCTCAAGAGGCCAAGCGCGCCGAAGAAGCTGCCCGCGAGGCTGCAGAGGCCGAAGCGGCTGCCGGCTCGAACGGTGTGGCGGCGCAACCTGCGACGCCTGTCGCTCCGATCCGTCCCGCCTTCATCGGCAAACCGGCCGCGAGTGCCGCGCCCCTCATCGAGCGCCTCGATTCCGGTTCGGTCGACGGCGAAGAGGCCTCGGGTCGCCCCGGTCCGCGTCGCTCGAGCTACACGCCTCTCGGCGCTGGTGACACGACAGTCGAACAGTCGACGCCCAAGGACGATGCCGACGCCCAGACGAAGGACGCCGGCGGCGCTGGTCGCGACGAGGCCACTGAGGCCCACTCGGACACCGATGCTCACTCGGACACCGATGCCGCATCGACGTCCCGTGGCTCCGACCCGGCGAAGCCTCGCGAAACGATCGTCGTCCCCGAGGTCGTCGAGGACTCGCGCGACTCTGATTCTTCGGCGGCGAAGAATGACGCCGACGCGACCGGAGATGACGCGGCGGATGAGGCCGACGCCGATGCGCCCAAACTCGCCGAAGGCTTCGGCGAGCAAGTTCTCGAAGCGGGCACGGCGTCCAGCACGGCCGTTCCGCACGAGCAGCCCTTCGACCGCATCATCGCGCGTGGTGTGGAAGCAGCCGAGGCGCAAGCCGCCTCGAACGCGCTCATTCTGCCCACCATGCCGACGAACGATTCGCTCACCGGGCCGATCTCCTCGAACGGCAATGTGATCGTCACGGGTTCGATCGACCTGCCCGCGAGCCTGTCCTCCACCGGGCAGCACCCCAACTACTTCGACAAAGCCGAACTCGACACCATGTTCGAGGCCGACGAAGAGGCTGCGCCCGCAACGGCCGGCACCCCCGTCTCGGCGGCGCGTGCCGTCAGCACGCACACGCAGACGGGCGACGTGATCAACCCTCCGGCGCCCAGCCGCGACCACCGCCTGCTCATCATCCTGGCCATCACCGCCGGAGCTTTGCTCACGGCCGTGCTCGCCGTGGTGATCGTCGGCTTCGTCGTGGGCGCCTTCTAGCCCTCCCTCGTATCAACGCTCCGCCCGTGGCGGCGCAGGTGGGACTCCCCACCGTGAAAGGATCCACACCGTGACCGCACGCGACACCTCGCTCGAGCTTCTGGCCATCGCCGCCGAAGCCGCCGACTCGAAGGGCGCCGACGACCTCGTCGCGCTCGACGTGTCAGAGCCCCTCCCGTTCGTCGACATTTTCCTGCTGGCCACCGGCCGCAGCGAACGCAACGTCCAGGCCATCGCCGGCGAAGTCGAAGATCAGCTCAACCTGGCCGGGCACAAGACTCTGCGCCGCGAAGGCCACGGTGCCGGCCGCTGGGTGCTCATCGACTTCGGTGACATCGTGGTGCACGTGTTCCACGAAGAGGAGCGCATGTTCTATTCGCTCGAACGCCTGTGGAAAGATTGCCCTGTTTTGCCCCTGCCCGAGAAGGTCACGCAGTCGTCGACAGAAGATCTTCGATAAGTGCCGTCTCGATTTCGTCTTCGGCCGATTCGTGTAGTAATCTAAACAGGTTGCTTCGAGCGATCGGAGACAAAATCTGGGTCTGTGGCGCAGCTGGTAGCGCACCTGCATGGCATGCAGGGGGTCAGGGGTTCGAGTCCCCTCAGATCCACCAAAACATAAAATATGGCCTCGCAGAATCGTCTGCGGGCCATATTTTTTTTGCGCGGAAGGTGTCGAATCCCGAGGCGTAAAAACGACGGACCATTCGGAGCGAAACGGTCTGAGCGGCGGGTCTCCGCGTCCGTCAGCCGCGGTATTGGATGACCGCGCGCCCCGCCTTGAAGAGGTTCTGCCCGACCGTCGAAGGGTCGCTGACGTAACCCGAGATCATCGCGCCGTCTCGCAGCATCATGAGCTCTTCGGCCACCGACTCGGCGTCGGGCACGCCGATCCTCTCGAGAGCCTCGCGCGCCGTGCGGATGCCCCAGCGGCGGTGCTCATCGATGACCACCCGCACGGGGTGCTCGGGGTCGGGGTATTCGGCACCGGCGTTCAGGAACGCGCACCCGCGGAACCCCGGCACGCAGGCCTCGTCGCCGAGCGCACGCGCCACGAGGCCGAGCGCGATCGACGGGTGATTCGCGGCCCGGGCCAGCACGTGGCTGATGCCGGCGCGCTCCCACGCGGCACGATTCTCGAGGTAGGCGACGACCAGGTCGTCCTTGGACGGGAAGTAGCGGTAGAACGTGACCTTGGTGATGCCGGCGGCCTGGATGATCTTGTCGGCGGAGACGGCACGGATGCCCTCGGCGTAGAACAGGGCCGTCGCCGCATTCAGGATGCGATCGCGAACGGGCAGGGCGCGCTGCGCTGCAGCACTCACGGGTGTGGCGCCGGCGAGCTCGTCGAGCGGCTCGGCCGATGCGTGGGCGACGGGCTGCGTCATGGAAACCCCAATCCTTGCGAGCGGCCGTGCATGCGACACGCCAGGGTGGTGCAACATGCGTTCATGTGCCGGCGAGCTTCGGGTTCGCGCGACCGTGACCGATGAAACCCGATCTTATCAGGGGTGTTGCGGCGCGGGCAGGGGCGGGATGTCGCGGCATCCGACATCGTTCAGAAGAAGTTTGGCGAAAGTGGAATAGAGATCCATTTACATGTGTTTGCATAGTTCGGTGGCGATGAGCCCGCCACGGTCCGATATCCGGATCACAGAACGAACAAGGAGCACCTCATGACGGACACCATCGACATTCCCGGTTACAAGGCCGGCACCTGGGTCATCGACCCCACGCACTCCGAAGTCAGCTTCAGCATCCGCCACCTCATGATCTCGAAGGTCCGCGGCACGTTCGACCTCTTCGAGGGCACGCTCGTCACGGGCGAGAACCCCCTCGACTCGAGCGTCACCGCGCACGCCAAGGTCGAGTCGATCAACACCAACGAGCCCAACCGCGACGGCCACCTGCGCACCGGTGACTTCTTCGAGGCCGAGAAGTACCCCACCATCGACTTCGTCTCGACCGCCGTTCGCCAGGAAAAGGGCGACTTCAAGGTCGACGGAAACCTCACCATCAAGGGTGTCACCAAGCCCGTCACGTTCGACTTCGACTTCGGTGGCTTCAGCCAGGACCCCTACGGCAACTACAAGGCCGGCGCGACCGCTACCACCGTCATCAACCGTGAAGACTTCGGCCTGAACTACAACGCCGCCCTCGAGACCGGCGGCGTGCTGCTCGGCGAGAAGGTCACCATCACCATCGAGCTGCAGGCCGCCCTCCAGGCGTAGTCCCACCTCGTCGGCCCGCAGAGACGACAGGGATGACGGAATCCTCGTCGCCCGCAATCCGCTGACGAATCGTCAGCCTGTCGCCCCTCGCGGCCACTCAGAAGCGGCGGAGAATCCCTCGGGACTCTCCGCCGCTTTTCTGCGCGCGCGGGAATCGTGAACATTCGAGACCTGGATGTCGAGCGTCTCCGCCTTCGCCGGGGCGTACGAGCCCCGCCAGCTTCCGTGCTCATTCCGCGGTCGAACGCTGCATCGGGGAGAGGTGCGCATCCACCCGGTCGCCGCGCCCCCGCGCACGCGCGGTCGCTCAGGAGTTCGCGCCGACGATCTCTTCCCGCACGCGCCGCAGGTCTTCGAGCAGGGAGCCGATCAGGATCCAGTGGTCGGGGTGCGGCCGCTGAATGATCAGCGGCGCAGTCAACGCGGGGATCTCTGCCGTGACCGGTTCGGCATCCTCGTCGCGGTCCTCGCCGGCCGGGCGACTGAGCAGTCGGAGGTCGTGCGCGGCACGGTGCAGCTCGCGCGCGATCTGCTGCACGGTCGATTCCTCGGAGAGGGTCGCGTCGTAGTGATCGCGCACGGCCCGGGTCATGCCGATCGTGCGGGTGACCACGGGGGAGAGCCGATCGAGTAGCTCACGAATCTGGCGCAGCTCGTCGCGGTGAGCCGACCTCCGCGGGTTCAACGTGAGCGACTCTTCGCCCTTCGACAGCGATTCGACCGCTTTGTCGCGCATGGGCCGCAGCAGTCGGGCCTCGATCATGGCCCCCTCGACGGCGTTGTGGCTGTGCGGTGTGGCGAGGATGTCGGCCAGACGGTCGAGGCTCGCGGCCAGTTCTGCGACGAGGGCTGCGGAATCCGCGCGCGCCGGCCCGATCATGACGGGCGGCACGATGAGAGCGTTGACGATCACGCCGATGGCCGCGCCGATGAGGGTCTCGATGATCCGGTCGACCGCATAGCCCGGTGTCGTGGCGCCGATCGACAGCACGAGCATGGCGCTGATCGGGATCTGGTTCGACGAACCGGGCGTCAGGCGCAGCGCCCATCCGATCAGGATCGACACGACGATGGCGGCGAGCACGATCCAGCCCTGTTGCCCGAAGACGATACCGATGCCCGACGCGATGAGCACACCCGCGATGACGCCGATGCTGCGCTCGACGGCCTTGCCGAGCGATTGGTTGACGCTCGGCTGCACCACGAGCAGGGCCGCGATGGCCGCGAAGATGGGCAACTGACCCGGCAGAACCGTGATGGCCACGAACCAGGCGGCGATGGTGGCGACCGACGTCTTGACGGCCTGGATGAAGGGCAGGCGCTTGGGGGTGCGGATGGGTGTCGCGAGCGTCAACGAACGCAAGCGGTTTCGGCGCGGCATCCGGTTCTCCCTTCGCATCGGTCGTCGGGCCGTTGCACGACCCGATCACACCACCTAGGACAGATCGAACTCCGAAAGGCGGGCGAGCAACCCGGCACCGTCGGGCGCATAGATCCAGTGCGCCTGCGAGGGCGCGTGCTCGTCGGGCTTCGATCGACCACCGGCGAGGACCGCCTCACCGGGTGACAGCTGCCGGATGGCGACGCCCGCGACGTGCTCGGGACGCTCCTCGGAGAACGCGCCGTAGATCTCTTCGTCGTGCTGCCCGTCGTCGCCCACGAGCAACCACCGGATGTCGGGGAACTCGTCCGCGAGGCGGCGCAGGTTGGTCTCCTTGTGCAGTCGCCCGCTACGGAACCATCGATCGTGCGTGGGACCCCAGTCGGTGAGCAGCAGGGGGCCCGACGGGTAGAGGTTGCGCGACAGGAAGCGCGTCAGCGTGGGTGCCACGTTCCAGGCGCCGGTCGACAGGTAGATGACGGGCACGGTCGGATGGCTGCGCGTCAGCCGCTCGAGCATGACGGCCATGCCGGGGACGGGTGTGCGTGCGTGTTCGTCGAGAACGAAGGTGTTCCACGCGGCGACGAAGGGCCGGGGGAGCGCTGTGACCATGACGGTGTCGTCGACGTCTGAGATGACGCCGAGGCGCGTGCTGGGGTCGACGATGTAGACGCGGGCCTCGACGGGTTCGGTGTCTTCGGTGCCGAGCGTGATGCTCTGCCAGCCGGGCTCGAGGTCGGCCGTGACGACGACGTCGACGACACCGCCGCGGTCGGCCTGCACGCGGTGTTTCGTGTCGCCGACCTGCACCCACACGTCTGCCTCGACGACGGGGATGCTCGTGAAGCTGCGCCACCCGCGGATGCGCTCGTCGGGTTTGTCGAGCTCTTTCGCGGGTGTGGCGACTTTGGGCGGCGTGAGGACGACGCGCGCGAGGACCCGCACCCATGTGGTGGAACCGTAGCCCGTGAAGGGCACGACCGTGGCGATGTCACCGCGTTTGCGGGCGCGACGGTGGCGCCAATCTTGCACGGCATCGTCGATGCGCGCGGCGCGGTGGAGCGTTCGTCTAGCGTGGGCGACGAGGGGTGCGTCGGGGGAGCGGTCGCTGTCGTGGGGCACCCGACAAGTCTGTCATGGTTGCGGCGCCTGCCTCGGGGGTTGCAACCGCGTCGCTCGCGACATCCGCCGTCATGTGGCGCTCTTCGCTGCGGTGCAGAACCTTCTTGACGATGAGGACGGCCACGAGGAACACGACGATGACGCCCACGAAGAGGTACCCCGCGAAGTGCAACTTCTCGGAGAGTTCGCGGAACGTGCCCGCAGCTACCGAGCCGACGGTGACATAGGCGGTCGACCAGATGACGCACGCCGGGATGGTCCAGGCCATGAATTTGCGGTAGGTCATGGTGCTCATGCCGACGGTGAGCGGGATGAGCGAGTGCAGCACGGGCAGGAACCGCGACACGAACACCGCGATGCCGCCTCGCCGCTGCAGGTAGTTCTCGGCGCGCACCCAGTTGTGCTCACCGATCTTGCGGCCGAGGCGCGATGCGCGGATCTTGGGGCCGAAGTAGCGGCCGAGCGCGAACCCCACCGACTCGCCGCCGAGCGCGCCCGCTATCACGACGAGCACCATCGACAGGTATTGCACGGGCCCGTCGACCGCTGTAGAGGCCACCAACACCATGGTGTCGCCGGGAACGACGAGACCCACGAGCACGGATGTCTCGAGGAAGATGCCCAGCCCGGCTAGCAGCGTGCGCAGCACGGGGTCGACGCTCTGGACGAGGTCGAGCAGCCACATGAGGATGTCGTTCACGAGCCGCAGCCTAGTGATCGAGGCTGGAGAAGACCCGATATTCGCACCGTGATCGGGGCTCGTTTTTGTGCCTTTCCGAAAAGGTGAGCGTGTGGTCAGACCACAGGCCGAAATCGCGCTACGATTGATTCAGCGGGACACCAAACCCGCTCGATTCCGCCGATCCGGCGACACGCTGCCCGGGGGATCAGCCGCTAGCGGACCTCTGAAAACGGAGCTCTCAGTGAACGAATTACTCGACCCGCTGCTTCTCTCGCGATGGCAGTTCGGTCTGACGACCATCTACCACTTCCTGTTCGTCCCCCTGACGATCGGAATGGCCACCACGGTCGCCATCTTCCAGACCGCCTGGGTGCGCACGGGCAAGGTGCACTACCTGCAGATGACGCAGTTCTTCGGCAAGATCTTCCTCATCAACTTCGCCATGGGTGTCGTCACGGGCATCGTGCAGGAGTTCCAGTTCGGCATGAACTGGTCCGACTACTCCCGCTTCGTGGGCGACGTCTTCGGTGCCCCGCTTGCGCTCGAGGGTCTGCTGGCCTTCTTCTTCGAGGCCACCTTCATCGGCCTCTGGATCTTCGGCTGGGACAAGCTTTCGCCGAAGATCCACCTGCTGACCATCTGGGCCGCGGCCGTCGGCAGCATCCTGTCCGCGTACTTCATCATCGCGGCCAACGCGTTCATGCAGAACCCGGTCGGATTCCAGATCAACGAGGAGCGGGGGCGAGCCGAGCTCACCTCGATCGTCGACGTGCTCACGAACAAGGTCGCGCTGGCGGCGTTCCCGCACACGATCTTCGCCTGCTTCATGGTCTCGGCCGGTCTCGTCATCACGGTGGCGGCCTACCACCTCTCGCGCAACCAGCACCTCGACACCATGAAGCCGGCCCTGAAATTCGGCCTGTGGACGATGCTCATCGCGGGCGCGCTCACCACTCTGGCGGGCGACCAGCTCAGCCTCGCGATGGTGCAGACGCAGCCCATGAAGATGGCGGCAGCCGAGGCGATGTACCACACGTCGACGGGCGCGGATGCATCCTTCTCGATCTTCACGCTCGGCACCCCCGACGGCGTGCACGAACTGTTCTCGATCCGCATCCCCTATCTGCTCTCGTTCCTGTCGACGCACACCTTCAACGGAACCGTCGAGGGCATCAACGACCTGCAGGCGCAGTACGTGCAGCTCTACGGCCCCGGCGACTACACGCCCATCATCTGGGTCACCTACTGGTCGTTCCGCTGGATGATCGGCCTCGGCATCTTCCACATCCTCGTGGCCCTCACGGGTCTCTGGCTCACCCGCAAGGGGCGTATGCCCGAGCAGAAGTGGGTGTGGAAGATCGCGATCTGGTCGTTCCCGGCGTCGCTCGCCGCCATGATCGTCGGCTGGGTGTTCACCGAGATGGGGCGCCAACCATGGCTCGTCTTCGGCCTGCTGAAGACAGCCGACGGGGTGTCCCCGAACATCACGGGTCTCGACGTGCTGATCTCGCTGATCGCGTTCACGGCCGTGTACGGCACCCTCGCGGTGGTCGAGTTCAAGCTCATCAAGAAGGCCGCCCAGAAGGGGCCGGACGATGCGCCCGCCGTCGACGAAGAGTCCGGCATCCACCAACCGGTCACCACCGTCTACTAGCGAGACAGGAAGAATAATCATGGACCTCGGAATCCTCTGGTTCTGGATCGTCGCCTTCTTCTTCGTGGGCTACTTCGTCCTCGACGGCTTCGACTTCGGTGTGGGCATGTCGCTGCCGTTCCTCGGCAAAGACGACACCGACCGCCGCGTGATCATCAACACCATCGGGCCCGTGTGGGACCTCAACGAGACGTGGGTGATCGTGGCGGGCGCTGCCCTGTTCGCGGCCTTCCCCGAGTGGTACGCCACGTTGTTCAGCGGGTTCTACCTGCCGCTCCTGCTCATCCTGCTGGCCCTCATCATCCGCGGTGTGTCGTTCGAGTATCGGCACCAGCGGCCCGAAGCGTCGTGGAAGAAGCGCTTCGACACCATGATCATCGTGGGCAGCGCCATCCCGGCCCTGCTGTGGGGTGTGGCCTTCGCGAACATCGTGCAGGGTGTGCCGCTCGATGCCGATCACAACTACATCGGCGGCTTCTTCGCCCTACTCAACCCGTATGCGCTGCTCGGCGGGCTCACGACCCTGTTGCTGTTCTTCACGCACGGCGTCATCTTCGTGTCGCTCAAGACCGACGGCGAGCTGCGCGAGCGGGCCCGCAAGCTCGCGGCGCGTTCGGGCATCGTCACGATCCTGGTGGCCGCGACGTTCCTCGGCTGGACCGTGCTGGCGCACCCCGAGAAGTCGGGTGTCGTGATCGGTGCCGCCGCGGCCGCCGTGCTGCTGATCCTGGCCTACATCGCCAACGCGCTCGGCAAGGAGGGGCGCGCCTTCGCCCTCATGGCCGCGACCATCGCGGCGGCCGTGCTGACGCTCTTCGTGGCGCTGTTCCCGGCCGTGATGCCCGCCTCGAACGATCCCGCAAACAGCCTCACCATCGCGAACGCGTCGTCGACGCAGTACACGCTCGAGGTCATGAGCTGGGTCGCGGTGATCGCGCTGCCGCTCATCCTGCTCTACCAGGGCTGGACGTACTGGGTGTTCCGCAAGCGGGTCTCCCGTTCGCACATCGAATCCGCCGCGCACTAGCCTGACACGGTGAAACCCCTCGATCCGCGTCTGCTGCGCTACGCGAAAAGCGCGCGACTGTTCCTGGTGGCCGGTGGGGCTGTCGGCCTCGCCACCACCGGGTGCATCGTCGCCTTCGCGTTCCTCCTGACGACGCTCATCACGCGGGCCATCGACGGCGCTCCGCTCGACACGCTGTGGCCGTTCGTCGGGGCACTGGTGGCGGTCATCCTGGTTCGTGCGGTTCTGGTCTGGGCCAACGACGCCCTCTCGGCCCGGGCAGCGGCGCGCGTGAAGAGCGAGTTGCGCACGCAGATCGTCGACGCCACCACTACCCTCGGCCCGGCCTGGATGTCTGGCCGCTCGTCGAGCGATATCGCGACGCTCGCGGGGCGCGGCGTCGACGCCCTCGACGACTACTTCTCGAAGTACATCCCGCAGCTGTTGCTGACCGCCATCGCCACCCCCGTCATCGTGCTCTCGATGTTCGTGACCGACTGGCTGTCCGCCGTCATCGTGATCGTCACGCTGCCGCTCATCCCGGTCTTCATGATCCTGATCGGCTGGGCCACGCAGGCCGTGCAGCAGAGGCAGTGGCAGGCGCTCGGGCGACTGTCGCGCGGGTTCGTCGACACGCTCGGCGGGCTGGCGACCCTCAAGATCTTCGGCCGGCAGAATCGACAGGTCGAGCGGATGTCGCGCATCACGCGTGAGTACCGCGTCGAGACCATGAAGGTGCTGCGCGTGTCGTTCCTGTCGAGCTTCGCGCTGGAGCTCGCCGCGAGCCTGTCGGTGGCCATCGTCGCCGTTTCGGTGGGTCTGCGGCTGGTGGACGGCTCGATGCTGCTGCCGGCCGGGCTGTTCGTGCTGTTGTTGGCACCCGAGGCGTTCCTGCCGATCCGGCAGGTGGGGGCGAACTTCCACGCGGCGGCCGAGGGTGTGACGGCGGCGGATGAGGCGTTCGCGATTCTGGACGAGGCGCGGGCGCGTCGTGAGGGGCACAGTGCTGCGCGGGGTGGTGCTGTCGTTCCGGGTGCACCTGCCGTTCCCGGTGGAGTCGTCGGTTCGGGTGGCGATCGTGACGCTGACGCTGACGCTGACGCTGGCGCCGGCGCTGACGTTGACGCTGGTGCCGCCGCCGGGCTGTCGGTGACTGGCCTGACCGTGGCCTATGGTGATGCCGTGGCGGTAGAGGACTTCTCCGCGACGTTCGCTGTCGGTTCGCTGACGGTGCTGTCCGGGCCGAGCGGTTCCGGCAAGTCGACCATCGTGGCCGCCGTGAACGGGTTCGTTTCCGCTTCGGGTGGCATAACCGTGGACGGCCGGCAGATCGCCTCCGATCGTCTGGCGGATGATCGCGCCTGGCTCGCCTGGGCGGGACAGAAGCCGGGGCTCGTCTTCGGCACGGTCGCCGAGAACGTGGCGCTGGGCGATGCGCAGCCCGACGAGCCGCTCGTGCGTCGATCGCTCCAGCGTGCCGCCATCGACGGGCTCGACCCGCGGCTCGAACTCGGCGTCGGCGGCTCGGGCATTTCGGGCGGTCAAGCGCAGCGCGTTGCCATCGCCCGTGCGCTCTACCGACTCGAGTCCCGCGGATGCCGCGTGCTCATTCTTGATGAGCCCAGCTCGGCTCTCGACCATGCGACCGAGGCTCGGTTGATCGATGGCCTGCGCGAGGTTGCGCGGGCTGGCGTCGCCGTGATCGTCGTCAGCCACCGTCAGGCGTTCCTGACCGCCGCCGACACCGTGGTCGCCATCAGACCAGTGTCGGCGACACGGGTGACCGCACGAGCGCGGCCTGGTGCAACGACGGGCGTGCCGAAAGGAACGGAACGATGAGCCGCAATACGGTGGGCGACGCTCGCGCCGAGGCCCGCGGCATCCTGAGGCTTGCTCAGCCGCGCCTGAGGGTCGCGCTTCCCGGCATCCTGGTCGGCATCCTCGCCGCCTTCTGCACGGTCGCGTTGCTCGCGACGAGCGCGTGGCTCATCACGAAGGCCGCCGAGCAGCCGCCCATCCTGTTCCTGTCCATGGCAGTGGTCGGGGTGCGCGCGTTCGCCCTCGGGCGCGCATTCTTCCGTTACCTCGAGCGCCTGTTCAGCCACGACGCGGCCTTCCGGCAACTCGAGGTCGTGCGGGTCGAGGTGCTGCGCCGCCTCATTCCACTGGCGCCGGGCGGTCTCGGTCGCGCCAAACGCGGTTCGCTACTCTCGGCCCTCGTCTCGGATGTCGACGACCTGCAGAACCTGCCCCTGCGCGTCGTTCAGCCCATCGTCACCTCACTCGGCGTCGCCGTGGTCGCCGTCGTGGGCGTCGCGTTCCTGTCGCCCGTCGCGGCCCTCGGCCTCGCCGTCTGCCTCGTGCTGGCCTTCGCGGTGAGCGCCCTCTGGGTCACGCGCTATGCGGCGCGCGCCGAACGGTCGATCGCGCCCCGCCGCGCAGCCGTGCTCGACGCGCTGCTCGACTACCTCAACAATCTCGACGTGCTGACCGCCTACGGTGCCGACGCCGCGGCTCGGAGGCGCATCGAGCGAGCGGATGCCGACCTCACGCAGGCCGTCGTGCGTCGCGCCGGCGGTGCCGGCATCGCGGCCGCCACCCTGAGCCTGTTTTCGGGCCTCGCGGTCGTGGTCGCCGTCATCGCGGGGATCCCGGCCTTCGGGGCGGGAAACCTGAGCGCTCCCGAGCTTGCCGTCATCGCGCTCGTGCCGCTCGCCGTGTTCGAGATCGTGGCCATGGTGCCCGTCGCGGTCGGCGTCTTCCGCCAGGTGCGGTCGAGCGCGGCGCGGATCGCGGAGGTGGTGCCCGCAACGGTGCCCGCCGGTATCCCCGTTGACGATCCGGCCGCTTCTGTCGACGGCGACCGGGGCGTAGGAGTAGCAGCGGGCGCAGGTGGCCGTCGTGGCGACGATGCGGCGTCCAGCGTGCCCCGCATCCAGCTGACGGACCTCAGCGTGCGGTGGCCGGGGCGCACCGACAGGGCCGTGCGCGGTGTCACCGTGACGCTCGAGCCGGGGGACCGACTGCTCGTCGAGGGCGAGAGCGGCGCCGGAAAGACGAGCCTTGCTCAGGCGCTCGTGCGTTTCGTCGACGTCGACGGCGGCTATCTCATCGACGGCGTGCCCGCCCAACGGATGCCACAGGACGAGGTTCGCCGCATCGTCGGGCTCTCGGAGCAGACGCCCTACCTGTTCGACGAGACCATTCGACAGAACCTCCTCTTCGCCAAGGACGACGCGGACGACGCGCAACTGCTCGACGTGCTGCGCCGTGTGGGCCTCGACTCCTGGGTCGCGGCGCGGGGCGGGCTCGACGCGCGTGTCGGCGAGCGTGGCTCACTGGTATCCGGCGGGCAGGCCCAGCGCATCGCCCTTGCCCGGGCACTCCTGCACGACTTCCCCGTGCTGGTGCTCGACGAACCGACCGCCAATGTCGAAGCCGACCTGGCCGACGCCCTCGTGCGCGACCTGGTTGCTGCGGCCGGCGATCGACGCACCGTCATCCTGATCTCGCATACGGATGTTCCGGCCGGATTGTTCAGCCGCCGCCTCACGTTGCGCTCCGACGGTGACGCCCGGCTGAGCGACGCGCGGCGACCGTAAGCTGTGAGGGTGACATCCGCCCCCTCTTCTGGCCCCGAACGCGAGCGTCGGCGCGGCGCGTCGTCCGGCGAGCGGTCCGTCGATCTCCCGGATGAGGTGAGCACCGAGCATCTTTATGATGCACTCTTCGCGGCGCAGCCGTTCGGCTTCTGGCTGGATGCGGGCGTTGATGCGGCGAACGGCCTGAGCTACCTCGGCACGGGCGACGAAATCGTCGTGCAGGGGGATGCATCGAGCATTCGTACGAACCGTGACTCCGTCACCGAAGACGGCCGCGTCGCCGTGGTCGCTGACATCGGGGAGTACTTTCGGCAGCGTTTCGACGAGCGACCCGGCTCAGGGGGCAACCGACCTTCTCTCGGCGAATTCGCGCCGGGCTGGGTCGGCTTCCTCGGCTATGAGTGGCGGGCCGCCGGATCATCGACCACGACGGCGCGGCACAGGGACACCGCGGGGCGCCCCGTCGACCGTGTGACGCCTGATGCCGCCTTCCTCCGCGTGACGCGGTTGGTGGTCGTCGATCATTCGGCGGGTAGAGCATCAGTCGTCTGGATCGATGACGAGGCGGGCGAAGACTGGGCTGATGTCGTCGTGGTTGCGATCGAACGGGCCCACGGCTCAGAGGAAGACGCAGACAGCGACACAGACACAGACGCCGCGGACGCGGATGACGGCACCCACACCGACCTCGCTGAAGAGGCGCGGGAGCGGGCCGCGAAGACGGGGCTCGCGCATCCCGAACCCGTCTGGCGTCACGGCCGGGCCGCCTACCGCGCGCTCATCGACCGGTGCCGCGCCAGCATCGGCCGGGGTGACGCCTACCAACTCTGCCTCACGAACCGCATCGACGTTCCGGGCGCCTTCGAGCCCGTCGAGGTATTCCGTGCACTGCGCCGCTCGAGCCCCACACACCGCGGCGGCCTGCTCCGGTTCGGCGGCCTCTCGCTCGTCTCGGCCAGCCCGGAGAAGTTTCTCGGACTGGATCGCTCGGGGCGCATCGAGGTGCGGCCCATCAAGGGCACGCGGCCCCGATCATCCGACGCCGTGATCGACCGCGAGCTCGCAGACGACCTGCAGGCCAGCGCCAAGGAACGCGCTGAGAACCTCATGATCGTCGACCTCATGCGCAACGATGTGGGGCGCGTCTCGGCTGTCGGCAGCGTGCGCGTGGATACGCTCTTCGACGTCGAGAGCTATGCGCAGGTGCATCAGCTCGTCTCGACCGTCTCGGGGCAGCTGGCAGACGGGTGCGATGCCGTCGACGTCCTCGCCTCGACGTTCCCCGCCGGATCGATGACGGGGGCTCCGAAGCAGAGCGCCATCGACATCCTCGGCGACCTCGAGGGCGCACCCCGCGGGATGTACGCCGGCGCCTTCGGGCTCATCGGCGCCGACGGCACACTCGACCTCTCGATGGTCATCCGCAGCATCGTCATGGACGCGCACGGGGCCAGCGTCGGGGCGGGTGGCGGCATCACCTGGTCGTCGGATGCGGAAGCCGAAGTCGACGAGATGGTGCTGAAAGCGCGGGCCCCGCTCGAAGCGCTCGGGGCCTCCGGTCATCCGCCTGCCTGAGTGCCGTCACGGAATGGCGGGCCCCCGCCGAACGTTTAGTAGCATTGAGATTTGGGCCGTCAGAGAGCGGATGCCGCGACATCCCCCGGCTTCATTCACCCGAACGAATTGAGAGTGCTGTGTCTGAGCGTGAAACGCCCGAGAGTGCCGTGTCCGAGAGTGCCCCGTCGGTAGCGGGCACCGAATCGGGAGCCCCCGACCGTTACGACTTCCAGGCGATTCAGGACAAGTGGCTTCCCATCTGGGACGAAATGAAGCCGTTCCGCACCGACGACGAGTCCGACACGCGCCCGCGCAAGTACGTGCTCGATATGTTCCCCTACCCCTCGGGCGACCTGCACATGGGCCACGCCGAGGCCTTCGGTCTGGGCGACGTGGTGGCGCGCTACTGGCGCCAGCAGGGCTTCAACGTGCTGCACCCCATCGGCTGGGACTCGTTCGGCCTGCCCGCCGAGAACGCGGCCATCAAGCGCGGCATCGACCCCCGCGGGTGGACGTACGACAACATCGACCAGCAGAAACGCTCGTTCCGCACCTATGCGCCCTCGTTCGACTGGGATCGCGAGCTGCACACGAGCGACGAGGAGTACTACCGCTGGACGCAGTGGATCTTCCTGAAGCTCTATGAAAAGGGCCTCGCCTACCGCAAGGCCAGCCAGGTCAACTGGTGCCCCAACGACCAGACGGTCCTCGCCAACGAGCAGGTCGTCGACGGCCGTTGTGAGCGGTGCGGTCACCTCGTCACGAAGAAGAAGCTGACGCAGTGGTACTTCCGCATCACCGACTACGCCGACCGCCTGATCGACGACCTGAACCAGCTCGAGGGCAAGTGGCCCACCAAGGTTCTCAGCATGCAGAAGAACTGGATCGGCCGCTCGACCGGTGCCGACGTGCAGTTCACGATCGAGGGCCGCTCCGAGCCCATCTCGGTCTACACGACGCGCCCCGACACGCTCTACGGTGTGACCTTCATGGTGGTCGCGCCCGATTCCGATCTGGCCGCCGAGCTGGCGTCCGGGTCGACGCCCGAGGTGCGCATGGCGTTCCAGGACTACCTCGAGAAGGTCCAGGGCACGAGCGAGATCGACCGTCTCAGCACGGAGCGCGAGAAGACCGGCGTGTTCCTCGACCGCTACGCGAAGAACCCGCTGACGGGTGAGCGGATCCCGATCTGGGCTGCCGACTACGTGCTGTCCGACTACGGCACGGGGGCCGTCATGGCCGTGCCCGCGCACGACCAGCGCGACCTCGACTTCGCGCGCGCCTTCGACCTGCCCGTGCGTGTGGTCGTCGACGTCAATCAGCCCGTCACGGGCGCCATCCCCGTGCTCGTCGACGGCGAGCTGCCCGACGACCTGCCGCTCGTCGACCCCAAGGCCACGGGTGAGGCGCTCACGGGCACCGGCCGTCTGATCAACTCAGGCCCCTTCGACGGTCTGTCGAAGAACAACGCCATCAAGAAGATCACCGAAGCTCTGGCGAGTTCCGGTCTCGGCAAAAGCGCCAAGAACTACCGCCTGCGCGACTGGCTCGTGTCCCGTCAGCGCTACTGGGGTGCCCCCATCCCGATCATCCACTGCGAGGCGTGTGGCGAGGTTCCCGTGCCGCTCGACCAGCTGCCCGTCGCCCTGCCCGCGGCCGACGGTCTCGACCTGCAGCCGAAGGGCACGAGCCCGCTCGGTGCCGCAGAGGACTGGATCAACGTGGCGTGCCCGTCGTGTGGCGGCCCCGCCAAGCGCGACTCCGACACGATGGACACCTTCGTCGACAGCTCGTGGTACTACCTGCGCTTCCTGTCGGCCAAGGACGCCACGCAGCCCTTCGACAAGAAGCAGGCCGAGAAGTGGGCCCCGATCGACCAGTACGTGGGCGGCGTCGAGCATGCCATCCTGCACCTGCTCTACTCGCGCTTCATCACAAAGGTTCTGTTCGACCTCGACTACCTGAGCTTCACCGAGCCGTTCACCTCCCTGCTCAACCAGGGCATGGTGCTCATGGACGGCGCCAAGATGTCGAAGTCGAAGGGCAACCTGGTCGAATTTGCCGACGAGCTGAAGAAGTACGGCGCCGACGCCCTGCGCGTGACGCTGGCCTTCGCCAGCCCGCCCGAAGACGACATCGACTGGGCGGATGTCTCGCCCGCCGGTTCCTCCAAATTCCTGGCTCGCGCGTGGCGCATCGCCCAGGACGTCACGTCGGCGCCCGACGTGGTGTGGAAGAACGGCGACCAGGCCCTCCGCCGCCAGACCCACCGCTTCCTCGCGGATGCCCCGGGTCTCGTCGAGTCCTACAAGTTCAACGTCGTCGTGGCACGTCTCATGGAGCTCGTCAACGTCACGCGCAAGACGATCGATACGGGGGCGGGCGCGGGCGACCCCGCCGTCCGCGAGGCCGCCGAGGTCATCGCCATGGCGCTCAACCTGTTCGCGCCCTACACGGCCGAGGACATGTGGAACATGCTCGGCTACGAGGCCACCGTTGCGGCGACGCAGTGGCGCAAGGCCGACCCGACGCTGCTCGTCGAGGAGAAGGTGACGTGCGTCGTGCAGGTCAACGGCAAGGTGCGCGACCGCCTCGAGGTCTCTCCGCGCATCGACGGCGCCGAGCTCGAGAAGCTGGCCCGCGCGTTGCCCTCCATCGTGAAGGCCGTGGGCGACCGCGAGATCGCCAACGTGATCGTGCGCGCGCCGCGCGTGGTGAACATCGCCGTGAAGGGCTAGCTCGAGCCTGTCTGACGAGGGGCCCGCGACCGTGAGGTTGCGGGCCCCTTCGCCATAGCGTGGCTTCTTTTGCAGAGCGAGTGCACACCGATGTGGCTCGTCCCTCCCGCTCTCCACAAGGGTGGTTTCGGGTCGCTGTCCACCGATCGGGCAATCGCGGCCGGGCTTCTGCCAGCCGGACATAGCTTGTCTGCATGCCCCGCACCGATCCCGCCCCGACCGCTCCGAACCTCCCGCGTCGTCCTCGCCGTCACGGCGCCGCCGCGTTTCATGGTCGTGCCGTTCGCGCGGTGTCCCGGGCGAGAGAGTCGGTGCGCACGCAGAGGCGCACGATGGCCGTTGTCCTGGGCACAGCTGTGGCGGCATTTCTCGCAGCCTGGTGGTTGTCTCCGGTCGCGGCCGAAAGCGCGGGGTCACTCACGACGATCGGGATGACCGCGACGACAGCCTCTCCGACCGGTGCGCCGGCATTCAAAGCTGTATCGGCCTCGGGTGTTGCGTCAGCGTCCGGTGCCGGGTCGGCATCAGGCCTCGGGTCGGCTTCGGGCGCCGCAGCGGTGTCGGGTGCCGCGTCGGCCCGGGGAGACTCTCCGGGGCAGGAACCCGCGGGGACGAACAGCGGCACGACGAGCGCGGGCAACCCGTCGGGGTCGACGCGCTCGCTCTTTGTTCACGTTTCGGGCGCTGTGGTGAAACCCGGCCTGGTCGAGGTCGCCGACGGCGCGCGGGTGTTCGACGCCGTCGCGAAGGCGGGTGGTGTCACGCCCGAGGCGCGCGAAGGCGGAGTCAACCTGGCGCGCTTCGTGGTCGATGGAGAACAGATCCTCGTTCCGCGGGCCGACGATCCGGCGTCGGCGGGCACTGCTGCCACGGGCACTGCTGCCACCGCCTCAGCGGCGGGCGGCGGCAGCTCGTCGGGCGGAGCCGTTGCGGGGCCCTCCGGTTCGGCAGGCAAGGTCAATCTCAACACGGCGACGGCGGCCGAACTCGAGACGTTGCCCCGCGTCGGTCCGTCGATGAGCGCCAAGATTCTCGCCTGGCGCGCCGAGAACGGCGCCTTCTCGGCCATCGAAGACCTCAATGACGTCGACGGCGTCGGCGATAAGACCTTCGAGTCGTTGAAAGACCTCGTCACCCTATGAGCCGCCGCTGTGGTCTCGTCTTCGCAGCGATGCTCACGTGGGCCACGGCGGGGGTTCTCGTGGGGTCGCCGCAGGCCGCTTTTAGCGTGATCGCTGTCTGCTCGTTCACCGTCGTCGCCGTCCTCGTCGTCGAATCGATCGGATGGCGGCGCCGTGGCGCTCGGTCTGCTGACAGGTCGGGTCGGCGCTGGTCTTCGTCCATTGCTGCTTGGATTCGATCTGTGCTGAGCGTTGAACGTACGCCGTCCGGCGAAGCGGGCCTCTCGGCGAGGGACCGGGCGCAACCGGGTTCCTTTCGCCGGGTGGACGTGTCCGTGGCGATCGTGATCGCGCTGGCGGCCTCGTGCGCGGTCGCGGGCGTCGTCTCGGTCCGAGCAGAGGGGCGGCACCCCGACGTCTTGCAACAGTGGGCGGGGGGCTCCCGCTCCCTGACGGCAGAGGTCACGGTGACGTCCTTGAGCTCACCGGTCGAAGGGCCGACTGCAAAGGAGTGGGGCGACACATCCTCCGCGTCGAGTGTGCGATTCCGTGGGCAGGTCTCCCAGCTGCAACGCGGAAATGAGGTTCGCGCAGCTACGTTTCCGGTGTTGGTCTTCGCGTCCGACGTCGCCGAGACGGGTGGCCCCCCTCTCGGCAGCGTGGTTCGGGTGAGCGGACGGTGGCAGCTCGCCGGTGTGGGCGACCGTGTGTCGGCGCTCGTCTTCAGTGACGACCGCCCAGCCATGATCACCACCGCTCCGGATGCCCTGAGGTGGGCGCACGGGCTGCGGAGATCGTTCGTCGGGGTCGCGAGTGTGCTCCCCGGCTGGGGCGGCCAGTTGTTGCCGGGCCTCTCCATCGGAGACACGAGCGCGGTCTCGGTCGAGCTCGACGAAGCCATGAAAGCGAGTTCGCTGAGCCACCTCACGGCGGTTTCCGGGGCGAACTGTGCGATCGTCGTCGCGATCGGATTCGCTCTGGGTGGTGCGTTGGCGCTGCGCCGCAGTGCAAGGATCGGCCTGGCATTCGTGCTTCTTGTCGCGTTCGTGGTGCTCGTCACTCCCGAGTCGAGCGTGATCCGAGCGTCGGTGATGGCCTGTGCCGTGCTGGTGGCCCTCGCCAGCGGCCGACCGGCGGCGGGCCTCGCCGTGCTGTGCACCGTCGTGGTCGTGCTTCTCATTGCCGACCCCTGGCTCTCGCGCGACTACGGCTTCGCGCTGTCGGTGCTCGCGACGGGTGGGTTGCTGGTCCTCACGCGTCCGCTCACGGATATTCTGGCCCGAATAGCGCCGCGGCCGATCGCCGCCGCCTTCGCGTTGCCGTTGGCGGCGCAACTCGCGTGCCAGCCGGTCCTGGTGATGCTCGAACCCACCCTGGCGGTCTGGGGCGTCGTCGCGAACCTGTTGGCCGGCCCCGCGGCGCCGGCTGCCACCATCCTGGGCCTCGTCGCGTGTCTCATGAGCTCGGTCACGCCGTTGCTGGCCCTGCCCGTCGCGTGGGTCGCCTGGCTGCCGGCGGCGTGGATCGCCCAGGTGGCAGCGTGGTTCGAGAACGCGCCGGCAGCGAGGGTGCCGCTCCCGCCCGGCGTGGCGGGCGTTCTCGTGACGACACTGACGCTGCTGCTCGTCGGCGGTCTCGCGCTGGCGATGAGATCGCAGAGGATGCTTCTCGCGAAAGTGCTCGCGATGGGAGTCGTCGTGGTGCTCGGCAGCGCCGTCGGCTCCGTGGTGCCGGCCGCGGTCCGTGATTCGTCGACTCCACCGGGGGAGTGGGCGGTCGCCTCGTGCAATGTCGGACAAGGGGATGCCACCGTGCTGCGCGACGGCTCACGTTTCGGACTCATCGACGTCGGTGCCGATGAAGAACTCCTCGCGCGCTGCCTCGCCCGTTTGGGTGTCGACCGGCTCGACCTGCTGGTGCTGACCCATTTCGACACGGATCACGTCGGCGCCTACGCGGTAGTCGTCGGCCGGGTTGCCGAGGTACTCGTGGGTCCGACGGATGGCGCGGCCGACGAACGCATCGTCGAATCGTTGTCCGACGGCGGGGCATTGGTGCGTCAGGTTCGCGCGGGCGAGCGCGGCAGGCTGGGGGAGGGGATGGAGTGGAGCGTGCTGTGGCCGCCCGCGCGCGGTGAGGTCGAACCGGGCAACGACGCGAGCGTCGTGATCGAGACGCGGAGCGCGGTCCGCGGAGCACCCGATGTGAAGCATCCGGCCCTCTCAGCCGTGTTCCTCGGCGACCTGGGTGCCGATGCGCAGAACCGATTGCGTCGCTCACGTCTCGTTCCACCGGATGTCGACGTGGTCAAAGTCGCGCATCACGGGTCCAAAGACCAGAGCAGCTTGCTCTACGAGAGGCTGCAGGCCACCCTCGGACTCGTCTCCGTCGGCGAGAACGACTACGGGCATCCGACGGCTTCCATTCTCGAGACGCTGGAGCGCGTCGGCACGATTGTGCGCCGAACCGACCGGGACGGGATCATCGCGGTCGGTGCACCCGAGGATCCCACGTCGGGTCCCGCTGGACGAGCCGGCCCGGGCCGAGGGCCGCTCGAGGTGTGGACGTCGGGCGCGGCCCCCGACGTCGGTGGTGGCGGCTAATCTGGAGGAAGACGAGAAGGAGAATCGTGGCGGCAGCACGCACGACGAACGCCCGCGGGGGCGCAAAGCCCGCCGGCAAAGTGGCGATCCCGCAGGTGTCGTGGAATCAGATCCGGCCCGCGCCGGTCGTCCTCGTCTCCGGCCCCCAAGGCTTCCTCGCCGATCGGGCCATGAAGTCGCTGCGAGAATTCCTGCGCGCCGAAGATCCGGCACTCGAGGTGAGCGACGTCGCGGCCGACGGCTACACGCGTGGCGAACTGGCCAGCTTGGCGAGTCCGTCGCTGTTCGGTGAGCCGCGGCTCGTGCGCGTGTCCGCCGTCGAGAAGTGTTCCGACGACTTCCTCGAAGACGCCCTGCGCTATCTCGAGAGCCCGCCAGAGGGTGCCACCGTCATCCTGCGTCACGGGGGAGGCGTGCGGGGCAAGAAGCTCCTCGACGCCATCCGGGCGGCCAAGGGCGTCGCCCTCGAAGTGGTCTGCGCCGACCTCAAGAAAGACGCCGAGAAGTACGAGTTCGCCCAGGCGGAGTTCCAGCTCGCTGGGAAGAGCATCCGCGCCGCGGCCTTACGCGCCATCGTCGCCGCCTTCAGTGACGACCTCGCCGAACTCGCGAGCGCCTGTCAGCAGCTCATCGCCGACACGGCCGACGAGATCACCGAAGCAACCGTGGCGAAATACTACGGCGGCCGCGTCGAGACCAACGCATTCTCCGTGGCCGACGCCGCCATCGCCGGTCGCTACGGGGAAGCCCTCGTGGGTCTGCGGCATGCACTCGACTCGGGGGCCGACCCGGTTCCCATCGTCGCGGCGTTCGCCAGTAAGATCCGCACCATGGCCAAGGTCTCCGGCGCGGGCGGTTCGACGGGAGACCTGGCTCGCCGCTTCGGCCTCGCGCCCTGGCAGGTCGAGCGAGCTCGGCGCGACCTCCGCGGCTGGACCGACGAAGGCCTCGGCCGCACCATCCAACTCGTCGCCGAAACGGATGCGGCGGTCAAGGGACAGGGTCGCGACCCCGTCTTCGCGCTCGAACGCATGGTCACCGGCATCGCCTCGCGCGGCCGCTCCTTGCGATGACCGGCCTCGCCCCACCCCGCGGCCGCTCCCTGCGCTGACCGGCCTCGCCCCACCCCGCGTATACGAAAAAGCCCCGCCGAAGCGGGGCTATCTCGATAACTTGTGCGGGCTGGCTCCTCGGAAGGGGCCGTCCGCAAGAGAGACTGCTTAGAGAGCGGCGCCTCTTTAGAGAGCGGAGACCTTCTTGGCGAGAGCCGACTTGCGGTTCGCGGCCTGGTTCTGGTGGATGACACCCTTGCTCACAGCCTTGTCGAGCTTCTTGCCGGCCAGCTTGAGGGCGGCCTCGGCCTTGGTCTTGTCACCAGCGGTGACGGCGTCACGCGCGTGGCGCACGACCGTGCGGAGTTCGCTCTTGACCGCCTTGTTGCGCTCCTGAGCCTTCTTGTTGGTGCCAATTCGCTTGATCTGCGACTTGATATTTGCCACGTTATTACGCTTTCGTTCGACGACGTTTGGACGAGCCTCGGGAAAAACCCGAGACGTGCTCCGCGGGATGAACCCGGGGGCGTGCCGGTCGACGCGAGAGGGGCGCTTTCCGGCGAAAATCATGTGGAAGAATCCACACGCAAGCCAACAGGTAACGATACCAGCGAAAGGGGTTCGCGGCAATTCGTGCAGGCCGCCGCGACACACGCTCGCAACATCCCGCCGATACCTTTGGCTCATGCCGGAAATAGCCTCCCACATCGCCCTCGTTCCGCCCTCGGGCATCCGCGGCCTGTTCGAAATCGCGCTCACGCTCGACGATGTCAATCTGCTGGCGGTCGGCGAGCCCGACGTGCCCGTCGCTCCCCACATCATCGAGGCCGCGCAGGCGGCCTGGGGGAGAGACGAGACCAACTACACGGCCAACGGCGGCCTGCCCGAACTGCGTGACGCGATCGTCGACAAACTCGCCCGCGATAACGACGTCCATGTCGACCGCGAGCAGGTCTGGGTGACCATCGGCGCAACGCAGGCGTTGTTCCAGGCCATGGGCCTCATCCTCGACCCGGGTGACGAGGTGCTCGTGCCCGATCCCGGTTATACGACCTTCTCCATGAACGCGCGCATGCTGGGCGCCGTGCCCGTCGCCTACCCGCTGAGTGCCGAACGCGACTTCCAGCCGGACCTCGACGCGCTCGAGACCCTCATCACGCCCGAGACCAAGGCGATCATCGTGAACTCGCCGTCGAACCCGCTCGGCACGGTGCTTCCCGCCGACGTGGTCGACAAAATCCTGGCTCTCGCGCAGCGGCACGGGCTCTGGGTGATCAGTGACGAGGTCTACGAACGTTTCGTCTATGACGAGCCTCACATCTCGCTGGCGAGCCGCGACACCGACGACCGGGTACTGAGCGTCTTCTCGCTGTCGAAGACCTACGCGCTCACGGGCATCCGGGTCGGCTATCTCGTGACGCCTCCGGGGCTCGCGGCTGTCATGCGCACGCTGCAGGAGGCCATGATCAGCTGCGTGTCGACGCCAGCCCAGCGCGCCGCGATCGCCGCAATCACCGGTCCTCAGGATGCCGTCGACGACGCCAAGAAGCACTATCGCGACAACCTGAAAGCCGCCACCGACCTGCTCGACCGGCGCGGCATCCGCTATCTCGAACCGCGCGGCGCCTTCTACCTCTGGGCGGATGTCTCACATGCGACCCACGGCGACGTCGCCTCCTGGGCCGAACGCTTCCTTCTGACGGAACGCGTGGCCGTGGCGCCCGGCAGTGCCTTCGGTCGCTCGGGCGAGGGCTGGATCCGCATCTGCGTCGCCACCGGGCGCGGCCGCCTGCTGCAGGGGCTCGAGAAGCTTCCCGCGCCCGCCAGCTAGGCTCGCACCATGGCAACTCCTCTTCGCATCGTGGTCGCCGGGGCATCCGGTTTCATCGGCCGCTACCTGGTCGATTCGTTCCGCACCGACGGCTTCCAGGTGGCGACGATCGGGCGAGCGGATGCCGACGCGACCTGGGGTGACGCGGCCGCCATCGCCTCCCTTGTCGACGGTGCCGACGTCGTGCTCAACCTCGCCGGCCGCTCGGTCAATGCGCGCTACGGTGCCGCCCGCCGGGCCGAGATCTTGCACTCCCGCCTCACCACCACGCGTCAGCTGCACGCGGCCATCGAACGCGCCGAGAACCCGCCGCGCGTCTGGCTGAACGCCAGCACCGCCACCATCTACCGCCACGCCTTCGACCACCCGCAGACCGAATCGACGGGCGAACTGGGTGAAGGTTTCTCGGTCGCTGTCGCCCGCGCATGGGAGGGCGCCTTCTTCGAGGGCGATCTGCCCGGCACCCGCCGCGTCGCGCTGCGCATGGCCATCGTCCTCGGGCACGGCTCGGCGCTCGTCCCGCTCATCGCGCTCGCCCGCGCGGGTTTCGGTGGGCCGCAGTACGACGGTCGCTGGTTCGGCACGCCCGGCCGCCGCGCCTCCGGGGTCTACCACGAGCGCCGCGCCACGCACGGCCGACAGATGTTCTCGTGGGTGCACGTGCGCGACGTCGAGCGCATCATCCGCTTCCTCGTCGAGCACGACGAGCTCGACGGGCCCGTCAACGTGGTGTCGCCACATCCCGTCGACAACCGCACGCTCATGCGCATCATCCGCCGCTCCGTCAAGATGCCACTCGGGCTGCCGCTCTTCCGCTGGATGACCGAGCTCGGCGCCTCGGCCATCCGCACCGAATCCGAGCTGCTCCTGAAGAGCCGGTGGGTGCTGCCCGAGCGTCTGACCGCGGCCGGCTATGAGTTCGAACAGCCCGATCTCGACGCCGCCGTGCGGGACATCGTCGGCACCGACTGACGACGGACCGCCCTCCACCGCCACGCGAGACGACCGGCGACGGCACCCGACGCCCACTCGTGGGACAATGGGGCTTCGTCCATCTGTTCTACTTCCCGTGAGGATGTCGTGAGTCCCAAAGCCCTCCGCGCGCAGGAGCCCTCTGCCACTGATCCGGCTTTCATCCGGAACTTCTGCATCATCGCCCACATCGACCACGGCAAGTCCACGTTGGCCGACCGCATGCTGCAGATGACGGGCGTCGTCTCCGACCGCGATATGCGCGCCCAATACCTCGACCGCATGGACATCGAGCGCGAGCGCGGCATCACGATCAAAAGCCAGGCCGTGCGCATGCCCTGGTCGCAGGGCGCCGACACGTTCGCTTTGAACATGATCGACACCCCCGGCCACGTCGACTTCAGCTACGAGGTCTCGCGTTCTCTCGCGGCGTGTGAGGGTGCCATCCTGCTGGTCGACGCCGCACAGGGCATCGAGGCGCAGACCCTCGCCAACCTCTACCTGGCGCTCGAGAACGACCTCGAGATCATCCCGGTGCTCAACAAGATCGACCTGCCGGCCGCCGACCCCGACAAGTATGCCGCCGAGCTGGCGAGCCTCATCGGGGGAGACCCGGCCGACGTGCTGCGCGTCTCGGGCAAGACCGGTATGGGTGTCGAAGACCTACTCGACCGCGTCGTCGAGCGCATCCCCGCACCGAAGGGCGACGCCAACGCGCCCACGCGCGCCATGATCTTCGACTCGGTCTACGACAGCTACCGCGGCGTCGTCACCTACGTGCGCATGATCGACGGCAGCCTGTCGCCGCGCGAGCGCATCCAGATGATGTCCACGCGCTCCACGCACGAGCTGCTCGAGATCGGCGTCTCGAGCCCCGAGCCCATCCCGTCCAAGGGCCTGGGCGTCGGCGAGGTCGGCTACCTGATCACGGGCGTGAAAGACGTGCGTCTCTCCAAGGTCGGCGACACGGTCACCACGCTCAAGAGCCCCGCAACCGATGCGCTCCCGGGCTACACCGACCCGAAGCCCATGGTCTTCTCCGGCCTCTACCCCATCGACGGCGGCGACTACCCTGACCTGCGCGAAGCGCTCGACAAGCTCAAGCTGTCGGATGCCTCGCTCAACTACGAGCCCGAGACATCCGTGGCCCTGGGCTTCGGTTTCCGCTGCGGGTTCCTCGGCCTGCTGCACCTCGAGATCATCACCGAACGCCTCGAGCGCGAATTCGGCCTCGACCTCATCACCACGGCGCCCTCCGTCATCTATGAGGTGCGCACCGAAGACAAGAAGACCGTCACGGTCACGAACCCGTCCGAGTTCCCGACCGGCAAGATCCAAGCCGTGTCCGAGCCCGTCGTGCGCGCCGCCATCCTGGCGCCCAAGGACTACGTGGGCACGATCATGGAACTCTGCCAGTCCCGCCGCGGAACCCTGCTGGGCATGGAATACCTCGGCGAAGACCGCGTCGAGCTGCGCTACAGCATGCCGCTCGGCGAGATCGTCTTCGACTTCTTCGACCACCTGAAGAGCCGCACGCAGGGCTATGCCTCGCTCGACTACGAGCCCATGGGTGAGCAGGAGGCCGACCTGGTGAAGGTCGACATCCTGCTGCAGGGCGAGCAGGTCGACGCGTTCAGCGCCATCGTCCACCGCGAGAAGGCCTACGCCTACGGTGTGCTCATGACCGAGCGCCTCAAGAAGCTCATCCCGCGCCAGCAGTTCGAGGTGCCCATTCAGGCCGCCATCGGTGCCCGCATCATCGCGCGCGAATCCATCCGCGCCATGCGTAAAGATGTCCTCGCCAAATGCTACGGCGGTGACATCACCCGCAAGCGCAAGCTGCTCGAGAAGCAGAAAGAGGGCAAGAAGCGCATGAAGATGGTGGGCAAGGTCGAGGTTCCGCAGGAGGCGTTCATCGCCGCCCTGTCGGGGGACACCGAAGGTAAGGAGAAGAAGTAGCGTGCGTCGCAGCAACTTCGTCGACCTGCCCGTGAACTACGCGGCCGTCGGCGCCACCCAGGCAGCAGACCTGATGCAGTACCCGCCTGAGGGTTTCGTGCCGAGCGAGTCGTCCATCCGCCTGGGCAGCGGCGAGCAACGATTCCACACGGCCGCGGCTCAGCTGCTCACGTGGGGCGTGCAGCACGCCTCGGGCATCACGGTGAGCGACATCCACGTCGATGAGGGCGCCCAGTACGGCGGAATCCGTTACGCAGAAGACGGTTCGGCGCTCGAGCCCATCCACGCGGCCAGCGAGAAACGCTTCGGGTCGGATGGCTCGCCCTACATCGCCGCGGGCACGACGGCGCATCTGCGCGGCAGTGTCGACGGCGCGCACGTCGACGCCCGCATCCGTGTCGTCTATGTGGTCGAGGAGCCGACGCGTGTCGCCTTCGCCTACGGAACCGTCGACGCCCACCCCGTCTCGGGCGAGGAGTCGTTTCAGCTCGAACACCGCGACGACGATTCGGTCTGGTTCACGGTGCGCGCCTTCACACGCCCGCTGACGCTGACCTACCGCCTGCTGCCCGTGCTCGACCGCCGTCGCCGCAAGCGCCTGACGCAGGCCTACCTGCGCGCTCTCTCGCCCGCATTCCCCTCGGCGCCGCCCGCGTCCGCCGCTCAGGGTTCCTAGTGGCCGGAGCGTTGCCTCTCGGCGACCCGGCCCCGGCCGACGGACTGCTGCCCGTTTCGGCGGCGGCCGGTTCGGGTGACCGACCCTTCGGCATGTACCTCCACGTGCCCTTCTGCCGCGTGCGCTGCGGTTACTGCGACTTCAACACCTACACGTCGGATGAGCTGCGCGGAGCGAAACGCACCGACTACGCGGGTCAGGCCGTCGATGAGGTGCGGCTGTCGGCACACGTGCTCCGCGAGTCCGGCGTCGCGCCGCGCCCCGTGTCGACCGTCTTCTTCGGGGGCGGAACCCCGACCCTTCTGCCGGCGGCCGACCTGGCCCTGATGCTCGCCGCCGTGCGCGACGAACACGGCTTCGCCCCCGGGGCCGAGGTCACCACCGAGGCCAACCCCGACTCGGTCGATCGGGACTACCTCGCCACCCTGAAAGAGGCGGGCTTCACGCGCGTGTCCTTCGGCATGCAATCGGCGGTGCCGCATGTGCTCGCCACGCTCGAGCGCACACACGACCCCGAACGCGTTCCGCTCGTCGTCGCCTGGGCGCGCGAGGTGGGCCTGCAGGTGTCGGTCGACCTCATCTATGGTACGCCCGGCGAGACTCTGGCCGACTGGGAACGCTCGATCGACCAGGCCCTGGCGACGCAGCCCGACCACATCTCGGCTTACTCGCTCATCGTCGAGCCGGGCACCAAGCTGGCTCGCCAGATCCGCTCGGGTCAGGTGGCCGAACCCGACGAAGACCTGCAGGCCGACATGTACGACCTCGCCGACGGGCGCTTCCAGGATGCGGGTTACGGCTGGTACGAGGTGAGCAACTGGTCAACGGGCCACGACACCCGCTCGCGCCACAACCTGTCCTACTGGACGGGCGCCGACTGGTGGGGCATTGGCCCCGGAGCCCACTCGCACGTGGGTGGCGTGCGCTGGTGGAACGTGAAGCATCCCGCCGCCTACGCAGGCCGCATGGCCGAGGGATCCTCACCGGCCGCCGGGCGCGAAACGCTCGACGACGACGTGCAAGAGATGGAACGCATCATGTTGGGCGTGCGCATTGCTGACGGTCTCGACATCCGCTCACTCGCGCCCGAGGGTCGCGTGGCCGTCGCCGGGCTCATCGCCGACGGTTTCGTGGATGCCGCAGCCGCCCTGCGCGGACACCTCGTGCTCACTCGTCCCGGCCGTCTCATGGCCGACGCGGTCGTCAGGCGCCTGACCGACTACTGAGTGAAGCTCGGCTGACGCCCGCGTGTTTCTCAACGGCAGAAGGGCCGCCCCGAGTGGGGCGGCCCTTCTGGTCGAGCTGGTGTCGCGCTACTTGATGAGGCGCAGCGAGAACGGGTAGCGGTAGCTGCCGCCCTGCGTCACGCGCACGCCACCGATGATCGAGAAGACCAGGTTGACGACGTAGAGCGCACCCTGCAGCAGGCCGAAGATGCCCGCGATGCCGTAGGCACCCGTTGAGTAGAGGATGGCCTGGATGATGCCGATGACGATCGACAGCGCGATGTAGCCGATGAGGAACGTGATCTGCCAGTTCAGCGCCTCTTTCGACTCTTCGCGCACGCGCGGGCCGCGGTCCTTGAAGACGAGGAAGATGATGAGCGAGGGCAGGAGCCACAGCACGCCGAGGAAGTGCGAGAGGCTGGCCCACAGCTTGTCATCGGCGGGGGAGAGGGGCTGGGGGCCGTAACCGGGCTGCCCACCGAACTGCGGGGGAACGGGGCCGCCGGGGCCGCCGTGCTGGCCGGGCTGGCCGTATGGCTGACCCGGCTGCTGGCCATAGGGCGGCTGGCCCTGCTGGCCGTACTGTCCGGGCTGGCCCTGGGGCTGACCGTATTGTCCGGGCTGGCCCTGGGGCTGACCGTACTGTCCCGGCTGGCCCTGAGACTGACCGCTCGGCGCACCGAACGGCTGCTGCGGGGACTGCTGGCCATAAGGAGCACCCTGCGGCGGCTGACCGAAGTGACCGGGCTGGGACTGCCCGGGCTGCGACTGCCCCGCGGGTGCACCGAAGGGCGGCTGGCCAGGCTGCTGGCCGTAGGGCGAACCGGGCGCCTGCGGCTGCTCGGGTGCGTGAGGCTGCTCGGGCGCCTGCGGCTGCGAGGGCTGCTGCGGTTGTCCGTACGGTGAAGCGGCCTCGGGCTGGCCCGGCTGGCGGCCCGCAGCGCTGCCGTCGATCGGTGGCACCGGCGCGCCGTTCGACGCGTCGTCGGGTTTCTTCTCGGCCGGGTCTTGCCCGTGTGCATCAGTCATGCCCTCAAAGTAGCGCCTCGCGGTGCCGTGCGGCAATTGGCCGAGCCGAGGTTACGGAGGTAGAATTGGCACTCTGAGCAAACGAGTGCCAACCGGCCCGCCGCCCGATGCGGCCGAGCGACACTGCCGACACCGAGGGGAGTAGCCGATGCCATCCGATCGCGGTCTCGAAGTCCTCCGTGCCATCGTGCAAGATTATGTCGCCAGCCGTGAGCCGGTCGGGTCGAAAGCCATCGTCGAGCGTCATTCGTTCGGCGTCTCAGCGGCCACCATCCGCAACGATATGGCGCAGCTCGAAGACGAAGAACTGATCGTCGCCCCGCACACCTCGTCCGGCCGAGTGCCGACCGACAAGGGCTACCGCCTGTTCGTCGACCAGCTCGCCGATCGGCGCCCGCTCTCGGCCGCGCAGCGTGAGGCCATCGAGGCATTCCTCGGGCAGTCGGTCGGGCTCGACGATGTGCTGTCGCGCACCGTCCGTCTGCTCGCTCAACTCACCAACCAGGTCGCGATCGTGCAATACCCGTCGTTCGCCAGGGCCCAGGTTCGGCACATCGAGCTCGTCTTCCTCGCCGACCACCGCCTGCTCGTCGTGCTCATCACCGATAACGGCCGGGTCGAGCAGCGCGTCGTCGAGTCCCCGCTCGTCACGCTCGAGACCGACGTCGAGTCGCTCAAGCAGCGCTTCAACCAGGCGGCCGTCGGCATCGGTGTGGCGGATGCCGGGGCGGCACTCGAGCGACTCGCCAACGATGCGCGTCCCGACGAGGCCCCGCTCATCGCATCCATCGTCGCCGCCCTGATCGACCAGCTCTCGGCCTATCGTCAAGATCGGCTGGTGATGGCGGGGGCCGCCAACCTGGCTCGCACCGAAGAGGACTTCTCGGGCAGCATCTATCCCGTGCTCGAGGCGCTCGAGCAGCAGGTCATCCTGTTGCGCCTGTTCGGCGAGCTGCAGGCCGACCCGTCCGGCGTCGCGTCGTCGAGCGTCATCGCGCGCATCGGGCAGGAGAATGCGTCGTTCGGTCTGTCCCAGACTTCTATCGTCACGAGCAACTACCGTTCCTCTGCGGGCGAACTCTCGCGCCTCGGCGTTCTCGGACCGACGAGAATGGATTACTCCAACAACATCGCCGCGGTTCGCGCGGTGGCCCGTTATCTGTCCCGGCAACTCGGCGACGGCTGACCCCCTCTCTTTCTGCCCCACACTTTCTGCACCACACTTTCTGCACCACTTCTCGACCTCATTACCCTCTGAACATTTCCCGGCCCGGAGACCCCTCCGACCGGGATCGACGAAAGGCCTTCGGTGGCTGACCACTACGACGTACTAGGCGTGTCGCGCGACGCTTCCCCCGACGAGATCAAGAAGGCATACCGCCGTCTGGCGCGTGAGCTGCACCCCGATGTGAACCCGGCGGCCGAGGCCTCCGAGCGGTTCAAAGACGTCACCCACGCCTATGACGTGTTGAGCGATCCGCAGCAACGCGAGCGCTACGACCTGGGCGATCAGGGCGGCGCCGGTTTCGGTGGCGCGGGCGGCTTCGGCGGTTTCGGCGACATCTTCGACACGTTCTTCGGCGGCGGTGGCCAGCAGCGCGGCCCCAAATCGCGCCAGGAGCGCGGTCAGGACGCTCTGCTCCGCGTCGAGCTCGACCTCAGCGAGGTCATCTTCGGCACACACCGCGACCTCGAGGTCGACACGGCCGTGCTCTGCGAGACCTGCCAAGGTTCGTGCTGTCAGCCCGGCACGTCTCCCGTGACCTGCGACATCTGCCACGGTTCGGGCCAGATCCAGCGCCAGGTGCGTTCGCTGCTCGGCAACGTCGTCACGTCGGCGCCCTGCGGCACCTGCCGCGGCTACGGAACCGTCATCCCCGCGCCGTGCGCCACCTGCCAGGGCCAGGGTCGCGTTCGCGCGCGCCGCACGGTTCCCGTCGACATCCCCGCCGGCGTCGACACGGGCCTGCGCCTGCAGATGCCCGGCTCGGGTGAGATCGGCCAGGCGGGCGGCCCCAACGGCGACCTCTACCTCGAGATGAAGGTGCGACACCACGACATCTTCAGCCGCGACGGCGACGACCTGCTGTGCACGCTCGAAGTTCCCATGACCGACGCCATCCTGGGCACCGAGACGACCGTGCCCGCGCTCGACGGAGATGTGCCGCTCGAGGTGCGCCCGGGTGTGCAGTCGTCCGAGGTGCTCACCATCAAGGGCCGCGGCATCACCAAGCTGCGCGGTTCGGGTCGCGGTGACCTGCGCGTCGGCATCCATGTGGTCACGCCCACGAAGCTCGACCACAAGGAGCGCGAGCTCATCAAGTCGTTCGCGTCGCACCGCAAGCAGTCGGGCCCGAAGCTCGGACAGTTCCAGCAGGGGCTGTTCCAGAAGCTGCGCGACCGCTTCATGAACGCCTAGCGGGCACCGATATGAGCAGCCTGTTCCTGCGGGAGGATCTGACCGAGGCGCCCGTCGGCGAAACCGTCGAATTGACGGGCGCCGAAGCCAAACACGCAGCAACCGTGAACCGTGTCCGCGTGGGCGAAACGGTCAGCGTCGGCAACGGCGCGGGGCTCCTGGCCACGGGCGTGGTCGAGGCGTCGAGCCCGTCGAGCGTCGTCATCCGTGTCGAGCACTCAGAGCGGGCGGATGCCGCGACCCCGGCGCTCGTGCTCGTGCAAGCCCTGGCCAAGGGCGACCGTGACGAGCGCGCCGTTCAGGCCGCGACCGAACTGGGCGTCGACGCGATCGTCCCGTGGTCGGCCGAACGCAGCATCTCCCGCTGGGACGCGCAGAAGGCCGAGAAGGGGCGGCAGCGCTGGCAGACCATCGCCCGCGAGGCGACCAAGCAGTCGATCCGCTCCTGGTTGCCCCAGGTCGAACCGCTGCAATCGACCGCTCAGCTGGCGGAACGCGCCTCCCGAGCGCTCGTGCTCGTGCTCGACCCCCGCGGTGAGACCACCCTCGCCGAGACCGACCTCCCGTCCGATGGTGAAATCGTCATCGTCGTGGGTCCCGAGGGTGGTGTGTCGCCGGCAGAACTCGACCGGATGGCGTCGGCGGGGGCTCGCATCGTGCGTCTCGGGTCGACTGTCCTGCGCACGTCGACGGCCGGTCCCGCCGCCCTCGCAGTATTGAATGTGCGGCTCGGGCGCTGGTGACGATGGCCGTGATGTCGGCTCATCGCCCGCACCACGCTGAGAGCGAACCGATCTGTGGATAACCGCTTCGTCGGGGCCGTGTTTCTTTAGACTGGAACCATGTCCGATTCTGAACGCTCCATCTTCGCCCGCATCGTATCTCGCGAGATTCCGGCCACGATCGTGGCTGAAACCGATCGTGTGATCGCGTTCGAAGACATCGCGCCGAAAGCGCCCGTCCACGTCCTGGTGGTGCCGAAGACCGAGGCCTACCGCAACGTCACCGAGTTGGCGGCCGCCGAGCCCGACCTCCTGGCCGAATTGGTCGAGGTCGGCTCACGCGTCGCCGCAGAGCGCGCAGGTGGCGACTACCGACTCATCTTCAACACCGGCGAAAGCGCCGGTCAAACCGTCTTCCACGTGCACGCGCACGTCCTCGCGGGAGACCTTTCGGAGGGCTCACTTGCCACATTCTGACGATTCGTCCCGTTCGGCTGACGCCCAGGCCACGCCGAACACGCCCGATACGTCCGTCGACGCGACGCTCGTGTCCGCACCCGGAGCCGGCGATGCCGCCGGCACCCACGTCGACCGCCATCTGACTATCGACGGCGTCGCAATGGTGCGTCTGCTGGGCCCGCAGGATCGACTGCTATCGACGATCGAGAAGCAGTTCCCCGGCGTCGCGGTGCACGTTCGCGGCAACGAGGTCACCCTGAGCGGCGACCGCGCCGAGGTGAATCAGGCGGCCGCGCTCGTCGATGAGCTCATCTCCCTCGTGAAGAACGGCCTCGACCTCGACCCCGAGGGCGTGCGATCCTCGGCCAAGATGCTCGACGAGGGCCAGAGCCCGTCCGATGTGATGAGCCAGGCCATCCTGTCGTCGCGCGGCAAGACCATTCGTCCGAAGACCGCCGGCCAGCGCGATTATGTCGAGGCCATCGACGAGAACACCATCACGTTCGGCATCGGCCCGGCCGGAACGGGTAAGACCTACCTGGCTATGGCCAAGGCCGTGCAAGCGTTGCAGCGCAAAGAGGTCACGCGCATCATCCTCACTCGCCCGGCGGTCGAAGCCGGCGAACGCCTCGGGTTCCTGCCCGGCACTCTGACCGACAAGATCGATCCCTACCTTCGGCCGCTCTACGACGCGGTCAACGAGATGATGGACCCCGAACTCGTGCCCAAGCTACTCGCAGCCGGCACGATCGAGGTCGCGCCGCTCGCCTATATGCGTGGTCGCACGCTCAACGATTCGTTCATCGTGCTCGACGAGGCTCAGAACACCACGCCCGAGCAGATGAAGATGTTCCTCACGCGCCTCGGGTTCGGGTCGAAGATGGTCATCACGGGCGACGTGACGCAGGTCGACCTGCCCACCGGTTCGTCGGGCCTGCGACTCGTCACGCGCGTGCTGCGTGAGATCGACGACATCCATTTCGCCGAGCTCACGAGCGACGACGTCGTGCGGCACACGCTCGTCGGCCGCATCGTCGATGCCTACAGCGAATATGATCAGACGAAGCAGGCCCAGCGCTTCGAGCGCGAGCAGGCGGCCGAGTTCGCCAATCGGGCCGAGCGTCGAGGTGCACCTCGAGACCGGCAACCGCGCCGCGGTAGCGCTTCTTGAGAGGCGTCTGCCCATCACACCCCCATACTCCTGAAAGGCCCCGTGCGTGAGCATCGAGATCAACAACGAGTCACAGATGCCCGTCGACGAGGCTGCCCTGCTCCGGCTCGCCACCTATGCGTTCCAGGCGATGCACGTCAACGCCGAGGCCGACCTCAACATCGTGCTCGTCGACACGGGGGCCATGGAACAGCTGCACGTGCAGTGGATGGACGAGCCCGGCCCCACCGATGTGCTGAGCTTCCCGATGGATGAATTGCGGCCCGGCACCGAAGACAACCCGACGCCCGCCGGCCTGCTCGGGGACATCGTTCTGTGCCCGCAGGTCGCCGAGTCGCAGGCCGACGACGCGGGGCATTCGACGACGCAGGAACTCGTATTGCTCACCACCCACGGCATCCTTCATCTGCTGGGCTTCGATCACGCCGAGCCCGACGAAGAGCGCGAGATGTTCGGCATTCAGCGCGACATCCTGATCGGCTTCGCCATGCAAGAGCGACGCGGTTGACATGCCGGTAGCCCTCTTCATCACGGCGGCCTTCCTCCTTGTCGCCTTCGCCGGTCTCATGGCCGCCGTCGATGCCGCTATCACGGTGCAATCGCGCGCCGACATCGCCGACCTGGCGCTGCATTCGCGGGCGAAGAGATCGCTCACCGCCATCGCCGACGACCCGGGGCCCCACCTCAACGCCGTCAACTTCGTACGCATCACGGCCGAGACGACGGCGGCCGTGCTCGTCACCCTCGTCTTCTCGTTCACGATCGACGAGTTGTGGATCGCGCTCGTCGTGTCGGCCCTCGTCATGACGGTCGTGTCGTTCATCCTGGTGGGCGCCAGCCCGCGTGGGTTCGGGCGCACGCACGCCGGTGCCATTCTCACGGTCGCGGCGCCCGTCGTGCGATTCGTGCGTGTCGTGCTCGGGCCGCTTCCCAACGCCCTCGTCGCCTTCGGAAACCGGGTCACACCGGGTGTGTCGCGCAACCGGTCGTTCTCTAGCGAGCAGCAGCTGCTCAGCATGGTCGACGAGGCAGCCGAGCAAGATGTCCTCGAAGAAGACGACCGCGAACTCATCCACTCGATTTTCGAGTTCAACTCGACCGTCGTGCGCGAGGTCATGGTCCCGCGCACCGACATGATCACCATCGAAGACGACCTCACGGTCGACCAGGCCATGAGCGTCCTGTTGCGCACGGGCGTTTCTCGTGCCCCCGTCCGCGCGGACGAGATCGACGATGTCATCGGCATCCTCTACCTGCGCGATCTGGCGCGGGCGCTGCACGAGGGCGGTCCGACGTCGGGGGAGCGCATCGCGAGCGAGTTGGCGCGTCCACCGCTGTTCGTTCCCGAATCCAAGAAGGCCGACGCCATGCTGCAGCAGATGCAGGCCGAGTCGAACCACCTCGCCATGGTCATCGACGAGTACGGCGGAGTAGCCGGGCTCGTCACGCTCGAAGACCTCATCGAAGAGCTCGTGGGTGACATCTCCGACGAATACGATGCCAACACCGACGAGGTCACCGACCTCGGCGATGGACGCTACCGGGTCGACGCGCGGCTCGCCGCCGACGAGGTGGGCGAACTGTTCAACATCGAACTCGACGACGACGACGTCGACTCCATCGGCGGCTTGCTCGCAAAGACGCTCGACAGACTCCCCGTCCAGGGCTCGCAAGCCACCGTCGGCGGGCTCGTCATCACCGCAGACCGCACCGAGGGGCGACGCGGTCGCCTCACAACCGTCATCGTCGAACGCACCGACGCCCTCGCCGACGTGCAAGCGTCGTTCGACCAATCAAAGGAGTGACCGTGGACAACGGCACCGCAGACAACGCAGCAGACAACACGACCGGCATCGTTCCCGACAGCTCGGCATCGGGCACATCCGGCCACGCCGAAGCGGCCGACGCCAACGAGGCTGTCGTCACCGAGACTGCCGTCACCGAGCCCGCGGCGGCGTCCGACGAGTCGCACGATAAGAAGGTCCGCAAACCGCGAGGCGGCACCAGCGAGCCGCAGCGCGACGAGGTCGAGGGCGACTACCGCGCCGGGTTCGTGTCGTTCGTCGGCCGCCCCAACGTGGGCAAGTCGACCCTGACGAACGCGCTCGTCGGGCAGAAGGTGGCCATCACATCGTCGAAGCCGCAAACCACGCGCCGCGCCATCCGGGGCATCGTGCACCGCGAAGACGGTCAGCTGATCGTGGTCGACACCCCCGGCATCCACCGCCCCCGCACACTGCTCGGCCAGCGCCTCAACGACCTCGTGCAGTCGACCCTCGGTGACGTCGACGTCATCGGCTTCTGCATCCCCGCCACCGAGAAGCTCGGCCCCGGCGACCGTTTCATCAACGAGCAGCTCGACGGGTTCCCCCGGGCCAAGAAGGTCGCGATCATCACGAAAGTAGACGCGTCCTCGAAGAAGAACGTGGCGGCCCAGCTGCTCGCCGTGCAAGAACTGCGGGAGTGGGACAGCATCATCCCCATCTCGTCGGTCGAGGGCACCCAGCTCGACGTGCTCGCCGCCGAGCTGGTCTCACTCATGCCCCGGTCAGAGGCGCTCTACCCCGAAGAGGCCGTCACCGACGAGTCCACAGAGGACCGCGTCGCCGAGTTCATCCGCGAGGCGGCGCTCGAGGGTGTGCGCGACGAGCTGCCGCACTCGCTGGCCGTCACGATCGACGACATCGTGCCACGAGAAGGCACCGACCTGACCGATATCTACGCCAACATCTTCGTCGAACGTGACAGTCAGAAGGGCATCATCATCGGTGACCGGGGATCGCGACTGCGTGACGTGGGTGAACGCGCCCGCGCCCAGATCGAACCCCTCGTCGGCACGCGGGTCTTCCTCTCCCTGCGCGTGAAAGTGGCCAAGGAATGGCAGCGCGACCCGAAGCTGCTCGGGCGTCTCGGCTTCTAGCGCCGGCGCGGCAGCGGGCGTCAACGGCGCAGATCTCACCCGGCACCACGGCATGTCATTCATCCATCGGGAGGACCATGTTCGGCCGCGGGCAACACCTCCCGTGCCCGCACCCCGTAACGTGGGAAACATGTTCCGCCCCCTGACGACCACCCAGAAGTGGGTCGACGGCATCATCGCTCTGTTCTGCCTGCTTCTCGGGCTGGGCTTCACGGCGCTCATCGGGCAGCCCACCCTCGCCTACGTGGTGTTGCTCGGCATGGCCGTGTCGCTCGCGTTGCACCGGGCATCGCCAGGACTGGCCCTCACGCTCGCCTGGCTCACGGCCGTCGTCCAGATGCTCGGCATGGTCAGTCCGCAGGTCAGCAACATCGCCATCCTCGTGGTGCTCTACTCGACCGCGTCACTCGGCAGCCCACGCGTGCGCTGGCTCGGACTCGTCTCAGCACTCGGCGGGGGCATCATCGCGGCCGCCTACACGTCCCTCCTCATCATCGGCGCCGCAACCACACCGGGTGCCGGCGGCCTCGTCAGCGTCCTCTTCGACCCCGACCAGCAAGCCCAATACACGTTCACCACCGCCGTCGGCTCGGCCGCCGGCATCTTCGTGCTCACCCTGTCGTGGGTGCTCGGTCTGCTCGCGCGCACGGGCCGCGAAGCACGCGCCGCCGGTTACGAGCGCTACGTCGCCCAGCAGCTCAACGTGCAAACGCAGCAAGAGGTCATCGTCGAGCAGGAACGCAACCGCATCGCGCGCGATATGCACGACGTCGTCGCCCACTCGCTCGCGGTCGTCATCGCCCAAGCGGATGGTGCACGTTATGCCCGTGCATCCGACCCGACCGTCGTCGACCGCTCCCTCGAAACCATCTCGTCGACGGCGAGGGAAGCCCTCGGAGACGTTCGCGTGCTGCTCGCAGAATTGCGGCACCGACAGACCGACGGCCCCCAGCCGATGATCGCCGACATCCCACATCTCGTCGAACAGATGCGGAGCGCGGGCCTGGATGTGCGGCTCGAATCGGTCGGAACCCCGGTCTCTGTCGTCACCGGGCACCAGATCGCGGTCTATCGCATCGCGCAGGAGGGGCTCACCAACGCGCTCCGCCACGGGGCCCCCGGAACGCCGGTGTCAGTGCGTTTCGACTGGCGCGCGAACGGCGTCGTGCTCAACATCCAGAACGCGGTGACGGTGCCGACCGCCCCGGCCGGCCGCGACGACATCCGCACCGGCAGCGTCGCCACGGTCACGGGTCACATCGCTCCGCCGACCTCGCCGACCGCCCCGCGCGCCATGCCCTCCGTCGGCCACGGCGTGCCGGGCATGCGGGAACGAGCCACCCTCGCGGGCGGTCGCCTCGACGCGCGCGAAGTCGCCCCCGGTGTCTTCCAAGTCACGGCCTTCATCCCGGCGGCCGCCCACACCCCCTCGAACGGAATCCGATGAGCCTCACACCGCCCGCCTCACCCTTCGGCGGCCAGCCCGACGGCCGCATCAGCGTGGCCCTCGTCGACGACCAGGCCCTCTTCCGGGCCGGCATCCGCATGCTCATCGAATCGCAACCCGACCTCGCCTTCGCCGGTGAGGCGGGCGACGGCCGCGCGGGGCTCGCCCTCATCGCCGAGACCCGCCCAGACGTCGTCCTGATGGACGTGCGCATGCCGGTCATGGACGGCATCGAGGCCACGGTCCGAGCACTCGAAGACGCCGCTCGCAGCGGTTCGAAGGCCCCCAAGATCGTGGTCCTGACCACCTTCGACCTCGACGAGGGAGCCGCTCACGCGCTGCGCTCGGGTGCCAGTGGATTCCTCTTGAAAGACACGCAGCCGCCGTTCCTCCTCGCCGCCATCCGCACGGTGCACGCGGGCAACGCGGTCATCGCGCCGGGTGAGACGCAGGCCCTGATGAAACACCTGATGGGCGACGCCCCCAAACCGCAGCCGCCGGCAGAATTCTCGCAGCTCACGGCGCGCGAACGGGACATCTTCCTGCTCGCCGCCAGGGGCCTCTCGAATGCCGAGATCGCGTCGACCGAATTCCTCAGCGAATCGACCGTGAAGACGCACATCTCGCGCGTTCTCGCGAAGCTCGGCCTGCGCGACCGGGTGCAACTGGTCATCTTCGCCTATGAGCACGGCCTCATCGCGTAGCCGTTCCTCGAGGGCTCACCCGACGCATCGCTCAGGAATCGTCCTCGGGGCCCACGGGCGATAGACCGCCCGGACGACGCGGCACCCGCTCGACCTCCCTAGCGTTGAAGCATGACCTTCACGACACTCGACATGGGCCTCGCCGCCCGCGTGACCAACGTTTCGAAGCGCTACGGCCGAGGGGACGGCGCGGTGCTCGCGCTCGACGACGTCTCCATCGGCGTACGCCGAGGCCAATTCACCGCCATCATGGGCCCGTCGGGCAGCGGCAAGTCGACGCTCATGCACATCATGGCCGGCCTTGACCAGCCCACGACGGGCGAGGTCTGGCTCGGCAACACCGAGATCGGACGCCTCGGTGACTCCGAGCTGACCGTGCTGCGGCGCCGGCGTATCGGTTTCGTCTTCCAGTCCTTCAACCTCGTGCCCACGCTCGATGCGCGCGCCAACATCATGCTGCCGTTCGACCTCGACAAGCACACGCCCACGACCGAGGAACGCGCCTGGATCGACTCGCTCACCGACTCGCTGGGCCTGACGGGCCGTCTCACGCACCGCCCCCACGAGATGAGCGGCGGCCAACAGCAACGCGTTGCCATCGCCCGTGCCCTCGCATCACGGCCCGACCTGATCTTCGCCGACGAGCCCACCGGCGCCCTCGACACCCGCACGAGCCGGGAGGTGCTCGACCTGCTCTCGCGAGCCTGCGTCGAATATGGGCAGTCGATCGCCATGGTGACGCACGATCCGGTGGCGGCAAGTTATGCCGACCGCATCGTCTTCCTCGCCGACGGCCGGATCGTCGACGAAATGGCGGGCGCGAGTCCTGAGCAAATCTCGAGTTACATGCTCGCTATGGAACGCGCGGAGTGATGCCCCCGACGCCCCGGCAACTTCCCATCCGGCTCCCATTCCGCCTCCAGTCTGGCGCGCCCGTGTGCTGCCATACTCGATCTGGTTTCGGAAAGGACGACCATGATCGACTGGCTGCAGGCGGTTCGCATCGACCATCCGAAAGTGCTCTTCGCGGCACTGGGCGTAACGGTCGTCCTGCTCGCGATACTGCTCGTACGGCCACACGTCCGCCGGTGGATCGTGCCCACACTCGTGGCCACGGTTGCAGCCGCCGGCGTCGGCATCCTTCTGGTCTGGCTGGTGGGCGATGTGTGGGATGTCTTCGACTACACCTTCACGGCCACCTTCCGCCTGTGGGTCGCCCTCATGCTGGCCGGGGGAACCTTCGCGGCCATGAGCTTTCGCCACACGAAGCTCTGGCGCAAACTGGTGGCGGTGGCGGCCATCCTCTCGATAGCCGCCACCTCGGCCCTCTTCATCAATGCGGACTTCGGTGAGTACCGCACCATCGGCGACATCTTCACCCCGCGCGAGGTGCCGGCCCTGTCGCTGCCCCGTGAGGCCCCGGCCGGGGCAGCGGATGTCGCGACTCCCGGGTTCGCTGCCGCCTGGACGCCACCCGGTGACATGCCCGCGACCGGTTCCGTGGGAGAGATCCGAATCCCGGCCACCCTCTCGCATTTCGACGTGCGTAATGCCGTCGTCTACCTGCCCCCGGCGGCGAGGGTCGCGGCGCCCCCGAAGCTGCCCGTCATGGTGATGCTCTCGGGCCAGCCGGGCGCCCCGGACGACCTCTTCGCGAAGGGCGGGCTCGCTCACGCGCTCGACACCTATGCGGCCGCGCACAAGGGTCTCGCGCCCATCGTCGTCGTGCCCGACCAGTTGGGTGCACCCGAAAAGAACCCCATGTGCGTCGACTCGCCGCTCGGCAACTCGGCCACCTACATCACGCAAGACGTCACCTCCTGGATCCAGGCCAACCTGCCCGCCACGACGGACCACCGCTACTGGGGCATCGGCGGGTTCTCGCAGGGCGCCACGTGCACCACGCAGTTCGGCCCCGCGCATCCGGAGCTTTATCGCACGTGGTTCGATATCGCCGGCGAACAGGCGCCGACGATCGGCGACAACACGGTCCGGGATGGTTTCGGCGGCTCGCAGTCGGCGTACGACGCAGCAAAACCGGCCGCCATCTTGGCCAAGAACGCGCCCTATCAGGATGTCGCGGCCATTGTGGGCTACGGATCCCTCGACACCCGGCTCGGCCCCGAGACGCAGGCGGTCGAGGCGGCCATGAAGGCCGCGGGCGTGTCGACGACCGAGATCGTGTCGCCCGGCACCGCGCACGACTGGAACACCGTGACCTACATCTTCGGCAAGGGCATCCCCTTGCTGGCAGAACGACTGGGATTGAAGACAGAATGAGCGACGACATCCACCGAACGGTCCCGTCGGCTGACACACGGCCCGCCGCGCCCGCACAGCTCGGCGAGCCGGGACCGCCATCGCGCGCGACCCGGGTGTTCACCGGCATCGGCCGCTGGGCCCGCCGCCGCCCGGTGACGATCGTGCTCACGATCGTGATCGCCGCGCTCAGCGTGTCCGGCTTCGCCTCGTCGACCTACGGCTGGGGCTGGGACATCCTCGCCACCGGCCAGGACGACGTCTTCGTCGAGCACCACTGGTGGGGCATCTTCACGGCGTTCCTCGCCGCCGACGGATGGCCGTCGCTCATCGCCGTCGTGCCCCTCCTGCTCGTGGTCGTCGGTGAATCCGAACGCCTGATGGGCACCTGGCGCGTCCTCGTCGCCTACCTGGGGGGAAGCGCAACCGCGGCCCTGCTCGGTTTCGCGATCAGCTATGCCGAGCGCACGGTGCTCGAATATGTCCCCTTGAGCGCGGCGTCGGTCGACACCCTTTCGCCGGCGACGGGTGTCGTGTGCGCCGCGATGGCCGCGAGCGCTTTCACGGGCGCGTTGTGGCGGCGTCGCATCCGCCTCTTCGCGACGCTCTTCGCCGTCACCCTCTTTCTCTATGCCGGGGGAGCGGGCGACCTGTTCGCGCTCCTGGCCGTCCCCATCGGATTGGGCATCGGTTTCCTGCTGGGCGGCAGCCGGTCCCGCCTCAGGCTCGTGCGCAGCTCTCATCACGAGACGCGCGTGCTGCTGGCATCCATCGTCGCTCTCGGCGGTGTCGGTCCGATCCTGGCCGGCCAGATCGGCACGGGTGACGGCCTGTTGTCGCTCTACGGGGCCTTGTCCTTCGACCCGGTGTCGAGCGCCGACGGGGTGTTGTGTGCGCTCGGTTCGGCGAGCGCACCCTGCTCGTCGACGGCAGATTCGTTGCTCGACGCGCATTCGGCGGTCGCCCTCATCTCGGTGTTTCCCATGCTGGCGATGCTCTTCATCGCGTGGGGTGTGTTCCTCGGCCGACGCGTCGCCCTGTGGTTGGCGGTGGTCGCAAACGTGCTGCTGAGCGGCGCCATCTCCATCTACTTCGGCCTGACGCCGGCCACGCTCCCGCAGCTGTTCCCGACGATCAACGAGCTCGACACCGCGATCGACCGTCGCGCCCTGGTGTCGTTCATCGTGTGTGCGCTTCTGCCCCTGGCGGTTGCGCTTCTCCTCATCGTCATGCGCCGTCACGTCGCAGTGCGATCGACGCGCACGGCAGTTCGGCGTTTCGTCGCGACCATCCTGGCGGGGGCTCTCACGGCGGCGGCCCTCTCGTTCGTCGGCACCTGGATGCTGCGCGATCAGTTCCGTCCCGCCGTCTCGGCTCTCGACATCCTGAAGGAGCTGCCGCTCCGCCTCGCGCCGCCGTCGTTCGTGGTGTCCGACGGCCTCGGGTTCATCCCCGTCACGCCGTGGGCCGACCTGTTCTGGTACGGCCCGTCGATCCTGTTCGGCCTGGTTCTCGTGGCCGCCGTGGCCCGTCTCGTGTTGTCGCCCTCGGCGGTTCCCGGCACCGACGATCGCCTGCGCGCCCGGGCGCTCCTCGAACAGGGCGGCGGCGACACGTTGGCGTTCATGTCCACGTGGCCGGGCAACAGCTTCTGGTTCGACGGCGAGGTCAGGGCGGCCGTCGCTTATCGCGTGCGCGGGGCCGTCGCCGTCACCACGGGCGGCCCGTTCGGCCCCGACCACGACGATCCGGCCGTCATCCGCCGCTTCATCCGCTTCTGCGGCGACAACGGCTGGACGCCCGCGTTCTACGGCATCGACGACCGCTCGGTGTCGGCCTTCGACGATCTCGGATGGCATCGCCTCGAGATCGCCGAAGAAGCCATCGTCCTGCCGCAGCAGTGGTCGACCACGGGCAAGAAGTGGCAGGACATCCGCACGTCGATCAACCGCGCGGAGCGGGCCGGCATCGTCGCCGAGTGGACCTCGTGGCCCGAGATGTCGTTGTCGAAGAGGTCTCAGGTGCAGGCTATGTCCGAGGCCTGGGTGGCCGATAAGGAGTTGCCCGAGATGGAATTCACGCTCGGCGGTTTCGACGAACTGGCCGACCCCGCCGTGCGCATCATGCTGGCCGTGGACGGCGAGGGTCAGATCGAGGCGGCCACGAGCTGGTTGCCGTCATACGGCGCCGACGGCGTGATCGGCTACACGCTCGACTTCATGCGGCGCCGCGCCGACGGCATGAACGGCACCATGGAGTTCTTGATCGCCAAGTCGGCGACCACCATGCAGGTCGAGGGCATCCAGTTCATGAGCCTGTCGGGCGCGCCGCTCGCCAAATCGGGCGGTGGGGGACACGCGGATGGTGAGGCATCCACCATCGCGCGCCTGCTGGACTACATCGGCACCTCGCTCGAACCCGTCTACGGCTTCCGCTCGCTGCTGAACTTCAAGCGCAAGTTCCAGCCCACGTTCGTGCCGCTGTGGCTCGTCTACCCCGACGCCGTGCATCTGCCGGCCATCGGCGTCGCGCTCGTGCGCTCCTACATTCCCGAGCTCTCGGTCGCGGATGCCGCACGCTTCGTTCGTGACATGCGCGAGCCGCGCGCCGTGGTGTAGCCTGAGCGGGTGTTGTTCGGTGCGCTCCTCCTTAGCTGCCGCGACGAGTCCTAATCCCAGGCCTCCCTCGTCGCGGAGTTCGTCATCGGCTGAATTCGATTCGCGAGGAGCTGTAAGACCATGAAGAACACCCAGAAGCCGTCGGCCATGCCGGTGCACAAATACCGCCCGTTCCACGAGCAGATCCGGGTCGAGCTGCCCGATCGCACGTGGCCGTCGAAGCGCATCACCGAGGCGCCGCGCTGGTGCGCCGTCGACCTGCGCGACGGCAACCAGGCACTCATCGACCCGATGAGCCCCGAGCGCAAGCGCATCATGTTCGACCTGCTGGTCGGCATGGGCTACAAAGAGATCGAGGTCGGCTTTCCGAGCGCGAGCCAGACCGACTTCGACTTCGTTCGCAGCCTGATCGACGAGAACGCGATTCCCGAAGACGTCACCATCCAGGTGTTGACGCAGGCGCGAGACCACCTGATCGAGCGCACTTACGAGTCGATCAAGGGTGCCAAGCAGGCCATCGTGCACCTCTACAACTCGACCAGCATCCTGCAGCGCGAGGTCGTCTTCCGCACCGACAAGCAGGGTGTCATCGACATCGCCCTGCACGGCGCCCGCAAGTGCCGCGAGATGGAGAAGACCATCCCCGAGACGGCCGTCTTCTACGAGTACTCGCCCGAGAGCTACACGGGCACCGAGCTCGAGTTCGCGGTCGACATCTGCAACCAGGTGCTGGACGTGTTCGAGCCCACGCCCGAGCGCAAGGTCATCATCAACCTGCCCTCCACGGTCGAGATGGCCACGCCCAACGTCTACGCCGACTCGATCGAGTGGATGGGTCGACACCTCAACAATCGTGAGAACGTCATCATCTCGCTGCACCCGCACAACGACCGCGGCACGGCCATCGCCGCCGCCGAGCTGGGTTACCTGGCCGGCGCCGACCGCATCGAGGGATGCCTGTTCGGCAACGGCGAGCGCACGGGCAATGTCGACCTGGTCGCGCTCGGCATCAACCTGTTCACGCAGGGCATCGACCCGCAGATCGACTTCAGCGACGTCGACGGCGTCAAGCGCACGGCCGAGTACTGCAACCAGCTGCCCGTGCCCGAGCGCAGCCCCTGGGCCGGTGACCTCGTCTTCACGGCCTTTTCGGGTTCGCACCAGGATGCCATCAAGAAGGGCTTCGAGGCCATGGCCGCCGAGGCCGAGCGCACGGGGAAGACGGTCGACGAGCTGGAGTGGGCCGTGCCCTATCTGCCCGTCGACCCGAAAGACCTGGGCCGCAGCTACGAAGCAGTCATCCGCGTCAACTCGCAGTCGGGCAAGGGCGGCGTCGCCTACCTGCTGAAGACCGACCACGCGCTCGACCTGCCGCGCAAGTTGCAGATCGAGTTCTCGGGCGTCGTGCAGCGCAAGACCGACGCCGAGGGAGGCGAGGTCACGAGCGACGCGATCTGGAACATCTTCCAGGACGAATACCTGCCCGCAGCCGACGACGACGCCAAGTGGGGTCGCTTCGAGCTCACGTCAACGCGCACGGCGAGCGACTTCCAGGGCGAGGTCGAACTCGTGGTCGATCTGCGTGACGGCGACGAGGTGTCGCGCGCTCAGGCATCCGGCAACGGCCCGATCGCCGCGTTCATCGAGATCATGCGCGGCCGCGGCATCGAGATCTCGCTCTACGACTACGTCGAGCACACCATGAGCGCCTCGGGCGATGCCAAGGCCGCGGCCTACGTCGAGCTCGACGTGAACGGCACGCGCTTGTGGGGCATCGGCATCGACGGCGATATCTCGACCGCATCCCTGAAGGCCGTCGTCTCGGCCGCCAACCGTGCCATCCGCGCCGAGGTTCGCGAGCCCGAGCTGCAGACGGTCTAAGTCAGACGAACGTGAGGCGGGGTCGGTCCGAGAGGGCGGCCCCGCTTTCGCGTATCGCGGCGCAGGATGACGCCAGCAGATTCCCGGCCGTTCTGTGTGCCGGTGACGTCAGGCGCGCCCGCGCCGCCAGCGTGGCCAACTGCTGAGCGCGCGCTGTTCGGGCAGGCTCCATCCGAAGCGAACCGCGAGAATACGCAGCAGCGTCGTCACGATCACGCACACGATGGCACCGACCTCGATGGGCACATCCGCCACGAACAGCACGCCGAGGGCCGCGCATCCCGCCAGTGCCGCGACGGCATACAGCGAGCCGACATGCATCAGGGCGATGGGGATGTTGAGCATGACGTCGCGCAGCACCGACCCGCCCACGGCCGACAACATGCCCACGAAAACGGCGGGCACGGGCGGGATGCCGACGGCCAGCGCCTTGGTCGTGCCGATCGCGCCGAACAGCCCGATGGTGAGGGCATCCAGGCCGATGATGAGTCGGTTCAGGCGCGTGAAAATCGCGAGCAACAGCATGCCGAGAAGAGCGGCGCCGACGGCCGTCAGCAGGTACCAGTCGCTGCGCAGCGCCGCGGGCACCTGATTGAGCAGCAGGTCGCGCACGATACCGCCGCCGAGCCCCGTCACGATGCCCATGATGGCCACACCCAGGATGTCGAGCCTGCTCTCGCGAAAACGCGATGCGAACATGGCCCCCTGCACGGCGCCGACCCCCACGGCGAGCAGGTCGGCCCAGAGCGGAATCACGAAGAGGGGGGTCACCACCTACATCTACCACGGCCCGGGGCGGCGCGCGTAACCGGCCACTGTCAGGGGGAGGAGAGATAATGAAGGCATGCCCCTGTACCGTGACGAAGCCGTGGTGCTTCGCACCCACAAACTGGGCGAAGCCGACCGCATCCTCACGCTGCTCACGCGCCAGCACGGCAAGGTGAGGGCCGTGGCCAAGGGCGTCAGGCGCACGGCATCCAAGTTCGGGGCGCGGCTCGAGCCGTTCATGGTGGCCGATATCCAGTTCTACGAGGGGCGCAGCCTCGACATCGTCACGCAGGCAGAATCGCTCGGTTCCTATGGCGCCCAGATCGTGGGGGACTACGACGCCTACACGGCCGCCAATGCCATGGTCGAGACGGCTGACCGGCTCACCGAGTCGGAAGCCTCGCTGCAGCAATACCTCTTGCTCGTGGGCGCGCTGCGCTCGTTGTCGCGCCGCGAACACGTGCCGAACCAGACACTCGACTCCTACCTCCTGCGTGCGCTCTCCCTGGCCGGCTGGGCTCCGAGCTTCTACGACTGCGCGCGCTGCCAGGCCGAGGGCCCGCACACCCACGCGGTCGTGCAGCTGGGCGGTGTGGTGTGCGACGACTGCGCCCCTCCCGGTGCCCCGCGCCTCGACGCCGAGACCATCGACCATCTCGCAGCTCTCTTGACGGGCAGCTGGGATGTCGTCGAAGCCAGTTCCCCGTCCGCCACCTCCCGCGCGAGCGGCGTCGTAGCCGCCTACACGCAGTGGCACCTCGAGCGCGGCCTCAAGTCGCTCTCGCACGTATCCCGAGAGGAGGGCCGGCGTTGAGCCCGAAGCCCTACACGCACAAAGACGCCGTCGAATATCGCGCCCTCGACTGGACCGGCGTCTACCCGCCCGAATTCCCGAAGAAGGGCGTGCCCGAGCACGTGGCCATCGTCATGGACGGCAACGGGCGCTGGGCCAACAAGCGCGGCCTGTCGCGCGTCGAGGGGCACAAGGCCGGTGAGGCCGCGCTGCTCGACGTCGTCGCGGGCGCCATCCAGGCCGGCGTGAAGCACCTGTCGGTGTACGCGTTCTCCACCGAGAACTGGCGGCGGTCGCCCGACGAGGTGCGCTTCCTCATGGGCTTCAACCGCGACGTGCTGCACCGGCGCCGAGACCAGCTCAACGAGTGGGGCGTGCGCGTGCGCTGGGCGGGCCGCAAACCGAAGCTGTGGGCATCCGTCATCAACGAGCTGCAATACGCCGAACAGCTGACGGCCGGCAACGACGTGCTCACGCTCACCATGTGCGTCAACTACGGCGGTCGCACCGAGATCGCGGATGCCGTGGCCAAGATCGCCGCCGACGTGCAAGCCGGGCGCCTGAAGCCCTCTGGCATCAGCGAGAAAACCATTCAGAAGGCGCTCTACACGCCCGAAATGCCCGACGTCGACCTGTTCGTGCGGTCGTCGGGGGAGCAGCGCACGAGCAACTTCCTGCTGTGGCAGAGCGCCTACGCCGAGATGGTGTTCCTCGACCGGCTGTGGCCCGATTTCAGCCGCACCGACCTGTGGGAGGCGATCGGGCTCTACATCGGGCGCGACCGTCGTTTCGGGGGAGCGGTCGACACTCCCCAGGCGTGACGCGGTTCTCGGGAATGCGGGCGAGCCCCCGGCCGTTGACCTGTGTCGTGACTGAAACGACATCGCAGCCCGAGACCACCACGACCGACGCCGTCCACTCGGTGGCCCAAGCCGTCGGCACGATCTCTGTGGACATCTGGTCCGATATCGCGTGCCCCTGGTGCTACATCGGCAAGCGCAAGTTCGAGGCCGGCATGCAGAAGTACCTGGCCGCGGGCGACGATCGCGCGGTGGCCATCGAGTACCACTCCTTCGAGCTGGCGCCCGACACACCGGTCGACTTCGAGGGCGACGAGCTGGACTTCCTGTCCCGCCACAAGGGCATGCCGCGCGAGCAGGTGAAGGAGATGCTGGCGCGCGTGACCGATATCGCGGCATCCGTCGGACTCGACTACGACTTCGGCAAGCTGCACCACACCAACACGGTCAAGGCGCACGAACTGCTGCACATCGCGAAAGACCACGGCGTGCAGCTCGAACTCATGGAGCGCCTGTTCAAGGCCTACTTCGTCGAGGGCGGCCACGTCGGCCGCATCGAAGACCTCGTCGCCTACGGTGCCGAGGTCGGACTCGACCCCGTCGCGACCGAGACGACGCTGCGCTCGGGCGAGATGACCCCGCGCGTGCGCGAAGACCAGGCCATCGCCGGCCAGTACGGCATTCAGGGCGTGCCCTTCTTCGTGCTCGACGGTGCCTACGGCATCTCGGGAGCGCAAGAGGCCGACACCTTCGCCGACGTGCTCGAGCAGGTGCTGCAGGTGCGGATGGCCGCCGCCGCCGAGCTTGCGGCCGAGAACGCCGAGGGTGCCGAGGGTGCCGCGGGTGCCGCAACCGACGACAAGGCCGGCGCATGACCACGGATGCTGCGGGCGCGGCGTCTCAGCCGGGATCCGACGTTCAGCCCATCGTGACCGCCGCGCGGGTGCCGCTCGCATCCGCAACGCCGACTCCGATGGGCGCGACTCGGGCGCCCCTCATGGTGCTGGGTGCAACCGACGTCGGATTCTGTGAGGGCGACTCATGTGTCATCCCCGGCATGGCCAGCGGTTCCGCGGATAACTAGCCGTTCGCCGTTCGCCGTTCGGCGCGTCGTTCGCTAGCTTGTGGTCGTCGGCTACTCGGGGTCGGTGATGTCGCCCACCTGGGCGCCGAGCGCAGTCAGGAACGCCTCGGAGTCGACGAAGAGGCTGTGGCCGTGAGCGCCGGCCCCGAGCGCGATGCGGCCCGGACCGATCGTGCTGTCGGCATAGACGGGAAGCACCGTGCGGCTGCCGAGCGGCGTGATGGTGCCGCGTTCGTACCCGGTGGCCTCGAGTGCGAGTTCCTTGTCGGGCAGCGACAGCTTGTTCACGCCCACGACCGCGCGCAGCTTCGCCCACGAGATCTTGCGGCCGCCCGGCACGAGGGCGAACAGGAACGAGCCGTCGTGGCGTTTCACGACGAGCGTCTTCACGATCTCGCCGGGCGTGATCCCGAGGAGCGAGGCGGCCTCCTCGAGGCTCGACGCCTCTGGTCGCTCGACGATCTCGACGTCCAACCCCACCTGCGCGGCGTGCGCCCGCACGCGATCCGTTCCCTCGATATCGCCGAAGTTCGACCCGTCGTCCATGCCCTGCGCCCCGATCTGGGAGAATTGAGTAGTTATGTCTGCCGTATCCACGATAAGCCACCCCCAGAGCGCCGCCCCGGCCCTCACCATCGGCAACCTCTCGCTCGAGGCGCCGGTCGTGCTGGCGCCCATGGCGGGCATCACCAACACGGCCTTCCGCCGCCTCTGCCGCGAATTCGGCGCGGGTCTCTACGTCAGCGAGATGATCACGTCGCGCGCCCTCGTCGAGCGCACGCCCGAGACCATGCGCCTCATCCAGCACCACGAGTCCGAGACGCCCCGCAGCATCCAGCTCTACGGCGTCGACCCCAAGACCGTGTCAGAGGCCGTCACCATTCTGGTCGCCGAAGACCGGGCCGACCACATCGACCTCAACTTCGGATGCCCCGTGCCCAAAGTCACCCGCAAGGGCGGCGGCGCGGCGCTCCCGTGGAAGCAAGACCTGTTCCGCGACATCGTCGAGGGTGCCGTGAAGGCGGCCGGTTCTGTGCCGCTCACGATCAAGATGCGCAAGGGGATCGACCCCGACCACCTGACCTACCTCGAGGCCGCGAAAGCCGCACAGGGGGCCGGTGTGTCGAGCATCGCGCTACACGCGCGCACCGCATCCGAGTTCTATTCGGGGCACGCCGACTGGAGCGCGATCCGCACCCTGAAAGAAACCATCACCGACGTTCCCGTTCTCGGCAACGGCGACATCTGGTCGGGTGCCGACGCCGTGCGCATGGTCGAAGAGACGGGCTGCGACGGTGTGGTCGTCGGTCGCGGATGCCTCGGTCGCCCGTGGATCTTCAGTGACCTGGCGGCGGCGTTCCGCGGCGAGAACACCACCCACCAGCCGAGCCTCGGCGAGGTGGCGGCCACGTTCCGACGCCACGCCGTGCTGCTGGCCGAGTTCTTCGACAGCGAAGAGCGGGGGTGCCGCGACATCCGCAAGCATGTCGCGTGGTACTTCAAGGGCTATCCGGTCGGCGGCGACCTGCGCGCGCGCCTGGCCACGGTCGAATCCCTGCAGCAGATGGACGACCTGCTCGGCACGCTCGACGGCGACCTGCCCTACCCCGGCGAAGCGGCCGAAGGTCAGCGCGGTCGCGCGGGCACGCCCAAACGTCCGGCCCTGCCCGAGGGGTGGCTCGAGAGCCGCACGCTCGCCACCCGCGAGCAGAGCGACCTGAACGAGGCCGAATTGAGCACCAGTGGTGGCTGAGCCCCAGGGCGTCGCGCGTGCCGAACAGCGGGATGGCTACACCCCGCACGACGAAGAGCGCTGGCTGCCCGAGCACCACTCGTCGCGCCGCAGCGACTTCGCCCGCGACCGCGCGCGGCTGCTGCACTCGAGCGCGCTCCGGCGTCTCGCCGCCAAAACGCAGGTCCTGAGCCCCACGGCCGGGCTCGACTTCGCCCGCAACCGCCTCACGCATTCGCTCGAGGTCGCCCAGGTGGGCCGCGAGCTCGCGAACAGCCTCGGGCTCGACCCCGATGTGGTCGACACGGCCTGCCTCGCGCACGACCTGGGTCACCCGCCCTTCGGCCACAACGGTGAACGCGCCCTCAACGACTGGGCCGCCGACATCGGTGGTTTCGAGGGCAACGCGCAGACGCTGCGGTTGCTCACGCGCCTCGAACCCAAGGTCTACGGGCCCGACGGCCAGAGCTACGGCCTCAACCTCACGCGTGCGAGCCTCGACGCGAGCTGCAAATATCCGTGGCCCGCGGCCGAGAGCGTTCCCGACCCGGGTGGGCGCGCCAAATACGGCTTCTTCGACGACGACACGCCCGCCTTCGAGTGGCTGCGCTCGGGGGCCCCGGTGGCCCGCCAGCGCTGCATCGAGGCCCAGGTCATGGACCTGAGCGACGACATCGCCTACTCGGTGCACGATTTCGAAGACGCCATCGTGAACGAATACATCGACCCCGCGTTCCTCAGCGCCCGCGCCGGGCACGATTCGCTCATTAAGGCCGTGCAGGCCTGGGCCGGTGACGAATTCAGCCTCGACGACCTGGGGTCGGCATTCGAACGGCTCGCGGCATCCGATCTGTGGGTCAGCAGCTGGGACGCGTCGCGGCGTGACCTCGCCAAGCTCAAGAACTTCACCAGCCAGATGATCGGGCGTTTCGCGGGGCAGGCCACGGCAGCCACGCGTGAGGCTGCGGCGAGCGATGCGCTCATCCGCTTCAACGCCGACGTCGTCGTGCCCAACGGCATCATGGCCGAGATCGCCGTGCTGAAGGGCGTCGTCGCGGCGTTCGTCATGTCGAGCGATGCGCGCCAGCCGATCTATCGCCAGCAGCGCGATGTCCTGACCTCGCTCGCCGACCGCCTCTACAGCGAGGGCGAGCGCTCGCTCGACGTGGGTTTCGCCGACGACTGGCGTCGCGCCGACTCGGATGCGGCGCGCAAACGCGTCGTCGTGGACCAGGTCGCGAGCCTCACCGACCAGTCGGCGCTCAGCTGGCTCGAACGCCCGAGCACGCCCGCCGAATAGAGCCCGAGCGCAGCCCCCGACGAGCCGCCGCGCACCGCCTCTGAGGAGCGACCGCGGGTTCGGATGTCGGCCGTGCAACGTAGGATGAAGACATGGCCGGACTCATTCGTCAAAGCGACATCGACGAGGTCAAGGCGCGCACCAATATCGCCGATGTGGTCGGCGAATACGTCTCGCTGAAGTCCGCCGGCGTTGGCTCGATGAAGGGCCTGTGCCCCTTCCACGACGAGCGCAGTCCCAGCTTCCACGTGCGCCCGCAGGTCGGTTTCTACCACTGTTTCGGCTGCGGCGAATCGGGCGACGTCATCTCGTTCCTGCAGAAGATGGATCACGTCACCTTCACCGACGCGGTCGAGCGCCTGGCCGGCCGAGTCGGCTTCCAGCTCACGTTCGAAGACGGCGGGCAGGCGCGCAGCGAGCACGGCGCGCGCTCCCGTCTGCTGGCCGCCAACCTCGCGGCCGAAGAGTTCTTCCGCGAGCAGCTGATGACGCCCGGGGCCGATGTGGGCCGTCGGTTCCTCGGAGAGCGTGGCTTCGACCAGGCGGCGGCCACGCGCTTCGGCGTGGGTTTCGCCCCCAAGAGTTGGGATGCCCTCACCAATGCCCTCAAATCGCGGGGGTTCACCACCGACGAGCTGAGCGCCGCGGGCCTCGTCTCCTCGGGCGACCGCGGCGTCTACGACCGGTTCCGGGGGCGCCTCGTCTGGCCCATCCGAGACGTCACCGGGCAGACCATCGGTTTCGGGGCGCGCAAGCTGCTCGACGACGACAAGGGCCCCAAATACCTGAACACCCCCGAGACCGCGGTCTATCACAAGGCCCAGGTGCTCTACGGGCTCGATCTCGCCAAACGCGATGTCTCGCGCTCGAAACGCGTCGTCGTCGTCGAGGGCTATACGGATGTCATGGCCTGCCACCTCGCCGGCGTGACGACGGCCGTGGCGACCTGTGGAACGTCGTTCGGCGTCGACCACATCAAGGTGCTGCGCCGCGTGCTCGGAGACGACAGCGCCACGGGTGAAGTCATCTTCACGTTCGACCCGGATGCCGCCGGCCAAAAGGCCGCCATGCGCGCGTTCACCGAAGAGCGCCGCTTCGCCGCGCAGACCTATGTTGCCGTGGCGCCCGACGGGCTCGACCCGTGCGATCTCCGCCTTGCCCAGGGCGATGCGGCCGTGCAGCGCATGGTCGACTCCAAAGAGCCCATGTTCGAGTTCGTTATCCGTCAGGTGCTGTCGCAGTACGACCTCGAGACCGTCGAGGGTCGCGTGAGCGCCCTGCGCGCCTCGGCGCCCATCGTGGCCGACATCCGTGACGCGTCGATCCGCCCGGGCTACGAGCGCGTGCTCGCCCGGCAGTTAGGGCTCGAGCTCGACGAGGTGCAGACGGCCGTGCGGGGGTCATCGCGCGGCGGCAGTGGCTCGGGCGGCGCCGGGTCCCGCGGGGCATCGCGTCCCGCCGCGTCGCGCGCCATCACGAGCAACCCCGGGGGAGTCATCACGCTCGGCATGACGCCGAACGGTACGGCGGCGTATGTGCCCGCCGCGCAGGCGGGGACACAGGCACCGACACAGACGCAGACACCGACACAGGCACCGACACAGGCGCCGGTTCAGAACGGCGCCGCAACGGGCGGTCCTCGGAGCTACGGGGCCGGGCAGTATGGCTCGCAGCAGAACGCATGGGCGTCCGATGGCTCGCTCCGCAGCGTCGCGCCCGATGAATACCCGCCCGAGCCCGACGACGAGTACGACGACGGGGGTGGCTGGGCGCCCGACGGCCCCGATGGCGACGGCCCCGGCATCCTCGATGCTCGGGATGGGGGAGCGGTGACGTCGTTGCGCGAGGAACGGCCGTTGTCTCTCGCCGACCTTCCGCCCGACCAGGCCACGCGGCTCGAACGCGATGCGCTCATGGCCATCCTGCAGTTCCCCGAACTGGCCGGTCACGAGCTGGTGGCGCGCGCCGTGCACACCGGTTTCGTGAACCCGTCGCTCGCGGTCATCCGCGATGCCATCGCCACGACGCTCGAGAGTTTCGGCACCGAGGCCTGGTTCCCGCGCGTGATCGACGCCGTTCCCGTGCCCCTCGCCTCCCTCATCCAGCAGCTCGCCGTTGCACCGGTGCCCGAGCGTTCCGAGCGCGACCTCAGCGCGTACGTGCGTGAGATCGCCTCGGCTCTCGTCGAACGCGAGCTGTTGCGGCAATCGCACGAGATGCTCGGAAAATTGCAGCGCACCGATCCCACCGACCGCGAGGCCTACCGCGCCGTGCAACGACAGCTGCTCGACCTCGAGGCCGAGCGCCGCGCGCTCAAAGAGACATCCTGACTTTTCGTGCAGCCGCTATGGGGCAGGATGGACGCATGACGAGCACCGACCGGTCCGCCCCGCCTTCGTCCGCCATCGTCGTCGACGATCTGACCGCCGAATACCCGGGCCACCACGGTTCCCTTCCTTATAGCGCGGTCAACGGCGTGAGCTTCCGCGTGGGCATGGGCGAGATCGTGGGCATCGTGGGCGAGTCCGGCTCGGGCAAATCCACGCTCGCGCGAGTGCTCTCGGCCCAGGCCGGTCCCGGCATGCCCGACATCACGGGCGGCGGGGTCACCGTGCTCGGCGAACAGCTGCGCGGCATCCGCCGGCGCGCCCGCAACCAGGTGCAGTTCTCGGTGGCCTACCTCGCACAAGACGCCAGCGGCACGCTGACGCCCGACTACACGGCAGCCGAGATCATCGCCGAGCCCGTGCTGTCGCGCGACCGTCGCTACAATCGAAAAGCTCTCGGGTCGCGCGTGGCCGCCATGCTCGAAGCCGTCCAACTCCCGCTCGCGGTGCTCGAGAAGTTTCCCTTCGAGCTGTCGGGCGGTCAGCGGCAGCGCGTCGCCATCGCGCGTTCCCTGATCCTCGGGCCGAAGCTCCTGATCGCCGACGAACCCACGGCTGGCATCGACGTCACCGTGCGCCCCGCCATCGTCAGTCTGCTCGACACGCTGCGCACCGGTCGCGACTTCGCGGCCGTCGTCATCTCGAATGACCTGACCCTGCACCGAAAAGTCTCCACACGCGTGCTCGCCCTCGACCGCGGGCGCATCGTGGGCGTCGGCGACGTCGACGACCTGCTCGCCGAAGGGCGACACCCGTTCCTGGCACGCCTGAACAGCATCGAGCAGTCGGATGTCGCGGCGGCCGACACGCCCGAATAGCCGCCACTCCGCCCCTCGATTTTGCGGAACGAAATCCTTTGGTAGAGTTGCTACGCGCTGATGCAGAAATGCACCAGATCGTATTCCTCGATAGCTCAATTGGCAGAGCAATCGGCTGTTAACCGATAGGTTGTTGGTTCGAGTCCAACTCGGGGAGCGAAAGGCCGCGTGGGCTCCACCCCCGCGGCCTTTTTTGTGAGCGAAAGTACTGCCCGAAGCCTGAGCACCGGGGCGCCTCAAGCGCAGGGAGCGGCGCGCAGAACCTGCGCACCGACATCCCTTACGCGTCGAGGTCGTCGACCCCCGGCATCCAGCTGATGCCGTCGACGCCCCAGCCGGCCTTCTTGATGGCCTTCTGCACGGTCTTGTAATAGGGGGCCACGAGGCGATCGGCATACAACACGCCGTTGAGGTGGTCGAATTCGTGCTGCAGAATTCGGGCCCTCCAGCCGTCTACCTCGAGTTCGAAGGGCTTCTGGTCGAGATCGACGGCACGCAGGATGGCGCGTTCCGAACGCACGAGCGGAAAACGCTCGCCGGGCACCGACAGGCACCCCTCTGAGTCGAGCTCGTCTTCCGGAGCGCCGGCCGGGAGGGGCGTGATCCATAGCTCGGGATTGATGGCGACGCCGCGCCACGGCTCGCCCTCGTCGGTGTCGTAGGTGTAGACGAAGAGGCGCAAGCCGACGCCCACCTGCGGCGCCGCGAGACCCACGCCGGGCGCCGCATCCATCGTCTCGAACATGTCGGAGACTAGTGTGCGCAGCGTGTCGTCGAACACGGTGACGGGGCTGGCGGGGGAGTGCAACACCGGATCTCCGGTGATTCGAATGGGGAGGATGGTCATTCGTTGAGCCTATCCGGGCCGACCTACGGGTACAGTCATTACGTGATTCCACTGATCGACGACATGGCCGACATCGCCGACCTCACCGCCTCGTTGGTGCCAGACCCGCGGGCCCTCATCGGCATTCCGCTCGCCCTCATCGGCGCCGTGTTCCTGTCGTTCGGTGCGCAATACCAGCACCGCGGTGTCGCCAAGGTCGAGGCGAGTTCGAACGGCGCCAACTCGGGTCTCTCGGGCGCGCAGCTCGGCGCGCTCATCAAGCGGCCCTCGTGGGTGCTCGGCACGGTCATGCTGGGCCTCGCCATCGTGCTGCAGTTGACGGCGCTGAACTTCGCGCCACTCATCGTGGTGCAGCCGCTCGGCGCCGTGGCGCTCGTCATCACCACCATCCTCAACGCGCGCATCTCGAAGGTGCGGCTCAACCGAAAGTCCGTGCAAGCCGTCATCGCGTGTGTGGCGGGTGTCGGCCTCTTCGTCGCCCTGGCCGCCAGCTTCGCGGTCGAGAAGCCGATCACCGACCACGAGCTCATCACCATCCTGTGGATCCTGCTCGTCGTGCTCATCGCCGCCGGTGTCTCGTTCGGCACGCTCCGCAAACGCTTCAAGGCCATCTACTACATCCTGTGCGCGGGCATCATCTACGGTTTCGTGGCAACGCTCGCCAAGGTCATCATCAACCGCATCCAGAACGGCAACTTCGAGTGGCTCACGGTGCTGTGCGTGATCGGCCTGCTCGTCGCCACTGCGCTCGGCGCCTACTTCGTGCAGAACGCCTACTCGTCGGGCCCGCCCGACCTGGTCGTCGCGGGCCTCACGGTCATCGATCCCATGGTGGCCGTCGGAATCGGCATCATCGTGCTGGGCGAGGCCTCGCAGGCCCCCCTCTGGGCCGCGATCGGTTTCGTCATCGCGGGCGCCATCGCCGTGTGGGGCGTCTTCCAGCTGGCGCGGCACCATCCGGGCATCACGAAGTAAGCGCGGCGCTCCCGGGCGACCACAGAGCCGTTGGTTAGACTGACGGTGCACATCCGCGAGAAGCACCACTCCGGCCTCGGCCGAAGCCCTGCCGACCACGAGCGAAGGAAACACCCGCCTTGTCTGATCCCGTCGATCCGAGCGCGTCCGCCCCGGCCACAGGTCCCGCCCAGAAGCGCCCGCTGCGCATTCTGATCGGTGCCGACACCTTCGCCCCCGACGTCAACGGCGCTGCCCGTTTCGCCGAGCGTCTCGCCGCCGGAATGGTTGCGCGCGGCCACGAGGTGCACATCGTGGCACCCGCCGCGTCGCGCCGACACGGCACCTGGACCGAGCGCCACGAGGGCGAGCTCATGACCGCCCACCGCCTGCGCAGTTGGCGCTGGTACCCGCACGACTGGCTGCGCTTCGCCTTGCCGTGGGACATCAAACGTCACAGCGCCCGCATCCTCGACGAGGTCAAACCGGATGTCGTGCACTCGCAGTCGCACCTCGTGACCGGTTTCGGCCTGTCCTACGAGGCCGAGAAGCGTGGCATCCGCATCGTCGCCACGAACCACCTCATGCCCGAGAACATGCTCGAGTTCACGCTCATCCCGAAGCGCCTGCAGAACCGGCTCATCTCCTGGGCATGGAAGACCGCCAAGAAGACGCTCAGCCGCGCCGAAGCCGTCACCACGCCCACGCAGAAGGCCGCCGACTTCCTCGAGAAGTACACGGGCCTCACGGGCGTGCGCGCCATCTCGTGCGGCATCGACGCACACATGTACACGCCCGACTTCACGCCCCGCACCGCGAACCGCATCGTCTTCGTCGGCCGCGTGACGGGTGAGAAGCAGATCGACGTGCTGATCAAGGCCGTCTCGAAGCTCGACCCCGCGCTCGACGCCACGCTCGAGATCGTCGGCGGCGGCGACCAGCGCAAGAACCTCGAGAACCTCGTGCAGCAGCTCGACCTCGGCGATCGCGTCACCTTCACCGGCTACGTCGACGACGTCGAGTTGCGGGCCGCTTACACGCGTTCCACGGTCCTCGCCATGCCGTCGATCGCCGAACTGCAGTCGATCGTCACCATGGAGGCGATGGCTTCCGGGCTTCCCGTGGTCGCAGCCAACGCGATGGCGCTGCCGCACCTCGTGCACGACGGCGAGAACGGTTACCTGTTCGAGCCGGGCGACTCCGACGAGCTGGCCGCCCGCCTCACCGACATCTTCACGATGCCGGAGGAGAAGCTGGTCGCCATGAAGCGCGAATCGCTGCGGTTGATCGAGGCGCACGACATCCAGCGCACCCTGTCGACGTTTGAAAGCCTCTACCGGGGCGATGCCGTGACCACGGCCTATGCCGCTGACGATAGCGACGAGCCCGAGGTTGCCGCGTCGACACCGTCCGAGCGCTAGCGGCGACGCTTGTCGCTAGGATGAATGCGGCGCTGCAAGCCTGGGGCGGTAGCCAAGCTGGTTAAGGCATCGTGCTCATAACACGACTATGCGCGGGTTCGAGTCCCGCCCGCCCTACTTCGGACGATCTGTTCTCAGATCGTCCCGCGCAGCGCGTGATCCTCGGCAAGACGCAGCGAGAGCGTTGGGATGCTCTGGGCGGGCAGTGTCCATGTGCCCAGGGTCCATGTGCCCAGGGTCCAGGTGCCCAGGGTCCAGGTGCCCAGGGTCCAGGTGCGCGGAGTCCGGGCGAGCAGAGTGCGCGCGAGCAGAGTGCGCATGAGCAGGGCTCGCGCTACGACGGTCAGCGTCGGGATGATCGCGATCGGACGCGTTTTCTCCGCTCGCGGGCTCTCGTGCAAAGCGCCGTCGCAGAATTCCTCGGAGAGAGCGACCTCCGCTTCGTTGTGGATGCGCGCTGCCCCTCGTGTGGCGGGCCGCACGGGCCTCTGACGCTTGCATTGCGCGAAGGCGCCGAGACGGACGCGGAGCCGGACCGCTTAGGCGCGCGGACGCCGTCGCCTGGGCGGGCGTCGCTGGCGCTCAGGCCGTCGGCCTCCGTTCCCTCTGTGTCGCTGTCGACGTCGGAGGACGTCATCGTGGTGGCCGTCTCGGACGACGCTCGACTCGGTGTCGACATCGAGGTGTTGTTTTCCGCTCGCCACGGAGTCGGGTCGGGCGATGTCCTTCAGCGCGTGCGTGACGTGGCTGCCGTGCTCGGAGTGGACACCGGCGACGAACGCGAGGTGTTGCAGCGGTGGGTGAGGGTCGAAGCCGTTCTCAAGGCGGACGGGCGTGGCCTGCGTGTCGACCCGCTCGACGTGTACTTCGTCGAGGATGACGCCGACGCCGACGCCGACGCCGACGATCACGGTCGCAATGACGCTGACGATCGCGATCGCGATCGCAATCACGATGACCATGACGTGAGTGTCGACCCGACGACCGGGTCGCCGCGCTGGCGCGCGATCGTGCGGGATGATGCCGACATCGTCTATCGCGGCACGGACCTGGCTCTCGCCTCCGGTCTTGTCGGGGCCGTCGCGCGGGTCGCCGAGCTCGGCTAGAGGCGGGCTCAGCCGCGAGCGGTCGGCAGCCGCGGCAACTCGGGCTGTTCGAGCCACGCGCGGAAGAAGTCATCCAGCGGGCGCCCGACGGCTTCGGTCGCCATGCCCACGAAGTCGGAGGTCTCGGCCGTCGCGTGCCGGTAACGCGCCGTCCAGGCCGTCACGAGCGCGAAGAAGCTCTCGTCGCCGAGCATCAGGCGCAGGGCATGCACGGTGAGCGCGCCTCGCTTGTAGACGCGGTCGTCGAAGAGGTCGTCGGCACCCGGGTCACCGATGATGAGATCCTGGGGCGAGGCCGAGAGGCGCCCGTGGTGCGCGCGCGCCGAGGCATCCGCGGTCGGCCCGCCCGACGCCTCGGCCCAGATCCACTCGGCGTAACAGGCGAAACCCTCGTTCAGCCAGATGTGACGCCACGATCTGAGGCCCACCGAGTTGCCGAACCACTGATGTGCGAGCTCGTGCGCGATGAGGCGCTCGGAGCCGCCGTGGCCGTCGGCGTGGTTCGATCCGAACGACGCGAGGCCCTGGGCTTCGAGCGGGATCTCGAGTTCGTCCTCGGTCACGACGACGGTGTATTCGGGGAACGGATAGGGGCCGAAACGCTGGCTGAAGACATCCATCATGGCGGGGAGGTCGCGGAAGTCGTGGTGCACCCGGGCACTGAGGGCGGGCGGGAAGGCGGCATGGATGGTCGCGGGGGAGGCCGTGGGGTTGACGTTCATGCGTTCGCGGCGATAGCGCCCGATGTGCACGGCCGTCAGATAGGTCGAGGTGGGCTCGTTCTGCTGGTACACCCAGCGCGTTCGGCCGCCCGTCGTCGAGCTTTCCTCGAGAACACCGTTGCAGACCACCGCATAGTCCCGCTCGCACGTGACCTGGATGCGGTAACTCGCCTTGTCGCTCGGCAGATCGTTGCACGGGTACCACGACGACGCCCCGGATGGCTGCGACGCGACGATCACGCCGTCCTGCAACTCTTCCCAACCGACGAGACCCCAGCGGCTGCGGCGGGGCTTCGGAGCGCCCGCGTAGGCGATGCGCACCTCGAAGGTGGCGCCGGCCACGATGGGTTCGCGCGGGTGAATGACGACCTTGTTGCGCACCTGTCGAACCTTGGGTGCACGCACGCCGTCGACCGAGACCGACGAAACGCTGAGGCCCGCGAGGTCGAACTCGATGCGCTCGAGGGGCAGAGCGTCAGCGTCAGCGATCGCCGTGATGCTCGCCGTGGCCGCCAGCCGGTTCGTCGACACCCGGTAGTCGAGCTCGAGGTCATAGTGCACGCTGCGATAGCCATCGTTGCCGAGGGCCGGAATGTAGGGGTCAGCGTTGCGTGCCGCCGGCGCACCCGTCATTCGGCGACGACGCGATAGTCGGCGGTCGTCACGTCACGCCACGGGCCGATGGGGTTGCCCGACCAGCGGCTCGAGGCGGGCACGGTTTCGCCGCGCATGACGAGCGACGCGGGCCCGACCGTGGCGTGGGAACCGATCGTGGCGGCGGGAAGAATGACGCTGTGCGGCCCGAGTGTCGAGCCGGCCGCGAGGGTGACCGAATCCATAGACATGATTCGATCATGAAAGAGGTGTGTTTGCACAACGCAGCCGCGGTTGACGGTGCTGCCGTCGCCCAGCGTCACCAGGTCGGCTTCGGGCAACCAGTAGCTCTCGCACCACACGCCGCGGCCGATCCGAGAGCCCAGGCTGCGCAGCCACCACACGAGGGCGGGCGTTCCCGAGGCCAGGCGCGCGAACCAGGGCGCCGCCGTCATCTCGACGAAGGTGTCGGCCACTTCGGTGCGCCAGACGAACGACGACCAGAGCGGATGTTCCGATTCACGAATCCGGCCGACGAGCACCCATTTGGCGGCCGAGGTGACGACGGCTGCCAGCGCCGCAGCTGCGGTCAGAACGAACGGCGACGCCACGATCGCGAGCCCCACTCCACCGGCATCGGCGGCCGCGAGCAGCGCGACGATGACGAGCAGGCCGAGCAGGGCGCTTACGACCACGGGCACGACGCGCAGAAGCTCCCACACGGTGCGCGCCACGCGCAGGCGGGCGGGCGGCTCGTAGGTGCGGCTCTGGTCGCCGGTTTCGGCCGAACGGCGCAATTGCACGGGCGGTGAGCCGAGCCACGACGTGCCGGGCTTCGACTTGCGGGGCGCGGCCGACAGCACGGCCACGAGCGCGCCCTTCGGGACGTTGCGACCCGATCCGGCCATCCCCGAATTGCCGAGGAATGCTCGTTTACCGATGACGACGGGGGAAATGCGCAACCAGCCGCCGCCCAGCTCGTAGGAGGCCACGAGGGTGTCGTCGGCGAGGAACGCCCCGTCGCGCACCGTCGTCATCGAGGGCACGAGCAACACGGTGGATGCCTCGACGTTGCGCCCGACATCCGCCCCCAGCAGGCGCAGCCACACCGGCGTGAAGAGGCTGGAATAGAGCGGGAAGAGGAACGAGCGGGCAAGGTCGAGCAGCCGTTCGATCGACCAGACCTGCCAGCCCACGCGGCTCCGCACGGGATGCACGCCCGCCGTCACGCCGATGCTGAGAAGGCGCACGCACACGACCACGAGGCCCGCGAGGAGTAGACCCGCGGCAAGGGTTGCCGGAACGATGCCCGCCAGCGCCCGGATCAGCACCGCGGCGAGATCGGGTGCGTTGGCGATGGACCGCGCCAGGACCGCCACACCCAGCGCGAACGAGAGCACGGGAATGCCGGCGAGCGCCACCGACGATGCGCCGAATGCCGCAACCCAGCGCGTGCGTTTGGGGGGACGCGCACCCGGCCACCAGGCGCGTGAGCGGCCGACGCGCACGGCCGGCGAACCCGCCCACTGCTGGCCGGCGGGAACGCGCCCGAAGACCGCAGAGCCTGCGATGACCTCGGCACCCCGACCGAGCCGCGTGCCGGGCGCGAGAGTGCTGCGGGCTCCCACGCTCGACTCGGCGCCGATGCGGATGGAGCCGAGCCGGACGACATCCCCGTCGATCCAGTAGCCCGACAGGTCGACCTCCGGTTCGATGGACGCGCCGCGGCCGATCGTCAGCATGCCCGTCACGGGTGGCACGGTGTGCAGGTCCACATCGGGTGCGATCTTGGCGCCGAGTGCGCGGGCGTAGTAGACGATCCAGGGCGCGCCGGCGAGCGAGACGGCGCCGATCGACGTCTGCATCTGTTCGGCGAACCAGAGCCGTCGGTGCACCGAGCCGCCGCGCGGGTGATCACCCGGCCGCACCCCGCGAAGCAGCACGCGCGCGACGACGACCGACAGCACCATGCGGCCGATGGGGGTCGCGAAGAGCAGCAGGGCGGGCACGACGAACCACAGCGGGGCCGTGGGAAGCGCGTCGAAGGAGGTATCGTTCGGCAGATCGTCGATCGCGTGCAGGAGGGTCGCGATGCCGAGGGCGATGGCGGTCCAACGGATGCCGCCCACGAGATGCAGCGCGAGGCCCGCGAGTGTCTGGAAGACCTGCATCGAGCGCGGCACGGGCGGGACGACGTGATCGGACAGGCGCGCACGGCCGCCGGAGCGGGCCCCCGCCGCCTGCTCGGCATCGGCATCCGCCGAGCGCTCGAGCAGGTCATCGCACAGGGCTCCGAGCCGCGGGTGGTCATAGAGATCGGCGACCGTGTACTCGGGCACGTGGGCGCGCAGGCGACCCACCAATTGGGCGGCCGAGAGCGACCCGCCGCCGAGGTCGAAGAAGTTCACGTCGGCATCCGACACCGGAATGCCGAGCACGGCCTGCCAATCGGCCGCCACGCTGCGGAAGAGGACCTCGGCGGGGGAGAGATCGTCCGCCTCGTCACCGCGTCCCGGGTCACCCGGGCGGGCTTCGGCGGCGGGCAGCGGCCACGGCAGCGCGCCGCGGTCCACCTTGCCCGAGGTGCGCGTGGGCAGCGTGTCCAGCGCCGCGAGAACGGGCACCAGTGCGGCCGGCAGCTCGTCCCGAAGCGCCCGCGTGGCACCCGCATGGTCGAACGTCTGCGGGTCGCCCACAGCCAGATAGCCGACCAGCACGGTGTTCCCGGCCTCGGTTCTCTGCACCGCGACGGCGGCGGCCGACACCCCTGGCAGCTTCTGCAGGGCGGCCTCGATCTCGCCCAGTTCGATGCGGCGGCCGCCGATCTTCACCTGGTCGTCGACGCGGCCTGCGAACACGAGACCCTCGCCGTCGAAACGCACGCGGTCGCCCGATCGATAGGCGCGCTCCCAACCGAGGGACGGCAGCGTGGCGTACTTCTCGGCGTCCTTCTGCGGGTCGAGATACCGCGCCAGACCGACGCCCCCGATGACCAGTTCGCCCACCTCGTCGCCGCGCACGGGCATGCCGTCGTCGCCGATGACGGCGAGGTCCCAGCCGTCGAGGGGCAGGCCGATGCGCACGGGTTCTCCCGCGTGCAGCAGGGCCGCGCAAGCCACGACGGTCGCCTCAGTCGGGCCGTAGGTGTTCCAGACCTCACGTCCTGGCACGGCGACGCGCGCGACGAGCTCGGGCGGGCACACCTCGCCGCCGAAGATCAAGAGGCGGATGTTCTCGAGCGAATCGTCCGGCCACAGGCTCGCGAGCGTCGGCACCGTCGACACGATCGAGATGCCGTGCGTCGTGAGCCAAGGACCGAGGTCTGAGCCCGTGCGCACGAGCGAGCGGGGCGCGGGCACGAGGCACGCGCCGTTGCGCCAGGCCAGCCACATCTCCTCGCACGACGCGTCGAATGCCACCGAGAGGGCTGCCAGCACCCGGTCGTCCGGCCCGATGGGCTCGTCGGCCAGGAACAGGCGTGCCTCGGCGTCGACGAAGGCCGCGGCCGAGCGATGCGTCACGGCGACACCCTTCGGCGTGCCCGTCGAACCCGAGGTGAAGATGATCCAAGCGTCGTCGTCGGGTGTCGGCGGCGTGAGCATGGGTTGGGAATGCGTGCTGGCGTGGGGCACCGAGCCGTCGAAGATCCGCGTGCGCGGGGTGCCGTCCGGGCCCTCGAGCCAGCCATCGCCCGAGAGCGTGCCCCGCACGCGGGCCTCGCGGAACACGAGGTCGGCGCGTTCGTCGGGGTCGTCGACATCCACGGGCACGTAGGCGGCACCGGCGGCCATGACCGCGAGGATGGCGATGTAGAGCTCGCGCGAGCCCGAGGCGAGTCGCACGCCCACGCGGTCACCGCGGCCCACGCCGTCCTCCACGAGGCGCGCGGCCACGCGGACGACGTTCGCCATGAGCTCGCGATAGCTGAGGGCGCCCCGGGCATCTTCGAGGGCCGAGGCGTCGGGGTGCCGCGCCGTCGTCTCGCGCAGGATGTCGATCAGCGTGCGGGGGGCGGATGCGTGAGCGCCGCGTTCGAGCACCCGTGCGGGGTCGTTATCGGCGGGGGTATCGAGCGTTTCGGTCACGCCGGGCTCCGATGGTGTCGTGAGGCTGGTTCGGGTACCGCCAGGCTACGGAGCACAGGTAGACGGGCGTTGAACGGATGGCAACGTGCGGGGGAGCGCAGCATCCGGTCAGCCGGCCGATCGGGTGTCTGAACCCCACGCGTCGAGCGTGCCGTCGAGGTTCTCGATATGCGCGAAGTGGCCGGTGCGGGCTAGACGGGTGCGGCGCAGGGTCGGCACCGTGCGGGCAAGCGCCGCGGGGTCGTCGCGGGCCACGAACACATCGCGGTCGCCCGACACCAGGTGCACGGGGCACGTGATGCGCCGCCACCGCTCGTGCGCCGGATACCGCGCGGCGCGCCGTGTGCCCGCGACGAACGCATGCGGACGAAGCTCCTCGCCGAGCGCCGCGACGACACTCGGGTGGACGGGTCGACGACGGTCGAACAGGGGCGACACGAGAAGCGGCAACAAGCCGAGCCGCGTCAAGAAGCGCACGAGCGGCGCGCCCCGCCCGGGCAGGATGCCGAGAAAGCGCATGCCCTGCAGCAAACCGGTGAACCCCGGCAACCGCCGGAAAGCGCGCACCGGATGGGCGCCGCTGTCGATGACCGCGAAGCTCACGGCCGACACGAGGTCGACCCGGCTGACGCGTTCGGGTGCAGCCGCGGCGAGATGCAAGGCGACGAAACCGCCGAGGGAATGCCCGACCAGCCGATAGCGCGAACCAGAGGAGCGAGCGTCGAGCACTGCGTCGGCTGCCTCGAGGACGGCGTCCCCGAGCGCCTCGATCGTGTAGGCATCCTCATCGCCCGGGAACGGCGAACCGCCCCATCCGGGAAGATCGACCAGCACGAGTACCCGGCCGGCCATATCGCCTCGACGATCCCACTCGGCGATGAGCGGCGTCCAGGTGCTCCACGATCCCGCGGCGCCGTGCAGAAGGATCAGAGGCGACCCCGCGCCCACGACCCCGGCCCGAGTATGGACGACGACGCGCCCGAGGATCGTCTCGACCTCCCGGCGCTCCAACCCGAGCGCGCTGGCATCGAGCTCGAGCGCTGCGCCATCCGCCGACACGTTCACGCGATCGTCGACCCCGGGCGTCGCCCACGACTCGGCCGCACATCGCGTTGGGGCCTGGATGCACCGGGGCCCGCGCCGATCGTCGACTCGAACTCATCCAGCCAGGCCACGAGCGCATCGCGGACGCTGCGCCTCGCCGCCTCGGCTGCAACACGCTGCGCGTTCGCGCTGCCGTCACCCCCATCGCCGAGCACACCGGGCGTCAACTGCGCACGGTACCCCGCCACCACGGGTGCGATATCCACCCCCGGCAACGACGACACGATGAGCACCTGGTCGAGCAGATCGTCGATGCGGTCGCCGGCATTGGCTTCGGCGACGCGCACCCACTCGGCCACGGCATCCTCGCCGGCATCGGTCAAGCCATACAGGGGCAGTCCGTCGTCGGTCATGCCGCGATTTCGCACCAGACCCGCCGTCATCAGGCGGTCGAGCGTGCTGTAGATCTGGCCGACGTTGACGCTCGTGCGGTGCGGTGCGCGATCGAGGAACTCGTCCCGCACCTGCAGACCGTAGGCGGGCCCGAGGCTCAAAATAGCGAGAAGTCCGGCTCGTACCGACATGCTGCACTCCTCGGCTCGGGCTCCCGATCGGAAACCTCTGCTCAGTATAGGGATGCCGCCAGCCTGGGTATCGGCCGCCGTGCCGGAATGTCGGTTGTTTTTGCCCTGACCCTGGGTGATAATCGGGACTACAACTTCAGAAGCAGCATCTCGAATCATCCGAGCGGTCGTAGGGGAAGACGCACCGCAGTGAACGGAGGATCAGATGCAGGCGACGTCAACCAGAGGAGTGGTGTTCATCCACTCGTCTCCCCGCGCGCTCTGCCCCCATGTCGAATGGGCCGCAGGTCGCGCCATCGGTCGTGCGGTCAACTTCGACTGGGCCGAGCAACCCGTGCTGCGGGGTGCCAAGCGCGCCGAGTTCGTGTGGGAGGGCCCGCAGGGCACCGGCGCGGCTCTCGCGTCCGCCCTGCGCGGCTGGGAGCACCTGCGCTATGAGATCGCCGAAGACGCGAGCCCGGGTTCCGACGGTGGTCGGTGGCTGCACACGCCCGATCTCGGCATTTTCTTCGCCCAGACGGATTCCGGGGGCAACATCGTCATCCCCGAAGACCGCATCCGCGCCGCCATGTCGACCGCGGGCGCGAACGCGCACCTGCTCCAGCAGGAACTGAGCGGCGCACTCGGCCAGCCGTGGGACGACGAACTCGAGGCGTTCCGCTATGCCGGCGATCAGGCGGCGCCCGTCGTCTGGCTGCACCACGTGGGCTGACCACCCACCCGCCCGGGTGAAGTGTTCGGAGCACGTTCTCCAGCGCACGCCCCCACAGATGAACAGAAGGCCCTGGCGGAATACCGCCGGGGCCTTCTGTCTGGCTACCTGTCGTCGAGCGTGTCGACTAGTTGAAGCTGCGGAAGCCGATCACCGAGTTGTGGCCGCCGAAACCGAACGAGTTGCTGATGGCGAGCAGATCGCCGTCGGGCAGCTTGCGCGGCGACGTCACCACGTCGAGGTGGATGTCGGGGTCTTGTTCGGTGAGGTTGATCGTGGGCGGCATGATGCGTTCGTGCAGGGCCATCACGGTGAAGAGCGCCTCGATCGCGCCGGCGCCGCCGAGCAGGTGGCCGGTGGAGGCCTTCGTGGCGCTGACGGCGATGTTGTCGAGGTGGTCTCCGAAGACGCGGCGCAGGGCGTTGTATTCGGCGATATCTCCGACGGGCGTCGACGTGGCGTGCGCGTTGACGTGAACGACATCCGTCAGCGAGGCGCCCGCGTTCTGCACGACCTCGAGCATGGCGCGCGCGGCGGCGGAGCCCTCGGGGTCGGGTGCGGTGATGTGATAGGCGTCGCTCGTTACCGCTCCACCGACGAGTTCGGCGTAGATGGTCGCGCCGCGGGCCTCGGCGTGTTCGAGGGTCTCGAGCACGAGGGCGGCTGCGCCCTCTCCGAGCACGAAACCGTCGCGCGTGACGTCGTAGGGGCGGGATGCCGTCGCGGGGTCGTCGCCGCGCTTCGACAGGGCCTGCATCGATGCGAAGGCCGCGAGCGGAAGCGGGTTGATGGCCGCTTCGGAACCGCCGGCGACGATGATGTCGGCGTGGCCCTGCTGCAGGTGCTCGTAGGCGTTGGCGATGGACTCGGTGCTCGAGGCGCAGGCCGAGACGACGGTGCGGGCTCCGGCTCGGGCGCCGAGGTCCATGCCCACGGCGGCGGCCGGGGCGTTGGGCATGAGCATGGGAACCGTCATGGGCATGACGCGGCGGGGTCCGCGTTCGCGCAGGGCATCCCAGGCGTCGAGGAGCGTCCACACGCCGCCGATGCCGGTGGCCCAGTCGACGCCGAGGCGTTCGGGCTCGACCTCGGGGGCGCCGGCGTTCTTCCAAGCCTCACGCCCGGCGATGAGGGCGAACTGGCTGGAGGGGTCGAGACGCTTGGTCTCGACGCGCTCGAGCACTTCGGAGGCGGGCACGCGAGCCTGGGCGGCGAACTGCACGGGCAGTTCGTACTTCGAGGCCCATTCCTGTTCGAGGGTCGACGCTCCGGACTGGCCGGCGAGCAGGTTGCGCCACGATTCGTCGGCGGTGCCTCCGAGCGGCGAGGTGCCTCCGAGGCCGGTCACAACAATACGTTTGGGGGTCATTCGACAAACTCTCTGAAAGTACGGTGCGATCTGGCTCGCGACGGGGGCGTGGCCCAAGAACGAATCCCTGGACCGTGGCCCCCGTCGCGGAGAAGCTGGTAGGCGTGACCCGAAGGCCGCGCCGAATTAGCCCTGAGCCTGAACGATGAAGGTGACGGCGTCGCCGACGGTCTTGAGGTTCTTGACCTCTTCGTCGGGGATCTTGACGTCGAACTTCTCTTCGGCGTTGACGACGATCGTCATCATCGAGATGGAGTCGATGTCGAGGTCGTCGGTGAACGACTTGTCCAGCTCGACCGTGTCGGTCGCGATGCCAGTCTCGTCGTTGATGAGCTCGGCCAGGCCGGCAAGTACTTCTTCGTTGGACAATGCCATTTTTATCTCCTTGGGGGGTGTCGATTGACCGTCACCCAGTTTAGGTGAGGACGGATGGTATTTACGGCAGAACGACCACTTGGGCGCCGAATACGAGGCCCGCGCCGAAGCCGATCTGCAGCGCGAGTCCGCCCGACAGTTCGGGGTTCTCGGCGAGCAGGCGGTGAGCGGCGAGCGGGATGGAGGCGGCGGAGGTGTTTCCCGTGGTTTCGATGTCACGAGCGATGACGACCGTGTCGGGCAGCTTGAGCTGCTTCGCGAACTCGTCCACGATGCGCATGTTGGCCTGGTGGGGGATGAACGCGGCCAGCTGGTCGCTCGTCACACCCGCCTTGTCGAGCGCTTCCTGTGCGACCTTCGCCATCTCCCACACGGCCCAGCGGAACACGGTCGGGCCCTCCTGGCGCAGCGTCGGCCACTCGATGCCTTTGTTGCGGTAGTCCTTGAGCGTGCCGGACATGCCGACGGCGTCCCACTTCGAACCATCCGAACCCCACACCGAGGCCGAGATGCCCGCGGTGTCGCTCGGGCCGACGACGGCCGCGCCTGCCCCGTCACCCAGCAGGAACGAGATGGTGCGGTCGGTCGGGTCGATGATGTCGCTGAGCTTCTCGGCGCCCACGACGAGCACGTATTCGGCGAGACCCGCACGGATGAGGGCGTCGGCCTGTGCGATGCCGTAGGTGTAGCCGGCGCACGCGGCCGAGATGTCGTAGGCGGCCGCGGGGTTGGCGCCCACGCGATCGGCGAGCAGCGCGGCCATCGAGGGGGTCTGAACGGTGTTGCTCACGGTGGAGACGAGCACGGCGCCGATCTTCTGGGGGTCGACGCCCGACTTCTCGATCGCCTCGCGCGAGGCCTCTTCGGCCAGGTCGACGGCCGTGATGTTCTCGGATGCGCGGCGGCGCGTGATGACGCCCGTGCGCTGGCGGATCCACTCGTCCGAGGAATTGATGGGGCCGATGATGTCTTCGTTCGGCACCACGAGGTCGCCGCGGGCGGCACCCAGGGCGTAGATGCGCGTGAACTGCGGTCCGGTGGACTGCTGCAGGGCGGGAAGGGAAGTCATAGGGGAGAATCCAAGCGTCGTTCGGGTCGATTCGAGAATCGACCGGGCAATGTCACCGTCGTCGCGGGCTGCGGCATCCGGTGAGGGGGAAATCAGGAAACGAGGTCGAGGGCGGCCTGGAGGTCGTCCGGGGTCTTGATCGCAACGGACGCTACACCCTTGAGTCCGCGTTTGGCGAGCCCCGTGAGCGCACCGGCGGGCGCGAGTTCGATGAGGCCGTCGAGTCCTGCAGCCTGGAAGGACTCCATGCAGCGATCCCAGCGCACGGGCGACGAGACCTGGGCCACGAGGGACGAGACGAACTCGGCTCCCGAGGTGACGACGGCTCCGTCGTGGTTCGACCAGAGCGTGAGCGTTGGGTCGGCGGGGGTGAGCGCTGCGGCGTCGGCGGCGAGGGCATCCCGCGCCGCGAGCATGTAGCGCGTGTGGAAGGCGCCGGCGACCTGCAGTGGGATGACCCGGGTGCCGCGCAGCGGTTCTGCCGCGAGGGCGGCGAGGGCGTCGGTGGCACCGGCGACGACGATCTGGCCGCCGCCGTTGAAGTTGGCGGGCTCGAGGCCCAGCTCGGCGAGGCGTTCGAGGAGCGCGGCCTCGTCGCCACCCAGAACGGCGCTCATACCGGTGGATGCCTGGCCAGCGGCCTCGGCCATGTAACGGGCCCGCGCGGCGACGAAGCGCATGGCGGCGTCGTCGGTGAGGATGCCGGCGCCGACCGCCGCGGTAATCTCGCCGACGGAGTGACCGGCGATGCCGCCGATCTTGTCGAGCGCCCCGGAGCGGCGCAGCGCGTGCAGAGTGAGCAGTCCCGCCGCGACGATGAGCGGTTGGGCGACGGCCGTGTCGCGAATGGTGTCCGCATCGGACACGGTGCCGTGCTTCTCGAGGTCGACACCGGCCGCCTCGGAGTAGCCGGCGAGCAGGTCGCGGGCCTCGGCATCCTGCAACCAGGGAGTGAGGAAACCGGGAGTTTGGGAGCCCTGACCCGGGCAGACAATGACGATCACGCTCTTAGTCTGCCAACAGGTCGAGCGTTTCGGGTGTTGAACACGGCACAACTATCGCCAAACCCTTTGTCGGTTTCGGCAAAAACTGCCGGATGCCTCAGCGGCGGCGCTTGGTCTGCTCGGGTTCGGCGATCGACCCGAGGATGAGCGCGGACTGCAGGATGAGCGACTCGCGCGCGCCCGTGGCGTCCCAGCCGATGACATCCGAGACGCGTTTCAGGCGATAGCGCACGGTGTTGGGGTGCACGAAGAGCTCGCGCGCCGTGGCCTCGAGCGAGCGCCCGTTGTCGAGGTAGCACCACAGCGTGTTGACGAGTTCGGCCGAGTGCGCGTGCAGCGGCCGGTAGACCTTCTCGATCAGGGTGGCGCGGGCGAGGGGGTCACCGGCTAACGCGCGTTCGGGCAAGAGTTCGTCGGCTTGCACGGGCCGCGGGGCGTGACGCCACGACCGGGCTACTGCGAACCCGGCGAGGGCCGCGCGTGCGCTCCGAGATGCTTCGACGAGCGTCGGCACCGGATGCCCGAGCACGAGGTGCCCCGCGCCGAAACCGGTCTCGAGCTGTCGTGCGATGTCCATGAAGCTGAGGGGCTGGGCCGAGCCGCCGTTCTCGTCGTCGGTCTCGCGCACCTCGGCGCGCCCGATGACGAGCACGAGGCGGCTGCCCTGAACGCCGATCAGCACGTCGGCCGACAGATGCCGCGCCGTGCGACGCAGCTGGTCGACGTCGAGCTGCGGGGGAGTCGTGCCGACGAGTACGGCGACCTCTCCGTGCCCATGCCAGCCGAGGGCGGCGATGCGGGAGGGCAGCTCGTCGTCGGCTTCGCCGGACAGGATCGAGTCGACCACGAGCGCCTCGAGGCGTGCATCCCACAGACCTCGGGCTTCTGCGGCTCGCGCATAGACGTCGGCCGAGGCGAAGGCGATTTCGCGCGAGTAGAGCAGGATGCCTTCGCGCAGGTGTTCGCCCTTGTCGGCGACGCGCTCCTCGACGACCTCGACGACGACGCGGATGAGCTGCAACGTCTGTTGCAGGCTCACCGAGCGCAGCAGCTCACGCGGGGCGGCGCCGAACACGTCGGCGGCGATCCACGGGGTGCTCTGGGGGTCTTCGTACCACGAGATGAACGAGGAGATGCCCGCCTGGGCGACGAGTCCGACCGCCGACCGCCGCCCCGGCGGCATCTCTACATACCAGGGCAGCGTGTCTTCGAGCCGTTTCAATGTGACGGTCGCCAGCTCGCCGCTGATGCGGCGCAGCCAGGCGAGCGTCTCCTCTTTCGTTCGTGGCACGGTGGGTGGCTGAGCTTAGCTCTCGCCGCCGGCGTTGCCGGAGGTGCCCGCGTTCACGTCGTGCAGACGGTACTTCTCGATGGCCTGCGACGCGAGCGAACGGTCGACCTTGCCCTGCTTGGCGAGCAGCTCGAGCGTGCGCACGACCACCGACGGTCCGTCGATCTTGAAGAATCGACGGGCTGCGGCGCGCGTGTCCGAGAAGCCGAAGTTGTCGGCACCCAGGGTGGCGAAGTCGTTCGGCACGAACTGGCGAATCTGGTCGGGCACGGCGTGCGAGTAGTCGCTCACCGCGACGACCGGTCCCTCGGTGCCCTGCAGCTTCTGCGTGACGAACGGGATGCGCTCGTCCTCGTGCGGGTTGAGGAAGTTGTGCTCGTCGGCGGCGAGGCCTTCGCGGCGCAGCTCGTTCCAGCTGGTGACGCTCCAGACATCCGCCGAGACGCCCCAGTCGTTGGCGAGCAGCTCTTGGGCTTCGAGGGCCCAGGGCAGGGCGACACCGGACGCGAGGATCTGCGTCTTGATGCCATCGTGCGAGGACTCGTTGAGCTTGTAGATGCCCTTCAACAGGCCTTCGACATCGAGGTTCTCGGGCTCTTTCGGCTGCACGATGGGCTCGTTGTAGAGGGTGATGTAGTACATCACGTTGGGGTCTTCGTGGTGACCGCCGTACATGCGGTCGAGGCCGGCGCGCAGGATGTGGCCGATCTCGTAGCCGTATGCGGGGTCGTAGGTGACGACGGCGGGGTTGGTTGCGGCGAGCAATGGCGAGTGGCCGTCGGCGTGCTGCAGGCCCTCGCCCGTGAGCGTCGTGCGACCGGCCGTGGCACCCATGATGAACCCGCGGGCCATCTGGTCGCCGGCAGCCCACAGGGCGTCACCGGTGCGCTGGAACCCGAACATCGAGTAGAAGACGTAGACCGGGATGAGCGGCTCGCCCTGCGTCGAGTAGGTCGTGCCGAGCGCCGTGAAGGCCGCGGATGCTCCGGCCTCGTTGATGCCCACGTGCACGAGCTGTCCCTGCGGGCTCTCCTTGTAGGCGAGCAGCAGTTCGCGGTCGACCGACGTGTAGTGCTGGCCGTTCGGGTTGTAGATCTTGGACGTCGGGAAGAAGGCGTCGATGCCGAACGTGCGGGCCTCGTCGGGGATGATCGGGACGACGCGGTTGCCGAACTGCTTGTCGCGCATCAGGTCTTTCAGCGTGCGCACGAACGCCATGGTGGTGGCGATCTCTTGCGTGCCGGAGCCCTTCTTGGCGATGGCGTAGGCCGAGTCGTCGGGCAGCGTGATGTCGGTGTACTTCGAGCGACGCTCGGGAACGTATCCGCCCAATGCCTTGCGGCGGTCGTGCAGGTACTGGATCGCCTCGTCGTCGTCGGACGGCTTGAAGTACGGCGGCTGGTAGGGGTTCTCTTCGAGCTGCGCGTCGGTGATGGGGATGTGCATCGCGTCGCGGAACGTCTTGAGGTTGTCGAGCGTCATCTTCTTCATCTGGTGCGTGGCGTTGCGACCCTCGAAGTGCGGGCCGAGGCCGTAGCCCTTCACGGTGTGCGCCAGGATGACGGTCGGCTGGCCCTTGTGCTCGGAAGCGGCCTTGAACGCGGCATAGACCTTGCGGTAGTCGTGGCCACCGCGCTTCAGGTTCCAGATGTCGTCGTCGGAGTAGTCCTCGACGAGCTTCGCGGCGCGCTCGTCGCGGCCGAAGAAGTTCTCGCGGATGTAGGCACCGGACTCGGCCTTGTAGGTCTGGAAGTCGCCGTCGGGGGTGCTGTTCATGAGGTTGAGCAGCGCGCCCTCGGTGTCGTTCTCGAGCAGCGAGTCCCACTCGCGGCCCCAGATGACCTTGATGACGTTCCAGCCGGCGCCGCGGAAGAAGCTCTCGAGCTCCTGAATGATCTTGCCGTTGCCGCGCACCGGTCCGTCGAGTCGCTGCAGGTTGCAGTTGATGACGAAGTTCAGGTTGTCGAGGCCCTCGTTGGCCGCGACCTGCAGCTGGCCGCGGGATTCGACCTCGTCCATCTCGCCGTCGCCGAGGAACGCCCAGACCTGCTGGTCGGACGCGTCCTTGATTCCGCGGTTGGTGAGGTAGCGGTTGGCCTGCGCCTGGTAGATGGCGTTGATCGGGCCGAGGCCCATCGACACGGTCGGGAATTGCCAGAACTCGGGCATGAGGCGCGGGTGCGGGTAGGACGACAGGCCGTTGGGGGCGTGCGACTTCTCTTGACGGAACCCGTCGAGCTGGTCGGTCGTGAGGCGGCCCTCGAGGAAGGCACGCGCGTAGGTGCCGGGGGAGGCGTGACCCTGGATGAAGATCTGGTCGCCGCCGCCCGCGTGGTCTTGCCCACGGAAGAAGTGGTTGAAGCCGACCTCGTAGAGAGCGGCGGATGACGCGTACGTCGAGATGTGGCCGCCCACACCGATGCCGGGCCGCTGTGCCCGGTGCACCGTGATGGCCGCGTTCCAGCGGATCCACGCGCGGTAGCGGCGCTCGAGTTCTTCGTTGCCGGGGAACTCGGGTTCGTTCTCGGATGCGATGGTGTTGATGTAGTCCGTGGTCGGAACCATGGGAACACCGAGGTGCAGTTCGCGCGACCGCTTCAGCAAGCTGAGCATGATCTCGCGGGCACGCCCGCGGCCGTGGACCTCAACGAGTTGTTCGAGCGATTCGTTCCATTCCGAAGTTTCTTCGGGATCGATGTCGTTGTCGCTGACCGAATACGGGTCCTGGTTGTTTACAGTCACCGTCGACCTTTCTCTACGCGGCAGATCGTGCCTGATGGGCGGTGCGCACAGGAGTGGATAGCCGTGTTGTGGCCATCGGGCACCACACTCCAGCCTAGCCACTTCGGGCGGTTTCGGTGACCACGCGCACACCTGCACGCGAGGATGCCGCGAGCCCCCGCATCCGAGCCGCGTTCAGGTTCTGTTCAGCCTTCGTTTGACACGCGCGAGGTGAAGAGTACGATCGGCCTACGTTAGGCGCGCACAACCCTGCCGCATCGATGCCAGGCTCACGCGGCCTGAAAGGACACGTTTCACTCATGGCTTTGGAGAACGACACACAGGCTCCGGACTTCGAGCTCGCCAACCAATACGGCGAACTGATCCGTCTGAGCGAGTTCCGGGGCAAGCGTCCCGTCGTTCTGGTCTTCTTCCCGCTCGCGTTCTCGGGCATCTGCACGGGCGAGCTGTGCGCCCTGCGCGACAACATCGCCATGTTCCGCACCGAAGGCGTCGAGCTCATCGGCATCTCGGTCGATTCGAAGCACACGTTGCGCGCCTGGGCCGAACAAGAGGGTTACGACTTCAACCTGCTCGCCGACTTCTGGCCGCACGGTCAGGTCGCCAAGGAGTACGGCGTGTTCCTCGATGTGAAGGGGCTCTCCAACCGGGCGACCTTCATCATCGACACGCAGGGAATCATCCGCGCCAGCTTCATCACCGCTCCCGGAGAGGCGCGCTCGCTGGCCGCCTACCGCGCAGCCCTCGAAGAACTGCACCAGCCGGCCTAAGCCCGTTCTTAGCCGATCAGGCTGACCGCGCGCGCGATGACGAGCGCCAGGATGATGAACCCGGCGAATGCCTCGAGCCCCATGAGCAGCTTCGCGCGATGCGACAGCGGCATGGTGTCGGTGGGCGAGAACGCCATCGAGTTCGACAGCGAGAAGTAGAGGTAGTCGACGAACGTCGGCACCCAGTCGGCCACAGCGCTCGATCGGGCGCGCACCTCGGTGATGGCGTCGTCGTCCTCGTCCTGCGGAAAACGGAAGTCCGCGGGCTGCAACTGGTCGCGAGCGAGCCGGGTGCGGGCAACGGGGCCGCCGCGGTCCAGCTCCCAGAACACGAGCGCGAAGGCGATCACGTTCGTCAGCCAGACCTGCAGCGCCGAGAGCAGCAGGGGCGGCCCGTCATGGGTTCCGTCGACGAGCAGCTTGATCAGCAGCACGAGCGTGATCTGGTTGGCGACCAGGATGAGGAGCGCCAGGCCGAGCGACAGGAGGCGGGACAACCGCGTCTCGCGGTTCAGGCGATGCGGGTTGAGGATCAGCAGCGGGATGACGAGCAGCAGCCCGATCCCGACCACCACATAACGCTGCACGCTCAAGAGATCGTTCGGTAGGAACGCATACAACGTCAAAGCCGCCAGCACCCCGATGATGGCGGGCCAGCGGTGCTCGGCCGGCACCTGCCGCGACGGGTGTTGTTCCATGAGGCCGAGTGTATGCCGTAACATGGGTGCTCGCCGCGTCACGCGGTGAGGGCCTTTAGCTCAGCTGGTAGAGCGCCACGTTTACACCGTGGATGTCATCGGTTCGATCCCGGTAGGGCCCACCCTTGTATAGATCTGTCACCGTTCCGCGTTGACGGCGGCGTGGCGTCTTGGGCGTATTCGATTGAAGAGTGCCGTTCGAGCATCAGGCACCGTGAAGAAGAATGTAGTTGATATGGTCGCACTGGCAGGTGGGGTCAAGCCTTTCGTCAGTTGGGCTGGCTCGAAGAGAAGACTGATCTCCCAAATTCTCCCGCACGTTCCGGAAGATTATGGCCGGTACATTGAGCCTTTCCTGGGTGGCGGGTCCCTCTTTTTGACACTGCAACCATCAAGTGCACTCTTGAATGACGCGTGTGTCCCTCTGGTGAACACGTGGCGGGCGATTGCCTCCAACCCGCACGGCGTATACCGCGAAGCAACGAAGCGTCCTCTGAATAAGGACGAGTACTACCGCGCGCGGGCAGAGCGGGGAGGCGGCTACCTGCAGCGCGCGGGCCGATTCATTTATCTGAACAAGGGAGCATTCAACGGTCTGTACCGGGTTAATTTGAAGGGGGAATTCAACGTCCCTTGGGGAGCCCCAAAATCCGAGTTCATCTGTGACAGAACCAACCTGCTTGGGGTGTCCGAACTCCTCGACCCGTCGAGAAGTTCGATCACGCATGGAGACTTTTCTGCGAGCGTCGAGCAAGCGGAAGCAGGAGATTTAGTTTTCGTGGACCCTCCTTATGTAACGTCTCATAATGAGAATGGCTTCGTCGAGTACAACGAAAAGATTTTTTCGTGGGATGATCAGGTACGTTTAGCTAAATCCGTGCAAGCGGCGGTTCATCGGGGGGCAACAGTTTTGGTTACGAACGCGCATCACGCGAGCGTCATAGATTTGTATGCGGGGTTTGAGTTGGTTGTCACAGAACGAGCTTCCACGTTGGCAGCCTCGAAAGCGAAACGCGGAAGAACATCTGAAGTACTGATGGTGGGGAACCCTTCCTGATGGAACTTAGCGCTACCGTCCGCGTCGCATCGCCCGCGGAGATAAGACCTAATCCCGAAAACCCACGCCTCGTATTTCGCGAGAAGGAGTTGCTTGAGCTCGAAGCGAGTATCGCAGCGAATGGGATTTTAGTACCCCTAACGGTCTACGAGTCCTCGCAGGGTGGTTTTGTCTTGCTTGACGGCGAAAGGCGTTGGCGCTGCTCCAAAAAGCTCGGCCTGCGCCGAGTACCGATCATTGTGCAACCCGAACCGACGTTGATCCAGAACATCATGATGATGTTTGCGATTCACAACGCCAGATCGGATTGGGACCCTTTCCCAACCGCGCTAAAGCTTCAGCAGCTTGAGGCGCTGTACGACAAGAACGAGGGCCGGCTCCCAACCGAAAGTCAACTTGCCCAGCTTGCCAGCCTCAGCCGCGGTGAAGTCCGCAGACTGAAGAACATCTTGGGGTTGCCGAGCGAGTACCTGGCTCTTATCGAAGACGAGCAAGACTTGCCGCGGGCGGACCAGACGCTAACTGTTGACCACCTACTCGAAGTGACGCGAGGAGGGCGGGCGCTTGCGAAGCAGTCCGTCATTTCGGACGGAGAAAGGGAGACGCTAGAACGCGCTCTCATCGATAAGTTTCAGAAGAACGTGCTGAACAGTACGGTCGAACCTCGCTTGCTCACGCGGATGGCTAGGGCGGTCGAGCGCGAGGACGTTTCCGGCGCAAATGTTCGGTCGAGCGTCCAGCGACTGATCGAAGACCCTAATTTCACCGTCCGCGACGCCTACAAAGCATCCGTAGAGAGAGCCGAGCAGGAGCACAGCCTCGAGCTTGCCACGAAGCGTCTTTCGCTCAATCTCGCGGGCCTCCGGGATTCGGCAAGTTTTTCGGAGACTACGCGCCAAAGTCTGGTGGAACTGCGGGACCTGCTGAACGATCTGCTTCGGAATTAGATCATGGCGGTGAAAGCAAAAGATTTCGAGCTCGTCCCGGTAGATCTCCTCGATTCGGTAGTTGCATATGGAACCTGGCTTGAGTCGCAGGGTTACCGTGTGCAGTGCGAGCCGTACGAGTTGGAGTATCCGAATAGTCCGGTATTTCGAGGAACCCGGAACGCACAGCAAGATTACTTTTATGAAGTGGCGTCCGCGGTCAACGTGCCGCGAGCTGAAGAGTGGGCCAAATACGGAAAGGCTTCAACGCGCGATACTAGGTACGTCGTTGTCATCGCCAACGGTAACTCCGTCACCCCCGCGGATTTATCGCGTCTCAGGGTACTGGGCGTCGGCGTGGACGTAGTCGACGCCTCAGGGGTGAACTCGATCTGCGCGCCTCATGATCTGTCGCTCAATGCCGAATTTCCAGGTCTCTCCCGAAAGCTGGTTCGTAAGCTTGGAAGCTCCAAGGAGCTTTGGTCGCAAGGGAGCTGGAAGGAGTCATTCGAGGATGCGTGCCAGGCTCTCGAAACGGAAGCGAGATCCTATCTAGCGAAGGCTATTAGGGGCGGCCGGGCCTCGTTTGTCAACGACAAGGGTAAGCCTGTGACTCTCACAGAAGCTCAGGTGTCGAAGATGACTTTGGGCGCGTTGGCTCGGGCATACGGCGAGCTTACCGGCCCGAGTCAGATGGAGAGCCGACTTGCTCAGGCGCTCGAACGAATCAACCCGCGTCGAGTGACGGTAGCTCATTTCAAATATAAGAACGGGGCGCGGGCACGGGCCCTCCGTACTCAGGTGGGTAAGGACTTGATCGTAATCGTGAACGCGATGAAACTGCTACTCAACGACTGAACGTCAACATCATCAATTGATTACAGAGTACGTTCGTCGTGGCAAGGGAGAGCACGACGTGTTGATTGCGCGCGGAGGAGCCCGTATAGCTCGATTGTGAAGTAGGCAGGGGCTGTGCTCAACGGCGTACCGCGAATAATCACAAACTTGCACTGCACGGTACCGGTGGCACAATATCCCCTGATGCAGCAGCCTTCAAGATCTTCATTCACTCGCATGAACGGATTACGACCATCCTGTAGAGGCATGAAAGCGTCTCTATAGGAAGTCGCTGCGGTTGAACAGCTCTGGCCTATCCATGGACACGAGTCGTGAGATGCCTCAGGCCTCATCGTCGGTGCCTCCGATCAGCCCGCCCCCACCATCCTGCTCGCGGTCGATGCGGTGGCCGAGACGGTGGACGAAGCGATCGAGAGCGGAGCCGGGAAGTTGCTGACGCATCATCCGCTGCTCTTGCGCGTGGTCACCACGGTCGCGTCCTCCACCTAAACATGGGTGCATGCCGCGTCACGCGGTGAGGCGCCTTCAGCTCAGCTGGTAGAGCGCCACGTTTACACCGTGGATGTCATCGGTTCGACCCCGGTAGGGCCCACCGTATTTATGGCCCGCCTTGCAGGCGGCGCGGTTGCGTTCCTGGTCCGCCTTGCAGGTGGCGCAGATGACTGCGCGGTCGTCCTAGCGGTTGCGGTGACTCAGCGTTCCGCCTTGAGGCGGTCGCGCAGGAACGCGACGACTCGCTCCCTGGCTCGGTAGGCACTGTTCTGCGGATGCTCACGCACCTCGTTCGTGAGCACCGAATGCGCGCCGCGGGCGAAACCATCCGGATTGCCCGCCGAGGAATCGAGTTCGATGACTTCGAAGGCGTCGCCCAGCCGGTCGGCGATTGTGGCGAACCGTGCGCGAGGGACGCTCGCGTCCTCGCTGAAGCGCAGGCCGATCGCGCACACCTCTCCGGCGCTGGCGCGCTCGGCGACGCGGTCGAACTCGCCGGGCGACATGGTCGGGTCCATGTGACGCGCCCGCCCGATCGGGAAGGGCGCGGCGGGCTGACTCAACACCGAGGCGGCCACCGAATCGTCGACGGCGACGGCGAGCGCGAAGCCGCCCGTGAAGCACATCCCGATCACGCCGACCCCGCGGCCGGGCGTCCGCGAAGCCAGATCGGCGGCCACCGCACGCAGGTAGTCGGTGATGGGCCGATGCGCCCCAGCGGCGAAAGCGCGGAACTCGCTCGCGACGCACAACCGGGCAACGGTCTTGAGAATGTACCCGGTCGACGCCGCGCGCCCCGGCTGCCCGAATGGTGACGGCACGACCACCGTGAACCCTTCGGCCACGAGATGTTCGGCGAGCCCCAGAACCTCGGGCGTGATGCCGGGAATCTCCGGGATCAGGACGACACCCGGCCCGCTTCCCTTCTCGTAACAGTCATACGTGAACCCGCCGCCCGTGAACGGGGCTTTCGTCCATCCATCGAGGGTCGCCGTGGGCGCATTGTCGGTCATAGGCCCAACCTACGACCGGATGGCCGTCATTCGACTCTTTCCCAGGCGACTCCTTCCTAGACGGCCGAACCCACCGTTAGTCGATCGACTAACACTCGGATGAGCTCCTTCCACCCGTTCCTCGGCCGCGCCAGTCTGAAGACATCACACAGAAGCGAAACGCGGAAGGAACCTCATCATGACGAATGTCCAGAGCACCCCGACCAAGACCCGCACCCGTCGTTCGATCGGCATCGCCTCGGCGGCGCTGTCGGCCGGCATCCTCGGCGCCGTGATGGGCGTCACCCCGGCGAACGCCGCCGACGCACCCGGCTTCTCGGGCGAAGAGTTGCAGCAGCTCTGCAGCGGCGAGACCATCTCGAAGGACGGCGGGGTCTTCCGTTCCGCCAACTGCACCTACAAGCCGGGCGGCGACGTGCAGAAGTTCACGCGGTGGAAGGCCGTTCCAGACACGAAGGTCTCGGCCTGCGACGGCCAGAGCAACCAGACGAAGCGACTCCAGATGCAGACGGTGACCTTCTCGCAATCGTGGACGGTCGGTGGCAACGCCGGCCTCAACATCAAGGACATCTTCAGCATCGGTGTCGAGAGCAGCTACACCGAGACATCCACCACGGCGACCGCCAACACCGACGAGATCGTCGCCAACTCGGGGCAGACGAACTTTGCCACCCTGGGTGAGCCGTTCGTGCGCGAGACGGGACCCATCGAAGTGACCGTCGAGCGGGAGAACCGCATCGGGCTCACCACCGGCCAGGTCGTCTCGGTCTGGGAGGACGCCGGCACGCAGAGCCTGAACGACGTGCAGCGTGACGTTCCCGACCCCACGCGCATGGGGGAGTCCGGCCGCGGTGAGGCCGGCTGCGGTGAGACCAACCGCGTGCCCGAAGACCCGAACCAGTGGTACGACTACTTCGGATAGTCGCCACGTAACGCAAGGCCCCGCTTACCGCTCGTCGGTGAATGGGGCCTTTGTCGTGTCGGCCCGGTCAGGCAGCGGTCACGACGCCTCTGCGGCGTCGGTTGTGTCGAGCACCGCTGTTGGCGTTGTCGAGTTTGTGTCGATGGCCGGCGCTGCGGACGGGGGCGCGGGCGGCAACGCGGACTTCGAACGATGGGCCTGACGCGGTGCACGGGCGACCAGCGCACCGCGAACGAAGGCGACGGCGACGAGGGCCGTGCGGTTGGGCGCGCGCCAGGACCGCATCAGCCGTGACAAATGCCATGCCACGGTCTGGCGGCTGAACCGCGTACTCCGCGCGATCTCCTCGTTCGACAGCCCGTAGGCCGCGAGCGTGAGCATGTCCGCCTCATCCGCGGTCAGCGCCTCGGATGCCGCAGCCAACTCGACATCCGAGAGCCCGACATCCGAGAGCCCGACATCCGTGAGCTCTCCCGGCGCCGCCGTATCCCGCACGGGGTCTCCCGTTTCGCCGCTCACGTGGTCCGCCGCGTCGAGACGCGCGCGATGAGCGGCCCAGCTCTCGGCCCAACACGAGCCGAGCTCATAAGCCACGTGGGAGGCGCGGGCCATCGCGAGCACCGTCTGAGCACGATTCGCGTTCCGCGTATGCCGGATGACGACGGAGAACACCTTCAATGCGGGGAACGCTCCGCGCAACACGACGGAGAAGTTCACGCCGGGCCCCACCGCCGCGCGGGCGGCCACGTGCCGCAGCCTCACCAGACACGATTCGGGCACGGGCGTTCCCTGCTCGACGGCCACGAGGGCCGGCAGCAGCACGATCGGAACGATCTCGCGGTAGCGATCGTGCAACCAGTCCCGGTCGCCGAGCGGAACCTCGTCGAGCGGGGGTGCAACGAGCAGCCGCGCAAAGTCGGGTGCGCGCTCCGGCAGGCCCAGCTGCAGCGCTTGGCCCGGCCGCATGAGTTCCATCGTCGGTGCCTTCATTCCCACACGTCCCCCTCGCCGTCGGTTCCATCGTCGCATCCACGGGCGGGGTCCGGCATAATCGGCCTACCGTTGACAGTGCGATCTCGATCACCTACATCGGTCGAGCACCGTGCGACCCGGCCTAGGCTGGTTGCCATGACTACCACCCTGCGCACCGTGACCGACGTGGTCGAGAAGTTGTGGCCGATCGACGGACAAGAGTCGTGGGATGCCTCGGGACTCATCGCCGGCGCGTCCGAGCAGCCCGTCGCCACCATCCTGCTCGCGGTCGACGCGGTCGCCGAGACGGTGGACGAAGCCGTTGAACACGGCGCCGGCGTGTTGCTGACCCACCATCCGTTGCTCTTGCGCGGGGTCACCACGATCGCGTCCTCCACGTACAAGGGTGCGCTGCTGCAGAAGCTCATCAAGAACGACTGCGCCCTGCTCGCCGCGCACACCAACGCGGATGTCGTGGCCGACGGCACCTCGGCCGTGCTGGCCCGGCACCTCGGCCTCACCGACGTCGCACCCATCGTCGTCTCGAAAGAGCAGCCTCTCCGCGACGCCGACCCCGAAGCGCCCCTGGCAGGCATCGGCCGCGTGGGCACCCTTCCGCAGCCTGTGCGCCTGGGCGACCTGGCGCGAGCCCTCGGCACGATCCTGCCCGCCACCGCCACCGGCGTGCGCGTCGCGGGGGAGTACGACCGCCCGGTGCAGCGAGTGGCACTCTGCGGGGGCGCGGGCGACTCGCTGCTCGGGGAGGCCGCGGTGCAGGCATCCGACGTCTACATCACGAGCGATCTGCGGCACCATCCGGCGTCCGAATTCGTTGAGCAGGCGCGGCTGGGCGACGGGCCCGCGCTCATCGACACGTCCCACTGGGCATCCGAATGGCTCTGGTTGGATGTCGCGGCCGAACAGTTGCGCCGCGAACTGCCGGGCGTCGAGGTGCTCGTGAGCGAGATCCGCACCGATCCGTGGGACTTTGTCGTCACGCAATGAGCGAAGATAGAGGTATCGCTACAACGTTGGGATCAGTGTGAAAGCCAGTCTTGCCGAGCAGAAGCAATTGCTCTCGCTCCAGGCCGTCGATACGACGGTCGCTCAGTTGAACCACCGCACCAAGAATCTGCCGCAGAACGCGGAGATCGCGCAGCTGCGCACGCAGCTCGATGCGCTGCGCGGACGACTCGCCACCGAGACCGGGACGCTCGACGACACGCGCGCCGAACTCTCGCGGCTCGAGAGCGATGTGCAGCTGGTCGAGGCCCGCGTCGCGCGCAACACCGAGCGCCTGCAGCAGACGGCCTCGGCGAAAGACGTGCAGGCGTTCGAGCAGGAGCTCGAGTCGTTGAAGCGTCGCCGCGACAACCTGGAAGAGATGGAACTCGTCGTCATGGAGCGGGCCGAGACCGACGAGGCCGTCGTGAATGCTACCCGTGCCGACGAGGCTGAGCTGACCGCCCGCATCCAGACCCTCGAGGCCGAGCGCGAAGCCGCCCTCGATCGCCTGAGCGGCGAGCTGGGCACCGCAACGGGTGAGCGCAACACCGTGGCCGAGAAGGTCACGCCCGAGCTGTTGGCCCTCTACGAGAAGCTGCGTGCGCGCGGCGGTTTCGGCGCGGCACTGTTCCGCGCGGGCACCTGTGGGGCCTGCAACATCACGTTCACGGGCAACGACCTGCAGTCGCTGCGCGCTCAGGAGATCGACGCCGTCGTGCAGTGCCCCGAGTGCAACGCCATCGTCGTGCGCACCGAAGAGTCTGGTCTCTCGTGAGCCACTCCTTCGTCGTCGAAGCCGACGGCGGTTCGCGCGGCAACCCCGGCATCGCCGGCAGCGGCGCGATCGTCATCGACGAGGCATCCGGTGAGATCCTCGCCGAAGAAGGCGTGTATGTCGGCATCGCCACCAACAACGTCGCCGAATACCACGGCATGATCGCCGGGCTCAAGAAAGCCTTCGAGATCGATCCGACCGCCGTCGTGCACGTGCGCATGGACTCGAAGCTCGTGGTCGAGCAGATGTCGGGCCGCTGGAAGATCAAGCATCCCGACATGCAGAAGCTTGCCCGCGAGGCCCACGCGCTCATCGGCTCGCGCCAGGTGACGTTCGAGTGGATCCCGCGCGCCGAGAACTCCCGCGCCGACGCCATCGCCAACAAGGCCATGGACCGCAAGGTCAGTTTCGCCGAATAGCTCTCGATAGACTGGGGGCGAACGGGCCGGCTAGACGGTCGCGTCATCCGCCTTCGGGTGTGATGCCGAGGAACGTCCGGGCTCCACAGAGCAGGATGGTGGGTAACACCCACCCGGGGCAACCCGCGAGACAGTGCCACAGAAAGTAGACCGCCGTCGGGCAACCGGCGGTAAGGGTGAAACGGTGGTGTAAGAGACCACCAGAGGCCAGGGTGACCTGGTCGGCTCGGTAAACCTCGTCCGGAGCAAGGTCAGACAGAACACCATGGGGCTGCTCGTCCCGTGTTCGGGTAGACCGCTAGAGGGCTGCGGCAACGTAGTCCCGAGAGAGATGGCCGTCACGGTCGCGCAAGCGGCCGACAGAACCCGGCGTATCGGCCGACCCGTTCACCTTCTTTGCCGCCCTGCTGCGGAAACAACGCTGGTTCGGAAACAACGCTGGTGCGGAAACGACGCTGTTGCGGAAACGACGATGCGGCGGCTCATGATCGAGCCGCCGCATCGTTCTGTTTTAACTCTCTCGCTGGATGCGAGTCGCCACTACTTCTTGGCAGCGCCCGAGTTGGCCATCTTCTCGCCCGACGCGCTGGCGCCGTCGGCCCGGGTATCGGCGTCGGAGCCGGCGCCCGCAGAGGTGCTGCCAACGTGCGCGGCCGCATCGCCGTGCACGGCCAGCGCCGCGGCGCCCAGGATGCCCGCGTTGTTGCGGTGGTGCGCCGGAACGATGGGCGTGTTCAAGCTGAGCAGCGGCAAGAACTTCTCGTGGTGCTTCGACACGCCACCGCCCACGATGAACAGGTCGGGGGAGAAGAGGAACTCGAGCTTGTCGTAGTACTTCTGCAGCCGTTTTGCCCAGTGCTCCCACGACAGGTCGTCGCGCTCCTTGGCGCCATACGACGCTTTCGACTCGGCGTCGTGGCCGTCGATCTCGAGGTGGCCCAGCTCGGCGTTGGGAATGAGCACGCCGTTGAAGATGAGCGCGCCTCCGATGCCGGTGCCGAGCGTCGTCATGATCGTGAGACCCTCTTGGTCTTTCGCGGCCCCGAAAGCGGATTCGGCATAGCCCGCGGCATCCGCGTCGTTCACGAAAGTGATCTCGCGACCCAGCGCGTCTTCGAACTGCTTCTCGGCGTCGAGGCCGATCCACTTCTTCGACACGTTGGCGGCCGACAGCGTCTTCCCGTGCTTGACGATGGCGGGGAAACAGACGCCCACGGGTGTGTCGGCGGAGGGCGGGTCGAGCTGCTTGAGCAGGTCGACGGTGGTCTGCAGGATGTCGGCGGGCTTGCCGCCGTCGGGCGTCGGCACCTTGATGCGGTCGGTGAGCAGCTCGCCCGACGCCAGGTCGATGATCGCGCCCTTGATGCCCGTGCCGCCGATGTCGATGCCGATCGCGGTCTTGGTGGAGGCCGACGAGACGTCGGTGTCGGATGCGGTCTGAGCGGGAATCGGAGTTCCGCTGGTGGTTTTCGCCATGACAGTCACCTTAGAGGGGTTGCGGGTTCGAACGGGAGGGGTGGTGGCGCGCGCCGTCGCCGCGCTAGAAGCTTGTCTGGCCGGTCGGCAGCGTCAGGATGTCTGCCCCGCGTTCGGTCACCACGAGGGTGTGTTCGAACTGGGCGGTGATGCTCTTGTCGCGCGTCGTCACGGTCCAGTCATCCGCCCACATGTCCCACTCGTGGGTGCCGAGCGTCAGCATAGGCTCGATGGTGAAGACCATGCCCACCTCCATGACGGTGTCGAACTGCGGCGCCGAGTCGTAGTGGGGGATGATGAGGCCCGAGTGGAACGCCTCGCCCACGCCGTGGCCCGTGAAGTCGCGCACGACGCCGTAGCCGAAGCGCTTAGCGTAGGACTCGATGGTGCGGCCGATGACGTTGACCTGGCGGCCGGGTGCGACGGCCTTGATGCCGCGGCGCAGCGACTCCTCGGTGCGCTCGACCAGCAGGCGCACCTCGTCGCGCGGCTCGCCCGCCATGAACGTGCGGTTCGAGTCGCCGTGCACGCCGCCGACGAAGGCCGTGATGTCGATGTTGACGATGTCGCCGTCCTCCAAGACGGTGTCGTCGGGGATGCCGTGGCAGATGACCTCGTTGATCGAGCTGCACAGCGACTTCGGGTAGCCGCGGTAGCCGAGCGTCGACGGGTAGGCGTCGTGCTCGATGAGGTAGCGGTGCCCGATGGCGTCGAGCTGTTCGGTGGTCACGCCCGGCTTCACGTTCTCGCCCACGAGCGCGATGGCGTCGGCGGCGATGCGACCGGCGCGGCGGATGGCCTCGATCTTCTCGGGCGGGTAGACATCTGAGCCGGTGAAGGGCGACGGCGCCGTCTTGCCCACATATTCGGGGCGGGGGATGCTGGCCGGCACCGGTTTGACCGCGGTGAGCTGGCCGGGAATCAGGTGTCCGTGAGAGTCCTTGGGCATAGGATCAAGCTTAGTCCGGCGCAGAATCGGCGGGGCACAGAAGCAAGATCGGCGCGGCACAGAAGGGGACGACGATGTCAGAAGATCCGTCGAAGCAGTACTGGTACAACATGAAGACGCAGGCCGTCGAGCAGGGGTACGCCTCACCGTCAGCCGATCGCGTCGGGCCATTCGCCACCCAGAGCGAGGCGGCGCACGCGCTCGACAAGTTGCGCGAGAACAGCCAGCGTTGGGCGGCCGAAGAAGCTGCAGAAGATCGCTGAGGTTCGGCATCCGCGACGCTCGTCAGAATCCACTAGCCTGGAGTTCTTGAGGCTTGCTTCGAGACATCGGCGATCGCCCGGAAAGAGGAGTGCATGGATAAGCAGACTGACTTCGTTCTTCGGACCATCGAAGACAGAGGCATCAAGTTTGTCAGGCTCTGGTTCACCGATGTGGTGGGCACGCTCAAATCCGTGGCCATCGCGCCCGCCGAGGTCGAGGGTGCTTTCGCCGAGGGCCTCGGGTTCGACGGTTCGGCCATCGAGGGGCTCACGCGCTCCTACGAGTCCGACCTGCTGGCGCACCCCGACCCGACCACGTTCCAGATTCTTCCCTGGCGCGGCGAGATCGACCCCACCGCGCGCATGTTCTGCGACATCACGACCCCGGATGGCGTCGCCGCCGTCGCCGACCCGCGCAACGTCTTGAAGCGCACGCTCGAGAAGGCCGCCGACCGCGGGTTCACGTTCTACACGCATCCCGAGATCGAGTTCTACCTGCTGAAGTCCGCGCAGCTCGGGCCGGAGGGCCCCATCCCCGTCGACTCGGCCGGTTACTTCGACAACGTCCCCGGTGGCACGGCCCACGACTTCCGCCGCCGCTCGGTGCGCATGCTCGAAGACCTCGGCATCTCGGTCGAGTTCAGCCACCACGAGGCGGGCCCCGGCCAGAACGAGATCGACCTGCGCTATGCCGACGCGCTCACCACGGCCGACAACATCATGACGTTCCGCACCGTCATCAAAGAGGTCGCCATCGAGCAGGGCGTCTACGCCACGTTCATGCCGAAGCCGCTCTCCGACCACCCGGGTTCGGGCATGCACACGCACATGTCGCTCTTCGAGGGTGACCAGAATGCGTTCTACGAGGCCGGCGCCGAATACCAGCTGTCGAAGACCGGCCGCCAGTTCATCGCCGGCCTGCTCAAGCACGCGCCCGAGATCACGGCCGTCACGAACCAGTTCGTCAACAGCTACAAGCGCCTCTGGGGCGGCGACGAGGCTCCGAGCTTCGTGTGCTGGGGTCACAACAACCGGTCCGCGCTCATCCGCGTGCCGCTCTACAAGCCCAACAAGGGGCAGTCGTCGCGCGTCGAATACCGTGCCATCGACTCGGCCGCCAACCCTTACCTCGCCTACTCGCTCATGCTGGCCGCCGGCCTCAAGGGCATCGAGGAAGAGTACGAGCTGCCGCCCGAGGCCGAAGACAACGTGTGGAGCCTGAGCGACACCGAGCGACGCGCCCTGGGCTACTCGTCGCTGCCCGCGAGCCTCGACCACGCCATCCAGTACATGGAGGAGTCCGAGCTCGTCGCCGAGACGCTGGGTGAGCAGGTGTTCAACTACGTGCTGCTGAACAAGCGTCGCGAATGGCAGGAGTACCGCGCGCAGGTCACGCCGTACGAGCTCGCCAAGAACATCGAAATCCTCTAAGCAGGAGGCTCCGTGCAGCGGCAGATGGCGACTCTGACCGAATTGGCGCGCATCGGCTTTGCCGATCTCAGTGAGTCGAGAGAGATCCTCGACACTCTGCAGGAGGTCGCCGGCGTCGACCCGCGCGAGTTCCTCGAGGACTTCCGGGTGGCCGCCGACCCCGACCAGGCGTTGCGCGCCATCGTGTCGCTCGCCCGCGTCGACGACGGACGCACGGCCCGGTTGCTCGCCGATCCCGTGCACCGCGTGGTTCTGCTGCGGTTGGCCGGTGCGTCGCAGGGACTCGTCGAATTCTTCGAGCGGCATCCCGACCAACTCGATGTCGTCACCGAGCCCGCTGCGGAGCTTCCGTCGGCCGCCCAGATCGCCGACGACCTGCTGGCGACCGTGCACGAGTCCGATGGTTTCGCGTCCGCGGGCGGCGCGAGCGCGGCTGATGCAGGACCTGCAGCCTGGTCGGAAGACCGCCTCTGGACCGACCTCCGCATCCGCTATCGCCGCTGGCTGGTGCGCATCGCCGCCTTCGACCTCTCGGCCTCCGACGCCTCGGCCGTGCTCGACCGGGTGGCCACTCGACTGGCGGATGCCGCGGGCGCCGCGCTCGAGGCATCCCTCGCCGTCGCCCGCACCCACGTCACCATGCCCGGCGCCGGCCCGGCCCGTTTCACGCGCGACGAGGTCGCCCTCACCCGCTTCGCCATCATCGGCATGGGCAAAGCGGGCGCCAACGAGCTCAACTACGTGAGCGACGTCGACGTGATCTTCGTGGCCGAGGGCGACGAGCAGGGTGGGCTCGACAACTCGAAGGCCGTCGACATCGCGACGCGCCTGGCCGTTCTCACCATGCGCGGCATCTCCGAGGCTGGTTTCGAGCCGCCGCTCTGGGAGGTCGACCCGAACCTCCGCCCCGAGGGCAAGCAGGGCGCCCTCGTGCGCACGCTCGATTCGCACATCGCTTATTACGAGCGCTGGGCCAAGAGCTGGGAGTTCCAGGCGCTGCTGAAGGCACGTCCCTTGGCTGGCGACCCCGACCTCGGCCAGCGCTACGTCGACGCGCTCTGGCCCAAGGTGTGGTCGAGCGCGTCCCGCGAGAATTTCGTCGACTCGGTGCAGCGCATGCGCGAGCGCGTGACCGACAACATCCCGTCAGATGAGCTGCACTACCAGCTGAAGCTCGGGCCCGGCGGCCTGCGCGACATCGAGTTCACGGTGCAGCTGCTGCAGCTCGTGCACGGCCAGAGCGACGAGAGCGTGCACGAGCGTGGCACGATCCGGGCGCTCGGTGCCCTCTCCGAGAGCGGCTACATCGGCCGCGTCGAGGCCGCCGGTTTCGCGCAGGACTACCGCCTGCTGCGGGTGCTCGAACACCGCCTGCAGCTCAGCCGGCTGCGGCGCACGCACCTCATGCCCCGGGATGACGCATCCCTGCGTGTCCTGGCCCGCGCCTCGGGTCTCGCCACGACGGGTCACGCCCTCGTCACGCGCTGGGAGAGCACCAAGAACGAGGTGCGCACGCTGCACGAGCGCCTGTTCTACCGCCCGCTGCTGAGCGCCGTCGCGGCCCTGCCCGAGGACGAGGTCACGCTGAGCCCCAAGCAGGCCGAGGCGCGCCTGGCGGCTATCGGGTTCCGCGACGCGCGGGGTGCGCTGTCGCACATCCAGGCGCTCACGGGCGGGGTGTCGCGCCGGGCCACCATCCAGCGTCACCTGCTGCCGGTCATGCTGCGCTGGTTCGCCGACGGTGCCGACCCCGACTACGGGCTACTCGCGTTTCGGCGGTTGTCCGAGTCGCTCGGCGGCACGCACTGGTTCCTGCGCATGCTGCGCGACTCGTCGGGTGTGGCCGAGCGTTTGACCCGCGTACTCAGCGGATCGCGTTACATCGGCGAGCTGCTCGATCAGATCCCCGAGGCTTCCGCGTGGTTGGAGGACGATCGGGAACTCAAGCCGCGCAGCCTCACCACACTGCGCGATGAGGCATCCTCGATTCTGCGCCGTCACGCCGATGCCGAGCCCGCCGCCAAGGCCATCATGCGGATGCGTCGCCGGGAGCTCCTGCGTCTCGCGATCTCGTCGGTGCTCGGCGTCGTCGAACTGCAACAGCTCGGGGCCGGACTCACCGACGTCACGACGGCCACCCTCGACGGTGTGCTGCGGGCCATCCGCCGCCGCGACGGACTGGGATCGGACGCGCTCGAATTCGCCGTGATCGGCATGGGACGCTACGGCGGAGGCGAGCTGGGCTTCGGCTCCGACGCCGACCTGCTTTACGTCTTCCGCGCGACCACCGGCACCCCCGAGGCGACCACGCAGGCCGCCAACGCTATCGTGAAAGCACTGTCGAGCCTCACGGAAGATCACCGCGTGCCGCTCGACCTCGACACCGACCTGCGGCCAGAGGGTAAGAACGGGCCCCAGGCGCGCTCGCTCGACTCCTATCGCGCCTACTACGAGCGCTGGTCGCTCACGTGGGAGGCGCAGGCGCTGCTGCGGGCGCGCGGCGTAGCGGGGGACGAGCAGCTGCTCGCCGACTTCGAGTCGCTGGCCGACACGGTGCGCTACCCGGCCGCGATCGCCGAACAGGCGGTGCGTGAGGTCAAACGCATCAAGGCGCGGGTCGAGAACGAGCGGCTGCCGCAGGGTGCCGACCCGACGCGCCACGTGAAGCTCGGCCGGGGTTCGCTGAGCGACGTCGAATGGTTCGTGCAGCTCATGCAGCTCGAACACGCCGCCGCCATCCCCGACCTCCGCACGACATCCACGCTGGATGCCCTCGCCGTCGTCGCCCGCGAACACCTCGTCCCCGATGCCGACGCCGAGCGCCTGCGCGAAGCCTGGCTCTTCGCCTCGCGCCTCCGCAGCAGCATGACGCTCTGGCTCAACAAGACCACGGATGTCCTACCCAGCGACCGCCGCCAGCTCGAGGGCATCGCGCGCGTCATGGAGTATCCGCCGGGATCGGCGACGCAGCTCGAGCAGGACTACCTCGCGGTCACCCGCCGGGCCCGCCGCGTCTTCGAGCAGCGCTTCTACGGCCTGCCCGACCGCATCCAGCCTTCGACGGCCTAAGCGCGCCGAGGCGCCGCGACTGTCGGTGGCACGCGCTAGCCTCACCGCATGTACTCCTGTGAACAGTGCGGTTCAGCATCCATAACCGCGACACGAAACGAAGATCGCCACACCCTGCCGGCCTACCGGGTCCACTGCGACGGGTGCGGCCGAGTAGCTAATCGGTCGACCGTTCCCGCCCCCGTTCGAAATCTAGCGCAACCTATCTAGCTCCCCCGAACGGCCGAGGGCCGCCCCGACGAATCGGAGCGGCCCTCGGTAACCGGCAAGCGGTCGTTCAGCGACTAGACGCCGAAGTACAGCTCGTACTCGAACGGGTGCGGGCGCTGGGCCAGCGGCTTGATCTCGTTCTCGCGCTTGTATTCGATCCAGGTCTCGATGAGCTCCGGGGTGAACACGTTGCCGGCGAGCAGGAACTCGTGGTCGGCTTCGAGCGCGGCCAAGGCGCCCTCGAGCGTGGCGGGAACCTGAGGAATGCTCTTCGCTTCCTCGGGGGGCAGCTCGTAGAGGTCCTTGTCGACGGGCTCGTGCGGCTCGATGCGGTTCTTGATGCCGTCGAGGCCCGCCATGAGCTGAGCGGCGAACGCGAGGTACGGGTTGCCCGAGGCGTCGGGCGCGCGGAACTCGATGCGCTTGGCCTTGGGGTTGGTGCCCGTGATCGGGATGCGGATCGAGGCCGAGCGGTTACCGGCCGAGTAGACCAGGTTGACGGGGGCTTCGAAGCCGGGAACCAGACGGTGGTACGAGTTCACGGTCGGGTTGGTGAACGCGAGCACGGCGGGGGCGTGCTTCAGCAGGCCACCGATGTACCAGCGAGCCAGGTCGGAGAGTCCGCCATAGCCGGCCTCGTCGTAGAACAGCGGCTTGCCTTCGCTCCACAGCGACTGGTGCGTGTGCATGCCCGAACCGTTGTCGCCGAAGAGGGGCTTGGGCATGAACGTCGCCGTTTTGCCCCACTGGTCGGCCGTGTTCTTGACGATGTACTTGAACTTGAGGATGTCGTCGGCCGCGTGCACCATCGTGTCGAAGCGGTAGTTGATCTCGGCCTGGCCGCCCGTGCCCACCTCGTGGTGAGCGCGCTCGAGGATGAGTCCGGCGTCGATCAGCTTGAGCGAGATGTCATCGCGCAGGTCGGCCTGCTTGTCGACGGGGGAGACGGGGAAGTAGCCGCCCTTGTAGGGGGTCTTGTTGGCGAGGTTTCCGCCTTCTTCGACGCGGCCCGAGTTCCAGGCGCCCTCTTCGGAGTCGACGAAGTAGAAGCTCGAGTGCTGGTTCACTTCGTAACGGACGTCGTCGAAGATGTAGAACTCGGCCTCGGGGGCGAAGAACGCGGTGTCGGCGATGCCGGTCGAGGCCAGGTACTTCTCGGCCTTCTTGGCGACCTGACGCGGATCCTTGGAGTAGACCTCACCGTTGCGGGGGTTGTAGATGTCGAACACCATGATGAGGGTGCGCTCGGCGCGGAAGGGGTCGACGTAGGCGGTCGAGACATCCGGGATCAACTGCATGTCGGACTCGTGGATGTTGGCGAAACCGCGGATGGAAGAACCATCGAACAACTGGCCGACGGAGAAGAACTCCTCATCGACGGTCGAGGCGGGGATGTTGAAGTGCTGCTGCACACCAGGAAGATCGGTGAATCGGATGTCGAGGAATTTGACGTCCGTGTCTTTGATGAACTTGAGCACCTCGGAGGAATCACTGAACATGGGAAGAACTCCAAATGGCTTCGTACCGAGCGGGGTGCGACATGCACCCAACCCGAGGCTATTGATAGGGCATTACCCCGCAGTGTCGCCCATGTTTCGGGCGTGTTACGAGTCGATGGGCACGTAGACTTGAGCCGTGCCGAACCCCCCAAAGCCTAGCGTCCGCTTCGGAGACCTCCAACCGAGCCGCTATCCCGGGCAGCGTCTGGGCCTGCCAGAAGAGGGTGTGATGAGCATCGCTCGGCCGGGTCGTCGCATCTCGGCGTTCCTCATCGACAGCGCCATCTCGGCGCTCATCTCGTTCGCTTTCTTCAACTACGACACGTGGGCGACGCTGCTCGTTTTCGTCGTCACGCAGATCGTGTTCATCCCGACCATCGGGGGTGGTCTCGGCCACCGTGCGGTCGGCATCCGTGTCGTCAAACTGGGTGGCGGATGGATTGGCGTCTGGCGCCCGGTCGTGCGCACCCTCCTCCTCTCCGTCCTCGTTCCGGCCCTCGTCTGGGACTCGGATCAGCGCGGCTTCCACGACAAGGTCGCGGGCACGCTCCTCATTCGCAGTCGCTGACGGGCATATCCGGGCGGCTCGTCGGTCAGGGCAGGACGATCTCGAACCCGGGGTCACCCCTGTCGAGCACGGAGAGCAGCTGCTGCAGAACCGCGAGATCGCCCGTGGCGTCGATTCCGGGGGAGTCGAGGTCGCCGGCCAACACGGCGATCATGCGCTCTTTAGTCAGGGCGAGGGTGAGTGCGGCATCCGGCGGGGTCTCCTTTTGTGTGCTGATCAGCACACCGTTGCGCAGCGTCACCGCATAGGTCGTATCGAGGTCGGTGAAGGTGACGTTCATCGCAAGATCGAGGTGCCACGCGCGGGGGCCGTCGACCGAAATCGCGAGCGAGTCGAACAGTTGCTCGGGACTGAGTTGGGCGACGATCGCGTGGGCCGATGTGGCGGTCGGCGTGCCGAAGTTGCCGTCGCGCAGCTCGGTGGCGCCCGAGAGGAAGAAGTTGCGCCAGGTGCCGTTCTCCGAACCGTAGCCGAGCTGCTCGAGCGTGTCGGCATAGAGTTCACGGGCCGCGCTGTGGGTGTCGTCGACGAACACGGCGTGGTCGAGGAGTGTGGCTGCCCAGCGGAAGTCGCCCGCGTCGAAGGCCGAGCGAGCCAGTTCGACGACCCGTTCGATGCCGCCCATGGCGTCGACATAGCGAACCGCGATCTCGGCCGGTGGATGTGGCCACAGCCTGGCCGGGTTGCCGTCGAACCAGCCCATGTAGCGCTGATAGATCGCCTTGACGTTGTGGCTGACCGAGCCGTAGTACCCGTGGGTGCTCCAGGATGCCTCGAGCGCCGGGGGGAGCTGGATCATCTCGGCGATTTCTGCACCGGTGTGACCCTGGTTGATGTAGCGGAGTGTCTGGTCGTGGAGGTAGGCGTAGAGATCGCGCTGCACGCCGAGGAATGCGGCGATCTCGTCGCCTCCCCAGGTGGGCCAATGGTGTGAGGCGAACGCCACATCGGAGCGAGCCGCGAAGGTGTCGATTGCCTCGGTGAGATAGCTGGACCACACGTGCGGGTCGCGCACGAGGGCGCCGCGCAGGGTGAGCAGATTGTGCTGCGTGTGGGTGGCGTTCTCGGCCATGCAGAGCGCTCGATACCGGGGGAAATAGAAGTGCATCTCGGCGGGCGCCTCCGTTCCGGGCGCCATCTGGAATTCGATGTCGACCCCGTCGACCGTGTGGGTCTGACCGGTCGTCGTGATGTCGATGGTCGGCACGATCAAGCCGACCTCGCCTTGCGAAGTCGTCTGGCCGAGACCCGCTCCGACCTGCCCCCGCGGCCCACGCTCGAGGACGGCGCCATACATGTAGCCGGCGCGGCGGGACATGGCCGTGCCCGCGTAGACGTTCTCGGAGACGGCGTGTTCCACGAAGCCCTGCGGCGCGATGACCTCGATCGTGCCAGCCTCTACCTCGGCGACCGAGGCAACACCGAAGACACCACCGAAATGATCCACGTGACTGTGTGTGTAGATCACGGCAACGACGCGCCGATCTCCGCGCTCCCGACGATAGAGAGCGAGCGCGGCTGCAGCGGTTTCGGTCGAGATCAACGGGTCGATCACGATGACGCCCGAGTCGCCCTCGACGAAGGTCACGTTCGACAGGTCGAATCCGCGCGCCTGGTAGATCCCCTCCACGACCTCGTAGAGGCCCTGCTTCGCAACCAGGGTGGATTGGCGCCACAGGCTCGGGTCGACGCTCGCCGGCGCGGGTTCTGCGGGATCGAGGAATGCATAGCTCTCGGCATCCCACACGACCGAGCCGTTCGACGAGCGAATGGTGGCGGGGTCGAGTGACGCGATGAACCCCCGATCGGCATTGTCGAAGTCGGCCCGGTCGCCGAGTGGCAGTGACTGCGCCCGTGCAGCGTGTGCCCTCTCGATCGCTTCGGTTGGCGGCTTGTGCTCCATTGCGTGCCCCATCTCTTCCTGGCGGATGTCTGTGCTCCGACTATCCTCCTTCTCGCTCGGCTGGTCTAGAGTCCTGGCCAGGATGTGGCGTCTGACCAGCACATTGCGAAGACGTCAGGCGGTTTCGCGTGGCGACCTCGCGGGCCGAGCGGGGCGACGGCCGATATCATGGGGCAATGATGATGAGTTCCGCTCCGGTCGAAGACGTTCCCATCGGCGGGGACGATATCCGCCTCGGCCAGTTCCTCAAGTTCGCGGGCCTTCTCGACTCCGGCGGAAACGTCAAAGAGGTCATCGCCGATGGCCTGGTGACCGTCAACGGAGACGTCGATCGTCGGCGCGGGCGTCAGCTGCAGGTCGGAGATATCGTCGGTTTCGAGGGTCACCGGGTGCGCGTCAGCCACTAAGGCAATCGCAACCATACGCGTCTCGAGCCTCGCACCTCAGCCTCATAAACAAAGAAGGCTCGTCCTCTCGGACGAGCCTTCTTCACATGCTGAGGTGGACTAGCGGGCGCGCTGCGGGCGAGCCTTGAACGGGTCGACGCCCTTGGGGATAGGCATCTGCGTGCCGAGGGACGCGAGACGGTTGGAGACGGCCAGCGCCTCGGGCTTGGTGAGCGTGTTCTTCACCTTGCGCACCGACTTGGCGAGCTTGTGCAATTCGACCGAATCGTCATCGGGGCCGACATAGAAGACCGTGACGGGAACGTTCGGCAGCACGCGGTTGATCTTGCGCTTTTCGTCGTCGACGAGCTTGCGGGTGCGCGAGATGGGGCCTTCGCCCACAAGAACGACGCCGCCGCGGCCGACGGCCCGGTAGACGGCATCCTGCGTGCGACCGTTGACGTTGACGGGCATTTCGCTGCCGCGCCAGCTGCGGGGGAGCGACCCGCGGAAGACGGCGCCCACGGCTCCGGGCTGCCCGGCAATCTGACCGTAGGCCGCACGCTCGGCGCGGCGACCCAAGATGAGCATGGCCGCCAGGATTCCGGCGAGCACACCGGCGATCACCCAGAGGACGATGCCGAAGACGCTGTCGCGCGAGAAGATGAGTGCCAGCGCCACACCGACGGCAACGCCGCCGAGGAAGCCGAGCAGCATCGCCCAGACGACATTCGGGTCATAGCGGCGAGTCATCTGGAAGACCTGAGCCATCTGCTTGAGACGACCCGGCTCCTTCGCCTTCTTCGCGGGTTTTTCCTTACGTGCCATGGTGTCAAGGATACCGGCATCCGGCGCTTTCGCTCTGCACAGTTTGCGATCCTCCGTTTCGTCCACAAGTCGGTGACCGGCGGCACCGTGCGACGAGCGGCGCGTCATGCTGGGCGTCATGTCGGATGCTTCGCGTCACCCCCTGATCGGCACACTGGTCGGGGGCTACACCCTCGATGCCGTGCGCTCCGTCTGGGCCCGTGTGACCGACTTCGACGCCTCATGCCCTGCGCCCGTGAACGGCCATCGACAAGGGGATGGGTATCGTAACGAGCACGACGGCGACGGCGACAACGCCCACGGTCGCAAACAGGCCGGTGAGCGTCGCGAGTCTGTGCGCGTGCGGGTGTGGCACGAGTTGCACGTCCCCGCGTCGGAAACCCCAGTGCAGCTCACCGCACCAGGCCTCAGAGGTTTGCTCCCTCTGAGGGCCTCCCGGTTCATTTCGGGGCTCAATCGGCGTGCAGGTGCAGCCGATTGGCAGAAGGGCACGGCAGCGTCGACAAGGCCACCCGAATGCACCCGCAGGGCGGAACTCGAGCTCGCCTCGCGCCGCGATATCCGCAGCGAGATCATTCCGCGACCGGTCGCGCTCGAGATGACCGAGCCGTCGGTCGAGGAACCGTTCGGCGCCTGTGAGGCTGCAGTCTACCCAGCGGTCGGCGAAGCCCTCAGCGTCGCTCTTCAGCGCGATCACAATGTAGTGAGTTCTCTCGCCGTGGCCGTATTGGTGCCGCTGTTGAACGGCGTCATCGAACTCCTCGAAGCCGGATACGGGCCCGAGCCGCTGCGCCTGAGCGCGCTCGCGCACGACGAGTGCGGGGGCCTGGTCGTCGTCGATACCGGGCTACTCCTCGCGCGACGCGAGCGGCCCTCGGCTGCGGCGACGGCTCGCGGAGGCGGCGAGCAGGCTATCCCGGCCGAGGAAGCGCTCTCGACGCTGGCTGCCGTGGTAGCCGAGTTCTCTGGTCTTCTAGGCGAATCGAGGATGGCGGGCCCTGCGCTGTCGACCCGGTGGGCATCCTGGTGCGATCAGATCGAAGGGGCTTCGGCGCGCGCCACCCTGACGCTCCTCGAAGCTCAGCTGTTCGCCTGGTGCGCTGAACAGGCCTGGGTGCGCTCACCCGCGAATCCCGCGGGCCCACCGAACCGTGCCGACCTCGCCAGCCCCGAGGACCCCGCCCACGACGAAGCGGCGCCCACCGAAGTGGACGCCGCTCGAGGGGATCGAACCGAGGCTGGATGCCGAGGTTAGATTCCGAGGTCGTTCTGGAAGTTGCCGTCTTCGAGACGGTTCTTCACGGCGACGAGGAAGCGCGAGGCATCCGCGCCGTCGACGATGCGGTGGTCGTAGGACAGGGCCAGGTAGACCATCGAACGGATCGCGATCGACTCGACGCCGCCGTTCGAGATGACGACGGGCTTCTTCGTGACGATGCCGGTGCCGAGGATGGCGACCTGCGGCAGGAAGACGACCGGGGTGTCGAACAGGGCGCCGCGCGAACCGGTGTTGGTCAGCGTGAACGTTCCGCCGGCGAGCTCGTCGGGCTTCAGCTTGTTGTCACGCGTGCGGGCCGCCAGGTCGGCGATCTGCGCGGCGAAACCGTTGAGGTCGAGCGACGACGCGTCACGGATCACGGGGGTGAGCAGGCCGCGCTCGGTGTCGACGGCGATGCTGAGGTTCTCGTGGTCGGGGTAGACGATCTGGTCGCCGTCGATCGTGGCGTTGATGACCGGGTAGGCCTTCAGAGCCTCGGTCGCCGCGAGGGCGAAGAACGGCAGGAACGACAGCTTGTTGCCGGTCTTGGAGTGGAACTCACCCTTCACCTGGTCGCGGAACTGAGCGATCTTGGTGACGTCGACCTCGACGACGCTCGTGAGCTGAGCAGAGGACTGCATCGACTCGACGGCGCGCTGTGCGACCACCTTGCGGAGGCGCGACATGGGCTGCGTGGTGCCACGCAACGGCGAGGTCTCGAGCGGCTTGCGCGCGGCCTCGGTGGGTGCCGCGGCCGGTGCGGCGCTCGGCGCGTTCTTGGCCTTGGCAGCCTCCAGCACGTCTTCCTTGCGGATGCGGCCGCCGACGCCCGTGCCAGAAACGGTCGACAGGTCGACGCCTTCCTGCTGAGCGAGACGACGCACGAGCGGCGTCACGTAGCCCGAGTTGCTGCCGTCGCCGGCCGGAGCGGACTGCTCGGCCGGTGCGGAAGCCGCAGGAGCGGAGGACGCTGCGGACACCGGAGCCGGTGCCTCGGTGGGAGCCGACGGCGCGCTCGGGGCGGCGGGCTGAGCGGCAGCGCCGTAAGCGTTGCCCTTCTCGTCCTCGGCCTCGGGGGCGTCTTCCGCGGGAGCGGATGCGACCTCGTCGGCGGGCTGTTCGGTGGAGGGAGCCTCGGGAACGGGCTGCTCTTCGACGGGCGCGGGCGCCTCTTCGGCGGGTGCCGGCTCGGATGCGGGTGCCTCGCCCTCGGGAGCGGAACCCTCGTCGGACGATCCCTGGCTCGAGCCGTCACCGATTTCGACCAGCGCGGTGCCGACCTCGACGGTTTCGTCTTCCTGGACCAGAATCTTCTCGATGACGCCGGCGACCGGCGACGGGATCTCGGTGTCGACCTTGTCGGTCGAGACCTCGAGCAGAGGCTCGTCGACCTCGACGCGGTCTCCCACATTCTTCAGCCAGCGGGTGACCGTGCCCTCGGTGACACTCTCGCCGAGTGCCGGGAGGCTAACGGATTCGCTCATGACCTTAACTCCTTCAAAAACCTAATTCGTGACTGTTTGTCTTGGTGCTTCTGCTGTTTACAGCGCGTGCAGCGGCTTTCCGGCCAGCGCGAGGAATGCTTCGCCGACCGCCTCGTTCTGCGTGGGGTGCGCGTGGATGAGGGGCGCGATGTCTTCGGGGTACGCCTCCCAGTTGACGACGAGCTGGCCCTCGGCGATGAGCTCACCGACGCGGGCGCCGATCATGTGCACACCGATGATGGGGCCGTCGTTGACGCGAACGACCTTGACCGAACCCGTCGTGCCGATGATCTCGCTCTTGCCGTTGCCGGCGAGGTTGTAGTCGTAGGTCGAGATCTTGTCGTCGCCCCACTGCTCTTTGGCCTTGGCTTCGCTGTAGCCGACCGACGCGACCTCGGGGTCGCAGTAGGTGACCTTGGGGATGTTGATGTCGGGGATGACGATGGGCTTCAACCCGGCGAGTTCTTCGGCCACGAAGATGCCCTGCTGGAAGCCTCGGTGTGCCAGCTGCAGTCCGGGGACGATGTCGCCGACGGCGTAGACGCCGGGAACGCTCGTCTCGAGGCGCTCGTTCGTGATGACGAAGCCGCGATCCATGGTGACGCCGACCTCTTCGTAGCCGAGGTTGGCGGTCGACGGGCCACGGCCGACGGCGACGAGCAGCAGGTCGGCGTCGAAGGTCTTGCCGTCTTCGAGCGTGACGACGACACCGTCATCGTTCTGGGTGACGCTCTGGAAGCGCACGCCGAGCGAGTAGTTGATGCCGCGCTTGCGGAACGCGCGCTCGAGCGACTTGGAGATCGACTCGTCTTCGTTGGGAACCAGGTGGGGGAGCGCCTCGATGATCGTGACGTCGGAGCCGAAGGACTTCCACACGCTCGCGAACTCGACACCGATGACGCCGCCGCCGAGCACGGCGACCTTCTTGGGGATGAAGTCGAGCTGCAGCGCCTGCTCGCTCGTGATGACGCGGCCGCCGATCTCGAGGCCGGGCAGCGAGCGGCTGTAGGAGCCCGTGGCGAGGATGACGTTCTTGCCCGTGATGGTGCGGTCGCCGACCTGGACCGTGGTGGGGGACGTGAGACGACCCTCGCCTTCAATGGTCGTGATCTTGCGCGCCTTGACGAGGCCCTGCAGGCCCTTGTACTTCTTGGCGACGATGCCCTCGCGGTAGGCCGTGACGGCCTGGATGTCGACACCCTCGAAGGTGGCCTTCACACCGTATTTCTCGGAGTCGCGAGCGCCATCGGCGATCTCGGCCGAGTGCAGCAGCGCCTTGGTGGGGATGCAACCGCGGTGGAGGCACGTGCCGCCGACCTTGTCTTTCTCGATCATGCCGACGGTGAAGCCGAGCTCTGACGCGCGCAACGCTGCGGCGTATCCGCCTGATCCACCGCCCAACACGACCAGGTCGAACGTGTCGTTCGATCCCTGGTTCTCAGACGTGGTGTTTCCGGACGGGTTGGTTTCCGACACTGAACTTCTCCCTCAAGCATCTGGTGTTGTGCATGTTGCTGGTGTGCGCCCGCCTGGTTCTCAGGCGACGCAGAGGCGGGCATCCTTTGCCCATTCGAGCCTACTACGGGCGGCTAAACTCTTCGGCCACTTTCAGCAGTGTGCGAACGCCCGACGCGGTCGGGCCTCCGCCCGTGAACCCGTAAGCGGCATCCGTGTTGTTCGACGGTCCGGCCGTGTCGATGTGGGTCCAGGGGATCTGGCCGCTGCCGTCCTCGGTGTCGCCGATGAACTCGCGCAGGAACGCGCCCGCGAGCAACATGCCTCCGGCCGTCTGGCCGAGCTTGGCGTTCTGCAGGTCGGCGATGGGGGAGTTGAGTTTTTTGCGCAGCTCCTCGGCGAAGGGCATGGGCCACATGGGTTCGTCGACGGCGTCGGCCGCGGCCTTGACCTGCGCGACGAACGTGTCGTCGCCCATGAGTCCGGAGTATCGGTTGCCGAGGGCGACCTGCTGCGCGCCGGTCAGGGTGGCGATATCGACGATGGCGTCGGGGAATTCTTCGCTGGCGGCGACGAGGCCGTCGGCAAGCACGAGGCGGCCCTCGGCATCCGTGTTGTTGATCTCGACGGTGGTGCCACCGCGGATGGTGAGGATGTCGTCGGGGCGCATGGCCTGACCCGACGGCATGTTCTCGGCGATACACATCCAGGATGTGAGGCGCACGGGCAGTTCGAGTCGCGCGGCGGCCACGATGACGGCCAGCACACTCGCGGCACCGGCCATGTCGTACTTCATGCCGATCATCGAACCGGCGGGCTTGAGCGACAGGCCGCCCGTGTCGAAGGTGATGCCCTTGCCGACGAGGGCGAGGTGTTTGGCGGCGCCCGCGGGGGAGTAGCTGAGCTTGACGAGGCGCGGGGGTCGCGCGGAACCCTGGCCGACGCCCATGATGCCGCCGAAGCCCTCGGCGACGAGCTGCTCCTCGTCCCAGATGGTGACATCGATGGGGAGGCCGGCCGCAGCATCGACGGCCGCCTGCGCGAGCGTCTCGGGGTAGAGGTCGGACGGCGGCGTGTTGACGAGGTTCTTCACGGTCGACACGGCTTCGGCGACGGCGGTGGCGTGCGCGGCGACGTGGGATGCGTCATCCGACCCGTCGGCGACGTGCTCGCCCGTGTGGTGCACGACGACGTTCTCGACGGACGGCTTGTGCTCGCCGAGCGACGCGTTGCGGTAGTCGAGGAAGGCGTAGGCGCCCAGAGCGGCACCCTCGGCGAGCGCCTGGAGCTCATCGGCCGAGCGGGTGGCGATGGCGACGGCGACCGTCGACTGACCCGCGAGCTGGCGGAGGGCCGAACCGGCGGCATAACGCAGGGATGCGGCATCCACCGTCGATCCGAGCCCGGCGACGGCGAGGGGAATCGACGTGCCAGCGGGGGCCGGCAACCGCACGAGTCCGTCCTTGGCGCCCGTCGAACCCACCTGGCGCAGCTGAGCTTCGATCGCCTCGGCCTCGACGGCACCGTCGAGAACGACGAGCGCGGGGCCATCGGCGGTCGAACGCGCGGCCAGAAGAATGATGTCGGGCTGAGTGTCGCTCGCCTCACTCGCGTATTCGGTGGTCGATCGGACGGTGAGGGAGATCTGCGGAACGCTCATTCCATCCATGTTAGGTGTTCGTTCCTGGGCGGCGAGTGCCCGCGCGCCGGCCTGTTCGCTCTCGGCACGACGCCTGACACCCCGATGGAGCCTTCTCCGGGGACACCCCCGTTTAGAGTTGAAGGATGAACGAGACCGACCGGCTGTACCAGACCACCGACGCCTTCGGACGGGTGCCGAGCGGCCTCGACCTCGTCGTCTCCCTCACGGGTTTCTCCGACGCGGGTTCCGCCGCCTCACAGTTCAACGAGTATGCCCTGGGCGCGTTGACCTCCGAGCCCGTCGCCGTTTTCGACAACGATGTGCTGCTCGACTACCGTGCGCGCCGTCCCATCATCTACTTCAACCAAGACCACGTGAGCGACTACTCGCCCGCCAAGTTGCAGTTGAGCCTCGCCTTCGACGACCTGCAGCAGCCGTTCCTGTTGCTCACGGGCTACGAGCCCGACTTCCGCTGGGAGGGGTTCATCGCGCAGGTGCTCGACCTCATGGATCAGTTCGAGGTCGCGTCGACGACGTGGGTGCACGCCATCCCCATGCCGGTTCCGCACACGCGCCCCATCGGCGTCACGGTGTCGGGCAACCGCTCCGACCTGATCGAATCGATGAGCGTCTGGCGCCCGCACACGCAGGTGCCCGCCAACGTCTTGCACTTGCTCGAGTTCCGGCTCGCGGCGCGAGGGGCGGATGTCTCGGGCTTCGCGCTCCTCATCCCGCACTACCTGGCCGACACCGAGTACCCGTCGGCGGCCCTCGCCGCGATCGACAGCATCAGCGCCGCCACCGGGCTCATCCTTCCCACTGATTCCCTGCGCGAAGACGGCCGTGAGTTCGTCTCCCGCATCGATGAGCAGGTCGCGGGCAATGAGGAGCTGCAGCGCCTCGTTGGCACGCTCGAGGAGCGCTATGACACCTACATGGAGGGGAGTGCGCTGAAGTCGCCTCTCGTCGACTCCGAGGGTGGGCTGCCGTCGGCCGACGAGATCGCGGCCGAGCTCGAGAAGTTCCTCGCGGGTCGCCGCGGGGGAGACGAGCGTCGCCCCGAGGACTGGCGCTAGCAGGCAGAGACCGACCGGGCGTTCCGTCGCCGCGGTCGACTCACGGGTGACGGCCGGCGGCCCTCGAGCTCGCAACCGTCATCCGTTCTGCGCAGCAGGCGTAGGGTTGTCCGGTGAACTCTCGCAGATCTTGGCTCGTTTTCGGGATCGGCGTCTTCGCCTACATCGCCGCGGTGATGCAGCGCACCACTCTCGGGGTGGCAGGGGTCTCGGCCGTCGACCGGTTCGACGCATCCGCCGCCGCCCTGTCGTCGATCGCCGTTCTCCAACTCATCGTCTATGCCGCCATGCAGGTGCCCGTGGGCGTGCTCATCGACCGCTTGGGCCCCCGCGTGCTCATCATGTCGGGGCTCGTCATGCTGGTCATCGGCCAGAGCCTCATGGCCTTCGCCGAGGTCATCCCGCAGGCGATCGGCGGTCGCATCCTCGTCGGGGCGGGAGACGCCGCGATCTTCGTCTCGGTCATGCGCCTGGTGACGTCGTGGTTCCAGGGCCGCATCGTTCCCCAGCTCTCGCAGTGGGTGGGCAACCTGGGGCAACTCGGCCAGGTGCTGTCCGCCATCCCCTTTGCATTCGTCTTACATTCATTCGGATGGCAGCCCGCCTTCCTCTTCGCCGCCGCCATGGCCGCGCTCGCCCTCGTCCTCGGCCTCGCCTGCATCCGTGACCGCCCACGCGACTCCATCGAGCCGCCGCGTGTCAGCAGCTGGGGCGAGGCCCTGCACCAGCTGAAACTCAGCTTCAAGCGGCCCGGCACCCAGCTCGGCTTCTGGGCCCACTTCGTCACGCAGTCGAGCGGCACGGTCTTCTCGCTGCTCTGGGGCATCCCCTTCCTTGTGTATGGCCTCGGCTACACCGAGGGTTTCGCCGCCGCGATGCTGCTCGTGATCGTGGGTTCTGGCGTGGTGTTCGGGCCGCTTCTCGGCCTGTTGACGGCGCGCTACCCCTATCGCCGGTCGAACCTCGTGCTGGGCATCGTCTTCTCCATGGCCGTCGCCTGGACTGCCGTGCTGCTCTGGCCGGGAACGCCGCCCTTCTGGCTTGTCCTCATACTCCTCATCGTGCTGGGCGCGGGCGGCCCGGGTTCGCTCATCGGCTTCGACTTCGCGCGCACCTTCAACCCCACGCGCGTGCTCGGGTCGGCCAACGGCGTCGTCAACGTGGGTGGCTTCCTTGCCAGCTTCGTGATGATGTTCCTCATCGGAACCGTGCTGGATGCTCTCGGCCACGGCGCCGACTCGCCGTCCGAGCTCTATTCGCTCGACTCGTTCCGGGCCGCGTTCTGCGTGCAGTACGTCGTGATCGGTGCGGGTGTCGTCATGCTGCTGCATGCCCGCCGTCGCACGCGTCGACGCCAGAACGAAGAAGAAGGAATACGCGTGGCCCCCATCTGGGTTGCACTGGTACACAAGCTGAGGCGCGGACGGCGACGCTGAGTCCCGGACGCAAGGCCGCCCGTGGCTCAGATTCGCAGAAAACCGTGGCATAATGGTTGACAGAGACCCGGTCTTGTCATAGGCGCATCCGAAACTCGTGGTTCCCCCCGTGCATCCGCACAGGAAAAGGAAGCACGGTGATTTCGGGTGAGTTCGTTTAGGACTTGACATGGGTCTTCGTAATGTCCGAAAACACGTGCAAGCGTGTCTGTCCGATAACTGTTGCGTCCGTGTGCGGGGGAGCGATATCGCTGACACACGGGCCTCGAATAAAGTCGCGTCGCTCCCGTCGACGCGTGGGACTGGAAGGTGTTCGTATGGCCACTAAGGCCGCCGTAGCCGCTGCAGAAGCGGTTACCTCCGAAACAGAGGTCGACACCGTCGACCAGAAGACCACCGCCGCGGCCAAGAAGGCCCCGGCGAAGAAGGCTGCCGCCGCCAAGGCACCCGCCGCAAAGGCGCCGGCGAAGAAGGCCCCGGCCAAGAAGGCCGCTGGCACCACCGCCAAGCGCGGCACCAAGGCTGCCGCCACCGACGAGCCCGATGAGGACGCCGAGCCCGTCGAAGACGTCGTGATCGAGGTCGACGACGACGAGACCGCCGAGGTCGAAGAGGGCACGGGCGAGAAGGCCGCCGTTGCCGCGGCCGCCGAAGTCCTGCCGCAGGGCGCCATGGTGCTCTCGTTCGGCGGCGACGACGAAGACGAAGTTCCCGTCTACTCCAGCGCCATCACAGGTGCCACGGCCGACCCGGTCAAGGACTACCTGAAGCAGATCGGTAAAGTCGCGCTGCTGAACGCGGCCGAAGAGGTCGAGCTCGCCATGCGCATCGAGGCGGGTCTGTTCGCCGAAGACAAGCTGTCGCACATGACCGACCAGGAGAAGCGGACTCAGCTCGGCCGCGAGCTCACCTGGGTCGCGAAAGACGGCGCCCGCGCCAAGAGCCACCTCCTGGGTGCCAACCTCCGACTCGTCGTCTCGCTCGCGAAGCGCTACACGGGCCGAGGCATGCAGTTCCTCGACCTCATCCAGGAAGGCAACCTGGGCCTCATCCGTGCCGTCGAGAAGTTCGACTACACCAAGGGCTTCAAGTTCTCGACCTACGCCACCTGGTGGATTCGTCAGGCCATCACGCGCGCCATGGCCGACCAGGCCCGCACCATCCGCATCCCCGTGCACATGGTCGAGGTCATCAACAAGCTCGCCCGCGTGCAGCGCCAGATGCTCCAGGACCTGGGCCGCGAGCCCACGCCCGAAGAGCTCAGCCGCGAACTCGACATGACGCCCGAGAAGGTCGTCGAGGTGCAGAAGTACGGCCGCGAGCCCATCTCCCTTCACACCCCCCTGGGTGAAGACGGCGACAGCGAATTCGGTGACCTGATCGAAGACACCGAGGCCGTCGTCCCCGCCGACGCCGTGGGATTCACCATGCTGCAGAAGCAGCTGGAAAGCCTGCTCGACTCGCTCTCCGAACGCGAAGCCGGAGTCATCCGCATGCGCTTCGGCCTGGGCGATGGCATGCCGAAGACGCTCGACCAGATCGGCGACACGTTCGGGGTCACCCGCGAACGCATCCGTCAGATCGAATCCAAGACGATGGCCAAGCTGCGCCACCCGTCTCGGTCGCAGTCGCTTCGGGACTACCTTGAGTAAGCCCGGAAGCCTCGCGTTCGTACCCCCCGTCGTTGCGGGCCGGCTCGCCCGGTTCGCAACGCGGTTGCGCGGCGGCGGCAGTGCGCTCCCGGGTCTCGTGGCCCAAAAGGTCGCGCCCACGTTCATCAGCGACGTCATGTCGCAGCTGCCCTATGGCGCCGTCGTGGTGCTCGGGTCGAACGGCAAGTCGACGACCACCAACATCCTGACCGCCATCGTGCGGGAACACGGGTTGAAGGTCTTCTCGAACCCGTCGGGGGCGAATATGCCGCAGGGCATCGCGTCGGCGCTGCTCGCCGACACCTCGCTGACCGGCAAGCTCGACGCCGATATCGCCATCCTCGAGGTGGACGAGGCCTACGGTCAGTTGATCTGCCGTCAGGTGAAGCCGCGCTCGGCTGTCATCTTGAACCTCGTCGTCGACCAGATCTACCGCTTCGGTGAGCCCGACCGGGTCGCGGGCATGTTCCGCGACATCCTGGGCGAGGTCAGCGACTATGTCGCCCTCAACCGCGACGACAACTTCCTCGCCAACCTCGGCACCACCATCGAGAACGAGGGGCGCCTGGCGATCGACTACTTCGGTGTCGACGCCGAGGTGCTCGCCGCGGCTCCTCACGGTCAGGTCTCGGCCACCGACTACGCCGGCGGCAAGGCCGACCCCTCGGCCGCACCGCGACACGTCGTGGCCGAAGTGGTCGCCGCCTCGGGTTATGACGCGACGATCTCATTCGAAGGCGTCGAGCACGCCGTGCGCATGCCCGCCCGCGGGTTGCACTATGCCGTCGATATCGCCGCCGCTTTCACGTTGGCGCGCAAGACGCTCGGCGACAAGTTCGATATCGCGAAAGCCATCCACGCCGTTCAGACCACCAAGACCGTCTACGGTCGCGGCGAGATTCTGACGGTCGACGGCGTCGAGATCGAGATCTTGATGCTCAAGAACCTCGCGAGCCTGCAACTCAACCTCGACTCGCTCGACCGCGTGCCCGATTCGGTGCTCTTCGCGTACGACGATTCCAGCTACGACCCGTCCTGGCTCTACACGGCCGACCTGTCGAAGCTCGACTATGTCGACGTCATCTCGGGCCCCAAGGGTGCCTTCATCGCCCTGCGTCTCGCCTATGAGGGCAAGGGGTATGGCGTGATCGAAAGCGACACGACGAAGGCCGTGCAGCGCATGCTCGACGGCCCCAAGCCGAAGAGCGGGCGACACACCTTCTTCCTCGACTACGACCAGATGCTGCTGACGCGCAAATACCTGGGCTACAAAGACCTCGAAGCGGGTGCGGCATGACCATCAAAATCGTTGAGCTCTACCGCGACTACCTCGCCGTGAACGGTGACGTCGGAAACGTCTTCGTGTTGGCACGCCGCATGCGGCTCGCCGGCATCGACGTCGAAGAGATCCAGGTGAACGAGCGCGATGAGCTGCCCGCCGAGGCCGACATCGTAACGATCGGTTCCGGGCCGGGAAGCGCCGTGCGCGCCATCGCGCCCGAGCTGCAGCGCCACGCAGAGACCCTGCAATCATGGGCCGCTGCCGGCGTTCCCATGATCGCCGTCGGTGGAGGTTTCCACCTCTTCGGGCGCACGGTGTCGTTCGGCGAGGCTGGCACGGTTCGCGGCGCGGGCGTGTTCCCCATGGACACCGACGCCAACGTAGCCCGCGTGCGCACCGACGCTTTTGCCGCCGACAGCAACTTCGGGTTGCTCGTCGGGACCGAAAACCACAGCTCCGAATCCGTCATCGACGGCGGGACAGCGGCGCCCCTCGGCACTGTGCGCAACGGACGCGGAAACCTCGTCTCTCCCGCTGGTGCACGCCACGAGGGCATCGTCGTGAACGAGGCCGTGGGAACCCATCTGGGCGGGCCCGTGCTCGTGCTCAACCCGCGGCTGACCGACCACATCATCGAGGTTGCGACGACGCGCCGTGGCGAGACCTATACGAAGAATTCCGAACACGAGTCGATCGACCGCGTGGTCGACCTGGCGCGCACGGTGCTCATCGACAAGGCGAACCTCGGCTAGAGCACTCGGAAAGCTCGGAGCCTTCAGCGGGCAATGAGCGCCGAACGAAGCTAGACAACACAGCTAGGCAACACGGCCAGACAGCGCAGCTAGACAACACAGAAGCGCCCGACCTGATGGTCGGGCGCTTCGTCGTGTCAGAAGGATGATTCGTCACGAAGACGGGGAGCGCCGGCCGGCGTGTGGATGCCGTCGGGGGCGCGTGCTGGCTGCTTAGGCGCGCTGCTCTTCGAAGAGACGCGACGACTCGTCGTGCCAGGTGTGAGCGATCGAGGACAGCTTCTCCTGGTACTTGCGTCCGTGGTGGGCGCAGAACAGGAGCTCGCCGTTGTTGACCGTCACGCGGATGTAGGCCTGTGCTCCGCAGCTGTCGCAGCGGTCGGCCGCGGTCAGTTGCTGCTGGGCTGCATCGGTGCTCGTAGCGGTGTCGATGCCTGTTTCGTTTGCGATGTGTGACATGGTGTGCCCTCCTGACTCGTGGGATGGTCTCGCGTACTTGCTATGTAACCACGCGCTTCTGGGAACGAATGGAGCCGTGCGGGGTATTTCGCTGTACGCGTAGATATCTTCGCCACCGCGGGTGTCATTGGATTGGTCGTCGGTGGTTCCACGTAGAGTTAACGCTTGTGAACTCCGACTATTCCGCCCGCCATCTCTCGGTCCTCGAAGGTCTCGAAGCGGTGCGCAAACGGCCCGGAATGTACATCGGCTCCACCGATTCGCGCGGCCTCATGCACTGCCTGTGGGAGATCATCGACAACTCGGTCGACGAGGCCCTCGGCGGCCACGGTGATCGCATCGACATCCGCCTCTACCCCGATGGCAGCGTCGAGGTGCGAGACACGGCTCGCGGCATCCCCGTCGATATCGAGCCCAAGACCGGTTTGACGGGCGTCGAGGTCGTGTTCACCAAGCTGCACGCGGGTGGCAAGTTCGGCTCGGGTTCTTATGCCTCGTCGGGCGGTTTGCACGGTGTCGGCGCATCCGTCGTCAACGCGTTGTCCGAGCGCCTCGACGTCGAGGTCGACCGCAACGGCAAGACCTACGCCATGAGCTTCCACCGGGGCGAGCCGGGCATCTTCGCCGACAACGGCGAGCCGACGCCCGATGCGCCGTTCACACCGTTCGAGAACGGCAGTGAGTTGCGCGTCGTGGGCAAGGTCAAGCGCGGCGTGACGGGCTCCCGCATCCGGTATTGGGCCGACCGACAGATTTTCACCAAGGGCGCCGCGTTCAGCGTCGAGGACCTGCAGGCGCGTGCTCAGCAGACCGCGTTCCTCGTGCCGGGGCTCACGCTCATCATCGAAGACGAGCGTGCCGACGAGCCCATTCGCACCGAGTACCGCTACGACGGCGGCATCTCCGAGTTCGTCGACTACCTCGCTGGAGACCAACCCATCACCGACACCTGGCGCCTGACGGGCGACGGCACATTCACCGAGACCGTGCCGGTTCTGACCGACGGCGGCGCAATGGTGCCCACCGAGGTCGAGCGTCGCTGCGAGGTCGACATCGCGCTGCGCTGGGGCACGGGCTACGAGACGATCATGCGTTCATTCGTCAACATCATTGCGACGCCCAAGGGCGGCACTCATCAGGCGGGCTTCGACCAGGGGCTGCTCAAGTTCGTCCGCTCCCAGGTCGAGCTCAACGCCCGTCGTCTGAAGGCGGGCAACGACAAGGTCGAAAAAGACGATGTGCTCGCGGGGCTCACGGCCGTGCTGACCGTCCGGCTGCCCGAACCGCAGTTCGAGGGGCAGACCAAAGAGGTGCTCGGCACGCCCGCCGTGCGCAGCATCGTCTCGAGTGTCGTGGCCAAGGCCATGAAAGAACTGTTCGCGTCGCCGAAACGCGACGACAAGGCGCAGACGGCGCTCGTGCTCGACAAGGTCGTGGCCGAGATGAAGTCGCGGCTGTCGGCGCGCGCGCACAAAGAGACGCAGCGCCGCAAGAACGCGCTCGAGAACTCGTCGCTTCCGGCCAAGCTCGTCGACTGCCGGTCGAGCGATGTGGCGCACAGCGAACTCTTCATCGTCGAGGGCGACTCGGCTCTCGGCACGGCCAAGCTGGCACGAGACAGCAACTTCCAGGCGCTCCTGCCCATCCGCGGCAAGATCCTCAACGTGCAGAAGGCATCCGTGTCGGACATGTTGTCGAACAACGAATGCGCGTCGATCATCCAGGTGCTCGGCGCCGGGTCGGGGCGCTCCTTCGACATCTCGCAGGCGCGTTACGGCAAGGTCATCCTGATGAGCGATGCCGACGTCGACGGTGCGCACATCCGCACGCTGCTGCTCACGCTGTTCTTCCGTTATATGCGGCCCATGATCGAAGAGGGCCGGGTGTTCGCGGCCGTGCCGCCGCTGCACCGTGTCGTCGTGATGAACCCGGGCTCGAAACCCAACGAGACGATCTACACGTACTCCGAGGCCGAGCTGGCCGGGGTATTGGCAGGGCTCAAGCGCACCAACAAGCGCTACCAGGAACCCATCCAGCGCTATAAAGGTCTCGGCGAGATGGATGCCGACCAGCTGGCGACGACGACAATGGACCGGTCGAACCGCACGCTTCGACGCGTGCAGGTGCAAGATGCCGAGATGGCGGGCAAGGTCTTCGAGCTGCTCATGGGCAACGAGGTTGCGCCGCGCAAGGAGTTCATCGTCGAGAGCTCGGATCGTTTGAGCCGCGACAGCATCGACGTCTAGCGAGGGCGTGCGGCCGGGGAGAGGCATGCCTGCCGGTATCGCCCTCCGCCGAAGGTGCACTCCGAGCCGTTCCGCGGTGAGCGAGAGACCCTGTGCCGCCGGGAGCCGGTCGCCGATGGGCCGGTCGGCATGGCAGCTCAGCAGGCACTGAGGGCCACCCGCTCGTGAAAGTGGGCGGCCCCCAGCAGCGCTCGGAGAACAGCGGTCGAAGAACAGCGCTCCTCTAGCAGCGCTCCTAGAACAGGGCGGCGTCGTCCGACTCGCCGCCGGCGTCAGGCACGCTCGGGATGTCTGGAGCCGCCAACGGCGTGTCGAGGGCTACTTCGACGGATCCTTCAGAGTCGGCCCCGTCGACGGTCAGGGTTGTGCCGACGGCGCTCTCGGGTGCCTCCCCGGGTGCCGATGGTGCGGAATCGGCGGCGTCTCGCTCGGCTTCGGTGAGCGGCACGGGGTCGGATCCGGCCGCGAGAGCTCCGACGGCGTCGGCCGGTGTCGCGATGCTCGAACCGATGTAGCCCACGACGCCCTCGAGGAACTGACCCGACGCGTCGCGCTTGGCCAGGGCCTCGGGGAGCTTGCGCACGGCACCGTCGGTGCCGACGGCCAAGGCCGGTTCGGGCCCGACCCAGGCGACGACGAGCGCGTCCTCACCCTTCAGGAAGCGTTGAGCCCGCACACCGCCGGTCGCCCGCCCCTTGGCGGGGAACTCGTCGAACGCGCTCACCTTGCCGCTGCCCGGGTCGGTGCCCGCCAGCGCGCTGGTGTTCGCGGCGACCGTCGCGACGACGGTCCGCGCCGTCTCGTCGGTCCGCACGACGTGGAAGGAGATGACGGAAGCGCCGGCACCGAGCTTGATTCCCGCCATGCCGCCCGCGGTGCGCCCTTGCGGGCGGACGGCGGAGGCGGCGAACCGCAAGAGCTGGGCGTCGCTCGTGACGAACACGAATTCATCCGTGTCGGTCGAGGGTGCCGCAGCGATGACGACGTCCTTGGGCTTCAGCTGGATGATCTCGAACTCGGGTTTGTTCGGCCAGTCGCCCGGCGTGACACGTTTGACCACACCGGTGCGCGTGCCGAGCGCGATCGGTTTGGCCGAATCGAGGGCCACGACCGCCAGCACGCGCTCCTTGGGCTGCAGCGTGATGTAGTCGGCGATGCGAACGCCGGCGCCCAACTGCACCGAGTTGGGCGGCACGACGGGCAACTCGAGCGGCGAGAAGCGGATGAGGCGGCCGAGGCTCGTCACGGCGCCCACCTCGGTGCGGCTCGACGTCTCGAGCATCGAGAGCACCGCATCGTGTTTGCTGCGGCGCGGGGGAGCGGCGACGGGTTCGAGACCACCCTCACCGGGGTAGTCGACGCGCACCATGCGGCCGGTCGCGCTCAGGTAGATGCGGCAGGGCGTGTCGGCGAGCTCGAGCACGGGCTGATTCTTGCGCGACCCGGCCGACGCGATGGACGGCTTGGCGGCCGTCAGAAGCGTGCGTCTGGGCGTGCCGAACTGCTCGGCGACGGCTTCGAGTTCGTCGGACACGAGCGCGTGCAAACGAGCAGTGCTGCCGAGGATCTCTTCGAGTTCGGCGATCTCGGCGAGCAGCTTGTCGCGCTCGGCCTCGAGTTCGATGCGCGAGAACTTGGTGAGCCGACGCAGACGCAGTTCGAGGATGTATTCGGCCTGCACCTGGCTGAGGTCGAACACATCGATCAGCCGCGTGCGGGCCTGGTCGCTGTCATCCGACGCACGGATGACCTGGATGACTTCGTCGATGTCGAGGATCGCGATGAGCAACCCCTCGACGAGGTGCAGGCGTTCCTTGCGGCGCGCCAGGCGGTACTTCGAGCGACGCGTGACCACCGAGATGCGGTGCTTCACATACACCTCGAGCAGTTCGCGCAGGCCCAGCGTGCGCGGTCCGCCCTCGACGAGAGCGACGTTGTTGATCGAGAACGAGTCCTCGAGCGGCGTGTAGCGGTAGAGCTGTTCGAGCACGGCCTCGGGGCTGAAACCCGTCTTGATGCCGATGACGAGCTGCAGGCCGTTGGTGCGGTCGGTGAGGTCGGTGACGTCGGAGATGCCCGAGAGCTTCTTGTTGTTGACGCCGTCTTTGATCTTCTCGATGACCTTCTCGGGGCCGACGAGGTAGGGCAGCTCGGTCACGATAATGCCCTGTTTGCGCGGCGTGATGGCCTCGATGCGCACGCGGGCTCGCGTCTTGAACGCTCCGCGGCCCGTGGCATAGGCGTCTCGGATGCCGTCGAGTCCGACGATCGTGCCGCCGGTGGGCAGGTCGGGGCCGGGCACGAACTCCATCAGATCGTCGAGCGAAGCATCCGGATGTTCGAGCAGGTGGCGTGCCGCCCCCACGACCTCGATCAGGTTGTGCGGCGCCATGTTGGTGGCCATGCCGACCGCGATGCCGCTCGCGCCGTTGACGAGGAGGTTCGGGTAGGCCGCCGGGAGGACCTCGGGCTGTTGAAACTGGTTGTCGTAGTTGGGCACGAAGTCGACGACGTCCTCATCGAGGTCGGCCGTGAGGGAGAGGGCCGCGGCCTCGAGGCGCGCCTCGGTGTAGCGGGAGGCGGCCGGCCCATCGTCGAGCGAGCCGAAGTTGCCGTGGCCGTCGACGAGCGGAACGCGCAGCGTGAACGGCTGCGCCAGGCGCACCAGGGCGTCGTAGATGGCGCTGTCGCCATGCGGGTGCAGCTTTCCCATCACCTCGCCGACCACGCGGGCCGACTTCACGTGCCCGCGGTCGGGCCGCAGCCCCATCTCGGTCATCTGATAGAGGATGCGGCGCTGCACGGGTTTGAGTCCGTCGCGTGCGTCGGGCAGCGCGCGCGAGTAGATGACCGAGTAGGCGTACTCGAGGAAGGACCCCTGCATCTCGGCCGAGACGTCGACGTCTTCGATGCGCTCGTTGATCGGGGCGGCGGGGGCGTTCTTATCGCTGCGGGGCATACGTGTTTTCTGACCTGGGTGCTGGTCCGGTTGCGGGCGACGGGAGGGTTCTCGCCTGGATGTGCCAGACTTTCCCGGTGGCTTCAATCGTATCGATCCCGCCCGTTCGTCCGCGCAGCCTGACCGGTGTGCTGCCGGATTCGCTGGCCGCGATCGGGGGTGTCGCCAACCCGTCGGGCCTGCCCGCCGTCGATCACGTGGTGGTGGTCGTCGTCGACGGGTTGGCCTCGCGTTTGCTGGCCGCGCGGTCGGGCTATGCGCGCTTTCTCCGTTCGGCACCCGATCGCACGATCAGCACGGTCTTTCCGACCACCACGGCGGCCGCGCTCACGTCGCTGACGACGGGTGCCGATCCCGGGCAGCACGGCCTCGTGGGCTATCGCATGCTCGACGCCCGGCGCGATCGACTGGTCAACGGTCTCACGGGCTGGGATGCCGGCATGGACCCGGAGACGTGGCAGCGCTGCCGCACCGTTTTCGAACAGGCGGGTGATGCGGATGTCGCAGCCTTCGCCGTCGGCCCCGCCTCGTTCGTGGGCTCGGGCTTCACCCGGGCCACCCTGCGCGGTGCCACCTATGAGCCCGCCGACTCGTTGCGCGCCCGGTTCGAGCGCGCCGACGCTCTGACGCGGTCGAACAGCCGCTCGCTCACCTACCTCTACGTGCCCGAACTCGACAAGATCTCGCATCAGCACGGCTGGGAGTCTGATCGCTGGACCGCGGCCCTCGAGGAGCTGGATGGCGAGATGCGACGTTTCGTCGCGGCGGTCGGTCGGCGGGTGGGCGTGCTCCTGACGGCCGATCACGGTTCGCTCGATGTTCCGCACACGTCGCAGGTGCTGTTCGATCAGGCACCCGAACTGGTCGAGGGCGTGCGGCACGTGGGCGGGGAGCCGCGCTGCCTGCATCTCTATCTCGAGCCCGGCGCGACGGCATCCGATCGACTATCCCTGGCGGACGTCTGGCGCGACTCCGAGGGCGAGCGCGCCTGGGTGTTCAGTCGGGACGAGGCGGTCGACGGCGGACTCTTCGGCGAGGTGCACGATGAGGTTCTGCCGCGCATCGGCGACGTCATCGTGGCGGCTCGCAAACGCATCGCCTACTACGACTCCCGGCCTGCCGATCAGGCGGCGCGACGGATGATCGGCCAGCACGGTTCGCTGACCGATGAGGAACGGACGGTTCCGTTCATCCGCTTCGGAGCCTTCGGACAGTAACGACGCCGACGCGTTATTGCGCATTCGGGGTAAGCACTCACGATCATTCGAGAGAGCGCCGCGAAGTATGTCCCGGCGGACCGGGCTCATCCGCGGTGCGGCAGTCGCATCACGAGCGCCGTCGGGATGTCGGGCGTCAGCGATTCTCAGTCGTCGTCGGTCCGAGCGCCGAAGACGATCTCGTCCCACGACGGCATGGCCGTGCGGCCACGCTTGGACCCGCGAGCCGGTGTGATGGCCGGGGGCTTCTGGTCGTCGTCTGAGCGCTTCGAGGAGGCCGCGCCCGTGAGCGTGTCGAAGTTCTCGAGCGGCACGTCGACGGGGCGCACGGGGCCGCGGAACGGGCCGTGATCGTCGTGGGCCTCGGCCTCACCGTTGCGCGGACCGCGGTCGCCGCTCGCACGCTCACGGGACTCGTCGGAGCGCGACGCATCGCGCAGGCCCGAAGGGTTCGACGCGCTGGCGGCGCCGGCGGCGAAGGGGGAGTCGGAGAACGGCGAGCCGCCGAAGGGGGCGGAACCACGTTCACCGGACGGCTGCACGGAGGGGCGCCCGGCGTCGGGAGCGGGCGAGGCTTCGGGCTGCGGCGCACGGGCGGCCGATTCGCGTTCGCCACGGCGGCGGCGCAGGGCTTCGAGCAGATCGGCCGTCTGGTTCGACGGCCCGCCCTGGTCCTCGGCACGGTTGATCGCGGCATCCGCGGCCTTCGACGAGCTGCGGTGGTGGGGCGCGACATCCACGGGGCCGATCTCGATCTGCGAGGCCGTGTCGTTGAGGTCGATGTCGGGATCGGCGGCGGCGGGGACGAAGGTGAAGGCGCCGCTATCGAACCGGCTGTCATCGGGTGAGGAGGACTCACGTTCAACGGCGCGCAGCTTGGGGATGAGCCCCTCGGCCGGCAGAGCACCCTGACGCGACAGCGTCACGGCCTCGGCGCCGAGCGGTGAGAGGGCGTTCTTCTTGGGTTCGAAAGTCCAGCGGGCGTCGTGCTCGACATCGGAGGCCGTGAACGACAGCTTGACGATCCAGCCGTTCTCGTCCTTCCAGCTCGTCCAGCGTTCGTCGCTCGCGCCGAGGCTCTCGAGGCGGGCGCGGATGGCGGAACCGAACGTAGGTTCTTCGTCGTCGACGCGGGGGTCAATGGCCGCGAGCACCGGAACGCTGAGCGCGGCTGCAACCATGTGCTCGCGTTCAGCGACGATGGGGCCCTCGAAACGGCGCACGTAGTCGATCTCGGCGCCCGTGACATCCGCGACCTCTTCGGCCGACATGCCGGAGCGGATGTGAGCCTGGATCTCGCGGGGGCTCAGCTTCGGGGCATCGCCCGTTGCCTGTTTCCGCGCGCGACGCACATGGGAGAGAAGGGACTCGTCGACGGGGAGTCGAAATTGCACCCCGTTGTCGGTGCTCGCGACGATGGCATTGCCGTCGACGCCGATGACAGTCAGTTCCTGCATAATCATGTGCCTCCGAGGCTGAGATCAATTCACTCGATGGTCGCACGCCGAACCCCCGTAGACCGGGAATAACGCGGGCGTGCCGCGAGTTGGATGCAGCGACGAATCAGGGAGCCCAGTACTGGTTTGCTATTCGTTCATCTTTGATGCAAACTATCGCCGCCGGACACGGTCGGCGGACGAGAAAAGAAGTGGAAAACAATGGCAACGGATTATGACGCACCCCGAAAGAGCGACGACGACTCTGAGTCGATCGAGGCCCTGAAGGAGCGTGTCCCCGACAAGCTGTCTGGTGCGGTCGACGTCGAAGACGCCGACAACCCGGGTGGCTTCGACCTTCCCGGCGCCGACCTCTCCGACCTCGACCTCGATGTCGTCGTGCTGCCGCCCCAGGCAGACGAGTTCACGTGCGTGGAGTGCTTCCTGGTGAAGCACCGCTCGCTCATCGACCACGAGACCAAGCTCGGCGCGATCTGCGTGGAGTGCGCCGCCTAAGCAGTCGAACTGCTCAGACGCTTTCTGGCCGTCGCGATCCCTCGATCGCGGCGGCCAATTTTTGTGGCTCCCGCGTGGACACGAGCCAGTAGGGCGTCGGGTCGTTCTCGTCGAGCACGGGGATGCGCACGACCCCCGAAATCCATCCGCGGAACAACATGTAGGCCCGAGCGTCGAGCTTGCGACCACGCTGTAAAGCGGCCTCGGTTCCTGTGAATGCCTTGGGAGTCCCGACGAGGTCGAGGCTGATGCGGGCACGGCCGGCGCGCAGCTCGCCGTCACCGACGCTGATGGTGGGTGCCCCCACGATGAACATGGTCGTCATGCCGCCATAGAGAATGACCGCCGTGATGACTCCGGCAACCCATGAGATGGGGGCGAGGACGAGGATGCTGGCGGGGATGACGAGCGCCGTCGAGATGTAGATCCAGGGGGCCGGCCAGAGCCGTTCGCGATAAGGGGACATGACTCACTTCGTTGATCGATCTGCACTACCCTCGATCTGTGACCGAAAGCGTTGACGTTCTTATTATCGCCCCCGAGGTTCCGCGCTACGCCCACCCGGGTGACGCGGGCGCCGACCTGGTGTCCAGCGAGCACCTGGTTCTCGAGCCGGGCGAGCGCCGACTGGTCGGCACGGGCGTCTCCATCGCGCTGCCCGACGGCTTCGTCGCCTTCGTCGTGCCGCGTTCCGGTCTCGCCACCAAGCACGGCATCACCATCGTGAATGCGCCGGGCACGGTCGATGCCGGTTATCGCGGCGAGATCAAGGTCACCCTGCTCAACACGGATGCGCGCGAGCCCTACGAGATCGCAGTCGGCGACCGCATCGCGCAGCTCATCGTCATGCCCGTCTCTCGCGCCACGTTCGTCCCCGTCGAGACGTTGCCGGGCAGTGCCCGCGGCGCCGGCGGTTTCGGGTCGACGGGCTACGACAGCGCCGCGGCATCCGACCCCACTTCTTCTGACACACCGACTGGAGCGAACGTATGAAACTGCGCAAAGGCAAGAACCCCGAAGAACAGCCCGACACCGCCATCGAGACGGTCGACGAGGCGTCGTCCGAGGTGACGACGGCGACGGGTGACGCGCTCGAAGCTCCCACCGACGAAGAGACGGTTCTCGACACGACGAAGTCGGCGCCCGACGACCGTGCCACCGAAGGCCCGCTCGACGAGAGCGAAGCCAACGCCGTGCGCCCCTACATCGACCTCGGGGGAGTGAAGATCCTCCCGCGCGAAGGTCTCAACCTGCGCCTCGAGATCGAGGAATCGACCAAACGCATCGTCGCGGTGGGACTCGACTACGCCGAGTCGACGCTGCAGATCCAGGCCTTCGCGGCCCCCCGCTCGATCGGCCTGTGGAACGAGACCCGCGAGCAGATCGCCGAGCAGATCGGCTCGCAGGGTGGCACGGTCACCGAGCGCGAGGGCGGTCTCGGTTACGAGTTGGTCGCCGAGGTGCCGGTCCAGGTTCCCGCCGGTCAGCCCGCGGCCACACGCATCGCCCGTTTCGTGGGTGTCGACGGTCCTCGGTGGTTCCTGCGCGGCGTGATCGCCGGAGCCGGTGCGACGGATGCCGAGAAGAGTGCCCTCGTGGATGAGCTCTTCCGCAGCGTGGTCGTCGTGCGCGGCGACACCCCCATGCCCCCGCGTGACCTCATCCCGCTGAAGATGCCCGCCGGTGCGGGTCAGGAGGCGTAGAACCTCGGCATGAGCGATCCTCACCAGGGAAGCGGCGAACACCCCGTCGGCCGCTACGGCACGTCGCCCGACGAGCAGGCGGCGCCCCTCGAGCGTCCAGTGCCCGCTGACAATGGTGCACCCGTTGGTGAGGGCGCTCCCGAACCGGCCACGGTTCTCGGTGCCTCCCTGGCCGGTGCCGCCCGTAAGGCGGGCCTCGGCGATCTCATGGAATCTGAGCGCCCGACCGGTGCGGCGCTGTTGAAGGCCATGGGTGGGGTGCGCGGCATCATCGAGGCCATCGTCCCGGGGCTGCTGTTCCTCCTCGTCTTCACTTTCACGCAGAGCCTTCCCTGGGCTCTGGGCGTCTCGGTCGGTGTCGCGGCCCTGCTCACGCTCCTGCGCATCATCGGCAAGACACCGGTGACGGCGGCGCTGGGTGGCCTCGTCGGTGTCGTCTTGTCCGCCGTACTGGCGCTCATCACCAATAAACCCGAGGACAACTTCGTCCTGGGGTTCTTCACGAACGGCGCATATGGCGCCGTTCTGCTCGTCTCGGTGCTCGTCGGGTGGCCGCTCATCGGCTTGGCCGTCGGTTTTCTCATGAACGACGGTATCGCCTGGCGCCAAGACCGCGTCAAGCGACGTGCGCTCCGTTGGCTCACGCTGGCCTGGGCCGGCCTCTTCATCCTGCGCCTGGCCGTGCAGCTGCCCCTCTACTTCTCGGGCAACGTCGAATGGCTGGGCTCGACGAAGCTACTCATGGGCATCCCGCTCTATGCGCCGCTGCTCGTCGTCAGCTGGCTCGTGGTGCGCGGCCTTTACCGCGCCCCCGAAACGGATGCTGCAGCATCCGACACGCCCGATCGCCCGGGTTCGCCCACCTGACGCCGCACCCCGCCGCACGCTGCTAGAATTATCTCGACATCAAGATAAATACGGCAACGTTCGATCGCCGTCTCTCGGAAGCACTTAGGCTCGCCTTGCTAGCCTTACCCCCCTTCTGAGGCCGAGAATCGACAAGCGGCAAGCGTGCGACTTGCCTCTGCCAACGAAGGAGAAGGCACAGTGTCAACCGTGAACAGCTTTGGGGCCAAACAACAGCTCACCGTCGGTGAAACCGACTACGAGATCTTCCGAATCGACAGTGTCGCCGGTTACGAGAAGCTCCCGTTCAGCCTGAAGGTCCTGCTCGAGAACCTGCTCCGCACCGAAGACGGCAAGAACGTCACGCGGTCGCAGATCGAGGCCATCTCCGAGTGGAACCCCGCATCCGAGCCCGACACCGAGATCCAGTTCAGCCCGGCCCGCGTGGTCATGCAGGACTTCACCGGTGTGCCCTGCATCGTCGACCTCGCCACCATGCGCGAGGCCGTCTCGGCTCTGGGCGGCGACCCCACCAAGATCAACCCGCTCGCCCCCGCCGAGCTCGTCATCGACCACTCGGTCATCGCCGACCTCTTCGGTCAGCCCAATGCCTTCGAGCGCAACGTCGAGATCGAGTACGAGCGCAACGGTGAGCGCTACCAGTTCCTTCGCTGGGGCCAGACCGCGTTCGACGACTTCAAGGTCGTCCCGCCCGGAACGGGCATCGTCCACCAGGTCAACATCGAATACCTGGCGCGCGTCACCATGACGCGTGAGGTCGGCGGCGCGCTGCAGGCCTACCCCGACACCTGTGTCGGCACCGACTCGCACACCACCATGGTCAACGGCCTGGGCGTGCTGGGCTGGGGCGTCGGCGGCATCGAGGCCGAGGCGGCCATGCTCGGCCAGCCCGTGTCCATGCTCATTCCGAAGGTCGTCGGTTTCAAGCTCTCGGGCACCATCCCCACCGGTGTCACGGCCACCGACGTCGTCCTCACGATCACCGAGATGCTGCGCAAGCACGGTGTCGTCGGCAAGTTCGTCGAGTTCTACGGCTCGGGTGTGGGTGCCGTGCCGCTCGCCAACCGCGCCACCATCGGCAACATGAGCCCCGAGTTCGGTTCCACCGCGGCCATGTTCCCCATCGACGACGTCACGCTCGACTACCTGCGCCTCACGGGTCGCAGCGACGAGCAGGTCGCGCTGGTCGAGGCCTACGCCAAGGAACAGACGCTGTGGCACGACCCGTCGGTCGAGCCCGTCTTCAGCGAATACCTCGAGCTCGACCTCGCGACGGTCGTCCCGTCGATCGCCGGCCCGAAGCGTCCGCAGGACCGCATCGAGCTGTCCGAGGCCAAGAGCCAGTTCGCGGTCGACCTCAACAACTACGCAACGGTGGAGCACGACATCGTCGACCTGACCGTCGCGCAGTCGTTCCCCGCCTCCGACCCCGGCGAATTGCAGCCGGGCGACGACGAGTCGCACCACCACCACGAGCACCAGAGCACGGCACCCCGGACGGTGACGAAGCCCACCGAGATCACGCTCGCCTCGGGCGACGACGTCACCATCGACCACGGTGCCGTGGCCATCGCGGCCATCACGTCGTGCACCAACACGTCCAACCCGTCGGTCATGCTCGCGGCCGGGCTGCTCGCCCGCAACGCCAGCAAGAAGGGCCTGAAGGCCAAGCCATGGGTCAAGACCACGCTGGCGCCCGGCTCGAAGGTCGTCACCGACTACTACGAGAAGGCCGGCCTCACGGGCTACCTCGAAGACCTCGGCTTCTACCTCGTCGGCTACGGCTGCACCACCTGCATCGGCAACTCGGGCCCGCTGCCCGAAGAGGTGTCAGAGGCCGTTCAGAAGAACGACCTGGCCGTCACGGCCGTGCTGAGCGGAAACCGCAACTTCGAGGGTCGCATCAACCCCGACGTGAAGATGAACTACCTGGCCAGCCCGCCGCTCGTCATCGCCTACGCCCTCGCCGGCACCATGAACTTCGACTTCGAGACCGACGCGCTCGGCCTCGACGAGAACGGCAACGACGTCTTCCTGAAGGACATCTGGCCCGACGCCGCCGAGGTTCAGTCGACCATTGACTCCTCCATCGACACCGAGATGTTCACCCACGAGTACGCGGGTGTCTTCGAGGGTGACGAGCGCTGGCGTTCGCTGCCGACGCCCACGGGCGCCACGTTCGAGTGGGATGAAACCTCCACCTACGTGCGGAAGCCCCCATACTTCGACGGCATGACGCTCGAGACCACCCCGGTCACCGACATCACGGGTGCGCGCGTTTTGGCCAAGCTGGGCGACTCGGTCACGACCGACCACATCAGCCCCGCCGGCCAGATCAAGGCCGACAGCCCCGCCGGCCACTACCTGGCTGCCAACGGCGTCGACCGTAAGGACTTCAACTCCTACGGCTCGCGTCGCGGAAACCACGAGGTCATGATTCGCGGAACCTTCGCGAACATCCGCCTGCGCAACCAGCTGCTCGACGGCGTCGAGGGTGGCTACACCCGTGACTTCACGCAGGAAGGCGCCCCGCAGTCGTTCATCTACGACGCGTCCGAGAACTACCAGGCCGCCGGCACCCCGCTCGTGATCTTCGCGGGCAAGGAGTACGGCTCGGGTTCCTCGCGTGACTGGGCGGCGAAGGGCACCTCGCTGCTCGGTGTGCGCGCCGTCATCGCCGAGAGCTTCGAGCGCATCCACCGCTCCAACCTCATCGGAATGGGCGTCGTGCCCCTGCAGTTCCCCGCGGGCGAGACGGCCGAGAGCCTGGGGCTCGACGGAACCGAGGTCGTTTCGATCACGGGCATCGAAGAGCTCAACGAGGGCCACACGCCGAAGACCGTCCACGTGGTCGCCACGCCGAGCAACGAATCGGATGCCGCGCGCACCCCGATCGAGTTCGACGCCGTCGTCCGCATCGACACGCCCGGTGAGGCAGATTACTACCGCAACGGTGGAATCCTGCAGTACGTGTTGCGCTCATTGGTCGCCTAGCTAGCAGAGCTAGACTCGCATCTATGAGCCTTCTCGAGAACATCCATGGTCCCCGTGATCTCGATGGCCTCTCGAGCGAGCAGCTGGTGCAGCTCGCCCAAGAGATCCGCGACTTCCTCGTCAGCGAGGTGTCGCGGACGGGCGGGCACTTGGGGCCGAACCTCGGTGTGATCGAACTCACGATCGCGATCCACCGAGTGTTCGAGTCCCCCCGCGACTCGATCGTGTTCGACACCGGTCACCAGAGCTACGTGCACAAGCTGCTCACCGGTCGGCAAGACTTCGCGGGCCTCCGCCAACGCGGGGGCCTCGCGGGGTATCCGCAGCGCTCCGAGTCGCCGCACGACATCGTCGAGTCCTCTCACGCGTCGTCATCGCTCAGCTGGGCCGACGGCATCTCGCGCGCCTACGACATGACGGGCCAGCACGACCGGGCCGTCGTCGCGGTCGTGGGCGACGGGGCCCTCACGGGCGGCATGACCTGGGAAGCCCTGAACAACATCAGCGACGACAACACGCGTCGCCTCGTCATCGTCGTCAACGACAACGGCCGCTCCTACGCGCCCACCATCGGCGGCATGGCCAAGTTCCTCAGCAACGTGCGCACGCGTCCCATGTACACGACGCTGCAGAAGTCGAGCGAGAAGGCATTCTCGCGGCTCGGCTCGCCGGCACGCGCCTTCTATCGCGGTGTGCGCGGTGGCCTGCACGGGTTCCTCAGCCGCTTCACCGACAACGAGGCGCTCTACTCCAACCTCGACATCAAGTACATCGGTCCGGTCGACGGGCACGACGTCGACGCCATGCAGGAGGCGCTCACGCAGGCGCGCGAACACAACGCGCCCGTCATCGTGCACGCCATCACGCAGAAGGGTAAGGGCTACGGCCCCGCCGTCGACGACGTCGCCGACCAGTTCCACGCCGTCGGCAAGATCGACCCGATCACGGGTGAGCCCGTCACCGCATCCGAGGGCGACTCGTGGACGGGCATCTTCAGCGACGCCCTCGTGCACGAGGCCGAGCGCAACGACAAGATCGTGGGCATCACGGCCGCCATGCTGCGCCCGACGGGTTTGCACCGCATGGCCGAGCGGTTCCCGAAGCGCGTGCACGACGTAGGCATCGCCGAACAGCACGCCGCGACATCCGCCGCCGGTCTGGCCTTCGGGGGATTGCACCCCGTCGTCGCGCTCTACGCCACGTTCGTCAACCGCGCCTTCGACCAGATCCTGATGGATGTCGCGCTGCACAAAGCCGGCGTCACATTCGTGCTCGATCGCGCCGGGGTCACCGGCCCCGACGGCCCGAGCCACCACGGCATCTGGGACCTCGCCATCCTGCAGGTCGTGCCCCACATCCGAATCGCCGCACCCCGCGATGCCGAGCGTCTCCGCGAAGAACTCGCCGAGGCCGTGCGCGTCGAGGACGCGCCCACCGTGCTGCGGTTCCCGAAGGGCTCGGTCAACCCCGAATTGCCCGCCATCCGACGTTTCGACGACGGCGTGGAGGTGCTCGTCGAGAGCGAGCGCAACGACGTGTTGATCATCACGGTCGGCCCGATGGCCGCCATGGGTGTGGACGTGGCCGAGCGGCTGCAGGCGCAGGGCATCGGCGCGACGGTCATCGACCCGCGCTGGGTCGTTCCTGTGGCGCAGAGCGTGATCGACTTGGCGCGCGAACACCGACTGGTCATCACGATCGAGGACGGCATCCGAGTCGGCGGCGTGGGTACGCGTATTCGGCAGGACCTGCGTGCGGCCGGAGTCGACACGGCCGTGGACGAGCTGGGTGTGCCCGATGAGTTCATCGACCACGCCTCGCGCGACCAGATCCTCACGGACGCCGGGCTGACGGCCCAGCAGATCGCGCGTGATGTGGTCGACCAGGTGCTCGGCAGCCGCATCCCCGTGGCGCGGCCCCTTGCGAATGAGGGAGACGAGCCTTCGCTGGGCGGCGAATCCGACGAGGAGCAACACGCCGTTCCCGGCCGCACGACGAAGGCCGACGGAGACGCCGAACAGCTGTAAGACCGCACGCAGAACGCGCAGAACGCGCAGAACACTGAAGGCCCCCTCTCGTGAGACAGGGGGCCTTCAGCGTGTGGCCGCGCCGAGCGCTACTCGACGCCGACGATGGGCGGGTGGTGGAACGTATCGTCGAAGACCCGCTCCGAGGCACCCACGCGGTCGAGGTACGGCGTCGCGCCGCCCATGTGGAACGGCCAGCCGGCGCCGAGGATAAGGCACAGGTCGATGTCTTCGGGAGCGTGCACGACGCCATCCTCGAGCATGCGGTGAATCTCGTCGGCCAGGCCGTCCTCGACCCGGCGACGGATCTCCTCACCCGTCTGAGGTGTCGTGCCGCCCGAGACGATCTTCACGGCCTTCTTGTCGAAGCCCGTGATCTTGCCCTTGCCGTCGCGCTCGAAGATCTTGCCGTGTTCGGCGAGGCGGTGCAGATTGGGGCTGTCGAAGAAGCGCTCGGGGAACGCGGCGTGGTGGGTGTCGAGCACGTGTGCGCCCACCGTGAGTCCGACGAGTTCGAGCAGCTCGAACGGCGACATCGGCAGGCCGAAGTCGTCGAGCGCGTGGTTGACCACGTCGAAGGGAGTGCCCGTGTCGACGGCGTGCATGGCCTCGCCGAGCAGCTTGGCGAGGATGCGGTTGACGACGAAACCCGGGGTGTCGCGTGTGATGACCGCGTTCTTCTTCAGGTTGGCGGCCGTCACCATGGCGGTCGCCAATGCCTCGTCGGTGGTGTGCGGCGTGCGCACGACCTCGATGAGGGGCATGACGGCGACCGGGTTGAAGAAGTGGAAGCCGACGACCCGTTCGGGATGCTTGAGCTTCGAGCCGATCTGCTCCACCGACAGCGATGAGGTGTTGGTCGCGAGAATCGCGGTGTCGGAGATGTACTGCTCGACGTCGGCGAAGACATCTTGCTTGACACCCAGCTCTTCGAAGACGGCCTCGATGACCCAGTCGCAGTCGGCGAAATCGGCCTTCGACGTGGTGCCCGTCACGAGCGCCTTCAATCGGTTGGCCTCGTCGTTGCCGATGCGTCCCTTGGTGAGCAGCCCATCGATCTCGTCGCGGATGTAGGCGATGCCCTTGTCGACACGGGCCTGGTCGAGGTCGGTGATGACGACGGGCACCTGCAGGCGCCGCACGAACAGCAGCGCGAACTGGCTGGCCATGAGACCCGCTCCGATCACGCCGACCTTCGTCACACGCTGGGCGAGCTTCTTGTCGGGCGCGCCGGCCGGATGCTTGGCCCGCTTCTGCACGAGGTTGAACGCGTAGATGCTCGCCTGGAACTGGTCGCCCGAGATGAGTTCGGAGAGCGCCTCGTCTTCGCGCGCGAACCCGTCGGCCTTCGACCCGCTCTTGGCGGCCTTCAGCAGATCGAGCGCGGCATAGGGCGACTTCGGCACGGTGCCGATCTTCGACTCGAGCATCTTGCGGGCGATGCCGATGGCGGCATCCCACTTGACGAGTCGCTCGACCTTGCCGGGTTCGTTCTTGCGGACGACCTTGATGCGGCCGGACAGCACGCCATCCGCCCACGCGAGCGAGGATTCGAGGTAGCTGGCCGACGGGAAGATGGCGTCCGCGATGCCGAGGTCGAAGACCTGCTGGGCCTTCAGCATCCGGTTGGTCTTGAGCGGGTTCTCGACGACCACCTTGAGGGCGTTCTCGATGCCGATGAGGTTGGGCAACAGGTAGGCGCCGCCCCAGCCCGGGATGATTCCGAGGAACACTTCGGGCAGTGCGACGGCCGGGGTCGCGGCGTCGATGGTGCGGTAGGTGGCGTTCAAGCCGATCTCGAGCCCGCCGCCGAGCGCGAGCCCGTTGATGAACACGAACGTGGGAACGCCCAGATCGCCCAGTTTGCCGAGCACGTGGTGCCCGAGTTGCGCGAGCTGCTTCGCGACCTTCTTCGAGGGGATCTCACTCACCTTCGACAGGTCGGCACCGGCGGCCAGGATGAACGGCTTGCCTGTGATGGCCAACCCGTCGATCTCGCCGGCGGCGGCGCGGGCACGTTGGGCGTCGACAACGCCGTCGAGCTCGAGCAGCGTTGCCGGGCCGAGCGTGTTGGGCCGCGTGTGATCGCGCCCGTTGTCGAGCGTGACGAGTGCGAGCGTCTTGCCCGAGGCGAGGGGGATGTCGCGCACGAAGGCGTGCGTCACGACCTCGTCGGCGCTGAGCGCGAGCAGTTCGGAGAAGTCGATCGTCGTGTAGTCGGTCATGGCTATTTGCGTCCCTTCTTGCCCGTGAAGTGCGGGTTCTCCCAGATCACGGAGCCGCCCTGGCCGAGGCCCACGCACATGGCGGTGAGGCCGTAGCGCACCTCGGGGTGCTCCTCGAACTGGGCCGCGAGCTGAATCATGAGGCGTACACCGGATGCGGCGAGCGGGTGGCCCACGGCGATCGCACCGCCCCAGGGGTTGACCCGCGGGTCGTCGTCGTCGATGCCGAAGTGGTCGAGCAGCGACAGCACCTGCACGGCGAACGCTTCGTTGAGCTCGAACAGGCCGATGTCGTCGATCGTCAGGCCGGCCTTGCGCAGCGCCTTCTCGGTGGAGGGCACGGGTCCGATGCCCATGATCTCGGGTTCGACGCCCGCGAAGGCGAAGCTGACCATGCGCATCTTGGGTCGCAGACCGAATTCCTTGACGGCGTCGGAGCCCGCGAGCAGGCTCACGGTGGCGCCGTCGGTCAGGGGAGACGCGTTACCGGCCGTGACGCGCCCGTGCGGGCGGAAGGGCGTGCGCAGCGTGGCGAGCCCCTCCATGGTCGTCTCGGGCCGCATGCCCTCGTCCTGCGTGGCGAGGCCCCAGCCTTGTTCGGAGCGCAGGGCGACGGGAACGAGGTCGGGCTGGATCTTGCCGGCCGCATAGGCCGCGGCGATCTTCTGCTGGCTCAGCATGCCGAACCGGTCGGAGCGCTCCTTGGTGAGGTGCGGGAACCTGTCGTGGATGCGCTCGGCGGTCTTGCCCATGTCGAGCGCATCGCCCGAGACGAGCTTCTCGGCGAGGAACCGGGGGTTGGGGTCGGCATTGAACCCCATGGGGTGCCGGCCCATGTGCTCGACACCACCGGCGATGGCGACGTCATAGGCGCCGAAAGCGATACCGCTGCCGAGCGTGGTGACGCTCGTCATGGCGCCCGCGCACATGCGGTCGATGGCGAAACCGGGAACTGAACGGGGGAGTCCGGCGAGCAGCGCGGCCGTGCGTCCGAGCGTGAGGCCCTGGTCGCCGACCTGGGTCGTGGCCGCGATGGCCACATCGTCGACCCGGTCCTTCGGCACGTCGGGGTTTCGCTCGAGCAAACCGATCATGGCTTTCACCACCAGATCGTCCGCCCGGGTGTTCCAGTACATGCCTTTTTCTCCGGCGCGCCCAAACGGGGTACGAACACCATCGACGAAATAGACGTCAGTTCTCTCGGCCACTCTGCCTCCCACTTTCGGATGTTGCTCAGAAGCCTAGGAGGAGCGCATTCCCGCCGGGAATCCTTTGACCCTTCCTACGACTCCGGGCTCTCCTCGACCGGTGGCGTGTTGTGGGCTTCCACAAAGGCTGCGGCGATTGGCTCGGAGGTTACCTCTAGTTGCCACGGCCGGGCGCCGAGCGCCTCGAGAGCCGAGCGGATGTTCGCGGCATCCGGTTCGGCGGGCGGTTCCCACGCCACGCGGCGCAGCGTCTCGGGGGTCAGAAGGTTCTCGACCGGCATCCCGAGTTCATCGGCGACCGTCGTCAGCGCGGCGCGGGCTGCCTTCAGGCGCAGATCGGCCTCGGGGTTGCGCTCCGACCAGCTCCGGGGCGGCGGCAGCGTGTCGGTCTGCGGCCGCAGCACGGGCAGATCGGTCGTGATGCGCCCCTCCTCGATGGCGGCCCACCACCGGTCGATCTCGGTGCGACTGGCGCGGCCGCTGAAGGCGCGCAGGCTGGCGAGCTGGCTGGATGTCTTGGGCTCGGCTTTCACGGCCGCGACGAGCGATGCGTCGGGCACGAGTCGGCCGGGCGCGGTGTCGAGTTCGCGGGCGAGGGCATCACGCGCCTCCCACAGCGAACGCGCGACGGCGAGGTTGCGGGCGCCACGCACCGAGTGGAGGCCGGACAAGCGGCGCCACGGCTCGTGACGCGGGGGCCGCTCGGGTTTCTGCACCTCGGCGTCGAACTCCTGCTCGGCGATCTGCTTCTTGCCGCTCTCGACGAGCATCTCGTCCATCTTGTCGCGCACGTCCACCAGAAGTTCGACGTCGAGCGCCGCGTACTCGAGCCATGATTCGGGCAGCGGGCGGGTCGACCAGTCGGCCGCCGAGTGCTCTTTGGCGAGGTGGATGCCGAGCAACTCCTCGACCACGGCGCCGAGGCCGACGCGCGCGAGGCCCAGCAGCCGCCCGCCCAGCTCGGTGTCGAAGATGTGCGTGGGGGAGAGACCCACTTCACGCAGGCAGGCCAGGTCCTGGCTCGCGGCGTGCAGCACCCACTCCTCGTCGCGGATGACGGCCTGCAGTTCGTCGAACGAGCCGATCGCCGGCGGGTCGAACAGGAAGATGCCGGCGCCGCGGCGGAACACCTGAATCAGGTAGGCGCGCTGCGAATAGCGATAACCCGAGGCGCGCTCGGCGTCGACCGCGACGGGCCCGTGCCCAGCGGCGATGGCGTCGACGGCCTCGAGATACTCTTCGCGGGTGTCGATGACGTGACGATCAGCCACGGAGATTCCTTTTCGTCGAGAGCATTGTGACGCCTTCGGTGGTCGGAGGAAGGCCGGCGAGCATGCACAGCAGCTCACCCCAGCCCTCGACATGTGCCGAGACGTCCTGCTCGAGGGGTGTCCAGGATGCGCGCAATTCGATCTGCGCGCCATCGCCCTGTTCGGCGAGCTCGCCGAAACCGGAGGACAGGATCTTGGTGGCCGTGCCCGAGGCGGCCGTGTACTTCGCGTCCCGCGCATCGAGGGCGTCGACGAGCCAGGACCACGAGACCTCGGCGAGGAACGGGTCGAGGCCGATCTCGGTCTCGAGGGGGGCCTGCGCGAAGCACACGATGCGGAATGTGCCGCCCCAGGCATCCACACCGTCGGGGTCGTGCAGAAGGATGAAGCGGCCAGTGCCGAGCGGCGAGTCCTCGCCGTGCCGGGCGGGCGCGGGCGTGACATCGGCGGCAAGGGCGACGGCGTAGGGCGCCAGCTTGCCGGGGGCGGGGATTTCGGTCACGGTGAGCTCTGGACGGTTGTCCGCGCGACGCACGGCGTCGAGCGCAACCTGGAACTCCACCGGGTACTCGCCCGGGATCGGTGTATCAGCCACCCTCGCAGACTAGAGTTACTTTCCAATGAAAGCCCAGAGCCACGCCGTCCCAAGCCGCAAGCCGTCGCCGAGCATTGTGGGCATCACTGCCGCAGCCGTCGGCGGTGTCGCCGCACTCGCATCGATCGCCTCCGTCGTCGCCGTGGGCGCCGTCGCCCGCATGGTGGTGACTCCCGCCAAGCAGAGGCAGCGCGACACCGAGGTGCTCTCGCTCAATCGACGCCGAAAGACGATCACGCTGCGCGCGACGCCCGACACGGTCCTGCCCGGTCGCTACGGAATGTGGTTCGGCCAGCCCGAGCGCTACCTCAAGCTCGGCCCCGTGCTCTGGCGCGACCGCACATCGGTGACACGTCGCCTCGAGAGCGACGAGATCGGCCTGCCGCTGCATGGCCGCGCCACCTTCAGCGGCTGGTACTACCAGCACCCGCGCGAGCTGGGCCTCGAGTCCGAGAGCGTGCGCATCGAGACGCCTATCGGGGCAGCCCCGGCGTGGCTCGTGCCCGCCGAGAACCCCCGCGACACGTGGGTCATCCTCGTTCACGGCCGTGGTGTCGGGCGGGGCGAACCGGTGCGTGCTGTGCCCGTGCTGCGCGACGCCGGGTTCACCACTCTGAACGTTTCTTACCGCAACGACGGTGACGCCCCGCGGAGCGCCGACGGCCGCTATGGCCTCGGCGCCACCGAATGGGAAGACGTCGATGCGGCCATCGATTACGCGTTGGCTGCTGGTGCGCGCGACGTGATCCTCATGGGATGGTCGATGGGCGGCGCCATCAGCCTGCAGGTCGCCCTGCAGGGGCGCAATCGGGGGGCCGTGCGCGGAATCATCCTCGAATCACCCGTTACCGACTGGAATCGGGTGCTGGTGTTCCAAGCCGAGGCCGAGAGCATTCCACCCATCGTGCGGCACGGCGCCCTCGCGGCGCTCGGAAACCCGTGGGGCCGTCGCCTCACGGGCCTCGACGCGCCGCTCGATCTGCCGTCGCTCGATATCGTCGCGCGCAGTAGCGAGTTGTCTGTGCCGATCCTCATCTTGCACAGCGATGACGACGGGTTCGTGCCATCGAGCGGTTCGCACGCCCTGGCCGACGCGCGCCCCGATCTCGTGACGCTCGACATCTTCCAGGTGGCTCGCCACACGAAGCTGTGGAACTACGACCCCGACCGCTGGAACCGCTCGATCGCGGGCTGGCTCGACAAGAACTTCCCGCGCGGCGCCTGAGCAGTCGGTCACGACAGGACCGGTGCACGCCGGCCGGTGAGCCGGTCAGCCGGTTAGCCGGTTAGCGGGTCAGCCGGTCAGCGCGTCAGCTGTCTGCCCGCAACTGCCGCCAGGTGGCGTGCCGATCGGCGAGCCCTAAGCCGCGGTGCGGTCCTGCGTGTCGGGTCGCAGGCGGTGATAGGTGTTGCCGTCGTCGTCGACGAGCAACCCGTCGAGCGTGAACCAGCGCTGGAACTCGTCGTCGCCACCGATGAGGGGGCGAGCCGGCAGCACGAAGGTGGGCGCAACACTGAGGTACACGGCATCCACCTGGCCGGCGCGGATGAATTGACCAGCCAGATTCGGCCCGCCCTCACACACCACGCTCGGATAGCCGTTGGCCGCCAGCGTGTCGACGATCTCGGCCGGCCCCGGGTCGGTGCCCGGCATGGCGAGACGTCGGCACGGCAGGTCGCCGAGGTTGGCGAGCACCTGCTCCTCGTTGCCCGCGGGGTAGAGCACGACGAGCCGCTCGGCGTCGTAGTCATCGCCCAGCTTGTGGCCCGAGAGGGAACCCGAGCGCGTCACGACGGCCAGCACGGCGGTCTTCGGCATGACGTAGCCTTCGGCGCGCACACTCTCGGCGCCGACGAGGACGGCGTCGGCGTGATCGCGGATGACGCCGAGGATCATGCGGTCGGTGCGGTTCGACAGCGTTTCGCTCGTGCCATCCGGGCCCGTCGCCGAGCCGTTGATGCTCGAGATCATGTTGAGCGCGAGCCATTGCTCGGCCTGCGGGCGGTATCGCTCTGAGACCCACTTTTTCGAGTCGGCGGTGCGGCCGGTGCAGCGGGATGCCGTGGCGGGCACGATCTCGGTCAACCCGGTGCCGCGCGCGATGACGGGGGCGTCGGCATCCGTCTCGGAGGGACCAGAGGCCTCGGGGGCGCCTGGCGCGCCGGACGCAGCCGACCCCGCGGTGGTCATCGGCCGACCCGGGCCCGCAGCTGTCGCTTGGCGCGTTGCAGCATGCCGCTCATGCCGTTCAGGCGCAGCGGCGACACTGCCTGAGACAGCCCCAGCATCTGCGGGTAGTCGTCGGGCAGGGCCAGCGCCTCGTCGACCGTGAGGCCGTTGAGCGTCTGCGCGAGGATGGACGCGAACCCGCGGGTGGTCGGGGCCTCGGGCGGCGCCTGCGCGAACATCGTCACGAGACCCTCGTCGACCTCCACCACGATGAACACGGGCGCCTGGCATTCGGCCACGCGCTCGAGCAGCTCGGGATGGTCGGCGAGACGCTCGGGCAGAGCCGGCAGCTCGTTCGAGAACTCGAGCAGCAGTTCGAGACGCGACGACAGGTCGAGGTCGAGGAATTCGTCGCGGATCTCGGCCGCCTGGCCGGTGAGGGTGTTGTCACTCATGCGTCAACGCTAGCGCGTCTGCGGGGCCTCGCCCGGCTCGGTGCCCGTGACGATGGGGACGCGCACGGCGCTGCCCCATTCGGTCCACGAACCGTCGTAGTTCTTGACGTCGTCGAAGCCCAGCAGGTGCTGCAGCACGAACCAGGTGTGGCTCGAACGTTCGCCGATGCGGCAGTAGGCGATGACGGGTTCGCCGTCGGTGAGGCCGGCGCCGTCGCGGTAGATGGCCGACAGCTCGTCGACGTTCTTGAACCGGCCGTCCTCGGCGACGGCCTTGCCCCACGGCACGCTGCGGGCGGTGGGGATGTGGCCGGCGCGCAGGGCGCCCTCTTCGGGGTAGGCGGGAGCCGTTGTGCGTTCGCCGCTGTACTCTTCGGGGCTACGCACGTCGATGAGCGGGCTGCCGAGGTGGGCCAGCACGTCGTCCTTGTAGGCACGCAGGGCCGAGTCGTCGCGCGTGACGACGGGGTAGTCGGTGGTGGGGCGGGCGGGGCGCTCGGTGGTCAGGGCACGGCCCTCGGCGATCCACGTGTCGCGGCCGCCATTCATCAGTCGCACGTCTTCGTGGCCGAACAGGCTGAAGACCCAGAGGGCGTAGGCGGCCCACCAGTTGTTCTTGTCGCCGTAGATGACGACGGTGTCGTCGCGCGAGATGCCCTTCTTCGAGAGCAGGGCGGCGAAGCCGGCGCCGTCGATGTAGTCGCGCTGCACGGGGTCGTTGAGCTCGGTGTGCCAGTCGACCTTCACGGCGCCCGGGATGTGCCCGGTCTCGTAGAGCAACACGTCTTCGTCGGATTCGACGATGACGAGGCCCTCACGGCCGAGGTTCTCCGCCACCCAGGCGGTGCTGACGAGGCGTTCGGGGTGCGCGTACGCCTCGAACTCGGGGTTCTGCTCACGTTCGACGGTCATTGTTCCTCCTGGTGAGGTTAAGCTGGAGCACGGCCAGCTTCATTCCCGGCTGCCCGTCCTGATTTCTTCCCCGTGTGAATCTACGCATCCCTCAGCCGGATGTCATATTCGCGCCCCCCGAATGAACAAAGGTGTCAGCGTATGTCGCCCTCCGAGACCACCGGCGTCGTCAGCCTGGCCGCCCGCAGCCCCGAGATCTCGGGCGCGCAGATCGTGGCGAGCCTCGTGCCGCCGCGTCAGTTCGAGACGGCGAGCTTCGAGAGTTACCGGCCGGATGCCGACTTCCCCTCCCAGGCCGAAGCTGTCACGATCCTCACCGAATTCGCCGACTCGTGGGGCGTGCAGAAGTCCGGAGGTTTCTTCGGGCGCAAGAAGAACAAGGCGCCCGCCGTGAAGCCCGGCGTCTACCTCGACGGCGGTTTCGGTGTGGGCAAGACGCACCTCCTCGCGGCCCTCTGGCACGCCGCCCCCGGGCCGCGCAAATACTTCGGCACGTTCATCGAGTACACGGCTCTCGTGGGCGCGCTCGGCTACGCCGCCACCGTGGAGGAGCTGCGTGGGTCGACGCTCATCTGCATCGACGAGTTCGAGCTCGACGACCCGGGCGACACCATGGTCATGACGCGTTTGCTCGGCGAACTGGTGGCCACGGGGACGCGTATCGCCGCGACATCCAACACGCCGCCCAATGCGCTCGGCGAAGGGCGCTTCGCGGCGGCCGACTTCCTGCGCGAGATCCAGGCGATGTCCGACAACTTCCGCACGCTGCGCATCGACGGCAACGACTACCGCCGCCGGTCGATCGAGGGGCACGCGGCGGTGCGCGACGAAGCCGCCTACACCGAGGCGCTCGAAGATGTCACGACCCGGCGCGCGGGGGACGACGCATCCGACGACACGTTCGACGACCTGATCCAGCACCTGTCGACCGTGCACCCCTCGCGGTACATCGGTCTGCTCGACGGCCTGTCACTGATCGGCCTGAGGGATGTCCACGTGCTCGACTCGCAGACCGAGGCGTTGCGGCTCGTGGCCTTCATCGACCGCGTGTACGACGCCCAGATCCCCATCGTGCAGACGGGCACGCCGCTCGACGAGGTCTTCGGCGGGGACATGCTCTCGGGCGGGTACCGCAAGAAATACCTGCGCTCCATGTCGCGCATGATCGCCCTCACGACGGGGGAGTAGCAGCACCGCCGAAACACGCTCGCAACACTCGCGAGCATCCGTAACACACCCGAAATGCGGTGTGAACACCCGTGGAATCTCGCCCGCCGAGACTGTCATCGTGCCAGCCGGACGCCCAGCGTCCGGTGGCAAACCCGATGCATACTCGAGCAGGTTAAGGACACGATATGGACACCGGCACCATTGCCTGGGCGATCACGGCGACAGCACTCGTGCTGTTCATGACGCCCGGCGTCGCTTTCTTCTACGGCGGACTCGTCAAGGCCAAGAGCGTCGTGAGCATGATGATGATGAGCTTCGGGGCCCTCGGCCTCATCAGCGTGCTCTGGATTCTCTACGGCTTCAACATGAGCGCCGTCTCGGGCGCCTTCGACTTCGCGGGCAACCCGTTCTCCGACTTCGGCCTCACGGCGCTGTCGCAGGGTGAGACCGCCAACACCGACCTGCTGGGTGCCACCTACGGTGCCACGTTCGCCATCATCACGGTGGCCCTCATCTCGGGCGCCATCGCCGATCGCGCGAAGTTCGGCGCCTGGATGATCTTCGCGGGCATCTGGGCCACCGTCGCGTACTTCCCGATCGCCGCGTGGGTGTGGGGCGGCGGCTGGATCATGAACCTCGGCACGACGCTCTTCGGCGAAGAGGCGGGCCTCGCGGTCATCGACTACGCCGGCGGAACGGCCGTGCACATCAACGCGGGTGCTGCGGCCCTCGCGCTGGCCCTGGTGCTCGGCAAGCGCGTCGGGTTCCAGAAGGGCATGTCGAAGCCGCACAACGTTCCGCTGACACTCCTCGGCGCGTCCATCCTGTGGTTCGGCTGGTTCGGCTTCAATGCCGGTGCCGAGTGGCTCAACAACATGGAGAAGGTCGGCCTCATCGTCATCAATACGCTGGGTGCGACGGCCGCGGCGATCATCGGTTGGCTCATCATCGAGAAGCTGAAGGACGGCAAAGCCACCTCCGTGGGCGCGGCCTCCGGTGCCGTGGCCGGTCTCGTGGCGATCACGCCCGCGTGTGCCAACCTGACCCCGGGCTGGGCCTTGCTGCTCGGCGTCATCACGGGTGCCGTGTGCGCTCTCGCGATCGAACTGAAGTTCAAGTGGGGCTTCGACGACGCGCTCGACGTGGTCGGCATCCACCTCATCGGCGGCCTCATCGGCACCGTTTACCTCGGCTTCTTCGCCACCTCGACGGGGCTGTTCGTCGGCGGCGGATGGGAGCAGCTGGTGCTGCAGGTCGTGGCGGCTCTGGCGGTGCTGATCTACTCCTTCGTCGTGGCGCTGGTGATCGGGTTCGCGATCCAGAAGACCATCGGGTTCCGCGTGAAGAACGAGGACGAGATCGCGGGTGTCGACACCTCGGTGCACGGCGAAGAGGGTTACGCGCTCGACGTCGTCTGATCCGACGGGTCGAACGACACAGGACAGCACGAAGGGGATGTCGCATCACGCGGCATCCCCTTCGTCGTGCGTTCTGGCCTTCCGACCGCGGCGGTTCGTTCCTCCACGGCCGGCTCGCTACTTCTCGTCGGCGGGAGCGAAGAACGCCCCGATCGCCGAGCTCAGCGCGGGTGCGTCGTCGACGTGGCACAGTTCGCGCGCCGAGTGCATCGACAGGAGACCGATGCCGACATCCACCGTGCGGATGCCGAGGCGTGTCGCCGTGAGCGGCCCGATGGTCGAACCGCACGGGATGACGTTGTTCGAGACGAACTCCTGGTAGGGCACGCCCGCCTGGGCCGCCGCGTGGGCGAACATCGCTGCCCCGTGCCCGTCGGTGGCGTAGCGCTGGTTCGCGTTGATCTTCAGCAGCGGACCCGACCCGGCGATCGGCCGGTTGGCCGGGTCGTGGCGCTCGGGGTAGTTGGGGTGCACGACATGCCCAGCGTCGGCCGAGAGGCACCACGAGGCGGCGTAGGCGCGCAGGCGATCGCTGGGTGTCTGGCCGAGCCCGGCACCGATGCGCGTGAGCACGTCGTCAAGGAAGGGTCCGCTCGCGCCCGAACGTGTCTCCGAGCCGAGCTCCTCGTGGTCGAAGGCCGCGAGCACGCTGATGGTCTTGGTGTCGGCGGGAACCTCCATGAGCGCCCGCAGGCCCGCGAAGACCGAGCTCAGGTTGTCCATGCGGCCGGCCGCGAAGAGCGTCTTGTCGAGGCCGAAGCGCGCCGGCGCCTGCGTGTCGGCGGTCAGGATGTCGTAGCCCTTCACCTCGGACGCGTCCAGTCCGGCGAGCCCCGCCAGGTGCGCGAGGAGATCTGAGTGTCCGACATCCCCCACGCCGTAGACGGGCTGGGTGTGGCGCTGCTTGTCGAGCGTGAGGCCGTCGTTGACGCCCCGGTCGAGGTGGATGGCGAGCTGCGGGATGCGCAGGAACGGGCCCGTGCGCACGAGGTGTTCGACGCCGTGTCGGTCGACCAGGCGTCCGGCGAGCTCGATTTCGCGGTCGAGCCACGAGTTGAGCAGGGGGCCGCCGTAGACCTCGACGCCGGCCTGCAGCCACCCGTTCGAGCCGATGCTGGGGTGTGGCTTGAGCTTGAAACCGGGGGAGTCGGTGTGGGCGCCGAGGATGCGGAACGGCGTGGTGGCGTGGGCATCGTGCGGCTGCACCCACGCGATGATCGCTCCGTCGCGCACGACGTAGTGGCGGCGCGCCTCGGTGCGGGGCGAGGCCGAGCCGGCGTCCGCGCCCGCCGAACCGCCCGGTGCGTCGAGCCAGTCGGTGCGCTCGTCCAGGCGGGTGAAACCGGCTTCGTCGAGCCAGCGCGCGGCTTCGGCGGCGGCGTGATACGAGCTGGGCGAGGCTTGGAGGTAGCTGGCGAAGTCGTCGATGTAGCGGTTAACGTCCATCCCGCTATTCAATCACCGACCCGCGAGTGGGCAGCTGTCTGGCGCGGCGCGCGCGAGTCAGGCGGCGTGCCGCCCGGTCGTCGTGCGGCACTGTTCTCAAGCGTTCAGTCGTCGTTCCGCTTCGACCAGCAACTGACGCAGTGCGTCTTCCGTGGCGTCGCGATCGCCGCCTCCGAGCACGTCGGCGATCTCGGCCTCGAGGGCCAGCTGGGCGGGCAGGGCATCGTCGATGAGATCGCGGCCCGCGGGAGTGAGGTCGACGAGCACGACGCGTTTGTCGTGACTGGCCCGCTGCCGCTCGGCGAGGCCGGATGCTTCGAGCCGCAGCATCCGCTTGGTGACGGCCGCGTTGGACACCGTGAGCAGATGGGCGAGCCGGGTTGCGGCGACGGGAGAGCCCGACCGGCGCAGAACCGTGAGCACGTCGAATTCGCCGCGGCCGATGCCGAAGGGTTCGAGCAGGGCGTCGCTCAGCAGCGTGACGGCCCGCGACAGGCGGTGGATGCGGCCGAGCACGGCGATCGCGGTCGTGTCGAGTTCGGGCCGCACGGTCGCCCAGGCGGCGCGCGTCTCGTCGACGGAGTCTCGGATCTCGGGGGGATGAGGGGTGCCGGGCATGCTGCTCCTTCGCGAAATGCTTTACTGGTAAAATATACAGTATGAGTTCTGCTGCGCCCACCCGTTCCTGGTGGAAGACCGTCTTCGTGTTCGGCCCCCACGCGGGCTCTCACCGGGTTGCCGTGCGGGCCGGGATATCCGTCGTCGTACCGCTCGTCACGGTGTGGGCGCTCGGTCACGTCGAGTGGTCCTTGTATGCCGCGTTCGGGTCGTTTGCGGCCCTGTACGGCCGCAACGTGGGCTATCGGCACCGGTTCCGCATGCAGCTGTCGGCCGCGATCGTGCTGGTCGGTGCGGTCGTTCTCGGCGTCATCATCGCCGGGATGCCCGCGCACGAATGGTGGATCGTCGGCATCGGCGCGGTGTGGGCCACGCTCGTGGCCGTGCTCTCCGACGTCTTCCGCTGGAACCCGCCCGGCCCGCTCTTCGGGGTCTTTGCGCTGTGCGCGGTCGCGTCGGTGCCGCCCGGCCCGAACTCACTCCTCATCGCCTTCGTCGTGTCGTCGGGTGCGGCGGTCGTGTCGCTCATCGTGGGCGCCGCCGGCGCCGTGATCGTGAGGCGCGCTCGCGCGGAGCGCCGTGGCGCGGTTTCCGCTGCCGGTGCCGCTGCCTCTGCCGGTGCCTCGGTGCCTGCCACGGGCCGCCTCACCCGACTCCTCCCCGGCGGCACCCAACGCCTCGCCCACGCCGCCCGCTTCGGCGTCGCAGCGGCTCTCGCCGGCGGCCTCTCCACGGCTCTCGGCATCGGACACCCCTACTGGGCCATGATCGCCGCCGTCGTGCCCCTCGTCGCCGTTCGCCTCTCGCATTCGGCCCTGCGCGCCACCCACCGCATCGCCGGAACCTTCCTCGGCCTCATCCTCGCGGCCGTCCTTCTCTCCGCCCAGCCTTCGGGTCTCGCGGCCATCGCGCTCGTCGTGGCCCTGCAGATCGCGGCCGAACTCTTCGTCACGCGCAACTACGGCTTCGCGCTGCTGTTCGTCACACCGCTCGCCCTCGTCATGATCGACCTCGCGCATCCCACCGACACGGCGACCCTCATCGTCGACCGTCTCGTCGAAACGGCTCTCGGAACCGTCGTCGCCCTCGTCGTGGCCGCCGCGACCTGGGCGCTCTGGGGCCGCCGCGACAGCGCATCGGCATCCCACCCCCTCGGCCCATTGCCCGCCACCCCGGCCGCTTGAGAAGATGAGCGGATGCGCGCATCCCGAACCTTCTTCGCCCGCGACGCGCTCGAGGTGGCCCCCGAACTTCTCGGAGCCCATCTCACGATCTCGTCTCCCGAGGGCGACATCACGGTGCGCATCACCGAGACCGAGGCCTACCACGGCCTCGGCACGGGGCAGGTGCACGACGCCGGTTCCCATGCCCGCATGGGCAGGACGGCCCGCAACGCCACCATGTTCGGCGAGCCCGGCCATCTCTACGTGTACTTCTCGTACGGCATGCACAACGCCGTCAACGTGGTCTGTTCGCCCGAAGGAACTGCGTCGGGGGTCCTGCTGCGCGCCGGTGAGATCGTTGCGGGGGAGGAGCTGGCCCGCAGTCGCCGCCCGGCCGCCAGAACGTCTCGCGACCTCGCCCGGGGTCCCGGCCGACTCGCCCAAGCGCTCGGCCTCGTCTACACCGAGCATGACGGCATGGATGCGCTGAGCGACGCCGTGCCCCCGTCATCCGGGTCTGGAGAGCCCCCTGCGTCAGAACATGCCGGCGACGAGCGCCTTGCGGCCGACGGTTCTGATGACATGCGACTCGCGGCCGAGAATTCTGGCGACGAGCGCCTCGCGGCCGACGGTTCTGACGACATGCGACTCGTGGCGAAGCGCCCGCTCGACAAACGCACGTGGGCCCGCCTCGAACTGCCCGACGTGCCTCCCACTCACATCTCCCGCGGTCCGCGCACGGGCGTGAGCGGCGAGGCCGGCTCGGATGCTTTCCCGTGGCGCTTCTGGATCACCGACGACCCGACCGTCTCGCCGTATCGGCCCGCCGCGCCCCGCAAGCCCCGTCGCGCGGCCACCGCCTGAGCGAGCGCGCAACAGCCTGGATCCGCACGCGCGCCGCCTGGAGCCGTCGCCGGTCCGTGGCGTCGCCTGAGCGAGCGCGCAGCGGCCTGGATCCGCACGCTCGCTGTCTGGAGCCGACGCCGGCCCGTGGCCTCGCCTGACCGCCTCCTCGTCGGCTGCCTGACGCCGCAGCATCCGTGCCGTGTGGCATGCCGCGGGCCATCTCGCAACCCCGTGTTCCGGCCGCGGAGGCTCACCTAGTCTGCTGAACACACCGACAAAAGGAGCGACATGCCTGACGCAAACATCGGAGAAAACGACGGCGACTACACCGTCGAGAAGGCCGAAGAACAGGGGACCGGCGGCTACGGCGGACCGTTTCCGACCGACCCGGCCGAGGAGTCGACCGAGGGTGGCGGCTCGAAGGCCGATGGCACCGAAGCCGGCGAAACCGCCGACGGCCCCGCCTACACCTACGACGCCGACAGCGACACGGTCGAGTCGGAAGAAGACGATGCCTCGGGCGCGGCCGCCGCGGACGGCGACGCGTAGGCTCGACCCATGGCAGAGAGCACGCAGGGCCGCTACGTCGAGCCCGGTCAAGAGTTCAACCGAGACACCAACTACATCGAGGACCGCATCACGCGTGACGGCCGAGACGGCTGGCCGGTCGAGGCGGGACGATACCGGCTGGTAGCGGCCCGTGCGTGCCCCTGGGCCAACCGCTCCATCATCGTGCGCCGCCTGCTCGGCCTCGAAGATGCCATCAGCATCGGGCTGCCCGGCCCCACGCACGACGCGGACAGCTGGACGTTCGACCTCGACGAGGGCGGCGTTGATCCGGTGCTCGGCATCGAGCGACTGCAGCAGGCCTTCTTCGCGCGGTTCCCCGACTATCCGCGCGGCATCACCGTGCCCGCCATCGTCGACGTTCCGAGCGGCAAGGTCGTGACCAACAACTACCCCCAGATCACGCTCGACTTCTCGACCGAGTGGACCGAGTTCCACCGCGACGGCGCGCCCGATCTCTACCCCGAGCACCTCCGCGCCGAAATCGACGATGTCGCCGAGAAGATCTTCCACGACGTCAACAACGGCGTCTACAAGGCCGGTTTCGCCGGTTCGCAGCGCGCCTACGAGCGCGCTTACGACACTCTGTTCGCGCGCCTCGACTGGCTCGAGGAACGCCTCGCGACCCAGCGCTACCTGGTGGGCGACACCATCACCGAAGCGGATGTCCGCCTCTTCACGACGCTCGCGCGCTTCGATGCCGTCTACCACGGCCACTTCAAGTGCAACCGGAACAAGCTGACCGAGATGCCCGTGCTGTGGGCCTACGCCCGTGACCTGTTCCAGACCCCCGGCTTCGGCGACACGATCGACTTCGACCAGATCAAGAAGCACTACTACATCGTGCACAGCGACATCAACCCGACAGGCATCGTGCCGAAGGGCCCCTCAGAGACCGGATGGCTGACCCCGCACGGCCGCGAGGCCCTCGGCGGTCGCCCGTTCGGCGACGGCACGCCCCCGCAACCGCCCCGCGCGGGCGAAGAGGTCCCGCCGCTGCGCGACTAGTCCTCGAAGTTCGCGTCGGCACCCAGGGCGCGAGCGATCTTGGCGACCGTAGACGAGGGTCGGGCACCGGCGGCGACGAGGACCCGCTCGATGTCATCCAACAGTGCCGTGCGCTCGTCGCGCGTGGCGGGTGCCCCCGGCAGGAGTTCCGCCTCCCACTCGCGCCAGGCACGCTTCGTGCCCACCCGCAGGTCCGTCGTCGAGACCTCGTCGTCGGCGATCTCGGCGACATCGTTCCCCGCGGCATCCTGCAGGTGAACGAGCGTGCGAACCGTGTGGATGCGCGCCAGCGGTGTCACCGCCCGACCCTCCAATACGGCTGCCAGACGTTCGAGCACGCCATCGGGCACCGAGTCCTCGGATCCGTCCTCCAACGGCCAGTGCACCTCGGTGCGCCCCTCGTCGGCGGGCAGCTTCACGTGCCACCCCTCGTCCGCGCCACCGGATCGCCGCCGGATGATGATGTGGTTCGCCGCAAGAACCTGGTCCTCGGTGTCGAAGTAGAGCGCGTCCAGCGGCACACCCTCGTGCCGCGTCACGCTCGCCACGCCCTCGACCTCGGTCAGGTCGGGCACATCGCTCTCCGCGGCCACGTCATACTTGCGTTCGATCTCGACTTGCTCGGCACCTGACATGACACCCTGTCTACCCGGATGCCGATGCCGCCGCCAGCACCCACGCCGACACGCTCCGTCGCGACGATCACCGGGCAGCAAAAAGGGGATGAGCGTCGCAACGCCATCCCCTTATCGCTCACCGCTCGGCGGCTCCTAGACCGTCTGGCCTGAGTGCTCGCCCTCGGCAATCTCCTCGACGAGCTTGGCGTTGAACGCCGGCAGGTCGTCCGGAGTACGGCTCGAGACGAGGCCGCTGTCGACCACGACCTCTTCGTCGACCCAGTCGGCGCCGGCGTTCTTGAGGTCGGTCTGCAGGCTGGCGAAGCTCGTCATCTGGCGTCCGCGAACCACATCGGCCTCGATCAGCAACCACGGGCCGTGGCAGATCACGCCGACAGGCTTGTGCTGCTCGAAGAACGAGCGCGCGAACGATACGGCGCCCTGCTCCATGCGGATATTGTCGGCGTTGACGACCCCGCCCGGCAACACGAGCGCATCGAACGCGTCCGCCGAAGCATCCGCAACGGTCTGGTCCACGCCCTGCGTGTGGCCGTTCTTCCCGGTCACCTCACCCGAAGACGGTGCGACCAGGGTGGGGATGCCGCCAGCCTCCGTCACCGCCTGCCACGGGCTCGTCAGCTCGGCGTCCTCGAAACCGTCGGTCAACAGAAAAGCGACCTTCTTACCCGAAATGTTCTCAGTCATCGTGGAATCCTCCCTTTCGACGTCGTCCGGCCAACCGGTCGAACGCATTCCACGCTAAAACGGTCGTGATGCCGACAACACCCCGTTGACGAACCAGTGGCCCCGTCCTAGACCTGCGGAAACCACAGGGGCACAAAAAATCCGCCAGCGCGAACTGGCGGACCTGAAGAATGGTGGGCGATACCGGACTCGAACCGATGACCTCTTCCGTGTGAAGGAAGCGCGCTACCAACTGCGCCAATCGCCCGCGAAACGGAAGAACGTCCGCCTGCGAGATTCGATCTTAGCGGAGCGAAAGCGGGAAACGCGAACCGGGAGGGCGCGGGCCCTCGGGGGAGTGCTTCGGAGAAAAATTCGCCGAAAAATAGAGAAAAATTACCCTAAGAGAATCGGCCCGGTCACGTTGCGAATCGGCAACCCAAATGGGACGGCCGAAAACGTCACAAACCCCCCGAAAACCGAAAAAGTGGGTTCTCGGTTTGTGCAAAGCGTTCCCCGTCAGTTAGAGTTCCTAAGCACTCAGAAATGAGCGCAATGCGGATGTGGCGCAGTGGTAGCGCATCACCTTGCCAAGGTGAGGGTCGCGAGTTCGAATCTCGTCATCCGCTCGAGTGTCAAGATCAGTCTTCCAGGCTGGTCACGGCATGTGGGCAACCACACGCGGTGGCGTGGCCGAGAGGCGAGGCAGCGGCCTGCAAAGCCGTCCACACGGGTTCGAATCCCGTCGCCACCTCCAACACTCACAAACCCCACACATCGAAAGATGTTCAGCGGGCGATTGGCGCAGCGGTAGCGCGCTTCCCTGACACGGAAGAGGTCACTGGTTCGATCCCAGTATCGCCCACAATCAAACCCCCGGATCAAGATCCGGGGGTTTTCTGTTTAAGACAGGCTGCAACCGTGGGCAGGTGAGGTTTTTGTCGGGGATCGCCAGTGACCCGCGATCGCATAACCTGCGATCGCGCTAGTTCGATCCCAGTATGGCGAGCCGACGAAGCCTCCGGGTTATGTCCGGGGGTTTTCTGTTTTAAACAGGCCGCAACCGTGGACAGCTGAGGTTTCTGTGGGGGATCGACAGTGACCCGCGATCGCATGACTTGCGATCGCGCTGGTTCGATCCCGGTATGGCGAGCCGACGGAGCCTCCGGATTAGGTCCGGGGGTTGTCCGAGGAGGTGCGGCACGCGGGTAGGACCCTGCCCGTAGGGACTGCGTTCTTGCTTGTGATATTTCAGCATGCCATGATGGGGCGACAGTTCGATGAATGGAGCGTGCCGAGTGTTCGATGCAGGTAGAGGGCAGCAGAAGAGGTCGCAAGCGCGGCGAAGTCGCGGCAGGGGGCTCCTAGCGGCGGGTCTCGTGGCGCTGATGGTCGGGGGCGGTGCCGCCAGCGCTGCAGTGGCCGCGGTCCCCGTCACACCCTCCACGAGCGGGGGCATCATCGGTTCGCAGAAGGGGGCAGAGCAGCCGCGCGAGTGCGATGCCGACGAGGTGCTGATCGGTGCTCGCGCACAGAACCGCGTGGGAACGACAGGTCCCGGCGGCATCCTCGTGCAGCTGGACCTCCTCTGTGGAACGGTGGATGTCGGGGCCGACGGCAAGCCCGTCGTGACGCCGAACGCGGACTGGCTGACCTACCCCGCGTTCGACGAGGGCCGGGGCGCGACATCCGACGGCCTGTGCCCGGTGAACCAGGTGGCCTATCAGCTCTCGGGCTCGACCTTCGCGAGCCAGGGCACGCGCTGGACGCAGAGCGCCATTCTCAGTTGCCGCCCCCTCGTCGTGACCCCCGACGGGGAGCTGAAGGTGGATGGCACGGCGCAGAAGACGCTGGCGACCGCGGGCGACGGCCGCGGCAACCTCACCGAACAGCGCATCGAGGGGCCATTCTGTGACGCCGGCGACGGTGAGCTGAGTTCATCCATCGTGCGGGGCTACCGTCCGCAGCTCGGCGGCGAAGGCCTCGACGGCTATGCCCCCAGTTGCGCGACGTTTGCGGTCGACCACGGCGATGCCCCCGAGAGCTATGGCGCGGCATCCCACCCCGCCAACGCGGCCACATTCCTCGGCGCCCTGGTCGATGGCGAGACGACGTCGGCATTCAGTGCGGATGCGCGCGGTGATGACGCCACGGCCGGCGAACGTCCGAATACGGCGATCGACGACGAGGATGGCGTGGCAGCTCTGCCGGTCGTCGAAGCGCTCGAAGGCTCGGGGTACTCTCTCGACGTCTCGGCCACGAACCGTGTCCTGTCGGTTCCGGCCACGTTGACCGCCTGGATCGACTTCGACCGGAACGGCACCTTCGAACAGAACGAGGCTGCCTCGGCCGTCGTACCGCCCGGAGCGTCCGGCACCACCAGCCGCGTGACCTGGACGGGCTTGGAGAAACGCATCTCTACCTCCGGCACGTCCTTCGCCCGCATCCGCCTTACCGTCGGTGATTCCGTCGCGGTCGGCCCGTCGGGCCCGCAACGCGCCGGCGAGGTCGAGGACTACACCGTCGAGCTCATCGCCGCTCAGCCTGCGCTCGACCTGGAGAAGACCGTCGAGAACGTGACGGATGTCTCGAAAGACGCCGTCACCAACACCTCCGATGTACTGACCTATGCGTTCGTCGTGACGAACCCGAGCGCCGTCACGCTGACGGGTGTGACGGTCGCCGACCCGCTTCCCGGGCTGAGTGCCCCGGCCGCCACCGACTGGCCGAGCGGCAGCCCGGGTGTGCTGCCGCCGGGCAAGAGCGTCACGTTCCGCGCCAGCTATACCGTCACGCAAGCGGACACCGATCGCGGCTCGATCGTCAACACGGCAACCGCCTCGGCCACCTCTCCGCTGGATCGACCGGTGGATGCGCCCGCGTCGACCACGACGACCACGCTCGACCGGTCGGCGAGCCTCACCTTGACGAAGAAGGGATCTGTGGCACCGGGCGATTCCGAAGCGGGGGACCGGGTCGAGTACTCCTTCACGGTGACCAACACGGGCTCGCTGACAGTGGCCCAGACCGCGATCCTCGACCCGAAACCCGGGTTGAGCACCCTCGAGTACGACGCCTGGCCGGGAACACCAGGGTCGTTGGCGCCGGGCGAGACGGTAACGGCATCCGCGAGCTATGCACTGACCCAGGCCGATGTCGATGCCCGCTCGGTCGACAACACGGCGACCGTGTCGGGCGTCAGCGGCAGCGGTCCCGTCCCGCCCGTCACGAGCACCGTGACTGTGCCGATCCAGGCGCACTCCGAGATCGCCATCGACAAGACCGCCGTCTTCGAGGGTGGCGACACTCCCGCGCCCGGCGACCGCATCAGCTACGGATTCGACATCTCGAACGTCGGCGCCACGACGGCGACGGACGTCTCGGTGCGCGACGAACTACCGGGCATCTCAGCGATCGCGTTCGAGCAGTACCCGAGCGGAACCGTGGGCGTTCTGACACCGGGTCAGAGTGTGCACGCAACCGCCTCCTACGTTCTGACGCAGGCGGACATCGATACCGGAACGGTTGACAACACCGCCTCGGCGGCAGCGCGGACTCCGGACGGCCGCTCGATCCCCGAGGCGCTCGATTCGGCAAACGTCGATTTGAACAACCTGGCAGTCCTCACCATCGAGAAGCGGGCAGCTTTCGCCGGAGGATCGCACGCAGTGCCCGGCGAATCCATCGAGTACACCTTCGCGGTGACGAACGATGGCAACGTGACACTCACCGACGTGCAGGTGGATGATCGGCTGCCTCGCCTCTCGCTCGTCACCTTCGGCACCTGGCCGGGGGAGGCCGGTCAGTTGGCGCCGGGCGAGACCGTGACGGCCTCGGCGAACTACGCGGTGACCGACACGGATATCGGCGCCCAGGGTGTCTCGAATACCGCGGTGGCCACGGCATCCGCTCGATCGGGACCGGTGGTTTCGGAGCCATCCGTCGCTATCGTGCCCCTGTCGCCCGAGCCGAAGATCATCCTCGCCGCAACCGGCGCCGCCCCACTCGTGGCCGGCATGACCGTGCTGGCACTGATGGTCCTCGGATCGATGCTATGGATCGCAGCACGCCGGCGCGAGGCGAACCGCTAAGCGCATCACGACCGGTCTCTGCGGGTCCTCACGGCTTCGGTCGTGAGGACCCGCTGCGCGTCGAGCCACCGCCGTCGCACTACAGTTGTACCGAACGATTTTGTCTAAGGAGTGGACCCTGGTGCCTGACGGTTTTGAGCTATTCACCGACCGGTCCGTCGTCGCGATGCGCGTCAACGGCGAGCTGAAAGATCTGGCCACGCAGGTCACCGACGCCGACACGGTCGAGGCCGTCACGATCGACTCCGAGGATGGCTTGAACATCCTGCGTCACTCGGCCGCCCACGTGCTCGCGCAGGCCGTGCAGAAGGTCAACCCCGACGCCCGCCTCGGCATCGGGCCGCCCGTCACCGACGGCTTCTACTACGACTTCGACGTGCACGAGGCCTTCACGCCCGAAGACCTCAAGGCGCTGCAGAAGGAGATGGACCGGATCATCCGGCAGGGCCAGCGTTTCGTGCGCCGCGTGGTCTCCGAGGAAGAGGCCCGCGAGGAGCTCGCGTCCGAGCCCTACAAGCTCGAGCTGATCGGCATCAAGGGCGCCAACGCCGGCGAAGACAACGAGAATGTCGAGGTCGGCGGCGCCGAGCTCACGATCTACGACAACATCGACCCCAAGTCGGGCGAAACCCTGTGGAAGGACCTCTGCCGGGGGCCGCACCTGCCGTCCACGCGCATGATCGGCAACGGCTACGCGCTCACCCGCGTGGCCGCCGCATACTGGCGGGGTTCGGAGAAGAACCCGCAGCTGCAGCGCATCTACGGAACCGCGTGGCCCACGAAGGACGAGTTGCGCGCCTACCAGGCCCGCATGGAGGAAGCGGCGAAGCGCGACCACCGCAAGCTCGGCCGCGAACTCGACCTCTTCAGCTTCCCCGACGAGATCGGCTCGGGTCTCGCCGTGTTCCACCCCAAGGGCGGAATCATCCGCGCCGAGATCGAGAACTACATGCGCGAGCGACTCGTCGCCTCGGGCTACGACCTCGTCAACACCCCGCACATCACCAAGGGCCACCTCTTCGAGACCAGCCAGCACCTCAGCTGGTACAAAGACGGCATGTTCCCGGCGATGCACCTCGACGCCGAATACAACGAGGCTGGCGAGTTGACGCGCCAGGGCCAGGACTACTACCTGAAGCCCATGAACTGCCCCATGCACAACCTGATCTACCGCGCCCGTGGCCGCAGCTACCGCGAGCTGCCCATGCGTCTGGCCGAATTCGGCACCGTGTACCGCTACGAGAAGAGCGGCACCCTCTCCGGTCTCACGCGCGTGCGCGGCCTGACCCAGGACGACGCCCACATCTATGTGACGCCCGGTCAGGTGAAAGAGGAGCTGGCCCGCCAGCTCCAGTTCGTGCTCGAAACCCTGCGCGGCTACGGCCTCAACGACTTCTACCTCGAACTCTCGACGAAAGACCCGGTGAAGTACGTCGGAACCGACGAGGTCTGGGAAGAAGCGACCGAGACCTTGCGTCAGGTCGCCGTCGAGTCGGGCCTCGAGCTCGTCGCCGACCCCGGTGGTGCGGCGTTCTATGGCCCCAAGATCTCGGTACAGGCTCGGGATGCCATCGGCCGCACGTGGCAGCTCTCCACCGTGCAGCTCGACTTCAACCAGCCCGAACTCTTCGAACTCGAGTACACCTCTGATGACGGATCGCGTCAGCAGCCCGTCATGATCCACCGCGCACTGCTCGGCTCGATCGAGCGGTTCTTCGCCATCCTGCTCGAGCACTACGCCGGCGCGTTCCCCGTGTGGCTGAGCCCCGTGCAGGTCATGGGCATCCCCGTCGCCGAGCAGTACGGTGACTACCTGCAAGACGTCATCGATCAGCTGAAGAAAGCCGGCGTACGCGCCGAGGTCGACCACTCCGACGACCGCATGCAGAAGAAGATCCGCAACCACACCAAGGCCAAGGTCCCCTTCCAGCTCATCGCGGGTGAAGAAGACTCGGCCAACGGCTCGGTCAGCTTCCGCTTCCGCGACGGAACGCAGCTCAACGGCATCCCCGTGGCCGACGCCATCCAGCGCATCACCCAGTCGATCGCCGACCGCGTTCAGGTGGACACCGCATGGCCCGCCTGAGCATGGGGGACTACGACGCCGACTCGGGTGCCGCGGCATCCGACGTTCGCATCGACGATGCCGCGCATCTCGCGGGGGTGCCCGACGAGTTCCAGCGCCTGTGGACCCCGCACCGCATGGTCTACATCGAGAAGGGCCAGCAGCCCGAGGAACACGAATGCCCGTTCTGCCACGCCCCTTCGCTGAGTGACGAGGATGGTTTGATCGTCGCTCGTGGCGAGCACGCCTATGTGCTGCTCAACCTGTTCCCCTACAACAGCGGTCACCTGCTGGTCTGCCCGTACCGTCACATCGCGACCTACGACCAGGCCACTCCCGAAGAAGTGGCTGAGATCGGGGCGCTCACGCAGACCGCCATGCGCGTCATCCGTGAGGTCTCGCACAACCACGGCTTCAACATCGGCATGAACCAGGGCGAAGTGGCGGGAGCCGGAATCGCGGCGCACCTGCACCAACACATCGTCCCGCGCTGGCAGCACGACGCCAATTTCCTGCCCATCATCGCGAAGACCAAGGCTCTGCCGCAGCTGCTCGGCGACGTTCGTTCGTCGCTCGCGGCAGCCTGGCCGGTCTGACACGAACCCGCCCCGGCGCCTCGTGCGCGAAGCGTAATACTGCGGCCCCCGGCCGCGTCCTCATCATCAATCACGAGTAGAATCTGAGACTATGACTGACAGCACCACGAACGGCGAATTCGGCTCCAACCGCGTGAAGCGCGGCCTTGCAGAGATGCTCAAGGGCGGTGTGATCATGGACGTCGTCACGGCGGAACAGGCGCGCATCGCCGAAGATGCCGGCGCCGTGGCCGTCATGGCCCTCGAGCGGGTCCCCGCCGACATCCGCGCCCAGGGCGGCGTCGCCCGCATGAGCGACCCCGACCTCATCGAACAGATCCAGGCCACGGTTTCCATCCCCGTCATGGCCAAGGCGCGCATCGGCCACTTCGTCGAGGCCCAGGTTCTCGAAGCACTCAACGTCGACTACATCGACGAGTCCGAGGTGCTGAGTCCGGCCGACTACGTGAACCACATCGACAAGTGGGGCTTCGGCATCCCGTTCGTCTGCGGTGCCACCAACCTGGGCGAAGCCCTGCGTCGCATCAACGAGGGCGCGGCCATGATCCGCTCCAAGGGTGAGGCTGGCACGGGCGACGTCTCCGAGGCCACCAAGCACATCCGCACCATCAAGGCCGAGATCCGCGCTTTGTCGGCGCTGACCAAGGACGAGATCTACGTCGCCGCGAAAGAGCTGCAGGCGCCCTACGAACTCGTCGCCGAGATCGCGCAGACCGGCAAGCTCCCCGTCGTGCTCTTCACCGCGGGTGGCGTGGCCACCCCGGCCGATGCAGCACTCATGATGCAGCTGGGCGCCGACGGCGTGTTCGTCGGCTCAGGCATCTTCAAGTCGGGCGACCCGGCCAAGCGTGCCGCCGCGATCGTCAAGGCCACCACGTTCTACGACGACGCCAAGGTCATCGCCGAAGCGTCGCGCGGTCTGGGAGAAGCCATGGTCGGCATCAACGTCGCCGACCTCGCCGCCCCGCACCGTCTCGCCGAGCGTGGCTGGTAGCGCGACGCCCCGCATCGGGGTCCTGGCACTCCAGGGCGATTTTCGCGAACACCTCGCGGTTCTGAACGGGCTCGGCGCAACCGCCGTGCCCGTTCGGCGTGCCAGCGAGCTGTCCGAGATCGACGGGCTCGTCATTCCCGGCGGCGAGTCGAGCGTCATGGACAAGCTGTCGCGCACGTTCGAGGTGGCCGAACCCCTGCGTGAGGCCATCCGCGGCGGTCTGCCTACCTACGGCACCTGCGCCGGTTTGATCATGCTCGCCGACCGCATCGTCGACGGCATCTCCGGGCAGCAGACCCTCGGGGGCCTCGACATCACGGTGCGGCGCAACGCCTTCGGCACGCAGACCGACTCGTTCGAAACCGACCTCGATGTTCCGGCGCTGGGCGATCCGCCCGTGCACGCCGTCTTCATCCGCGCACCCGTCGTGGATGCCGTTGGCGACGACGTCGACGTGCTCGCGCACGTCCCCGACGGGCGCATCGTCGCCGTCGAACAGGGTTCGGTCATGGGCACATCGTTCCACCCGGAGGTCACGGGCGACACGCGGTTCCACCGCTACTTCCTCGACAAGATCGCCGGTCGCGTGCGGGCCTGAGCGCCAGCGCGGCGCACTTCGGCGGTGCGCGGGCCCCGGACATCCCGTCGGGCCATAGAATAGACGGGATTTCACGGCAGTAAGGGAGCATATGTCCGGCCACTCCAAATGGGCGACGACCAAGCACAAGAAAGCGGTCATCGACCAGCGACGTGCGAAATCGTTCGCCAAGCTCATCAAGAACATCGAGGTCGCCGCCAAGATCGGTGGCGCCGACATGTCAGGAAACCCGACGCTCGTCGACGCCGTGCAGAAGGCGAAGAAGACGTCGGTCCCCAACGACAACATCGACCGCGCCATCAAGCGCGGCGCCGGTCTCACGGGCGAAGTGATCGACTACACGACGATCATGTACGAGGGCTACGGCCCCAACGGCGTCGCGCTGCTGATCGAGTGCCTCACCGACAACAAGAACCGCGCCGCGGCCGATGTCCGCACCGCCATGACGCGCAACGGCGGCACCATGGCCGACCCCGGCAGCGTCGCCTACAACTTCAGCCGCAAGGGCGTCATCGTCGTTCCCGCCGAGAACACGACCGAGGACGACATCCTCGCCGCCGTGCTCGAAGCCGGCGCCGAAGAGGTCACCAACGAGGGCGACACGTTCGAGGTCTTCACCGAGGCGTCCGACCTTGTCTCGACGCGTCAGGCGCTGCAGGAGTCGGGCATCGATTACGACTCCGCCGACGTGGCCTTCGTCCCGAACCTCAAGGTCGAGGTCGACGCCGACACCGCCCGCCGCGTGTTCAAGCTCATCGACGGGCTGGAAGACAGCGACGACGTGCAGAACATCTACACCAACCTCGACCTCAGCCCCGAGGTCGAAGCCGAGCTGCACGCTGACGACGACGAGTAGTCGAGCGTGACGATGCGCGTGCTCGGCATCGACCCCGGCCTCACCCGTTGTGGTGTGGGTGTGGTCGATGTTGAGCGCACGCGCACCGCGTCGCTTGTGCACTACAGCGTCATCCGGTCGTCGCCCGATGCGCCCATCGAGGAGCGCCTCCTGACGATCGCGCAGGGCATCGACCAAGCGATCGACGAGTTCGGTCCCGCCGCGGTCGCCGTCGAGCGCGTGTTCGCCCAGCACAACCTGCGTTCCGTCATGGGGACGGCGCAGGTGTCGGGACTCGCACTGCACGCGGCCGCGCGCCGCAGCATCCCGGTCGGCATGCACACGCCGAGCGAGGTCAAGGCCTCGATCACGGGCTACGGCTCGGCCGAGAAGAAGCAGGTGCAGACCATGGTCGCGCGCATCCTCGGCCTCGCCGAACTGCCGCAACCCGCCGACGCCGCCGACGCCTTGGCGCTGGCAATCTGCCACGCGTGGCGCGGCAACGTGTCGCTGCAGAAACAGGCCGCGGCCGCCGGCGGGGGAGTATCGACCCGCATGGCGAAGGCGCAGGCATCGGCGGGCACCCGCTCGGCCGGGCTCACGCCGGCGCAACGGGCATGGCGCGCCGCCGAACGCTCCGGGGGAACGTCGGGGGCGTCGCCTAGGCTGACAGAGTGATTTCTTCGGTACGTGGAACAGTTCTGAGCGCCCTGGGTTCGACGGCCGTCATCGAGGTCGGCGGGGTGGGTCTGTCGATCCAGGTCACCCCCGAGCACGCGCTCTCGATGCGCACCGGATCAGAGGCGTTCGTGCACACCACGCTCATCGTGCGCGAAGACTCCCTCTCCCTCTTCGGCTTCGAGACCGCCGAGCAGCTCGCCGTGTTCGAGCTGCTGACGAGCGTCACGGGCGTCGGCCCCAAGTCGGCGCTCGGTGTGCTGGCCGTGCTCACGCCCGATCAGGTGGCCCGCGCCGTCTCGAGCGAAGACGACGCCGTGTTCCGCAAGGTGTCGGGCATCGGGCCCAAAACCGCCAAACTCATCGTCGTGGCATTGACGGGCAAGCTGCGCATCACGGCATCCACGTCGTCGGCCTCATCGTCGCGCGCCGTTGCTGCCCAACCCGTCGACGAGAGCGTGCTCGTGGCTCTCATCGGCTTGGGATGGTCGGAGAAGATCGCTCAACGCGCCGTGGAAGACGCCGTCGCGAACAACCCCGAAGCGGATGTCTCCTCGGTGCCCGCCCTGCTGCGCCTGGCGCTGGCCCAACTCGGTCCCGCCGCGAGTAGCGCCGCCGGGAGGGCCCGCTGATGTCAGACGACCTCACGCGTCCCGACCTCGAATCGGATGCCGAGCTCGCGTTCGAGGGAGCGCTCCGGCCCGAATCGCTGGCCGAATTCGTCGGGCAGACGAAGGTGCGCGGTCAACTGCAGCTGCTGTTGACCGCCGCGTCGATGCAGGGACGCACGCCCGACCACATCCTGCTCGCGGGTCCTCCGGGGCTTGGCAAGACGACGCTCGCCATGATCGTGGCGCACGAATCGGGGCGCCCGCTGCGCATGTCGAGCGGTCCCGCCATTCAGCACTCGGGTGACCTGGCGGCCGTGTTGTCGTCGCTCGTGCCGGGTGAAGTGCTCTTTATCGACGAGATCCACCGCATGGCGCGCTCGGCCGAAGAGATGCTCTACCTGGCGATGGAAGACTTCCGCATCGACATCATGGTCGGTAAGGGTGCGGGTGCCACATCCGTTCCCCTCGAGCTGGCGCCGTTCACGCTCGTCGGTGCGACGACCCGTGCGGGTTTGTTGCCCAACCCGCTGCGCGACCGCTTCGGCTTCACGGCGCACCTCGAGTTCTATGAAGAAGATGAGCTGCGCGAGGTCTTGGCGCGCGCGGCCCGCCTGCTGCACTTCGATCTCGACCGCGAGGGCCTAGCCGAGATCGCGGGCCGCTGCCGCGGAACGCCCCGTATCGCCAACCGTCTGCTGCGCCGTGTGCGCGACTTCGCCCTCGTGCACGGTCGGGATGCCGACGCCGATGCCGTGCGCGCGGCCCTCGAGCTCTACGACGTCGACCCCCTCGGGCTCGACCGCCTCGACCGGGCCGTCATGCAGATCCTGCTCGAGCGTTTCGACGGGGGACCGGTGGGTCTCAACACGCTCGCCGTGTCGGTGGGAGAGGAATCCGAGACCATCGAGAGCGTGGTCGAACCGTTCCTCGTGCGCATCGGACTCATCACGCGCACACCGCGCGGACGGGTCGCGACCCCGCAAGCCTGGAAACACTTCGGAATCGAGCCCTCCCAGGGAGCCTTCCTGCCCGGTGTCCTATAATTCAAGCTGGCCCCCTGGCCGGTTACCCCAAAACATGCGGCAAAAGCGCCGCGAAAGGTTCGTCTCTCATGGCATTTGATCCGCTGACTATCGGAATGCTCGCCATTCTGGCCGTGCTCATCTTCTTCATGTTCCGCAACGGGCAGAAGCGCAAGCGCGACATGGAAAGCCTGCAGTCCCAAGTTGTCCCTGGTGCCGAGGTGATGACTAACTTCGGTCTCTACGGCACGATCCTCGCCATCGACGAGGGCGACAACAAGGTGCAGCTCGAGACGAGCCCCGGCAACGTCGTCACCGTGCACCGCCAGACCATCGCACGCGTCATCACCGACGAGGTCATCGTGCCCGCCGACGACGCCACCGACACGATCGCTGGCCCCGAGCTCAACGCCGACCACGCGACCTACGCCGAGAACCCCGAGTTCGGTGAGCGCGTCGACGGAACCGAGCGCACCACCAACGATTCGCGCAACAAGAAGATCGACGAATAACATACTGGAATTGCCCCGTCCGGCCCCGAAAGGGCCGGACGCCTAAGAAAGCTGAGTAAATCGTTGGCTAAGTCCAGATCGACGCCCGTGCGCAAAGCATGGCGTTCCCTCTCGTGGTTGGGTGTCATCGTCCTGGTTCTGTTTGGCGTCCTCGCCAGCGGTGTCATCTGGTCGAACGCCTCGTGGATGCCCAAACTCGCGCTCGACCTGCAAGGTGGAACGCAGATCATCCTGGCGCCGCAGTCGCAGAACGGCGAACAGATCACACCTGAGCAGTTGACACAGGCGGTCTCGATCATCCGCCAGCGTGTCGATGCCTCGGGTGTTTCCGAAGCCGAGGTGAACACCGAGGGCGGTCAGAACATCGTCGTGTCGATCCCGGGCGAAGCCGACGAAGAGACGCGCAACCGCATCCAGTCGAGCGCCAAGCTCGAGTTCCGCCCCGTGCTCGTCGCCGGTGCGCCGGCCAACACGTTCGTGGGGGATGACGGCCAATCGACACCGTTCCCGTCGCCCGATCCTGGTCTTGTCTCCACGCCGACGGCCGCCCCGACGAACGGCAGCGACCTCGCTTACGTGACCCCGGCCCTGCAGGCGGAGTTCCAGGCGTACGACTGCGCCAACCCGCCGAGCGACGAGGAGCAGGCCCCGGCCGATCAGCCGCTCATCACGTGTGATGACGCCGGCTCGGCCAAGTACATCCTCGGCCCGGTCGAGCTGGATGGTTCGGCCATCACCGACGCGACCAACGGCCTGCAGACCACGCAGTCCGGCGGATCGACCGGCCAGTGGGCCGTCAACATCACGCTCGACGGCAAGGGCAGCGACGTCTTCGCCCAGATCAGCCAGCGCCTCTACGGCGCGCAGGCGCCGCTCAACCAGTTCGCGTTCGTGCTCGACGGCAAGGTGCTCTCCGCCCCGTCGATGAACGGTCTGATCACCGACGGCAAGCCCAGCATCACGGGAAGCTTCACGCAGGAGACGTCCAAGACGCTCGCCGACCAGCTGAAGTACGGCGCACTGCCCATCAGCTTCACGGTGCAGTCATCCGACACCATCTCGGCCACCCTGGGTTCGTCGCAGCTGACGATCGGCCTCATCGCCGGTCTCATCGGTCTGATCCTCGTCGTGATCTACACGCTCTTCCAATACCGTCTGCTCGGCTTCGTCACGATCGCGTCGCTCATCGTGGCGGGCATCCTGACCTACCTGTCGATCGCCCTGCTGTCGTGGAGCGAGGGCTACCGCCTGTCGCTCGCCGGCGTCGCGGGTCTGATCGTGGCCATCGGTTTCACCGCCGACTCGTTCATCGTCTACTTCGAACGCATCCGCGACGAGTTGCGCGATGGCCGCGGCCTCGAATCCGCGGTCGAGGCGGGCTGGCGTCGTGCCAAGCGCACGATCTACGCGTCCAAGGGTGTCAACGTGCTCGCCGCCGTCGTGCTCTACGTGCTGGCGGTCGGCAACGTGCGCGGATTCGCGTTCACGCTGGGACTCACCACGATCATCGACATCCTGGTCGTCATCCTCTTCACGCACCCCATGCTGCAGCTGCTCGCTCAGACGCGATTCTTCTCGAGCGGGCACAAGCTGTCGGGGCTCGACCCGAACGCCCTCGGTGCCGTCTACCGCGGCCGCGCGCAGTTCCGCACGCCCACCGATGTCCCCGGTTCCAAGGTGGCCAAGTCGAGTCGCGAGGCCGAGCGTCGCCAGACCATCGCCGAGCGCAAGCGGGCCGAGCAGGAGCGTGAGTCGGTATCGGCGGGCGCACCCACTCGCTCCGATGACGCCGCCACCACGAGCAAGAAGAAGGACGCCTGATGGCCAGCTTGACCAGCTTCGGCAACGACCTCTACACGGGTAAGAAGTCGATCAACTTCGTCGGCAAGCGCAAGGTGTCGTTCAGCGTCGCCATCGCCCTCGTCGTGTTGTCGATCCTCGTCCCCATCGTGAAGGGCGGCTTCAACTTCGGCATCGAGTTCAGCGGCGGATCGCAGTTCCAGATCGCCAACGTGTCGACCACCGATCAGACCGTGGCGCAAGACGCGGTCGCGTCGGTCGTGCCAGACGCCGTCGTCCGTGTGACGACCGTCGGCGACAGCGCGGTCCGCGTGCAGACCGACCAGATGACCGCCGGCGAGACCAAAGAGGTGCAAGACTCCCTGGCCACGGCCTACAAGGTCGACGCCTCCGAAGTCAGCACATCGTTCATCGGCGCCTCATGGGGTGCGGATGTCACGCGTCAGGCCCTGCTCGGACTCTTCGCGTTCCTCGCGCTCGCGTTCGTGATCATGGCCCTCTACTTCCGCACCTGGAAGATGTCCGCGGCCGCCATGCTCGCCCTGCTCGACGTGCTCATCATCACGCTCGGCGTCTACGCGGCCAGCGGCTTCGAGATCACGCCCGCCGCGGTGATCGGATTCCTCACCATCCTGGGCTATTCGCTCTACGACACGGTGGTGGTCTTCGACAAGATCCGAGAGAACACGACGGATGACGGGGAGAACGCGTCTCGCACCTTCGCCGAATCCGTCAACCTCGCCGTCAACCAGACCCTCGTGCGTTCGATCAACACGTCGGTGGTCGCGGCCCTTCCCGTCGCCGCCATCCTCGTGATCGGTGACTTCGTGCTCGGCGCCGAGACTCTGCGCGACATCTCGCTGTCGCTGCTGATCGGCATCCTGGTCGCCACCTACTCGACGATCTTCGTCGCAGCCCCGCTCTACGCCCTGTTCCGTCAGAACGAACCGGCGATCAAGAAGCGCGATGCGCGCGTGTTGGCTGCTCGCGAGAAGGCGAACCGGTCCGGCGTGTCAGGTGCCTCGGGCGCTTCGGGCGAGGCCGTTCCGGCGACAGAAACCGTCTAAACGCGACGGCCATCCGCACCTCTCCCCTCGGGGTGGTGTGCGGCAGCCGCAGGGCCGGATCCTTCGGGATGCGGCCCTTTTCGCGCACAGGGGAATGCCGGGCCCGCCGCTGGTCTTCGTGCCCTCGATCTCGCGAGATAATGGAGCGTTGTCTCATTCCGTAGGAGGAGCGAATATGTCCGAGGCCGTTCAGTCCTCCACCGCATCGCTGCGGCGCCTCGTGCCGCGCATCTTCTCCAAGGCACAACCCGCGGGCGCCGTCGACCGTCTCGTGCGCACCACCCGCCTGCACCACCCCAAGGCCGATCTCACGATCCTCGAACGTGCCTACGCCGTCGCCGACCGCGCTCATAGCGGCCAGAAGCGCCAGAGCGGCGAGCCCTACATCACGCATCCGCTCGCGGTCGCCCAGATCCTCGCCGACCTCGGCATCGGGCCCAAGACCCTCGCGGCCGCGCTGTTGCACGACACGGTCGAAGACACCGACTACGGTCTCGACGAGTTGCAGGCCGAGTTCGGCGACGAGGTCGCCATGCTGGTCGACGGCGTCACCAAGCTCGACAAGGTGAAATACGGCGAAAGCGCGCAGGCCGAAACCGTGCGCAAAATGATCGTGGCCATGTCGAAAGACATCCGCGTCCTGATCATCAAGCTCGCCGACCGCCTGCACAACGCTCGCACCTGGGGCTTCGTCCCTCCGGAGAAAGCCAGCAAGAAGGCGACCGAGACGCTCGAGATCTATGCGCCGCTCGCGCACCGACTCGGCATCCAGACCATCAAGTGGGAACTCGAAGACCTCTCGTTCGCGGTGCTCTATCCCAAGATCTATGCCGAGATCGAGAGCCTCGTGCGGCAGCGCACCCCGCAGCGCGAAGAATTCGTGCAGCACGTCATCGACGCGGTCAACGACGACCTCAAATCGCAGAAGATCCGCGGCAAGGTCGTCGGGCGACCCAAGCAGTACTACTCGATCTACCAGAAGATGGTGGTGCGCGGGCGCGAGTTCGACGACATCTACGACCTGGTCGGCATCCGCGTGCTCGTCAACTCGGTGCGCGACTGCTACGCCGTGCTGGGTGCCATTCACGCGCGCTGGACGCCCATTCCGGGCCGCTTCAAGGACTACATTGCGACCCCCAAATTCAACCTGTACCAGTCCCTGCACACCACGGTGATCGGGCCGGGCGGCAAGTCCGTCGAGATCCAGATCCGCACGCACGAAATGCACCAGCACGCCGAGTACGGTGTGGCCGCGCACTGGAAGTACAAGGAGCGCGTCAACGGGAAGACGCCGTCCGTGTCGTCAAAGTCGAATGACACCGACATGGCGTGGCTCGCCCACATCTCCGACTGGCAGGCTGAGACGGCCGACCCAGGGGAGTTCCTCGACTCGCTCAGGTTCGAGATCGGCGCCAAAGAGGTCTACGTCTTCACCCCCAAGGGTCGGGTCATCGGCCTGCCCGCGGGCGCGACGCCCGTCGACTTCGCCTATGCGGTGCACACCGAGGTCGGCCACCGCACGATGGGCTCGAAGGTCAACGGCCGCCTGGTGCCGCTCGAGACCGAGCTGAACAGCGGCGACGTCGTCGAGGTCTTCACATCGAAGAACCCCGACTCGGGCCCCAGCCAGGACTGGCTGAACTTCGTGCGCAGCACCCGTGCCCGCAACAAGATCCGCCAATGGTTCACCAAGGAGCGGCGCGACGAGGCCATCGAGCAGGGCAAAGATGCGATCGCCCGCGCCATGCGCAAGCAGAACCTTCCGCTGCAGAAGCTCATGAACCAGGATTCGTTCGCCGAAGTGGCGGCGCAGATGCGTTACGAAGACGTGTCAGCGCTGTATGCCGCGGTGGGCGAGGGGCACATCTCGACCCAGTCGGTGCTCGAAAAGGTCGCCGCCCTGCTGCAGGGCGACGCCGAGAGCGAGAACACCGAGATCGACTTCCCGGTGCGTGGTCGCACGCGGCCGGTGCCGCACAGCGATTCCGGTGTGCTCGTGCGCGGGGCCCCCGACATCCTGGTGAAGTTGGCGAAGTGTTGCACGCCCGTTCCGGGTGACGACATCGTCGGTTTCGTGACGCGCGGTTCAGGCGTTTCGGTGCACCAGGCCGATTGCCACAACGTGGCGTCGCTGCTCAACGAACCCGAGCGCATGATCGAGGTCGAATGGGCGCCGTCCTCGAAGAGCGTGTTCCTCGTGCAGATCCAGGTCGAGGCGCTCGATCGGGCGGGCCTCTTGAGCGATGTCACGCGCGTGCTCAGCGAGTACCACGTGAACATCCTCTCGGCCACGGTCTCGACGAATAGCGACCGTCTGGCACTCAGCCGCTTCGTGTTCGAGATGGGCGACACGACCCACCTCGACCGAGTGCTGAACGCGGTGCGACGCATCGAGGCCGTTTACGACGTCTACCGCGTGAGCGCCGGCTAAAGGTTTCGCAGCGCCCGAGGACGCGTCAGAAGGCGCTCTCGCGAGCTTCCTCTGGCGTGTCCATGCGTGCATCGTGCAAGGTCGTCGACCGTTTCTGTTCCGTGAGTTGCGTTCGGACGGCGTCCCGGGCGGCCTCGGTCGCGTCCCGGTGGGAGACGTTCTCTACACCGGGTTGTGGCGACGCGAAGACCTCTCTGACATCGGTCTCGGCGCAGTCGTCTGCGCGCTCGGCGACTCGAGCCGCCTCGCGTTGGGCGGCGAAGAGTTTGTCGCTCGTCAGATTGCTCAGAACGCGGCCGATGAGCGTGGTCGCCTCGTGCGCTCTCGTTCCTCGCCTCGGCCGCGCTCCCGTGAGGTAGGTGTCGACGGTGTCGAGCCCGGCGAGAACGAGGATGGCCGTGAGCGCAGCCGTGCGAATGGCGCCGGCGTCTCGCTCCCGCGGACGAGGTCGTCCGTGCGCCCGTGCCGCGTCGGCCGCGCCGACCAGCGTTTTGGCGATGGCCACGCCCGTGGCCAGCTCGGTGAGGACCGGCCAACCGCCTCTGAGGCACACATCGTCCTCACGAACGTGCGCCTGCGCGACCAACCAGTCGTCGGCGAGCGGTGGGACGGGAACGCGCGCGGGGGCTCGCGCAAACACCTCGTGCACGGGTGGAGGGGCCAGGATCGCGCCGTGGACCCATGCCGCGCTGAGGCCGCCGGCGACGAACGGTAGGACCTCGGCTGGCGGTGCCGCCATCCGCCTCCTGGCGGATTGTTGCGGCTGCGAACCACGTCGGCGCGAGAGGTCGAAAAAGAATGCGCGGAAGAGGGCATCGGCCCGCAATCCTGGGCGGTCGGGTTCGTCAACGGGGTGGAAGGTGCGATCGAGCGGCCACAATTCGCCGTCGAGCACGAGCGCCTGCAATTCTTGCCCGGGGAGGACATCCGGTCCGAGAGTCGCGGGCAGCGCGTAAGCCATGTCACCAGTGTGACGGAGCGAGCCCGCTGACGGTGCCCCACCCTGGCTTCTGTGGAGAACCCGTCCATCCCGGAACGGTGGAGAGGGACGCTCGGCCCGCGGCATAACGAACGAGCTCGCGTCCGGCCGGATGCCGTGACGCGAGCTCGTGGTTGCGGTGGGGTTCAGCCCGTAGGGGCCGAAACCGCAGGGTCTAACCCAGTGCGTTCAACCACACCTTGCGCGCTTCGAGCGCTTCTGTGGCTTCGGCAACCTTCGCCGAGTCGCCCGAGGCTTTCGCCTCTTCGAGCTCGGCCTCGAGCTTCTCGATGGCTGCGTTCAGCTGGCCGGCGAGCCCCTCGGAACGGGCCTTGCGCTCGGGGTTGTTCTTCTCCCAGAACTCCTCGTCGAGGCCGCGCACGTGCTGTTCGACCTTGCGCAGGCGCTCTTCGACGGGCTTGACCTGGTCGCGGGGCACGCGGCCGATCTCGTCCCAGCGGCGCTGGATAGCGGTGAGCGCCTGGCGGGCCTTGTCGCGGTCCTTGATCTCGAGGATGGGCTCGGCCTCGGTCAGCAGGGCCAACTTCAGGTCGAGGTTCTCCTGGTATTCGATGTTGTCGCGTGCGTCGACCTCGGACTTCGCACCGTAGATCGCGTCGCCGGCAGCCTTGAAGCGCGCCCAGAGAGCGTCGTCGTGGCGCTTGCCAGCTCGACCCGCGAGCTTCCACTCGTCGAGCAGACCGCGATAGGAGTGCACGCCATCGGCACCCTGCGGCACGAGGGCTTCGGCACGCTCGATGAGCTTCTGCTTCTTGGTCTTGGCGTCGCGGTGGACGCTGTCGAGTTCGGCGAAGAACGCCCGGCGGTTGGCCTCGATGGTCGAGCGTGCGGTGCGGAACCGCTTCCACAGCTCGTTCGCGTCACCCTTCGGCAGCTTCGGGCCGTCTTGCTGATGCGCCTGCCAGCGGGCGAAAAGCTCGGTGATCTGCTCTGTGGCCTGCTTCCACTGCGTCTTGGCAGGGTCACCGGCGGCGAGTGATTCGGCCTCGACAACGATCGACTCACGGTAGGCGAGCGCCTCGGCGACGGCGGCTTTGGCTTCTTCACTCTGCTGCTCGGTGAGCGCCTCGACCGTGGTGTCCAGTGCAGCTACGCGGGCGCGCAGGGCGGCGATGTCACCGACGGCGTTGGGCTCGGCAAGTGCGGTGCTCAGGCGGGATGCCGCCTTCTGCACGTCAGCCGCGGGAGCGCCGCGCTTGACCCGCTGCTCGAGCAATGTGACCTGACCGGCCAGGTCGGTGAATTTGCGCTCGAAATAGGCCAGGGCCTCTTCGGGGGTTCCGTCGGGATATTGCCCCACGGTGCGCCACTCGTCGCCCTCGCGGACGAATACGGTGCCGGTCTCATCGACGCGGCCCCACGGTTGCTGTTCGGTAGTTGACACGTGCCTCACCTTGCTGCGGGTGTCGCGCATGGCGCGCGACCGGAAACTGGTCCCAGCCTATTACGTCGGCAGTCCGCACGAACGCCGATCTTGCGGGGATTGACTCGGGACGTTATTGAACGGTGATCGAGTCGATGGTCGTGGGCACTGCCGGGGTGCCGTCGCCCGAGCCATCCGCCGTGCCCTTGCTCGTGACGTCGGTGTTGAGCGTGTCGAGTCCCGAGGTCACTCGTCCGAGCACGGTGTAGCCGCCGGCGGCATCGGCCGGCAGGGTGGTGTCTTCGTAGACGATGAAGAACTGGCTGCCGTTGCTGTAACCGTTGTCGCCGAGGCGGGCCATGGCGATCGTTCCCGCGGGGTAGACGTTGTCGGCGGGCGCGTTCTCGACGGGACCGAAGGACCAGCCCGGTCCGCCGGAGCCCGTTCCCTCTGGGTCTCCGCACTGCAGTACGGCGGCGCCGCCCGTCGTCAGGCGGTGGCAGGTGAGACCGTCGTAGAACGTGTTCTGCACGAGGGTGACGAAGGAGGCGACGGCCTGGGGTGCGGCTGCCCCGTCGAGGTCGATACCGAGCGGAATGCCGTTGATGGTCATCGTGCCGGCCCACGTGCGGTTCTCGGAGACGTCGGCCGAGGGCACATCGCCCGTGTTCTCGGTGGTGGACGGTGTCGCGCCGGGCGTCGGCGTGGGCGTGGCGCTGGCCGTTGGCGTGGCGGCGGGCGTGCCCGGGCCGCCCGAGAAGTAGAAGATCTGCGCGCCCGTGACGGCGGCGATCACGACGACGAAGGCGATGGCGGCGATCCAGTTGTCGCGTCGCCGACGAGCGATCTTGTGCCGGTGCACCGTCTGCCGGGCCTCATAGCCGCGCAAACGTTCGCGCGACTCTCGGCTCACTCGGTCGGTGCTCTTGTTGGGGGCCACGTGTACTCCTCGACGGTGCTGCAGGGCGGGGTCGCATCGGCGTGCGGACGGCGACGGTCCGGTGTCGCCAGGAGAACTCTATTGTTCGAAGCTTTGGGCGGACAAACGACGAGCCGAGTGGATGCCGCGTGCCCCCGCATCCGCAGTGTCGGTGGTTGCGGCTAGCCTGAACAGGCGGCTCTTTCCTGCCGCACGGCAGACGTCACGACAGGCGACCGGCATGAGAGAGGCACACGTTGGCGGGCAGTGGCATGTTCTCGGGGGCGGTACCTCTCGCGGTGCGCATGCGTCCGAAGAGCCTCGACGAGGTCGCGGGCCAGCGTCATCTACTGAAGCCCGGTTCGCCTCTCGTCAGTCTGGCGACGGATGCCTCGGGCGCCAAGGGTTCAGCATCGGTCATCCTGTGGGGTCCTCCTGGCACGGGCAAAACCACGATCGCTCAGTCGATCGCCCATAGTTCGGGGCGCCGCTTCGTCGAGCTGTCGGCCGTCACGGCCGGTGTGAAAGACGTGCGGCAGGTCATGGAAGAGGCCATGACGAGCCGCGATCTCTACGGCTTGTCCACCGTCTTATTCCTCGATGAGATCCACCGCTTCACCAAGGCTCAGCAAGACGCCCTTCTGCCCGGCGTCGAGAACGGCTGGGTCATCCTGGTTGCGGCAACGACGGAAAACCCCTCGTTCTCAGTCATCTCTCCTCTTCTCTCGCGGTCCCTTCTCCTCACACTCGAGCAGCTGAGTGACGACGATCTGCGCACCGTCGTGCAGCGTGCGGTCGACGACCCTCGCGGCTTGGGTGGGCGCTTCGAGGTCACCGGCGAGGCCATGGACACGATCATCCGTCTGGCTTCGGGCGATGCCCGCCGGGCGCTCACGGCGCTCGAGGCGGCATCGGTGAGCGCCGATTCGCTGGCCAACGCGGTGCCCGATCTGGTCGAAGCCGCCGAGAACGCGCCGAGCGAGAAGGCTCGGAGCAGCACCGACGCGAGCAGCACCGACGAGGGCGGCACAAACGAGCGCGGCAACGACGAGAACGGAAGCTACGCCGGCGAAGACGACGAATCAGACGACGACGCAGAGTCGGAGTCCCGGAGTTCTGCGGCCTCGGACGGCCCGGCCCGGCCCCGTATCACCGCCGATATCGTGTCGTCGGCCGTCGATCGCGCGCTCCTGCGCTACGACCGCAACGGTGACGAGCACTACGACGTCATCAGTGCGTTCATCAAATCGATCAGGGGTTCCGACGTCGACGCGGCGCTGCACTATCTGGCGCGCATGATCGAAGCGGGGGAGGACCCGCGCTTCATCGCTCGCCGCATCATCATCTCGGCTTCCGAAGACATCGGAATGGCCGACCCCAACGCACTCGGTGTCGCCGTTGCCGCCGCCGACGCTGTCCAGTTCATCGGAATGCCCGAGGGGCGCATCCCGCTCGCGCAAGCCGTCGTCTATCTCGCCACCGCGGCGAAATCGAACGCGTCTTACCTCGCCATCGACAAAGCCATCGCGGATGTCCGGGCAGGAGCGTTCGGCCGTGTGCCGAAGCCCATGCGTGACGCTCATTACGCCGGTGCCAAACGTCTCGGACACGGCAAGGGCTATCGTTACCCGCACGACACCGACCTGGGCGTCGCGGAGCAGCAGTACCTCCCCGACGAGCTGCGCAACGTGCGGTACTACACACCCACCAATCACGGCAACGAGCGCGACGTCTCGTCCCGCCTCGCAAAGCTCATGCGCATCGTGCGCGGGGAGAAGTGACGCGAGCGAAACGCGGGGCCGCGGCATCCGGGCCGACGGGCGTTCGTCGTGCTACGATCTATGAGGCCAAAGATCCGGTTGAGCGTGCGGCTGCGCGACACCAGCGATCGATGGGAAACGTTCTGTAGCCGAACGGCCCGGTCAACCCCTCTGATTTTGCATCGCTCCTCAGCGATCCCTCGCATGCGCCTCGGTGTGTGCGAGTGAGAGCCGAGCGGCGCTGACATCCACTCTTCAGAATTCCACGAAAGGAAACCGTGTCTACCAAGTCACGTACCCGCAGCAAGACCCGCCTGTCGCGGTCGCTCGGTATCGCCCTCACCCCGAAGGCAGCGAAGTACCTCGAGAAGCGTCCCTACGCTCCCGGTGAGCACGGCCGCACCAAGCGCAAGGCCGACTCCGACTACGCCGTTCGTCTGCGCGAGAAGCAGCGTCTGCGCGCCCAGTACGGCATTCGCGAAAAGCAGCTCAAGATCGCGTTCCAGGAAGCTCGTCGCGCCGACGGCCTGACCGGTGAAAACCTGGTCGAGCTGCTCGAGATGCGTCTCGACGCCGTCATCCTGCGCGCCGGTTTCGCCCGCTCCACCTCGCAGGCGCGCCAGCTCGTCGTGCACCGTCACATCCTCGTCGACGGCCAGCTCGTCGACCGCCCGTCGTTCCGCGTGAAGCCGGGTCAGCTCGTGCACGTCAAGGAACGCAGCGAAGGCCTCGAGCCCTTCCAGGTCGCAGCCGCCGGCGGTCACGCCGAGGTTCTGCCCAAGGTTCCGGGCTACCTCGAGGTCGAGCTCGACAAGCTCCAGGCGCGACTCGTTCGTCGCCCGAAGCGTGCCGAAGTTCCCGTCACGTGTGAAGTTCAGCTCGTCGTCGAGTACTACGCCGCGCGCTAGTACGACACAGAGTTCAGCCCGAAGGGGGTCACGGTTCGTCCGTGGCCCCCTTCGGCGTTCCCGGCGATGGCATCCGGCCTGCGGATCGTTCTCCACAGGGCGAGAACGACTGTTTTCTCCCGGGTCCCTGTGCCGACGGGATGGGCGGGAAGCATCCGGCTAGGATTGTCAGGCTGTCCCTGATCGTCGACTCTGAGGAGAAACGCATGAAGAACGTCTTCTGGCTGATCGTGGGCGTTGGTGCCGGTTTCGTGGTCGCCCACGAGATCAACAAGAGCCAACGCGGTCGCGACTTCTTCGAAGACGTGGACTCCCGCATCCGCGAGTTCACCGAGACGATCGGCGACGCCTATAAAGAACGCGAAGCCGAGCTCAAAGAACGCATCGACACGATCGTCGACGAGGCGCAAGAGACCCTCGACGAGCTTCGCAAGAACTAAGCGTCAACCGCGGTGCCGGTCGATCACCCCGTCGGCCAGAGGCACGCCCCCATCCGCACCACCTGAACGGAATCATGAAAACAGCAGACATTCGTCAGCGCTGGCTCGACTTCTTCGGCGAGCGTTCGCACACAGTCGTCCCCTCGGCCTCCCTCGTCAGCGACGACCCCACCCTCCTGTTCACGGTGGCCGGCATGGTGCCGTTCGTGCCCTACCTCACCGGTTTGGTGCCCGCGCCCTACCCGCGTGCAACGAGCGTGCAGAAGTGCATCCGCACGAGCGACATCGAAGAGGTCGGCAAGACCCCGCGTCACGGCACGTTCTTCCAGATGAACGGTAACTTCTCCTTCGGCGACTACTTCAAAGAAGGCGCCATCGGCTATGCATGGGAGCTGCTCACGTCGTCCGAGTCCGACGGCGGCTATGGCTTCGACCCCAAGGACCTGTGGGTCACGGTCTACAAAGACGACGACGAAGCGATCTCGCTGTGGAAGAAGATCGCCGGCCTGCCCGACGAGCGCATTCAGCGCCTCGGCGCCGACACGAACTACTGGTCGACGGGTCAGGCCGGTCCTGCCGGTCCTTGCTCCGAGATCTTCTTCGACCGCGGCCCCGCCTACGGCCGCGACGGTGGACCGGCAACGGATGACGACCGGTACGTCGAGATCTGGAACCTCGTTTTCATGCAGTACCTCGTCGACAACGTGCAGAGCAAAACAGACTTCCGCATCGTCAGCGAGCTCCCCAAGAAGAACATCGACACCGGTATGGGGCTCGAGCGCGTCGCTTTCCTCAAACAGGGCGTCGAGAACATGTACGAGATCGATCAGGTCCGACCCGTTCTCGATCGCGCCGCCGACCTGAGCGGCCGACGCTACGGCGCCGACCACGGTGACGACATCCGCATGCGCGTCATCGCCGACCACGTGCGCTCGTCGCTCATGCTCATGAGCGATGGAGTGACACCGTCGAACGAAGGCCGCGGCTACATCCTCCGCCGCCTCATGCGCCGCACCGTGCGCGCCATGCGCCTGCTGGGCGTCGACACGGCGACGTTCCCCGAGCTGTTCGATGCATCGCGTCAGGCCATGATGTCCGCCTACCCCGAGGTCGACACCGACTTCTCGCGCATCTCGCAGGTCGCCTACGGCGAAGAGGAGACGTTCCTCCGCACGCTCGCGAGCGGCACGACCATCCTCGACCTGGCCGTCGACAAGACCAAGCAGACGGGCGCTGAGACCCTTCCAGGCAACACGGCCTTCCTGCTGCACGACACCTACGGCTTCCCCATCGACCTCACGCTCGAGATCGCTCAGGAAGCGGGCCTCACGGTCGACCGTACGGCGTTCGACAGCCTCATGAGTGAGCAGCGCCAGCGGGCAAAGGCCGATGCCAAGTCGAAGAAGACGGCCCTGGCCGACCTCTCGGTTTACGGCGCCTTCCGCGCTCACGGCGAGACGACGTTCACGGGTTACACCGAGCTGCAGACCGAGTCGCGTGTGCTCGGGCTCATCGTCGACGGCGAATCCGTGCAGAAGGCCCAGGCAGGTGACATCGCCGAGGTCATCCTCGCCGAGACGTCGCTCTACGCCGAGTCGGGCGGCCAGGACGCCGACCAGGGCCTCATCGTGGGCACCGGGTTCGAACTCGAGGTGCTCGACGTGCAGAAGCCCATCAAGGGGCTCATCAGCCACAAGGTGCAGGTCACCTTCGGCGAGGTCGGTGTCGATGATGCCGCAACGAGCGTCGTCGACCCGAACTACCGCCGCGGTGCACGACAGGCACACTCGGGCACCCACCTCATCCACGCCGCTCTGCGTCAGGTCCTCGGCCCCAACGCTCATCAGTCGGGTTCCTACAACAAAGCCGGTTACCTGCGGCTCGACTTCTCGTGGAATCAGGCTCTCTCGCCCGAGACCCGCAGCGAGATCGAAGAGATCTCGAACAACGCAGTGCGTGACAACCTCGAGGTCGTCACGCGCGAGCTGCCCATCGACGAGGCCAAGTCCCTCGGCGCCATGGCTCTCTTCGGCGAAAAGTACGGCGATGTGGTCCGCGTCGTCGACATCGGTGGCCCCTGGTCTCGTGAGCTCTGCGCGGGCACCCACGTCGAGCGCAGCTCCGAGATCGGCTTGATCAGCCTCGTCAGCGAGTCGTCGGTCGGTTCGACCAACCGACGCGTCGAATCCCTCGTCGGCCTGGAAGCGTTCCGCGACCTGGCGGCCGAGCGTGCACTCGTCAACGAGCTCACGTCGTCGCTCAAGACGCCCCGCGAGCAGCTCCCCGACAAGATCGCCGAACTCGTCGCGAACCTGAAGCAGGCCGAGAAGAAGATCCAGGCCTTCGAATCGCAGGCGCTCAGCCAGCGGGTGCCGCAGCTCGTCGAGTCCGCGGCGCGCATCGGTCAGACTCTCGTCGTCGCTCAGAACGCCGGCGCGGTCGGTTCGCAAGACGACCTCCGTCAGCTGGCCACGAGTGTGCGCGAGCGCCTCGGCAGCGATGCGGCCATCGCGGCGATCGCGGGCGATGTCAACGGTCGTCCCGTCGTCATCGTCGCGACCAACCAGGCCGCACGCGACGCTGGGATCAAGGCCGGCGTGCTGGCCAAGACAGCGGCTCAGGTTCTCGGCGGCGGCGGCGGCGGCAAGGACGATCTGGCACAGGGTGGCGGGTCCGACGTCTCGGCCATCGACGCAGCGCTCACCGCCATCACCGACCAGGTGGCTCGTTAGCAGATGGCCGAGGTTCGGCAGGGCATCCGCATCGGCGTCGATGTGGGCAAGGTGCGCATCGGGGTCGCCCAGAGCGATCGGTTCGCCATGCTCGCGACGCCCGTCGAGACGGTGGCTCGGGCGGGTGACGGCGGTTCCGACATCCAGCGCATAATTGCCATCGCCGACGAGGCGGAAGCCCTCGAATTCGTCGTCGGATTACCTTTGTCGCTCGCGGGCACCCACACGGCGTCCACAGCCGATGCACTCGAGTTCGCCGCCCGATTGGCCGGGGCCAGCCTGCGGCCGGTTCGCCTCGTCGACGAGCGCCTCTCGACGGTGTCGGCGCACTCCGCGCTCCGGGTTTCAGGAAAGAGCCAGAAGTCGAGCCGTAAGATTGTCGATCAAGTCGCAGCGGTCATCATTTTGCAACATGCCCTCGACGCTGAGCGCGGTGGTGGCACGCCGCCCGGCGTGATCGTCGCCCCGAACGAAGGACCCCCCATTCGTGGCTGAGAAACCCGACTCTCAAGACCCGTTCCATCACATCTTCGGCAATTCCGACAGCGCTTCCCCCTCGGGCGCCGCGGGATCCAAACGCGAGCTCTCTCGTCGTGAACGCCGCGAGGCAGCCGAACGTGCGCAGGACGAACGCGAGACATCCTCAGATTTGCACCCGTCCGACGAGGCGGCACGACGTCGCCGCGACGAAGCGGCGCAGGCCGAGGCCGCAGCAGAAATCCGCGCACGGGCCGGCCGCGAGAACGAAGCCGTACGGGCGCGCGTGACCGAGAAACAGGCGGCCGCACCGAGCGACGGTGAACGGACGCAGCGCCAGAGCGCGGAGGATCGCCTGCAGCGCGAAGAACGATCCCGTCGCGCCCAGGCCGAGGAGCGTCGGGCGCGCGCCGAGGCTGATGCGGAAGCAGCAGCTGCCGAACAAGCATCACCGGTCTCAGCGCGCCGTGCCGCGACGCACGGCTCGATGCCGAGTGTGACGCCGACCGACGCTGACCGCTCGGCGCGGCCCGCGTCCGACGTCAGCTCGGGCCTAGCCGACCGGGCCGCGGGCACAGGCGTCTCGTCGGCCGAATCGCGGCGAGACCAGACCGACACCAGCGCATCGACGACGACCGCGGGCACCGCGGCGGTCGCCGACTCCCGCGCGGGTGCGAGCGCCGACAGCGCTCCCGACGACTCTTCCGATATCACTAAGCGCCAGGAGCCCTCAGACGCCGAATGGCTGCGCGTCATCACCGGTGCCGTTGAGACCACTCCGGGAGACGAGCCGGCCGCAGGCGGCCCCGTGGCTGCCACGTCATCGCGCTCGGACCGCCGCCGCTCGACACACCTCGGCTACGACCAGCCCGAGAAGAAGAGCCGCAAAGGCCTCATCGCCGGCATCGTGATCGTGGTCGTCCTCGCCCTCATCGTGGGTGGCGGCGTCTATGCCTGGAACGCCATCGTGCCCGGAATCACCTCGATCTTCGCCACCAACGAGCCCGACGACTACGAGGGGTCCGGTAGCGGCGAAGTCCTCGTCACCATCATCTCGGGTGACAACGGCTCAGACATCGCGAAGACCCTCAAAGACGAGGGCGTCATCGCATCCCAGGACGCGTTCTACCAGCTTCTGCTGGCCCAGGCCGATGCCCCCGTGTTCCAGCCCGGCACCTACGCCCTGGCAAAGAAGATGAGCGCGCAGGCAGCATTGGATGCCCTCCAAGACCCGGCATCCAAGCAGGCGAACGGATTCGTGATCCCCGAGGGCACCGCGATGAAGGATGCCTTCGACCTCATCTCGTCGGGTACCGGGGTTTCCGTCGACGATCTCAACGCCGCCGCAGCCGACACCGCATCGTTCGGACTGCCAGCGGAAGCGAAGACGCTCGAAGGTTTCCTGTTCCCGGCGACCTACGAGTTCGAACCCAACACGCCGGCGCACGACATCCTCAAGCGCCTCGTCGATCGCATGTACGAGGCGCTCGACAAGGCCGGGGTCGCGCCCGAGAACCGCTGGAAGACCGTCGTGCTCGCGGCGCTCGTGCAGCGCGAGGCCGGGCTCCGCGACGACTACCCGAAGGTCGCCCGTGTGTTCCTCAACCGGTCGGACCCGGCGCTCTGGCCGAGCGGCCTGCTGCAGTCCGACGCGACGGTGGCATACGGCACCGGCAATACGCACCTCGTCACGACGACCGACGCCGAACGCGCCGACGCCAACAACCCGTACAACACCTACGTGCACCCCGGCATGGTGATCGGCCCGATCTCGAACCCCGGCGACATCGCCATCGACGCCGCCGTGCACCCGGCCGACGGCTCGTGGCTGTATTTCGTCACCTGGAACCTCGAGACCGGCGAAACCGTCTTCTCCAACACGCTCGAAGAGCACGAGGCCGGCGTGCGCAAGTGGCAGCAGTGGATGAAGGACAACCCCGACTATGGCGGATAGCGTGGACGCCGAGACGACCGTCGGTGGCGTCGCCTCGGCGGTCCACACGACCGGGGGAGCGGGAGCGGGCTCTCATCGCCTCGCCGTGTTCGGTTCTCCTATCGAGCATTCGAAGTCACCCGATCTTCATGCCGCGGCCTACCGCGCGCTCGGTCTCGACTGGGTCTACGACCGGCGTCAGGTCGAAGTCCCGCAGCTCGCTGATGTCGTCTCGGCCCTCGGGGACGAGTGGCGCGGGCTGTCGCTCACCATGCCACTCAAGCAGCAGGCGTTCGCGCTGTCCGAGACGCTCGACCGCACCGCGCAAGTGACCGGGGCAGTCAACACGTTGCTGCTCGGCACCGCGAGCGACCGCCGCATCCAGGGGTTCAACACCGACGTCGCGGGCATCGTCGGCGCGCTGCGCGATGCGGGAACATCGAGCGTGGGTCACGGTCTCGTCCTGGGTGCCGGCGCCACCGCCGCCTCCGCACTCGCCGCGCTGGCGCAACTCGGCGCGCGAGACGTCACGGTCGCAGCCCGCTCGGCGCAGCGTGCCGAGCCTCTCCACGACGTGGCCGAGGAACTCGGTGTGGCGCTCCGCGTGCGCGAACTCGCGACAGGTTGGGCTGACCTCGAGGATGTGGATGCCGTCATCTCGACGCTTCCGGGCACGGCCTCGCTCGAGCATCCGCTGCCCGACGACCTGATCGCACGCTCGACGTTGCTCGACGTCGCCTACGACCCCTGGCCGAGTGTGCTCGGACAACAGTGGGCCGCACACGGCAGCCGCGCAGCCAGCGGGCTCGACATGCTCGTGCACCAGGCCCTCATCCAGGTGCGCATCTTCGTGCTCGGCGATCCCCTCTCCGTGCTGCCCGACGAGTCCGGCATCCTCAGTGCGATGTTCGGTGCCGTCGGCATCGCGCGTCCCACGACGTAGGGAGAGACCCACGGCGCAGGGGAGCGCCCCACCATGCGGCCGTCATCTGCGAGGGCACGCCCAGCGGATGTGGAAGGATGGAGCAATGCTTCGTTGGCTCACCGCAGGCGAGTCCCACGGCCCAGAACTCGTTGCCATCATCGAGGGTCTGCCTGCCGGGATTCCCGTATCACTCGACTCCATCCGCGCCGATCTCGCCCGCCGCAAACTCGGCTACGGGCGCGGCTCGCGCATGAAGTTCGAAGAGGATCAGCTCAACATCTCGGGTGGCGTGCGGCACGGCGAGAGCCTCGGCAGCCCCATCGCCCTGCGCATCGGCAACACCGAATGGCCCAAATGGGTCGAGGTCATGAGCCCCGAGAAGGTGGAGTCCACCGAGAAGTCGCGCGGCCGCAACGCTCCGCTCACGCGCCCGCGCCCGGGTCACGCCGACCTGGTCGGCATGCAGAAGTACGGCTTCGACGAGGCCCGGCCCATCCTCGAACGCGCGAGCGCCCGCGAGACCGCCGCGCGGGTCGCCCTCGGCGCCGTCGCGCGTTCCTTCCTGGGCGAACTCGGTATCGAGCTCGTCAGCCACACGCTGTCGATCGGCCCCGTCCGGGTGCCCGAAGACGCTGTTCTGCCGAAACCGTCCGATGTCGACGCACTCGACGCCGACCCGCTGCGCTGCTTCGACGCGGCCACGAGCGCGCGCATGGTGGCCGAAGTCGACGACGCCAAGCACACGGGTGACACGCTGGGCGGCGTCGTCGAGGTGCTTGCCTACAACCTTCCCCCCGGCCTCGGCTCGCACGTGCACTGGGATCGCCGCCTCGACGGCCAGCTGGCGCAGGCGCTCATGGGCATCCAGGCCATCAAGGGCGTCGAGATCGGCGACGGTTTCCTCACCACCACGCGCCGCGGCAGCGAAGCCCACGACGAGTTGTTCCAGATCGGCGACGAGATCCTGCGCTCGAGCGACAAGGCGGGCGGCACCGAGGGCGGCATGTCGACGGGCACCGTTTTGCGCGTGCGCGCCGGCATGAAGCCCATCGCGACGGTTCCGCACTCGCTCCGCACGGTGGATGTCGCAACCGGCGAGGCGGCGGGCGCGCACCACCAGCGCTCCGACGTGTGCGCCGTGCCCGCGGCGGGTGTCGTCGCCGAGGCCATGGTCGCGCTCGTGCTCGCGAACTCGGTCCTCGAGAAGTTCGGCGGCGACTCCATCGAGGAGACCCGTCGCAACCTGAAGGCGTACCTCGCCGCCATCCCCGCCGAACTGCGTACCGGGCAGGACGCGACCGTTGCACCGCCGAGCGACTGGGGAACGACCCCGAGCACCGACAACGACTACGGCAACGATATCGCCACCGACGTCGCCACCGACGTCGCCACCGACATCGCCACTGGCGGCGGCGACGGCACCGACAACGACAGCGGCGCCGAGACCCGCGCCGGAGCGTAGGGATCGTGGCCCAGCATCCGCCGCTCCCGGTCGTGCTCATCGGGCCGATGGGCAGTGGTAAGACGAAGGTCGGACGACGCGTCGCCCGCACGCTGGGCGTTCCGTTCGTCGACACGGACAAACGCGTCGTCGCACAGCACGGGCCGATCACGGACATCTTTCGCGAACACGGCGAGGAGTATTTCCGGCGGCTGGAGCGGGACGCCGTGAGCCAAGCCCTCACCGAGAAGGCCGTCGTCTCGCTCGGCGGGGGCGCCATCCTCGACGAGGACACCCAGAACGATCTGCGGCAGCATCCCGTCGTGCTGTTGACCGTCACCGCAGAGGCCGTCGCGGCCCGCATCTCGACCGACGCCCGCCCCCTGCTCGCCGACGGCATCGAGAACTGGCAGCGCATCTACGACGAACGCGCCCACATCTATCAGTCGCTCGCGAGCGTCACATTCGACACATCGACCGGCCCGATCATGCAGATCGCCGATCGCATCGCCACCTGGGCGAAGGAGAAAGCATGAGCACCACCGAAAACGGCAGCGCCGACAGCATCGACAACGGCAGCGCCACCGGCACCGCCGAGAGCGCGGCCGGCACGCCCAGCACCGCCGGCACTACCGGCCCAACTGGCACGACCGTGATCGAGGTTCCTGGCACCACGCCTTACCCCATCCGCATCGGCCGCGGCATCCTGGGCGACCTGCCCACCGACTTGGGCGACGCCGTGCGCAAGGTGCTCATCGTGCACACGCCCACGGTCGGCGCCAAAGCCGAGAAGCTGCGCGCCGAGCTCAGCGAACACTACGAGGTGCTGCTCGCCGAGGTGCCAGACGCCGAGGGTGCGAAACGCGTCGAGGTGGCCGCCTTCTGCTGGCAGATCCTCGGTCAGGCCGACTTCGCACGCACCGACGCCGTCATCGGCTTCGGGGGAGGCGCTGTCACCGACCTCGCCGGTTTCGTCGCGGCCACCTGGCTGCGCGGCGTGCGCCTCATCCAGATCCCCACCACGGTGCTCGGCATGGTCGACGCCTCCATCGGGGGCAAAACGGGCATCAACACCAATGAGGGCAAGAACCTCGTCGGCTCGTTCTACGCCCCCGCCGCCGTGCTCGCCGACCTCGACCTCCTCGACAGCCTGCCGAAGAACGAGATCCTGGCCGGGTTCGCCGAGGTCGTGAAGGCCGGTTTTATCGCCGAGACAGAGATCCTCGACATCGTCGAAGCGGATATCGACCGCGCGACCGATCCCTCCACCCCCGAGTTCCGTCGCGTCATCGAGCTGGCCATCGGCCTGAAGGCGCGCGTCGTCGGCGAGGACTTCCGTGAGGCCGGCCTCCGGGAAATCCTCAACTACGGCCACACGCTCGGCCACGCCGTCGAGCACGCCGAGCGCTACCAGTGGCGGCACGGCGCGGCCGTCGGCGTCGGCATGATGTTCGCCGCCGAACTCTCGCGCCTCGCCGGCCGGCTCTCCGACGAGGCCGTCGACCGACACCGACGCATCCTCGACTCGCTCTCGCTGCCGCACGAATACCCGGCCGGCCGCTGGCCCACGCTCCTCGCCACCATGAAGAAGGACAAGAAGGTGCGCTCGGGCATGCTGCGTTTCATCGTTCTCGACGAGATCGGCAAGCCAACGGTGCTCACGAGCCCCGACACCTCGCTGCTCTTCGCCGCGTACCAAGAGATCGCGTCGTGAGCGGCGCTACGCTGACACCCATGACCGACCGCATCCTCGTCCTCAACGGCCCGAACCTCGGCCGGCTCGGCTCACGCGAACCCGACGTCTACGGTTCTGCCGACCTCGAGTCACTCCGCGCGGCGCTGACCGAAGACGCGGCACGGGCGGCCGGCGCAACCGGAGGCACCGACGACGCTGCTCCCGTGGCGATCGACCTGCGTCAGACCGACGACGAATCCGAGCTCATCCACTGGCTGCACGAGGCCGTCGATACCCGCACCCCCGTCATCCTCAACCCGGCGGCCTTCACGCACTACAGCTACGGGCTCCGGGATGCCGCGGCGCAGCTGCACACGGTCGACATCCCGCTCGTCGAGGTGCACATCTCGAACCCCCACGCGCGCGAACGCTTCCGCCACACGAGCGTCATCTCGGGCGTGGCCACGGGGGTCATCGCGGGCTTCGGCTTCGACTCCTACCGCCTCGCCCTGCACTACCTGCTGACGCGCTAGACGGCGCTCCATTGGCCGCGAAACCCGTCTGCCGCTAAACTCGAACGTCGGGCATCGCAGATGCCTCCTCCACACCTCACGAACGGACACCAAAACCCCATGGCATCTACCGCTGACATCAAGAACGGCGTGGTCCTGAACATCGACGGCCAGCTGTGGAACGTCATCGAGTTCCAGCACGTGAAGCCGGGCAAGGGCGGCGCCTTCGTGCGCACCAAGATGAAGAACGTCATGACCGGCAAGGTCGTCGACAAGACCTATAACGCGGGCACCAAGATCGACATCGAAAACGTCGACCGCCGCGAATACAGCTACCTCTACAACGACGGCGACAACTACGTGTTCATGGACGCCGCCGACTACGACCAGATCAACGTTCCCGCAGCAGTCGTCGGCGATGCCGCCAACTTCCTGCTCGAGAACCAGACGGTCACCATCGCGCTCAACAACGGCAACCCGCTCTACGTCGACCTGCCCGCATCCGTCGTGCTCGAGATCACCTACACCGAGCCCGGCCTGCAGGGCGACCGTTCGACCGGCGGCACCAAGCCCGCCACCGTCGAGACCGGCTACCAGATCCAGGTTCCGCTCTTCGTCGAGCAGAACACCAAGGTCAAGGTCGACACCCGCACCGGTGACTACCTGGGTCGCGTCAGCGACTAGTGAGCGCCCGCACCAAGGCCCGCAAACGGGCCATCGATATCCTCTATGTCGCCGATCTGCGCGAGATGGACTTCGCCGACGCCCTGCAAGAAGAAGCCAAACGCGCGGCCAGCGAGCCGCAGCGTGAAGCATCCTGGCTGTACGCCCGCGACATCGTCGACGGCGTGATCGACAACCGCGACGAAATCGACGAGCAGATCGAGAGCTACGCGCAGGGCTGGACGTTGCAGCGCATGCCCACGCTCGACCGCGCCATCCTGCGCATGGGCGTCTGGGAGATCCTCTTCAACGACGAGATCCCCACGGCCGTGGCCATCGATGAAGCCGTCGAGGCGGCCAAAACGCTGTCCACCGACGACTCGGCCGGGTTCATCAACGGCCTGCTGGCCAAGATCGCCCAGTCGAACGCCGCGCTCTAACCGTCGATGAAGCTCAAGCGCGTCCACCACATCGCGATCATCGCGAGCGACTACGAGGCGTCCAAGGCCTGGTATGAGCGCGTGCTCGGCTGCGAACTCCTCACCGAGGTGTATCGCGCCGAGCGCGACAGCTGGATGGGCGACCTCGCCCTGAACGGCGAATACCTCATCGAGCTGTTCTCGTTCCCTCACGCTCCCGTGCGCCCGAGCCCCGAAGCCCAGGGTCTGCGCCACCTCGCGTTCGCGGTCGACGACGTCGATGCCTGCCGCGCCGAGCTCGTCGAGCAGCAGGTGCGCGTCGAAGAGGTGCGCATCGACCCGCACACGGGCAGAAAGATGCTCTTCTTCTTCGATCCGGATGGCCTGCCGCTCGAGTTGTACGAGGCGTGATCCTGCTAGGCTGAGTCTCACTATCGGCAACCTTTAACACCGTCCAGAGAGGCGGAGAAGGGAGTCTGAATGAGCGCGCGAACCGTGCTTCACCAGGCTGACATCGCCCGGGCGTTGACTCGCATCTCACACGAGATCCTCGAGTCCAACCGCGGCGCAGACGACCTCGTCATTCTCGGCATTCCCACCCGCGGCGTCCTCCTCGCCGAGCGGGTCGCCGGGCTCGTGAGCCAGATCTCCGGCCAGGACATCCCGTTCGGGGCCCTCGACGTCACGCTCTATCGCGACGACCTCGGGCGGCATCCCACGCGCAACCCCCAGCCCAGTCGCATCCCCGCCGGGGGAGTGGACGGCAAGACCGTCGTGCTCGTCGACGACGTCCTCTTCTCGGGCCGCACCATTCGCGCGGCGCTCGACGCCCTCGGCGATTACGGCCGGCCGCGCGTCGTCCGGCTCGCTGCCCTGATCGACCGCGGCCACCGCGAGCTGCCCATCCGACCCGATTTCGTCGGCAAGAACCTGCCGAGCGCCCTCGACGAGCGCATCAACGTGCGTCTCACCGAACTCGACGGCGACGAATACGTGTCGATCGAGGGGGCCGACGCATGAGGCACCTGCTCTCGACCCGCGATCTCGATCGCGCCGCCGCCATCCGCCTGCTCGACATCGCCGAAGACATGGCCGACACGCAGTTGCGCGAGGTCAAGAAGCTGCCCACGCTGCGCGGCAAGACGGTCGTCAACCTCTTCTTCGAGGACTCGACGCGCACACGCATCTCGTTCGAGGCGGCCGCCAAGCGCCTCTCGGCCGACGTGATCAACTTCAGCGCCAAGGGTTCGAGCGTGTCGAAGGGCGAAAGCCTGAAAGACACCGCCCAGACGCTGCAGGCCATCGGTGCCGACGCCGTCGTGATCCGCCACGGCGCCTCGGGTGCACCCCGCACGCTTGCCAACAGCGGATGGATCGACGCGGGCGTTCTGAACGCCGGCGACGGCACGCACGAGCACCCGACGCAGGCGCTGCTCGATGCCTTCACGATCCGTCGCCGTCTGCGACCCGGGGCCTCGCGCGGCGCGGGACTCGACGGCGTGAAGGTCACGATCGTGGGCGACATCCTGCACTCCCGCGTGGCCCGCTCGAACGTGTGGCTGCTCGACACCCTCGGCGCCGAGGTCACGCTGGTGGCCCCGCCGACTCTGCTTCCCGTCGATCTCGCGGCCTGGCCCGCACGCATCCTCTACGACCTCGACGTGGCCATCGACGAGGGCCGGCCGGATGTCGTCATGATGCTCCGCATCCAGACCGAGCGCATGCGCGACGCGTTCTTCCCCAACCCGCGCGAATACTCCCGCCGCTGGGGCCTCGACGATGAGCGTCTCGCGCGTCTCGGGCCGGATAGCATTGTGATGCACCCCGGCCCGATGAACCGAGGCCTCGAGATCTCGTCTCGCGCCGCCGATTCGGCGATGTCCACGGTGCGCGAACAGGTCTCGAACGGCGTCTCCGTGCGAATGGCGGCGCTCTACCTACTGCTCTCGGGCAACACGGAGGAAGGATCATGAGCCGGATGACCGATGTCTCCCTGATCGAAGGCGCCACCCTCGCGGATGGTTCGCGCTCCGACATCCTGATCGAAGGCGGCGTTATTCGTGAGTTGGGTTCGGGTCTGAGTGCCCCGGCCGGAGCGACGCGCATCGACGCCGCCGGTTTGTTGGCCCTGCCCGGCCTCGTCGACCTGCACACGCACCTGCGCGAGCCCGGTTACGAGCAGTCCGAAACCGTTCTGACGGGCTCGCGCGCTGCTGCGGCCGGCGGGTTCACGACCGTCTTCGCCATGGCCAACACCTCGCCCGTAGCCGACACGGCCGGCGTGGTCGAACAAGAGCTGAGCCTCGGCCTCGACTCGGGGTTCGCCCGCGTGCAGCCGATCGGCGCCGTCACCGTCGGGTTGAAGGGTGAGCGCCTGGCCGAGCTGGGCGCCATGGCGTCCTCTCGAGCCTCGGTGCGCGTCTTCTCCGACGACGGGTTCTGCGTCTCCGACCCGCTGCTCATGCGACGCGCCCTCGAATACGTCAAGGCGTTCGACGGTGTCATCGCCCAGCACGCGCAAGAGCCACGCCTCACCGAAGGCGCCCAGATGAACGAGGGGTCGCTGTCGGGTGAGCTCGGCCTCGCCGGCTGGCCCGCGGTCGCCGAAGAGTCGATCATCGCTCGCGATGTCTTGCTGGCCGAACACGTGGGCTCACGCCTGCACGTCTGCCACGTGTCGACGGCCGGTTCGGTCGACGTCATCCGCTGGGCGAAGGCTCGCGGCATCCCCGTCACAGCCGAGGTCACGCCGCACCACCTGCTGCTCACCGAAGACCTGGTTCGCGACTACGACTCGCGTTTCAAGGTCAACCCGCCCCTGCGTCGGCGCGAAGACGTCGAGGCGCTGCGCCAGGCCCTGGCCGACGGCACCATCGACATCGTCGCCACCGACCACGCACCGCACCCCGTCGAAGCGAAAGACTGCGAATGGGATGCCGCGGCCAACGGCATGGTGGGCCTCGAGTCCGCACTCTCCGTCGTGCACGAGGCCATGGTCGAAACAGGGCTCATCGGCTGGGCGGATGTGGCACGCATCCTGTCGCGGACGCCCGCGCACATCGGCCGCATCGACGGCTACGACCGTGGTATCGCTGTCGGAGCCCCGGCTAACCTCGCGCTCTACGACACCTCGGCCCGCCGCGCGTTCGGCACCGACGACCTCGCGGGCAAGTCGAGCAACACGCCCTACTCGGGCATCGAATTGCCGGGCCGCGTGCTGCACACCTTCCACGACGGTTATGCCACGGTCACCGATGGGCGCGTGCTCGACTCGGCCGTCGTGGCCGAGAAGGCGCGCTCGTTCCGGGCCGCCGGAGCAGCCGCTGCAGCCGGGGGAGTCGTTCGTGGATAGCCGCCTCATCCCCGGCATCTTCGTCGTCGCGTTCCTGGCTCTGCTCCTTGGCGCCATGGTGTGGGCGTGGCGCGGGCGACGACGCAGGGATGCCGCGATACCGGCCCTGCCCGCCGCACCCGAGTCGCTGCATCCCATCCTCACCGCCGACGTCTTCTATGTCGCCACGTCACGCGCCGGCCAACCGCTCGAGCGGCTGGCGTTGCCCGGCCTCGGGTTCCGCGCCCGAGCCGAGCTCATCGTCGCGACCGAGGGTCTGCTGCTGCAGATCCCGGGGGAGCACCCCGTGTTCATCCCCGCCGACCGGATCGCCGACGCATCCACGGCCACCTGGACCATCGACCGCGTGGTCGAGTCCGACGGGCTCATCCGCGTGCGCTGGTCGACCGGCATCCCCACCCCCGACTTCGCCGAGAGCTACCTCCGGCTGATCGAATCCCCCCGACAAACCGAGGTGCTCGAAGCCATCCGACGCCTCGGTACCGCTGGAACGGCCCCCGCCGCTCCCAGCACGAAGGAGAACTGACATGACCTCATCCCCTTTCCGCAGTAAGGCGAAGGCGGTGCTCGTCCTCGAAGACGGCACGCGCTTCACCGGCCAGGCTTTCGGCGCCACCGGCCAGACCCTCGGCGAGATCGTCTTCCAGACCGGTATGACCGGCTACCAGGAGACGCTGACCGACCCGTCCTACGCCGGGCAGATCGTGCTCATGACCGCGCCGCACATCGGCAACACGGGTGTCAACGCCGAGGACGAAGAGTCGGCGCGCATCTGGGTCGCCGGTTATGTCGTGCGCGACCCCTCCCGCATCGTGTCCAACCACCGTTCGGAGGGCACGCTCGACGCGCAACTCGAGAAGGACGGCGTCGTGGGCATCGCGGGCGTCGACACGCGCGCCATCACGCGGCACATCCGCTCGGCCGGCGCCATGAAGGCCGGCGTCTTCTCGGGTGCCGACGCCGACCTCTCGGACGGCACGCAGCTCGACCTGGTGCGCGAGGGACGCGACATGCGCGGCCTGAACCTCTCGGCCGAGGTGTCGACGCAGCACCCCTACGAGGTCGCCGCGACCGGCGAACGCGTGGGCCGGGTCGCCGTGCTCGACCTCGGCGTGAAGAAAAGCACCCTGACCTACCTCTCGGAGCGCGGCTTCGACGTGGTCGTGCTGCCGCAGAACGTGAGCGCCGATCACGTGCGCTCGCTCAAACCCGACGCGCTCTTCTACTCCAACGGCCCGGGCGACCCGGCCGCGAGCGACCACCACGTCGAACTCCTGCGCGACGTGCTGCGCGACGGCACACCCTACTTCGGCATCTGCTTCGGCAACCAGCTGCTCGGACGTGCCCTCGGCTTCGGCACCTACAAGCTGCCGTTCGGCCACCGCGGCATCAACCAGCCCGTGCTCGACAAGTCCACCGGCCGCGTCGAGATCACCTCGCAGAACCACGGCTTCGCGGTCGACGCGCCCATCGAGGGCGTACACGAGTCCTCGCAGGGCTTCGGTCGCGTCGAGGTCAGCCACTACGGCCTCAACGACAACGTGGTCGAGGGCCTGCAGTGCCTCGACATCCCCGCCTTCTCGGTGCAGTACCACCCCGAAGCGGCCGCAGGACCGCACGATGCGAACTACCTCTTCGACCGCTTCCGCGACATGGTCATTCGTTTGAAGGCCGACGCCACCACCGACGCGAGCACAGACGCCACCACAGGAGACAACAACTAATGCCCAAGCGCGACGACATCAAGAGCGTTCTCGTCATCGGCTCCGGCCCGATCGTGATCGGCCAGGCCGCAGAATTCGACTACTCGGGCACGCAGGCCTGCCGCGTGTTGCGCGAAGAGGGCGTGCGCGTCATCCTCGTCAACTCGAACCCGGCCACCATCATGACCGACCCCGACTTCGCCGACGCGACCTACATCGAACCCATCACGCCCGAGGTCATCGAGACCATCATCCAGAAAGAGCGACCGGATGCCGTGCTGCCGACCCTCGGTGGCCAGACGGCTCTCAACGCGGCCATCGCCCTGCACGACGCCGGCACGCTCGCCAAATACGACGTCGAGCTCATCGGCGCCAAGGTCGAAGCCATCCAAAAGGGTGAGGACCGCCAGCTCTTCAAAGACCTCGTGATCGAAGCGGGTGCGGATGTCGCGCGCAGCCACATCGCCCGCACCGTGGAGGACGCCAAGGAGTTCGCGAAAGACCTGGGCTACCCCCTCGTCGTGCGCCCCTCCTTCACCATGGGCGGTCTCGGCTCGGGCTTCGCCTACACGGAGGCCGAACTCGTGCGCATCGTGGGCGACGGCATCCACTCGAGCCCCACCAGCGAGGTGCTGCTCGAGGAGTCGATCCTCGGCTGGAAGGAATACGAGCTCGAGCTCATGCGCGACACGGCCGACAACACGGTCGTCGTCTGCTCGATCGAGAACGTCGACCCCGTCGGCGTGCACACGGGCGACTCGATCACGGTTGCTCCGGCCCTCACGCTGACCGACCGCGAATACCAGCGGCTGCGCGACATCGGCATCGACATCATCCGCGCCGTGGGCGTCGACACGGGTGGCTGCAACATCCAGTTCGCCATCGACCCCGCCAACGGTCGCATCATCGTCATCGAGATGAACCCGCGCGTCTCCCGGTCGAGCGCCCTCGCCTCGAAGGCCACGGGCTTCCCGATCGCCAAGATCGCCGCGAAACTCGCCATCGGCTACCGTCTCGACGAGATCCCCAACGACATCACCAAGGTCACGCCCGCCAGCTTCGAGCCCACGCTCGACTACGTGGTCGTCAAGGTTCCTCGCTTCGCGTTCGAGAAGTTCCCGGCCGCCGACCCGACGCTGACGACCACCATGAAGTCGGTGGGCGAGGCCATGGCCATCGGCCGCAACTACGCCACGGCCCTGCAGAAGGCGCTGCGCTCGCTCGAGAAGCGCGGCTCCAGCTTCCACTGGGGCGAAGAGACGCGCTCGGTCGACGAGCTGCTCGAGATCAGCAAGGTCCCGACCGACGGCCGCATCGTCGTCGTGCAGCAGGCCCTGCGCGCCGGCGCGACGGCCGAGCAGGTCTTCGAAGCCACCAAAATCGACCCCTGGTTCATCGACCAGATCGTGCTCATCAACGAGGTCGCCGACTTCGTGCGCACGGCCGATGTGCTCGACTCCGAGGTGCTCACGGTCGCCAAGAACCACGGCTTCTCCGACGCACAGATCGGTCAGCTGCGCGGCTTCGGCGAGACCGAGGTGCGCGAGGTTCGACACATCCTCGGCGTTCGCCCCGTTTTCAAGACGGTCGACACCTGTGCGGGCGAGTTCCCGGCGCTCACCCCCTACCACTACTCGAGCTACGACCAAGAGACCGAGGTCATCGCGAGCGACCGCCGCAAGGTCGTCATCCTGGGTTCCGGCCCCAACCGCATCGGCCAGGGCATCGAGTTCGACTACTCGTGCGTGCACGCCTCGTTCGCCCTGCGCGACGCCGGTTACGAGACCATCATGATCAACTGCAACCCCGAGACGGTCTCCACCGACTACGACACGAGCGACCGGCTCTACTTCGAGCCGCTCACGCTCGAAGACGTGCTCGAGATCGTGCACGCCGAAAGCCAGTCCGGCGAGCTCGTCGGCGTGGTGGTGCAGCTCGGTGGGCAGACCGCGCTCGGGCTCGCGGCCGGGCTCAAAGCCGCCGGCATCCCTATCCTCGGCACGACGCCCGAGGCCATCGACCTGGCCGAAGAACGCGGCGCCTTCTCCGCCATCCTCGACGCCGCGGGCATCCTGTCGCCCCGCAACGGCACCGCCACCGAGGTCACCGGAGCCGTCACCGTGGCCGAAGAGATCGGCTACCCCGTGCTCGTGCGCCCCAGCTTCGTGCTCGGCGGCCGTGGCATGGAGATCGTCTACGACACGGCCTCGCTCGTCGACTACTTCGACCGCATGGCCGACCAGGGCATCATCGGCCCGCAGCACCCGCTGCTCGTCGACCGGTTCCTCGACGACGCCATCGAGATCGACGTCGACGCGCTGTACGACGGCGAGGAGCTCTACATCGGCGGCGTCATGGAGCACATCGAAGAGGCCGGCATCCACTCGGGTGACTCCTCGTGCACCCTGCCGCCCGTCACGCTCGGCCGCTCGCAGATCGACCAGGTTCGCGAGGCGACTCGTGCCATCGCCGAGGGTGTCGGCGTGCGCGGCCTGCTCAACGTGCAGTTCGCGATCGGCGCCGGCGTGCTCTACGTGCTCGAGGCCAACCCCCGAGCGTCCCGCACGGTGCCGTTCGTGTCCAAGGCGCTCGGCATCCCGCTCGCCAAGGCCGCGTCGCTCATCATGGTCGGCTCGACCGTGCGCTCGCTCATCGACTCGGGTCTGCTGCCCCCCATCGACGGTTCGCGCGTTCCCATGGACTCGCCCGTCGCCGTCAAGGAAGCCGTGCTGCCCTTCAAGCGCTTCCGCACCAAGGCGGGCGACATCGTCGACTCCGTGCTCGGGCCCGAGATGCGATCGACCGGTGAGGTCATGGGCATCGACCGCGACTTCCCGCGGGCGTTCGCCAAGAGCCAGGCCGCGGCCTACGGCGGAATGCCGCTCGGCGGAACCGTCTTCGTCTCCGTCTCCGACCGCGACAAGCGGTCCATCGTGTTGCCGATCCTGCGCCTGAAAGAGCTGGGCTTCGAGATCCTCGCCACCGAGGGCACGGCCGAGGTCCTCAACCGCAACGGCATCTCGGCGCGCACCGTGCGCAAGTTCTCCGAGGGCAACGAGGCATCCGTGGGCGAGCCGTCCATCGTCGATCTCATCAACCGCAACGAGGTGGATGTCGTGATCAACACGCCGTCCGGTCGCTCGGCTCGCGCCGACGGTTACGAGATCCGCGCGGCCGCCGTGGCCGAGGACAAACCCCTGTTCACGACGATCGCCGAGCTGACCGCCGCCGTGGCTTCGCTCGAGGCCATCCGCTCCGGCTTCGACGTCCGCTCGCTGCAGGAGTACGCGCAGGACCGGGCCGACCGCGCCGCGCGTGCCACTGAAGTCGCTTCGGCTTCCGTGTCGGCTTCGGCTTCGGCTTCGGCCGGCAGCGTCTCGCAGGCATGACAGGGGCCGGCGCACCCACCTTCGGAGACCGCCTGAACGACGCCTTCGGGCGCTTCGGGCGGCTCTCGGTGGGTATCGACCCCCATCCCTACCTCCTGTCGGCGTGGGGGCTCTCTGACGACGCCGCTGGCCTGCGCGAATTCGGCCTGCGGGTCGTCGAAGCCAGCGCGGGTCAGGCGGGCATCGTCAAGCCCCAGGTGGCGTTCTTCGAGCGCCACGGTTCGCGCGGCTATGCGGCGCTCGAAGAGGTCATCGCGGCGGCGCGCGCGGCCGGGCTCCTCGTCATCGCCGATGCCAAGCGAGGCGACGTGGGCACGAGCGTCGAGGCCTACGGGGAAACCTGGCTCCGTCCCGGTTCACCCCTCGAAGCGGATGCTGTCACCCTCGTCGCCTACCAGGGCGTCGGATCGCTCGATGCCCCCATCCGGTTGGCGCGCCAGCACGGCAAGGGCGTGTTCGTGCTCGCGGCGACGAGCAACCCCGAGGGTCGCGACATCCAGCGTGCCTTCGTCGACGCTCGAGCCGGCTCAGTCACCGAGGAATCGAATGGCGCATCGGATGGCGCGGCTCCCCGTCGCGTGGCGCGCGCGATCGTCGACGACATCGTCGCCTCCAATGCGGCGGCGGGGGAGACCACGCTCGGCTCGGTCGGTGTGGTCATAGGTGCAACTCTGCGGCTCGCCGAGTTCCAACTCGACTTCCGCCCCTCTCCCGTGTTACCTGTATTAGCGCCCGGTTTCGGGCATCAAGGCGCGGCCGTATCTCAGTCGGCCGACATCTTCGGGCCCATGAGCCCCGGTGTCATCGTCGCCCAGTCGCGGAGTGTGCTCGACGCCGGCCCCACCGGTATCGCCGCCGCGATCAAGAACCAAGCAAAGGATGTGAGAAGCAACATTGCCTGAAACTTCCCCCCGGCGCCCGCCCGAGGTTGACCGCGTCGCGGCGTCTCGAGCTGCTGTCGCCGCCCGACGCGCTCGTGCCACCGTCAAGGCACGAATCGCCGACGGACAGGTTTCGGCCCTCCAGATTCTGGACCGGGCCATCGCAGATCCGGAGGGCGTGGAGGGACGTCTCCGGGTCACGGACTTCTTGCTCAGCGTGCCCGCCATCGGCGCGACGAAGCTGGCGAAGATCCTCGAAGACCTCGGCATCTCGCCCGCCAAGCGCGTGGGCGGCCTCGGTCAGAAGCAGCGGGTGCGGCTGCGCAACTTCCTCATCGAACGTGAGGCGACGAACCGTTCGCGCAAGCGCAGCCGCTTGATCGTGCTGGCCGGGCCGACGGCCGTCGGCAAGGGCACGGTGGCGAACTACATCCGCGAGCACCACCCTGAGGTGCAGCTGTCGGTGTCGGCCACGACGCGTCAGCCGCGGCCCGGAGAAGTCGAGGGCGTCAACTACTACTTCGTCGACGACACCGAGTTCGACCGCATGATCGTCGAGGGCGAACTGCTCGAATATGCGACCGTGCACAACGCGTACCGCTATGGCACGCCGCGCGCGCCCATCGAAGCGGCGCTGCGCCGCGGTGAGAGCGTCCTCCTCGAGATCGACCTGCAGGGAGCCCGTCAGGTGCGCCAGGCCATGCCCGATGCCACGCTGGTCTTCCTCCTGCCGCCCAGCTGGGACGAGCTGGTGCGCCGACTCGTGGGCCGCGGCACCGAGGGCGAAGAAGAGCGCGAGCGTCGACTGGCCACGGCCAAGATCGAATTGGCCGCGCAGAACGAGTTCGATGTGAAGGTCGTCAACAACACGGTCGCCGAAGCGGCGGAAGAAGTCGTAGACTTGATCAAGACTCGCGGGAATTCCGGGTCATCCCTTTAATCGGGTCGATGCTTCGCATCGTGAGACCGGAACATCATCCCCAGCAGACTTTCCATCAATACCCACACGAGGAGTGTGACCATGGCTGACAAGCTCACCGGAATCATCGACCCGCCCATCGACGACCTGCTCTCGAAGGTCGACTCGAAGTACGCCCTCGTCATCTTCGCGTCGAAGCGCGCGCGCCAGATCAACGACTACTACTCCGACCTGCACGAAGGCAGCCTGTTCGACAACGTGGGGCCGCTCGTCGACTCCAACGTCGAAGACAAGCCGCTGTCGGTCGCGATGCACGAGATCAACGAAGACAAGCTGGTTCTCAAGCCGATCGTTCCCGCTTCCTAAGCTTGATCCGCTCGGTTCCTCCGGGCGATCCGCTCGGTTCCGTTGCGCGATTCGCTCGGTTCCTCCGCGCGATCCGTTCTCGGGCGAGTACGCTCGCGTGAACTAGCCATCAGGCTTGGCCGTCACCCTCGGGTGGCGGCCTTTTCTGTGCGCGCGTTCGGTGTTCCGGGACTTTTTTTCGTGGCAAACCGTTCTCCCCAGGTGAGATGCCGCGAAGTTCTTCACAGACGCGCAACCACCCGAGGGCTGTCGGATGCCCCGGATATAGTTGTGAAGACCGTGAGGCGGGCATCCACTCACACCGTTCACTCATCCGTGCTGGTTCGCACGGGCATTCAAGGTAAGGCACCTGCATGACTCAACTGCGTCTCTTCTCGTCGGAATCGGTTACCGAAGGGCACCCCGACAAGGTCTGCGACCAGATCTCCGATGCCATCCTCGATGCCTTGCTGACCGAAGATCCGCGGTCGCGTGTCGCCGTCGAGACGCTCGTCACGACGGGCCTCGTCCATGTCGCCGGCGAGGTCACGACCGACGCCTATGTCGAGATCCCCGCCATCGTGCGTGAGCTCGTCACATCGATCGGCTACGACTCGTCCGAGGCCGGCTTCGACGGCGCCTCCTGCGGCGTGTCCGTCTCGATCGGCCAGCAATCCGCCGATATCGCCCAGGGTGTCGACGACGCGTTCGAGAGCCGCGAGCAGTCCTCCTCCGACGCGCTCGACCAGCAGGGCGCCGGCGACCAGGGCATCATGTTCGGCTTCGCCACCACTGAGACCCCGCAGTACATGCCGTTGCCGAGCTGGATCGCTCACCGCCTCGCCGAGCGCCTCGCGGCCGTGCGCAAGTCGGGCGAACTCGCCTATCTCCGGCCCGACGGCAAGACCCAGGTCACGATCGGCTACGACGGCATCATCCCGCGCACGGTCGAGACCATCGTGCTCTCCACCCAGCACACCGAGGCCGTTTCAACGGCCCAGTTGCGCGCCGAGGTCGAGCGCCACGTCATCCGCCCCGTGCTCGAGACGATCGATCTCGACACCACCAACGTGCAGTTCCTCATCAACCCGACCGGCCGTTTCGTCGTCGGCGGCCCCAAGGGCGACGCGGGGCTGACCGGCCGCAAGATCATCATCGACACCTACGGCGGCGCGGCGCGTCACGGCGGTGGCGCCTTCAGCGGCAAGGACCCGTCGAAGGTCGACCGTTCGGCCGCCTACGCGTTGCGCTGGGTCGCCAAGAACGCCGTCGCCGCGGGCTTCGCCGACAAGCTCGAGGTCCAGGTGGCCTACGCGATCGGCAAGGCAGCCCCCGTCGGTCTCTACGTGGAGTCGTTCGGCACGGCCAAGGTGCCCGAGGCGACCATCGTCGACGCCATCCGCGAGGTCTTCGACCTCCGCCCCGGCGCCATCGTGCGCGAACTCGACCTGCTGCGCCCCATCTACCAGCAGACTGCCGCCTACGGTCACTTCGGCCGCGAGCTTCCCGACTTCACGTGGGAACGACTCGACCGCGTCAGCCAGCTGCAGAGCGCTGCCGGACTCTAACGCCATGGCCGAACCACTGGCCGACCCCACCGGAGGCTCGGCGCTGCCCGAGACCGGAACGGTCGCCCGGGTGGTCATCGACTCGCCGCTGCCACAGCTCGACCATCTCTTCGATTACGCGATCCCCGAGAAGCTGCGGGGCTCCGTCGTGCCGGGCGTCCGGGTGAAGGTGCCGCTGCGCAGCGCGAATCGCGTCGCCGCGGCCTACGTCGTCGAGGTCGTCGACACGAGCGACTTCGGGGGAGCCCTCACGCCGCTCGAAGAACTCGTGTCCGACGTTCCCGTGCTCACACCCGAGGTGTGGTCGTTGGCGCGCCGGCTGTCCGAGCGCAGCGCCGGGGGAGCGAGCGACATCCTGCGCCTCGCCATCCCGTCGCGCCAGGTGCGCGTCGAGAAAGCCTGGAAGTCCCGCAAGCTCGACGCATCAGAGCCGGCACCGGGCGTCGAAGCCGATGACACGGCAGTGCCGCCCGACGCTGGCGCACTTGTGGCCGGAGCAACCCGCGCAGAGTCCGTCGACGCTCGTGGCGAAAATGAGCGGGCAGAGATCGCCGAAGCCGACGCAAGCGCACGTGACGGGTTGATCGCCGTCTCGGGCTACCGTGACACTGTCTGGCAGGCCGTCGCCGGGGGCGGCAGGTTGGCGCTCGACGCCATCCCCAGCCCCCGCGAGACCGCAACGGGGGCGCCCATCGGCTCCTGGGCACGCACGCTGGCCGAACTCGCGCACAACACCGTGATCTCAGGGCGCACGGCCGTGCTGTTGACGCCCGACTACCGTGACCAAGATCAGCTCGAGGCAGCGCTGGCCGATCTGCTGCCGCCCGAACAGATTTCCCGTGTCGACGCGCGGCAGTCGAACGCCGAGCGTTACGCATCCTTCCTCGACCTGCTCGACGACCGCCCGCGCGCGATCGTCGGCAACCGGTCCGCGATCTACGCCCCGAGCTCCCGGCTCGGCCTCATCGCTCTGTGGGATGACGGCGACCACCTCTACCGCGAACCGCTGGCGCCCTATGTGCACGCCCGAGACGCGGCCCTCGTCCGGCAAGAAGAATCGGGCGCGGCCCTCGTCGTCCTCAGCCATGGCCGCAGCGTCGAAGCCGAGCGGCTCGTGCAGATGGGCTGGCTCACGGCCGAAGCCCCAAAACCGCTCGTCGCGCCCCGCGTCATCCAGACGGCCCGCCAAGACCAGCCCGATGCAGCATCGGGTGCCGCCCGCATCCCCTCGACCGCGTGGCGCATCGCCCGGGAGGCGCTCGAGACCGGTCCCGTGCTCGTGCAGGTGGCGCGGCCTGGGTACGCTCCCGCTGTCGCTTGCGCCAACTGTTCGCATCTCGCCCGATGTCGCGAATGTCATGGTCCGCTCGGCGTCACGCGCGCCGGAGCCACACCGGCCTGCACCGTCTGCGGAGCCCTGGCGGTCAACTGGCAGTGCGACACGTGCGAGCACAAGCTCTTCAAACTCGTCACCCGCGGCTCGGGGCGCACGGCAGAGGAGCTCGGCAAGGCATTCCCCGGCCACACCGTCATCGTGTCGGACGGCGAACGCAACGTGCGCACGATCGAACGGAGGGCATCGCTCGTCGTCGCCACCCGCGGAGCCGAGCCGCTCGTGCCGGGCGGATATGCGGCCGTTCTCCTCCTCGATGGCGAACGCATGCTCGCAGCCGAATCGTTGAGCATCGCCGAAGACTGCCTGCGGTGGTGGTCGAACGCCGCAGCCCTCGCCGCGCCGCGCGCACCCGTCGTGCTGACGGGCGTCGCAGGAACACTCGGCACCGCGCTGGCCAACTGGGATCAATCGGGCTTTGCACGCCAAGAACTCGATGACCGCCGCGCCCTGCGCTTCCCGCCCGCCGTGCGGGTCGTCGCTCTCACGGGCACCGCCGAGAGCGTCGATCGCGCCATCGACGACGTGCGCGCCGAACACGAGCTTCCGCCGGGCGCCGTGCTGGGGCCGACAGTGCACGAGAAAGAACAGGTCCGCGCCGTCATCCGCACCGACTACGCGCTGGCCCAGAGGCTTGCCAAGTCGCTGCGCGCGTCCGTCGTCCGGGCAGCGACGTCCAGGCGGCGCCCACCGGCCGCCAAGGGTGGCTACCGCCCAGCGCCTACACTGAAAGTGCACTTCGACGATCCGGAGATCTTCCAATGACAGCCCCCGACCATCGCCGACAGGAGCCCACCGCATGAAGATCGTTTTCGCGGGAACGCCCGCCGTCGCCGTCCCCACCCTCGAGGCGCTCGTCGCGAGCGGGCACGAGGTCGTGGCCGTCATCACGCGGGCCGACGCGCCCGTCGGTCGCAAACGCGTCCTGACTCCGTCTCCCGTCGCCGCGGCCGCCGAGCGTGCGGGCCTCACGGTGATCAAAGCCAACCGTCTCGACGACGACGTCACCGCAGCCATCCGATCACTCGAACCCGACCTGGGTGTCATCGTCGCCTACGGCGGGCTCGTCAAGCGCGCCCTGCTCGACACACCGACACACGGATGGATCAACCTGCACTTCTCACTGCTTCCCCGCTGGCGTGGTGCCGCGCCGGTGCAGCACTCGCTCATCGCGGGCGACGAGGAGACGGGTGTGTCGATCTTCCGGCTCGTGCCCGAACTCGACGCGGGCGACATCTTCCTGCGGCGCGCGCTCCCCGCGCCCGACGACGCCACCGCGGGCGACCTGCTCGAGGCCTACGCCGCCGAGAGCGTCCCCCTGGTATTGGAGGTCGTCGACGGCATCGCCTCGGGCACCGCTACGTCCGAACCACAGAGCGGCGACGTCACACTCGCCCCCAAACTCTCGGCCGCCGACGGGCGCCTCGACTGGTCGGCGGATGCCTCGCGCGTCTTCGCCCTCTATCGCGGCGTCACGCCCGAGCCCGGAGCGCACACCGAGATCGCAATCGCCCCGGCCGGTGGTTCGACCGCCGCCGCTGTCGCCGCAGTCCCTGGTGTCGCACATATCGCTGACGTCGCTGACGTGGCTGAGCCGAGTACCACGACTCTGAAAGTGCTCGAGCTCGCTCGCACCGCCTCCACGGGCCTCGGAGCCGGGCGGCTCGCCCTCATCGATAAGCGCGTCCACATCGGCACCGGTTCGGGTGACGACCTCGAACTCGTCCGCGTGCAACCCGCCGGGCGTCAAGCAATGGCCGCCGCCGACTGGTGGCGCGGCCTTCCCAGCGGAGCGGAGATCTCAGCCCGATGAGCGACAACACCCACAAACGCGCGTCTCGGCCCGCGGGCCGCCAGCGGCCCCGCAGTCGCCCCGCCCCCGTCGTCACCGTGCAGCCCGCCCGCCGCGTGGCCTACGACGTGCTCGCCGCCGTCAGCCGCGACGACGCCTACGCCAACCTGCTGCTGCCAACGGCCATCAAGAGGGCAGCCCTCAACACGGCCGACGCCGGACTCGCGACCGAGCTCTGCTACGGCACGCTGCGGTTGCGCGGCTACTATGACCGCGTCATCGAGCTCGCGGCCGGCCGGCCGATCGATGACATAGACCTCCCTGTGCTCGACGTGCTGCGCCTCGGCGCCCACCAGTTGCTGGGCATGCGCGTGCCCTCCCACGCGGCCGTCAACGAATCCGTCTCGCTGGCGCGCGAGGTCGGCTCGCGCTCGGCCAGTGGTTTCGTCAACGGCGTCCTCCGCACGCTGTCGCGGAGCGAAGCGTCGGAGTGGAAAGAGAAGGTGCTGGCTCGGACGAAGAACGCCGACGACCGCCTCGCCGTCGAATATGCGCACCCCGCCTGGATCATCCGCGCCTTCCGCCAATCGCTCACGGCCGAAGGGCGCGTCGACGAACTCGAAGAGCTGCTCGCCGCCGACAACGACGCACCGCGGGTGAACCTCATCGCCCTGCCCGGTTTGATCGACGCACCGGCCGATGCGCACCCCAACGAATACTCCCCGGTGGGCTTCACGCTCGGCCACGGCGACCCCGACACAACCATCGGGCATGCCGGCGGCCGGCTGCGCGTGCAAGATGAAGGATCGCAACTCGCCGCCCTCGCGCTCAGCCGTTTCGAACCCGTGCAAGCGGGGGAGCGGTGGCTCGACCTCTGTGCCGGACCGGGCGGCAAGACGGCTCTCCTCGGCGCCGAGGCGCACGCCGGGCACGCCCACCTCGATGCCAACGAGATCACACCCGCACGCGCCGAACTCGTGCGCCGCGCCATCCGACCACTCGCCGACGTCCCCGAGGTGAGCGAGCTCGATGGTCGGCAGATCGGTGAGCATCGCCCGAACACCTACGACCGCATCCTCGTCGACGCCCCGTGCACGGGTCTCGGCGCTTTGAGACGCCGCCCCGAAGCGCGCTGGCGAAAAACCGCCAAAGATGTCGCCGACCTCACCGTGCTGCAGGCCTCCCTGCTGGCCTCGGCCTTCGACGCCGTGAAGCCGGGCGGCACGGTCGCCTACGTGACCTGCTCGCCCCACATCGCCGAAACCCGCGGCGTCGTCCTGGCCGCACTCGGTCGGTGGGGTGTCGACGCCGAGCTGCTCGACACGGCCGCCGCCCTGCAGCGCATCGCCACGCACGACCTCGACCTGGGCGACACGACGCTCGGCGAGCATGCGGGCACCGTCGCTCAGCTCTGGCCGCACCGCCACGGCACCGACGCCATGTTCGTGGCGCTCATCCGTAAGACCGCACGATAGGGAGACGCCATGACCGCCCGCATCAACCCCAGCATCCTCGCCGCCGACTTCGTCAACATGGAACGCGACCTGCACCGCATCGCCACCGCCGACCTCGTGCACGTCGACGTCATGGACAACCACTTCGTGCCCAACCTCACGTTCGGCCCCCAGATGGCCGGACGCGTCCAGGATGTCTCGCCCATCCCACTCGACGTCCACCTCATGATCGACAACCCCGAGAAGTGGGCCCCGGGCTATGCCGAGCTCGGCGCCTATTCGGTCACCTTTCACGCCGAGTCGACGACCGACCCCGTCTCCGTCGCCCGGCGCTTGCGCGAGATCGGTGCGCGTGCCGGCCTCGCCCTCAAACCCGGCACCGACGTCGAGCCCTACCTCGACCTCCTCGCCGAATTCGACCAGGTGCTCGTCATGACCGTCGAACCGGGTTTCGGCGGCCAGTCCTTCATGCCCGAGACCATGCCCAAACTGCGGGCCCTGCGTGAACGCGTGTCACAGACGGGTCTCGACGTGTGGCTGCAGGTGGACGGCGGCATCAGCGAGAAGACCATCGCCATCGCTGCAGAGGCCGGGGCCGACACGTTCGTGGCCGGATCGAGCGTCTTCGGCGCCGAGAACCCCGCGCTGGCGATCGACACGCTGCGCCGCGAGGCCGCCGCCCACACGCACACCCCCTAGCCGCGTTACTAGTAACCTGGGTGAGTGAAGACATTCGACGCCCTGTTCGCTGAACTCAGCCAGAAGGCCATCGACCGCCCCGAGGGCAGTGGCACGGTCCGCGAGCTCGACGGTGGCGTGCATACGATCGGCAAGAAGATCGTCGAAGAGGCCGCCGAAGTGTGGATGGCCGCCGAATACCAGAGCGACACCGAGACCGCCGAAGAAATCTCGCAGCTGATCTACCACGTGCAGGTCATGATGATCGCGAAAGGCCTGAGCCCGGAAGACGTCTATCGACATCTGTGAGCCTCTCGCTCACGACATCCGACCTCACCCACCCGAAAGTTTATCCATGTTGCGAATCGCAGTGCCCAATAAAGGCTCACTGGCCGAGACGGCCGCCGTCATGCTCACCGAGGCTGGCTACGCCACGCGTCGCGACCCGAAAGAGCTGCACCTGATCGATGCCCGCAACGGCGTCGAGTTCTTCTACCTCCGCCCGCGCGACATCGCTACCTATGTCGGCTCGGGCGCGCTCGACGTCGGCCTCACGGGCCGCGACCTGCTGCTCGATTCGGGCTCTACAGCCACCGAGATCGAGGCACTCGGCTTCGGTGACTCCACGTTCCGATTCGCCGGCCCCGAGGGTCGTTTCGCGCAGCTCGACGACCTGCAGGGCGTCCGCGTCGCCACCAGCTACCCGGGCCTCGTGGGCGAATTCCTGCGCAGCGCCGGCGTCGAGGCAACCCTCGTCCACCTCGACGGCGCCGTCGAATCCGCCGTGCGTCTCGGTGTGGCAGATGCAGTGGCCGACGTCGTCTCAACGGGCACGACTCTCCGCAAGGCGGGACTCGAGATCTTCGGCCCCGTCATCCTCGAATCCACGGCCGTCCTCATCGGCAATGGCGACGAGAAGCCGGGCCTCTCCACGCTGCGTCGCCGCCTGCAGGGCGTGCTGGTGGCTCGCCAGTACGTGCTGCTCGACTACGATCTCCCGGCCGCGCTGCTCGAACAGGCAACCCACGTCGCCGGCGGCATCGAGTCGCCCACCATCTCGCCCCTGCGCGACCCCGAGTGGGTCGCCGTCCGCGTCATGATCAAACGCGAAGAAACCAACGACATCATGGATGCGTTGTACGAACTCGGCGCCCGAGCCATCCTCGTGAGCGCCATCCACGCCGCCAGGCTCTAGCGGGAAGGACACACGCACGATGTCGGTCATCACCCGCGTCATCCCGTGTCTCGATGTGGCCGACGGCCGCGTCGTCAAGGGCGTCAACTTCCAGAACCTGCGCGATGCTGGCGACCCGGTCGCCCTCGCGCGCCAGTACTACGAGCAGGGCGCTGACGAGCTCACCTTCCTCGACGTCACCGCCACGGTCGATGACCGCGCCACCACGTACGACGTCGTCGCGCGCACGGCCGAGCAGGTCTTCATCCCGCTGACGGTCGGCGGAGGCATCCGCAGCACGGAAGACGTCTCGAAGCTGCTCGCCTCGGGCGCCGACAAGGTGGGCGTCAACAGCGCCGCCATCCGTCGCCCCGATCTGCTCGATGAGATCTCGGGCGTCTTCGGAGCCCAGGTGCTCGTGCTCTCGCTCGATGTAAAACGGTCGGCCGCGCTGCCGTCCGGGTTCGTCGTGACCACTCACGGCGGCCGCACCGAGACCACGCTCGACGCTCTGGCCTGGGCGCGCGAGGCCATCGAACGCGGTGTCGGCGAACTGCTCGTCAATTCGATCGATGCCGACGGCACGAAGGAAGGTTTCGACCTCGAACTCGTCGCCGCCATGCGCGCACTGAGCCCGGTGCCCGTCATCGCCTCGGGCGGTGCGGGCGACGTCTCCCATTTCGCCCCCGCCGTCAAGGCTGGCGCCGACGCCGTCCTCGCCGCGAGCGTCTTCCACTCCGGTCAACTGACCATCGGCGACGTCAAACGCTCGCTCCGCGCCGAAGGAATCGAGGTCCGCTCATGACCGAAAGGCACACCGACGCTCTCACCAGCGCAACGGTCGAGGCCGAGATCGCCCGCGTCTCCTTCGCGGACAACGGACTGGTTCCGGCGGTCGTACAGCAGTACGACACGGGCGAGGTCCTCATGCTCGGCTACATGGATGCCGAAGCCCTCCGCCGCACACTCACGTCGGGTCGCGGCACCTTCTGGTCCCGTTCACGCCAGGAATACTGGCGTAAGGGCGACACGTCCGGTCACGCCCAGTATGTGAAGGATGTGAGCCTCGACTGCGACGGCGACACGCTCCTCGTGCGCGTCGACCAGGTCGGCGTCGCCTGCCACACGGGCACCCGCACGTGCTTCGACGGCCGCGACCTGCACGCCGTGAGCGCAGATCGGCCGACTGCGGAAGGAACGGCGTCATGACCACGGGCATGCCGGGCAGCACCACGCGCGAGCAATTCGATGGCCTCACGGCCGAGCACCGCGTCATCCCCGTCGTGCGCGAACTCTTCGCCGACGGCGAGACCCCCGTCGGCGTCTACCGCAAGCTCGCGATCGGCCGCCCCGGCAGCTTCCTCCTCGAATCGGCCGAACAGGGTGGCATCTGGTCACGATTCTCCTTCGTCGGCGTCTCCTCGTTCGGCGTGCTGACGCAGGAGGGCGAGACACCCCGCTGGATCGACTACGGCATGGATGTCGAGCGTGCCCTCGGTTCGCTCGACGACGTTCAGCCACTCGAGGCCATCGCGCGCCTGCACGCCCGCTGGCAGACCCCGAAGATCGACGGCATGCCGCCCCTCACGGGTGGACTCGTCGGCTTCATCGGGTGGGAAGCCATCCGCCAGATCGAGCGCCTGCCCAACCGCCCGCCGCTCGAAAACCGTGTACCCGGCCAGGCGCTGTGTTTCGCCGCCGACCTCGCGGTGCTCGACCACCGCACGGGCACGGTGCTGCTCATCGCCAATGCGCTCAACGACGGCAGCGAGGCATCCGACGAGCTCTGGGATTCCGCGCAGCAGCGCCTCGACGCCATGCAGCGTGATCTGGCGCAACCGAGCGACGCGTGGCTCGCCGACGTCGATCTCTCGGCCGAGCCCACGCCCCATCACCGCACCGAGCGCAGCGACTTCTTAGCCGCGGTCGACACGGCGAAGGAGCACATCCGCGAGGGCGATATCTTCCAGGTCGTCGTCTCGCAGCGCTTCGATCAGCCGACCGACGCCGAGCCGATCGACGTCTACCGCATCCTGCGGACTCTCAACCCGAGCCCGTACATGTACCTGTTGACGCTCGACACGGTGGACGGCGTTCCGTATTCGATCGTCGGCTCATCACCCGAGGCGCTCGTCAAAGTCGAAGACGGCCGCGTGTTCACCCACCCGATCGCCGGCTCGAAGCCCCGCGGCGCCACGCCCGAGCAAGACGCCGACCTCTCGGCCGAGCTCAGCGCCGACGAGAAGGAGCGCGCCGAGCACCTCATGCTCGTCGACCTCTCGCGGAACGACCTGCTGAAGGTCTGCCGCGCGGGCAGCGTCGAGGTGACAGAGTTCATGCGCGTCGAGCGTTTCAGCCACATCATGCACCTCGTGTCGTCGGTCGAGGGCGACTTGCTTCCGGATGTTTCGCCCGTCGACGTCTTCCGTGCAACGTTCCCCGCCGGAACGCTCTCGGGTGCCCCGAAGCCCCGGGCCCTCGAGATCATCGACTCCCTCGAACCGGCCCAGCGCGGCGTCTACGGGGGAGTGGTGGGCTACTTCGGCTTCGCGGGCGACCTGGACCTCGCCATCGCCATCCGCACGGCCACGCTCATCGACGGCGTCGCCCATGTTCAGGCGGGCGGCGGTCTCGTGGCCGATTCGGTGCCCGAATCGGAGTTCCAAGAGTCGGTGAACAAGGCGGCCGCGCCATTGCGCGCTGTCGCCGTCGCAAACACCATGAAAAGGATCAGATGACCTCCGAGACCCCTCGGCCGGACGATGTGACGCCCACTGCAGCCGACGCCGCTGCGACGGACGCCGCGCACGCCTCTGACGACACCGGCATCGACACCGACACCGGCATCGACACCGACACCGATACGCGCCTCGAACGCGCATCGGCCCGAGCCAAGCGCGTGAAGTACGTGGCCCTGCTCGGCCTCATCGTCCTGAGCGCCCTCTCCCTCCTCGCGTGGACGCAGACCTGGTTCACGGCTCAGCTCTCGCAGACGCAGAATTCGCCCATCGTCGGCATCATCGACGTCTCCGGCGAGGTGGCTGCCCCCGCACTGTCGGCCCTCGCTCTCGCGGGTCTGGCTCTCACTGCCGCGCTGGCGATCGCCGGCGTGCTGTTCCGCTACGTGCTCGCCGTGCTCAACATCCTGCTGGGCCTCTGCATCTCCCTGTCGGCATTCCTCGCTCTGCAAGACGGCGTGCGGGCCTCTGAGCCGGCCGTCACCCAGGTCACGGGCATTGCGGGCCACGAGTCGGTCCGCACGATCGTGAGTTCAGCCATCCCAACGGCGTGGCCGTTCGTCACGCTCGTGCTCGGCATCGGCTTCGTGCTCGTCGGTGCCCTCGTGCTCGCCACTGCACGTCACTGGCCGAGCTCGTCGAAGCGCTACCGCACGGTCGCCGTCAACACCACGGATGCCGCCGCCGACGCCCCCTCGACCACCGACGCGCCGTCCGCAGACGTCGGCACGAGCGGGCCCGGTGCGCCGGGACACTCGGCAGCGGCCTCGCCGTCGAACGGCACCCCGGTCTCGACAGACGGCACCACCCCGGAGGGCCCCTCCGCCGCAGGCGGCACGCCCCGCATGGACCCCGTCGACAGCTGGGACGAACTCACCCGCGGGGACGATCCCACGCGCTAGCCGGTTCCTCGCGCCCACTCGTCCGTGTAACAAGACGGCGTCCAGGCACGGATGCTGCGCGTTCTCCACAGGCCCCGGCGTCCGACTTTCCCCACACCTCGCGTCACTCGTCTCACCCCCGTTTCACAGCCGGTAGAGTAGATCGCGCAATCATCGATGAAGGAGTTTCATGAGCAGCGAGTCAATTGATATGGGACACGGCCACTCTCCGGCCGCCTGGATCTCGGTGACGGTGATGCTCGTCGCGTTCGCCGTGGGAACCCTGTTCTTCGTCCTCGACATGCCCCTCTACGTGGTCATCTCCGCGGGCGTCGTCCTGATCGGTGCCCTGCTCTGGCCCATCCTCGCGAAAATGGGCTACGGCGTCGGCGGCGCCAAGTACACCTCGAAAGGTCACTGATCGTGCTCGCCGACCTCATGGCCGGCGCAGCTGAAGACGCCGATGCGCGTCGCGCGGTCATTCCGCTCGCGGCCGTCGAGGCCGAGGCTCTCGATCAGCCTGCCGCCCTCGACGCCGTCGAGGCGCTTCGCGGAGGCCCCCGCGTCAAGATCATCGCCGAGGTCAAACGCGCGAGCCCGTCTCGCGGCGACCTCGCCGACATCCCCGACCCCGCCCTGCTCGCTTCGGCCTACGAAGAGGGCGGCGCCAGCGCCATCAGCGTGCTCACCGAGGGCCGCAAGTTCAAAGGTTCGCTCGACGACCTGCGGGCCGTGCGCCAGCGCGTGTCGATTCCGGTGCTGCGCAAGGACTTCATCTCGCAGCCCTACCAGGTGTTCGAGGCGCGTGCCGCCCGGGCCGACCTCGTCCTCCTCATCGTCGCCGGCCTCGGCCAGACCGAACTCGCCGAGCTCTACGCGCTCGTCGGCGAGCTGGGCATGACGGCACTCGTGGAGACCCACTCGGCCGAAGAACTCGACCGCGCGCTCGAGATCGGTGCCGACGTCATCGGTGTCAACGCGCGCAACCTCAGCACGTTCGAGCTCGACCAGTCCCTCTTCGGCACACTCGCGCCGCGCATCCCCGACGGCGTCATCAAAGTCGCGGAGTCCGCGGTGCTCCATCCGGCCGACGTCGCACGCTATCGCGCCGACGGCGCCGACGTCGTCCTCGTGGGCGAAGCACTCGTCACGGGCGACCCTATTTCCACTCTCACGCAATTCTTGGCGGTATAGACCATGGCACTTCGGCAGCAGACCGGCCCCTACTTCGGCGACTTCGGCGGGCGGTACGTGCCCGAATCGCTCGTCGCGGCGCTCGATGAACTGACCGAGGCGTGGGAGCAGGCGAAGATCGACCCCGCCTTCCAGGCCGAGCTCGACGAACTCTTCGCCACCTATGTCGGGCGCCCGTCGCTCATCACCGAGGTGCCGCGTTTCGCCGAGCACGCCGGGGGAGCGCGCATCATCCTGAAGCGCGAAGACCTCAACCACACGGGCTCGCACAAGATCAACAACGTCCTCGGCCAGGCCCTGCTCACGAAGCGCATCGGCAAGACGCGCGTCATCGCCGAGACCGGCGCCGGCCAGCACGGCGTCGCCACGGCAACAGCTGCTGCCCTGTTCGGCCTCGACTGCGTCATCTACATGGGCGAGGTCGACACCGAGCGCCAGGCGCTCAACGTGGCCCGCATGCGCCTACTCGGCGCTGAGGTCGTGGCCGTCAACACAGGTTCCCGCACGTTGAAAGACGCCATCAACGACGCCATGCGTGACTGGGTCACCAACGTCGAAGACACCAACTACATCTTCGGAACGGTCGCCGGTCCGCACCCGTTCCCCGAGATGGTGCGCGATCTGCAGAAGATCATCGGCGAAGAGGCCCGCGAGCAGGTGCTGTCCCTCACGGGCGCGCTGCCGACCGCGGTCGTCGCCTGCGTCGGCGGTGGTTCCAACGCCATGGGCATCTTCCATGCCTTCCTCGACGACGAAGACGTGAGCCTGTGGGGTTACGAAGCCGCCGGTGACGGCGCCGAGACGCCTCGCCACGCCGCAACCATCACCAAGGGTCGCCCCGGAGTTCTGCACGGTGCCCGCAGCTTCCTGCTGCAAGACGAAGACGGTCAGACGGTCGAGTCCCACTCGATCTCCGCGGGCCTCGACTACCCGGGCGTCGGCCCCGAGCACTCCTGGCTGTCGAGCATCGGCCGGGCCAACTACCGTCCGATCACCGACGCCGAGGCCATGTCGGCTCTGCGCCTCTTGAGCCGCACCGAGGGCATCATCCCCGCCATCGAGTCGGCCCACGCCCTCGCGGGGGCGCTCAAGCTCGGTCGCGAACTCGGGCCCGAAGCCGTCATCCTGATCAACCTCTCGGGCCGCGGCGACAAAGACATGGAAACCGCCGGTCGCTACTTCGACCTCATCGACCAAGGAGCCGAACAATCGTGAGCGCCGTCGCTACCGCCCTGCAGAAACGTCGGGACGAAGACCGCGGTGCCCTCATCGGCTACCTGCCGGCCGGCTTCCCCACCATCGATGACAGCGTCGAGGCGGCCATCGCCATCGCCCGCAACGGCGTCGACGTGATCGAGCTCGGGCTGCCATACTCCGACCCCGTCATGGACGGACCGGTCATCCAGGCCGCCACGCAACAGGCCCTCGCCAACGGCTTCCGCCTGCGCGATGGTTTCGAGGCCGTGCGGCGCATCACTCAGGAGGTCGACACCCCGGTCCTCCTCATGACGTACTGGAACCCCGTCGTGCAATACGGCGTGGAGCGCTTCGCCGACGACCTCGTCGAGTCCGGCGGCGCCGGCTTGATCACACCCGACCTCGTCCCCGACGAGGGCGGCGAGTGGATCGATGCGTCCGCCCGCACGGGGCTCGACCGTGTCTTCCTCGCGGCGCCCTCCTCGTCCGACGAGCGACTCCGTCAGGCCATCGACGCCAGCCGCGGCTTCGTCTACGCCGTCTCTACCATGGGCATCACGGGTGCCCGCAGCGATGTCGACCAGGCCGCCCGCACGCTCGTCGAGCGACTGCGCGAAGCCGGCGTCGAGAACACGTGCGTGGGCCTCGGCATCTCCACGGCCGAGCAGGTGCGCGAAGTCAACGAATACGCCGACGGCGCCATCGTCGGGTCCGCCCTCGTGAAAGCTCTGGCCGACGGGGGAGTCGCCCGTGTGGCCGAGGTCGCCCGCGAACTCTCCGAGGGCACCTACCGCGGTCGCTGACCCGTCATCCTCGCCAATGCTCTGCCAGTAGAGTTGATCCCGCACAACCCACGAACACTTCCCGAAAGGTGCAGAGCTAGGTGAACCTCCCGCTGAGCATCCCGAGTCCCTCCGTCAGCTACTTCCAGGTCGGGCCGCTGCAGATCCACTTCTACGCTCTGTGCATCCTCGCCGGCATCATCGCGGCCGCACTCTTGACGAACCACCGCCTCAACAAGCGCGGCGCCGAACGCGGCATCATCCTCGACATGATCCTGTGGACGGTTCCGTTCGGCATCGTCGGAGCGCGCATCTTCCACGTGCTCACGCATCCCAACGACTACTTCTTCCCGGGTGCCGAGCTGTGGAAGGTCATCGCCATCTGGGAAGGCGGCATCGCCATCTTCGGTGCGCTCATCGGTGGTGCCATCGGCGCGTACATCGGTTGCCGCGTTCTGGGCCTGCGCTTCTGGACGTTTGCGGATGCCCTGGCGCCGGGTCTCCTGCTCGCGCAGGCTTTCGGCCGCTTCGGCAACTACTTCAACCACGAGCTCTTCGGCACCCCGACGAACGGATGGTGGGGCCTCGAGATCGAGAGCTCCAACCCGGCCTACCCGATCGGCCTGCCCGACGGCACGCTCTTCCAGCCCACGTTCGCCTACGAGGTCATCTGGAACCTGCTGGGCGTCGCCGTCATCCTGTTGCTCGAGCGCAAACTCGGCCTGCAGTGGGGCAAGGTCATCGCCGTCTACCTGATCTGGTACGGCCTCGGCCGCATCGTCTGGGAGTCGATCCGCATCGACCCGTCCGAGATCTTCTTCGGTTTGCGCGTCAACGTCTGGGCGGCCATCTTCGCCGTCGTCGCGGGCATCCTGATCTTCGTCGTGCAGTCGCGTCGACACACGGGTCTCGAGCCGAGCGCCTACGTTGCCGGCCGCGAATTCAACGCGACCGCCGCTGGGGTAGACTCCAAGAACACCGATGCGGGATATGTCGATCTCAGCGAGCCTGAAGACACGAAGCCGGATTCGGACGCAGCCGTTGCCACAAGCACGACAGGCTCACACAAATAACGGTTAGGTTCACCCCGATCCCCTTCCCGAGGCACCACTCTGATGCGGTGCCACGTCCCTTCGGCGGGCCACAGGCGTCCCTCCGGTTGTTTCTCCCTTGTCGTGAGGACGGTCAGTTATGACGCATTCCCCCACATCACACACTTTCTCGCAGGTGCCGGCCCAACAGGGCATGTACAACCCGCGGCACGAGAAAGACGCCTGCGGTCTCGCCATGGTGGCAACGCTGCGCGGCACACCCGGGCACGACATCATCGATGCCGCCCTCGATTCGTTGCGCAACCTCGAGCACCGCGGGGCCATCGGCTCCGACGCGGGAACGGGTGACGGCGCCGGCATCCTGACGCAGATCCCCGACGAGTTCCTGCGCGCGGTCACCGACTTCGAGCTGCCCGAAATGGGCCACTACGCCGTCGGCCTCGCGTTCCTGCCGCTCGACGAGCACGCTCGGGGTCAGCTCAAGACCGACATAGAGGCCATCGCCGACTCCGAGAACCTCGACGTGCTCGGCTGGCGCCTCGTGCCCACCGACCCCGACAACCTCGGCAAGTTGGCGCGCAAGGCCATGCCGGTGGTCGAGCAGCTGTTCGTCGCGAGCCGCTACCACGACCACGACGGTCAGACCCTCGCGGGCATCGCCCTCGACCGCCAGACCTACCGCCTGCGCAAGCGCGCCGAGCGCGAACTCGACGCCTACTTCATCTCGCTGTCGAGCCGCACCCTCGTCTACAAGGGCATGGTCACGACGCTGCAGCTCGAACCGTTCTACCCGGACCTGTCCGACGAGCGCTTCGCGTCGAAGCTCGCCATCGTGCACTCGCGCTACTCGACCAACACGTTCCCGTCCTGGCGCCTCGCCCAGCCGCTCCGCATGATGGCGCACAACGGCGAGATCAACACCGTGCAGGGCAACCGCAACTGGATGCGCGCGCGGCAGTCCCAGCTCGAATCCGAGTTGATCGGCGACATCCGCCCGCTGCTGCCCATCATCACGCCCGGCGCCAGCGACTCGGCCTCGTTCGACGAGGTGCTCGAACTCCTCACCCTCACGGGTCGTTCGCTCCCGCACGCCATGATGATGATGGTTCCCGAGGCGTGGGAGAAGCAGAACGGTCTCGACGACGAGCTGCGCGACTTCTACGAGTTCAACAGCATGCAGATGGAGCCGTGGGACGGTCCGGCCGCCCTCACCTTCACCGACGGCACGCTCGTCGGAGCCACGCTCGACCGCAACGGTCTGCGCCCCGGGCGCTGGCTCGAGACCACCGACGGGCTCATCGTCCTCGGCAGCGAGATCGGCGTGCTCGAGGTCGACCCGTCGCGCATCAAGCGCAAGGGACGTCTGCGCCCCGGCCGCATGTTCCTCGTCGACACCGAGGCCGGTCGCCTCATCGAGGACGACGAGATCAAGACATCCCTCGCCGCCGCGCAGCCCTGGGGGGAGTGGCTCGACAACGGCCGCATCCACCTGAAAGATTTGCCCGAGCGCGAGCACATCGTGCACACGCCCGCCTCCATCACGCGCCGCCAGCGCACCTTCGGCTACACCGAAGAAGAGGTGCGCATCCTGCTGACCCCCATGGGTAAGAACGGCGCGGAGCCGCTCGGTGCCATGGGCTCTGACACGCCCATCGCAGTGCTCTCGAAGCGCCCCCGCCTGCTGTTCGACTACTTCGTTCAGCAGTTCGCGCAGGTCACCAACCCGCCCCTCGACAGCATCCGCGAGGAGGTCGTCACGTCGCTGAAGCTCGGCCTCGGACCCGAGCGCAACCTCTTGTCGTGGGGCCCCGAGCACGCGCGCCAGGTCGTGCTCGACTTCCCGGTCATCGACAACGACGAGCTCGCCAAGGTGCAGCACATCGACCCGACGGCCGGTTCGCGCATGACATACACGGTGCGTGGCCTCTACCGCGTCGAAGACGGCCCGGACGCCCTGCGCGACCGGCTCACCGAGATGTGCCACGAGGTCGATGTGGCGATCAACGAGGGCGCCAGCTTCATCGTGCTCTCCGACCGCGACTCCAACCGCGACCTGGCCCCCATCCCGTCACTGCTCATGATGGCGGCGGTTCACCACCACCTCATCCGCGCCGAGAACCGCATGAAGGTGGGCATCATCGTCGAGGCCGGCGATGTGCGCGAGGTTCACCACGTCGCCCTGCTGATCGGCTATGGCGCGTCGGCCGTGAACCCCTACCTGGCCATGGAGAGCTGCGAGCATCTCGTGCGCAGCGGCATGATCGAGGGCGTCACGCCCGAGAAGGCCGTCAAGAACGTGATCTACGCGCTCGGCAAAGGCGTGCTGAAGATCATGTCCAAGATGGGCATCTCCACCGTGTCCTCCTACGCCGGCGCCCAGACGTTCGAGGCCGTCGGTCTCGCCCCCGACTTCATCGACGCCTACTTCACGGGCACCGAGACGAAGCTCGGCGGTGTGGGCATCGACGTCATCGCCGAAGAGAACCTGCGTCGCCACCGCGTCGCCTACCCGCACAACACGGCCGAGCACTCGCACGAGCGCCTCGAAACGGGTGGCGAATACCAGTGGCGTCGGGATGGCTCACCCCACCTCTTCAACCCCGACACGGTGTTCCGCCTGCAGCACTCCACGCGCAACCGGCGCTACGACATCTTCCGCGAGTACACGTCGATGATCGACGGCCAGGCCTCCGAACTCATGACCCTGCGCGGCATGTTCCGGTTCGCCGACGGCAAGCGTCCGCCCGTGCCCCTCGACGAGGTCGAACCGGTCGAGTCGATCGTCAAGCGTTTCTCCACGGGTGCCATGAGTTACGGCTCGATCTCGAAAGAGGCGCACGAGACGCTCGCGATCGCCATGAACCAGCTGGGCGCGAAGTCCAACACGGGTGAGGGCGGTGAAGACGTCGACCGTCTGCTCGACCCCACGCGTCGCAGTGCCATCAAGCAGGTCGCCTCGGGTCGTTTCGGCGTCACGAGCATGTACCTGACCCACGCGGATGACATCCAGATCAAGCTCGCGCAGGGTGCCAAGCCCGGCGAGGGTGGCCAGCTGCCGCCGGCCAAGGTCTACCCCTGGGTTGCCCGCACGCGTCACGCGACCGCCGGCGTCGGCCTCATCTCGCCGCCCCCGCACCACGACATCTATTCGATCGAAGACCTCAAGCAGCTCATCTTCGACCTGAAGCGGGCCAACCCGTCCGCGCGCATCCACACCAAGCTCGTCAGCCAGTCGGGCATCGGCGCGGTCGCGGCCGGCGTGGCCAAGGCGTTGAGCGATGTCATCCTGGTGTCGGGGCACGACGGCGGCACGGGCGCGAGCCCCCTCAACTCCCTCAAGCACGCGGGAACACCGTGGGAGCTGGGCCTCGCCGAAACGCAGCAGACCCTCATGCTCAACGGCATGCGCGACCGCGTGGTCGTGCAGGTCGACGGTCAGATGAAGACCGGCCGCGACGTCATCATCGGTGCCCTGCTCGGCGCCGAGGAGTTCGGTTTCGCGACCGCGCCGCTCATCGTCGAAGGTTGCATCATGATGCGCGTGTGTCACCTCGACACGTGCCCGGTCGGCGTCGCGACGCAGAACCCCGTTCTGCGCGAACGCTTCAACGGCAAACCCGAATTCGTCGTGACCTTCTTCGAGTTCATCGCCCAGGAGGTGCGCGAATACCTCGCCGCCCTCGGGTTCCGCTCGATCGAGGAGGCCGTCGGCCACAACGAGATGCTCGACATCCAGGATGCTTTGCACCACTGGAAGGCGTCCGGAATGGACCTCGCACCCATCCTCGTCGGCCCCGACTTCGACGAAGACGAGCCGCGCACGCACGCCCGCAACCAGGATCACGAGCTCGACAAGCATTTCGATGTCGAACTGATCCGCCGCAGCCACGACGTGCTCGAGAACGGCGGCCAGGTGCGCATCGAGTTGCCCATCCGCAACACCGAGCGCGCCGTCGGCACCATGCTCGGCCACGAAGTCACGGTGCGCCACGGCGAGCATGGCCTGCCCGAGGACTCGATCGAGGTCGTTCTGAGCGGTTCGGCCGGTCAATCGTTCGGGGCGTTCATGCCCTCCGGCATCACGCTCCGCTTGCACGGCGACTCGAACGACTACGTGGGCAAGGGTCTCTCCGGTGGCAAGATCATCGTCCGCGCCCCGCAGGGGAGTGCCTTCGTGCCCTCGGAGAACGTCATCGCCGGAAACGTCATCGGCTACGGCGCCACGCAGGGCAGCCTGTTCCTGAACGGCATCGTGGGCGAGCGCTTCCTGGTCCGCAACTCGGGCGCCACCGCGGTGGCCGAGGGTGTCGGCGACCACGCGCTCGAATACATGACCGGTGGGCTCGCGCTCATCCTGGGCCCGACGGGCCGCAACCTGGGCGCCGGGATGTCGGGCGGCACGGCCTATGTGTTCGACCTCGACCCGCAGAACGTCAACACGCAATCGCTCGAGAGCGGCGAATTGCACCTGCTGCCCCTCGGCTCCGCGGATGTCGCCATCGTGCGCGACCTGCTGGAGCGCCACCACGCCGAGACGGAGTCCGAGCTGGCCGCGCGCCTGCTCGCCGACTTCGATGCCACGGCACAGAAATTCGTCAAAGTATTGCCCCGCGATTATGCAGCCGTGCTGCAGACGCGCGAAGACGCCGAGCGCGAGGGTCTCGACCCCGACGGCGACATCGTGTGGGGCCGGATCATGGAGGTAACCGGTGGCTGACCCGAAAGGCTTCCTCAAAGTCACGGAACGCGAACTGCCGAAACGTCGCCCCGTTCCTGTCCGACTCATGGACTGGAAAGAGGTTTACGAGCAGAATGACCCCGCCCAGGTGCGTCGTCAGGCCGGGCGCTGCATGGACTGCGGCATCCCGTTCTGCCACCAGGGCTGCCCGCTCGGCAACCTGATTCCCGAGTGGAACGACCTCACCTGGCGTGGCGAGGGCCGCGACGCGATCGAGCGCCTGCACGCCACGAACAACTTCCCCGAGTTCACGGGTCGCCTGTGCCCGGCCCCGTGCGAATCGTCGTGCGTGCTCGGCATCAACCAGCCGGCCGTGACCATCAAGCAGGTCGAGGTCTCGATCATCGACCAGGCGTTCGCCAACGGCTGGGTCGACTCCCACCCGCCGGAGCGCCTCACGGGCAAGACCGTCGCGGTCGTCGGTTCGGGCCCCGCCGGCCTCGCCGCCGCCCAGCAGCTGACGCGCGCCGGACACACCGTGGCCGTCTACGAGCGCGACAACCGCATCGGCGGACTGCTGCGCTACGGCATCCCCGACTTCAAGATGGAGAAGAAGCACCTCGACGCGCGCCTCAAGCAGATGACCGACGAGGGCACGCGTTTCCGTGCCGGCGTCAACATCGGCGTCGATATCACATGGGACGAATTGAAGGCGCGCTACGACGCCGTCGTCGTCGCCACGGGCGCCATGGTGCCGCGTGACCTGCCCATCCCCGGGCGCGATTTGCCCGGCGTGCACTTCGCCATGGAATACCTCGTCCAGGCCAACAAGGTCGGTGCGGGCGACGACGTGGCCGACCAGATCACGGCCGAGGACAAGCATGTCGTGGTCCTCGGCGGCGGCGACACCGGCGCCGACTGCATCGGCACGGCCCACCGCCAGGGAGCGGCCTCGGTCACCAACCTGGCGATCGGCACGCAGCCCCCGTCTGAGCGCACCGACGCCCAGCCCTGGCCCATGATGCCAACGCTCTTCGAGGTCGCCAGCGCCCACGAAGAGGGCGGCTCGCGTGAATACCTCGTATCGACGGTTGAATTCTTGCCGAACGCCGCGGGCGAGTTGCGCGCCATCCGTGTGGCCGAGACCGAGTTCGTCGACGGACGTCGCGTGCCGAAATCGGGCACCGAACGCGAGATCCCGGCCGACCTGGTGCTCCTCGCACTCGGCTTCACGGGCCCCGAGAGCGACCAGCTGGGTGACCAGCTCGGCGTTCCCTTCGACGGCCGCGGCAACGTGGGCCGCGGCGACGACTACCAGACGAGCGAAGAGGGCGTATTCGTGGCCGGTGACGCCGGTCGTGGGCAGTCGCTCATCGTCTGGGCCATCGCCGAAGGCCGCGCGGCCGCCGCGGCGGTCGACCGCTACCTCGAGGGCGAAACCGAGCTCCCCGCACCGGTCAGGCCGACGGACCGGGCCATCTCGCTCTAGACTTTCCCCGGCGGTCGTTCGCGATCGCCACCCACCCCAGCAGCCAGACGCGCCGCTTCGGCGCAGAAGCACGGAGAAACCCCAGTATGAGACGAGCCAAGATCGTCGCAACCCTCGGACCGGCAACATCGAGCTATGAGAACATCAGAGCCATCATCGATGCCGGCGTCGACGTGGCGCGTATGAACCTCAGCCACGGAAGCTACGACGTCCACGAGGCCGTGTACGCCAACGTGCGTAAGGCCGCTGCCGATGCCGGCAAGCCCGTCGCCGTTCTGGTCGACCTCCAGGGGCCGAAGATCCGCCTCGGCAAGTTCGAGGGTGGCCCCTACCACCTGGCCGAAGGTGACATCTTCAAGATCACCATCGAAGACATCATCGGCAACAAGGAGATCTCCGGCACCACGTTCAAGGGCCTGCCCAACGACGTCAAGCCCGGTGACCCGCTCCTCATCGACGACGGCAAGGTCACGCTGCGCGTGCTCGAGACCGACGGAACGGTCGTCACGACCGAGGTCGTCGTCCCGGGCCCCGTGTCCAACAACAAGGGCATCAACCTGCCGGGTGTCGCCGTCAACGTTCCCGCCCTGAGCGACAAGGACGAGGCCGACCTCCGCTGGGGCCTCAAGCTCGGTGCCGACTTCATCGCGCTGTCCTTCGTCCGCAACGCCTCCGACATCGTCCGCGTGCACGAGATCATGGCCGAAGAGGGTCGCAAGATTCCCGTCATCGCCAAGATCGAGAAGCCGCAGGCCGTCGACAACCTCGAAGAGATCATCGACGCCTTCGACGGCATCATGGTCGCCCGTGGTGACCTCGGTGTCGAGCTTCCCCTCGAGGCCGTGCCGATCGTGCAGAAGCGCGCCGTCGAGCTGTGCCGCCGCATGGCCAAGCCCGTCATCGTCGCCACGCAGATGCTCGAGTCGATGATCAGCTCGCCGCGTCCGACGCGTGCCGAGACGTCGGATGTCGCGAACGCCGTCCTCGATGGTGCCGACGCCGTCATGCTCTCGGGCGAGACCAGCGTGGGTGAATTCCCCGTGATCACGGTCGAGACGATGGCGAAGATCGTCGAGTCCACCGAGATCCACGGTCTCGACCGCATCGCCCCGCTCGGCACCAAGCCGCGCACGCAGGGTGGCGCCATCACGCTGGCCGCTGCGGAGGTCGCCGACTTCGTCGAGGCCAAGTTCCTCTGCGTCTTCACCGAATCGGGCGACTCCGTGCGTCGGATGACGCGCCTGCGTTCGCAGATCCCCGTGCTGGGCTTCACACCCGACGAGGCGATCCGACGTCGCATGTCGCTCATCTGGGGCGTCGAGAGCATCCTGGTCGAACCCGTCTCCCACACCGACGCCATGTTCGGCCAGGTCGACGACGAGATCCTCGCCAAGAAGCGCGCCAACGTCGGTGACAAGGTCGTCGTGATCTCGGGTTCCCCTCCCGGAATCGCCGGCTCCACCAACGACATGCGCGTGCACAAGGTGGGCGACGCCCACCACGAGGCGGCTCCGGCCTACGCCAAGAACTAACGCTGTCAACGACGAAGGCGGGACATCCGAGGATGTCCCGCCTTCGTCGTTCTCCCGGAGAGCCGCGCCTTCATTGCGCGCTGACCGGCCGGAGCCTATTCGCCGTTCGCGCGCTTGCCGACCTCTTCGGTGTGGCCGTCGAGCTCTTCGTCCGTCGCGGCGACGTTCGACTGTTCGAAGCGCTGCGAGAGGGCTTCCTTGACGATGTCGTCGGGCTGACCCGGCAGGTCCTGAGCCGTCTGAGCAATGATTCCCTCGGCCTTCGCGGCGTCGTCGGTCTCGTTCTGATCCATGCGGGGGCCGTCTTGCGTGGGCTGTGCGCGGTGGTCGCTCATGAGGTTTCCTCTCGTTGTGGGAACCGTCGATGGTCCTGCTCCCAGATTACTCCGCAGCGGCCAACGCGGCCCGGCCGAGCATGTGCCTTGCGGCGGTTGCCCAGCACCGATAATGGGGGAGTGACGATCGCTCCCGACATCCGCTGCCCGTGCCTGAGCGGCGAGGTCTATGCCGCGTGCTGCGGGCGCTACCACGGCGGCGCGCACACGGCCCCCACCGCGGTCGCTCTCATGCGGTCACGCTATTCGGCGTTCGCGTTGAGTCTCGAGCGCTACCTTCTGAGCACCTGGCACCCATCCACCCGTCCGACCGGCATCGACCTCGACGATGACACCCGCTGGGTGCGGCTCGACATCGAAGAGGTTCGGCGGGGCGGGCCTGCCGACAGCGACGGCGTCGTGCGATTCACCGCCATCTATCGGGATGCCGAGGGCGGGCACCGCCTGACCGAGACGTCGCGCTTCGTCCGCGAGAGCGGCAACTGGTACTACGTAGATGGCGTGCACGCCTGACCCGCCACACGGCTTTCCACGCACGAACGCCCGGCCGTCCGCACGCGAGTGCGAAACGACCGGGCGTCCTTGCGAGCAGACCTCAGGCTCGCGCGTTCTCCGGGAACGGCAGCTCGTCGAGATCGATGTTCGGGTTCGTGTCCTGCGTGTCCACGAGCTCCTGTGCCTCGGCGTCCGTCTCGACGCTCGGCATCGATCCCGGCAGGGGGCGCTTCGCCGACTCCTTCATGAAGTAGATCGCGATCGCGCCCACGATGGACGTGGCCATCAGGTAGAAGGCCGGCGTCAGGTCGTTGCCGGTCCACTGCAGGAGACCCTCGATGATGAACGGGGCGGTGCCGCCGAAGATCGCCACGGCGACGTTGTAGGCGATCCCCATGCCGCCATACCGGCTGGATGTGGGGAACAGGGCGGGCAGCGACGACGCCAGGTTCGCCACGTAGAAGGTCACAGGGAAGGCGATGAGCGCGAGCCCGGCGAGCGTCGACCAGATCTCGCCGACACCGAGCAGCAGGAAGGCGGGAACGCTCAAGACGATCGTGCTCCCGGCGCCGATCCAGAGCACGGGTCGACGGCCGATGCGGTCGGAGAGACGACCGGTCAGCGGGATGCAGAGCGACATCGCCACGAGCACGGGGATGGTCAACAGCGTGCCGTGCACGGCGTCATAGCCCAGCGAATCGGTCAGGTACGTGGGCATGTAGGTCGTCAGCGCGTAACCGACCGTGTTGGCGGCCGCCACAAGCGCGATGGCGAGCACGATCTGGCGCCAATAGGCACGGATGAGCGCGCGAGTTCCCTTGGGACCCTCGGCTGCGACATCCGCCTCGGTTTTGTTCTCTTGCGCGTCCATCGTCGCCTGGAACGCGGGGGACTCCTCGATCTTCAACCGGAAGTAGATCGCGATGGCGCCGAGCGGGCCGGCCACGAGGAACGGCAGACGCCACCCCCACTCGACCATGTCCTCGCTCGAGAGGATGAGTTGCATGACCGACACGACGCCCGCGCCGATGGCGAAGCCGAAGTAACTTCCGAGGTCGAGGATGCTCGCGAAGAAGCCTCGACGTGCGTCGGGTGCGTATTCGCTCACGAACGTCGTGGCCCCCGCATACTCACCACCCGTGGAGAAGCCCTGGATGAGCTTCAACACGATGAGCAAGACGGGTGCCCAGAAGCCGATGGTGTCGTAATTCGGCAACACGCCGATGAGGAACGTGGATGCGGCCATCAAAATGAGCGTCATGGCGAGGATGCGCTGGCGGCCGAGACGATCGCCGAGGCGCCCGAAGATCACGCCGCCGAGCGGGCGCGCGATGAACGTGACGGCGAAGACACCGAGGCTGAACAGCACCTGCACGTTGCTGGGCGCGTCGGAGAGGAAGACCTGCCCCATGATGACGGCGAGGTAGCCGTAGACACCCACGTCGTACCACTCCATGGTGTTGCCCACCACGGTGCCGCCGACGGCCTTCTTCAACATCGCCTTGTCGACGACATTGACGTCGGAAACCTCGAGTCGCCTCTTCTCGGGCGCCTTCTTGCCGCGCCGCCTGGCCAGCAAGGCCTTGATCTGTGCGAAGGAATCGGTTCGCTGTTCGGTCATCGCCTGCTCTTTCGATCGCGCCCCGAAGGGTCGGAAATTCTGGCGGATTATTCCGGCGCTGATGGGGCCGGGCCAAATGAAATCCCCGCTGGCTACCCCTTTCCTACGGGGTCCCCAGCGGGGAGGGTGGTTGTGCCGGTGGTGGGACTCGAACCCACACGTCCTCTCGAACAAAGCATTTTGAGTGCTCCGCGTCTGCCATTCCGCCACACCGGCGCACAACAACATCGACAAGATTACCGTAGGATTTAGGCGTGACTGAGCAAGAAGCAACTCCAGCAGCCCCCCGCCGTGTCGTCGTGGCCGAAGATGAGTCCCTCATCCGCCTCGATATCGTCGAAATTTTGCGCGACAACGGTTTCGAGGTGGTCGGCGAGGCCGGCGATGGCGAGACCGCCGTCCAGCTCGCCACCGAGCTGCGCCCCGACCTCGTCATCATGGACGTGAAGATGCCCCAACTCGACGGCATTTCTGCGGCCGAGCGCCTCAACAAGGCGCAGATCGCCCCGGTCGTCCTCCTCACGGCTTTCAGCCAGAAGGAGCTCGTCGAGCGCGCCAGCGAGGCCGGCGCCCTGGCTTATGTCGTCAAGCCGTTCACGCCCAACGACCTGCTGCCCGCCATCGAGATCGCTCTCAGCCGCTACCAGCAGATCATCACGCTCGAGGCCGAGGTCGCCGACATGGTCGAGCGCTTCGAGACCCGCAAGCTCGTCGATCGCGCCAAAGGCCTCCTCAACGAAAAGATGGGTCTCACCGAGCCCGAAGCTTTCCGGTGGATCCAGAAGGCTTCCATGGATCGCCGTCTGACCATGCACGATGTCGCCCAGGCGATCATCGAGCAGCTCAGCGCCAAGAAGTAGTACAGCGCCGTAGTACAGCGCCGTAGTACAGCGCCAAGAAGTACGGCAGGGTTTTCACGCCCGATACGACGAAGGCCCGCGACGAATCTGTCGCGGGCCTTCGTGGTACTCGCTTGCGCGAAACGTTGCAGGTGTCAGGCAGACGCCGCCGGAGCATCCTTGATCATGTTGGTGATGCGGATGGTGGAGCAGCGACGCCCTTGCTCGTCGTCCACGGCGATCTCGTGAACCGTCACACTGCGACCGAGGTGAATGGGCGTGCACACGCCGGTGACGAAACCACTCGTCGCAGACCGCGTGTGCGTCGCGTTGATGTCGACGCCGACGGCCAGCTTGCCGGGCCCTGCGTGCAGATTGGCGGCCATCGACCCGAGCGACTCGCCGAGCACGACATAGGCGCCACCGTGCAACAACATGGCGGGCTGCGTGTTTCCTTCGACGGGCATGCGGGCGACAGCGCGCTGGATGCCGAACTCCAGGAACTCGATCCCCATCTTCTCGGCGAGGGCCCCGGCCCCGCGTTCGCGCACCCAATCGAGGGCGTCGTCCTGGGATGTCGTTGCGTCGGTCACGCGCGTTCCTCTCGTCAGTCGTCGTCGGCCGTCGTCTGCACCCGACCAGCCCAGCGCAGTGTCGGTGCGCGCTTGTAGGCTGGTCTCGTGTCGGACATCGAAAAGCCTACCCTCCTCGTCATCGACGGTCACTCGCTCGCCTTCCGGGCGTTCTACGCGCTGCCGGTCGACAGTTTCCAAACCCGCGACGGGCAGCACACGAATGCCATCCACGGCTTCATCTCCATGCTGCTGAACCTGTTGAAGAACGAGAAGCCCACGCATATCGCGGTGGCTTTCGACATCTCGCGGTTCTCCTTCCGCACGCGGGAATACCCCGACTACAAGGGCACGCGCGGTGAGACGCCGGTCGAGTTCATCGGTCAGATCCCGCTCCTGCAGGAGGCACTGGCTGCCATGAACATCGTCACGATCACGAAGGAAGACTTCGAGGCCGACGACATCCTGGCCACGCTGGCGGCTCAGGGCACCGCCCAGGGTTATCACGTGAAGGTCGTCTCGGGCGATCGAGACACCATCCAGCTCGTCAACGAAGACGTCACGCTGCTCTACCCGTCTCGCCAGGGCGTCACCGATCTCACGCGCTACGACCCGCCGAAGGTGTTCGAGCGTTACGGAATCGAGCCGCACCAATACCCTGAGATCGCGGCCCTGGTGGGGGAGACGAGCGACAATCTGCCCGGCATCCCCAAGGTCGGCGAGAAGACGGCCGTCAAGTGGCTGCTGAAGTACGGCAGCCTCGACGAGATCCTGGCGCACGCCGATGAGATCACGGGCAAGGTCGGCGAAAGCCTGCGCGAGCACCAAGAGAACGCCGTGCGCAACCGCAAGCTCAACCGGCTCGTCACCGACCTCGACCTCCCGGTGTCGCTCGACCAGCTCGCCAAGCAGCCGCTCGAAGAGCAGGCCGTGCGCGAGATCTTCGCCCGGCTCGAGTTCCGCACCTTGCTCGATCGCGTGCTCAAACTCGAAGGCGTCGTCTCCGACGGCAGCGCCGAGGCTGCAGTCATCGAGGCACAGCCAACGGCTCCGACCGCGCAGCACCTTCTCGACGAAGAGCTGGGCGCCTGGCTTTCTCGGGCCCAAAAGGCCAATCCGGATGGCTTGGGCCTCATGGTGCACACGGTCGATGGCGTTCCCGTCAGCATCGGTGTCGCAACCCCCACCGAGTCGGTTCTGCTCGAATGGATCCCGGAGCGTGCCGATTACGCGCCGCTCGAGGCGTGGCTCGCGAGCGAAGCTCCCAAGGTGCTCTACGGTGCGAAGCCGCAGCTGAAGGCGCTCACTCGAGCAGGTCTGGCTCTCGGCGGCCTGGCGTTCGATGCCGAGCTCGCCGCCTACCTCCTGAAGCCAGGTGGGGCCGAGAAGGGCCTGGCCGATCTCGTGGCGCGGCGCCTCGGCGAGACCATGCCTGTCACCGATCCCAACCAGCTCGTCCCCTCCGAAGACTCGGGTTCGGCCGCGACCGATGCGTGGTACGTGTTGCGCCTGGTCGAGCCGCTCACCGAAGCCCTCGACGACGGCTCTCTGCGGGTGCTCCGTGAGATCGAGCTGCCCACGCTTCGGGTGCTGGCCGCCATGGAACTGCGCGGCGTCGCGGTCAACCACACGCAACTCAGCGAGCTGTCGGCACAACTGCTCGAGCGCTCGAACACGCTCGCCGCCTCGGCGTTCGCCGAGATCGGCCGCGAGGTCAACCTCGGCTCACCCAAGCAGCTACAAGAGGTTTTGTTCGACCAGCTAGGCATGCCCAAGACGCGTGCCAACAAGACCGGCTACTCCACTGATGCCGGGGCCCTCGCCGATCTGCAGGCCAGCAACCCGCACCCGTTCCTCGACCTGCTGCTGCAGCACCGAGACGCGTCGAAGCTGCGTCAGATCGTCGAGACCCTCGACAAGACCATCCGACCCGATGGCCGCATCCACACGAGCTACGTGCAGACGGGCACCTCCACGGGCCGCCTGTCGTCCACCGACCCCAACCTGCAGAACATCCCCGTGCGCACCGAGGAAGGCCGCCGCATCCGCCAGGCATTCGAGGTGGGCGAGGGATACGACACGCTGCTCACGGCCGACTATTCGCAGATCGAGATGCGCATCATGGCGCACCTCTCGGGTGACCCCGGCCTCATCGAGGCGTTCCAGGCCGGCGAAGACCTGCACCGCTTCGTGGGTTCGCGCATCTTCGGCGTCGACCCGCAAGATGTCACCTCCGCTATGCGCAGCAAGGTCAAGGCCATGTCATACGGGCTGGCGTATGGTCTCAGCGCCTTCGGTCTGTCCAAGCAGCTGCGCATCGACCAGTCCGAGGCGAAGCAGCTCATGACCGACTACTTCGCCCGCTTCGGAGCCGTGCGCGACTACCTGCGCAACGTGGTCGAGCAGGCCAAGGTCGACGGCTACACGACAACCATCTACGGCCGTCGCCGTCCCTTCCCCGAGCTCAAGAGCCCCAACCGTGTGCTGCGGGACAACGCCGAGCGCGCCGCCCTCAACGCGCCCATCCAGGGTTCGGCCGCTGACATCATGAAGATCGCCATGATCCGCATCGAAGACGAGTTCGCCGAGCGCGGTTTGCGCAGCCGCATGCTCATGCAGGTGCACGACGAATTGATCTTCGACGTCATGGGCGACGAATGGGACGATGTCGAAACCATCGTGCGCACACACATGGCGGGCGCGGCCGACCTCGCCGTGCCGCTCGACGTGCAGGTGGGCCGCGGCGCGAACTGGAACGAGGCCGCCCACTAGGGCGTCCGTCGCCGGGCGGTGGCGGTTGCCGGCGATCCGGGCCTAGGCTCGGATCCATGAGTGCTGACACCCCCCGCGACGCCACCCCCATCGACGCCATAGCCGAACGATGGGTCGACACGCTCGTCGAACTCGACCCGCTGCTCGGAACGTACATCGGCCGCGCCGAGGCCAACCGCCGCTACGGCGATTTCTCGCCCGCCGGCCACGAGGCCTACCTCGATGCTGCCAAGAACACGATCCGTGAACTGGATGCCGCCACCCCCGTCGACAGCGTCGACGACGTCACCCGTACCGACCTCCGCAACGAGCTGCTCCTCGACGTCGAATCGAGCGACGCGGGCCTGCACCTCCGCGACCTCAACGTCATCGCCTCGCCGGCTCAGGGCATCCGTGAGATCTACGACCTCATGCCGACGGCCACGGTCTCCGACTGGGACGACATCTCCGCCCGCCTGAAAGCCCTGCCCGCGGCCGTCGACGGCTACATCGAAACGCTTCGCACGGGAATCCGGCAGGGTGTCGTCCCCGCCCGTCGCCAGGTCGCCGAGGTGTTCGAGCAGGTCAAGCGGTATGGCGCATCCGACGGCTTCTTCGTGGCGCTCGGAGCCAACGCCGGCCCCGACCAGGGCTCGCTCCCGGCATCCCTCGCCAATGATCTCTCGGCCAACGCGGGGGCCGCCGCCGTGGCCTATGGCGAGCTCGCTGACTTCCTGGCCCGCGAACTCGAACCTGTGGCCGGCGAAAACGACGCGGTCGGACGAGAGATTTACGCCCTGCAATCCCGACGTTTCCTCGGTGCGACCATCGACCTCGACGAGACCTACGAGTGGGGCGTCGAAGAACTCCAGCGCATGGTCGACGAACAGGAGTCCATCGCACGACAGATCAAGCCCGGCGCATCCGTCGCCGAGGCGATCGCGTTCCTCGAGCAGGACGACTCGCGCAAGCTGCACGGAACCGACGCACTGCGCGAATGGATGCAGCAAACGAGCGACCGCGCGGTCGAGGAGCTCGGCCGCAGCCACTTCGACATCCCCGACGAGATCCGGGCGCTCGAATGCATGATCGCGCCGACGCAAGAGGGCGGCATCTACTACACGGGCCCGACAGACGACTTCTCGCGCCCGGGTCGCATGTGGTGGTCGGTGCCAGAGGGCGTCACCGAATTCGACACCTGGCGCGAACTCACGACGGTTTACCACGAGGGTGTTCCGGGCCATCACCTCCAGATCGGCCAGGCCGTCTACAACCGCGAGACGCTCAACACGTGGCGCCGACAGCTCGCCGGCACGTCGGGCCACGCGGAGGGTTGGGCGCTCTACGCCGAGCGGCTCATGGAGCAGCTCGGATACCTCGACGATCCCGCCGACCGCCTGGGCATGCTCGACGGCCAGCGCATGCGCGCGGCGCGCGTGGTGCTCGACATCGGCGTCCACCTCGGCAAACAGCGCCCCGACGGTCAGGGCGTGTGGGATGCCGACTACGCCCTCGAGTTCATGGGCCGCAACGTCAACATGAACGATGGCTTCGTGCGCTTCGAGGTGAACCGCTACCTCGGATGGCCGGGCCAGGCGCCGTCGTACAGGGTCGGCCAGCGCATCTGGGAGCAGCTGCGCGATGAGTATGCCCGTCGTGCCGGCGCGGACTTCCAGATCAAGGAGTTCCACCGCGAGGCGTTGAACCTCGGGGGAGTGGGCCTCGACACGCTGCGCACGGCCCTGTTCGCCGACTGATTCGGCCGCCTCGAGCATCCGATTTTCCGTCGCGACTCCCGCGCTCCGAGCCCCGGACGCGGGAGTTGCTGGCGACGCCCGAAAACACGTAGGATTGACTGTCACATTTGTGACAACCAACATCCGTTCGCCGCATCGTTTTCAGACGCGAAATCACCGAAGCCGTGCGGCCTGATTCATGTCCATACTGGAGTAATCACTCAATGACAAACACAACGACCGACAAGGCGCCCAAGCAGGTTGCGATCAATGACATCGGATCCGCTGATGACTTCCTCGCCGCGGTCGAAAAGACGCTGAAGTTCTTCAACGATGGCGACCTGATCGAGGGCACCGTCGTGAAGATCGACCGCGACGAGGTCCTCCTCGACGTCGGTTACAAGACCGAGGGTGTCATCCCTTCGCGCGAACTTTCTATCAAGCACGACGTCGACCCCTCCGAGGTCGTCAACGTCGGCGATTCCGTCGAAGCCCTCGTCCTCCAGAAGGAAGACAAAGAAGGCCGCCTCATCCTGTCCAAGAAGCGCGCTCAGTACGAGCGTGCCTGGGGCGACGTCGAGAAGATCAAGGACGCCGATGGCGTTGTCACGGGTTCGGTGATCGAGGTCGTCAAGGGTGGCCTCATCGTCGACATCGGACTCCGCGGCTTCCTTCCCGCCTCGCTCATCGAGCTGCGCCGTGTGCGCGACCTCACGCCCTACCTGGGCCAGGAGATCGAAGCGAAGATCCTCGAGCTCGACAAGAACCGCAACAACGTCGTCCTGTCGCGCCGCGCCCTGCTCGAGCAGACGCAGTCCGAGAGCCGCACCACGTTCCTCAACAACCTCCAGAAGGGACAGGTCCGCAAGGGCGTCGTCTCGTCGATCGTCAACTTCGGTGCGTTCGTCGACCTGGGCGGCGTCGACGGTCTGGTTCACGTCTCCGAGCTCAGCTGGAAGCACATCGAGCACGCCAGCGAGGTCGTCGAGGTCGGTCAGGAAGTCACCGTCGAGATCCTCGAGGTCGACCTCGAGCGCGAGCGCGTGTCGCTGTCGCTCAAGGCCACGCAGGAAGACCCGTGGCAGGTCTTCGCCCGCACCCACGCAATCGGTCAGGTTGCCCCGGGTAAGGTCACGAAGCTCGTTCCGTTCGGTGCGTTCGTTCGCGTCGCCGATGGCATCGAGGGCCTCGTTCACATCTCCGAGCTCAGCGGCAAGCACGTCGAGCTGGCCGAGCAGGTCGTTTCGGTGGGCGACGAGGTCTTCGTCAAGGTCATCGACATCGACCTGGAGCGTCGCCGCATCTCGCTGAGCCTCAAGCAGGCCAACGAGGGTGTCGACCCCGAGGGCACCGAGTTCGACCCGGCTCTCTACGGCATGCTCACCGAGTACGACGACCAGGGCAACTACAAGTACCCCGAGGGCTTCGACTCCGAGACCAACGAATGGCGCGAAGGCTTCGAAGCTCAGCGCGAGAAGTGGGAGCAGGACTACGCTGCCGCCCAGGCTCGTTGGGAAGCTCACAAGAAGCAGGTTGCTGCTGCCGCTGCCGAAGAGGCATCGAACGAGGGACAGGCTGCCGCCGGTTCCACGTTCTCGAGCGAGTCGGCCGGCGCCGGCACGCTTGCTGACGACGAGTCGCTCGCCGCTCTGCGCGAGAAGCTCTCCAGCAACTCCTAAGCACCACAGCACCACCAGTTAGATCGCCGCAAGGCACTGAGGGGCCGAATCCGAGAGGGTTCGGCCCCTTCGGCGTATCTCGGGCATCTACGTGCGCTGCGAGTCGCCAGGGGTGGCCGCCATGGGTCCAAAACCGAGGCCGGATGCCGGGGCACGAACTATCCTGCCGAACTATCCTGTTGATATTTGGTATATCACTGATACGCTAGTTCTGGAATTTCAGTTGAAGTTTCAGTACGGCCGGCTCGGCGTCATGTGCGCCGAACGTGCCCTCGATCAGAAGAGGCAACCATGTTCACAGAACCGTTGAACCGCTATTTGCACACCGAGGTCAAGTCCATCAACGACCTGCGCATCAGCCCGCGGCAAGAACGAAGCAGACGCACACTCGACGTCATTCTCGACACGACGGCAGCCGTCGTCGCCGCCGACGGTTTCTCCGCCGTGACCACGGCCGACATCGCTGAGCGCGCCGGCATCGCCATCGGAACGTTCTACCGCTTCTACCCGGATCGCGAGGCACTACTCACCGCATTGCGCAATCGCACCTACACGGCCTACCTCGAGCACCTCATCGCGGCGTACGACCGCAAGACCCCGCGCACCTGGAAACAGGCCGTCTCGACCATGATCGATATCAATATCGAGTGTTACCGCACCATCCCCGCCTTCGCGATCGTGCACCTGTCGCTTCTCGCGGCCGACGCCGACGAGCGCGAGGCGCACTTGCGCCGCGCGGCACTCTATCTCGAGGCGATCGTCGAGTCACTTGCCGAATTCGGCCTGCCATCGTCGAAGGCCTGGCGCACCCGCCTCGAGGTCGCCCTCGAACAGGCTTCGGCCCTCACGGCGTTGGCATTCCTCCGGGACCCCGAAGGTGACCGGCGCATCCTGGCCGAAGCGCGGCGACTCCCCATCGACTATCTGCAGGAGTACGCCGCCTCGCTCTGACGCAGCGCTACGCTGGGGGAGTGAAACTCGTCGGGCTCACGGGCGGAATCGCGTCCGGAAAATCTACCGTTGCACGTCGCATCGAACAGCGTGGTGCCGTCCATATCGACGCCGACCTCCTCGCGCGCGAGGTCGTCGAACCGGGTACGCCCGCTCTCGACGCGATTCGAGCGCGTTTCGGCGCCGGTGTCATCGGCCCAGACGGCCGTCTCGACCGTCCGGCTCTCGGCGCGATCGTCTTCGCCGACGCCGAGGCCCTCTCCGATTTGAACGGCATCGTGCATCCGGCCGTGCGGCAGCGCACGGCCGAGTTGATCGCCGAGGCCGAGGCGCGCGATGGGGACGCCGTCGTGGTCTACAACGTGCCGCTGCTCGTCGAGGCTCAGGTTCCGCATCCGTTCGACCTCATCGTGGTGACGCACGCGCCGCGAGACGTGCGCATCGATCGCTTGGTCCGACTGCGTGCGAGTTCCGAAGAGGACGCGCGCCGGCGGGTCGACGCGCAAGCCTCAGACGAAGAGCGGCTCGCCCGTGCCGACGTGGTGATCGACACGGCGGGTTCCGTCGACGACACACTGCGTCAGGCGGATGTCTTGGCGACCGAACTCGGCCTCACCGGGATTTAGAGCATCGGCCGCCGTCGTGACCGCCCTGGGCGAACATCCGTACGAATGTCAGTGGCGATCTTTAGACTTGAGGCATGCAACCTACGCGCTCCGTGCGACCTTTCGAGGTCATCAGTGAATACACCCCGAGTGGCGATCAACCCAAGGCGATCGCCGAGTTGGCGGGGCGTGTCAACGCGGGCGAGACCGACGTGGTGCTTTTGGGCGCAACGGGCACGGGCAAGTCGGCGACCACCGCCTGGCTGATCGAGGCCGTGCAACGACCTACGCTCGTCCTCGCGCACAACAAGACGTTGGCGGCTCAGCTGGCCAACGAGTTCCGTGAGCTGCTGCCCAACAACGCGGTCGAGTACTTCGTGTCTTACTATGACTACTACCAGCCAGAGGCCTATGTGCCGCAGACGGACACCTTCATCGAGAAGGACTCGTCGATCAACGCCGAGGTCGAGCGCCTGCGCCACTCCACCACCAACTCTTTGCTGAGCCGCCGCGATGTCATCGTCGTCTCGACCGTCTCATGCATCTATGGCCTCGGCGCGCCGCAAGAATATTTGAACGCCATGATCGCCCTCCAGGTGGGCATGCGCGTCGACCGCGACTGGCTCATCCGCAAGTTCGTGTCGATGCAATACCAGCGCAACGACATCGACTTCTCGCGCGGGCACTTCCGCGTGCGCGGCGACACCATCGAGATCATCCCGATGTACGAAGAGCTTGCGATCCGCATCGAGATGTTCGGCGACGAGATCGAGGCGCTCTACACACTGCACCCGCTCACGGGCGACGTCGTCCAGAAGATGGACTCGGTGTCGGTGTTCCCGGGTTCGCACTATGTGGCGAGCACCGATGTCATGCAGCGCGCAATCGGCACGATCCAGGAGGAACTCGAGGAGCGCCTCGCCGACATGGAGCGCCAGGGCAAACTGCTCGAGGCTCAGCGACTGCGCATGCGCACGACCTTCGACCTCGAGATGATGCAGCAGATCGGCTTCTGCTCCGGCATCGAGAACTACTCGCGGCACATCGATGCGCGGGCACCGGGCGTAGCACCGCACTGTCTGCTCGACTTCTTCCCCGACGACTTCCTCGTCGTCATCGACGAGTCCCACGTCACGGTGCCGCAGATCGGCGCGATGTACGAGGGCGACTCCTCGCGCAAGCGCACGCTCGTCGAGCACGGTTTCCGCCTTCCGAGCGCACTCGACAACCGCCCGTTGAAGTGGAACGAGTTCAAAGACCGCGTCGGCCAGACCGTCTATCTCTCGGCCACACCCGGCAAGTACGAGATGGGCATCGCAGACGGCGTGGTCGAGCAGATCATCCGCCCGACCGGCCTCGTCGACCCGCAGATCGTCGTCAAGCCATCCAAGGGGCAGGTCGACGACCTGCTCGAAGAGATCCGCGCGCGGACAGAGCGCGACGAGCGCATCCTGGTGACCACGCTGACCAAGAAGATGGCCGAAGAACTCACCGACTACTTCACCGAGGCCGGCGTGCGGGTGCGCTATCTGCACTCGGATGTCGACACGCTCCGTCGCGTCGAGCTCCTCACCGAATTGCGTGCGGGCGTCTATGACGTGCTCGTGGGCATCAACCTTCTGCGAGAAGGTCTCGACCTTCCCGAAGTGTCCCTTGTCGCCATCCTCGATGCCGACAAGGAAGGCTTCCTGCGCTCGTCGACGTCACTCATCCAGACGATCGGTCGTGCGGCTCGAAACGTGTCGGGTGAGGTGCACATGTACGCCGATCGCATCACGGACAGCATGAAGCGCGCCATCGAAGAAACCGACCGCCGTCGCGAGAAGCAGGTCGCCTACAACACCGAGCACGGCATCGACCCGCAGCCGCTGCGCAAGAAGATCGCCGACATCACCGAGGCACTCGCCCGCGAAGGCGCCGACACGGCCAAGCTCCTCGCCTCGCGCGATGGCAAGAAGAAGGCGCCGACACCCAACCTCCGTCGTCAGGGGATCGCGGCAGAGGGGGCCGATCAGATCGAGGCGCTCATCGCCGACCTGAACGGCCAGATGCTGGCCGCGGCCGCCGAGCTGAAGTTCGAGTTGGCAGGGCGCCTGCGCGACGAGGTCCAGGACTTGAAGAAGGACCTGCGCCAGATGGAAAAGGCCGGGCACCTCTAGGCGTCACGCGGCGCCGAAACGCAAGGCCCACGCATCCCGAACACCACTGTCAGTGGTTCACCGTACTATCAAGGAGTGCCAATTTCTCAGGTAGATTCCACCGCAAAGCTGAGCGTCCGCGGAGCGCGGGTGCACAACCTCCAGAACGTCGACATCGACATCCCGCGCGACTCGCTCGTCGTGTTCACCGGTCTGAGTGGTTCCGGCAAATCCTCGCTCGCGTTCGACACGATCTTCGCCGAGGGCCAGCGCCGCTACGTCGAGTCTCTGTCGGCCTATGCGCGTCAGTTCCTCGGCCAGGTCGACCGCCCAGACGTCGACTTCATCGAGGGCCTGAGCCCCGCGGTCTCCATCGACCAGAAGTCCACCAACCGCAACCCGCGGTCGACGGTCGGCACCATCACCGAGGTCTACGACTACATGCGCCTGCTCTGGGCGCGCATCGGCATTCCACATTGCCCCGTGTGTGGCGAGCCCATTCAGAAGCAGACCGTGCAGCAGATCGCCGACCAGATGATGGAACTCGAAGCCGGCACGCGCTACATGATCCTCAGCCCGGTCGTCTCACAGAAGAAGGGCGAGTTCGTCGACCTCTTCAAAGAGCTGGCCGCCAGCGGATACTCGCGCGCGATCGTCGATGGCGAGCAGATCCAGCTCAACGAGCCGCCCACCTTGAAGAAGCAGTACAAGCACGACATCCAGGTGGTCGTCGACCGCCTCGTCGCGGGCCCCGACATCCTCGGGCGCCTCACCGACTCGCTCGAGACGGCCCTGGGCCTGACCGACGGTCTCGTCAACATCGACTTCGTCGACTCCGAGGGTCCGGCGTCCGTGCGCAGCTTCTCCGAGAAGCTGTCTTGCCCGAACAACCACCCCATCCAGCTGACCGAGATCGAGCCGCGCACGTTCTCGTTCAACGCACCCTTCGGCGCCTGCCCCGAGTGCACGGGCCTCGGCACGCGCATGTCGGTCGACGCCGAGCTGTTGCTGGGCGATGAAGACCTCAGCATCGCCGGGGGAGTCATACTGCCCTGGACGAGCCAAGGCAAGGGGCTCTACCAGTACTACGACAAGCTGCTCGAGGGTCTTGCGCGCGACCTCGACTTCTCGCTCAAGACACCGTGGAAGAAGCTGCCAGAAGAGGTGCGTGAAGCCGTCATGCGCGGCAACGACTTCAAGGTCAAGGTCAAGTGGCGCAACCGCTTCGGCCGCGAGATGAGCTACACCTCCGGCTTCGAGGGCGTCATGCCCTACATCGAGCGCCAATACCTGCAGGCAGAGACCGACGCGCAGCGTGCGCGCTGGTCCGAATACCTGCGCGAGGTTCCCTGCCCCGTGTGTGAGGGCAAGCGCCTCAAGCCCGAGGTGCTGGCAGTCCTCGTCAACGACCGCAACATCGCCGATGTCTCGGAACTCAGCCTCACCGACGCTCGCGCGTTCATGAACGAACTCGAGCTCTCCAGCCGTGAGGCCAAGATCGCGGCGCAGGTCCTGCGCGAGATCAAGCTGCGACTCGACTTCCTCATCCAGGTGGGGCTCAACTACCTCAACCTCGCCCGCGCAGCCGGATCGTTGTCGGGTGGCGAGGCCCAGCGCATCCGTTTGGCCACACAGATCGGCTCGGGGCTGACGGGTGTGCTCTACGTGCTCGACGAGCCCAGCATCGGCCTGCACCAGCGCGACAACCGACGCCTCATCGAGACGCTCATCACGCTGCGCGACCTCGGCAACACGCTCATCGTGGTCGAACACGACGAAGACACCATCCGCACCGCCGACTGGGTCGTCGACATCGGGCCAGGCGCTGGCGTGGGTGGCGGCAAGGTCGTGCACTCGGGTTCCTACGAGAAGCTCCTCGAAAACACGGAGTCGCTCACGGGCGATTACCTGTCGGGGCGCAAGGCCATCGAGACGCCGGCCAAGCGGCGTCCGCGCGACAAAGACCGTCAGGTCTCCGTCGTGGGCGCGTCGGCCAACAACCTCCAGAAGGTGTCCGCCGACTTCCCGCTCGGCACGTTCACGGCCGTCACGGGCGTCAGTGGTTCGGGCAAGTCGACGCTCGTCAACGACATCCTCTACCGCGTGCTCGCGAACAAACTCAACGGTGCGCGCAAGGTGCCGGGCAAGCACACACGCGTCACGGGTCTCGAGCACCTCGACAAGGTCATCCACGTTGATCAGGCGCCGATCGGGCGCACCCCGCGTTCCAACCCTGCCACCTACACGGGTGTGTTCGACCGCATCCGCACGCTGTTCTCCGAGACGAACGAAGCCAAGGCACGGGGCTACTTGCCCGGTCGCTTCAGCTTCAACGTCAAGGGCGGGCGCTGCGAGGCGTGTTCGGGTGACGGCACCATCAAGATCGAGATGAACTTCCTGCCCGACGTCTACGTCGCGTGTGAGGTGTGCGGGGGAGCGCGGTACAACCGCGACACCCTCACGGTGCACTACAAGGGGAAGAACATCGCCGAGGTGCTCGACATGCCGATCGCCGAGGCCGCGGACTTCTTCGAGCCCATCAGCGCCATCCACCGGTTCCTCAAGACCCTGGTCGACGTCGGACTCGGATACGTGCGTTTGGGCCAGAGCGCCACGACCTTGTCGGGCGGCGAGGCGCAGCGCGTCAAGCTCGCGACCGAACTGCAGCGCCGCACCAACGGGCGCAGCATCTACGTTCTCGACGAGCCGACCACCGGTCTGCACTTCGAAGACGTGCGCAAGTTGCTCCTCGTGCTCAACAGCCTCGTCGACAAGGGCAACACGGTCGTGGTGATCGAGCACAACCTCGACGTCATCAAATCGGCTGACTGGATCATCGATCTCGGCCCCGAAGGCGGCTCCGGTGGCGGTCGCGTGCTCGCCACGGGCACGCCCGAGAAGATCGCCACGGTGAGCGAGAGCCACACCGGCATGTTCCTCAAAGAGATCTTCGACGCCGACCGGGCCGAGACGCGCAAGGCCGGTTAGCGGTGGCAGATCCACTCAGCTACCGCCCCAAAGCGGGAGAGATCCCCACCCAGCCCGGCGTCTATCGTTTCAAGAACGACGCCGGGCGGGTGTTGTACGTCGGCAAGGCCAAGAACCTGCGCGCCCGCCTCAGCAACTACTTCGCGCCCCTGCACTCGCTGCACGAGCGCACTCGGCGCATGGTCACGAGTGCGAGCGGCGTCGACTGGACCGTCGTCGGCAGCGATATCGAGGCCCTCCAGCTCGAATACACGTGGATCAAAGAGTTCGACCCGCCGTTCAACGTCAAATTCCGCGACGACAAGACGTACCCGTTCATGGCCATCACGCTGGCCGACGAGGCGCCCCGCGTGCTCGTCACCCGCAACCCCAAGATCCGGGGGGCGAAGTACTTCGGGCCCTATCCGAAGATCTGGGCCGTGCACGACACCATCGACCTGATGATCAAAGCGTTCCCCATCCGCACGTGCAGCGACTCCAGCTACAAGCTGGCCATGCAAACGGGACGGCCCTGTTTCCCCGGCCAGATCGGGCGATGCGGCGGCCCGTGCTCGGGCAAGGTCACCATCGCCGAGCACCGCGCCATGGTCGACGACTTCGTCAGCTTCATGACCGGTAACGATCGCCGCTTCGTCACCGAGGCGACCCGCAAGATGAAAGAGGCGGCTGCCGCCCAGGACTACGAAGCGGCCGCGAAGTACCGCGACCGGTTGCTCGCCCTCGAAGCCGTCCTCGCCAAGAGCGCCGTCGTCCTCTCCGACAACGTCGACGCCGACCTCTTCGGCATCGAGCACGACGAGTTGACGGCCGCCGTGCAACAGTTCGTGGTGCGCGGCGGGCGCATCCGCGGTGTCCGGTCGTGGACGGTCGACAAAGAACTCGACCTCGACGAGAGCGACCTCGTAGAAGCCATCCTGCAGCGCGTGTATGACGCCGCCAGCGGCACCGATGTTCCCAAAGAAATCATCGTTCCCGAACTTCCCGACGATACGACCGAACTCGAAGCGTGGCTCACCGCGCGCCGGGGCAAAGGCTCCGTGCGCCTCAAAACGGCTCAGCGCGGTGAGAAGGCCGCCCTCATGCAGACCGCGCAAATGAACGCCAAGAACGCGCAGATGCTCTACAAGACGCGGCGCAGCGCCGACTTCGTCGCTCGATCACAGGCGATGTCCGACATCCAAGAAGCGCTCGGCATGGAGGAGGCGCCCCTGCGCATGGAGTGCTACGACGTCTCGCACCTCGGCGGCACAAACATCGTCGCCTCCATGGTGGTCTTCGAAGACGGGTTGCCGCGCAAAGACCAGTACCGCCGCTTCAGCATTGCCGACTCCACCGACGACACCGAGTCCATCTATCAGGTGCTCACCCGCCGACTCGCCTACCTGCGCGAAGACGAAGAGGAGAGCGCCACCGAGGTCGATCCGCTCGAGCAGGTCACCAAGCCGAAGAAATTCGCCTACCCGCCACAGCTGCTGATCGTCGACGGCGGCGTGCCCCAGGTGCAAGCCGCACGCCGCGCCCTCGAAGAATCCGGGCGCACCGACATCCAGCTCGCCGGCATCGCCAAGCGACTCGAAGAGGTCTGGCTGCCCGATAGCGACTACCCCGTCATCCTGCCGCGCAACAGCGAGGCACTGTTCCTGATCCAACGCATCCGTGACGAGGCGCACCGATTCGCGATCAGCTATCAGCGGGCCAAGCGGAAGAAAGACATCGGCTCAATTCTCAACGACATCCCGGGGCTCGGCCCCAGCCGCATTAAGGTGCTGCTCAAGCACTTCGGGTCGGTTGCCCGCCTCAAGCTCGCAACCCCCGCAGAGATCGCCGAGGTCAAAGGCGTCGGCCCCCAGTTGTCGGCCACCATCCACGAGCGTCTCCACAGTCGATAGGCTTGACCGAACGACGATCGACATGAATCGAGAGCGCCACGCATGAGCACGGATGAAACAACGCCCCAGCAGGAAGTCCTCATCGTCACCGGCATGTCGGGTGCCGGGCGGTCTACGGTAGCCAACGCCCTCGAAGACCATGGGTGGTACGTGGTCGATAACCTGCCCCCGCAGATGCTCCGCCCGCTCGTCGACCTCGCCGAACGCGCTGAGGGGGCTCTTCCCAAGATCGCGGCCGTCGTCGATGTGCGCGGGCGCGACTTCTTCACCGATCTGCGCTCGATGATCCAAACCCTGCGCGAGGGCACCCAAGTGCGCGTCGTCTTCCTCGACTCGACGGACGCCGCCCTCGTGCGCCGCTTCGAGGCGGTCCGTCGACCGCACCCACTCCAGGGCCGCGGCACCATCCTCGACGGCGTCACCCTCGAGCGGTCCCGTCTCGCGACCATCCGTGAATCGAGCGATGTCGTCATCGACACGTCCGAACTCAACATCCACCAGCTCGCCAACATCATCGCCGATATGTTCGCCGAAGCGGGCCGCCCGGGCGTGCAACTGACCCTGATGAGCTTCGGTTTCAAGTACGGCATTCCCACCGACGCCGACACGGTCGCCGACGCCCGATTCCTGCCCAACCCCTTCTGGGTGCCAGAATTGCGTTCACACACCGGCCTCGACGAGAGCGTCAGTGACTACGTACTCTCCCAGGATGGTGCGGAAGAATTCATCGATGCCTACGCCGCGGCCCTCGCACCCGTTCTCGCCGGATACCAGCGCGAGAACAAGCGCCACGCGACTTTCGCCATCGGATGCACCGGTGGCAAGCACCGCTCTGTGGCTATCACGGAACGGCTCGCCGAAAAGATCCGTGAAATCCCCGGCGTCGACGTCACCACCAAACATCGAGACCTCGGGCGCGAATAGCCGCGCCCCCCGGGCTCCGCACCACAAACGAAAGACGACGAACAACAATGGCATCACGACTGGCACTGAGCGCTGAGGTCAAAGAAGAGCTGACACGCATCCACGAACCGCGCGCGGCCGCCCGAGCCGCCGAACTCACCTCACTGCTCCGCTTCAGCGGTGGCCTGCACGTCATCTCGGGGCGCATCGCTCTCGAATCGGAGCTCGACTCGCCCCACCTCGCTCGACGCGTGCGCCGCGATCTCGCCGAGGTCTACGGGGTTCGCAGCGAGGTCTCGCTCATCCCCGCATCCGGTTCGCGCCGCACCGACTATTACCTCGTACGCGTGATGGATGGCGGCGAAACCCTCGCCCGCCAGACCGGCCTGCTCGATGCGCGTCGCCGGCCCGTGCGCGGCCTGCCCAACAAACTCACGACCGGCTCGCGCGAAGACCTCGCGGCCATCTGGCGCGGGGCCTTCCTGGCCGCCGGCACGCTCACCGACCCGGGCCGCTCCGCGGCTATCGAGGTCATCTGCCCCGGCAACGAGACCGCCATGGCTCTGGTCGGCGCCGCCGGCCGGCTCGGCATCTCCGCCAAGGCGCGCGAGGTTCGTGGCGTGCACCGCGTCGTCATCCGCGACGGCGAGGCGATCTCGGCCATGCTGATCGCCATGGGTGCCGTCGGCACCGTTCAGGCATGGGACGAGCTGCGCCAGCGACGCGAAGTGCGTGCAACGGCCAACCGTCTCGTGAACTTCGACGACGCCAACCTGCGCCGCTCCGCCCAGGCGGCCGTCGCGGCCTGCTCGCGCGTCGAGCGCGCGATGGAAATCCTCGCCGATGAGATGCCCGAACACCTGCGATATGCCGGCGAGCTTCGTCTCAACCACCGCGAGGCCAGCCTCGACGAGCTGGGGCACCACGCCGACCCCGTCATGACGAAAGACGCCATCGCGGGCCGCATCCGTCGCCTCCTCGCCATGGCCGACAAGAAGGCTTCCGACCTGGGCATCCCGGGCACCGACGCCAACCTCCCGTCCGACCTAGACGAGGTGTGACAGACCTGTCAATCCGGGAAGTTTCCGAGAGCGGGCTGTGTTCCCGTGGATAGACTGGAAGCCTCCCGAACGCGAGCAGACGACGTCTTTCGGCGCCGCCAGCACGAGGTCGGGTACACCCGCACAACCGCAGAAACGCGGGAGCGGACACGATAGGAGAGAAGAAATGGCAGATTACACACTTCCCGAGCTGTCCTACGACTACGGCGCACTTGCGCCCGCCATCAGCGGCCAGATCATGGAGCTGCACCACTCCAAGCACCACCAGACCTATGTCACCGGCGCCAACACCGCCATCCAGCAGATGGCCGAGGCCCGCGATTCGGGCAACCTCGCCAACATCAACAAGCTGGAGAAAGACCTGGCCTTCAACCTCGGCGGCCACGTCAACCACTCCGTCTTCTGGACCAACATGTCCCCGAACGGCGGCGACAAGCCGGTCGGCGAACTGGCCAGCGCCATCGACGACTACTTCGGCTCGTTCGAGAAGTTCCAGGCCCACTTCACGGCCGCCGCTCTCGGCGTGCAGGGCTCCGGCTGGGCCGCCCTCCTGTGGGACTCGATCGGCCAGCGTCTCATCATCACCCAGTTCTTCGACCAGCAGTCCAACTTCCCCGTCGGCACCGTTCCGGTCCTGCTCCTCGACGTCTGGGAGCACGCGTACTACCTCGACTACAAGAACGTCCGCGCCGACTATGTGAAGGCGTTCTGGAACATCGTCGATTGGTCCAATGTTCAGGCACGCTTCGACGCGGCCCGCACGAAGACCGAAGGCCTGCTGGTACTGTCATAGCAGGCATGGATGCCTCGGCGAACAGTCGCCGAGGCATCCATCACCCCCACTCGGCTTTCGCTCGAGTAACCCCCATAAATGCGCGTCACGCGCCCCAGCAACAGGAGTGATCCTTGTCCGTAAAGATCGGTATCAACGGGTTCGGCCGCATCGGCCGTAACTACTTCCGCGCAGCCCTCGCCAAGGGCAGCGACCTCGAGATCGTTGCCGTCAACGACCTCACCGACAACAAGGCGCTGGCCCACCTTCTCAAGTACGACTCCATCACCGGCCGTCTCGACGCAACCGTCGAGCTCGAGGGTGACAACATCATCGTCAACGGCAAGCCCATCAAGGTTCTCGCCGAGCGCGACCCCGCCAACCTCGGCTGGGGCGACCTGGGTGTCGACATCGTGATCGAATCGACCGGCCGCTTCACCAAGGCAGCCGACGCCCGCAAGCACATCGAAGCCGGCGCCAAGAAGGTCCTCATCTCCGCTCCCGCCACCGACGAAGACGCAACCTTCGTCATGGGCGTCAACGAGCAGGACTACGACCCCGCCAACCACCACATCATCTCGAACGCGTCCTGCACCACGAACTGCCTCGCGCCGCTCGCCAAGGTGTTCAACGACAAGTTCGGCATCGAGCGTGGCCTCATGACCACCGTGCACGCCTACACCGCAGACCAGAACCTGCAGGATGGCCCGCACAGCGACCTGCGTCGTGCCCGTGCCGCCGCGATCAACATCGTCCCGACCTCCACCGGTGCCGCCAAGGCCATCGGCCTCGTGCTGCCCGAGCTGAAGGGCAAGCTCGACGGCTTCGCGCTGCGAGTTCCGGTCCCGACCGGCTCGATCACCGACCTCACGGTCACGTCGTCGCGTCCCGTCACGGTCGACGAAGTCAAGGCTGCCTACAAGGAAGCCGCCGAGGGTCCCCTCAAGGGCATCCTGAAGTACACCGAAGACGAGATCGTGTCGAGCGACATCACGACCGACCCGCACTCGGCCATCTTCGACTCCGGACTGCTGCGCGTCCTGGGCGACCAGGTCAAGCTGTCGGCGTGGTACGACAACGAATGGGGCTACTCCAACCGTCTCGTCGACCTGACCGAGTACGTGGCGGATCGCCTCTAAATATGTCTCTTCGCACACTCGAATCCCTGGGTTCGGTGGCGGGCAAACGCGTCGTCGTTCGGTGTGACCTCAATGTTCCTCTCAAGGATGGGGTCATCACCGACGACGGGCGCGTTCGCGCGTCTCTGGAGACCCTCAACGTTCTGATCAACCAGGGCGCCCGCGTCATCGTCATCTCGCACCTCGGTCGTCCCGACGGAGCGCCCGAGGCGAAGTACTCCCTCGCGCCCGTGGCCCAGCGCCTCTCCGAGCTGCTCGGCAGCCCCGTCACCTTCGCCAACGACACCGTTGGCGATAGCGCCCGCGAGGCCGTCGAACAGCTGACCGACGGCAACGTCGTGCTGCTGGAGAACCTGCGGTTCAACCCGGGGGAGACGAGTAAAGACGCCAACGAGCGTCGTGCCTTCGCGGCACAGCTCGCCGAGTTCGGCGACGCGTTCGTGTCGGACGGCTTCGGCGTCGTGCACCGCAAGCAGGCCAGCGTCTACGAACTCGCAGAACTCTTGCCGAGCGCCGCCGGCACGCTCATCGCCACCGAACTCGAGGTGCTCGACAAGCTCACCGAGAAGCCAGAGCGCCCTTATACGGTCGTCCTCGGCGGCTCGAAGGTGTCCGACAAGCTCGGCGTCATCGGTCACCTGCTTCCGCGGGTGGACAACCTCCTCGTCGGCGGCGGCATGCTCTTCACCTTCCTCAAGGCTCAGGGACACAACGTGGGTTCGAGCCTCCTCGAAGAGGACCAGCTCGACACGGTGCGCGGCTACCTGGCCGAGGCCGAAAAGCGCGGCGTCAAGATCGTGCTGCCGACCGATGTGGTCGTGGCGGCGAAGTTCGACGAGAGCGCCGAGCATGTCATCCGCGGTGTCGATGCCATCGAAGACACCCCGTTCGGTTCGTCCGGCCTGGGTCTCGACATCGGCCCCGACACGTCAGAGGCTTTCGCCGCCATCATCCGCGATTCGAAGACCGTGTTCTGGAACGGCCCCATGGGCGTATTCGAACTCACGCCCTTCGCCGCGGGCACGAAGGCCATCGCTCAGGCGCTCACCGAGACCGACGGTCTCAGCGTAGTCGGAGGTGGCGACTCGGCCGCGGCAGTTCGCGCGCTCGGTTTCACCGATGACCAGTTCGGTCACATTTCGACGGGAGGCGGAGCGAGCCTCGAATTCCTCGAAGGCAAGCGTCTCCCCGGCCTGGAGGTACTCGGATGGTAAACACCCGCACCCCGCTCATCGCGGGCAACTGGAAGCTCAACCTCGACCACCTGCAGGCGATCGCGTTCGTGCAGAAGTTGGCGTGGAGCCTGTCCGATGCCAAGCATGACCCGAGCACCGTCGAGGTCGCCGTGTTCCCGCCGTTCACCGACATCCGCTCGGTGCAAACGCTGGTCGCGGCCGACAAGCTGCCCATCGCCTATGGTGCCCAGGATGTTTCGGAGCACGAGTCCGGCGCCTACACCGGTGAGATCTCCGCCACGTTCCTGCGGGCCCTCGAGTGCGGCTACGTCATCGTGGGTCACTCCGAGCGCCGCACGCTGCACAACGAGACCGATGAGCAGATCGCCGGCAAGGTCGCTGCAGCCGTGCAGCAGAACGTCGTTCCCGTGATCTGCGTCGGGGAGACGAGCGAAGACCTCGAGAAGCATGGCCCAAGTGCTGTTCCCGTGGCACAGCTGAAGGTCGCCCTGTCGAAGATCTCGTCGACCGCCGACATCGTCGTGGCCTACGAGCCCGTGTGGGCCATCGGTTCGGGCCAAGCGGCCACGCCGGAGCAGGCGGAGAACGTTGCCGCAGCTCTGCGCGAGGTCATCCGGGAAACGCTTGGCGACGACGTCGCGCAGAAGACCCGCATTCTTTATGGCGGATCGGTGAAGGCCAACAACATCGCGGGCTTCATGCGTGAGCCCAATGTCGACGGCGCTCTCGTCGGCGGCGCGAGCCTCGACCTGAACGAATTCTCGAGCATCGTGCGCTACCAGAAACATGTTGGTGTGTGACGTTCGAGGTTTGACGCGCTTCTCCCGCTATAATTGACGACGGTCGCCGGAATTCCGGTTCCGCCGTATGAAAGGCCCCCGTGGAAATTCTTCAGGTAGTACTGCTGGTTGTGCTCGGCATCACGAGCCTCCTGCTCACGTTCCTCATCCTCTTGCACAAGGGGCGAGGTGGCGGACTCTCCGACATGTTCGGTGGGGGTATGTCGTCGAACCTCGGGTCCTCCGGTGTCGCCGAACGAAACCTCAACCGCATTACGGTCATCCTGGGCCTGGTGTGGTTCGCCACCATCGTGGCGTTGGGTTTGATCACCAAGTTCCAGTCCGGCGTTTGATCGCCGAGTCAGACAGAAGGAGATAGGCACATGGCTGCAGGAGGAAGCGCAATCCGGGGATCCCGTGTAGGCGCAGGCCCCATGGGGGAGCAAGACCACGGATTCCACGCCGAGCGCGTGGCGGTGTCCTACTGGGATGCCCTCGGCAACGAGACGGTTCGTCACTTCGCGGCGAACCTGCCTGACGAGGAGATCCCTGAAACAATCGACTGCCCCGCATCCGGTCTTCCGGCCGGTCGCGACCGGGCCAACCCGCCGGCGCTGTCGAAGCTCGAGCCTTACAAGACGCACCTCGCTTACGTGAAGGAACGTCGCACCGAGGAAGAAGCCGAGCAGCTGCTCGAAGAGGCCCTTCAGCAGCTCCGCGCCCGTCGCGGAACGCTGGCCTCGGCAAAGAAGTAGGCACGAGCACACATCATCCTCAAGAGGGGGCCCGGGAACACATGTTCCCGGGCCCCCTCTTGTGCGCGCAGCACTCACCCTCGCACTCGCCGTGACATGCGAGCACGCGCCCAGCGGGTGCCAACATGATCCCGGAAATGCACCAGCTGCAGCATGCCGAAGATTGATCCAGCTGAGCGGAGAGCGACCCTGTACCGCTGGGAGATACCAAAATCGCCTCCCCGCACGGTGGCGAGGAGGCGATTGGAGTGTTTGTTGCGCGAGCCTAGTAGGACGGCGCGATGAGCGACTCGGGAACTTCAGCGGCGGCATCCTGATCAACGAAGAAGACCGTGCGCTTGCGACCCTTGATACCGGCGACCGGGACCTCATGGAAGCTCGCACCCGCCATGCCCAGACCCAGGGCGGCCGCCTTGTCGGCGCCCGAGAGCACCAACCAGATGCGGTCGGAGCCGTTGAGCACCGGACGCGTCAGGCTGAGACGCAGGGGAGGCGGTTTCGGTGCATCGCGCACAGCCACCACGGGAACGTCTTTCACGCCCACCTCAGGACGGTCGGGGAAGAGCGACGCGATGTGCCCGTCCGGCCCGACGCCCAAGAAGGTGATGTCGAAGCGAGGAACCTCGTTGCCGTCCATCGCGAACGTGGCGAGCTCGGCCGTGTAGACGGCCACGGCCTCATCTAGGTCGGCGACCTCGTCAGAAGCCGGGAACGGGTGGATGTTCTCGGCGGGAACGGGAATGTGATCGAGCAGAGCGGCGCGCGCCCCCACATCGTTGCGATCCTCGTGACCGGCCGGAACAAAGCGTTCATCGCCCCACCAGAAGTGCACCCGCGTCCAGTCGACGCTGTCGCGCGCGCTGGACTCATTGATGGCGCTCATCACGCCGGTGCCGGCGCGACCTCCGGTGAGGACGATGTTCGCTGTGCCCAAATCGTCCAACAGATCGACGGTTTTGGTTATGAACCGGGCAGCTACCGATCCGAAGAGAGCGGTGTTGTCTGGGTGAACCAGCACGCGTCGATCGTTGGTCATCTAGTTTGAGCCTTTCGTGGGCAATTCCGCCTCGTCGAGCTGACCGAGACCAGTTGTGAGCACGTCACCGTACAAATCGTCAGGATCGAGTCTACGCAATTCCTCGGCCAGGCAATCACGCAGGCTGCGGCGTGGTAAGGCGAGATCGTGCGTCGGCTGGTTCGGCTGAACGAGTGTCGCGACGTTCGCCACGGGGCGCTCGAGGTCGATGTCACCGGAAGCGCGGGTCAGCCGCACACCGTGGATGCCGGATGAACCCGCCCCACGAGAGGTCAACTCGTGCTTCACGTTCACCTTCAGCTGCAGCTGCAACCACGCCGCGAGGAGCACGGTCGACGGCGAGTCGGCAGCGCCCGAGACCTGCGCCTCGAGCACGGGCTCGTACGGCGGCTGGTCGAGCACGGCGGCGAGCTGGGCCCGCCACAGCGTCAGACGCGTCCACGCGAAGTCCGTGTCGCCGGGCGCGTAGGTGCGTGCCAGGTGCAGCAGGGCTTCGTGCGGGTCATCTTGCGCGGAAGCATCGGTGATGCGTCGCTGGGCGATGCGGCCGAGAGGAGACGTCGAGGCCACCTCGGGAGCCTTTCCCGGCCACCACGCGACCACGGGCGCGTCGGGCAGGAGGAGGCCGGTGATCAGGCTCTCCTCGTTGTTGCCCGCTTCACCATAGGCACGCAGGATGATGACCTCGCTCGCGCCGGCGTCGCCGCCGACTCGGATCTGCGCGTCAAGGCGAGCCGTCTTGGCGGCCGTGGCGGTTGCGGACGACCCCGCGGCCTCCTCGGGCTCTTTCGACAGCACGATCACGCGCATGGGGTGCTCGCGCGATGCGTCGTTGGCCGCCTCGATCGCCACCTCTTCGGTGCCAAATTCGGCGGCGATCACGAGTGTGAGCACGCGGCCGAGGGCGACAGCGCCACCCTCGTCGCGAATCGTGACGAGCTTCTTGGTGATCTTGCTCGTCGTCGTGTCGGGAAGATCGACGATCATGGACGCCTCCAGGTTCGGCCGTCGCGGGCCATCAATTCATCGGCACCGGCGGGGCCCCAAGTGCCCGGCTGATACTGCTCGAGCTTTCCGCCCTGTTTCGCCCAGAACTCTTCGATCGGGTCGAGGATCTTCCACGAGAGTTCGACCTCTTCGTGGCGGGGGAACAGCGGCGGGTCGCCCAGGAGGACGTCGAGGATAAGACGCTCGTAGGCCTCGGGGCTCGCCTCGGTGAACGCGTGGCCATAACCGAAGTCCATGGTCACATCGCGCACCTGCATGGCGGCACCCGGGACCTTGGAGCCGAACCGGATGGTGACACCCTCGTCGGGCTGAACGCGGATCACGAGTGCGTTCTCGCCGAGCTCGGAGGTCTGGCTCTTCTCGAAGAGGTACTGCGGCGCGCGCTTGAACACGACCGCGATCTCGGTCACGCGGCGGCCGAGGCGCTTGCCCGCACGCAGGTAGAACGGCACACCGGCCCAGCGACGCGTGTTGATGTCGAGGCGCATTGCCGCGTAGGTCTCGGTCGTCGATTCGGGGTTCATGCCGTCTTCGTCCAAGAATCCGAGGACCTCTTCGCCACCCTGCCAGCCACCGGCGTACTGACCGCGAGCGGTCGAGGTGGAGAGGTCTTCGGGCAGACGAACCGCCGCGAGCACCTTCTCCTTCTCGGCACGCAGATCAGCCGCGTCGAAGGAGATGGGCTCCTCCATGGCGGTGAGGGCGAGCAACTGCAGAAGGTGGTTCTGGATGACGTCGCGGGCTGCGCCGATGCCGTCGTAGTAGCCGGCACGGCCACCCACGCCTATGTCCTCGGCCATGGTGATCTGCACGTGGTCGACGTAGTTGGCGTTCCAAATCGGCTCGTACATCTCGTTGGCGAAGCGCAGCGCCAGGATGTTCTGCACCGTCTCCTTGCCGAGGTAATGATCGATGCGGAATACCGAGTCGGCCGGGAAGACCGACTCGACGACGGCGTTCAGCTCGCGAGCCGTCTTGAGGTCGCTACCGAAGGGTTTTTCGATGACCACGCGGCGCCATTCGCCCTCGGCAGGTTCGGCGAGACCCGAGCGACGCAGCTGCTCGGTGACCAGCGGGAACGCCTTGGGCGGGATCGAGAGGTAGAACGCGTGGTTGCCCATCGTTCCCCGCTCGCGGTCGAGCTCGTGGATGGTCTCCTTGAGCTTCTCGAACGCCTCTTCGTCGCCGAATTCACCGGGAACGAATCGGATGCCCTGAGCGAGCTGCGCCCAGACCTCTTCGCGATACTCGGTGCGGGCGTGCTGCTTCACGGCGTCGTGGACGACCTCCATGAAGTCCTGGTCTTCCCAGTCACGACGGGCGAACCCGACCAGGGCGAAACCGGGGGGCAGGAGCCCCCGGTTCGCCAGGTCGTAGACCGCCGGCATGAGTTTCTTTCGGGAAAGATCGCCGGTCACACCGAAGATGATCAGGCCGCTGGGCCCGGCAATCCGGTTGAGACGGCGGTCGGAGGGCAACCGCAGCGGGTTGAACTCCGGGGTGATTTCCACCGGGGACATACTGCTCCTTGTGTGCCTAACGCTCGGAAGCGTTCAGGGATTCGAAGAGTTTTTCGACATCCGCCTGCGCATCGGTGAGCGTGAGGGTGACGACTGGACGGCCGTGCTCGGCGAGCACGCTGGCGTCACCGGCGGCCTGAGCCTGGATGAGCTGGCCAAAGGTGAACGGACGTTCCGGGATCTCGAGGTCGACGTTCGAGACCTCGGTGATCTGCAGGAACACACCGGCGGCGGGGCCACCCTTGTGGTACTGACCGGTCGAATGCAGGAACCGGGGTCCCCAACCGAAGGTCACGGGGCGTCCCGCGCGGGCCGCGAGCAGGTCGCGGATGCCGTCGAGCTGGGGGAGCGCCAGGCGGTTGACGTAGGCCTGGATGGCCACGTAACCGTCGGGTCCGAGCTCGGCGAGCAGCGCGTCTACCACGGCCGAGACGCTCGAGGCGCCTGCAACCACGTTCGAGGTGCCGCGCACTTCGATGCCGCCGTCGACGAAAGCCGGGGCCGTCGCTTCGGGGCGGGCGTCGAGCAGGCCTCGGGTGGCGACCTTGGCCGACTCGACGTCGGGCTGGTCGAAGGGGTTGATGCCGAGCAGGCGACCGGCGATGGCGGTCGCATACTCCCACACCATCATCTGTGCGCCGAGCGTGCCCGACACGAGGATCTCGCCGTGGTGACGGTCGTGCTTCAGCAGGTGGTGCTGGTCGGCATCATCGACGAGGCGAACGATCTGCACGTCGGGGTAACCCGCCGTGATCTCGGTCGACAGGGGTTCGAGGACGACGGGCAGGATGCCCGTGCCCTGCTTGCCCGTGGATTCGGCGATGAGCTGTTCGGCCCAGTCGGCAAAACCGACGATGTGTGTTCCATCGGACACGATTCCGAGCTTGTCGCGGCGCGGCGAGGTGCCCGCGATCGCGGCGGCCAGGATGAGCGCCGGGTTGTGAGCGTCGTCGATGGCGATGTCGACGAGTGCCGACTCCGCTTCATCGAGCAGCTCGTTGAGGTTCACGCCGGCGAGACCCGAGGGCACGAGGCCGAAGGCCGTGAGCGCCGAGTAACGGCCGCCGACGTTGGGGTCGGCGTTGAACACCGTGTAACCGGCCTCACGAGCGGACGCGTCGAGCGGCGAACCCGGGTCGGTGACGACGATGATGCGCTCGCGCGGGTCGATGCCGGCCTCGGTGAACGCGTACTCGTACGCGCGGCGCTGGCTGTCGGTCTCGACCGTCGAACCGGACTTCGAGGACACCACGAGGGCGCTGGTCTCGAGGCGGTCGTTCAGGGCGGAGAGCACCTGGCCGGGGGCGGTGGAGTCGAGCACGGTGAGCTCGACATCCATCGTCTTGGTGATGACCTCGGGAGCCAGGGAGGAGCCGCCCATGCCGCCCAGGACGATGTGGTTGACACCACGCGCCGTGAGGGTTGCACGCAGCTCTTCGATCTGGGCCACGAGCGGTCGCGAGATGCTGACCGCTTCGACCCAGCCGAGGCGCTTGGATGCTTCGGACTCGGCGTCCGCGCCCCACAGGCTCGGGTTCTGAGCCGTGATTCCGGAAGCCAAGAGGTCGTCGACGAGGGTCGGGACGACCTTCTGCACCGCCTCTTCGGCTGCGCCGGTCACATGGATCTTGAAACTCACTTGGCGGCCTCCAGAGCAGCGGTGACGGTGTCGAGCAGTTCGTTCCAGGAGACGATGAACTTCTCGACGCCCTCCTTCTCGAGCAGCGCGGTCACCTCGTCGTAGGAGACGCCGACAGCCGACAGGCGGTCGAGGATGGAGTTGGCCTCGTCGTAGGAACCGGTGATGGTGTCACCTGTGACCTCGGCGTGGTCGAACGTGGCCTCGAGCGTCTTCTCGGGCATGGTGTTGACGACGCCCGGGGCGACGAGCTGCGTCACGTAGAGCGTGTCGGGCAGCTCGGGGCTCTTGACACCCGTCGAGGCCCACAGGGGGCGCTGCTTGTTGGCGCCGGCCTGCAGCAGCACCTGGGCGCGCTCGGAGTCGAAGCTCTGCTCGAAGACCTCGTAGGCGAGCTGTGCGTTGGCGACGCCGGCCTTGCTCTTGAGCGAGAGGGCCTCGTCGGAACCGATGGCGTCGAGGCGCTTGTCGATCTCGGTGTCGACGCGCGACACGAAGAACGAGGCGACAGAGTGGATGGTCGACAGGTCGCGGCCGGCTTCCTTGGCCTTCTCGAGACCGGTCAGGTAGGCGTTAATGACCTCGCGGTAACGCTCGAGCGAGAAGATCAGGGTGACGTTGACGCTGATGCCCTCGGCGATGACGGCCGTGATGGCTTCGAGGCCCTCGATCGCCGCGGGGATCTTGATCATGGCGTTGGGGCGGTCGACCTTGGCCCAGAGGGCCTTGGCCTCGGAGATCGTTCCAGCGGCGTCGTGGGCGAGGCCGGGCTCGACCTCGATCGACACGCGGCCGTCGAAGCCCTTGGAGGCGTCGTAGACGGGGCGGAAGATGTCGGATGCGTTGGCCACGTCGTCGGTGGTGATCTCGAACACGGCGGCGGTCACGTCTTTACCCGCGGCGGCGAGTTCGCGGACCTGCTCGTCGTAGGCCTCACCCTTGGACAGCGCCGAGGCGAAGATCGTCGGGTTCGTGGTCACGCCGACGACGTTGCGCTCGGCGATCAGCTTCTGCAGGCCTTCGGACTTGATGCGCTCGCGCGACAGGTCGTCGAGCCAGATGCTGACGCCGGCGGCGGACAGCTGTGCGGTGTTGGTTTCAGTCATTTTCTTCTGTTCTCCTTGTTGCTCGGTGGTCTGATCGTGGGAGCGATCAGTTGTCGCCGAGCGAGTCTTTGGCGGCCTGGACGACGGCTTCGCGGGTCATACCGAACTCGCGGAAGAGGGTCTTCCAGTCGGCGGATGCACCGAAGTGCTCGATCGAGACGGAGCGGCCGCGGTCGCCCACGATCTCGCGCCAGCCGAGCGACAGCCCGGCTTCGACCGACACGCGGGCGGTGACGGCCTTGGGCAGCACCTTCTCGCGGTATTCCTCGCTCTGCTCGGCGAACCATTCGAGCGCGGGAGCCGAGACGACGCGGGCGTTGATGCCCTCGGCGGCCAGGTCTTCGCGCGCCTGGACGGCGAGCTGCAGCTCGGAACCCGTGGCGATGAGGATGACGTCGGGCGTGCCGTTCGGGGCCTCGGCCAGGATGTAGGCACCCTTGGCGACGTGCTTCGCCGAAGCGAAGGTGTCACCGGATGCTTCGTCTTCGCCGCGCTCGAACACGGCGATGTTCTGGCGCGTGAGGGCGATACCGGCGGGGCCTTCCTGGCGACGCAGGATCTCGAGCCAGGCGTAGCCCACCTCGTTGGCGTCACCGGGGCGGACCACGGCGAGGTTGGGGATGGCGCGCAGCGAGGCGATCTGCTCGATCGGCTGGTGCGTCGGGCCGTCTTCACCGAGGGCGACGGAGTCGTGCGTCCACACGAAGATGGACGGCACGTTCATGAGTGCACCGAGGCGGACGGCGGGACGCATGTAATCGCTGAAGATGAGGAACGTTCCACCGAAGGCGCGCGTCGGGCCGTGCAGCACGATGCCGTTGAGGATGGCCCCCATGGCGTGCTCGCGGATGCCGAAGTGCAGCACGCGGCCGTACTCGTTACCGGTCCACTCGTGGGTCGAGTGCTCGGACGGGATGAACGACGCACCGGACTCGATCGTGGTGTTGTTCGACTCGGCGAGGTCGGCCGATCCACCCCACAGCTCGGGCATGAGCGGCGCGATGGCGTTGAGCACCTTGCCGGAGGCGGCGCGGGTCGAGACGTCCTTGCCGGGCTCGAACACGGGGAGCGCCTCGACGAGGCCGTCGGGCAGTTCGCCGGAGAGCACGCGGTCGAGCAGCTGCTTCTTCTCGGGGTTCTTCTCGGCCCAAGCGTCGAACTTCTTGTTCCACTCCTGGTGGTCGGCTGCGCCGCGCTCCTGCAACGAACGCGTGCGCTCGATGACCTCGTCGGCCACTTCGAAGGTCTGCTCGGGGTCGAAGCCGAGCACTTCCTTCACACCGCGCAGCTCGTCGGCGCCGAGGGCGGAGCCGTGGATCTTGCCCGTGTTCTGCTTCTTCGGCGACGGCCATCCGATGATGGTGCGCAGCACGATGAGCGACGGACGGTCGGTCTCGCCCTTGGCTGCCTCGATGGCGTCGTGCAGCTCGTGCACGTCTTCGACGTATTCGCCGGTCTTCTTCCAGTCGACCGTCTGCACGTGCCAGCCGTAGGCCTCGTAGCGGGCCTTGACGTCTTCGGTGAAGGCGATGTTGGTGTCGTCTTCGATCGAAATCTGGTTGGAGTCGTAGATGGCGATCAGGTTGCCGAGCTGCTGGTGGCCGGCGAGCGAGGATGCCTCGCTCGTGACGCCTTCCTGCAGGTCGCCGTCGCCGGCGATGACGTAGATGTTGTGGTCGAACGGGCTCTCACCGGCGGGGGTCTCGGGGTCGAACAGACCGCGCTCGTAACGAGCGGCGTAGGCGAAACCGACGGCGGAGGCGAGGCCCTGGCCGAGGGGGCCCGTGGTGATCTCGACACCCTTGGTGTGACCGTATTCGGGGTGACCGGGCGTGAGCGAACCCCAGGTGCGAAGCGCCTTGAGGTCGTCGAGCTCGAGGCCGTAGCCGCCCAGGTAGAGCTGGATGTACTGGGTCAGGGAGCTGTGCCCGACCGAGAGGATGAAGCGGTCACGCCCGAGCCAGTGAGTATCGGTCGGGTCTTGCTTCATGACCTTCTGGAAGAGAAGGTATGCCGCGGGGGCGAGGCTCATCGCGGTGCCGGGGTGGCCGTTGCCCACCTTCTCGACGGCGTCTGCCGCCAGCACTCGGACGGTGTCTACCGCCTTGTTGTCGATGGAATCCCATTGCAGAGCTGCCACAGTCTTATTGACCCTTCTTGAGTTGCGGATGACCCTAACCCAGGCCGATCCGGAGGAGATAACACGCACGCGCTGGCATCGTTGGCAGAGTGACGGCACGGCACAGCCGAACACGTCTTGCGGGCATGCAGCCGCGCACGTATTGGTTGGCGAGCGTGTCAAGCATAGCGAGGATGCCTGCCACATTTCGGGAACGTTGCGGGTGATTTCGCCTCGGGCGCAACGGGTCTACAATTTGTGCCCCGCGCCGGATGACCTAGAATCGATAACAGATTTCCACCGGTTAGAGGAGCAATGGACGTTGCCGTAGAGCCCCAGGTCGGCCAGAGACCCATCGACTTCCGAACGAAGCTCAAAGGCTACGTCGCCTTGACGAAACCCCGGGTGATGGAGTTGCTGCTCGTCACCACCATCCCGGTGATGATCCTCGCCCAGAACGGTCTGCCTAATTTCTGGCTGATCGTCGCGACCGTCATCGGCGGCGCCATGAGCGCAGGGTCGGCTGCAGCGTTCAACTGCTACATCGACCGCGACATCGACAAGGTGATGAACCGCACCAAGAATCGTCCGCTCGTCACGGGTGTCCTCACGCCGCGCGAGGCGTACGTGTTCGCGTGGGCGCTGGGCGTTCTCTCGACAGTCTGGCTCGCGCTCACGACCAACCTCGTGGCCGCCGCGCTGTCCGTCGCCGCCATCCTCTTCTATGTGTTCGTCTACACGCTGTGGCTCAAGCGCCGCACGCAGCAGAACATCATCTGGGGCGGCATCGCGGGCTGCTTCCCGGTTCTCATCGGATGGGCTGCCGTCACGGGTGACCTCACGTGGGCACCGTTCATCCTCTTCGGCGTGGTCTTCCTGTGGACCCCGCCGCACTACTGGCCCCTCTCGATGAAGTACCGCGAGGACTACAAGGCCGTCGGCGTTCCCATGCTCGCCGTCGTACGCGGCCGCGCCCAGGTCGGTCTCCAGGTCATCCTCTACGCGTGGGCCACGGTCGCGTGCTCGCTGCTGCTGACGCCCGTCGCGCACATGGGCCTCATCTACACCGCCACGGCGCTCATCGCGGGCGGCTGGTTCATCTACGAGACGCACCGCCTCTACAACCGGGCCATCCGCGGCGAGAAGGTGTCGCCCATGCGCGTCTTCCACGGCTCGATCAGCTACCTCACGCTGCTGTTCCTTGCCGTGGCCATCGACCCGCTGCTGCTCTTCTTCCCCTTCAACTAGGCTCTGTCCGCACCTGCCCGCGAGCACACGAAGAAGCCCCTCCAGTCATCCGACTGCGAGGGGCTTCTTCGTTGTGGGGGATTACCCGCTGACGACGACGGTCGAGCATTGGATGTGGGGCTGCCGCACTACGACCCGAGCCAGGTTGAGGGCCAAAGGGCCTACGACCCGGCACGTGACCCGGTCAGCGCGTCAGCGCGTCAGCGCGTCAGCGGCGCGAGGATGTCGGGGCTGCGGCATCCAGATCGGCCACATCGTCGCCGGGGGAGAGGGCGATGGCCGGGGACTTGAGGTTGAGCACGACCGCGGTCATGGCCGAGGCCAGCAGGCACGCGAGAACCATGTGGATGCCCACGAGAATGGCGGGCAGCCCCAGGCGCGCCTGAGTGAGCCCCACGATGATCTGCACGACCTCGACGGCGAGCAGCAAGGCGGTCCAGCGGCGCAGCCCCACGTAGGGCGAGGCGAAGGCACCGATCACGAGCACGAGCGTGAGCGCCAGTGTCGCGTAGGCGGGCCAGCTGTGCACGTGTTGCAGGAACTCGGAGTCGAGCCCGTTGCGGGGCGCGTCGGCGTCACCGGCGTGCGGCCCCGAACCGGTCGTCAGGATGCCGACGACAATGGTGACGGCGACGACGGCGCTCGTGACATGAGCCGTGATCGCATACCAGCGCGGCACGTCGAGGATGCGATGACCGGTCGGCGTGTAGATGCGATAGACCAGAGCGGTCGACAGAGCGACGAGCACGACCGACACGACGAAGTGGAAGCCCACGACATACGGGTTGAGCTTCGTGAGCACGCTGATGCCGCCGATGATGGCCTGCGCGGGGATGCCGAGGCCGATGAGCAGGGTCAACACGAACAGGTCGCGGCGCTCGGCCCGGAACCGGATGACGGCGAGGAAGGCCGCGATGGCGACGATGACGAGCACGAACGTGAGCAGCCGATTGCCGAATTCGATGACGCCGTGGATGCCCATCTCGGGCGTGTTCACGAGCGAACCGGTCGTGCACTTGGGCCAGGTGGGGCAGCCGAGGCCGGATGCGGTGAGACGCACGAGCCCGCCGGTGCCCACGATGACCGTCTGGACGACGAGCGTGGTCCAGCCGAGGACGCGCACTCGACGGTCGTCGACACCGTTCGGCAGCCAGTTCCAGAATCGGCGTGTCAGCGCTCTCAGGTTCTCCACGATCGACGCAGTCCGTTCTCTCAGATATTTCGTCACAACAAGCTGGGAGAGTGGGGCCTTTTACCCGTCTCTCCCTGTAGAATTGGCCCAGGTTCCACGTCGGAAGCACTGCAGAGGCAGGCCGAACGTTTGAACATCAAAGCTCGAGTCCACTCACAATTGTAAGTTCGCATCTGGCGGCCGCCGACACGTTCGCGGCCCGAGATCGCAACTTGCACCGATGTGCTCGACCATCGACACGTTCCGACGAGCGGCTCGTCACTGAGGCAGCCCAGCTGAAACCAGCAACTCGAAGAACCCCGTAAGTCGGCCACCGAAGGCCATTGCACGCTCCTCCGTCGCTTGCGGCGCGTCGAGCGGTCAGCCCCCGAGACATCGGTGACCTGATCATGCGGTGACAATTCGGCCCGGCGGGAATGCCGTGAACAGAGATCCTGTTTCTAGCGGTAGGAAAAGAGGTATTTATGTCTGATGTCTTGATCGACCGCCCCGAGCTCGAGTCTCTGGGTCAGTACGAGTTCGGCTGGTCCGACTCCGATGCGGCCGGCGCTTCCGCCCGTCGTGGAATCTCCCCCGAGATCGTCGCCGACATCTCGCGCTTGAAGAACGAGCCCGAGTGGATGCTCCAGCGACGCCTCAAGGCGCTTCAGCTGTTCGAGCGCAAACCGATGCCCACGTGGGGTGCCGATCTCTCGGACATCGACTTCGACAACATCAAATACTTCGTCCGTTCCACGGAGAAGCAGGCCCAGACCTGGGAAGACCTGCCCGAAGACATCCGCAACACCTACGAGAAGCTCGGCATCCCCGAGGCCGAGCGTCAGCGCCTGGTCGGTGGCGTCGCGGCTCAGTACGAGTCCGAGGTCGTCTACCACCAGATCCGCGAAGACCTCGAGCAGCAGGGTGTCATCTTCAAAGACACCGACACCGCGTTGCGCGAGCACCCCGAGATCTTCGAAGAGTACTTCGGCACCGTCATCCCCTCGGGTGACAACAAGTTCGCGGCGCTCAACACGTCCGTCTGGTCGGGTGGCTCGTTCGTCTACGTGCCGCCGGGCGTGCACGTCGACATCCCCCTGCAGGCCTACTTCCGCATCAATACCGAGAACATGGGCCAGTTCGAGCGCACGCTGATCATCGCCGACGAGGGCAGCTACGTGCACTACATCGAGGGCTGCACTGCTCCCATCTACAAGTCCGACTCGCTGCACTCGGCCGTGGTCGAGATCATCGTGAAGAAGAACGCCCGCGTTCGCTACACGACGATCCAGAACTGGTCGAACAACGTCTACAACCTGGTCACCAAGCGCGCCACGGCCGCCGAGGGCGCAACCATGGAGTGGATCGACGGCAACATCGGTTCCAAGGTCACCATGAAGTACCCGTCCATCTACCTCATGGGCGAGCACGCGAAGGGCGAGACGCTCTCCGTGGCCTTCGCGGGCCCCGGCCAGCACCAGGACGCGGGCGCCAAGATGATCCACATGGCTCCCTACACGCAGTCGTCGATCGTCTCGAAGTCGATCGCCCGTGGCGGCGGTCGTGCCGGCTACCGCGGCGAAGTCCGTGTCGACGCCGCGGCGCACCACTCGGCCAACACCGTGCGTTGCGACGCCCTCCTCGTCGACACCATCTCGCGCAGCGACACCTATCCCGCGATCGACATCCGCGTCGACGACGTGCAGCTCGGGCACGAGGCCACGGTCTCGAAGGTCAGCGAAGAGCAGCTCTTCTACCTGATGTCGCGCGGCATGCCCGAAGACGAGGCCATGGCCATGATCGTGCGCGGGTTCATCGAGCCCATCGCCCGCGAACTGCCGATGGAGTACGCGCTCGAACTCAACAAGCTCATTGAAATGGGCATGGAAGGATCCGTCGGTTAAATGTCGACCCAAGCACCAGAAGCAACAACGACTCGTCTCGACGAGTCGGGTCAGCACGGATTCAAGGCGCACTCTGACGGCGGCTACGTTCCCGTGCAGACCCGCTCGGCGCGATTCGCCTCGACGAACGTCCTCGACTTCCCGACGGTCACCGGCCGCGAAGCCGTGTGGAAGCTCACGCCCGTAGCCACCGTCGCATCCCTCATCGACGGTGAGCTGGATGGCTCGGGCTACGAGTTCCAGGCCGAGCCGGGCGCCGGCATCGACATCACCTGGGTCGAGCGCACCGATGCCCGCATCGGCACGGCCGGCATCCCGGAAGAGCGGGCCTCGGCCAACGCGTGGAGCTCGTTCGAGAAGGCGCTCGCGATCACCGTCTCGGGCGAAGAAGCAGCCTCGGTCACCGTCGCGCGCTCCGCACTCGGAACGGCACCGCGCGCCGCGCACACGATCATCGAGGCCAAGCCGTTCAGCCAGGGTCTCGTCATCCTGCAGAACGACGGCGACGCCCAGCTCACCGAGAACGTCGAGATCGTCGTGGGCGACAACGCCTCGCTGACCGTCGTCACCGTGCAACAGTGGAACGACGACGCCCTGCACCTGGCTTCGCACTTCGCCAAGATCGGCCGCGACGCCAAGCTCAAGCACGTCGTCGTGACGCTCGGCGGCAAGGTCGTGCGCGTCAACCCGACGACCCACCTCGCCTCGCAGGGTGCCGACGTCGAAGCCCTCGGCCTCTACTTCTCCGACGCCGGGCAGCACCTCGAGCAGCAGGTGTACGTCAACCACGATGCGCCCAACACGCGCAGCCGCGTCAACTACAAGGGCGCCCTGCAAGGCACCGGCGCCCGCTCGGTCTGGATCGGCGACGTGCTCATCCAGCAGAGCGCGCCCGGAACCGACAGCTACGAGCAGAACCGCAACCTCGTGCTCACCAACGGAACGCGCGCCGACTCGGTGCCGAACCTCGAGATCGAGACGGGCGACATCCAGGGTGCCGGCCACGCCAGCGCGACCGGTCGCTTCGACGACGAGCAGCTCTTCTACCTGCAGGCCCGCGGCATCCCCGAGGCCCAGGCGCGCCGACTCGTCGTGCGCGGCTTCCTGACCGAGATCGTGCAGAAGATCGGCGTCGCCGAGCTCGAAGAGCGGCTGCAGGCGGCGATCGAAGACGAGCTGGCGAAAACCGCCATCACCGGGGGCGAATAAACATGGCCCCCCGCGTCTGTTCCGTCTCGGAGCTCTCGCCCAACCAGGCCAAGCGCGTGGTGGTCGAGGGACATCCCATCGCCCTCGTTCAAGACTCGGCCGGCGACATTTTTGCCATCGGCGACACGTGCACACACGGCGACATCTCGCTCTCCGAAGGTTTCGTCGAGAACGACACGCTCGAATGCTGGGCGCACGGTTCGCAGTTCTCGCTCACCACGGGCAAGCCGCTCACGCTGCCCGCCTATGAACCCGTCCCGGTCTACAACGTAGACGTGGTCGACGGCGACATCTTCATCGACCCGACCGTAACGAAAGAGATTTAGATCCATGTCTGTACTCGAGATCCGCGACCTGCATGTCAGCGTCGAAACCGAACAGGGCACCAAGCCCATCCTCAAGGGCGTCGACCTGACGATCCGCACGGGTGAGACGCACGCCATCATGGGCCCCAACGGCTCGGGCAAGTCCACGCTGGCCTACACGATCGCCGGCCACCCCAAGTACACGGTCGACTCCGGCAGCATCACGCTCGACGGTGAAGACGTCCTCGCCATGAGCGTCGACGAGCGCGCCCGCGCGGGCCTCTTCCTCGCCATGCAGTACCCGGTCGAGATCCCCGGTGTGACGGTCACGAACTTCCTGCGCACGGCCAAGACGGCCATCGACGGTGAGGCTCCCTCCATCCGCCACTGGATCAAGGACGTCAAGAAGTCGATGACCGACCTGCGCATGGATGCCGCGTTCGCCGAGCGCAACGTCAACGAAGGCTTCTCGGGCGGCGAGAAGAAGCGCCACGAGATCCTGCAGCTCGAGCTGCTCAAGCCGAACTTCGCCGTGCTCGACGAGACCGACTCCGGTCTCGACGTCGACGCGCTCAAGATCGTCTCCGAGGGCGTCAACCGCGCCAAGGAGAACACCGGCCTCGGCGTTCTGCTCATCACGCACTACACGCGCATCCTGCGGTACATCAAGCCCGACTTCGTGCACGTGTTCGTCGCCGGAAAGGTCGCCGAAGAGGGTGGCCCCGAGCTCGCCGACCGTTTGGAAGAAGAAGGCTACGACCGCTTCCTCACGGCCGAAGCGACTGCTTAGGATAACGACATGGTTACCACACTGGCACCGCAGAAGTTCGACGAAGTCGAAGAGGCCCTGAAGGACGTCATGGACCCCGAGCTCGGCGTGAACGTCGTCGACCTCGGCCTCATCTACGACCTCGGTTGGGATGACGAGAACGACGCCCTCATCATTCACATGACGCTGACCTCGGCCGGCTGCCCGCTGACCGACGTGCTCGAAGAGCAGACCGCTCAGGCGCTGGATGGCGTCGTGGACGCGTTCCGCATCAACTGGGTGTGGATGCCGCCGTGGGGCCCCGAGCGCATCACCGACGATGGTCGGGACATGATGCGCGCGCTGGGCTTCTCGATCTAGGCACGGCTCAGGCTCAGGCTCAGGCTCAGGCTCAGGCTCAGGCCAAGCAATACACGAAAAGGCGCGCTCCCCACGGGGAGCGCGCCTTTTGAGTTGCTGCGAGTCGTCGCTCGCGAGCCTCTACTTCGAAGCGTCGTCCTTGCGGGCGTCGATCGCGCGGACGCCCTTCCAGGCGAGAGGCAACACGCCAGCGGCGATGGCTGCCTTCACGATGCCGCCGATGATGAAGGGCTGCACGCCGAGCGCCAGGACGTTGCCCAGCGAGTTGTCGATGCCGAGGTTGCCGAGCACGATGGCCATGTAGGGCACACCGAACAGGAACGGGACGATGCTGGCGAGAATGAAGCCGAGGAAGGCGAGCCAGAACTTCTTGTCCCAGTTGCGTTCGGCCAGCCATCCGACCAGACCGGCCGTGAAGACCATGCCGATGATGAAACCGAAGCTCGGCTTGAGCACGCTGAGCGGGCCACCCGTGAACTCGGCGAAGATCGGGAGACCGGCGACACCCAGCACGAGGTAGAGCGCGAGCGACGCGAAGCCGCGGCGGGCACCGAGCGACGCGCCGACGAGGATGACCGCGAGGGTCTGGCCGGTGATCGGAACGGGCCAGAGCGGGATGCTCACCTGGGCGAGGCCCGCGACGACAGCGGTGCCGGCGACCACGAGGGCCGCATCGGTGGCGAGGCTGCGATTCTGCACGAGCGCGTCGGCGAGCGTGGGGCGTGCCCGGTCGAATGTCACACTGGTCATGGGTCTCCTTGATGAAGATCGGTGGGGGATCTGGCCGGACGATTATCGAACCGTCGGCCCAGGATTTATACTAGAGGGCTGACCCCCCTGAACGACGTTGTATGAACGTCACCAAAGAATAGGACTTTGCCTGTGCTGAGTGTGCACGACCTCGAGATTCGTGTCGGCGCACGCGTCCTCATGGAAGACGTCAACTTCCGCGTTTCCGCCGGCGAGAAGATCGGGCTCGTCGGTCGCAACGGCGCCGGCAAGACCACGCTCACCAAGACCCTCGCGGGCGAGCTGCCGCCGACGGCCGGCAAGATCGAATACACGGGCGAGATCGGCTACCTGCCGCAGGACCCGCGCTCGGGCAACCCCGACGACCTCGCACGCACGCGCATCCTCGACGCCCGGGGCCTCGGCCAGGCCGTCTTGCAGATGAGCAAGGCGATGGAGGAGATGGCGTCGCCCGACGCCGCCATCAGCGACGCGGCCATGAAGCGTTACGGTGCCATCGAAGACCGCTTCCTCGCCCTCGGGGGCTACGCCGCCGAAGCCGAGGCCGCCTCGATCGCGTCCAACCTCAGCTTGCCCGACCGCATCCTCGACCAGCCGCTCCGGACGCTCTCCGGTGGTCAGCGCCGGCGCATCGAACTCGCGCGCATCCTTTTCTCGGGCGCCGAGACGATGCTGCTCGACGAGCCCACCAACCACCTCGACGCCGATTCCGTCGTGTGGCTGCGCGAATTCATCAAGAACTACCAGGGTGGCGTGGTCATGATCAGCCACGATGTGGAGCTCGTGGGCGAGACCGTGAACCGCGTGTTCTACCTCGACGCCAACCGCATGGTGATCGACGTCTACAACATGAACTGGAAGAACTACCAGCGGCAGCGCGCCGCCGACGAGGAGCGCCGCAAGAAGGAGCGCGTCAACGTCGAGAAGAAGGCGACAGCGCTGCAGATGCAGGCCGCGAAGTTCGGGGCCAAAGCATCCAAGGCCGCTTCGGCACACCAGATGGTCGCGCGGGCCGAACGCATGCTGTCGGGGCTCGACGAGGTGCGCGCGGTCGACCGCGTGGCCAAACTGCGCTTCCCCGCACCCGCACCGTGTGGTCGTACGCCCCTCATGGCGAGCGACCTGTCGAAGAGCTACGGCTCGCTCGAGATCTTCACGGCCGTCGACCTCGCGATCGACCGCGGTTCGAAGGTCGTCATCCTGGGCTTCAACGGTGCCGGCAAGACGACTCTCCTGCGCATGCTCGCGGGCGTCGACAAGCCCGACACGGGCCAGATCGAGCCCGGGCACGGCCTGCGCATCGGCTATTACGCCCAGGAACACGAGACCATCGACGTGAAGCGTTCGGTGCTCGAGAACATGGTGTCGTCGTCGCCGCACATCACCGAGACCGAGGCGCGCAAGGTGCTGGGCTCGTTCCTCTTCACGGGTGACGACGCACACAAACCCGCGGGCGTGCTGTCCGGTGGAGAGAAGACGCGTCTGGCCCTGGCCATGCTCGTCGTTTCGGCCGCCAACGTGCTGCTGCTCGACGAGCCGACGAACAACCTCGACCCGGCGAGCCGCGAGGAGATCCTCGACGCCCTGGCGCACTACGAGGGCGCCGTCGTCCTCGTGAGCCACGACGAGGGTGCCGTCGAGGCGCTCAACCCGGAGCGCGTGCTGATCTTGCCCGATGGCGTCGAAGACCACTGGAACAAGGATTACGCCGACCTGATCTCGTTGGCGTAGGTTCGGCCGGTATCAGAACCGGCACGGACTCCCGGGTTGGCTGCAGCGTGCAGTCAGCCCCTTCGTCGTTGATGATCAGGATGAGCGGCCTCGACGAAGGTCACTCGCACATCGCAGTCTGCGGCTTGCAGCGGGCGCGCAAGGCGCGAGGTCAGCGACCGGAGCCGAGGATGGCGTCTTCGACCTCGTTGTCCGATTCGGCCTGGGCAATGGCCTTCTTGCGGGCACGCTCGTCGGCGCGGATGCGTTCCTCCGGGTCGTCGGCGTTGAGGTTGCGGTACTCCTGCCGCACGGCCCAGCCGAAGCCGATGAAGCCGAGGATGGCGAAGACGAACCACTGGAACGAGTAGGACAGGTGCGGGCCCTCGTCGGGCGTCGGACGCGTGACGCCGACGGGGGCGGCCTCGGCGGGGGCCGGTGATTCGCTCGCCAGCAGACCGTAGGCACCCGTGTAGGTGGGCTCGTCGAGCGTCTTCTGCAGGTCATCCAATTGGATGGTGGCGATCTGACCCTCAGGGGCGCCGCGACCCGGCAGCGTGGGCTCGCCGGCCTTGAGCCGTGCCGACACCGTCACCTCGCCCGCCGGGGGAGCCGGGATGTTGTCGGGGGAGTCCTGGCCGCTGCCCGTGGGAAGCCAGCCGCGGTCGACGATGAAGATGTCGCCGTTCGCCAGCTCGAGGGGCGTGATGACCTCGAAGCCGGGGTTGCCGTTGAGCGGACGGTTGCGCACGAGCACCTGCTCGTCGGCGAGGTAGGTTCCGGTGACGCTCACGGGCAACCACTTGTCGTCCTCGTCGAAGGCACCGAGGGTGGGCAGGGCCTCGTCGATGGGGACCGGTGTGTGGTCGAAGTTGGCGGCGACGCGGTCGATCTCGACGCGGGCTTCGGCACGTCGGGCCAGCTGCCAAGCGCCGAGCGCGCAGCAGACGAGAGCGAACACGATGACGAGGGCGAGATATCCGGCCCAACGCTTCGAGAAGGCGAACGACCAGCCGGGACCGGCGGGAACGGGGCCGCGGGCGGAGGCTGAGGGTGCGGGTGTGGCGGGGGCCGAGCGGGTGGACCGCTGATCGGGGGACGTCATTCTGCGGTCCTCTCGAAGGCCACGACCTGGACGGGGAAGTCGCGCGCGGCCAGGAAATCGCGCAGGTAATCGACGTGCTCGTGGCACGCCAGCCAGACCTTCACGCGATCGGGGGTGTGGATCTTGGGGTTGCGCCATTCGACTCGAGCGGAGGCGGCAGCGCGGCATCCTGCTCGGGAACACTGCGCGATGTCTGGATCGTTCCCGAGGTCGAACAGGCTCATGAAGCGGGCCGTTCGGTCCAGGGCGCGGGGCGGTCGTGATCGGAGCCGTCGCGACCAGCGCCGTCATCAGTCGGCGTTCGCGACTCGCTGGCACTGTTCCAGGAAGCGTGCTGTGCGTCATCCGCGCTATCGCTTCCGTCGTCTGAGGCACGCTCGCGCTCACCGCGAGGCTCGTCGGCGAAACGGGCCGGGCGGCCGACGGGCACGATGGCGCCCGGGCGCTCGACATCGGGCTGCGGGGGAGTGTTGCCCACATTGGCCAACACCACCGCGATGTAAGGAAGGATGATGGCGCCGGCGGCGATGATCCACATGGCCCAGCCGCGCACGAAAACAAGGAGCACGACACAAACGACGCGGATGCTCATAGCAACCGTGTACTTGATCATCCTGCTGCGTCGGTCGTCTTCGGGCGACGGCGGCAGGGACGTGATGGCCTGCGTTTTCATATGGGTCAAGCCTACGTCTTCCCCTCGCCTAAGCTGGTACGGATTGTCCGCGGAGAGGCGGACCTGAAGGCAATACGGAGGAATGGTCTGATGGCAACGGCACGTACGGTACTCATCTCAGGCGGCAACCGCGGAATCGGCTATGCCATCGCGGAAGAGTTCATCGCCCAGGGGCACCGCGTGGCCGTGACGGCCCGTTCGGGCGAGGGCCCCGCCGGCAGCATGACCGTTCGCGCCGACGTGACCGATCAGGCATCCGTCGACGCCGCCTTCGCCGAGGTCGAGGCCGAACTCGGCGCGGTCGAAGTCGTCGTGGCCAACGCCGGCATCACCAAAGACACCCTGCTCATGCGCATGACCGGCGAGGACTTCGACGCTGTCGTCGACACCAACCTGGGCGGCTCGTTCCGCCTCGTGAAGCGCGCGTCGAAGGGCATGTTGAAGGCGAAATACGGCCGCATCGTGCTGATCTCGAGCGTCGTCGGCCTCTACGGTTCGGCCGGCCAGGTCAACTACGCGGCCTCGAAGAGCGGACTCGTCGGCATGGCGCGCTCCATCACGCGTGAGCTGGGCGGGCGCGGCATCACCGCAAACGTCGTCGCCCCCGGATTCATCGAGACCGACATGACGGCCGAGCTGCCCGAGGCCACTCAGGCCGACTACAAGAAGAGCATCCCCGCCGGTCGGTTCGCCACGGCCAACGAGGTTGCTAAGGTCGTCGCCTGGATCGCCAGCGACGACGCCGCATACATCTCCGGCGCCGTAATCCCCGTCGACGGTGGCCTGGGAATGGGCCACTAGACCCGAAGGACCTTCCTGGTCTGCCGACGACAGCTGAGCCCGCGGAGAGTCGGCTCTGTTCTGCCCAGCGGGCGCCTCAGCTGACGGCACCACCGTTCGGCGCCAGCGCGAACAGGTCTACAGAGAACCGCGCGGGATGCCGAGGAGCGGCAGCAGGGCGCGGAGGTCGACCTCGTGCGCCACGACGTCTGCGCGTTCTCGGACGACGGGTTTCGCGTTGAAAGCGACCCCGATGCCGGCGACGGCCATCATCTCGAGGTCGTTGGCCCCGTCGCCCGCGGCCAAGGTGCGGTGAAGCGGGATGTCAGCTGCCGTCGCCCAGGCCGTGAGCGACTCGGCCTTCGTCGTAGCCGTGACGATGGGACCGTCGACCTCGCCCGTGAGGCGACCGTCGGCCACCGACAGACGGTTGGCCAGACAGAAGTCGAGCCCGAGGCTTGCGGCCGTCGCATCCAACAGCTCGTGGAATCCGCCCGAGACGACGCCGATCAGGCCGCCCGCCGCGTGAACGGCGTCGACCAACTCTCGCGCACCGGATGTCGGTGTGATCTGTTCGCGGGCCCGGTCGAGCGCCGAGCTGTCGAGTCCCCGCAGCGTCGAGACCCGCGCGCGCAGGCTGGCCGCGAAGTCGAGTTCGCCGCGCATCGCCTGCGTCGTGATGCGTTCGACCTCTTCGAGCGACCCGGCTTCGGCCGCCAGCAGCTCGATGGCCTCGTTCTGTAGCAGCGTCGAGTCGGCATCGAGCACGACGAGGAAGCGGCCGCGCGGGGGAGCGGTCGCGGCATCCGAATGCGTCATGGCTCGACGCACACACCCTTGCCGACCACGGTCAGACCCGAGTCGGTGACGGTGAAACCACGCGCACGGTCACGGTCGTGGTCCACGCCGATCTGCGCGCCGGGCCGCACGAGCACGTTCTTGTCGAGGATGGCACGCTGCACGACGGCATCCGGGCCGATCTGCACGCGGTCGAACACGACCGAGTCGACGACGCGCGCACCCGATTCGAGCTGCGCCCACGGACCCAAGACGCTGCGCTCGATGTGCGCGCCCGAGATGAGCGAACCCAGCGATACGATCGAGTCGATCACGGTGCCGAGGTTGCCTTTGGCGTCGCGCACGAACTTGGCGGGCGGCGAGTTGAGCTGCTGCGAGAAGATGGGCCACTCACGGTTGTAGAGGTTGAAGATCGGCAGCGTCGAGATGAGGTCCTGGTGGGCTTCGAAGAACGAGTCGATCGTTCCCACGTCACGCCAGTAGTACCGGTCGCGATCGGTCGAGCCGGGAACGTCGTTGCGACGCAGGTCGTAGACACCGGCATCCCCGCGGTTCACGAAATCGGGGATGATGTCGCCACCCATGTCGTGGTTCGAGTCGGTGCGTTCGCCATCTCGTGTGACCGCGTCGATCAGGGCGTCGGCGTTGAAGACGTAGTTGCCCATCGACGCGAGCACCTCGTGCGGCGCATCGGGCAGGCCGGGGGCGTCGATAGGCTTCTCGAGGAAGCGCTCGACGCGCGTGGGGTCGTTCTGGTCGACGTCGATGACGCCGAACTGGTCGCTCAGCTCGATGGGCTGGCGGATGGCCGCGACCGTCGCCCCGAGACCCGACGCGATGTGCGCCTCGATCATCTGGGTGAAGTCCATGCGGTAGACGTGGTCGGCACCGACGACGACGACGATGTCGGGCTTCTCATCACGCAAGAGGTTGAGCGACTGCAGGATCGCGTCGGCCGAACCGGAGAACCATCGCTTGCCGAGCCGCTGCTGGGCGGGCACAGAGGCCACGTAGGAGTTGAGCAGCCCCGACAGGCGCCAGGTCTGAGACACGTGACGGTCGAGCGAGTGCGACTTGTACTGCGTGAGCACGACGATCTGCGTGAGACCCGAGTTGATCAGGTTGCTGAGCGCGAAGTCGATCAACCGGTATTGCCCACCGAACGGAACCGCCGGTTTTGCCCGGTCGGCCGTGAGGGGCATAAGACGCTTGCCTTCGCCACCGGCCAAGACGATGCCAAAGATCTTCTTCGATGCAACCATTCCCCCACACTAGAGCCAACCTCAGGGGTGTACTAGCGTTCTCGACATGCGAGTCGATGTGTTGACGAAGGAATATCCCCCCGAGATCTATGGCGGTGCCGGTGTGCACGTGGCGGAGCTGGTGTCCGCTCTCCGCCGGTCCATCGATGTGGAAGTCCGCTGCTTCGGCGCGCCGCGGTCCGAGGAACACACGACCGCTTATGCCCTGCCCGAGGGCCTCACCGGGGCGAACGGTGCCATCGGCACGCTCGGCACCGACCTCGAGATGGTGGCGGATGCCGCGGGCGCCGACGTCGTGCACTCGCACACCTGGTATGCAAACGCCGCTGGTCACATTGCAAAACTGCTGCACGGCATCCCGCACGTCGTGACCGCGCACTCACTCGAACCCCTGCGTCCGTGGAAGGCCGAGCAGCTCGGCGGCGGCTACCGCGTGTCGAGCTGGATCGAGAAGACAGCGTTCGAGGCGGCCGACCGAGTCGTTGCCGTATCGAACGGTATGCGCGCGGACATCCTGCGCAGCTATCCCTCGATCGACCCCAAGAAGGTCGTCACGATCTACAACGGAATCGACATCGACGCCTGGGCGCCCGTGCACGACGACGAGTTGGTGCGATCTTTAGGGGTTGACCCTCAGAAACCGTCCGTGGTATTCGTGGGCCGCATCACACGGCAAAAGGGCCTGCCCTACCTTCTCAAGGCGCTGCGATTCTTGCCCGCCGACGTGCAGGTCGTTCTGTGCGCCGGCGCTCCCGACACCCCGGAGATCCTCGCCGAGGTGCAAGAGGGCGTGCGTCAGCTTCAACAGGAGCGCGAGGGCGTCATCTGGATCGACCGGATGCTGGCGCGCCGCGAGCTCTCGAGCATCCTCACCGCGGCCACCACGTTCGTGTGCCCCTCGGTCTATGAACCCCTCGGAATCGTCAACCTCGAGGCCATGGCGTGTGGCGCGGCCGTCGTCGGAACGGGCACGGGCGGCATTCCCGAGGTCGTCGTCGACGGCGTGACCGGGCGCATCGTGCCCATCGAGCAGGCGACCGACGGCACGGGCACCCCCACCGATCCCGAGAAATTCGTGCGCGACCTCGCGGATGCCCTGATCGAGGTCGTGAACGATCCGGAACGGGCCCGCGAGATGGGGCGCGCCGGCCGCGAGCGTGCCGAAACCGAGTTCAGCTGGCAACGCATAGCCGATCAGACCGAGGCGCTGTACCGCTCGATCGCCACGGACTGAAATTGGGCAGGCCCGGAGTGCGCAAACGGCACTCCGGGCGCGCCACCGGCCGATAGGCTTGACCCATGGCGAGCGTTGTTCAATTCACCGATGTATCCGTAAACCGTGGCGGAAGCCCCATCCTCGATTCCATCACCTGGTCGGTGGAGGAGAACGAGCGTTGGGTGATCCTCGGACCGAACGGCGCCGGCAAAACCACCCTGTTGCAGCTGGCCTCGAGCTTCATCCACCCGTCGCGCGGTCAGGTAGACCTGCTGGGCTCACGCCTCGGGGGCATCGACGTTTTCGAGCTGCGGCCTCGCATCGGTTTCGCATCCACGGCCATGGCGCGCCGCGTGCCGAACGATGAGACGGTCCTCAACGTCGTCATGACCGCCGCCTACTCGGTGACCGGTCGGTGGACGGAAGACTACGAGCAGATCGACGAACGACGCGCCCACCGTGTGCTGTCCGAGTGGCGCCTCGAAGGTCTGGCCGACCGCACCTTCGGCACGCTGAGCGACGGCGAGCAAAAACGCGTCCTCATCGCCCGCGCCGTGATGACCGACCCCGAGCTGCTGTTGCTCGACGAGCCGGCCGCCAGCCTCGACCTCGGTTCTCGCGAGGAGCTCGTCGCGCTGCTGGGCGGCTATGCCCGTTCCGAAGAGGCTCCCGCCATCGTCATGGTCACCCACCACGTCGAAGAGATTCCCATCGGCTTCACGCACGCGTTGCTGGTCGGCAACGGCGGCATCGTCGCCCAGGGCACGCTCGCCGAGACATTGACGTCCGAGAACCTCACGAACGCCTTCGGTCTGCCGATCGTGCTCGAGGAGCACAACGGCCGCTTCAACGCCCGCGCCGAGTAGCATCCACCGAGCGCGACACGCCTCGCGGCAACGCTCACGCAGACGTCCAACCATCTGATAAAGTAGGTAGCTGGCGTTTGCGCCAGATTCTTTTAGTGCCACCACACAGACAACGATCGCAAGGAACCCCATGAAGACTGACACCCACCCCACGTACGCACCGGTCGTTTTCCGCGACCTCGCTTCGGGTGCGACCTTCCTCACCCGTTCCACCGTCTCGTCGAACAAGATCATCGAGCTCGACGGCGTCGAGTACCCCGTCATCGACGTCGAGATCTCGTCCGAGTCGCACCCGTTCTACACGGGCAAGCAGCGCATCATGGACTCGGCCGGCCGCGTCGAGAAGTTCAACCAGCGCTTCAAGGGCTTCGGCAAATAAGCCGTCCCCTCTGATTCGGGTTTCGCTCCAGCGCAGCTCGACAGAGAATCGCTCGAAAGGGCCGTGCAACCGTCAGGTTGTGCGGCCCTTCGTCGTACCCCGGACGGTCGAGGGGTGAGGCACCAAACCGCGCCCGCCGCGCGAAAAAGGGCTGAACGACGTGAGAATCGTTCAGCCCTTGTCGGCGCCCGCCCACGAAAGGCGAGGTGACGTGTCCGCGACGCTGCGTTCGCGACTACGCGTTGTTATCGAATCGGCCAGGCGCCGCTCGTGGTGAAGGCGGGGTCGCGCGTGCGACGCATGTAGTCCTGGAAGCTCGCGGCCTGGTCTTCGCACCAGCCGACCTGCAACTTATGCAACTCGATGGCCTCGAAGAGGAGCTTCTCGCCGTGAGCGCGGGCGAGAGCCTGGGCAACACGACCAGCCGCGATGGCGTCGGCACCGGCGTCGTGCGCGTCTGTCAGTTCGACGCCGTAGTAGGCGGCCGCAGCCTCGAGCGTGCGCTTGCCCTTGCGGTAGCGGTCGACGGCCTTGTCGATGACGAGCGGGTCGATGACGGGGGCCGGCTCTTTCAGCGGCTCGAGCCCGTAACGCTCGGCTTCGTGGTGCAGCAGGCTCAGATCGTAGGGCGCGTTGTAGATGACGATGGGGATGCCGGCGGCAATCAGCGCCTTGAGCTCGGCAAGAATCTCGGCGACCACGATGGCCGCGTCGCGACCCTCGGCCCGCGCCCGTTCGGTGCTGATGCCGTGGACGGCAGACGCCTGCGCGGGGATCTCGATGCCCGGATCGGCCAGCCAATCAGTGCGGCGCACGACCTCGCCATTGGCGTCGATCAGGCCGACGTGCGCGCTGACGATGCGCGACGTGCGCACATCGATGCCCGTGGTCTCGAGGTCGAAGACGCCGAGACGGTGGGCCCAGGGATGTATCTCTTCTGCATTCACGTTTTCACCTTACGTTCGACCACCGACAGCGGTGAGGAGCCCTCGCCGCAGACATCCGATACGCAGACATCCGATCCGCAGACATCCGAGACCGCGTCGCTGCGAGACCCCGCCGCCTTGAGACTACTCAGACGTAGGTCGTGTAGCCGACGTGCAGCCAGTAGAAGCTCTGCGTGCCGATGGTCAGCGTGAGCTGGCCGTTCTCGTCGACGCTCGGGAACTCGTTGCCACCGAAGAGGTCGTAGAGGCGTGCATTCTGCAGATCGCTCGCATCGATCTTCACCGAAACGGGGTGGTGCGAGAAGCTGAAGACGCACAGCACGTCTTCGGGCTGGTCGCCGAAGTGTGTGCCAGAACCCTCATAGCTGCGCACGAAGGCGAGCACCGACTCGTGGTCGGTCTTCAGCACCTTGATCTTGCCGAGCGCGAAGGCCGGGTGACCCTTGCGGATGTGGATGACGTTGCGGATCCAGTGCAGCAGGGACCGCGACTGCGCCAGCTGCGACTCGACGTTGACGAGCGCGTAGTTGTAGACGAGCGACTGAACGACGGGCAGGAAGAGCTTGCCCGGGTCGGCGGCCGAGAACCCGGCGTTGCGGTCGGGCGTCCACTGCATGGGCGTGCGCGAGGAGTCGCGGTCGGGCAACCAGATGTTGTCGCCCATGCCGATCTCGTCGCCGTAATAGAGGAAAGGCGCACCGGGGAGCGAGAACAGGAGCGCGTGCGCGAGTTCGAGTTCGGCCCGCGAGTTGTCGACCAGGGGAGCGAGGCGCCGACGGATGCCGACGTTGGCTCGCATACGCGGGTCGTAGGCGTACCAGCCATACATGGCCTGCCGGTAGTCCTCTGACACCATCTCGAGCGTCAACTCGTCGTGGTTGCGCAGGAACACACCCCAGCCCGCCCACGACGGCACATCGGTGGTCTCGCCCAGCACGCGCACGAGCTCTTCGGCCTGCTGCGACCGCAGCGAGTAGAAGATGCGCGGCATGACCGGGAAGTCGAAGGCCATGTGGCATTCGGGCTCTTCGTCGGTGCCGAAGAAGGCGGCCACCTCGCGCGGCCACTGGTTGGCCTCGGCGATCATGATGCGGCCCGGGTATTCGAGGTCGACCATGGCGCGCAGCTTCTTGATGAACTCGTGCGTCTCGGGCTCGCCCTCGCCGTTGCCCTCGTCGGACTCGTAGAGGTAGGGGATGGCGTCGAGCCGGAACCCGTCGACGCCCAGGTCGAGCCAGAACCGCACGGCGTCGAACATGGCGTCGTGCACCGCGGGGTTGCGGAAGTTCAGGTCGGGCTGGTGCGAGAAGAAGCGGTGGAAGTAGAACTGCCGGCGCTCGGGGTCGAAGGCCCAATTCGAGTCTTCGGTGTCGGTGAAGATGATGCGGATGTCTTCCCACTTCTCATCCGTGTCGCTCCACACATAGAAGTCGCCGTAGGGCCCGTCGGGGTCTGACCGCGACTGCTGGAACCAGTCGTGCTGGTCGGACGTGTGATTCATGGGCATATCGATGATGATGCGCATGTTGCGCTCGTGCGCCTTGGTGACGAGGTCGCGGAACTCGTCGAGCGTGCCGAACTCGGGCAGGATCGAGTAGTAGTCGGCCACGTCGTAGCCACCGTCGCGCAGGGGAGACGTGAAGAAGGGCGGCAGCCACAGCGCGTCGATGCCGAGCCATTGCAGATAGTCGAGCTTCGACGACAGCCCGCCGAGGTCGCCCGAGCCGTCGCCGTTCGAGTCGACGAACGACCGCACCATGACCTCGTAGAACACCGCCCGGCGATACCAGAGCGGGTCTCGTTGCAGGCCGGGCAGCTGAATGGGCGCGGTGAAGGTCACGAGGATCCAATCGGAGAGAAGCTGGATGCGTTGGCGGGGCGGGTCACCCCGGTGGTTCGGGTCTGTCCGAGTCTATGTCCAGAGGCGCCGTGGTCGCGGGCAGTGGGGGCGCGTTTCGGACCCGGTTTCGGCCGGTGGGGCGCGCCGCCCGAGCGTGCGCCGACGCATCCTCGGAAAGGCGTCGTAAACTGGCGCGGATGTCTGCCACCTCGCCCTATGCCGAACAGCTCGGCCGTTTCACCGTCGTCTCGTCCGAGATCACGGTGAACGGCGCCCCGACACGCTATTGGGAGTATGTCGACGAGTGGGATGGCGAGAGCGGCACGATCATCCTCGTGCACGGTTTTCGCGGCGATCACCACGGGCTCGAACCCGTCGTCGCCCAGCTGGCGGGCTACAGGATCATCAGCCCCGATCTTCCCGGCTTCGGCGAGTCGGGCCCGTTCCCGGTCGGCGAGCACACCATCGAGGCCTATGCGTCGTGGCTGCAATCGTTCGTGGCGCGGCTCGAGTTCGCCGAGCGTCCCGTGATCCTGGGGCACTCGTTCGGCTCGATCGTCGTCAGCGCGGCCATGGCGTCGGGCATGTCGGCATCACGCGTCATCCTCGTCAACCCGATCGCCGCGCCAGCACTCCAAGGACCTCGTGGCGTGCTGACGCGCCTGGCTGTCTTCTATTACTGGGCGGCGTCGGCCTTGCCCGCCAAGGCCGGGTTCGCGCTGCTGCGCAATCCGCTGATCGTCAGGATCATGAGCCTGGCCATGGTCAAGACGAAGAACCCCACCCTGCGCGCGTTCGTGCACAGCCAGCACGACCTCTACTTCAGCGTGTTCTCCGACCGCGACACGCTCATGCAGGCGTTCCAGGCATCGGTCAGCCATGACGTGAGCGAGTATGCGGCGCGCATCACCGAGCCCACACTGCTGATCGCGGCCGAGAAGGATGACATCACCTCGGTTTCGGCGCAGCGCGAGCTCGTGAAGCTGTTCGCAGATGCCCGACTCGAGATCATCCCGGAAGTCGGCCACCTCATCCACTATGAGACGCCGCGCGAGGCTGCCGAGTTCATCCGGGACTTCCTCGGGCGCTGAGGCGCCGTCGTTACTCAGGCGTCTTGCGGGACCAGGTCTTCGTCGACCGCCGTGCCGTTGAACGCGACGATCTCGAGCGCCCCGTCGACCAGGCTGAAGTCGTGGAACGATCCGTTGGCGATCAGCTGACCGGCCGCCGGCAGCTCGCCGCCCGACAGGTGCTTCACGAGCGACCCGATGACGCCGCCGTGCGTGACGACGAGCACCGATTCACCCTCGTGGCGCGCCGTGAAGGCGCTCAGGTCGGGCAGCACCCGGTCGATGATCATGGCATCCGTCTCGAGGCCCGGCACCTCGGCACCCGCGGCGAAGGCCTCACGCCGCTCTTCGCTCGTCATGCCCTCCATGGCTCCGTGGTGGCGCTCGACGAGCCCCGGCAACGGGTGCGGGTCGAGCAGGCCGAGGCGCGCCGAGATGATCGAGGCGGTCTCGTAGGCGCGCGACAGGGGGCTGGCGGCGATGGCATCCCAGTGACGCTCGGCCAGCAGGTCGCCCGCCTGGCGGGCCTGTCGGCGGCCCGTGTCATTGAGGGGGATGTCGGTCTGCCCCTGGATGCGGCGTTGCAGGTTCCAGTCGGTCTGTCCGTGGCGAACGAGGGTCAGTGAAGTCACCGCTACAGCCTAGCGGCGAGCACCTGAAGGGTTTCGGTGGCGCCGGCATCGACCTTGACGGCGGCGCGCTGGTCGCCCTTCGTGACGCCGCGGTTGATGATGACGATGGGCAGTTTGCGGCGGCGAGCCTGCTCGAGCAACCGGATGCCCGAGTTGACGACGAGCGACGAGCCCGCGATGACGAGCGCGTCCGAACCGAGCACCAGATCGCGCGCCTCGGCGTATTTCTCGGTGGGGATGAATTCGCCGAAGAAGACGACATCGGGTTTCAAGCGGCCGCCGCAGACGGTGCAGGCCGGCACGACGAAGTCTTCGATGTGGGTGACCTCGGCGTCGCCGTCGGGGTTGAGCGACACGGACTCGGGTTTTTGCAGCCACGGGTTGAGCTCGTCGATGCGGTGCGCGATGTCGGGCCGGGCGAAGCTCTGGCCGCAGTCGAGGCAGATGACGCGGTCCATCGAGCCGTGTAGGTCGACGACGCGGCGCGATCCGACGCGCAGATGCAGGCCGTCGACGTTCTGCGTGATGACGCCCGAAACCAGGCCGCGCGCTTCGAGCTCGGCGAGCGTGCGGTGGCCGTCGTTCGGGCGGGCGGCGTCGAACATGGCCCAGCCGAGGTGGCTACCCGCCCAATAGCGTTTGCGCGACAGGTCATCCGACAGGAATTGCTGCACGGTCATGGGGGTGCGTTTCGGGGCACCCGCGCCGCGGTAGTCGGGGATGCCCGAGTCGGTGCTCACGCCGGCCCCGGTCAGCACGGCGAAGCGTCGGCCACGTAGGATCTCGGTGGCCTCGTCGACGCGCTCGGCCGTCGACCGCTCGCCATCGCCCGCCTGGGTCAGCACGGTCATGAAGCCTCCTCACGCTCGCCCCTGACATGATGGAGTCAGCGACGGGGTTTCGTCCTCCACAATACCGCCGGATCCGCCCGGCCCCTCACCCGACAAGTAAGGTAGCGCGCGTGCGTCTGATCCCCATCGAGAGCCTCGACACCGAGGGTCTCGCCGACTACTCCCGCCTCACCGATGTGGCGCTCCGCCGCGTGTCAGAACCCGAGGGCGGGCTTTACATCGCCGAGTCGACCAAGGTCATCACGCGCGCCCTCGCCGCCGGCCACCGACCGCGCTCGGTGCTGCTGCAAGAGCAGTGGGTGAAAGATGTCGCGCCGCTGCTCGACGCCTTCCCCGATGTGCCCGTCTACGTGGGGGATGCCGCGACGCTCGAGTCGCTCACCGGTTATCACCTGCACCGCGGCGCCCTGGCCGCCATGCACCGCCCCGAGATGCCGGACATGCGCTCACTCATCCGCGGGGCCCGTCGCATCGTGCTGCTCGAGGACATCGTCGACCACACCAACGTGGGCGCCATCTTCCGTTCGGTCGCGGGCCTCGGCGCCGACGCCGTGCTCGTCAGCCCGCGCTGCGCCGACCCGCTCTACCGCCGCAGCGTGCGCGTGAGCATGGGCACCGTCTTGCAGGTGCCGTGGACGCGCATGCCCGAATGGCCTGAGGCACAGGCCATCCTGCACGAGGAGGGCTTTCACATCGCCGCCCTCGCGCTCGACGACAAGGCCGTCACATTGGATGCCTTCAGCCACACGCCGCCCGAACGCGTCGCGCTCGCGCTCGGTGCCGAGGGTGACGGGCTCAGCCACGCTGCGCTCGAAGCCGCCGACACCACCGTCATGATACCTATGCTGCACGGCGTCGACTCGCTCAACGTGGCCTCGGCCAGCGCCGTCGCCCTCTGGTCGCTGCGGGTCGGCGCATGAACGCCCGGGGCCGCATCACCATCCTGGCCATCGTGCTGCTGATCGCGCAGGTGTTCCTCGCCGGGGGGAGCGTGCTCGCGAAACCGTTGCCCGCGACATCCGCCCAGCTCACCGCGACACCCGAGCTCACGCAGGCCGCCCAGCCGCTCACGTGGCCGACGTTCGGGCGCGGGGCCGTGGGAGCCGTCGGATATGACGGCGTGCTGGCCGAGCACGGAGATCAGGGACGCGTGCCGATCGCGAGCGTCACAAAGACGGTGACCGCGCTGGTCGTGCTCGACAAGATGCCCATCGCCGACGGCGAGCAGGGGCCCTCGATCACGCTGACCGACGCCGACGTCGAGATCTACAACCAGGTCATCGCGCAGAACGGGTCGAGCGCGCGCGTCGTCGTCGGGGCCACGCTCACCCAGCGCCAGATGCTCGAGGCGCTCATGCTGCCGAGCGCCAACAACTACAGCATCATGCTGGCCGACTGGGCATACGGCTCGCTCGACGCCTTCCTCGTGGCCGCCAACAACTGGCTCACGGCGAAGGGGCTCACCGACACCTATCTGGCCGATTCGAGTGGCCTGTCGCCGAACAGCGTGTCCTCGCCCGCGAACCTCGTCGAGATCGGCAAGCTCGTGCTCGCCAACCCGGTACTCGCGTCCGTCGTGAAAGAGAAGGATGCCGTGCTGCCGAGCATCGGCCAGGTGTCGAACACGAACAAACTGCTCGGATTGAACGGCGTGATCGGGTTGAAGACCGGCACGACACCCGAGGCAGGGGCGTGCCTGCTCTTCGCGGCCGAAATGACCGTCGGCGACAGCACCGTCACGGTCGTCGGCGTGATCCTCGGAGCTCCGAACCACAAGGTGCTGAACGATTCCATCCTCACGCTGCTCGGCACCGTGAACTCGGCGTTCCACTCCGTGACACTCGCCACGCCGGGGCAGGAGTACGGAAGCTATGCGACGCCGTGGGGTGACGAGACATCCATCGTGTCGGATGCTCAGGCCACCGCGATCGTGTGGCAGGACACCCCCATCACCATCACCACCACGGCACGTCGCCTGACGTCTGCCGACGCGGGCGACAACGTGGGCACGCTGACCATCACGGTGGGGGAGCAGAAGACCGACTACCCTCTCACCACGAAGACGGCGCTCGACGAGCCCGACACGGCCTGGCGTCTGGCGCACCCGCAGCCCTGAGCGACGGGTACCGAGCGATCAGTCGAGGCGCGTGACCTCTTCGACGGGCACGTCGGCGGCCTTCTCGATGGTCTGCTGGGCGTCGGCGAGGGCGTGCTCGTCGCCATCGAGGGCGTTCGTCGAACGCTCTGAATCGGCGGCCTCTGCGCGTGTCGCGGCCTGCACCTCTTCGTCGATCTCCATCTCGGCGTCGAGTCGGCTGTACTTCTCGGCGAGCGGACGCTTGGCCGAAACATAATCACCCGAGGACTGGTGACGGATGCGGCGGATCACCCACGGCACGAAGTACTCGCGCGCCCAGGCCAGGTCTTCGGCGCGCGCGTGCCGCCAGCTCGCGGCGGGCAGCGGCTCGGGCTTCAACGGCTCGAGGTCGTTGTCGACCGCCAGAGCCTCGAGAACGAGGCGGGCGACCGTGTGGTGGCCGAGCGGGTTCATGTGCAGCCGGTCGACCGACCAGAAGCGGGAGTCTTGCAGGTCGGTCGCCGCCCACTGGTCGACCACGACGAGGTCGTAGCGTTTGGCGATGGCGCGGAGGTTCTCGTTGTAGATGGCGACCTTGCCGCGGATGCCCCGGAACACGGGAGCGAAACCCACGTCGACACCGGTGAAGATCACGATGGTCGCGCCGTCCCGCTGCAGCCGTTGGATGACGGTCTCGAACTTGGCCGAGATGGCATCGGGATCGCTGCCCGGGCGGATGACGTCGTTGCCACCGGCCGAGATGGTGATGAGGTCGGGGCGCAATTCGAGGGCGGGCTCGATCTGGTCGTCCATGATCTGCTGGATGAGCTTGCCGCGCACGGCGAGGTTGGCGTAGGCGAAGTCGTCGGTGCCGCGGCTCAGCACCTCGGCAACTCGGTCGGCCCACCCGCGGTTGCCGCCCGGAACCGACGGCTCGGGGTCGCCGAGCCCCTCGGTGAACGAATCGCCGATCGCCACATAGCGCGACCACGGATGCTTCTGAACCGCCAAAATCTTCCTCCTCAGACCGTCCCACCACCGGCGTGCCGGGAGGCAGACGGTCTTCTGTGTCCGAGGGGTGTGAAACGAAACCCCTCTGCGAGCGTACTCTTCCCCCGCAATGGGCCGTCAAGTGTAGAGCCCAGCCCGAATGTCGGTGGGGCTCGGGTAGGATTTCGTCTAGTGAGCGCAGAGTTGTCGATGAGTGGATCAGAGGGGCCGGGCCTCGGCACCTCGGCTGCCGAACACCTCTCGCCCGCGTTCCCCGAGCGGGCCGCCTGGGGCACCGCCTCCAAGCTGCGGGCCTGGCAGGCCGAAGCACTCGAGGCCTATTTCGTGTCCGAGCCGCGCGACTTCCTCGCCGCCGCCACCCCCGGCGCCGGAAAGACGACATTCGCGCTGCGCCTCGCGGCCGAGCTGCTGGCGCGCCGGGCCATCGACCGCATCACGGTCGTCGCCCCCACCGAGCACCTGAAACGGCAGTGGGCCGACGCCGCTCACCGTGCCGGCATCCGCCTCGACCCCATGTTCTCCAACGCCGCGGGCACCTACGGTCGGCATTACCACGGCGTCGCGGTCACTTACGCGCAGGTCGCCGTGCGCGCGGCGCTGCACCGCACCATCACCGAGTCCCGGCGCACACTCGTCATCCTCGACGAGGTGCACCACGGTGGCGACGCGCTCAGCTGGGGCGATGCCATCCGAGAAGCTTTCGAGCCCGCCACGCGGCGCCTGTTGCTCACGGGAACGCCGTTCCGCAGCGACACCGCGCCCATTCCCTTCGTCACCTACGCGCCCGACGAGAAGGGCATCCGCACGTCGCAGACCGACTACAACTACGGCTACGGTCGTGCCCTCAAGGACGGCGTCGTGCGCCCCGTGCTCTTCATGGTCTATGCCGGCCACATGCGCTGGCGCACCAAGGCGGGCGACGAGATGGAGGCCCGTCTCGGCGAGGGCAACACCAAAGACATCACGGGGCAGGCCTGGCGCACGGCCCTGAACCCCGAGGGCGAGTGGATTCCCGCGGTGCTGCGCTCGGCCGACCGCCGCCTGAGCGAGGTGCGTCAACAGATTCCGGATGCCGGTGGCCTCGTCATCGCCACCGACCACGTCGCGGCGCGCGCCTACGCCGCCATCCTGAAAGAGATCACGGGGGAGTACCCCACGGTCGTGCTGTCCGACGAGAAGGAAGCGTCCGACCGCATCGACGAGTTCTCGAGCGGAACCTCGCGATGGATGGTGGCCGTGCGCATGGTGTCCGAGGGCGTCGACGTGCCGCGGCTGTCCGTCGGCGTCTATGCGACCTCGTCCTCGACGCCGCTGTTCTTCGCGCAGGCCATCGGACGCTTCGTGCGGGCGCGCCGACGCGGTGAGACGGCATCCATCTTCTTGCCCAATGTGCCCAACCTGATGGCGCTGGCCAACACCATGGAGCTCGAGCGCGACCACGCTCTCGACCGCCCCACCAAGGAGGGTGAGGAGGGCGACCTCTACAACCCCGAGGACGCCATGGTGGCGGCCGCGAACCGCGAGGAGAAGGCCTCGGATTCGCTGACGAGCGAGTTCAGCTACGAGGCTCTGTCGTCCGAGGCCACGTTCGACCGTGTCGTCTATGAGGGCGCCGAGTTCGGCACGCTGGCCCAGCCCGACACCGACGAGGAGCTCGACTTCATCGGCCTGCCGGGTCTGCTCGAACCCGAGCAGGTGCACGAATTGCTGCAGCAGCGGCAGGCGCGTCAGGCGAAGCGTCAGTCCACCCGTCGCAAGACAGGCATCTCGGATGCCGCGGGCGGCGACTCGGCGGCCGGTGGCGGCTCCGACATTCCCCCGCCGCTCTACCGCACCCTGAAGGAGCAGCGCAGCCTGCTGAACAGCCTCGTGGGCCTCTGGGCCAAGAACACGGGCGAACCGCACGGCCTCGTGCATGCCGAGCTGCGGCGCGCGTGCGGCGGACCCGCTGTGCCCCAGGCCAGCGTCACGCAGCTGCAGGCGCGCATCGACTACCTGCGCAAACGCCTCAACCACCACTGAGCGCCCCGCCCGCGCACGGCGGACCAGGCATTCGCGCAAGCGCCCTGAAACGCACCGATGACTGTCTGGTCGTGCCGCGGGCCGTGACCGCACCATCTCTTGCGTGCCACGCCGCGCAGATATCGTGTCGCCCAACGGGCGAACCATGGACGCATAGAAAAAGCGGCTGGAATAAATTCCAGCCGCTTTTTCGATCGTGCGCGAAGGGGGACTTGAACCCCCACGCCCTTTCGGGCACTAGCACCTCAAGCTAGCGCGTCTGCCATTTCCGCCACCCGCGCATTTCGATCGGCTCCGATATGTTTCCGGCGCCGAGATAAGACGATAGCACGGATTTGGAGTGCGTTTACACGCTGGACACCTTCTCCAGCCGCGATAGCGTTGAGTCATGACGGATGCGGCAAACGAAACCCCTGAGAGCGACGCAAATCTCGACCGCACGGCGGTTATTGCACGAGATTTGATCCGATTCGACACCACGAACTATGGCGGGGGAAAGTCCAACGGCGAGACCGTTGCGGCCGAATACCTCGAAGACTTGCTCACGAAAGCGGGCCTGAAGCCCGAGATGCACGACGCGGCTCCTGGCCGCACGAGCGTCATCGCCCGCGTGAAGGGGCGCGACAGCTCCAAGGGTGCCCTGGTGGTTCACGGCCACACGGACGTCGTGCCGGCCGATCCGGCGAACTGGACCGTCGACCCGTTCTCGGGCGACATCAAGGACGGTCTGCTGTGGGGCCGCGGCGCCGTCGACATGAAGAACATGGATGCCATGATCATGGCGTCGCTCGAAGACATCCTCGGTTCTGGCCGCCAGCCCGAGCGCGATCTGGTCGTTGCGTTCTTCTCGGACGAGGAGAACGGCGGCGTGTTCGGTTCGCACTACATGGTCGAGAACCACGCGCACCTGTTCGAGGGCGCAACCGAGGCCATCAGCGAGGTGGGCGGTTATTCGATCACCATGGACGGCAAACGCGCCTACCTGCTGCAGACGGGTGAAAAGGCCCTCATCTGGATCAAGCTCATCGCCCGGGGTCGCGCGGCTCACGGTTCGCGCCTGGCGCCCGACAACGCCATCACGGCGCTGGCCGAGGCGATCGCCAAGATCGGCCGCCGCGAGTGGCCCATCAAGCTCAACGAGACCACGTCGCAGCTGCTGGGCGAGGTGGCGCGCATCCTGGGTGTCGACCCGCAGCGTGTGGGCCCCGACGAGCTGGCTCTGGCAACGGGCACGGCCTCGGGCTTCGTGCAGGCGTCTCTCCGCACGACCAGCAACCCGACGCTCCTGAACGCCGGGTACAAGCACAACGTCATCCCCGACACGGCCGAGGCGCTCGTCGACATCCGCTGCCTGCCGGGCGACGAGGAGCAGGTGCTGGCCGAGATCCGCGAGCTCATCGGGCCCGACATCGAGATCGTGACCATGCACCGCGACATCGGCCTCGAGAACGAGTTCTCCGGGCCGCTCATCGAGGCCGTGACGTCGTCGCTCGGCAAGCACGACCCGGGCGCGCCTGTGCTGCCCTACATGCTGTCGGGTGGCACCGACAATAAGGCGCTCAGTCTGCTCGGCATCACGGGATACGGCTTCGCGCCGCTCAAACTGCCGGCCGACATGGACTTCCCCGGCATGTTCCACGGCGTTGACGAGCGCGTGCCGCTCGACGCGCTAGTGTTTGGCAGGCAGGTTTTGACCGACCTGCTCCTGACCTACTGAGCCACCCTGGAGCTTGCCGAACGTGGATTTCCTGAACGCCATCATCCTGGGCTTCGTCCAGGGTTTGACCGAATTCCTGCCCATCTCGTCGAGCGCGCACCTCAGCATCGTGGGCGAGTTCCTGCTCGACGGTCGCGACCCGGGTGCGCGGTTCACCGCCATCACGCAGATCGGCACCGAGCTGGCGGTCGTGATCTTCTTCTGGCGTGACATCACGCGCATCATCGGCGCCTGGTTCAAGGCCCTGTTCGGCAAGATCCCGCGGTCCGACCCCGACGCGCGCATGGGATGGCTGATCATCATCGGCTCGATCCCCATCGTCGTCATCGGCCTGTTCTTCCAGGACGCCATCGAGACGAGCCTGCGATCGCTCTGGATCACGGCCACCATGCTCATCGTCTTCGGCGTGCTGCTCGGCATCGCCGACTACGTGGGCGCCAAGAAGCGCAAGCTCAAAGACCTCACCTACGGCCACGGCGTCGTCTACGGATTCGCCCAGGCCCTCGCCGTCATCCCCGGTGTCTCCCGCTCGGGCGGCACCATCACGGCCGGTCTGTTCATGGGCTACGAGCGCGCCGCGGCGGCCCGCTACGCCTTCCTGCTCGCCATCCCCGCCGTTCTCGGTTCGGGTTTCTACCAGGTTTACAAGAGCATCGCCAAGCCGTGCCTCGAGGGTGCCACCAACTGCACCCCCGACGTCTTCGGCCCGCTCGAGACGCTTGTCGCCACCGTGATCGCGTTCGGAGTCGGCCTCGTCGTCATCGCGTTCTTCATGAGCTACATCTCGAAGCGCAGCTTCCTGCCGTTCGTGATCTACCGCATCGCCCTCGGCGCCGCGCTCATGATCCTGCTCGGCACGGGCGTCATCACGGCCTAGTCGTCGCTGCACGTCGGCGGGGCGGATGCCGCGGGCTTAGGCTTGAGCAGTGAAATCTTGGCCGCGTCCCACCGTTCCCGTCCTGCCCGGCACCTCCGAAGCCCCGTGTCTCTTCGACACGGCCACAGGCGAACTCGTCTGGGCGCACACGGGTGACGTCGCGCGGCTCTACGTGTGCGGCATCACGCCCTACGACGCCACCCACATGGGCCACGCGTCCACCTATCTGGCCTTCGACACGCTGCAGCGCGTATGGCTCGACGCCGGCCTCGAGGTCCACTACGCGCAGAACGTGACCGATGTCGACGACCCGCTGCTCGAGCGTGCCGCGGCCACCAACGTCGACTGGCGCGACCTGGCGGCCGAGCAGGTCGACCTGTTCCGCACCGATATGGCGAGCCTCAGCATCCTGCCGCCCGACGACTACGTGGCCGTCACCGAGGTCATCGAGCCCATCGCGGATGCCGTGAACACCCTGCTCGAAAAGGGTGCGGCCTACCGCGTCGACACGCCCGACAGCTCGACGGGCGACGACATCTACTTCGACACGCAGAAAGCCGCCGAGCTGTCGCCGTGGCACCTCGGCCAGGAGACGAACCTCGACCTCGCCACGATGGAGCGTTTCTTCGCCGAGCGCGGCGGCGACCCCGACCGCGCCGGCAAACGCCACACGCTCGACCCGCTGCTCTGGCGTGCCCACCGCGAGGGTGAGCCCTCCTGGTCGACAGCCGTCGGCGAGGGGCGCCCCGGCTGGCACATCGAGTGTTCGGTCATCGCGCTCGATGCGCTGGGCGCCGATTTCACGGTGCAGGGCGGCGGCAGCGACCTGGTGTTCCCGCACCACGACCTGAGCGCCGGCCACGCGGCCGTGCTCTCGGGGCACCCGCTCGCGCGCGTCTTCGCCCACGCGGGCATGGTCGCCTACGAGGGCGAGAAGATGTCGAAATCGCTCGGCAACCTCGTGCTCGTCTCGAAAGTGCGCGCCGCCGGCGTCGACCCCCGCGCCATCCGCCTGACGATCCTCGCGCACCACTACCGCAGCGACTGGGAGTGGACCGACGAGGCCCTCACCACGGCCACGCAGCGCCTGCTGTCCTGGATGTCGGCGGCCCGACGCTCGCGGGCCACCTCGGCCGATTCGCTCGACGAATCCCGCGCGGTCGAGCTGCTGGCTCCGCTGCGACACGCCCTCGCGGGCGACCTCGACACACCGTCGGCGCTCACGATTCTGGACGAACTCTTCGACAGCGGCGAGGATGCCGTCGTCTCGCTCGCTGCCCGCGCGTCGGACGCCCTTCTGGGCGTATCGCTCGAGCACGCGACCGTGCCCGCCGCGGCCACCGCCGGTCTCACCGCCTAAGCAAAACCGCGGCCATCGCCGTCCTCACCGCCGGCCTCACCGCTGGCCTCACCGCTGGCCTCACCGCCTAAGCGAAACAGGCGGCCCCGAGGCTCGAAGGGTAAAAGCGGAGGGTTACGGGGTTTCTTCGTCGCCTTCGCCGGGAGCGTTCGTGGTTCCGTCCGGCTCCGCATCCGCGTCCTCCGTGGGAGCACCATGCTGAGGGTCTGATGCGTCGCCGGTCTCGGCGTCGCCATTTGCCTGGGGTGCGGCGCCACCCGCGGGCCGGTCGCGCGCGGGGCCTTCGGAACGCTGCCCGGCCTTGTTGTCACGCACGTCGGCGCGATCATCCGACTTGCGCAAGTATTGCTCGAACTCGCGTGCGATCGCCTCACCGGATGCCTCGGGCGACTCGACCGTGTCGCGCGCCTGCTCGAGCCCGCGGATGTAGGCGGCCATATCTTCGTCTTCGCCGGCCAACACGTCGATGCCGGTCTCCCAGTCGCGCGCGTCGTCCATGAGTGAACCCCGGGGGATCACGACATCCACGATCTCTTCGAGTTTGTCGATGAGCGCGAGCATGGCCTTGGGCGACGGCGCGTTCTGCACGTAGTGGGGGACCGATGCCCACAGAGACACCGTGGCGATGCCCGTGGATTCGGCTGCCTCGCCGAGCACACTGAGGATGCCGACGGGGCCCTCGTAGGTGCTGCGCTCGATGTCGAGCTCGCGGCGGATGTCGGCGTTCTCGCTCGACAGGAACACCGAGATCGGGCGGGTGTGCGGCACATCGGCGAGCATCGATCCGAGGAACACGATTGCCGAGACATCCGCCGCCAGTGCCGCGTCGATGATCTCGGCCGCGAAGGCTTTCCAGCTGCGCGACGGCTCGGTGCCGATGAGCAGGTAGACGTTGTTGCCGTTGTCGCCCGAGATCTGCATCTCGGCGTCGTCGGCCAGCAGCTCGCTGTCGGAGAGCGCGGGGTTCTCGGGGCCGTAGAGCACGGCACCCGGCCATTCGAGGCTGCGCGACCCGTCGTCGTTCGAGGTGATGACGGGGCGGTTGAACTGGTAGTCGTAGTAGAGCTCGGGATCGACCTCGGTGATGGGGGAGAGCTCGAGCTGCTCCTTGAGTGTCTTCACGGCACCGGTCGCCGCCTCTCCGGCGTCGTTCCAGCCCTCGAAAGCGACCACGAGCAGTCGGCCGTTCAGCATCCCCATAGGCGTTTGTCTCCTCCAGCAATCCCGCGCGGGTCGCCCCGACGCTCCCTCCACAATAGGCCGTTCGCAGAACCCAGTAGCATTGAACCCCGTGACTACTTCTCTGCCTGCCGCCGTTCTCTGGGACATGGATGGAACCCTCGTCGACACCGAGCCCTATTGGATGTCGGCCGAGAAGGTTCTCGTGTCCTCCTACGGTGGAACGTGGACCGACGCCGACGGCCTGACACTCGTCGGCAAGGGCCTGTGGGACAGCGCGCAGATCTTGCAAGACCGCGGCGTCGACCTGTCGGCCGACGAGATCGTCTCCACGCTCACGTCGAAGGTCATCGAGCAGCTCGAGAGCGACGGCGTGCCGTTCCAGCCGGGGGCCCGCGAGCTGCTGGCCGAGCTGAAGGAGGCGGGGGTTCCGACGGCCCTCGTCACCATGTCGATCCGGCCCATGGCCGAAAAGGTCGCGTCGCTCATCCCGTTCGACGCTTTCGACCTCGTGGTCTCGGGCGAAGAGGTAGACAACGCGAAGCCGCACCCCGAGCCCTATTTGAAGGCCGCGCGCCTGTTGGGCGTCGACATCCTCGACTGCGTCGCCATCGAGGACTCCGAGCCCGGCATCGCCTCTGCCGTCGCCTCCGGCGCCGCGACCATCGGCGTGCCGCACGCCGTGCCCGTCGCCCCGCGCCCCGACTTCACGTCGCGCGACACGCTCGCGGGTGCCACGCTCGCCGAGCTGACAGGCATCCTCGAGGCGCACCGCGCCGCCCGCACCACGACCACCAGCCGATAGGACCACCGATGACCCACACCGACCCTGCGGCCGAGGCCCCGCGCTACAGCCCCCAGCCGAGCGGCCCGTTCGTTCCCGGCGACCGCGTGCAGCTCACGGGCCCCAAGGGCAAGATGAACACCATCACGCTCGAGCCGGGCAAGGAGTTCCACACGCACCGCGGGGCTGTGAAGCACGACGACATCATCGGCCTGCCCGACGGCAGCGTCATCACCAACACCGTCGGCGTCGAATATCTCGCCCTGCGGCCGCTGCTCGTCGACTTCGTCATGTCGATGCCGCGCGGCGCCGCCATCATCTATCCGAAGGATGCCGCGCAGATTATCGCGCAGGCCGACATCTTCCCCGGGGCGTCGGTCGTCGAGGCCGGCGTCGGATCGGGCGCGCTCTCGCTCTGGCTGCTGCGCGCCATCGGGCCCACCGGCACGCTCTCCTCCTATGAGCGCCGCGACGAATTCGCCGACGTGGCCCGCGACAACGTGGCCACGTTCTTCGGCGACGACCCCACCAACTGGACCATCACGGTCGGCGACCTGCAGGAGCAGCTGCCGCTCACGCAGAAGCCCGGCTCGGTCGACCGCGTCGTGCTCGACATGCTGGCACCCTGGGAATGCATCGGCGAGGCGGCCGACGCCATGAAGCCCGGTGGAGTCATCCTCTGCTACGTCGCCACCGTCACGCAGCTGTCCCGCGTGGCCGAGGCGCTGCGCGACACCGAGCGGTTCACCAACCCGATCTCGAGCGAGACCATGGTGCGCGGTTGGCATGTCGAGGGTCTCGCTGTGCGCCCCGAACACCGCATGATCGGGCACACCGGTTTCCTCATCACCGCTCGCAAGCTGGCCGACGGCACCGTGCTGCCCGAGCTCAAGCGCCGCCCCTCGAAGACCGATTTCAGCGATGAAGATGTCGAGATCTGGACGCCGGGCGCGCTCGGCGAACGCAACGTGAGCGCCAAGAGCCTGCGGAAGCGCGTGCGTGCGGCCCGGACATCCGCCGATCTGTCGCGTTCGCGCGGCGTGGACCCCGAGGCGGACATCGAGACGGGGATCGAGACGGGGATCGACGCGGCGCCGGAAACCGGTTCGGTCGAGGCTCCGTTCGACGTGAACCCGGGCGGCGTCGACGCGGTCACGCCCGACGACCCGCGCGACTAAACTATGCGAGGCGGCCCGCTGCATGCGGTGACGCCCACCCCCGACACTCTCTGCACCGAAACGAGGCATTGTGCGCAAAGTCCCCGCACTGATCGCGACCGCCGGACTCGCCGCTGTGGCGCTGACAGGCTGCGCGCCGGCCGGAGGGTCGTCCTGCACGCCCGCCGCGCCCGCGGGTGACGCTTCTCGTCTCGTGCAGGCCTCGGGCGACTTCGGCAAGACCCCGAAGGTCGACTTCCCGACGCCGCTCGACGCCCAGAAGACCGAGGCCTCGACGGCGATCGCGGGCGACGGTGAGCGCATCATCTCGAACGACCAGCTCATCACGCTCGACATCGCGCTCTACAACGGCACGACGGGCGCATCCGTCACGTCGACCGGTTTCACGGGCGAAGCCGCCTCCATCCCGCAGTCCGACCTGCTGCCCGGCATGCGCGATGCCCTGCACTGCGCCGTCGCCGGTTCGCGCGTCGTCGCCGTGATCCCCGGTGCCGAGGCGTTCGGTGAGGCCGGCAACCCGGCCGCCGGCGTCAACGCGGGCGACTCCGTCATCGCCGTCATGGATGTGCAAGACGTGTACCTCTCGAAGGCCGATGGTGCCGACCAGTACGTCTGGGAGTCCGGATTCCCCACCGTCGTCACCGACGAGAATGGCGTCCCCGGCCTCACCATCCCGAAGTCCGACCCGCCCAAGGATCTGAAGTACGTCGCCCTGAAGAAGGGTGACGGCGCCAAGGTCACGAAGGATTCGACGATCTACGTGCAGGCGCTCATCGCCGACTGGAAGACCCGCGAGGTCACGCAGTCGACGTGGACGTCCGAGGGTGGCGCCCAGCCGCTGCCCGTCGCACAGCTGCAGGCCGGAATCCAGGACGCTCTCGTCGGTCAGACCGTCGGTTCGCAGGTGCTCCTCATCCTGCCGCCGGCCGAGGGCGCTCAGAGCGACTCGACCACCGTCTGGGTCATCGACATCCTGGGCATCCAGTAACACCGAGAGCAATCAGCGGGGAGCCGTCCGTGGCAGAACGTTCCGCCTCACCGCGCATCGCGGTCGAGGAGCGCCTGTTCTCGCTCGTGCTCGCGCTGCTCGCCACCGAGCAGGGCCTCACGAAGACCGAGGTCCTGTCGACCGTGCAGGGGTACCGGCAGAAGTTCGTGGTCGGAGGCGATAACACGAGCCTCGAGCGCCAATTCGAGCGCGATAAGGACGACATCCGCGAGCTCGGCATCCCGCTCGAGACGATCGAGGCGCCCGAGAGTTCGGGCAACAACCAGTTGCTGCGCTACCTGATTCCCAAGGGCGCCTACGATCTGCCGGCCGACATCACGTTCTCGTCGGCCGAGATCGCGATGCTGTCTCTCGCGGCGACCGTGTGGCGACAGGGTTCGCTGTCGGGGGAGTCGCAGCGCGCCATCCTCAAACTGCGATCGCTCGGTATCGAGTCGACCGAACCCGTCATCGGCTATGCGCCGCGCGTCCGCACACGCGAGAACGCCTTCGACCCCCTGCGCACGGCGCTCGACCGGCACCAGGTGGTGACGTTCGTCTACGTCAAACCCGGGGGGAGCGCGCCGCGGCTGCGCACCGTGCATCCGCTCGCGCTCGTGCAATATCGCGGCCGCTGGCATCTGTCGGCCTACGACGAGGGCGTGAAAGACCGCCGCACGTTCCTTCTCTCGCGCATCGTCGGCGTGGTGAAGGTGAAGAACCGCACGTTCGAGGTGCCCTCCGAGACCGGTTTGGCCGAACGCGCGCTCGACGAACTCGACGCACTCTGGCAGGCGAACGTGGCCCGCGTGCGCGTGACCCCGGGCAGCGACGCCGAAGCCCGTCTCGGCAAACGCGGCACCCGCGTCGATGCGGATGTGGGTGAGCCCACGATCGAGCTGCACTACACGGATGTCGACCTCCTCGCCGACGAGCTTGCGGGCTACGGGCCCGAGGCTGAAGCCGTGTCTCCCGAGCGGCTGCGCGCGGGCGTCATCGCGCGGCACCGGCGCACGCTCGAGGCACACGCACCCACCGACGGAGGCAGTCATGGCCAGTAGGACCCCGGCCCCGCAGGCCCGAGACAAACTCGCCTTTCTGCTGTCGTTCGTGCCTTACCTGATGGACATCGAGCGTGTGAGCGTGGCCGATGCCGCGGCCCACTTCGGCGTGCCCGCCGAGCAGATCCGGCAATCGGTGCGGCTCATCGCGGTATCGGGTGTGCCCGGCGAGACCACGTCCTACCAGCACGAAGACCTCTTCGACATCGACTGGACGGCTTTCGAAGAGCACGACGAGATCGCCCTCACGCACCAGGTCGCCATCGACGACTCGCCCCGGTTCTCGGCTCGCGAGGCCGCCGCGCTGATCGCCGGCCTGCAATACCTGTCGGCCCTGCCCGGTCAGAACGATCGCGCCGTGCTCGACTCGCTTCTGCTCAAGCTGTCGCGGGGCGCTTCCGGAGTGCCGAGCGAGGTGCTCGTCGGGCGAGCCGTCGTCGACTCATCCCTGGATGAAATCCGAGCCGCGCTCACCGACGGACGACGCATCGAGTTCGTCTACCTGAACTCGCGCGGCGAACGCGAGGTGCGCTCGGTCGACCCGCTGCGCATCGAATCGGTCGACGAGGACTGGTACGTGCGGGGTTGGGATCATGCGCGCCGCGGCGTGCGCACGTTCCGACTCGACCGGTTGTCCGAACTGCGCACGACCGACATCCCGATCACGAAGACGCCCGCGGACGTCGCGCTGCCCGAAACGCTCTTCGAAGGGTCGGACGAGGACCTCGCAGTGTTGATCGAGGTCGAGGCCGACTCGGTTCCCCTCATCGCGGAGTACGTCGCGCCGGACACGCAGCCGGTGCCGCACGGCTCCCGTGTGCGCGTCGAGCTGCGGTTGGCGCATTACCACGGCCTCAAGCGCCTGGTGGCGAGCCTGCCGGGGGTCGTGCAGGTGCTCGAGCCCGACGAGGCACGGGATGCGGTGGCCGAATGGTCGAGGCAGGCGCTCGAACGCTATGGCGAGGCATCCTCGGTCGTGTGACGAGGCCGGGCCCGTCACCGAGAGACTGCGCAGAATCGGGCGGTCTCGGGCACCGCGGGTTAGACTGGAACGAACTTCGACAGTCAAGGAACGAATCATGGGTATTTTCGGCAACCTGACCGGATGGCACCTTCTCGCCATCGTCTTCCTCGTATTGCTTTTGTTCGGTGCTCCGAAGCTTCCGGGCCTCGCCAAGAGCGTCGGGCAGTCCCTCAAGATCTTCAAGAACGAGGTGAAGAGCGACAAGGTCGATGGTGACCACGCCGCTGCCGCCGACGCGCAGGTGCCCACGCAGCACACGAGCGCGCAGCAGGCCCCTGTTCAGCAGGCCCCCGTTCAGCAGGCACCGGCACAGCAGCCGGTTGCTCAGCCCTACGTCGTTCCGCAGGCACAGCAGGCTCCGCAGGCACCGCAGGCCGAGCCCGCGCCCGTTCTGAGCGCACCGCCGGTTCAGCCGGCTCCTCACGGTGAGGCGACTTCGGCGGGCGCGCAGAACGCCGAATCGCACCAGAAGAACTAGCGTGGCAACGGCCAAGCCGTCGAAAAACTCCGAAGGGCGCATGTCGTTCGGCGAGCACCTCGCCGAACTGCGCAAGCGCCTCTTCATCAGCGCCATCGCGATCCTGCTCGCGATGGTCGTCGGCTTCATCATCTCGGAGTGGCTGATCGACCAGATCGCCATTCCGATCACCGAGATCGCCGAAGAGCGTGGTCGAGCCGTCCTCAACTTCGACGCCATCACCGGTGCCTTCGACCTGCGCATGAAGGTCGCTTTCACGGCCGGTCTCGTCATCTCGAGCCCGGTATGGCTGTACCAGGTGTGGGCGTTCTTCGTGCCCGGCCTCACCCGCAAAGAGATCGCCTACGTGCTGGGCTTCTTCCTCTCGGCCATCCCGCTCTTCCTGGCCGGCTGTGCTGCCGGGTATTACGTCATGCCGCACATCGTCGAACTCATGGTGGGTTTCACGCCAGCCGACGCGTCGAACTTCTTCAACGCGGCCACATACTACGACTTCGTGTTGAAGCTCATCATCGCGGTCGGCATCGCCTTCGTGTTGCCCGTGTTCCTCGTGCTGCTCAACTTCGTCGGAGTGCTGAGTGCCGCCGCCATCATCAAGGGCTGGCGCGTGGCCGTGCTCGTCATCGCCCTCTTCTGCGCCGTCGCAACGCCGGCTGCTGACCTGGTGTCGATGTTCCTGCTCGCCATCCCCATGGTGTTCCTCTACTTCGTGGCTTACGGAGTGGCCTACCTGCACGATCGACGGGCCGCCAAACGGCAGAAGGTCCGGGAAGCGGAGTTGGTCGGATGAGTGACACCACGTTGTCGCCCTCGGAACGCTATGCGCGCGCCAAGAAGAACACATCGCTTGTGCGCGGGTTCCGAGACCGCCTCGAATTCGACCTGGATGCTTTCCAACTCGAGGCCTGCGCGAGCCTCGAGAAGGGGCGCAGCGTGCTCGTGGCCGCTCCCACGGGTGCCGGCAAGACCATCGTGGCCGAGTTCGCCGTCTACATGGCCATGGAACGCCGCTCCGACAAGGTCTTCTACACGGCGCCCATGAAGGCGCTCAGCAACCAAAAGTTCCAGGAATTCGTCGCCGAATACGGCCCCGAGAACGTGGGCCTGCTCACGGGCGATACCAACATCAACTCAAACGCGCGCATCGTGGTCATGACTACCGAGGTGCTGCGCAACATGCTCTACGCCGACAGCGACCTGCTCACCGACCTGAGCTTCGTCGTCATGGACGAGGTGCACTACCTGGCCGACCGGTTCCGCGGCGCGGTCTGGGAAGAAGTCATCATCCACCTGCCGCAGCAGGTGCGGCTCGTGTCGTTGAGCGCGACGGTCTCGAATGCCGAGGAGTTCGGCGACTGGCTGCAGGCCGTGCGCGGCGAGACCGACGTCATCGTTTCAGAGGAGCGCCCCGTGCCGCTCGACCAGCACGTGCTCATGGGCACCAAGCTGATCGACCTGTTCGCGGCCCCGTCCCTCGCCGACACCCACCAGGTCAACCCCGAGCTCGTGCGCATGGCCCAGTTCGGAGGCCGCACGGTCTCGAACCGCCAACACAAGGATGTCTCGCGCTACAACCAGCGCCGCTCGCAGTATCACCGTCCCGAGCGCATGGACCGCGGTGAGATCGCCCGCATGCTCGACGACCACAACCTGCTGCCCGCCATCTTCTTCGTCTTCAGCCGCGTGGGCTGCGATCAAGCCGTCAAACAGGTTCTGCGCTCGGGGGTGCGCCTCACCGAGACGCATGAGCGCGCCGAGATCCGTGAGATCGTCGAAGAGCGCTGCCGCACCCTGCTCGACGAAGACCTGGCCGTGCTCGGCTATTTCGAGTGGCTGGACGGCCTCGAGCGCGGCGTCGCGGCGCACCACGCCGGCATGCTGCCCGCGTTCAAAGAGGTCGTCGAAGAGCTCTTCCGCCGCAAATTGGTCAAGGTAGTTTTCGCCACCGAAACCCTGGCGCTCGGCATCAACATGCCCGCCCGCACGGTCGTGCTCGAGAAGCTCGAGAAGTTCAACGGCGAGGCACGCGTGCCCATCACGCCGGGGGAGTACACGCAGCTCACGGGGCGCGCCGGGCGTCGCGGCATCGATGTCGAGGGGCACGCCGTCATCCAGTGGCAGGAGGGGCTGCATCCGCAGTCTGTGGCGTCGCTCGCGTCTCGCCGCACCTACCCGCTGAACTCCAGTTTCAAGCCGACCTACAACATGGCCGTGAACCTGATCGATCAGTTCGGCCGGTCTCGCACCCGAGACATCCTCGAATCGTCGTTCGCGCAGTTCCAGGCCGACCGCGCCGTCGTGTCGATCGCGCAGAAGGTGCGGGAGCAGCAGAAGACGCTCGAGGGCTATCAGAAGGCCATGGAGTGCCACCTGGGCGACTTCTCCGAGTACGCGGCGATCCGGCGCGAGCTGAGCGACCTCGAACGCAGCGGTGAGCGCACCTCGAACTACTCGAAGGCCGCGCAGCAGCGGCGGCAGACCGCCCTCGCCGATCTGCGCCAGCGGTTGAAAAGCCATCCCTGTCACGGATGCTCCGACCGCGAGAAGCACGCGCGCTGGGCCGAACGCTGGTTCAAGCTCAAGAAGCAGACCGACCAGCTGGGGCGCCAGATCTCGACACGCACGGGAGCCGTGGCGAAGATCTTCGACCGCGTCACCGACGTGCTGCTCAACTACGAATACCTCGTGCGCGACCCCGACGGCGCCGTCGTGTTGAGCGCGGCCGGCCGCACCCTCAAGCGCATCTACGGCGAACGCGACCTGCTCGTGGCCGAGGCCCTGCGCCGCAACCTGTGGAACGACCTCGACCCGGCCAGCCTCGCCGCCATGGCCACGTGCATCGTGTTCGAACCGCGGCGCGACACCGGCAACCTGCCCGAGCGCTTCCTGCCGCGCGGCGCGTTCCGCGAGGCCCTGGCACGCACCGAGGACATCTGGTCGCGCCTCGACGACTACGAACGCGAGCACAAGCTGCCGGGCAGCGAGCCGCTCGCAACGGGGTTGAGCACGGCCATGTATCACTGGGCGCGCGGGCACACCCTCGACTCGGTGTTGACCGAGGCCGACCTCGCGGCGGGCGATTTCGTGCGCTGGACGAAGCAGACCATCGACCTGCTCGACCAGTTGTCGATCGTCGCCGACGGGGGAGTGGGGCGCAACGCCCGCGCCGCCCTCGAAGCAATTCGCCGAGGAATCGTCGCCTACAGCACGGTGTGATGCCGGCGCGGTCGAGCGTCAGAAACCGTCCGGTTTCGCACCGTAGGCTGATCAGGTGAACTCCCGCTCTCCCCGGCCCATCCTTCCCCTCTGGGCCGCCCTCATCGTCGCGGCCGGCGCGGGCATCGTGCTCGACGGCGGTTTTCCCGACCTCGGCATCTGGCCGCTCACGTTCGTGGGCATCGCGCTCATCCTCGTGACTCTCGTCGGCCGCCGGCTCGGCACGGCGTTCCTCGTCGGATTCGTCGCCAGCCTCGCGTTCTACCTCGTGCACGTCTCGTGGACGGCGCTCTACCTCGGCCCTGTGCCCTGGGTCGCGCTCTCCACGCTCGAGTCGCTCTTCTTCGCGGCCGGCGCCATGCTGCTCACGCTCGCCTACCGCTGGATTCCGCGCGTCTGGCCCCGCCGCCTCGGTCGCTACCTCCTCCTGCCCCTCGTCGTGGCGGGCCTCTGGACGCTGCGCGAAGAAATCGTCAGCACGTGGCCCTACGGCGGCTTCGCGTGGGGCCGCGTCGCCCTCAGCCAGTCGGAGAGCCCGCTCGCCGGTGTCGTCGCCTGGACGGGCGTCTCGGGTCTCAGCTTCCTCATGGTGCTGCTCGTCGCCGTCATCGTCGAGATCGTCCGCACTCCGCGCGAGAACACGATCGGGTGGGATGCCCGGGGCCGACGTCCCGCGTTCACCGGATCGGCCACGGCAGGGGTTTCCGCGCGCGTCGGTTATGTGCCGCGCATCACGGCCGCGGTCGCCGCGATCACGGTGCTCTTCGCCATTCCGTTGTGGCCCGTAGAGCAGACGGGGACGACGACGGTCGCCGCGGTTCAGGGCAACGGCAAGGCGGGGTACTTCGACGGAGCGGCACCGGGCGATGTGCTGGCGGCTCAGGCATCCGCGACCCTGGCGCTCATCGACAAGAACGTGCAGCCCGATATGGTCGTGTGGCCCGAGAACGGCAGCGACCTGAACCCGCTCGAAAACAAGCAGGCGGCCGATGTGCTCGACTATCTCGGCAACGCCCTGCGGGCCCCCCTGGTGGTCGGGACGATCACCGAAAACGAGGGCAAGTACTACAACTCGTCACTGCTCTGGGAGCCGGGCTACGGCTCGACCGACCAGTACGACAAGAAGCATCCCGTGCCCTTCGGCGAGTACGTGCCCGACCGCGCGTTCTGGGAACCCTTCGCGCCCGATCTGATCGGCCTCATCCAGCGCGAGTACACGCCGGGCACGCGCGACAACGTCTTCGACATCGGCGGCGTCATGGCGGGCCTGTCGATCTGCTTCGATATCGCGGATGACGCGCTCACCCGGGATGCCGTGCGCGACGGCGCCGAGGTCATCCTGGCCCAGACCAACAACGCCGACTTCGGCCGCACCGACGAGAACCAGCAGCAACTGGCGATCGCGCGACTGCGCAGCATCGAGACGGCGCGGAGCCTCGTCAATATTTCGACCGTGGGCACCAGCCAGATGATCGGGCCGCGAGGCGAGACGCTCAGCGAGATCCCCGCCTACGAACCCGGTTCGATGGTTGCGACTCTGCCGCTCGTGTCGACGATCACGCCCGCGATGGCGTTCGGCGCCCAACTCGCGTGGTTCGTGTCGCTCGGCGGGTTGCTCGGGCTCATCGTCGCCGGCATCTCGCAGCGCCCGAGTCGCCGTCGCGGCTGAGCGGCAGCTTTTGGGCACACAAAAACCGCGGTCCCGCCGAGAGGCGACGACCGCGGTCGATGAGTAGGGAACCTGCCGGCTAAGCGATCTTCTGACCGCGGCGGGCCCGCAAGAAGTTCAGACGCTCCTGCAGAAGCTCTTCGAGCTCCGCTTCGGTCCGGCGTTCGAGCAGCATGTCCCAGTGGGTGCGTGCCTGCTTCGGGTCGGCCCGCGTGAGCTGAATCGGCTCCGAACCGATCATCAACACGGCCTCGCTGCTGCAGTGACGGCACTCCCACGTTTCCGGCGCCTCGGCGTCGGCCGCGAAGTACAGCGACGTCTCTTTGTTACAAACCGGGCACAGATAGCTGTGGTGGGTTCGTTCCGAAAAAATGACGCCCTCTTCGCTCTGTAGGCTCTGGGCGCCCAGGCGCATTCCGCGCAAACTGCGATCTGCCATTGTGTGGTCTCCTCTCGCGATGCATGCTCAGTTATAAACCCCCAAGCTGTGCGGGAGCTTCCCGGGGGCCGCTTTCTCCCAGTCAACTGCCAGCGTGAGAGGGCCCCAAAGCCTCGAAGACATCGAGCACGTCGACGACGGCGCGCGCGACATCCGGCCGGTCGGTGACGATGCCATCCACGCCCAGCTCGAGCAGGCGGCGGATGTCGGAGCGTTCGTTGATGGTCCACACGTGCACCTCGAGACCCGCATCGTGCAGCGTGGCCAACAGGGGCGTCGTGACGAGGGGGAGTGGGCCGGCCCGTTCGGGGATCTGCAGAGCGAGAACCGTGCCGGGCAGGAGTCGCCTGATCGCCCGCACGAGGGTCGGCCGCCGCGTCAGGGCGGCGAGCAGGATGGCCGCCGTGCCGACGGAGGACGCGGACGTCGCGATGCCGGGGAGGAGACGCACGGCACGGACCCGGGATGCCTCTGAGAAGGAGGTGAGGAGGACGCGATCTGCCACCCCCGCGCGCCAGACCTGTTTGGCCGTGGCGACGACGGCGTCGGGCGCCTTGAGGTCGAGGTTCCAGAGCGCATCGGGGAAGGCATCCAGGGCTTCGGCGACGGTCGGGATGCGGTGACCACCGCCCAGATCGACGCGGCGCACCTCGGCGAGCGTGAGCGTGCGGAGAGCGACGCCGCCGAGGGGCGAAAAGCTTGCAGCGTCGTCGGGCGCACCCTCGGGGAGGACGTCGGCCGGGAGGTGTTCATCATGGAAGAGCATGGGGATGCCGTCGCGGGTGGCTCGGACATCCGATTCGAGGTGGGTCGCGCCGGCGTCGAGGGCCGCCCGGAAGGCGGCGAGCGTATTGCCGGGCACACCGTCGGCGAAGCCCCGGTGCGCGAAAACGCGTGGCCCCGCGGCATCGAGATACCGTGAGACCACGCGTGGACGCTGCATGACCGGCTAGTTGGCGGGCCCGGCCGGCGGGGCGCTTGGCGGCGAGTCGGGGAACTCGGTCGGCGGCTGGATGCTGGGCGGCTGGATGCTCGACGGCGCAACATCACCAGACGGCGCCGGTGCGCTCGACGGCGTGTGCCCACCCGGCGACTCCGCGGACTCGGCAGGCTTCGACGGGGAACCGGACGGCTTCTGACCGCCCAGACCGGCGGAGGCCATGAGCTTCGACAGGTCTTCGCCGTTCTTCGGCAGGAAGCCCGAGCCGATGCCCTTGAGGGCTTCGGTGAGCTCGGACGGAATGATCCACAGCTTGTTCGCCGAACCCTCGGCGAGCTTCGGCAGCGTCTGCAGGTACTGGTACGCGAGCAGCGTGCTGTCGGGGTTTCCGGCGTGGATGGCGCTGAACACGGTGGTGATGGCTTCGGCCTCACCCTGCGCGACGAGCACCTGGGCCTTGGCGCTACCCTCGGCTCGCAGGATCTCGGCCTGCCGGGCACCCTCGGCCTCGAGGATGGCGGACTGCTTCGTACCCTCGGAGATGAGGATGGCGGCGCGGCGATCACGCTCGGCACGCATCTGCTTCTCCATGGAGTCCTGGATCGACAGGGGCGGGTCGATGGCCTTGAGCTCGACGCGGCCCACGCGGATGCCCCACTTGCCGGTCGCCTCGTCGAGCACGATGCGCAGCTGGCCGTTGATGTTGTCGCGGCTCGTGAGCGCCTCTTCGAGGTTCAGGCCACCGACGACGTTACGGAGCGTCGTGGTCGTCAGCTGCTCGACGGCGCCGAGGTAGTTGGCGATCTCATACGTTGCGGCACGAGCATCCGTCACCTGGAAGTAGACGACCGTATCGATCGAGACGACCAGGTTGTCTTCGGTGATGACGGGCTGCGGCGGGAACGAGACGACCTGCTCGCGCAGATCGATGAGCGGGCGCACGCGGTCGATGAAGGGCACCAACAGGTTGAGGCCGGGCAAAAGCGTCTTGTGGTAGCGGCCGAGGCGCTCGACGACACCGGCGTTGGCCTGCGGGATGATCCGGATGGACCGGAACAACACCACCAGCACGAAGATGACGAGGACGATGCCGACGACCCAGGCCACGATCGTGCCGACGAGGGCGGAAGAATCGGTCATAGGGCTTTCCTTTCGGCGGGGGCGACGACAGCGGTCGCTCCCTGGATGGCATGGACGGAGACGTGCGTGCCCGGTTCGAGCGTTCCACCAGGGGCGGTCGGCAGCAGGATGGCGGTCCACGTGTCGCCGTTGGCGAGACGCACCTGGCCACCGGTCGGCGAGACGGGGCGCAGCACCTCGCCGGGCATGTTGAGCAGCGCCTCGACGTTGGAGGGCGTCTTGTCTTCGCCCCGGTGCAGCGCTCTCAGGAGCGAGGGCCTGACGAAGGCGAGCAGAACGACGGATGCGACGGCGGCGATGACGATCTGCAACCACCACGGGGCGCCGAGCAGGCCGCTCACGAGTCCGACGGCGGAACCAACGGCGATCATGAGGAACGTGAACTCGAGCGACAGCATCTCGACGATGACGAAGACCAGGATGAGCACCAGCCAGACGATCCAGGCGTTGTCGATGATCCAGTCCATACCGGCCTCCAAGAGGGTGTCGGGGGGCTCCGTCGATGTCGTCATCGACCGGGGTCTCTCTATTGAACCTATCAGCTAGCGGCAGGGCGGCATATGGGACTTGGTAGTCTCGGGGCTGGACATCACCGCCCTCTGGGCGACCGCATCGACAAGGAGAACACGTGTCACAGCCACTCAGCCCCGGATCGCTCGACGGAAAGTCGGTGCTCGTCACCGGCTCCTCGCGGGGCATCGGTGCAGATACCGTTCGCTTCTTCGCCGAGGCCGGTGCGCGCGTCGTCATCAACTTCCGCAACAAGGAGGCGCGTGCGCTGAAGTTGCAGAAGGAGATCGAGGCGGCGGGCGGCCAGGCCCTGTCGATCGGCGCCGACCTGACCGACCCGGCATCCGTCGAGTCGATGATGCACACGATCCGGGCCGAATACGGCGGGCTCGACATCCTGGTCTTGAACGCGTCGGGCGGTATGGAGTCGGGAATGGCCGCCGACTACGCGCTCACGCTCAACCGCGACGCCCAGCTGAACGTGGTCGAGAAGGCGCTGCCGCTGCTGTCATCCGGTTCGCGCATCGTGTTCGTGACGAGCCACCAGGCTCACTTCATCCGGACCACGCCCACCATGCCCGAGTACGAGCCCGTCGCGCTGTCGAAGCGTGCGGGTGAGGATGCGCTGCGCGAAAAACTGCCCGAACTGCAGGAACGCGGCATCGAATTCGTCGTGGTCTCGGGCGACATGATCGAGGGCACCATCACGGCCACGCTGCTCGAGCGCTCGAACCCGGGCGCCATCAGCCAGCGCAAGGAGTCCGCCGGACGTCTCTACAACGTGAACGAGTTCGCGGCCGAGGTGGCACAGGCCGCCGTCGACCCGATCCCCGCCGACAACACACGCCTCGTCGGAGACACGAGCGACTTCGTCGCCGAATAACTCCGGCTCCCAAAACGCCGAAGGGGCGCTCACGAATAATCGTGAGCGCCCCTTCGTGCTGTGAAGCGGAAGGGCAGGCTCAGGCGATGCCGGCGCGTTTGGCGGCGCGGCCGAACGTGAACGCCTGCACGATCTCGACGACGCCCGCGACGATCGCGAGAACCGCCACGAAGATCAACAGAGCCGCGGCCGACTGCACGGGCACGAAGAGCACGATCACACCGGCGACGATGCTGACCACGCCGTAGAGCACGCCGAACCAGCGCGACGAGTCGGGGGCCGACTCGATGAGCGACGCGATGCCCTCGATGATCCAGGTGATGCCGATGGCGGCGGCGAGCACGGCCACGCCGAACACGGGGTTCAGCAGGATGTAGACGCCACCCAGGATGAGCAACACGCCGAGGATGACGCTGAACACGCGATAGCTCGTGCCCTCCGAGTGGCCGGAGAACCCCTTGACGATGCGCAGGATGCCGACGACGAGGAAGTAGATGCCGAACAGCCAGGCCACGAGGGCGAGCGTGGCACCGGGCCACACCAGGATCGAGATGCCGAGGATCACGGCTAGCAGACCCGCGACCCCCAGGGCAACCCGGATGCCCGTCACCTGCGAGGGTGAGAGTCTGGACGAATCGACGTTGATGAAGAACGTTGAGGTGGACATGAGGCGGATACCTTCCTTTCGTAGTGAAGGCTGATGTGCCCACCTTGCCGCAGATTCGGAGCCCGCGGGGAACTATTTCGGTTCGCGACGCTGGCAACGGAACTCGTGCGGGAGGTGCGGGCGTCGACCCGCGGACCGGAAGGCGACGATATGAGACTGAGACGCAGCAATTCGAACGGGCGCGGATATCGTCGCGTGCGCTCGGGATCCGGTTTCAGCTATCGGGACCTCGACGGCTCGACCATCACCGATCCCGCGCTGCGAGAACGCCTCGAGAAGCTCGGAATCCCGCCCGCCTGGGAGGACGTCTGGATCGCGCCGTTCGAGAACGGACACATCCAGGCGACGGGTGTGGATGCCGTCGGACGGCGCCAATACATCTACCACCCGGGGTGGCGCGAGAAGAAGGACCGCATCAAGTTCGACCGCGCGCTGCAGCTCGCCGAGGCGCTCCCCAACGCCCGGCGACAGGTCACGATCTACCTGCGCAGCGACGGCGTGTCGCGCGAGCGCACCCTCGCCGCCGCGTTCCGCATGCTCGACACCGGATCGCTGCGGGTGGGTTCCGAGCGCTACACCAACAGCAACGGCAGCCACGGCCTCGCGACGCTCCTGAATGCCCACGCGCGCGTGTCGGGCGACACCGTGCACCTGCACTTCCCGGCCAAGAGCGGCAAGGAGTGGGAGTCCGACATCACGGATGCCGACCTCGCGGCCGTCGTGCGCCAGCTCAAGCGGCGGGGCGGCCGGGCCCGGTTGCTCGCGTATAAAGACGGGCGGCACTGGCATCCGGTGACGAGCTCGGACATCAACGACTTCGTGAAGGAGATGACGGGCGGCGACTTCACGGCCAAAGACTTCCGCACGCTGCACGGCACTGTGACGGCGGCCGTCAGCCTGGCCAAGACGGGGCCGCTGCCCTCGCAGGCGAAGCGCAACCGGGCCATCAGCCAAGCCATGCGCGACGCGGCCGAGGTGTTGAGCAATACTCCGACGATCGCGCGGGCGAGTTACGTCGATCCGCGGCTGATCGACCACTACAACCAGGGCGAGACCATCGACCCGAAGCGCACGGCATCGGGGGAGTCGGAGGTGCGGGCGTTGCTGTATCGCGAGGGCATGGTGACGAGCATCCGCCGGGCCGACACGGAGAACGCCTCCTAGCTGCGCCCCGGCGTCGGTCGGTCGTCAGACCGGATCGGGCCCGAGGCGCGGCAGACGCGTGACGCCGAAGTGGTCGCGCAAAGCGGCCGTTGCCGCATAGGCACCCGGCAGCCCGGTGACGCCGGGGCCCGGGGGAGTCGCCGAGGAGCACAGGTAGACACCGTCGACGGCCGTGCGCCACGGTGTCGGCGAGAGCGTCGGGCGTCGGATGAGCTGCAACAGGTTCGGCTCGCCGGCCGAGATGTCGCCGCCGATGTAGTTGGGGTTGTAGCCCTCCATCTGCTGCGCTGTGCGCGACGACGAGGCCAGGATGACATCGCGGAACCCCGGCGCGAACCGCTCGATCTGCCGCACGATCGCCTCGGTCATATCGCGATCCGAGTCGGCGGGCACGTGCGTGTAGGCCCACAGCGTGTGCTTGCCCTCTGGCGCACGTGACGGGTCGAACCGGGTCGGCTGCGACACCAGCACATAGGGGTTGTCGGGGTGCTCGCCCCGGGCCACCTGGTTCTCGCCCGCCGCGGTTTCGGCCGCCGTTCCGCCGAGGTGGAGCGTTCCGGTCTTGTGCAGTTCCTCGTTGGTCCACGGCACGGGCCCGGACAGCGCGAAGTCCACCTTGGCCACGCCGTTGCCGTAGCGGAAGCGCTCGAGCGTGCGACGGTAGCCCGCGGGCATCCGGTCGCCGAGGATCTCGACGAGGGCCCGGGGCGTGGTGTCGAAGAGTGTGACGGTCGAATCGGGCAGATCGGCCGCACTCGTCACGTGTTGGCCGGTCTCGATGCGGCCACCGTGCGCGCGCACATCGTCGGCCATGGCGTCGACGATGGCCTGGCTGCCGCCGATCGGTATGGGCCAGCCGCCGTCCTGGTGTCCTGTGACCGACAAGACGAGTCCCGCGGCCGACGACGCGAGCCTCGGCATGGGCATGATGGCGTGGGCGGCGACACCGGCGAGCATGGCGGGCGCACGGTCTTCGCGAAAACGGAACGACCCCATGGTGGCGGCCAGTTCGAGGGCCCGCACACCGAAGAGCGCCAGGGCGATCGGATGCCGGGGCACGCGCGTCAGGGGGGACCCCGTCGCCTGCGCCACATCGTGCGCGCGATCGACGAGCGGGCCCATGAGCCGCAGCCACTGGTCGCCGTCGACACCCAGGTGCTCGGCCGTGCGGTGCAGATCGCGGTAGGCGAGGCCCGCGTCGCCGCCGTCGAGGGGCTGCGCATAGGAGATCTCGGGCGTGACGAAGTCGACGCGGTCGGTGAGGCCGAACCGGCGGAAGAAGCCGGACGCGAAAGCCATCGGGTGCACGGCCGAGCAGACGTCGTGCCAGTAGCCCGGCAGCGTCAGCTCGGCCGTGCGCGCGCCACCGCCGATCGTGTCGTTGCGCTCGAGCACCGTCACCTCGACGCCCGCCCGGGCGAGCACGACGGCCGCCGAGAGTCCGTTGGGCCCGGCACCCACGACGGTCGCGGTGGGCGCGGTCTTCGCGTGAGCGCGGGCGTTCGGGGTGGTGGCGTGCGTGCGTCGGAGCGACATGCGTGTCCTCTCTCGGATGAAGCGAGTTCTCGGGTAGGGCGTATTCGGATGCTGATATACGAGTCTAGCGTTCCGGGCGGAACTCCCACTCGGTGACATCGGGGTGGTCTTCGCCCTTGTCGTACGCGTAGCGACGGGCCTCAACCCGCGCGGCCTCCCACGTCTCGGCGAGGGCGGCCGGAACATCCCGGCCCTTCTCCGCGAGGCGCTTCACCGCATCCATTGCCAGGGAGTAGCGATCGATCTCGTTGAGCATGACCATGTCGAAGGGTGTGGTCGTCGTGCCCTTCTCGGCGAAACCGTGCACGTGCATATCGTCGTGGTTGTGCCGGCGGTAGGCCAGCTGGTGCACGAGCGACGGGTAGCCGTGGAACGCGAAGACGACGGGCACGTTCTCGGGGAACATGGCGTCGTATTCGGCGTCGGGCATGCCGTGCGGGTGCGCCTTCTCGTCTTGCAGGCGCATGAGGTCGACGACGTTGATGAAGCGCACGCGCACACCGTCGACGTTCTCTCGAATGAGCTGGGCGGCCGCGATGGCCTCGAGCGTGGGCACGTCGCCGGCCGAGGCGAAGATGACGTCGGGTGCAGCATCCGCGCCGGTGTGGTCACCCGAGGACGATGCGGCCTCGTTGCCGGCCCAGGGCCAGACACCCATGCCGTGCTCGACGTGTTCGCGGGCGTCGTCGATGTCGAGCCAGGACTGCTGCTGCTGCTTGCCCGCCACGATCACCGTGATGCGATCGGTCGTGTCGAACACGCCGGCACCCACGTGCAGCAGGGTGTTCGCGTCCGGCGGCAGGTAGACCCGCACGAGGTGCGCCTGTTTGTTGACGACGAGGTTCAAGAAGCCCGGGTCCTGATGAGAGAAACCGTTGTGGTCCTGGCGCCAGACGTGCGACGACAGCAGGTAGACGAAGGGGGAGATGGGCTCGCGCCACTCGACCTCGGCCGCCGATTCGAGCCACTTCGCGTGCTGGTTGAACATGCTGTCGACGATGTGCACGAACGCTTCGTAGGTGTTGATGAGGCCGTGGCGGCCCGTGAGGATGTAGCCCTCGAGCATGCCGTGGAGCAGGTGTTCGCTCAGCACTTCGGTGACGCGGCCCGTGTGAGCGAGGTGCTGGTCGGTGCTCTTGATCTCGGCCGCCCACACCTTGTCGGTGACCTCGTAGACGGCCTGCAGGCGGTTCGACGCGGTCTCGTCGGGTCCGAAAATGCGGAACGTGTGCGGGTTCTCGCGCATGACCTCGGCCAGCCACTTTCCCCAGGTTCCCGTGGCCGACACGAGTTCGCCCTTGTTCGGGGGAGCGGGCACGGCGTGCGGTTCGACGGCCGGCAAGACGAGCGGATGCCGCAGCTCGCCGCCGTTCGCGTGCGGCGTCGCGCTCATGCGGCGTTCACCCTCGGGCGCCAGCGACCGGATGTCGGAGGCGGGCACGGCGTTCTCGTCGAACAGTTCGTCGGCACGGTAGGACCGCATCCAGTCTTCGAGGATGCGCAGGTGTTCGGGGTTCTCGCGCACATCGTCGACGGGGATCTGGTGCGCCCGCCACGTGTTCTCGACGGGTTCGCCGTCGACCTCTTTCGGGCCCGTCCAGCCTTTCGGCGTGCGCAGGATGATCATGGGCCACGCGGGGCGGTCGGTGTGACCCGCGTCTCGAGCATCCGACCAGATCTGTTCGATGTGGGCGACGGCGGCGTCGAGCGCGCGGGCCATGCGGGCGTGCACCAGCATCGGGTCTTCGCCGTCGAACCCGCCCGACACGATGACGGGCTCATAGCCGTAGCCCCGGAACAGTGAAAGAAGCTCGCTTTCACCGATGCGTGCGAGCAGCGTCGGATTGGCGATCTTGTAGCCGTTGAGGTTCAGGATGGGCAGCACGGCGCCGTCGTTCTTGGCGTCGATGAGCTTGTTGGCGTGCCAGCTCGTGGCCAACGGACCCGTCTCGGCCTCGCCGTCGCCCACGACGCACGCCGCAATGAGGCGCGGGTTGTCGAGCACCGCGCCGTAGGCGTGCGACAGCGAATAGCCGAGCTCGCCGCCCTCGTTGATCGAGCCCGGGGTCTCGGGCGCCGCGTGCGAAGGGATGCCGCCGGGGAAGCTGAACTGGTGGAACAGCGCCGCAAGGCCCTCGACGCCCTGGCCGAGATGCGGGAACCGCTCGCTGTAGGTGCCGTCGAGCCACGTGTTCGCGACCATGGCCGGGCCGCCGTGCCCCGGACCGCAGACGTAGAGGTACTCGTTGTCAGTGTGCTGGATGACGCGGTTCAGGTGCGCATAGATGAAACTCAGGGCGGGGGAGGTGCCCCAGTGCCCGAGGAGGCGCGGTTTGATCTGATCGGGGCTCAGCGGCTCGGCGAGCAGCGGGTTGCCGAGCAGATAGATCTGGCCCACCGTGAGGTAGTTGGCCGCGCGCCACCAGCGGTCGACGATGTCGAGCTCGCTGCTCGACGGGGTCGACGGTGCGCGGGAGACGAAGGCGGAGGTGCTGGCGGAGGTGCTGGCGGACGAACGTGGGCTGTCGGTCATCCTTCGACGCTAGGCGAGTGGCGCAAGCCCCACAAGGGACTAGCGACGGTGCCTTCGGTCACTTCTCCGGGAGCACGGCCTGCCTCAAAACTTCGGGGGTGAGGCCGTCTCGAGCGCCCAAAACCTCCACACCCAGGAGGCGACCGCCCTCATCGAAGTCCAGAACGACCTGCGTCACGCCATTGGGCGTCTCGATGAACCCGACCTGCCGCGCCGCCTGCCCGGGCGCCACCGCATCGACGATGCGGATGTACGCGGCATCGGCCTCTGCGTCATAGGAGATCTGCATCGTCAGCCTTTCGTAACCGTGATGATGTGGCCGCCCTATTTTATCGAGGACTAGCTGTCGCGGCCGGTTTCTGCCAGGAGGGTGAGTGCGGCGAGGACGCGCGGGTTTTTGGCCGAGTCGGCGGGCACGCCGAGGATGCTGTAGATGCTCGTCAGGTGGTTCTGCACCGACTTCTCGGCGATTCCGAGCCGCGCGGCGATGCCCTGGTTCGACAGACCCTGAGCGAGCAGCTGCAACACGGCGTATTGCCGGTCGGTGAGGCGGTGCAACACCGATTCGGAGCGCGGCGTGGCGTGCGCGATGAGGTCGGGGTCGAGCATCGAATCTCCGCGCGCCGACGCCTCGATGGCGGCGAACAGAGTCTCCGAGGTGAGCGCCGACTTCTTCGACAGGTAGCTCCACCCGCCCCGCATGTCGTCGGGCATCTCGAGCAGCATGTCCATGAGGTCGTAAGCCGAGAGCAGCACGATGCCGAGGTCCGGGGCCTGACGTTTCAGGCTGACGCCGAGGCTCACGCCGTTGCCGTCGGGCAGCTCGATGTCCATGGTGAGCACGTCTACCGTGCCCGGTAGGAAGAGCTTCCGCGCGTGCGCGACCGTGGTCGCCCGGCCGACGAGCCGCGTGCGGGGATGCTTGTCGATCAGGTCGCCGAGCATGCCATTGAAGAGGGGCTGATCCTCGACCACGCCGACGCGCAGGGGAGCGACGCCCTCGGATGACCGCCACGTTCCGCCTGCGCGCGGCGTGCGCTCCGAGATGTCCATGTGACGAGTATGCCCGGTCGAGTACGCGTGGAGGGGGAGGAAACTCTCGGTGGCACACGCTCGGACGCGCAGGCCCCCGAAATAGGCACGCCGAATGCCGCCGAAAACGAGAATCCTTTGAGAAAATCGACAGGTGGGGATCAGGCGACCGACGCGGGGGCTGGCACAATCACGTGTTGACGGCGCCGACGGTCTCGATCACGACGACCGCAACGACCGCATCAGCGACTCGCGCTCGTTCGTCGTCGCCTCGGGGGCCGTCGCCCTGGCCTTCGGCATCGGCACGGCCATGCAGACCGTCTACATCTTCGCCTGGGTGGCGCCCGGTGGCAGCCGCGGCATGCTCTTCGAGCGCATCACGGCGAACGTCGTCGGCATCGGGGGAGCGGTGCTCCTCCTCGGCTTCCTACTCATGACCCGATGGGGGCCGTCGCTGCACGAGTGGTGGCGCCCACGCGTGCTTGCGCTGACGTTTGCCGTGTCGTGCGTGGCCGGACTGGTTCGAGTCGGCCTGCAGTTACTACTCGGGGTGTATCGCTCGCCGACCGTGGATGTCGTGTTGGTCGAGTTCGCAGCCTCTGTGGCCACGCTCATGGTGTGCGGCGCCTTCGGTTTCGCCGTCTCGGCCGCCCGCCGCAGGACCCGCCACGAAGAACGCGAGCAGACCGCGCAACGGCGGGCCGCCGACCTGGCGCTCCAGGCCCTGCAAGGCGAGGAGCTGCGCGTGAAAGGCGAGGTCGCAGAGGGTTTGCACGGCACCGTGCAGCAACGACTCGTGTTCATCGCGGCGAGCCTCGACGAGTTGGCGAAACGAGTTCGCACGGGGGAGCAACTCGTCGAGGACGACATCCGCTCGGTCGAACGCCGCGTCGATGAATTGCGCGAACGGGATGTCCGGGCCACGAGTCGGCTGCTCTCACCGCCCTTGCTCGAGGTGGGTGTCGCCCCCAGCATCCGCGCCATCCTGCAGCGCCTGCCGACCAGTATCGTCACCAAGTTCGACGTCTCCTCGGAATTCCGCGCGCTCGACGATCCCGCCGACAACGTCATCGGCCTGTCGCAGCGATCCCTGCTCGTCCGAAGCCTCGAAGAAGGCATCACCAACGCGCTGAAGCACGGCGCCGCCGACAGCATCCGTGTGTCGCTATCCGTCGTCGATGGCGTCCAGCCGGCCGAAAAACGAATCGTTCTCACCGTCTTCGACAATGGCGTCGGAATCTCTGACGACCCGTCCATCGACGGCGGGTTGCTGTCGCTATCGCGTCGCATCCAAGCGTTCCAGGGCGATATGAAGATCGGCGCCGGCAACGAAGGAGGCACGGCGTTACGCGTATCGCTGCCGGCGCCTCAGCCGACTCGTCACGAACCCGAGAAGGACCCCGCTCACACTCTCGGATAAAGTGCCGATAATGCACATTATGTCAACAAAGCTGTTTCGAGCCCTCCCTGGGCTATATCTTGATGGGGAACGTCAGGCCGACGGATATCGCTATCAGGGCAGCGACGACCGCGAGACTCAAGAGAAGCCAGTTGGCCCAGGACGCCTCGGCACGTTGCGACATTGCTGTCAGAAATAGCACGAGTGCGAACAGCACGGTCAAAAGCGAATAATTGTCCCCCCGCTGGTTATTTACGAGCGCTTCCGCAAACTTGGCGTCAGCTCGCTCATTCCACACTTTGGCTTCTGCAGAACCAGCAGGAACATATTCCGCACGCGCCAGCGGCGAGTTCTCGATTCTGCCATCCGCGTTCCACGCGTCGAATGCACGCGCGAAATCGGGCAGGAACCGCGACTGGACGTAGTTCGCGAGCTCGGTGTCCCCCGATAGATCGGCTTTCACCCACTCGGCATAGATGGTCAGGTCGAACTGACGAGCGTCTCGAGCTTCGCCCTCGTAGTTTCCGGCTTGGACTCGCGCGCTACTTGCTTGAGAGAACGCAATAGACATCTCACCACCCCACTTGGACGCCTCGAAACCGCACCAGGCGGTGAGAACAGCGGTTATCGAAAGCACAAAAACTGCAACGACGTCCCGCACATCCCGCGCCCTCGTCGAGCGTTGGTTATCATGTGCCATTTTCGACCTCTCGCCAGTGAAAACATCCCGCTCTTTTTGACAGCAAAAGTATGGCATCACTCGCGGAACCCTCGATAGGGTGTCGGTGTGGCGGCGGGCATCAACCTGCTGGGAGGCCAGACACACCTACTCGGGGGTAGACGATGGACGTCCGGACGCACAAAAAGATGAGCTCGCGTGACTCTGAGCATGCCGGGCGGCGGGCCGTGTCGGGGCTTCTATCCGTGGTGCTTGCGACCAGCCTCGGCCTGGTCGCCCTGACGTCGCCGCTGACCGTCGCGCCACCCGCGCAGGCCCAGGAATGCCAAGGCCGATCGGCGAACCCGATGGGAGGAGCCACACCGATCGGGTCAGAGTCGGGTTACACGATCTACACGCCCGGCGACGGTGTGCTCGGCAATAGCGAGCTCGAGGGCACTCTCGCGGTTGGCGGTACCGCAACATTCGCGGCCGCAGGCGGCGGATCGGGTTCGTACGCCATATTTCATGGCGGTGTCGGTGGTAACGCGAACTATGACGTGCCCAGCATCGACGGTGATCTCAACCGGGTGCTCATGACCCGATTCGGTCTTCCTGAAGCCGACGCCCCCCAGCGAGTCGCTCAAGTGCAAGTGCGAGTCGATGGAACCCCCGCCGCGGGGGTGAAGATTGCAGATCTCAACACTCCACCGGGCTACGCAGTGATGGCCGCGTACGACAGCGATGGTTCGACATTCTCTCGGTCCCCGGTCGCTGGCGGCACGAATCTGAGCCCACAGATATCGTCCTCACCACAGCTCTGGGAAGGAGGGGTCGGCGCTTCATCTTGGCCGACCGAGAAACGATTCGGTGACTACTTCCCCGCCGACACCGGTGCCGATATCCTCTCCGGAGCTGATTATGTTCCACCTGCTGACATCACCGTCGGAGGAGAGGCGGCGATCACACTCGACCCCACTGGTCCTAACGCCGTGAGCCTTCCGCAGTTCAACTCAGCGGCGAAATTCTCGATGGCTCAGTATTCAGCTCAGTCACCCCTTGTGGTTCAGGTTGCACCGACCGACGTCATCGACGGCACTCTGCAACTTCCCTCTTACGCATATAGCGGCAATGATGCCTCCAATGGCGCTGGGATCAGCTTCTTACTGTTCGACCTCAGTGACATCGCTGGCGACGTCGTCATCACGTCGCGGAGCGGCGAACCCGTGCGAGGGTCACTCTACGCACCGCAGGCCCATGTCATTTTTCCCCCGGAGGCGCAGGGCGGTGTGCAATTCGAAGGCCAGGTGATCGCAGGCGACTTCACGGCACTCCAAGGCGGTAAAGAACTCCACACCAACCTTTTCGCCGGGATCTTCCCCTGCGACACCGACCCAGTGGGCGGTTTCTCCCTGCAGAAAACCTTCGCCGGGGGCGTCGATCCAGAGGATTTCCCTGCCGGAACAGCTTTTGAGACAACTGCCTCCTGGACGATCGACAACGTGCCCTATGAAGAAAGTTACGAGGTCCCCGCCGACGGTGCGGTCGTGCAGGGCCCGCAAGACCTGCCAGTGGGAACTCTCGTGTCCTTGAGCGAACCCTCACCACCCGATATTCCAGGCTGGTCTTTCGACAACGTGTCCTTCTCCCCCCGCACCGTCACGATCGCTGAAGGGGCCAACTCGTTGATCGTTGCCACCAACACCTACGCAGCGGTCGGCGGGTTCTCACTCTCGAAAGAACTCAGCGGCATCGCGCCAGCAGATGTCCCGCCCGGGCTGAGCTACCAGATGCTTGCCGTATGGGTCACAGGCGGCATTCCTCACGCAGAGCGTTTTGAGGTGCCCGCCGACGGAACGGTCGTGAACGGCCCACAAGACATCCCGGTGGGCACCACCGTCACCTTCGTCGAGGTGGGACGTCCGAACGTCGACGGTTACGTGTTCACCAACGTTGTCTTCTCGTCGCGGCAGATCGTGATCAGACAGGGCGACAACCCCGTCATCACAGCTCGGAATACGTACGAACCAATCGTCCCCAATGCCGGCGGATTCTCTGTGAGCAAACACATCGATGGCATAGACCCCGGCGAATTCCCCGACGGAACGACTTTCGAGGTCACCGCATCGTGGAGCGTCGACGACACCCCCAGGCGCGAAGTCTTCGCTCTCCCCTCCGACGGCACGCCCGTCACGGGTCCTCAGGATCTGCCTGTCGGCACCGTTGTGACGTTTGAAGAATCCGACCCAACTGCATCCACCCCGGCCAACGCAACGCTCGACTCCTGGGGCGTCGTCCCCCGAGAAATCACGATCGGTGACGGCCAGAACACCCAGGTGACAGCAACCAACACATACTCCACGAGCGCACCCGTCGGCGGTTTCGAGCTCCACAAGGAGATTTCACCGGAAGCCGAAATCAGCGACGCCGATTTCCCAGCGGGCACCACATTTCCCATTGTCTCCGTGCACGTTGTGGATGGCCGCCCCGTCATCAATAAGTTCGACCTCCCCGCCGATGGGACCCTCGTACCCGGCGTCGACGACTTAGCAGAGGGCAGCCGGGTAGCGTTCTTCGAGCTCGGCGCTCCCGATGCACCGAACGGGTTCATCTACGAGGGCGTCTCATTCAGTGCCGACGGGACACCCGTCGACCCAGCCGTCATTACCATTACCGGTGGAACCACGATCACAGTCACTGCAACCAACACGTACGAAGCCGTCGGTGGATTCTCTCTCACGAAGTCCCTTGCCGGCGTCGACCCCGACGATTTTCCACCAGGGACAACGTTCACGATCGTGGCCGCGACCCGCATCGACGGAATTTTCGACTGGAGCGCGTTCCACGTACCCGCGGATGGAAGGACCGTGACGGGTGCCCAGAATCTCCCGGCTGGAACCCTCGTGCGTTTTCTTGAAGTCGATCCCCCGACCATCGCCGGATATGAATACACGGGAGCTACCCTTTCGCCGACTTCGGTGACCATCGGCCAGGGTGAGAATCCAACCGTGACAGCCACTAACACGTATCGCGAACTTCTCGGAGGATTCTCCGTCCACAAGGAAATCACCGGCACGGGCGCCGGATTAGTGCCACCCGGCACAGCGTTCACTGTTCAGTACTTCCTCGACGGTGCCGCGACCCCGGCGGGCAGTTTGATTGTGCCCGCCACCGGTGAGTCCGTCGACGGCCCGCAAGACCTCCCCGAGGGGACCATAGTGACCTTCACCGAGGCCACACCCGCACCCTTTATTCCGGGCGCGACGTGGGAGACACCCGATTTCGACCCACGCGAAATCGTTATTACTGACGGTCAGAACACGTCTATGGTCCTCACAAACACCGTCCGTCTCCAAGCGGGGACTTTTTCACTCCGGAAGGTCATCGATGGGAGCGGTGCCGGCGTGGTTCCGAAAGACGCAACATTCGATGTCGATTATTTCCTGAATGGCTCTCCAACTGCAGCCGGAACACTCACCATCTCTGCCTCTGGCGACATCACTGCCGGGCCCAGTGACCTCCCCGCGGGTACTGTCGTCACATTCCGGGAGGTCTCGGCACTCCCCCAGATAGCAAGCGGGAAATGGGTTGGTGAAGCGTCGTTCAGCCCCCCTCGTATTGTGATTGCCGACGACCAAACAACGGCTGTGACAGTCACGAACACCTTTGCCGCATACGCTCTGCCGAACACCGGCATCCTGTGGCACAGCGAACTCGTGTGGCTCGCCTTCGCGGCACTTTTCGCTGGTTTCGTCCTCCTCGCCGCAACCAAGCGGCAGCGAAGCAGGTAGTTCTATTCATCGACGAAGAGGTGGGCCGGGAAATTTAGCTTTCCGAGAGCGTCGTCGCGCAGCGGAAGCCAATGTGGGTGGTTGCGCTGTCGTCGGTTTGCGGGGATCGGGCGGAGGGCCGGTAGCGGAGGCAGTAGTCAGGCGAGCAGAGATGGCTGCCGCCCTTGAGGACTCGGCGTCTGCCCTCCGAGGACTGCGGCTCGGCCAAGAGCGTCCGCCGTTCGTCCGGGCGAGGCCCGAGTGCGGCGCCGGGGATGATGTGGCGGGTCGTGTAGAAGTCAGTGGTCCATTCCCACACGTTCCCGATGAGGTCGTAGATGCCGTAGCCATTCGGGGGGAACGCGCCGACGGGTGAGGTGCCGATCCAACCGCGGGCCCCGACGTTGTCGTACGGGAATCGGCCCTGCCAGTGATTGGCGAGCGGTTCAGGATCGTCCGCGTCGTCACCCCAGGCGTAACGCGCGCCTTCGAGACCACCCCGCGCCGCGTACTCGAACTCCGCCTCGGTGGGCAAGCGCATGCCCGCCCACGCCGCGTATTCGGTGGCGTCCTCGTAGGCCACCTGCACGACCGGATGATCGAGCCGGTCACCGATATCGGAGTCCGGGCCGAACGGGTGCCGCCAGTCCGCCCCCGGCACCCACTTCCACCAGGCCCGCCACTCACTCAAATCCACGGGACCGCTTGTGGGTGTGAACACCGTCGCCCCGGGCATCCGATCCGCGGGGTCGAGTCCGGGGAACTGCTCAACGCTCAATGGCCGCTCCGCCACAGTGACATATCCGGTCTGATCCACGAACGAGGCGAACGCCCGGTTGGTAACTGGCGTGCGCTCGATGGCAAAGGCTTCGACCCGACGCTGGTGCACCGGCCCCTCGTCGGCATAGAACTCTTCCGAGCCCATGAGGAGGTGTCCACTGGGGAGAGCGATCATCTCAGACACGGATGCCTCCTCGTCGATCAGTGTTCCGCAGCCTCTGCCTCTCAACTATTGTGCCGCAGCGGACCGAGCGCTAGGAAGGACTATGGCGACTCACACAACGGAGAACTGGCCCGACCGAACACACCTACCGATCCCTGCGCATCAAGACATCGGGAAGATCGACCGCACAGTGGCGGGTTCTGACCCGATCGAGTGGCCGCGCGAGGTGAGTGCCCCACAGGGGGCTCCGAACGTGCTACTCGTGATGACAGACGATGTGGGCTTCGGGGCCAGTGAGGTGTTCGGCGGGCCCGTTCCCACCCCGACATACAAGCGTCTGGCCGAACGCGGTCTGAAGTACAACCGTTTCCACACCACGGCGCTCTGTTCGCCGAGCCGCGCAGCGCTCATCACGGGCCGCAACCATCATGTGGCCTCGACCGGCATCATCATGGAATTCTCGACACCATTCCCGGGCTATCACTCGATTGTGTCGAAGAGCGTCAGCACGATCGGCGAGATCCTCACCGCCAATGGGTACGGCACGGCGTGGTTCGGCAAGAACCACAACGTGCCCGACTGGCTCACCACCCCCGCCGGCCCGTTCACACTGTGGCCGACAGGACTCGGGTTCGAGTATTTTTACGGCTTCCTGGGCGCGGATGCGCATCAATTCCGCCCGGCGGTTTTCGAGAACACCACGCCCGTCGACCCCTACCTCGGGCGCGAGGATACCTACCATCTCGACGCCGACATGGCCGATCACGCCATCACCTGGATTCGCACTCAGAAGGCTGTCCGACCCGAGAAACCGTTCTTCGCCTACTACACGCCGGGCACCGCGCACGCCCCGCACCATGCGCCCCGGGACTGGATCGAGAAGTTCGCAGGACAGTTCGATCACGGCTGGGACGAACAGCGCATCCGCACCTTCGAGAGGCAAAAGGACTTGGGGGTCATACCCGCCGACGCCGTGCTCAACCCCACCCCCGACCACTACCGCCGCTGGGACGATCTCTCCGACGAGATGAAGACCGTCTGCGCACGCGAGATGGAGTGCTACGCCGCTGCGCTCTCGCACTGCGACCACCAGATCGGGCGGGTTGTCGACGCCCTCGACGAACTCGGCGAGCTCGAAAACACGCTCATCATCTATATCCAGGGCGACAACGGTTCGAGCGCCGAAGATCCCACCGGGCACGGCCTCACCAGCGAGATCGGGGTGCTCGCGAACGGGCTCGTCGACCGCGAAGACTACATGGTCGAAAATATCGAAGAGTTCGGCGGCATGTGGTTTCAGAACCACTTCTCACACGGGTGGGCCCATGCAATGAACGCGCCCTACCAGTGGGACAAGAAGATCGCCTCGCACCTCGGCGGCAGCCGCACCTCGATGGTGGTGTCGTGGCCAGAGCGCATCGCCGAGGGTGGCGGGCTGCGAAGTCAGTTCGCCCACATCACCGACATCGTGCCCACGATCCTGGACGCGGCCGGCATCCCCATGCCCGACGTCGTCAACGGGGTCGACCAGCTGCCCCTGAACGGCGCCAGCCTCGACCAGACCTTCGACGACGCGGCGGCACCCGAGCACCACACCACGCAATACTTCGAGGTGATCGGTAACCAGGGCATCTACCACGACGGCTGGATGGCGAATACGGCCCCGAAACGCCTGCCCTGGGTGGGCATGGGCGAGTCGACCCCCGACCCGTTCGAGGAATACGTCTGGGAGCTGTACCACCTCGACGACGACTTCACACAGTCGAAAGATGTCGCGGCCGAGCACCCCGAGAAACTGGAGGAATTGCGTCAGCTCTTCCTCGAGGAGGCACGCAAGAATCAGGTGCTGCCGCTCGACGACCGCTACATCGAGCGCTTGAGGCCGGAGAACCGACCCGCGCACAACGTGGGTCGCACCGAGTACACCTACTACCCAGGCACCTCCCGCATCACCGAGGGCATGGCGCCCGATATGAAGAACCGCTCCTATCGCATCACGGCGAAGGTCACGATTCCGCAGGGCGGAGCCGAGGGGATGCTGCTCACCCAGGGCGGCTGGTTCGGTGGAAACGCCTTCTACCTCCTCGGCGGGCGGCCGGTCTATGCATACGCGCGATCACATTACCCCGAGCACAAGTACACGATCTCCGGCGACTCGGCCCTCCCACCCGGCGACCACGAGATCGTCGTCGCGTTCGAGTACGACGGAGGAGCCCCCGGCAGCGGCGGCACCGCGGTGCTGAGCGTCGATGGCGCCGAGGTGGCACGGGGACGCATCGAGCAAACCGTTCCCGTTCGCGTGTCCGCCGATGAAACTCTCGACATCGGCGAAACGTCGGGCACGCCCGTCGTGCGCGACTACGACGTGCCGTTCCGCTTCACCGGCGAGCTGCACACCGTCACGGTCACTCTGCCGACGAGAGAGGACTAAGACGCCGGCACGAACGGGTGGGCACGGTCACGAGAGGACGGAGTTCGGATCGATATCTCGACGGCGCGCAGCGAGAGATCAGTGCGAGCTTTCCTGATCGGGTCTGCCCTGATCGTCATCGCCGAGGCGCCGCAGCCGGGAGTTGTACGCGACGAGCTCCGCGTCTCCATCCCGCTCGGCGCGTCGGTCGTAGCGTTTCGCCGACTTCTCGTCGCTCTTCACCCACTGCGCCACCACGACGAGCGCGATCAGCACCGTGGGGATCTCCCCCGCGCTCCACGCGATGCCGCCGCCCACGCCCTGGTCGGCGAGAAGCTGAGCGGTCGTCGCTCCCCCGAGCGCCGTCCACCACGCCTCGGCGAGCACGGCCGAGTTGGCCATGATCGTGAGGCCGAAGAAGGCGTGGAAGGCCAGCGTCGCGAGCAGCACGAGCAGGCGCATGAGGTGAGTGGGGCGGTTCGGCCCGGGGTCGATGCCGATGAGCACCCAGAAGAAGAGGTATCCGGTCGCCAGGAAGTGCACCGTCATGAACACGTGGCCCTGGTGCGCGAACATGGCCCATTCGAACCATCCGGTGTAATAGAAGACCACCAGGCTGCCCGCGAAGAGCACGGCGGCGACGGCGGGGGTCGATAGAACGCGCAGATAACGTGAGTGCACCAGGATGAGCATCCATTCGCGGATGCCGCGGCCGCCGTCGTTGCGCGCGGGCAGCGTGCGCATCGCCAGCAAGACCGGCCCGCCGAGCACGAGCAGCGGCGGCACCACCATCATGAGCGTCATGTGCTGCAGCATGTGCGTGCTGAAGTGGACCTGCCCATAGACGGCCGGTCCCCCACTCGTGGCATAGATGAGCGCTGCGCACCCGGCCACCCACGACACGATGCGACCGAGGGGCCAGCTGTCACCGCGTCGCCGCACGCGCAGGGCCGCCCACACGTACCAGCCGGCGCCGACGAGCGCGAGGCCCGCCCACATCCAGTCGATATGCCATTCCATGAACATGCGGAGCGGCGTGACATCGGGTGGATACGGGAAACCCAGCAGGCGATGGCGGATGTCGTCGGCCACCGGTTCCTGAGACACGGGCGGTTGACTGCGCGACAGCGCCACCGACGCACCCATGGTCACGGCCATGACGACGACCTCGCCAACGGCCAGGCGCACGAAAGCCGATCGGTCGGAGGGGTCGCGCCGCAGCCGCGGGATGAGACGCAGGCGATGCCACGCGCCGGCCACGCCCAGCAGCACGAGCGCCGTCGCCTTCACGATCAGCAGGATGCCGTAGGGCGTGACGAGGTCGGCCGGGGAGCTGATGCGGAGCGATGCATTCACGACACCGGAGAAGGCGACCGCACCGAAAGCCCAACCGGCGAGCAGCGAGTAGCGGGCGACGACCGCGCCGAGTTGGGCGCCGACCTTCTTGCGCAGGAGGATGACGGCGACGAGCCCACCGGCCCACGCCGTGACGCCGACCAGGTGGATGGCCAAGCTGTTGACCGCGTTGCCGTGCTCGTCCGATCCGGCGGCGTGGCCCGACAACGACAGCGGCAGGAGTGCGGCGACAGAGAGGACGGCGGCCGTGGCCACCCAGGACTGCCGCCGCGCGAGCAGGGCGATCGAGAGTGCGGCGGCCACGCAACCCATCGACACCAGCATGGTCTGGCCCAGCTCGAGCTGGGTCGCATAGAAGACGAACGTCGTGGGGAACGACGGCGCGGTCACGGGCACGCCGATCGAATTCGCGGCGGTGAAGACGAGCACCGCGATGCCCGCCGCCAGCCAGACGGAGGCCGCCCAGCTCGCCCACCACACGGCCTTGGCCTGCGAGAACGACATGAGGCCGGGGGCGATCTTCTGACCGGGGAGCCAGAAGGTGGCGGCGAGGAGCAGACCGATGGTCACCGAGGCGGCCGCGTCGTGCAGCACGCGCGCTATGGGGAGACCCCAGGTGACCAACTCCCCCGGGTTGGTCAGCAACTGGCCGCGGCCGAGTTCGCCCGTGAGCGAGAGGCCGAGGAGCGTCGCCGCGACCGCGAGCGGCACCGAGAGCGTCAGGGCGCTGGCGACGATGCTCGGCGGTGTGGGGCTCCAGGCGGGGCCGGCGTCGGTGTCTGGCCCCGTATCGGGCATCAGGGTGGGCGCGGGTCGAGGGGATGTCGGGGTGGAGTTGTCTCTGTTTTCGGCCACGGTCGGTGGCTCCTTCCTGAGCGGCCGGCCGCAGCCGCACCGCTCGATGACCTCGCCGAGACGACGCCTTCTCAGGCGTCGACGTCGGCAACACGGCACGCGACACGGCAACGCGGAAGCAGCACGGCGCGGCATCCGGCGTCACCGGCAGCGGAAATCGCTGCTCAGGTCGCGAGAGGGAGTGAGGGGAAGAAGACTGCGGGTGGGCCGCGGCGCGACCGGGTGGAGGGATAGACGCTGAGCGACCGAGGAAGCGAGACCGTCTCGATGTCCGCGCGAGCGGCGGCGCGGAATGGAACGGGGATCACGGAGACGACGGGGAACAGAACGCGCACGAGCGTGACCGCGAGCGTGCGAAGTCGCCGAACGACCCGCTCGCCCTGATAGATCGCCAGGATCGTCACGGCGGCCGCCGCAGCGTGAGCCGCCCACATGCCGGCGTGTGCGTGCGCGGGGACACCTGCGGCAGGGCCCCCGGCCGGAGTCGCCAGCAGAAGCGGTGCGGTTGCCGAACCGTGGCCTTCGTGCCCGGAGTGACCTGCTCCCCCGGTTGCCGATGCCGCGGACGCGTTGCCGGCGCTCCCGAGAACGAACAGCATGTGGAACAGCATCTGGCTGGCGATCACCGAAGCCGACACGCGGATGATGGACAGACGTCGACCGGCCAGCGGAACGCAGACGGCCGTCGCCAGCACCAGCGGCACGAGGATGCCGAGCAGCCCGGGCACCTCTCCCCCGCCCGCCACGTGCGACAGCAACGCCACGAACGTCGACACGATCGCGGCCAGCGCGCCCCGCAGGGCTCGGGCCGAACGCGTCGAGGTCATACGGCCATTCTCGCAGGACCTCGACGCCTCAGCCGGCCGCGCACGGGCCCGTCTACGCGTACGGGCGTCCCGCGCTCGCCGCCTCGGTTGCGACCTGCACGGCATCCAGCGGTTCGCGCCCGAGGAGCAGACGCAAATCACTCCCCGATGCGCTTAAGAAACCGTGCCGCACCGACGTGAAGATCGACAGGAGCATCGCAGGCTGAAAGGGCTTCAGGCCGGCGGCATCCAACTCGACACGCTTGTTCTGGAGCGAGACGTCGACGAGCTCGACGCCCAGACGGGTCGCGACGTGATTCGCCGTCACCGGTTCGCCGACGAGGTCGTAGGTGCGTCCCACGTGCCGCTCAGGATGCTCGGCCACGACGGCCGCCGCCTCGGCCAGATCGGCCCGCGCCACCGCCGCGAGGGCCCCGCCGCCGAACGCCGACGTGAGGCGCGAACCGTCCCAGCCGAAGAGCGAACCGAACAGCTCGGCGTAGAGCCCGTTGCGCAGGACGGTCCAAACCAGCGAGCTGTCGCGCAGGCGTCGTTCCGTCCACCGATGCGCCAGCGCGAACGCGAGGTGGTCGCCCTCCGAAGCCAGACTCGTGTAGACGACATGTCCGACACCATCCCGCTCGGCCGCCGCGATCGCCGCCTCGTGCCGCGCGACGACGACATCGTCCTCCGCCTCCCCGGCCGACACGAGAACCAGCGTCTCGACGCCCGCGAACGAGATGCTCGCGGGGTCATCGAAGTCGATCAGGGGGCCGCGGGCCGACGACGAGCGGCTACTCCCCTTCGCGGTGGTCCCCCGCTCGGAGAGGACGGTGAGGATGGCGTGGCCGAGCTGGCCGCTGGCGCCGGTGACGAGAATCAAGACGAGACCTTTCGTGGTTCTGATGCCTAACTAAGCTGATTGTGTTCGCCCGTTTCGCCCGCCACAAGGAGGCACTCTCGTGTCAGTGACGCACACCGAAGTAACCGCCACCCTCGACCCGTGCGGCGCGAGCGACCACCCCGATTGCGGCATCCGCGACATGCTCGACCGCGTCGGCGACACCTGGACGGTCATGGTCGTGACCGAGCTGGGCGCATCCGAGCGCCGGTTTCTCGAGTTGCAGCGCGCCATCGACGGCATCTCGCAACGCATGCTCACGCTCACCCTGCGTCGGCTCGAACGCGACGGTCTCGTGAACCGCACGGTCTACCCCACGGTTCCCGCGCAGGTGTCCTATGCGCTGACCGACTCGGGGGCGCGATTGACCCACCTGATCAAGGCGCTCGCCGACTGGTCGCTGGCCGAACGCGCCGCTATCGCCGACGCCCGCCAGCGCTACGACGACACGCATCCGGGCCACGGCATCCGGTGACGCGCGCCCGATGAGCCACGCGCGCCGGGCGCGCTAGCATGCTTACTCCCCCGGCCGGTAGCCCCCGCCCGGTTGCCGGCCCGAATCGTCCGCCCACATAAGGTAGAGCCTGACCCGAACCCGAGGATGTCTTATGACCGATGTAGCCACGAAAACCGCCGCCGTCGTCTACAACCCGATCAAGGTCGACCTTGACGAGCTGCGCGAAACCGTCAACCGGGAGGCCGCGGCCGCCGGGTGGGGCGACACGCGCTGGTATGAGACATCCATCGAAGATGTCGGACAGGGCGTCACCCGCACCGCCATCGACGACGGTGCCGATCTCATCTTCGCGGCGGGCGGCGACGGAACCGTGCGCGCCGTCTCGGAGGCTGTCCGTGGCACGAACGTGCCCGTCGCCCTGCTGCCGTCCGGCACCGGAAATCTGCTGGCCCGCAACCTGCACCTGACCCTGAACGACATGCCCGGTTCGGTGCAATACGCCTTCACGGGATCCGATCGCGAGATCGACCTGGGCGTCATCGACATCGAGCGCGCCGACCGCACGCGCGAGAAGCACGTCTTCGTCGTCATGGCCGGACTCGGCATCGACGCCAAGATGATCAAGAACACCGACGACGACCTGAAGAAGAAGGCCGGCTGGGCCGCCTACGTCAAGGCCATCGTGACCTCGCTGCGCGACCCCAACGAGTTGCACGTGCGTTTCCAGCTCGACGGGCATCGGCCCGAGCGCCGCACCGTGCACACGCTGATCCTCGGCAACTGCGGTTCGTTGCCCGCCAACATTCTGCTGCTGCCAGACGCGAAGGTCGACGACGGCCTCTTCGACGTCATGATGATGCGCCCGAAGGGTGTGCTCGGCTGGGTTCGTGTGTGGCTCAAAGTGGCCTGGACCAATGGCGTCGTCATGCGCACCAAGGCCGGCCGTGCCCTCGCCGGCCAGCGCAAAAACGACCGCGACATCCGTTACGAGACGGGCACCACGTTCGTCGCCCGCTTCTCGCGCCCCGAGGAGATCGAGCTCGACGGCGACACGTTCGGCGAGGTCGTGGCTTTCAACGCCCGCATCGAACCCGGCGCGATGATCGTGCGCGTGCCCGCCGACGCGGCGTGAGCCCGACTCCCCCATTCGACGTGAGCTGGCCTCGCCGATGAGCGTGCTCGGGCGGGCCAGGCTGCTCGCGCTGTCCTCGCATCCGGGCCCGACGGTCGCCGTCACGACGCTGTCGATCATCCTGGGCGTAGCGATTGGTCTGGATGCCTGGCGCGTCGTGCTCGTGGGCCTCGCCATCCTGGCCGGCCAGCTGTCCATCGGGTTGTCGAACGACTGGATCGATGCCCGGCGCGACACCGCGGTCGGGCGCACCGACAAACCCATCGCCTCGGGCGCTATTCCCGCGTCGACGGTGCGCAACGCCGCCTTCGTCACCGCCGCTCTGGCTGTCGCGCTCTCCTTCGCGCTCGGCGTCGGCACGGGCATCGCCCACACCATCCTCATCACCTCGGGGTGGGCCTACAACGCCGGACTCAAGCGCACGGCCCTCTCACTCGTGCCGTTCCTCGTGAGCTTCGGGCTGCTGCCGAGCGTTGTGACACTCGCGTCCGCCGAGCCGTCCGCGGCGGCCTGGTGGGCGACGGCGACGGGGGCCGTGCTCGGCATCCCCATCCACTTCACGAATGTGCTGCCCGACCTCGACGACGACGCGCGCACGGGTGTTTCGGGGCTGCCGCACCGCCTCGGGCGGCGTGCCACGGGAACGATCGCCTTCGTTGCGCTGGTCGTCGGCGCGGCCTTCGTCATGCTCGGCCCGGTGATCGACGCGGGTTTCGCGACGGGGCCAAGCGTGCTCGCTGTTGCGGGTTTCGTCGTCGTCAGCACGATCGCGGTGGTCGGCGTCGTGCTCGTTCTCACGCGGCCGCCGAGCCGTCTGCTGTTCCAACTCATCATCGTGTCGGCGCTCGTACTGGTTGCGCAGCTCGCGCTCAGCGGCGGCACCATCCTGGCGGCCGCGGGTTAGACGAGCCCCGCCCACCGGTGCGCTGTGCCGCGAAGGCGTGAAGGTGCGCGCCAGACGGCTTCGCTAGATGAGCTTCATCGCATAGACCTGCGCGAGAAGACCGGATGCCGGCGACTTCAGCAGTCCCCCGAGCGCCAGGTTGCGCCCCGCGACCGTCAGCGACGACGCGCGTCGGCCGAGCGCCATGTTGATCTCGGCCTGTCGCGCTGCGCGACGAGCGGCGATACCCCGCTCGCGGGCGTAGTCCGCGGCCCGATCGGGCGAGACCGAACCCCGGCGCACCGTGGTCGCGATGATGGGTAGCAGGGCTTGGGCGTCCAACCATCCGAGGTTCATGCCCTGACCGCCGATGGGCGAGATCTCGTGGGCCGCGTCGCCGATCAGGGCCACCCGCCGGCCGAGCACGCGTTCGACGAAACGACGCCGCACCGTGAACGCGCTCAACATGAGGTTGCTCGAGGGTTCGACCGCGGCGCCCGTGCGCTCGGCCACGAGGGCCGCAACATGATCGGCGTCTGGCTGCTCCATCATGGCGTCGGTGGCGACGACGAAACGGCGCAGGCCGCTCGGCAACGGGAACGATTCGACCACGCCGCGCCGCTCGAGGTGGATGATGGCGTCGGACTCGTCGCCCGTGTCATCCCGGAAATCGCCCATGACGAACGTGTCGGGGTAGAACCTCGTGGCCACGCGGATGCCGAGCAACCGCCGCACGGTGCTGCGCGGCCCGTCGGAGCCGACGACGAAACGCGCACGCTCGGTGACCGTGCTGCCATCGGACGCGGTGCCCGTGACGGTGACATGGCCGGGGTGCTCCTCGATGCCCGAGACCGAGATGCCGCGGTGGAGGGCCTCCGGTGCGAGTTCGGCGAGCTTCTGCTCGAGGTTGGCCTCGGTGCGGTACTGCGGCAGCGAGAGGACGAACGGGAAGCGCTCCGACACTCCCCCGAACGACAGCGTGCCGACCGTGCGCCCACCGCTTCGAGCCACACCGCGGCGAATGGGGATGCCCTCGGCGATGAGCTGATCGGCCAGGCCCAGGCGCTCGAAGATGCCGAGAGCGGGCGGGTGGATGCCGATGGCCCGGGACAGGGTCGCCGGCTGCTCGCGCTTCTCCCACACGGCCACGTCGAGACCGCGGTCGGCGGCGAGGGCCGCCATCATCAGCCCGACCGGACCGCCTCCCACGACGATGAGATCACGCACGGGAAGCACCCCGCCTTCGGGCAGCGGCGTCGAATTCGAGGCGCACGCGGAACGGTTTCTGTCCGCACACGATCCAGTCGGCCGGGGCGACGCGCGCCAACTCGTCGACACGGAAGCTGCGACGGATCGACAACAGCCCGTCGACATGGATGAAGGAGCGACGCGACACCGGCCAGGTGGCGATCTGGTAAGCCCGATAGGCGACGGGCGAGCGCTCGAGGTCGCTGTGCACGACGAAACGGTCGGCCAGGGCCTCGGAGTCGGCGAGCAGGTCCGCGCGTTGGGCGTCGTCGAGGTGGTGCAGCAGGTGGTTCGAGGTGACGATGTCGAAGCGCTCGCCGCGTTCGACGAGGTCGCGGCTGGAGGCGGCCTCGAAGCGCACGCCCGGGCGTTCGCGGCGGGAGGCGGCGAACGCATACGCGCGCTCATCGGGGTCGATGCCCGTGACGCTCAGGCGATACCCGTCGCGGTGGGCCCAGCGCGCGATCGAGCGGGCGATGTCGCCGCCGCCCGAACCGATGTCGAGCAGCGTGTTCTCGCGCGTGGCCGACAGGCGCGGGCGGATGCGACTGCGGTAAACGTCCTTCCACCCCGACACGAGCGCGTTGATCACGCGGAAGTCGCGATAGGTGGCGTCGAGCAGGGCGGCGTCGCACCGCGGGTCGTCCATGAGCTCGACGAGACTCGTGTCGCGCCGGGAGAAATCGGGGCGGCGCCGGTTGGATGCCGGAGCGAGCGGTTTCGTGCCCGTCGCGCGGCTCATCCGGAGACCCGCTTCGTGAGGATGGCGCTCTCAACCGTGAGGCCCGGGCCGAAGGCCATGGCGCACACGCGTTCGTTGCCCGCGTTCCGGCTCGTGCTCTCGCTTGTGCTCTCGCTTGTGCTCTCGCCCGTGCTTGAGCCCGCGCCCGCAGCATCCCCGTCGTGCAGAATCTCGCGCAACACGAACAGCACGGTCGCGCTCGACATGTTGCCGTAGTCGCGCAGCACGCGCCGCGACTCGACCATTTGAGCATCACTCAGCTTCACGGCATCCTGCACCTTGTCGAGGATGCTGCGCCCACCCGGATGGATCGCCCACCGCTCGATATCGGCACTGGCCTCGGGCCGCGACTCCCCCAGGCGCGCCAACAGCGGGTCGAGGGCGCCCTCGATGTGCTTCTCGATGATGGAAGGCACGTAGCTCGACAACACCATCTCGAAGCCGTGGTCACCGATCTTCCAGGCCATATCGGTCTCGCCGACGGGCGTCAGGACGGTCTCGAAAGCGTCGAGGTCGAGCACGGGGTGTCCAGCAGGAGCCTCGCGCGACGTCACGACCGCGGCGGCGGCACCGTCGGCGAAAACCGACGACGCGACGATGGTGTCGGGGTCGTTCGACGACGAGATGTGCAGAGAGCAGAGTTCGACCGAGACGACGAGCACGACGGCATCCGGGTCGGCCAGGCAGAAGTCGCGGGCCGCGCGCAAGGCCGGGAAGGCGCCGTAGCAGCCCATGAAACCGAGGTGGTAGCGCTGCGTCGACGCACGCAGGCCGAGGTCGCGCACGAGGCGATAGTCGGGGCCGGGCGCGAAGAAGCCGGTGCACGAGACGGTGACGACATGCGTGACATCGGCCGCCGTCAGACCACCGGATGTCTCGAGCGCACGCCTTGCCGCCGCGAGGAACAGCTCGGGCGACCGGTCGATGTAGACCTCGTTGCGCACCCCCGTCGTCGGGTTGCGCAGCACACCCGTCGCGCGGTCGACGAAGACACCCTCAGCGTCAGCGTCAGCGTCAGCGTGAGCGGCGAACTCGCCACCCAGTTCGTCGAGCACCGTGTGCCGCGTCTCGATGGCCGAGGCGTCGAACGCCGCCCCGATCAGCCGGTGGGCCAGGCGCCCCATGCCGGGCTGAGCACGAAACAGATCCCGCACATCGGGTTGTCTGATGATCGTTTTCGGCACGGCTGTTTCGAGGGATCGTACGCTCACGGGCATACGTCACTCTAACTCGGCATCGGTGCCCGCCTCGGCCCGTTGACAACCGGGCGTTCGAGGCCCCGCCACACCGAGCCGAGGGCCGGCACGAGGGCGAGGAGCACGTACAGAAGGGCAGCTCCGAGCAGCACGGGTGCCAGGCCCCAGAGTGCGACCCCAGCTCCTCCGACAAGACTGCCGAGCGGCATGGCGGATGCGGCGACGGCGGTGGTCGCCCCGAACACGCGGGCCCGAGCATCCACCGGAATCTGCCGAAAGAGCGTGGACTGCAGGATCGGGTTGATGGCCCCCGCGGCGAGCCCCGCACCGAAAAGGATGCCGAGCACGACGACGGGCGGCGCTCCAACCAGCATCGCGACGAAGGGCGGCGGCCCGGCCAAAGCCAGCGCGATCACGAGGAAACGTCGGCGCGGGAGCCGGGAGGCGACGAGAGGGAAGAGAGCGGCGCCGACCAACGCGCCGGCGGAGAAGCATCCGACCATGAACCCGAAGAGCGCCCCGTTGGCCGAAACCCCCGTGGCCCAGATGGGCATGATGACCGTGAGATTCGCCGAGTCGATGGCGTTGGTGACGAGGATGAGCAGGATGAGGGCGCGGAGGAGCGGCGTGCGCCAGAGGAACGCGAGTCCGAACCAGAAACCGCGGTTATCCGCCGCAGGGCTCCGGGCACCGTCCTCGCCGGTGTCGGATACGAGCGGCGGCTGCGTCGCGGGAGCGGACGCCACGGCATTCTCCGCCGGGACCACGGCCTCATCCTTGGCCTTCGCGATGCTCAGGCGCCGAGCGGGCAGCGAGAGGGCGATCACCACGACCGCGACCACACACATGCCGGCCGTGAAGAACAAGACGTTGCCGGCCCCGACGACCGCGACCCCGAACCCCGCGACCGCTGAGCCGACGAGAGCCGAACTGCGCTGGATCGCCGAACTGGTGCCCGTGACGCGATCGAGCGACCATCCGCGCCGCTCGCCCAGCTCGGGCAGCACGACGGTCTTCGCGGTGTCGCCCGGGGTGTCGAAGATGCCGCCGAGAAACACGAGCGCCAGCAGAAGCCCGAACGGCAGAGCATCCATCATCGCGAGGATCGGCACGGCGATCACGCACAGGGCGCTGAGGGTGTCAGCGACCATGGATGAGAGCCGTGAACCGAATCGATCGACGAGCGGGGCACCCAGCACGCCACCGACGACCACCGGCAACGTCGAGAACATGCCCGCGACACCCGTCGCCGCGGCCGAACCCGTTCGCTCGAGTACGAAGAGGGGCACGGCTACCATCACGATCGCGTTACCCGCCTTGGACAGCGCCAGCGCCGACAAGACGCCGAACAGCGCACGCACGACGAATCAGGCCTTGCGAAAGGCTTGGTAGATGAGGATGGCCGGGGACGTGTCGTCGCCCGGCCGCGCCCCGATCTCGGCCCACTTGGCCGCAACGGCGCGCAGTTCCTCACCGCAGGCCGCCAGCTGGGATGCCGTGAGATGTGCGACGGCATCGCCCGACGCCGCCGCCTCGACCCACTCGGCCGGCAGCGTCTCCTCACGCTCGAGGGCCGCGGATGCCTCGGCGACATAGGCCTGCAGGATGCCGTGACGCAGGGTCCGGCTGGCGACCCGCTCCTCGGGTGCCGCGTCGGGGCCCGTCGGCTGGATCGTCGTCCAGGCGTGACGAGCGCGCCACCAGGTTTCGCGGGCGTCGCGTGCGAGCTCGGGGGCCGGCTCGACGAAACCGTTCTCGGCAAGGACACCCAGGTGGTAGCTCACGGAGCCCGGCGCGGCATCGACGACACCGCACAGCTCCCCCACCGATTGCGGGCCCGTGATGCGCAGCTCGCTCAGGAGTTTCAAACGCAGCGGGTGCGCGAGAGCGCGCATAGCCTTCGGATCGTCGACCGCGATCGTGTTTTTCTTCTTCGGGGATGGATTCACGACCCCACCCTACGATTAACAAGAACTCTTGTGCAAGTTGTCTTGTGGAAAGCATGCGAGGCCCTCACGCACGAACGGGATGCGGCAAGCCGACGCTCTCGCGCCGATCGCCGCATCCCGTTCTCACTGTCACGCGCCCGTCGACCGGGCGTGTGGGTGCTACCTACGCCGTGGCGCCGAGGTCGTGGATGAGGGCCTTCTCGTCCTCGGTCGACAGCGACGTCTGCACGACGTGACCGCCGTAAGGAGCCAGCGCTGCGGCGAACTTGTCCTCGGTCAGCTTCAGCGCATAGACGACGACCGACGACTTGCCCTCGGCGACGCTCTGCTTCACGCGGTCGCGGAACTGCTGGTCGATGCCCGTCTTGTCGAGCCCCGCGAACAGGGCACCGAAGAGGCCGCCCGAGATCAGGCCGAACAGTGGCACGAAGAACAACAGGCCGATGAGCGCACCGAACAGGGCACCGCTCGCGGCGCCGACGCCGACTTTTCCGGCCGGACCGGGGGTCTCGACGTGGGCCTTGCCCTCGTGGTCCACCTTTACCAGCGCGAGCCCGGCGAGTTCGACCACGAGGTCGGTCTGCAAACTTTGGATCTCGTTATACGCCCCCTCGGCGCTTGCCTCGTCGTCGAACGCAATCACAATCAGATCAGCCATATCCGGTCCTTTCCTGGCGGGGTGTTTTCCCCTTGGACGCTAACCTATGGCTCCCCCCGCCCGGGGGGCCAGCGTTTGGACAAAGTTCGTGCTCGCCGACACGCCCACCAGGGCGCGCCGACCACCGCCTCCGTAGTGCTCGCGCGGCCCCACCCCTATAGTGAGGTCATCGGCGGGCATCTGGGCCTGCCATCACGAGGGAGGCTCGCGGTGGCATCTCGTTTTCGCGTGCTCCCGGGGCTCACGGCGCGCACGGCCCTGCGCGAGTCGACGGCAGGCATCACGCTCCTCGCCCTCGCCGTGCCGCTCAACATCGGCTATGCGCAGATCGCCGGGCTGCCGGCCACCGCGGGCCTCTACGCACTCATCCTGCCGTCGATCGTCTATGCCCTGCTCGTGTCGTCCCGTCAGCTGGTGGCGTCTCCGGATGCTGCGGCCGCCGCCCTCGTCGCATCATCGCTCGGCGGGCTCGCCGTGGCCGGCGGAGCCGACTACGCGACCCTCGCGCTCGCGCAGGCCATCATCGGCGGGCTCATGTTCGGGCTCTTCGCACTCTTCCGACTCGGGTTCCTGGCCAGCTTCCTCTCCAAACCGATCCTGATCGGGTTCGTGGGGGGCCTGGCGCTCGACATCCTGGTCAGCCAGCTCGCCAAGATGCTCGGCGTCAAAATCGACAGCGGCGCCGAGTTCGTCGACAAGGTCGCGGCGCTGATCTCGGGCCTCGGCACCGCGAACGTCTTCTCGATCGCGCTGTCGGCGGGTTCGGTCATCGTGCTCCTCGTGGGACGACGCCTCGGCCGCCAGGTGCCGTGGGCGCTCGCCGTGCTCATCGTGTCCACGATCGTTGTGGTGACGACGGGGCTCGAGGCGCGCGGCGTCTCGGTGCTGGGCGCCATCGAAGCGGGCCTCCCCACCCTGTCCTGGCCGGTGCTTCCCTGGTCGAGCTGGTTGGCCCTGATTCCATCCGCCCTGGCGCTCACCATGGTGACCATGGCCGAGGGGCTGCTGGTCTCGCGCAACTACGGTGAGAAGCGCGGTTATCCGACCGACCCCAACCGAGACCTGATCGCGTTCGGTGCGGCCAACGTGGCGGCCGGGGTCTCGGGGGGCTTCACGGTCGGCTCGTCCACCTCGCGCACCGCGGCGCTCGACCAGATCGGCTCGCGCACCCAGTTGCCCTCGATCGTCGCCGCCGTGGGCACGCTTCTCCTCCTCCTCTTCGGCACGGCCCTGCTCGAGCACATCCCCTCCCCCGCCATCGGTGCCATCGTGGCCGTCGCCATCCTGCCGCTTCTCGGCATCGGCGAGCTGCGCAGGCTCTGGTCGGCCGACCGGTTCGAGTTCGTCGTGGCCGCCGTCTGCTTCCTGGGCGCACTGCTGCTCGGCCCCATCCTCGGCATCCTGCTCGCTTTCGTACTGGCGCTCATCAACCTCGCCAAACGTGCGGCCTCGCCCTCTATCGACACCGTGGGGGCAGATGGTGCGGCGGCGCCCCAGCCCACACCCGGCGAGCCCGTCATCCTGCGTTTCGCCGCGCCGCTCTTCTTCGCGAACGCGGCGTCGTTCGAGCGCGCGGTGAGCGACCTGGCCGACGCGAATCCCGCTCCTTGCGCCATCGTGCTCGACCTCGAAGCCGTCACGGATGTCGACGTCACGGGTTCCGAGTCATTTGCCGCGGTCTCGAAGAAGCTTCACGATCGCGGCATCCGATTCGCTGTCAGCCGCGTGCGTCCCGATCTTTCCAGGCGGCTCGATCACTTCGGCCTCCTCGACGGGCTCATCGTCTACGCGACGAACCGGGACGCCCTGGTGGAAGAGACCGGCCGAGCGCCGAGCACGGACAGCACCCGGAGTGACGCCGAAACTCCGTGAGAACGAGGCACGCCCGCGTTACCGCCCCGCGGCAGCAGAGGCCTGCTCCTCGCGCAACCCCCGCCGCGCTTCAGGGTCTTCGCCGCTTCGCCTGACAGGATGAGCGGATGAGCTTGCCGATCGAAGACTATGCCGTCATCAGCGACTGCCACACCGCCGCCCTCGTCGGCATCGACGGCAGCATCGACTGGTTGTGTTTTCCGCGCTACGACTCGGCCTCCATGTTCGGCGCGCTGCTCGGCGACGAGAATCATGGGCGCTGGAAGGTGGCACCGACCCATCCGGATGCCGTCAATAGCCGACGTTACCTCGAGGGAACGCTCGTGCTCGTGAACACCTGGAGCACCCCCGACGGCGTGGTCGAGATCATCGACTTCATGCCGCACGGCAACCGTCGCGCCGATCTCGTGCGACGAGTGCGCGGCATCAGCGGCCGCGTCGTCGTGCGCGAGGAGGCGCGGTTCCGTTTCGGTTACGCCGACGCCCTGCCGTGGGTCCGCCAGATCACCGACTCCGACGGGTCACCGGCGCTCCTCGCGACGGCGGGCCCCGATTCCGTCGTCCTGCGGAGCCCGAAACTGGCCGCGGAAGACCACCGCCACGGTGTCGAGTTCACGGTCGCGGCCGGCGAGACCGTCGACCTGTCACTCACCTGGTATCCCTCGCACCGGGACGCCCCCGAACCCGAAGACATCTCGGCCGTCCTGGCTTCGACGGCCGGCTGGTGGCGCCGCTGGTCCGACCGCTGCGCCCACGACGGTTCCTACCGCCCAGCGGTCGTCACATCGTTGCTCGTCCTGCGCGCGCTCACCCACGAAGACACGGGCGGCATCGTCGCCGCCGTCACCACGTCCCTGCCCGAGCAGTTCGGGGGCAGCCGCAACTGGGATTACCGCTATGTCTGGCTGCGCGATGCCGCCCTGGCCCTCGGCGCGCTACTCGCCCACGGCTACTCCGACGAAGCGGTGGGATGGCGCGACTGGCTGTTGCGCGCGGTCGCCGGTGACCCGTCCGACGTGCAGATCATGTACGGCATCGCGGGCGAACGCAATCTGCCTGAGGTCGAGGTGCCCAGCCTGCCGGGCTACAAGGGCGCGTCGCCCGTCCGTGTCGGCAACGGCGCGGCCACGCAGTTCCAGACGGATGTCATCGGCGAGGTGATGGTCGCCCTGCACGAGGCCCGCGAGGCCGGCATCCGCGAGGACGAGTTCTCGTGGCCGCTGCAGCGCGCCCTGCTCTCCTACCTCACCGACAACTGGCAGCGCCCCGACCGCGGCATCTGGGAGATCCGCGGCGAACCGCAGCATTTCACGCATTCGCGCGCCATGGTGTGGGCGGCCTTCGACCGGGCCGTGCGCGCCGTCGAGGAGTTCGGCCTCGACGGGCCCGTCGACGAGTGGCGCCGCCTGCGCGACGACGTGCGGCTCGAGATCGAAGCCTCCGGTGTCAGCGCCGCGCACGGTTCATTCGTGCAGCACTACGACGCCGACGATGTGGATGCCGCGCTCCTCCAACTGGCCCAGGTCGGTTTCTGCGCCTACGACGACCCGCGCATGCTCGCTACCGTCGCCCGCATCGAGTCAGAGCTGCTCGACCACGACCTGGTCTTGCGCTACCGCACGGAGTCGGGTGTCGACGGCCTCGAGGGCACCGAGCATCCATTCTTGGCGTGTTCGTTCTGGCTCGTCGAGCAATATGCGCACTCGGGCCGTCAGGCCGACGCCGCGCGCCTCATGGACCGCCTCTTGAGCGTGACCAACGATGTGGGACTCCTCAGCGAGGAGTACGACGTCGGCGAAGAACGTCAGGCCGGTAACACGCCCCAGGCGCTCTCGCACCTCGCGCTCGTGCGTGCGGCCGACGCCATCTCGACGGCGCTCGGCAAGACCCCCGTCTCGACGACCTAGCCCGCGGGTCGCCCGACATAGGGCACGAGGTTGTGGGTGCGCACGGGAACGAGCTGAACGCGCTTGCCGGGCTCGGGCGCCTCGATCATCTTGCCGCCGCCCACGTAGATGGTGATGTGGTACATGCCCTGCGAGTTCGTGGACTTGCCGGGCGAATAGAACAACAGGTCGCCGGGCACGAGGCTCGACGCCGAGGCGAGGCGGCCCTGTTTGGTGAGCTCGCGGTACTGCGCGCCCACCGTGTGATAGCCGATGTACACGCCCGCCTGGCGGTAGGCGATCATGGTCAGGCCCGAGCAGTCCCAGGCGTTCGGACCCTCGGCCGCGAACACGTAGGGGTCGCCGAGCTGGGCGTAGGCGAACGCCACGGCACTCGCGGCGGCGGAGCTGGGTGCGCCGGATCCTGACGGTGCCGGCGCGGGTGCCGCGGGGGCCACCGGTGCGGGAGCGGCCGGAGCCACGCCACCGGCCGACGGCCGAGACCCGCTCGTGTTCTGTTGCGCGTTCTGCGCTGCCCGCGCGCGAGCAGCTTCGGCCGCAGCCTGGGCAGCGGCAGCCTGCCGCGCCTGTTCGGCCGCAGCCGCGGCGGCGGCCTGTCGAGCCGCCTCGGCGCGCGCCTCGACACCCGCCTGGTATTCCTTCTCGGTGTTCTCGGTCTGACCCTTCAGATAGGCCAGCTGGGCGTCGAGCTCGTCGGCGTGCGACTGCTGCTCAGCGAGAGCCTTCTCTGAGGCCTGGGCCGCGGCATTCGCGACGGCCAGAGCCGACTTCGATTTCTCGGCAGCGGCCGTCAACGCCTCGGCTGCCTTCACGGCCTGTTCGCTCAGCGACGTGACCTGGTTGGCATCCTTCTTGGCCTGCTCGAGCAGCTCGGCCGAATGCGCGCCCACCTGGTTGAGTGTGCCCAGTTTCGACAGCAGATCGCTTGCGTTCGTGCCGCCACCCGTGAACAGTGACGCCCCGAGGTCTCCCCCGGCGCCCGTGCGGCCGAGTTGCGCCACGATGCGCCCGACCTTCTTCGCCGAAGCGTCGGCCGTCTCCTTCGCGGTGGCGAGTTTCGCCGTCAGATCATCGGATGTCTTCGTCGCCGCCTGCTCGGCCACGAGAGCCACCTGATAGGCCTCGCCCGCTTGCAGCGCCGCAACGCCCTTGGCGTCGGCATCCGATTTCAGTGTCTGGAGCAGGCCCGACAGCCGATCGATCTCGGCCTTCTTCTGGTTCTCGTCAGCGCGCGCCGAGGTGACGTCGTCCCAACTGGGGTAGCTCGGGGCCGCCAGGGCCGGGGATGCCGGACCGACGAACACTCCGGCGGCCAGCACGGCCGCCACCGTCACGGTGGTGAAGAAGGACGATCGACGGGTCATGGGGGCCAGGCCTTTCATACCGGATGCGTCTCGACCGACGTACATCGGCCACAGCACCCGCGCATCTCGGCGGCCACATCCTCGATCACTGTAGTCAGACCACTCGGGCCGCACAAGCGATTTTCGGGACACGCCGAGCACCTGATCCACCTAATACCCGGTGAGACGATAAAGCGGCATCTTCCTATGAATGCGCCAAGAAAATGACCCGCTGCGGGTCGTCAGTCCTCGCCGAAACCCGTCTCGATGAGTTCGCTCAGCTCGTCGACCGCGCGGCGCGCTTCGGAACCGGTCGCGCTGATGCGAGCCTCGGCACCACGCACCAAGCCCAGGGACATGATCGCCAGCAGGCTCTGTGCATCCACGCCGTTCACATCGATGCGTGCATCGAACGAACCGGCGAGCTTCACGAAGTCGGCCGCGGGTCGAGCATGCAAACCGTCCCGGTTGACGAGCACGACCGTGCGTTCGACGGCACCGTCAGAGGCGGATGCATCTCCAGCGTGGGCGCCCGAACCCGCATCCGTTGCCCCGGCCCCAGTCTCAGCCCCGTTCTCAGGCCCGCCGCCGGCGGTCCGCGCCGCAGCGACGACGTCATCCAGCCCCGAGCCCATCTCGGCCGCGACCGCAGCCGCCACCGCGCCCTCGACGAGCGGCGCATCGACCACACGCACCCGCTCGCGCACGGCATCGTCCTCGAGAAAATCCACGGCCGTCTCGGTCGTCAGCAGAGCCGAACCCAGGTCGTACAGCACGACGACACCCTCGCCCGAGTCGGCCGAGGCCAGACCGCTCTGCACCTTCTCGAAGCTCGTGCCGATGCCATCCTCGTCGGTGCCCCCCGCCGAGACGATCGTCACGGACGCGGCCATCTGGTGGGCCAGCTCGGCGACACCCTCGGCGATCTTCGACGAATGCGAGACGAGCAGCAGCCCGACACTCATTTGGCACCCGCTGCCGCGGCGGCCTCGCGCAGGATAAGCGACGACGATTGCGCGCCCGGGTCGCGGTGCCCGATGGCGCGCTCGCCGAGATAGCTGGCCCGGCCCTTGCGGGCGACCAGCGCCTCCGTGTCGGCGGCACCCTTCTGCGCGGCATCGGCCGCAGCAGAGAGGACGGCCGGCACATCGGCGCCGGCGGCCTCGGCAGCGGCGGCCGCCTCCACAGCGGGCGTCCACGCATCGATCATGGTTTTGTCTCCGGGCTCGGCCTTACCCCGGAGCACCACGCCATCGCGCGCCGCGGTGAGCAGCGCGACGATGTCGGAGGGGCCCAACTCGGTCTTACCGGCAATTGCGCCGGCGGCCTTCAAATACGCGGTGCCGAGAAGTGGTCCGGATGCTCCACCGACCGTCGAGATGAGCGTCGAGGCGACCATCTTCAACACATCTGCCGGGGTCTCGGGCGTCAGCGCGTCGAGCTTCGCCGCAACGGCCTGGAACCCGCGGTCGAGGTTCTCGCCGTGGTCGGCGTCGCCGATCTCGCGATCGAGGTTGATGAGCTCGGCGCGGTGCTCCGAGACGATGTCGATCGTTCCACGCACCCACGCGGTCGCCCAGTCGGTTCCAACGGTCATGATGTTCCTTTCGTCCGGGTCCTACCGACCCCAGCGCAGTGCGGCCGTCTGCACGGGCGCATCCCACAGGGTCGTGAGTTCGTCGTCGAGTTTCAGCACGGTCAGCGAGGCACCCTGCATCTCGAGGGCGGTCACATAGTTGCCCACGAGCGAGCGCGTCACCGTGATGCCACGCTCGGCCAGCACCTCGGCGGCGCGGCGATAGAGGATGTAGAGCTCGATCTGGGGCGTTCCGCCCATGCCGTTGACGAAGAGGAGCACGTCATCCCCGCTCGCGAACGGCAGGTCTTCGAGAATCGGTTCGAGCAACCGGTCGACGATCTGGTCGGCGGGTTCGAGCGAGATCTTGGCCCGCCCGGGTTCGCCGTGAATGCCGATGCCGATCTCGATCTCGTCGTCGGCCAGAGTGAAGCTCGGCTCGCCGGCGTGCGGCACGACGGATGGCGTGAGCGCGACGCCCATCGTCCGCACCTGTGCGATCACCTTCTCGGCCACCGTGGCCACCTCGTCGAGCGAATCCCCGCGTTCGGCGGCGGCGCCCGCGATCTTCTCGACGAGGACCGTGCCCGCGACGCCGCGACGGCCCGCCGTGTAGAGCGAGTCCTTGACCGCCACGTCGTCATCCACGATGACCGTGCGCACGGTGATGCCCTCGGCCTCGGCCAGATCGGCGGCGGTTTCGAAGTTGAGCACGTCACCCGTGTAGTTCTTCACGATGTGCAGCACACCCGATCCGCCGTCGACCGCCTGGGTCGCGGCGATGATGGGGTCGGGGGTGGGCGAGGTGAACACGGGGCCGGGAACGGCGGCGTCCAGCATCCCGAAACCGACGAAGCCGGCGTGCAGCGGTTCGTGCCCGCTGCCGCCGCCCGAGACGAGGCCGACCTTGCCGCTCACGGGCGCGTCGGATCGGGCGATGAACAGCGGTTCGGTCGACAGCGTGACGAGGTCGGCATGCGCCAGCGCGAAGCCGGCTACCGACTCGTCGACCACGTTCTTCGGGTCGTTGATGAGTTTCTTCATTGAATCCTCCTGGGCTCGGGGCCACGCGGGCATCGGAGGCCCGCACCCTCAACTTATCCGTCAGCCGCGGCGGTGCATAGACGCAATCGAACCCTTGACACCGGCCCCGTTACGAGCGGGATGCTGCGGCCACCCAGCGCTCCAATTGCGATGCCGCGGCCCCCGAGTCGATGGCCTCTTCGGCGACGCGCATCTGCGTGCGGAACCGGTCCAGAATGGGCACCTGCACCTCGCTCGGGTCTTCCGCGAGTCGGAACGACACGAGCCCCGCGGCCGCGTTCAGCACCACGATGTCGCGCACGGGCCCCGTCTCGCCCGACATCACGCGGTGCACGATGCGCGCGTTGTGCTCGGGGTCGCCCCCGACGAGCTGCTGCATGGTGGCGCGCGTGATGCCGAGGTCGCGCGGGTCGAGGTCGTGTTCGGTGACCAGCCCGCGACTCACCTCCCAGATGTGGCTGTGGCCCGTCGTGGTGAGTTCATCGAGCCCGTCGTCACCGCGGAACACGAGCGCCGTGGCGCCACGCGTCTGAAAAACGCCCACGATCAGAGGCACACGGTCGAGCTGTGCGACACCGACGGCCGACGCTTCGGGCCGGGCCGGGTTGCACAGCGGTCCGAGGTAATTGAAGACAGTAGGGATGCCGAGCTCCGACCGCGTGCGCCCCGCATGTTTGAACCCGGGGTGGAACGCGGCCGCCCAGGCGAACGTCATGCCCGCCTCATCCAGGATCTCGGCTACGCGCGCCGGTTCGAGCGTCAAATCGATGCCGAGCGCCCCCAACACGTCGCTCGACCCCGACTCGGACGATGCCGCGCGGTTGCCGTGCTTCACGACGGGCACACCGGATGCCGCCGCCACGATGGATGCCATGGTCGACACGTTGACGGTGCCGAACCGGTCCCCGCCCGTTCCCACGATGTCGAGCGCCATGGGGTTCACATCGAGGGCCACCGCATTGTCGAGGATGGCGTCGCGGAAACCGACGATCTCGTCGACTGTCTCGCCTTTCGCCCGCAGCGCCACCAGGAATGCCGCCAGCTGAGCGTCGGTGGCGTTTCCGACCATGACCTCTTGCATCGCCCACGTCGCCTCGGCCACACTGAGGTCGTCGCCGTCGAGCAGAGTGGTGAGAATCGCGGGCCAAGAGGTCGTTTCGAACATGCCCAAATCCTATCTGCGCCCGCCAGTTCGCCGCATAACCCCTGAATCGGCAGGCTTTTCACAGGGGATGGTAAGGCCCGCCTAAGTCAAACAGTGATGGTTTTTCCGCACGTCGTGACAAAATCGCGCCCGAACATCGGACATAATGGAGGGGTGACGAGCACCTCCCTCAACTATGCGGCGCGAGCCCCCAAGATCAACCGACCGAACTCAGTAGCGGTCGGAACAATCGTGTGGCTGGGCAGCGAAGTCATGTTCTTCGCCGGCCTCTTCGCCATCTACTTCACCCTCCGCTCTGTGGCGCCCGATCTGTGGGCCACCCACACGGCCACGCTGAACATCCCGTTCTCGACGGTCAACACGATCATCCTCGTGGCCTCGTCGTTCACGTGCCAGTTCGGTGTGTTCGCGGCCGAGCGCATGCAGCCGCGCTCCGTGGGCCCCAAGCCCTCGCAGTGGGGCATGGTCGAGTGGTTCTTCCTCACCTACACGCTCGGCGCCATGTTCGTCGTCGGCCAGATCTTCGAGTACGCCACGCTCGTCAGCGAGGGCATCTCCCTCAGCTCGGATGCTTACGGCTCCGCGTTCTACCTGACGACCGGTTTCCACGGCCTCCACGTCACGGGCGGTCTCATCGCCTTCCTGCTGGTCATCGGACGCGCATACGCGGTCAAGACCTTCACCCACAAAGAAGCAACTAGCGCAATCGTCGTGTCCTACTACTGGCACTTCGTCGACGTCGTCTGGCTCGGCCTGTTCTTCGTCATCTACGTTCTCAAATAGAAATCGGAGCTGAGCCATCTCCATGCTTAGGAAACGCAACACGTCCGCTCGCACGGCCCGCAAGAACGGTCGGCGTTCCCCGCTGGCCACGGTCGCTCTGATCGCGGTCGGGCTGCTCTTCACGGGCGGCGCCTACGCGGCCTTCAGCGCCACGACGGCCAACGCCGAGACGCCCGCCGCCAACTCGCAGGCTTCGGTCGAAGAGGGCAAGAAGCTCTTCCAGGCCAACTGCGCAACATGCCACGGCCTCGCCCTCGACGGCAGCGAAGACGGCCCCAGCCTCATCGGCGTCGGTGCCGCATCCGTCGACTTCCAGGTGGGAACGGGCCGCATGCCCATGCAGGCCCAGGGCCCGCAGGCGCTCGAGAAGCCCGTGCAGTTCACCGAAGAGCAGATCTCCTCGCTCGCGGCCTACGTCGCGTCAGTGGCCCCCGGCCCCGCCATCCCCGAGGAGCAGTACCTCGATGCGCAGGGCGATGCCGCCAACGGCGCCGAGCTGTTCCGCATCAACTGCGCTATGTGCCACAACGTGGCCGGTGCCGGTGGAGCGCTCACCGAGGGTAAGTTCGCTCCCCCGCTCACGGGTGTCACGCCCGCGCACATCTACGAGGCCATGGTCACCGGCCCGCAGAACATGCCCGTCTTCAACGACATGAACCTCACACCCGAAGACAAGCGCGACATCATCACGGCCCTGAAGTACACCGAGAACGCATCCACCGTCGGCGGCAACCCGCTCGGCGCGCTCGGCCCGGTCGCTGAAGGCCTCTTCCTCTGGATCTTCGGCCTGGGCGCCATCGTCGCCCTGACCGTGTGGATCACGGCGAAGTCCAACTAACAGATTTAGCAACAGCGTTCTCCCCGAACGCATCACGAAGGAGCACAATGGCACAGGACGGTAACAGCGGCAGAGAGCTCGCCGCTGCCGACCAGTCGGATCACGGCCAGGAGCGTGTCGGTTCGCCCGGCACCGCTGTGGTGACCTCCGACCGAGTCACCGACCCCGGTCTGCCGGAGCACCGCAAGCGTGTCACCGACCTCGACCCGAAGAAGAACAAGCGGGCCGAGCGCGTCGTCTACACGCTGTTCTACCTGTCGATCGCCGGCAGCGTCTTCGCGATCGCCGCCTACATGGCATGGCCGATCAACCCTGAAGACCTCATGTCGGTCCGCGCGAACAACCTGTTCATCGGCCTCGGCCTCACGCTGGCGCTCATGGGCATCGGTATCGGTGCGGTCCACTGGGGCAAGGCCCTCATGGCCGACCACGAAGGCGTCGACCTCCGTCACCCGGTCCGCGGAACAGACGCCACGCGCGAGCGTGCCGTCGAGATCTTCGCCGAAGCCAATGAAGAGTCCGGGTTCGGCCGTCGCGCCCTCATCCGCAACTCGCTCATCGGCGCGCTGATCGCCTTCCCGCTGCCCGCCGTTGTGCTGTTCCGTGGCCTCGCCCCCGAGGGCGAAGACCCGGTGCACCTGCTCAACGAGACCGCCTGGGAGAAGGGCACGCGCCTGGCGCGCGACCCCTCCGGCCAACCGATCAAGGCCTCCGAGGTCACCCTCGGCTCGGTCTTCCACGTCATCCCCGAGGGCCTCGGCGACATGCCGCACATGCTTGAGGAGAAGGCCAAGGCGATCGTGCTGCTCATGCGCCTCAAGCCCGAAGATCTCGTAGAGCTTCCCGAGCGCAAAAACTGGTCGTACGATGGCATTGTTGCCTACTCGAAGGTCTGCACCCACGTGGGTTGCCCGGTGGCTCTCTATGAGCAGCAGACCCACCACCTGCTCTGCCCCTGCCACCAGTCGCAGTTCGATGTCACCAACCACTGTGCGGTCATCTTCGGACCGGCCGCTCGTCCCCTCCCGCAGCTTCCCATCGCGATCGACGACGAGGGTTACCTCATCGCCCAGAGCGACTTCCACGAACCTGTCGGGCCTAGCTTCTGGGAGCGTCATTGAGTACCGTAACCGCCCCGCCCACGGCCACTGAGTCGTCGGCGCCCGTGGCGAAGAAGAGCGGCGGCCTCACGGCCGGCGCAGCCAACTACCTCGACGAGCGCACGAGCATCTCGGCCGTCGTCAAAGAGTTCGGTCGCAAGATCTTCCCCGACCACTGGTCGTTCCTCCTCGGCGAGGTTGCTCTCTACAGCTTCGTCGTGATCCTGCTCTCGGGCAGCTTCCTCACGTTCTTCTTCCAGGCCTCCATGGCCGAGGTCCACTACGACGGCTCCTATGTGCCACTCAAGGGCGTCGCCATGTCGGCGGCCATGTCCTCCACGCTCGACATCTCGTTCGACATCCGTGGCGGTCTGCTCATGCGCCAGGTGCACCACTGGGCAGCCCTGCTGTTCGTGGCCTCCATCGGCCTGCACATGCTGCGCATCTTCTTCACGGGTGCGTTCCGCAAGCCGCGTGAGCTCAACTGGGTCATCGGTTTCGTCCTCTTCATCCTCGCGATGGCCGAGGGCTTCACCGGCTACTCGCTCCCCGACGACCTGCTCTCGGGCAACGGTCTGCGCATCATCGACGGCATGGTCAAGGGCATCCCGATCGTCGGAACCTGGATCTCGTTCCTCCTCTTCGGCGGCGAGTTCCCGGGCACCGACATCGTCGGCCGCCTCTACACGTTGCACATCCTGTTGTTGCCGGCCCTCGTCGTCGCGTTCATCGCGCTGCACCTGGTGTTCGTCGTCGTGCACAAGCACACGCAGTTCCCCGGTGCGGGCCGCACACAGCAGAACGTCGTCGGCTACCCGGTCCTCCCGGTCTACGCCGCCAAGGCCGGTGGATTCTTCTTCATCGTCTTCGGCGTCATCATGCTGATGGCCACGTTCTTCACGATCAACCCGATCTGGAACTACGGCCCCTACGACCCGTCGCCGGTGTCCGCGGGAACGCAGCCTGACTGGTACATCGGCTTCGCCGACGGCGCCCTGCGTCTCGTTCCGCCGCACCTCGAGTTCATGCTGTTCGATCACACGTTCTCGTTCAACATCCTCATCCCGCTCGGCGTCCTGGGTCTGTTCATCCTCACGGTTCTGATCTACCCCTTCATCGAGGCCTGGGTCACGGGCGACAAGCGCGAGCACCACATCCTCGACCGTCCCCGCAACGCCCCGACCCGCACCGCGATTGGTGCTGCCGGTGTCACGTTCTACGCGGCGCTCTGGGCGGCGGCCTCCTCCGACATCATCGCCACGCACTTCATGGTGACGATGGAGGGTGTCATCCACACGCTGCAGTTCTGCCTCATCGTCGGGCCGTTCATCGCGTACTTCATCACGAAGCGCATCTGCCTCGGTCTGCAGAAGAAGGATCGCGAGATCGTCCTTCACGGCTTCGAGTCGGGCCGCATCGTGCGCCTCCCCGGTGGCGAGTACATCGAGGTGCACGAGCCCGTCGACGAGTACGAGCGTTGGGAACTGGTCAGCTACGAGGACTACAAGCCGCTCATGATCCGCCCCAACTCGCGCGGCAAGATCACCACCACGCAGCGCGTGCGCGGCTCGCTCTCCCGCTGGTTCTTCGAGGATCGCATCGCGCCGACCACCAAGAACGAAATCGAGCGCTCACACGGAGACCACTAGTCTCCACTGAACGCCCCGAAGGCCCCGTCGCTTCTGCGACGGGGCCTTCGTCGTACCATCACGGCGCTGCGGGGCTCGCGCGCCGGGGCCGTGATCGCCTCACCGCCTCGCCGAGCTCGCACCGGGGCCGGCGCCCTGGCGCGCACGAGCGGAGGCGGATCGCTAGACGGTGCCCCAAAAGGCGTCCTCGGCCGCGCCGTCCTCGGAGAAGAGATGCATCTCGACGATCTTGCCGTCGCGCACCGTCAGCAGGTCCACCCCCGACATGTTCATGGAAGCGTCCCCACGCCGTCCAGTGAATCGGACGGGAACCGCGACCAGGTCGCCATTCACCATCAGGGGGCCCGTGACCTCGAGCGCGAACGATCCTTCGCTGACCTGCATCATGCCGCCGATCAGAGCGCCGACGCTGTCGACCCCACGGTGCATGCCCGAGAACCGGTTCTCCCCCGGTTGGTGCCAGACGACGTCCTGCGCGAACTGATACATGAGGGTCGGCACGTCTCCCCTCCTGAGGGCCTCGAAATAGATTCGCGCGATCGTTGCGGGCTGGGTTGTCATGACTGCTCCTTCACGGGTGTTATTCGGTCATCCCATCGTCAGCGTCAGTACCCTGTTACCTCAACGTAACCAAGGGGATGCCATGCACACCGAACGGCCAGACTGGAACGTCATGTTGGCCACCTGCCCGTCCCGCACCTCCCTTGCGCGTATCGCCAACAAGTGGACCGCCATGATCGTGATCACGCTGAGCGCCGGTCCCGTCCGCTTCGGCGACATCCGCACGAGGGTCGAGGGCATCAGCGGCACAGTTCTCGCCGCGACGTTGCGGGATCTCGAACGGGACGGCATCGTGACCCGCATCGCTTACGACGAGATGCCTCCGCGTGTCGAGTACGAGCTGACCCCGCTCGGCCAGACGCTCCGAGACCCGTTGCGGGCGCTCAGCTCGTGGGCCGAGGAACACATCGAGCAGGTCATGCGATCGCGCGACGAGTTCGACGCCACGGCCGACGCCGAACTCTCGGACCGGCTGAGCGGCTGCTGACAGTTGGCTTCGATCCCACGTGAGCAGCTGCTAACAGTTGGCTTCGATCCCGGCTGAGCAGCCGCTGTCCTTTGGCTTCGATCGTGCGTGAGTGTCTGCTGACAGTCGACTTCGATCCCGCGTGAGTGACTGCTGGCCGTTGGCCTCGACACACCGTCCGAGTCGCTGCTGAGCGCGCGTCTCTAAGCCGTCCGAGGGGCGGCAGGCCGTCGGCTGTGACACCGGAGCAGCCCCGTTCTCCACCGGGTCGGACTGTGGCCCGCGAGTGGTCCTCCGTTGCGCTGACAACCGGTTAAACGACGAATGCCGCTCCCCGTGAGGGAACGGCATTCGCGAGGCTCTCAGAGGCGCTTAGCGCGCGTGGTAGCCGCGGTAGTACTCGTAGGTCCAGCCCGTGATCGCGATGACCGTGAGGGCGACACCGCCGAAGGCGATCCAGATGCCTACAGCGAGGCCCAGCATGACCAGGGCGCCACCACCGGCGAGGATGATGGGCCACCAGCTCCAGGGGCTGAAGAAGCCGATCTCGGGGTCACCGTCGTCGATGTTGGCGGTGAGCGTGTCTTCGGGGAGTTCGGCGCCTTGCTGCTTGTGCACGCGGCCCAAGTAGAAGGCGAGGAAGGCACCCAGCGCACCGCTCAGCGTGAGCGCGACCGTGCCCACCCACTCCACGTAGCCGTGGAAGGGGTCGACCAGGTTCCAGAAGGTGTAGACACCCGCGAGCAGGAAGCAGAAGACGGCGATGATCCAGAAGAGGACGACGTTAGCTTTCATGGGTTACTTCACCTCTCCGGCGCCGAGGTCGACGGTCGGGGCATCGGGCGCATCCTTGGCCGGTCCCACACCGACCGGCAGGCCGGCTTCGGGGTGGTTCAGGTCGAACGCGGGACGCTCGGAACGAATACGCGGGATGGACGTGAAGTTGTGGCGCGGGGGCGGGCAGGACGTTGCCCACTCGAGCGATCCGCCGTAACCCCAGGGGTCGTTGACCGTGATCTTCGGAGCCTTGCGAGCCGTCAGGTACACGTTCAGGAAGAACGGGATGAGCGACACGGCAAGGATCATGGCGCCGATGGTCGACAGCTGGTTCATCCAGGTGAAGCCGTCCTCGGGCGAGTATGTCGCGTAACGACGCGGCATGCCCATAACGCCCAGCCAGTGCTGGATGAGGAACGTGGTGTGGAACCCGATGAAGAGCAACCAGAAGTGCCAGTAACCCAGCTTCTCGTTGAGCATCTTACCGGTCCACTTGGGCCACCAGAAGTAGAACCCGGCGAACATCGCGAACACGACGGTGCCGAAGACGACGTAGTGGAAGTGGGCGACGACGAAGTACGTGTCGGACACGTGGAAGTCGAGCGGCGGCGAAGCCAGGATGACACCCGTGAGGCCACCAAAGACGAAGGTGACCAGGAAGCCCAGCGACCAGAGCAGTGGGGTCTCGAAGGTGACCGAGCCGCGCCACATGGTTCCGATCCAGTTGAAGATCTTCACACCCGTAGGCACAGCGATGAGCATCGTCATGAGCGAGAAGAACGGCAGCAGCACCGATCCGGTGACGTACATGTGGTGAGCCCACACGGTCACGGACAGGGCGGCGATGGCGATCGTCGCGTAGACGAGGGTCTTGTATCCGAAAATCGGCTTGCGGCTGAACACCGGGAAGATCTCGGAGACGATGCCGAAGAACGGCAGCGCGATGATGTACACCTCGGGGTGACCGAAGAACCAGAACAGGTGCTGCCAGAGGATGACGCCACCGTTCTCGGCGTCATAGATGTGTGCCCCGAAGACTCGGTCGGCGCCCAAGGCGAAGAGGGCGGCCGCCAGCACCGGGAAGGCCATCAGGACGAGCAGCGAGGTGACGAGCGTGTTCCACGTGAAGATCGGCATGCGGAACATGGTCATGCCCGGCGCGCGCATCGTGATGATCGTGGTGATGAAGTTGACCGCACCGAGGATCGTGCCGAAACCTGACAGCGCGAGGCCGAGGACCCAGAGGTTTCCTCCGACGCCCGGTGAGAACGTGGTGCTCGAGAGCGGCGCATAGGCGAACCATCCGAACGAGGCCGCACCCTGCGGGGTGAGGAACCCGCCGACGGCGAGCATGCTACCGAAGGCATAGAGCCAGAAGGCGAAGGCGTTCAGACGCGGGAACGCCACGTCGGGGGCACCGATCTGCAACGGCATGAGCGCGTTGGCGAATCCGGCGAACAGCGGCGTCGCGAACATGAGGAGCATGATCGTGCCATGCATCGTGAAGAGCTGGTTGTACTGCTCTTTGGTCGAGAGCAGCGCGAGGCCGGGCTCGAACAACTGCGCGCGGATGATGAGGGCCATCACGCCGCCGATGCAGAAGAAGATGAACGACGAGATCAGGTACATGTACCCGATGGTCTTGTGGTCGGTGGAGGTGATCCACTTGACCAGGATGTTTCCCTTGTGCTCGACCGACGAGCGGTCGATGACGCTCGCCTGGCCCGAAGGGAGTTCGATGGTGGTAGCCATGGCCTACTTGCCTTCTTCCTCGGCCGACGCGGGCGTGGTGCCCGGGAGGTTGCTGTTTCGAGAGTATTCCTCGCCGAAATCGCCCACGTTGCCCTGGTCTGCCAGCGACTCGAGATACGTCTTGTATTCGTCGGGCGAGACGACCTTCACGTTGAAGAGCATGAGCGAGTGGTATTCACCACAGAGCTCGGCACACTTGCCGGCGTAGGTGCCTTCACGCTCGGGCGTGAAGTACATGTAGTTGATCTTGCCGGGGAACATGTCCTTCTTGTACAAGAAGTCGATGACCCAGAAGGAGTGGATGACGTCGCGCGACTGGAGTGCGATCTCGACGGTCTGGCCCTTGGGCAGGTAGAGCGTCGGCAGCAGCTCCTGGTTGACGGTGCCACGGTCGGCGTTGGGCTCGTCCTGAGCCTGAACACCCGTGGACCACACGTCTTCGCCCTCGACCGCGTCGGGGTAGACGAAGTCCCATGCCCACTGCTTGGCGAAGACCTCGATCTTGACGTCGGGGTTGGCCGTGGGCTGCTCGATGGCAGCCTGATCGCGGGCGGTGAAGGCGAAGAAGCCCAGCACCAGGATCAGCGGGATCACCGTGTAGAAGATCTCGATGGGCATGTTGTATCGCAGCTGCGCCGGGAGGCCGGTCTGGCCCTTGCGGCGGCGGTAGACCACGATCGCCCAAATGAGGAGACCCCAGGTGACGACACCGACCGCGAGAAGCACGATCCAGGACGTGACCCAGAGGCCTGCGACCCGCTCGGTGTGGTTGGTAACCGGTGCCTCACCCTCGATGAAACCGGGGAGATAACCGTGTAGCTCGGCTTGGGTACAACCGGCGAGGACCACTGCGAGAGTGATCGCGACCGGAATTACAGCCCATCGGAGTCGACGTTTCGAACGCACCTGGGACCTTTCAGAAGACACTGTTAGTTCCCTGTCAGTCTATCCCGATAGTGCCGAGAGGTCGTGACCATTTACGGGCCGGAAACGGCATTTGTGCTGTTCCCGACGCAAAACAAAAGACGAGGAGCCCGGCCTGTCGCGGCCGGACCCCTCGTCCTCACGTGTTCGTGCCATCGCACCTCAGGCGCGAAACGCACTCAGCTTTAGTGGAAGCTGTCCCCGCACGCGCAGCTGCCCTGGGCGTTGGGGTTGTCGATCGTGAAGCCCTGCTTCTGAATGGTGTCTTCGAAATCGATCGAAGCACCATCGAGGTAGGGCACGCTCATCTTGTCGACGATGACCTCGACGCCGTCGAAGTCGACCGTGGCGTCGCCGTCGAGCATGCGCTCGTCGAAGTAGAGCTGGTAGATGAGGCCCGAGCATCCGCCCGGCTGGACGGCGACGCGCAGACGCAGGTCGTCACGGCCCTCCTGCTCGAGCAGGTTGCGCACCTTCTGGGCAGCACCGTCGGACAGCCCGACGCCGTGGGCGGGGGCAGTGGTCTCTGCGGGAGCGGCGGTGGTCGCCACCGGTGACATCGTGTCTGTCATGACTCTCCTTGGGGTTTCGGGGCCCGAATGCCGGCTGTAGAAGCCGCAGTCGAAGCTGTTAGATCAAGTCTAAGCTCTGCAACCGGCATTCGGTTCGGTTCATTCCCCGCTGGTCTGCGAGTTCATGCGCCCGAGCAACAGGGCTTCGGCCAGCAGCGACTTCTCGAAGACCCCGAGGTGCAGCGACTCGTTCGGGCTGTGCGCGCGCGAGTCGGGGTCTTCGACGCCCGTCACCAAGATTTCGGCGTTCGGGAATTCGCGCACCAGGTCGGCGATGAAGGGGATGGAGCCACCGATGCCGAGCTCGACGGGCTCGACGCCCCAGGCATCCGACATGGCCTGTTTGGCGGCGCGCACCGATTCACCCGAGGTGTCGACGAGGAACGGGTTGCCCAGTTCGAACTTGGCCAGGGAGATGTGCGCGCCGAAGGGGGCGTGTGCGCGCAGGTGGGCCTCGACGGCCTGCAGCGCGTCTTCGGCGTTCTGGCCGGGGGCGATGCGGATGCTGAGCACGACCGACGTGGTGGGCGCGAGCGTGTTGGACGCGGCGTCGGTCGAGGGCGCGTCGATGCCCGTCACCGTGATCGAGGGCTGACCCCAGATGCGGCTCAGGATGCTGCCGCGCCCGATCGGCGTGACGCCCTCGAGGATTCCGGCCTCCTGGCGCAGCTGCTCTTCGTCATAGTCGGGGGTTTCGCCGTCGTAGGTGGTCAAGCCGTCGACGGCGACCGAGCCATCCTCATTCCACAGTGTGGACAGGAGACGGATGGTGGCGAGCATCGAGTCGGGCACCGCTCCCCCGAACATTCCGGAGTGGGACGCGTGCGCAAGCGTGGAAACGGTCAGCGTGAACTTGACGTTTCCGCGCAGGCCGACCGTGAGCGCGGGGGTCTCGGTGTCCCAGTTGTTCGAGTCGGCGACGACGATGGTGTCGGCCTGCAGCGCCTCGCGGTTGTCGACGAGGAAGTTCGAGAAGGACAGCGAACCCGATTCTTCTTCACCTTCGACGAAGAGCGCGATACCGAGGTCGAGGTCGGCGCCCACGACATCCGTCAGTGCGCGAATAGCGCCGATGTGGGCCATGACACCCGCCTTGTCGTCGGCGGCACCGCGGCCGTAGAGGCGGTCGCCCTTGACGGTCGGCTCGAAGGGCGGGGTGTCCCAGTCGGCGGCGTTGCCGGGGGGCTGCACGTCGTGGTGGGCGTAGAGCAGGATGGTGGGGCGGCCGTTCTTGGCGGCACGCTTCGCGAGCACGGCGGGGCGGCCGAGCGTCTCGGTGTCTTCGATGGCCGACCGCTTGATCTCGACGGTGTCGAAGATGCCGGTCCCCCGCGCGAGTTCGGCGACGGCCTCGGCGCTCTTCACCACGTTCTCGGGGTCGAACGAATTCCACGAGACGCTCGGGAGGCGGACGAGCTGCGACAGATCGGCGATGGTCGAGGGGAGCCGGTCACGGACGGCCTGCCGGATCGCGGCATCCGTTCCGGACAATGAGCTGGATGAATTCTCCTGGGTTTCGGTCATACAGGTAATCTTAAGAGCAACCGATCCGAGGACCCCACGTGACCAAGCACACCGAAACCCGAAACGCGGCCGAGACATCGGCTCACATCGAGACCGCCGAAGAGACCCAGGCCCGCATCAACGCCGGCAAGGGGCGGCCGACGCCGACTCGTAAAGAGCGCGAGGCCGCCAACAAGCGCCCCCTGGTGCCGAACGATCGCAAAGAAGCGACTCGTCAGGCCCGTGCCCAGCTGTCCGTCGAGCGCGAGCGGGCCCGCGTCGGCCTGGCCGCCGGTGAAGACCGCTACCTGCCCGTGCGGGATAAGGGTCCGCAGAAGCGCTGGGTGCGCGACTACGTCGACGCCCGTTTCAGCATCGGTGAGTTCCTCATCCCCCTCATGTTCGTCGTCATCGTGCTGACGTTCTTCCCCGACCCGGCCGTGCAGCTCTACGGCATGCTCGCGCTGTGGCTCTTCTTCGCCCTGGCCGTGATCGACTCGTTCTTCCTGGCCTACCGCGTGAAGCGCAAGCTGGGCGAGAAGTTCGGCGTCGACAACGTCGAGCGCGGCGTGCGGTGGTATGCCGCCATCCGGGCCCTGCAGCTGCGCGCCCTGCGCCTGCCGAAGCCTCAGGTGAAGCGCGGGCAGTTCCCCGACAAGGTCAAGTAGGTCGGGAGCCCGGCGCGTCGAGCGCCGCAGATCTGGAGCCGTCGACGAGTAATCGTCGGCGGCTTTCTGCGTGGCGCGTCGGCGCGCGAGACTGGGTCGCGAGGGGCGGGGCACTGTCGCCCACTCCCGGGTCATGCTCCATCACGGGAAGCGGGGTCGCCCGAAGCCGGGGTGGGGCGCGCCCGGGTCGAGCTGTGCCACAGAGGAGCGGTCACCCCAGGGGCGCGGTCGACCGCGCTCGGGTCGAGCTAAGCCGCGGAGGAGCGGAGTCGCGCGAGCCCGCGGTTGATCTGGCGCGCCCAGAGCGGGCCGCGGTAGAGGAACGCCGTGTAGCCCTGCACGAGGGTGGCGCCGGCCGCCAGGCGAGCCGCGACATCGTCGGCCGTGTCGACACCTCCCACCGAGATGACGCACAGCTCGGCGGGCACGACACCGCGGATGATGCGCAGCACCTCGAGCGAGCGCGCAGCGACGGGGGCCCCGGAGAGACCACCGGCACCCGCTGCGGCGATGAGCGAGGGCTTGGAGCGCAGGCCCTCGCGGGAGATCGTCGTGTTGGTCGCGATGATGCCGTCGAGGCCCAGGCGCACCACGAGCTCCGAGATGCGCACGACCTCGTCGTCGGCCAGATCGGGCGCGATCTTGACGAGCAGCGGCGTGCGACCCGCGGCCGCCTTCACCGCCTCGAGCAGGGGCGCCAATTTATCGAGCTCTTGCAAGCCGCGCAGGCCCGGCGTGTTCGGCGAACTGACGTTGACGACGAGGTAGTCGGCAATGGGCGCGAGGACGGCCGTGCTCGTGAGGTAGTCGTCGATGGCGCGGTCGACGTCGACGACGCGGCTCTTACCGATGTTGATGCCGAGCACCGCGCGGCCCGAACGACCACGTTCGCGGCCGAGGCGGCGAGACGCGGCCTGCGCTCCCCCGTTGTTGAAGCCCATGCGGTTGATGATCGCCTTGTCGTCGACCAGACGGAAGAGCCGCGGCTTCGGGTTGCCCGGTTGGGCGTGCGCCGTGAGCGTGCCCACCTCGACGTGGCCGAAGCCCAGGGCGCTGAGCCCCGCGAACATCGTGCCGTCTTTATCGAAACCGGCCGCGATGCCGAACGGTGTCGGGAAGGTCAGGCCCAGCGTGTGCACGCTCAGGTCGCCGGTCGGCGCCGTGTAACGCTTGACGGCCGTCGCTGCGCCGAGAGCAGGAATGGCCCGGATGACGAGCGCGGCCAGGTGGTGTGCGCGTTCAGGCTCGAACTTCGACAGGACGTGGTCGAACAGCAGGCGATACATGGATGCTCCAGCGGTCGGATGTCGGACGAACCAGCTGTGGCCCACCCGGGAGGTCGAGGATGTTCGGTGGCGACTCAGGCTCAGGCTTGGGCGCCCGCGTCAGCCGCATCGTGCCCGGCCGCGTGCTCGGCGCGCAGTTGCCCGATCGCCGCGTCGAAGTCTTCGAGCGAATCGAATGCCTGGTAGACACTCGCGAAGCGCAGGTAGGCCACCTCGTCGAGCTCGCGGAGCGGCGTGAGGATGGCGAGGCCGATCTCGTTGGCCTCGATCTGGGAGGCTCCGGTCTGCCGGATGCTCTCTTCGACCTTCTGCGCGAGCAGGGCCAGGTCGGAGTCGGTCACCGGGCGGCCCTGGCAGGCTTTGCGCACGCCACTGACGACCTTCTCGCGGCTGAACGGCTCGACGACGCCGCTGCGCTTGATGACGTTGAGGCTCGACGTCTCGGTGGTGCTGAAGCGCCGGCCGCACTCGGGGCACTGACGTCGGCGGCGGATCGACAGACCGTCGTCGCTCGTGCGCGAATCGATGACACGGGAATCGAGGTGGCGACAGAAGGGGCAATACATGGTGTTGTCAGGATACCGGCTCGGAGGATGCCGGAACCGGGGCGGATGAGCCTGTGGAGGATGCAGCATCCGCGGTGCCTGTGGAGAAACGTTGTGACACCGCGTCGCCGTGGGCGGGCAGGGCCTCGGCGCGGGATAGGGCGACGATGCGGTCGGAGACATCCTGAAGCGCGGCACGGTCGTATTCGACGATCTGCTGCGGCCGCAGGAACGTGTACGCGCCGAGGGCAGACGAGAACCGCGCCTGACCTCCCGTGGGAAGCACGTGGTTCGAACCGGCCATGTAGTCGCCGAGACTCACGGGCGAGGATGCCCCGAGGAAGACGACGCCCGCGTCGGTGATGCGCGCGAGCACGTCGTCATTGCGTCGGGTCTGGATCTCGAGGTGTTCGGGAGCGTAGATGTTGCTGAACTCGGCCGCCCGGTCGAGGTCGTCGACCAGCACGATCGCCGACTGGGGGCCCGAGAGAGCCTCGGCCACGCGCGCACCGTGCTGCGTGAGCGGCTGCAGTTGCTCGAGCGAGGCTTCGACCGCCTGCGCGAAGGCCGCGGAATCGGTGACCAGGAGCGAGGCCGCCGCCTCGTCGTGCTCGGCCTGGCTGATGAGGTCGGCAGCGACGAAATCGGGGTCGGCGCTGTCGTCGGCGATGACGAGGATCTCGGTCGTGCCCGCCTCGGCGTCGATGCCCACCTGTCCGCGCACGAGGCGCTTCGCGGCGGCGACGAAGATGTTTCCGGGGCCCGTGACGACGTCGACGCGTTCGAGTCCGATATCCGGAACGCCATAGGCGAAGGCGCCGATCGCGCTGGCGCCGCCGATGGCGTAGACCTCGTCGATGTCGAGGAGACGCGCGGCGGCCAGGATGGTGGGGTGCACGTTGCCGCCGTACTCGCGCTGCGCGGGCGAGGCGAGGGCGATCGAACGCACCCCGGCGACCTGCGCGGGAACGGCGTTCATGATCACGCTCGAGGGATAGACGGCCTTTCCGCCGGGAACATAGAGCCCGACACGCCCGACGGGCTGCCAGCGCTGCACGATGCGGGCACCCGGGGCGACCTCGGTGGTCTGCTGCGGGGGAACCTGGGCGGCGGTACCAACGCGTACGCGACGGATCGTCTCGTCGAGGGCGGCACGGACGGCCGGGTCGAGGCCCTCGAGAGCGGCATCGAGGTCGGCTGCCGGGACGCGGAACGCGGCGGGCGCTCCCCCGTCGAATCGCTCGGCGTGACGCGTGAGGGCCGCGGCACCCTCGGCGCGGACCTCGGAGATCAGTGCTGCCGCGGCGTCCTGGGCCACCGATACGTCGACGACGGGCCGCGGGATGAGGTTCTCGAGCTCCGAGGGTGTGAGAGAGCGGCCGCGGAGATCGATTGTGTTCACCATGGGCACGAGTTTACCGGGGTTCGCGTTGTCGGCTCGGCCGCGCACCGGAGAGCGGGCGAGGGCTGTCGAACCTCGGATGGCGTGAGCGGAATCCGTCTGCGAGCGTGCCGCACGGCTTTCCTGACGCGCGGCACTCCAGCCGAGCACATGGCACCGGCGTGAAGGACACATTCGAGGCATCCGCAGCAAGCCGTCGTCACACGACGAGACGGATTCGAGACTCCTGCAGAAAGCTGAGGTCACACGACACAGGGAGCGAGCCTGCGGCCCGCTCCCTGTGCTGAATCAGTCGAGCGGTCGCCAGCGGCGACCGCCCGCTCGGCCTAGCCGCGCGTCAGGTTCTCGAGGTCACGCAATACGCCCACGCGTCCGTCGTCGTGACGGATCACGAGTTCCGTGCCGCGGTCGACGACCGCGAGGGCCCAGGCGGACGGGCCGATCTCAAACACCGTCACACCCGTGTGCTCGTCGTAGACGGGCCGCGGAACGGGCGAGTACACCCAGAACGGCTGCGTCGAGACGGCGGCCGGCGGTTCGACTTCGCTCTCGTGCTCGGAGACGTGGCGCAGAGCGGAGACGGGCGTCGGGTCGGCCGCGGGGATCGCGTCGTCCGGGTCGTCGTCGTCATCCTGCGGGTCGGTCGAACGCGGCGACGAGCCGAAGTCGACGTTCGGTGCGAACGACGGGATGTCGGAGCGCAGGACCGTCTCGGTCGACGCTTCGCTCGGAGCGTCGGTCGCGGAATCCGTGGCGTCCGACGGCGCATCGGAATCGGACTGCCCGGCCGCAGACGGCGCTCCGACGGGCGAAGCCGCCGAGCTACCGGAGTTCTCGTCGGCCGCGTACGAGCCGGTGTTTGCTCCGGGGGTCGACGCGTCGTGCGCGTCATCGCCGTTCGACGGCGCGGTGCGCACGTCGTCCGAGTCTTCGAGGCCAAGGCTTTCGAAGGCCGTCGGCTCGGATTGAGGTGCGGCGTTGTCGAGCACGGGCGACTGCGGACCCGCAGCGGAGTCGTCGGCAGCCCACTCGCGTGCGGCCCCACCGTCACCGGCAGCGAGCGGAGAGCCCGATGCCGCTGCATCACCCTGGCGGGCGTAACCGAACTGGCTCGTGGGCTGATCATCGGTCGAAGGCGGCGCGAACGAACCGGAAGCGTACGACGACGTCGCGTTGTCGCTTTCCGAAGCCGCAGCATCGTTTCCGGCCTGTGCGCTGCGCTCGGCAGTGTTCGGCTGACCGTACTGGCCGGCACCGTTCTGGCCGGCGCCGTTCTGACCGGCACCGAACTGGCCGGTCTGGTTCTGGCCGCCACCGTTGTAGCCGCCACCGTTGTAGCCGCCACCGTTGTAGCCGCCGCCGAAACCGGCGCCGTACTGGCCCGTTCCACCCTGGCCGGGGTTCTGCGATGCCTGACCATTCCAGCCGTTCGCCGGATAGGCGCCCGTGTTGCCCGGGGCACCGGGGGCTGCATACTGCTGACCCTGCTGACCAGTCTGACCCTGCTGTCCCGGGAAGGCGTTGCTCTTCTCCGCCTTCGGGCGGGCGGCTAGAGCCGCAGCCGGACGCGCGCTCGGGTGGGCGGGCGACTCACCGCGGTCGGCGAAGTCGGCCTTGAACGGTGGGATGATGCTGCCGAGCGTGGTGACCACGAGCAGTGCCAGGCTCACGAGGAACCCCAGGATGATGCCGGCTCCGACCGAGAAGCCCGCGCCGAAGGGCGAGATAGCCGCACTGGCGGTGCCAACGATGATGAGCAGGCCGAGGTAGAAGGAGCCCGTGACGATGACCGAGACCGAGGCGAACTGGTCGACTGACAGGGAGCCGACGCGCAGCTTCGTGCGAAGCGACGGCACGAGGCGGCGCAGCGTGATGAGCACGGCAGAGGCCAGCACGAGCAGGAGGCCCGGGATCACGAGCCAGGTGAACGGAGCCCACACGGAGTAGTAGTCGATGAACCCGCCAGAGATCACGGGCAGGAAGGACGCGACGATGAGCAGGACCGTGAGGCCCAGGATGATGATCTCGCGCAGCGTGAAGGGGCCGATGCCGAACGCCAAACCCTGATCATTGGTGCGCTTCTTCGGCGCCTTCGGCGTGTCGTTCTTCTGCGGAGTGGGGAACGGCCCGGTGGCCTGCGCCCCATAAGGCTGCCCGGGGGCCGTGCCGTAAGGCTGGCCAGGAGCGGAGCTCTGAGGCTGTTGCCCCCCGTACTGACCGCTACCGTACTGACCCGAGCCATACTGACCGGTGCCGTACTGGCCCGCGGCGGGCTGTGGTGCGCCCGGTGCGCCCTGGTGCGGCGACGGCGGAGGCCCCCACTGGTCGTTGCGCGGAGTGGAATCCGTCATTGTTGCTCCTTCTGTGGGAGTGGGATGGGGCCGGCCGGCATGGCCGTCGGACGAACGAGTCGCCCGGGGAAGGTCAGCGCGATCCTAGCCGAGGCAATTCGGACCGAGCAATGACTTGAGTTCGCCGAAGAGATCGGCCGTCACCTTGACAGGCTTGGGCACCTCGAAGACGCGCGCGATGTCGCCCCGCACGAGCTTCAACCGCACCTCGGCCTCGCCGGGGTGGCGAACGAGGATGTCGCGCAGGGCGCCGACGATCTCGGTGGTCGCACGGGAGTCGGGCATGACGAGGGTCAACTGCCCTGTTTCGTCGGCCTGCTCGAGTTCGGGCGCGAAGAGCGAGTAGGCGTGCAGGTTCATGCCGTCGTCGCGCATGCTGACACGCCCGCGGACGACGACGACGGTGTCGGCGATGAGGGCGGACTGGAACTCCTGATAGCCCTTGCCCATGAACATCACGGTGATCTCGCCGCCGAAGTCTTCGACCTGGATCATGCCGTATTGGTTTCCGGATGCCTTGGCCACGCGGTGCTGCACACTCGTGATGAGCCCCGCGATGGTCACGGTGTCACCATCCTCGGTGGACTCGGCGGCCATGAGGTCGGTGATGGTCGTGGACGCGTGCTTCGCGAGCGGGATCTCGAGCCCGGCCAGCGGGTGGTCGGAGACGTACAGACCGAGCATGTCCCGCTCGAAGGCGAGCTTGTCGCGCTTCGACCACTCGGGCCGTTCGGGCACCTGCTGGGCAGCCTGAGGCTCGTCCCACAGGCTGTCGAAGTCGAAGCCCACCTGGCCCTTGGCCTCGTTGCGCTTGTCGTTGACGGCCGACTCGACGGCATCTTCATGGCATTCGACCAAGGCGCGGCGCGTGTTGCCGAGCGAGTCGAATGCGCCGGCTTTGATGAGCGACTCGGTGGTGCGCTTGTTGGCCACATGAAGCGGAACCTTGCGCAGGTAGTCGTGGAAGCTCTCGAAGCGCCCCTTGTCGGTGCGCGCCTGGCGAATACCTTCGACCACGTTGCTGCCGACGTTGCGCACGGCGCCCAGACCGAAGCGGATGTCTTCGCCGACGGCCGCGAAGAAGCCGATCGACTCGTTGACATCGGGCGGCAGCACCTGGATGCCCATGCGGCGGCACTCGTTTAGATAGAGGGCGAGCTTGTCGCGCGCGTCTCCCACGCTCGTCAGCAGTGCGGCCATGTACTCGGCGGGGAAGTGTGCCTTGAGGTAGGCGGTCCAGTAGGACAGCACGCCGTACGCCGCCGAGTGCGCCTTGTTGAAGGCGTAGTCGGAGAATGGCAAAAGAATCGCCCACAGGGTTTCGACGGCCGCCATCGAGTAGCCGTTGGCCGTCATGCCCGCCGAGAAGCCCGCAAACTGCTTGTCGAGCTCGGATTTCTTCTTCTTACCCATGGCGCGGCGCAGGATATCGGCCTGGCCGAGCGAGAACCCAGCGACCTTCTGCGCGATGGCCATGACCTGCTCCTGATAGATGATCAGGCCGTAGGTGGTCGAGAGCACCTCGCTGAGCGGCTCTTCGAGCTCGGGGTGGATGGGTGTGATGGGCTGCTGCCCGTTCTTGCGCAGCGCGTAGTTGGTGTGCGAGTTGGCCCCCATGGGCCCCGGCCGGTAGAGCGCGATGAGGGCCGAGATGTCTTCGAAGTTGTCGGGGCGCATGAGGCGCAGGAGCGACCGGATGGGGCCGGAGTCGAGCTGGAACACGCCCAAGGTGTCGCCGCGGGACAGCAGGTCGTAGGCGCCCTGATCGTCGAAGTCGAGGTCTTCGAGCACGGGACGGAACCCGCGGTTGGCCTCGATGTTGTCGAGCGCATCGTCGATGATCGTGAGGTTGCGCAACCCCAGGAAGTCCATCTTGATGAGCCCGAGCGACTCGCACGCCGGGTAGTCGAACTGTGTGACGATCTGGCCGTCTTGTTCGCGCTTCATGATCGGGATGATGTCGATCAGCGGGTCGCTCGACATGATCACACCGGCCGCGTGCACGCCCCACTGCCGCTTCAGGTTCTCGAGGCCCAGCGCCGTGTTGAAAACGGTCTGCGCCTCGGGGTCTGATTCGACGACCGAGCGGATGTCGGACGCCTCCTTGTAGCGCGGGTGATCTTTGTCGAAGATGCCCGTCAGCGGGATGTCCTTGCCCATGATGGGCGGCGGCATGGCCTTGGTCAGCTTCTCACCCATGCCGAACGGGAAACCGAGCACGCGTGAGGAGTCTTTCAGCGCCTGCTTGGCCTTGATGGTGCCATAGGTCACGATCTGGGCTACGCGCTCGTCGCCGTACTTCTCGGTGACGTAGCGGATGACCTCGCCGCGCCGACGCTCGTCGAAGTCGACGTCGAAGTCGGGCATCGAGACGCGGTCGGGGTTGAGGAACCGCTCGAAGATGAGGCCGTGTCGCAACGGGTCGAGGTCGGTGATCTTCATGGCGTAGGCCGCCATCGAGCCGGCGCCCGAACCGCGGCCGGGGCCGACGCGGATGCCGTTCTTCTTCGACCAGTTGATGAAGTCGGCGACGACGAGGAAGTAGCCCGGGAAGCCCATCTGGCTGATGACGCCGACCTCGTAGTCGGCCTGTTTGCGCACATCGTCGGGGATGCCGGCCGGGTAGCGCTCGTGCAGCCCCGTCTCGACCTCCTTGATGAACCAGGTCTCTTCGGTCTCGCCCGCCGGCACCGGGAAGCGGGGCATGTAGTTGGCGCTCGTGTTGAACGCCACATCGCAGCGCTCGGCGATGAGCAGCGTGTTGTCGCACGCGCTCTCGTAATCGCGGAACAGGTGCCGCATCTCGGAGGCCGACTTCAGGTAGAACTCGTTCGAGTCGAACTTGAAGCGGTTGGGGTCGTCGAGCGTGGTGCCCGATTGCACGCACAACAGGGCGGCGTGGGATGTCGAATCTTCGGCGTGCGTGTAGTGCAGGTCGTTGGTGGCGACGAGCGGCAGGTCGAGCTCACCGGCGAGCTTGATCAGGTCGGACATGATGCGGCGCTCGATGCCGAGGCCGTGGTCCATGATCTCGCAGAAGTAGTTCTCTGTGCCGAAGATGTCGCGGTAATCGGATGCGGCCTGCAGGGCTTCTTTGTACTGCCCGAGTCGCAGCCGCGTCTGGATCTCGCCCGACGGGCATCCCGTCGTCGCGATGAGGCCCTTGGAGTAGGTGCTGAGGAGCTCGCGGTCCATGCGGGGCTTGAAGTAGTAGCCCTCGAGCGAGGCGAGCGACGACAACCGGAACAGGTTGTGCATGCCCTCGGTGCTTTCGCTGAGGAGCGTCATGTGCGTATAGGAGCCAGCGCCCGAGACGTCGTCGCCCCCGCCATCCCCCCAGCGCACGCGTGTGCGGTCGCTGCGGTGCGTGCCGGGCGTGATGTAGGCCTCGGTGCCGATGATGGGTTTGATGCCCGCCTCGGTGGCCGTGCGCCAGAAGTCGAAGGCACCGAAGACGTTGCCGTGGTCGGTGACGGCGACGGCGGGCATGCCTTCGGCGACGGCCTTCTCGATGAGGGGTTTGACGCGGGCGGCGCCGTCGAGCATCGAGTACTCGCTGTGAACGTGCAGGTGAACGAACGAGTCGTCTGATGAGGGCAAGACTTCTCCGACTGACCTTGTGGGGATGAACTTAAAGACTAACCCCGACGTGTGACATCGGTGCCTCGCAGGATGCCGGTCGAGGATGTGTCGGGAGCGGCGTCGTGAGCCGGGCTCAGCCCTCGGCGCGCAGGATTTCGAGGGCGCGGTCGAGCTCGGCCGGGTAGGGCGCCGTGAACGTGACCCACTCCCCCGTGGCCGGGTGGTCGAAGGACAGCTGGGCGGCGTGCAACCACTGCCGCGTGAGCCCCAGACGCTCTGAGAGGGCGACCTCGGCCCCGTAAAGCGTGTCGCCCACGCACGGATGCCGCTGCGCCGCCATGTGGACGCGGATCTGGTGTGTGCGCCCGGTCTCGAGGTGGATCTTGAGGAACGACGCGGCGCGGAACGCCTCTTCGGTCTCGTAGTGCGTGACCGACGGCTTACCCTCGGCCGTGACCGCGAACTTCCAGTCGTGGCGCGGGTGCCGGCCGATGGGCGCGTCGATCGTTCCCGTCAGCGGATCGGGGTGACCCTGCACGACGGCGTGGTAGATCTTCTCGACCTCGCGGTCGTGGAAGGCCAGCTTCAGCGACGTGTAAGCACGTTCGGTTTTGGCGACGACCATGAGGCCCGACGTTCCCACGTCGAGGCGGTGCACGATGCCCGCGCGCTCGGCGGCGCCCGATGTGCTCACGCGGAAACCGGCACCGGCGAGGGCCCCGAGCACCGTGGGGCCGTTCCAGCCGACCGACGGATGCGCGGCCACACCGGCGGGTTTGTTGATGACGACGAACTCGTCGTCATCGTGCACGATCGTGAGGTCGTCGATCACGACGGGGACGATGGTCGGCTCGGCGCGGGGGGTCCACGACACCTCGAGCCAGGCATCTTTCGGCAGGCGGTCGGATTTGCCGAGGACGACGCCGTCGACGCTCACTCCCCCGGCTTCGGCGACCTCGGCCGCGAACGTGCGCGAGAAGCCGAGGAGTTTGGCCAGGGCTGCGTCGACCCGGGAGCCCACCAGCCCGTCGGGAACGGGGAGGCTACGTGATTCCATGGGGTCTCTATCGAAGGGGTTCGTCGGTGGAACGGGCGGCCGGCTCGGCGTCGGCCAGCTCTTTCGCCTCGGCGGCCGCGCGTTTGGCGGAGATGCTGCGCGTGCCGTCCATGTTGATGCCGCGCAGCGTGAGCAGGATGAACAGGCCCATGCTGGTGACGATGCAGATGTCGGCGACGTTGTAGATCGCGGGAAGCATCCACGGGGTGCTGATGAAGTCGACCACGTGTCCGAGGCCGAAGCTCGGCTCGCGGAACAGGCGGTCGGTCAGGTTGCCGAGGACTCCCCCGAGCAGCAGACCGAAGACGACGCCCCAACCGACCGAGCGGATCTTGCGGGCGAACACGATGATGACGACCGTGACGACAGCCGCAAGGATCGAGAAGATCCAGGTGCTGCCCGAGGCCAGGGAGAAGGCAGCGCCCGGGTTCTTGACGAAGTGCAGAACTAGCACGTCGCCCAGAACCCGGACCTGCTCACCCAGCGTGAGATTGCTCTCGACGAGGAACTTGCTGAACTGATCGAGCGCGTACGCCGCAATCGCGACGGAGGCGAGTACGATCAGCGCCCGTGTGCCCCGGGGGGCACCGGACTCATTCGGCAAGGGATTTACGCTTTGGACGCGTCTGCGCCGACCTTCGCGCCGGACGGGCCAGCGTTCTGGTCGAGCTCGTGCAGCTGGCTCTCGATGTAGCCGCGGAGCTTCTGACGGTATTCGCGCTCGAAGACACGCAGTTCATCGATCTTCTTCTCGATGCCGGCCTTCTGCTCGTTGAGGATGGCGGCCTGCTCGCGCTGCTTGGCCTCGGCCTCGGCAACGATGCGTGCGGCGGCGGCGTGGCCCTCGGCGACGAGGGCGTCGCGCTTCTCGGAGCCTTCGCGCACGTGCTCGTCGTGCAGACGACGGGCGAGCTGCAGCAGGCTGGAGGACGACTCGGACTCGTCGACGCTCTCGGCCGGGGCGGCAGGCGCTGCGGCAACGGGCGCGGCGGCCTTGGGAGCCTCCTGGGCGACGGGAGCGGCTTCGGTCTTCTCAGTCGAAGAACCGGCCTTCTCGAGGCGCTCCTGGAGCTCCTGGTTCTCGGCAACGAGACGACGCAGTTCGACGACGACCTCGTCGAGGAAGTCGTCGACCTCGTCCTGGTCGTATCCCTCGCGGAACTTCGTCTGCTGGAACTGCTTGTTGACTACATCTTCCGGAGTTAGCGCCATGGCTTTCCCACCTTTGTTATTTCGACTGTGTTGTTTTCGAGCGAGATCTCGATGACGTGCCTACGCTAGCAAACCTCGTCGCGCGCCCGCTGGACTTTCGTGATCAGCGCAGCTAGATCAGCGCAGGGAGATCAGCGCAGGAACGAGTTGACGAGCGTCATGGCGATGATCACGCAGAGCATCGTGATACTCCATCCGAAATCGAGCGCCACCGGGCCCACCCGCAGCGGGGGAAGAATCCGCCGGAAGAACCGGATCGGAGGATCGGTGACGACGTAGACGGTTTCGGCTGCCACCAAACCGGCGCCGCGGGGGCGCCAGCTCGGCTTGAAGCTCCGCGCGAGGTCGAGGCCGAAACGGCCCCACATGGCGAAGAAGTACAGCAGAAGCAGGAAGTAAAGGATGCCGCCGATGATGGCGAAGGTTGTGCTCACCCGTTAATTATTGCCGAGCGAAGAAGGTCGACTCGCCCTCGACGGGCTGAGCGACCGTGTCGCCGAGCACGGCGACGTGCGAGGGCGACAGCAGGAAGACCTTGCTGGTGACGCGCTCGATCTTTCCCTGGAGGCCCTGCGAGAGGCCGCTGGCGAAGTCGATCAGGCGACGAGCGTCGCCCTCGGACATCTGCGAGAGGTTGATGATGACGGGCACGCCCTCGCGGAAGGTCTCGGCGATGATCTGCGCGTCTTTGTACTGCTTGGGGTGCACCGTGAGGATCTCGTTGAGCTCGGCGGGTGCGGCCTGCTTGACCTCCGTGGGGCGGCGCAGCGGCGTTACCGGGGCGCGCGTGGGGGTCGGGGCGGCCTGGGGAGCAGCGCTCTCGGCGCGCGGGGCGGCCTTCTGGGGCGCCTCGTTCTGCTGCTCGTACTCAAGGTCCTCGTCGGCGAGGCCAAGGTAAACCATTGTCTTCTTCAGCGGGTTGGACATCGCTACCTCCGTTTGTGCGGTTCTTCCTCTTCGACATTAACCGGTCGCGGGTCTGTTACCCGTGATTGCGGTGCCGATTCGTAGGTGTGTCGCGCCCTCTTTCAGCGCGGCTGTGAAATCGCCTGACATTCCGGCCGAGATGCGATCGGCGCCCGGATCGATGGCTCGCACCCGTTCCGAGATCGCGCGCAGGCGAGCGAAGGCGGCTTGGGGTTCCTCGCCGAGGGGTGCGACGGCCATGACACCGCGCAGTCGGATGCCGGTGCCGGCGAGTACGCGTTCGACCAGGGCCTCGACGGCGTCGGGTTGCACGCCGCCGCGCGTGTCGCTCTCGGAGAGGGCGACCTGCACGAAACCGTCGACGATGGATGCCTGGGCGTCGTCGTCGCCGGGAGCGGCCGCGAGGGCATCCACGAGGCTGAGGCGGTCGAGCGAATGGATGGCGTGGGCATACCGCCTGGCCTGACGCGCCTTGTTGCTCTGCAGCTGCCCGACGAAGTGCCAGCGCAGGTCGGGGAGGTCTTCGAGCTCGGCTGCCTTCGCACGGGCCTCCTGGTGGCGGTTCTCCCCCATGTCACGCACGCCGAGTGCAGAGAGCTCGCGCACGAGGCTCGCGGGGTGGAACTTGGTGACGACGATCGTCGTGATCTCGCTCGCGTCTCTACCGGCACTGGCCGCCGCCTCGGCCACGGAGGCAGAGACGGCGGCCAGTCGGTCCGCGAGGCCGTGCTCGGAGGGCACGGTCCCGGTGGGGCCCATTGCTACTTCAGGAAATCGGGGATGTCGAGCTCGTCCTCGTCGGAGAAGGCCGGGTCGACGGCGGGGGTCGGCACGGAGTGACGCTCCTCGGAGATGGACCAGGTGTCGTTCTTCTCGGCGGCCGGTGCGGGCGTCGCCGGGGCGATGGGAGCCGCCGCGGGAGCCTGGACCGATTCGGGCGAATCGTTCTTGGCGGTGACGACGCCACCCGTTCCGATGACGGCGTCGCGGTTGGCGATGGCGTCGCGCGACGGCGGCTCGCCCCCGTCGAAACCGGCGGCGATGACGGTGACACGCACTTCGTCGCCCAGGGTGTCGTCGATGACGGCACCGAAGATGATGTTGGCTTCGGCGTGCACGGCCTCTTGCACGAGGCGTGCGGCGTCGTTGATCTCGAAGATGCCGAGGTTCGATCCACCCTGGATCGAGAGCAGCACACCGTGCGCACCCTCGATGGATGCCTCGAGCAACGGCGATGCGACGGCGAGCTCGGCGGCCTTGATGGCACGGTCGGCCCCGCGCGACGAACCGATACCCATGAGGGCGCTACCGGCACCCTGCATGACGCTCTTGACGTCGGCGAAGTCGAGGTTGATGAGGCCGGGGGTGGTGATCAGGTCGGTGATGCCCTGCACACCGGCGAGCAGCACCTGGTCGGCCGTGGAGAACGCCTCGAGCATGCTGATGCCGCGGTCGCTGATCTCGAGCAGACGGTCGTTCGGCACGACGATGAGCGTGTCGACTTCTTCCTTGAGCTTGGCGACGCCCAGCTCGGCCTGTGCCTGACGGCGGCGACCCTCGAAGCCGAAGGGCTTCGTGACGACACCGATGGTCAGGGCGCCGATCGATTTGGCGATGCGCGCGACGACGGGTGCGCCACCCGTTCCCGTTCCGCCACCTTCACCGGCGGTGACGAACACCATGTCGGCGCCGGCGAGGGCTTCTTCGATCTCTTCGGCGTGGTCCTCGGCAGCGCGGCGACCCACCTCGGGGTCGGCGCCGGCACCGAGGCCGCGGGTGATCTCGCGTCCCACGTCGAGCTTGACGTCGGCATCCGACATCAAGAGCGCCTGGGCGTCGGTGTTGATCGAGATGAATTCGACCCCGCGGAGGCCGAGCTCGATCATGCGGTTGACAGCGTTGACGCCGCCACCGCCGATGCCGACGACCTTGATCACGGCAAGGTAGTTCTGGTTGTTTGTCACGTCCGGCCTCCGATGCGAACTTTCAACCTCAAGTTAAGGCTTAAAGTTATGCTGAGTATGCAATTCCTGATCTGAACGTTATGGCGAGAGGCCACTCGACCTCGACCGCCGCGCCGCGTGTCGCGAATATCCAAGCAGAAATTAGGGTTGCTGGCGCACGACCACGGTTTTGCGCGACGACACGTCGTACTGCTCGACCGTGGCCGGATCCGTTGCCGCCATGAGGCGTTCGAGTGCCAGGGTCTTGAAGGCCCCATCATCGGCGCTGCCCCAGAGCACCGTCGCATCGGTGTCGCGCAGTTTGAGGGTGACGTCGTCGTGCGTCTTGGCTGTGACCGATGACACTTTCTGGCGCAGCTCGTCGGGCATGGCACGCAGGACGCCCGCGGCCGACTGGAAGCCCTCGCTCATGACGCCGTCGGGCACCTCGATGAGCGGATAGCCCGTCGGCTGAGTGTTGGATGCCTCGATCACGACACCCGCCGCGTCGACGACCGTGAAGCCCTCCCCCGTGTCGATGACCCCGACGGGCGTGCGCTCGACGAGCTTGACCACGAGTGTGTCGGGCGGGCGGCTCTCGACCGAGTAGGACTCGATGAGCGGATACTTCACGAGCTCGGCCTTGATGGCGCTCTGGTCGACCAGCGGGAACGGCGAACCGACGATGGGCTGCAGGCCCTGGACGACGGCGTCGGAGGAGACGCGCATGGCGCCATCCACCTCGATCGTGCGCACCGAGAGGATGGGGCTGAAAGCCAGAGCGGCCGCGAGCACGCCGATGCCGACGACCGAGCCGCCCGCGATCAACCAGGTGCGGCGACGCCGACGGGAGCGGGCCGTGAAGCGCTTAACCTCAGCACGCTCGACGCGTTTGCGCTCGCGACGCGCCTGCCGCACGCTCGGGAGGAAACCCGAGGATGCGCGGGCATCGTCATCGCGGGGCTGCGGCGTGCGCGCGCCCGCCGCAGATCCGGACGAACTCCCGCTCGTCGAACGGCCCGCGGCGAAAGATGCACCCGGTTTCTTCCCTCGCGAGCCCGATGACGATGTCCCCGAGCCCGCAGGCGCGGAGGCGGCGGCGCGGGTCTTCTTATCGGTCCCGGGGCGATCGTTCCCGGACGGCGAAGCGCTTGCATTCGATCCCGCGCGACCCTTTGCACGGGGCGCGTCAGACGTTGAGCGGCGCGGCGCGCCCGCATCGGAGGCGTCGGGCGTCGCGTCATCCGCACCGCCCGACGCGGAACCGCGCGTGGGTCGGCTGCCCTCAGGCGGTGGAGTGAAACCTGACGGTCGTTTCATCGGATGCCTCAGCCGCGGTGGTCGGTGAGCGACCCGAGCAGCTGCGGCACGATGCGATACACGTCGCCACAACCGAGGGTGATGACGAAGTCACCCTCGCGCGCGATCGACGCCGTGTAGTCGGCCGCCTGCTGCCAGTCGGCGATGAACGCGACCTTCGACGGGTCGGAGAACTTCTCGCTCACGAGGGCACCCGTGACACCCGGCTCGGGGTCTTCGCGCGCGCCATAGACGTCGAGGACGACGGTCTGGTCGGCGTAGCGCTCGAGGGTCTCGGCGAACTCGCGCGCAAAAAGGCGCGTGCGGCTGTAAAGGTGCGGCTGGTGCACCGCGATGATGCGGCCCTCGCCCACGACCGTGCGGGCGGCAGACAGCGCCGCGGCGACCTCGGTGGGGTGGTGCGCGTAGTCGTCATAGACGCTCACGCCGTCGACCGTTCCGTGCAGCTCGAAGCGGCGCTCGGTGCCGCCGAATTGAGCGATGGCGCGCAGTGATTCGCTCGCGCCGAAGCCGAGGCCGACCAGCACGGCGAAGGCGCCGGCCGCGTTCAGCGCGTTGTGGCGCCCGGGCACCGTGAGCGTGGCACCGTTGTCCTGGCCCTCGAACGACACGATGAACGACACGGGGCCTTCGGTGGTGATCGAGTGCACGCGCACATCGGCGTCGGGGCTCTCACCGAACGTGATGACGCGTTTGCCCTCGAGCTTCGAGGTCACGCGCACAGCGCCGGGGTCATCGGCCGAGATGACGACGAACTCGGATGACTTCTGCGCGAAGTCGACGAACGCCTGCTCGAACGCCTCGAGCGAACCGTAGTGGTCGAGGTGGTCGGGGTCGACGTTGGTGATGAGCGTGACGGCCGTGTCGTAGAGCAGGAACGAACCATCCGATTCGTCGGCCTCGACCACGAACAGGTCGCCCTCGCCGTGCGCGCTCGACACACCGAGCGACTCGATGACGCCGCCGTTGACGAAGCTCGGGTCCTCGCCGAGGCCCAGCAGACCGGTGACGATCATGCCCGTCGACGTGGTCTTGCCGTGTGCGCCAGCGACGGCCACCAGCCGCTGCTGGTTGATGAGCCAGGCGAGGGCCTGCGAGCGGTGCAGCACGGGCAGCCCGAGCGAGAGCGCCAGCTGATATTCGGGGTTCTCTTCCCACAGCGCGCCCGTGACGACGAGCGTGTCGGCGTCACCCACGTTGGCGGCGTCGTGGCCGATCGCGACGGGGATGCCGAGAGCACGCATCGCGTCGACGGCCCCCGATTCGCGCACATCCGACCCGGTGACGGTGTAACCGGCGTTCGCGAACAGGCGCGCGATACCGCTCATGCCCGAACCGCCGATGCCCACGAAGTGCAGGCGGCCCAGGTTTTCGGGAATCGCCACGGAGAAGTCAGGTTTGATCGTCACGGGTTCGCACTCTTTTCGAAATCGGTGGCCCTGAAGGCCGATTCAGTTATAACCCATCGGGCTGGGTGGCCGGGGACGCTAGTTCAGCGCATCCCGGATGAGCTCGTACATGCGCTGCGAACCCTGCGGCGTGCCCATCGAGCGCGCCTGGATGGCCATATCGTGCAACCGCACGGTGTCGGTGAGCAGCGGAATGAGGTCGGAACGCACCCACGACGGGGTGAACTGCGCATCGAGCACCAGGATCGCTCCCCCGGCGCGCACCGAGTCGGCGGCATTGAAGCGCTGCTCGCCGTTGCCGACCGGGTAGGGCACGTAGACGGCGGGGACGCCGAGCGCCGAGAGCTCGGAGACCGTGCCGGAGCCCGCGCGCGAGACGGCCGCATCGGCGACACCGAGGGCCAGTTCCATGCGGTCGCAGTAGTCGAGCAGGCGGTAGTGCTTCTCACCCGGGTCGGTCTGATCGAAGTTGCGGCCCACGATGTGCAGCACCTGCCAGCCGGCCGCGACGATGTCGTCGCGGGACTCGAAGATGGTGTTGTTGAGGCGTCGGGCGCCCGACGACCCACCGGTCGCGAGCAGCGTCGGGCGGTCGGCGTCGAGGCCGAAGAGTTCACGGGCCTCGGCTCGCGCGGCGTCGCGGTCGAGGCGTTCGATCTCGGGGCGCAGGGGCATGCCGACGAAACGAGCGCCGCGCAGCTTGGTGCCGTGGAAGGCCACGCCGACGAAGGACGTGTACCGAGCGCCGAGCTTGTTAGCCAGCCCGGCTTTGGCGTTGGCCTCGTGGATGACGAGGGGAACCTTGCTGCGCCGCGCCGCCAGATAGGCGGGGGCCGAGGCATACCCGCCGAAGCCCACGACGACGTCGACCTTGCGGTCGGCGATCAGGGCGACGACGTCGTTCACGGCCGTGCGAAAGCGCGACCCGAACGTGATGGCGCTTTTGCTCGGCTTGCGCGGGAACGGCAGGCGCTCGATGGTCGACAGCTCGTAGCCCCGGGCCGGCACGAGTCGGGCCTCGAGGCCCTCCTTCGTTCCGAGCACGACGATCTCGGCATCCGGTTCGTTCTCGCGGATGGTGTCGGCGACCGCCAGCAGGGGGTTAACGTGTCCGGCGGTGCCGCCGCCGGCGAGCAGATAGGTGGTCATCGAATTCCTCGGGTGGGGGTGCCGAAAGCGGGGGCCCTGAGGCCCGACGCCTTCTCGCGGCCCGATGTGCGAGCAAACGAGAGGACGATACCGATCGACACCAGGGAGGTCAGCAGGGCCGTACCTCCGGCGGATATCAGGGGAAGGGGGACGCCGAGGGTCGGCAGCAGGCGCAGCACGACGGCGATGTTGACGAAGGCCTGGCCGATGACCCACACCATGATGGCGCCCGTGGTGATGCGGGCGAATGGGTCGGTGCTCGAGCGGATGATGCGCACGAAGGCAACGGCCAACAGGACGAAGAGCAGCAGCACGACGACGGCGCCGATGAGGCCGAGCTCTTCGCCGATGATGGCGAAGATGTAGTCGTTGGATGCCGCGGGCAACCACGAATATTTCTCGCGGGAGTTGCCGAGGCCGAGGCCGAAGAGGCCGCCATTGGCCAACGCCCAGGTGCCGTGCAGCGGCTGCCAGCAGAGGTTCTCGTAGTCGACGCAGTCCTCGTCGAGGAACGACGTGATGCGCGCCATCCGGTTGGGGCTCGTGATGGCGAAGCCCAGGAACACGACGATGCCGAGAATGAACGGCAGCGACAGGTAGCGCAGCTTGAGGTTGGCGAAATAGAGCGCGCCGATCACGACCATGCCCATGATCATGACGGTGCCGAGGTCGTGTCCGAGGAGCACGAGACCGAGCGCTATGACGGCGACGGGGACGGCGGGGATGAGCGCGTGCTTCCAGTCGCCGAGCAGTGCGATCTTGCGGCCGAGCACCGCTCCCAGCCAGATGGCCAGGGCGAGCTTCAGCAGCTCGGAGGGCTGACCCGAGATGGGGCCGATGGCGATCCAGTTCAGGTTTCCGCCGACCGCGAAGCCGAGCGGCGTGAAGACGAGCGCCTGCAGCAGCAATGCGCCGCCGAGCACGACCCACGCCCAGCGCTTCCAGAAGATCGCGGGGATACGGCTGATGACGAGCATCAGCGGGATGCCGATCACGGCATACGTCGCCTGCTTCCAGAAACCGCCGAAGAAGCCGGAGTCGTCGAGGAACGAGTCGACCGACGACGCGGACAGCACCATGACGAGGCCGATGAGCACGAGGAAGACCGTCGTGCCGAGAAGAAGGTAGTAGTTGCTCGACTCCGGCGTGAAGATGCGCCCGAGCGAAATGCGGGTCGCCTTCGAGCCGGAGCTCTGCTCAGCGGTCGTCGGTCGGTCGGTCGGTGGAGCGCTCATCTGCCTGACCTCCCAGATAGGTGCGCACGGCCTGCTGGAACTTGTGGCCGCGTTCTGCGTAGTTGGCGAACTGGTCCATCGATGCCGCCGCGGGAGCGAGCAAGACCACATCGCCCGGTTCGGCGATGCCGGCCGCGAAATCGACGGCCGCGCTCATCACCTGTTCAGTGTCGGATGTCTCGACCTCGAACAGCGGCACCTGGGGCGCGTGTCGCCCGAATGCCTCGAGGATCGGCTGACGGTCGACGCCGATGATGACCACACCGCGCACACGGTCGGCGTGCCGGCGAACGATCTCGTCGATCTGCACGCCCTTCAGCAGCCCACCGACCACCCAGACGACTGAGGGATATGAGGCGAGCGACGCGTTGGCGGCGTGCGGATTGGTGGCCTTCGAGTCGTCGACCCACGTGATCTCGCCGACGCTCGCGACGACCTCGATGCGATGGGCGTCGAGCGCAAAGCCCTGAAGCGCCAGGCGCACCTGTTCGGGCGTGACGCCGTAGGAGCGCGCGAGGGCCGCGGCCGCGAGCACGTTCTGCACGATGTGCGGCGCCGCGAGGCCGAGCTCGTGCAGCTCGTCGACGGTAGTCAGTTCGAGCGCGGAAGAGTGCCGTTCCTCGAGGAACGCGCGGTCGCACAGGATGCCGTCGACGACGCCGAAGTCGCTCGGGCCGGGCACGCCCAGGTCGAAACCGATGGCGCGGGCACCGTCGGTCACCTCGGCCTCTTGCACCATGCGCATCGTGCGATCGTCGGACTTGTTGTAGACGCAGGCCACGCGCGTGCGGTCGTAGACGTGCGCCTTGGCGGCGACGTAGGCCTCGAGCGAGCCGTGCCAGTCGATGTGGTCGTCGGCGATGTTGAGGCACACGGCCGAGAAGGGTGTGACCGGGTCTGGCCCCGTCTGCGCACTCAGGTAGTGCAGCTGATAGCTCGAGAGTTCGACGACGAAGACATCGAAGCCCGCGGGGTCGCGCACGGCGTCGAGAACGGGCACGCCGATGTTGCCGCAGGGGGCGACACGCAGGCCTGCCGCGGCCAGCATGGTCGCCGTGAGCTGCACGGTCGTGGTCTTGCCATTGGTGCCCGTGACGAGAATCCAGTCGGCGGGCGTGCCCACCTTGTCGCGCACGCGCCAGGCCAGCTCGACGTCGCCCCACACGGCGATGCCCTGCTCGGCGGCCCAGACGAGAATCGGATGCGTGGGCACGAAGCCCGGTGACACGACGATCACGTCGGGCCGCTGTTCGGTGAGCTCGGCCGGCACCTCGTCGAGCGACGCCTGCACGAGGCGGGCACCGATGACCGGGATCAGCTGCGCGCGCTCGTCGGCTGCATTCGACGCGAGGACGAGGACATCCGCCCCCAGTTCTGTGAGCGTGTCGGCCACCGAGAAGCCCGTCACGCCGAGCCCCAGAACAGCCACTTTCAGGCCCTTCCAGTCGGCGTGCCAACTCGTGAGACCGTCGAGGCGATTCTGGTGCGGCACTAGCGGGTGATCCATTCGAGGTAGAAGGTTCCGACACCGGCGGCGACGAACAGCCCGCCGACGATCCAGAAGCGCACGACGACCGTGACCTCGGCCCAACCCTTCAATTCGAAGTGGTGGTGGATGGGGCTCATGCGGAAGATGCGCTTGCCGTGGGTGATCTTGAAGTAGGCGCGTTGCACGATGACCGAACCCGTCTCGATGACGAAGAGGCCACCGATGAAGACGAGGAGCAGCTCGGTGTGCGTGAGGATCGCGAGGGCGGCCAGAGCGCCACCGAGCGCGAGCGAACCGGTGTCGCCCAGGAAGATCTGGGCGGGCGACGTGTTCCACCAGAGGAACCCGATGAGAGCTCCCGAAATGGCCGCGGCGACGATGGCGAGGTCGAGCGGGTCGCGCACGTCGTAGCACTTGTAGCGCACGGCCTCGGCGAGGTTCGGGCTGAAGCACGACTGGTTGGACTGCCAGAAACCGATGATGACGTAGGAGCCGATGGCCAGGATGGACGCGCCCGTGGCCAAGCCGTCGAGACCGTCGGTCACGTTGACGCCGTTGGAGGCCGCGGCCACCAGGAAGCTCGTCCAGATGAGATAGATGATCACGCCGACGAGCGGAATGGCGGGGGCGATCAGCAAGAAGTTGATCGGCAGGTCGCGCGTGAACGAGATAGCCGTCGACGCGGGAGTGATGCCGGCCTGGTTGGGGAAGTTCATGGCCATGATGGCGAAGGCCGTGGCGACGATGACCTGGCCGAGCACCTTGGCCCAGCCGCCGAGCCCCAGGCTGCGCTGTTTGCGCGTCTTCATGAAGTCGTCGATGAAGCCGACGACGCCGAGCCCGACCATCATGAACAGCACGAGGAGCGCCGACATGGTGATGCGGTCGCCCGTGATGAGCATGGCGACGAAGTAGCCGAACAGCGTGCCCACGATGATGACGATGCCGCCCATGGTGGCGGTACCGCGTTTGGCGTGGTGCGACTGGGGTCCGTCGTCACGGATGAACTGGCCCCACTTGAGCTTGCGGAACAGCCGCACGAAGACGGGTGTGAGGAAGAGCGAGAAGGCCATCGACAAGGCGGCGGCGGTCAGAAGGGCTACCACGCGAACAGTTCTCCCAACCGGTCACCGAGAAAGCGGAGCTTCGCGGAATTGGACGATTTCACCAGAACGGTGTCGCCCGCTCGGAGCTCCGTTGCCAGATAGTCGTAGGCCTCGTCTTGCGTTTCGAAGTATACCGACTCGCCGTCCCACGACCCCTCGTTGATCGCGGTGATGTGCATGCGCCGGGCTTCGGCCCCCACCACCACGAGCTGCGAGATGTTGAGGCGCACGAGCTGCAGGCCGATGCGATCGTGTTCTTCGCCCGCGAACTCGCCGAGCTCGGACATGGCGCCCAGCACGGCGACCGTGCGGGACCCCTCTGGACTGATCTGGGCGAGCGTCTTGATGGCCGCCGACATGGAGTCGGGACTGGCGTTGTAGGCGTCATTGATGATCGTGACGTCGTCGCGGCCGCCGAGCACCTCCATGCGCCACCGTTCGGCGCGGGCGACACCCTCGAGCGCCGTGACGGCCTCGTCGAGCGGCACGCCCAGCGTGGTGGCGACGGCGAGGGCGGCCAGGGCGTTCATGACATGGTGTTCGCCGAGAACCTTGAGGTGCACCGTGCGGCTCTCGCCACCGGGGATCGTGACGACGAACGTGGTGCCGGTGCGCGACGAGACGATGTCGGTTGCGCGCACGTCGGCCGAGTCTTCTTGGCCGAACCAGAGCACGCGTGCGGGCGTGACATCCGCCATCTGCCGCACACGGTGGTCGTCGGCGTTGAGCACGGCGACGCCCGTCTCGGGCAGGTCGGTCACCATCTCGCTCTTGGCCTTCTGCGTGGCCTCGATGCCGCCGAAGCCACCGGCGTGGGCCAGGCCGACCTTCAGCACGACACCGATCTCGGGATGCGCCATGCCCACGAGCCGCGTGATGTCGCCCTGCTTGCTGGCACCCATCTCGGCAACGAGGTAGCGCGTGGACGGCGTGAGCCGCAGCATGGTGAGCGGCGCACCCACCTCGTTGTTGAAGGAGCCGCGCGGGGCCACGGTCTCGCCCTGGGGCTCGAGGATGGCGCGCAGCATGTTCTTGGTCGTGGTCTTGCCGTTGGAACCCGTGATGCCGACGACGCGGAGGTCTCCCCCGGCGCGCACGCGGTCGACGACGGCGCGGGCCAGGACACCGAGCGCCTCGACGACGTCCTCGACGACGATCTGCGCAATGTTCTCCTCGACCTCGTGTTCGACGAGTGCGAGCACGGCGCCGTTCTCGACGGCCTTGCCGACGAACAGGTGACCGTCGGTTTCTTCGCCGGGCTTGGCGACGAAGATGCCGCCGGGCGCGATCTCTCGCGAATCGGTGTCGACGAGGCCGGACACGGTGCTGTCGGCGGTGAGGCCCGCCTCGCGGGTCGCGAGCGTGCCGCCCGTGATGTCGGCGATCTCTCGGAGTGTCAGTTCAATCATCAGTTCTCAGTTCTTGGCCGGTCGGTGTGCGGGCCAGTGTGATGCGGTGCGCACGGCAACGCCCGTTCCACTCGGTGCAGGGTCGAGAGAAACAGGCGTTGTCATGACTCAGTATTCGCCGGGGTAGTTCGCCGGCGTGCCCGTGGAGGGCGGAATTCCGTAGCGTTTGATCACTTGCGTGACGGCCTGTTTGAAGACCGGTGCCGCCGCTGCCGACGACATGAGGGTGAGCGGGTCTTTCAGGTGCACGGTGATCACGTATTGGGGGTCTTCTGCCGGAACGGTTCCGGCCATCGAGGCGACATAGGTTTTCTTCAGTTTACCCGCGCCGTCGGACTGTTCCGCGGTGCCCGATTTTGCTGCTACGCGGTAGCCGGGCATCGTGAGGTCTTTGGCCAAGAATCCGTTCGTGACCACGGTTTCCATCATTCCGAGGACCTCTTTCGAGGCTTCCTCACTGATGACCCGTTTTCCGTCGGATGCGGCTGGCACCTCCGTCGTCGTGCCGTCCGAGTATTCGCACCCCTCGACGAGCTGCATGGGAAGTTCGACTCCCCCGTTGGCGATCGCCTGGTAGGCGTTGGCCATCTGGATCGCGGTGACGGCGACGCCCTGACCGAACATGGTCACGTAGTCGGTCTGGTTGTCCCATTTCTCCCACGGGTGCAGGATGCCGGAGTCTTCGCCGGGGAATCCGACGGCCGACGCATCGCCGATGCCGAACTTCTTCAGGTAGTTGTAGCGGTCTTGGGCGCTCATCTTCTCGCCCAGCTTGCTCAGACCGGTGTTGGACGATTGCTGCAGCACGCCCGTCAGAGTGAGGCGCTCGGGGTCGTGCGGCAGGGCGTCTTTGATGCTGGCGCCGTTTTCGGGCTTGTACCGGTACTCGGCCAACACCTGCGAGGTGGGCGTGGCGAGCCCCGCATCGATGAGGGATGCCGCGGTCAAAGGCTTGAAGATCGACCCGGGCTCGAAGGGCGCCGTGAAAGCTTTCGAGCCGCGGTCTTCGGGGGCGGTCGCGTTGATGTCGTTGGGGTCGACGCTCGGCCATTCGGCCAGGGCGCGGATCTTGCCGGTCTTCACCTCGGTGACCATGACCGTTCCCGAGGTCGCGCCCGTCGCCGCGATCTGCGAGGCCACGAGCTGCTGCATGTACCAGTTCAGGTCGGCGTCGATCGTGAGCTTCACGTTGCCACCCTCTTTGGCGGCCGTGGTCACCTCGGTGGTGCCGGGCAGTGCCACGCCGTCTTTCGAGCGCTGGTAGCTCTGCGTGCCGTTCTCGCCCGTGAGGCAGGCGTTCTGCTGCAGCTCGATGCCGGCGAGACCCTTCTGGTCGCTGCCGACGAAACCGATGACGTTGCCCGCGACGGACCCGTTGGGGTAGGTGCGGCCGGGGTTCTGCTCGGTGTAGATCCACGGGATATTGAGGTCGCGGATCTTCTGGTAGTTGTCGGCGCTCTGCGACTTGATGAGCAGCGCATAGTTGGACGCGGAGTCGGCGGCGAGGGCGTCGTCGATGATCTTCTGCAGGTCGGAGGCGGACTGCCCGGTGATGGCGCCCACCTCGGTGAGGGCCTGCTCGACCGTGACCTCTTGCTTCTTGCCGTCGATGGTGCGGTCGAATTCTTTGACGTCGCGGGGCGATGTCGTGATGTCGAACAGCGCGACGGTGCTGGCGAGGATGTTGCCGTTGGTGTCGAGGATCTCGCCGCGCGGCGCGTAGATGGTGCCGTTGGCCGTGGTCTTGGTGAGCGAGTCGGAGACGAGTGCGTCGGCGCGCACGAGTTGGATGTCGACGAGTCTGACGACGAAGACGGCCACCACCACGATGACGGCTGCGACGGCGAAAACGATGCGCCGCTTGGTCGAGACGGTGTGTGAGGCCACGCTTCGTCCTTCTCTGCTCGGGTTCTCGGCTGACGCCTCTCGGCATCCGGTCTGTCAGCGCCTGGTCGGGCGGCACCCGTCGCGACGTCTTGTGTCTCGGTGATCGCGCGGGGCGTTCACCGGGGCGGAAGTGCGCTGCGGGCTAGTGCGTGCTCGGGGACGGCAGACCGTTCTCCAACGATACGGTCGGCGGCGCGGCTTCATCGGTAGGCGCGCCCTCGGCGGTTGCGTCGGGGTCGCCGACCGTGGCGTCGGGCGCGACGGCGAGCGGATCTCCGGCGATGAGCGAGTTGGGAATTGCGTTCGACGAGATGAGCGGAACCGGCGTGTCGGTGGTGGCGGCGGTGGCGTTGCCCGTGACCGAGCCGTCACTCAGGCGCAGGTAGGCGGGGGTGCCGTTGATGACCATGCCGAGGGATTCGGCGTTGGCGGCGAGGTACTGAGGCGACGAGATCTCTTTCACGTCGTTCGAGACGGTCTGCAGCTGCAGCCCCAACGACCGCTCGGATGCCTGCAGCGACGAGATCTCGTAGGCGCCCTGGCTGAGCCCCACACCGAGCAGCAGCTGCGCGATGACGACGACGAGCACGCCGCCGACCGTGACGAGCGCATAGGCCGTCTTGGGCCGCGCGCGCCGTGCATCTCTTGGAACGGCCTCGATGTAGGGGGCCTTCTTGCGCCCCGGCTGCGCGGGCAGCGCGGATGCGGCGGCCCCCGAAGCGGTCAGCGGCAGGTCATAGGCGGTCTGGGCGCTCATCGGGTTCCTTTTCTCACGCGCTCGATGGCCCGCAGTCGCACCGGGGTGGCGCGGGGGTTCTCAGCTTTTTCGTCGTCGGAGGCGAGTTCGGCACCCTTGACCAGGGCGCGGAAGAGGGGGGCGTGCTCGGGCAGTTCGACGGGCAGGCCGGCGGGGGCCGTCGACGCGATGACTTTCTGAAAGTCCTTCTTGACGATGCGGTCTTCGAGTGACTGGTAGGCCAGCACGACGATGCGCCCGCCGACCGCGAGCGAGTCCAACGCACGCGGGATGGCGTCTTCGAGCACCGACAGTTCTTGGTTGACCTCGATGCGTAGGGCCTGGAAGACGCGCTTGGCGGGGTGCCCGGCGCGCTGAACGGCCGCGGGCGTTGCCGCCTGGATGATCTCGACGAGCTCGGCCGACCGCGTGATGGGGCGGGCGTCGCGCGCCTCGACGATCTTGCGGGCGTAACGCTGCGCGAGCTTCTCTTCGCCGTATTTCTGGAAGATGTTGCGCAGCTCGTGCTCGGTGTAGGTGGCGATGACCGTCTCGGCCGTGAGCTCACTCGTGGCATCCATGCGCATGTCGAGCGGCGCGTCTTTGGAGTACGCGAAGCCGCGCTCGGCCTCGTCGAGCTGCAACGACGAAACGCCGAGGTCGAACAGGATGCCGTGCACCTCGGGGATGCCGAGACCTTCGAGGGCTTCGTCGATGCCGTCGTAGACCGTGTGGACGAGCTTGACACGATCGCCGAAGCGGGCGAGGCGTTCGCGCGAGATGGCGAGGGCGTCGAGGTCGCGGTCGAGACCGACGAGCGTGATGTTCGGGAAACGCTCGAGGAATGCCTCGGCGTGGCCGCCCATGCCGAGCGTGCAGTCGACCAGCACGGCACCGTCGGCCGCGAGGGCGGGTGCCAGCAACTCGACGCAACGCTCGAGTAGAACCGGGGTGTGGATGTCGTTCAGGGCCATATGAACCGGGTGGCCCCTGGACTCTGATCCCCATCCGACCCGACCTGGCAACGGGGAAGTATGCCAGGGAGTGGACGGCTGGGAGTCAGAACGCAGGGACTAGAAGAGTCCCGGAATCACCTCCTCGGCGGTGTCGGCGAATGCTGCTTCTTGTTCGGCCAGGTAGGCCTCCCACGCCTCGGTGTCCCAGATCTCGGCGCGGCTGCCGGCACCGATGACCGTGAGGTCGCGGCTGAGGCCGGCGTAGGCGCGCAGGGATGCGGGGACCGTGACGCGGTGCTGCTTGTCGGGTGTCTCGGCGCTGGCGCCGGACAGGAACACACGCAGGTAGTCGCGCGCCTGCTTGGAGGTGACGGGCGCCTGACGGATCTTCGTGTGCAGTTCTTCGAACTCACGGGTGGAGAAGACGTAGATGCAGTGCTCCTGGCCCCGCGTCATCACCACTCCCCCGGCGAGTTCGTCGCGAAACTTGGCCGGCAGGATGATGCGTCCCTTCTCGTCGAGCTTGGGGGCGTAGGTGCCAAGAAACACGTGTCATCCCCCTTCTCGTTCCGGCCAACTTTCGGGATGTCTCCACTTTACTCCACTTCGCACCACAAACCTATGACATTCGCCTCTTTTCTCGGCCGAATCGGGAATAAATCCGCGTCATTGCAGGCGACGCGCGGGTGGAGGGCCGGGGAGAGCAATGGGGCGCTTTCGGGGCTGTTTCCCGGCGCGCCAGACGGCGCGAGCCGCGAGGGCGCGCGGAGTGGAGGGAAGGTCCGCGGCGCCGGGGAGGAAAGTGGAGAACCGCGCCCCTTCGGCAGGGAGCGCCTGCGTAAAGCGCTCGCAGAGAGCGCTAGCAGAGAGCGCCGGCACAGAGCGCCGGCGGAAAGCGCAGGCGGAAAGAGTAGACGGGCAACAAAAAAGCAGCCGCACCGGAGTGCGACTGCTTGAGTGTGTGGCGGTATGGCTGACGGCGACAGGCGCCGGGCCGAACCCGCTCGACCGGGGTTATTCTCCGCGGTCGTCCTGGCGGCGATCCCAGCGGCTGTTCATGCGATTCATGAATGTGCCACCCGATGCGGCCTTCTTCTTCGAAGCGGACGGGCGCTGCGCTTCTTTCAAAACGTCTTCGGCCGTGAGCGTGCCGTGGTGCTTGCGGGGCGTGATGGCGATCATGACACCGGCGAACATCACGACGAAACCGATGATGCCGACGACGGGCTGTTGCAGAACCACACCCGTGACGAGGGCGCCGACGCCCAGGATGCCGACGACCGAACCGATCGCGATGCTGCGGTAGCTCGGGCGGCCGCGCTGATCACCGGCGGTCGACACGAAATCGGCATCGTTGCGGTAGAGGTTGCGCTCCATCTCGTCAAGGAGCCGTTGCTCCTGCTCGGAAAGCGGCATGTCTTACCCTCCAACTCGCTCAACACGGGGCATGTATGTCACGAATTCTAACCCGCCAGCGACACCGAGGCTAGGCCAGGCATCCCGCTAGGGTGGTCTTGTGACCGAAAGCCGAAACCTTGCCGAACTGGTCAATGATCGGATCGAAGAATTCCTCGAAACCCGTGCGTCAATTCTCGCTCACCTCGGCGACGACCTCCTCCCGTTCTCCGCGTTCTCTCGGGAGTTTCTCAGCGGTGGCAAGCGGTTCCGGGCGAGCTTCTCCTACTGGGGGTGGCAGAGCGTTCGCAGCGCCGCCGGCGACGTCGGGCAGCCGACATCCGATGAGCTGAGGGCGGTCGTCACTTTGGCGGCCTCACTCGAGATTTTCCACGCGGCGGCGCTCGTGCACGATGACATTATCGACAACTCCGACACGCGGCGCGGGGCCCCGGCCGCACACCGACGCTTCGAGAAGTTGCACACCGACGGCGGGTGGGATGGCGACGGTGACGACTACGGCCGCGCATCCGCCATTCTGCTGGGCGATCTGCTGCTCGGCTGGAGCGACGAGATCCTCGACGAGGCGCTGGCGCTGGTCGATCGCGCGACATCCATTCGGGTGCGTGCCGAGTTCATGCGCATGCGCACCGAGGTGACGGCCGGGCAATACCTCGACATCCTCGAGGAGCGCGCGTGGCGCAGCCGGCCCGAGAGCGAACACCGCGAGCGGGCCCAGCGCGTGGTCGTCTTCAAATCGGCGAAGTACAGCATCGAGGCGCCACTGGCCCTGGGCGCATTGCTCGCCGGCGGCAGCGACGCCCAACTCGAGGCCCTGCGCAGCTTCGGCCTCCCGCTCGGGGTGGCCTTCCAGCTGCGCGACGACCTGCTCGGTGTTTTCGGCGACGAGAAGGTCACGGGCAAACCGAGCGGCGACGACCTGCGCGAGGGCAAGCGCACGGTGCTCATCGCGCTCACGCGCGAAGCCGTGCCCGCGCCGACCAAGAACCTCATCGACGAGCTGCTCGGCGACCCGGCGCTCGAGCCGGAACAGATCGCGTCGCTGCAGGCGACCATCACCGAGAGCGGAGCGGTCGACCGCTCAGAGGAGATCATCTCCGAGAACGTGCGCGTCGCGCGCGCGGCCCTCGACGGAGCACCCCTCGGAGCGGAAGCGGTCGAGCGCCTGAGCGAGCTCGCCGAGACCGTCACGCGCCGCAACTACTAGATCCAGCCGCCTCTACTAGATCCGGCCGCCTCGGCTCCGCGGGCGGGCGTTTCGCCCCGCTGCGCGCCCGGCCGTGCCACAGAATCGGGTGTGCCGGTCGGCGGGACGAGCTCGTCGAGACGTGTCGTTTAGCCGAGCGCCTGGGCGACGCGGCGGACCTCGGTCTTGCGGCCGGAGCGCAACGCCTCGATGGGCGAGACGCCGAGGCTCTCGTCTTCGGTGAGCAGCCAGTCCATGGCCTCATCGTCGGAGAAACCCGAGTCACCGAGCACGAACAGGGTGCCGCGCAACTCCTGCAGCGGCTCGTTGTCGCGCAGGAACACGGCGGGCACGCTCAGAATGTTGTCGCGGCGCACGGCGAGCAGGTGCTTGTCTTCGATCAGACGGCGCACCCGGCTCTGGCTGAGGTCGAGCAGCTCGACGAGGTCAGGAACGGTGAGCCACTCGTGGTGGGAAAACGCATCAGTCACACCCCGAGTCTGCCACGATCCCGGGGCTCGGAAAAGCGGTCGGGCGGCAAAACGACGTCGGATGACGCGGCGCCAGGCACCCCGGACGTCCGCCGCCCGGCCCCCGCGTGTTGACGAGGTTCTCTCGACTGTGTCACCGTGGGTACGCAATGTCACTCAAACGGGGGTCACGAAAGATGGGCACATCATGCGCCGACGCACCCTGACCACCCCCACTGCCCTGTCCAACACGGGCGCGGTTCTGACCAGCACGGGCGGCATCATGCTCGGGCTCGCGCTCACGGCTCCTCTGGCGGCGCACGGCGTTCCGCACACGGCGCCAGACGATCGCATCCCCGACGATGCTTCCGATGCCGGCGAGTCGACGGGCACGGGCCCAGCCACCGCCGGCCGCGCAGATATCGCGGCGCACGCCACGGCCCACGACGCCGCGGACGCACCGACATGGGGCGACATCTCGAGCACGCGTCCTCTGCCCACCCTCGGTTTCAGCGACGATCCCGCCGGGGCCGTCGCCCCGGTCGCCCCGGTCGCCTCCGTCGCGCCGGTCGCCTCCGTCGCCCCGGTCGCTTCGGTCGCTTCGGTCGCTTCGGTCGCTGGCGCATCGTCCTACACCGTCCAGAGCGGCGACACCGTTTCGGATATCGCGCAGAAGCACGGCGTCGCGACGGCATCCGTTCTGGCACTCAACGGCTTGAGCTGGTCGAGCACGATCTTCCCCGGGCAAGAGTTGACTCTGCGCGCAGACGCGGCCACCCCCTCGGCGCCCGCGCCAGCCCCCGCTCCGTCTGCCCCCTCCGCGCAGGCCCCGTCGGCATCGGCGTCTTACACGGTCGTCTCGGGCGACACCCTCAGCGGCATCGCCGCCCAGCACGGCGTGACCACAGCGGCACTCTTCGCCGCGAACGGTCTACACGGTGGCGACATCATCTACCCGGGGCAGACCATCGCGCTGCCCGGGCTGCAGGCGGCCGCCGCGACGACCCCGGCCCCGCCCGCCGCGCAGCCCGCTCCCCCGTCATCCGCTCCGGCTCCGGCTCCGACCCCCGCACCGGCTCCGCAGCCCGCGCCCCAGGTCATCGCCACGCTCGACGCCCCCATGACCGAGAACGCGCGCCTCATCATCGCCACCGGCCGCAGCATCGGCGCCGGCGACCGGGCCATCGTGATCGCGCTAGCCGCCGCCATGCAGGAATCGAGCATGCGCAACATCGACCACGGCGACCGCGATTCGCTCGGGCTGTTTCAGCAGCGCCCCAGCCAGGGGTGGGGAACGCCCGACCAGGTGCGCGACCGGCAGCGAGCCATCCTCGCGTTCTTCGGCGGAAAGACGAACCCGAACACGGGCGTCACCTCGGGTCTGTTCGACGTTCCGGGCTGGGAGAACCTCACGGTGACGCAGGCAGCCCAGGCCGTGCAGAAGTCGGCGCACCCCGACGAATACGCGAAGTGGGAAGCATCCGCCCGCTCGTGGCTGGCCCAGCTCGGCTAGAGGTTTCTTACGATCCGGTTACGAATATCGAACCGGTGCGTGTCTCATCGGTGTTTTGCCAGGCCGTCGGTGACGCCACTCCATAGACTCTCTTCGTGACCACCAGCCAGCAGACCGACCCCATGATCGGCCGTCTCATCGACGATCGATACGAGGTTCGCTCGCGTATTGCCCGCGGCGGCATGGCGACGGTCTACCTGGCGACCGACCTGCGCCTCGAGCGCCGCGTGGCCATCAAGATCATGCACGGGCACCTGTCCGACGACTCCAACTTCACGTCGCGGTTCGTGCAAGAGGCCCGCTCGGCCGCCCGTCTCGCCAACCCGCACGTGGTGAGCGTCTTCGACCAGGGCCAAGACTCCGATATGACCTACCTGGTCATGGAACACCTCCCCGGCATCACCGTGCGCGAGCTGCTGCGCGACCACGGCCGCCTCACCCCGCGTCAGGTCGTCGACATCATGGATGCCGTCGTCACCGGTCTGGCGGCCGCCCACCGCGCGGGCATCGTGCACCGCGACCTCAAACCCGAGAACGTGCTGCTCGCCGACGACGGCCGCATCAAGATCGGCGACTTCGGCCTCGCCCGCGCCGCCAGCGCCAACACGGCCACCGGCCAGGCGCTGCTCGGCACCATCGCCTACCTCTCCCCCGAACTCGTCACACGCGGCATCGCCGACAAGCGCAGCGACATCTACGCGCTCGGCATCATGATGTACGAAATGCTGACCGGCGAGCAGCCCTACAAGGGCGAGCAGCCCATGCAGATCGCCTACCAGCACGCCAACGAGTCGGTTCCGCGCCCGAGCGCGCTGGTTCCCGGCATCCCCGACGAGTTCGACGACCTCGTGCTCTGGACGACCGAGCGCAACCCCGACGAACGCCCCGCCGACGCCAGCGAGCTGCTCGAGCGCCTGCGCGAGGTCGAGAACACGCTCGGCATGCCCGCCACCAACACGTCGCACGCCACCATGCTCATGCCCGCGCCCCTCGAATCGCAGTCGCCGGCCGAACTCACGCGTGTGCTCACCTCGCAGGCCGTCGCCACGGGCCCGGTCGATGCGGATGACGCGCCCACCGTGCTCGGCCGGCAGAGCAATGCCCGCCGCCGCCGTGGCTACTGGTTGCTCGCGCTGGTGCTCTTCCTCACCGCGGGAGCGGTGGGAACAGGTCTCTACTTCGGTGCCGGGCCCGGTGCCCAGGTCGCCATCCCCACCGTCGTCGGCTCGAACGTCGACGATGCCGATGCGGCGCTCGAGGAGCTCGAGCTGGTTCCGGCGCACGCGCAGGTCTACAGCCTCGAGGTTGCGCCCGGAACAGTCATGGACGCGAAGCCCGGGGCCGGAGCATCCGTGGCCCGCGGCACCACCGTGACGCTCACCGTGTCTCAGGGCCCACAACCCGTGACGCTCGGTGTGCTCGCCGGCCGACCCCTGCCCGATGTGCAGGCCGAGTTCGATCAGAACAAGCTCACCCTGGGCGCCGTGACCAAGAACTTCGTCGCCGATGTGCCCGCCGACACCGTCATCTCGGCGTCGCGGCAGTCCGACGGCGGTGACATGTCCCAGGGCGGTGACACCGCGCAAGGCCAGACGATCGACCTCGTCGTGTCGGCCGGCCCGATTCCGGATGTCGCGGGCCAGACGCTCGAGGACGCCACCGCGACGCTCGCCACCGTCAACCTCGGCGTGGGCGAGAAGAAGCAGAGCCAGTTCAGCGACACGGTCGCGGCGGGCGACGTCATCGGCATCGTTCCCCCCGCTGCCGACCAGACCATCACCGAGGGCAGCCAGATCACGCTCATCGTGTCGAAGGGCCCGGACGTCGTCACGGTCCCCGACCTCGCCGGCAAGAACATCGCCGAGGCGAAGTCAGCCCTCGAGCAGCTCGGCTTCACCGTCAAGGTCACGACCATCGTGCCCGAGAACGCATGGAACCTGCCGGGCCTGACGGTCACGGGTTCCGACCCCGCCGGAGGCACCGCCATCAAGCGCGGCAGCACCGTCACCATCACGGCCAACATCTAGCCGACAACTCTCGCGTGTGCCCGTCGGCAGACGTCGACCCATCCATCGGTAGGCGTCGGTCGCGCACGTCGAACGACCCCGGAATGGGCCAGGATCGACCCCGCCTCATATTCAGCGGCTGATCGGTCTGTATGAATCGCGCGCGTCGGGTTCACGGGCGCTCGGATGTCTGACACGCCGAGTCCTCGAAAAGGAGAAGGGCCCCGCTCGAAAGCGGGGCCCTTCTCATCTTGGTTCGGACGTTACTTCGCGAGCTCCTCGGCCACGAGGAACGCCAGCTCGAGCGACTGCATGTGGTTCAGGCGCGGGTCGCACAGCGACTCGTAGCGCGTCGCGAGCGACGCCTCGTCGATGTGCTCGGAGCCGCCCAAGCACTCGGTGACGTCGTCACCCGTGAGCTCGACATGGATGCCGCCCGGGTGGGTGCCGGCCGCACGGTGCGCCTCGAAGAAGCCCTTGACCTCGTCGACGACGTCGTCGAAACGACGCGTCTTGTAGCCCGTGGGCGTCGTGAGACCGTTGCCGTGCATGGGGTCGGTGACCCAGAGCGGCGTGGCGTCGGTCTTCTTGATGGCCTCGAGCAGGGGCGGCAGGGCATCGCGGATCTTGCCGGCACCCATGCGCGTGATGAACGTCAGACGACCGGGCTCGCGGTTGGGGTCGAGCTTCTCGATCAGCGCCGTCATGGTCTCGGGCGTGGTGCTGGGGCCGAGCTTGACGCCGATCGGGTTGCGCACCCGCGACAGGAAGTCGACATGCGCGCCGTCGAGGTCGCGCGTGCGCTCCCCGATCCAGATGAAGTGGGCCGACGTGTTGTAGGGCGTGCCCGTGCGGGAGTCGATGCGCGTCATGGGGCGCTCGTAGTCCATGAGCAGGCCCTCGTGCGCCGTGTAGAACTCGACGCGCTTGAGCTCATCGAAGTCGGCGCCCGCCGCCTCCATGAACTTGATCGCCTTGTCGATGTCCTTGGCCAGCTGTTCGTACATCTGGTTGGCGGGATTCGAGGCGAAGCCCTTGTTCCAGCTGTGTACCTCGCGCAGATCGGCGAAACCGCCCTGCGTGAAGGCCCGGATGAGGTTCAGCGTCGAGGCGGCCATGTGGTAACCCTCGACGAGGCGCTGCGGGTCGGCACGGCGCGATTCGGGCGTGAAGTCGTAACCGTTGACGATGTCGCCACGGTAGGCGGGCAGCGTGACGCCGCCGCGCGTCTCGGTGTCGCTCGAACGCGGCTTGGCGAACTGGCCGGCCATGCGACCCATCTTGATGACGGGCATCGAGGCGCCGTAGGTGAGCACGACAGCCATCTGCAGGATGGTCTTGACCCGGTTGCGGATCTGGTCGGCCGTCGCACCGGCAAACGTCTCGGCACAATCGCCACCCTGGAGCAGGAACGCTCCACCGGCGGCGGCGCGGCCGAGGCGCTCGCGCAACAGGTCGACCTCCCCCGCGAAGACGAGGGGCGGGAACGCGGCGATCTGAGCGGATGCCTTCTGCACGGCCTCGGCGTCGGGCCACTGCGGCTGCTGCTTGATCTCGAGTTCACGCCAATAGTCCAAACCGGCAATCACGGACTCGTCTGCCAACACAACCGGCTCAGTCGGATTCACCACAGTTTTTCCTATTTCTTTCGCAGGGAAATGCCTCGCACCAGGGGCACGAGGCACGGTGCTTCAGCCTATCGCGAAAGGGCGGCGGCCTTCTCCTTGACGCTCGTGGCGTAGACATCCCGATATTCCTGGCGACTCAGGCGCTGCATCTCGTACATGAGCTCGTCGGTCACCGAGCGCAGGATGAAGCGGTCGGATTCCATGCCCTCGAAGCGCGAGAAGTCGAGGGGCTCGCCGATGATGATGCCCATGCGGCGGATGCGCGGCAACCGACGGCCGGTCGGCATGGCCTTCTCGGTGTCGATCATGGCGACGGGGATGATGGGCACCCCGGCCTCGATCACCATGCGCGCCACACCGGTGCGGCCGCGGTACATCTTGCCGTCGGGGCTGCGCGTTCCCTCGGGGTAGATGCCGAGCAGCGAACCGCGCGACAACACCTTCAACCCCGTGCGGAGCGAGGCCTCGGACGCCTTGCCGCCCGAACGGTCGATGGGCAGCTGGCCCGTCGCGCTCATGAACGTCTTGGTGGCCCAGCCCTTGAGGCCACGGCCGCTGAAGTATTCGCTCTTGGCGAGGAACGCGATGCGTCGGCGCAGGTAGAGCGGCAGCAGCACCGAGTCGATGAACGACAGGTGGTTGCTGGCGAGGATCGCGGCGCCCTGCCGTGGAACGTTCTCCTCGCCGACCACCCATACGCGGAAGAGCGCCTTGACGAGCGGCCCGACGACCACCTGCTTCATCAACCAATAGAACATCGGCGTTCCACTACTTTCTCGGGGCTGAATGACCCGCGGGCAGGCGCGAGGCGAAGTGCCGCGCCAGATCGGCTGCGCCCACGACACCCGCGTCGTTGACCAGTTCCGCAATCCTAAACTCCGGCTCGGGGTGATATCCGCGCGCCGAGAGGTTTTCTTCATAGGCGTGTCGGATGGGGTCGAGCAAGAGGTCTCCGGCCTGGGCCACTCCCCCGCCGATGACGAACATCTGCGGGTCGAGCACGGCGCCGAAGGTGGCGCACGCCTCGCCGATGACAGTGCCGAGCTGGCGGAGGGCCGTGAGGGCGCCCAGGTCGCCGTCGCTGATGAGTTCGGCGATGTCCGAGCCGTCGAGGCGGCCGCGTTCGGCCCGCACCCGCGCAAGGTTCTGCCCGATTCCACCGGCGTCGGCGAGTTCGTTGGCGATGCGCTGCAGCGCGCGACCAGAGGCGTATTGCTCGAGGCATCCGTGTGCCCCGCAGCCGCACAGGAGACCGCCCGGCACGAGACGCAAGTGGCCGAGCTCCGCACCCGCGCCGAAGCCGCCGCGGAAGAGCGTGTCGGAGGCGACGATGGCCCCGCCGACGCCCGTGCCGATGGTGAGCATGACCATATCGCTGACGAGCCGCGCGGCGCCGAAACGGAATTCGGCCCACCCCGCGGCGTTGGCGTCGTTCTCGATGACGATGGGCAGGTCGATGCGCGCCTCGAGTTTGGTGCGGAAGGGCTCGTTGCGCCAGTTGATGTTGGGCGCGTAGTAGACGGTCGACTGCGCGGCGTCGATGAACCCGGCGGCCGCGACGCCCACGGCGACGACATCGTGTTCGGCCGACAGGGCCGTGACCATCTCGACGACGGCGTCCTCGATGAGCTGGGGCGCGCCCGCGGGGGTGGGCGTGCGCAGATCACGAACGATCGTGCCGTCGGGGTCGATGACCGCTCCCGCGATCTTCGTTCCGCCGATGTCGATTCCGATCGCGTGCACGCGCTGACCTCCGGGTCGTGTGGGATGGATGGGGGTGTGGCGGCCTGGGCAGCAGCACTCCCCGAGTGTAAACCCGCGGCCCCGCGCGCGCCATTTGGAGTCCGACCGGCGGAACACCCGTAGAGTAGAGGCACCCGATTACCTGGTACCGAAGGAGTTGCCGTGGAAAAGATCGCCACAACGTTCGTCACGCCCGCCGTCGTCCCGAAAGACCCCGACGCGAACGCGACCGACCTGCTGGTCGACCGAGTTGCGGCGACGCCCGACCGCCCCCTCTTCGCCGTTCCCGACGCGGCGGTCCCGTCCGGCTGGCGCGACATCACGGCGCGGGAGTTCCTCGACCAGGTCACGGCCCTCGCCAAAGGCTTCGTCGCGGCCGGCATCGAGCCCGGCGACCGCATCGGCCTCATGTGCAAGACGCGCTACGAGTGGACGCTCATCGACTTCGCGGCCTGGTTCGCGGGCGCGATCCTCGTGCCCGTCTACGAGACGTCCTCCCCCAGCCAGGTGCAGTGGAACCTGAGCGACTCCGAGGCCGACGCCGTCATCCTCGAGACCGCCGAGCACTTCTCACGCTTCGACGAGGTGCACCCCGAGCTGCCCCGCATCGACAAGGTCTGGCAGATCGACCTGGGAGACCTCGAGAAGCTCGCGGCGCAGGGTGTCGACGTTCCCGATGCCGAGATCGAACGACGCCGCTCGATCGCCAACGAAGACGATATCGCCACCCTCATCTACACATCCGGCTCGACCGGCAAACCGAAGGGATGCGTGCTCACCCACGCCAACTTCGTCGAGCTCTCGCGCAACGCCTACGTCGCGCTCAACGATGTGCTCGAAGACCCGGATGGCGCGTCCACCCTGCTCTTCATCACCACAGCGCACGTGTTCGCGCGCTTCATCTCCATCCTCAATGTGCACGCCGGCGTGCGCACCGGCCACCAAGCCGACACCAAACAGCTGCTGCCCGCACTCGGGTCGTTCAAGCCGACGTTCCTGCTGGCCGTGCCGCGGGTCTTCGAAAAGGTCTACAACTCGGCCGAGCAGAAGGCCGAAGGCGGCGGCAAGGGCAAGATCTTCCGCGCGGCCGCGGATTTCGCCGTCGAGTACTCGAAGGCCGGCGAGAAGGGCGAGGTGACCTTCGGCATGAAGGTCAAGTTCGCGCTCTACAACAAGCTCGTCTACAGCAAGTTGCGCGCGGCTATGGGCGGTCGCGTCAAATACGCCGTCTCGGGTTCGGCTCCGCTCGGGCCGCGGCTCGGGCATTTCTTCCACAGCCTCGGCATCGTCATCCTCGAGGGCTATGGCCTGACCGAGACCACGGCGCCCGCGAGCGTCAACCTGAGCACCAAGTCGAAGATCGGCACGGTCGGGCCCGCAATGCCCGGTGTCGGCATCCGCATCGCCGAGGACGGCGAGGTCGAGGTCTCGGGCATCAACATCTTCAAGGAGTACTGGAAGAACCCCGAAGCCACGGCCGAGGCGTTCGACGACGGTTGGTTCCGCACGGGCGACATCGGATCGTTCGACGAGGACGGATTCCTGACCATCACGGGCCGCAAGAAAGAGATCATCGTGACGGCGGGCGGCAAGAACGTAGCCCCGGCCGCGCTCGAAGACCCCATCCGCTCGAACCCCGTCGTGGGCCAGGTCGTCGTCGTCGGCGACCAGAAGCCCTTCATCTCGGCGCTCATCACGCTCGACCCCGAGATGCTGCCCACCTGGCTGGCCAACAACGGTGAAGATGGTTCGCTCTCGCTCGAGCAGGCTGCGTCGAACCCCGCCGTGCTCGGCGAGATCCAGCGCGCCATCGACGCCGCCAACGCCCGGGTCTCGCGCGCCGAATCGATCCGCAAATTCGTCGTGCTCACAACCGAGTTCACCGAGGCGTCAGGCCACCTGACGCCCAAGATGAGCATCAAGCGCCACGTGATCATGAAGGACTTCGCCGACACCGTGGAGAACCTCTACGCCGGCTCGCCCAACACGCAGGGGCACTCGATCCTGCACTAGCGGCACACATGACGAAGGCCCCGATCACCGGTGAGTGGTCGGGGCCTTCGTCATGAGAGGCACGGATGCGCGGCGGGATCGCGCGGCGCGCATGCAGAGCGCGCGGCCCGGCTCAGAACCAGTCGCTCTCGCGAACCTGCTTCATGGCTTCGCGGCGGTGCTGCTTCTCGAGCCGGTCGAGGTAGAGCATGCCGTCGAGGTGGTCGGTCTCGTGCTGCAGGGCCTGCGCCATGAGCCCCTCACCCGAGACCTCGATCTCGTTGCCGTCGACGTCGATACCGCGGACGCGCGCGAAAGGGTAGCGCGGCGTCGGGAACCAGAGACCCGGCACCGACAAGCATCCCTCGTCGACCGGTTCGGGCTCACCCGACACCTCGACCAGCACGGGGTTGATGACGTAGCCCACATTGCCGTCGATGTTGTAGCTGAAAGCGCGCAGGTTCACGCCGATCTGGCTCGCCGCCACACCCGCGCGACCCGGCAGCTTGACGCTGTCGACGAGGTCGTCGATCAAACCGCGGATGCCGTCGTCGATATTGCCGATCGGTTCGGAAGGCGTCTTCAACACGGGGTCGCCGAACAAGCGGATCTGTCGTTCTGTCACGATGTCTTTCTGTTGTCGTACTGGTCCCTCGCCCGGGGCGGTCGGTGCAGACCGAACCGCCCCGGGATGGGGACTATTCGCTGGGGGTGATGACGACGAGCAGGTCGCCCGCCTCGACCTGCTGCGTGGTCGAGATGGCGAGGCGCTCGATCTTGCCCGCGACGGGAGCCGTGATCGCGGCTTCCATCTTCATGGCCTCGATGGACGCGACGGGCTGCCCGCTCGTGACCTTCGTGCCGGGTTCGACCTTGAGCGTGACGACACCCGAGAACGGCGCGGCGACCTGGCCGGGCTTCGACGTGTCGGCCTTCTCTGCGGCCTTCGTCTCGATGGCGACGCTGCGGTCGCGCACGAAGACGGGGCGCAGCTGGCCGTTGACCATGGTCATGACGGTGCGCATACCCTTGTCGTCGGGCTCGCCGATGGCTTCGAGGCCCACGTAGAGGCGCACGCCCTTCGAGAACTCGACCACGTATTCGCCCTCGGGCTCGAGGCCGTAGAGGTAGTCGACGGTGTCGATGATCGACAGGTCGCCGAACAACTCGCGCATCTGCTCGAACTGGCGCGTGGGCGCCGGGAACAGCAGACGGTTGAGGGTGGAACGACGCTCGAGGGAGTCGCCGTCGAGTGCCGCGAGGTCATCCGCACTGACGGGGGCCACGTCGATGTTCACGTGACGGCCCTCGAGCACCTTCGAGCGGAAGGGCTCGGGCCAGCCGCCGGGAAGTTCGCCCAGCTCGCCCGCCATGAAGCCCACGACCGACTCGGGGATGTCGTACTTGCTCGGGTTCTGCTCGAAGTCGGCCGGGTCGGCGTTGACGGCCGCGAGGTGCAGAGCCAGGTCGCCCACGACCTTCGACGAGGGCGTGACCTTGGGGATGCGGCCGAGGATCTTGTTCGCCGCGGCGTACATGTCCTCGATCTTCTCGAAGTCGTTCTCGAGGCCCAGCGCGATGGCCTGCTGACGCAGGTTCGACAGCTGGCCGCCGGGGATTTCGTGCTTGTAGACGCGGCCGGTGGGGCCGGGCAGGCCGGACTCGAACGGCTTGTAGACGTGGCGCACGGCCTCCCAGTAGGGCTCGAGGTCCGAGACGGCAGCGAGCGAGAGGCCCGTGTCGCGCTCGGTGTGGGCCAGGGCGGCGACCAGAGCGGAGGCCGAGGGCTGGCTCGTCGTGCCGGCCATGGGTGCGCTCGCGACATCCACGGCGTCGGCGCCCGCGGCACTGGCCGCGAGCAGGGTGGCCAGCTGACCGCCCGCCGTGTCGTGCGTGTGCACGTGCACCGGAACGTCGAAGCGCTCTCGGAACGCCGCGACGAGCTTGGCGGCCGCCGCGGGACGCAGAAGCCCGGCCATGTCCTTGATGGCGAGGATGTGTGCGCCAGCCGCGACGATCTGGTCGGCCAGGTCGAGGTAGTAGTCGAGGGTGTAGAGGTCTTCGGCCGGGTCGAGCAGGTCGCCCGTGTAGCAGACGGCCACCTCGGCGATGGTCGTTCCCGTCTTCAGCACGGCGTCGATGGCCGGACGCATCTGCTCGACGTCGTTGAGGGCGTCGAAGATGCGGAAGATGTCGACACCCGTCGCCGCGGCCTCGCGCACGAAGGCGTCGGTGACCTCGGTCGGGTAGGGCGTGTAGCCCACCGTGTTGCGGCCGCGCAGCAACATCTGGATGTTGACGTTGGGCAGGGCCTCGCGCAGGCTCGCCAGGCGCTCCCACGGGTCTTCGCCGAGGAAGCGCAGGGCCACGTCGTAGGTGGCACCGCCCCAGGCCTCGACCGACAGGAGTTCGGGGGTGAGACGGGCGACGTAAGGCGCCACCGCGAGCAGGTCCTTGGTGCGCACGCGCGTGGCGAGCAACGACTGGTGGGCGTCGCGGAAGGTCGTCTCGGTGACGGCCAGGGCGGTCTGCTCGCGCAGCGACTTCGCGAAGGCGACGGGGCCGAGCTCGAGCAGCTTCTGGCGGGAACCGGCCGGGGCGGGCACCGACAGGTCGACCTTCGGCAGCTTGTCGATGGGCTTCACACCCGTGGGCCGCGCGCCGTTCGGCTGGTTGACCGTGACATCGGCCAGCCAGTTCATGATCTTGGTGCCGCGGTCCTTCGACTCGTGGCCCTTGAAGAGGCCCGGGCGCTCCTCGATGAAGGAGGTGCTCAGGTCGCCCGCCACGAAGTCGGGGTCTTCGAGCACGGCCTGCAGGAACGGGATGTTGGTGGACACGCCGCGGATGCGGAACTCGGCCAGGGCGCGTTTGGCGCGCGTGACGGCCGCCGGGAAGTCGCGGCCGCGGCACGTGAGCTTCGCCAACATGGAGTCGAAGTGGGGGCTGATCTGCGCACCCGGGTTGATCGTTCCGCCGTCGAGGCGGATGCCGCCGCCACCCGGCGAACGGTAGGTGGTGATCTTGCCCGTGTCGGGGCGGAAGTTCTGCGACGGGTCCTCCGTCGTGATGCGCGTCTGCAGCGCCGCGCCGTGCATGTGGATCTGGTCCTGCGTGAGCCCGAGGTCGACGAGCGACTCGCCCGAGGCGATGCGCATCTGCGACTGCACGAGGTCGACATCCGTGATCTCTTCGGTCACCGTGTGCTCGACCTGGATGCGGGGGTTCATCTCGATGAAGACGTGCTTGCCCGCGCGCTCCCCCGCCGTGTCGACGAGGAACTCGACCGTGCCGGCGTTGACGTAGCCGATGGACTTCGCGAACGCGACGGCGTCGCGGTAGAGGGCCTGGCGCAGCTCTTCGGAGATGTTCGGGGCCGGAGCGATCTCGACGACCTTCTGGTTGCGGCGCTGCACCGAGCAGTCGCGCTCGAACAGGTGCACCGTGCCGCCCTGGGCATCGGCCAGGATCTGCACCTCGATGTGGCGCGGGCGCAGAACGGCCTGCTCGAGGAACATGGTGGGGTCGCCGAACGCGCTGTCGGCTTCGCGCATGGCCTCGGCCAGCGCGGGGGCCAGCTCGTCCTTGGTGGCCACGCGACGCATACCGCGCCCGCCACCACCGGCGACGGCCTTGGCGAAGAGCGGGAAGCCCACGGCATCCGCACCCGCCAGCAATTCGTCGATGTCTTTCGAGGCGGGCGTGGATGCCAGAACGGGTACGCCCGCGGCAATGGCGTGTTCTTTCGCCGTGACCTTGTTGCCGGCCATCTCGAGCACCGAGGAGCCCGGACCGATGAACGTGATGCCGTTGGCCGCGGCCTGCTCGGCCAGGTCGGGGTTCTCGGACAGGAAACCGTAGCCCGGGTAGATGGCGTCGGCGCCCGACTCCTTGGCGACCCGGATGATCTCGGCCACATCGAGGTAGGCGCGCACGGGATGCCCGGGCTCACCGATCTGGTAGGCCTCGTCGGCCTTCAAGCGGTGCAGCGAGTTGCGGTCTTCGTAGGGGAAGACGGCGACGGTGCCGGCGCCCAGCTCATAGGCCGCACGGAATGCCCTGATCGCGATTTCTCCGCGGTTGGCGACAAGAATCTTCTTAAACATGCAGACCTTTCGGGGGGCTTCCGGGGGCGACAGCGCACAGCGAACGTTTAGGTTCTCTCAGCCTAGTAAAGGTAACGTAGACGATTGTGCATGTACTCAGCGTATCGAGCCTCAAGGGAGGCGTCGGCAAGACTACGGTCAGCCTCGGCTTGGCCTCCGCGGCGTTCGCGCGCGGCGTGCGAACTCTTGTCGTCGACCTCGACCCCCAATCCGACGTGTCCACGGGCATGGACATCGCCCTCGCGGGCCGCCTGAACGTCGCCGACGTTCTCGCCTCGCCCAAGGAGAAGGTGGTCCGTCAGGCCATCGCCCCCTCCGGCTGGACGAAGACCCACCCCGGCACCATCGACGTCATGATCGGCAGCCCGTCCGCCATCAACTTCGACGGCCCGCACCCGTCGATCCGCGACATCTGGAAGCTCGAAGAAGCGCTGGCGCACGTCGAAGCCGACTACGACCTCGTGCTGATCGACTGCGCCCCCTCACTCAACGCACTCACGCGCACGGCCTGGGCCGCCAGCGATCGCGTGTCGGTCGTCACCGAGCCCGGCCTCTTCTCGGTGGCCGCCGCCGACCGCGCCCTGCGTGCGATCGAAGAGATCCGCCGCGGGCTCAGCCCCCGCCTGCAGCCCCTCGGCATCATCGTCAACCGCGTGCGTTCGCAGTCGCTCGAGCACCAGTTCCGCATCAAAGAGCTGCGCGACATGTTCGGCCCGCTCGTGCTCAGCCCGCAGCTGCCCGAGCGCACGTCGCTGCAGCAGGCCCAGGGTGCGGCCAAGCCGTTGCACATCTGGCCCGGCGACAGCGCGCAAGAGATGGCGCACAACTTCGACCTGCTGCTCGACCGCGTGCTGCGCACCGGCCGCGTGGGCGAATACGCCGAGCTTCCCGCTTCGGCGAAGTAACCACCGCTCCCCTGCCGCAGCCGGCGGTTCGCCGCTCGCTAGCACCTGCCCACGCTGGCAGGCAGCTTCAGCGTGCGATCTCCCAGACGTAACCGCTCGGGTCGCGGAAGCTGGCCGTGCGAATGCCCCAGGGACGATCCATAGGGCCGTTGAGGAGTACCACTCCCCGGGAGACGAGTTCGGCGCACCGCTCGTCGACATCGTCGACCGGGATGGTGAACTGCATGCGCGGGTTGTCGTTCGACGTGCCCACGTCGGCCGGATGGACGAGTTCCTCGGCCGCTTCGACCTTCAGCAGGTTGATGAGCGTGTTGTTGAACGAGAAGACGGCCGAGTCGTCGTCGAGGAACATGACCTCGAGGCCGAAGGCCGTGCGATAGAACTCGATCGAATCGACGAGGTCGTCGACGAACAGGGTGATGGCGGAGATGGCGGGTGGCCAGGCATCCGCAGTCATCGTGGAGCCTAAGCGCTCCGGGCAGCGCGGCGCGCGGCGAGCTCGTCGGACGGGTCGAGCGTTTGCGGGTCGAACTCGACGAGCGTCGTCTCGACCTCGCGCAGGACCTTGCCGACCGCGATGCCGAAGACGCCCTGGCCGCGGCTGACGAGGTCGATGACCTCGTCGTTCGACGTGCACAGGTAGACGCTCGCGCCGTCGGACATGAGCGTGGTCTGGGCCAGATCGTTGACGCCGGACTCGCGCAGCTGGTTGACGGCCGTGCGGATCTGCTGCAACGAGATGCCCGTGTCGAGCAGGCGCTTGACGAGCTTCAGGACGAGGATGTCGCGGAAGCCGTAGAGCCGCTGAGAACCCGAACCCGCTGCACCGCGGATGGTGGGCTCGACGAGCCCCGTGCGTGCCCAGTAGTCGAGCTGACGGTAGCTGATGCCGGCGGCGCGAGCGGCGACAGCGCCGCGGTAACCCGCCTGGTCGTCGCGCTCGGGCATGCCGTCGGTGAAGAGCAGCCCGAGACCGTAGCGAGCGTCGTCGTTCGACGACCCGCCGTCGTCGGCACGGTCGCCGTTGGCGCTGATATCGATCACCGTGAGCCCTTCTGAAGATGTCGCGGGGTTTGTTCCGCTGAGACAACGCTACCCATGCGGGCACCCGAGTACAACGACATCCGCATTCTGCGTTTCGGCGTGTCGAGTCACCGTGATGCTTCTGTGATAAATCGCTATCGATCGAAGCGCGTGAGGGCGGCTCGGATGAGGCTCGACCGCACGACCTCGAGCTGCCCGGCGATCTCACCCGACAGCTCTTGAGCCTTGGCACGGCTGGTGGCGTCTTGGCGCGTGGAGAGCGGGAGCAGGGCGCTTTCGACCATGCCGACCTCGCGCTCGGCGGCCCCACGATAGCCGCGCAGGTGGCGGGGCTCGATGCCATAGCGCTGCAGGGCGACGAGCGCGCGCAGCACGGAGATGGCCTCTTCGCCGTGGAACTCGGCGGGCTGGATGAGGTTGGCGCTCACCGCAGCGGTGAACAGCGCGGCCGAGGCACCCGTGTCGCGCATCAGGTCTTCTCGGCTGTAGCGGCGGCCGGCCGGGATGATCGTGGAGACCGCCGCGAGGGGTGTGCCACCCGGGAACACCGGGGCGCGGCCCTCATCGAGGTCGGCGAGATATTGACGGATGACCTTGAGCGGCAGGTAGTGGTCGCGCTGCATGGACAGGATCAGCCGCAGCCGCTCGACGTCGACCGGAGAGAATTTGCGGTAGCCCGATTTGGTGCGCGACGGCGAGACCAGACCCTGCTCTTCGAGGAAGCGCAGCTTCGAGTTGGTGAGGTCGGGAAACTCGGTCGTGAGGCGCGCGAGCACTTGGCCGATGCTGAGCAGCGGCCCGCCCGCAGCCTTCGACGGGGACGAGGGTTTGCCCTGCGCTGACGGCTTCCCCTGCGCTGCCGGGGCGGCCGACATCAAGCGTCCGACGAATGAGTGGTGTCGGACTTGATGGCATCGGACTTGATGACATCGAGCCGCGACGGGTAGTACGTGAGGCGGAACTTGCCGACCTGCACCTCGCCGCCATCGACGAGGATGGCGGAGTCGATGCGCTTGCCGTCGTAGTAGGTGCCGTTGAGCGAGTTGAGATCGCGGATCTCGAGCTTGCCCTCGTGACGCACGAACTCGGCGTGACGGCGAGAGACCGTGACATCGTCGAGGAAGATGTCGGCGTCGGGGTGACGGCCGACCGTCGTGACATCGGCGTCGAGCAGGAAGCGTGCCCCCGCATTGGGACCGCGGCGCACGATGAGAAGAGCCGAACCGGCCGGAAGGGCCGCGATCGCCTCTGTCTCCTCTGAGGTGACGCCGGCGTCGATCGCGGCCAACGCCGCACCGAACTCAGCGCTGAAACTCGCCGTCGTGTCGCCGTCTACGCCCTGCCCGGAACGCCCCTCGGGGGCGGGCACGCGCAGGTAGACACTGGTCTGCGGGTTCTTATCCTCGTGATGTGACACCTGGAACCTCCTCGGATTCAAGCGTATCCGATCAGACTGTCGTTCGTGTCTGCGGATTTCGGGAGAGTGCGATGGTCTGCCTGAGATAAAGCAGCCCGGCCCACCAGTAAAGCACTGCTCCGACGATGGAAAAAATCAGCCCGAACGGCTGAACCCAGGGTGCCACATCGGGCAGGGCTGCCGCGAGCATGAGCACCGGGAATCCGACCATGAGGCAGGCGGTGGCGAACTTTCCTACCCAGTTCACAGGGAAGGCGCCGTGACCCCGCCGGGCGAGCAGGATGGCGACGACGATGAGCATGACATCCCGAGCCAGGATGACCGCGACGAGCCACCAGGGAATGAGCGAACGGATGGCCAGGCCGAGCAGTGCCGCGAGGATGTAGAGGCGGTCGGCGGCGGGATCGAGCAACTGCCCGAGACGGGACACCTGGTTGAGCTTGCGGGCCAGGAACCCGTCGAGGAAATCGGTGATGCCCGAGACCGCGAGCACGACGAGCGCCCAGATGTCTTCGCCCTCGACGAGCAGCAGGAGGAAGACCGGAACGAGCGCTAAGCGAAGAAAGCTCAGGAGGTTGGGGAGGGTGAGGATGCGGTCACCCACCTCGTTCGTCTCCCGCTCGAACTTCTCGCCCTCAGCCATCCCTCGATTGTAGAGCCTTGAGGCGTGTGTGCTCAGGTCGCGAACGCACCAAGCGCGACGTACTCTGTGTGAATGACCCGCACTCCCGAGCGCCCGACCCGACGGGTGCTTCCTCGCTTGGCGTCGCGCTGGGCGACGCGCACCCCCGTCTTCAAGGCCACGGCACTCGGCATCCTGGGTGTCGGGCTGGTCGCGAGCGCGCTCGTCGGCGTGGCGACGAAGGGACCGGCTGCGACGACCGCGGCGGGTGGACCAGACGCGGTCGTGGCAGCATCCGAGGGCGCCCTGCAGACCATCGGCTTCGGCCAGGCCTGGAACCGCATCGCCGAGACCGACCGCCCCTTCGTGGTGACCGTGCTGGGCGATTCGACGGGTGACGAGCCGGGCGAATGGGTGGACGTCGCCATGCGCCAGATCGCGACCGAACAGAATCGGCCGCTCATCATGCACCCGTGGGACAACCAACTCGTCGGCTACCTTCCCGAGGTGCTGCACAACGCCGGAGCACCGGGCGCACCCCTCATCGTGTGGAACGGTTCGGCGCGCGGCAAGACCCCCGCCTATTCGCTCGCACATCTCGCGGTCATGGCCCCCGAGAAACCCGATGTGGTCATCGTGAACCACGGGCTGAACAACGTGCGCAACCCGGCCGACGTGGGCCAGCAGCTGACCGCGCTGCTCGGCACCATCAACGGGCAGTGGCCCGCGAGCGTCGGGTATGCGGCCATCCTCGAGAACCCGCGCTTCGACGAATGGGCTTCGGCACACGCTCAGGTCATCGACACCGTCACCGGGTGGCTGCGCGCCAACCCGACCGTGCTCGCGATCGATGTGCATAGCGCCTACGAGGCGACGGGCAACGCCATCGGACTGTTGCTGCCCGACCACCTGCATCCCTCGCTCGAGGGCTCGGCGCTGACCGCGGCGACCGTGCTGAACGCCATCAAAGACCCGTCCGAGGGCTGATCGGATGGCGGAGCTCACGAGTGCCCGCATCGACGCGTGGCTGTGGGCCGTGCGTGTGTTCAAGACGCGATCGGCCGCGACCACGGCCTGCCGCGCCGGACACGTGCGGTTGAACGGCGACCGCGCCAAGGCTGCGGCGCTCGTGCGGCCGGGCGACGAGATCCGCGTGCGCACGGGTGAGGGTGACCGCACCGTCATCGTGCAGCGCCTGCTGGTGAAACGCGTGGGCGCGCCCGTTGCGCAGGAGGCCATGATCGACCGCACTCCTCCCCCGGTGCCGCGCGAAGAACGCGCGAGTGTGGGTGAACGCGACCGAGGGGCCGGGCGGCCGACGAAGCGCGATCGACGCGAGATCGAGCGGTTGCGCGGACACTAGGCCGCGGACGCAACGACAGAAGCCCGAGCCGACGTGGTCGGCCCGGGCTTCGCTCCTGCACAGGAGATCGGGATACGGCGCGGCGGGCGCGCCACGGCACTGCTAGTTGGGGATGCCGGCACTCTCAGGCGTCTCGTCGGCGCCGGGTGCGCTCGGCTCGAGCAGGATCGCGACGCGGCGCGCCAGGTTCTGGTCGACGTTCGTCCAGTACTGCAACACGCGCTCGCGCAGACCCGGCATGGTGACCTTGGACACGTGGCCCGCGATGTTGTGGGCGAGACGCTCGCGCTGCTCGTCATCCATCACGTCGCGCACCAGGGTGCCGGCCTGGCCGAAGTCGTCGTCCTCGGCGTGCAGCGTGGCGGCCGAACGCATGAGCACGCCGTCGTTCTGCCAGCCGTCGCTCTCGGCCGCGCGGGCCGGGTCGGCGTGGGCGCCACCGAAGGAGTTCGGCGCGTAGACCGGGGTGTCTGCCGACGCGAAGTCGTAGCGCATGGCGCCTTCCTTCGAGTAGGTGTGCACGGGCGACTTGGGCGCGTTCACGGGCAACTGCGCGTGGTTGGTGCCCACACGGTAGCGGTGCGCGTCGGCGTAGCTGAAGATGCGCGCGAGGAGCATCTTGTCGGGGCTGGCCGCGATTCCGGGCACGAAGTTCGAGGGCGCGAAGGTGGCCTGCTCGATCTGCGCGAAGTAGTTCTCGGGGTTGCGGTTGAGCGTCATGGTGCCGACCTCGATCAGCGGGTAGTCGCCCTTCGGCCAGACCTTGGTGAGGTCGAAGGGGTTGAACCGGTAGGTCGCGGCATCGGCGTAGGGCATGATCTGCACCGACAGCGTCCAGCTCGGGAAGTCGCCGGCCTCGATGGCCGTGTGCAGGTCGCGGATGTGGAAGTCGGCGTCCTCGCCCGCGATCTGGTCGGCGTCGGCCTGCGACAGCACCTTGTGGCCCTGGTTGGTGCGGAAGTGGTACTTGACCCAGAACTTCTCGCCCGCGGCGTTGATCCACTGGTAGGTGTGCGAGCCGAAGCCATCCATGTTGCGCCACGAGGCGGGCAGGCCGCGGTCGCCCATGAGCCAGGTCACCTGGTGGGCGGTCTCGGGCGAGAGCGTCCAGAAGTCCCACTGCATGTTGTGGTCGCGCAGGTGCGAACCCGGCAGACGCTTCTGCGAGCGGATGAAGTCGGGGAACTTGATGCCGTCACGCAGGAAGAACGTGGGCGTGTTGTTGCCGACGAGGTCGTAGTTGCCCTCTTCGGTGTAGAACTTGAGCGCGAAACCGCGGGGGTCGCGCCACGTGTCGGGGCTGCCCTGCTCGCCGGCCACGGTCGAGAAGCGCGCGAGCATCTCGGTGCGGGCGCCGGGCTGGAACAGGCCGGCACGCGTGTAGGCGCTCACGTCGTGCGTGGTCTCGAAGACGCCGAAGGCGCCGCCACCCTTGGCGTGCACGACGCGCTCGGGAATGCGCTCGCGGTTGAACTGGGCGAGCTTCTCGACGAGGTAGTGGTCGTGCAGCGGAATGACGCCGTCGGCGCCGACAGCCTGCGAGTGCTGGTCGCTGGCGACGGGGGCTCCGGAATTCGTGGTGGTGAACTTCTCGGTCACGGATTCTCCTTGTGTGTGGGGTGGCACGCGCGACCAGATGGCGGCGTGGAAGGTTGCGGGTGTTTTCAGACTGTCAGCGGTCGGTAGCCGCACGCTGATGGGTGGCGGTGAAGAACCAATGAATCGAGGATGCTTCGCGTCAGGCCGAGGCGAGCGACTCTCGATCGGCGGCGGCGGCGCACGCGGCGCACAGGCCCTCGAAGGTGACCTCGGCTCGCGTCAGCACGAAACCGCTCGCATCGGAGGGCGTGAGGCACGGTGCGTGCCCGACGACGCAATCGATGTCGGCCACGGCTCCGCAGCCCGAACAGACCACGTGATGGTGGTTGTCTCCGACGCGGGACTCGTAGCGCCACGGCGAACCTGGGAATTCGACGCGCCGCACCAGCTCGGCCTCGGTGAAGGCCGCGAGCACGTTGTAGACGGCCTGCAGGCTCGTGCCCGGCAGCGTCTCGGCGACGCGCTGGTAGACCTCTTCGGCCGTGAGATGGCCCGGCTCGCGAAGCACCTCGAGGGTGGCGAGCCGCGGGGCGGTGACACGCAGGCCAGCCTGTTGCAGTCGCTCCGAATCGGTCATGAGACGACGCTAACAGTTATTTTGAATGATTCAAAAACGCGCTGGTCGGGGCGGCGTGTCGGTGCCGCCCCGACCAGCGCCGGGGATCAAACGGGGTCAGGAGTCGCGCGAGGCCTTCGAGCGCTTGCCCGCCGAGATGAGATCTTCTCGCACCTTGCGGCGCAGGACCTTTCCGATGAGCGATGTGGGCAGCTCCTCGACCTGCACGATGCGCTTCGGCACCTTGTAGGAGACGAGCGTGCGGCGGGCGAAGTCGCGCAGGCCACCCGTATCGAGCACGGCACCGGGCTTCAGGACGACGGCGGCCGAGACATCTTCGCCACCGCTGGCCCGCGGCAGGCCGACGACGGCCACCTTGACCACGTCGGGATGCTGCATGAGCACCTCTTCGACCTCGGAGGGCGACACATTGAAGCCGCCCGTGACGATGAGCTCTTTGACGCGGTCGACGATCGTGACGAAACCGTCGTCGGAGACATGCACGATGTCGCCCGTGCGGAGCCAGCCGTCGGCCAGGAGCGTCTCGGCCGTCTCGTCGGGGCGGTTCCAATAGCCCTGGAAGACCTGGGGACCGCGCAGCAGCAGCTCGCCCTCCTCGCCCTGCGGCCGGTCGACACTCGGGTCGGCGGGGTCGACGACGCGGATCTCGGTGCTCGGAAAAGGCACGCCGACGGTGCCGGGGCGGCGGCTCGGGCCGATGGGGTTGCCGAGCGCGACGGGCGAGGTCTCGGTCATGCCGTAACCCTCGACGAGCAGGCCGCCCGTGACGCTCTCCCAGCGCTCGACGGTCTGCGCCGGCAGGCTCATGGCGCCCGAGATCGCGAAGCGCACGCTCGAGAGGTCGATGCCGCGGTGCTCGGCCGTTCGGGCCAGCTGGTCGTAGATGGGCGGCACGGCGGGCAGGAACGTGGGCGGGTTCTTCTTGGCGGCCTCGAGCACGAGATCGGTCGTGAAGGTCGGCAGCAGCACGAGGCGCGCGCCGATGCTCATGGCGAACGTGAGGCACAGCGTGAGGCCGTAGGCGTGGAACATGGGCAGCACGGCGTAGAACACCTCGCCGCCCTCGGTGAGGCCCGGCACCCAGGCGCGGCCCTGCATGGCGTTCGAGTAGAGGTTGCGGTGCGTGAGCATGGCGCCCTTGGGACGGCCCGTCGTGCCCGAGGTGTATTGCAGCACCGCGAGGTCGTCGACGGCGGGCTTCGGATGCTTGCGCTTCAACGACCCCTTCGACAGCAGTCGATCCCACGCGATGTGGTTCTTGGTCGTGGGCGCCGTGCCGAGCTTCGCGCGCGCCTCTCGCGCCTTCTTGATGGGCAGCTTGAGCGCCAGGCGCTGCGACTGCGGCATCTCGGTGGTGATGTCGACCGAGATGACGGCGTCAAGGGCCAGGTCGGAGGGGAACGTGGCGAGCGTGTCGACGACCTGCTGCCAGGCGATCACGACGCGGGCGTTGTGGTCTTCGAACTGGTGGCGCAGCTCGCGCGCCGTGTAGAGCGGGTTGTGCTCGATGACGATGGCGCCGAGGCGCAGGATCGCGTAGAAGGCGACGACGTGCTGGGGACAGTTGGGCAGGATGATGGCCACCCGGTCGCCCTTCTGCACGCCGAGTCGACGCAGGCCCTCGGCGGCGTGGTCGATCTGGCGCCCGAGCTCGCGGTAGCTCGTGGTGCGGCCGAAGAACTCGAGGGCCGTGGCCTGGTCGTAGCGGTGCACGCTGCGGAACACCATGTCGACGAGGGACCCGTCGGGCTCGTCGATGAGATGCGGGACGTCGGGTGCATAAGACGAGAGCCAGGGCTTCTCGCTCAACCAATCGGACACGGACGGGCCTCCTTGCGGGTCGGGTCGCGCCAGGGGATGCGCTTTGCCAATTATCTGGGTATCGGCTGGCCGAACCCTGTGCGCTGGCGAGGGGTTGCGCGACGAAGGGGTGTTCCGGAAAGAATCCGGAACACCCCTTCGGTGATCAGCCTCGAAAGTGCTGCGATCGCGGAGTCAGCATGACGTCAGTGTCTCCGCGACCGCCGCCCCTGGAGGCGGTTCGCGATCAGGCCTTCGTGCGCTCCACGGAACGGCGACGCGCGAAACCGGCGAACAGCAGGCCGAGAGCGGCGAACAGGGCCGCTCCCCCGACGAGGAGCGAGACATCCGCACCCGTTGCCGGGAGGGAACCCGAGCCGTTCGAGGCAACCGGGGCGCCGGCCGCCGGCGCCGGGTCGACACCCGGGGCGGTCGGCAGCGGGGTGGCACCGTCGGTGGGAACCGGCGTGGGCTCGGGAGCGACAACGGCCGTGTCGACCGAGAACGCGACACCCGCCGAGTAGGCCGATACCTGCGAACCGTCGGTCTGCAGGGCGTAGGCCAGGAAGTCACCGTCGGGAAGACCCGTGAAGGTCACCGAGAAGGAGCCGTCGGCACCCGCGGTCGTCTGCCCGTAGACCCAGCCGACTGCCGGGTCGAAGGGGACGTCGGCGGCGGCCTGGTCGGCCGAGGTCGACGACGAGCTCTTGGCGGCGGCCGGGGTGGCCTGAGCCTTGCGCGTGACGGGTCCCTCGGGGAACTTGACCGAGTCGTAGAGCTCGACCTGGACCGTGGCGCCCGGGGCGCCCTTTCCGGTCACGGTGACGGAATCGGCCGTGACGACCTGGTCGACCGTCGGGGCGGCCAGCGTGGGAGCCGCGAGCGTGAACGCCGTCATGGTGACGGTCGCCGTCTTGCCCGAGGTGCCCGTTGCGGTCAGCGGGTATTCGCCGTCGGCCGCACCCGCGGGCAGGTTGACCGAGGTGGTGACGCGACCGAGCGCGTCGGCGGCGACGGTCTTGGCGACCTGCGTGCCGACCGTGAACGTGACCTGCTCGTTGGGCTGGAAGCCGTCGGCGACGACACCGAAGAGCGTGCCGGGCTTGACGCGCTTCGACTGGACGCCGATGCTCGCCTCGGTGGCCGCACCCGGTGCGACACCGGCGGCTGCGGACGCATTGACCATGCCCGCGCCGTAGAAGTCGCGGGGCTCAGCACAGCGCGTGTCACCCGTGGGGCACGCGAGCGGGGTGGCCTGGCTCTTCAGCAGCTGCTCGAGCTGGGCGGGCGTCGCGGACGGGTTGGTTGCCGCGAGGAGAGCGGCGACACCGGCGACGTGCGGGGAGGCCATCGACGTGCCGTTCTTGCTGCCGTAGATGTCGCCGGCGGCGTTTGCGGTGATGGTCGACCAGATGCCCGAACCGGGGGCGGCGACGTCGATCTTGTCGCGGCCGTAGTTCGAGAACGAAGACTTCGAGATGGCGCCGGTCGACGGCGTCAGCGCGAGCGATGCGACCGAGACGACACCCTCGACCTCGGTCGGGATGTCGAGGCACCCGGCGTTGATCGGGCGGTCGGGCACGGGCGTGGTGTCGTTAGGGCTGTCGGTGTCGATCGTCTTTTTGGCGAGGTCGTAGTCCGAGTTGCCGGCAGCGGCGACGTTCAGAACGCCCTGGTCGGTGGAGTACTCGACCGCGCGACGGACGGCTTCGAGGCCGGCCTTCTGGTCGGCGGCGTCGGTGCACCAGAACTGCCACGGGTCGACGTAGTAGCTGTGGTTGGCCACGTCGATGCCGTGCGTTGCGGACCACATGAACCCGCAGATGGCGTATTCGGGGTAGATGAAGCCGTCATCGCTGACGACCTTCACCGAGGCGAGCTTGGCTCCGGGGGCGACACCCACGACACCCGCGCCGTTGTCGGCGGCCGCGATGGTGCCGGCGACGTGCGTTCCGTGGTCGCTGGTGGTGGGGACCCAGGCGGACTGCGCCGTGTTGGGCACACCGTTGGTGGTGCAGCCGACGGAGGCCGCGGCATCCACCTGACCCGCGAGGTCGGGGTTGGTGATGTCGATGCCCGAGTCGACGACGCCGACGAGGACGCCGTCGCCCGTTTCGGCACCGTGGGCGCTGATCGAGCCGATGGCGACCTGATCCCACTGGTTGCCCTCGGTCGGGATGCCGGGAATGGCATCTTCGACGCTCGGCTGGTGGATCGACAGCGTCCCGGGCGTGCCCGTTGCAGCCCCCTCGGTGACCGCGGCCGTGCGGGTGGGACCGGCGGACTCGACGCCGGCCGCAGCCTGCACCGTGCCCTGGAAGGCGGCGCTCGTCGACTGGGCGACCGTGACACCGATCTCGGGATAGGTCATGACGATCGTGCCGCCCGCTGCCGTGACGGCGGCCGTTGCGGCGGCGATGCCCTCAGCCCCCGTTGCGGTGTTGACGACATAGTTCATGAGTTCGCCGTCCTTGACCGCGACGGCGGTCGGGGCGGCGGCTGCGGTGGTGGTCAGTTGTGCGCCGGTGGTCGCCGTCCCGGCGAAGGCACCCGTTGCCGGTGCCAGGCACAAGGCCCCCGCCACCGCAAAAGTCAGCGCGCCTGAGGCGAGCCGAGATTTTCGTTCAATCTTCACTGATGTTCCCCTCGGAAGAGCCGCACACCGTGCGCGGCATCCCCCCACAATAGGGGTCATCATGTTTCGGTTATATAAAACTTTTCATAAAAACGAAGGGATGCTCGCCCTCGATTGGGTGTCATAACAAAATGATGCTCTTATGCGGCCTCTGGCGGTCGAATCTCACTCATCGGCGCGTCAGACGAAGCGGACGGCCGCCTGCAGGCGCGTGCGCACCTCGAACGATTCGGTGCCGCCCACGATCGGCGTGTCGGCCGAACCGGCTCGCAGGAAATGCGGCAGGCGCGACCGACCGAGCACGAAGGCCTCGGGCGAACGCGCGCGGCCGACCTCTTCGAACTCGGTCTCGAGCGAGCCGTCGGGCACGATGATGGCGACGCCCGTGAACTTGACCCGGGCCGTGCGCCCGAGCGCCCGCGCCGAGCGCACGAGGGAGCGGATGGGCTGCTCGCGATCGCCGAAGTTCTCGCCCGTCACTTCGCCGCGCGATACGGACACGCTGCCACCGCGGTCTTCCGAACGCAGGGCGTAGAGACCTGTCGGGCCGAGCACGACGTGGTCGATCTTGTCTTCGTCGCGGCCGGGGTCGACATCGTTCCACACCGTGAAACCGATGCCGAGATCGGCGAGCACGACCGAGGTCTCCTCCTCGGCGATGGCCTTGGCAAGCGTCAGCCGGATCTCGAGCGGCGCCGAGCGCACGAGCGCGGGATCGTAGGGATCGGGCAGGTCGGGGCCGCGGCCCGCCCACTCGCGGATGAGGCGCAAATAGGTCTCGCGCGCGGCGCCACCGGGGTGGCCATAGAGACGGGCGCGGGGACGCGTGTGCTGCTGGCGGCTGGTGCTGCCGGAGCCCGACGCCCACGCGGACGACGAACCGTCGGTGGGCCAGGCGGCGGAACCGCTCGGCGACGAGGCCCCACGGTCGTAGGCGGCACGGTCGTCGGGGTCCCCCACCCGCTGCCACGCACGCTGCACGGCCGCGAAACGCACGGCGTCTCCCCCGGTGTCAGGATGCGTCTCGCGCAGTTTGCGGCGGTAGGCGCGGCGCAACTCGTCATGATCGACCGTGGGCGCGACACCCAGCACCTGGTAGGGCGTGACCTGAGCGGGTGACTCGGGCATCAGGTCGTCCTCCGGGGTGGGTGCGCGGCTGGCTTTCGGGATGGGCGTCGCCCGGATGCGTGGTGCGTGCCGCACAGACGGGAGCCGTGAGAGCCGCTCGGCCGCCGCGGCGCTCGCCAAAAACGATACCGGGCGAAACTGGCGACCCGGTGATAGGAGGACCCCCGGCATCCGGTTCTCAGGATGCTTGCAGCGAACGTGCGGTTGCGGGATGCCTAGTCGCGTTGCGGCGAACTGTCGGGAGCGGACGTGCCCGAAACGGCGGTGTCGGCCGACGACGGGTTCCCTGTGTCGACATCCTCGAAAGCACTCTCACCGTCGGTCTGTCCGCTCACGCCGGGATCGACGTCGGAGCCACCCGGAACGGGGGCAGGAGCCGAACCCGCACCGTGCACGCTGCCGCGGCCGGGCACCGGGAGTCGTCGGAGCAGCCCGCTCAAGAAACCGGCCGGCTCACGCTCGATCGGCGCCTCGACCTCGAGCCCGTAGTACTCGCCGATGTGGTCGACGAACTGGGCGCGGCGCGCACGCTCGTAGGCGCGCTGTTCGCGACCGAAGGCCAGGGCGGTCGACCAACACATCAGGAGCATGATCACGCTGAACGGCAACGCGATGATGATGGCCGCCGTCTTGAGCGCATTGAGGCCGCCCGAGAGCAGCAGGGCGATGGCGAGCAGGGCCGTCGTGAGCGTGAAGAACACGCGCACCCAGCGCTTCGGCTCGACCTGGCCGCCCGAGGCGATCATGCCCATGACGAGGGAGCCGGAGTCGGCGGAGGTGACGAAGAAGATTCCGATGAGGAGGATGGCGCCGACCGTCAGGACGGAGCCCGCGGGCAACTGGCCGAGCATCTCGAAGAGGGAACCCTCGACATCCACCTGGCCGTCGGCGCCGACGAGACCGCCGGGGCCTTGCAGCTCGGAGTAGATGGCCGTGCCGCCCAAAACGCTGAACCACAGGCACGTGATGATCGTGGGCACGAGGATGACGCCCGCGACGAACTGGCGCACCGTGCGGCCGCGCGAGATGCGTGCGATGAAGATACCGACGAAGGGCGCCCACGAGATCCACCAGCCCCAGTAGAACGTGGTCCACGCGGCCTGCCAGGCCTCACCCTCGGCGCCCGAATAGGCGCTCGTGTTGAACGACAGCGCCACGAAGTTCTGGATGTAGCCACCCATCGACTGCACGAAATCGCGCAGCAGGAACTGCGTCGGCCCGACGATCAGCAGGAACAGGACGAGCAGCGCCGCCAAGATGAGGTTGAAGTTGGACAACCACTTCATGCCCTTGGTCACGCCCGAGAGCACGGAGAAGAGCACGACGATCGTGATGCCGACGATGAGCCCCACCTCGAGCAGCTGGGACGGTTCGACGACGCCCGTGCTCTCGAGGCCGGCGGCGATCTGCAGCACGCCGAGGCCGAGCGAGGTGGCCACACCGAACAGGGTGCCCACGAGGGCGATGACGTCGATGGCGTTGCCCCAGCCACCGCGCACGCGCTTGCCGAGCAGCGGCTCGAGGGTCCACCGGATCGAGACGGGGCGCTTGCGGCGGTGGATGGCGTAGGCCAAGGCCAGGCCGATCACGACGTAGATCGACCACGCGTGAACTCCCCAGTGCAGGAACGTCTGGGACATCGCCGACTGGGCGAGCTGCGTCTCGGTGCCGGTGACTCCGGGGCGCGGGTTCGCGAAGTGGCTGAGCGGTTCGCTGACGCCGTAGAAGACGAGGCCGATGCCCATGCCCGCGGCGAAGAGGAGCGAGAACCAGGAGCCGAGCGAGAACTCGGGTTTGTCGTCATCCTGACCCAATTTGATGTCGCCGTAGCGCGAGAAACCGACCCACAAACTGAACACGACGAAGACGACCGCGATGAGCACGTAGTACCAGCCGAAGTTGGCGATGATGCTCGATTGGATGGCGCCGAACGCGGCCTCGGCGGCCTTCGGCGCGATCATGGCGAAGGCCACGAACACGATGACGATGGCCGCGGCGGGCCAGAACACCCACCGATGGATCGAGGGCGGCGTCTTCTGGTCAGGAGTCGTCGTGTTCGAGGGCATCAGAGAAGCCTAACAATCGGGGCGGCGCACGTCACATCGAGGGAGATTCCGGGCGGGCCGCGGTGGGATGTCGGTCGATCGGCGGGCTATTCCGCGTCGAGGTCGGTTTCGAGCAGCTGCGCGAGCTCCTCGAGAGCGGCTTCGGCGCCGTCGCCCTCGGCCTTGAGCGTCACGACGTCGCCGTTGGCGGCACCCAGGCTCATGATCGAGAGGATGCTCGACGCGTCGAGGTCGTCGCTGCCCTTGGCGGCGATGGTGACCTCGACCGGCTGGCGGTTGACGGCGTCGATGAAGAGCGACGCGGGGCGGGCGTGCAGTCCCACGCGGCTGGCGATGGTGGCTTGGCGTTCGGCCATGGTGTTCTCCTCAGGTGCGGATGGGTCGGATGATGCGGATGAGCGGTGAGAGACCGAGTGGTCAGAGACCGAGCGTCTCGAGGATGGGGAGGTGCTCGCGCGCGATGCGACGGGCTTCTGCGGCTGTCGGGGCGGCGACGACCGCGGCCGCGATGGTCTCGGCCTGGTCGAGCGTGACCGAGCGCAGCACCGTGGAGACGGCCTGGATGGCGCGAGATGTCATCGAGAGCGTCGTGACGCCGAGGCCCACGAGCACGACCGCGAGGGCCGGATCGGCCGCGGCCTCGCCGCACACGCCGACCGGTTTACCCGTCGTGGCCGACGCGGAGGCGGACACCGCTGCGCGACCCGCCTGGCCGACGTGCTGCACGAGCTGGAGCACGGCGGGCTGCCACGGGTCGTTGAGCGCGGAGAGCGAGCCCAGCTGACGGTCGGCGGCCATGGTGTACTGCGTGAGGTCGTTGGTGCCGAGGCTCACGAAGTCGGCCGTGGCGAAGATGTGCGCGGCGGTCAGGGCTGCCGACGGCACCTCGATCATCACGCCGTTGGTGGGGAGCCCCGCCTCGCGGCAGAGACCCACGAAGTCGGCGGCTTCATCGGCCGTGGCGATCATGGGGGCCATGACCCAGACATCCGCGTTCTCGGCCTCGCGCGCGGTCTGGATGGCGTGCAGCTGGTTGACGAGCACCTGACGCTTCTCGAGCGAGGTGCGATAGCCGCGGATGCCGAGAGCGGGGTTGGGCTCGTCGTCGTTGGTGAGGAAGGCGAGGGGTTTGTCGGCACCCGCGTCGAGCGTGCGCAGCACGACCTTCTTGTCGGGGAACGCGGCGAAGACGGCGCGGTAGTCGGACACCTGCTCCTCGACGGAGGGTTCGGTGTCTCGACCGAGGAAGAGGAACTCGGTGCGGAACAAGCCGACGCCCTGCGCGTTGGCGTCGACCGCCGCCGCCGCATCTTTGACGCCGCCGATGTTGGCGAGCAAGGCGACCTCGTGGCCGTCGGACAGGCGGCCGGTGCCGTCGAAGGGTACGAGCGCCTCCGACTGGCGGGCCGCGAGCTCGGCGTCGGCACGTTCGGCATCGGACGGGTCGAGGATGACGCGGCCACGGGTTCCGTCGACGTAGACCTCGCTGCCGTCGGCCAATGACGTGGCCTGCGACGCCGCGACGACGGCGGGGATGCCGAGGGCGCGCGCCAGGATGGCCGTATGCGACTGTGGGCCGCCGTCGCTCGTGACGAGCGCGATGACCTGAGCCGGGTCGAGCGTGGCCGTATCGGCCGGGGCGAGGTCGACGGCGACGAGAACGTAGGGGTGCCCGGGGTTCGGCAGGCCGGGTGCCGAGACGCCGCGGAGGGCCGCCACGAGGCGGGCGCGCACGTCGTAGACGTCTTGAGCGCGCTCCCCCATATAGCCGCCGAGGGCCGCGAACTGTTCGGCGATGGACGTCCCCGCCTCCCAGACGGCGCGTTCGGCGCTGCGACCGTCGTCGAGCAACTTCTTCGCGGCCTTGGCGAGCGTGGGGTCGGAGGCCATGAGCGCCGTCGCCTCGAGCACGTCGCGCGCGTCACCCGAGACGGTGGCGGCGCGGGCCGTGAGCTCGGCCTGGACGGTGGCCGCGGCATCCGTGATGCGAGCGTATTCGTCGTCGATGCTGCGACCCGGCGCGGCCTTCTCGGCCGGATCGGGGGCCTCGACGGGAGGGGCCATGCGGGCGACCGGACCGATGACGCGGCCGGGGCTGACGCCCACACCCGTGATCTCGGAGCCTGAGGCGGTGCCGGAGCCGGAGCCAGAGGCTGCCGAAGCGGAGGCTGCGGAGGCGGAGGCTGCGGAGGCGGGGGCGGCTGCGGCTGCGGCTGCCACTGCGGAATCGTCGGATGCCGATGCCGCGGACGAAAGGGAGGTGTTGCTCATAGTCGGGTCCTCGCAAGAGTGGTGCGGGCGGATGCAGCGGCTCGCGGCATCCGCCCTAGGAGTTTAGGCCGCGGGGGCCGGTTCGCGCACGGAGCCGGAGGTGGCCGAGGCACCAGCGCCCGTGCCATCCGCTGCCACCGTCGGACGCTTGCGCACCCAGCGCTTCAGCGCGATGACGGCCAGCGCCGACACGATCATGCCCACCAGGATGGCGACCAGGAACATGCCGAAGTTGCCGATGGCGAAGAACACGAACACGCCACCGTGGGGGGCCTGGGACGTGACACCCGAAGCCATGATGATGGCACCCGTGGTGGACGCACCCAGGATCGAGGCCGGGATGACGCGCAGGGGGTCGACGGCCGCGAACGGGATCGCACCCTCGGAGATGAAGGCCAGGCCGAGTGCCCAGGCCGCCTTGCCGTTCTCGCGTTCGACGGCCGTAAAGAGCTTGCGGTCGAGCACCGTGGCGAGGGCGAGAGCGAGCGGCGGAACCATACCGGCCGCCATGACGGTGGCCATGATCTGCCAGGGGGCTTCGTTCGACAGGCTGCCGGCACCGAGACCCGCGACGGCGAACGAGTAGGCGACCTTGTTGATGGGGCCACCCAGGTCGACGGCCATCATGGCACCGAGGATGATGCCGAGCACGACGGCCGACGCACCGGTCAGCGAGCTGAGCCACGTGTTCAGGCCCGTCGTGAGCGCGGCGATCGGGCCACCCAGCACGACGACCATGAGGCCGGACGCGACGATCGAGCCGACGAGCGGGATGATGACGACGGGCATGAGGCCGCGCAGCCAGCGCGCCACCTTCAGGCGTCCGAGGGCGTAGGCGATGCCACCGGCCAGCAGACCACCCGCGAGACCACCGATGAAACCGGCGCCCATGAGGAGCGACACGGCACCGGCCGTGAAACCGGGCGCGATGCCCGGACGGTCGGCGATAGCGTAGGCGATGTAACCCGCGAGGGCGGGCACGAGGAAGGCGATCGAAGCGTTACCGATGGCGAAGAAGACCGCGCCCAGGTAGTAGAGCAGGCCCTGCTCGGGCAGGTTGAACACGCTGTTCTGCACGATGATGTCTTTCGCGACATCGCTGATCTGGTAGCCACCGAAGAGGAAACCGAGGGCCATCAAGAGGCCACCGCCGGCGACGAACGGGATCATGTAGCTGACACCCGTGAGCAGCCAGCGCTTGAGCTTCTGGCCGAAGTGCTCGTCGATGCCGCCCTGATCGGCGGAAGTGTCGGAACCGGCGGCACCGGCGGCTGCGCCCGGGACGCGCCGCGCGTGGGGGTCGGTGGCGGCGGCGAGGGCCTCGGCGACCATCTCGTCCGGTTCGTCGATGCCGCGCTTGACGGGCGCCTGGATGACGGGTTTGCCGGCGAAGCGAGCCCGGTCGCGCACGTCGACGTCGACCGCGAAGACGACGGCGGAGGCGCGCTCGATGAGTTTCGGGTCGAGCGGCGTGGCGGCCGACGAACCCTGCGTCTCAATGTGCAGCTCGACACCCGCGCGTTCGGCAGCGGCGACGAGGGAGTCGGCGGCCATGTAGGTGTGCGCGATACCCGTGGGGCACGCGGTGACGCCCACGAGCAGGGGCTTCTCGGCGGGGGCCGTCGTGGCGGCTGCCGGGGCAGAAGCGGGCGCGGCCTGGTCGGTCGAGGTGGCGGCAGCGGCGGGGGCCGCGTGCGCCGGGCCGGAGCTCGTCGAGCTCGAGGTTGCCGAGGCGGCGGGTGACGCGGATGCTGCGGCTGCGGCATCCGGGTTCGCTGCGGGCTTGTCGGCGACGGCACCCTCGACGAGCGACACGATCTCGGCGGGCGTTTCGGCCTGGCGCAGGGCCGCCGTGAAGTCCTTCTTGATGAGCGACCGGGCCAGCTTCGACAGCAGCGCGAGGTGCGTCTGGTCGGCACCGTCGGGGGCCGCGATGAAGAAGATGAGGTCGGCTGGGCCGTCCTTGGCGCCGAAGTCGACGGCGGGGTTCGGGCGGGCCATGGCGAGCGTCGGCGTGTTGACGGCCGTCGAGCGGCAGTGCGGGATGGCGATCCCGCCCGGGATGCCGGTGTCGGTCTTGCCCTCGCGCTCCCACGCATCGGCGTAGAGGGCGTCGACGTCGGACGCGCGACCGGCGTCGACGACGAGCCCGGCGAGGGCGCGGATGACCTCGGAACGCTCGGCACCGAGGTTCACGTCGAGCAGCACCAGGGACGGTGTGATCAGATCGGACATGGGGACAATCTCCTTACTGGAGTCCGGCGGCGATGCGCGGAATCGGGCTGACGACGATGTCGCCGGGGTGGGTCTGTTCGGGTGAGGGCACGGTCGAACCGGGCAGAGATGCGGCCGCCGCGCCGTGCGCGACCGCCTGGGCGAGCGCATCGGGGGCCGACGCGCCGTTCGTGAGGGCGTAGAGGAAACCGGCCAGCGACGAGTCGCCGGCACCGACCGTCGAGCGCGCGACGATGCGGGGCGCGGGGGCGAACCACGAGCCGTCGCGCGTGACGAGCACGGCGCCACGGGAGCCGAGCGTGCAGAGGACGGCTCGCACGCCACCGTGGTCGTCGCAGCGCGGGGTGCCGTCGGGCGAGAATCCGGGGGTATGGACGTGGCCGTCGCGGGACGGCGCCGACGCCGAGGATTCGATGAGTCGCCAGGCGGCGGCGGCCGCGAAAGCGGGATCGGCCTCGAAGGAGTCCTCGTCGCCCTCCCCCGTGACCTCGGCCAGTTCGGCGGCGTTCGGTTTGATGAGGTCGATGCGGTGGCCCGAGGAGACGAGCGCCTCGAATGGGGCGCCCGAACCGTCGACCGCGACGAAGGGACGGGTGGGCGCGGCATCCACGGCGCTCAGCACGTCGACATAGAAGTCGTCTCCCGCACCGGGGGGCACCGAGCCGGCCAAAACGAGCCAGCGAGCGGATGCGGCGTGCCCGGCCACGAGCGCCACCAGCTCGGCACGCGCCTCGGCGCTCAACCGCGGCCCGGGCTCGTTGATCTTCGTCGTCGTGCCGTCGGGTTCGGTCAGCGTGAGGTTGGAACGGAGCGGCGCGCCCACGGGAACGTTGGCGACCTCGATGCCGAGCGCCCGCACGGCCACGACGAGCGCATCGTCGTCGTCGCCCGGCAACACCGCGACGGTGTCGAGGCCCGAGGCCTGAACGGCGCGCGACACGTTGACGCCCTTGCCGCCCGGCTCCTGGTGAGAGGTCAGCGCGCGCTGCACGTCTCCGCGGGCGAGGGGCGCGCCCAACTCGACCGTGCGGTCGAGGGACGGGTTGGCCGTGAGCGTGACGATCATGCGAGCACCGTTTCTACGTCGGCGAGGCCCAGCGCGTCGTCGAGATCGGCGGGCAGCGCGGCATCCGTGATGAGGGTGTCGAGGTGGTCGAGGTCGGCGAAACGGAAGAGCGCCTCTTCGCCCACCTTCGTCGAGTCGACGAGCGCCACGACGCGTCGGGCGCCGCGGACGATGGCGGCCTTGACGGCACCCTCGAGTTCGTCGGGCGTGGAGAGGCCGAAGTCGGCGCTCAGGCCGTTGGCGCCGATGAACGCGATATCGGGGCGGATGCGCGAGAGCTCGTCGACCGTCGAGGTGCCGACCGCGGCGCTCGTGATGCCGCGCACGCGACCCCCGACGAGGTGCAGCTCGAGGTGAGGGCTCTGGTGCAGCACGGCCGCGATGGGCACCGAGTTGGTGATGACCGTGAGGGTCTGCGATTCGGAGACGGGGGTCCACTCGGCCAACAGTTCGGCGAGGCGGCCCGTGGTGGTGCCCGCGTCGAGCACGATCGAGCCCGAGAACGTGGGCGGCAGCATGCGGAAGGCGGCGTGGGCGATGGCGTCCTTGGCCTCGCTGCGCTGCTCCTGCCGCACGGCGATGCTCGATTCGGCGACGCTCGTGCGATCGGCCGTGACGGCTCCCCCGTGCACGCGGCGCAGCAGGCCGGCGGCTTCGAGCTGGTCGAGGTCCCGGCGCACCGTCTCGGCGGTGACGTCGAAGCGGCGGGAGAGATCGGAGACCGAGACGCGGCCCGCGGTGTGCAGCACGTCGGTGATGAGTGCGTGTCGCTCTGCTTGATACATGTGTCGTCCTTGACGGTGTGTCGTGTGCGTCGCGCACGGCCCGTGGGGGCCGAGCCGTTCGATCTGCGTGTGGGGATGATTGTAGGCATGAGGTTCTCTCAAATGCAACACAAACACAGATAGTCAGACATAAACCCACATCGTCGGGATCAAAAAAGGCCCGCCATCCGAAGATGACGGGCCGGGGCGCGAGGTGCCGGGTGGCTCAGACCGGCTGCGCTCGACGGGGCGTTCCTGGGCGCCTCAACGGTCGGCCTTGATGACCGAGAGCACGTTGCCGGCGGGGTCGCGGAACCACGCGATATCGGGGCCGAAACCTTTTGCCACACCGCGCTCGTCCGTGCGGATGCCGGACAGCTCGTCGTCGGCATAGATCTTCGTCACCACGCCGAGGTCGTTGAGCTCGGTCACCGCCCGGTCGACGTCGTGCACGGCGAAATTCAGCACCGTGAACTCGGCGGGCACGTGCGTGGGTTTGGGATAGATGACGTGCTCGCCGCCACCCGGGAGCTGCACCATGAGCGTGTGCATCTCGGTGCGTTCGACCGCGAGGCCGAGGATGTCGCGATAGAACGTCTCGGCGGCGTCGATGTCGTCGACGCTGAAGCCACTGAAAGCCGCCTCGGTAGTGAACATGGGTTCTCCCTCGCTCGAATACTTCCTGGTTATCCACAGATTGGCACTCACCGGTCGGGATGTCGAGGGTTCGCCTTAGGCTCGGAACATGCCCTCCGCCGAATCGTCTGCCGTCCCGTCCGCCCCTCCCATCAGCTCTCCACGAGCCGGTGTCGTTGCGGGCGAGGATGGCCTGCTCCGGCCCTATTGGGCGTCGGTCGATCCGCTCATGCGCGAGTACTACGACACCGAATGGGGCATGCCGGTGCGCGACGAGCGCGGGCTCTACGAGCGGTTGACGCTCGAGGCGTTCCAGTCCGGGCTGTCGTGGGCGACGATCCTGCGCAAACGCCCGGGCTTTCGGGCGGCGTTCGACGATTTCGACCCCGACAAGATCGCGCGCTACGACGAGCGGGATGTCGAGCGGCTCATGCAGGACGCGTCCATCGTGCGCAACCGGCTGAAGATTCTGGCGGCGATCACCAACGCCCGGGCCACCATCGCGCTGCGCGACGAGGGCGGGCTCGTCGACTTCGTCTGGTCGTTCCAGCCCGCCGACACTCCCCGCCCGGCGACGATGGCCGAGGTGCCCACGACGTCGGCCGAGTCCATCGCCCTGTCGAAGGCGCTCAAGAAGAAGGGTTTCGCGTTCGTCGGCCCCACCACCATGCATGCCCTCATGGAGGCCGTCGGCATCGTCGACACCCACCTCGTCGACTCCCACCGGCGAGGGAGTTCGGGCGTCTGGCTCCCGGGGTCCGACTCCCCCGCGAGGGGGAAATCTCGGGATGAGGGCGCTGCAACCCGGCACACGAGCGCCATCCCGACCTAGGCTGACAGCGTGAGACGACGACGTGATACCGGTTTCCGTGCCCGCCTGACGGCCCTCATCGCCGTGACCGCCGGAGGTGTGCTCGCTCTGGCGGGCGCGACATCGGCCATGGCCGGCGGCCTGCACGCGTCCGACGACGACGACAACGTCTCGAACTTCACGTTCTCGCAGTTCGATGCACGCTATCTTGTCGACCAGGACGCCGACGGGTACTCAACGCTCGATGCCACCGAGACCTTCGTCGCCGAGTTCCCCGACTTCGACCAGAACAAGGGCATCATCCGAGCGATCCCCGAGACGTATCAGGGGGTGCCGCTCGACACGACCGTCGAATCCGTCGTCGACGCGAGCGGGCAAGACGTGCCCTACGATCTCGACAGCGACGACGGGTTCGTCACGCTCGCGCTCGGCACCGACGACTACGTGCGCGGGCAGCAGACCTACGTCATCCACTACACGCAGAAGAACGTGGTCGGCACCTTCGAGAACACCGACGCCGACGAGTTCTACTGGGATATGCCGGGCACCGGATTCGCGCAACCCTTCGCCCAAGCCTCCGCGACCGTCGAGATCGCCCCTGACCTCGTCGACAGCCTCACGGGCAACAGTGCCTGCTACGTCGGCCGCCAAGATTCGACCGACGACTGCGCGCTCACCGAACAGGCGAGGGGCAGTGGCACGACCTTCACGATCGCGCCCCAGGAGCTTCAGCCGTCGAACACCTTCAGCGTGGCCATCGGCTTCGACAAGGGCACGTTCACGCAGCCGGTCCGCCCGGCCACGCTGCCCGTGTTCACGGTCGTGCCGGGGGTCATCGGCGGGTTGGGAGTCGTGGTGACGGGCATCGCCGGTCTGCTGCGCCGACGCAGCACGCGCGACCACGCCGGGCGCGGCACGATCATTCCGCAGTACAGCGAGCCGCACGATCTCGACCTCTACACGGCCAGCAACCTCATCGGCAAGGAATCGAAGGCCACATCGGCCCAGATCATCCGCCTGGCCGTGCGGCGCAACCTGCGCATCATCCAAGACCGGGATGCGCAGAACGAGCATGGGAAGGGCGACGGGTTCCTCGTCGAATACATCGGCGCCGACGGGGCGACCGAGACCGATCTCGCGACCCTGCGCATCCTGTTCGGGCACGAGCTCGTGCGCGGGGCGATCCGTGACCTCGGGGCCAAGAGCGAAACGCTCACGACCGCGCTCAACACGCAGCAGTCGAAGGCCGGCTCGAAGGCGAAGGCCGCCGGCTATCGTCGCCGCGCACCGGTGGCCGGGGCAGCGTTCCTGCGCATTGTCGCCGGGCTCGTCGCCGTCGCGGGCGTCGTCATCATGATCGCCGCCATTCCGAGCTACGGCAGCAACGCGTGGACCGTGCTCGCCGGGATCGGCGGCATCGCACTCTTCATCCTGACGGTCGTGCTCACCTCGCCCCGCGAAGCGCTCACGGCCGAGGGCGCCGAACGCCGCGACTACCTGCTCGGCATGAAGGAGTACCTGACGCTCGCCGAAGCCGACCGGTTCCGTGTGCTGCAGAGCCCGCAGGGCGCCGAACGCGTCGACGTGGGCGACAACCGGCAGGTGCTCAAGGTATACGAGAAGCTGCTGCCCTACGCCGTGCTGTGGGACGTCGAGGAAGACTGGGCCGACGCGCTCAGCGCCTACTACGCCCAGTCGGGTTACGAACCCGATTGGTACGCCTCGAACATGGGCTTCAACGCCGCACTGTTCCACGCCAATATCGCCAGCATGAGCGCCACCACGGTCGCCGCGTCGAGCGCCTGGTCGTCCTCGGGCGGAAGCAGCTCGTTCGGCGGCTCCATGGGCGGAGGCTTCGCCGGGGGTGGCGGAGGCGGCGGAGGAGGAGGCGGGCGCTAGGCCCGCGCATCCTCCCTGCGTCGCTCTAGAACGCACACAAACCGGCCCCGCTCTTCGGCGACGTATCGAAGAGCGGGGCCGGTGAGGGTTGACGCGCGGCGTGTATTCAGGCCGGGCCGGACCGGGCCGGGCCGGGGCTAGCGGTAGGTCGAAGCCATACCGGCGGCGTCGTAACGGGTGCCGGCCGCCGCACCGCGCGGGGCGACATCCTCGATGGATTGCAGCTCCTCCGGCGACAGCACGATCTCGGCCGCCGCGGCGTTCTCCTCGAGGAACGTGCGACGCTTCGTGCCCGGGATCGGCACCACGTTCTGCGCGAACAGCCACGCCAGGGCCAACTGCGACGGCGTGACATCCTTGGCCTCGGCCAGCTCGGTCAGACGATCGACCACCCGCAGGTTGCCCTGGATGTTCTCCTCGCTGAAACGCGGCAGGTTCTTGCGGAAGTCGTCATCGGGGAAGTCGGCGACGCTGCGGATCTGACCGGAGAGGAAACCCCGGCCGAGCGGCGAATAAGCGACGAAACCGATGCCCAGCTCGCGCACCGTGTCAAGCACGCCATTGGCCTCCGGCTCGCGCTCGAACAACGAATACTCGGTCTGGATCGCCGTGATCGGGTGCACCGCGTGCGCACGACGAATAGTGTCGGGGGCCGCCTCGGACAGGCCGATGTAACGCACCTTGCCCTCGGCCACGAACTCGGCCATAGCGCCCACCGTGTCCTCGATAGGGACGTTCGGGTCGACACGGTGCAGGTAGTAGAGGTCGATGACATCCGTGTTCAGGTGCTTCAGCGAACGCTCGAGAGCCGTGCGCGCATACTCGGGCGAACCGTTGAGGGCGCGACGCTCGGGGCCGTTCTCACCCACCACCACCTCGCTGCCGAACTTCGTGGCGATCTGGATCTCGTCGCGACGCGAACCCAGCGCCTTCGCGATGAGCTGCTCGTTGAGGAACGGGCCATAGATCTCGGCCGTGTCGATGAACGTGACGCCCAGATCGACGGCGCGGTTCAGGGCGGCGACCGACTCGACGTCGTCGCGCGGCCCATAGAACGCGCTCATCCCCATGGCGCCGAAACCCTCGACGGGAACGACGAGCCCCTGGCTTCCCAGTGCAACAGTCTTCATGCGTGATCTACTTTCTCTCGATAGAACGCGATCTTGCGTTCGATGGCGGCGAGGTGATTCTGAACCTCCCGCAGTTCGTGGAGCACCCGCAGCCGGTGGCCCTCTAACATCTCAAGCCGCTCGGACTCGTTGTCGGGCACGCGCGACAACGCGACGAAACGCCGGATGTCGCGAATGGGCATGCCCGTGCGCCGCAGCATCACGAGGCTGCCGATCCACCGCAGGTCGGCCGCGAAATAGCGGCGCTGGCCCGACACCGATCGTTCGGGCGAAGAGAGCGTCAAGCCCTCCTTCTCGTAATACCGGAGGGTGTCGATGCTGAGCCCCGTGCGGGCGGCGACCTGGCCGATCGTCAAACCCGCGGCGGGGATGTCGGCGTCCAGATCAGCGGCCGGCGGGACCAGTTCAGTTGTGCTCACGGGTCCAGCTTGCTCCCTGGAGTGCACTCCAGGTCAAGCCGGGCTCAGACATTCTCGGGTGGCACTCAGAGGGACGGAGCCCCTGTGTAGCCCGTCTACTGGGGGTAGGCCGTTGAGCGCCCGGGCCGAGCCGCCGACCTAGGCTGGAAAACGGGCACCGAGCGGGTGCGCACGGCGCGACGACGGAGGGGGCCCGGATGACCGACGAGCCGACGCCGCAACCGAACGTCGCCCCGGCGCGACCCCTGACGCTGCGCGCACCGATCGAGCAGGCCTCCGACTTCGATCGATTCGTCGACGCGCTGACCGAACTGCAGCTACCCGCCCGCGTCACCGACGAAGTGAACGGCAACGGCACCGGATTCGTGCACGGCACCATCCTCGTATCGGAGGACGACGAACCGTTGCAGGCCGTTGGGGACGGCGTGACGCTGTCGTGGCGCCCCGTCTCGGCGACGACCGTCAAGATCGCCCTCGCCACAGCGCTGAACGGAACGGTGCATTTCGACGAGGTCGAATACCACCTGGGCGACGACGACGGCGACGACGAGCGCACCTGCCCGCCCGCCACCGGCGTGCTCGAGAACTTCGTCTGGTGGACCCCCGAATTCGGCGAGATCGGCGGCGTGCTGGCGCGCCGGGCGGGGCAGCCGCTGCACCTCGTGCGCGATGGCGACACGGGACTTTTCGCGCCGACGGGTTCGGCCGACGACGTCTTCGAATCGGGCGTATGGGCGGCAGCCGGTTCTGTCGCCATGTGGCGGCAGGGTGGCAGCCGCGTGGCCGCCATCGGCGTGAAACGGGATGTCCTGCTGCACACGTGGGATCAGAACTGGCGCCGCCTCGACCCCACCCCGCATCTGCGCGATGTCGACGGGCTCACCGTCTCTGATTACCTCGACCGACTCGACGACACCGACCTCGACGCCGCCGAGTGGTCGGAGGCGCTGCGCCTCGATGCCGACCGCGCCCAGCAGCTGCGCATCCTGTTCCGCCGGGACGACAGTGACGAGCGCACCTTCGCACGGCTGGCCGAGATCCTCTCCACTCCCCCGGCTCTCGCCGATATCGCCGACGGCCGGATCGGCATCGACCAGTTGCCGGGCTCGACGGTCACCCAGCCATCCTCGACATGGTCGACCATTCGCCGCGCCATGAGCGAGGAACTGTCGGGTGACCGCTCGTCACCCGCCGCCCCGAAGCCGCCGACCGGATGGGTGGGGCACCGACGACGGCGATCCGGGGCGTACCTGGCGGTCGCGGCCCTGATCTTCGTCGCGCTCAGCGCCGTGCTCGTGACGAAGATCGTCACGAGCAGCACGGACACCGTCTGGGTTCAGGGACTCCTTCTCGTTGCGCTCGTCGCCGATGTCGCGTGGCCGCGAGGGCGAGATCGCGGCGACGAATACGCAGGCTGACAGGGGCAGAGCTCGGCTCGGTCAGTCGGCCCGATGCGTGGGTCAATCACGCTCACGACGGCGCGGCCCGATACTCCGATCGTGCCGGGCGCCGCGCCTCGTTCCAGGGTTATCCGAAGCGGCCGTTGACGTAGTCGAACGTGCGCGAGTCGAGGGGGCTGTCGAACATGGCCTCGGTGTCGCCGTGTTCGACGATGGCGCCGGGCTGGCCCTGCGTCGCGAGGAAGAACGCGCACTGACCCGAGACGCGCTGCGCCTGCTGCATGTTGTGGGTGACGATGACGATCGTGACGTCGTTGACGAGTTCGAGCATGGTCTCTTCGATGACGCGCGTCGACGTGGGGTCGAGGGCCGAGCAGGGCTCGTCCATGAGCAGCACGCGCGGCTTCACGGCGAGGGAACGCGCGATGCAGAGGCGCTGCTGCTGACCACCGGACAAGCCGCCGCCTGGCGCGCGCAGACGGTCACGAACCTCCTTCCAGAGGCCCGCCTTCGTGAGGCAACTTTCGACCAGGTAGTCACGTTCGTCGCGGCTCGACCGCGTTCCCGTGAGCGTGAGGCCCGCGATGACGTTGTCGTAGATCGACATGGCCGGGAACGGGTTCGGCTTCTGGAACACCATGCCGATGCTCTTGCGGGCATCGACGAGGCGCCGTCCGGTGTCGTAGATGTCCTCGCCGTCGATGAGCACCTCACCCGCGAGGCTGGCCGACGGGATGAGTTCGTGCATGCGGTTGAGGATGCGGAGGAACGTGGACTTGCCGCATCCGGACGGGCCGATGAGCGCCGTGACGACGCCCGCGGGCATCGTGAGGGACACGCGGTCGAGCACCTGGTGGTCGCCGAACCAGGCCGAGATGTTGCGGGCGTCGAGTTCGGCGAGGGGCGCGCGGGCGGGGTCGAGACCCGCGAAGGGGTGCAGGGCGGTCTGCTCGAAACCGGCCGGAATGGGAGGGGCGCCGGGCGTTGTGTAGGCCGGGGCGTAGGCCGGTGCGGCTCCCGGGGCGGCAGCGTCGGGCGCGGTCAGCGTGGCCGACGGGCCGCCGAACGGCGTGTTGGCCAGGAACGGGTTGGACGCCTCGTAGGTGGCCGGGTGCACGGTCGTGACCGAGTCCACACCGGAGGCATAGGGCGCCGATCCCGTGGGCTGCGGAGCGAAGGGCGAGCCGGCCGGTGCCCCGGAGGCTGCGGCTGCGGGCGCCACGGGGACGGGCTGCGGGGCGACGGGGGCCGCGACATCCGAGGACCGTGCTCGCCGCGAACGGTTCGTGCGGGTGGGGAGGATCTCGGTGCGCTGCTGGTCGGGCGTGTTGTCTGTCATGCGTTTCTCTCTCGGGTCGAACTCGTCAGAGGAGGTTGGGAAGGAGGCGGGTCACCTGATCGGCGACGAGGAGGCCGCCGAGCACGAAGAGCGGCGCGGCCACGACCCAGGTCTTGCGCGCGCCCAGCCTGCGGAAAGACCACACGGCGCCCAGCGAGATCGCCAGGAAGAACTGGCCCGCGAAGACGAGGGCCCACACCGTGGACGTGTCGGTCGCGAGCTCTTTGTGGCTGGGCGGCAGCGAGATCGCCGTGGTCTGGCGTTTTCCGGCGGGCTGCGCATCGCCCACGAGCTGCGCGTCGACGCGCACGACACCCGACGGGATGAAGGCGGCCCCACGCGCGGTCTCGAGAATGAGTCGGCTCTGGCCGGCCGCGGGCGGCGCGGGCGCGGGGTCGCCCGCGTAACGCGTGCCGATGACCTCGAAGATGTTGGCGCCCTGGCCCGTGACGACCGTGATGCGGTCGCCCGGTGCGAGACGCTGGATGCCGCCGAACGGGCCGCCATAGGAGCTGGCGCGGCCCATGACGACGCTGATGCCCTGCTGGCCCGGCAGCACGGTGTCGCGGCGGTGGCCGGGCCCCGACTGCAGCACACCCGACGAAGAGCCCTCGGAGATGACCTCGCTCAGGCCGAGCGCCGGGATGTCGATACGGGCGACGGGCGCGCCGTCCGCGAGGAGGGCGCCATCGGAGTCGCCCTCTGAGACGGGCGCGACCGATGTCGAGAGCTGCACACGGAAGGCATCCTGAAGCTTCTGCTGGTTCACCTGGTGTTGCAGGTGGCTCAGGATCATGAGGTTGATGGCGAAGCCCAGGAGGAGCGCGGCGAGCATCGAGAGGGCACCGCGCGCGATCGCCTGATTGCGGCTGAGGGGCGCGAGCTGGCGCGGGGGCCGCGGAGCGCGACGCGGCGGCTTGGGCGGTCGGGGCGGCCGGGCCGCGCGCGGAGCTTTCGGCGCACGGCCGGCAGCGGCGCCCGATCGGTCGTGGATGTCGTCACCGGCGCCCAGCGGCCCGCCCGGGCCGATCAGCAGGTCGGTGCGCGGGGCTTCGATGGCGTCGGGGCGCTCTTCGGCGATGGTCATGCGAACTTCTTCTCCGCGACGGTGGTGGTGATGTAGCCGACGATGCGCCAGGCGGCGAGGCCGAGCAGCGCGAACAGGGCGAGGCCCATGAGATAGAGCGGCGGGATGACGACCATGGCGTCGCGCTGGACCTTCTTCGTGTCGACGCCGTCGATCTGAGCGGGCGGCGTGATGGTCGCGTGCGCGTTGACGATGCCCCACTGGCCGGCGCCCGGCACGACGGCGGAGACGATGCGCTTCTCCCCCGGCTTGAGGCCCGTGACGGTGACCTGCCCGCTTCCGCCGAGGCGGTTGCCGAACGGCCCGCCGAGCCAGAAGTCGGCCGACAGGTCGATGGTGCTCTTCGAGGCGTTGCGCACGCCCACTTTCACGTCGACCTCACCCGTGAAGGGGTTGAGCGACGGGATGTACGACGTCGAGATGCCGCCCGCGAAGAGGCCGCCGCCGAGGTCGACCTCGTCGGCCGCGGTCACGGGGTCGGTGCTGGTGGGCGCGGTCGAACCGGGCAGATCGGATGTCGCACCGCCCGTTCCGCCGGAGCCCGAGCCCGACGAGCCGCTGCCGAAGCCGCCGCCCGTGCCGGTGCCGTCGCCCGAACCCGTGCCGAGGCCGCCGTCACCCGAGGCGCCCTCGCCTCCCGTGTTGCCGGGGGCGTCGGTTGCGGGAGGCTGCGTGGGCGCGGGCAGGTCGACCTGCAGGCCGATCCCGCTTCCCGGGCTGGGCGTCGGGGTGGGCACGGACAGCGCGCGCAGGCTCGTGACGGAGTGCGCCGCCGAGGACACAGCGGTCGCGGACACTGCCTCCGAAGACACAGCCGCGGAGGACACAGCGGTCGCGGCGGTCGCGGAGACCGCCGGCGCGACGAGCAGCGCCGTCGCCAAGCCGGCGGCCGACAGCGACACGGCCACGCGTCTCGTGAATGCTCCGCTCAGGCGGGTGTGAGAGGGACGACGCGATGTCGAGGTCTGGGGCGTGCGCATCTCAGCGGCGTCCTTCCGGGTGAAGCGGGCTGGCGGGCGGACGCGAGGTGGTCGAGGCGGCCTGAGAAGCGGCGGGAGAAGCGGCCTGAGAAGTGGCGGGTGCCGTGGCGGAAGGTGAAGCGGGCGTGCCGCCAGCCGCCGGCGCGGCGCCGCGCTCGGCCTCGGCCTTTCGACGCGCCTCCTCTTCGGTGTAGGCGATCCAGGCGGCCGCGTTCTTCGCATCGCTGCGTCGGCGCCAGCGCAGCCACAGCCACACGAGCAGCGCGATCGCGGCCAGGACGAGCAGCCAGATGGGCCACGCGATCGTCACGGTGTCGCGGCTGGTCGTGGGCAGGGGGCCGGGGTTCAAAGCATCCGCATCGATGACGGCCGCGAGCTTGACGTAGGGGTTGAGGTAGGCGTACTGCCCGACACCCTTCACGTCGACCGTGACCGTGCGGGTCGAACCCGGCAGCATCTCGGTGAGTTCCTGTCGCTTCACCTCGCCGAGGGTCATACCGAAGAGGCCGTTGACGCCCATCACGAGGTTGGCTCCGAGGGCCACGTTGCCCGCGTTCTTGAGCGTGAAGGTGAGGGTGGTGCTGCCGTCGAAGGGGTTGATCGACGGGTTGTAGCGGGCCTCGAGCGACGAGATCGTCAGGGCGGGCTGCAGATCGCCGGGCACGCGCACGTAGACGCGCGTGGCGACGCGGCGGTCGACGAGCACCTGGCCCTCGGCGGATTGCACCGAGATGACGATGCCGGCGGCGTGGTCTCCGGGGCGGGCGTCGGCGGGGACGTCGACCGTGAACGGGACGACCTGCGATGCACCGGGGTCGAGAGGGATGCTCATCTTCTTCTGGCCGCCCGCGAACGTGACCCAGTTGCCGGCGTCGGTCACCGCGGCATCCGTGTCGAGCAGCCCGTAGGAGCCGTCCTCGGTGTTGTAGGCGTCGGTCGCGAACACCTGCATGGTCTGCGGCGTCGTGCCCGTGTTGCGCACGAGGTAGGAGTCTTCGAGGTGCTGACCCGGGGATGCCTGGTAGCTGAAACGTGAGCGGTCGTCTTGACCCTGCCCGTCGGAGGGCGTTCCGGAGATGCCGTCGGTGTCATCGGCGTGAGCTGGGACGACCCCCGTCGACAGCGAACCGCCCAGCAGCGCGAGCAGCAGAACGATCGTGGAGGCGGCGCGTGACGTGCGTCGGCTACGGGCAAAAATGGGCACAGTACATTCGTCCAAACGGAGTTGGCCTCGGTCTGGCCGGATGTTGAACCAGACGTTAACGGCCACGGGCCGGAGGCTACAAGGTGCCCCCAGTGCGGGGGCGGAGGTGCGGAATACGCGCGTGCTGAACACGCAGGTGCGGGGGCGGCTCCGAAGAACCGCCCCCGCACCCCGGTGGGGCTACTTCGAGACGAGCGTGAGCGTCATCTTCGAGGTGTAGGTTCCCGCGGGCTTGTCACTCGGGGCGACGAACGTGAGCTCGCCTCCCAGCGTGAGGTTGGCCACGGCGGTGCCGGCTGCGCTCGTCGCGAAGGCGGCGGGGTAGACCGACGAACCGGCCTTCTGCTCGGCGCCGAGCGAGATGCCGGCGGGGGCTGCGACCGACGCGGACGGCTTGAGGCCGAGCTGCTTCTTGTCGATCGTGGCGTTGGCGGCGGCGTTGGTGAAGTCCGCGACCGTTGCCGTGAGGTCCCAGCCGGGCTTCGACGCCGCGCGGGCGTCGGCCACCGTGAAGGCGGGCAGGGTGCCCGTGGCGGTCGAGACACCGTCGACGACCGTCGCGTTGCCGATGGTCGCCTTGGCGCCGGCGGGAACGTTCAGGCTGAGGGCGCCATCGGTCGGGGCCGGAACGACGGCCTCGAGGTCGATGTCACCGGTCTGCGCGCCGGCCGGCGGCTCGGTGGGGGTCGTGGTGCCCGTGGGCTCCTGGACCGTCCAGTTGCCGGTTCCCTTTTCGACCGTGATGGGAGCGTAGAACACGCCCGACTTGGCGAGGGCGACACCGTTGTAGATGAGGCACGCCATGCCGAGCGAGTACTCGCCACCGTTGGCCTTGACCTGGCTGGCCGATCCGAGGACCTGGCCGCTCAGCTTCGCCGCGAACTGCTGAACTTCCTTGTTGCTGCCGGGGATGAACGCACCGTCGGCGTAGGCGGTCCAGGCGCTGATGGTGCGCTCCTGGCCGCGCGGCGCGATGAACGTGCGCGTGGTCTCGGTGTCGGACGAGCACTGGAAGCGGCCGTAGGCATCGGTGGCGGAACCGACACCGATGAGCTCGGCATCCCAGTCGTGGACGGTGCCGGTGGCGAAACGGGTCTCTTCACCGGCGTCGTAGATGTAGACCTCGGCGTCGGAGCCGTTGAGTCCGGGTGCAGCCGAAGCTGCCGTGACCGATGCTCCGATGAGCGATGCGGCCATGACGCCCACCGCGGCGACGCGGATGGCGGTTTTGTTCAACATGATTGCCTTTCTGGGCAGAGGTGGAGCGGGTTAGGAGAGGTTGGCGCGCAGGGGAACGGTGCTGGAGGGAGCGAGGAAGCCGAACTTCTTCTTGACGGCACCCGAGGTGGCTGCGCCGGAGTTGAAGTTGGTGAGGCTCTTCGTCTTGGTGCTGTCGACGAGTGCCGTGAGGTTGGGATCGTACTTGGGGTTGGTCGAGTCGATGCGGGCCTGCTCGACGACGACGTAGGTGTCGCGACCCCAGACGGGGCTGTCGTAGAAGGGCGCGTTCGGGGCGATCGCGGCACCGGTGCCCGTGGTCGGCGCGATCGATCCCTGGGTCGAACCGAGGACGGCGTTGCCGGTGCGGTTCTGGCCGGCACCCGACTTCTGGGCCACCCAGCTGGCGACCGAGAAGGGGATGATCTGGCCGTTGCCGGTGAGTACGGTGCCGTCGTTCTCGGCGAAACCGGGCTGCTGCACGCAGGAGCCGAGCGTCGGGTTGCCGATGGCGGACAGGAAGAACTTGCGCGTGCCTGAGGCCGCCTGCGGCAGCACCGGCGTGACGGGAACGGTGCCGACCGACGTAACGGTGCACTCGTAGATCTGCTTGAGCGTCGCGGCGTTCAGCTGATCGAGGCCCGCGCCCTGGTAGGCGTAGGAGACGGCGTCGCGGCCGAAGGGGATGTAGGCGAGCGGGCCGCTCGGGTTCCCCAGCGTGCCGGGGCCCGAGGACGAACGGGCGATGTCGACCTGGCCGGGGATGGCGACGGCGGGCGTCGTGTTGCCCGAGACGCTGAAGTTGCCACCGTCGATCGAGCGGCTGAGCGCCTTGACGCCGTCGCCCGAGCCCGCGGGACGGGCGAAGTAGGCGCCCGTCGACTTGGTCTGGATGGCGGAGGAACCGAATGCGTCGAACGATCCGATGGTGTTGCCGCCAGCGGTCACGCGCACGTTGGAGCCCGTGATCGCGGTGCCGTTGGCGAGGGCGTTACCGGCATCCTGCAGGGTGTCCGAGCCGACCAGCACGTAGCTGTTCGACACCGGGTCGGCGTTGGCGGGTGTAGCGAGCGCGAGACCAGCGACGGCCACGCCCAGGGCTGCGCAAAGCGCAACAGCCTTCTTCGTCTTCACTGCGTTTCCTTTCGGGAGGGTTTACCGACCGATGCTCGGAGAAGCAGGGCCGACTCGGCGTCGATTCCGCCGGCGGCGGGTTGTTCGACGGGGTCCAAGAGTGTGGGCATCAGAACCGACGTCTGAGGCGGGAGAGGAGCGGCACCGCGAGGGCGGAGGCCAGTCCCGTGAGCACGCCGACGGGAACGGCGAAGCCGATCGAGCCGAGGGCGGGGTCGTCGGGCGTGATGGGGCCGCGGAGGTCGGCGGCCAGGTCGCCCGTGGCGGAGGGGTCGGTGCTCGCGGAGGCCGCGTCGACCGAACCGCCTGTCGAGCCGGTGTTGGCGAACGAACCCGTGGGTGCGCCATCCCCGAGGCCCGAGCCGTCGAGGGTCGGGCTCCCGTCCGAGCCGGCACCGGTGGGGGCTTCGGCGGGCGGCCATCCGCCCGATTGGATGGCGGCGGCGGCGCGCACGGCCTGATCCTGCCACCCGGCCGGAATGGGTGCGTAGCCAGCGGGCAGCGTTCCGTTGTCGGTGCCGGGGTTCTGACCCGTCGTGGCGGCGTAGCGGATGAATGCGGCGTAGTCGGCGCGCTGGGCTTCGTCGGCGATCGACGGGGCCGCGGCGGCGTAGACCGGCATCGCGAGCGGGTAGGCCGTCGGCGCACCCTTCGCCTGCTCGCCGGCGGGGTCGTATTCGTAGACCTGCGCCTGCGTGGCCGTTGGCGTCATGGCCGCGGCGGCCGCGGTCAGCGACTCGCTCGTGGGCGAGACGAACTGGCCGGCGGGGTTCAGCAGGGATGCCTGCACCACCTGGTACTTGGCGGCCGACGCCGTGTCGGTCAGCCCGAGCACGCGCTGGTAACCCGTGAGGTTGCGGATGCTCTTGCCGTACTTCGGCGGAGCGGACTGCGGGTCCCAGGCCCCGAGCGTCTGACCGTCGCCGCGCAGCGTCAGGTAGGCGCCCGTGTCGAGGTCGTTCGTGTAGGGCCGCCAGGTGACGAGGTTGACCACGCCACCTGTCGTCGGCGATTCGGGCTGCTCGACGGGGTCGGCCTTCGGCGCGTCGTCGCGCGGGTAGCTGAGGCCCGTGCCCGTGGGGTTCTCTGTGCTGGAGGTCGAGCTGTAGGGGTTCACGACCATGCCGTAGGGGTCTGGGGTGCCCTCGAGGAAGGCCCGGGCGTCGGCATCCGCCATCACGTAGCGCCACAGCTGGTAGAGGGCATCCGATCGACCCTGGGGTACGAGCAGGTCGGAGAGCGACGGGCTGACGAGCGACTCTGACTTCCAGTCGTCGTCGTTGATCGCGAGGAAGTCGGGGTCGAACGTGAGGTTGCGGGCGTTTTTGCCGGGTTTCGCGGTGCTCTCGAAACCGAGGTGCTTCTTGTCGGCGAGGGTCGGCAGCGCGTCGAGGTAGGAGTTGGTGAGAAGCTTGGCGACGAGGCGCGGCGTGAGCTTCATGCTGTCGTAGGGCAGACCCGTTTTGGCCAGGGCGGCGGGCGGCGTGGTGCCGTTGTCGACGGGCTGGCGGTCGATGGCGAACGACACCGAGACGCCGGCGAGGGCGACGGGCGCGTAGGCGAGCGAATCGTCGACCTTCTCTCCGTCGGGGCCGGCAAGGGGGCGGGAGGTCAGGGCGAGGGCCGAGGCATCCGGGGACAGGCTGGCCGCTTGCAGGGCGTCGGACTCGGTGCCCGCGCTCATCGTGTAGGTCGCGCCACCCTGCGCGCCGCAGAGGGTCGGCTGCCACGAGGCTACGGCGCCCGCGACGAGCTCCGAGCCCGAGAGCTGGCGTTCGGCCTGCCCGAGCTCGCACGAGATGCCGAGGGGCTTGAAGTCCATGCGGAACGCGATGCGGTGCTTCCAGTTGTCGGCGAAGAGGCCCGACTTGGTGACGTGCTGTTCGCCGGCGTCGTGGGTTCCGCGCGGCACGACGACGAGCCAGCAGGCCTTGCCCTTCTTCGAGCCGTCGGCCTGCACGACGGGGTTGCCGCAGCCCAGACCGGATGATTGCAGCGCCGTCTGCACCTCGAACTTGGCCGAGCCGTTGCCGCCGGAACCCGAGCCGGCCCACTTGATCTCGTTGGACGTGTAGGGGCCGAAGAACTCGTTCTGGTTCACGTTGACGTCGACCTGCTTGCCGTCGACGATGCTCGACACGACCTTGCCGTCGACCGAGCGGAACGGGATGGACGAGTAGGCGGGGCGGAGGACGCCCTGGCCGGGGACCGTGTACTGCATATCGGCCGCATCGACGTTCTTGTCGTCCATGGCGTTGTCGCGCGTGGCGCCGGGGGCGTTGAAGGCGCCGTACTGGCACGTCGTGCGGTCGGGCACCGGGATGCTCGACGCCGGGTCGTCGCCCCAGCACTGCATGATCTGCAGGAAGTTCTCGCCGCCCGTGTCGCCCGACGGCACGGTGGACTGCTTGCCGCCGGTCCAGCTGACCGTCACGCCCTGCGCCACGAGCTCGTCGGTCTGCGAGACCGTGACCTTCAGGTCGGGGAACGGCGCGTTGGCGATGTCGATGTCCTGCTCGGCGGCCGCGATCGTGACGGGGCCCTTGGCGTCGGCGTGGGCGCTCGAGACCGGTGCGATGGTGTTCGACAGCAGCAGCACACCCGTGACCGCGAGGCCGACGACCGCTCCGAAACCGAGCGAACCTCGGGTGAAGAGACCCGTGCGCGGGGATGTCCGAGCGGCGCTGTTGCGACGCGAGACGAGGCGCCGGGCGGCGGCTGTGCGGGTGTGTGTCACGGGGTGTACTCCAGATGCTGTGGCCAGAACGGGGCCGATGAGAACGAAATTATGGGCGGTTCGTGTCCGCGAGATGAACACGTGCGGAACGAGCCATCTCCGCAGGCTGACGCTTGCTGCGGGTGCCTCCCCCGACCAGGGGGCACACCCGCGACAGCGTCGTGGGGACTAGCGGGCGCGCTTCAACCGGCGCGACAGGAACGGCGGCAGGACGATGGCGCCGAGCAGCAGGATGCCGGCGGCCAGCATGCCGTTCTGGGCCCAGCCCCAGCCCTCGTCGGGCAGGTCGAACGCCGTGGCGACGGCCGAGCCGCCCGTCCCACCACCCGAAACCAGGGCTCCGTTGGCGTCGTAGACGGCTTCACCCGTCGCGCCACCCGCGGTTCCGGCATCCGTGCCGGCTCCCGCTCCCCCGTCGGTGGCCGCGCCCGCGCCGCCCGCACCCGTGGTGCCGCCCGCGCCGCCCGTTGACGAGCCGCCCGTGCCGCCACCCGTCGTCGCGGTGTCTTCCTTGGCGCCCGCCGTGCCCGTCGTGCACTGGTTCGGGCCCTGCTTGTCGCAGTCCGCCGGCTGGGCCGCCGTGGCCGCCAGCTGGTTGTTGCCCGGCGAGTCACCGGGCTTGAAGGTGGGGTTGTTGCACTTGTTGATGTCGACGCCCGAGGCATCCGCACCCGGGATGCGCTTGATCTGCTCGAAACCGGCGAGCACGAGGTTCATGGGCAGCGGCGAATAGCCGAGCGCCGAGGCCTGCTGTTGGCCCTCGCACAACATGTAGTTGGCGAACGCACCGAGCGTTTTGCCCTTCTCGACCGTGACCGAGTTGGTGGTCGCCGTCGGCACGATCATGTAGGAGTAGCTCGAGAGCGGGTACGTGCGCTTGTCGCCGTTGTTGTAGACGCCGTCGAGGATCTGCGTGAGGTAGTCGGCCGAACCCTGGTTGGTGTTGATCTGCGCCTGCATGAGCGCGACCGCGACCGAGGATGCCGTGGGCTCGACGTAATAGCCGGCCTTGTTCAGCACCTTGGCCACCGGGAAGCCCGACTTCATGGCGTAGGAGTATTCGACGTAGGTGATGGCGCCCTCGCCGTAACCCTGCTTGACGAAGCCCGAGACGCCGAGCGAACCGTTCTGACCCTTGGCGTTGCCCGTGACGGGGTACTGCGACGTGAGGCCGCAGGGCGTGGTGCGACCGGCGACCTTGCAGAAGGCATCCCAGAGGCCCGGGTACTGCTTCGACATCCAGAGCGTGAACTGCGCCGTCGAGCCGGAGCCGTCGGAACGCACGACGGGGATGATCTTTTTGTCGGGCATGGCGAGGCCCGGGTTGTCCTGCGCGATCTGCGGGTCGTTCCAGTTGGTGATGACGCCCGTGAAGATCTTGGTGACGGTCTCGCCGCCGAGGCGCAGGTTGGTGACCTTCTTGCCCGCGATCTTGAGGTTGTACATGAAGGATGTTCCACCGGCCACGATGGGCATGTAGGCGAACCCGGTCGTGGGCTTCTCGGGGGCCGAGCCATCCTCGGGCTTCGACTGGAACGGGATCTCGGAGACGGCGTAATCGACGCGCTGGTTGATGAAGTCCTGGCGGCCGGCCGACGAGCCGACACCCGAGTAGTTGATGGTCATGCTGTAGTTCGAGGCCACGTTCTTGCGCCACTGGTCGAGGGCGTTCTGCGACCACGTCGAACCCGAACCCGTGATGGGCGTCCAGGAGGCGGCGAGGGCCGGGGCGGCACCCTGCCCGCCGATCAGCCCGATGAGGAGGAAGGCGGCGGCGAGGCCGGCGACGAGAATGCGGATGGTGCGGGTGAAGCGCGTCACAGCGACGACTCCTTCTGCTCGGGGTTGTGCTCGGGGTTGTGCTCGGAGTCGAGCTCGGGGTTCTGCGGGGCGGCGGCCGGGGTGGCCGCCGGGAAGTTCGGGTTGACGAACGTGCGGGGCGCGCGCGCACGGGCCGTGGCGCGATCGCTCGGCGTGGCATCCGTGGACTCGGCGGGCGTGGCGTGCTCGTGTGCAGCGGCATCCGCGGTCTCGTCGGCCCTCTCGGGCACGAACGTGTACACGGGAGACGACGCGCGCTGCTCGATCTCGCGGTCGGCCATCTGGTGGGCCATGCGCTGCGTGTCGCGCACCGAGGCCGCGGCCGCAGCGCGTCGCTGCCGGTCGGTCAAGACGCCCGGCCCGCGCCCGCCGATGATGCGGGCCACGAAGAACAGCGCCAACACGAGCACGATGAGCACGGCGGCCGTGCCGAAGCCACGCGCGATCATGTTGGGCTCGGGCGAGCGCACGAAGTCGAAGACCTGCAGCGGCAGCGAGATCATGGGGCCCTCGAAGGGGTTCGTGTTCATGACGGCCGTGACACCCGATGTGAGCAGCACGGGCGAGGTCTCGCCGATGCCGCGGGCGGTGCCGAGGATGACGGCCGTGACGAGTCCGGACTTCGCGGTCGGCAACACGACGTGCCAGATGGTGCGCACGCGCGACGCCCCGAGAGCGTAGGACGCCTCACGGAGGTTGCCCGCGACGAGGCGCAGCACGACATCCGAGGCGCGGATGACGATGGGCAGCATCATGACGGTGATGGCGAGCGACGCGGCGAAACCCGAGCGCTGGTGCGTGATCAGGGTGATGATGGCGGCGTAGACGAAGAGGCCCGCGACGATCGAGGGCAGGGCCGTCATGGCGTCGGCGATGGTGCGCACGAACCGGGCGAAGGGGCCGCCGACCTCGTTGAGGAACACGGCCGTGGTCACGCCGAGCGGCACCGTGATGGCCAGCGCGATGCTGATCTGGATGAGCGTGCCCACGATGGCGTGGATGATTCCACCCATGCTCAGCGGATCGAGCGGCCCGGCGAGCTCCATGGTCTGCGTGAAGAAGTTGAGGTGGGGCAGGGCCTCGCTGCCGCGCGCCAGCGTGTAGACGGCGATGAAGACGAGCACCGCGAAGAGCGTGATGCCGGCGCTGTAGAGCAGCGTGGTCATGACGCGGTCGCGCACCTGCTGGCGGTCGGCGCGCAGCGAGACGAGCAGAGCGTAGAGGCCGATGAAGGCGAGGAATGCGACGACACCCCAGCCGATCGCACCCGTCATGGGGGTGAACCAGCCGAAGAGCAGGCTCGCGATGGCGCCGCCCGCGAGGAGCGATCCCAGCAGGTTGAACTTGTCGTCGATCGTGGACTGGCGGATGCGGCGACGCTCGCCGATCTCGACACCCGTGGCGTCGGGGATGAACGTGCGTGCGGGCGCGGCGACGGGTTCGTGGCCCGCATCGTCGGCGAGGGCATCCGAGGGCCTGGTCAGAAGATCGCTCATGATCAGCTCGTCTCTGCGCCGGAGCGCGACCGGGCGACGATCGACGACGCCGTGAAGTTGATGACGAGGGTGATGAGGAACAGCACGAGACCCGCGGCCATGAGCGCCGACAGTCCGAACTCGCTCGACTCGCCGTAGCGCAGGGCGATGAGGGCCGACACCGAGTTGGTGCCCGTCTTCAGCACCTCCCAGTTGATCGTGAACACCGGGGAGATGATCATGTACACCGCGATCGTTTCGCCGAGTGCGCGGCCGAGGCCGAGCATCGTGCCACCGATCATGCCGCCCCGCCCGAATGGCAGAACGACGGCCTTGATCATCCCCCAGCGGGTGGAACCGAGCGCGAATGCACCTTCGCGCTCCCCCGGCGGTGCCTGCGAGAAAGCTTCGCGCATCACCGACGTCTGGGTGGGCACCACCATGAACGCCACCACGATGCCGGCGATGAACGCCGAACCCGTGAACGCGGCCGGTTCGGTGAGGGTGTTGCCCGACGCGTCATCCACGCGGAAGATCGGGATGAACGCGAGGTAGGTCGAGATCCACTGCGAGACCGGGATGATCGCGGCCTGCAGGAAGAAGGCGCCCCACAAGCCGAAGACGACGCTCGGCACGGCGGCCATGAGGTCGACCATCGTGACGAGGAACTGGCGCACCTTGGGCGGCACGATCTCGGAGATCAGCAGGGCGGTTCCGAGCGCGAGCGGCACCGAGATGACCATGGCGACGAGCGCGATGGAGAACGTGCCGAACAGGATGGCCGCCATGCCGAACTTCTGCGTCTCGGGCGACCAGGCCTGCTCGACGAGGAACGACGGGCCCGCCACGCGCAGGGCGTCGCCGGCGCGTACGGCCAGGAAGAGGCCCACGAGCAGCATGATGCCGACGGTCGTGGCGCCGGCCGAATAGCCGACGATGCGGAGGGCCTGGTCGGGGCCGGAGAGGGCCGTGGCGAGGGAGCGGCGGCCGGAAGCCTTACCGGGCTCGCCGGACGGCGTGCCGGTCGCAGCTGGTCGAGCCGCAGCATCCGAGGCGGGCTTCTCGTTCGCGCCGGCCACCAGCACGTCGGTGCGGGCGTCGGCCAACAGCACCTCTTCGATGGTGGCGAAGTCGTCGTCTCGTTTCATGAGCACTTTCGGTGGGGGGTGTTCGGTGTTCCGGCATCGCGCCGCAAGCACACGATCCGGTCGTTCGGTGAACGGCGGGCATCGACAAGGTGAAGGAGCCATTGCCCCGAGACGAGGAACAGGCGCGCGAGGCCCGGAAACATCAGCCTCGTCCCCCGCTTTGGGGTGGTGCTTGGGCGCCGGATGTCGGGGCCGTCGTGGCGGGCGGGTTCGCCGGTTTCGGGTTGCCCGGGTTGCCCGGGTTGGCCGGCGTCGTCGGCGTGGTGCCGGGCTGCGTTCCGGTCTGCGGAGCGCTGTGCCCGACGACCAGGCTGACGACCGACCCGGTGGCCTGGCGAGACCCCTCGCCCGGCGACGCCTCGAGCACGATGTCGGCCTGCGACGGCGAGGTCACGGCGCGGCTGTCGAGGCGCACCGCGAAACCCGCGGCCTGCACGGCCTGGACGGCCGCCTGCGAGGTGAGACCCGTGACGGGCGGGACGGCGTTCGACCCGGAGGCCACGACGAGGTCGATGGCTGTTCCCTCTGGCACGGCGGCACCCGCCGGCGATCCGGTGGACAGCACGGCATCGGCGGCGAGCGGCGAATCCTGACGCGAGATGGCACCGGGCAGCAGCCCGGCCGCCGTCAGCAGACGTTCGGCGGCGGCTAGCGAGACACCGGCGAGTTCGGGCACGGTCGCCGTGGCTGCGGGCGCCGGGGCGGGCACATCGGATGGCAGGGGCGCGGGCGTCGAGGCCGTCGGCGCGGGCGCGGGGGCTGCCGTGGCGCTCGGGGCCGGTGACTCCCCGGCCTCGGAGGACGACGGCGCGCCCGTGGCCGCGCCCACCCAGATAGCCGTGACGGTGGCGAGCACCACGAGCCCGGCCACCCAGGGCCAGAGCAGGCGGCCCGAATCGTCCGGTTCGGCGGCGGCGGTCGTCGCGTCGAGGGGACGGACGGGCGTTCGGAAGGCGGCGGTCGAGGCTGCGTTGGAGGCGGTCGCCGCGGTCGGCGCACCGGGAAGGCCGCGAGTCGTGCCGAGCACGGTCGTCGCGGCGGCCGCACCCGCCGCAGCAGCAGCGCCGCCCAGCCCGGGGACGGCACCCGGCAGACGTTTCGTCACCGAGGCATCCGCGGCGCCGGTAGTGCCAGCGGCGCCCGCCACGCCAGCCGCGCCAGCCGCCGCCCAGCCGCGCCGCACCCGGATGCGCTCGAGCGCCTCGGCGAACGCCGTCGCACTCTGCCACCGGTCGTCGGGGTGTTTGGCGAGGCCGCGCACGACGACACGGTCGACCTCGCCGGGGATGCGGCTGTTCTCGGCCGATGGCACGGGCGGGAGCGCCTCGCGGTGGGCGGCCATGGTGCGTTCGGGGGTGGGTCTGACGTAGGGGGCGTGTCCGACGAGGGCGAAGAAGAGCACGGCCGACAGTTGGTAGACGTCGCCGCGCTGGTCGACGGGGGCGGCGATGGACTGTTCGGGCGAGACGTAGTCGGCGTTGCCGAGAACGCCGTGCGGGGCATCCGGGTCGGCCGTGGAGCGCAGAACGTCGCTGCCCGTCGAGGGCTTCCCGGGGGTGTCGGCGAGGCCGAAGTCGATGAGGCTCACGTCGAGGGTGCCGTCGGGGCGTCGGTGGACGAGAACGTTGGCGGGTGAGATGTCGCGGTGCACGAGCCCGGTGGCGTGCACGGCGGCGGTGGCGCGGGCGAGGTCGGCGGCGAGCGCCACGGCGTCGGGCACGGTGAGGGGGCCGCCGTCGGTCACGGTTTCGGCGAGCGAGCGTCCCTCCCGGAACGGGAAGGCGATCCACGCGCGCTCCTCGTCGTCGGAGCGGTGCACCCCCGTTGCGATGGCGGACACCACTCCCGGGTGGGCGAGTCCCTCTGTCGCACGGGCTTCGGCGAAGAACGCCTCCCGCAGCGCTTCGTCGGCCGAGAGGTGCGGGTGCAGCACCTTGATGGCCACACGGGCTGTGGCGTCGGGGGCGGCCTCGCCAGGTTGGGCCTCGCCAGGTTGGGCCTCGTCAGGTTCGGCCTCGTCAGGTTGAGCCTCGTCGGTCGCGGCATACACGGATGCCGACCCACCCGTTCCGAGCAACTCGCCCAGTTTCCACCGCCCCGACAGCAGCACGGTCAGGCCGATCCGACGAGTGTGGCGGCGGACCCGGGTGAGCGGGCGATGGCTGCCGTCGCGATGAGCAGCACGGCCGCGGCCGCGGATTCGCTGTTGGCGGCCGCTCCCCCGTACCACCGGCCGCAGGTCAGGACGACGATGCCGCGGTGCGCGGCCACCCATCCGCGCATGCCGGGGCGCGGTCCGAGCACGAGCGAGACGTCGAGTTCGTCGGCGGTGTTCTGCAGCTGCACGGCGTGACGCTCGGCGTCGGCGATGGTGCGGTACAGGTGGGCGCTGCGGGCGAGCTCCCGATTGTTGGGGGCGAGGAGGCGCCAGACGACGGCGGGTTCGGCGAGCGCTCTGGCGTCCTTCGCCCGGGCGTCGGCGTGCGTTCGGGCGCCGGGTTGCGACATCCCCGCGGGTGCCGTGGCGAAGGAGGCGGGGGTGTTGCCCGAACGTTGCGCCCGAGCATCCACGCCGTCGAGTTCGGCTTGGAACCTGGACCAGGCGGCCAGCATGGGGTCGGTGCGTGCGGCGAACGAGGTGAACACGATGCGAGCGCCTGGCGCCATGACTCCCCCGGGGCGAGTGGGTACGAACGAGAATCCGGGCGTCGGGCGCGCGGTGGATGACCGGCCGGAGCGGCTGCGCTTCGGCCCGTGTTCGCACTCTCGGGCTCACAGGTTGCGCATAGACATCCGAAAGGTGAAGGCGACGTGTCCGGGATATGAGCGGTCGTGCGGCCGTGTCACCCGTTCGGGAGCAACAGTGTAGAACGACTTCTCGTGAGAAGCACTCCCTTGTTCCGGAGGAGAAGCGCTTCTACATTCGTTGAATCGGCACTGGCGCCTGAGCGCCGCCACAGCACACCCAGGAGAACCCATGACGGTCGTCACACCGAAGACCAGCCCGACAGGAAAAGAACCCGACGGCCCGGACAGTGAGAAAACCTCACAGAGCCCCGGTCGCCGCGCGGGCAAGAAACCGAAACCGCATCGCGATCGCTTCAACCGCCGCGAAGCCATCTCGGGCTACCTGTTCATCGCCCCCTGGGTGATCGGCTTCCTCATCTTCACGGTCGGCGCTATGGCCTACAGCCTGGTCATCTCGTTCAGTCGCTACAACCTGGCGGCCAACACCTCGACGCCCGTCGGGTTCGCCAACTACGAGGCGCTGTTCACCGACCCCAAGGTGGGCGTCTCGCTCGCCAACACCCTCTTCTACGCCGTCATGGCCGTGCCGCTCGAAATCGCCTTCGCGCTCGTGCTCGCCCTGCTGCTCGACAAGGTCGGCCGCGGTGCCGGGTTCTTCCGCACCCTCTACTACCTGCCCAAGATGACGCCCACCGTGGCGACGGCCGCCGTGTTCCTCCTCCTGCTGAACGGCAACACGGGCGCCATCAACCAGTTCCTCGGCATCTTCGGCATCGAGGGCCCGCAGTGGCTCATCGACCCCGCCTGGGTGAAACCGTCCATCGTCATCATGACGCTGTGGGGCGTTGCCGGAACCATGGTCATCTTCCTCGCGGCGCTCAAGAACGTGCCGCGCGAACTCTATGAGGTGGCCTCACTCGACGGCGCCGGCCCCATCCGCACGTTCTTCCGCATCACGGTGCCCATGATCTCGGGCGCCATCTTCTTCAACGTCATCGTGCTGACGATCGCCGCCTTCCAGGTCTTCGACCAGGCGTATCTGCTCTTCTGGCGCGACCAGTCGAGTTCGTCACCCGAATCGTCGCTCTTCTACGCCGTCTACCTCTTCCAGCAGGCGTTCCGTCAATTCAACTTCGGTTTCGCGGCCGCCATGGCCTGGCTGCTGTTCGTCATCATCCTGCTCATCACGCTCGTGCAGGTGAAATTCGGCAACCGATTCGTCTACTACGAGGGAGATGACCGCTGATGAGCGTCACCCAGTCCAGCCCGGATGCCGCGAAGCTCGCCGCCGGTGCGCTCGCCGATCCCGCCATCGCCCAGAACGCGGCGCCCGAGTCATCCCGAAACGGCCGTCGCCGCCGCCTGACCGGCCCCCGCCGGAGCGGACCGCAGACCCTCGTCGGTCGCCTGCTGCTCGGCGCCGTGCTCGTCGTCTTCGCGCTGCTGTTCCTCTACCCGTTCGTGTGGCTCCTGGCCGCGAGCCTCAAACCGCGCGGCGAGGTGTTCGACAACGCGCTGATCCCCAAAACCCTCACGTTCGACAACTACGCCGAGGTGTGGAACCAGCTGCCGCTGCTCAACTGGCTCGGCAACTCGCTCATCATCGCGCTGCTCGCCGCCGGCCTCGTCGCCATCTCGAGTTCGGCCGTGGCGTTCGGTTTCGCGTACTTCCGGTTCCCGGGCCGCAGCCTGCTCTTCGGCCTGGTGCTCGCCACCATGATGCTGCCGGGCGCCGTCACCATGATTCCCCAGTACCTGATCTGGAAGGAGCTGGGCCTCATCGGCACGTGGGTGCCGCTCTTCGGCATGAACCTCTTCGGGTCGGCGTTCTACATCTTCCTGCAGCGGCAGTTCTACTTGGGGCTCCCCCGCGAACTGTTCGAGGCCGCCCGGCTCGACGGGGCGTCGAACTGGCAGTTGTTCACCAAGATCGCCATGCCCCTCAGCATCCCGTCGTTCATCATCGTGTTCATCTTCGAGTTCCAGGCGTCGTGGAACAACTTGCAGGCGGCGCTCATCTACCTGAACGCCGGGTCGGTCGAACAGTTCACGGCACCCCTCGGCCTCGCCTACGCCATGACCAAGTACTCGCCCACGAACGGCGGCCAGGGCGACTACCAATACGTCATGGTCGCGGCCCTGCTCATCACCCTGCCGATGCTCATCATCTTCTCGTTCGGGCAGCGCTACTTCGTCGAGGGCATCGCGACGCAGGGCCGCAAGGGATGACGCGCCACAGCCTCCTGATCATCAGCGACACGCATATCCCGGCCCGGGCCCCGCGGTTGCCGCGCGCCGTCGTCGAAGCCATCGCCCGGGTCGACCTCGTCGTGCACGCGGGCGATTGGGTCGATGTCGCGACCCTCGACGTGCTCGAACGCCTCTCGCCACGCTTCGTCGGGGTGTATGGCAACAACGACCACGGCGAGCTGCGCGAACGGCTGCCCGAGGTGGCGCGTTTCGAGCTCGACGGGCTGCGATTCGCCGTCATCCACGAGACGGGTGCGGCAACCGGGCGTGAGAAGCGAGCGGATGTCGCGTTCCCCGATGTGGATGTGCTCATCTTCGGTCATAGCCACATCCCCTGGGACTCGGTGACACCGCGTGGCATGCGACTGCTGAACCCCGGGTCACCCACCGATCGTCGGCGGCAGCCCCGGTGCACCCTCATGGTCGCGACCGTCGAGGACGGGGTGCTCACCGATGTCGAGGTGCGCACCGTCGAGCGGGATTTCAGCGCCGAGGTTCCCGCGCTCTGAGTGCCGACGCCGTTGCCGTCGGCGTGCGTGCTCGTCACGCCCACGGGGCCGGATGTTTCGGTTGCAACACGCTTCCCCCAAATGGGTGACACGGGTTTGTAAGGATGGGTAACATACCGGGAACGGTGGCGGGCACCGGGTTCACGACACGATCGGGGCTCAGATGGCGAGTGACGCCGAAACGGCCTGGGTGCAGGCCTCTGTGGTGCAGGCGCTGAACGGCGGGGTGGCTACCGACACCACGGCAGTCTGGTCGCTACTCACACCCGCTCAACGCGCCGGCCACGCGCCCCTCCCCGATCCCCTGCCCGCTGCGCAGTCCCTGATCGATCGCCTGGCACCGCGCCTGGCCGACCTCCCGGCCGTGCACCGCCGAGCCCTCCTCATCGCGAGCGTGTCGATCTCGGACCGCACGGAAGTGCTCGCGGCGGCCAGCGGGCTGACGCCCGACGGCCTCTTCGACGGAACGCTCGACGGTCTCGTCTCCTTCGTCTCCCGCCGCTACCGCCTGGGCGATCCCCGCGTGCGGATCGTCGCCCATGCGACGGCAACCGTCGCCGAACGCACCGACGCCCACGCTCGACTCGCAGCGGCCCTCGCCGAATCCTCCCCGCACGAAGCCGCCTGGCATCGCTCCCTCGCCGCCCTCGACGGGCTGCCCGACGTCGTCCCCCGCCTTCTCGGCCTCAGCCGCCAGGCGCTCCACCGCGGCGACAGCGTCTTCGCCTACCGCGTCGCGCGCGAGGCCGCCAGCCAATCCGAACCCGGGCGCCTGCGCACCCTCGCGCAATTGCGGGCCGGGCTCTCGGCGCTGCACTCGGGTCATGCCCGCGAGGCACGCGAATGGCTGGGCGCCGTCCTGCGGTCGGGCGACGTGGTGCTCGAGGCATCCGCGCTCGCCGCCTTCGTCTTCTCGGTGGGAGCCGCCGACGGGCACGTGCCGCACGCCGACCTCGACCGCCTCGAAGCCCGCTGGAGCGCCGAAACGAGTCGAGGGCTCACACCGGCATACGGTCGCGGCATCGTGCTCGGCCTCGCCACGGCCGCCGCCCTGCACGCCGAACGGGACGACGCGGCGTCTGCCCGGGCATTCGGCGAGCGCGCCCGCAAGCTGACCCGGCAGATGGGCTCGACGGATGCGGCGAGCGCCGGCCCGGCGAACGACATCGTCTCGGGCGTCTGGGTGTGGTTGGCGGCGTGCGGTGTGGCCGGTTCGGGCGCTGCGGGAAGCGCGGAGGCGGGTTGGGCCGAGGCGGGTTGGCCAGACGCGAAGTGGACCGTGGCCCCGGCGAGGTCGTCAGATCCGACGGTCGCGGCGGGCCTCTCGCTGGTCGACGCGTTCTCCGCGCTCTCGAGGCGCGGGGCTGCCGGCGCCCGGGATGCCGCGCACGCGCTCGCCGACAGCATCCTGTCTCTGGCACCGCTCGACCGGGAAGCGGCGCGGGACGGCGGAACCCGCGGCAGTGCCACCCCGCTCGTCGAAGCACACCTGCGGGTGGCCCACTGGATCGTCGAGCAAGCCGGCATCGAGAGCACCCCCCATGCGGCAGTGTCGGACGCGCCGCCGCGGCGGGGGCCGGTTTTCGATCCGGGTGACCCCCTGCTCTCCCGTCTGCCCCTGCACCTGCCCTTCGGCGGAACCTTCGTGCGCCAGTTCGACGCTTCTGTCCCGAGGGAGCGCGCGGGCGACGACGCAACACCGAGCATTCTTCATCTTCCCCGGCGTCTGGGTCTGGCAGACCGGCCGGGGCCGACGCCCGAACAGCCGACGCGGTTCGACGACACGTCGCCACACGGATCCCGCGACGGCGGCCGGCCGGTCGCCGGCGCTCATACGCTCGACGAAGCCGGCGAGACGGCGCATCCTCTCGCCACCGTGCAGCGCCTCTTCCCCGACGACGAGCCCGCCTGGCTCGCCGCCCTCACGGCTCGCGAAGCAGAAGTGGCCCGGCTCGTCGTCGGCGGCGCCAGCAACCGCGAGATCGCCGGGCGCATGCACCTCTCGGTGCGCACGGTCGAGGTGCATCTGGGCCGCGTCTTCCAGAAACTGAATGTGCACTCACGCACGCAGCTCAGTTTGCTCGTGCACCGGGGCGGCTACGTAGAAACCCGTAGCTGAGGCATCCGCTCGATCACGGGCTCCGACGAGTATGCGGGAATCCCTCATGTGCCCGGCACCGGCCCCCACCTATCGTCATCACAACCCGGGCGGATGCACGGCCGAACCCCAGTGCATCCACCCCTCATCCCGCAACCTGAAAAGGGTTTACCGATGACACCTCGACGTTCCACCCTGAAACGCGTGCTCGGGGCGGTGGGGGCTCTCGCCTCCGGCCTCCTCGTCACCTCGACGCTGTTCGCGCTTCCGGCACCGCCCGCCGCCGAAGCCGCCACCACGAACGGCACCATCAACGGATACCGCAACGTCGGCTATTTCGCCCAGTGGGGCGTCTACGGCCGCGACTTCAAGCTCAAGGCCCTGCAAGACTCGGGCGCCGCGGGCAACCTCACGGCCATCAACTACTCGTTCGGCAACATCGACAACAACAACCTGACCTGCTTCATGGCCAACAAGGCGCAGGGCACGGGGCCGAACGGTTCGGATGGTGCGGGCGACGCCTACGCCGACTACGGGATGGGGTACACCGCCCAGAACTCGGTCGCCGGCGTGGCCGACACGTGGGACCAGCCGCTCGCCGGATCGTTCAATCAGCTCAAGCAGCTGAAGGCCAAGAACCCCGGGCTGAAGCCCATCATCTCGCTCGGCGGGTGGACCTGGTCGAAGAACTTCTCGCGGGCGGCCGCCACCCAGGCGTCCAGACAGAAGCTCGTCTCCTCGTGCATCGACCTCTACATCAAGGGCAACCTGCCGCTCATCGACGGGCGCGGAGGGCCGGGTGCCGCCGCCGGCGTGTTCGACGGCATCGACATCGACTGGGAGTGGCCCGGCACCTACAGCGGCCTCGAAGGCAACGGCGTCGACACCGTCAACGATGCCAACAACTTCCGTCTGCTGCTGAAAGAATTCCGCACCCAGCTGGATGCCTATGGCTCGACGACCGGCAAACACTACACGTTGAGCGCATTCCTGCCCGCGAACCCGGCCGACATCGCGGCGGGCGGATGGAACAACCCCGAGAACTTCACCTACCTCGACTACGGCAACATCCAGGGGTATGACCTCTGGGGCGCGTGGGACCCGACGCTCACCGGGCACCAGGGCAACCTGTACGACGACCCCGCCGACACCCGACCGGCCGCGCAGCGTTTCAGCGTGGACAAGGCCGTCAAGGCATACACGTCGAAAGGCATCAAACCGGCCCAGCTGGGTCTCGGTCTCGCCACCTACGGCCGCGGCTGGCAGGGCGTCCCCTCGGGCAAACCCTGGAGCCCCGCGACCGGTGCGGCACCCGGAACCTACGAGGCCGGCAACGAAGACTACGACAAGCTGAAGAACCTCGGCACCGACCACTACGACGCCACCATCGGCGCCGCCTGGCGGTCCGACGGCAACCAGTGGTGGAGCTACGACAACCCGCAGACCGTGAAGCTCAAGGCCGACTACATCGTGAAGAACAAACTGGGCGGCGGCATGTGGTGGGAGCTGTCCGGCAACCGCGACGGCACCCTCATCCAGACCCTCACGACGGCGCTCCGGCAGGCTACCGCCGGGCCGGTCGGAGGAACGACGCCGACGACTCCCCCGGTAACGCCGACACCAACACCGACACCCACCCCGACGACACCTCCGACCACGAACCCGACGCCCACGCCGACGCCCACCCCGACGACGCCACCCGCGACAGACGCCTGGGATGCGACGAAGGTCTACGTCGCCGGCAACCGCGTCACCTACAAGGGTGTGCGCTATGAGGCGAAGTGGTGGACGCAGAACAACATCCCCGGCACCGAGGAATGGGGGCCGTGGAAGGTGATCGGCTAGACCGATAAAGAGCTGACTCACCGTGATGCCGCCCGACACGCCGTCGGGCGGCATCACGTTCTCGCGTTCGGGGAGCGCAGCGCCGGGGGTCTGGGCGCGAGAAGCAAATTTGCACTATCGCGGCGCGGCCGAAGTCGAGATACTGAGGCATGCCTACCGCTGACACCGCTCTCAGGGACATCGCCGCCGACGCCTACACCTTCGGCTACGCGATGGTCGAAAATTACCGCACGCTCTACGAACAGGCCGTCGATCTCGCAGACCCCCGGTCGGTCGGCGGTTTCGATACCTTCCGGCACTACTCCGAGCCCTTCACCCCCGCGAACACCGACATCGTCACGCCGAACAACGACACGCCGTATTCGTGGGGCTGGTTCGACCTGCGCGCCGAGCCCCGGGTGATCACGGTGCCCGCCATCGACCGGTTCTACATCCTGCCGTTCCACGACCTTTACACGATCTACTCCGGCTACGTCAGCGCTGCGACGACCGGCACCGCGGCCGGGCGCTATCTCCTCGCGGGCCCGTCGTGGTCGGGCGATCTGCCCGACGGCTTCGACGGCATCATCCACGCCTCGACCGATTTCGTCGGATGCCTCGGGCGCACGGCCTTCGACGGGGACCTCGACGAGCTCCGCCGCATCCAGCACTCCTACGACGTCGTCCCGTGGCACGTCTACGCCGGCACCGAGGCGCCCGTCGTCGCTCCCGTCTCGTGGCCCGTCTGGAACGAAGAGTCCGCGGCCGGGCTCGGCTTCTACGACTACCTCGACGCACTCCTGGCCTTCGCGCCCGTCCTCGACGAAGACCGCGAGATCCGCGAGCGGCTCGCCTCGGCCGGGCTCGATGGCTCCGGCCGGTTCCGCACCGCCGAGCTCGACGACGACGCACGCGAGGCGTTCACGCACGGACTCGCCGACGGCAAGAAACACCTCGACGAGCTCGCCGCGAGCGCCAGCTCGTCGACCGGTCTCTTCGGCACCCGTGAAGAGATGGCCGCACACTACGATCACCGCAACATCGGCGCGAAGAAGGGGCTCTACGGGCTCCCCCCGGCCATCGCCTGGTACGGCGGGTGGCTCGTCGACGCAGAGGGGCACCGCATCACCGGGGCCACCGACTACACCATCACGTTCACACCCGAGACCCTGCCCGACGCGAAGTTCTTCTGGTCCGCCACCCTCTACACGCTGCCCGAGCGGCTGCTGAGCGCCAACGAACTCGATCGCTACTCGATCGGCGACCGCAGCCCGGGACTCGTCTACGGCGACGACGAGTCGCTGACGCTCTACGTGCAGCACCGGCGCCCGGCCGAGGACGTCGTCGCGAACTGGTTGCCGTCACCCGAGGGGCCGTTCACGGTCATCATCCGCGCTTACGGCGGCGGCCCCGACATCGTCGCGGGCGCCTACCGCATCCCCGCCATCCAGCCGGCCTGATCAGGAGAAGACCATGGGTTCCGTCATCGGAGACATCCTCCCCCTCGCCCTCGGCATCGCGATCAGCCCCGTGCCGATCATCGCCGCCATCCTCATGCTGCTGTCGCCGCGCGCGCGCTCCACGGGCGTCGGCTTCCTGGTCGGGTGGGTGCTCGGCGTGGTCATCGCCGTCATCGCGTTCACGCTGCTCTCCTCGCTGCTGCCCGAGAGCGACGACGACGCCTCGAAGCCCATCGCGGGCACGATCAAGATCATCCTGGGGCTCCTGCTGCTGCTCCTGGCCGTCAAGCAGTGGCGGTCCCGCCCGACGGGGGACGGCGAACCGCCCCTGCCGAAGTGGATGTCCGCGATCGACTCGATGACCGCGTCTCGGGGTCTGCTGCTCGGGTTCGCGCTGTCCGCGCTCAACCCGAAGAACCTGCTGATGAGCGTCGGAGCCGGTGTGACCATCGGCGGCGCCGCTCTGGGGGGCGGCGAGTCGACCGTCGCCATCGTCGTCTTCGTCGTGATCGCGGCGTCGACCGTGGCCGTTCCCGTCATCGGCTACCTGGCCGCCTCCAGCCGCATGACCGGGCCGCTCGAGAAGCTGCGTGTGTGGCTCGTGCACAACAACTCGACCGTCATGGCCGTGCTGCTGCTCGTCATCGCCGTGGTCATGGTGGGCAAGGGCATCTCCTCGTTCTAGGCCGTCTCACGCAGTTGTCGGGGCCGCGTCATGTCGTCGACGGCCCCGACGGCCGCGTGAGGAGGCTGTGTCGAGCCCTGCCGTTCGGCGACCCGGGTGTGGCAGGGTGAAGGGATGACGAAGACTCCGGGCAGCCCCGACATCCGATCGATCCTCGGCCGCGTCACCGTCTTCGGCGCGACACCGCCCGACTTCGACCCCGATGCGGCCCCGGCCGATCCGCTCGAGCTGTTCGCCGAGTGGCTGGCGGATGCCGTCGACGCCGATGTCGCCGACCCCAACGCCATGACGCTGTCGACGGTCGATGCCGACGGCGCCCCCGATGCGCGCGTCCTGATCCTGCGCGATGCCACACCCGAAGGATGGTCGTTCGGAACGAGTTCGACGAGCCCCAAGGGTCGGCAGCTGGCTGCGGCAGGCGCGGCAGCGCTGACGTTCTACTGGCCCGCCCGTGGACGACAGGTGCGCGTGCGGGGCCGGGTCATCGAGGGGTCGGCCGAGGAGAACGCCGAGAGCTTCCTGTCGCGCGGCACGGGCGGCCGCGCCGAATCGTTCCTCGGGCGCCAGAGCGACGTGATCGACGACCCCGACGAGCCGCGTCGCGCCCTCGACGAGGTGCGCCAACGCATTGACGAAGACCCCGACCTGGTCTCGCCCACGTGGACGATCTACAAGGTCGTGCCCGAGACCATCGAATTCTGGCAGGCGGCCCGCGACCGCTCGCATCTGCGGCTGCGTTACCGCGCCGCGGGCGACGCGACCGGCGCAATCGGTGCGCCTGCGTTCCACACGGAGCGGCTCTGGCCCTAAAGCGCTCTGGCCCTCAGCGATTGCGGCCCTGAGCGGATTGCGGCCCTGAGCGAATTGCGGCCCTGAGCGTTTCTGAACCGAGGCGCCTCAGGCTGGCGTGTCTAGCCTGAACCCTCGTCAGTGCAACGAAAAAGGGGCCACCGCCGTTTCCGGCGATGACCCCCTCTTCGTGACTGGTCGCTTAGTGCATGACCGGCTTGTCGTCACCGATCACGTCGGCGGGTTTGCGCACGAAGAACGCGGCGGCGACGGCGAAGAGCGAAATGATCGCGCCCGTCAGGAACGCGGCCCGCGCTCCCCCGGCACCGGCGACGACCTCCGATGCTCCGGCGGTCGACAGCGCGATGGTCTGCGCCGTCATCATGCCGATGAAGAGCACCGTTCCGGCGCCACCGGCCAGCTGCTGCACCGTGCCGACGATCGCGCTGGCGTGCGAGTACAGCTGCGGGCGCACCGAGCCGAGCGCCGACGTGAGCAGCGGCGTGAAGAGGAACGCGAGTCCGATGCTGAGCGCGATGTGGGCGCTCAGGATGAGGAAGAACGGCGTGCTTTCGGTGGCCATGCTGAGGCCCCAGAACACGAGGCTCACGAGCGCCGAAGCCGGCACGATGAGCGGTGTGGGGCCGAACTTGTCGTAGAGACGGCCGACGAACGGGCTCGCGATACCCATGACGAGACCGCCGGGCAGGAGCAGCAGGCCCGTCTCGAGCGGCTCGAGCTGCAGAACGCTCTGCAGGTAGATGGGCAGCACGATGATGCTGCCGAACATCGCCATCATGCTGACGGCCATCAGGATGATCGAGATGGTGAAGTTCTTCGAGCGGAACGTGCGCAGGTCGAGCAGCGCGTCGTCTTTCTTCTGCAACGCGATCTGGCGCCAGACGAAGAGACCGAGCGCGACGATACCGACGGCGAGCGGCAGCCACGACGGCATGGCGCTGGCTGCGCCACCCTCTGCGGCCTCGGCGTTGGCACCCTCACCGAGGGCGTTGAGGCCGTAGACGAGTCCGCCGAACGCGAAGGCCGACAGGACGACGGAGAGCACGTCGAGGGGCATCTTGCGCGGGGTGGTCACGTTCTTGATGAGCAACGAACCGATGATGAGCGCGGCGACGGCGATGGGCAGCACGATGATGAACATCCACCGCCAGCTGAGCGTGTTGAGGATGATGCCCGAGATGGTGGGACCGACGGCGGGGGCCACCGAGATGACGATCGAGATGTTGCCCATCATGCGGCCGCGCGAGGCGGGCGGCACGATGGTCATGACGGTGGTCATGAGCAGCGGCATCATGATGGCCGTGCCCGTGGCCTGCACGATGCGGCCGGCGAGCAGGATCTCGAAGCCGGGGGCCATGGCGGCGATGAGCGTGCCGATGCTGAAGAGCGTCATGGCGGCGATGAACACGGGCCGCGTGTTGAAGCGCTGCAGCAGGAACCCGGTGATCGGGATGACGACGGCCATCGTGAGCATGAACCCTGTCGTCAGCCACTGGCCCGTCGAGACGGGGATGCCCAGGTCGCGGTCGAGCGTCGGCAACGCCACGCCCATGATGGTCTCGTTCAGGATGACGACGAAGGCCGACACGATGAGCACACCGATGACGACGCGGTTGCGCGCCTGTGTGGCGGCGTCGTCGGTGTTCGAGGAGCCCGATGCCGTGGCGCGGGCGGGGCCGGCGTCGGTGGGCCCGGCGGGGGCCGGTGCCGAACCGGCCTGTACGGCGGTGAGGTCTGAGGGACGGGAGGCGGGGCCGTTTTCGGGCGTCGCGCCGCTCTCGGATGAGAGTGTGCGTTCGGTCATGTGTGTTTTCCTGTCAACGGCGTGTCACAAAGTGTTCACGGTGAGGTGTGGGCCGCGTCACGCGGCTCGGGAAGCCGGCGTGGGCGCAGCTTCGCGGAGAATCGAACGTCGTTCCGCCGCCTGGGGCAGCGGGACACCGGTCAGGGATGGTCAACGTTCTCTCCAGTGTGCTCTATTCCGCCGACATCCGGATTAACTTCTCGTGACGGTGCGCCGAGCGCACGGGTTTTCCCCGAACGGGAATGAACTACATGCCCCGGCATGTTGCGAGAAAGATTGTCGCCGGTCCACTACCCGAGGAGTTTCATGACGCACACCGTTGATCGTTCGGGCGTGGGCTTCCGGTCTGAGCGCGGCCCCATCCTCATCGCCCTCATGCTGAGCACGGGTCTCGTCGCGATCGATTCGACCATCCTCGCGACCGCGGTGCCGTCCATTGTGGGCGACCTCGGTGGTTTCGCCCTCTTCCCCTGGCTGTTCTCGATCTACCTCCTGGCTCAGGCGGTCAGCGTGCCGCTCTATGCGAAGCTCGCCGACACGGTGGGCCGCAAACCCCTCATCCTCATCGGCGTCGGGCTTTTCCTGCTCGGCTCGATCCTGTGCGGTTTCGCCTGGAGCATGCCGGCCCTCATCGCGTTCCGCGCCGTGCAGGGCCTCGGCGCCGGGGCCGTGCAGCCCATGGCCATCACCATCGCGGGCGACATCTACACGGTCGCCGAACGCGCCAAGACGCAGGGCTACCTCGCCAGCGTGTGGGCCATCTCGTCGGTCGTGGGCCCCACGCTCGGCGGCGTCTTCAGCGAGTTCGTGTCGTGGCGCTGGATCTTCTTCGTCAATGTGCCGCTGTGCCTCATCGCCGGGTGGATGCTGTGGCGTCACTTCCACGAGAACATCGAACGTCGTCGTCACCGCGTCGACTACGCCGGCGCCGTGCTCTTGACGTTCGGCCTCAGCGCCGTGATCCTCGCGGTGCTCGAGGGCGGTCAGGCGTGGGCGTGGAACTCGCCGCAGAGTCTCGCCGCCTTCGGCCTCGGTGCCGTGCTGCTCGTGGCCTTCGTGCTGGTCGAGCGTCGCGCGGCCGAGCCGATCCTGCCCCTCTGGGTGTTTTCGCGCCGCCTCCTGCTCACGACCACGTTCGTGTCGCTCGGGGTGGGCGCCATCCTCATCGGCCTGACCTCCTATGTGCCCACCTATCTCGAGGGTTCGATCGGTGTCTCGCCTCTGGTCTCGGGTCTCGCGCTCGCCGCTTTGACGATCGGATGGCCCATCTCGGCGTCGCTGTCTGGTCGCCTGTATCTCCGCATCGGGTTCCGTCGCACGGTTCTCATCGGCATGGTCTTCGCCGTCGCCGGGGCGGCGGTCCTGGTGGCATGTGCGGGCGTACCGAACCTGATCGTCACGGCGATCGGATGCTTCGTGGTCGGTCTGGGCCTCGGACTCGTCGCGACGCCGTCGTTGATCGCCGCGCAGTCGAGCGTGCCGTGGAACGAGCGTGGCGTGGTGACGGGGACGAACATGTTCGCCCGCTCGATCGGCAGCGCGGTGGGTGTGGCGATCTTCGGGGCCATCGCGAACGCCATCTTCGCGGCCACGCCGAACGGCGATAACGTGCCGTCGGTCGTCGAGTCGGCGTCGGGTGCCGTGTTCGTCGCGGTTCTCGTCTGCGCCGTGGCCACCGTCGTGGCGGGTGTGTTGATGCCGCGGGCGCGTGTGGAGGATATCGAGCACATTCCGGCGGGCGATCCAGCTTAGGGGCGCGTTTGCGCGTATTCTTGGCGGGACGAGCCTTTCTGGCTCCGCTACGGAGAGGTCCACCATGGCCGACAAGTCCCCCAAGAAGTCCGCCGGCAAAACAGCCGCCGCAAAGACTCTGAAAGAGAAGCGCACCGAGAAGAAGTCGAAGGCGGCGTCGAAGAGCAAGTCCGACTAAGACTCTTTCGCATTTTTCGAGAACCGCAGGGGCCCCGGCCCCTGCGGTTCTGTCGTTTCCGGGGTCAGGCCCCGGCTGTCTTGCGTTCAGCGGCTGCGGTGCCGCCCGCGCTGTCGAACGGGCTGACGACGGCATCCTGTCGCACGGTGCTCGCGCCTGTTGGCCCGGACGTGATGCGCAGGCGCGAGGGGATCTGTTCTTTCATGGCGTCGACGTGGGAGATGAGGCCGACGGTGCGCCCGCCCGTGCGCAGGCTGTCGAGGGTGGACAGCGTGATGTCGAGCGTTTCACGGTCGAGCGAGCCGAACCCTTCGTCGACGAAGAGCGTTTCGAGCGTGATACCGCCGGCACGACTGGTCACGATCTCGGCGAGTCCGAGCGCGAGCGCGAGTGAGGCGAGGAACGTTTCGCCGCCCGACAGCGACGCCGTGGCCCGGGCGCGCCCCGTGTATTCGTCGCGGATGGCGAGCCCGAGCCCGGACGATGCGCCTCGATAGGCGCGGGAGTCGTCGTGTTCCAGCCGGAACCGCCCGCTCGTCATGGTGTGCAGCCGCGCGTTGGCGGCGGCGATGATCTCTTCGAGTTCGGCGGCCAGCACATAGGCCTCGAGGTGCATGCGTTTGTCGTTCGGCTCCTTGCCTTCGACGGCGTTGGCCAGGCCCCTGATGGTGGTGTAGGCGGCGAGCTGCTGGCCCCCGGTGCGCAGCGTCGCGTCGGCCTCGGCGACGATGGCGTCGAGCGTGCGCTGCCGTTCCCGCACGGCGGCGTGCACATCGGATGCGCGAGCCACACGGCCACGTGCCCGCTCGCGTTCCTCGCTGACGACCCCCACATCGACCGGTTCGTCGGGCAACCCCTGCAGCTCGGCTTCGGCGAGGGTCGCTTCGGCGGCAGCCAGGCCGGCGTCGTGCTGGCGAACCGTTGCCGCGTGCGCCGCCTGCTCCCCCGGTTCGAGGTGCGCGACGCGTAGCTCGTCGAGGGAGGAGAAGTCGCTGTCGGCGAGGGCCCGTGCCACGGCGGCGCGGGCCTGTTCGAGCGCCTGTTCTGCGGCCTCCGCGGTTTCGGCGGCCGTGAGGAAGCGTGCGGCGACCGACACGGTCCGCCGGATGCTCGAGGCGCGCTCGGCGACGGTGTCGAAGCTGTCGCGCTGGCTGGCGACGCGGTGTCGTGCGTCGGCCAGTCGGCTCTGCAGGCCGGCCCGGGTATCGGCGACGACCGCGCGCTCGAGGTGCACTTGTTCGGACGCCGCCGTCGCCTCGGTGTGCTCGGTGTCGAGGCGTTCGCTCTCTCGGTCGAGTTTCGCCGCCTCGGCCCGGGCCGCTTCGGCCGCCTCGAGTGCTTCGGTCTGGCCGTCGAGCTCCCGGCTCAGTTCGTCGGGCGTGCGCCCCGCTGACACGATCTTCAGCGCCGCGACCTCGTCATCGGCGGCCCGACGGCGGTCGGCGGCCTTCTTCGAAGCCTGGTCGGCGCGTTCGACACGCGCCCGGCCCTCTTCGAGCGCCTCGTCGGTGACCGCTTCGCCGTCGGCGACGGCGGGCTGCGGGTGTTCCCGCGACCCGCAGACCGCGCACGGTTCACCCGGTTCGAGCTCGGCGGCGAGATGCGCGGCGTCGCCGTTCAGGCGGCGCGAGAACAATTCGCTCAGGTCTTGTGCGGCACGCGCATGCTCGGACACCGCGTCCGCTTCGGCGCGCAGGGCTTCGGCGGCGGTCAGCTCGGCGCGTTCGCCGGAGCGCGCGGCCTCGAGTTTGCGCGCCAGGTCATCGACGCGCGCCGCCAGATCGTCCCGCCGCGCGGCCGTGAGACGCGCCGCATCGCGTTGGGCGCGCAGATCGTTCTGTATTTCGGGCAGCACGTCGAGCCGCGCACGCAACTCGGCGGCGCGGGCGTCGATGCCGTGCAGACGCTCGTCGGCGGCCGCGAGTTCAGCGGCCAGCGTCACGGACCGTTCCTCGTCGCGCAACGCCTCGGACATCTCCCCCAGCGTGCGGTTGAATGCGTCGACGAGCCCGGCCACGCGTTCTGCCGTGGGCACGTCGGCTACGCCATCGACGTTCAGCGCCTCGGCACTACCGACGTCTGCGAGCAGGGCGTCGGCGGCGTCGGTCAGCCGGGCCTGCGCCCGCGAGACATCTGCATCGGCGGTGTCGACGCCGTCGAGAAGGGACCACAGGGCGTGCGCCCGCTCATGTGCCGCCAGCCGCGCCCGGAGCGTGGCGATGTCGGCCGCCTGTTCGCCGAGCCGTTCGAGCGTCGCCGCAGCATCGGCTCGTCGAGCCTGTCGCCGGGCGAGGTCTCGCGCCCCGGAGACGCGACCCTCAGCCTCGTCCAACTCCTCTGTCGCCCGGTCGAGGGCCGAACGGGCAGACGCGACTCGCGGCGCGATGGACCGGGCGACCCGGTCGAACCACTCGCGGTCGGGCTCGGCCGGCGCGGAGAGTGGCACATCGACCGAGTCACTCACCTCGCCTGTGCTCTCGATCTCGCCCGTGCTCTCGATCTCGCCCGTGCTCTCGATCTCGCCCGCGCCACCATCCTGGCCCGCGCCATCACCCTCGAGCGTGGCCGTGGCCGTGGCCGTGGCGACGGCCCGGTCGGCGAGCCTGCGCAGAGTGTCACCGAGGGCCTCGACCTCGCCCTTCATCGCCGTGCGGCGGTCGGCGAGGTTCTGTTCGAGGTCGCCGAAGCGGCGCGTGCCGAAGAGACTGCGCAACACCTGCAGGCGGTCGTCGTTCTTCGCCAGCAGAAACTCTTGGAAGCGGTTCTGCGCCAGCAGGATGACCTGCAGGAACTGATCTTTGTTCAGGCCGACGATGCGGTCGATCTCGGGGAACACGTCGACCGGCCGGGCTGCGATGCCCCGCCACTCGTCGGCCTCGAGCCGCTCCAGCACGGCCGTCTGCTTCTGAGTGGTGAGCCCGCCGCCACGCTTGGCGGGGCGCACGTATTCGGGTGTGCGCGTCACTCGGTAACGCTCGCCGTGCACCGAGAACTCGAGCGTGACGAACGAGGGATCCTCGGGCGCGCAATAGTCGCTGCGCAGCCGCGTCTGGCTCGGGCCGCCGTCGAAACGCGGCACCGCGTTGTAGAGCGCGAAACAGATGGCGTCGAGGATGGTCGATTTGCCCGCACCCGTCTTACCCGAGATGAGGTAGATGCCGTCGTCTTCGAGCGCGTCGAAGTCGATGTGCTGCTCGGCCTTGTAGGGCCCGATGCCGGCAAACGTGAGCGCGTTGATCTTCACGAGGCCACCCCGTCTGCGTCGAGCTCGCCGAGCGCATCGAGCACGAGGTCTCGCTCGGCGTCGCTCAGCGCCTGACCGTTGCGCACGTGCCCCAGAAAACCGTCGACGATGTCGAGGTCGCTCTTCTGGGCGATGCGGGCCGCGTAGCTCTCGGTCGATGCGGGCGCGGTCGTCGCCGGCCGATGTTCGAGCGTGGCGCACCAGGCGAAACGAGCGCGCAGGCGAGCCATGGCATCGAGCGGCCGCACATCGTCGGTCAGAATGGCCGACACCCAGTCCTCCTCGGCCGACGAGAACCGGTCGAGCGTCAGAAGTTCGTCGATCGTGCCCGTCAGCACCGACAGGCGGCGCGGGATCGGGAGGTCGACCCACCGCGCCCCCACGAAGCCGTCGTCGTCGAGGTCGACGATCCAGACGCCCCGCGGCTTGCCCGCCTCGGAGAACGAGTAGTGCAGAGGCGCTCCCGAATAGCGGATGCGTTCGGCCAGCACCGCCCGGCCGTGGATGTGCCCGAGCGCCACGTAGTCGGGCCCGTCGAAAACGTCGAGCGACACGATGTCGAGCCCGCCGGCCGTGATGTCCCTCTCGACATCGGATGCCTCGTCTGGCGCCCCGACCGCGCCCACGAAGCTGTGGGAGACCACGACGTATCGGCCGCCGCGCTCTGCAGCATCGTCGCGGATGCGCTGCATGACGCGCGCCAGGACGTCGTTGTGCCGACGCAGCGTCTCACCGGGAAACAGGTGGCGCACGAGCGACGGCTCGAGATAGGGGATGCCGTAGATGCGCACGCCGTCGACCGTGACGGGCTCGAGAATGCGCTCGGGATCGGTGAGCACGTGGATGCCGGCGAGCCGCGCGAAGCTGGCCTGAAATCCGAGCCGCGCCGCCGAGTCGTGATTGCCGCTCGTTGCCACCACGACGGCACCTGCCTCGCGCAGGGCCGTGAGCGCGGCCGTGAGCACGCGGAAATGCTCGCCAGACGGCATGGCCGAATCGAAGATGTCGCCGGCGACGATGACCACGTCGACCCGTTCGTCGCACACGACCTGGGCGAGCGACTGCAGCACCTCGTGCAGCGCATCAACGGTGGCATGGCCGTGGAACGTGCGGCCGATGTGCCAGTCGGAGGTGTGCAAGATGCGCATGCGTCGAGCCTACTGAGCACCCCCGACATCCTGAGCGTGGCGTGACCCGGCCAGGCGGCACGATACGCCGGAGCGGCCGTCGGCGCTATCCCCTTTTCACGGTGCAGGCGGTGGCGTTGGATTGACCTGTGCGGCCGATCATCGTGCCGCTCCGAAACGGTATGGAGGCATGACATGAGCACGACAGACGGTTCGACGCCCGGCGTCCAGTCCCACGTTCCCGGTGAAGACGACAGCGACAGCTCGATCGGCGGCGTGGCTCCCGACGGCACGGCGCTCAGCCATGTCGACGACGACTCCCTCCCGGCCGAGGATGGCCTGAGTTCCGGCGGTGACACGGTCGCCGATGACGCCGACACCGCTGATGACGACGCCGCGGCCGCCCAGACCGATTCGGATGTCGCGGCCGATCTGAATGCCGCCGACGAAGCCGACTCCCCCGAACACCGCTCGGGAACAGGCGAGAACGACGCCGAAGACATCGACGGCCCGGGCGCCGCCGATGAAGGTGCCGCGCCGAGCGGATCCGCCGCCGAACAGGGCGACGACGCCGTGCGGGCCGCGCAGGCCAGCGCCTTCACGCACCCCTGAGCGACACCCTGAATCAACCCCGCGGAGGCCTCCGATGAGCGACAACCTGACCCCGGCCGATCTCGATATCGACCCGTCGACCGGCTCGCCCGTGCAGCTGTATCGCTGGCTGCTCGCGAGCCTGCTCTTCGGTCGACGCATCCAGCAGGAGATCGCGGCCCAGACGTACCGCACGCTCATCGACCACGGCTTCACGTCGCCCGCTCGGTTCTCGGATGTGGGACGCGAGCAATTCCGCCGCATCCTCGACGAGGGCGGCTACGCCCGCTTCGACTACATCATGACCGACGAGTTGCGGGACGTGATGCCGCGCCTGGCCGAGGAATACGGCTCGGTGCATCACCTCGTGGCGTCGTCTTCCGACCGGGATGAGTTGATCGAGCGACTGACGGCGTTCAAGGGAATCGGGCCCGTGACGGCGCGCATCTTCGCGGATGCCATGCCATCGCAGCTCTACGGCACGGCACAGCCCTCTGGCGTCAGTAGCTGAGCAGCGCTCAACCCTCGCGGGCGGCCTTCAGCAGCGCGACATCCAACTTGTCCATCTGCATCATGGCTTCCATGACCCGACCGGCTACTCCCGGACGCGGGTCGGAGAGACCGTCGTCGAGGGCGGCGGGGACCACCTGCCACGACAGGCCGAACTTGTCGACGAGCCATCCGCACCGGCTCGGCGAACCGCCGTCGGCGATGAGCGAATCCCAGATGTGGTCGATGCGTTCCTGCGTGTCGGCGCGCACGAATAACGACATGGCCGGGGTGAACTGATACATCGGCCCGCCGTTGAGGGCGTTCATCTCGAGGCCCTCGAGCACGAACGACACGGCCAGCGCCTGCCCGGCCTGCGGCGTGCCCTCTGGATAGCGCGACACGTTCGTGATGCGCGAATCGTCGAAGATCGACACGTAGAGTTCGGCGGCCTCTTCGGCGCGGCCGTCGAGCCAGAGGAACGGGCTGATGGTCTGCATGGTCGTCATGCTAGACCCCGCCCGCTCCCTCGGCTACAGCTCTAGTACTTGTAGGACTGCCCGCCGTCGATGGGGATGACGGTGGCGTTCACGAACGAGGCCTCGCCCGACAGCAGGAACGCGACGACGGCGCCGACCTCGTGCGGCTTGCCGAAACGCTTGGCCGGGTTGACGCTCACGAACTCGGTGCCGGCTTCCTCCCAGTTCACGGGGTCGATCTGCTTGAGGGATGCCTCGACCATGGGCGTCATGATGGCGCCGGGGGCGATGGCGTTGATGGTGATGCCGAACTGGCCGTATTCGATGGCCGAGTTGCGGGTCAGGCCCACGACGCCGTGCTTGGCGGCCGCGTAGCCGGACTGGTTGCCGACGCCGCGGATGCCGCCGACGGAGGCTGTGTTGACGACCGAGCCGAAGCCCTGCTCCTTCATGACCTTCAGCACGTGCTTGAGGCCGAAGAAGACGCCGTTGAGGTTGATGCCGATGACCTTGGCGAACTCGTCGCTGCCGTACTCCTCGGTCAGGTTCTGCTTGCCTTCGATGCCGGCGTTGTTGTAGAAACCGTCGATCTTGCCGAAGCGTTCGACGGTCTTCGCGACGTAGTTCTCGACATCCTCTTCTTTCGAGACGTCGGCCGTGATCGTCTCGAGCTGGGCGTCGGGTGCGACCTCGAGGATGGCCGCCTTGACGTCGTCGAGACCCTGCGCATTGAGGTCGACGAGCGAGAGCGCGCCGCCCTCGCGAACGATGTGGAGTGCGGTGGCCTTGCCGAGACCGGAGGCCGCGCCGGTGATCAGGACGACTTTGCCCTCGAACCGTGTCATGAGTGAAACCTTTCTTTTCGACATCTGTCGATTAGGTTCCAGCGTACGCCTCTTTTCGGCCGCTCGTCAGGCCCCCAGCTGCCCCACCCTGTCGATGCGCACGACCGCCACACCCTGCTCGTCCGACTCGGCCAGATCGACCGTCGCGCTGATGCCCCAGTCGTGGTCGCCCGCGGGATCCGCCAGGATCTGCCGCACGACCCAGGCACCGGGCTGCTCGTCGACCAGCAGCAACGAGGCACTGCGCGCCGCGGCATCCGTTCCGATGGGCGACAGGGGGCGGGATGACTCGGTGTCCTCGTATTCGGCGAAGAACCCGTCGAGAGCGTCGCGCCAGGCATCCGCGTCGAAACCCGAGGCGGCATCGAGTTCGCCGAGCGCCTCGTAGTCCTCGCGCGCCGCCAACTGCACGCGCCGGAACATCTCGTTGCGCACCAGCACCCGAAAAGCGCGCACGTTATTGGTGAGCCGCTTCGGCGCGGGCGGCACCACGCTGTCGGGGTCGCCCGGATCGAACGACGGGTGGATGAGCTCTTCCCACTCGTCGAGCAGACTCGAATCCACCTGCCGCACGAGCTCGCCCAGCCACTCGATGAGGTCGCGCAGCTCGTCGGTCTTCGCCTCGTCGGGGATGGTCTGACGGGCCGCCCGGAACGCGTCGGACAGGTAGCGCAGCACGAGCCCCTCCGACCGCGCGAGCTTGTAGAACGAGATGAAGTCGCCGAAGGTCATGGCGCGCTCGTACATGTCGCGCACGACCGACTTGGGACGCAACTCGAAGTCGCCGATCCAGGGCTGTGTGGCCGAGTAGGTCTCGAACATGGCGTCGAGCATCTCCTCGAGCGGCTTCGGATGCGTGATCCCCTCGAGAATCTCCATGCGCTCGTCGTATTCGATACCGTCGGCCTTCATCTGCGCCACGGCCTCGCCACGCGCCATGAACTGTTGCGCCGAGAGCACGGGTCGCGGGTCGTCGAGCGTGGCCTCGAGCACCGAGATGGTGTCGAGCGCATAGTTCTCGTTCTCGGGGTCGAGCACGTCGAAGACGGCCAGCGCGAAGGGCGAGAGCGGCTGGTTGAGCGCGAAGTTCGGCTGCAGGTCGACGGTCAGGCGGATGGTTGCACGCCCGCCATCCGGGCTCTCGATCTGTTCGACGATCTCGGCCGTGCGCAGGCTGCGATAGATCGACAGCGCCTGCCGCAGCAGGGCGAGCTGTTTGGCGCGCGGTTCGTGGTTGTCCTCGAGCAGCGTGCGCACGGTGGTGAAGACGTCGCCGCCCTGCCCGATGAGGTTGAGCATCATGGCGTGCGTGATCTGCATGCTCGATGTGAGGGTTTCGGGTTCGGCGGCGACGAGGCGCTGGAAGCTGGGCTCACCCCACGACACGAAGCCGTCCGGCGCCTTCTTGCGCACGATCTTGCGGATCTTCTTGGGGTCGTCGCCCGCCTTGGCGATGGCCTTCGCGTTCTCGGTTTCGTGCTCGGGGGCCTGCACGACGACCGTGCCGGCGGTGTCGTAACCGGCCCGGCCCGCGCGCCCCGCGATCTGGTGGAATTCGCGCGCGTTGAGCTGACGCATCCGCTGCCCGTCGTATTTGGTGAGGGCGGTCAGGAGCACCGTGCGGATGGGCACGTTGATGCCCACGCCGAGCGTGTCGGTGCCGCAGATCACGCGCAGCAAACCCTTCTGCGCCAGCTGTTCGACGAGCCGGCGGTACTTCGGCAGCATTCCCGCGTGGTGCACCCCGATTCCCGAGCGGATGAGGCGGGACAGCGTCTTGCCGAACGACGTCGTGAAGCGGAACCCCCCGATGAGGTCGGCGATGGCGTCGCGCTGTTCGCGCGTGACGACCTTGATGCTCGTCATGGCCTGCGCGCGTTCGAGGGCCGCGAGCTGCGAGAAGTGCACGATGTAGATGGGCGACTGGCCGGTCTGCAGCAGGTCTTCGACGGTCTCGTGCACGGGCGTCTTGGCGTAGTAGTAGTGCAGCGGGACGGGTCGCTCGACCCCCGTAACCGTGGCCGTCGGGCGCCCGGTGCGCGCCGTGAGGTCCTTCGCCAGCCACTCGACGTCGCCGAGCGTGGCCGACATGAGGAGGAACTGGGCCTTCGGCAGTGTGAGGAGCGGCACCTGCCAGGCCCAGCCGCGATCGGGGTCGGAGTAGAAGTGGAACTCGTCCATGACGACCTGGCCGACGTCGGCGGAGTCGCCCTGCCGAAGTGCGAGGTTGGCGAGAATCTCGGCCGTGCAGCAGATGATCGGCGCGTCGCCGTTGACCGACGAGTCACCCGTGACCATGCCCACGTTCTCGGCGCCGAAGATCTCGACCAGCGCGAAGAACTTCTCCGAGACGAGCGCCTTGATGGGGGCGGTGTAGTAGCTGCGCTTCCCCTCCGAGAGTGCCGCGAAGTGGGCGCCGATGGCGACGAGCGATTTACCCGTTCCGGTGGGGGTCGAGAGGATGACGTTGGCGCCCGTCACGATCTCGAGCACCGCTTCTTCCTGCGCCGGGTAGAGCGACAGGCCGCGGCCACCCGCCCATTCCTCGAAACGCTCGAAGACGACATCCGGGTCGTAGCTGCCGGGCAGGCGGGCCGTGAGTGTGGGCGCGGGCGGCATGGATGCTGCAGCCTGATCGTCCGCGGAATCGGCCGCGCGATCGTTCGTGGGATCGGTCGCCGAAGCGGGGACGGAGGTGGTGTCGTCGGCAGGTTCGGCGTCAGTCATGATGCTTCGATCCTGCCCTACTGTCGGGTTTCCTGTCGGACGTCTCTCCTACACTGCACTCATGCCCTCGCTCGATCCGACCGCCGAACTGCGCGCCCTCCCCCTCGGCACGCGCGTCGTCGTGCGCTGGGCGCTGCGTGACGGCATGCCAGAGGCCGACGGCATCCATCGCTATACGGATGCCTTGGGCGTGCTCTTTTCGCGTGACGACTCGGGCATCGGCGTCGAGACGACACGCGGCCCCGTGCACATCGGCTGGGGCGACGTGTTGGCCGGCAAACGCGTGCCCGAACCGCCCGCGAGGCGCCCCCGCGACAGGAGCACCACATGACCGAGACCCACTGGATCGTCGACATCCTCCTCGTGATCCTGCTCGTGTCCTATCTCGTCTACGGCTACCGGGTGGGCATTCTGCGCACGCTGTTCGGCATCGCGGGGCTCGTGCTCGGAGGCATCGCGGCGTACTTCGTGGTGCCGCTCGCGGCGACCGCCGTCCCGCCCGAGTGGCGCGTGCTCACGGTCATCGTCGTGGCCCTTCTCCTGCTGTCGCTGGGCTTCACGGCCGGCGCGACGATCGGGCGCGTGCTGAGGCGCGGCGTGCAGATCGTCAAACTCGGTTTCGTCGACCGACTGCTGGGGGCCGTCGCCAACGTGGCCGTCGCGGCGCTCGTGCTCGGCCTCATCGCGTCGCAGGTGAGCGCACTCGGCGTGCCGGCGCTCACCCAGATGACGGCGTCCTCCGCGGTCATCAAGGCCATCGACGGTCTCACGCCCGATCCGGTCAAGACGTGGCTCGCGCAGGTGCGCACGGCGGCCGTCGACGACGCGCTGCCCTGGATCACCGAGGCGCTCGGCGTGCCGAGCGAGACGCCCGATGTGCCCGATGTGGCCACCGATTCAGCCTCCCTCGCCGCCTCGGCCGATTCGGTCGTGCGCATCTCCGGCACGGCCGCCGAATGCGGGCTCGGACTCACGGGTTCGGGTTTCGTCGTGTCCGACGACCGCGTCGTCACCAACGCGCACGTGCTGGCGGGCGTCACCGACCCCGTGATCGAGGCGCCCAACGAGTTGCCGCGGCCGGGGCGTGTCGTCTACTTCGACCCGGTCGACGACCTGGCCGTCATCGCCGTCGACGATCTGGATGCGCGGCCGATCCCTCTCGGCCAGAACCTCGCCGCGGGGGCCGACGCCGTGGTCGACGGGTATCCGCACGGCGGGCCGTTCACGACGGGCCCCGCCGGGGTGCTCAGCGTGAGCTCATTGCGCGTTCCCGACATCCGCAACGAGTCGTCGAGCGACCGCAGCGTGTACACCCTGGCCGCCAACGTGCAGCCCGGCAACTCGGGCGGGCCGCTGCTCGCTACCGACGGCACGGTCGTGGGCGTCGTGTTCGCGCGTGCGACGACCGTGCAGAACGTCGGTTACGCCATGACGCTCGACGAGCTGTCGCCCGTGGCCGCGCAGGCCGCCGCGCTCGACGCCCCCGTGTCGTCGGGCGGCTGCATTCGCGAGTAGACGAGGTTCAGCGGAGTCCGCGCCCGTCACGCTCCGGGCGCACGGGTCCCACCCCACTCCGCTCGTGACGCACCCGCGAACATCAGCCGTGGCGAGTAAACTCGCCCAGTGCACGAACATGACTTGACTTCCGCTCCGGAGACCGACGAGACCACCGATCGGGGCGAATCCGACGGCGCCACTGGCCCCGTCGGCGCATCCGGCATCGACCCGGCCGATCTCGAGACCACGCTGCGCACCCTGGCGTCGCTCAACACGATCGACGACCAGCATCCCGATTTCATCGCCGTGCGCCGCGCCACCGCGAACATGTTCAAATCGGTGAAGGTGTCGCGCCGGGCCGAGAAGCGCCAGCGCATCAGCGCGGCCGACCGCGCAGTCGTCGCCGCCACGGCCACGGGCGCGCCCGACCGCATCGACGACGAGACGCGCGGCATCGAGTTGGCCATCACGGCCGCGGCCCCCACCGCGGGAACGCTGCTCAAGGCCCGCCCCTGCTACATCTGCAAGGAGCGCTACACCGAGGTCGACGCGTTCTACCACCAGCTGTGCCCGCGCTGCGCGGCGCTCAGCCACCAGAAGCGCAACGCCCGCACCGATCTCACGGGTCGCCGCGCGCTGCTCACGGGCGGCCGCGCCAAGATCGGCATGCACATCGCCCTGCGGCTGCTGCGCGACGGCGCCCACACGACCATCACGACGCGTTTTCCGCGCGACGCCGTGCGCCGATTCCAGGCCCTGCCCGACTCGGGCGAGTGGCTGCACCGCCTGCGCATCGTGGGCATCGACCTGCGCGACCCCGCCCAGGTGATCGCCCTGGCCGATTCGGTGGCCGAGCGCGGGCACCTCGACATCCTCATCAACAATGCGGCCCAGACCGTGCGCCGCTCGGCGGGCTCCTACTCGCTGCTCGCCGACGCCGAGACCGCGCCGCTGCCCGACGGCCCGCTGCCCGAGCTCGAGACGTTCGGTCACACCAACGATCAGCACCCGCTCGCCCTCGCGGCCTCGGTGGCCGGCCACCCGATCCTGGCGGGTGTCACCCCGGCGCGCCGCAGCGACGACGCCCCCGCGCTGACCCCCACCGACATCGCGACGCTCGCCATGACGGCCGGTTCGTCGAGCCTCGACAAGTTGGCCGACGGCACGGCCATCGACGCGGGCGGCCTCGTGCCCGACCTGCACGCCGTCAACTCGTGGACCCAGAACGTGGACGACGTCGACCCGCTCGAGATGCTCGAGGTGCAGCTGTGCAACACGACGGCTCCGTTCATCCTGGTCGGCCGTTTGCGCCCGTCGCTCAAGGCCTCGCCCGCCCGCCGCACCTACATCGTCAACGTCTCGGCGATGGAGGGCGTTTTCGGGCGCGGCTACAAGGGCCCCGGGCATCCCCACACCAACATGGCCAAGGCCGCGCTCAACATGCTCACGCGCACGAGCGCTAAAGAGATGCTGGATGACGGCATCCTCATGACCAGCGTCGACACCGGGTGGATCACCGACGAGCGCCCCCACCCCACCAAGGTGCGGCTGGCCGAAGAGGGTTTCCACGCGCCGCTGGATCTGGTCGACGGGGCCGCCCGTGTGTATGACCCGATCGTGCGCGGCGAGGCCGGCGAAGACCTGACCGGATGCTTCCTGAAGGATTACGAACGCTCGCAGTGGTGACGCTGCGGTCGATGTCGACCCGAAGCGATGCTTCATGCATACGCATGGAATAGATCCGGGGTAGCAGGCGCTGAGGTGGGTATGAAGAAAATCGGCTTCCTCTCGTTCGGCCACTGGCAGCCCGTGCCGGGCTCCCTCACGCGCACCGCGCAGGACGCGCTGCTGCAGAGCATCGACCTGGCCGTGGCCGCCGAAGAGATCGGCATCGACGGCGCCTTCGTGCGCGTGCACCACTTCGCGCGCCAGCTGGCCTCGCCGTATCCGCTGCTCGCCGCCATGGCCGCGCGCACCAAAACCATCGAACTCGGCACGGGTGTCATCGACATGCGTTACGAGAACGGCTTCTACGCCGCCGAAGAGGCCGCCGCCACCGACCTGATCTCGGGCGGGCGACTGCAGCTCGGCGTGAGCCGGGGATCGCCCGAGACGGCGCTCAACGGTTCGGAATCGTTCGGCTACGTGCCGGCCGACGGCCAGACCGACGCCGATCTCGCGCGCGAGCACACGGCCGACTTCCTGCGCGGACTCGAGGGCCACGGCATCGCGCCCGCGAACCCGCAGGCCACAGGAACCCGGGCACTCTTGCCCCTGACACCACAGTCCCCCGGGCTGCGCCAGCGCATCTGGTGGGGGTCGGGAACCCGCGGCACCGCCACGTGGACCGCCGAGCAGGGCATGAACCTCATGTCATCCACGCTCTTGACCGAAGACACCGGCGTGCCGTTCGGTGACCTGCAGGCCGAGCAGATCCAGCTGTTCCGGGATGCCTGGGCCACCGCCGGCTGGGACTGGGAACCGCGCGTCTCGGTGAGCCGCAGCATCCTGCCCATCACGACCGACCAGGACCGCGCCTACTTCGGCAACCTCGCCACGCGCGAACGCCAGGACCAGGTCGGCTACATCGACAACTCGATCGCGCGCTTCGGCAAGAGCTACGTCGGCGAACCCGACAAGATCGTCGAAGAGTTGCTCGGCGACGCGGCCGTCATGGCCGCCGACACGCTGCTCGTCACGGTGCCCAACCAGCTCGGCGTCGACTACAACGCGCACCTGCTCGAGACCATCGCGCGCGACATCCGCCCGGCCCTGCAGTAGCGCCGGGGTGCGCCGAAGCCGTCGGGCGAGCCCCGGCGCGCTTCGGTAGCGTGGGGGCATGGATGACGTGAGCGAGGTCGAGTTTCGACGGGCGCTGGAGGCGGCGCAGGGGGCGTGTCTCGCGTTGCCGAATGCCGTCGAGGAGTATCCGTTCGGCGAGGAGACCGCCGTGTTCAAGGTGAGCGGCAAGATGTTCGCCATGATCGGGATGACTGAGCTGCCGACGACGATCACCCTCAAAGTGATGCCCGATCACGGCGAGGCGCTCGTGCGCGATCATCCCGCCGTGCGACCCGGGTATCACATGAACAAACGTCACTGGGTGACGGTCGATCTGGCCGGCGAGGCAGATGCGACCTTCGTCGAAGACCTCATCGGCAACTCCTACGACCTCGTCGTGGCGAAGCTGCCGCGGCATGCGCGACCCGCGGTCGAGCGATCGGCGTCACTGCCGAAGAACGCACGGCGATAGGGCGCCCCACACTCCCATCCGGGTGTCAGGGGTCGGGGTTAACGTCGCCCTATGGGCACACTCACGAACGTCTGGAGATCGCATCTCCTGTCGACGCTGTCGGGCGACGACGACGGCCGCCCCTACTGGGTCGAATCGCTCGAGACGGGTGATGATGCCGGATACTTCGGGCCCGGGTCGGCGTCCTGGGCCGTGCACGGCGGCATCTCGACGATGGTCGCGGGAATTCGAGCACTGCTCATGCAGACGTTGCACCCGGGAGCCATGGCGGGCGTGCACGATTGGTCGCGTTATCAGGAAGATCCGCTCGGGCGGCTGTCGGGCACCATTCAGTGGTTGCTCACGGTGACCTACGGCGATCGGGCGCTGGCTCGGCAGGCGTCGGCTCGCGTGGGGCGCTTCCACGATCGCGTGGTCGGCACGTATGTCGACGCTCGCGGCGACGAGCGTCCGTACGCGGCGGGCGATGCCGAGCTTCTCTCGTGGGTGCACGTGGTGTTCACCGACGCGTTCCTGCGGTCGCACGAGACGTGGGGTGGCAGCATCCCGGGCGGTGCCGATCGCTATGTCGACGAGTGGGCCACCGCGGGCGAGCTGATCGGAGTGGGCGACGCGCCGCACAGCGAGGCCGAGTTGCGCGCTCAACTCGAGGCGTTTCGCGCCGCCGGCACGTTGATGGGCGGCGAACGCGTCGACGAGGCCGTGAGGTTCATTCGCAATCCGCCGCTCCGCAAGGGGATGATGCCTGCCTATCGCGTCATGTTCGCGGGCGCCGTTGCCACCATTCCTCGCGAGTATCGGCAGATGCTCGGGCTCAAGCGATCGCCGCTGCCCGTGATCACGGCGACCCGCCTCGTCTTGGCGGTCGTCCGCGTCGTGCTCGGGCCGAGCTCCACCTCAGAGCGGGCCGCCCGCAAACGGATCGCCTCGCTCCGGTCGACCGCCGTCTGACACGTCGCGGCCGGCCTGACGCAGGCTGTGAACATCCGAGCGACAAAAGCCGGCGGGGCCGTCGCATCAAACGACGACCCCACCGGGCGCGAACTGTTGAGGCTACGGTTAGCCGTTGGGCAGGATGACCGCGCGGCCGCGGATCGAGCCCTCATGCAGGCGCTCGTAGGCCTTCGGGCCCTCGTCGATGCTGTACGTCTCGATCTCGACGCTCAACTGGCCGCGACGGGCCATGTCGAGAACCTCGATGAGCTCGCCGCGCGAACCCCAATACGGCACGCGCAACGCCGCGTCGTAAGCAATGGTGCCGAAGCCGACCGAGGCCGTTCCGCCGCCGATGCCCACGATGGTGACGTCGCCGCCCGTGGCAACCGAAGCGGTCGCGATCTCGACGGTGGGCTGCACACCCACGAAGTCGAAGACGGCCTCGGCGCCCAGGCCATCCGTCAACTCTTTGATGGTGTCGACGGCGTTCTTGTCGCTCAGGATGGCGTGGTGCGCGCCGACCTCCTTTGCCAGCGCCAGCTTTTCGTCGTTGACATCGAGGGCGATCACGGTGGCGCCGGAGAGCGCGCGGATGATCTGGATGCCGACATGCCCGAGCCCGCCCGTTCCGATGACGACGGCCGTCGAACCGGCACCGAGCTTCGGCAGCGACTGCTTGATGGCGTGATACGGGGTGAGACCGGCATCCGTCAGCGAGACGTTCTTGGCGGGGTCGAGGTCGCCGAGCGGGACGAGGTGCCGCGGGTCGTCGATGAGCATGTATTCGGCCATCGAGCCGGGCGAGCCGAGGCCGGGAGGGGTGATGCCCTCGGCGGCGGCGTTGGTGCAGTAGTTCTCTTTGCCCTCGGAACAGTTGTGGCAGCGGCCGCAACCCCAGGGGCCGTAGACCGCGACGGCGTCGCCGACCGAGAGGTGCTCGACGCCTTCGCCGAGCTCGTGCACGACGCCCGTGCCCTCGTGGCCGAGCGTGAGCGGCAGTCCGTAGATGTACTCGTCCTCGGAGAGGCCCATGATGTATTCGTCGGAGTGGCAGACGCCCGCGGCCGTCACCTTCAGCAGGACCTGGCCGGGGCCCGGAACCGGTTTCGGGATGTCGACGACCTCTGGCTTCGACCCGATCTTCGTGTACTGCAACGCTTTCATCGTCATCCCTTCGGTTTCGTATATATCGGGCGCTTCGGTGAACGCCGCTCACCTTCGACGTTATCGCGGCGGGCCGTTCGATCAAACGGGTTGACGGCAGCGCGAGGCAGAGTCGAGGCCAAGGCACGGCTCCGGGAGCAGGGCCCTCAAGCGGTGGTGGCCAGGAGCGGCCGTGCGCCGGGTGGCGGGGTCAGCGAACAGTGGTTGTCAGAGGGCCGTGTGCCCGGTGACGGCGAAGCGCCAGCGCTGCTCCTGCCCCGAGCGCGAGGAGTGCGAAGGCGGCGATCTGACCGAGCTGGGCGCCCGAGAGGGCCAGGCTGCTCGCCGTTGAATTGGCTGCGGAGGCCCCGGCGCCGTTACCGTCGCCCGCGGTGCCGCCGCCTATGTCCGGTCCGCCCGGCACGGCCGGAGAGCTGGGTGTGGTCGGGGTGCTCGGCTCGCCCGGGGCCTCGGACACGGCGAACGCCACGGTCGACAGGAAGACGTCTCCCCCACCCGCGTTGGTGACGCCCTCGACCGCGCCATACGTGAGGCCCTGAATGTGAACCGAGTCGGCACCGGCCGCCGCCACGAAGAGGTTCGCCTCGTCGTACTCGTCGGCGCCGTCGCGCGCCACGCTGCCGAACTGCGTCGAGGTTCGGATGTTTCCGTCCGCCGCGAGGTCGAGCGCGAACACGTCGACGCTCCCCGCGGACGCCTGGAACCGACCGTCCGTGTGGCCGACGAGCAGCGCCGCACCGTCCGCGCCCGCGGCGAGAGCCGCCGCGCGGTCGTCGCCCGGCGTGCCGTATTGCCGAACGGCCGAGACCGATCCAGCACCATCGATGTCGGCGACGAAGGCGTCGTTGCCGCCCGCCGACGGTGCCGTCGCCAGCGCTCCGCCCGTGAAGCCGGCGGCCTGCCAGCTGCTGCCGCGTGCGAGCAGGGCGCTGACCTGATCGGACGAGTCGGTGCCGATCTGCGTGACGAAGGTCGGCCCGGCGGTCGGTTCGTCGCCGAAACCGGCCACCCAGCCATCCGTTCCGCCGTGGGCGGTTCCGCCCGGCATCGCGCCCGTGGTGACGCCACCGAGGGCCAGACGACCGTCGCCGGCTCGCGCGATGGCGAGGGACTTGTCCTCGCCGGGGCCGCCGAACTGCTGCGTGCCCGCCACGACGCCGTCGCGGCCCACGTGCACGGCCAGGGCGTCCTTGTCACCGGCCGGGGTGGCGCCGCCGACTCGGCCGGAGGTGTAACCGGCGAGGAATGCCCCGCCCGCGCCGTCTGAGGCGATCGAGTATGCCCGGTCGGCGGCACCCGGGTCGCCCGCCGTCGTCGTCCAGAGGATCGTGCCGTCGGCCGAGAGTGCGGCCGCGAGCACGTCGTCGTTCTGGGCACCGGCGTGATCGACGCGCTGATAGCCGCCCACGATCACCGAGCCATCCTCACCTTCGACGAGGCCGTAGGCACGTTCGTTGAGCGGCGACGCGATGGCCGTCGTCCACTGCACGGCGCCCGCCGACGACCGCTTCTGCACGACGATGTCGGTGCCGCCCGCCGAGCGGTGACCCCAGGCATCCCCGGCGGCCGTGATGGTTTCGACGACGCTGCCGTCGGCCAGGGTGAGGATGCCGCTCGCGCGATCGTCGCCCGCCGAACCCGTCTGCGATCCCGTGAATGGGGTGGGAGGGGTGGTCGAGAGGCGGGGGCCGATGTCGGTGAGGCCTTCGGCGAAACCGCGCGCCCAGACATCCCAATCGTGGCCGCCGTCGTAGGTGCGCATCTCGGCCGTGATGCCGGGGACGCGTTTCGCTCGGTTGTAGAGCGTTGCGGCCTCGTAGTCGAGGTCGTGGATGGCGTCTTCGGGCTTCGGGTTGGCGTATTCGTCGTCGCCGACAGCGATGAACAGGTGGACGGGCAGCGCGGGGTCGAAGGCGTCGAGCGCGGCCGGGTAGGCGAGCTCCTGGTAGCGGGCCTCGTCGTAGAGGGCGTCGCCGCGACCGTAGGCGCCGAACTCGCGCGTGGAGGAATCGACGGGTGTGCTCGGCACGTAGACGGCGGGTGACAGCACGAGCGCCGATGAGAACAGGTCCTGGTGGGTGGTCGCGAAGCGCAGGGCCCCGGCGCCGCCCATCGAGTAGCCGCCGACGGCTCGGCCCGCGCGGTCGTCGACGGTGGGGTAGGTGGCGTCGATGTGGTCGACGAGGTCGGTCGTGAACGCCGTCTCGACGGCCTGGCCGGGCGTGGTGCCGGCCGCGGTGCCGGCGTAGAGCGAATCGACGTAGTAGCTGCCGCGTCCCGACCACGGCGCGTCGGGCATGACGACGATGAGCGGCGGCACCTGCCCGTCGGCGATCATCGAGTCGAGTTTCGGGGCGACCTGCTGCCACGCCGCCTGCGTGTCGCCGCGGCCGTGCAGCAGGTAGAGCGTCGGGTAGCGCATCGCGGCATCTGCGTCGTAACCGGCGGGCAGGTAGGTCGTGTAGTCGATGCCGCCCGTCACGGTGTCGGTGTCGACGTGGCCGGGGACGAGCTGGCTGGTGGGCGCGGCGGCGGTTCTCGTCAGGCCGAACGACGGCGCGGCGGGCGGGGTCGCGCTCGTGACAGCCGTTGCCGATGACGTGCCGGCTAGGGCGAGCGCGCCGGCTAGGGCGAGCCCGGTGGCGAGGGTGACGGATGATTTCCACGACATTGTGGCTCCTGAGGATTCGGTTGTGAGGTGGGGCGATCTGGCGGTGCGGAATCAGGTGACGGCGGCGGTGGCGTTCTTCCGCGCGAGGATGCTGCGGGCCCGGCCGATCATGGCGGGGTCGACCATCTCGCCGCTCGCGAGCGTCGTCACTCCCCCGTCGCGCATGGCCTCGAGCACCTGTTCGGCCCACACGACCTCGGCGGGCTCGGGGCGGAAAGCGCTCGCGATGACGGCCAACTGACTCGGATGGATGGCCACCCGCCCGAGCCATCCCCGGGTCGCCCCGTCGGCCGTGTCGGCGCGCAAACCCGCCTGGTCGCGGATATCGGGGTAGGCGGACATCATGGGCGCATCGAGACCGGCGGCGCGGGCAGCGAACAGCACACGCGTGCGGGCGTAGGCGATGACATCCGGATGCCGGGTGGCGAGGTCGCTCGCGAGATCCGACTCCCCCAGGGCCGAACGGGTCACCGCGGGGTGCGAGGCGATCTCGAGGGCACGTTCGACGCCCAGAGCCGTCTCGAGGATGGCCGTCACGGCGATGTGCTGGCCAGAGCGCGGGCTGACGTCCTCCAGCAGGTGGATGACTCGATCAACGTCCGAGGCCGCCTCGACTTTCGGCAGCCTGACCTCGACCGGGCGCGCGGCCCCGTCGGGCTGCAAGAACGGGGCGATGGCGGCGAGGTCGTCGGCGAGGAACGGGCCTGCGTTCACCCGCACCTGGATGAGCGTCTCGTCGCGGAGACCCGCGCTCCGCTCGGCCAACGCCGCCACGATCGCCTCGCGCGCCTCGGCCTTCTGCGCCACCGGCACGGCATCCTCCAGGTCGAGGATGACGAGGTCGGCGCCCGAGGTGAGGGCCCGCTCGAAGCGATCGGAACGGTGGCCGGGCACATACAGACCCGTGATCGGCGGAAAGTCGGACATCCGGTCGTTCATACGATTCCTCGTTCCCGCAGGGCGGCCAGCTGCTCGGGCGTGACGCCCACCTCTTCCAGCACCGCCGCGGTATCGGCACCGTGGGCGCGTCCCGTGAAGCGAATCTCCCCGGGTGTCTCGGACAGCCGGAACAGCACGTTCTGCATCTTCACCGGCCCGAGGTCGTCGTCCTCGACCGTGCGGATGGTTCCGATGGCCTCGTATTGCGGATCGGCCATCACGCCGGCGACATCGAGCACCCGGGCGACGGCCGCGTTGGCCTGCTCGAAACTGGTGACGACGTCGTCCGTCGAGCGCTCGGCGATCCACGCCGAGACGGCGGCGTCGAGTTCGTCGGCGTGCTCGGCGCGGCTGTGGCCGGAGGCGAACCAGGGCTCGTCGACGACGTCGGGGCGTCCGACGAGAGTCATCACGCGTTCGGCGATGGACTGCGAACTCGTCGACACGGCCACCCAGTCGCCGTCGGCCGTGCGGTAGACGTTACGCGGAGCGTTGTTCACCGACCGGTTGCCCGTGCGCGGCTGCACGCGGCCGAGCTGGTCGTAGGCCGTGATCTGACCGCCCAACAACATGAGGATCGGTTCAATGATGGCCATGTCGATGGCCTGCCCGGTGCCCGTGGCCTCCGCCTGGCGCAACGCGACCATGATGGCGTAGGCCGTGGCGAGGGCCGCGATACCGTCGGCGAGACCGAAGGGAGGCAACGTCGGCGGGCCGTCGGGTTCACCCGTGAGGGCCGCGAAACCGCTCATCGCCTCGGCGAGAGACCCGAACCCGGGGCGACCCGCATACGGACCCACCTGGCCGAAAGCCGTCACGCGCGCGATCACCAGCCGCGGGTTGGCGGCCAGCAATCGTTCGGGGCCGAGGCCCCAGCGTTCGAGCGTTCCCGGCCGGAAGTTCTCGACCAGCACGTCCGCGTCGCGCACGAGCTGCAGCAAAATCTCGGCGCCCTCGGCCTGGCCGAGGTTCAGCGTGAGGGTGCGCTTGTTTCGCCCGAGCGTCTTCCACCACAGGTTGATGCCGTCCCGCGCGGGGCCGTGCCCGCGAGCGGCGTCGGGCTTCGACGGATGCTCCACCTTGATCACGTCGGCCCCGAAATCGCCGAGGAAAGTCGCCGCGAGCGGACCCGCGAACAGCGTCGAGATGTCGAGCACGCGCACGTCGGCGAGAGGTAGTTGGCGCGTCGATCCGGCATGCGAGTCGGCGCCGCCAGATGACGCAGTTGAGTTCGTCACCCCGGCCGCGCCTGTCGAATCGGTCTGCGTCATCGTGTTCCTCCCCCGTCTGCCGCGTCGGCCGTGTCCCACGCGAGGCGGAAGCCGATGTGCGGCGAACGGTCGATCCCGAGCCCCGTCGCGAGGAACTTCAGGCTGAAGGCGGGCTCGCGCTCGCCGCCATCGACATACCAATCCGAGCCGGGGGCCTCGTAATCCGAGCCGCCCTTCAGCATGCTGAATCGCGTGATGCCGTCGGTGTGTTCGCTCTCCGTCCAGTTCCACACGAGCGGGCGGATGCGGTCGAACCCCGGTTGCTCGGCCGCGACCTGCCACTCGAATTCGGTCGGCAGGCGCGCACCGGCCCAGGCCGCGTAGGCACGGGCGTCGTCGAGCGACACACCCGTCACGGCGGCATCCGGATGACTCGAGCCAACGAGCGATTCCGTCGACGCCGGCGCGGACTCCGTCCCCTGGCCTGAAGCCGAATCGGTGGGAGCAGCGTGCACCGCAGAGTCGCAGCCGATCAGGAACCGGTTCTTGGATGCCGGTGCGTAACCGGTCTCGGCGACGAAGCGCGTGAACTCGGCCACGGTCACCTCACGGGTTGCGACGGAAGCCGCTCCGAGTGTGACCTCGATCATCTCTTCGCGGTCGTCGTGCAACCGCGGCGCGAGTGGTTTCCACTCTTCGACGTAGGGCGCGCCCTGATAGGTGCCCGTCTCCCGGCGGCGATGGCGGAAGGGCAACTCGTAATCGCCGGCGGCGACGGGAACGACGCGGACCGCGGATCCCGCACCCGTGAACCGGGATCGTTCGGGCAGGGTGCGCAGAGCCGTGCGTGCCGGGAAGGCCGACCAGTCGGACAGGCGTTCGCGCGTTTCGGCCGCGCGGGCACGGTCGTCTGCGGCCTGGGTCAACAGCGCGGCGAGCTGGGTGCGGCCGGGCCCGGCCGGGGCGACGGCCCCTCCTGATCCGGGTGCTGATGCGGATGCGGACTCACTCGCAGACGCCGACACGGATGCCGAGGGGCCGACACCGGTCCCGGACGTGGAAGACGAGGCATCCGTTACGAGAAGGACGGCCGTGACACCTCGCGCCGGAACGGACACCTGGGGACCGTCGAGCTCGATACCCGCGCAGAGGTCGTAGGCGCGGGAGCCGTCGGACGGGAGCCCGCCCGCCAGCGCCGCAACGGCCTCGCCGCGATAGTCGGTGTCGCCGCGGTTCACGAGCGTGAAGATGGTGGTCGAGCCGAGACGGTAGGTGCTCGTGTAGACACCCGCCGCGATGGCCGCGTCGGTGCCGCCCGCGAGCGGCTGCCAGTGGCCCCGGCTGAAGACGTCCGTGAAAGCCCGCTGCACGCGCAGCATCGACCGCAGGGTGGCCTTGTCGCGTTCGTTCCAGCCCACCCAGACGCCGAAGACGGTGTCCCACACGAGCATGCCCGTGCCATTCATCCAGGCGGATTGCAGTTCGGCCGAGTGGTCGCGGTTCCAGCGCCTCGTCGAGTGCATCATGTGCCGCTGCTCGAACAGGTGCGCGCGCATGACGCCCGGGGCCTCGCTATCCGCGAACCACTGAGCCCAACTCAGCTGATGGTCGGCGATGCGTTCGTTCGGAACGCGCGACTCCCCCTCCAAAACCTGAGGCGGTCTGGCGGAACGCAGAGCCGTGACAAGCGAGTCGTCGGCCTGTTTGAGCGTGTCGAGGAACACGCCGTCGACCCCGAGCTCGCCCACGAGAGCCGCGAGTTCGGCCGGGTCGTCGCCGTCGGGTCGCCGTGTGCCGGTGTCCCACGGGTTGTAGTTGATGAAGACCCGGATGCCGCGCCGCTGGAATTCGGCCACGACCTCCGCCATGCCGGGCACCTCGCGGTAGAAGTCGAACTGGTTGCGCTCGTCGATGCCGATGACGGGATAGGCGTGCCACAGCACGACGCCGTCGAAGCCGCCGTGGTCGGCCGTGCGCTCGAGGAACGCCTCGACCGTGAAGCGCGCGGTGGCGCGATCGAAGAGACGCTCATCCCACAACCACACGAGCGCGACGCTGTAGCAGCTGCTCGTCCAGCGCTGGTCGGGGCGGTCATAGGCCTCACCCGTGTAGGCGAGGCGGGCGCGGGCATCGTCGCGCCAGGTGGCCAGTGCTTCGCGCCAGGCGGGCCAGTCGGCGGGGTCGCTCGGGGCGCTGAAGATCTTGGCGATGTCGCCCACGGCGGGGTCGAGAGCCTCGCGGCCGTCCCCCGGGAGCGGCAATTCGGTGGGCCGGTCGATCGGGCGAGGCACGAGCGGGTTCAGGCCGTTGGTGTGGGCTTCGTCGGGGTCGTGGGCGGGCGCATCGGGGCGCACGGTCGTGTCAGAGTGCATCGTCGATCTCCTGGCGATTCGGGATGGAGGGCACGGCACCGGATCGCTGCACCGAGAGCGCCGCGGCGGCCGTGGCAAAGAGGGCCCCACGTTCGAGGGCGTCGGCGTCGAAACGCGGGGACAGGGCCGCCCCCGTGTCGTCGGCCAGTGCGTCGGCGCGGGACCGCGAGTGCGCAGCGTCGGATGCCGCCGCCTCAGTCGGTGATACGCCGGTGTCGGTCCGGGTCGCGTCGAGGGCGGCGACGAACGCTCCGCAGAACGTGTCGCCCGCGCCGGTCGTGTCGATTGCGGTGACCCTGCGACCGGGCACGTGGGTTGTGCTGTCCATGCCACGCTGCGCCACGACGACCCCCGCTGCCCCGATCGTCACGACGACGACGGGAACCAGTTCGGTGAGGGCCACGGCGAGCTGTCGATGCGTCTGCAGCGCGTCAGCATCGTCGAGAGCCGCAACGTCGATGCCCGCAAAACCGGCTAGAGCCGCCGCCTCGTGTTCGTTGACGATCACGATGTCGAGCGCGTCGAGCACGGCCGACGGCAGGTCGAGAATGGGTGCCGCGTTCAGCACGACGGTGGTGCCGGCATCCCGAGCGATCTGGGCCGCGCGCTGCACGGTCTCGACCGGGGTCTCGAGCTGCATGAGCAACACATCGGCGTCTCGGATGGCACGTTCCTCACGTTCGTCGAGGTCGACGAGCAACGCGTTGGCGCCCGAGTTCACGACGATGCTGTTCTCGGCGCCGTCGTCGACCGTGATGAGCGCCGTGCCCGTCGGGGCATCGACCGTGCGAATGAGCGTGGTGACGCCATCCGCGCGCAGCTGGGCCGTGAGAGTTTCGGCGGCGGCGTCCGAACCGAGGGCGGCCACGAAGGTGACGGGGGCTCCAGCTCGCGCGACGGCGATGACCTGGTTGTTGCCCTTGCCGCCCGGGTGTTCGGCGAACCCCGTGGCGAGCACGGTCTCACCCGGGGCCGGGATCTTCTCGACGCGGTAGACGAGGTCGAGGTTGGCACTTCCGAGAACGGTGACGGTCATGGCTCAAGCCTCCCGCACGAGCGCCAGCGTCCGCGCGGCCAGCGAGTCGAAGGTCACGGAGTCGAATCCCGGAACACTCGTGGCGAGACGGTTGTGCAGCGGCTCGATCCAGGCGGCGGGCAGGCCACGGGCACCCGTCAGGGCACCAGCGACCGATCCGGCCGTGGCGCCCACAGAATCGGTGTCCCAGCCGCCCGAGACGGCCGTCGTGATGGTGCGCGCGTAATCGCCGTCGCCGCGCACGAGCGCGAACGCCAGCAGGGCCGAGTTGTTGACGGCGTGCACCCAGTGCAGGTCGCCGTAGTCGGCGTAGATGGCATCGAGCGCGTCGTCGAGAGACAGGTCGGACGCGCCCAATTCTGCTCCTCGCCGAATGGCGGCCGCGTAACGACTCCGGTCCGGCACGACACCGAGTCCCGCGTCGATGACCTCGTGCACGTTCGACGCGACGAGCGCCGCCGAGCAGCACGCCGCCGCGAACATCGCGCCGTAGACGCCATTGCGGGAGTGGCTGAGGCGCGCGTCGGCGTAGGCGAGCCGCGCGGCCTCGCGGGCATCGCCGGGCGAGACCCAGCCGTACACGTCGGTGCGGATCTGCGCCCCGATCCAATCCTGGAACGGGTTCGCGACGCGGCCGGCCTCATCGGGCTCGTAGCCGTCGAGAAGGTTGCGATAGACGATGCGCTCTGCCGTGAAGACGCGGCCGCCGGGCAGGTTGGCGAGCCAGGACTGCGCGACATCGTCGGTCGTGAATCCGCGGCCGAGGCGTTCGATCAGGTCGAGCGCGATAAGCGGGAAGTTGAGGTCGTCGTCCTCGGGCATACCGTCGATGTTCTCCACGAGGCTCGTGGGCCGGCTGCGACGGTTCCAGGGGTAACGCCGGGCGATCTCGTCGTCGAGGCCTCGCTCGGTGAAGTACCCCGTGATCGGCCAGTTGCCCGTCGCTTCGGCGATGGCACGGATGCCCTCGCGCGGGATCTTCTCCACGGGCTTGCCCAGCAGGCATCCGGCGGCCCGGCCGAGCCATGCGCCGTGCACGCGATCGGCGAGGTCGGAAGAGGCCGAGGCCGAGGCCCGAGTCGGGTCGGAAGCCGAAGCCGAAGCCGAAGCCGAAGCGATGATCTCGTCGAACCCGTCCGGCTCGTTCGCCGCGATCTCGGGCGACACCGTCCACGTATCGATCTCGGCCAACAGTTCGCGCCCCAGGGTCCTCAACTCGGCCGACGCGCGTTCCGGCGTCGCCCCGCTCACGGGCGCGATGTCGGACCCGCCCGCCGCGAGCCAGCGCACCCGCGCGGCAGCCAGTGTCGCGGCATCCACACCGTCGATCTGGGCGGCCCGCAGCGCGTGCGGCACGAGGTCTTCTGGCTGGGTCCAGCTCAGGCGGATCACGCGTGCTCACGCTCCCGCCGCGCCGGGTCGGCGGCAACCTCGGCGGTCAAAGCATCCACGGCGCTCTGCTGCGCGTCGAACCGCGCACGGTCCTGTGCCCAGATGTCACGGGCGATGCGTGCCATGCGCGGGCCGGTCGCCGTGATGTCGATGGCGCTCCCCGCCGACACACCCTCGATCCACTCGGTGGGCACGACGGATGCTCCGCCCAAGGCCCCCGCGATCGACCCCGCCATGACGGCGATCGAGTCGGAGTCGCGGCCGTAGTTGATCGATCCGAGCACACTGTCGCGATAGTCCCCACCGGCGAGCACGAGCATGCCGAGCGCGATGGGGAGCTCCTCGATCGACTTGGTGCGGCTGGGGATGCGGGCGTCGCGTGCCGGTGCCCGATAGTTCGGTCCCACGGTGTCGTAGGGTTCGACGGCGCGTCGCAGCAGGGCGAGCGAGGTGCGCCAGCCATCCGTGGCGAAGCCGCCCGCGTCGCCGAGCGCACCCGAGGCGGCGGTCACGACGGCGTCGATGGCATCCCACGTGCCGTCCTTGGCCAGGCGCAGAGCCGTCTCGATGACGTCGTCGACGGTGGCCCCTGGACGCATGGCCTCGGCCACACAGGCGGCATAGACGCCCGCGGCCTCGCGACCGTAGCTCGACTGGTGGGCGCCCGCGACGTCGATGGCCTCGGCGTAGGCACCGTCGGGCGACCCGGCGTTGGCGATGCCGATGGGCGCCGCATACATGGTGGCACCGCAGTTGACGATGTTGCCGACGCCGGCCTCGCGCGGGTCGATGTGGCCGTAGTGGATGCGCGCGACGAGCCACTTCTCGGCCAGGAAGATGCGCTGCAGCAGAATGTTCTCGGCCTCGAGCTCGGGAATCCAGCGCTTCTCGCCGATCAGGAGCGGCACCAGGTGGTCGGCCACCGAGTAGGCGTCGAGGTGGGTGCGCACGGTGTCGTAGACGTCGACGAGCGCCGTGGTCATGAGGGTGTCGTCCGTGATGTGGCCGTCGCCCTTGTGATAGGGCGCGATGGGCCTGGCGTTCTTCCAGTCGGCGAGGAAGGGCGGAACGATCCCCTCGATGAACCCGTCGTAACGCTCCTGGATGGCCTCGGGCGTGTTGCCCTCCGCCGCTCCCCCGAGCGCGTCTCCGACGGCTGCGCCCGCTAAGGCTCCGGTTGCTTTGTCCTCGAGCAGATCCATCTGCGTCGTCTCCTTGTTCGTGCGTTGAGTGTGTGGGGCCTGCCGGGCGGGCGGCTGGCCAGTGCGCGGCGGGCCGGTGGGCGGCGGGGCGGATGCGTGGGCTGCAGGCATCCGCCCCACCGACCGTGTGCGGCTAACCGCCGATCGACGACCAGCCGTCGGTGAGCTGCTTCTTCAGCTCGTCGAGCGAGATCGAGTTGGAGAAGTACTGCTGCAGACCGGGGGTCGCGAACTGGTCCTTCCACTGCGGGTAGTTCGTGGCCTTCTGGAACGGGGCGCCCTTCAGGTCTTCACCCGTGGCGAGCAGTTCCTTCCAGCCGGTCTGGTCGGCCGTCTGCTCGGCCACCTTGTCGCGCGCGTCGGAGGACGACGGGATGAGCCAGTCGCCCTGGGCGAGCGCGGCCTGGTTGTCGGCGTTCATGAAGTAGTTGATGAACTCGGCGGCCTGTTCGGGGTGCTTCGACTCCGCGGCGACCGACATGGTCTGCGGGTTGGCGGCCTGCACGGGTCCGTCGCTTCCGGCGAGGGGCGGCAGGACCGTCCAGTCGAAGCCCTCGGGCGCCGTCTCGGTGATCTGCTGGGCGAGGAAGTTGCCGCCCACGTACATGGCGTATTTGCCGCCGAGGAAGCCGGGCAGCACATCCGAACCCGACTGCGTGAGGGTCACGGGGTCGAGCGAGGCGTCGTCATAGGCCATGGCGTGGATCTTCTCGGGCACGGCGAGTTCGTCGTCGCCCACCTCGATCTTCGCCGAGCCGTCGTCGGCCACGTCGAAGAAGGTGCCGTCGTAGCCGAGCGCGGTGTTCATGATGGCGGCCGTCGGCTGCTTGAGGCCCCAGCCGACGCCGAATTTCCCGTCGGCCGTCAGCTCTTTCGAGACCTTCTGCAGGTCGTCCCACGTGAGCTCGTCGCCCGCGGGAACCTCGACCCCGGCATCCGCGAACGCCTGTTTGTTGGCGTAGACGACGTAGGTCTGCAGCAGGGTGGGCGCGGCGACGATCTTGCCGTCGGCCGTGGTCACGGTGCTCCACACGTCATCCGAGACCGATTTCTTCACGTCGTCGCTCAGGTAGGACGACAGGTCGGCCAGGTAACCCTGGTTGGCGAAACCGAGGATGTCGGAGGATTCGTCGTGGATGATGTCGGGTGCCGTTCCGCCCTGGAACTGCGTCACCAGCTGGTCGTGCACGTTGTCCCACGAACCCTGCGTGAGCTTCACCTGGATGTCGGGGTTGTCGGCGTTCCAGTCGTCGACGATCTTCTTCGTCGCGGCGACCGTGGAGTCCTGGTAGGCGAGGCTCTGGAAGGTCAACGTGACGGGACCTTCCGATTCGCCGCCGCCTGTGCTGCCGCCGCCGGAGAAGGCGCAGCCGCCCAGCAGGCCGGCCAGCGCAAGGGCGCCGACGCCGAGCAAGGCTTGTTTTCTCATGGTGTTACTCCTTTGTCGTGGTTTCACTGCGTTGTGACACGGGTGTGGTGCGGGGTGAAGTTGGAGTGCGGGGTGAAGCGTTTAGCCCTTGACGGCGCCCGACAGCAGGCCCGAGGTGAGCCGGCGCTGAATGAGGGCGAAGAACACGAGGCTCGGGATGGTGGCGAGCAACGATGCCGCGGCGAGCTGGCCCAGCTGCACCTGGCCCTCGGCTCCGACGAATCGGGCGAGCGTGAGGGGAAGGGTCTGCAGGGCAGGGTCTTGGATGAGCACGAGGGCGAAGAAGAACTCGTTCCAGGACGAGATGAAGGTGAAGAGGCTCGTGGCCACGAGACCGGGGGCGAGCAGCGGCAAGACGATCGACACGAGCACACGGATGCGTGAGCCACCATCCATCGCGCCGGCCTCTTCGAGTTCGACCGGGATGCCCGCGACGTAGCCCTGCAGCATCCACAGCGCGAACGGCAGCGACCACACCGAGTAGACGAGGATCAGCCCCAGCAGGTTGTTGATCAGCCCGATCTGCTTCAGCACGAGGAACAGCGGGATGATGATCAGGATGAACGGGAACACCTGGCTGAGCAGGATCCACCCCGTGGCGATCGAGCGCAGCTTGGTGCGGAACCGGGCGAGCGCATAGGCGGCCGGCAGCGAGATGAGCGTGACGATGACGGTCGTCGCGACGGCCACGATCAGGCTGTTGCCCGCCGCCTGCACGAGGTTCGCCTTGGCGATGGCCTGGATGAAGTTGTCGAAGTTGAGGCTCGTCGGCAGGAATGTCGGGTTGGGCGACTGCAGCTCGGCGGGCGTCTTGAACGCCGTGGTGAGCAGGAACAGCAGCGGAAATCCGAGGAAGACGATGTATCCGGCCAGCGCTACATATTGCAGCGGCCGGGTGACGCGGCGCTGGATCGGGCTCTGCGGGATGCCGGAGTCCTGGCTCTTGCGCCGGCGCGGCGTCTCGGGTGGCACCGTCTCCTGGCGGGCGGGCGTCGGGGTGACCGTGGCGTTGCTCATGACTGACGGCTCCTTGCCTGGCTGCGGAGATAGAGGAACAGGAACGCGGCGATGACGATGACCATCACGTTGCCCATGGCGGCGGCGTAGCCGAAGTTGCCGTAGCGGAACGCCTCGTTGTAGGCGAAGAGCATGGGCAGCATCGTCTGACCGCCCGGCCCGCCGGCCGTCAGCACGTAGACGAGGGCGAAGGAGTTGAAGTTCCAGATCAGGTCGAGCGTCGTGATGGCGACGATGATGGGTCGCAGCGCCGGCAGGGTGACGTGCCAGAAGCGTTGCCATGTGCTCGCGCCGTCGATGGCGGCGGCTTCATGCAGCTCGCTCGGCACGTTTTGCAGGCCCGCGAGCAGCGTGATGGTGGTCTGCGGCATACCGGCCCAGACGCCCACCACGATGACGGCGGGCAGGGCGGTCGAGAAGTCGCCGAGCCAGTTGGTGTCGCCGGGGAGGCCGAGCGCGCGCATCCCGCCGTTGATGGGGCCGTAGGTGGGGTTCAGCATGAGGCGCCACATGATGGCGATGATCACGGGCGGCATGGCCCATGGCACGAGCGCGAGCGTGCGGGCGAGCCAGCGCATCTTCAGGTTGAGGTTGAGCAGCAGCGCCAGCCCGAGGGAGGCGAAGAACTGCAGGATCGTCACACCGAAGGCCCAGATCAGGCCGATGCGGAACGAGTTCCAGAACAGCTCGTTGGTAGCCAGCCGGGTGTAGTTGTCGACGCCGTTGAACGACACGACCTGTCCCAGTCCGGCCTTTGCGTCGGTGAAACCGAGCAGGATTCCCTGGACGAGCGGGTACACGCTGAACAGCACGACCGGGATCAGTGCCGGCAGCACGAGCAGCCAGGCGTCGCGGCGGGATCCGTTCACCGGAGAGCCACCGGAGGACCGGCGACGTTTCTGGGGAGCGGAAGCCTCGGCGACAGTGGCGGGGCTTACCGTTGAGGTCATAGCAAGGGTTCCCTCTTCTGGTTTCGGGTGGTTTCGGGGGTCGCGGGCGCGGATGTCGATTCCCTGATGGTGAGCGTGGGCTGGATCACTTCGCGGCGCACAGGCGCGTCGGGGTCGGCCAGTCGACGCAACAGCAACTTGGCGGCCGTCTTGGCGCGCTTCACCGAGCCGAGGTTCACGCTCGTGATCGACGGGTTGGCGAGCTCGGCCAGGTCGGTGTCGTCCATGCCCACGAGGGCGATGTCTTCGGGAACCCGCAGGCCCCGCGCCGTGATGACCTTGATGGCCGCGATGGCCAGCAGGTCGTTGGCGCACACGATGGCGTCGGGCGTCGAGCGGTCGAGCAGTTTGGTGACGGCCTTGAGGCCCGCCTTGTAGGTGAAGTCGCGCGCGTTGACCTGAGCGTCGGCGTTGTGCGAGAGGCCCTGCTCGTCGAGTGCGCGGAGGTAGCCGCCGAGTCGGGCAGCGCCCGGAACGGTGTCGACGGGGCCGTTGACGAAGGCGATGCGCTGCCGGCCCTGTTCGACGAGGTGCTCGACCGCCAGGCCGACGCCCCGCACCGAGTCGGCGCGCACGTTGTCGATCTCGACGTCGCCCGGCAGCGAACCGATGACGACGATGGGTAGGCGGCTGGCCTGGATGCGGGCGACCAACTCGTCGGTGACCTTCAGCGGGCTCATGACGAGGCCGTCGGCGAAACCGCGGTTCAGGTTCGTGAGCAGGTCGATCTGGTCGCCCGGCTCGCTGCCCGTCGAGGACAGGATGAGGCGGTAGCCGGCCTTCGTGACGACGCGCGAGATCTCGTGCATCATCGCGACGTAGACGGGGTTACCGGCATCCGCGACCGCGAGGGCGATCTGCTGCGTCTTGCCGGCCTTGAGCGACCGCGCGGTGGCGTCGGGCACGTAGCCGAGCTCGTCGGCGGCCTTCTGCACGCGCTCGACGATGGAGTCGGAGGCGGGCAGCCCGTTCATGACGCGGCTGACCGAGGCGATCGAGACGCCCGCGCGCTCGGCGACGAGCACGAGCGTGGACTTCTTCGTCGCGGACATGGCATCCCTTTGCGTCATTGGAGGGTTTCGCGGAGCTTGTAAACGTTTACGAGAACGTTTACAGCGACTATACGAGGGGATGGCTGGGAGCGCAAGCGTTTCCGTCGGGCGCTCGAAAAACAGCCCGACTCACCCGCGGGATTGGCCGCGGCGACATCTGCGCGGCAGCGGCTGGTGCACGGTCGTCAGGCGCGGGCTCGCCCAGCGTGCGACGGGAACATCGTCGTAGCGGACGACCGAGTGTCGCGCGCGAAAAACGCCGCAGCTGACGACTGACGATGGACGATCGACGATCGACGATCGACATTCTCGCGCGCGGTGGGATACGGGGTGATCCGCGTGGCGCGCCCCGGACCGGCTGGCTCGGCCCGCAATACTGATGGCAATCACGACCCGAGGAGTGGCATGTTTACCGATCTGTCCGAAGCCGAACTGACGTCCTATCGCACCGACCAGACGCTTCCCGACGATTTCTCCGAATTCTGGCAGAACACCCTGTCCGAAGCGCGCTCACTGGCCGGCGCGGTGACGGTGACTCCCGTCGAGACGCCCCTGTCGACCGTCGACGTCTATGACGTCACGTTCCCGGGTTTCGGCGGCGACCCGATCCGTGCCTGGTTACGTGTTCCGGCCGGCGCCTCTGGCCCGTTGCCGACGGTCGTCGAGTACGTCGGTTACGGTGGGGGCCGCGGCCGGCCGTGGGCCGACCTGTTCTGGTCCTCCGCCGGCTTCGCTCATTTCCTCATGGACACGCGCGGGCAAGGCGGCAACTGGTCGGTGGGCGACACGCCCGATACGGCCGGCAGCGGCGGGCCGCAGTTCGCCGGGGTCATGACGCGCGGCATCCTGAGTCGTGAGGATTACTACTACCGGCGCCTCATCACGGATGCCGTTTTGGCAATCGATGCGGCGGCCGGCCTCTCGCTCGTCGACGAGACCCGCATCGCGGTTCGCGGCAACAGCCAGGGCGGCGCACTCTCGGTGGCCGCGTCGGCCTTGTCGCCACACGTGCGCGCCTCGGCCGCCGTGGTGCCGTTCCTCTCCGATTTCCCGCGTGCCACCGTCATCACGAATGCCCTCCCTTTCCGGGAGATCGGCGAGTTCTTGAAGGTGCACCGTGAGAAGGCGGCCGTCGTGCACGAGACGTTGCGCTATTTCGACACGGTCAACTTCGCCCGCAACTCGTCGGTGCCCACCTACTACGCGGCGGCCTTGATGGATGCGGTCACTCCCCCGTCCACCGTCTACGCCGCGTTCCATGAGCACCGCGGTCCCGCCTCGATGACCGTCTGGCCTTATAACGGGCACGAGGCGGGGGACGTGGACGAGCTCCCGTTGCTCGTCGAGTTCTTCACCCGGGAGCTCGACCTCTGACCCGCTAGTCCTGCTGACGACGCCGGATGCGGCGCACCAACACGATCGTCAGACCCAGCACGACGAGCGCCCCCGCACCGATCGCAAGCGGCACCAACCCGTCGGCGCCCGTGCGGGGAAGTTGGGGTGCAGGGGCCGGTGACGGCGTCGGGTCAGGCGCCGGCGGAACGACGACGGGTGCGACCTGGGTTGGTTTCGGCGTCGGGGTCTGCGTGGGAGTCGGAGCCGGGGTAGGGGTCGGCGTAGCCGTCGGCGTCGGGGTGGGCGTCGGTGACGGCGTCGGTGTCGGTGTAGGAGTCGGCGTAGGCGTCGGAGTCGGAGTCGGAGTCGGCGTGGGCGTGGGCGTCGGAGTCGGCGTAGGCGTAGGCGTAGGCGTAGGCGTAGGCGTAGGCGTGGGCGTCGGAGTAGGCGTCGGCGTAGGCACGACCGCGGCACAGGTTTCGCTCGTCGACGAGTTGTTCGACGGCACAGGGTCTCGTTCGTTGCCGTCGACCCGCGCGGAGTTCTCGACGCACCCCGTCGCCGTAGATGCGCTGGCAGCCGTCACGACGATGACCGCTTTCGCGCCGGGTTCGAGGGCGGCGCCGGAGCATGTCACCGTGGCACCGGACACGGCGCATCCGGTCGTTGCAGTGGTGACGTCCGTCAGAGCCTCGGGCACGGCGTCGGTGACCGTGTAGCCGCTCGCTCGCGTGGTGCCAGCGTTTGTGACGGTCAGTCGGTATTCGATGCGCCCGCCCGGCGTGTAGGTGGCGGCCGTCGTCTTCGCGATCTGGAGGTCGATCGGGGCGCCGGGGATGGCGGTTCCGTCGTTGCGGTCCGAGGCGGGTCCTGCCACTTTACTCGTGACGGTGATCTTGGGCGCGCTGCTGTCGGCCTCGGCGACGGCCACCTGCACGACCGTTCCGGTCTTGTTGTTCGAGAATCCGAGGTTGCCGTTCCCGTAGGTCCAGGCAGCCCCGTGGAAGCCGGCGTCATCGACGGTGGAGAACTTCGTGACTGCTCCGGTAGAGGGCGTTATCCTGACGATCGCTCCGGTCGAGTTGATGCCCCACAGGTGTGATCCGGCGAACGTGAAGTCCGAGACGTCTGGGTCGGAGGCGAGGTCGACGATGCGGATTCTCGCCCCGGTCGTCAGGTCGAGAACGTGCAGACGGTCTGCTCGCCCACCCTCGATGTAGTAGTTCCCGTCTGGTCCGATCGCGCCGCGCAGCGCGTTGGCGTGCACGGCGGTTCCGACCCGGGTGACGGTTCCGCCAGAGGCGATTCGGACGACGCTTCCTGCGGGGATGCCTGAGCTCTGCTGCGTCGCGATCCCGTAAATGTAGTTGTCGCCCGGGTTGAAGGCGATCGCGTTGTAGGTGTGCGGGCTGGCGCCGCCTTCTGGCACGAAACGCAGGGTCGCGCTCTCGCCGTCCGATTGGGCGCGCAACAGCTGCGTCGGCTGTTCTTGGGAGATGAAGATGGCGGCCGTGTCCGGGCTGAATGGATCCCCGTCGGCGGCGTGCGCCGCTTGGCGCGGGACAGCGGCGCCCGCGAGGATCGCTCCCGCCGCGATCACACCGATAACGCCGACCCCCGCTGCACGCCTGCTCCAGCGAGAGGTCCGTCGCTGCGGCGGCGCGGCGGCTTCGGTGTCTTTTTCTCCGGCGCCGATACCCGCTGATGCTCCGGACGCGATGGGCGTACTGATCATGACGTACTCCTTTCGGCGCACGCCATGACCTATGGCCGGTCGCCGTCAGAAATATATCAGTATCTGTGAATGCGCGGAAGGCCAGCCGTCATCGACCCCTCTCCTAACGCCACTCGTCGGCAAGACGAATTCCGTCGCGCGCCGCAGCCACCTCCCGGTCTCGCAGCTCGACGCGCCGGATCTTGCCCGAAGCCGTCTTCGGCAACTCGAAGAATTCGAGCCGTCGGACGCGCATATAGGGCGGCATGGTCTCGGTGGCATGCTGAAGAATCTGCCTGGCCGTCTCCGCGTCGGGCGCCCAGCCCTCGGCGAGCGCGACGTAGGCCTTGGTGACATTGAGCCTGATGTCATCGGGTGCCCCGACGACGGCCGCCTCGGCGACGGCTTCGTGTTCCAGCAGGATGCTCTCGACCTCGAATGGCGACACCTTGTAGTCGGATGACTTGAAGATGTCGTCGGTGCGGCCGATGAAGGTGATGTAGCCCTGCGCATCGCGCGATGCGACGTCGCCCGTGTGGAAGTAGCCGTCGGCCATGGCCGTCGCGGTTTTCACGTCGTCGCCCAGATAGCCGGACATCAGGTTCACCGGCGCCGCGCTGAGGTCGACGCAGATCTCACCCTCGTCACCGGCCTCACCCGTGAGTGGGTCGATGAGGGCGATCGCCACCCCGGGAAGCGGCGTACCCATCGAACCCGGCACGAGGGCGGCGCCCGGGGTGTTGGCGATGATCGCGGTCGTCTCGGTCTGCCCATAGCCATCGCGGATCACGAGTCCCCACCACGAGCGGATGCGACTGATGACTTCGGGGTTGAGCGGCTCCCCCGCCGACATGATCTCGCGCAGGGCACCGGGGCGCCGCGTGATGTCGTTCTGAATCAGCATGCGCCACACTGTGGGGGGCGCACAGAAGGTGGTCACGTGGGCTCGATCGAGCTGAGCGACCAAGGCTTGGGCGTCGAACCGCTTGTAGTTGTAGACGAAGACGGTGGCTTCGGCGATCCATGGCGCGAAGAAGCAACTCCACGCGTGTTTGCCCCATCCGGGCGACGAGATGGCGAGGTGCACGTCGCCGGGCTGAATGCCCAGCCAGGACAACGTGCTGAGGTGGCCCACCGGGTACGACGAATGCGTGTGCACGACCATCTTCGGCTTGCTCGTCGTGCCCGAGGTGAAGTAGATCAGCGCAGGATCATGGGACGACACCTGCACGCCGGGCATCTCGTCGGAGGCGCCGTCACTGTCGCGATAGGCGGCCCATCCTTCGACGACGTCGCCGATGGCGATCTTGCCGACGGCGGTGCCCCCTTCCCCTGAACGGACGTTCTCGAACAGCGGCGCGTCTGTAGCGTTGGCGATGACGTGTGCAACACGGGCTCGCTCGATGCGGTCCGCCAATTCGTCGGCCCCGAGCACCGTCGACGTCGGCAGGATGACGGCGCCGAGTTTCATGATGGCGAGCATCGTCTCCCACAGCTCGACCTGGTTGCCGAGCATGAGCATGACGTGGTCACCCGGGCGGACGCCGCGCTCCCGCATCCAGTTCGCTACCTGGTTGGAGCGCCGGGACATCTCACGGAAGGTCACTTGGGTCTCGCGGCCGTCTTCTTCGACGATCCAGAGAGCAACACTGTCGTTGCCCAGGGCTATCGCGTCGAACCAGTCGACGGCCCAGTTGAAGTGGGGCCCGACATCGGGCCAACGGAAGCGTTCACGGGCGGCGGCGGCGTCTTCGCGCTCGTCGAGAAGGATGTCGCGGGCGGCGAGGAACGACGCCGTGGCGGGTGTGGGACTCATCTCACTATTCTGCGGCCGGAGCGATACAGTCCGCGGAATATTCGTGCATCTGTGCAGGAAAACGCGTGCGCCGCCTTGTGGAGAACGTCAGGCCGTCGGCACCGGGCTTAGAGAATGGAGGGCATCGACGAGAGGCGAGAGCTCTGGAGTATCGGTTGCTTCGGCGAGCGCCTGCTCGAGAACCCGGTCGTGCACCGGTCGCGCACGGTCGTGGATCTTGTGCCCCGCCGCGGTCAACTCGGTGTAGACGCCGCGGCGATCGTCGAGGCACAGGACACGCGTGAGCAGCCCTCGGTCTTCGAGACGGTTCACGAGACGCGTGGTGGCACTGCTGCTGAGGGCCGCAGCCCGCCCCAATTGCTGCATGCGCATGTGCCATCCGTCTTGACGGCTGAGAGCATCGAGCACGGTATATTCGACGACGGAGAGGTCGGCCTCGGCGCTGAGGGCCGCCCGGTTGTCCGCCCCGACCGAGCGGATGTCTGAGCGCACGTCACCCGAGCCCGCACCCCTCCCCTGAGCGCTCAGTTCGCGAGCGAGTGCGAGCGAATCGGTCCGAGTTGACCGAGAGGCGCATAGAAGCCCGTCCACCCGTAGTCGAACAGCACTCCCTGAAGGCCGACCTTGCTATAGCCATCGGCCGACTCGACCATCCCCTCCGACGGAACGGCGAGCACGTGAGCGGCCTCTTCGTCGGTGAGGCCCAGCGTGATGGCCGATTGGCGGGCGCGCTCGGGTGACGTGAACGCCAAGAGCATGGGCTGCTCGTCGACGACCACGGCGAGGGGCTGAACCTCGGCCAGAGCATCCATATCGCCGCGCGGGATGAAGAACCAGCGTTCGAGCGAGAAGACCGCCTTCCACAGTGCCGTCTGGGTGGCGATGTCGTCGACACCGGCGTCACGTGCGGCGCGGGCGAGTTCGTCGATCTGCTCGCTGTTCCGGCGCTCGGCCTCGGGGTCACCCTGCTGCAGGAGAGGCAGGTCTGAGTCGTGCGGGGCCGCCGCGTTCTCGTCGTCACGCGGGGTAAGGGGGGCGTTGTTCGGGTCTGTCATCCCTCAACGCTAGCGGGCCTTCGACGCCGATGACAGCCCCGAAGAGTTCTCCACAGGCGGCGATCTGCGATCCTCTCCACAGGCGCTCGACGGCGTCGGTGGGGCCGCGTATGGTCACCCCATGACTTACTCAATCGTTCCGCCCTACCTCCTCACCCGCCTCGCCGAAACCGACGACGATCGGGTGTCACGCGCCTCCGCCGCGGCCCGCCGTTCCCTGCTCGTCGACCCGCCTCTGCGCCGAGAACGCGCCGCTCAGGCGGCTGCCCACCCCACCGCTGCGGCCTCCCGCGAGGTCGACAGCCGTGTGAACAGAACAATCTCAGATGCCCAGGGCCGCGAGACCCTTCCGGGCGTGACCGTGCGACGAGAAACGGATGCCGCCACGGGCGACATCGCGGTCACCGAGGCGTTCGACGGGCTCGGCGCCACCCACGCACTCTTCCTCGAGGTTTTCGGGCGCAACTCCATCGACGATCGCGGGCTGCCGCTGCTGGCGACCGTCCACTACGGCGAGGAGTACGACAATGCGTTCTGGGAAGGCAGTCGCATGGTGTTCGGCGACGGCGACGGCGAGGTGTTCAACCGCTTCACCGCGTCGCTCTCGGTCATCGGCCACGAGTTGGCGCACGGGGTCACCCAATACACGTCGGCGCTCGAATACCAAGGCCAGTCCGGTGCGCTCAACGAGAGCATCTCAGACGTGTTCGGGGCCCTCGTCGAGCAGTACGACCGCGGCCTGGCGGCCGGGGAGGCGAGCTGGCTGATCGGCGAAGGCCTCTTCACCCCTTCGGTACAAGGGCGAGCCCTGCGCAGCATGCTCGAGCCCGGCACAGCCTACGACGACGACGTGCTCGGGCGGGATCCGCAGCCGGCGCACATGACGGACTACATCGATACCGAAGACGACAACGGGGGCGTGCACCTGAACTCCGGCATCCCCAACCGCGCCTTTGCGCTCGCCGCGACGACGCTCGGCGGGCCGGCTTGGAACGGCGTGGGACTCGTGTGGTACGACGCCATCCAGGGCGAGATCAGCCCGACGGCGTCCTTCGCCGAATTCGCCCGGCTGACGATCGCCTCTGCCGAGGCACGTTTCGGCGGCGGCTCCCCCGAACACCTCGCGGTCGAGGACGCCTGGCAGACTGTGGGGGTGATGACTCATGAGTGACATCGAGCCGGCGAGCACGCTGCGCATCACCGTGACGCGCTCGGGAGGGGTCGCCGGTCTCAGCCCCCGATGGACCGTCGAGGCCGAGGCCGAGCCCGACGTCGCCGAGTGGCTCGCTCTCGTCGATTCGTGCCCGTGGGATGACGAGGACGCCGACGCAGAAACCGCCGCCGACCGGTTCGTCTATACCATTCGCGTGCTGATGCAACCAGCCGAAGCCGGCGCAGATCAGCCGCGTGCCGACGAGGCAACGCCGACCGCACCAGAAGAGCGAGGCGCCCGCATCCCCGAGAAGAAGCTCGACGGTCCGTGGCGGGAACTCGTCGATCGGGTGAAAGACACGTCGAAACGCTGAGCGGTCGCGCAGACGGGTCGGCCGACGGCTCGGGCCGCGCGCATCCTTTCGGTCGATTAGCCTGGGGAGGTGTCGCCGGAGCTCCCCTACCGAACCGAAATTCTCATCGAACGGTTCATCGTGTCTCCGATCCACCGCTACGAGGGTCGGCCGTCGGACGGGCCCGCTCACCTCGACGCGTCGATCGACGAAACCCCCGAGACCATCAGTGTCGTCGCGGGCTTGGGCATCAGGGGCGACAGATTCTTCGGCCACGCCGCGCATCGAACAGCGGCCGTCACCCTCTTCGCCGGTGAGACCCTCCAGCACCTCGAGACCGTCCTGGGTTGCGGGCCGCTCGACCCCGTCGCAACGAGACGGAACATCATCGTCAGGGGCGCCGATATCGATCTCTTGACGCGTCAGCCGTTCAGTATCGACACGGGCGACGGCCCCGTGCACTTCGACGGGCAACGACCGGCCAACCCGTGCGGCTGGATGAATACCGTGCTCGCACCGGGGGCGCACAAGGCACTGCGCGGCCGGGGCGGCATCCGCAGCACACCGACCACCTCCGGCACGCTTCGACTCGGCAGGGCAATACTCGCGAGTGCCATCGCCGTTCCCCCGCCGGCAGCTCCCGAGTCCGACGCGCTCTTCTAACCAGAAACGGCTGAGCGCCGGCGAATCGCGCGATACACCGCGCCCACGGCGAAGACCGCCACGCCCGTCACGATCGCGCTCACGGGCAACGTCACGACGAGAAGGACACAGAGCAACGCACCGAGCGTCGGAACCACGCGACCGAAGCGACGCTCCGAGGGGTCCTGGCGCCACGCGGACAGGTTCGCGATGAAGTAGTACAGGAGAACGCCGAACGACGAGAACGCGATCGCACCCCGCAGGTCGGTGACAGAGACGAGGATCACGAGCACGACCGCTACAGCACCCTCGGCGCGGTAGGGCGTCGAGAACCGGGGATGAACGGCAGACAGCCAGGCGGGCAGATCGCCGCCGCGTGACATCGCGAGAACCGTTCGGCCCACCCCCGCGACCAGGGCGAGAAGAGCACCGAGCGATGCGGCGGCGGCACCCGCGCGCACCAGCCACTCCGCCCACGGCCAGCCCGACGAAGCAGCAAGATCGACGACCGGCGAAGCACTCCCCGCGACAGCGGAGGACCCGAGCACCGATAACAACACCACAGCGACTACGGCATACACGGCCACACACACGGCGAGCGCCACGATGATCGCGCGCGGAATCGTGCGGGCCGGATCGCGCACCTCCTCGCCGAGGGTGGCGACGCGGGCGTATCCCGCGAAGGCGAAAAAGAGGAGACCTGCCGATTGCAGGATTCCGTAGGCGCCACCCGACAAGAGGGAACCGTCGGTCAGGAAACCGGTCAGGCGGGAGGACGAGTCGCTGCCCCCAGCGAGGCCGCTGACCACGGCGATGGCGATCGCGGCGAGAACGAAGATGACGATGATCTGAGTGGCACGGGCCGTGCGCGTGACACCGGCGATATTGATCAGCGCGATCGCCACGACCGCGACCACGGCGACGGGCCGCAACCACCCAGGCGGGGCGACGGCGGCCGCGAAGGTCAGGGCCATTGCCGCGCAGCTGGCCGTCTTGCCGATCACGAAACCCCAGCCGGCCAGGAACCCCCACCATTCGCCCAGAACGCGACGGCCGTACACGTAGGTACCGCCCGATTGAGGCATCGTGGCCGCCAGCTGCGCCGTCGACAGAGCGTTGAATGTGGCGACCAGGGCCGCCACGGCGAGGCCGACGAGGAGGCCGTTGCCCGCCGCGCGCGCCGCCGGAGAGAAAGCCGCGAACAGTCCCGCGCCGATCATCGAGCCGAGGCCGAGGAAGATCGCGTTCGTGAGAGACAGCGTGCGAGCCAGAGAGGGAGAAGACGTCACCCGCAGAACGATAGCCGCTCGGGTTAACAGCCGGGGTGGGCGCATGTCCCGCCCCGGCTGCCCGGGTCGAAGCGCCCGGGGCGCCGCGTTCTCGTTAGTTCTCGGCGGAGTCGTTCAGGTCGGTGTTGGCGTCCGCTTTGTCCGATTCCCCTTCGCCGTCGAGCGGGCCTTTCGCGTCCTGCGTGTCTCCCAGCAGCCAGCCATCCGGTGCCGCGAGCGCCGCAGCGGCCGAGGGCCCCCACGAGCCACGCTCATATGGCTGCACGCGGGGCGGGTTGTCGAGCAGCGGCCCGATAACCTCCCACGTGTGCTCGAGACCATCCGGTCGGGTGAAGAGCGAACGGTCGCCCTCGATGATGTCGTTGATCAACTTCACATAGGGCGGCAGCGGATCGGCATCCTCGACCGTCGACAGGGGCAAGCGGGCGATGTCGGTTGCCAGCTCGAACTCGGCTCCCGGCCGCTTCACGACCACGCGCATGTCGATCGAACCCGAACCTTCGAGATCGAACGTGAGCACATTGCCGGGAACCGGAGTGTCGTGGCTCAGAGGCCCCGTGTGAGGCTTCTCGAAGATGACGCTGATGCGCTGCCCCCCGCTGGCCAGTTGCTTGCCCGTGCGCAACAGGAAGGGCACATCGCGCCAGCGGTCCGTGTCGATGAACAGCTTCGCGGCGACGAACGTGTCCATCGTCGAGTCATCCGCGACACCCTCCGTATCGGTGTAGCCCTCGAACTGGCCGAAGACGGCGTCATCCGGCGAGATGGGCCGGAACGCAGCGATGATCGCGTTGCGGGCATCCTGCATGTCATCGGCCTTCATCGACAGCGGCGGCTCGAGCGCAATCTCCGCCGCCAGTTGGAAGAGGTGCGTGACGATCATGTCGAGCAGGGCACCCGTCTCGTCATAGAACTCGGCGCGGTCGGCGATATCGAGCGTCTCGGGCACGTCGATCTGCACCGCACGAATGTGATCGCGGTTCCAAACGTCGCCGAACACCGAGTTGCCGAACCGCAACGTGTGGATGTTCTGCGTCGCCTCCTTGCCGAGGAAGTGGTCGATGCGGAAAACCTGCTTCTCGTCGAGGACCTTCTGCACCGCCTCGTTCAGCTTGCGGAAGTTCTCGGGCGACGTGCCATACGGTTTCTCGTACACCACGCGGGCGCCCTCAGCGAGACCGTGCTCGCCAAGCCCTTCGGTGATGGAGATGAACGCGCTCGGCGGAATGGCCAGATAGTGGATGAACTGGGCACCCTCCCCCAGGTCCGACTTGGCCTCCTCGATGACATCCAGCAGGCTGCCCGGGTTCGACGCGTCGAACCCGCCTCCCGCGAAACGCAGGTTCTTCGAGAACTCGTCCCACGGGCCGTCCTCCGGCTTCGGCCCGAACTCCGTCAGCACATCGAACACGTGCTGCGTGAAGTCCTCGTGCGAGACGTCACCGCGGCCATTGCCGATCAGCCGCCACTGTTTCGGCAGCAGGCCGTGCTGCGCCAATTGGAAGAACGCCGGCAGAACCATGCGCTTCGCCAGGTCGCCCGTCGCGCCGAACAGGACGAAGACCGCCGCATCCGAACCCGAAGTCTTTTCAGCCATATGTGTCGCACTCCTCAAATCGTTGGATGCCGTCACCCCATGCTTGCACCCGGTCCTGAACGGCGCTCACGGGTTGACACCTCGCGGCACGGACCGTACGCGCGGGGCGCCGGTCGCACCGCCGCTCCTGCCGCAATTAGACCGAGCCGAGCAGACCCTTCACATAAGCCGCTTGGCCCACGTGCTGCAGGTCGTCCGCGATCACACTGACGAGGCGGCTTGCCAACGTGACCGGAGGATTCCAGCGGGTATCGACCACACGCTCGAGGTCGGCTTCCGAAAGCGTCCTCACATATTCGATCGTGCGCTCGTGCACCGCGTGGTGGTAGTCGAGCAGCTGATCTGCCGTGACACCGGCCACGAGCGAGACCTGCGCCGCATCCATGCCATAACCGGTGGCCTTATCGGCGAACGGCAGCTTGAACGCATCGGCGAACCCCTGGGCCGTCCACACCTGCTCCGACCCTGCTGCATCGGCCACGTGGTCGTCCTGCACGCGCGTCAGGTGCCACAGCAACCACACGATCGGGTTCGCACCCGGCGCGGGGGTGAACTGCAGGTGCTCCTCGGTCAAACCGGTCGCCACCGTGTCGAACGTGCCGCGCACCCGGTCGAAGCCGTCGCAGAGGATCTCGCTGGATGTCGTCATGAACGGGCCTTTCGGGTTTCGCGGGCGTTGGCTTTCTTGATCGCATCGATCAGCTCATCCTTGTTCATCGACGAGCGTCCCGAGATGTCGAGCTTCTTCGCGACGTCGAGCAGGTGCTCCTTCGTCGCGTTCGCATCGACACCCTCCTGCGTCTTCTTCTCGCTACGGCCGGCACCACCCTCGGCCTGCGCATCGGACGGGCCGCTCGACTCCTTCTTCTCCCAGTGGTCGCCAACCTTCTCGTACTCGTGCTTCAACGCGGCGAAAGCGGTGCGATGCGCACGCTCACCCTCTCCGTACTCCTGCACAGCCGAATCGTGGGCCTTCGACCAGATCGCTTGGGCATGCTTCGGCGAGCGTTCGAGCGTCGACGGCAATTCCTCTGAAGCGGGCATGGGATGCTCCTTTCCAATACTGTCCACCGGCAACGCTACGCCGCGGCCCCAACGCCCCACAGCCCTTTGATCGGATGCTGCGAAAGGAGTACCGTGCTCCGCTGGGCGTCCGTTCACCAGAGCGCCCGGCGATCCTGGCGCGCCATCCGGCCAGGCGACCGCACACGGCATAGCCTCTCTGACGTGAGCTCCTCCGACGACCCTTCCGCCGCCATCCGCGTCGTCGCCGCCGTCATCCGCCGCGGCGACGAGATCCTCGCCTGCCGCCGGCGCCCGGACATCTCGTCGGCCGGACTGTGGGAGTTCCCGGGCGGCAAGGTGGAACCGGGTGAGACACCCGAAGCCGCTTTAGCCCGGGAGATCCGAGAAGAGCTCGGCATCGACATCCGTGTCGGCGCCCTCATCGATCGTTCGACGACAGCCCTCGACTCGGGTCGGCTCATCGATCTCGCCTGCTACGACGCGCGCGCCGAAACCCCGCCAGAGCAGAGCGTCGACCACGACGAGTTGCGTTGGCTGCTCCCCCGAGACCTCGGCTCCCTCACGTGGGCCGCGCCCGACCTGGCGACCGTGGCCATCCTCAGCACACCGCCCCAGCCGCCGGAGGCCGCGCCGAATTCTTAGAAGTCGCGCAGATTGCCGCGCAGACCGCCGTTGCCGAACGACGTGCGGAGAATCCCTCGGCGGCGCAGGATCGGCACCAACTCGTCGAGCATGCGGTGAACGGTCACGGGGTGCAGATCGCCCGAGAAGATGAACCCGTCATTGTCGGCCTCGTCGCCGATCTGTTCGATGAAGTCGGCGATCTCGTCGGCCGTGCCCACGAAGCCCTCGCGCGACGAGATGCGGCCGAGCCGCGCTTTGGCGGTCAACAGTTCCCGCAGGGTCGTCGACGCGAAACTGTCGGCCTTGCCCAGCAGGCCCCTGATGCTGCCGCGCGACACGTGGTCGCCGAAGATCGCCTCGTCGACGGGTCGGTCGAGGTCGAGTCGCGTGAGATCGGTCTCGAGGTCGCTCGACTGCGCGGCGGCCACCTGCAGCAGCGCAGAGTCATCAGGATGGGCCGACGCTTGAACGAGTCGATCCGCCTCCTCCGCGCTCGCCACGATGATGGGCTTGAACACGAACAGGATGTCGATGTCGGCCGCCGTGCGACCGTGCGCCGTCGCCGCATCCAAAACCTTCGCCCGGTAGGCGCGAATGGTGTCGACGTCGAGCGACGCCAGCGCCAATTGCACCTCGGACTGTTCGCCCGCGAAGTTGAGCCCGCGCGGCGAACCGCCCGGCGACACCACCACGGGGTCGCCGGCTGCGAAGGGCAGAGCGTTCAGCGGACCATCGAACGTGTAGTTCGCACCGCGGTGCCGCACGGCGTCGAGGCGGGTTCCATCGGCGAAACGGCCCGTCGCGGCATCCGCGATGAGGGCATCGTCACCCCAGCTGTGCCACAGACGGCGGATGCTCGTGAGCCACTCCTCGGCACGGTCGTAAGCCGCGTCGTGAGATACCGGTTCGACACCGAAGTGCCGGCTCGACCCCACGTCGGTGACAACGTTGATGCCGAACCGGTTCGAGCTCAGATGCTGCAGCGTGGCGAACTGCCTGGCGGCTTGATAGGGCGAGTAGGCCAGCGGGTTCACGGTCGGTGCGATCCCGATATGAGAGGTCACGTCGAAGAGGTAGGGGGCGAGCATCAGGGGGTCGTGTTTCGGCCCGCCGTAGGCGCTGCGGATGCGGAGGTCGAGCGTGTCGGCGTTGCCAAGAGACAACGCGTCCTCGATAATCACGAGGTCGAAGCCCGCCTGCTCGAGATCGCGGATCGACTGCTGGTAGAGCTGCGGCTCGTACCAGGGATAGTTCCACTCGTAGTAGGGGTGACCCCACCCGTGCGGGCCGAAACCACGGGACAGGAACCAGCCGAAGTGTTGGGCTTTCGTCATGAGAGGTGTCCGATCGGGTCGAGAGCCGCCGGGGATGATGTGTCGAGGGCGGCGCCGGCACCGGCAGCACCCGCGGCTTCGAGGGCTCGCTCCAGATCGGCGAGCAGGTCGGCCTCGTCCTCGATGCCGATCGAGAGACGCAACATGCCGGGCCACACGCCGGCGGCTCGGCGCTCGTCCTCGGTGCGCGCCGCGTGCGACGTCGAAGCCGGATGGATGACGAGCGACCGCACATCGCCGAGGTGAGTCATTCTCGTGAAGATCTGCACGGCGTCGAAGAAGGCTCGCGCCGCCTCGACGCCCCCGCGCAGGGTGAACGAGAACACCGAGCCCTGCCCGCGCGGCAGGTAGCGCTCGGCCAGCGCGTGATACGGGCTCGACTCGAGGCCCGAGTAGTCGACCGAATGCACCTCGGGCCGCTGCTCCAACCAGCGGGCCACGGCCAGCGCGTTGCGCGACTGCCGTTCCACGCGCAGCGACAGCGTCTCGACACCCTGCTGGATGAGGAACGCGTTGAGCGGCGACGGCGTCGGACCGAAACGGGCCGCCACGACATCCTTGGCGTAGACGAAGAAGGCATCGGGCCCGAAACGCTCCACGAAGGACAACCCGCCGAGCGACCGCGACGGCTCGTTAAGGTGCGGAAAACGTGAGGCGTCGGCCCAATCGAACGTGCCCGCGTCGACGATGACACCGCCCAACACCGAACCGTGCCCGGCCAAGAACTTGCTCGCCGAGTGGATGACGATGTCGGCGCCGTGCTCGACCGGACGCTGCAGATAGGGCGTCGCGAACGTGTTGTCCACCACCAACGGGATGCCGTTACGGTGTGCGACCCCCGCCACGAGCTCAATGTCGACCAGATCATTCTTCGGATTCGGAATCGACTCCACGAACACCGCCCTCGTGTTCGGCCGGATCGCCGCCTGCCACGCCCCCGCGTCGTTCGCGTCGTCGACGAACCCGGCCTCGATGCCCAGCCGCCCGAAGTTCTCGACGAGCAACCCGCGAGACCCCTCATACAGGCTGGATGCCGCCAACACATGGTCCCCGGCCTGCAACAGCCCCAGCAGCGCCACGGATGCCGCAGCCTGCCCACTGCCCACGAGCAACGCGTTGCGCCCCCGCTCGAGCACCGCCAGGCGGCGCTCGACAGAAGCCGTCGTCGGATTGCCCGTGCGCGTATAGGAGTACCCGTCGCCGGAACCCGTCGCACCGTCGTAACGGTCGGCCGCCTGTTCGAAGTCGTCGAAGACGAAGCCCGCGCTCAAATAGATGGGCGTTGCGCGCGCGTGGAAGCCGTCGCCATCCGTGCCGACGCCGCCGTGCAACTGCTGCGTGCTGAATCCCAGCTCGGGTTCCCGCGTATCGAGGGGTGCCATGGCGCCGCTCCTTCCGTCTGCCGACCGGACGTTCGGGGCATCCGGTGCGTTGTCACAGACTGGCACGCGCTCGCCGCAGCGGCGCGAATGCGTACCACTGTTACGACGCAGCTCTTACGCCGCAGCGACCGGCTTCACGCGATCGGACGGCATGCGCAGGGCGAAGAGCGCCGCGGCCGCCATGATGACGAAGGCCGATGCGAACGCCGCCGGGAAGGAGTACAGGTCGAGCAGCAGACCCGCCACGAGCGGTCCGGCGATGGCTCCCGCGTCGGAGAAGGCCTGGAACAGCGCCACGGGCTTACCGCCGCGCGCACCCGCCGCATCGCCGACGGCGGCCGCGGGCGCAGTTCCCATGAAGGCGGCCGCGACCCCATAGGCGCACAGCAACACGATGAGTAGCCACAGCGACGTCACGAAAGGAATAGCCATCATGGTGACGGCACCCACCGCGAACGCTCCGATGATCGCGGGTTTGCGCCCCACCGTGTCCACGAAACGCCCGGCGGGGGCCAGCGCGATCGTCTGCGCGACGGCCGCGACGGCGAACGCGATACCCGTCCACGCAGGCTCCTGGTGCAAAGCCTCGACCACCAGCACGGGGATCAACGCTCCGCGCACACCCATGGCCGACCAGCCCTGCGCGAGGTTCGCGAGGCACGCCACCTGGAAACGGCGGTCGCGGATGACCCGGCCCAACGGAATGACCTCGGCCGCGGCATCCACGTCGGCCCGTTTGCGACCGCTCAACAGGAAGAGGCCCACGAGACCGGCGACCGCGAGCGTCACGGCGTAGAAGAAGAAGGGTGCGGTGAGCGACACGGTGGCGAGCAGACCGCCGACCGCGGGGCCCGCCATGCCACCGATGAGGAACCCGCCCTGATAGAAACCGACCGCGCGACCCCGCAGCTTGGGCGACGTGGATGACAGCAGCAATGTCATGGCCGCAACCGAGAACATGGCGGAACCGATGCCCCCGGCGCCGCGCAGCAACAGCACCTGGGGATAGGTCTGCGCGAGCCCGACGAGCCCCGACGACAGGGCCACGATGCCGATGCCGATCGCGAGGATGGTGCGCTCGCCGGCCCAGTCCATGAGCTTGCCGACGAACGGGTTGGCCACGAGACGCATGACCGCGAACGCCGAGACGACGGCACCCACCTCGACGTAGCCGACGCCGAACGAGCGCACGTAGACGGGCAGCACGGGCACGACGACACCGAAACCGACCATCACGAAGAAGGCGACGACCCCGAGGACGAGGACATCTCGCGGCAGCTTCTCGCGCGGCAGCTTCTCGGGCCGAGAGCGCGGGCCGGATGCCGCGCCAGAAGTCGCGCCAGCGGTCGCTCCCGGCAGAGCACTCGACTCGCCCGTCACGTCGACGAGCTCGGCTGCCACACCCGATTCTCCAGCGGCTTCGGCCCGGCCCCGTCGAGAGAAAACACGGGCGAGGTCGGAGAAGCGTGGCACGATCTCAGATTACGTCAGCGGCGGGCCCTCGACGGACGGCCCTGCCTCAGGCCGCGCGACTCACCCCACGGCTCACGATCGCCGACTTCAACGCCTCCACCGAGTCCTGCGCCGCCGCCGGGTTCGCCATCAATACGTAGTCGACGTCGCCCAACTCGGGCAGCGTGAAACGGTTGCTCACCTTCACGAGGTCCGCCGGAATCAACGCCTGCGGAAAAACGGCCACGCCCATGCCCGCCCGCACGGCCGCCAGCACCCCGTTCACGTCGCGCGTGTTGCAGGTGATGCGCCACGTGCGCCCCGCCGCCTCGAGCGCCTCGATCGCCATCTGTCGGCTGAGGCTCGGCCCCTGATACGCGATGAGCGGCACGGGCGCGCCCTCCTCGATCATCATCTTCTCCTGCCCCACCCACACCATCGAGTCGCGGGCCACGCGCGTCGACTCCGTCTCGTCGCCAGCGCTCTGCTTGATGAAGATCAGGTCGAGGTGCCCGGCCTCGAGCCGACGCCGCAACGGCCCGCTCTGGTTCACGGTCAGCTCGAGGTTGATCTGCGGGTACAGCTGCCGAAAATGCCTCAGGATGCGCGGCAGCTGCGTGATCGCCAGGTCGTCGGCCGCGCCGAAGCGCAGCCGACCCTTCATGGCCGAACCGCTGAAGTAACTCTCGGCCGCCGCATGCGCCGCCAGGATCGTGCGCGCGAAACCGGCCATGGCGTCGCCGTTGTCGGTCAGCCGCACCTCGCGCGTGTCGCGCACGATGAGCGACCGCCCGGCCGCCTTCTCGAGCTTGCTCATCTGCTGACTCACCGTGGGCTGGCTGAGGCCCAGCTGCTGGGCGGCGCGCGTGAAGCTGTGCGTCTCGGCGACCACGAGCAACGTCTTCAGAAGGATGGGATCGAACACGGTGCACCTCTCGCGGGCGGGCGGTGCGACATCCGCTCGCATTGATAAAACCAATGACAGTAATAGTAGTCATTGAGGGTCCGAATAAACAGGATGCGCTTAGCGTTGAATCAGTATCCCGACTTATACGTAACCAGCCGCCTCCTTCCTGACCAGAGACACCCGTGACTTCTTCTCCTTCTACCGCAACAGCCGCCGCCTTCCCTCCCACCGAGCCCCTGTCCGTCACCAGCGTGCGGCCGCCGTGGAAGCACACCTTCATCGCCCTCTCCATCCCCAACTTCCGCATCTGGACGGCCGGCAACTTCGTCGCCATGACCGCGGGATGGATGCAGCGCATCGCCCAGGACTGGCTCGTGCTCGAGCTCACGGGCAGCGCAACGGCCGTGGGCATCACGGTGGCCATGCAGTTCGCGCCCATGCTCTTCTTCGGGCTGCTGGGCGGCGTCTTCGTCGACCGCTACTCCAAGCGCATGCTCATGATGATCACGCAGTCGATTTTCGCCGTGCTGAGCTTGGGGCTCGCGGCCCTCACACTTTCGGGCGCGGTCGAGGCCTGGCACGTTTTCGCCATCGCCTTCGCCACGGGCATGGTCACGGTGATCGACAACCCGGCGCGTCAGGTGATCGTGTCCGAGCTGGTCGGCCACCGGCACCTGCGCAACGCCATCAGCGTCAACTCGTCGGTGTTCCAGCTCGGCGGCATGATCGGGCCGGCCATCGCCGGTGTCTTGCTGCTCGCGGTCGGCGCGGGGTGGGCTTTCGTCATCAACGGCGTCGCCTGCATCCTCGTGGTCGGCATGTTGACACTGCTGCGCACCTCGCAGATGACACGCATCGCGCCCGCACCCCGCACCAAGGGGCAACTGCGACAGGGGCTCAGCTACGCGGTCTCGAAGCCCACGATCGTCTACCCCGTCATCCTGGTCGCGGTCTTCGCCGTCTTCGGGCTGACCATGCCCGTGTTGCTCGCCTCCTACGCCGACGACGTGTTCAACGTGGGCGCCGGCGGCTACGGCCTCTTCAACTCGATGGTCGCGGTCGGTGCGCTCACGGGCGCCCTCCTCTCGACGCGTCGCGCCTCCATCCGCCTGCGCACCATCGTGTTCGGCGTGTTCATCACGGGCGTGCTGCAGGCGAGCGCGGGTCTCATGCCCTCGGTCGGCTTCTTCGCCGCCATCCTCGTCACTGTCGGGATGTCTGCGCTCCTGTTCCAGACCGCCAGCAACTCCCTCGTGCAGCTGTCGTCCAACGTCGGCATCCGCGGTCGCGTCATGTCGCTCTACGTGCTCGTACTCCTCGGCGGCCAGGCCATCGGCGGACCGCTCATGGGCTGGATCGTCGAAACCTTCGGTGCCCACATCGGCATGATTGTCTCGGGCGCCATGCCCGCCCTCGCGGCCGCCATCGTCGGCATCGTGCTCGCCCGCCGCGGCCAACTCACGCTCGAGGTCGAGGTGCACCGCGCCCTCCCCCTCGTGCACATCGTGCCGCGTTCCGGGGCCCGTTCGCGCCGCCGGGCACAAAGAATCATGAGAGATCAGACCCTTTCGGTGCGGCCGAAAAGACGATAAGGCGTGCGACACACTACCGTTGACTTATGAGCACAACCGACGCCGACGCCACAAGCGAAGCAACATCACCTACCGACGCCCTCACCTTCTCCGATCTCGGCCTCGATGACGCAGTACTGAAAGCCCTCAAGACGGTGGGCTACGAGAACCCCTCCGCCATCCAGGCAGCCACCATTCCGCCGCTCCTCGCGGGTCGCGACGTGGTCGGCCTCGCCCAGACCGGCACGGGAAAGACGGCCGCGTTCGCGCTGCCCATCCTCAGCCGCCTCGACCTGTCACAGAAAGCCCCGCAGGCGCTCGTGCTCGCGCCGACCCGCGAGCTGGCCCTGCAGGTCTGCGAGGCGTTCGAGAAGTACGCCGCCAACCTGCGCGGCGTGCACGTGCTCCCCGTCTACGGCGGCCAGGGCTACGGCGTGCAGCTCAGCGCGCTGCGCCGCGGCGTCCACGTCGTCGTCGGCACGCCCGGGCGCATCATGGACCACCTCGCCAAGGGCACCCTCGACCTGTCGCAGCTGAAGTACCTGGTGCTCGACGAGGCCGACGAGATGCTCAAGATGGGCTTCGCGGAAGACGTCGAGACGATCCTCGCCGACACCCCCAAAGAGAAGCAGGTCGCGCTGTTCTCGGCGACGATGCCCTCGGCCATCCGCCGCATCTCGAAGCAGTACCTGAACGACCCCGAAGAGATCACGGTCAAGGCCAAGACCACCACGTCGGTCAACACCACCCAGCGCTACCTCATCGTGTCCTACCCGCAGAAGGTCGACGCCCTCACGCGCATCCTCGAGGTCGAGAACTTCGAAGGCATGATCATCTTCGTGCGCACCAAGAACGAGACCGAGACGCTGGCCGAGAAGCTGCGCGCCCGCGGCTACTCGGCGGCCGCCATCAACGGTGACGTCGCCCAGGTGCAGCGCGAGCGCACGGTCAACCAGCTCAAGTCGGGCAAGCTCGACATCCTGGTGGCCACCGATGTCGCAGCCCGAGGCCTCGACGTCGAACGCATCAGCCACGTCGTCAACTTCGACATCCCCATCGACACCGAGTCTTATGTGCACCGCATCGGTCGCACGGGCCGCGCCGGCCGCTCGGGCGACGCCATCAGCTTCGTTACCCCGCGTGAGCGTCGCCTGCTGACCGCCATCGAGAAGGCCACCCGCCAGCCGCTCACCCAGATGCAGCTGCCGTCGGTCGACGACGTCAACGCCACGCGCCTGTCGCGTTTCGACGACGCCATCACCGAGGCCCTCGCCGACCCCGAGCGCATCGAGCGTTTCCGCGACATCGTCGCCCACTACGTGCAGCACCACGACGCCCCCGAGGCGGATGTCGCGGCGGCTCTCGCCGTTGTCGCCCAGGGCGACACGCCCCTGCTGCTGTCGGCCGAAGACGAGCGCGCCCAGCGTGCCGCCACCTTCGACAACCGCGACTCACGCGGCGGCGACCGCGACTCCCGTGGCGGCAACCGCTACGATCGCGATTCCCGTGGCGGCGACCGCGATTCTCGCGGTGGCAACCGCTTCGACCGCGATGGCGACCGCGGCGGTGACCGCGGCGAGCGTCGTGAGCGTCCCGAGCGCCGCGACCGTGGTTCGTCGGGCCCCATGGCCACCTACCGCATCGCCGTCGGCCGCCGCCAGCGCGTCGAGCCCCGCCAGATCGTCGGCGCCCTCGCCAACGAGGGTGGCCTCAGCCGCGAAGACTTCGGTCACATCGACATCCGCCCCGACTTCTCGCTCGTCGAGCTGCCGGCCAACATGTCGTCCGACACGCTCGACCGCCTGAAGGACACGCGCATCAGCGGCCAGCTCATCGAGATCCGTCCCGACCGCGGCGCCCCCGCCCGGGCCCGCGACTTCGACGGCGAACGCCCGGCCCGCAAGCCGCGCCACAAGTAGCGCTCGCGCCACCAGCACGACAAGCCCCGCCCCGGTTCGCCGAGGCGGGGCTTGTCGCATCTCCCGGCACCGGAGGGAGGAATAACCCAACAGATGCGTTTTTCGGGCCGTTAAGTTCCAGCCAGGTTTCCATTCGAGCCGAAGTGTTACGTATTGGTAAACGTTCTCAGGATCACCCCCGATTGAGGGTATTCAAGAGCCATGACTTTCTTAAGAACTTCACAGGCTCTATTGAGAACTCGACACAGGCCGGCGGAACAACAGCCGCACACCCATGCCCGGCGCGTCACCATCGTCGGTGCCCTCGCCGTCGCCGTGATCGGCAGCACGCTGGCCCCCATCACCGCCCAGGCCGCGACCCCCGAGGGCATCTCGGTCGTCGGCGGCAAGACCGAGGCGGTCTTCGACTACGAAACCGCGGTGCGTGAGCGCGTGTTTATCCCCGTCGAAGGCGTCGACCAAGACCGGGATGGCGTCACCGACGTCACCGCGATCGACATCATCCGGCCCAAGGAGAGCGACGGCGCTCTGAAGGTTCCCGCGATCATCGACCCCAGCCCCTATTACACGACCGTCGGGCGCGGCAACGAGTCTCAGCTGCTCACCGACAATGACGGCGACGGCGCCGCCGACCTCTTCCCGCTCTTCTACGACAACTACTTCGTGCCGCGCGGCTACGCCGTGATCCACGCTCAGATGGACGGCACCGGCAACTCGACGGGCTGCCCCATGCACGGCGGCGAAGGCGACATCAAGAGCATGAAGGTCGTCATCGACTGGCTGCAGGGACGCGTCCCCGGCTACGACTCCGAGGGTGCCGCCCAAACGGCCACCTGGCACTCGGGCAAGGCCGCCATGATCGGCAAGTCCTACGACGGCACGCTGTCGAACGGCGTCGCCGCGACGGGCGTCCCCGGGCTCACGACCATCGTCCCGATCGCGGCCATCAGCGATTGGTACCGCTACTCGCGCACCAACGGCATCCGCCACAACACCAACTACCCGGCGGGCCTCTCGAACAACGTCACCAACCCCGACCGCAAAGACCTGTGCGCACCGACGCGCGACGAGATGAACCTGGTCGACGGCGACGAAACCGGCGACGTGAACGCGTTCTGGGACGAACGCAACTATCAGAACGACGTGGACAACGTGAAGGCATCCGTCTTCGCCGTGCACGGCCTCAATGACGACAACGTGCGCATGAGCCAGTTCGGCGAGTGGTGGTCCGCCCTGGCCGAGAACAACGTTCCGCGCAAGGTGTGGCTGCCTCGCCTCGGCCACGTCGACCCGTTCGATGCACGCCGGGCCGAGTGGGTCGACACGCTGCACAAGTGGTTCGACTTCTGGTTGATGGACGTGCAGAACGGCATCATGTCCGAGCCCCAGGCCACGGTCGAGATGCAGCCGAACGTCTGGCAGGATGCCGCGAGCTGGCCCGCCCCGGGAACCGAGAACGTCTCGGTCAACCTCGCCGGAACCGAGCCCGGAACCGCCGGTGATCTGCTGCTCGCACCGGGCACGGGCGCCGAGACGCTGACCTTCACCGGCCCCGCGAACGCGCCGAACGAGACATCCCTCATCACGGCCCCCGAGGGCCAGCAGGGAACGCGCCTCACGTTCCTGTCCGAACCGCTCACGAAAGACCTGCGCATCTCGGGCACGCCCATCGTGAACCTGTCGGCATCGCTCAGCCAGGGCCAGTCCAACCTGGCGGCCATGCTCGTCGACTACGGCACGGCCGCGCGCACCCCGCGCGGCACGGGTGACGGCGTGCAGAACACCGCCAATCGCTCCTGCTGGGGCGCGCAGTCGCAGTACGACAACGCCTGCTACCTCGAGGTCGAACGCCGCACCGCGACGGCCGACTTCTGGCGTGCCAGCCGAGGCGTGCTCGACTCCTCCAACCGCGACACGCTCGTCGACGGCCAGGCCACACCCGTGACGCCCGGCCAGAAGTACGACTTCGAGTGGCCGCTCGAGCCCTATGACCAGGTGTTCCCCGCCGGTCACCGCATCGGCGTCGTCGTGACGACGAACCTGTCCGGTTTCGTCGCCGGCACGCCGAGCGCGACCGTCACGGTCGACGCCAAGCAGTCCAGCATCACGCTGCCCGTCGTCGGCGGTCTCGCCGCCGCTGCGGCCGCCGAAGGCCTGGGCGCTCCGGCCCCCAGCACCCTGAGCTTCGACATGGGTGGACAGGGAACGGCGATCGAGCCGCAGACCGTGGCCTACGGTTCGGCCCCCGTCGAACCCGCCGAACCGACCGACGACGACCGCATCTTCGCGGGCTGGTTCGCCGACGCCGGCTTCACGGTTCCGTTCGACTTCGCGGCACCCCTCGCCGCGGATGCCACGGTCTATGCGCGCTGGTTCACGGTCGCGCAGGCCACCACGACGGTCGAGGTGACGGCGAGCGACACGACGGTCGACCAGGGCGACACCGTGACGCTCACGGCCGAAGGTTTCGACGCCGACGGCACCTCGCTCGGCGACGTCACCGACCTCGCGACCTTCACGAGCTCGGTTGCCACCGATGTGATCGCGGGCAACACCGTCACGTTCCCGACGGCCAGCCCGCACACGCTCACGGCGACGGTGGGCACCGCGACGGGCAGCGTGCTCATCGAGGTCACCCCCACGGCCGTGCCGACGCCCGACCCGACCGCTCCCCCGGTCGATGGCGGCGCGACGCCCGCTCCCCCGGTGACCGGTGACCCGGCCGCGCAGCCGCCCGTGCTCATCGGCGGGTCGGGTCTGCCCGTGACGGGTGCGGCCGGCATGATCCCGCTCGGCACGGCCGCCGCCGTGCTGCTGCTCGCGGGCGCCGCGTTCATGATGCTGCGTCGACGTCAGCGTCTGGCTGCAGCGTCGACCACGGCGGATGGTTCGTCGTCGTCCGAGGAGGTGTAGCCGCGGCTACGGCCTTGGGCTGAGCACAATCCCCGACACCCGAGGGTGAGACACGGATGCCCCGATCAGCGCGTTGCTGGTCGGGGCATCCGTTCATTCGGGCGGCGGTCGCAGCCGCAGCCAGCGGCCTAGAAGTGGGAGATGCCGTAGACGGGGGCGGTGGGCGCGAGCAGTCCGCGCAGGCGCAGGACCGCGCCGGGCGTGCGCTCGTCGAGCAGGCCGGCTGCGCGCAAGGTCAGAGGGTCGACGCCGCCCAAATACAGTGACGCCAGGGCGGGGGCCTCGAGTGAGACATCCGGATTCGCGTTGTCGTCACGCTCGACCCGCGCCGTACCACCTGCGATGCGCAACCGATAGGTGCCCTCGGCATAACCGAGCGCGTCGGCCACGGCCAGCACGATTTCGCCCTCGCCCACATAGCTGCGCGCCTCGAAGGCCCGCACGACATCGAGGATGCGCAGCCACAGCAGGTCTTCGATCTCGGTCGGCTTCACGAGCCGCGCATCGGTCAGTGCCCAGCGCAGCGGTCCCTCGGCCGGGGCGCCGTTCCACTCGACCCGGTCGTTCAGGTCGATCGAGGCGAGCAGGTCCCAGAGGCCGAGGTAAGCGTCGTCGTTGGTGGCGACCAGTTCGATCACCTCGAGCGTCTGGGTGTCTTTGTAGACGTCGCGGATCTTGTAGGACACGTAGCCGTCGATGGCGCCCGACGGGTCGTAGTGAACGGCCGCGTTGACCGTGAGATCTTCGTCGCCCTTGTCGTAGCGCACGCCGCTGATGTGGTCCCAGTGCCGGTTGTGCTGCTCGACCGAGCCGGGGTGCGTGGCGTGGAACTCGGCGAACACGGCGGGCGCGATCTCGGTCAGCTGGGCGGCCTCGATGAACTCGGAGTGGCCCTTCGGGGTGACGAGCAGCTTGAAGCGCGAGTCGGTGATGACGCTCACGTGGTGCAGCCAGGTGGCCGCGCCGAAGCCGAAGCGGCGGTAGATGGTGGCCTCCGACGCGGTCAGGGCGGCGACCGCGAACCCGGCGTCGGCCGCGGCGCGCAGGTTGTCGGTCATCATGTGGCGCAGCATCCCCTTGCGCCGATGGGTGGGGCGCACCGTCACGTTCGACACGAGGTGCACGGGCAGCAGTTCGGGGGCGCCCACGTTGAGCGTGCTCGTGAACGACGAGAACGTGGCGACCGGGATGTCGGCGCCGAGCGCGTGTGTCGGAACGTTGCGCGCATACACGCCCACGAGTTCGCGACCGTCGGCAACGAGGTCGTGCGCAGCGTCGTCGAGCCTCTTACCGGTGAGCCGGGAGTCGTGGAATCCGCGCGCCTCGGCGTTGAGCCAGGCGGCCGTGGCGGGCTCCGCTCCCCCTTCCGGCGTAACCGCGGCGGGGAAGGAACGGACGTCGTACTCGTCGAGAAAACCCATATATCCATCGTAGGGCGGATGCTGCCACCCGCGCTCGGCCCATAACGTGAGGATGTATGCGCATACGTGCGCTCTGTTTCCAGACCCGAACCCGGAACGAGCAATGAAGAAACCTCTCAAAATCACGCTGATCGTCGTCGGCGTCCTCGTCGCGATTCCCGTCGTCTTCGTCGGCACGACCGCCACCGTCAACGCCGTAGCCACCAATGTTGAAGCCGCCGACCGCCAGGTCTACGGCGAACTCGTCGACGTCGACGGCAAGAAGATGAACGTCGTCGACCAGGGCTCCGGCGACCAGACCATCGTGCTCCTGCCGGGCCAGGGCACGGCCTCCCCCGCTATCGACTTCGCGCCGCTGATCGACGAACTCGACGACACCTACCGCGTCATTACGGTGGAGCCTTTCGGTTACGGACGCAGTGACGACACCGACACCCCGCGCACCACCGCCAACATCGCCTCCGAGGTGCACGAGGCCGTCTCAGCTCTGGGCGTGGACGAGTACGTGCTGGCCGGCCATTCGATCGCGGGCATCTACGCCCTCGAGTACGTCGAACGCTTCCGCGACGAGGTGACCGCTTTCGTCGGCATCGACACCAGCGTCCCCGGCCAACCCGGCATGGATGCTGAGCTTCCGCTCGGCCTCTTCGGCACGCTCAAGAACCTGGGGCTCGTGCGCCTCATCGCGGGTCTCAGCGACGACCCGTATGCGGGCACGCCCTACACCGCCGAGCAGAAGGAGCAGCTGGCCCTCTTCGCGAACAAGAACTCGATGAGCCCCACCATGCTCAACGAGATGGAACACATCGCCCCCAACTTCGCGGAGGCCGAGAGCCGCACCTTCCCCGCAGACCTGCCGGTCCTCCTCTTCGCGCAGCAGAACAACACGGGCGTCGAGGGCTGGGCCGAGCTGCACGAGAAGCAGGCCGCCCACGCGGAGCGCGGCGAACTCATCCTGCTCGACGCTGGCCACTACCTCCACCACACGAAGTCACCCGAGATCGCGGAGGCGATGAAGCGGTTCCTAGGTGGGGGCGCTCTGTGATGACGCAGGCAGGCTGACGGGTAAACCCGCCGGCTGGCTTAGAACGCCTTCGTCCCGGGAAGTTCCAAATCCTTCAGCCCACGACGCTTCGCAAGCCATCTGACTTCCGTCTCCAGAGCCTCTCGCAGCTGCATCAAGAGGATCCTGTAGCGCTCGGGCTCCTGCTCAGCCAGCTCCAAGTATTTATTGCAGGAGCGAGTCATGCTATCCAACGAGACGTGCGCCTTTGAATAAGAGCGAACCGACTGGCGAGCTAAATCGATGGCATCACGAACAGCGATGATTCCGAGGGAACTCCACTCAATATCTTTCACACGATCAAAAGGATCTACGTTTACGGGGTGGTCGATCTGAACAAGTGAGCGCTTTCGCGCCATGGTTCGGGCGAGTCGTATGAGGTCGCCTTTTTCCCGACGCCGCGATTCGATTGCTAAAGCGCCCCACGCTATGAGAACCGTTAGAAGAGCGCCGAAAATCACAAGGATCAGGTCCGGGAAGAAGGTTTCGAAGTTCATGAGTTGCATTTCACGCGTCCCTAACGGCCGACTCTGTTTCCCATTTGAGGCTCGCGAACGCGGGATACATCGTCTTATGAGAAATGCCTCGCTCATCAAGCAAGGAACGCAATGTCTTTTTCCACTCGAACGGTATCCGGATTGTCCAGCCGAACGCTGGCCACCCGTCCCTCATAGAGGAACGCCGCCCTCGGGGAAACCCAACCGTTATCATGCTCAAATCCTGAAGTTGCTTCGCGGAAAGGGCTCCGTGTTCCCAAGTCAGATTGAGATTGCTGTACTTTCGCTGAATTCCACCGACTAAGAAAACCCCATTCTGCGCGATCATTCGCGGGTCGAAACCTGGTTTGTCTAAGACCCATACCGTCTGGGTCCACTCGCCCGCTGCATTTTTCGAGCCAATCGAGTACTTCGCCCATGGCAGCGTCTCGGTTGAATCATCCAAAGCGACCTTACGATTGAAGCCACCGTCCGGATCAACATTGATCAGGAAGAGCCGGCCGTCTGTTAGATCTTTGTCCTCTGTCGCAAAATACAGAGCTTCGAGGGGTTTCTTCGAAACATCAAGAAGACGCGTGGGAGCGTGATGATGCTGCAATAGGGCTTGGAGTTGGAGTTCACTCAGTCCCTTACCAACTCCGAGCGATCGCGCTCTGGCGCGTATCGCCCGTTCGGCCCTGAGGAGTTCACTTTCGGACACTTCGTGATTCAACTCCGCAGCGACCAGCCGGTGAAGGGACGCAGACAGCCCAAAGGCGTGATTGGATTGGCCGCGAAAAAACAATTTCTCAGCTGTTAAAGCCCGCAATTCAGTGGGATCCGAAATACCCGCATCTTGTTCTTCGACCAAAAGGTCCCAGAGATCGCCGGCATTGCGGATACCCCCGGCGATTCGATTGTTAAGCTCCCGAGTTGCAAAAAAAGTCCGCTGCAGAAAACCCAGCCACGATGCCATCCCCCATTGTGATGACGCTAGACGACCCCCGCCAGCGCTCAGCTGACTCTACTGGATCTTTTCACTCCCACCTGTTCGGCGATCTAATCGCTAAGCCGCGCGCACCGCAATCTCGCCCGGCGCGGCGCCGGCGACACCGAACTCCAGCACGTGGTTGGCAACTTTGTCGGTGAAGAACCGGTCGTGGCTCACGACGACGACGGCGCCCGGGAAGTGCACGAGCGCGCGCTCCATCACCTGCGTGCTCGCCAGGTCGAGGTGGTTCGTGGGCTCGTCGAGCAGCAGAACGGATGCGCCCGAGAGCAAGCACTGCGCCATGGCCACGCGAGCCCGCTGACCGCCTGACAGCTCGCGGATCCGCTTCTTCTTGTCGGCCTCCGAGAACTGGAACATGTCGAGGAAGCGGCCGACCGACTTGCGGGTCGCCGTCAGGGCGAGGCTGTCGGGGTAGGCGTTCACGGCGTGGGTGACGGTGTCGTCGTCATCCAGCTCGTCGAGTACACGGTTGTAGGAGACGACCTTCACGCCGCCGGCCCACGCCGCGCTGCCCGCATCCTGCTTCTCGTCACCCGTGAGGACGCGCAGCAGGGTGCTCTTGCCGCTGCCGTTGGCGCCGAGCACGACGATGCGGTTGCCGCGGCGGATCTCGAGGTCGAGGCCCTCGAAGAGCGTGCGGGCGCCGTAGGACTTCGTGAGCCCGACGATGCGGCACAGGACATCCTTGACGTGCAGACCTGAGTAGATCTCGGTGATGATGTCGTCGACGGGCCGAGGCGCGCGAGACTTCTTCACGTTGGCGAGCTGTTTACCCAGGCCCTTGCTCGACGCTTTGGCGGCCTCGCGACGGTCGGCGATGCCCTCGGCTTCAAACGCCAGCAGCTCGTTCTCGTGTTTGAACTGCGCCTCGAGCGTCTTCAGCCGGAACTGCTTCTGCACGATGTATTCGGCGAAGTTTCCCGGGTATTCGTGCAGGTGGAAGTTCTCGACCTCCACGATGCGGGTCACGACCGAGTCGAGGAACTTGCGGTCGTGCGACACGATGATGGCGGCGCCCTTGAAGTCGCGGAACCAGTTCTCGAGCCATTCGACGCCGGCCACGTCGAGGAAGTTGGTGGGCTCGTCGAGCAGCAGGATGTCGGGCTCCTCGAGCACGATTTTCGCGAGGGCGGCTCGGTTGCGCCATCCGCCGGACAGCTCGTCGATCGCGCACGTGCGGTGTGCCTCGGTGAAGCCCAGCGTGGTGAGCGCCTGGTCGATCTTGCGGGTGTAGTCCCAGCCGTCGAGGCGTTCCATCTCGCCGAAAAGTTCGGCCTGCCGTTCGATCAGCGTGTCGAGCGCTCCCCCGTCGGCCCCTTCGCCGATAGCCAGGTCGATGGAGGCCAGCTCATCTTCAACGGCGTGCACGTCGGCGAACAACGCGTCGAGCACCTCGGTGATCGTGGCGGTGCCATCCAGCTCCGAGAACTGAGAGAAATAGCCGATCCGGATGCCGGCCTCGACGCTCACGGTTCCCGAATCGGGTTGCACCTGATCGAGCACGAGTTTCAGCAGCGTGGTCTTGCCCGACCCGTTCCGCCCGATGACGCCGACGCGGTCTTTGTTCTCCAACCGAAAAGACGCCTCCCGCAGGATCTGCGTGTTCTCGTACCGCACCTCGACATCATTCAAACGAACCAAGCTCACGCCGGACGCCCTCTCACCTTGGGTATTCACGCCGGACTGGGCGAACCACAGAAGCGCGGTCCGGCCATCCGGAAAGTCGTCGGGCTGCGCCCGCTCCCCTCAAGGCTATCCAGCATTAGCTGAACCATTGCTACGGTGTCACTGTGACCGAGTCTTCCAGCAAGGATGCCCTGCGCGCCTTCGTGGCCGAACGCGACTGGGCCCAGTTCCACACTCCCGAAAACCTGGCGAAGAGCATCTCGATCGAGGCCGCCGAGCTACTCGAGTGCTTTCAGTGGAACTCCAACGCTGAGACCGCAGATGTCCAGGCCGAACTGGCCGATGTGTTGACCTACTGCTTCCTCCTCGCCGACCGACTGGGCGTCGATCCCGATCAGATCGTGCTCGACAAGTTGGCCGTCACGCGCGCAAAGTACCCGGTCGAGAAAGCTCGCGGTCGAAGCGACAAATATGACCAGCTTTGAGATCGAGCGCCTGAGCTTCTCGGCAGCGCAGCAGAAGGTATGGGCCGAGTCGGACGAACGGCACCGAAACTGGCCGGTCGTCTACACGATCGATTCGGGCTCGACCGGCGCTCAAGAGATCTACGTCGGCGAGTCGCTCAACGTGGCCAGTCGGATGCGGCAGCACCAGCAGACCGGAACGAAATCTCACCTCACCGACGTCCGACTTGTCATCGATGAGACGTTCAACAAGTCGGCAGCACTGGACCTCGAGTCTTACCTGATTCGGTATTTGGCGGGCGACGGGCGTTTCCGTGTCCTCAACCGCAACGACGGCATAACGGATGCGGAGTATTTCGGCCGGCAGGGCTACCAAGCAACCTTCACCGAGATCTTCGATGAGCTGTTCCAGCAAGGACTGTTCACGCGCACGATTCCCGAGATCGTCAACTCCGACCTCTTCAAGCTGTCGCCTTTCAAGTCACTGAACGTGGACCAGGCGGCCGCGGTCGAGGACATCCTGGAGGGACTGTTTGCTGATCTCCGCTCGCATACCGCCAGCATGAGCGTGATTCAGGGCGACCCCGGCACCGGCAAGACGATCGTGGCGATTTACCTCATGAAGCTCATTCGTGACATCGCAGACTCGACCGGCGCTGAAGACCTCGACGCGGATTCGGTATTCTCGGAGTTCTTCTTGGGTGATTCCCCCACGCTGTTGCGCGATCTCCGCATCGGCCTGGTCGTCCCGCAGCAGTCGCTGCGCAAATCCATCGAGGGTGTTTTCAAGCGCACCCCCGGCCTCACGACGACGAGGGTCATGACACCTTTCGAGGTCGGCGGCGATCCCGGACACTTCGATCTCCTCATCGTCGACGAGGCGCACCGCCTCAACCAGCGTGCGAATCAGGCCTCTGGCCCGCTCAACAAGAAGTTCACGGATATCACCGAAGCGCTTTTCGGTTCGAACGACCTGCACAAGACGCAGCTCGACTGGATCTTGGAGAAAAGCACGCACCAGATTTTTCTGCTGGATGCCGCGCAGAGCGTTCGTCCCGCCGACCTCCCGCCCGCGGTCGTCGAGAAACTGGTCGCGACGGCACGGTCCTCCTATCGTCTGTATCCTCTGACGTCGCAGATGCGAGTTGCTGGCGGCAGCGACTACATCCACTATGTGCGCTCCATGCTGACCGCCGACGCCCCGGCACCGCAGGCGTTCGACAACTACGACTTCCGCCTCTTCGACAACCTGGGCGATCTCCGCACCGAGCTCGCGGAAAGAGAAGCGCAGTTCGGTCTTGCCCGTCTCCTCGCCGGCTACGCCTGGAACTGGAATAGCAAGAACGACGCCTCTGCGGTCGATATTGAGGTCGACGGCATCGAGTTGCAGTGGAATCGAACGCAGAAGGACTGGATCAATTCGTCGACCTCGGTATTCGAGGTCGGTTCCATTCACACGGTCCAGGGTTACGACCTCAACTACGCGGGCGTCATCATCGGGCCCGATCTACGGTTCGACGTCGAGCAACAACGCATCGTGTTTGATCGCGCGCACTACTTCGACAAGAAGGGCAAGGAGAACAATCCTGCTCTCGGGCTGGTCTACACCGATGTGGATCTTCTGAAGCTGGTTCGCAACATCTACGGGGTGCTGCTTACACGCGGGATGCGCGGCACCTACGTCTATGTCTGCGACGAGCCACTCCGCGAATACCTCCGCAAATTCTTCATCTAACGCATTACGCCTGCTTCCGAAAATAGTGAGACGGACTCGCTTCCGCTAGCTTGAAAGCCATGGCTCTCATTGACCTCAACGACCGGGGTTTCGTCGTCGAAGCCGGTGACCTCGTAACTCGTCGAGACCTTGCTTCTCATTTCGGCGGCTCTGGGCAAAGCGGGATTGAGACGCCAAAAGGGCAGCCGCATATCTTCGTGTTCTCGGACCCGTCCACGGGTTCGAAGCATGGTTACAATTTCGATGGATGGGCGGCTGACGGCTCGGCCTTCTTCTATACGGGAGCGGGCCGACTCGGTCCCCAAGATTTCGTCCGGGGAAACAAGGCACTCAGGGACGCCCGGTCACTGGGCAAGACAATCCACCTCTTCGCCGCCGACGGGAACGAGGTAGGCACGAGCACACGTTTGCATCGCTATCTCGGTGAATTCTGGCTCGACCAGGTTGATCCTCACCGCATTGAAGAAGCCCCCGACGGCATAGGAATAGTTCGAACCGTGATCGTCTTCCGACTCGTTCCGAGGGGAACGGCGGCAGCCACTATTTCGCAGGACCTAATTGCGAGTGCTCCGCCAGCTATGCAGACGGGTTGGTTCGAAACGACTCGAGAAGCATCCGATTCACTTACTTTCGCTCGAAAGGCCGTAGCTGAGTCGGCGATCGTTCGCCGGGAACGGTTACTTGAGGATCGACTCATCTCCGCGATCGAGGCCACAGGGAAAACTGCAACCCGTTTGTCGATTGTGATCCCCGGCCAGGGCGCGGCGCTCTTCACAGATACGTGGGTGCGCGAGGACCGGGAACTATTCGAGGTCAAAGCGGATGCAACACGCAACAACATACGTATGGCTGTCGGGCAGCTCCTTGACTATGCCCGGCACATCGACCCTCGCCCGTCGCACCTGACGGTCGTGGTACCGGTCCGGCCGGTTGAAGATCTTGTCGAATTCGTGAAAAGTCTCGGCCTAGGGATAGCCGTCTTCGATGCAAGCGGCGCAGGGGCGCATCCGTCCCTGAATCGCCTCTAAAAACAGATTGTTCTGTTCGGGCGGCGGAAGCCGGTTCTTCTCAGACGCTCCGTCGGCCGCCGAACAGGGCGTGCAGGAGCGGCAGCACCGACACGCACATCAGCACAGTGCCGAAGACAATATCGTCGGCACGGACGATGGCGCCCGCGACGAGCAGTCCCCCGAAGAGCACGGCTGAGACGATGCGGCGGGCGGTTCGCTCGATGCGGGCGACGCGTCGCTCGAGGCGTGGGCTCTCGACAGACAGCGTGCCCTGCTCGAAGCGGGTGACGAGGCCGTCGAGGCGGCCGGGCAGGCGCACGGCGAGGGTGGCGGCATCCAGGGCTTTGCGGCCGAGGTCTTGCACCACGTTGCCGCGTTCGTCGCGGACGAGGCGTTGGGCGTAGGGCTCGACCGAGTCCCACAGGTTGAAGGCGGGGTCGAGCGAGCTGCACACACCCGAGACGAGCGACATGGCGCGGATGATGAGCAGGAAGTTCTCGGGCAGCTGGAACGGCAGCGACCGCACCACGTCACCGAACTGTTCGGCGAAGTCGCGGAATTCTCGCGGGTCGACCTCACGCAGCTCAGCGAACCCCATGCCGCCGAAGCGGGCGAAGAGCTGCGTCATCGCGCGCTCGAGCTCATTGGTGTCAGCGGTCGGTAGCAACACACCGACATCGCGGATGGCGTCGACCAGACCCTTGCCGTCGCGGGAGGCGGCGGCGATGAGCAATTTGCGCAGGCCACTCCGGGTGTTGCTCGGGACCTCGCCCATCATGCCGAAGTCGATGAAGGTGAGCTTCCATCCGCGTGCGGCCGCGGCATCCGTGCCCTCTGCCGCATCGGCGAGCCCTGCAGCGCCAGCGCCAGACGGCGCAACAGGCGTGACGAAGATATTGCCGGGATGCGGGTCGGCATGGAAGAACCCGTTGGTGAACAGCTGATCAAACATCACGGCCGCAAACACGGGCGCAACCTCGGCCGGGTCAATCCCGGCTGCCCGCAACGCCTCACGGTCATTGATCTTGATCGCGGTCACATCCTGCAACGTGAGGACGCGTCGCGTCGTCCGCTCCCACACGATGGCGGGAACATCCACGCGGTCGTCACCAACGAAGTCCGCCGCAAAACGCTCCGAGTTGGCGGCCTCGTGCAGGTAGTCGATCTCTTCGAGGCTGGTGGCGGCAAACTCTTCGACGAGGGCCGGCATGTCGACGCGGTCGTAGACGAGGCGCACGTGGCTCAACCATCCGCCCACTTTGCGCAGCGCCTTGAGGTCGACGTCGACGATGGTGTCGATGCCGGGCCGCTGCACTTTGAGCATGACGTGGGTGAGCCCTGAGTCGGCGGCGGCGATGGGTGTCAGTTGCGCGCGGTGTGCCTGCCCGAGGGATGCGGCGGCCACGGGCACTTCGTCGACCCACGTGAATGCCTGCCCGAGTGGCACACCCAGTTCGCGTTCGGCGAGGGCGCGGATCGCGGGGAACGGCACCGGCGGCACCTCGTCTTGCAGCCCTTCGAGTTCGGCGGTGATTTCGGGCGGCAGCACGTCGAGGCGCGACGACATGAACTGCCCCACCTTGATCATTAGCCCGCCAAGGTCGACCGCCAGCACATGGAATTTGCGAGCAAACTTCTTCATGCGCCGTGTGCGGGTGCGTTCGACGATTTTGTGCAGGCCGATGCGCGGCAGGAACAGCTCGTAGAACCAGGTCACCGCGAGGTGGTAGCTGGCGAACCGCAGGATGCGGCGATAGCGGGCTTTCGTGTTTCCGGCGCCCGCTCTCGCCGCCGCCTCGGCGTCAGCTTCGGCGTGTTGTCGACCCGGCCGAGCCGATGTCACCCCGGTCAGTCCTGAGCGAGGATCGAGTAAAGCCGGCGGCGTGCCTCATCGAGCACGTCCACGGCCTGCTTCACCTGCTCGGGCGAACCGGTGCGGCCCACCTGAGCGGCGGCCTGCGCGAGTTCGACGCCCGCCTTGGGCAGCGCGGTGAACCCGGTCTTCTCTTCGCTGGCGGCGCTCTCCCACGGTGCAGATTCGGTGTGGGATGCGGCAACCTCACGCCCGGCCTCGGTCAACGCATACGTCTTCCGCCCGTTCGATTCTTCGGCGCCGATGAGTCCTTCGTCGCTCAACAACTGCAACGTCGGGTAGACGGAGCCGGCGCTCGGCTTCCAGCTGCCGCCGCTGCGCTCTTCGATCTCGCGGATGATCTGGTAGCCGTGCATGGGACGCTCGGCGAGCAGGGCCAGAACGGCCGCGCGCACGTCGCCGCGACCCATGCGGGTGCCGCCGCCGACGCGCTTCTCGAAGTTGGCGCGCAATTGCTCCATCGTCTGCCACATGCTGTCGGCGTTGACTCCGCCGAAACCGCCGGTTGGGAACGAACTAGCCATGATGTTCTCCTCGCATAATTGGATGTCGAACGATACTCAACGATATGTCGTTCACGTTCGTGCGACAAGGGTTCGTCGGTCACGCACATCCAACTCACGGCCAGCTAGCGCGCGGCGAGAATGCAGAACTCGTTGCCCTCGGGATCGGCCAGCACCACCCACGACTGCTCCCCCTGCCCCACGTCGACGCGCGTCGCGCCGAGCCCGATCAGGCGGTCGACTTCGGCCTGCTGATCGTCGGGCACCCAGTCGAGGTGCAATCGGTTCTTGATGCGCTTCTGATCGGCAACCTTCACGAACATGAGCGTCGGCGTCTGCCCGGGCGCGGGCGCGAGTTCGGCGCCGTCCTCATCTTCATCGATGACCTGCCAGCCGGTCGCCACCTCCCACCAGCGGGCGAGAGCGGATGGTTCGCTGCAGTCGATGACAACTTCTTCGAGGCGGAGAGACATGTGCCCAGAGTAGGAATGTGCCACCCAGCACGCAAGAGGTCAGCCGCAGACACATCACATCCGCCTCGCCTCCTGGCGGAATCAACTACTGGTAGCCGGGCAGCCAGGCCGATCCGGGAACTGGCAAGACTTCACGTATGTCGCCCGCGGGCGCTACGGTGTGAATGCGGCTAGGGGCCGAGGGGGAGGGCCCGTCATGACGGAAACACTGGTAACAACAATTGCCGTGATCATTGTCATCGTGATGATTACGACGCCGCTGGCGCTCATCGCATTGCTGATCGCGTGGCTCATTCGGCGGAGTCGAAAAAAGAACGCACGTGCAGCCACGTTGCCGGGCTCACGCCGCGTCGGGTCTCCAGATTTCACGTCAAGTTATGCCAAGCCGGCCGCGACGGTTGCGCCAGGCTGGTATCCGGACGTCTCCACCGGAGGACGGAACCGATGGTGGACCGGGTCTGAGTGGGGGCAGCCCGCGAGTGGGTACCGAGCGCCAGTACCAACGATTGAACCGGCGGCTCCGCTTCCGCTGCCCGAAGCGCCGCGCACCTTGACCAGGCGGGAGATTCGCGAAGCAGAGCGCTCGGCTGAGCATGCTGCTGCAGCGGCCGCGCCCGCAAATTCCCACGCTCCGGCGGTGCCAGCCTCGGCCCAGACGACTGCACCCGCGCCATCTCCAGCACATCCCGCACCCTCACTGCCAGTGCAGCCGGCCCATCTTTCCCAACCCATCTCCACCGCCCACGTACGCACCCCTCCCTCTCCCCCCGCGCCGAGAATCAAGCCGCGCGCTATCCGCGCCCAGCATGGCGAGTGGATTCCCGTCGGTCTGACGATCGAGGTCAACGGGTACGTCATTCCGGGCGGACTCGTCTACGTCGGGTGCGGGCTCACTGGCCGGTACGGCGAGTCTGAGCCCGCTCTTATCGACCCCACACTCAAGGTGAAGAGGTTCTCGCCCGACACCGCTGGACGGAGTATGGACTATTGGCCCCGTTACGACTCGATCACTCCCGAGGCTAGGGCCGCGTACCTGGCGTGGCTCGCAGACGGTCGCCGTAATCCAGGCACCCCGGTCGGATATGTCTTCCTCTTCTTTTACGGGCTCGAACGACGCATCCTGATCGACGGCATTCGACAGCCCGCTGAGGTGCATCAGATCCGCGACGAAGTGGTCGCGCTTCAGAAGGTCTACAGTCGACAAAGCTCATCGTTCGATCGGTACTCCGCAACCTTCATCCAGCTCCTCGACCTCATCCTTCTCGATTCGAAGCCCGAGGGGAATCGGGTGCTTCCGTCCCTCACCAAGGAACGGTGGCCGATCCCGCTCTCTCTGACAATGCAGATCGGATCGCAGGCCGTCGATGGCACACCGATCTCGGCCGAGTGGGCGTTCGCGTGGTCGTGGTTCAGCGCCGAGATTCGGCCCCGCACCGCGGGCAAGCGGTGCGCCGTAGAATACGCTGCGCTGTTCCGTATCATGTTCGAGCGCAGGTTTCCGAGCGGCCTCATTGTGAAACCGCTGAAGCGGAACGTCACTTTTAGCTACTCGCCGGCTTCATCTGGGATCGGTGGGGCGAGCATTGCGCTCACTGGCGTCTCGGACGTGCTCTCCGCAGCGCGCCCGACCAGCCAGCTGCGCGACATTTCCGATCGCGCTCAGGATGCTCTCGAGAGCTACAGCCGATATCTCGGGAAGTACCCGGGCTCTCAGGACACCCTTCCGGCGATCGCGCTCCTGCCTGCCGAGCTACTCTACGAAGCTCTTCCTGCACTCACAAACATTCGGCAGTGGGCCTCAACGGTTCAGCGCGACGAGCTGACCGAGCCGGGCGAGCTCCTCACCCTGTGGGGCTTCGAGGGACGTGACCGCCTGACCAAGGCCGAGACACTCTCAATCCTCCAGCTGGCAGGCAAACTAGGACTGAGTGTCGAACCGGATGTTCGCTTCGGTGGGCCGCCGTTAAGTGCGGACCGGCACGTCCTGATATTCGATAGCGGCAAGAACCCTTCGCTTACGCCCTCACCCGAGTACGAGACCGCCCAATCACTAGCGCACCTTGCGGTGGCGGTCAGCGCAGCCGACGGCAGTGTCGACGAGAACGAGACCGCGGCCTTGATGCACCACATCGAGTCGTCGCTTCAACTGACAGTGGACGAGCGGAACCGACTTCAGGCGCACCTGCGATGGCTAGGCAGTGCGGATGTGAAGCTCACGGGGCTGACTAAGCGGCTCGCGTCACTCACTGAAGCACAGAAGGCAGCTCTGGCAGCTCTGCTGATCGAGATCGCCGCTAACGACGGCATCGCGACCCCGCAAGAGATCAAGGTATTGATGAAGATCTTTACGCTCCTCGGGCATAATCCCGACGAGGTCACGGGCCGGGTGCACGCTGCTTTGTCGGGGACTCGCACTAGCGTTACTGCTTCCCCGTTGACATCTTCGAGGCCGTCGTCTCGCGCGTCGTTACCAGAGCCTGCAAGCGCGCCATCCGCGGGGTTCGTTCTCGACACCCACATCATCTCGTCGACCATCCTCGAGACCGCAAAGGTGTCAGCGCTGTTGCGTGATGTCTTCGATGAGGAAGAGCCGCTGGCACCAATGACACCGGTGCTCGCCGACGTCTCTCCCGTCATTGGAAGCCCGAGCTACGACCGTAATGACGACGTACTCGTCGGCAGCTTGGATGCAGCGCATTCGGCGCTCTTCCGTTCCCTCGACGGCCGCGGAGATATCTCGCGAGCCGAATTCGATGCCTTCGCCGCGCAGTTCGGAGTGCTGCCGAACGGAGCACTCGACGCGCTGAATGAGGCAGCCTTCGACGCTGTTGACGAACCCTTACTCGAGGGCGACGAGGTGCTCACCGTCAATACGTTTGCCTTCGAAGAGATGGTCGCGTGAGTTCTAACGATTCGGCAACAGGGGCCCATGAGCAGACCCGCCGACAGGAAGCACTGCTGACACGCCGTGAACGTCGGGCCGCTGAGAGAGCCGCCTCAGACACGTCGGAGTGGACCATTAAACCGACCGACCCTACGTCCAAGACATGGAGTGAGTTGCGTGAGGCGGTTCTGTTGGCCGAGTCGGCTTTTCGCGCCGCCGGAACAGCCTTGCACGAAGCGAAGGTCAACGAACGGAGAGTTGAAAGCGAGGCGCTGCACGCGCGGTTGACTCGTGGAGTCAGATCGAAGCTCGACGCGCCTCCCCAACTGGTTCGGAGTCTGGTGTCGCTCCGCTCCACTACGTCCGCTCCTGACGACCATGCGGCAGGACCGTTCCGCACAGCGCGGAGTGTCGCGCCGTTCACCAGGAACGAGAACGCTTCACCGGCCGTCTCTGCGGAATACGAGGCCGCGGAGTTATTGGTGCATTTGGCCGTGGCGGTAAGTGCATCCGATGGACGGATCGTGGAGGTCGAGACGTCGACGCTGATGGCGCACATCCAGTCGGCTCTCGGTCTAAGCGAGGATGAACGCGCTCGTCTGACGGCCCACGCCCAGTGGTGCGAATCGGCCACAGTCGACGTAGCCACACTTGCCTCGCGGATGGCGCAGCTGACGAGCGATCAGCGGAGCATCCTCGCCGACCTCCTCCTGCGGGTGGCAGCGAGCGACCGGATTCTTGCGCCCGAGGAGGATATGATCCTCACCAACATTTTCCGTTTCCTCGGGGAGGACCCGGCCACCGTGGCACAACGCGTCAATGCGCAGATCGGCCTCGACTGGGCGGACAAGGGGCGGCAAGCGGACGACGACCAGCCCTCGACCGTGCGACGCGCACCATCGCCAATGCCCGGCCAGACGATCCCTCGCCCTCCGGCGTCGATGCCGGCGCCGATTCAGACGCAACCCCCTAACCCACCGAGCTCATTCGTGCTCGACCATCGAGTCATCGAATCCACTCTTCGGTCCACATCACTGGTCTCGGAACTCCTTCGCGAGATATTCAGCGACGACGCCGAAGTCGGTTATGAGGAAGTGCCGCGCGACTCATCCGAACCCGCCTACGCGGGCCTCGATGCGGCGCACTCCCGATTGCTCACTTTGCTCGCCGCGCATCCGGAACTTCCTCGCATGGACTTCGACGCCTTGGCCCGCGCGCTCGATGTCCTGCCTAGCGGGGCAATCGACACACTCAACGAGGCCGCGCTCGACACGACCGACGAACAGCTTATTGAAGGCGACGACCCCTTGGTCGTCAGCCTCGACGTACTACAGGAGATGATGAAGTGACCAACGCCACAACGATCCGCCCGCGCGACCGGGACGCTGTTCTGCAAGCCCTCCGCACCGGAGTGGTTCCGCGCACGGGCCAGCAGCATATTCAGGTCGGGCGCGCCAACGAGGTGCGCGCATTGCTCACCGACATCCAGCGGATCGCTGACGGAGGCAGCGGGGTGCGCTTCGTCATCGGAGACTACGGATCAGGCAAGACTTTCTTCCTCCACCTCGTTCGGTCGATGGCGCTCCAGCAGAAACTCGTCACAGTGCACGCCGATCTCTCGCCCGATCGTCGGCTGCAGGCCACAGGCGGACAGGCGCGCAGCCTCTACGCCGAGCTGATGCGCAACATGTCCACTCGCGCGAAGCCCGATGGCGGTGCCATGGCGAACGTGCTCGAGCGATTCATCACTGAGGCCCTAGGCCAAGCGAAATCAACCGGGGCATCCGTCGACTCCGTCATCCGCGAGCGCCTCCAGCAGCTCAACGAGCTCACGGGCGGCTACGACTTCGCCGAGGTCATCGCGAAGTACTGGGAGGGGCACGATACCGGCAACGAACAGCTCAAGTCGGATGCCGTGCGCTGGATGCGCGGCGAATTCACCACGAAGACGGATGCGCGCGCCGCGCTGGGCGTTCGCACGATCGTCGATGACGCCAACGTCTATGACCAACTCAAGCTGCTTGCCCTTTTTGTGAGGCTGGCTGGCTTCGGTGGACTTCTGGTGTGTCTCGACGAGATGGTGAATCTCTACAAGCTCGCGCACACGCAGGCGCGTAATGCCAACTACGAGCAGATCCTTCGCATCACCAATGATGCGACACAGGGCAGTGCGGAAGGGCTCGGTTTCGTGATGGGTGGCACGCCCGACTTCCTCATGGATCCGCGGCGCGGGCTGTACTCGTATTCGGCGCTGCAGACGCGTCTGGCCGAGAACAGTTTTGCCGTCGATGGCCTCGTGGATTATTCGGGGCCCGTCGTGCGGCTCCCCGGGCTGACACCGGAGGACCTCTATGTGCTGCTGACGAAACTCCGCCATGTGCAAGCATCAGGCGACCCGGCGTCTTATCTCATGCCTGATGAAGGCATCCAAGCATATATGGCGCACTGTCAATCGCGCATCGGCGACTCCTATTTCCGCACACCGCGCACGTCGATCAAGAGCTACCTCGACCTGCTAGCGGTGCTGGAGCAGAACCCAGATCGTGGATGGTCGGATCTCGTCGGCACCGTGCAGATCGCTGCCGAAACCAACCCGGATCTCGAGCCGATTCCGTCAGAAGCAGACGGCGATGACGCATCCGGTTGGGCGCCAGCCGCTCCTTCGAACGACGACGATGACCTCGCTGCCTTCCGCCTCTGATGCGGCCAGCGCTGCTGGCTCGGCGTCGGTGCCGCTCCCCGTGGGCGGCTTCGACGATCTTCATCCACAGGTTCAGAGGTGGATCTGGGACCAGCAGTGGACTGAGCTGAGGCCGGTTCAGCAGCATGCGGTCTTGCCCATCATCGCGGGCGACCGTGACGTGATCGTGAGCGCGGCGACTGCAAGTGGCAAAACCGAGGCGGCCTGGCTGCCAATCTGCTCAAGGCTCGCCTTCGAGGCGGATGCCGGAACCAGCACCGGCGGTGTCAAGGCGCTCTACATCAGCCCTCTGAAGGCTCTGATCAATGACCAGTTTCAGCGCCTCGAATCACTCTGCGAATTGATCGATACCCCCGTCGTTCGTCGGCACGGTGACATCGGGGGCAAGGAGAGGGAGGCGCTCACGCGAAACCCTGACGGCCTTGTACTGATCACACCGGAAGCGCTGGAAGCGCAATTCGTTCTTCGGGGCACGCATATACCCGCTATGTTCGCCGGGCTGCGATACGTGGTCATCGACGAGATGCACTCGTTCATCGGAACCGAGCGCGGCGCGCAGTTGCAGTCGCTGCTGCATCGCATAGAACTCGCCACCCGGCGACGGATCGCGCGGATCGGGCTCTCAGCGACATTCGCCGATTTCGGGGCGGCCGCTGACTTCCTCAGGCCGCGTCATGGTCACGAAGTCGTTGTCGTGGAGGACCCGTCGGAAGAGCGTTCAGACTTGCGCCTCCAAGTGCGCGGGTATCGCGTGGTTCCCCCGGCGCGAGTGTCGGCATCAGAGTCAGATTCCGACGAAAACGATCAGCAAGGGTCGGCGGAGCGAGCGATCGCCGAGCACCTGTTTCAGGTGCTTCGAGGCGACGACAACCTGGTGTTCGCTAATTCCCGATCGTGGGTTGAGAAGTACGCCGATCGGCTTCGCGAGGCGAGCGACGCGGCACGGGTACCCAACGAATTTCTCCCCCACCATGGCAGTCTCTCCAAGCAACTGCGGGAGGGGGTCGAGGCCCGGCTGAAAGACCCTCTCACGCCGACCACGGCCGTCTGCACCTCCACTCTGGAGATGGGCATCGACATCGGGTCGGCTGACTCCGTGGCGCAGATCGGTTCGCCGCACTCTGTGGCGGCGCTGCGCCAACGGGTGGGGCGTTCCGGTCGTCGAGGGAAGCCCGCGACCTTGCGGATGTACATCACGGAACCCTCGCTCGACCCAAATCTGTCGGTGACCGATCGGCTCAGAGCTGAGCTCTTCCAAGCTGCAGCCGTGGTCGAGCTCATGCTCGAGCGCTGGTACGAGCCGCCCGCGGTTTCATCTCTTCATCTATCGACCCTGGTGCAGCAGATCCTGTCGGTGACCGCCCAGCACGGAGGCGCATCCGCCGCGCAGCTCTTCACCGCTCTGTGTGTGGCGGGGCCGTTTGAGCACGTGAGCCGGGCGCAGTTCCTTGAGCTGCTCCGCAACCTCGGTTCGACTCAGCTAATCTCCCAAGCGGGTGACGGCACGCTGCTTGCTGGCACTGTTGGAGAGAGGATCGTCAACCACTACAGCTTCTACGCGGCGTTCCAATCCGCGGAAGAGTTCCGCCTAATAAGTCAAGGTCAGCAACTCGGTACGATCCCCATTGACTACCCTGTTCTGCCCGATAGCCTGATGATATTCGCCGGCCGTCGCTGGAGAGTTGTGTCCGTCGATACCGCGACGAAGACGATCGAGCTCGTCCCGTCGCGCGGCGGTACGTCTCCACTCTTCCTCGGTGCCGGCGCGGCCGTGGCCGATCGAGTCCGGATGAAGATGCGTGAGCTCTACGAGGGATCTGAGACGCCCATCTATCTCGACCAACAGGCTGCAGAGCTGTTCGCCGAAGGGAGGGCCGCGTATCGACAGATCGGACTCGGTGAGTCGTCGGTGATTGAAGACGGCAAGAACACTCTGCTCTTCGTGTGGCGTGGGAGTAAGGCGTGTTCGACACTGAGTGTGATGCTCACCGCGCTTAACGTGAGGCACAGCGTCGAGGCAATGACCATCAACTGTGCTGACATCGAGCGGAGCGAGTTGTTGAGTACCCTTGCGGTGATCGCTTCAATGCCCAAGCCCACCCCGCTAGAGTTGGCGCGGATCGCGCCCGTGCAGAACGTCGATTTGTATGACGAGTACCTGAGCGAGTCACTCCTCATCGACTCGGCCGCGGCTCGCGACTACGACGTCGATGCCGCGTGGGACGAACTCATCTCGATCGTCGCCCGCCATCCCGCCATCCCTGACACGGTTCCGGCCTCGTGGACGGATATCTCTGAGACGGTGGTTCTTGGAGACACCTCGTTCGTTGTGGTCGATGTAGAGACCACGGGGCTCTCGCCTCGTCAGGGCGCTCGCGTCGTGGAAATCGCCCTAGTTGAGGTGAGCACGGCGGGCGAGATCGTCGATACCTGGTCGACGCTCCTAGACCCTGATGTCGACACCGGACCAGTACACGTGCACGGCATCAGCAATGCCGAGGTGAGTGGCGCGCCACGCTTTGCTGATGTCATCGATGAAGTGGCACATCGTCTCTCGGGGAAGATTGTGGTGGCTCACAATGCTCCGTTCGATGTTCGCTTTCTTGCCAGCGAGTTCGAACGGGCGGGAGCGCGGGTGCCGAAGTGGCCGACGCTTTGCACATTGCGTTTGTCACAACGAATGTTTCCCGGCCAGCCGGCAAATCTGGCGTCAGTGGCCGACCGACTAGGCGCGTCACTGCATCCGTCACACGCGGCGCTCGACGACGCGATAGCAACGGCCGAGGTGCTGCGGGGGATGCTTGCGTCGGCGCCAGATTCTGTCACTGCCTCCGCCGAGCATCTCGGGGTGCGACCGCTTACACTCACGGCCCTGTGGCCGGCTCCTATCCATCCAGTCAAAGTCCTTCGACGGTGAGCTGCCTGGGATCGCGGGAGGGCATGATCCAATGGGCCCAGGTTGCGATAAAGCCTCTTCGCGTCTTCGTTTATCGCGCCTTTCTCGTGGAGCGCATTGAGACCATAGAGGTCACGCGGCGCACGCCGATCAGGAAAGGCGCTGAGCTTCAATCCCAAGATGCTTCGATTGTCGGGACATGGCGTCCGGCCGTCGGAGCCTCGGAATAGCGCTGCTCGATGACCTCCAACTTGGCCGGCCAGTACGGGCGACCCACGCCATTAAGATTTCTTCGAGAACGCCGGTCTCGGCTAGACGCCCGCGTTCCTTCGCAGGATTGCGGTATCGGTCTACGAGATCGACCCCGCGAACCGCGCACGGGCGCGCGAACAATCTCGATCGATAAGCGCGTGGCCGTCTGAGTACCTCAGTTCTAACCTGCGAGGGTATAGACAGCACACTCAAATGCCAGGTTCTTCCCGATGGTCAACCGAAAACGCTCGGTACAATTGGCCTAGTCGCCGAGCGTACGAATTATGACCGCCCAGCCAGGAAAAGAAAAAGTCCCGGAAACCAGACGGTTTCCGGGACTTCATTGTCGGGCTGACAGGATTTGAACCTGCGACCCCTTGACCCCCAGTCAAGTGCGCTACCAAGCTGCGCCACAGCCCGAAGTCATCCACCGCGAGCGGCGAAGACAACTTGATAATCCTAGCGGATAATTTGGGCGGCTGTGTGCCAGGGCCGGTTACCGCGCGTTCGGTTCGGCGGGAGGGTCGCGGTGGCCGGTTGCGTTCTCGAGCAGGACGGATGTTTGGGCCAGCGCGTTGAGGATCCAGCATTCGACAGCGAGCGCAGCCACGATGGTGGCGAGCGGCCACAACAGTTGGGAACCAGGGGTCGTGAGCGCGAAGATGAACCCGGTGATCTGCACCAGTGTGACCAGCATGAACATGGTCAGGCCGGCGACGTAGTTGCGGCGTTGGCGTCGCGCGATCGAGATGGCGAGGGCGCGACGGGCTGGGTCGATCCTCTCCCCCGCGGCTGGTGGCGCTTTCTGCAGGCGTGCGAGTTCGTCTGGGAGCATGCTTCCCGCGGTGAGGCCGTCGGTGCGATTGTCGCGAATGAACCAGGTGGTCCCGAAACCTATGATGACGAAGAATGCGGCGATACCGGCGAGGATGCTGGCGAAGAAGTCTGACGAGAGCGGCGCCGACTCGGGCACGGGGATCAGCGACACGACACCATAGACGAGGGCAGACGCGACGACGACGCTCACCAACCCGGTCACGACGCGGCGGCGCGTGAAGAAGAGGGGCGCGGCGACGCGGTAGACGCGCCATCCTTCGCGCCACCAGGTGATGCGGTGCGTGTCGGTCACTCAGGGGTCCTTTCGGTGAACGGTGGGGCGCAGATAGGGAGCAGGGCTCGCAGGCTGCGCCATCCGGCTTGTCGCGTTTGCGAGCTCGTGGGCTTGGGCGGCGGAGCCTCTGGGGTGCTCGAGACGTGTGGTGACATCATCCGACTGCTTTCGTGGGCGGGGTGCTGATTGAGACGTCGGGGATGGTGCCGCTGAACGTGTGGGCGAGGAGCGTGGTGGTTTGGCCGAGCGACCGCACAGCCGAGAGCGCGAGGAACAGGAACAGGAAGCACTGAAGGAAGATGAGGAGTTGACGTGGTGTCATGGCTTCGCCGAGAGACAGGATGGTGATGCCGGAGGTCAGGCCGACGAGGAAGACGGACATCAGGGCTGTGACGGCGAAGGTCAGGGAGCGACGTCGGCGGCGGACGATGGAGATGACGAGGGCTTTGGTGTCGGCATCCACGTGGTAGCCGTCCGGGATGGGGGCTTTCTCGAGGGCGGCGATGACGGGTGGGAGCGGGGTCCAGGAGAGGGCGTCGGCGCGGAGGTCGCGCAGATACCAGACGCCCAGTGCGATGACGATCGAGGCGCCTCCCGCGGCGGCCGTGAGCATGAGGATGAGGGTGCTGGCCGAGAGGCGGGGGTCCGCGGCGAGCGCGATTATTCCGGCACCCACGAGCCCGCCCGCGACGGCCGATGCCGCGGCGATGAAGAGCAGGGTGAGGATGCGGCGCAGCGAGAAGAACTGGCGCACGCTGCGGGCGTAGATGCGCCAGCCTTCGGACCACCAGTTGCGCGGGGCGGCTGTGGGATGGTCAAGGTGAGCGCTAGTCATGAGATGGGCCCTGCTGGGTGGTGTCCGGCCGGGCGCTGCCGAGGCGGCTGAGGAGTGGGCCGTGGGAGCCCAACATCTTGAGTGAGAGAACGCCAGAAACGGCGTTAGACAGAGCCGAGACCGTGACAAGGACGGTTATGAATGGCGGGCCGCCCGCAACGATGAAGAACACCACCCCGCCGATCAGCAGGAGCGCGACAGCGAGGTAGGTCAGGATGCCGAACGGAAGACGGTCTCGTTGATCGGCGAGGATCGCTCGAACAGCGGTTTCGGTCGGCAGATCGGCGCGCGCCGCATCCGTCACCCCTGAGAGGACACGGCGACTATCTGCGGGTTCGAGACCTTTCGCCCGGGCGGGAACGCGTCCTCGACGGGTGAATATGAAACCGGCGAGAATGGCGGCCGCGAAACCGATGACGATACCGAACAACCCGATGAAGAGCTCGGCGGGTTCGTCACGAGCACCCGGAAGGGCTGAGCTGAGCCACCAACCGAGCACTGCGCCCGCGGAGCCGGCAAGGATGACGACGGCTAGGCCGATTTGCCACCTAGGGGAACGAAGTGTGTGTCGAACAGACTCCGCGGTGAGTTGCCATCCGTCGCGCCACCATACGGCGAACGGTGGTTGAGTGATCGCCGCGAACGGCGCTTTCTTGCCAGTCCCCTGCTTGCGGGACGCGCCATCTGTGCTCGAAGTCATGGTTCAGACCATCCTGTGATCTCGGGAGCTATCGCTCGATACAGAGGCGCCCTGCGCGATGCCGACGTCCTCCGGTCCGCCCATGCGACGTCGGAACAGCAACCACGAAATGAGGATGCCTGCCACTCCGGCTCCGAGCGCCGCCAATGACCAGGTGACGACGTCCGCGGCGGCTGGCTGCGAGAAGGCTTCGGGGGCACGGGATGCAGACAACGCGAGGCTCCCCGATAGAAGGGCCGTCGAGAGCGAGACGGCGAAGATCAGCTCGTCTCGGACTCGTCCGACGGGTCCAGCCATCCAGAATGATGGGTATATTGCCCAGCTCAGGGAGTCCTCTTCAGGCACGGAGTCAGGGTCGCCGAGCTCTCGCCGCTTTCGCTCCTTTGCAAGCTCCGCGCTATGTCTGTAGGAGTTACCCAAGAATGAGAACCACAGGACGGCGAAGCCAGCCGGGAAAGGCGCATCGATGTTGAGGAGCAGGGCTATGGAGACGGTGGCTACGGCAATGAAGCTCACCCAATAAGCGATCGACAGGTTACGCCAGTAACCCTGAGGGGCTGGCGGCAGCGGCATTTCGGCACTCTCGCTCATTCAGACCATCCCTCGATCACGTGCGCCACGGCACGGCGTCGGATGAAGACGCGACCGATGAGGATGCCGGCCGTTCCGAGGGCGGTGAGGATGAAGGCCCACAGGTAGATGCCTCTTGGGTCGGAGACGGTGAGGTCGTCGGCCGAAATGAGCGATGTTGCGATCAAACCGATTCCTATCGTGAGCGAGGACACGGAGAGGGCGAACAACGCCTCTTCCTTCGGATGCCCGATCGGTACCGAGGGTGGCCGGTTGTCGACGGGCTCCGTGGTGCGGCGGGAGAGAACGAAATGTTCCCGCACGGGGATGATCCAGAGAAACGCCAGCGCCAACGGAAACGCGCCCAGCTGGACGACGAGCACGATCGCGATCACGAAACAGACGACGAACGCGCCGACATACCACGGCGAAACGTGCCGCCAAAAGCCTGGAGCATGCGTTGGTCGGTCAGGAGCAGAAAGGTTCGTCACGGTCGAGACTCCCCCTCCGCCGTAGTCGAAGAAGCTTCGGATGCGGAGGGCGGCGCTGATCTCTCGTGGAGGAGCGCCTCGAGCGCAGCGATGCGGGCCGTCGAGCGACCGAGCGAGCGGAAGCCCCGGAAGAGGCTCGCACCCCCGACCACGATGAGCACGGCACCCGCCACGAGGCGCAAGTTATACATCGACGCATCGTCCTGAACGAGCAGCATCACGTTGTAGGACGTGTAGAGAATGAGCCCGAGCGCAACCGCGATGAGCCCGCTCGGCGCAGTGCGCTGGGACATGCGCAAACGGTCTCGGGCAACGTCGATGAGCCGCGCTTCAGCATCCTGGCCCCTCTCGGGGTGCACCACCAGCATCCGCACCTGGCGTTCCTCGGCGCGTTCGAGCGCTCGCGGCCTGGTGTCCCTCTCCATTGCTCCGATCAGGCGGATGGATGCGGCGCAGGTGATCGCAAGTGCACCGAAGAACACACCCAACGTCACAACCGCTGCGACCGACTGGACGACCGATGAATCAGACGAGCCAATCCGGGCGAACAGACCGCTCAGCAGGAGACCGCCCGCGACGCCGACCAGCGCTCCGACCGCTCCAACGATCACAACCCGTCGACCAGCCGGATGCGGAAATACCCGTCTCACGTAAACGGCGATCAGTCGCCAACCCTCGCCCCTCCAACCGCTCGGGGGCACGTCACTGCGAGTCATCGCGGTCCTTCTCGAGGCGATCCATCGGCCTGCCAAGAGCAGAAGCAGACCGGCCCCGGTGGCCGCGAGCGACCAAAGGAATACGCCCATCGCCGTCCCCAGGGCGAGCGTTTCGGGGTGGCTCCACGCGAGCAAGGCCATCCCTGCGCCAAGAAACGTCACCGAGAGCGCGACGGAGAAGAGCGCTTCATCCTTCCATCGTGTGGACGAATTGGACCGTGAGGTCTTTTCCCTGCTCGTAGAGTCCCGAACGGGTTCATCATCCAGTCCGGCCGGATACATGCGGCCCGCCTCCGCCGCCGCAGTAAGGGCTTTTTCATCAGCCTCATCTTCTTGCGAGGCGCGCCAGTTGCTATAGACGAAGACGATCCACACCGTCGCGAAACCCACCGGGAAGGGTCCAATCGCGAAAAATATGATCCAGGCCACGGTCGTTGTGATGACTGCTCCACCCACGTACCACCAGGAGAAGTGGCGCCAGAAGCCATCGCCGGCCGGAAAGTCGCGCTTGGCCGTCGGACTACTCATCCGCCACCTCAACGGGCCGGCCAAATCGCTCGCGCGCGACGGGCTCGATGATGCCGAGGCGCCAGTCCGCCAACCCGAGAACACGCACGCTCACGATCTGCACGGCAGTTATCAGGACGAGTGAGGCGATCCATACCCAGCCGACTGTTCCGAGTTGCCCCTCTTGCGTGATGCTGCTCGCTACGATCAAGATCCCCAGACCGATTATGAGACCGCTCGTGACGACGGTTGCAGGCGAGGCCGCGCGCACATTCCATAGCATTGCGGTTACGGCTCTCAGCGTGGCATCGTCGGCGAACGCTGCGGTTTCCGGGTCTCGTCGCAGAGCCCGCGCCCGTGCCGGATCCGCGCGTGGCGACGGCACCTGCGAGCCGATATCAAGCAAACCCAACATGCTGATCGTGCCTGCGACGCCCATAAGAGCACCGCCGAATGCCGCTAGCGCCGCCGCCCCGATGACGACAGGGCCCGTCTCACCGGGACGTATGACATCAAAACCGAGTATCCCTCCAGCCGCGAGGAAAGTGACACCGAAACCGATCACGATCGCCATCGTCCGCCGACGCCCGCGCAGCACGTAGGGCACATACCCCGCGGCAAGCCGCCACCCGGCGCGCCACAGGGCGGCCTCGCTCGGGCGCTCAGATGCGCTCATGACTCCCCCTCATGTCATCAGCACACTAGCGCGTCGGCGTGTCGGGGCGGGATGCTTGCGGGAAAACGCTCGAGATTGTAACAAGGCGGGTACTCAGCCGTCGACGCGGGCCAACCACTGTGCGAGCAGGGACTCCAGCTGTCTGACATCCGCCGCGGGCATCCCCTCGAGCAGTCGGTGTTCGTTCGCGATGTGGTCGGTGAACGCAGCTTCGATCACCCGCCGCCCCTCCGCCGTCAGGGCCACCACGCGCCCGCGCCCATCCTCGGACGAGGCCCGACGCGTGACCAGCCCGGCGCCCTCGAGCCGGTCGATGCGTTTGCTCATCGCACCGGTCGTGACCATTGTGTGCTGGGCGAGCTCGCCGGGGGCCCGCTCGAAGGGTTCGCCGGCGCGGCGCAGGGCGGCCAGCACGTCGAACTCCCCCTCGGGAAGGCCGTGCTCGCGATAGACGACCGTGATCTCGTCCATCAGGAGCGCCGCAAGCCGATGCAGGCGCCCGAAGACACCTTGCGGCGAAACGTCGAGGTCAGGGCGCTCGCGTTCCCACTCGGTCTGGATGCGGGCAACGTGGTCGTCCCGGACATGGCGGTCCACGCGCTCAGCACGGACCTTGGGGTCATCGCGTCTGGAACCCTGCTTTGCACTCATGTGCCCAGCATACCTTCCCGGGAAGCTATATTAACTTCCATGGAAGATAAATGGCGCTGGGTCCTGATCACTACTGTCGCACCCATCGCGTGGGGCAGCACCTACTTCGTGACGAAACAACTCCTCCCCGCCGACAGCCCGCTCTGGGGAGCCGCCATCCGCGCACTCCCCGCCGGCATCCTGCTCATGCTGCTCGCCCGACGACGGCCGCGCGGCGTGTGGTGGTGGAGGTCGGCCGTGCTCGGCATCCTCAACGTCGGCGCGTTCTTCGTGCTGCTCTATGTGGCCGCGCAACTGCTGCCCTCGAGCGTCGCCGCGAGCATCATGGCCGCCGGACCCCTCGTCATGATCGGCCTCGCCTGGGCCCTCGCCTCGGAACGCCCCGTGCCCCGCGTCGTCGCCGGCGCACTGATCGGGATGCTGGGGGTGCTCCTCATCGTCGCCACCTCGTCCACGGGGGTCAACGCCTGGGGTGTCGTCGCTTCGGCGAGCGCCATGGTCATGTCGGCGCTCGGCTACGTTCTCTCGAAGAGGTGGGCGAGCGACATCCCCGTCTTGTCACTGACGGCCTGGCAGCTGCTCGCTGGCGGCGGTGCCTTGACGATAGCGGCGCTCACATTCGAGGGCACTCCCCCGGCGCTCGACACGGGAGCCATCCTCGGCTTCGCCTACGTCAGCGTGATCGCGACGGCCTTGGCGTTCTGGTGCTGGTTCACAGGCCTCAAACGTTTGAGCGCCGGAACGGTCGGCGTCATCGGCCTGCTCAACCCCGTCTCGGGTGTGCTCCTCGGCACGATCTTCGCGGCCGAACCTCTGACACTCATTCAGATCGGCGGCGTCATCCTGGTTCTACTCGGCGTCTTCGTCGGCCAGCAACGGTCGGCACGGGCGGCGACGGGGCAAGCGGGCGATCCCCAGCCGATACCGAGCAAAGCAGGCACCCCGCAGACACGAGATGACAAGGCGGGTGTCTGACCGACGGCCGACGACCGACGACCGACACTCTGACCGGCAAATCCCGCACACAAGAACGAGCCCGACCGGCGCCTTGCGCGTCAGCCGGGCTCGTCCGAGATTCAACCGATCAGCAGTCCAAAGCGGGAACGTTTATCGTCACCGTGTTCGACGGCCCGGTCTCAACCCCCGCCGCAGTGACACCCTTAACCGTGTAGATGAGCGTCTTCGCATCCTGCGCCCACCATTGCGAGCTCGAGAACGTCGCAGAAAGCGTCCCCGCGTTCAAGCGCGTGTTCGTCACGTTCTTGATGTTCGTGCCGTTCTCATAGATGCGATACGACGCAACGGATGCCTTGGGGTCCGCCTTCCACGTGGCCTTCAAGTCCAGCCACGCATAGGTTCCACCGTTGTTACCGCAGTAGCCCACGCGGTCGACCGTCAGCGCGCTGGGGTCGTTCGCCGTGATCACCTTCGGCTGCCAGGCCGTCTCGCCCGCGTGACCAACCGTCGCCGCCAGCCGTTTCAGGTTCGTACCGTTCTTCGACATCACAGCGATCTGCTGGTATTCGTTCTGCACGACGGGGCTAAAGACGAATGCGATCGAAGATCCGTCGGGCGACCATACCGCGTCCGTCGCCTGGCGCAGGCCCGTGTTGTTGCCGGTCAGGTTGGCGAAGTTGGTTCCGTCCACCGACACGCGTGCAATGTCGAAACGCTGCGTGGTCTCGTTCTGCCACAGGCTGAGCAGAACAGTCGAGCCGTCGGGCGAGAGCTTCGGCTCACCGAACGGCGAGCTCGAGGCTGAGCCCGCCACGGTCTGGCTCGGCAGGTTCTTGCACGTCTTCGCGCTGGTCGTCGTCGAGATCGTGCACAGCTGGTTCGTCTTGTTGACGTAGAGCACGCGGTCGCTGTCGGGGTACCACGACACGTAGCGAGAGGCGCTCGGCATATCGGTGGTGTTGGTGATCTCCTTCTTCCCCGAGCCATCCGGGTTGATCGTGACGATGCGCGACGCGGCGTTGTCCGAACTCAGCACATAGGCGATGCGCGCGCCGTTCGGCGACCAGACCGGGGCCAGCGGGTAGTTCGTCGTGAAGGTTTCTCCGCTGTAGAGGGTCTTCTTGTTGGTGAAGTCCGCGTTGGCGGTCATGACGTTCGACGGCTGTCCGGCCGTGGTCTGCGAGGTGTAAACAATGCGCTTGCCGTCAGGAGAGAACGACAGGTTCTGGTCGTAGATCGTGGCACCCGCGTACTTCGCAATACCTGACGACGTGCCATCCGGCTTGATGGTGTATCCGTAGCCGTGATAGATGTTTCCATTGCTCGTGATCGTCGTAGCCGCGGTGGCAGCGGCGGCTGGCACGAGGGCCAGGGTGAGAGCAGCGGCAGCCCCCGCGGCAAGAATTTGTAGAGACCTTCTCTTCACAGCGTTCCCCTTTAGACGTGACGGTCCGAATGAGCCCACCGATCGAGGCTCGCACTCAGAGTGCCAGGGAGCGGCTGGTTGGGGAAGGGGTAGCTCTGCCCTCTTCGTCGAGGGGCCCCTCAGCCGGTGATTCGGATGCCGCGAGCGCTCCTATTCCGCCCGCCCCGCCGCCTCACGCGCCGCACGCTCGATCTTTTCGTGCATCTGAAGCCAATGCGCGGCATCCGTCGTCGAGATGTTCGGGTCGTTGGGCCCGTTGCCGACCGAGCCGTCGATGAGTTCGCGCAGGATGTCGGCATGTCCCGCGTGACGCGACGTCTCGACCGTCATGTGCACGAGAATCTGATGCAGCGTCACGTTGCCGCGCTCCCCCGGCCACCACGGCACACGGCCCGGGGCGTCGATGTCGAGGGCCTCGATGGTGGCGTCGGTCTGCTCGTTCGAGTAGTGGTGAAAGTCGATGATCTCGGCGAGCGACTCGTCGGCCGTGGCCCACATATCGGCGTCGGTCGTCATGTCCCACGCGATCGGGCGGTCGGCGGGGCGCCCGAACACATCCGTGAAGTAGCCAAGCTGCGTGCTGGCGACGTGTTTGACGAGGCCGATCAGGTTGGTTCCGGTGGCCACGAGGGGTCGCCGGGCGTCGTATTCGCCGAGCCCGTCGAGCTTGCCCAGCAGGTCGGCCCGCCTGACTTTCAGATACCCGTGCAGCTGTTCCTTGTGATCCATGCTCCGACTATGCCGCGTGGGCCCCGCGTCGCGCTAGGTCTGCCGTCAGCGAACCCCGCCCCAGCCGGCACCGTGCCTTGCTTGACTGACCCCATGAGAATCCTCGTTTTGGGTGGAACGGCCTGGTTGGGTGGCGAGATCGTCTCGGCGGCATTCGCTTCGGGGCACGAGGTCACGTGCCTCGCTCGCGGTGAGTCGGGTCGTGTGCCCACGGGTGCCCGCTTCATCAGCGCCGACCGCGACAAGTCGGATGCCTACGCCAGCGTCGTGCCCTCGACATCCGAGCCATCGGCCGAACGCTGGCATGCCGTCATCGACCTCTCGCGCTCCCTCGACCAGGTGCGAGCCGCCGTCGAGGCCCTCGAGCCCCACGCCGACGCCTACCTCTTCATCTCCTCGACGAGCGCCTACGCCAGCCAATCGGAACGCAACGCCGACGAGGATGCCGCCACCTTCCCCGATCCCGACCCCGCCACCCCTGCCGCCGACGTCCCCTACGGCGTCGCCAAGGCCGCCGCCGAGCGAGCAGTCCTGGCAGCCTTCGGCCCCGACCGCGGCACCATCGTTCGCCCCGGCCTCATCGGCGGCCCCGGAGATCCGTCGGGCCGCAGCACCTATTGGCCGACCCGTTTCGCGCGCGCCGCCGAAGGCACGTCCACATCGACGCTTGTTGCACACCCGTCCGACGACGAGCGGATGCCCCCGACCGACGCCCAGCGCCCGGTTCTCGCACCGGCGGTCCCCGACCTGCCGACGGCCCTCATCGATGTGCGCGATCTCGCCCAGTTCATCGTCAGGGTCGTCGAGCGCGGCATCCGGGGAGTCTTCAACGCAAGCAGCCCCGCCCTCCCCTTCTCGGAGCACCTCGCAGTCGCGCGCCAGGTCGCCGACCACACGGGGCCGGTCGTGGAGGTCGAGGAACGCTGGCTGCTCGACCACGGCGTCTCCCCGTGGGCCGGCCCGCGCAGCCTCCCGCTCTGGATCGACGACCGCGACTGGTGGGGCATGAACGACCGCGACGTCTCGCGAGCCCTCGAGGCGGGGATGCAGCTGCGCCCCCTCGCCGACACGCTGACCGACATCCTGAGCGCCGAGAAGGCCGCAAGCTCTCCTCCGGCAGCCTCCAGCGCGGTCACGGGCGAGGAGTCGGACAAGGGCACCGACGCCGACACCGCCGCCGACACCGACACCACCGCGGCACGTAACAACTCGCGGGCGGGTCTCTCGGACGCCGATGAGGCTCAGCTCCTCACAGCCTGGGGGTCACGTTAACTGACTACTGGGAAGGCTGCCGTCCCGTGCGACCTCGAGGTGGCCGTATGGTTGACCAACGGCAACTTTCGCAGCACTCCACGCTCCACAGGAGGACGCATGACCTGGCGCACGAACGACACGCTCTCGACGACAGACTGCGACTACGAGGTGGTCATCGCAGCACCCGCCGCCGAGGTCTGGGCGAGCATCGTCGAATCCGATCGCGTCGAGCGGTGGTTCTTCGACAGCTCCCTCAGCACCGATTGGACCGTGGGCAGCCCCATTCACTACCTCGCCCACGACGGCACGGTCGAAATTGCCGGGATTATCACGTCCTACGACGAGCCGAACTCCTGGTCGATGACCTTCGAAGCGCACTGGTCGAGCGACGGAACCGAGCAGGTCGCGCCGGCGGGTGAAGTCACGTGGACGGTTACCGACGAGGGCGGCCTCACCCGGGTCTGTCTCGATCACACGGGCATTCCCGGAGGTTTCGAGCAGGCGCAGGAAGTGGCGGCGGGCTGGCCCTACCTGCTGAGCAATCTGAAGACGTACATCGAAACCGGCTCGCCGATGCGGGCGAGGGTCACACCGTTCGACGATGAATGACCGCGGGCGCGGCCTGCCAGCCTCACCCGGCTCAACCGACCCCCGACAGATAATAGGCACATGACCGCATCCATCATCTCGCTGCGCGATATCGGCATGCCGCCGTCTGACGAGCCCCGCACCGCACGCACCCTGCGCGCCCTCACCACGGCGCTGCTCGAGCTGCTCGAACACAAAGACCTGAACGACATCGGCGTCGCCGAGCTGTGCCGGGCGGCCGATGTGCACCGCACCACCTTCTACGGCCACTACCGCGGCATCGAAGAGCTCGCGGCCGACATCTTCGGGCGCATCGTCGACCGCCTCGCCACGGTCGACGTCACCCGCGACAGCCTCGCCCACCCGTCGGTCGTCAGCGCCAGCTACCAGGAGTCGCTGCGCCAGATCCTCGCCCACGTCAGTGAGGAGCGCCCCGCCTATCGAGCGCTGTTCCTCGCGAAGAACGACGCCGGGTTCCGACGCATCCTCGTATCGACGCTGCACAAGCGCATCGCCATCGCCCTCGACTTCTGGCGCGAAGCCGGCGTGGAGATGTCACCGGCGGGTTCGGCCGAGATCGCCGCGGCTTACTTCGCGGGCGGCACGATGGCGTCCATCGAGCAGTGGGCTTTGGGCGACGACACCGACGCCGAGGCCTATGCGGCGGCCGTCATGTCGCTCCTGCCGGCCTGGTGGCCGGCGCCCGTATCGGCCTGACCGACCCGACTCACGCACTAACGGGCCGTGTTGACCGACACTTGCCGCCACGGCAGTGGAGACCGCTGCCCGCAACGCTCGTGGCGGGCAGCTCGGTTCTTACTCTCGACGACCGTCCGTCCGGTCCTCCCACACGTCGCCACGCTCACCGCGCTCCGACCGCTCAGAGCGCTCAGACCGCTCAGCGCGGTAACCGCGGTCAGAACCGTCCGCAGCCAGCGCAGCCTCTTCGGGGCTGATCGTCGTGATCCGCCCCGTGAACAAGCTCGCGCGCTCCTCGGCCGCCTGATCCCCCGAGAACAACCCGTGGGCGTCGGTCGGCACGTTCTTCTTCTCGCGCGTCGGCGCACGCTTCTCGCCGGGCTCGGTGATCACCACGCGCTCGCGCGGCAGGGCACCCGGGCTCGTCTCATGCAGCCAGGTCACCAGGGCTTCGCGCACGTAGCAGCGCAGGTCGAACAGTGTCGGGGCGTCGACAGCGGTCACGAGCACGCGGATGCGCACATAGCCACCCACGGCGTCCGTCACCTGCAACACCGAGGCGCGACCATCCCACAACTCGGTCTCGGCCAGCACACGGTCGAGTTCTTCTCGCATCTGCGCGGGAGAGACGCGCCAGTCGAGGTCGAACTCGACGGCGCCCAGCAGCTCGGAGTTGCGACGCGTCCAGTTCTGGAACGGCGTCGACGTGAAATAGGTGGAGGGCAGAACCATGCGGCGGTCGTCCCACAGGTGCACGACCACATAGGTGAGCGTGATCTCTTCGACCCGGCCCCACTCGGTTTCGACGATCACGACGTCGTCCACGCGGATGGCATCGCTGAAAGCCAATTGCATGCCCGCGAATACGTTCGCCAGGCTCGACTGCGCCGCCAGACCGGCCACGATCGACACCACACCGGCCGACGCCAGGATGCTGCCACCCACGGCCTGCGCCCCCGGGAACGTGAGCAGAATGGACGCGATCGCGACGATCACGATGACGACAACGGTCAGACGTCGCAGAATCAACACCTGCGTGCGCACGCGTCGAGCCACTCGGTTGTCGGCCACATCGATGCGATAGCGGTCGAGCCCGGCATCCTCGAAGAACAGGGCGAGGGATGCCACGAGCCACGCCCCCGCAGCGATCATCAGAATGCGCGCCACGAAGTCGATGGTGCCTCGCCAGTCGGCATCGTTGACGGCTATGGCCAGCGCCACCCACACGAGCGCGATCAGCAGCACGATGCGGAACGGCCGCCGCACCCGGTCGACGAAGCGCTGCACCCAGCGTTCCCGCCGCGCGATGCGCCGGAACACGAACGCCACGATCGCGGTGATCACGATGGCGGCGAGTGCTCCGAGGGCGGCGGATATGCCAGCCCTCACGAAGACGTTGTCGAAGAATTCCTGCACGGATGGCTCCAGTCACGGGTCACGGTTGTCGGGGTCGTGCGAACGCCGTCGTTCACCAGTACTGATCTATGCTCGCAGCTTCTCCCCCGCAGGCCGAAACCCAGCCGGGTGTCGCCCGGCAATCGCATGAACGCGCGCTGAACGTCTCGCGCGGCGATCGGGCTGCTCGGGCCGGGCGCTCAGGCCTCGGCAGCGTCCAGCTCTCAGGCCTCGACGGGGTCGAGCAGCTGCAAGAACGCGCTGGGCCCGAGCGTTGTCGCCCCGAGCATCTCGACGCGTTCCACCAGCTCGCGATCAGCGGTCACCACGGTCACCACGCTCGCGCCCGCATCCGCATCCGCATCCGCCAATAGCTCCCCCACGACATCCACAACCGCCTGGTCGCCATCCCGCTCGGCAACAGGCACCTCGACAGCCGGCAACAACGCTTCACGCGCCTCATCACCCGTCCACGTCTCGGCCACACTCGAGGCCTGCCCTTCGACAACGACCACGACCCGCGGCCAGCGAACAACGCCATCGCCCAGATCGAACCCGCCCGCCGCGGCATCCTCGATGCGCGTGAGCAGAGCGGATGTCGCGCCCGCCCGATCCTTCCACCACCCGTTCGGCCGAGACCCCACCACATTGGCGGCGTCGACCACGAGCGTCGTCCGTTCGCCGAGCAGCGCACGCAGCGTCGGCCACGCCTCCTCGAAACTCGGATGCAGCGGCAAACCCTCGACATCGTCGACAGCCACCCACCGCAGCTCGATCGACTCGGGGTCGGCGACGACGGCCTCGAACGGCCGCACGACGTCGACGATCACGGTCGTGTAGCTCCAGAACCCGAGGTCCACGACGATGGCCGAGCGCAACCGCACGCCATCGCGCGGCACGGCAGCCTCTTCGGCCGCCTCACGCAGGCCGCCGTCGACGGCCGACTCACCCTGATGGCGAGCTCCGCCCGGCAAGGCCCACGTGCCACCGAAGTGGCTCCACTCGGCACGGTGCTGCAGCAGCACGCCCCTCGCGGGGTCGAACACCAGCACCCCGGCAGCGCCGTAGACGCCCCAACGGCGTATGCCGCCGGGGCCTTCCACCCACGCGTCGCCGGAGTCCCGGGTCATCGCTTAGGTGCGCTTCCGCTTCTCGCGCACGCGCATGTTGACCACGATGGGCGTGCCCTCGAAGCCGTAGATCTCGCGCAGGCGTCGCTGGATGTAGCGACGGTAGCCCGGGTCGAGGAACCCGGTCGTGAAGAGCACGAATGTCGGCGGGCGCGACGCGACCTGCGTGCCGAAGAGCACACGCGGCTGCTTGCCACCGCGAACGGGGTGCGGGTGCGCCGCCGTGAGTTCGGCGAGGAACGCGTTGAACTTGCCCGTGGGGATGCGGGTGTCCCACGACTCGAGCGCAAGTTCGAGGGCCGGAACGAGCTTCTCGAGGTGGCGGCCGGTGCGCGCGGACATGTTCACACGGGGGGCCCAGGCCACGTGGGCCAGGTCTTGTTCGATCTCGCGCTCGAGGTAGCGGCGTCGTTCGTCGTCGAGCAGGTCCCACTTGTTGAAGGCCAGCACGAGCGCGCGGCCCGATTCGAGCACGAGGTCGATGATGCGGACATCCTGCTCGCTGATGGCCTGCGAGACGTCGATCATGACGACGGCCACTTCGGCCTTCTCGAGTGCGGCCGAGGTGCGCAGCGACGCATAGAAGTCGGCACCCTGCTGCAGGTGCACGCGGCGACGGATGCCGGCGGTGTCGACGAAGCGCCACACCTTGCCGGCGATCTCGACCTGCTCGTCGACGGGGTCGCGCGTGGTGCCCGCGAGCTCGTTCACGACGACACGTTCTTCGCCGGCGGCGCGGTTCAGCAGGCTCGACTTGCCCACGTTGGGGCGGCCGAGGATCGCGACGCGACGAGGCCCGCCCACTTCCTGTTTGGCCACGGCCGAGATGAGCGGCAGCTTCTCGAGCACGGTGTCGAGCAGGTCGGCGACGCCGCGGCCGTGCAGGGCCGAGACGGGCAGGGGCTCGCCCAGGCCGAGCGACCACAGCGCAGCGGCGTTGGGCTCCTGGCGCACGTCGTCGACCTTGTTGGCGACGAGGAAAACGGGTTTGCCGGCCTTGCGCAGCATGCGCACGACCTGCTCGTCGGTGCTCGTGGCCCCGACGTTGGCGTCGACCACGAACATGACCGAGTCGGCCAGGTCGATGGCGACCTCGGCCTGCATGGCGACGGACGCGTCGATGCCCTTGGCGTCGGGCTCCCAGCCACCGGTGTCGGCGAGCGAGAACGGGCGTCCGTTCCATTCGGCCTTATAGGTGACGCGGTCGCGCGTGACGCCGGGGGTGTCCTCGACGACGGCCTCGCGGCGGCCGAGGATTCGGTTCACGAGCGCGGACTTGCCCACATTGGGGCGGCCGACGATCGCGACGACGGGCAGCGCCGGCAGGTAGGTGATCGCGTCGGGATCGTCGGTGACGGCCTCGAGCAGATCGAAGTCTTCGTCATCGAGGTCGTAGTCGGACAGGCCCGAGCGCAGCGCGTTGGCCCGCTGGGTGGCCAGGTCGTCGTCGAGCGTGCCGAGACGCTCGGCGAGTGAGTCGTCCGACTCCAGAGGTTCTTCGAAGTCAGCCATGGTTTTTCTCCTTGTTCGGCGGGGTGCCGCCGTTGATCACATCGACCACTGCCCGAACGGTTCCCTCGAAGTCGAGGTCCGTCGAATCCAGGGTCGTCACGCCGGGCGCAGCCGTCATGAAGTCTACGACGCGCGAGTCCGCGCTGTCGCGTTTGTGCAGTTGAGCGGCCACATCTTCGGCCGTCTGGGTGGTCACTTCGGCCGCGCGCCGGGCCATGCGGGCCTCGGGCGACGCGGTCAGCAGGATGCGCACGGGGGCGTCGGGTGCCACGACGGTCGTGATGTCGCGGCCCTCCACGATGATGCCCGCGGCGGGCGACGAGCGGATGATCGAGCGGAACAGCTCGGTCACGAATGCACGCACCTCGGGCACACGGGCGATATCGCTGACGACCGCGGTGACGCGGGGTTCACGGATGGCCTCGGTCACGTCGTCCTCGCCGACGCGCACGAAGTACTCCCCCGGGTTCGTGCCGATCTCGTAGTCGAAATCGACGAGCAGCGAGATCACCTGCTGGCTGTCGGCGGTGTCGCGCGACGACGCGAGGGCGAACCACGCCAGCGCGCGGTAGGCGGCACCGGTGTCGAGGTAGTCGAAGCCCAGGCGCGCGGCGGTCGCCTTGGACACGCTGGATTTGCCGCTTCCGGCGGGCCCGTCGATGGCCACGATCATGTCGGTCATAGGTCAGATACTCGCAATCCGCCAGCCGCGCGCTTCCAGATCGCGGATGGTTCGTTCTGTCACTTCGGGCAGCACCGAGATTTCGGCCAGCCCGATCTGGGCGCCGGGAGAATGCTCCAGGCGCAGGTCTTCGATGTTCACGCCGATCTCGCCGAACTCGGTGAACAGGCGGCCCATCTGGCCGGGGGCGTCGTCGACCATGACGACGATGCTGTCGAAGCGACGGTCCTGGCCGTGCTTGCCGGGCAGGCGCGCCACACCCGAGTTGCCGGCGGCGATGGTTTCGGCGACACGGCGGCGCGAGCCGGCGGCATCCGGATGGCGCAGAGCCTCGGTCACCTGTTCGAGATCGTCGGCGAAGGCATCCAGCACGTCGACGACGGGTGCCGCGTTGGCGCCGAGGATCTGCACCCAGAGTTCGGGGGCGCTCGACGCGATGCGCGTGGTGTCGCGCAGACCCTGACCGGCCAAGCGCACGGCGGCGTCGGGGGCATCGCGCAGGCGTGCGGCGAGCAGGCTGGCGACGAGTTGCGGAACGTGAGAGACCAGTCCGACCGAGCGGTCGTGCTCCTCGGGCGTCATCTCGACGGGCGTTGCGCCGAGGTCGAGGGCCAAGCCTTCGACGAGCGCGAGCAGATCGGTGGGGGTCTCGTGGTCGCGGCAGATCACCCACGGGCGCCCGTAGAAGAGGTCGGCGCGCGCAGAGATGGCTCCGCCGCGTTCGCGACCGGCCATGGGGTGCGAGCCGATGTAGCGGGTCAGGTCGACGCCGCGCGACAGCAGCGTGCGGTAGGGCTCGAGCTTGATGCTCGCGACATCCGTGACGACCGCTTCGGGATGCGCGGCCAGCTCGCGTTCCACGACATCGGCCGTGACATCGGGCGGCACGCACACGACGACGATCGCTACAGGCTCGGATGTTGCAGCAGATGCGGATGCCGACGGGTCGATCTCGGCGCCGTCTGCGTCACGACCTTTCGAGGCCCCCGCGTCAGCCCTGACGGCTGCAATCCCGGCTCCGTAGTCGACGGCCAACCGCAGCTGCGACGGTGACGCATCGTCGAGCTCGACGTCGACACCGTTCGCCCGCAAAGCCAAACCGATGCTCGCGCCCAACAGCCCGGCCCCGACGATGCGAACGGGACCGCGCGTGCGCCCAGCCGGTTTCGTCCAGCCGTCGCCGACGAGCGCGATGCCGGTTTCGGCTGTCGCGTTGTCGCGCGCCTGAGCGCTCGGGGTATCGGTCATGGTGTCTCTCAGACTCGGCGACGCGGTCTACTCGTCGGCCGAAGCATCCGTGTTCGCGTCGTCGGTGTTCGCGTCAGCGGCGTCACCGGCGGGTGTGTCCTTCGCCGCCTGCCGCGAAATGGTGAGCAACTCGCTCATCTCTACTTTAGTCAGGTCGCGCATCTGGCCCGGGGCGAGCGTGCCGAGGTGCAGCGGGCCGAAGCGGCGGCGCACGAGATCGATGACCGGATGTCCCACCTCGTCGAGCATGCGACGCACGATGCGGTTGCGGCCAGAGTGCAGCGTCACCTCGACGAGGCTCGTACCGTCGGCCGAGGCGTCGAGCAGCCGCGCCTTGTCGGCCGCGATGAAGCCGTCCTCGAGGTCGAGGCCCTTGGTCAGGCGCGCGATGGTCTGCGGCGTCATGCGCCCCTCGACCTTGGCGATGTACATCTTGGTCACGCCGAACGACGGGTGCGCCAGAACGTGCGCCATATCGCCGTCGTTCGTGAGAATCAGCAGGCCGGATGTCTCGGCGTCCAGTCGCCCCACATTGAACAGTCGCTCCTCGAACTCGTCGGTGTAGCGGCTCAGGTCGGGGCGTCCACGCTCGTCGCGCAGCGAGCTGTAGATACCGACGGGCTTGTTGAGCATGATGTATCGCTTCGAGGTGTCGGCCTGAACGGCCGTTCCGTCGACCAGGATCTCGTCTTTCTCGGGGTCGACGCGGCGCCCGGGCTCGCGCACGACCTCGCCGTTCACGCGCACTCGGCCCGCGGCGATCATGTCTTCGGAGACGCGCCGCGAGGCGACACCCGACGACGCCATGACCTTCTGCAGGCGCACACCCGTGTGCTCGACGATGGCGGCCTTGCGCTCGGCTGCCTCGGCGTCGTATTCCTCGTCGTCTTCGTCGTAGTACTCGCCGAAGCTCGAACCGTCGAGCTCGACGTCGACCTCGGCATCCGCGTAGTCGCGCGCGTCGCCGCGTTCGGCGTCGCTCTGCTCGGCGTCTGCGTGATCCGCGTTGGTCTGGCCGGGGTCTGTGTGCTCGGCCTCTGCCCGGTGGTCGTCGGCGCGGCCGGCCGTCTCGTCGTCGGTGCCGTTGTGGTCAGCGAATGTCACTGTCGAACCCTTCTGTTCCGTCGGTGAGCAGCGGCGATATGGGCGGCAGCTCGTCGATCGTGTTGATTCCGAGCTGCTCGAGGAGCAGGTCGGTCGTTCCATAGTTGATGGCGCCGGTCTCGCTGTCGGTGAAGAGCTCGGTGATGAGCCCGCGCCCGGCCAGCGTGCGCACGACCGAGTCGACGTTGACCGCGCGAATGGATGCCACCTGGCTGCGCGTGATCGGCTGGCGATACGCGATCACGGCCAACGTTTCGAGTGCCGCCTGTGACAACCGCGACGGATTCTGCGTGAGAACGTGGTCGGTCACGATGCGGTCGTATTCCTCGCGCACGTAGAGGCGCCAGCCCCCGCCGACCTCGCGCAGCTCGAAGCCGCGTTTCGGCCCGCCCATGAGCCCGTCGTAGTCGCGCACGAGCGCCGCGATCGCCTGCTTCACGGCACTGACCGGTCGCCCGACGGTCGTAGCGAGCGACACGATGCTCTGCGGCTCGTCGGCGACCATGAGGATGGCTTCGAGCGCGCGCGGCAGGTCGGTCACGGGCTCGGGCGCCGACTCGGATTGCGCTCCGGCGCTCACCTGCTGCGGCTCGAGCTGCGTCTCGGACTGCCGGTCGGCACCCTCCGACGGGTCGACAACATCGGGCGTCGCGACATCCGCAGTCACGTCTCGATCAGTTGTCATAGTCGGCTCCCAGATTGGCCAGGTTCTCGTCGCTGAAGTGTTCCGCGCTCCAGTGCACGGTCAATTCTCCCAGGGGTTCGATCTGTTCGAAACCGATCGCGGCCCGGCGGTACAGCTCGAGTACCGCCAGGAAGCGCGCGATGATGACGCCCTTCTGGTCCGCTCCGGCGATGAGTTGCCGAAAGGTCTTCGGTTCTCCGTCGCGCAGCATGGCCACGATGATGGCCGCCTGCTCGCGAATGCTCACGAGCGGCGCATGCAGGTGGTTGAGCCCGACCGTCGGAATCTCGCGCGGTGCCATGGCCAACGCCGCGACGGCCGCGAAGTCGGTGGGCGTGAGCGTCCAGACGAGGTCGGGCGTGCGCGCGCGGTACTTCTCCTCGAGTCGCACGGTGCGGGCATGCCGGGATGCCTCACGCTGCAGGTTCTCCTGGAACCACTCGGACGCCTGCTTGAACGCCCGATACTGCAGCAGCCGCGCGAACAGGAGGTCACGAGCTTCGAGCAGCGCGACATCCTCGGCATCGACCAGTTCGCCCTGCGGCAGAAGCCCGACGACCTTCATATCGAGTAGCGTCGCGGCGACGACCAGGAATTCGGATGCCTCGTCGAGGTCACTGTCCGATTCGAGAGCCGAGAGATAGGCGATGAACTCGTCGGTCACCTTCGACAGCGAGATCTCGGTGATGTCGAGTTCGTGTTTGGTGATGAGCGACAGCAGCAGATCGAACGGGCCCTCGAACCCGCTGACGGCTACGCGAAAACCGGTGTCGGCGTCGGCCGCGCTAGGCGACGGCGCCACGGGACACCAGTTCCCGGGCGAGCTGGCGGTAGGCCTTCGCGGCGGGATGTTCGGGCGCGAACTGCGTGATGGGCGTGCCGGCCACCGAGGCATCGGGGAACTTGACGGTGCGCCCGATGACGGTGTCGAGCACATCGGTGCCGAACGCGTCGACCACACGCTCGAGCACCTCGCGCGAGTGCAGCGTGCGGGAGTCGTACATGGTCGCCAGGATGCCGTCGAGCTCAATCGCCGGGTTGAGGCGATCGCGCACCTTGTCAATGGTCTCGATGAGCAGCGCCACACCGCGCAGGGCGAAGAACTCGCATTCGAGCGGGATGAGCACGCCGTGGCTCGCGGTGAGCGCGTTGACGGTGAGCAGGCCGAGTGACGGCTGGCAGTCGATGAGCACGACGTCGTAGTCGCCCGAGACCTTGCGCAGCACGCTGGCGAGGATCTGTTCGCGGGCGACCTCGTTGACGAGATGCACCTCGGCGGCCGACAGGTCGATGTTGGCGGGGATGATGTCGAGGCCGGGGGTCGACGTGCGCTGGATGGCGGCGTTGGGGTCTTTCGCCGAGCCGAGCAGCAGGTCGTAGATCGTGATGGCGTCGTGCGTGTTCACGCCGAGACCGGCGGAGAGCGCGCCCTGCGGGTCGAAGTCGATGCACAGCACGCGGCGGCCATAGCCGGCGAGCGCGGCGCCCAGGCTGATGGTGGTCGTCGTCTTGCCGACGCCGCCCTTCTGGTTGCACAGCGAGATGATGCGGGCGGGCCCGTGCTGGGCGAGGGGCTGCGGTTCGGCGAACTCTCTCAGCGGCCGTCCGGTCGCGCCGAGCGTCGGGGTCTCGGGCATTCCATCCAGCATCTGAGTCGTGTTCTTCTTCGCCACTGGCTGAGTCCTCGTCTTTCCTCGTTCGTCGGGTCTGTCAGCAGACCGTCCGCCCCCGATTCTAGCGGGCCGGGACGCTTCTCAGGCGGGGCCACGCCCGCGTCGCTTGGGCCCGCGCCCCTACCGCGCCCGCGGATGCGCCGTCGTATACATATCCCGCAACGTGTCGGCGGTCACGAGCGTGTAGATCTGCGTCGTCGCCACCGAGGAATGCCCCAGCAGCTCCTGCACGACACGCACGTCCGCGCCGCCCTGCAGCAGGTGGGTCGCGAACGAGTGCCGCAGCGTATGGGGTGACACTTCCTCGGTGATGCCGGCGCGTTCGGCGGCGCGGCGGATGACGAGCCACGCGTTCTGGCGCGACACCCGCTGTCCGCGCGACCCGAGGAACAGGCCCGGCGTCGCCTGACCGCGCGCAGAGAAGATCGGCCGCGCCCGCACCAGGTAGTCGTCGATCGCGCGGCGGGCGTAGCTGCCGAGCGGCACGATGCGGTCTTTGTCACCTTTGCCGCGCAGCCGCACGATGTCCTCGTCGAAGACGTCGTCCACGTTGAGGCTGACGGCCTCGGTCACGCGCGCGCCCGTTGCGTAGAGCAGTTCGAGCAGTGCCTTGTCGCGCAGGGCTTGCGGCTCGTCGCCGCCCGTCGCGTCGAGCAGCGCCTGAACCTGTTCGACCGTGAGGGCTTTGGGCAGCCGGCTGGGCAGTTTCGGGGGCGCGAGGCGCTGCGCGGCATCCGTGGTCGTCAGGCCCTCGTCGACGAGGAACTTGTGGAATCCGCGCACCGACGACAGCTTGCGCGACAACGACGACGAGGCCAGCGGATGCTCCGACGGCGCGGCCAGTTCGGCCGCATAACCCGCCGCGACAGCTTCGGTTGCGGCCTCCGGTTCGGTGATGCCCTTCTCCTCGAGCGCGTCGAGGTAGGCCCCGAGGTCGCGGCGATAGGCGGCCACCGTGTTGGGCGACAGGCCCCGTTCGATCGAGACGTGCCGCAGATACCGGTCGAGCTCGCGCCGCAGCGTCATCTCACCGGTCGGCACTGTCGCCGAGCTTCGGATGCCGCGTCCACGGCGTCCGCGCGTCGGCCAACGTGTCGAGCCCCCGCTCCTTCACGGCCAGAAGCGTCAGCACTCCGATCGTCAGCGACGGGTTCTGCACCCGGTGCGCCAGCACGGCGTCGACGACGTCGTCGAGCGGAACCCACCGCACCTCGATGTCGGCCTCCTCCTCGGTGCGGTCGAATGCCTCCGGCGTCGCTGTCACACCGCGCGCCAGGTAGACGCGGATGAGCTCGTCGCTCCCCCCGGGTGAACTCGCGAACTCCGACAGCAGGTGCCACTCGGATGCTTCGAGGTCGGCCTCCTCGGCCAACTCCCGCTGCGCGGCCACGAGCGGGTCTTCGCCCTCGATGTCGAGCAGGCCGGCCGGAATCTCCCACTCGCGCACCCGCACGGGGTGCCGGTACTGCTTGATGAGCAGGACTCGGTCCTCGTCGTCGAGCGCGAGCACGGCGACGGCGCCCGTGTGCTCCATGTATTCACGCGTGATCGACTCCCCCGAGTACTCGAAGACGTCTCGGCGAATGTTCCACACCTTGCCCGTGAAGGCGGTCTCCGATGACACGATCGTCACAGCGGCGCTGTCGTCTGTCAGGGGCGTGCCGCCGTGAGCATCCGTCGGCACCGGTGCCGTGCCGTGCTGCTTGTCGCCCATGCCGCTCTCCTCGTTCCCGTCCGTCGAAGAAGCCGCCTGCCCGCCGGCACCGATAACGGTGGCAGAGCGAGCAGGCGGCGTATTCTCGTGTGCTTCGAACCTAGTCCTGGTTCACGTCGAACAGCAGGTTCGACTTCTGGCGCTCGAGGGCCGCCTCGACGAGTCCGGCGAACAGCGGGTGCGCGTTGTTGGGGCGCGAACGCAGTTCGGGGTGCGCCTGGGTGCCCACGTAGTAGGGGTGCACGTCGCGCGGCAGTTCGACGAATTCGACGAGGTGTCCGTCGGGGCTCGTGCCCGAGAAGACCAGGCCGGCCTCTTCGATCTGCTGGCGGTACTGGTTGTTGACTTCGTAGCGGTGGCGGTGGCGTTCCGAGATCTCGGTCGAGCCATAGACATCGGCGACGATCGAGCCGGCCGTGAGCGCAGCCGGGTAGAGGCCGAGGCGCATGGTGCCGCCCAGGTCGCCGCCCGCGATGATCTCGACCTGCTCGGCCATGGTCGCGATGACGGGGAACTGCGTGTCGGGGTCGAATTCCGACGACGACGCTCCGGCGAGACCGGCCTCGTTGCGAGCGTATTCGATGACCATGCACTGCAGGCCGAGGCAGAGGCCGAGCACGGGGATGCCCTGCTTGCGCGCGAAGTTCAGGGCGCCCAGCTTGCCCTCGATGCCGCGGATGCCGAAACCGCCGGGCACGCAGATGCCGTCGACGTCGGCCAGGGCCTTGGCGGCGCCATCCGTCGTCTCGCATTCGTCGGACGGGATCCACTGCAGCTTTACCTTGGTGTCGTGCGCGAAACCGCCGGCCTTCAGCGCCTCGGTGACCGAGAGGTAGGCGTCGGGCAGGTCGATGTACTTGCCGACGAGTCCGATGGTGACCTCGTGTTTGGGCTCGTGCACGGCCTTCATGAGGTCGGCCCAGCCTGACCAGTCCACGTTGTTGGTCTGCAGGCCCAGGTGCTCGATGATGTAGCTGTCGAGGTTCTGGTCGTGCAGCATGGTCGGGATGTCATAGATCGAGGGCACGTCGATGGCGTTGACCACGGCGTCCTCGTCGACGTCGCACATGAGCGCGATCTTCTTCTTGTTGCTGTCCGAGACGGGGCGGTCGCTGCGCAGCACGAGGGCGTCGGGCTGGATGCCGATCGAGCGCAGGGCGGCAACGGAGTGTTGCGTGGGCTTGGTCTTCTGCTCGCCCGATGCGCCCATGTAGGGCACGAGGGACACGTGCACGAAGAAGCAGTTCGCACGGCCGAGCTCGTGGCGGATCTGGCGGGCCGATTCGATGAACGGCTGCGACTCGATGTCGCCGACCGTTCCGCCGATTTCGGTGATGATGACGTCGGGCAGCGGCTCTCCGGGGGCGGCGGGCTCGGTGGCCTGCAGCCGCATGCGGCGCTTGATCTCGTCGGTGATGTGCGGGATGACCTGAACCGTGTCGCCCAGGTATTCGCCGCGGCGTTCCTTGGCAATGACGGTCGAGTAGATCTGACCGGTCGTCACGTTGGCGGCCTGGTTGAGGTTGATGTCGAGGAAGCGCTCGTAGTGCCCGATGTCGAGGTCGGTTTCGGCGCCGTCGTCGGTCACGAACACTTCACCGTGCTGGAACGGGTTCATCGTTCCCGGGTCGACGTTCAGATAGGGGTCGAGTTTCTGCATGACGACACGCAGTCCCCGCGCCGTGAGCAGGTTGCCGAGACTCGCTGCGGTCAACCCTTTACCCAATGAAGAAACGACACCACCCGTCACGAAAATGTGCTTGGTAATGCCGTTCGATGTGCCCGCGTTAGTTTTATTCACCACGGGCTTCAACAATATCATCGACCGGCCGCCGCCGATACCGTCCACTCCCCCGGTTCGGGTCACGCGGCCTCAACCGTCGCCGAAAACGTCGTCCGCGGCGGCGGCCGCCCGCCGCAATCCCGCGTTGCTGGTTGCTGGTTGCTGGTTGCTGGTCGTTAGTCGGGTCGCCGGCCCGCTATGCAGTTGCGGCGTGCGCCATCTCGAGAAGCTCCCGTGCGTGCGCGAGTCCGCTCTCGGAGTCGGCAAGCCCGGACAACAGTCGAGCCATTTCGGCGGCGCGCTCGTCACCTTCGAGTTGCCGAACGCTCGACGCCGTCACCGACCCGTCGCTCCCTTTCACGACGCTCAGGTGGTTGTGCGCGAATGCCGCCACCTGCGCCAGGTGCGTCACGACGATCACCTGCGACGTTCGGGACAGCTCCTGCAGCCGCCGGCCGATCTCTATCGCCGCGGCGCCGCCCACTCCGGCGTCGACCTCGTCGAACACGAACGTCGGCACGGGGTCGGTCCCGGCGATCACGACCTCGAGGGCCAACATCACGCGGGACAGTTCACCTCCCGATGCGCCGCGCGCGATAGGCCGAGGTTCGGTTCCCGAGTGGGGCTTGAGAAGAATGGCGACGGCATCCCGCCCGTCGGGCCCGAGGTCATCGGTGGGCGTCACGTCGACCACCAGCTGAGCCCCGGCCATGGCCAGCGCGCTGAGCTCCTCGCTCACGGCGGTGCCGAGCGCTGCCGCAGCGTCGCGCCGCAGCGCGCTGAGCTGCCCGGCCAGGGTGTCGGCGACCTGCTGGTCTTCGGCAATATCGCTGCGCAGTTGTTCGATGCGCTCGTCGTCGCTATCGAGTTCGAGCAAACGCGCGCTTCCGGTTTCGAGCAAGGCGAGGGCGTCTTCGAGCGACGGCCCGTACTTGCGCACGATGCTGTTGAGCTCCGCGCGCCGCTCCTGAATGATCTCGAGTTCGCGCGCTCCGTCTTCGTCGAGGCCCGCCAGGTAGCTCGACAATTCCCCGGCGATCTCGCTCACCTGAAAGCTGATGCCCTCGATCTGGCTCGCGAGCGCCGCAAGCTCGCTGTCGTGAGCCGAGGCGCGTTCCAATTCCCGCCGCGCACCATCGATCAGTGCCGTCACATCCACGGCGTCGATCGTCTCGGCCGACAGGCTCTCCCGGGCGGATGCCGCGGCGATGCGCAGCTCTTCCCGATTCGTCAGCCGTTCCGCCCGCTCGGTCAGCTGAGCGTCTTCGCCCGGTTGCGGTGCCGCGGCCTCGATCTCGGCGATGGCGAGCCGCAGGTCGTCCGCTTCTCGCTGCCGACGATCATGTTCTTCGACGATGAGGTCGAGCTCCTGGCTATTGGCGTTGAGCCGTCGATACACGTGGCGGTACTCCTCGAGCACCGTGTGCAGTTCTGCGCCGGCGTAACGGTCGAGGGCCTGCCGTTGTGCCGCCACCGATTTCAGCCGGATCTGCTCGGACTGGCCGTGTACCACCACTAGTTGAGCCCCGACCTCCGCGAGCACGCCGACGGGAGCTCCTTGACCACCGACGGTCGCTCGGCTGCGTCCTTCGGCTGACACGCTGCGCCCCAGCAACAATTCCGCCCGACCGTCGTCGACGTCGTCGAGCTCACCGCCCGCTTCTCGCACGCGTTCGGCGACGGGCCCGGCGGATGCGACGAGCCACCGCCCCTGCGTGCTGGCTTGTTTCGCCCCAGACCGCACGACCCCGCTGTCGGAGCGCTCCCCCAACAGCAGCCCGAGCGCCGTGACGACCATGGTCTTGCCCGCGCCGGTCTCACCGGTGATGGCCGTGAAGCCGGGCCCGAGCGGCAGAGTTGCCCGCGCGATGACTCCGAGGTCACGGATGTCGATTTCTTCGATCACGTTAGGCCGGCCCCCGCCATCCGGTCACAGGGAGTTCGAATTTGTTGACGAGGCGATCGGTGAACGGCCCCTGGTGGAGACGCGCCAAACGCACGGGCGTGGATGATCTGCGCACCACGACGCGCGCGCCCGGGGCCAGGTCGTGCGTGCGACGCCCGTCGCACCACAGCACACCCGTGCCGTCGGTGCGTTCGAGCAATTCGATAGCCAAGGGAGAATCGGGGCCCACGACGATGGGGCGAGCGAAGAGGGCGTGCGCGCTCAGCGGAACGAGCGTGATCGCCTCGACGGTCGGCCACACGATGGGCCCGCCCGCCGAGAACCCATATGCCGTGGAGCCGGTCGGCGTCGACACGACGACTCCGTCGCACCCGAAGGAGGACAGTGGCCGCCCATCTACTTCGATCACGACCTCGAGCATGCGTTCGCGGCTCGCCTTCTCGACCGTCGCCTCGTTGAGAGCCCAGCTGCTGTAGACGACCTCGTCGCCGACCTTGACCCGCACGGACAGGGTCATACGCTCTTCGACGAGATAATCCCGGGCCACGGCGCGCTTCACAGCATCCGCCAGATCGTCGCGTTCGCTCTCGGCCAGGAAGCCGACGTGCCCGAGATTCACACCGAGCAGTGGCGCCGAGTATCCGCGCACGATCTCGGCCGCCCGCAGGATGGTCCCGTCGCCACCCAACACGATGACGAGTTCGAGTTCAGACGGAACGATGTCCTGGTCGAGGATCGCCACGTAACCCAGGTCGGGCACGCGCTCGAGGATGTCGTCTCGCTCGGCGGAGAACAGGACCGGCGTGATGTCGGCGGCGCGCAACTGGTTTACCACCTGCACGGCGGCGTCGATCGAGTCGGCTCGGCCGGTATGGGACACCACGAGGATGTACCGCTCAGAAGCGTCGGTCACGCGTTCACACTCCTGTCATGGTTGCTATGCGTTCCAACCATTCTGTCGGATTCTGGGCCGCAACACCTGACCGGCTCGGGGCCTCGACACGGCGCAGCCAGATCAGGTACTCGTGATTGCCGTGGTTTCCGACGAGAGGCGATTCAGCCACGCCCACGGTGCCGAGCCCCTGATCCCAGGCGGCCCAGAGCACGTCACACACGGCACGTTCGCGCAGCGCGGGCCGATGGACGACACCCTCTCGGATGCTTTCGCGACCAACTTCGAATTGTGGCTTCACCAGCAATAACAGGTCGGCATCGTCACTGGCGCTGCGGACGATGGGCCCGAGGAGGTGAGTCAGCGATATGAATGACACGTCACCGACAACCACCGAGGGACGTTCACCATCGGGGGCCATCTTCGTGACGGCTTCGGCCGACAACTCGCGGGCATTGAACCCCTCCACGACCGTGACCCGCGGGTCTTGTCGAATGGTTTCTGCGAGTTGACCGTGACCGACGTCGAGCGCGATGACCGATCGAGCGCCGCGTTCCAGCAAAACCTGTGTGAAACCACCCGTCGAAGCGCCGACATCCAGCGCGGACCGGCCGGTCACGTCGACACCGAACACGTCCAACGCTGCAAGCAACTTGTGTGCCGCTCGGCTCACGTAATGATCGATGCCGTCGACGGTCACGTCGTCGGCTTCTGCGACCTTGTGCGAGGCACGCAGGATGGTCGCGCCGCCCACCGAGACGAGCCCGTTGCTGATCACCTGGGCAGCCTGAGTGCGTGAACGAACGAGTCCTCGTGTCACCAACGCGACGTCGAGCCGCTCGGTCATGAGGCTCCCCCGCCGGCGGGAGAATCGCCCCCTTCGAGCACAGCGCGCAGCTCTTCGTGCACGGCGGCATAAGCGCCGGCACGGTCTTCGAGAGGCCGGTCTTCGATCAACCGAAGGCGCGACACGAGTCCATCGTCATCGCGGGTTTCGTTGGTCTCCATCACAGTCACCAGCGTAGCTCTTCCGCCACAATCGAACGCCGACGGAGCCCCCTTGTGGACAGATTTGAGCTCTCAGCGCTGTGCAGAACCACTGGCTGAACGCGACGGCATCCGTTGCCGGCACCGTGTGTCGTGGCGGGACGGGAGCACCCCATCCCGCCACGGAGACGACCGGGCAGCCAGCGCCAGCCCCGCATCGACAGAACCGCCCTCAGTCCCGTCAGGCGTACAGCCGCTCCGGCACGTTCAAACCGTAGATCGCGCGTCCGGACGCCCAGATCGCCTGACACGCAGCGCGCAGCAGGTCGATCCCTCCATCGCCGTCGGCGACGATCACGACATCGTTTCCCTCGATCGACACGGTCGCCGAGCCCACCGTCGCCGTCCGGCCATCCTTCGACAGTCGCGTCTCCGGATAGGGCTCATGCAGCTGCCGCAGATCCTCGAGGATGTACGTCGGCCGCGAGAATTTATCCGCCGCCAGAACATGCTTCGCCTTGTCGATGCCCGTCAGCACGAGCACGGAATCGATCCCTGCACGGTTCGCGCCGAGGATGTCGGTGTCGAGACGATCACCGATGAACAGGGGCTTGCTCGCGCCGAAGCGCGCCTTGGCCTCCTCGAAAATCGGCACCTCCGGCTTGCCTGCGACAACGGCGAGCCGTCCGATGGCGGTGTGCACAGCGGACACGAGCGTTCCATTACCCGGAGCAATGCCCCGTGCCTGAGGAATCGTCCAGTCCGTGTTCGTCGCAATCCACGGCAGCTCGTCGTCCCGCTGCAGAGCGAAAGCGGCCTCGGCCAACTGGGTCCATCCCACCTCGGGCGCGAACCCCTGCATAACGGCCGCGGGCGAATCCTCCGCCGACCGCGTCACACGATAGCCGGCTTTCTCGATCTCGCGAACCAACCCGTCACCACCGACGACGAGAATGGTCGCGCCCGGCTCGACCGTCCCGGCCAGCAACCGCACAGCAGCTTGAGGGCTCGTCACGATCTCCTCGGGAGCAACGTGCAGCCCCAACTCGTTCAGGTGCCCGGCCACAGTCGCATCGGTCCGTGACGCGTTGTTGGTGATGTACCCCACGCGGATGGTCTCTGCGGCACGATTCAAACTCTCGACAGCGTGTGGGATGGCGCCAGCCCCGGCATACACGACGCCGTCGAGGTCGGCCAGCACAACGTCAACCCCATCCAGCGGAGCCCGCACAGCCTTAGTCTTCCTTCTCAGCACGACGCTCATCCTTCTCGCCTGCGGCGTCGACATCGCTGCCCTCGACGTCACGGTCATCAACGTCGCGCAGGTCATCCTCGCTCAGGCCGTCTCCGCGCTCCTCAACGTCAACCAGGTCAACGCCGCTCTCGTCAACGCCGCTCTCGTCAACATCGGACAGCTCATCGTCACGCTCGTCATCGCCACGCAACTCAACGTCAATCAGGTCGTCTTCGCTCTCATCGACGTACGACGCATCGTTCGCGCTCACGGCGACAGGCTCCCCCGCCTCTGACAGATCGTCCTCATCACTCACGGGCGGCACGCCAGTGGATGCTTCAGCAGCGGTTTCGGCAGCGCCCTCGAGCTCTTCCTCATCGCCCTCGAGCTCCTCCTCGTAGACATCCATCGTCTCGGACTCGAAGACGCCACTGCGTTCGTCCAGCACCTCGGCGGCAACGATTGCGCGCTTCCGCCACACGGCGGCCTCGTCGCTCCGCTCGAGCTCCCCCAGAACTTCGGCATAGGCCGCGAACAGCTCGGGGCTCCACTCGAACGCCTTGTTCGGGTCGAGCTCCGGCACCTGCAACTCGGCAAGCGCCATGTCGGACTGCCCCAGATCCAGCCGCGCACCAGACATGGCGATCGACAGAGCCACACGCACGGCCGGCGACAGTTCGGCCCGGTCGACCGTGCGCCCGAGTTCGAGCGCCCGTTCGGGACGACCCACACCACGCTCGGAGTCCACCATGAGAGGCAGCTGGTCGTTCGACCCCGTGATGCGGCGATAGGTGCGCAGTTCACGGAGTGCCAGGGCATAGTCGCCCGTTTCGTATGCCGTGATCGCGAGCGTCTCCCGCACGACACCGATGCGACCGGCTCGACGTGCTGCCGACAAGGCGTGCTGATGAGCGCGCGTCGGGTCATCGTCGATCAGCGTTGCGGCCATGACCAGGTGACGCGCAACCCACTCCGCGTTCTCCTTGGTCAAGGTCTTCAATTCGTTGCGAGCAACCCGGTCGAGATCGTCGGGCTTGACGCTGTCCGGGATGTCGGGGTCATCGTGCCGGGTACGAACCGAGCGCAGCTCCCGAGCCATTCTCTGCTCTTCGGTCAGCTCTTCTTCCTGGGCACGTGCATCGCGGTCGCCGCGAGCCGGGCGTCCGTCGCGAGTCCACAGGCAGTCTTTCCCCCGGCCACGATCATCGCGCCCACGTCCACCGTCGCGGTCACCATAGCTCGGACGATCGGAACGGCGCGCGTCGTCGCGCCCACCCCGGTCGTCGCGCCGCGGGAACCGGTCCCCGCCACGCTGCTCTCCGCTTCCCCCTCGTGCGCCTCCGCCGAACGAACGCTCGGAGCGTTCCCCCTCGCGAGCCCCACCGAATGAACGGGGTCCGCGGTCGCCGTCGCGTGCACCGCTCGAGCGAGGAGGACGCTGACCGTCGCGGTCGCCCGCTGCACGCTGACCATCACGACCAGCGCCATACGAGCGCCCATCGCGCTGGCCGTCACGTGCACCGCCGCCGTACGAGCGCTCACCGCGCCCGCCGTCGCGCGAACCGCCGCTGTAGGGCCGTTCACCGCGCTGGCCGTCGCGAGCACCGCCACCATCCCGTGCGGCACCGCCGTACGAGCGCTCACCGCGCCCACTGTCACGCGAGCCACTTCCGTAACTCCGTCCAGCACCCTGACCGTCGCGGTCGCCGTAGGAGCGTCCAGTGCTCTGCCCGCCACGTTCACCGTAGGAGCGACCGGCACCTGCACCGTCGCGTCCGGCACCGTTCGGGCGACCTGAACCCTGCCCGGCGCCGTCTCCGCCTCGGCCCGCACCTGACGGGCGTTCCGACCGGTGTCCGTCACGCCCGGCTCCCGCGGCCGGGCGTTCGCTTCGACCACTGTCACGTGGCGCTCCGTATGAACGCTCCCCGCGCTGACCGTCCCGGCCCCCCGAACCACTCGACCGATCATTGCGCTGACCATCGCGGCCCGCGCCAGCGCCGTACCCGCCGCGGCCGGAGTTGCTTCCGCCCCGGGCTCCATTACCCGTGCCGTAAGCGCCAGATCGACCACCGGCTTTGTCGCCGCGGTATTCGCCGCCAGAGCGTCGTTCGCCGTCGCCTCGGTTGGTGCGATCGTTTCGTCGCTCGTTGTCTGTGTTATCGGACATAGCTCTCTCCCGAGGTGGTGTGGTCGCTGTTGAGGTGTGAGTACCAGTTTGTATCATCTGGTGGTGTTAAAGCGAAAATGGCCACCCAAACGTGTTGGGTGGCCATTTTCAATGTTAAGTCCGGCGGTGTCCTACTCTCCCACAGGGTCCCCCCTGCAGTACCATCGGCGCTGAGAGTCTTAGCTTCCGGGTTCGGAATGTGACCGGGCGTTTCCCTCTCGCTATGGCCGCCGAAACATTAGGGATCATACGATCAGTTCATGTTCCGAAGACTTCACCCGTGACCTTCCACAACACGGGTGTTGTGGGGTTCTGAACGGGTGTAGCTGTTCAGTTATGTTGTGTTGCTTTGTTCTCGACCGTACATCGAGAACCACAGAGTGGACGCGTAGCATCATGTCATTCGATACGAATTTCATGCTTCACCCCTCAAAGGGGGTGGGTGATTATCAAGTTATCGGCTTATTAGTACCGGTCAGCTCCGAGAGTCTTTAGTCCTCTCTTCCACATCCGGCCTATCAACCCAGTCGTCTGGCTGGGAGCCTCTCGCCCGAAGGCATGGAAATCTCATCTTGAGGCCGGCTTCCCGCTTAGATGCTTTCAGCGGTTATCCATCCCGAACGTAGCTAATCAGCGGTGCTCCTGGCGGAACAACTGACACACCAGAGGTTCGTCCAACCCGGTCCTCTCGTACTAGGGTCAGATCCTCTCAAATTTCCTGCGCGCGCAGCGGATAGGGACCGAACTGTCTCACGACGTTCTAAACCCAGCTCGCGTACCGCTTTAATGGGCGAACAGCCCAACCCTTGGGACCTACTCCAGCCCCAGGATGCGACGAGCCGACATCGAGGTGCCAAACCATGCCGTCGATATGGACTCTTGGGCAAGATCAGCCTGTTATCCCCGAGGTACCTTTTATCCGTTGAGCGACAGCGCTTCCACAAGCCACTGCCGGATCACTAGTCCCGACTTTCGTCCCTGCTCGACTTGTCAGTCTCACAGTCAAGCTCCCTTGTGCACTTACACTCGCCACCTGATTGCCAACCAGGTTGAGGGAACCTTTGGGCGCCTCCGTTACTTTTTGGGAGGCAACCGCCCCAGTTAAACTACCCACCAGGCACTGTCCCTGAACCGGATTACGGTTCGAAGTTAGATATCCAGAGTGACCAGAGTGGTATTTCAACGATGACTCCACGAACACTAGCGTGCCCGCTTCACAGTCTCCCACCTATCCTACACAAGCCACACCGAACACCAATACCAAGCTGTAGTAAAGGTCACGGGGTCTTTCCGTCCTGCTGCGCGTAACGAGCATCTTTACTCGTAGTGCAATTTCGCCGAGTTCGCGGTTGAGACAGCTGGGAAGTCGTTACGCCATTCGTGCAGGTCGGAACTTACCCGACAAGGAATTTCGCTACCTTAGGATGGTTATAGTTACCACCGCCGTTTACTGGGGCTTAAATTCTCAGCTTCGCCTTACGGCTAACCGTTCCTCTTAACCTTCCAGCACCGGGCAGGCGTCAGTCCGTATACATCGTCTTGCGACTTAGCACGGACCTGTGTTTTTAGTAAACAGTCGCTTCCCACTGGTCTCTGCGGCCCTGCAGCGCTTACTGGAGCAAGTCCATTCACGCCTTAGGCCCCCCTTCTCCCGAAGTTACGGGGGCATTTTGCCGAGTTCCTTAACCACGATTCTCTCGATCTCCTTAGTATTCTCTACCTGACCACCTGAGTCGGTTTGGGGTACGGGCAGCTAGAACCTCGCGTCGATGCTTTTCTTGGCAGCATAGGATCATCGGATCATGCCCTTACGGGCTCCCCTTAAGTTCTCAGCCTTGATGAGAGACGGATTTGCCTATCTCTCGGCCTACAACCTTGGCCTAGGACAACCATCGCCTAGGACCGACTACCTTCCTGCGTCACACCTGTTAATACGCTAACCGCACCAGCATAGGGTCGAGCGCTAGGCCTTGACCGTCACCCCGAAGGGATCAGTGACAAGGATTCAGACTCTTAGCATCACTGGATTAGTTTGGGCGGTTCTTCGCCGGTACGGGAATATCAACCCGTTGTCCATCGACTACGCCTGTCGGCCTCGCCTTAGGTCCCGACTTACCCAGGGCGGATTAGCCTGGCCCTGGAACCCTTGGTCTTTCGGAGGACGGGTTTCTCACCCGTCTTTCGCTACTCATGCCTGCATTCTCACTCGTGTGGCGTCCACGGCTGGTTCACACCGCCGCTTCACTCGCCACACGACGCTCTCCTACCCATCCATACGCCTGGACCCACAAGTGGGCCGGGCTAAAATATAAATGCCACAACTTCGGTGGCGTGCTTGAGCCCCGTTACATTGTCGGCGCGGAATCACTTGACCAGTGAGCTATTACGCACTCTTTCAAGGGTGGCTGCTTCTAAGCCAACCTCCTGGTTGTCTGTGCAACTCCACATCCTTTCCCACTTAGCACGCGCTTTGGGACCTTAGTTGGTGGTCTGGGTTGTTTCCCTCTCGACTATGAAGCTTATCCCCCACAGTCTCACTGCTGCGCTCTCACTTACCGGCATTCGGAGTTTGGCTGACGTCAGTAAGCTTTTGGGCCCCATCGGCCATCCAGTAGCTCTACCTCCGGCAAGAAACACGCAACGCTGCACCTAAATGCATTTCGGAGAGAACCAGCTATCACGAAGTTTGATTGGCCTTTCACCCCTATCCACAGCTCATCCCCTCCATTTTCAACTGAAGTGGGTTCGGTCCTCCACGACGTCTTACCGTCGCTTCAACCTGGCCATGGATAGATCACTTCGCTTCGGGTCTAGGACATGCGACTGAATCGCCCTATTCAGACTCGCTTTCGCTACGGCTACCCCACACGGGTTAACCTCGCCACATATCGCTAACTCGCAGGCTCATTCTTCAAAAGGCACGCTGTCACCCCTACAAGGAGGCTCCAACGGTTTGTAAGCAAACGGTTTCAGGTACTATTTCACTCCCCTCCCGGGGTACTTTTCACCTTTCCCTCACGGTACTTGTTCACTATCGGTCATCTGGGAGTATTTAGGCTTATCAGGTGGTCCTGACAGATTCACACGGGATTTCTCGGGCCCCGTGCTACTTGGGATACTCTTCGGGCGATAACTGCATTTCGACTACGGGGTTCGCACCCTCTCTGACTGATCATTCAAAATCATTCGTCTATACAGCGCTCTAACCCTTCTCCATCGGCAGACAGAAAAGAAAAGTCCCACAACCCCGACCATGCAACTCCTGCCGGATATCACACATAATCGGTTTAGCCTGTTCCGGTTTCGCTCGCCACTACTCACGGAATCGCTTTTGCTTTCTCTTCCTGAGGGTACTGAGATGTTTCACTTCCCCCCGTTCCCTCTACCCGCCCTATATATTCAGGCGGGAGTCACCAGGTCACCCAAAGGGCCTGGCGGGGTTTCCCCATTCGGAAATCCTCGGATCACAGCTCGTTTATCAGCTTCCCGAGGCTTATCGCAGATTACTACGTCCTTCTTCGGCTCCAGATGCCAAGGCATCCACCGTTTGCTCTTAGAAACTTGAAATCACATGAGTTCGAATCGAATTTCTCGTAAGAAATTGACCAATGGATCACCAACACCGAAGTGTTGGATAAATCATTGTGTTTATCAAGACACGGAACATAAAGTTCCGCATCTAAGATGCTCGCGTCCACTGTGTAGTTCTCAAAGTACGGGCGGTACCTGCCCAACCGGCTAGTAATGCCGATCAACCCAGGTCCCAGACCAAAAAGGTCCGTAAGAGTCAGTCCCGCAAATCCCCCTCAATAGGAGGCCTTCACGTTTCTGGTCCCTCAGGACCCAACAGCGTGCATACACCACCACTCCCCTGCCACAGCTTTCCAATCTCCCGAAGAAGACGTACTCGCCGTGAACACGTTCACGATGATGTCAATGTCAATGTTCCACCCATGAGCACCACGCGAGAACATTCGTCTCGATCGCGGCTCTGGACACCTCAACGAAGAGGCGCCATATGCTCCTTAGAAAGGAGGTGATCCAGCCGCACCTTCCGGTACGGCTACCTTGTTACGACTTAGTCCTAATTACCGATCCCACCTTAGACAGCTCCTTCCACAAGGGTTAGGCCACTGGCTTCGGGTGTTACCGACTTTCATGACTTGACGGGCGGTGTGTACAAGGCCCGGGAACGTATTCACCGCAGCGTTGCTGATCTGCGATTACTAGCGACTCCGACTTCATGAGGTCGAGTTGCAGACCTCAATCCGAACTGGGACCGACTTTTTGGGATTCGCTCCACCTTGCGGTATTGCAGCCCTTTGTATCGGCCATTGTAGCATGCGTGAAGCCCAAGACATAAGGGGCATGATGATTTGACGTCGTCCCCACCTTCCTCCGAGTTGACCCCGGCAGTATCCCATGAGTTCCCACCATTACGTGCTGGCAACATAGAACGAGGGTTGCGCTCGTTGCGGGACTTAACCCAACATCTCACGACACGAGCTGACGACAACCATGCACCACCTGTATACGAGTGTCCAAAGAGTTGACCATTTCTGGCCCGTTCTCGTATATGTCAAGCCTTGGTAAGGTTCTTCGCGTTGCATCGAATTAATCCGCATGCTCCGCCGCTTGTGCGGGCCCCCGTCAATTCCTTTGAGTTTTAGCCTTGCGGCCGTACTCCCCAGGCGGGGAACTTAATGCGTTAGCTGCGACACGGAGACCGTGGAATGGTCCCCACATCTAGTTCCCAACGTTTACGGGGTGGACTACCAGGGTATCTAAGCCTGTTTGCTCCCCACCCTTTCGCTCCTCAGCGTCAGTTACGGCCCAGAGATCTGCCTTCGCCATCGGTGTTCCTCCTGATATCTGCGCATTCCACCGCTACACCAGGAATTCCAATCTCCCCTACCGCACTCTAGTCTGCCCGTACCCACTGCAGACCCGAGGTTGAGCCTCGGGATTTCACAGCAGACGCGACAAACCGCCTACGAGCTCTTTACGCCCAATAATTCCGGACAACGCTTGCACCCTACGTATTACCGCGGCTGCTGGCACGTAGTTAGCCGGTGCTTTTTCTGCAGGTACCGTCACTTTCGCTTCTTCCCTGCTAAAAGAGGTTTACAACCCGAAGGCCGTCGTCCCTCACGCGGCGTTGCTGCATCAGGCTTTCGCCCATTGTGCAATATTCCCCACTGCTGCCTCCCGTAGGAGTCTGGGCCGTGTCTCAGTCCCAGTGTGGCCGGTCACCCTCTCAGGCCGGCTACCCGTCGTCGCCTTGGTGAGCCATTACCTCACCAACAAGCTGATAGGCCGCGAGTCCATCCTTGACCAAAATTCTTTCCACAACCAGACGATGCCGTCGGTTGTCATATCCGGTATTAGACGCCGTTTCCAGCGCTTATCCCAGAGTCAAGGGCAGGTTACTCACGTGTTACTCACCCGTTCGCCACTAATCCACCCAGCAAGCTGGGCTTCATCGTTCGACTTGCATGTGTTAAGCACGCCGCCAGCGTTCGTCCTGAGCCAGGATCAAACTCTCCGTAAATGTTTATCTGCCAACCACTCCCAAAGAAGCGACGGCACATTCAGATGTGCGAAAAGCCACCGGAATAGGCGAACAATCCACACGAGTTCAATCTGACCAAATCCGAATATCAACTGACATTCATTTTCAATCTCAAAGAAATCTCAAACACCCAATAAAGGATGCCGAGGTTATTTGGCATTTGACATTGTGCACGCTGTTGAGTTCTCAAAGATCAGACGCTCCCAACAAACCCACCCGAAGGCAGTTCATCAGGGCAACTTCTCTAACCTACACCACATTTTCAAGAGCTTCTCACGTCTGGCGCCGAGGCGCACAAGTGGGAGAAAATAACTCCGGTGGTGGGTTCTCAATCCTAGATCATTATGCTCCGTTGAACAAGTTCAACTCGATAACTGATTGGGATTGGCCCCCGCTTGAGGCCGGGAAGCTCTTCGGCTCTCCCGCACCTTTGGGGTGACGAGTAGTTACTCTACGCAGGTCCTGGGACCGCCGCAAATTCGGGCTGCATCCCGGGCGTGTCGCCCGTGTTTACGCGGAAACGACGGATGCCGGCCACCACGTGGGTGACCGGCATCCGATGTTCGTCGCGAACGTTATTGCTCGAGGAAGATGCCCGCGAGGGTCTTCTTGCCGCGACGGAGGACCGCGACTCCCCCGGGCAGAACGTCGACGACGGTGGCAGCGTCATCGGTGACCTTGATGTTGTTGACGTAGACCCCACCCTGAGCGACTGCTCGGCGCGCTTCGCCGAGGCTCGACGTGAGACCCGTATCGACGAGGAGCTGGGTGACGGGTGCGCCCGATGGGACGTTGACGTTCGGGAGTTCGGAGAGAGCCGCCCGAAGGGTGCCGGGGTCGAGCTCGGTCAGATCGGCCTGGCCGAAGAGAGCCTGGGCGGCGAGGATGGCCGCATTGGTGGCATCCACACCGTGCACGAGGCTCGTGACCTCGTAGGCGAGAGTCTTCTGCGCTTCACGCTTGAACGGTTCTTGCTCGACCGCGGCCTCGAGCGATTCGATCTCGGAGCGCGTGAGGAAGGTGAACACCTTCAGGCGTTCGATCACATCGGCGTCATCGGTGTTGACCCAGAACTGGTAGAAGGCATACGGGCTGGTCATCTCGGGGTTGAGCCAGACGGCGTTACCCTCGCTCTTGCCGAACTTGGTGCCATCTGAATTGGTGATCAGCGGCGTGCCGATGGCGTGCACCGTGGCCCGCTCGACCCGGTGGATGAGGTCCGTGCCACTCGTGAGGTTTCCCCACTGGTCGCTGCCACCCGTCTGCAGGACACACTGCCGCGAGCGGAAAAGCTCGAGGTAGTCGAGGCCCTGGAGGATCTGGTAGCTGAACTCGGCGTAACTGATGCCGTTCTCCGAGTTGAGGCGGGCACTCACCGCGTCCTTCTTGATCATCGTGCCCACGCGGTAGTGCTTACCGATCTCGCGCAGGAACTCGATGGCCGTGAGGGGCGCCGTCCAGTCGAGGTTGTTGACCAGGCTCGCTGCGTTGTCCCCCTCGAAGCTGAGGTAGGTCGACACTTGCTTCTGCAGGTCACTCACCCAGCCGGCGACGACCTCAGGGGTGTTGAGGGTGCGCTCTGCCGTCGGACGCGGATCGCCGATCAGACCTGTCGATCCACCGACGAGACCGAGCGGCCGGTGGCCGGCGAGTTGGAGACGGCGCATGAGGAGCAGCTGGACGAGGTTGCCGAGGTGCAGGCTCGGAGCCGTGGGATCGAAGCCGCAGTAGTAGGTGATCGGTTCGCCGCCGAGGAGAGTGCGGAGCTGTTCCTGATCGGTCGACACATGGACGAGACCTCTCCAGAGGATCTCGTCCCACACATTGTCGAAAGTCGGGTCGTTTGCGGGGGTTCGTTGCAGGTCGGGCACGGAACAAGGCTATCAGCGAGGGGGTGCGGAGATGCGGAGGCGGTCGGGTGCACATTCCGCGGATCGATCGGCGAGAACCGACGAGTACACACGTGGCGGGTCGGGAATGTGCGTGTCTTGCGAGCACGAGTTGTGTCAAAGGAAGTTTTGCGTATTTGCTTAATGTTGTGGAGTTGAGTGTTTGGGCTTATGTTGGGGGAATTGAGGGTTTGGGGATGTTGTGTTTGTTGTGACAGTGGATCAGGTCGATAGCCGGGCGCATGACGATCTCGTCGGGCGCGCGGTGCGCGACGTGACCGTGACGTATGCCGACACTCTCGTGCTGCCGGCCGAGCGGACCGCCGGCGATGAGTTTCAGGTCGCCGTCGACGATGCCGGGGCGGTGCTCGACATCGTGCTCGAGCTGACGCGTGCGGGATCGTGGAGCGTGGGTGTCGGGGTTGGCGGGGTGCGACAACCGCTGCCGGCTTCGACGCGCGAAGCTACCGGGGACGCGTACTACGCCGCGCGAGCCGCGGTCGATCGGGCCAAAAAGGCGCCGACACGGTTCGCTCTCGAGACGGTTGCCGACGAGGGTGAGGCGGCCGATCTGGCGCACGATTGCGAAGCGCTGATCGACCTGCTCCTGTCGCTGCGGGAACGACGCACCGACGGCGGTTGGGAAATCGCTGACCTTTTGGCGAGCGGGATGAGCCAGAAGCAGGCCGCAGAGGCATTGGGGATCACGGCATCCGCTGCCAGTTTGCGCATCAGGGCCGCCGGAATACGCCTCGAAGACCGCTCGATCGTGGCCTTGCGGCGTCTGCTCGATCGACTGGGAAAGCTCGCGACCCGAGCATCCGTGTCAGTGGTTTCTGATGGAATGACAGCCACCGACACGGGAGGATGAACGCATGAACCAGAACGAGCTCTACGCAGCGATCACCGTGTCGAGTGTCACTGTGTTGATCGCGGTCACCGCACTCGTGTGCGCCATCATCGCGAGCAGGCCCCGGCGGCACCTCGTCGTCATCGCCAGCGCGGTGCTCGTCGTGATCGAGATCATTCTGCTGCTGATGCCGCTGCCGCCGTTGCTCGACGGGGTAGGTTTCGTGCTCGCGCTCCTGGGCGTTGCCATCGCGGTCGTGGGTGGCGGGCCAGCCGTCGTCGCCGTGCTCGATCTCGCTACGCGGGGGTCGGTTGCGGATGGCACTCACGGCGGGATCATGGTCGCAGCACCGTTTGCGAGCCGGGGTGCGCGCGACGGAGCGGATGACGGGGCGACACCTCACCGGCACGACGACCCGACGGGCGCCCCAGCGAGCGCTGCCCGAGCGAACGGAGCGATGACGGGCGGTGCCTGCGACCTGATGGCCGGCGACGTGACGCCAGCCGCTGCGATGAACCGGGAGCAGGCTGCCGAGCGCGGGGCGGAGTCCCCGGCCAACCTATCGGCCGGCGGGGCGGACCGGGCCGGAGAGCGGGCCGGGCAACCCGTTGAAGTGTTGCGCGGGGGCGCGACGATCGGCTATTTGGAGCGCATAGCGGTTGCGGCGTCGCTGCTGGCCGGGTATCCCGAAGGGCTCGCCGTTGTCGTGGCGATCAAGGGTGTCGGTCGATTCTCCGAACTGTCGGAGCCGGAGACGCGGGAGCGGTTCATCATCGGCACGTTCGCCAGCCTGGTGTGGGCGAGCGCGGGAGCCGCGATCGCATTGCTGGCGCGCTGAAATCATCCGAATACCACCGCAACAGGGGCGGCTCGAATGAGATCGGGCCGCCCCTGTTGGCGAGTACTGCGGAACGCTTCCGTCAGGCGAAGAAGCCCGAGGCGAGTTCGGCGACGCGCTTCGTGAGTGCCTGGTGCTGCTCGGCCACGCGCACGGGGGCCGTGCCGCCTGTGCCGATGCGGCTCGAAACCGAGCCCTCGACCGTCAAGACCTCGCGAACCGCGGGCGTCAAGTGCGGCGACACCGCGGCGAGGTCCTCGTCGGACGGGTCGGCGAGGTCGAGACCGCGCTCCTCGCAGAAGCGCACGAGGGCGCCGCTGATCTCGTGGGCCTCACGGAACACCACACCCTGCTTGACGAGCCACTCCGCGACATCCGTGGCCAGCGAGAACCCCTGGGGCGCGAGCTCGGCCATGCGGTCGGTGTGGAACGTGAGCGTTGCCACCATGCCTGTGAAGGCCGGGAGGAGAACCGTGAGAGTTTCGGCGGAGTCGAAGACCGGCTCCTTGTCTTCTTGCAAATCGCGGTTATAGGCGAGCGGCAGCCCCTTGAGCGTGGCGAGCAGGCCCGACAGGTTGCCGATGAGGCGCCCGGACTTGCCCCGCGCCAACTCGGCGATGTCGGGGTTCTTCTTCTGCGGCATGATGCTCGAACCCGTCGAGTATCCGTCGTCGAGCGTCACGAAGCCGAACTCCCGCGTGTTCCACAGGATGATCTCTTCGGCGAAACGCGAGAGGTTCACGCCGATGAGCGACGTGATGAAGGCGAACTCGGCCACGACATCCCGCGCCGCCGTCGCATCGATCGAATTCTCGAGCGCGCCGGACAGGCCGAGCTCGCGGGCGACGAGCGACGGATCGAGACCGAGCGAGCTGCCCGCGAGGGCACCCGCGCCATAAGGCGAGACCCTGGCGCGCTTCGACCACTCCCCCAGACGCTCGAGATCGCGGACCAGCGGCCAGGCGTGCGCGAGGAGGTGATGCGAGAGCAGGACGGGCTGAGCGTGCTGCAGATGCGTGCGGCCCGGCATGATGGCGCCGTGATGAGCATCCGCCTGTGCCGCGATGGCGTCGATCAACTGGATGACGCCGTGCGCGATGGCACCCGCCTGATCGAGCAGGTAGAGACGCACGAGCGTGGCGATCTGATCGTTGCGGCTGCGGCCGGCGCGGAGCTTGCCCCCCAGCTCGGGGCCAGCGATCTGGATCAAGCCCCGTTCGAGCGCACCGTGCACGTCTTCGTCCGCCTCGACGGCCTGGAAGCTGCCATCGGCGACGTCTGCGGCGAGCGCGTCGAGAGCATGGTGCATGCGCTCGAGTTCATCCGCGGTCAGGTAGCCGGCCGCGTGGAGCGCTGTGGCATGGGCCTTCGAACCCGCGATGTCATAGGGCGCCAGGATCCAGTCGAAGTGCGTGGACTTGCTGAGCGCTTGCAGGGCCGGGGACGGGCCACCCGCGAAGCGGCCACCCCAGAGGGATCCGCTCGGGGTGGCCCCGCCAGCCGTGTTGTCGACGGCCATGCTAGTTCGCGAGATCCCGGCGAGCCGAGATCTTGGACGGCAGCGACCACAGCTCGATGAAGCCCTTGGCGAGCGACTGGTCGAACGTGTCACCGGTGTCGTAGGTGGCCAGGTTGTAGTCGTACAGACCCACGTCGCTGCGGCGACCCGTGACCGTGGCCTTGCCGGCGTGAAGCGACAGACGCACCTCGCCCGAGACGAAACGCTGCGTCTCGTCGATGAAGGAGTCGAGCGCGCGCTTGAGGCCCGAGAACCACAGACCGTCATATACCAGCTCGGCCCATTCGGCCTCGACGCGGCGCTTGTAGCGTGCGACGTCGCGCTCGATCGTGACGTTCTCGAGCTCCTCGTGTGCGGCGATCAGCGTGAGACCGGCGGGCGACTCGTACACCTCGCGGCTCTTGATGCCGACGAGACGGTCCTCGACGATGTCGATGCGGCCGACCCCCTGGTCACCGGCGAGCTTGTTCAGCTGCACGACGGCCTGCAGAGGCGTCACGGGCTGGCCGTTGATCGCCACCGGAACACCCTGGTCGAATGTGATCGTGACCTCGGTGGCCTCGCGAGCCTCGGCCGGGTCCTTCGAGTACGTGTACAGGTCTTCGATGGGCGCGTTCCACGGGTCCTCGAGGAAACCGGTCTCGACCGCACGGCCCCAGACGTTCTGGTCGATGGAGTACGGGCTCTTCTTCGACTGCTCGATGGGCAGGTTGTGCTCCTGCGCGTAGAGGATGGCCTTGTCGCGCGTCAGGGCGAAGTCGCGGACCGGTGCGAGCGACGTGAGATCGGGCGCGAGAGCGGCGACGGCAGCTTCGAAGCGAACCTGGTCGTTGCCCTTGCCCGTGCAGCCGTGGGCAACGCTGTTGGCGCCGAGTTCCTTGGCCGTGGACGCCAGGTACTTGGCGATCAGCGGACGGCTGAGCGCCGACACCAGCGGGTAACGCTTCTGGTAGAGCGCGTTGGCCTTGATGGCGGGCACCAGGTAATCGTTCGCGAACTCGTCTTTGGCGTCGACCACGACGGATTCGACGGCGCCGCAGTCGAGCGCACGCTGGCGGATCACATCCATGTCTTCGCCGTCTTGTCCCACGTCGATCGCGAGGGCGACGACCTCTTTGCCGGTGGCGTCTTTCAGCCAGCCGATACCGACCGACGTGTCGAGCCCGCCGGAATATGCCAGGACTACCCGTTCTGCCATGACCTGATTCTCCTTGTTTTCGTTGTGGTGGTGAGTTGTGTGGTGGCCTACGCGGCTTGGCGCAGGAGCCAGACGAGCAGGGCCTTCTGCGCGTGCAGACGGTTCTCGGCCTCGTCCCAGATGATCGACTGCGGCCCGTCGATCACCGATGCGGTGACCTCGTAGCCGCGGTCGGCCGGAAGACAGTGCAGGAACAGGGCGTCGCTCTTCGCCCGCGCCATGAGCGCGTCGTCGACACGGTAGCCGCCGAAGGTTTCGACCCGGGCCGCCTTCTCGTCTTCCTTGCCCATCGATACCCAGGTGTCGGTGACGATGACGTCGGCGTCGCTCGCGGCTGCGGTGACATCGGTGGTGACGAGGATGCTGCCACCCGTCTGCTGGGCGATGCGCTCGGCATCCGCGACGACATCGGCCTCGGGGCTGTACTCGTCGGGGGCGGCGATGCGGATGTGTGCCCCCGCCGTCGCCCCGGCCAGCAGGTAGGACTGTGCCATGTTGCTGCGGCCGTCGCCGATGAACGTCATCGTGAGACCCGCGAGTTCGCCGCGGTGCTCTTGGATGGTGAGGAGGTCGGCGAGCAGCTGGCAGGGGTGGAAGTCGTCGGACAGCGCGTTGACGACGGGGACCGTGGTGCCCGCGGCCATCTCTTCGAGCCCGGACTGCGCGTACGTGCGCCACACGATCGCGGCGACCTGGCGCTCGAGCACGCGCGCGGTGTCGGATGCGGTCTCTTTGCCGCCTAGCTGCGAGTTGGCGGTCGAGATGATGAGCGGCACTCCCCCGAGGTCCGCGATGCCGACGGCGAAGGAGACGCGCGTGCGTGTGGACGATTTGTCGAAGATGACCGCGACGGTCTGCGGGCCGGCCAGCGGCTTCGCCTGGAAGCGGTCACGCTTCAGTTCGTGGGCCAGGGTGAGGATTTCGGCCTGTTCGGCGGGCGTGATGTCGTCGTCACGCAGGAAATGGCGGGTCATGTCGTTCCTTAGGGTTTAGACGGAAGCTGTCGGGGCGGTCGCGGCGCCGGGGACGCCGGCTGCGCGGGGCGCTGTCGGTTCGCCGGGAGCGGGGACGCCGGCTGCAGAATCGGCGGATGCCTCGGGCTCGGCGATCGCAGGCGGAAGAGCCGGGGTGAGTGCGGGCTCGGGCTCTGCTTCGGGCGCCGGCGCGGATGAAGGTGCAGAATTCCCTGCGGACGTCGCTACGCCGCCGTGAGGCGCGTGTGCGGGCGCATCGACCGAGGCCGCAGCATCCGAGACCTCGCGTAGTGCCCGACCGAACTTCTCGCGGAACTCGGCCAGCTCTGCGTCGCCCACGATGAGCGGCGGCGCGAGGCGGATGCTCGTGGGGTTGGGCGCGTTGATGATGAGCCCGTGGGCGAGCGCGGCCTGTTGCAGAGCCGGCGCGATGGGCTGCGACAGCCCGATGCCGACGAGCAGACCGCGGCCGCGGACCTCTTCGATGAGCGGCGACTCGAACGAGCGGATGAGGTCGCGCAATTCGGCCCCGCGACGCTCGGCATTGCCCACAAGGTCGGCGCTCTCGATTTCACCGAGTACGGCGTTGGCGATGGCCGTGGCGAACGGGTTGCCGCCGAACGTGCTGCCGTGCTGGCCCTGCGAGAACAGGTCGCTCGCCCAGCCGAACGTGACGATGGCTCCGATCGGGATGCCGCCGCCGATGCCCTTGGCCACCGTGATGGCGTCGGGCACGATGTCGGCCTGCTGGAACGCGAACCAGGTGCCGGTGCGGCCAGCTCCCGTCTGGATCTCGTCGATGATCAGCAGGACGCCGTGCTGCTCGGTCAATTCTCGCGCCCGCTTCAGGTATCCCTCGGGCAGGTCGATGACGCCCGACTCGCCCTTGATCGGCTCGAGCAAGAGAGCCTGCACGGTGTCGTCGATGTTGTCTTCAAGCGCCTGGATGGTGGTCTCGAGGTATTCGACGCCGCCCGGCAGCGGTTCGAACGGTGCGCGCATGGCGGGTTTGCCCGTGAGCGCGAGCGCGCCCATCGTGCGGCCGTGGAACGAATTCTCGAGGGTCAGCACGCGGGTGCGCTTGCCGCCCGCCTGGTTGAGGCGCGCGAGCTTGAATGCGGCCTCGTTCGCCTCGGCACCAGAGTTGCAGAAGTATGCGCGGCCGGCTTCGCCCGTGCCCGCGAGACGCTTCAGGCGCGCCGCGAGTTCGAGCTGCGGCGGCGTGGAGAACAAGTTCGACACGTGCACGAGCGTGGCGGCCTGGCGCGCAGCGGCCTCAATCAGCACGGGGTGGGCATGGCCGAGCGAATTGACGGCGATGCCCGCCAGGAAGTCGAGATAGCGGTTGCCCTCGGAGTCCCACACCGAGCACCCCTCGCCCTTCACGAGGAACGCGGCCGGGGGCCCGAAGGTGCGCATCATGTCGCGCTCGACATCGTCGCGCCAGGTGTTCATGATTCCTCCTCGGGAACGACTTCGGTGCCGATGCCTTCGCTGGTGAAGACCTCGAGCAGGATGGAGTGGGCGATGCGCCCGTCGATGATGGCGGCTTTCTGCACACCCGCGTCGACCGCTTCGAGGCACGCCGACATCTTCGGGATCATGCCGGATTCGAGCGTCGGGAGCAGGGCTCGCAGGTCGCTCGTCGTGATGCTCGAGACGAGCGACTCACGGTTGGGCCAGTCGCTGTAGAGACCGGCGACATCGGTCAGGATGACGAGCTTGGCGGCACCGAGGGCGGCCGCGAGGGCGGCGGCTGCGGCATCCGCATTGACGTTGAGAAGGTCACCGGGGCTGTCGAGGTCGGGGGCGATCGACGAGATGACCGGCACCGTGCCGATCGAGAGCGCGTTGATGACCGCAGCCGTGTCGACCGAGACGACGTCGCCGACCTGGCCGAGGTCGACGGGCTGGCCGTCGATGACGACGCCGCGTTTGCGACCACCGAACAGGGACGCGTCGTCGCCGCCCAGGCCCAGAGCCTTCTGGCCGTGCGCCTCGATGCCCGCCACGATGGAGGCGTTGATCTGGCCGCGCAGCACATCGCGCACGACGGTCATGGCTTCGGGCGTGGTGACCCGGTACCCGCCGCGGAATTCGCTGTCGATGCCGAGCTCGGTCAGCCGCGCCGAGATCTGGGGGCCGCCGCCGTGCACGACGACGGGCAGGACGCCAGCCAAACGGAGGAAGACGATGTCCTCGGCGAAGGCGCGGCTGAGCTCTTCGGAGACCATGGCGTTGCCACCGAACTTGATGACGACGATCTCACCGTGGAAGCGTTTGAGCCACGGCAGCGCCTCGATCAGCACATTGGCCTTGGACAGCGCCTCTGCGGGCGAGTTGTCGGGAATCTCGTCGGAGATGTGATCGGTCATGGTCATCAGCTCGAGTACGCGCTGTTCTCGTGCACGTAGTCGTGCGTGAGGTCGTTGGTCCAGACGGTCGCGCGCGTGTCGCCGGCGTGCAGATCGATCAGGATGTGGACGTCCCGAGGCGTGAGATCGACCAGCTCGCGCGGCTGATCGGGCTCACCCGCCGTGCACACCTGCACGCCGTTGAACGAGACGTCGATGTTGTACGGGTCGAACGCAGCCTGGGTGGTGCCGACGGCGGCGAGCACCCGGCCCCAGTTCGGATCCTTGCCGAAGATCGCCGCCTTGAACAGGTTGCTGCGGCTGACGGCGCGTGCCACCTCGACGGCATCGGATTCGCTGGCCGCGTTGACGACCTCGATGGCCACGTCGTGGTCGGCACCTTCGGCGTCGGCCTGCAGCTGCAACGTGAGGTCTTGGCAGACAGCCGTGAGAGCGGCCGCGAAATCGTCGGCGCCGGGCGTGACCCCGCTCGCGCCGGAGGCGAGGAGCGAGACGGTGTCGTTGGTCGACATGCAGCCGTCGGAGTCGAGGCGGTCGAAGGTGACCGCCGTGGCGCGACGCAGAGCCGCATCGAGCTCGGCGGGGCTCAAAGAGGCATCGGTCGTGATGACGACGAGCATGGTCGCGAGACCCGGGGCCAACATGCCCGCGCCCTTCGCCATACCACCGATGGTCCAACCGTCCTGCGACGTGAACGTCGACTGCTTGGGCGTCGTGTCGGTCGTCATGATCGCTTGCGCGGCGGCGAGCGCCGAAGCGTCGGAGGCTGCGGCATCCGCATCGGCCCCGAGCGCCGCAGAGGCGTCGGCGACACCCGCGCGCAGCTTGGCCAGATCGAGTTGTTCGCCGATGAGGCCTGTCGAGCACACGAGCACGTCGCCCGCCGAGACCTCGAGGGCGTCGGCGACCGCCTCAGCCGTGGCGTGCGTGGTCTGGAAGCCCTGGCTGCCCGTGTAGCAGTTGGCACCGCCGGAGTTGAGCACGATCGCTCGAACCTGACCGTCGCTCATGACCTGTTTGCTCCACAGCACGGGGTTGGCTTGGCAGCGGTTGCTCGTGAAGACCGTGGCGGCGGATGCGATGGGCCCGACGTTCTGCACGAGCGCGAGGTCGAGGCCGCCCGAGTTCTTGAGGCCGCAGGCGACGCCCGCTGCGAGGAAACCGTTGGCTGCTGTCACACTCACGGTGCAACTCCGTTCACGCTCAGGCCGGTGGACTCCGGCAGGCCGACGGCGATGTTCGCCGACTGGATGGCGGCACCCGCGGTGCCCTTGACGAGGTTGTCGACGGCCGCGACCACGATGACGCGGCCGGCGCTCTCGTCGATTGCGAGGCCGATGAGCGCCGTGTTCGCGCCCAGGACATCGGCCGTGCGGGGGAAGTCGCCCTCGGGAAGCAGATGCACGAAGGTCTCGTCGCCATAGGCCTGCTGCCAGGCGGCCCGAACGGCTTCTGCCGATGTGCCGGGAACGATGCGGGCAGTCGAGGTTGCGAGGATTCCTCGGGACATGGGTACGAGGACGGGCGTGAAGGACAGCGAGACCGTGTCGGCCCCCGCGCCACGCAGCGACTGCGCGATCTCGGGGATGTGCCGGTGGGTGCCGCCGACCGCATACGGGTTGGCCGAGCCCAGGATCTCGGCCGCCAACAGATTGGTCTTGAGCGCCTTGCCTGCGCCGGAGGGCCCGACAGCGAGCACTGAGACGATGTCGGTGGCCTCGATGACACCCGCAGCGATGCCGGGCGCGAGTGAGAGGGCGACGGTCGAGGCGTTGCACCCCGGGGCGGCGATGCGCGTGACACCCGCTAGATGGTCGCGCTGCTTGCCTGCTCCGACGATGAGCTCGGGAACCCCGTAGGCCCAGGCGCCGAAGTAGTCGCCGCCGTAGAAGGCGGCCCAGTCCTCTTCGGAGGTCAGCCGGTGGTCGGCCCCGCAGTCGACCACGAGCGTCGACGGGTCGAGTTCGGCCGTCAACTCGCCCGACTTGCCGTGGGGCAGCGCCAGGAAGACGATGTCGTGGCCCGCGAGCGTCTCGGGCGTGGTGTCGACGAGCGTGAGATGCGCGAGCGAGCGCAGATGTGGTTGCACCTGGACGAGCGGCTGGCCCGCATTCGAGTGCGCGGTGACGGTGTCGATGCGGAATTCGGGGTGGGCCGCGAGCAAACGCAGCAACTCACCGCCCGCGTAACCGGATGCACCGGCTACGGCTACAGAGAAAGCCATGGTTCTACCTTATTGACGAGAAGCGACGGGGGTCTGTGCCTTATCGGCGACGCCCTCTGACGCTTTCGTTCGGAAGAACGGCAGGGTCGGGTGAGCGTCGCCTAGACTCGGTCGCTCGAGCGGCGTCGGCGCGCACGGGCGGAACCCTGTGCCGTGGTGACCTGAAGCAGGTCGGTGCGCCGAACGAAAACCATGGGATTACCTTACAGGGGTTGGGGCGGCCATTTCCAGCCGGGCGACCGCGCGGACGCGGTATCCGTTGCATCGGCCGCATCACTGCGGCGTTCAATCCACGCTTCGTGCACGATCGGTGCGCGAGAATCCGTTTTCGTGCACGCAAACGGGCCGCCCCCACGAGGGAGACGGCCCGTTCACAATTCAGTCGACACCGCAGGCGCGACACCCGCCAGTGCTACTCGCGCACGGTCGCGCCGTAGGCCTCCCTGGCACGCTCGGCACCCGCCAGCTTCGCTTCGGAAGCCTCGGCAGCCGTGAGCGTGCGATCGGCGGCGCGGAACCGCAACGCGAACGTCACGCTCTTGGCGCCCTCGGCCACACCGGGGCCGCGGTAGTCGTCGACGAGCTGGATGTCTTCGAGCAGCTCCCCCGCACCGGCACGGACTACCTCGAGCACATCGCCCGCGGGCACCGAGGCGTCGACGAGCAGGGACAGGTCCTGCGTGGCGGCGGGCATGGCGCGCACGGGCTCGGCCTCGATGACGCCCGATCCGGCGACGGTCAGCACATCCAGGTCGAGTTCGGCGAGCGCGACGACGCGCGGCAGGTGCAGTTCGGCGGCGATCTGCGGCAGCAGTTCGCCCGCGAAACCGACGGACTGCTCCCCCACGAAGAGCTCGGCCGTGCGGCCCGGGTGGAACGCCTTGTGCACGCCCTGACGCACCGTCAGGTGGACCCCGGATGCGGCGGCCACAACGCGTGCGGCGTCGAGCACGTCGGCGATTCCGGCGGCCACGGCGGGTTGCCCCGGCTGCTTGGGGATGAGGTTGCCGAGCGCCAGCAGGGCGGCATGCCGGGGCTGACGCGGGATCGACGCCTCGAGCGCGGCGAGCGTCTCGGCATCGGGTCGGCCCTCGATGCCGGGCAGGTCGACGAGCCCGTAGTCGACACCCGACTCGGGGCGGAACACCGAGCCCAGCTCATACAACGCCAGGTCGGTGAAACCGCGCGACAGGTTGCGGCGGGCAATCTCGAGTACACCGGGCAGAAGCGAGGTGCGCAGGAACGGTACGGTGCCGTCGAGCGGGTTGGCGAGCTTGATGCCCGCAACCTCTGCTTCGTCTGGCGCACCGAACAAGTCGTTCTGAGCGGACGAAACGAACGGGTAGGCGAGCACCTCGGTGAAACCGTCGGCTGCCAGGGCGTTGGCCACACGCCGACGCACCTTCTGCGACACCGTGAGCCCCCGGCCGGGAGGCGCGACGGGCAGCACGGCCGGGATGTGGTCGTACCCGATGATGCGCGCGACCTCTTCGGCCAGATCGGACTTGTCGGTGATGTCGGGGCGCCAGCTGGGCGGCGTGACGAGCAGCACGGGGGATGCGGCATCCGCACCGTCTTCGACCGTCGCACCGATCTCGGCGAGCGCCACCTTCTCGTCGTCCGCACTGATCGGGAAACCGACGAGACCCGCGACGTAGCCGGACGGCAACTCGATGGGCTGGCGGTCGGGGATGTCGCTGAACACCGAACCCGTCGTGTCGGCCACTCCCCCGGCGAGGTCGACCATGAGCTGGGCGACGCGGGCGGCAGCCGCAACGGCGATCTGTGGGTCGACACCGCGCTCGTAGCGCTTCGACGCCTCGCTCGGTAGCTTGTGCCGGCGGGCCGTGCGTGCGATCGACACGGGGTCGAAGTTAGCGGCCTCGATGAGCACGTTGGTCGTCTCGGCGCTCATCTCGGTGGCGGCTCCACCCATCACGCCGGCAAGACCGATCGGCCCCGAACCATCCGTGATGAGCAGGTCTTCGCCGTGCAGCGCGCGCGTGGCGTCGTCGAGGGTGACGATCGTCTCGCCGGCTCTGGCACGGCGCACCACGATGCCGCCCTGCAGCGCGTCGAAGTCGTAGCCGTGGATGGGCTGTCCGAGCTCGAGCATGACGTAGTTGGTGATGTCGACGAGCAGCGAGATCGAGCGGATGCCGGCGAGCTTGAGGCGCGCGACCATCCAGGGCGGGGTCGGCCGCGTGGCGTCGACACCGCGCACGACGCGCGTGACGAACACCGACGAGCCCGCGCGACCACGGATGGGCGCCTGGTCGTCGATCGAGACGGAGAAACCGTCGAGCGCACCGGCGAGCGGGTCGGAGACGGCGAGCGCGGGGTCGCGGAATGCCGCGCCGGTCGCGTGCGAGTATTCGCGCGCCACCCCGCGAATGGAGAACGCGTAGCCACGGTCGGGCGTCACGTTGATCTCGACGGCCTGGTCGTCGAGCCCCAGCAGCTCGATGGCGTCGGTGCCGACCTCGGGGTCGAGTCCCAAGGTCGTGAGGCGCAGGATGCCATCGTGGTCATCGCCCAAGCCGAGTTCGCGCGAGGAGGCGATCATGCCGTCGGACACGTGCCCGTAGGTCTTGCGCGCGGCGATCGGGAAGGGACCGGGCAGCACGGCGCCGGGCAGGGTCACGACGACCTTGTCCCCGGGGAAGAAGTTGCCGGCACCGCACACGATTCCGCGCACGGCGTCCTCGCCGTCGCCGGGCGCGACACGCACCTGGCACCAGCGGATGGTCTTGCCGTTCTTCTGCGGCTCCTCGACGAAATCGAGAACCTGGCCGACCACGATGGGCCCGGTCAGGTCGAACGTGTGAATCTCTTCTTCTTCGAGCCCGACGCGCACGAGCGCCTCGTGCACGTCTTCCGGCGTCGTGCCGGGTGTCAGGTCGACGTATTCGGCCAACCAGCTGAGCGGAACCCGCATCGTCCTAAACCACCATTCCGAAGTGCTGTGAGAACCGGATGTCGCCCTCGATCATGTCTCGCATGTCGCTGACGTCGTTCCGGAACATGAGTGTGCGTTCGATGCCCATGCCGAACGCGAAGCCGGAGTAGACATCGGGATCGATGCCCGCGGCGCGCAGGACGTTGGGGTTGACCATGCCGCAGCCGCCCCACTCGATCCAGCGCGCGCCCCCGACGAAGGTCGGATGCCAGAGGTCGAGCTCGGCGCTCGGCTCGGTGAAGGGGAAGAATGCGGGGCGCAGACGGATCTTCGCCTCCGGCCCGAACATGATCTTCGCCACGTGTTCGAGCGTTCCGCGCAGGTGCGCCATGGTCAGGCCCTTGTCGACCGCCAGACCCTCGAACTGCGTGAAGACGGGGGTGTGCGTGGCATCCAGCTCGTCGGTGCGGTACACGCGGCCGGGAGCGAGGATGTAGACGGGCAGCTCGCGCTCGAGCATCGACCGCACCTGAACGGGCGACGTGTGCGTGCGCAGCACGAGGTGCCGCTCGACGGGGTCGACGAAGAACGTGTCCTGCATGGCGCGGGCCGGGTGGTCGGCGTCGAAGTTCAGCGCATCGAAGTTGAACCACTCGTTCTCGAGTTCGGGCCCCTCGGCGATCTCCCACCCCATTCCGACGAAGACGTCGGCGACGTCTTCCTGCAGAACAGAGAGCGGATGACGCGCGCCAACGGCCCGGCGCGACGGAAGGGCCGTGACGTCGACCGTCTCTGCCGCCAACTGGCGCTCGGCCTCTTCGGCGACGATCTCGGCCTCGCGAGCCTGGAACGCCTGGTTCACGCGCCCGCGGGCGCCGCCCACGAGCTTGCCGAACGCGGCCTTGTTCTCGGGAGCGACCTGACGCAGCTGCGCGTTCAGGGCGGCCAGTGGTGACGCCTCGGCGGTGTGGGCCTGTTTGACGGCTTTCAGCTGCTCGGAGTCGGCCGCGCCGGCGATGGCCGCGAGCGCCTTGTCAACCGCGGCCTGGACGGATTCTTCGGAGATGGGAGTGGTGTCTGACACGGTTCACCATCTTAGACGCCGGCGTCGATCTCCTGCCCGGCCGCCTTGGTCGCCACGCCCACCTTCGAGCGCAGACGCAGCTCGACGAGCTTCGCCACACCGGCGAGCGCGAGGCACAGCAGGATGTAGATCGTGCCGAAGACGATAGCCGATGGGATGATGGGCGAACCATACTGACCCTGCGAGCCGTAGAACTTCGCGAGGAACAGCAGCTCCTGGTAGGTGATGAGGAACCCGAGCGCCGTGTCCTTCAACACCACGACGAGCTGCGAGATGATCACGGGCAGCATGTTGCGCACGGCCTGGGGCAACAGGATGATGCGCATCACCTGGCTCTTGCGCAGACCGATTGCATAGCCGGACTCGGCCTGCCCGACCGGCAGACCTTCGACGCCCGCACGGAACACCTCGGCCAGAACCGAGCCGTTGTAGAGCGTCAGGCCCGTGACGACGGCGATGAAGGGTGTGATGCCCTCGACCCCGAGCGGCGGCAGGCCGTAGTAGAGGATGAACATCAGGATGAGGAGCGGCACTGCGCGGAACAGCTCGATGAACGCCGTGGCGGGGTACTTGACCCATTTGTGCACCGACATGCGCCCGAGCGACAGCACGAGGCCCAGGATGAGCGACAGCACGGCCGCATAGGCGAACGCCTGCAACGTGTTGAGCAGGGCGTTGAACATGTTCTGGTGCACGAGCGGCAGCGTGAACAGTTCCCACTTCTTGGGCTCGAACTGGCCCGTCTCGAAGAGGCGGTAGACGACGAAAGCGAGCACGGCGGCGACCACGAGCACCGTGACCACTCCGAGGATGCGGTTGCGGCGGATGGCGCGGGGGCCGGGGGTGTCGTACAGGACGGAACTCATCGCGCGACCCTCCACTTGTTCTCGAGATAGCGCTGCAGGAGGGACAAGACGCCCACGGCGAGGATGAAGATCAGGGCCACCCAGAGCAGCACCGTCAGTTGGGGTTCGCCGCGCTCGGAGAGCACCTGGCGGATGGTCCCGGCCTCGGCGACCGAGAAGCCGGCGGCGATGGTCGTGTTCTTCAGCAGGGCGATGAAGACGCTCATCATGGGGGGCACCGTTGCCCGGAATGCCTGCGGAAGGATGACGAGGGACATGGTCTGCCCGAACGGCAGGCCGATCGCACGCGCCGCCTCGGCCTGACCGACGGGCACGGTGTTGATGCCCGAGCGCAACGTCTCGGCCACGTAGGTGGCGGTGTAGAGGCTCAGCGCGATGATGGCGAGCGTGGTGTAGCCGACGTCCGGCAGCCCCAGCTTGGGGTAGCCGAACGCGAAGAAGAACATGAGCAGCGTCAGCGGGGTGTTGCGCACCAGGTTGACGTATACGGTGCCGACGGCTCGCATCGGCGTCACGGGCGAGACGCGCAGGGCACCGACGATGGTGCCCAGGATGAGCGCGAAGATCGCCGAGAAGAAGAAGAGGACGAATGTCATCCGGAAACCGTCGACGAAGATGTCGAGGTTGTTGAAGAGGGTGTCCACGGGTGTGACACTCTCCTTCCGTTCTGGCCGCACACGAGCGTGCGGGCGGTGGGGTGGTGTCGGGGCCGGCTGACCGGCCCCGACACGCTACGACCGGGGGTCGCGGATGCTGCTTAGTACGCCTCGACCTCGGGCTGGTCGACCTTCGTGCCACTCTCGCCGAGCGTGGCGTCGTAGATCTTGGTCCAGGTCTCGCCACCGTCGGTGAACATGGTGTTGATGAACTCGCGCAGGGCGGTGTCGTCCTTGGCGATTCCGACGCCGTACTTCTCGGTGGAGAAGGGCTCACCGACGACCTTGAGGGCGTCAGGGTCCTGAGCGGCATAGCCGATGAGGATGGCCTGGTCGGTCGTGACGGCGTCGACCTGTCCGTCCTTCAGCGCGTCGACGCACTGCGAGTACGTGTCGAACTCGGTGGTCTTCGTGTCGGGGAAGTTGTCCTTGATGTTCTGGATCGGCGTGGAACCGGTCGCGGAGCACACGGTCTTGCCCGCGAGGTCGTCTTCGCTCTTGATGTCCGAGTTGTCGGCCTCGACGAGGAGTCCCTGGCCGGTCACGAAGTAGGGTCCGGCGAAGCCGACCTGGTCTTTGCGCTTGTCGGTGATCGAGTAGGTGCCGACGTAGTAGTCGACGTCGCCGTTGACGATAGCCGATTCGCGGTTGGCCGAAGGGATGGCCTTGTAGTCGATCTTGTCGGCCGAGAAGCCGAGGGATGCTGCGACCCAGCGCGCGATTTCGATGTCGAAGCCGCTGCGCTCGCCCGTGCCGGCGTCGAGGAAGCCGAGACCCGGCTGGTCTTCCTTCACGCCGATGACGACCTTGTCGGCCTCTTTCATCTTGTCGAAGGTGGGGCTGCCCTCGAGCGTGACGTCGGACGCCACCTCGAAGAGGGAGCTCTCGGTCTCGGTGTCGCCCGAGCCGGCGGGTGCGGTCGAGATGGCGGTGGACCCGCCGCATCCGGTGAGTGCCAGGGCCGCGGTGGCGAACCCAGCCGTGAGGAGAGTGAGCTTCTTGCGCATTGCTGTTCCTTTCAAGGGAGGACGGCGACGGAGCGTCGCCTCTCGGAGTGCACCGGTGATCAGTGCGTCAGAAGTTTGGAGAGGAAGTCCTTGGCCCGCGTGCTCTTCGGATGGTCGAAGAACTCTTCGGGGGTGGTGTCTTCGACGATCTCGCCGTCGGCCATGAAGACCACGCGGTCGGCGGCTTTGCGGGCGAAGCCCATCTCGTGCGTGACGACGATCATGGTCATGCCCTCGGCCGCCAGCTGCGTCATGACGTCGAGCACCTCGGTGATCATCTCGGGGTCGAGCGCCGAGGTGGGCTCGTCGAAGAGCATGACCTTGGGCTTCATGGCGAGGGCGCGGGCGATGGCGACGCGCTGCTGCTGTCCACCCGAGAGCTGCGCGGGGAGCTTCGCCGACTGCTGCTCGATGCCGACACGCTCGAGCAGGACCTTGGCGGCCTTCTCGGCATCCGCCTTCTTCTGCCGACGCACCTTCATGGGGCCGAGCGTCACGTTCTCGAGGATGGTCTTGTGCGCGAAGAGGTTGAACGATTGGAACACCATGCCGACATCCGCCCGCAACGCTGCGAGCTTCTTGCCCTCGGAGGGGAGCTTGGTGCCATCGATGCGGATCTCGCCCGAGGAGATGGTCTCGAGGCGGTTGATCGTGCGGCAGAGCGTGGACTTGCCCGACCCGGACGGGCCGATGACCACGACGACCTCGCCCTTGTTCACGGTCAGGTTGATGTTCTTCAGCGCGTGGAAGTCGCCGTAATGCTTTTCGACGTTCTCCACGACCACCAGCGGTTCACCGCGGCCGGCCACGATCGGATTGCTCGTCGTTTCGTAGCGGCTGATCGGCGTCGATCCGGTGGAGGCGCTCGGGTTCGTCTCATCTGTGGGAGCCATGAGGCCACGCTAGATGACAGCGTGTTTCAGGCGCGTGTCAGAATCTGGTCGTTACCTATTCGTGACCCAAGCAGGGGGCCCTGAAACAGGGGTGACCCGCACGATTCCGCGGTCGCGGCCGCCCTGCTCCCCCATGGATGCTGTGACAAAACTTCTCGGCCATCGGTGCGTCGTCGGTGCGTCGCGTTTAAGTTGCCGGCGCGTCGTGTGAGCGCGGCCGAAACCCGGCCGGTCAGGCGCGCTGGGCGAAGGCGCTCTCATAGAGGCAGACGCTCGCGGCGGTGGCCAGGTTCATCGACTCGGCGGCCCCGTAGATGGGCACCGAGGCGACCCGGTCGACGAGGGTCAGCTGGTCGTCTTCGAGGCCGTGCGCCTCGTTGCCGAACACCCAAGCGGTGGGGCCCGAGAGGTCACCGTCGGCGCGCACCTCGAGCAGGCTCTCGCCCTTGACGTCGGCCGCGATGGTCTTGAGGCCGGCGGCGTGCGCGCGCACGAGTGCGGGTTCGAGCTCGGCGCCCACCGCGATGGGCAGGTGGAAGAGCGAACCGGTGGTGGAACGCACGACCTTCGGGTTGTACAGGTCGACCGTGCGCCCGGTGAGGATCACGGCGTCGGCGCCCGCCGCATCCGCTGCCCGGATGATGGTGCCCAGGTTGCCCGGGTCGCGCACCTCTTCGAGGATGACGACGAGTTTCGGGTCGCCCGCGAAGATGTCCTTGATCGAGGTGGGGAATTGGTGGGCCACGGCGATGAAGCCCTGAGGAGTGACGGTGTCGGCCATCTGATCGAGAACGTCTTCCGTGACGAACTCGACGTCGACGCCCGCATCGACAGCTGTCTGGGCGACGTCGGTGTAGCGCTCGAGCGCCGTGGGCGTGGCGTAGAGCTCGACGAGCAGCTGCGGGCGGAAGGTCAGGGCCTCGGCGACCGCCTGCGGGCCCTCGAGCAGGAAGAGACCCGTCTCTTGCCGGGCCGCACGCTTGGCCAGCTTCGCGACGGAACGGACACGGGGAGATCTCGGATTATCCAGCACGTGTCGAGTCTACCGAGGGGGCGCAAGCGGGCGCGGGAGCGGCCTGTCGCCGGCGGCGCGCGTCGGGCGCACATCAGCGGGATGCGGGCGCCTGGGCGGTCGACCGGCACGCCGATAAGCATCGCGGCACACCCGAGCGCGCCGTTAACGACGAGAGGGACGCAACCCTTTCGGGCGCGTCCCTCTCTGCAGAAGAAATGCCTAGGCGGCGGTCTTCGGGGCCGACGTGTCGGCGGGAAGGGCCTGCTTGGCGCTCTCGACCAGCGCGGCGAACGTGGCGGGCTCGTTCACGGCGAGCTCGGCCAGGATGCGGCGGTCGACCTGGATGCCGGCGAGGCCGAGACCCTGGATGAGGCGGTTGTAGGTGAGGCCGTTCTGACGCGACGCAGCGTTGATTCTCTGGATCCACAGGCGACGGAAGTCACCCTTCTTGGCGCGACGGTCGCGGTACGAGTAGACCAGGGAGTGCGTGACCTGCTCTTTGGCCTTGCGGTACAGACGCGAACGCTGTCCGCGGTAACCCGAGGCGCGCTCCAGGATGACGCGACGCTTCTTGTGGGCGTTGACGGCCCTCTTTACTCTTGCCATTTCTCTATCTTCCTAACGGGGTGTTCGGTTCTGGACGCGTGGCGTCTAGTGGCCGAGAAGCTTCTTGATGTTCTTGTGGTCAGCCTTGGAAACGATCTGATCCTGGTTCAGGCGGCGCGTGCGACGGCTCGACTTGAGCTCGAGGTTGTGGCGCATGCCCGACTGCTGCTTCTTGATCTTGCCGCTACCGGTGAGCTTGAAACGCTTCTTCGCACCCGAGTGCGTCTTCTGCTTAGGCATTGTTTTCCTCCTGCTTCGCTGCCTTGGTGGCAGCTCGTTGTGCGTTGGCTTCAGCCTTCGCTTCCGACTTGTTCTTCAACGGGCCAATAACCATGACCATGTTGCGTCCGTCGATGGTGGGGGTCGACTCGATGGTGCCGAACTCCGAAACATCTTCGGCAAACTTCTGAAGCAAGCGCACACCCTGGTCGGGTCGGGACTGCTCGCGGCCACGGAAAAGGATCATTGCCTTCACCTTGTCGCCGGCCTGCAGGAAACCCTCGGCGCGCTTGCGCTTCGTTTCGTAATCGTGGGTGTCGATCTTGAGGCGGAAACGAACCTCTTTGAGGATCGTGTTGGCCTGGTTGCGCCGGGCCTCTTTGGCCTTCTGCGCAGCCTCGTACTTGAACTTGCCGTAGTCCATGATCTTCGCCACGGGGGGCTTGGAATTGGGGGCAACTTCAACCAGGTCGAGGTCAGCTTCTTGAGCCAGCCGAAGGGCGACCTCGATCTTGACAACGCCGACCTGCTCGCCGCCGGGACCCACGAGACGAACCTCGGGAACTCGGATGCGGTCATTTGTACGGGGATCGCTGATGCGTAACTCCTCTGATGAAAAACGAAAGGCTACTGAGCCAGACACGTATCTGATTCAGGCGAGAGAGAAGTTGAACCGCATCGAAGGGCGATCGGATGATGCGACACCTCTGCCGATCATCGTTTACCCATCGAGCCACACCCTGACTACCGTGCCCGAGCGGATGATCGAACCTCACGATTCGTTCTTCTGCATCGGCCTCGGCGGAGCGTTACAACCCGGTAACCTAGTAAAGCGGTCAAGCGCGGGTGGGAAAATTTCCTCTTTCGTACCGAAGATGAACTTCGGAGCCGACAGAAGTCTAGCAGAGGATGAGTGTGGAGAACAGCAACGACGGCAACGTCGACCAGGGCCAGAGCTACCAGGGCCAGAGCTACGAAGGCCAGAGCTACGAAGACGCGAGCAACCAGGCCGTCCGCGACATCGCCGACGTGGGTGCCGTCGAGGTCATCACCACCACGGCCGTCCACCTCATGAGCGCCGCGGCCGTCAAAGTCGGCCTCGCCGACGACCCCGACACCCAGACCGACCTCGACGAGGCGCGCAAACTGATCAACGCCCTCGCCGGACTCATCACCGCCGGAGCACCAGAGATCAGCGACATGCACGCGCGCAGCCTGCGCGACGGCCTGCGGTCGTTGCAGCTCGCGTTCCGCGAGGCGTCCGCGATTCCGGACGCCATCGGGCAGGGGCCGGGCGAGAAGTACACCGGGCCCGTCAACTAGTTCAGACCCGCGGCAGGAGCGGACGCCGGTCCACGCCCGGGCATCCGGCCGTCTGCGTCCGCCGGGTGCCCGTGCCCATGGGTCGTCAGCGGCCGACGCTCATCGACCAGCGCGGTTGTAGCCTCAGGTCGGGTCGAGCATTCGAGAGCTTTGCGCGTCAGTGCTCGTCGAGCGGGGTGGACGAGAGCTTGACGGCGAGCGAGTCGACGCGTGTGGCGATGACGTCGTCGGCTGCCCAGCGCTGGGCGAGACGCGCAAGCACGGCGTCGAGCTCGGGGCGTGTGAGGCCGGCCAGGAGCTCGAGCGTGACGACGACCTCCGGGCCCGCGAGCCGCGCGTCGGGGTCGCCCGCGCGCAGATGCACGTCAGTGACGGCGAGCTCGGATGCGACGCTGCGCCGGAACGACTCGAGCACGTCGGGGTCGGTGAAGCTCGGCATCCACTCGAGGGATTGCGCGATCGCCCAGACGGCCGGGCGACGGATCGCGAACTCGGTGTCGCTGACCGGGTCGAGGACGACCAGATCGGTGTGCTCGCTCGCGGCGGCCAACGCCACGCGAACGCCGTCGGCCGGCACGGGGCGCGACGTGGGGTTCCAGCGGGACATCGCGAAGACCGACGAGAACACCGGCATGACCGTGCGGCCGTCGGGGCCCTGGACCGTGACGATCGAGAGCTCCTGCGTCTTGTCGACCTTCAGACCGGTTTCGGTCTCGCCTTCCTCGCCCGCGTGGGCGACGAGCGGGATCAGCAGGCGCGATGAGCGGAACGCATCGACGACCTCGACCTCGGTGACCTCGCGCGCGCGATAACGGCGGAGCGCCTCGGCGAGATGCTCGGGGGCCGAGCCGTCGTCGGACGAGTGATCGTTGGACTGGAAGCTGCGGCCCTTCCAGGGCTGACCCGCAGAATCGGCGAGATGGTTCGAGGACGTACCGGCCGCGCCGTGGTGATGCGAGGCCGCGTGGGCGTCGTGAGGATCAGTCGGTTGCGACATCCAGCGCCTCTGCCAGCGTGAACGCGCCGGCGTAGAGTGCCTTGCCGACGATGGCGCCTTCGAGGCCGAGCGGCACGAGATCGCGCAGGGCCTGGATGTCGTCGAGGCTGGAGATGCCGCCCGATGCGATGACCGGGCGGTTCGTGCGCTCCATGACCTGCGTGAGCAATTCGACGTTGGGGCCCTGAAGGGTGCCGTCCTTTGTGACGTCGGTCAGCACGTAACGGGCGCAACCTGCGTCTTCCAGCCGTTCGAGCACGGTCCACAGGTCGCCGCCGTCGCGCGTCCAACCGCGAGCCGCGAGGGTCGTACCGCGCACGTCGAGGCCCACCGCGATCGCTTCGCCGTACTGGCCGATGACGTTGGCGGCCCACTCGGGGTTCTCGAGGGCGGCCGTGCCCAGGTTGATGCGCTTGGCACCCGTGGCCAGTGCAGCTTCGAGGGATGCGTCATCCCGAATGCCGCCCGACAGCTCGACGTTGACGCCGCGCACCTGCTTGATGACCTTGCGGATGACGGCCGCGTTGTTGCCGCGCCCGAAGGCCGCGTCGAGGTCTACGAGGTGGATCCACTCGGCGCCCTGATTAGCCCAGTCGGCCGCCGCATCGACGGGATCGCCGTAGTTGGTCTCGCTACCGGCTTCACCCTGCGTCAGACGGACCGCTTTGCCGTCGGCGACATCGACAGCCGGAAGCAACACCAGATCGGGCGTCTCGTTGAACTCGCTCATTGTTTCCCTTGCTCGATAGTGTCGGCGCGGCGTCTCGCGCACAAGCACCTGATATTAGTTGTCTTTCAGCCCGTCGATCCAATTGCGCAGCAGGCGGATGCCGGCCTCCCCCGACTTCTCGGGGTGGAACTGCGTGGCGCTCAACGGGCCGTTCTCGACCGCCGCGACGAACCGCTCGCCGTGGTTTGCCCACGTGACGGCGGGCTCGGGGAACGGCGGCTGCACCTCGAGGCTCCAGTCGCGCACGGCGTAGGAGTGGACGAAGTAGAAACGCTCGTCTTCGAGACCGGCGAACAGACGGGAGTGGCTGGGCGCCTCGACCGTGTTCCATCCCATGTGCGGCAGCACGGGCGCGTCGAGCTTGGCGACATCACCCGGCCATTCGCCGAGGCCCTCACGGTCGACGCCGTGCTCCAGACCGCGGTCGAACATGACCTGCATGCCGACGCAGATGCCGAGCACCGGACGGCCGCCCGCGAGGCGACGGTCGATGACCTCACCGCCGCGGGATGCCTCGAGGGAGTCCATGACGGCGGCGAACGCACCGACGCCCGGGACGAGGAGACCGTCGGCCTCGAGCGCGCGCTGACGATTGCCCGTCAGCTCGACATCCGCCCCGGCTCGTTCGAGAGCCTTGACCGCCGAGTGCACGTTGCCGGAGCCGTAGTCGAGGACGACGACACGCGGCTTGTCGGCGCTCACAGAACACCCTTGGTGGAGGGGATGCCGGAAACGAGCGGGTCGAGGGCCTTGGCCTCGCGGAAGGCACGCGCGAAGGCCTTGAACTCGGCCTCGGCGATGTGGTGCGGATCGCGGCCGCCGAGAACCGTGACGTGCACGGTGAGGCCCGCGTTGAACGTGATGGCCTCGAACACGTGGCGCACCATGGAACCCGTGAAGTGACCGCCGATCAGGTGCATCTCGAAGCCGGCGAGCTCCCCCGTGTGCACGAGATACGGGCGGCCAGAGATGTCGACCACGGCCTGCACGAGAGCCTCGTCGAGCGGCACGAGGGCGTCGCCGAAGCGCGAGATGCCCGCCTTGTCGCCCAGCGCCTCGCGGATGGCGAGACCGAGCGCGATGCCGATGTCTTCGACCGTGTGGTGCACGTCGATGTGGGTGTCACCCGTTGCCGTGACCGTGAGGTCGGTGAGCGAGTGCTTGGCAAAGGCCGTCAGCATGTGGTCGTAGAACGGCACGCTCGTGTTGATCGTCGACGCGCCCGTGCCGTCGAGGTCGAGGTGCAGCTCGATCGAGGACTCGCTGGTGGTGCGGCTGATGCGGGCGGTGCGGTGTGTGTCGCTCATGCGTTCGAGTTTAGTGCGGCCATGGCGTCGAGGAAGGCAGTCGTCTCGGCCGTGGTGCCGGCCGACACGCGCAGAGAATTGGGGATGCCGACATCCCTGATCAGCACACCCCGCTCGAGCAGCGCGCGGAAGGTGGCCTGCGGGTCGTCGACGCCCCCGAAGAGCACGAAGTTGCTGCCCGTGCGATACGGGTCGTAACCGAGCTCGCGCAGCCCGTCGACGATGCGGTCGCGCTGGCCGATAATCTCGTCCACCATGCGCAGCATCTCACCACTGTGGCGGAGAGCGGCAACCGCGGCCGCCTGAGTGAGGGCCGACAGGTGGTAGGGCAGGCGAACCAGGCGGAGGGCGTCGATGACCGCGGGATCGGCGGCGAGGTACCCGACGCGGACGCCGGCGAAGGCGAACGCCTTGCTCATGGTGCGGGAGATGAGGAGCCGCGGGCGGCCGGGAAGAAGGGAGAGTGCGCTCTCCTCCCCCGTGGTCGAAAACTCGGCGTATGCCTCGTCGACGACGACGATGCCCGTGCTCGCCGCGTAGACGGCCTCGATCGTCTCGAGCGACAGTGGCGTGCCCGTCGGGTTGTTGGGAGAGCAGAGGAAGACGATGTCGGGCTGTTCGCGCTCGATAGCGGCGACCGCGGTCTGGGGAGTGAGCTCGTAGCGCTCGTCTCGCTCGGCGGCGATCCATCGTGTGCCCGTTCCCGAGGCGAGAATCGAGTACATGGAGTACGTGGGAACGTAGCCCAGGAGCGAACGGCCGGGTCCGCCGAAGGCCTGCAGGATGTGCTGCAGCACTTCGTTGGACCCGTTGGCTGCCCAGAGATTGTCGGGCGACAGGTCATAGCCCAGGTAATCGGCCAGCGAGGTGCGCAGCTCGGTGAATTCGCGATCGGGGTAGCGGTTGACGCCCAGGACCGCGGCAGCGAGCGAGGCGACGATATCGGTGGCCACACCCTCGGGAATCGGATGCGTGTTCTCATTGACGTTGAGGGCTACAGGCACCGCGAGCTGGGGCGCGCCATAGGGGGTCTTGCCGCGCAGATCGTCGCGGACGGGGAGATCGTCGAGAGAAGTCACTTGCCTATTTTAGGTGACGCCACCCTCTGCTACCGCGTCCGGGAATGCCGCACTCGGCCGGCCTGCGTCTAGCTGTACTGAGTGGGGATGGCGATGCGCTGGCCGGGGACGACACTCGCCGTCTCGAGCCCGTTCAAACGCATGATGTCGGCGATCACGTCGCGCGGGTCGGCAGTAGGGGCGACCGACTCGGCGAGGTGCCACAGGGTCTCGCCCGAGGCGATGGTTTCGTAGTCGAACGCCGTGTGGCCGGTCGACGAGTTCGCGACGGCACCCCCCGCGTTCACACCGACGACGACGGCACCGATCACCAGGGGCGCGGCAACCAACGCACTGAGCACGAGGCGTCCGCGGCGGGTGATCTTGAGCCGCGGCGCAGTCGGTGCGACGCGCGGCGAAACCTGGGCGCCGAATTCGGAGATGCCGAAGGCCGTGGGGCGCTGAGCGGTTGCGGTGTACATGATGTCCTCCTGGGGTCACGGGGTCGTGTCCGTTACGAGAGCGTTCCCGACCCTCGGCCGGGAGGGCCGGGAACGAATCTCTGTTCCGAATATATCTTCGAATTTTCGAACATTCAACCTTTGATTCGAACTTTTGGGTTTCGAATTCGGCGACACACTCGAACAGATGTTTGTTCAGCCGCCCTGATGTGGATACAGTTTCGACTGATGGTTGTTACTCAACCAGGGACCACTGACATTGGTGCGACAGGAGCGAGATGACCCTCAACAAGCCGAGTGCCGACCCCGGCGAGAAGGGCGGAACGCGCCGCCGCAAGAGCCTCAGCGAGAAGCAGATCGCCATTCTCGAGGTCATCCAAAGATCTGTCAGCCAGCGGGGTTATCCGCCGAGCATGCGCGAGATCGGCGACGCCGTCGGGCTGGCCTCCCTGTCGAGCGTCACCCACCAGCTCAATCAGCTCGAGCTCAGTGGCTACCTGCGCCGCGACCCCAACCGCCCGCGCGCCCTCGAGATCCTCATCGACCTGCCCACCTCGTCACCGTCGGTCGATTTCGAGAACGCGACCCCCGTCGGCGATGCGGCCATGGTGCCCCTCGTCGGTCGCATCGCGGCCGGCGTGCCCATCACGGCCGACCAGCAGGTCGAAGAGGTCTTCCCGCTTCCCCGTCAGCTCGTCGGCAAGGGCGATCTGTTCATGCTGAAGGTGCAGGGCGAGTCCATGATCGACGCCGCAATTTGCGATGGCGACTGGGTGGTCGTACGCCAGCAGCAGACGGCCGAGAACGGCGACATCGTTGCCGCCATGCTCGATGGCGAGGCGACCGTCAAGGTCTTCCGCCAGCGCGACGGTCATACGTGGCTGCTCCCCCGCAACTCCAACTTCGAGCCGATCCTGGGCGACCAGGCAGACGTGCTCGGCAAGATCGTCGCCGTTTTGCGGGCGGTCTAGTCCTCACCGCGCTCAGATACGCGAAAGCCCCCTCGACGGTTCGAGGGGGCTTTCGCGGTGCATGGGGTATTGCCTCTACGGCGTGGCCGTCTGCTGTCGCGCGACGACGAACTCGCCCAGCTGAGCTGCGAGCTCTTCTGACACGTGCGCGTGCACTCGCGTGCCCTCTTCCTCGTAGCGCGTGTCGAGTACCTGGCCGCGTTCATGCAACGCCGCGACGAGCTCGCCGCGGTCGTAAGGCAGCACGACCTCGAGGTCTACGGCCGGCCGCGGCAGCAGGTCGGAGATGCGCGAGAGGATCTCTTCGATGCCCTCACCGGTGCGAGCGGAGGCGAAGATCGCATTCGGTTCCATGCCGCGCAGAACGAGCCTGTCGTCGTCCGAGATCAGGTCGCTCTTGTTGAAGACGATGAGCTCGGTGATGTCACGGGCCCCGACTTCACCGATGACATCCCGAACCGTGGCGATCTGGCTACCCGGGTCGGGATGCGACGCATCGACGACGTGGACGATGACATCCGAATCCGCGACCTCTTCGAGAGTGGAGCGGAACGCCTCGACCAGCTGATGCGGCAGGTTGCGCACGAAACCGACGGTGTCGGCCAGCGTGTACAAGCGGCCGTCTTCGGTCTCGGCGCGGCGCACGGTGGAATCCAAGGTGGCGAACAGAGCGTTCTCGACGAGCACACCGGCCCGCGTGATGCGGTTGAGCAGGCTCGACTTGCCGGCGTTGGTGTAGCCGGCGATGGCGACCGACGGCACCGCGTTGCGGCGACGATTGGCACGCTTCGCCTCGCGAGCCGGCTTCATGGCGATGATCTGCTTGCGCAGCTTCGACATGCGGGTGTGGATGCGGCGACGATCGAGTTCGATCTTCGTCTCACCGGGACCACGCGAGCCCATACCGGCACCCGCGCCACCGACCTGGCCACCGGCCTGGCGGCTCATCGAGTCACCCCAACCGCGCAGACGCGGGAGGAGGTATTCGAGCTGCGCGAGTTCGACTTGCGCCTTGCCCTCGCGGCTCTTGGCGTGCTGGCTGAAGATGTCGAGGATCACGGCCGTGCGGTCGATGACTTTGACCTTCACCACGTCTTCGAGTGCGCGCCGCTGGCTCGGGGCGAGCTCGGTGTCGGCGATGACGGTGTCGGCGCCGAGCGCCTGCACGATGCCGCGCAGTTCTTCCGCCTTGCCGCTGCCGAGGTAGGTGCTCGGATCGGGGTGCGGGCGTCGCTGCAGCAGGCCGTCGAGGACGAGCGCGCCCGCCGTCTCGGCCAGCGCGGCGAGCTCGCGCATGGAGTTCTCGGCGTCGCTCAGCGTGCCCTGGGAGTAGACACCGATGAGGACGACGTTCTCGAGTCGCAGCTGTCGGTATTCGACCTCGGTGACGTCTTCGAGCTCGGTCGACAGGCCAGCGACACGGCGAAGCGCCTGCCGGTCGGAGCGGTCGAATTGGTCGCCGTCGTGATTGTCGCCATTCGGGTCGGAGTATCGAGCCGTGGCGTCATCTTGGAGAGCTGCCGCACGGTTCGCGCCGAAGAGCGTGAAGCCCGCCGACGTGCTGGCGGCACTGTTGAGGACCCGCGCTACGACGTCATCGTTGCGCGCCTCGTCTTCGGGGAGCGTGCGGGGTTCATTCATCCGGTTAACCTTACTTCCTCTTCCTCTTGTAGGTTGCCTGTATGTCTAGCGATCACTACTTCACCGGGGTTCCGGAGAGCGAGTTGAAACTCCGACCGTTGTCGGTGAAGCTCGCGGGGCGGGACCTCGATCTGGTCACGGCGTCAGGCATATTCAGTCCCGATCGTCTCGATCAGGGAACCCAGGTTCTGCTGGGCAACACTCCCGAGCCGCCGCCGGGTGGCGACTTTCTCGATCTCGGATGTGGGTGGGGGCCGATTTCTCTGACCCTGGCGTTGTCGAGCCCGCATGCGCGGGTCTGGGCCGTCGACGTCAACGAGCGCGCTCTCGATCTGGTGCGTCGGAATGCCGAGAGGGCCGGTGTTACTAACATCAACGCGGTTCTGCCCTCAGATGTTCCTGACGACGTGCAGTTTCGAACGATCTGGTCGAACCCGCCCATCCGGGTCGGCAAGAACGAATTGCACGGCATGCTCGAGAAATGGCTGCCGCGGCTCGAACCATCGTCGGATGCCTGGCTCGTCGTTCAGCGCAACCTCGGTTCCGACAGCCTGCACCGCTGGCTCTCGGACACGCTGCCGGACGACTTCCACGTGACGCGCACCGCCACCGGCAAGGGTTATCGCGTGCTGCGCGCCCGCCGCTCGGGCGCTCAGTTGATCTCGAGCGACCCCGAGTAGACGAGTTCGGCGGGGCCTGACAGCGAGACGTGTTCGCCGTCCTGCGTCGGGAACATACGCACCCCGAGGGTGCCTCCGGGAACGTCGACGCGCCAGTGGTTCGGAGCCGCCTGACCGGCCCAGTGGCGCGTGGCCAGTGCAGCCGCGGCGACGCCTGTGCCGCACGAGAGAGTCTCGCCGCTGCCCCGCTCGTGCACGCGCATGCGGATGCGGGCCACCCCGTCGGTCACGAGAGGTTCGGCCGGGACCACGAACTCGACGTTTGCGCCGGCGAGCTGCTCCGGCTCGAGGTGCGGAATGTAGCTGAGGTCGGCCTGATCGAGTTCGCTGTCGTCGGCGAGAGCGACCACGACATGCGGGTTGCCGACGTCGATTCCGAGACCAGGGCGAGCGACCTTGAGGTTTTTCGCGCGCACGAGGGGCTCGTTGCCGTCGAGGCGCCACCGGCCGAGGTCGACCTGGAAACCGTTGTTCGACGCCTGGACGTCTCGCACCCCGGCACGGGTCCCGATAGCGATGGTGCTGCCCGGCTCGATCGTGGCGAGACCCTGCTCGACGAGGTACTTCGCATAGACGCGGATGCCGTTGCCGCACATCTCTGCGATCGAACCGTCGGCATTGCGGTAGTCCATGAACCATTCGGCGTCGGGATCTTCTGCCAACGCTGCGGCCCCGGCGTCAATACTCTCGGACCGGACGGCACGGATGACGCCGTCAGCCCCTACGCCGAAATGACGGTCGCAGATGGCTGCGATCTGCGCGGGGGTGAGTTCACGCTCGCCATCGGGGTCGGAGTACAGGACAAAATCGTTACCCGTACCGTGGCCTTTGGTGAAGTGCAGCGTCGACATGGGACCAGTTTATGGCGGCGCGAGCCAGCCCGGCCCCCGGGCGCCTAGATCGCCAAACGCGTCGTGATGAGCTGGATGGCCTCGCTGACGAGGTTCGGGTCGTCGTAGTCCAGCCAGTGCGCGTGCGGGTAGCGCTTGAACCAGCTGACCTGCCGTCGTGCGTAGCGGCGGGTGAGCGCCGCGGTCTGGGCCCGCGCTTCGTCGGCGGTGAGTTCTCCCGAGAGCTGCGCGAGCGCTTGCGCGTAGCCGATGGCGCGGCTGGCGGTGACGCCCCGTTCGATTCCGGCCTGCCGCAGAGAGTCTGCTTCGGCGACGAGGCCGTCGGCCCACATGCGGTCGACCCGACGGTCGAGGCGCTGGACGAGTTCCTCGCGCGGGGCTCGGAGGCCGAGAATGACGCTGGGATGCCACGGCGTGGGCTCGTCGGGCAGCGCGGCGCTCGGGGCATCCCCCGTCATTTCGGCGACCTCGAGGGCGCGCACGATGCGACGACCATTGTGGGGGCCGACACGTTCGGCGGTGATCGGGTCGATGGCGCTGAGACGTCGGTGCAACATGCCCGGGCCGACGGCTTCGAGTTCGGCTTCGAGCCGTTGTCGAATGACGGGGTCGGTGCCCGGGAACTCGAACTCGTAGATGACGCTCGAGACGTAGAGCCCAGACCCGCCGACGAGCACTGGAGTGTTTCCGCGATCGAGGATGTCTTGGATGACGTGCCGTGCAGCGGGCTGATAGCGGGCAACCGTTGCTTCTTCGGTGACATCGAGCACGTCGAGGAGGTGGTGTGCGACGCCGCGTCGTTCGGCTGGCCGCAGCTTGGCCGTGCCGATGTCCATGCCACGGTAGAGCTGCATGGAGTCGGCGTTGACGATCTCGACGTCACCGGTAGCGCCTGTCAGGCGTTCGGCTATGGCCAATGACAGATCGCTCTTGCCGGTTCCGGTCGGCCCGACGACGGCGACGAGCGGCGCGTCGCCGCGGGTAGACCTGACCGTCACCGCTGAGCGTCGTCGGGGTGGTAGATGGGCATGGTGCCCACGCCGGGGCTGGTGAGCGGTTCGCGGGAGCCGACGCGAATGGTCGGCAAGCCCAGGGAGACCGCTCCCCCGGCGGCTGAGGATGACGCGCCCGCAGCCCCACCCGTGGGTATCGGGATGCCGCAGCTGTCGGCTTGGGCTCGATCCCAGGCGTCGCCGGCGCGGGTGCGTCGCACGATGAGGGGCGCGCCGTCGAGGGAGTCGGCGATGAGGTGGAACGGAGCGGCCTGCGTGACGGTCACGGTCACGACGTCTCCGGGACGCGGGATGTCGGACCCGTCGGGCAGGTCGAAGTGCACGAGGCGTGAGTCTTCGGCCCGGCCGCTCATGCGAAGGGTTTCGGCGTCTTTCTTGCCTTCGCCGGTTGCGACGAGCACGTTGACCTGGCGGCCGATGACGCCGCGGTTTTCCTGGAGTGAGATGCGGTCTTGCAGGGCGAGGAGGCGCTCGTAGCGCTCTTGCACGATGGCTTTGGGGATTTGATCGGGCAGGGTGGCTGCAGGAGTGCCGGGGCGCACCGAATATTGGAATGTGAAGGCTGTCGCGAATCGAGCGGCCTCGACGACCCGGAGTGTCTCGGCGAAGTCTTCTTCGGTCTCGCCGGGGAACCCGACGATGATGTCGGTGGAGATCGCAGCGTGGGGCATCTTCTCGCGAACGCGGTCGAGGATGCCGAGGAATTTGCTCGACCGGTATGACCGGCGCATGGCTTTGAGGATGCGGTCGGAACCTGACTGCAGGGGCATGTGCAGCTGCGGCATCACATTGGGCGTCTCGGCCATGGCGTCGATGACGTCGTCGGTGAACGCCGCGGGGTGCGGGCTCGTGAACCGAACTCGTTCGAGCCCCTCGATCTGGCCGGCCGCTCGCAGGAGTTTGCCGAACGCCTGGCGGTCGCCGAACTCGACACCGTAGCTGTTGACGTTCTGGCCGAGCAGGGTGACCTCGATGGCTCCATCGTCGACGAGGGCCTGGACTTCGGCCAGGATGTCGCCCGGGCGGCGGTCTTTCTCTTTACCGCGCAGCGACGGCACGATACAGAACGTGCACGTGTTGTTGCATCCGACCGAGATGGACACCCAGCCGCTGTAGCTGGAGTCGCGTTTGGTGGGCAGCGTGGATGGGAACGTTTCGAGCGATTCGAGGATTTCGATCTGCGCTTCGTCGTTGTGACGCGCGCGCTCGAGAAGGTTGGGAAGCGCGCCCATGTTGTGCGTGCCGAAGACGACGTCGACCCACGGGGCCTTTTCGAGGATCGTGTTTTTGTCTTTTTGCGCCAGGCAGCCGCCGACTGCGATCTGCATGCCCTCGTGGCGCTTCTTCACGGAGGCCAGATGCCCGAGGTTGCCGTAGAGCTTGTTGTCGGCGTTCTCGCGCACGGCGCACGTGTTGATGACGACGATGTCGGCCTCGACGCCTTCGGCTCTGACGTATCCCGCGGCCTCGAGCGAACCGCTCAGACGCTCGGAGTCATGCACGTTCATCTGGCACCCGAATGTGCGCACCTCATAGGTGCGGGCACTGCCGTCGGACTTGTGGGCCGCGACGGAGGGGCTGATGTGGCGTGGTGCTTCAAGCAGGTCACTCATGATGTGACTAGCTTACGGACTAGCGAAAGCGAACGCTGGATCGGCGCCCGCGGATGATCTCGCCGACGACCGAGCGAACGACCCCGCCGGGATATCCCCGCCGCGCGAGGAATCCCACCAAGCGACGTTCCATCGTGGCGTCGTCGAGCGATGTCATCTGCGACGCGCGCTTCTCCGCAACCTCGCGCGCGGCGCTGAGTTCGTCGTCGGAGCCGATGTCTTCGAGCACCTCGTCGATCACCTCGGCGGGAATCTTGCGCGTGCTCATGAGGCGCGCGACGACCTGACGGCTCTGGCTCTTGCGTTCGTAGTGCGAGTAGCGCAGTTGCTCGGCCAACGCACGATCGTCGACATAGCCGAGCTCGCGCAAGCGCTCGAGCAGCTCATTGGCCTGATGCGCCGTGAGGTCGAGTGCAAGGCATTCAGCGAGGATTTCGGCCTCACTCATCCCCCGGCGTCGGAGCTTCTTCAAGATGGCGTTCTCGACGTCTTCGATCGACGGCGGCACCTCATCGACGAGATCGTCATCGACCACCGATGTGTCGGCGCCTCCACGCTTGCGCGCCAAACTCGCAATAGGAGCGGGACTCGCCGGGTTGGCGGGCCGTGAGGTCTCCGCCGCGGCACCGTCGGTCGATGATGCCGAACCGGCAGCATGGACGCGACCGATGACGGACGTGACCCCGGAGATTGCGCCAGCGACCGGCGCAGGATCGTCGCTTGTGTCGCCGCGCCGCACCCCGGATCGAGGGAGGCGCACGCCCTCAATCACTCCGGCGTCGCTGCGGCCATCGGTGTGGTCGTCGCTGTCGCCAGCATCGACCGAACCGGAGGCGTCGACCGGATCGAGAGCAGAACCGGCGGGATGGTTTCCCCGAGCCCGACCGTGCTCTTCGCCCCGCTTCGCCTTCCGTGATGCCGAGAAGGAGATCACCGGAGCCAGTTCGTGCTGGCCCGCATCGTTGCCGTCTGCTGGTCCTGCTGTGAATCTGACCACCATGGTGACCTCCTTCTCGCTCTACGGGTGGGTGCTGCGCGACAGTGTCGCGCAGCGATCAGGCGCCGCGGCGTGCGGTGAGCTGATCGGTCGTCTCTGCCTCTTCGAGCGGAGCAGCCCCGCCGATGCCGAGCTTCGACTTGATCTTGTCTTCGATCTCGTTGGCGATGTCAGGGTTCTTCAAGAGGAAGTCACGTGCCTTCTCCTTGCCCTGGCCGAGCTGATCGCCGCCGTAGGTGTACCAGGCGCCGGACTTCTTCACGATGGCGTGCTCGACACCGAAGTCGATGAGGCTGCCCTCTCGCGAGATGCCGATGCCGTAGAGGATGTCGAACTCGGCCTGCTTGAAGGGCGGCGCCATCTTGTTTTTGACGACCTTGACGCGCGTGCGGTTTCCCACGGCCTCGGTGCCGTCTTTCAACGTTTCGATGCGACGGATGTCCATGCGGACGGAGGCGTAGAACTTCAGCGCCTTACCGCCGGCGGTCGTCTCGGGGCTTCCGAAGAACACACCGATCTTCTCGCGCAGCTGGTTGATGAAGATGGCCGTGGTCTTGGTCTGGCTGAGGCCACCGGTGAGCTTGCGCAGGGCTTGCGACATGAGCCGCGCCTGGAGACCGACGTGTGAATCGCCCATCTCGCCCTCGATCTCGGCACGCGGCACGAGTGCCGCGACAGAGTCGATGACGACCAGGTCGATCGAGCCGGAGCGGATCAGCATGTCGGCGATCTCGAGAGCCTGCTCGCCCGTGTCGGGCTGAGAGACGAGAAGCGCGTCGATGTCGACACCGAGCTTGCGGGCGTATTCGGGATCGAGAGCGTGCTCGGCGTCGATGAAGGCGGCGATGCCGCCCGCACGCTGCGCGTTGGCGATGGCGTGCAGGGTGAGAGTCGTCTTACCCGAGGACTCGGGGCCGTAGATCTCGACGATGCGGCCGCGAGGAATGCCCCCGATGCCGAGCGCGACGTCGAGCGCGATCGACCCGGTCGGAATGACCTCGACGGGGGCGCGCTCGTCGCTGCCCAACCGCATAACGGATCCCTTGCCGAACTGGCGGTCGATCTGGGCCAGCGCGGTTTCTAATGATTTTTCACGATCTGCGGGTGAAGGCATGTCGCACTCTTTTCTCTGCTCGTTCTCGATGCGCCTGTAGGCTGTCGCGACCAAGACGGCCGGTGACAAGGCTGGAGGTTTCTCCTCGACGTTTTCGACAGTACGACCCACCACCGACATTGCGAGTGGCTCGGCGCGAACTGTGGAGAAAATCGGGATTCCGCTCTTGTGAGGAGCATAGCGCGATCCGAACGGATGTTCGAGAGATGCGTCCGGGCGTGTCGAATACCGCTTCGGTGTGCCAGCTGCACGCGACGCTCAGTCTCAGCACCAGTGGCGCGGCCGAGGAAGCTCGCCGCCGCAGAAGCGAACGCGCAGGAACGCGAGCCCGCGCGGAAGTTGTCTACGCGCGCGGAGGAGGTGTGCCCACGCCATACCAACGCTCGCGAGGCACGTCGGTGGCGCGGCAGAGCGCCAACCAAACCTCACGCGGCGGAACGCCGTCAGAGATGGCCTGATTCGCGGTGCGGGACCCGACATCGCCGAGCACGAGATCAGCGGCGAGCACACGGCCGTAACCGGCGCCGAATTCATCGGCGATCGCCTGCTTGAACTCACTCATTTTCACGACTGCAACGCTACCAACCACAGCCGACAGTCCAGACCACAGCCGACAGTCCAGACCACCTCGTTCCAAACCACGGCCGCTCTGGACTCGGTGGGGACGCAAAAACCCCGCCTGATGACAGACGGGGTTTTTGAAGCTGAGGCCGGGGCCGGGCAGTCGAGGAGGGCTGTATTAGCGAGTGACCAGATCGGCATCCAGCTCGGCGACGAAAGCGTCGGGAACCGTGTCGGGAATCGGGTCGATGCCCTCGATGACGGCGAGACGGTCGCCGACTTCGCGCATGATGGTGGAAATCGGGGTCTCGAGCGCTTCGGCAACCGAGGCGAGAATTTCGCTCGACGCCTCTTTCTGGCCGCGCTCTACCTCACTGAGGTAGCCCAACGCGACACTTGCCTTGCTCGCGACCTGACGAAGCGTGCGCCCCTTTTGAAGGCGGAAGTCGCGAAGAACGTCGCCGATCTCTTGACGAACTAAAACCATTGCAGCCTCCCTCTCTGTGCCCTGAACCTCAGGGACCAAACCACTCGTGCCCTGAACGTCAGGGACGAAACCCGTGAGCCCGTGGGCCTGGTGCCCTTTCGACCGCCGGAGCTTGCGCTTCGGGGATGGCTAACAATACCTGCTGCCGTGAAAAAAACACTAACTACGATCACTGGGCTTTTCTTGTGAATCAGTAACCTGTAACGCGACCGAAACGAGAACTATTCCGGCCTGACACGCGGGTACCGAACGGATGTCGTGTGACCGTTGGTGCCTGGCGCGTCAGAGGGACTCGAGCGCTTCTCGCAGCGCGCGCAGAGCGTGCTCAACCGTGGAGCGGCGGATCTCGTCGCGAGTTCCCTCGAGCCTCAGCGCGACGACATCCACGGCGCCGCGGATGCTGATGCCGACGAAGACCGTTCCGACCGGCTGACCGTCTTGCGGGTCGGGGCCGGCGACACCCGTCGTGCCGATGCCAACGTCGGCCGAAACGCCGTCGATGGCCGCTACGAGGCGCACGCGGTCGGCGAGCTGGCGCGCGACATCCGGGTGCACCGCGCCGTGCTCTGCGAGAAGCTGAGCGTCGACACCGACGAGCGAGTGCTTCAGGTGCGTGTCGTAGGCCACGATGCCGCCGCGAACGGCGCGTGAGGCCCCGGGCGTGTCGATCAGAGCCGAGACGAGCAGACCGCCCGTCAATGATTCGGCGGCGGCGATCGACCAGGACTTCTCGCTCAGGAGAGCGATGATCGCGGCGGAATCGGGGGCGGGGTTCATGTCGGGACGCCTACCGCGTTGCGCGGCGGCCGCGCACCTCGGTGAGCACATAGTCGATGCCGCTCGCGATGGTGAGCAGCACTGCCGCCGTCATGGTGATGACATTGAGCACGATGACCCAATCGCCCACGACCCCGGCGAGCGGGAGGAGTGCCAGGGAGATCGCGACCGCCTGCATGACCGTCTTGAGCTTGCCCATCCACGCGGCCGCGACGACATGGTCGCTCGCGAGGATCATGCGGTGCACCGTGATGCCGACCTCGCGCACAAGCACGACGGCCGTGATCCACCAGGGCAGCTCGCCGAGGCTCGACAGGGCCACCAGCGCAGCCCCCGTGAGCACCTTGTCGGCGATGGGGTCGAGGAGCTTGCCGAGGTCGGTGACCAGGTTGCGCCGACGCGCGATCGCCCCGTCGATGCCGTCCGTGGCGATAGCCAGGATGAACAGGATGCCTGCCACCCACCGCAACGTGCCGTTCTCGCCGTTATCGGCCAGCAGCAGCCACACGAAGATCGGGGCCAGAATGATGCGGGCCACCGTGATGGCGTTGGGCAGATTGAGATTCGAGGGTTTCGCGGCCGAGTCGCCGGCGGGCTGGTTGCCCCGATCGAACGATGCGTCGTGTGACGCCATGTGTTACTCCCTGCCGGTCAGCTGCCAGGCGTCTTCATCGGGTTCGCCCTCTACCTCAGGATACCCATGAGACATCCTCGCGACGGGATCGTCGTGGTAACGGTCGTCCGAATCGTCGGGGTCGGTGTCTGCCGGAGCATGGGTTGCGGATGCGGCCCCGCCGGACATGCCCGCAGAACCGCTGCCACTCGCCGAAGCCGGCGGCGTGAAGGAGGACCCAGACGGGCCGTCTTCTCCCTTGATGCGCGCCATGAGAGCGGGCAACTGTTCGGCCGTCACGAGCACGTCACGGGCCTTCGAACCCTCGGAGGGGCCGACGATGTCCCGCGATTCCATGAGGTCCATGAGACGGCCAGCCTTGGCGAAGCCGACCCGCAACTTGCGTTGCAGCATCGAGGTCGAGCCGAACTGGGTCGAGACGACGAGTTCAGCCGCCGCCAGGAGCAATTCGAGGTCATCGCCGATGTCCGCATCGATCTCTTTGCGCTCGACAACAGCCTCGACGTCTTTGCGGTAGTCGGGCCGGGCTTGCTGGGTGACGTGCTTGACGACCTTCTCGATCTCGGCCTCGTTGACCCAGGCACCCTGCACGCGAATGGCCTTGGACGTGCCCATGGGGAGGAACAGGCCATCGCCCTGTCCGATGAGTTTGTCGGCACCCGGCTGGTCGAGGATGACTCGTGAATCCGTGACGCTCGTCACGGCGAATGCCAGCCGCGACGGAACGTTGGCCTTGATCAGACCCGTGACCACGTCGACCGACGGTCGCTGCGTCGCGAGGACCAGGTGGATGCCTGAGGCGCGTGCGAGCTGGGTAATGCGCACGATCGATTCTTCGACGTCGCGCGGAGCAACGAGCATGAGGTCGGCGAGCTCATCGACGACGACGAGGAGGTATGGGTAGGGCTTGAGGACGCGCTCGCTGCCCGCGGGGAGGACGATCTCGTCATTGACGACGGCCTTGTTGAAGTCGTCGATGTGTCGGAAACCGAACGAAGCCAGGTCGTCGTAACGCATGTCCATCTCCTTCACGACCCACTGCAGCGCCTCGGCGGCTTTCTTGGGGTTCGTGATGATGGGCGTGATGAGGTGCGGCACACCGGCATAGGGCGCGAGCTCGACGCGCTTGGGGTCGATGAGGACCATTCGCACTTCGTTGGGTTTCGCCCGCATCAGCAGGCTCGTGATCATGGAGTTGACGAAGCTGGATTTACCCGAGCCCGTGCTACCCGCGACCAGAAGGTGGGGCATCTTTGCGAGGTTGGCGACAACGTAGCCGCCGCCGACGTCTTTGCCCACGCCGATCGTCATGGGGTGCGTGCTCTTGACGGCGGCGCCGGAGCGAAGCACATCACCGAGGGTGACAATTTCGCGGTCGCTGTTGGGGATTTCTACACCGATGGCCGATTTGCCCGGGATGGGCGACAGGATGCGGACCTCGTTCGACGCAACGGCGTAGGACAGGTTCTTCGAGAGGGCCGTGACCCGCTCGACCTTGACGCCGGGGCCGAGTTCTATCTCGTACTGCGTGACGGTCGGGCCTCGCGAGAAGCCGGTGACCCGCGCGTCGACGCTGAACTGGGTCAGGACTTCGGTGATGGCTCGAACGACCTCGTCGTTGGCCTCGGACCGCTGCTTCGCGGGCTCACCCGCGGCGAGCGTGGTGACGGACGGCAACCGGTAGGGGTTCTCGGGGGAATCGGTCGGCTCGGGCGTGCCGAGGCCGTCCTCGTCGAGCAGGCCTATGCTGCCCATACCGGGCAGGACCTCGGTGACACTTTCGGGCCCATCGTCGCGTAGCCCTGAGGTGCTGGGCGTCGCCGAGCCCGCTCCGGCCACGCGCTTCGAGTGCTCCCACTCGCCGAGTGCTGCCTCGGCGCGCGAGAGATCGCCGATGACGGCCGTCATGCCCTCGTCGGTGGGAAGAGGCGTGGCGGGCACGATGGGCGCGGGACGCTCATCATCGGGCCGCTCGAGCGCCGTGTCGAAGCCGCCGACGCCCCGGCCGGCTTTGCCGCCGAGCAATTCGGTGACGGCGTCGTCCGACGACGCCTCGAAGTCGGGATCTTCTTCGCGCTGGTTCTTGTTGCGGCGCCACCACGGAAGCGAATCGGTGTCGGCCGCGTCGGCGGCCTCGTCATCGTCGGATGCGGCAGCACGTTTGGCCGCGTCGCGCTCGGCGGTTTCGACGATGTCGGTGCCGAACATCCAGGCGTAGAGTTCGCGAAAGCGCTGACCCACCTTGTTGGGCGGCGTCTTCGTGATGATGAAGAGGCTGAGCAAGAGGAGCAGCGACAGGATGATGCCCGAACCGATGGGCGTGAGCAGCGCTGTCAGAGGCGCCCCGGAGAGCCAGCCGATGACGCCGCCGGCGGCCGCGAGTGCCGGCATGCCGTCGCTCGGGTTGGGGAGGGCGGAGAACGAGTGGCACAACCCGGAGATCGAGACGACTGCGAGGCCCACGCCAATGCCGATGCGGCCGTTGTCGTTGACCGAGCTGGGGTGCCGGAAGAGCCACACGGCTAGGGCGAACATGACGATGGGCATGATGAATGCCGCGCGGCCGAAGATGCCGCCGAACGTGTAAGCGTCGAGGTTTTGCGCGACGGGGTCGTTGACGCCGAACCACTCGATGACGACACCGGCGACAGCCAGAAGGAGGATGAAGAAGGGAACGCCGTCGCGGCGCTCGTCTTTGGCAAGGTTCTCGGGACCGAAGGCACGCGCGCCGCCGCCCGCGAGGTGAGCAAGCCCCATCCAGGCACGGGCGAGGATGTTGGTGCTCGGCCCCTGCTCGTCGGCCGTCGGGTAGGCGACCGTGCGCGACGAGGTGGAACGTGCCGAGGTGGAGGCCTTGGCGGCGGCCCCCTTGGCTGCCGCCCCTCCGGAACCGGATCGCGTGGATGCCGACGATTTGGTCGCCGCAGCCTTCTTGGGCGCAGATGATGCGCTGCCGCTAGCCTTCGTGCGGCCGCGGCCCGTCGGTGCTGAACTCGGAGCCATACCGTCCACGCTAGCCCGCACCACCGACGATCGCCCGTATTGACGCGGCCGGTCGGGCATCACGAACGGATCGACCGCCACGTGCGGGGGCCTAGAGACCGGCCGGGCGCACGACGAAGCCCCGCCGTCATCCAGACCGGCGGGGCTTCGAGCAAGATCGTTTACGCCTCGATGACGAGGGGGACGATCATGGGGCGGCGACGGTAGGACGTGTTCACCCAGCGGCCGACCGTGCGTCGCACGACCTGCGTGAGGGCGTGCGGGTCGCGCGTTCCACTCTTTGCGGCCTCGGCCAGGGCGGACACGATCTTGGGCTTGACCTCGTTGAACACGGCGTCGTCCTCGGCGAAACCGCGCGCGTGGATCTCGGGCCCGACCACGACCTTGCCCGTCGCGGCCTCGACCACGACGATGATCGAGATGAAGCCCTCTTCGCCCAGGATGCGGCGATCCTTGAGGTCGGCGTCGGTGATCTCGCCCACGGTCGAGCCGTCGACGTAGACGAAACCGAGATCGAGCTGGCCGACCACCTTGGCGACGCCATTCTTGAGGTCGACGACCGTGCCGTCTTCGCCGAGGATGGTGTTCTCTTCGGGGATGCCGGTCTGCATGGCGAGTTTGGCGTTGGCCACCAGGTGACGGTACTCGCCGTGCACGGGCAGCACGTTCTTGGGCTTCAGGATGTTGTAGCAGTAGAGCAGCTCACCGGCCGCCGCGTGACCGGAGACGTGCACCTTGGCATTGCCCTTGTGCACGACGTTGGCGCCCAGCTTGGTCAGACCGTCGATGACACGGTAGACGGCGTTCTCGTTGCCGGGAATGAGGCTGGAGGCGAGGATGACGGTGTCGCCCGGGCCCGGCTCGATCGCGTGGTCGAGGTTGGCCATGCGGCTGAGGACGGCCATGGGCTCGCCCTGCGAACCCGTCGACATGTAGACGATGCGGTCGTCGGGAAGGTCTTTGGCCTTCTTGTAGTCGATGAGCACGTCTTTCGGCACCTTCAGGTAGCCGAGGTCGGCTGCGATACCCATGTTGCGCACCATGCTGCGGCCGAGGAACGCGACCCGGCGGCCATTGGCGGCGGCCGCGTCGAGGACCTGCTGCACGCGGTGCACGTGCGACGAGAAGCTGGCGACGACGACACGGCGCGTGGCCTTCTGGATGACCTGGTCGAGCACGGGCCCGATGGATGATTCGAGCGGCGTGAACCCGGGAACGTCGGCGTTGGTGGAGTCGACCATGAACAGGTCGATGCCCTTTTCGCCGAGGCGCGCGAACGCCCGCAGGTCGGTCAGGCGGCCGTCGAGCGGCAGCTGGTCCATCTTGAAGTCACCCGTGGCGAGGACCGTGCCGGCGCTCGTCGAGATGGCGACGGCGAGGGCATCCGGGATGGAGTGGTTGACGGCCACGAACTCGAGGTCGAACGGGCCGAGCTTCTCGGTCTGGCCCTCGGTCACCGTGAGGCTGTAAGGCTTGATGCGGTGTTCTTTGAGCTTCGCCTCGACGAGCGCGAGCGTGAGCCCAGAGCCGATCAGCGGGATGTCATTGCGCAGGCGCAACAGGTAGGGAACGGCGCCGATGTGGTCTTCGTGGCCGTGGGTGAGCACGACGCCCACGATGTCGCCCAGGCGATCCTTGATCGGGCTGAAGTCCGGCAGGATCAGGTCGACGCCCGGCTGGTGCTCCTCGGGGAAGAGCACACCACAGTCGACGATGAGGATCTTGCCGTCGATCTCGAACATGGTCATGTTTCGACCGATCTCGCCGAGACCGCCGATCGGGATGACGCGGAGTGTGCCGGGTTCGAGAGCCGGCGGTTCGTATACGGAAACGGGCATGCGCCCTCCTTGTTGAGTTATGGGGCTACCGTGTGGTGCCGTGCACTTTCGGCAGGGCACCTCCGGCGGCCGCATTGCGGTCTGGGCGGAACCTCGAGAGGTCGACACCCGGGATGTCTCGCACGAGGGCGAGTTCGTCTTCGATCTGCGCGGCTTCCGCCTCTTCCGGCCCGACGAGCGGCAGGCGCACGCGCGGGGTCTGGATGCGGCCGAGGCCGTGCAGGATGTATTTGGCGGCTACGGTGCCGGGAACGTGCGTCATGACGGCGCGCACGAGGGGCTCGAGCTGCTGGTGTGCGAGCGTGGCGGTGTGCAGATCGCCCGCGTTAACGGCATCCACCATCTGGCGATAGGGGCGCGCCGCGATGTTGGCCGTGACGCCGATGAGACCGGTCGCGCCGATCGCCATGTGCGGCAGGGCGTTGGCGTCGTCACCCGAGAAGTACATGAGGTCGGTCTGGTTGAGCACACGGCTGACCTCGCTGAAGTCGCCCTTGGCGTCTTTCACGGCGAGGATGTTCGGATGCTTCGCGGCACGCAGGATCGTCTCGTACTTGATGGGCACACCCGTGCGACCGGGGATGTCGTAGAGGATGACGGGCAGGTCGGTGGCATCCGCGATCATGCGGAAATGCGTGAGGATGCCCGCCTGAGTCGGCTTGTTGTAATAGGGAGTGACGATCATGACACCGTCGGCCCCGGCCTTCTCGCTGGCCTTGTAGAGCTCGATGGCGTGCGCGGTCTCGTTCGAGCCGCCGCCCGTGATGATCTTGGCGCGGCCGGCCGAAACAGATTTGCCGACCTCGACGAGGCGCAGCTTCTCGGGGTCGGTCAGGGTGGATGTCTCACCCGTCGTGCCCGTGACGACGATGCCGTCGGCACCGGCCGTGATGACGTCGTCGATGTGCTTCTCGACGCCGGGCCAGTCGACCTCTCCGTCGCTCAAGAACGGTGTCACCAACGCGACGAGGACCTGCCCGAAAGGATTCTCAACACTCACGGTCTTAGGTTACCGGTTCGACGGGGGCTGACGACATCCGCCGCCCCGCTGACCGCCCTCGAACGACCCGAACGCCCGAAGCGCTACGGCGCAACGCGACCCTTGCTCTGGAACGCCTCGTGCGTGAGCGGCATGAGTTTTTGCCACACGTCTTCCATCTTCTCGGCGCACATCTCGATCTCGCGCTGCGGGAAGGAGGGGAACTGGCTGCCCTCGCGCTTGGTGCGCAGCGACAGGAAGTTCATGAGCGATCGCGCGTTGACCGTGACGTACATCGACGAATAGATGTTCAGCGGCAAGACGATGCGCGCGACCTCTCGGGCGACACCGGCATCGAGCATGCGCTGGTAGGCCTCGAAGGCCTGCGTGGATGCGCGAACGGTCTCGTCGCGCACGAGCGCGGTCTGTTCGGGTGTGCCGGGCAGGAAGTCGTAGGCGCCGGGCTTGCCGACCTGCACGAGGTTGCGCTCTTCGGACGGCACGTAGAACACGGGACGCAGCTCGCGGTAGCGGCCCGATTCTTCGTTGTAGCTGGCCATGCGGTGCCGCATGAACTCGCGGAAGACGAAGATGGGAGCTTGCACATAGAACGTCATCGAGTTGTGCTCGAACGGCGAGCCGTGGCGGTCACGCATCAAGTAGTTGATGAGACCCCGGTCGCGGGATGTCGCCTCTTGCCCGTCTTGCGCGGCCTCGAGCGTCTGCTCGCCCTGCGTGGACACGCGCGCGGCGAAAAGCACATCGGAATCGGAGGCGCTCGAACGCACGAGCTCGACGGTCACATCGGAACGGAATTCAATCTCTGGCACGCGTCAACCCTACCCGGATGTCGGACGCCCTCGTTAGGCTGACGGCAGGCGTATCGAGCGCCTGGACAACTCACGGAGGTGCACCATGGCGGTTACCAGCGAAGCCACGACGGTCTGGAACGGAACTCTTTTCGAGGGCTCGGGAACGGTCACCCTCGACTCGTCGAAGGCGGCGAGCCTGCCGGTCGACTGGAAGGCACGGTCCGAGGGGTCGGAGAGCGTGACGACGCCCGAAGAACTGCTCGGCGCCGCGCACGCCGCGTGCTACTCGATGGCCTTCTCGAACGCGCTGACCGAGAACGGCACGCCTCCCGAGCGCGTGCAGACCACGGCCGCCGTCACCTTCCAGCCGGGCACGGGCATCACGTCGAGCCATCTGCTGGTCTCGGCCGTCGTGCCGGGTCTCGACGAAGAGGCGTTCGAGCGCATCGCCGAAGACGCCAAGGTGAACTGCCCGGTCTCGCAGGCGCTTGCGGGAATCAACATCACGCTGGAAGCGAGCCTGGCCTAGACATGCGCGTTCTCATCGCCGGAGCATCCGGTCTCATCGGCACGGCCCTCACGCGCTCGCTGCGCGACGACCAGCACGAGGTCGTCCATCTCGTGCGCCGCGATACCGCAGACACCGGTGAAGTCTCGTGGGACCCGGCCGCCGGGCGACTCGACGTGTCGGCCTTCGACGGCGTCGACGCCGTGGTCAACCTGTCCGGCGCCTCGATCTCGAAGTTGCCGTGGACGGCTTCCTACCGCCGAACGCTGCTCTCGTCGCGCGTGCAAGCGACCCGAACGCTCGTCGAGGCGCTTCACCGCACGAACACTCCCCCGCCGATCTTCGCCAGCGGTTCGGCCTCGGGCTACTACGGCTCCCGGCCCGGAGAGACGTTGACAGAGGAGTCGAGCTACGGTGAGGGATTCCTCGCGGGTGTGTGCGTGCGCTGGGAAGCCGAAGCGATGAAGGCGCCCGATTCGGTGCGCACCGTGCGACTGCGCACGGGTGTCGTGCTCGCCCTCGGGGGCATCCTCAAACCGCTCATGCCGCTGACCAAGCTGGGCGCGGCGGGGCCGCTCGGCCCGGGCACGCAGCGCTGGCCGTGGGTGAGTCTCGACGACGAGGTGCGGGGCATCCGACACGTCCTCGATAACGACATCGACGGGCCCGTGAACCTCGTGGGCCCGACGCCATCGAGCGCCAACGACCTCATGTTCCACCTCGCACGACGACTCGAACGACCCTTCCTGTTGCGGGCGCCCACGTTCGCGCTCAAGGCTGCGTTGCAGCAGGCAGCCGACGATCTGTTGCTCATCGACCAGCGCATCGAGCCCGGCGTTCTCGAGCGCACAGGCTTTACGTTCACCCACCGCACGGTCGAGGAGGCCGTCGACGCAGCGCTCGCGGCCGGCTAACCCGCCGCGGGCGTCTCTACGCGGCGCGGCGCTCGAGGCCGATGGCTTCGCGGATGGCCTGGCGCGCGCGGCGACGGTCGCCAGCGCCATCGTACGCAAGGCCCAGGCGATACCAGGCACGCCAGTCTTCGGGGTTCTGTTCCACCTCGGCGCGGTAGCGCGGGAACACCTCGTCGGCGGCCTCGCGCAGAGGGCGGCCCGACGGTCGCACGGGCAGCTCCTCATCGGGCAGGGCATCTTCGTCGCCGAGCCTCCGCCCGAGCTTGTCCGCGCGCACACCGAACAGCAATTCGCGCACGAGCGCCCACAGCCCGATGATCGGGATCACCAGCAGAGCGACGCCCATGACGATGGCGATCGGCTCACCCGTCGCCACGAGCAGCACGGCCCGCTGGCCGACCAACACGATGTAGAGCAGCAAAAGCACGGCCATGACGCCGACGAGCAGCCGCGTGGTCATCGGGGCGTCGCCGCCTGAGCGGCCTGTCCGGAGGTGTTCTCCGGGCCCGCAGTGGTGTCGTCGACAACCGCTTGGGCATCGGCTGAACGCGAAGCAGACAGGTCGAGGTCGAGCAGCTTGTCGAGCCCGACCGTCACCCCGACGGCCGATCGGGCTGCCTCGAGAGCAATGACGATGCCGCGTTCGTAGGCCGACGGGTCGAGCGTGTCGTGCGAGATGGTGAGCAGTTCGCCGGTGCCGCCGAACAGGACATCCTGCTTCGCCACGACGCCGCGCATGCGGAGGCTGTGAATGGGGATGCTCGACACCTGCTGCCCGCGCGCCCGCTGATCGGTGTGCGGCGCCTCGACAGGGCCCTGGCCGGCACGCGCCGCCTGGATGAGTTCGGCGGTGCGCACGGCCGTGCCGCTCGGCGAGTCGACCTTCGACGACCGGTGCGCTTCGATGATCTCGATCGAGTCGTAGAAACGGCCGGCCATGGCCGCGAAAGCCGTGGCCAGAACCGATCCGAGAGAGAAGTTCGGGATGATGACGACGCCGCTGGCCGATTGTGCGACCTGCGCCTCGAGCGAGGTGATGCGTGAGCTCGACCAGCCGGACGACCCGACGAGCACCTTGAGCCCACGCTCGACGGCATGCTGCACCACCTGCGGACTGACCGCCGGTGACGTGACGTCGACCACGAGGTCCGCATCGTCCATCTCGGTGAGCGGCGACGAAGAATCGAGCGCGGCCACGACCTCGAAGCCGTCGGTCTGCTCGACCAGCTCACGAATGAGGGTGCCCATCTTTCCGGTGGCGCCGACGACGGCGACTCTCGTTGTCATGCCTCAAACCTACCAAGCGCCGCTCGTCGCCGCCCGGGCTTGCGCCCGTGCCGGCAAATGAGCGCTACGCAGGAATGGTGTCGGGCAGCCCGGTGCGCAGCTCGAACGGCAGGTGTGACAGGTCGTTGTGCGTGACGAGCGTCCACGGCCGCCCCGCCTTCTGATGGATGATCGTGAGCCCGCAATTAGCCTGGTTCAACGTCGTCCACCGCCACTCGGGCGCTTCGAGCACCTCGCGGACGAACCATCCGATCACGAAGTTGTGGGTGATGAGCAGATCGTGCCGCTCGCCGCGCACGGGCGCCAGGAATTCGGACACGGCGTCGGACATCTGCGCCGAACCTGCGTCGACCTCTTCTTCGGTCACCGACCCGAAGAACGCATCGTAAGCCGCTGGCGTGTTGGCCGTCTTGCCCGAGGGGACACAGTCGAACAGCAACGCCGAGGGCTCGGGCTCGAGGGCCGGCAGGCGCTCGGCGATGATCTTCGCCGTTTCGGACGCCCGCTGCAGCGGCGAATGCCACGCGTTGTCCATGGGTACTCCCCCGAGTCGCTCGGCCAGGAGCTGCGCCTGACGACGACCCCGAGCCGACAGCGGGCCGTCGGGCAGGCCGTGTTCAGCGTCTTGCTGTTCTCCGTGGCGGACGAGGTAAATATAGTGTGACACCGGTGCTACTCCTTGGCCCCGCCCGGCCCGCGTTCCCGCCATCGGCGCCGGGATCGTCGGTGTGGACGGGGTACGTTTTCCAGCATTCAGCTTACGACAGGGGTGGGATGCGCGCCTGGGAGCCCGCAGGGCATCTCGAGAAAGCCGACGTAGCCTCAGATGCGCGAGGCGCGTTCCAGATCGAGGACCTGCGTGCGCGTGAGCTGCACGCCGGCGGATTGCACGATCGCGTCGACCTGCTCGGGTCGGGATGCACTGACGACAGGCGCTGCGACTCCCGGACGGTGCTGCAGCCAGGCGATCGCGATGGTCGTGACGCTCACGCCGATCTCGAGCGCGATCTGGTCGAGCGCCTTCAAGACGCGCAAACCCCGGCGCCCGAGGTGCTCGGCGGCTTTGGCGGAGCGCAGACGGTCGGCGAAGTCGGCGCGCGACCGGTATTTGCCCGTCAAGAACCCGTTCTCGAGCGCGTAGTACGGCATGACGCCAAGTCCCTGACCCTGCGCCACGAGCTGCAGACCGCCCTCGTAACGCTCGCGCGTGAGCAGGCTGTAGTGCGTCTCGACGGCCTCGAAGCGCGGGTAGCCCGCCGCGGCCAGGATGCGGGCCTCGATCAGGCGATCTGGGGTGAAGTTCGAGACGCCGAGGTAGCGCACCTTGCCCGTCTCGATGAGCCACTGGGCGGTGCCGAGCGCGTCTTCGAGGCGCACGGAATCGTCGTCGTCGTGGAAGTAGAGCAGGTCGATGTGGTCGGTATCGAGGCGCTCGAGGCTGGCCTCGACGGCGCGCACCATGTTCACGGGGCCGAGTCCCGGGCTGTCGGGGTGACGACCGATCTTGGTGGCCACGACCATGTCGTCGCGGTTGCGGCGACGGGACATCCAGCGTCCGATGATGTGCTCGCTGCGGCCGCCCGAGTAGCTGTCGGCCGTGTCGATGAAGTTGCCGCCGAAATCGGCGTAGCGGTTGAGGATGGCTTCCGATGCCGCCGATTCGGCCGTCCATCCGAACACGCTGGTGCCCAGTGACACCGGGAACACCTCGAGATGGCTGTCGCCGACCGTGTTACGGATGCTCGAGCCCACGCCGTCGCCCAGCACGGGGATCGGGGCGGAAGGATGCGCGGGCAGGCTGGCCCGGGCCGTCGTCGACACCGACGCGGACACCGATGTCGACACCGACGTCGCGGCGGAATCACTGGCCAGAGCCGACGAGTCGCTGCCGGTGGCCAGTACCGATGTGGCACCGGTCATGACGGGCGCTGATGCACGCAGACGCGCCTCGACCGCGGCTATGGCGTCGATGCCACCGGTCACCATCGATTCGGCTTCGGCTTCGGCTTCGGCTTCGGCTTCGGCTTCGGCGACAGCCTCCGCCGTGGCGGTCACGGCGTTGGCGCGAGCGGCGTGGCGGCCACTCCGCACGGCGACGCCAGAGCTCACGGGGAGAGAAGTATCGGTCTCGTCGACCGCAGCCTCAGCCGGTTCGGACACGGTGAAGAGCCGCGGGATGAACTTCGCCATCTCCGCCCCCTCTCGCCTGCGGTGTTGCCCGGACACGTATCAGGCGACCCCCATCGCCTACTTCGAGGGTAGGTCACTTCAGACATCCGCAATGGATATCCCCCGCGCCCTTGACAGATTGGATCATAACGATTCGACAACGACGAACGCGCCCGCCCCGAAAAGGGACGAGCGCGTTCGTGAGTCGCTGTGGGCGACAAGTCGCTCGCAACCAGAGCTCTGCGAGAGAGACTCTAGCTGCGTGCGACCGGGAAGGGTTTAGCCTTCGGCCGGAGCCTCGGGGCCCTCGCTGGCGGCAGCACTCGACTGCGTGTCAGCTTCTTCGGCAACGACCGGTGCCAGCGACAGCTTGCCGCGGTCATCGATCTTGGTGATCTCGACGAGGATCTTCTGGCCGACACCGAGCACGTCTTCGACGTTCTCGACGCGCTTGCCACCGGCGAGCTTGCGCACCTCGGAGATGTGCAGCAGGCCGTCCTTGCCGGGAAGCAGCGAGACGAAGGCGCCGAAGGCGGCGATCTTCACGACAGTTCCGAGGAACTGCTCGCCGACCTCGGGGTTGGTCGGGTTGGCGATGGCGTTCACCTGGGCACGAGCAGCCTCGGCCGACGGACCGTCGACGGCGCCGATGTAGACGGTGCCGTTCTCTTCGATCGAGATGTCGGCGCCGGTCTCGTCCTGGATGGCGTTGATCGTCTTGCCCTTGGGCCCGATGAGCTCACCGATCTTGTCGACGGGGATCTGCACGCTGATGACGCGAGGAGCCGTGGGCGCCATCTCGTCGGGAGCGTCGATCGCCGCGTTGAGCACGGAGAGGATCGTGGTGCGGGCGTCCTTCGCCTGCGTCAGAGCGGCAGCGAGCACCGAGGCGGGGATGCCGTCGAGCTTGGTGTCGAGCTGGATCGCGGTGACGAATTCGCTGGTGCCGGCAACCTTGAAGTCCATGTCGCCGAGCGCGTCTTCGGCACCGAGGATGTCGGTCAGGGCCGCGTAACGCGTCTGGCCATCGACGGTGTCGGACACGAGGCCCATGGCGATGCCGGCGACGGGTGCGCGCAGGGGCACACCGGCGTTCAGCAGCGACAGGGTCGACGCACAGACGGAGCCCATCGACGTCGAGCCGTTGGAGGACAGCGCCTCGGAGACCTGACGGATGGCGTAGGGGAACTCTTCGCGGCTCGGCAGAACCGGAACGAGGGCGCGCTCGGCGAGGAAGCCGTGCCCGATCTCGCGACGCTTCGGGGTGCCGACGCGACCGGTCTCACCGGTGGAGTAGGGCGGGAAGTTGTAGTGGTGCAGGTAACGCTTGCTCTTGACGGGCGAGAGCGAGTCGATCTGCTGTTCCATCTTCAACATGTTGAGGGTGGTGACACCGAGGATCTGGGTCTCGCCACGCTGGAACACGGCGGAACCGTGCACGCGCGGGATGACCTGGACTTCGGCGTCGAGCGGACGGATGTCGGCCAGGCCGCGCCCGTCCATGCGAACGCCTTCACGCAGGATGCGGCCGCGGACGACCACCTTCGTGACGGACTTGTACGCGGCCGAGAAGTCGCGCAGGACTTCGCCGTCGAGCTCGCCGGCTTCGACGCGCTCGGTGAGCGACGCCTTGACGCGCTCCTTGAGCGAATCGTCGGCGTTCTGACGCTCGACCTTGTCGGCGATCTGGTAGACGTTGACCAGGTCGTCGTAGGCGAGGCCTGCAACGTGGTCGTAGGTCTCTTTGCTGTAGGGCAGGAACACCGGGTAGTCGGCGATCTCCTTGGCAGCCTGAGCGGCGAGCGAGCTCTGGGCCGCGACGAGCTCCTTGATGAAGGGCTTCGAGGCCTCGAGGCCCTCGGCCACGACCTCTTCGTTGGGCTTGATGGCGCCGCCCTGGATGAGGTTCCAGCTGTTCTCGGTGGCTTCGGCCTCGACCATCATGATCGCGACGTCTTGGTTGCCCTCGGCGTCGGTGACGACGCGGCCGGCGACGATGAGGTCGAAGACGGCCTCTTCGAGCTGCTCAGCCTTGGGGAAAGCGACCCACTGGCCGGAACCGTTGTTGGCTCCGGGGATGAGGGCGAGGCGCACACCGGCGATGGGGCCGCTGAAGGGCAGGCCGGAGATCTGGGTGGAGGCGGAAGCCGCGTTGATGGCCAGCGCGTCGTAGAACTCGCCGGGGGCGATCGACAGCACGGTGACGACGATCTGGACCTCGTTGCGCAGGCCGGTCACGAAGGACGGACGCAACGGGCGGTCGATGAGGCGGCACACGAGGATGGCCTCGGTGGAGGGACGGCCTTCGCGGCGGAAGAACGAACCGGGGATCTTGCCGGCAGCGTAGCTGCGCTCTTCGACGTCGACCGTCAGCGGGAAGAAGTCGAAGTTGTCTTTCGGGTGCTTCGAGGCCGAGGTGGCCGAGAGAAGCATGGTTTCTTCATCGAGGTAGGCAGCGACGGCTCCCTGAGCCTGCTGCGCGAGGCGACCGGTCTCGAAGCGGACCGTTCGCTTGCCGTAGGAGCCGTTATCGAGCACGGCTTCGGCGAATTTGATTTCTGGACCTTCCACAGGTCACTCCTTACGTTGGTGCCGCGGGTTCACGCGGCAGGGGGCGCGGTCATTCGCGCCCGATTCAGACATACCAAAGCAGGAACAGGCAGTACGTACTCAAGTCGCCGAACTTTTGGGACTTGGCTGATCTCCAGTAGAAAGCCACCATCCCGCGCGCATCGAACCGGATCTGTGGACCAGATCTGTCGACCGAGGGAAGGGAGTTCACCACCGAGGACCAGCTTCCTGCCGGCCTGCTCCGTGTTACTCATGCCCGATCACAGGTGACCGGACATCGAAATTCTACCAGAGAAGGGTTCGTTTGCACCGGAGGCGCACATATTGCGTTCAGGAACGGGCGGATGTCGGGGGCCCGGTTACGGCCGAATTCTCCCGGCGCCGGGGCGGGGCCGGGCGGCGCACGTCGCGATAGATTTGGTGCCGACCGAAACGAGGAGTCATGACGCTCTCCCCCGACGAGACCGAGCCGGGCGCCACGCCATCCGCCGCCCGCCCACCGAAGAAGCGCGTGCCGTTCTGGGACAACGCGAGGTTCGCCTGCATCGTGCTGGTCGTCATGGGCCACGGCATCCAGCGACTGACCGAAGATTCGGATGCCGCACTCACGGTCTATCTGCTCATCTACGCGTTCCACATGCCCGCGTTCGCGATCGTGAGCGGCTACTTCTCGAAGTCGGACCCGCCCGGGCGGCGGCAGATGGCGCGCGTGATCACCGACATCCTGCTGCCGTATCTGATCATGGAGAGCATCTGGACGCTGGTGCAGTTCTGGGTGGAGGGCGAACTGAATGTGAACCCGACCCAGCCGTCGTGGACGCTGTGGTTCTTGTTGGCGCTCGGCATCTTCCGGCTGATCCTGCCGTATCTCGCGCTCATCCGCTGGCCGCTGATGTGGGCCGTGATCGTCTCGGTGGGCGTCGGCTACCTCGACAACGTCGACAGCACGTTCTCACTCAGCCGCACGCTCGGCATCTTGCCGTTCTTCGTGCTGGGCTGGAAACTGCGCTCGTGGAAGCTCGTCGACCGGTGGCGCGTGATCGAGCGGCAGACCTGGCCCGTGCGCGCTGCGGCGCTCGGGTTGTTCGCGGTGCTCGCGGCCGTTTTCGTCGCCTTCATCGACGTGTGGCGCGATATCGACCTGCGGCTGTGGTTCTTCTACGACGACTCGTATCAGGGGCTCGGCGAGGGCGTGTGGTGGGCCGGGCTCGTGCGACTCGGGCTGATCGCCCTGGCCGTTCTGTTGAGCGCAGCGTTCTTCGTGCTGGTGCCGCGACGCCAGACGTGGATGACCGGCTTCGGGCAGGCCACCATGTACGTCTATCTGCTGCACAGCTTCGTGCTCTACCCCATTCGGCAGTCCGGGATGCTGCGGCAGGGACTCGATCCGGATGTCTGGCTCGCCATCATGCTCGTCGCGGCGGTGGGCATCGCCGTCGTCCTGTCGACCGCGCCCGTGCGCCGCGTGTTCCGGCCGCTCATCGAGCCGAAACCGCGCTGGTTGTTCGTGCGCCCGGCCGACGAGGAGCGCGTGGGGCCGTCGCGCACCGACCCGACGGGGTCTCGCCGCACGTCGTGAGCCGGCATCCCGGATGTCGACCGGCGGCCGCGTTTCCCGGGCCGTTGCCCGGGGTCTCGACCGGCCGCGAGGTCAACCGGCAGGAACGACGAATGGCCGCCACCCGAGGGTGACGGCCATTCGTGAAGAAGATCGCGGTCTCAACGAAGAGACCCGCTGTGCCTTCGTTCTCTTGCGAGAATTAGCGGCGCAGTCCGAGACGCTCGATGAGCGTACGGTAGCGGGCGATGTCGACGTCGGCGAGGTAGCCGAGCAGACGACGACGCTGACCAACCAGCAGAAGCAGGCCACGACGCGAGTGGTGGTCGTGCTTGTGCTCCTTGAGGTGCTCGGTCAATTCCTTGATTCGAGCGCTCATGATGGCTACCTGAACCTCGGGGGAACCGGTGTCGCCAGGGTGGGTCGCATATTCTTCGATGATCGCCTTCTTAGCTTCTCCATTAAGTGCCATAGAGCCGATCCCCTTTCTCTCGTTGCGCGGTGCCTACCAGCGGGATGCTGTGGCTCTCTTTATCCGCGGCCGTTCAGACGGCAACTGAGCGAGTCTATCAGAGGCTGGGCGCTGCCAGTGCTCTCACAGTGGGGGCACAGACATCCGGGATGCCGCGTGCCTAGGCTCGGGTGAACATACCTCGTTCATAGCTGAAGGGCCAACGACATGGGATTCCTCGACCGACTTCTCGGACGCGAAGAACCGAACCAGCAGAACCCGCAGAATCAGCAGAACCCCGGCGGGCAGTACGGCCAGGGGCAGTACCGCTACGGGCAGCAGTCCTACGACCAGCCGCAGGGCGGCTACGCCCAGCAGGGCGCAGGGCAGCAGAACCCCGGGCAGAACGGGCAAGCTCGCAGCGAGGACGACATCGCCGTCGAGCGCTACCGCTACCTGCTGCGCACCGCGCCCCCCGAGCAGATCGAAGAGGTGCACCGCGAGGCGTTCGGCAAGTTGACGCCCGAGCAGCGCCAGCAGGTGTTTCAGGAGCTCAGCCAGAACGCGCCGCAGGGCGATGCCCCGCGCGACGACTCCCCCGCCGCCCTCGCCTCGTCGGCGACGCGCTCGGAGATGCGGCAGCCAGGCACGCTCGAGCGCTCGTTCTCGAATCAGGGTGGCCGCGGCGGCCCCGGCATGGGCAGCATGTTCGCCGGATCGCTGATGGGCACGGTGGCCGGCTTCTTCGTGGCGTCCGCGCTCATGTCGGCGTTCCTGCCGAATGACATGGGCGGCAACGACGCGTCCGGCGACGGCTCAGGTGACGGCTCCGGCGACGGCTCGCAGGATGCCGGAGCCGATTCGGGTGCCGGATCCGACGCGGGCGGCGACGCCGGTGCCGACACGATCTCGGCCGACGGCGGCGGAGACTTCGGTGGCGGAGGTGGCTTCGGCGACTTCGGCGGCGGCGGAGACTTCGGTGGTGGAGACTTCGGCGGGTTCTGACCACCGGTCACCCCGCGCTCCCCGACATCGAGGAGCATCGGACACAGAAGAAGGGCCCCGGAATCATCCGGGGCCCTTCTTCGTGCGTGTGCGGTGCGGTCGGTTAGGCCGCGTCGGTCGTGAGCAGCTGCTCGGCCAGGAGTTCGAGCGTGCGGATGCGGGCGGGTGCGGCATCCGGAGCGGTGCCCTGGCGGGCCGAGGCACCCGGCGAAACCATGACCTCGTCGACACCGAAACGCTCGCCCAACTGGCGCAACCGCGCGGCCGCACCGGCGCCGTCGTCGATGATCCAGGTGCCGCGCATGCGCTCGACGAACTCCTTCTGCAGGTCGGTGACGTCGGCGGCGAGCGCCTCCTCCACCGTCAGGAGGGCGCCGAGCGGGTCGTTGGTGCGCAGGCGCGCCATCTGTTGCATCTGCGGGAGCGCCAGGAGAGCGGCCTCGTCGACCGTGTCGGCGGCGACCACGTTGGCCGTGAGGAACGTGCGCGGCGCCTCGAGGAACTCGGACGGGCGGAACTGCGAGCGGTAGAGGTCGAGCGCGCGCTCGGTACCCTCGCCGCTGAAGTGGTGCGCGAACACGTAGGGCAGGCCGAGGGAGGCGGCCAGCTGCGCCGAGTAGTCGCTCGAACCCAGCAGCCAGACATCCGGAACGCTCGTGGCGCGCGGCGTGGCCTTTAGGCCGTACTCCTGGCCGGACGTCAGGCGCACCGTGGCCCCCTCTGGCGAGAGCAGCGCGATGATGTCGCCGACCGAGTTGGGGAAGGCGTTGACGTCGGACGTGGCACCCGAGCGGTTGAGCACAGCCGTGACGACGGGATCGCTGCCCGGCGCGCGGCCGAGGGCCAGGTCGATGCGGCCCGGCGCGACGGCCTCGAGGGCCGCGAACTGCTCGGCCACGACGAGCGGGGCGTGGTTCGGCAGCATGACGCCACCCGATCCCACGCGGATGCGCTCGGTGCGCGACGCCAGGATCGCGATGATGATGGGCGGGTTGGTCGAAGCGACCGACGCCATGTTGTGGTGTTCGGCCACCCAGTAGCGGGTGTACCCCAGGCGGTCGGCGGCCTGAGCCAGCCCGATCGACGCGGCGATCGCCTCTGAGGAGTTCTGATCGGTGCGAACGGGCACCAGGTCGAGTACGGAGAGTTTCAACGCACATCCTTTCTCACCGTAAAGACAACGTCAGAGGGGCCACTCCATTCCCGCTTTGCCCGAAATGAGCGCGCCGTGGTGACGCGCGGCACCCGGTCGTCCTACTCTCAGACCATGGTGATCCTGATAACTATCGCGGCGACGCTCTCGGCCGTTCTGCACATCGTCATCTTCTATTGGGAGTCCTACGCGTTCTCGCGGCCCACCGTGTGGCATCGCTTCGGCCTGCATTCGCAGGAGGAAGCCGACCAGCCCGCCGTGAAGGCGCTCATGTACAACCAGGGGTATTACAACCTGTTCCTCGCCATCGGGGCATTGCTCGGCGCGATCCTCTACGGCGTGGGCGTGCAGCAGGCGGGCTTCGCCATCGGCCTGTTCTCGGTGGCATCCATGTTGGCCGCGGCCGTCGTGCTGACCACCACAGGTCCCGGCCGCATCAAACCCGCCATCGTTCAGGGCACCCTGCCGCTCATCACCGTGGTGCTCTACATCGTCGGATGGCTGAACCCCGGTCTCGTCTGACCGACCACGTTCCCTTCCGCGTCATGACACACGAAACGCGCCGCCCCTCGGGGCGGCGCGTTTCTGATGTGGCGCGTCTGTGCCGTGCTCGTCGCCCGGCTGCGGGCTATTCGGCCACGATCGAGTAGACGTCGTAGTCGGAGAGCACCTGGCGCCCGCCGAGACCGTCGAGCTCGAGCACCAGGCCGATGCCCGCGACGACGTAGCCGGCGCGTTCGATCAGCGTGGCCGCCGCATTCGACGACCCGCCCGTTGCGAGCACATCGTCGAGGATCAGCACACGCGAACCCTGCGGCAGCTGACCGGGCCGGATCTCGAGCGTTGCGGCACCGTATTCGAGGCCATAGTCCTCGCTCAGCACCTCGCCCGGAAGCTTGCCGGCCTTGCGCACGATCGCCAACGGCGTGTGGGATGCATACGCCAACGCCGAGGCGAGGAGGAACCCGCGCGCCTCGACGCCCGCCACCGCGTCATACCGCCCGGCGAACCGGCCCGCCAAATCGTCGATGACGGCGCGGAAGGCGTCGGCATCGGCGAACACGGGGGTCAGATCGCGGAACAGGATTCCCGGTTTCGGGAAGTCGGGGATGGTGTCACTCAGCGAGAGCACCATCTCTTCGACGGTCAAGGGTTACTTCACACCCAACAGGTCGATGACGAAGATGAGGGTCTCGCCCGAGAGCGGGTGTCCCCCACCGGCCGGACCGTAGGCCAGGTGCGGCGGAACCGTGAGCTGGCGGCGTCCGCCGACCTTCATTCCGGGGATGCCTTCCTGCCAGCCGGCGATGAGGTTGCGCAGGGGGAAGTTGATGGACTGGCCGCGGCTCCACGAGGAGTCGAACTCCTCGCCGGAGTCGTAGGCGACGCCCAGGTAGTGCACGTCGACGGTGGAGGACGCGGCCGCCTCGTCGCCCTCGCCGACGATGAGGTCGACGACCTCGAGGGTCTCGGGCGCGGGGCCGGAGGGGGCTTCGATCTCGGGCTTGCTCTTCGCAGAATCAGTCATGGTTCCATCCAAGCCGAGCGGGGCTCGGGAGTCAAAAACGGGGTGGGGTCGGCGAGCCGTGCGGCGCGTCATCCGGACGCCAGAAAAGTGTTGCTTTTCTGACGTGACGGGAGCATCCTGAGAACATAACTCGTCGCCCGGGAGACTCGCAGGCACTGCCGCAGCACCGGGCGATGAGTCTGTGTTGGCCCATGATCTGCCTCGCGAAGGCGTGAGGGCTGCGCGGCGGGCGGGCTAGGGGCCGAGGAGTACCGCGCGGTCGGTGGTGACCGCGGCCAGGAGCTCTTGTTCGGTGCGGCGGTTGACCAGGTGGTTGCGGCCGGTGATGATGCGTTGACGCGTGTAGGCGAGGCGCGTGGCATCGCGCGCGAACTGGCGCATGACCTTGCCCTTGTCGCCCGGAAGCGTCGCCGCCCACGCGCGGGCGCGGCGGCGACCCGACCAGGTGGCCAACATCGTGACCTCGGCGGGCGTGAACCAGCCGGCTGCCGCGTACTCGTTGAGGCGCGCCTGCGTGAGCTTGATCTCGTGCCGGCGCACCAGCACCGTGAGCGTCACCGCGCCCGCGAAGAGCGGCACCTGCACGAGCAGGTAGTAGACGATGTAGCTGCCGAGCGAATCGATGAAGAAGAGAGCGCCGTTCCAGAGGGCGTGCAGCAAAATGGCCGGCACGAGGCCGACCAGGAAGTAGAGCAGTGCGCCGAGAGACGTGGAACGTCGGGCCGCGAAACCGAGCGCCAGACCCGTCATGGTGGTGAACATGACGTGCGCGAACGGCGACAGCACGGCGCGCAGCACGAAGGTGACGCTCAAACCGCTGAAGCCGCCATCCCACAGCGCCTGCGCGAAGTAGAGGATGTTCTCGGTGAAGGCGAACCCCGCGGCGATGACGGCCGCATAGACCATGCCGTCGAGCGGGCCATCGAAGTGGCGGCGCGCGGCATAGAAGACGATGAGGATGCCGAGACCCTTGGCGGTCTCTTCGACGATGGGCGCCTGGATGGCGGCCGAGAAGAACGCGCCCGGCCCGGAACCCGTGGCCAGATAGGCGGCGACCTCGACCCCGAGCCCGACCAGCAGGGCCATGGACGCGGCGGCGGCAGCGCCCCACAGGAACGAGAAGACGAGGGCGAGACGGGGCTCGGGTTCCCATCGGTCGACCCAGGCGACGGCCGCGAGCACCACGGCGAGCGGGATGAGCGCCCCGAAGAACGAGAGCCCGACGGCCATGGCGCCGAGCTGCGACACGAAGTAGATGATGAGCCCGCCGAGCAGCAGCCCGAGCACAGCTATTGCGGACAGTGCGAGGACGGCCATGACCGAGGACGGTTTGACGCGCTGAGACCAGACGGGCTGCACGAAGTAGGGCGCCTTGGCCGGCTGCGCGTATTGCGGCTGTGCGTCACGCGCCGGCTGGGTGAATCCCGGGCCGCCATAGACGGGCTGCGGAGGAAAATAACGCCCCGAATTGGGGGCGGATGCGGGGTCGTTTTGCGCATCTCTGCCCGGGACACGCCCGTCGGTGGCATAGGGATCCCGCGGCGTGAGCGGCGGTTCTTGCGGAGCGAGCGGCGCCTGCTGGCCCGAGCGATCGGGCGACGCATAGGCATGCTGCTGCTCGGGCTGGGGGCTGTTCGGGGCGGAGGGCGCGCCCGGGGGCGCGTTGAGGATGGGTGGGCCGGAGGGCAACCGGCCGTGCGACGAGTTCGGGTCGTCGCCCGGGGTCGGGTACGTCATCGACCTAGAATAAGCGCTCCAGCCTGGGTGAACGAATCGCACAAAACCCGAACGGGGGTCATCCGACCCGATAGCCTGAAGAGGTGAAGTACGCCCATCTCATTGCCGACGACCGTTCCGAGACGACGAGGCTGGTGGTGCGACACGACGACCTCGTCCAATACGTCGAGGATCTGGTCGAGGACTCCCCCGTCGACCTGCAGCAGCTCATCGAGCGCGGCGACACCGAAGACGCTCGCATCCGCGCGGCCGTCGACGCGGTCGGATGGCAGCACGACCGGGTCTTCCCACTCAGCGACTTCACGCACGCCTCCGCCGTTCTGCGCCCGCCGCAGGTGATCGCGGTGGGACTCAACTATGCGGCCCACTCGAGCGAACTCAACCTGAAAACCGACAACTCCCCCACGCTGTTCTCGCTGTGGACGAACTCGTTGGCGGGGCACGGCGGCACGACGACGTGGCCGCGCAGCCTGTCGGAGTCGATCGACTACGAGGCCGAGCTCGGCGTGATCATCGGCAAGCCGGCGAAGAACGTGAGCCGCGACGAGGCGCTCGACTATGTGTTCGGCTACACGGTGGTGAACGACATCACGGCGCGCGACATCCAGTATTCAGAGGCGCAGTGGACGAGGTGCAAGAGCTTCGACGGTTTCACGCCGACCGGACCGCTCGTGGTCACGCGCGACGAGATCGCCGACCCGCAGAACCTGCACGTCGGCACGGTGCTCGACGGTCACGTGATGCAGGACTCGGACACGTCACACATGGTGCGCAGCGTAGCCGTCTTGATCGAGCAGATCTCGCGCTCGATCACGCTGCTGCCGGGCACCCTCATCTCGACGGGCAGCCCTGGGGGCGCGGGCTATAGCCGCGACCCCCAGGTGTTTTTGCGGGACAGGTCAACGGTCACCGTGTCCGTCGAGGGTATCGGCGAACTCACCACCCATTGCCGCATGATCTGAGTGCGCCTGCGTCGAGGCCTTCTCGCTGGCCGCGCTGCCGTCGATGACGGGGATGGCGGTCGTGATGACCTCGAGGCCCGAGAGGCGTGCCGGTGACAGCTGCTTGGTGACCTCTTCGCGCGACATGAGCTTCGACTCGACGACGAGATCGGCGATGTTGCGACCCGTGAGCAGGGCCGTCTTGGCGAGGGCCGCGGCGGCCGTGTAGCCGATGTAGGGCGTGAGGGCCGTGATGACGCCCACCGACGAGCCCACCATGGTCTCGAGGCGCTCGTGGTTGGCCGTGATGCCGTCGATGCAGTTGACGCGCAGCGTGTGGCAGGCCCCGGCCATCCACGTGATCGACTGGAAGAGCGAATGCGCGATGACGGGCTCGAACGCGTTGAGCTGCAGCTGACCGGCCTCGGCCGCCATCGTGACGGTCATGTCGGCGCCGACGACCGAGAACGCGACCTGGTTGACGACCTCGGGGATGACGGGGTTGACCTTGCCGGGCATGATCGACGAACCGGCCTGCTTGGCCGGCAGGTTGATCTCGCCAAAACCGGCCTGGGGGCCCGAGGACAGCAGGCGCAGGTCGTTGCAGATCTTGGACAGCTTGATGGCCGACCGCTTGAGCGTGCCACTGAACGACATGAACGCGCCCGCGTCACTCGTCGACTCGACGAGGTCGGGCGCGGTCTCGAGCGTGAGGCCCGTGATCTCGTTGAGGTGGCGGATGACGGTGGACGCATAACGCGGGTCGGCCGTGATGCCCGTGCCGATGGCCGTGGCCCCGAGGTTGACCTCGGCCAGCAGCCACGTGGTCTCGCCGAGCCGCTCGTGGTCTTCGCCCAGCGTGGTCGCGAAGCCGTGGAACTCTTGCCCCAGCGTCATGGGAACGGCGTCTTGCAGCTGCGTGCGCCCGACCTTCAACACGTGGCGGAACTCGTCGGCCTTCACCGAGAACGAGCGGCGCAGCAGTTCGAGCTCGGTGAGGAGCGTGCGCAGCGACAGCGCCAGGCCGATCTTGATGGCCGTGGGATAGGTGTCGTTGGTGGACTGCGAGCGGTTGGTGTGGTCGATGGGCGAGAGGAAGGCGTAATCGCCCTTCTCGCGGCCGGCCAGCTCGAGCGCGATGTTGGTGATGACCTCGTTGGCGTTCATGTTGGTCGACGTGCCGGCGCCGCCCTGGATGGCGCCCACGACGAACTGGTCGTGGAAGCGGCCGTCGATGACCTCTTGGCAGGCGCGATCGATGAGCTCACCCTTGTCGGCATCGAGCGAACCGAGCTCGACGTTGGCACGCGCGGCCGCCTGCTTGACGCACGCGAGACCCACAATGAGGTCGGGATAGACCGAGATGGGCCGCTTCGAGATCGGGAAGTTGTCGAGCGCACGGGCCGTGTGGATGCCCCAGTAGACGTCGGCCGGGATCTGCATGCTGCCGAGCGAATCGGACTCGACGCGCGTGGCGGATTCGGTCTCGGGCATCTCGGCCTCCTGCAGGTAGGGGTGGTCGATCGCGCGCGTGGCGGTCGACGTCTTCTTCGCACTTCGGAAAGGGTTCACTGTGGCTCCATTGCCTCATCGGGGCGCGCCGAATTTGTGGCCGACGCAGAGGAAATCCGGCTCGTGACCGGATGCCTCCACCCTACTCCGGGGGTCGCGGCGCTGTCTCTGCCGGACTCTCACCTGTGGAGAAAAACGGCGTTCCGAGACCGGGGAGAGCGGCGGGCTCAGCGTTTGCGCGAGAAGGCCTCGAGGCGTTCGGCGGGCGTGAGGCGCGACATCCGCTCGACGAAATCGGCCGGGAACGTGTTCGAGGGCGGGTATTCCCCCACGGGCACCGTGGAGAACGTGATGCGGTCGTCGTAGACGTGCACGAGGCTGAACGACTGGCCGCCGTCGACGCCGCCCGGGTGGTCGAGCGGGCGCGTGAGGTTCATGGTGTAACAGGTGGCCGCAGCGACAGACACGGGGATGCCCGCGAACAACGAGTTCGTGCTGTAGTGCAGGTGCCCACCCAGGATGGCGCGCACATCGCTGCCCTGCAGGATGCTTTCGAGGCGGTGCTGCTCCTGCAGCTCGAGGATGTCGAAGAACGACAGCGGCGAGGGCACGGGCGGATGATGCAGCCCCACGATCGTGCCGTGCTCGGCGGGCTCGGACAAGACATCGGCCAACCACTCGAGCTGCTCATCGGCCAGGGCGCCGTGATGCCAGCCCGGCACCGAGGAGTCGAGGCCGACGAAGCGGAGGCCGTCGAGGTCGTAGACGACGTCGACGGGGGCGTCTGATTCGTCAGCGCCGAACAACCCGGCGCGGAACTCGGCCCGCTCGTCGTGGTTGCCCATGAGCCAGATCAGCTGCGCGCCGAGATCGGCCGCGACCGGTTCGACGAGCGCACGCAGGCGGGCGTAGGCATCCGGCTCACCCAGATCGGCCAGGTCACCCGTGAAGACGAGGGCTGAGGGCCGGATCTGCATGGCGCGGATCTGCTCGAGCGTCTGAGCGAGGTGCTGCTCGGTGTCGACCACCCCGTAGAGCGGCGCGTTGCCGCCCAGGAAGTGAGGATCGCTCAGGTGAACGATGGTCTGACGGGCTGGCGGGTACTGACCGAACTGGGCGCTCATGCATCCAGTGTACGAAGCCCCACCGACAGCACGGGGCCGTCGATGGGGCTTCGGACGAACAGAGCGGGCGGCGACTAGCCGATGAGCATCTCGATGGGGCCGCGCGCGAAGAAGATCGCGAAACCGGCCGCCACGACCCAGAGGAGCGGGCTGATCTCGCGGGCCTTGCCGCTGAACGCGCGCAGGATGACCCAGGAGATGAAGCCCGCGCCGATGCCGTTGGCGATCGAGTAGGTCAGCGGCATGACCGTGACCGTGAGGAACACGGGCAGGGCGGCCGAGAACTCGGTCCAGACGATGTCCTTGATCTGCGCCATCATGAGCGTTCCGACGATGACGAGCGCGGCGGCGGCGACCTCGGTCGGCACGACCTGCGTGAGCGGCGTAAAGAACATGGCCAGGATGAAGAGCAGACCCGTGACGACGTTGGCGAGACCCGTGCGGGCGCCCTCGCCGATGCCGGCACCGGATTCGATAAAGACCGTGTTGGACGACCCGGAGGTGGCACCACCCGCAACGGCGCCGATGCCCTCGACGATCAAAGCGGAACGCAGGCGCGGGAAGTTGCCGTCGGCGTCGGCCAGGTTCGCCTCGCGCGACAGACCCGTCATGGTGCCCATGGCGTCGAAGAAGTTGGTGAAGACGAGAGTGAAGACGAGCATGAGGGCGGCCAGGGCGCCGATGCGCTCGAAGCTGCCGAAGCTGACCTGGCCGATGAGGCTGAGGTCGGGCAGGCTCACGATCTGCGCGGGCAGGGCGGGCACGCTGAGGTTCCAGCCGGCCGGGTTCTCGCCGCCGTTCGAGGCGCCCACCTTGAAGATGAGCTCGGCGATGACCGCGATGATGGTCGACGCCACGATGCCGATGAGCAGCGCGCCCTTGACCTTGCGGGCCACGAGAATGCCCGTGATGAGGAGCGACACCACGAAGATCACGGTCGGGATGGTGGCCACCGAGCCCGCGATGCCGAGGCCGATGGGCGGGGATGCCGAACCCGTCGTGCGCACGAAGCCCGCGTCGACGAAGCCGATGAACGCGATGAAGAGGCCGATACCCACCGTGATGGCGATCTTGAGCTGCACGGGCACGGCGTTGAAGATGAGCCGGCGGAGGCCCGTGGCGGCCAGGAGCACGATGATGAGACCGTTGATGACGACGAGGCCCATGGCTTCGGGCCACGTGACCTGGCCGACGACGCTCACGGCCAGGAACGAGTTGATGCCGAGTCCGGCTGCGAACGCGAAGGGCAGGCGCGCGACGATGCCGAACAGGATCGTCATGACGCCGGCGGTGAGCGCCGTGACCGCGGCGACCTGCGGGAAGCCGAGGGCGTTGCCCGCGACATCCTGACCGCTCGACAGGATGATGGGGTTGAGGATGACGATGTAGGCCATCGCCACGAAGGTGACGACACCACCGCGGATCTCGGTGGCGATGTTCGACCCACGTTTCGTGATGTCGAAGAAGGTGTCGATCCGGCTGGGGGCTGAGCGCGTAGGGGTCGTACGCGTGGGAGTCGATGCCACCGAAGGCGTCCTCTCGGAGAATGTGCGGGAAGATTTCATCGTAATGCGCTAGGGACCGATACGGTAACGAGAGCAATTCTCGCCGGCAACGTCGCCGGACCCCACCCCCGCCCCGCGACGAAAGCTGGAAAACGATGGCGCTGCCCTGGAAACTGCACGGAGACGGTAAGAACGTCGGAGCGTTGGAGGTGGTTCAGCCGGGCGAACGCCTGAGCTGGCCGCGCACCATCGGGTTCGGCGCCCAGCACGTCGTCGCCATGTTCGGCGCGACGTTCCTCGTGCCCGTGCTCACGGGCTTCCCGCCCAGCGCGACCCTGTTCTTCTCGGGCGTCGGCACGCTGCTGTTCCTCCTCATCACGGGCAACCGCCTGCCGAGCTACCTGGGCTCGTCGTTCGCGTTCATCGCGCCCATCACCGTGGCCACGACCGCTCAGGGCATGGGCAGCGCGCTCTTCGGCATCTTCCTCGTGGGCCTTCTGCTCGCGATCGTCGGCCTCATCGTGCGCGTCACGGGCAGCGGCTGGATCGACGCGCTCATGCCCCCCGTCGTCTCGGGTGCCATCGTGGCGCTCATCGGCCTCAACCTCGCGCCAGCGGCCCTCGACAACTACAACAAGGGCCCCTTGACGGCGCTCATCACGCTGGCCGCCGTCATCCTCACGACCGTTCTCTTCCGAGGGATGCTCGGGCGACTGTCCATCTTCGTCGGCGTCGTCGTGGGCTACATCGCCGCCGCGTTCCAGGGCCAGCTCGACTTCACCAAGGTCGAACAGGCCGCCTGGCTCGGGCTCCCCACCTTCCAGATCATGGACAACCCGTTCCAGAACCCGGCGCTGTGGGCTGTCGTGCCGGCCTTCATCCCCGTCGTGCTCGTGCTCATCGCCGAGAACGTGGGACACATCCGCGGCGTCGCCCAGATGACCGACCCGAGCGTCAACAAGGTCACGGGGCGCGCGCTCTTCGCCGACGGCCTCGCCACACTGCTGGCCGGCTTCGGCGGCGGTTCGGGCACGACCACCTACGGCGAGAACATCGGCGTCATGGCCGCCACGCGCGTCTACTCGACGGCCGCCTACTGGGTGGCCGGCCTCTTCGCCATCCTGCTGAGCCTCTCGCCCAAGTTCGGAGAGCTCATCGCCACCGTGCCGGCTGGCGTGCTGGGCGGCGTCACCACGGCCCTCTACGGCCTGATCGGAATCATCGGCGTGAAGATCTGGCTCGACAACCGCGTGGACTTCTCGAAGCCCAAGAACCAGTTCACGGCCGCGACGGCACTCATCGTCGGCATCGCGAACTTCTCGTTCACGGCCGGTTCGCTCGTGTTCAACGGCATCGCGCTCGGCACCATCGCCGCCATCGTGATCTATCACGTCATGAACGCCATCGGTCGGGCGCGCGGCACCGACTGACACGCGCCACGAATGACGAAGAGCGGATGCCTCGGCATCCGCTCTTCTCGTTAAGCCAGTGTGCCTGGTGTCCGGCGCCGCCGGGCTACTGGTGGAAGTACGGGACGATCAGGTAGATGCCATAGAGAACGGCCGCGCCACACGCCGCAAAGCACAGGTAGGCGCCAAAGCGGGCCACGTTCTTCTGCGCGTCGGTGAGCGGGCTCTTGCGCGCCGCCTTGGCCGCACGCTTGGCCGCGTGCTGCGCCTCGGCCTCGGTGATGACCGTGATGGCGTCGGTGAACTCGGCGGGGCCGACGACGGGCACGCGGCCCGCACGCGTCAGCAACCGCAGGCCGAGCGAATACAGCCCCACCACGATGATCGTGGCGATGATGGCCGAGACGAAGACGATGAGGAACGCACCCCAGTCGATCATTTGCGCACCTTCTTGGGCTTGGGGTTCCGCTTGATCTTGACGGCCTGACCGGATGCCGCGACCTCGGAGACGGAGTGCGGGTCGACTTTGTCCTTGCGCGAGCGCAGGAAGATGCCGAGGATCACGCCGATGCCGATGACGGCGTCGATCGTGATGCCGATGGGGCCGAGGTGCGCGATGAGCGCCGCGAGCGCACCCACGATGCCCGCGGCGGGCAGGGTGAGCAACCAGCCGAGCGCGATGCGGCCGGCCGTGCCCCAGCGCACCTTCGAGCCGCGGCGCCCGAGACCCGAGCCGATGACCGAACCCGACGCGACCTGCGTGGTCGAGAGAGCGAAGCCGAGGTGGGAGGACGCCAGGATGGTGGCCGCCGTGCCTGTCTCGGCCGCGAAACCCTGGGCGGGCTTCACATCGGTGAGACCCGTTCCGAGCGTCTTGATGATGCGCCATCCGCCCATGTAGGTGCCGAGCGCGATGGCCAGGGCGCAGACGGCGATGACCCAGAACTCGGGGCCCGTGCCGGCGGCCTGGGCGCCGACCGTGATGAGCGTCAACGTGATGACACCCATGGTCTTCTGCGCGTCGTTGGTGCCGTGCGCCAGGGCGACGAGTGAGGACGTGAAGATCTGGCCGTAACGGAAGCCGTCTCGGCCGTCGGGTTTGCCGTCGTAGCGGCGCGTCATGGCGTAGGCCAGGCGCGTGGCCGTGAAGGCGATGAGGCCGGCCGTGACGGGCGCGATGAGGGCGGGCAGGATCACCTTCGACAGCAGCACGCCGTAGTCGATCGCCCCGAAGCTGAAGCCCACGATGGCGGCACCGATGAGGCCACCGAAGAGCGCATGCGACGAGGAGGACGGCAGACCGAAGAGCCAGGTCACCATGTTCCAGACGATGGCGCCGATGAGGCCGGCGAAGATGAGCTCTGGCGTGATCAACACGCCGCCGTCACCCTCTTTGATCAGGCCGCCGGAAATGGTCTTGGCCACCTCGGTGGAGAGGAAGGCTCCCACCAGATTGAGGATGGCGGCGAGACCCACCGCGACCTTGGGCTTCATGGCACCGGTGGCGATGGGCGTGGCCATCGCATTCGCGGTGTCGTGGAAACCGTTCGTGAAGTCGAAGAAGAGCGCGAACGCTACGACGAGTACAACAATGAGGGTGATGTCCACCGGCACGATTCTCTGGTTCGGGACGCCCCCGCCACACACCGTTCACCCAAAGTTCGGGGAGAATTCGTGCGGGTGAGGTTGCCAATTGGCGAGGCCGTATCGATACTTACACCCCGCGCGGCGGGCGTCAACTTTGACGAGGACTCCCGCGGGCATGACACTACCCGGGGCGGTACACGCGGCATATGCACCGATATGTGCGCCGACCCGGGCAGTTGCGGGATGGATCGCCTCCCGCTCGGTGGCCTACTGCTCTTCGTGCGTGTTCGGGTCACCCCCGAAGAGGCGTCCGTCCGCGCGTCCGAGAGCCGTGATGGCCGAGACCTCGTCGTCGGTCAGCTCGAAGCCGAAGATGTCGAGGTTCTCGCGCTGGCGCTCCGGCTTCGACGACTTCGGGATGGGCACGACACCGCGCTGCGTGTGCCAGCGCAACAGCACCTGGGCCGGACTCACACCGTGGGCCGCGGCGGCATCCTGCACCACCTGCTCCTCCCCCGGCGCCGAACCCTTGCCGAGCGGCGACCACGCCTCGGTGAGGATGTTGTGCTCGCGGTGGAAGGAGATGAGCTCCTCCTGCGGGAAGTACGGGTGCACCTCCATCTGGTTGACGGCGGGCACGACACCCGTCGCATCCACGATCTGGCCGATGTGCTCGGGCGTGAAGTTCGACACGCCGATCGAACGGGCGAGGCCGTCGTTCTGCAGGGTCACGAGCGCCTTCCAGGCATCCACGAACTTGCCGACCGACGGGTTTGGCCAGTGGATGATGTAGAGGTCGACGTATTCGACGCCGAGCAGCTTGCGCGACTCCTCGAACGAACGCAGCGCATCCTCGTAGGCGTGGTGGCGGCCCGGCAACTTCGTCGTGACCTGCACCTCTTCGCGCGGCAGACCCGATTGGCGGATGCCGCGCCCCACGGCATCCTCGTTGCGGTAGTTGACCGCGGTGTCGAGAAGACGGTAGCCGAACGAGAGGGCGCTGGCCACGGCATCCGCGCCCTCGTCGCCCTTCAGAGGGTAGGTTCCGAAGCCGATGGCCGGAAGCTGGTTGCCGTCGTTGAGTGCATGAACCGGAATAGTCGTCATGAAAACGACACTATGCCCGCTCGAGCGGAGCGCACAGCCCCTTGCGGGATCGGACGCGCACGCCCGAGCGGACTAGCCTTAACTCATGCCAGAACTGACGCCGCCCACCGCGGCCCGACGACCGAGCACCCGCGAACACCACGGCGACACCGTGATCGACCCCTACGAGTGGCTGCGCGACAAAGAAGACCCCGCCGTCATCGGCCACCTGCAGGCCGAGAACGCGTACACCGAGCAGCAGCTCGCGCACCTCGAGGGCCTGCGCGGGCGCATCTTCGACGAGATCAAGAACCGCACGCAGGAGACCGACCTGAGCGTTCCCGTGCGCGAGGGCTCGTGGTGGTACTACTCGCGCAGCGTCGAGGGGCAGCAGTACACGCTGAACTGCCGCGCTCCGCTCGACTCGCCGAACGACTGGACGCCGCCGCAGCTCGTCGCCGGCGAACCCGTGCCGGGCGAACAGATCTTGCTCGACGGCAACGTCGAATCGGCCGGCTCGGACTTCTTCTCGATCGGCTCCTACGATGTGTCGCTCGACGGGCGCTACCTCGCCTACGGCGTCGACACGTCGGGTGACGAGCGCTTCACGCTCAAGATCCGCGACCTCGAGACCGGCCAGAACCTGCCCGACGAGATTCCCAACACGTTCCACGGGGCGTCGTTCTCACCCGACGGGCGCTACGTGTTCTACACGACCGTCGACGACAGCTGGCGGCCCGACACCGTGTGGCGCCACCGGGTGGGTAGCGCGGCATCCGACGATGTGGCCGTTTTCACCGAACCCGACGAGAGTTTCTGGGTGGGCGCCGGCACGACCCGTTCGGGCAAATACATCGTGTTCGTGTCGTCGTCGAGCGTGACGAGCGAGTGGCACCTGCTCGACGCGGCCGACCCCGAGGGCGAAGCCACCGTCGTGTGGCCGCGGCGCGACGACGTCGAATACTCGGTCGAGCACGCCGTGATCGGGGGCGAAGACCACCTCCTCATCCTGCACAACGACGGAGCGCTGAACTTCGAGCTCGTGACGGTGTCGCCGTCGAACCCCGGAACCGGGCCGGCCGATGCGCGCGCCGTCCTCCCCCACCGCGACGATGTGCGCCTGGAAGACGTCGAGGCGTTCGAGAAGCACCTGCTGTTCGGCTACCGCCGCGACGGCCTCACGCGCCTGGCCGTGTGGCCGCTCGACGCCGACTCGTCGATCGACGACCTCGTGCCGCGCGAGCTGTCGTTCGACGAACCGCTGTTCTCGGTGGGCGCGTCCTCCAACCCCGAATGGTCGCAGCCGACCGTGCGCTACGGCTATGGCTCGCTCGTCACGCCCTCCACCGTCTTCGACTACGACGTGGTCACGGGAACGAGCGTGCTGCTGAAGCAGCAGCCCGTGCGCGGCGGCTACGACGCCTCCGACTACGAACAGAAACGCGAATGGGCCACGGCGGCCGACGGAACGCGTGTGCCGATCTCGCTCGTGTGGAAAAAGGGCGTGACGCTGCCCGCTCCGCTCGAACTCTACGGCTACGGCTCCTATGAGGCCAGCATGGACCCGTCGATGTCGGTCGCCCGGCTCTCGCTGCTCGACCGCGGCGTCGTCTTCGCCATCGCTCACGTGCGGGGCGGCGGCGAGATGGGCCGCACCTGGTACGAGAACGGCAAGACGCTCACGAAGAAGAACACGTTCACCGACTTCGTGGATGCCGCACACCACCTGATCGAGGCGGGCTACACCACGCCCGAGCGACTCGTCGCCGAGGGTGGCAGCGCGGGAGGCCTGCTCATGGGCGCCGTCGCGAACCTGGCGCCCGAGACCTTCGCGGGCATCCTGGCGGCCGTGCCCTTCGTCGACCCGCTGACGAGCATCCTCGACCCGTCGCTGCCCCTCACGGTCATCGAATGGGATGAATGGGGCAACCCGCTCGACGACGCCGATGTGTATGCCTATATGAAGTCCTACAGCCCGTACGAGAACGTGCGCGACGATGTGCAGTACCCGCGAATCTTGGCCGTGACGAGCATCAACGACACGCGCGTGCTCTACGTCGAGCCCGCGAAGTGGGTCGGGCGCCTGCGTGAGGTCGGGGCGCCCGTGCTGCTGAAAACCGAGATGAGTGCCGGGCACGGCGGCGTGAGCGGGCGGTACAACGCCTGGCACGAACGCGCCTACGAGCTCGCGTGGGTCCTCGACGTACTGGGGTTGGCCGACGAGACGAGCTCGGAGGCCTAAGAGCCGAACTGCACGAAACGGGCCCCGGATGACTCAGCGTCACGCTGAAGCATCCGGGGCCCGTTGTTTCGGCTAGCCGATCAGCCGAAGAGGATGGCGGCCTCGTCGTAGCGTGCAGCGGGAACCTTCTTCAACCCGCCGAGTGCGTCGGCGAACGGAACGTTGACGAGCTCGGTGCCGCGGAGGGCCACCATGGTGCCCCACTCGCCGTTCATGACCGAGTCGATGGCCGCCATGCCGAGGCGCGTCGACAGCACGCGGTCGTAGGCGCTCGGCACGCCGCCGCGCTGCAGGTGCCCGAGGACGGTCGAGCGCGATTCGATGCCCGTGCGCTCCTCGATGATGGGGGCGAGCACATCGCCGATGCCGCCGAGGCGGGGGCGGTTGAAGGCGTCGAGACCCTTCTCGGAGTGCGCCGATTCCATGGTGTCGAGCGTGAAGCCCTCTGACACGACGATGACGGGCGCGCGGCCGCGGTCGGCCACGCTCTTCGCCCAATCGCAGATCTGGTCGACCGACTGGGGGCGCTCGGGAATGAGGATGGCGTGGGCCCCGGCGGCCATGCCGGCGTGCAACGCGATCCAACCGACGTGGCGGCCCATGACCTCGACCACCATGCAGCGCTTGTGCGACTCGCCCGTGGTGCGCAGGCGGTCGATGGCCTCGGTGGCGATCTCGACGGCCGTGTCGAACCCGAACGAGTAGTCGGTGGCGTCGAGGTCGTTGTCGATGGTCTTCGGAACGCCCACGATCTTGAGGCCCTCGTCGGTGAGGCGCTTGGCCGCGGCCAGCGTGCCCTCGCCACCGATGGCGATGAGCGCGTCGATGCCGAGGCGATCGAGTGTGGCCTGCACGTTCTTCGGGCCGCCGTGCGGACCCTCGAACGGGTTGGTGCGGCTCGTGCCGAGCACCGTGCCGCCCTGCTTCGACAAACCACGCACGCTATGCCGGTCGAGCGGCATCGTCAGACCCTCGACGACCCCCCGCCAGCCGTCGCGGATGCCGACGAACTCCTGGTTGTAGATCTTCGTGCCCTTGAGCACGGCCCCGCGGATGACCGCGTTGAGTCCCGGACAATCTCCACCGCTGGTGAGCACACCAATTCTCATAAAGTTCTGTTCCTCTAGTGCTGGGGGAATGAAAGAGGCAGCGTCTGCGCTTCAACCAAGATAGCGCGCCCCAGCGTCTGAGAGGATCGACATCATGGATTACACCCCCGAAAACGGAACCATCACCATGTTCAGCACCTCGTGGTGCGGCTACTGCAACCGCCTGAAGCAGCAGCTGACGTCGGCCGGCATCGGCTACACCGAGGTCAACATCGAAGAGGTCCCCGGCACGGCCGAGATCGTCGAGAAGGCCAACGGCGGCAACCAGACCGTGCCCACCGTCATCTTCCCCGACGGCTCGACGGCCACGAACCCGTCCGTCATCGAGGTGAAGCAGCGCCTCGGCGTGTAGTTTCACCGGTGACGAGAAAGGGCCGATCGGTTATGCGATCGGCCCTTTCTCTGTGTTTGCGTCGTGTCGTGTGCGTCGCGCGCCGGATGCTCGCGCTCAGTCGTGTTCGGGGATGCGCTCGCCCCGGATGAAGATGCCCGCGAGCACGAGCAGCACGGCCGCAACCGGTTGCGCGATGATCCACGGCAGCCCCTCGCTCTGCGCGAACCAGTCCGCGTAGGGCAAGGGGTAGATCGGGTTCCACAACACGATGACGGGCACGAAGAGTGCGAGCCAGAACGGTTTGCCCGCCTGCACGGCGTATACGGCCATGATCGCGGCGAAGATGGCCACGACATAGAGGATGACGACGAACCACGTGTTGCCGATGAGGGCGACACCCGCGAACAGCGCGATGGCCGCCACGAGGGCGGGCGCGAGCGCCGGGCGCGTCGGAATCGGTTCGGGTGTGCGGCCGCGGCCACGGCCACGCGCGCCCGAGGAGGACGAGCTCCCGCCGGAGCCCGACCGCGAACCCGCGGCGGAACCCGAACGGAACGAGTCGCCCCGCGCAGCAGCCTCCCGTCCGCGCTGGAATGCGCTCTTCCGCTCGTCGCCGCCACCCGAGGCCGGGCGTGAGGTGCGCCCCGCCACTAGATGACCTCGAACGACGATCGCAACAGGTGGATGAGGGCGTTGAGCTGCACCGAATCGCTCGACGCGACATCTTGATCGCTGCCGTCGAGGGCGCGGGCCGCGAGACCCTGCTTCGAGTCGATGAGTTCGGCGATCTTGGTGTCGATCGTGTGCGCCGCGATGATGCGCCACGCCGTGACGGGTTCGCCCTGCCCGATGCGGTGCACGCGGTCGATGGCCTGCGTCTGTTCGGCTGCCGTCCAGCTGAGCTCGGCGAGCACGACGTTCGAGGCGGCCTGCAGGTTGAGGCCCACGCCGGCCGCGGTCAGCGAACACACCGCGACCTGCACGTCGGGGTCGCTGTTGAACGCGTCGATGGCGTTCTGGCGCACGGGCGTGGTCTGGTCGCCACGGATCGAGACGGTCTTGAGACCGCGCTCGGCGAAGACGCGCTCGGCCGTGTCCATGACGTCGATGTGCTTGGCGAAGAACACGACCTTGCCCACCGAACGAACGAGCTGAGCCGTGTAGTCGGCCGCGAGCCCGGCCTTGGCCTGACCGATCTTGCGCACCATGGTGAAGACGTTCTCGGCGCCGCCGGAACCCTTGGCCTCGTCGAGTTCGCCCTGCGCCACGAGGCGCATGATGTCTTCGTCGGGCTCGCCGAAGCGCGTGATGCGGTCGGGGCGGTCGGGCCGCGCCTCGATGATGCGGTCGTAGCGGGCGCGCAGGCGGTCGCCCAGCTCGCGCTCGGCCTGGCGGATGCTGCGACCCACCTCGTCGTCGAGTTCGACGGGCAGATCGGCCACGAGCTTGTCGGGCAGGTCTTTGGCCACGTCGGTCTTGCGCCGGCGCACGATACCCATGTCGATGACGGCCGTGCGGGCCGCGGGATAGAAGCCGTGGTCGGCGGGCGTGAGACCCGTCTCTTCGAGCCGCTCCATGAGTTCGGGCGAGGGGCGGTCGCCCTTGACCCAGCCGAGGAACTGCCAGATGGCGTTGAAGTCTTCGACGTCGTTGATGAGCGGCGTTCCCGTGAGCGCCAGCATGAGCGGGTCGCCGCCCGGTGTGTTGCTGCGGATGCGGTTGGCCAGGTTGAGCACGTGCTGCGAGCGCTGCGAGTGCAGGTTCTTGATGAAGTGCGCCTCGTCGACGACCATGCCGCGGAACCCGAGGGTGCCGAGCCAGGCGAGGTGCCGGTCGAGCACCTCGTAGTTGACGACGACGATGTCGGCGAAGGCATCCAGCGTGGCCCCGTCTCCGTGGATGACGGTGGCCCGGCGGTTGGGCGTCCACCGCTCGACCTCGCGCGCCCAGTTCATCTTGACGACGTTGGGCACGACGGCGAGCAGCGGGTAGGCGTCGGCGACCGAGGCTGCGAGGACCGATTGCGCGGTCTTTCCGAGGCCGGGTTCATCGGCCAGCAGGAAGCTGCGGTGGCCGAGGCGCACGCTTTCGACGAAACGCGCCTGGTGTTTCATGACCTCGCGGCCGGGGGGCGAGATGCGGTCGAGCTTGGGGGCCTCCGGCAGCTCCATCGACGCGACCGACCCACCCGACCCCATTTCGAAGGCCTTGTAGAGCGGGCCCATGAGTTCCCAGCCGTCGAGGCGACGACGCGGGGCCTCGGTGGGCTGCACCTTGCTGAAGTCGGGCGGCAGGAACGGGTTGGCGAGTTGGCGCGCCTTGACCGATTGCGGGATGACCTGGCGTTGCGCCAGCTCGGGCGGAACCACCTCGGCGGGCGCGGGCTTCGTGGTGGTGATGATGAGCTCGTCGGGGCTCAGCTCGGCACCCGATTCGAGCAACCAGTCGCGGCGCAGCTTCTGGGCGACGGGGGTGGTGGCGGCATCCGCCTCGAGCAGAGTGATGAGCGAGGTGTCGCGCGCGGCTGTCTTGGCGAGGATGGTGGCCACACCGTCGAGGCGCTTGAGCAGCTCGGTGCGGATGGCCGGGTCCATCTCCTGGTCGGCCTTGACCTTGGCGCGCTCTTCGCGCACCAGGAACGCGATGACCTGGAACTTGGTGCGGTTAGTGGGGCCGACCTTGCCCTTCTGCGCTTTGGCCTCGACCTCGCGCACCTTGCGGGCGAGGATCGGGATGATGGGCGCGGCGTCGTCGTGGCGGGACGACTGGCGGGAGCCCTGCCCGCGGCCCGAGCGGCCCGACGAACCGCCCCGGGTGGTGGCGCGGCCCGTTGAACGGCCCCCTGATGAACGGGAGCCGGCAGAACGGCCCCCCGATGATTGGCCGAAGCCGGAGTACGGCATGCTCCTCCTGAGCAGTCGAAGTACCGGCCGCGAGGCCGGTGGTCGATGGGTGCGGGCGGCGCGGGGATGATCGATCAACGCGAGAAGACTCGCGGCTCGGCATCACAAACGACGGGCGCACGATGAGTCTACTCTGCGGGGCCTGGATGACGCCGGTGTGGCGTCGGTGTGCCGCGCCGGGCGGAGGAGACGGCTCAGGCCACCACGCCTGGGCCGCCAGCGAGAAACGGGGTCAAGAGGCGGGCTGCGGCGTTGCGGTATCTGTTGCGGTGCCGGCCGTCTTCTCGTCTTTCTTCGTCTGGGCGAGGGCCGCCGCGGTGATGCGGTTCGCCATCCCCGTGAAAATCACGCCGTGGAACGGCACCAGCGAATACCAGTAGAGCCGGCCGCCCAGCCCCTTGGGGAAGAAGACGGCACGCTGCGTGTAGGTCGATCCGCCGTCGCCGCGCGGTTCGACACCCATCTCGAGCCAGGCGCCTCCCGGCACCCGCATCTCGGCGCGCAGGCGCAGCAGGCGGCCGCGCTCGATGTGCTCGACGCGCCAGAAGTCGAGGGCGTCGCCCGTGTTGAGGCGCGCGGGGTTGCTGCGGCCGCGGCGGAGGCCCACTCCCCCGACGATGCGGTCCATCCAGCCTCGGATGGCCCAGGCCAGCGGGAACGAGTACCACCCGTTCTCGCCGCCGATGCCCTCGATGACCCGCCACAGCTCGGCGGGCGAGGCCTCCGTCTCTTGCTGTCGTTTGTCGATGCAGACCGTGTGCCCGGCCCAATCGGGGTCGCTCGGCAGCGGATCGCTCGGCGCGCCCTCGACCGAGGCGTTTCGCCAACTGGTCTCGACCTCGCCGTCTTTCACGCGCTGCAGCGCCAGGCGCACCGACTGGCGGTAGGTGAGCAAGCCCTCGGGCGGGCGCGGGATGACGTTGTCGATGTCGTGTTCGCGCATGACGCAGTTCTGTTGCAGCGACGCGATGATGGGCACCGCCAGCGAGCGCGGCACGGGTGTGACCAGGTTGACCCACTGCGACGCGAGCCACGGCGTGAGCACGGGCAGGGCCGCGATGCCGCGCTGGCGCAGACCGGCCTCGAGGGCGTAGCCGTTCATCATCTGGCCGTAGCGGAGCACATCGGGACCGCCGACGTCGAACGTGCGGTTGATCTCGCCCGGCACGACGGCCGCCTCGACCAGGTAGTAGAGCAGATCGCGCACGGCGATGGGCTGGATCTTGTTGCGCACCCACTTGGGCGCGGGCATGTAGGGCAGCACATCGGTGAGATGCCGGATCATCTCGAACGAGGTCGAGCCAGAACCGATGACGACGCCCGCCTGCAGAACGATGGCGGGGACGGCCGAATCGAGGAACACGTTGCCCACCTCGACGCGCGAGCGCAGGTGGCGCGACAGGTCGGGGTCGTCGGGATGCAGCCCGCCCACGTAGACGATGCGCGCAACACCGGCGCGCGCCGAGGCCTCGGCCATGGTCGCGGCCGCCTCGCGATCGGCCTGCTCGAAGTCGCCCTTCTGCCCCATGGAGTGCACGAGGTAGTAGACGACGTCGACGCCGTCGACCGCGCGCCGCACGGCCTCGCGGTCGGAGAGGTCGCCCTCGACGACCGTCACCTCGGACGCCCACGGCACATCGCTCAGCTTCTGCGGGCTGCGCGCGAGCACCGTGACGGTGTGCCCCGCCTCGAGCAGCCGCGGAACCAGGCGCCCGCCGATGTAACCGGTCGCGCCGGTGACGAGGATGTGGCGGGAAGATGCGTGAGGCTGGTCCATGTTCCGACCCTACGCGTGACAACCGACACTGCCCGATGCGTTGACGACGGCCCCGACCTGTGCATGCGAGCACGGGGCGGGGCCGTCGAGGAGGCGAGCGGAGCGCAGCGGCGGGATACGCCGGGATGCGGCCGGGTGACCTAGATGAGCGCCTTGGTGTGCCAGACGGTCTTCGTCTCGGTGAGCCACGTGATGCGCTCGAGGGCGGGGGCTGCGGCATCCACCCCACCGGCGGGCCGCAGCACGCGCTTGAGCGTCTCGGCGGCCGCGATCTCGAGGTCGACCCAGTCGAGCTCGGTCGCGCCCGTCAGGTCGATCGCGTTGACGTCGGCGTGACCGGCGAGCCACGGCGCCATCTCGGCCGGCGAACCCGTGAGGATGTTGACGACGCCCCCGGGCACATCGCTCGTCGCGAGCACCTCGGCCAGGCTGATGGCCGACAGAGGCGCGGCCTCTGAGGCCACGACGACGACGGTGTTGCCGGCGACGAGCGCGGGCGCGACGACGCCGACCAGGCCGATGAGGCTGTTCTCCTGCGGGGCGATGACGGCCACGACACCCGTGGGCTCGGCGACGCTCAGGTTGAAGTACGGGCCCGAAACGGGGTTGGCGTTGCCCGTGACCTGCTGGTACTTGTCGGCCCAGCCGGCGTACCAGACCCAGCGGTCGATGGCCTGGTCGACCTGCGCGGTGGCCTCGGCCGACGAGACGCCCTCGACCTGCACGATCTCGTCGATGAACTGGGCGCGACGGCCCTCGAGCAGCTCGGCGATGCGGTAGAGAACCTGCCCGCGGTTGTAGGCCGTTGCACCCGACCATCCGGATACTGCGGCGCGCGCGGCGACCACGGCATCGCGGGCGTCCTTGCGGGAGGCCTTCGCAGCGTTGGCGAGGAACCCGCCGTCGGCCGCGCGCACTTCGTAGGTGCGGCCGGACTCGCTGCGCGGGAACTTTCCGCCGATGTAGAGCTTGTACGTCTTGGGCACGGTCAGGCGGCTCATTCTGCTGCTCCGTTCGGGGCGGTGGTGGTCTCGGTCGTGGGTGCCTGTGCGGCGGCGCTCGGCTCGGTGGGCGTCGTCAGCTCGGTGGGCGTCGTCAGCTCGGCGGGCACCGAGGGGGCGATGCTCGAGGGCAGCGACGTGACGGATGCCGCGGTCGCCAGATAGGCGCCGAGCCCGTGCTTGCCGCCCTCACGCCCGTAGCCCGACTCCTTGTAGCCGCCGAACGGCGACGACGGGTCGAACTTGTTGAAGGTGTTGGCCCAGATCACGCCGGCGCGCAGCTTGTCGGCCACGGCCAGGATGCGGCTGCCCTTGTCGCTCCAGATGCCCGCCGACAGACCGTAGGGCGTGTTGTTGGCCTTGGCGATGGCCTCGGCCGGCGTGCGGAACGTGAGAACCGACAGCACGGGCCCGAAGATCTCTTCGCGCGCGATGGTGTCGCTCGTCGAGACGCCCGTGAAGATGGTGGGCTTGAACCAGAAGCCGTCGGTCGGCAACTCGCAGTCGGGGCTCCAGCGCTCGGCGCCCTCGGCTTCGCCCTGGTCGCTCAGCGCACGGATGCGGTCGAGTTGTTCGCGCGAGTTGATGGCGCCGACGTCGGTGTTCTTGTCGAGCGGGTCGCCGACGCGCAGCGTGGCCATGCGGCGCTTCAGGCGCTCGATGACCTCGTCGTGGATGGATTCCTGCACGAGCAGGCGCGATCCGGCGCAGCACACGTGACCCTGGTTGAAGAAAATGCCGTTGACGATGCCCTCTACGGCCTCGTCGATGGGCGCGTCGTCGAAGACGATGTTGGCGGCCTTGCCACCGAGTTCGAGCGTGACGCGCTTCGAGGTGCCCGCGATGGTGCGCGCGATCTCGCGGCCCACGGCGGTCGAACCCGTGAAGGCGACCTTGTCGATGCCCGGGTGAGCCACGAGCGCGCGGCCCGTCGCCCCCGCACCGGTGACGATGTTCACGACGCCCGCGGGCAGTTCAGCCTGCTGCAGGATCTCGGCGAAGATGAGCGCCGTGAGGGGTGTGGTCTCGGCGGGCTTCAGCACGACGGTGTTGCCGGCGGCGAGGGCGGGCGCGATCTTCCACGCCAGCATGAGCAGCGGGAAGTTCCACGGGATGACCTGGCCGGCGACGCCCAGTGAGCGCGGGTTGGCACCGAGGCCCGCGTAGTCGAGCTTGTCGGCCCAGCCTGCGTAGTAGAAGAACCACGCGGCCACGAGCGGCACGTCGACGTCGCGGCTCTCCTTGATGGGCTTGCCGTTGTCGAGGCTCTCGGCGACCGCGAGCTCGCGGGCACGCTCCTGCACGAGGCGAGCGATGCGGAAGAGGTATTTGCCGCGGTCGCTGCCCGACATCGTGGACCACACGGTGTCATAAGCGCGGCGGGCGGCGCGGACGGCGTCGTCGACGTCGGCGTCGGTGGCCGTGGCGATCTGGGCGATGTGCTTCTCGGTGGCGGGCGAGATGGTGGCGAAACCATCCCCGCGACCGTCGACGAATTCGCCGTTGATGAAGAGGCCGTACTGCTTCTTCAGGTTCAGGACGGAGGTGGACTCGGGCGCCGGGGCGTAGTCGAGAAAACTCATGTCGTGCCTTTCTATGGATGCTGGCAGAGCGAAAGTGGGTGGGGTGGGCCGGCTGCGGGTCAGTCGATGGTCACGTAGTCGGCGCCCGAGTACTGGCCCGTGGTGAGCTTCTGGCGCTGCAGCAGCACGTCGTTCAGCAGGCTGGACGCGCCGAACCGGAACAGGTGCGGCTGCAGCCATTCCTCACCAACGGTCTCGGCGACCGTCACGAGGTATTTGATGGCGTCTTTCGACGAGCGGATGCCGCCGGCGGGCTTCACGCCCACCTTCTCGCCCGTCAGCAGGTGCCAGTCGCGCACGACCTGCAGCATGAGCAGCGTCACGGGCAGGGTTGCGGCGGGCGAGACCTTGCCGGTCGACGTCTTGATGAAATCGCCCCCCGCGAGGATCGAGAGCCACGAGGCGCGGCGCACGTTGTCGTAGGTGTTCAACTCGCCGGTCTCGAGGATGACCTTAAGGTGTGCGTAGCTGCCATCGCTGCGGCGGCATGCCTCTTTCACGGCGACGATCTCGTCGTAGACCTGGCCGTAGCGGCCCGAGAGGAACGCCCCGCGGTCGATGACCATGTCGATCTCGTCGGCCCCCGCGTCGACGGCGTCGGCCGTGTCGGCGAGTTTGACGGCGAGCGACGCGCGGCCCGACGGGAACGCGGTGGCGACGGCTGCGACGTTGATGCCGCCCTCGCCGCCCACGGAGTGGTGCGCGCCGAGCGCCTCGACGGCGTAGGGAACCATGTCGCCGTAGACGCACACGGCCGCCACCTGCGGGGTGCTGCGGTCTGACGCATCCGGAGTCACGGCCTTGGCCGAGAGCGAGCGCACCTTGCCGGGGGTGTCGGCACCCTCGAGCGTGGTCAGGTCGATGAGGCGGATGATGGTGTCGAGCGCCCACGCCTTCGAGGTGGTCTTGATGCTGCGGCTGCCGAGGTCGGCGGCGCGCTGCTCGAGGCCCACGGCGTCGACACCCGGGATGCCGTCGAGGTAGCGGCGCAGGCTCGCGTCGGTGATGGGGCCGTCGAGCATCTCGAGGGCCGTCGGCCGTGCCAGTTCTTTTCCGGCGTCGTGCATGAGGTCTCTTCTCGTTCTGTGGTGCTGGGTTTCAGAGGTTCAGGGGTTGAGCACCGCGCGGGCGGTCTCTTCGTCGGTGACCAGCACCGTACAGAGGCCCGACGACACCATGGCGCGGGCGACGGCCTGTTTGGCCAGCCCCGCGATGACGGCGATGCTCGTGGGGGCGGCGCGCAGTTGGTCGAGGCTGAGGCCGAGCGTGCGCTCGTCGAGCGAGGGGTCGACGATCATGCCGTTGGCGTCGATGTAGCGGCCCACGACATCCCCCACGGCGCCGCGGCGCACGAGTTCGCGCACGTTCTCGGTGGTGAGGTAGCCGCTGTGCACGTGGGCGCTATCGGGCCCGGCCACACCGGCCGAATACAGATAGGCGGATGCTTCGGCCGCCATGCCCAGCACCTGTGCGACCATGCGGTCGCCCTCGATGCTCTTCTTCGTCTCGAGGCGTTCGAGGATGGCGGGGCTCGGCAGCAGAGTGGCGTCGCCCGAGGCCTTCTTGGCGATCGAGACGGCCGTGGCTGCGGCCGTGCCCGCGCGCTGGTTGAGGGTGACGCCGCCGTTGATCTGCACGACGTTCACGCGTGTGGCCCAGCCGTCGGTGAGCTTGGCGGCGACATCGTCGAGGGTGCGGCCCCAGCTGATGCCGAGCGTGCGCGGAACGGGGCGGAGCGCCGTGAGGTAGTCGGCGGCACCCTGGGCGACGCGGTCGCGGATCTCGGCGTCGTTCTTCGCCCCCGAGACCGGCACGACGATGGCATCGGCGAGGCCGAATGAATCGCGCAGCTCGCGTTCGAGGCCGAGCTTGCGGGCACGCGGGTGCACGATCTCGATGCGGATGTAGCCCTTTTCCTTGGCCTGGGCGAGCAGTCGCCCGACCTTCCAGCGCGTCAGGCCGAGGATCTGGCCGACCTCGTCCTGCGTCTTGTCTTCGTCGTAGTAGAGCTCGGCCGCGCGGATGGAGAGGAGTTCGTCACTGTCGGACATGCTGCACTCCTTCGCGGTGGCGGTCGGCGGTCGGACGCCCGATCGGGCTGTGTCCAGGCTACGGGTGGCCTTTGCTCGTTTCAACACATGCGGGGTGTTTTGCTCATGTGAGCAGCTTTCGGCGAAGTTCGCCCGCGGGCGTTGGCGACCTCGGACTAAAGTTGCTCCATGGCAGCTCAGCGTTTGCACACCGGCCGCACCGCATCGAGGGGGCGCCCGATCGGCATGGCCCTCGGGGTCGTCGCCGACGCGCTCGACACGCTCGGCGACGAGCAGTGGGGCCACCAGAGCCTGTGCGACGGATGGTCGACGCGCGATGTCGTGGGCCACCTGGTGTGGCGCGTCGGCAGCCCCACCCACCGGTTCGTGGGCGACATCCTCGTGACGACGGCGCAGAAGCGGCACCTCAACCCCATGGCCTCGATGGACGACATCGCGCGGCGCGAGGGGCAGGCGCGCAGCATCCCGATGCTCGTGGCAGAGCTGCGGCGCATCGCGGCCCAGAAGTCGAAGGGCGTCGGCCGCACCAATCCGGCCGAGCTCATGGAGGCGATCGTGCACGGCTACGACGCCCTGCAACCCCTCAACGTGCCGCTCGGTTTCGCCCCCGAGTCGACCCACCAGGTGGCGAGGATGGCTCAGGCTACGGCCGGCCGCGACGCGCGACTCCTGCTGCGCAATCGCCGTCTCGTGGCGGGCGACGCGGGCTGGAGCATCGGAAACGGCTCGCCCATCGTGGCCGACGCCGCGAGCATCATCCTCTATCTGACGGGCCGCAAGGCGCAGGGGCCCAATCCGGCGAAGCTGGCGCGCACGCATATCGAGGCGCCGGGCAATGCGCCGTTCCGCGGGCCCGAGCTGGCCTAGAAGCCCTCGAGGTCAGGTTTCGTCGCCGCCGCCGCTCAGCCGTCGCCGCTCGGCCGCCTACGGGCGACTCGCCGGGGCGATAACCGCGGCAGTGCGTCGAGTACCCTTCGGTCACGCCGCCTGGGTCAGGATGTCGCGCACCTTGGCGACGTCTTCGTGCATCTGCTCGATGAGCGATTCGATGCCACGGTAGGCGACCTGGCCGCGCAGGCGCTCGACGAACTTCACGTCGACCACGTCGTCGTAGAGGTCGAGCGTCTCGTCGAGCACGTAAGCCTCGACCTGTTTCTGCGGCACACCGTCGAAGGTCGGGTTGTTGCCCACGGAGATGGCGGCCGGGTAGGAGACGTCGCCGCGCACCAACCAGCCCGCGTAGACGCCGTCGCTCGGGATGAGGCCATCCGAGTCGGGTGAGAGGTTCGCCGTGGGAAAACCGAGCTCGCGCCCGCGTTTTGCTCCGTGCACGACGACGCCGCTGACGGTGGGAAGGTGGCCCAGCAACTCGGCGGCCTGGCGCACCTCGCCCTGCGCGAGCAGCTCGCGGATCCACGTGGACGACACACGCCGACCGTCTTTCGGGGCGACGTCTTCGACGACGCGCACCTCGAAGCCGTACTGCCGACCGAACTCGGTGAGCGTCTCGACCGTGCCGGCGCCTTTGTAGCCGAAGCGGAAGTCGGCGCCGACGAGGACGACGACGGCGTGCAGGGCCTCGACCAGGATGTCGCGCACGAACGCGTCGGGGCTCTTCTGGCTGAACGCCTCGTCGAAGCGCAGCAGCACCGTGTCATCGACGCCCGTTTGGGCGATGAGGTCGGCCTTCTGCCGGTTGCCGACGAGCGACGACGGGCATTTCTCGGGGTTGAGCAGCGCGAGCGGGTGCCGGTCGAAGGTCACGACGACGCTCGTGGCGTGGCGTGCGGATGCCTCTTCCAAGAGTTCCTGGATGACGGCTCGGTGCCCGGCGTGCACCCCGTCGAACTTGCCGATCGTGACAGCCGACGGCCCGTATGCGGCGGGGATCTCGCTGAGATCGGTGTAGAGCATCAGGCGGCCGTCCGCTCGCGCTTGCGCTGTCCCGCGAGCCACATCAGGCCGAGCACGGGCAGCACGAGCGGGATGAACAGGTAGCCGACGCCGAAGTACGACCAGACGGTGGGGTGCGCGAAGAGCGCCGGGTCGAGCACGCTCCAGAGGCCCACGACGAGCACGCCGGCGAGCTCGAAGCCGATGGTGATCCAGGCGAGTCGTGCGGCACCGCGTCGCGAGAGGACGAGCGCGACGGTCGCGACGATGTAGACCACGGCGGCCACGGCCGACAGCGAATAGGCAACGGGCGCCTCGTCGAACTTGGTGGCGAGCTGGAACACCGAGCGGCCCGTCGCGCCGAGCGCCAGGATGGCGTAGACGACCACGAGGAGTCGGCCGATGCCGGTGATGCGGCCGGATGCGGGGGCTCCGGCGGGTGTGGGGGCGGATGCGCTCTGCTCAGTCATATCGTGTCGATTCTATTCTCGTTGCCGCGGGACGCTCGCGCTCAGGCGCCCTGCACCGCCCAGATCTGGTACATGCGGTAGACCATGACGGCTATGGCGATGCACGCGACGCCCAGGATGACGGTGCTCCACTTGCTGCGGTCGAGCAGCGCCCAGAACCCGGCCGCGGCGGGCAGGATGAGGGCCGAGATGAGGTAGACGTAGAACTCGGGCACGCTGCCGGACGCCTCGTTGCCGACGAACGGCGCCGCGATGGCCACCACGAGCTGCACGATCAGCAGCACCTCGACGAGCGCGGTCGCGCCCATGGTGAGGTCGTTGGGCTTCTTGCCCGCCAGACCCGCGACGAAGCAGATCAGCGCCGCCGCCACGGCCACAGCCACCTGCACGTAGGTGAACCATTCGATCATCGTGCTCCTCCCTGGGCCGTATCGGGCGGGAAGTTGACGACGGACTTGCCGGCGCCACCGCGTTTCTCGACGAGCCCGATGAGGCGCCCGTCGGGAGCGATCGCCGCGATCGGGCCGTCGGTGTCGGGCAGGATGTCGGCGGGGATGCGCTTGCCGTGACCCAGGTCGACGGCCGTGTGCTCGTCGAGGTTCACGACCGGGAACAGCGCGGCTGCCGCATCGGCGGGAGTAATGGACGCGCCGGCGACGTCGAACCCCTCGGCCATGACCTCGGCCAACGTTGGGGCACCCTCGACGCGGAAGGGGCCCACGCGCGTGCGACGCAGAGCCGTGAGGTGTCCCCCGACCCCGAGCCCGTCGCCCAGGTCGCGCGCAAGGGCGCGGATGTAGGTGCCCGATGAGCATTCGACGCGCACGTCGAGGTCGATGAAACCGTCGACGTCGCGGCGGTCGAGCACCTCGAACGTGGAAACGGTGACGCCCCGTTCGGCAAGCACGACCTCTTCGCCTTCGCGGACGCGCGCGTAGGCCCGTTTTCCGTCGACCTTGATGGCGCTGACGCTCGAGGGGCGCTGCGAGATCTCGCCCGTGAGCGCGGCGATCCCCTGGGCGATCGTCTCGTCGGTCGCCGCGCCGAGCGCCGCGGACTCTGCCCGCTCCCCCAGCTCGCCTTCGGCGTCATCCGTCGACGACGTCTGCCCCAAACGGATCGTGGCGAAGTACTCCTTGTCGGCGCCCACCACATAGGTGAGCAGCCGCGTGGCCGATTCGATGCCCAGGATGAGGAGGCCGGTCGCCATGGGGTCGAGGGTGCCCGCGTGGCCGACCTTGCGGGTTCCGGCGGCGCGGCGCGTCTTGGCGACGACGTCGTGGCTGGTCACGCCCATCGGCTTGTCGACCAGCAATATTGCAGACACCACGTTCGTCACTCCTCGATCAGCCCCGCAAGAATCCTGCCATAACCGGCACCTCGACCCGTGCGGGGGCCGATCGAGGAACCGCTTTGATGGCGGTCAGCAGCTGTCGAGAAACAGGCGGCGTGGATGCGCGGGGTCGGCGTTGTCGATCACGGCCGTGGCGCGCGTGCGCGGGTCGCCTTCGGCCTCATAGAGGTCCTGCCCGCCCACGTAGCGCGCGTTCGAGGCGGCCTCGGGATCGGCGTCGACACCGAGCGTCTCGTGCAGCCGGCGGTAGGCCTCGCTGTAGGGCACGTCGAGCCGGATCGAATAGTGCCACAGGCCGCGCAGCTCGTCACGGTTGAGGAAGACCCCGTCTACGATGAGCACGGCGTCGCGCGGCGCAGTGACCCAGGCCGACTGCGCCGTCTGATCGCGCCGCTCGTCGAAGCCCACGAGCTGGAAACCCGCGCTGCCGCCCAGGCGGTAGGGCTCGATGAGCACGCGCCGGAACAAGCTGTAGTCGAACGAGTCGTCGTAGTAGCCCCGAGGGTCGTTCTCGCCGCGGCGGTAGCGCTCGGTGCGCGGCCGGTGGAAATCGTCGATGGATGCCCGGAAAGCTGCGCGACCCTGCTCGCGGAACACCTCGGCCAGCCCGTCGGCGAACTCGGCCGAACCCGACCCGCCGATGCCGTCGACCGCCACGATCGTGCGCCCGACGCCATAGTTGTGCGAGATCTCGTCGCGCAGATCGCGCAGAAGGACAACCCTCGGAGTGTTCGCCAGCATCATGTTTTCAGCCTACTCCGCACGCCCGAGAGGCGTTCGAGCGGTCGACCAGCGGGTACTCTGAAACCGATGCGCCAATCATCCGAATCGCCGCTGCCCGACGTCGCAGAACGCGAGCAAGCCTCGCCGATAGATGTCGCAACACCGATCATCGCGTGGTTCGCCGAGAACGCCCGCGACCTGCCCTGGCGGCGCCCCGGCTTCACGGCGTGGGGAACGCTCGTCAGCGAATTCATGCTTCAGCAGACGCCCGTTGCCCGCGTCATCCCGCGCCTCGACGAGTGGCTCGCCCGCTGGCCCACACCCGCCGACCTGGCCGCCTCGCCGCCCGGGGAGGCCGTGCGCGCGTGGGCCAACCTCGGTTATCCCCGGCGGGCCCTGTGGCTGCATCGCGCGGCCGTCGAGATCACCGAGCGCCACGGCGGGGTCGTCCCCTCCGACGTCGACCAGCTGCTGGCCCTCACGGGCATCGGCGACTACACCGCCCGCGCCGTCAGTGTCTTCGCCTACGGCCTGCGGCACCCCGTCGTCGACACGAATGTGCGCCGCGTCATCGCGCGCGCCGTCGACGGCAACGGCCAGCCCGGACCCCCGTCGGCCAGACGCGACCTCCCCGCCATGACGGCACTGCTTCCGGATGATCTCGCCGACGCGCGTGCGTTCAACGCGGGCATCATGGAGCTCGGAGCCATCCGCTGCACGGCTCGTTCCCCGCAGTGCGACGCGTGCCCGCTCCGCGACATCTGCCGTTGGCGCGCAGCCGGCTACCCCGAGTTCACGGGCCAAAAGAAGGCCGTGCAGAAGAAGTACGAGGGCTCTGACCGTCACGTTCGTGGACTCATCATGGCCGAACTGCGGCACACGCACCGCCCGGTCTCCCCCGCCGAGATCGCCGGTCTCTGGCCCGATGTCGACCAGTTGCAGCGCGCCCTGGCGGGCCTCGTCGCCGACGGCCTGGCCGTGCCCGAAGACGAGGGCTACGTCCTGCCGTAAATCCAGCCCTGGCCTCCCAGCGGCCGCACGCTAGGCCGCAAGACGGGGTTCGCCGACGCGGGCTCCTTCACCCTTCCCGGGAAGCCGAGTGCCTGGGCACACGTTGACGCGTCGGCCGCGCTGCCACACGCTCTCGCCTGTCGATGTCGTCTGCGGCTGTCACTCGAGGCCGGCCTCTCGACAGGAACAGAAAACCGGCGGACACCCTGTGCCCGCCGGTCTACCGATCGCTTGAGTTTCCCAGCTCAGCGCCGAGGAATGCTCGCGCTACTTCGTGTCGTCTTCGTTGCCCGAGACGGTTTCGTCGTCACCGGCCGAGGCGCTCTCGTCGTCAGACGAGGCAGCCTCGTCGACTGCGACAGGTGCGACGGCAGGCGCAGGTGCCGCGGCGGCATCCGCCTCGTCGTCCTCGTCGTCGGTATCGGTGACATAGGGGTTCTCGTCGCCGGCGTAGCTTGCGCCCTGCGCCAACTTCAGCGCCTCGGCGTCACGCTCGCGCGCCGTGCGCAGCAGGTCTTCGATGTGCTGCGCGTTCTCGGGAATGGCGTCGAGGATGAATTCGAGCGACGGCGTCAGGCGCGCCGTGATGTTCTTGCCCACCTCGGAGCGCAGCATGCCGGTCGCGGACTTCAGCGCGGCCTGCGTGTCGGCACGCTCCTGGTCGGAACCGTAGACGGTGTAGAAGACGCTGGCGTGCTGCAGGTCGCCCGTCACCTGAACGTCGGTGATGGTGACGAACCCGAGCCGCGGGTCTTTGATGCCGCGGTCGAGGCGTTCGGCGATGACCACTTTGATGCGGTCAGCCATCTTGCGGGCGCGTGCGTGATCGACCATGGTGTCCTCTTTCTGTAAATCTGCGAGTTCGAGCTTATCGCTCGGTGATCGGATGCCGGAGCGCCCCGTCGTGGCAGCGGCACCCGTTAACGGCCGGAGCCGGTCGAACCGCCCTGGGGCGACCGACCGGCTCCGGTTTGGAGGTGAGGATTAGCCGCGCGGCTTTTCCTTCATCTCGGTGGTTTCGATCTCATCGCCGATCTGGATGTCGTTGAACTTGCCGAGACCGATACCGGCCTCGAAGTCCGTGCGCACCTCGGTGACGTCGTCCTTGAAGCGACGCAGCGATTCGATGGCCAGGTTGTCGCCGACCACGACGCCGTCGCGGATGACGCGAGCCTTGGCGTTTCGCGTGATCGTTCCGGAGCGGACGATGACACCCGCGATGTTGCCGAACTTGGAGGAACGGAACACCTCGCGGATCTCGGCCACACCCGACTGAACCTCTTCGTACTCGGGCTTGAGCATGCCGGTCAGGCTCTGCTCGACATCCTCGAGTGCGTTGTAGATGACCGAGTAGAACCGGATGTCGACACCCTCGCGGGCGGCGCGCTCACGGGCCTTCGGGTCGGGGCGGACGTTGAACCCGATGATGATCGCGTTGTCGATCGTCGCCAGGTTGACGTCGGACTCGGTGACGGCACCCACACCACGGTGGATGATGCGCAGCTGAACGCTGTCGTCGACCTCGATCTTGAGCAGCGATTCTTCGAGCGCTTCGACAGCACCCGACACGTCGCCCTTGATGATGAGGTTGAGCGACTCGACCTTGCCCTCTTCGAGTGCGCGGGTGAAGTCCTCGAGGCTGATGCGCTTGCGGGCCTTGGCCAGCGAGGCGTTGCGCTCGGCGGCTTCACGCTTCTCGGCGATCTGACGTGCCGTGCGGTCTTCCTCGGTGACGAGGAACGTGTCGCCGGCGCGGGGAACGCTCGACAGACCCTGAACCTGCACGGGGCGCGACGGACCGGCCTCGGCGACGGTGTCGCCGTTCTCGTCGACCATCGCTCGCACACGGCCGTAAGCCGTGCCGGCGACGATGGCGTCTCCGACGCGCAGCGTTCCCGACTGGATGAGCACGGTCGCAACCGAACCGCGGCCCTTGTCGAGCTTCGCTTCGATGGCCACACCACGTGCGTCCTTGTCGGGGTTTGCACGCAGGTCGAGCCCGGCGTCTGCGGTGAGCAGAACGGCGTCGAGCAGGTCCTGGATGCCCACGTTCTCGCGAGCCGAGACGTTGACGAACATGACGTCTCCACCGTATTCCTCGGCAACCAGACCGTATTCGGTCAGCTGCTGACGAACCTTGGCCGGGTTGGCGTCGGGCTTGTCGATCTTGTTGACCGCGACCACGATCGGCACGTTGGCCGCCTGGGCGTGGTTCAAGGCTTCGACCGTCTGCGGCATGATGCCGTCGTCGGCCGCGACAACGAGGATCGCGATGTCGGTCACCTGCGCACCACGTGCACGCATGGCGGTGAACGCCTCGTGGCCCGGGGTGTCGATGAAGGTGATGGCGCGTTCGAGGCCCTCGTGCTCGGTGACCACCTGGTAGGCACCGATGTGCTGCGTGATGCCACCGGCCTCGCCGGCGACGACGTTGGCGTTTCGGATGGCATCCAACAGGCGGGTCTTACCGTGGTCGACGTGACCCATGACCGTGACGACGGGGGGACGGATGACCAGCTGGTCGTCGCCCTCGTCTTCGAGCTCCTGATCGAGGTCGATGTCGAAGCCCTCGAGCAGCTCGCGGTCTTCGTCCTCGGGTGAAACCATCTGGATCTTGTAGCCGAGTTCGTCGCCGAGCACCTCGAAGGTGGCCTCGTCGAGCGATTCGGTCGCCGTGGCCATCTCACCGAGGTGGAAGAGAACCGTGACCAGGTTTCCGGGGCTCGCGTCGATCTTGTCGGCGAAGTCGGAGATCGAGGCGCCGCGACGCAGGCGGATGACGGTGTTGCCGTCGCCGCGGGGAACGCTCACGCCACCCAGCGACGGGGCCTCCCGCAGCTCGAATTCCTGCCTCTTCGTACGCTTCGACTTGCGCGACTTGCTCTTGCCGCCGCCACGACCGAACGCACCGGCGGTTCCACCACCGGGGCCACGACCGCGACCGCCGCCGCCACCCGCGGGACGCGAGGGGCCGAAGCCGGGACGCTGGAAGCCACCAGCCGCGGGGGCGCCACCGGCACCGCCGGGACGCTGGAAGCCGCCGCCACCGGGGCGACCTGCTCCACCCGGACGACCGGGACCGCCGGGACGCTGACCCTGTGCCGGCTGACCGGGACGGGGGCTGCCGGGGCGAGGAGCCTGCGGGCGAGGGATGTTGGCCGGCGTCGGACGCTGGCCCATGCCCTGCGCGCTGGCGAAGGGGTTGTTGCCGGGACGCGGCGGGCGCTGACCCATGCCCTGCGACGACGCGAAGGGGTTGTTACCCGGACGCGGGGCGCCCGGACGGGCACCTGCTGCGCCACCCGGACGGGGAGGAGCGGCGGGGCCGGGGGTCGGCTTCGAGGAAGAGGGGGTTGCGGACGACTCTGCCGGGGCAGCATCGGACGTGGGTGCAGCTTCGGACTTCGGCGCGGCGGCTGCCGGCGTCGGAGCGGATGCAGCAGCGGGCTTCTCGGCGGCCGGCGCGGCGGGCGCCGCCGGAGCGGGAGCAGCCTGGGCCGGGGTTGCCGGAGCGGGCGCGGGAGCCGGAGCATCCTGAGCCTTCTTGGCCGTTGCGGGCGTGGGGCCCGACGACGGCTTAGCGGCGGACTTGGCGCCCGTTGCGGGGGCCTTGGCCGCGGGGGCCTTCGGTGCGGGGGCACCGGATGCCTGAGACGCCTCGGACTCCAGCGCGGCACGCAGCTTGCGCGCGACGGGGGGTTCGATCGTCGAAGACGGGGACTTGACGAACTCGCCAAGCTCTTTCAGTTTTGCAAGGGCGACCTTGCTGTCGACACCGAGTTCGGATGCGATCTCGTGTACGCGTGGTTTTCCAGCCACTATTCTCCTGTCTGGGTCTGACCCCGGACAGGGCAGACCTCACTTACGGACGGGTCTCATTTCGAGCCGCTCATTAGTTGTCCATTAGCCGTTCAGCCATTTCTCTAGGTGTGTCGTGTCGATGGCGTTGCCAGCGCGAAGAGCGCGACCGAAAGCTCGGCGTTTCTCTGCGAGGTGGTAACAATCGAGATTCGGATGGATCCATGCCCCTCTACCGGGCAGAACCGCCGCCTCATCGACGACGAGCTCCGTACCGCGCGCGACGAATCGCAAGAGGTGGGTTTGTGGGGCACGTGAACGGCATCCGACGCACGTTCGTAGTGGTTCCATCTTAGCACTCCCCTCCTGACATGGGTTCAGCCACTCTCTTTTGGGGGGAAGTGTGAGTGGCTGGTAGGGGTGACGCGTTGGAGTTGCATGAGCTAGGTGCCGCGCCGTGGTGGCTGGATGGCTGTGTTTGTGCTCGGGCTGCGCCCGAGACCGGGGAGAGACGGCTGATTCGCCGTCTCTCCCCGGCGCGAAGATCGACCTCTAGTCGGATTCCATGACGGAATCCGGTTGGATGTCGATCTTCGCGCCCGTTAGCTTCGCGGCGAGGCGGGCGTTCTGGCCCTCCTTGCCGATCGCGAGCGAGAGCTGATAGTCGGGCACCAGGGCGCGGACGGCCTTCGTGGCCTCGTCGAGCACGAAAGCGCTCGAGACCTTGGCGGGCGACAGGGCGTTGGCCACGAACACCGGCAGGTTCGGCGAGTAGTCGACGATGTCGATCTTCTCGTTGCCGAGCTCGTCGGTGACGGCGCGCACGCGACGGCCCAGTTCGCCGATGCAGGCACCCTTGGCGTTGACGCTCGGGTCGTTGGCCTTCACCGCGATCTTCGTGCGGTGGCCGGCCTCGCGGGCCAGCGAGATGATCTCGACGACACCCGAAGCGATCTCGGGAACCTCGAGCGCGAACAGCTTGCGCACGAGACCCGGGTGGGTGCGCGAGACCGTGATCTGCGGACCCTTCTGCCCCTTCGCCACCGAGGTGACGTAGACGCGGATGCGGGAGCCGTGCTTGTAGTCCTCGCCCGGCACCTGCTCCTCGGGAGGCATGATGGCCTCGACCGTTCCCAGGTCGACGTGGATCATGCGCGGGTTCGGACCCTGCTGGATCACACCGGCGACGATGTCGCCCTCGCGGCCCTTGAACTGGCCGAGAACCGCGTCGTCGGCGATGTCGCGCAGACGCTGGTTGATGACCTGCTTGGCGGCGAAAGCGGCGATGCGGCCGAAGTCATCCGGCATGGTCTCGGATTCACCGATGACGACACCCTCTTCGTCGCGCTCGGGAATAAGGACCGACACGTGGCCGGTCTTGCGGTTGAGTTCGACCCGGGCTTCTGGAGCATCCTGGCCGCCCTGCGTCTCACTCTTGATGTAGGCGGTCAAAATCGCCTGCTCGATGATGTGCACGAGCTCGTCGAACGGGATCTCTCGTTCCCGCTCCATCATCTTCAAAACGGTGAGGTCGATATCCACCGGCGGCCTCCTCTATTCAGATACATCCGTTCACCAAGAACGGAACAACTTGCTAGCGTACCGGACTCTGCGCCCGCACGACACCACGCACCGAGCGGACCATCGGCGGTCCGCTCGTGAGCGCGCGTATCGAGGTTCGCTCAGATGGTGCGCTGGGCCTGCAGGCGCTCGACGACCTCGGCGATGGGCACCTCGGTGCGCTCCCCCGAACGGCGGTCCCACAATTCGACGACGCCGTCCGCGACACCGCGGCCGACGATCACGATCTTCGGCACACCGATGAGCTCGGCATCGCCGAACTTCACACCGGGCGAGACCTTGGGGCGATCGTCGTAGAGCACGTCGTAACCGGCGCCCTCGAGCGCCTGGGCGACACCATCGGCGGCCTCGAAGACCGCCTGGTCACGGCCGGTCGCGATGACATAGGCATCGAAAGGTGCGACGTTCTCGGGCCAGACGAGGCCCTTCTCGTCGTTGTTGCCCTCGGCGATGATCGCCAGGGCGCGCGTGACACCGATGCCGTAGGAACCCATGGTGACCGTGACGAGCTTGCCGTTCTCGTCGAGCACCTTGAGGCCGAGCGCTTCGGCGTACTTGCGGCCGAGCTGGAACACGTGGCCGATCTCCATGCCGCGGGCGAGGTGCACGGGGCCCGAGCCATCCGGTGCCTCGTCGCCCTCACGCACGGCGGCCGTCTCGACGACGCCGTCGGCTGTGAAATCGCGGCCCGCGACGAGACCGAAGACGTGCTTGCCGTCCTCGTTGGCGCCCGTGATCCACGACGTGCCGTCGACGACGCGGGGGTCGAGCACGTAGCGGATGCCCGTGCTGCCGTTTTCGCCGAGCACGAGGCCGCTCTGATCGCCGGGCCCGATGTAGCCCTTGACGAGTCCGGGGTGCTTGGCGAAGTCCTCGGCGGTGGCCGCTTCGACCTCGGCGGGCGCGAACGCCACCTCGGCGCGCTTCAGGTCGACGTCGCGGTCGCCCGGCAGGCCCACGATGACGAGCTCGCGCGTTCCATCGAGGTGGGTGAGCGCGAGCACGACGTTCTTCAGGGTGTCGGCGGCCGTCCAGGGGGCACCGTCGCGGGGCGCCTCGGCGTTCGCCACGTCGACGAGCGTCTGGATGGTGGGGGTGTTCGGTGTGTCGCGCACGACGGCCTCGGGCAGCCCCTCGACGGGGAGCGCCTCGGGCACGACGGTCGTGAAGGCCTCGACGTTGGCCGCGTAGCCGTGGTCGGAGCGCACGAACGTGTCCTCGCCGACGGGGGTCGGGTGCAGGAACTCTTCGCTGCGCGAGCCACCCATGGCCCCGGCATCCGCCTTGACGATGACGTATTCGAGGCCGAGGCGCTGGAAGATGCGCTCGTAGGCGTCGCGCTGGGCCTGGTAGCTCGCGTCGAGGCCGGCGTCGGTGTAGTCGAACGAGTAGGCGTCCTTCATGGTGAACTCGCGACCGCGGAGGAGGCCGGCGCGGGGACGGGCCTCGTCGCGGTACTTGTCCTGGATCTGGAAGATCGAGAGCGGCAGGTCTTTGTAGCTGCCGTAGAGGTCTTTCACGAGCAGCGTGAACGCTTCTTCGTGCGTGGGGGCGAGCAGGTAGTCGGCACCCTTGCGGTCGTGCAGACGGAAGAGGGCGTCGCCGTACTCGGTCCACCGGTTGGTGATCTCGTAGGGCTCGCGCGGCAGCAGCGCCGGGAAATGCACCTCGTGCGCGCCGGCCGCGGCCATCTCCTCGCGGATGATCTGCTCGATCTTGTTCTTGACCCGCAGACCGATGGGCAGCCAGGCGAAGACGCCGGGGGCCTGGCGGCGGATGTAGCCCGCGCGCACCAGCAGCCGGTGACTCGTCACCTCCGCATCGGAGGGATCTTCACGGAGGGTGCGGAGGAAGTAATTACTGAGACGCGTGACCACCTGACCATGCTAGCGGGAGGGGCCGGGTTGCCGCGCCGGGTGGCCGCGACGGTGCGTCGCTACCAGGGCTTGTCGGTCGTGCGGCCGCCGCCGTTGCGGCCACGTTCCTCGGCGTCCTGCTTGGCCTTCTCTTCGGCCGCCTGGTCGCCGCGTTCCTGCAGCTTCTCCTCGGCGCTCGGGTCGTTCTCCCCCGACGAACCCTCACCCTGCGCATCATCCTGACCGGGTTGCGGGAGCACCTGCGGCGGCTGCTGATCGATCTTCGCCTGCACGCGTTCGTCGGCGGTCTGCAGCGTGTCGCGCTGTTCGAGCGAGCGCGACGACTCGTCGGTCTGGCAGCCGTCGGCAGCTCCGTCGCGGATGACGGCGAGCGACGTCTCGTAGAGGCGGATGGCGCCCTCCTCATAGCCGGCGCCGCGATAGGCATCCCCCTGCTGTTCCCAGGCGAGCGCGAGGTTGACACGCACCATGCAACGTTCGGATGCGGGAGCCCGCGTGAGTGCCTCACCGAGGTCGTCGGTGGCGGGCGTGTAGTTCTGGAAGGTGGCGAGGGCGGTGCCGCGGTTGTAGTACGGGATCCACGGCTCGATGAGATTGGCCACGAGCAGCGAGCCCGACCGGTCGGCGCTCCCCTCGTAATCACCGGCGGCGAAATCATCCTTGGCGCCATCGGTGGTGAGTTGCAGGCTCACGAGCTTCCACGCGATCGCGAGGATGACGAGCACGACGGGCAGCGACCACCAGAAGAGACGGCGGCGCGTGCGCCGGACGAGGTGCTGCGGGGGCTGGGGTCGGCGCGGGTGTTGGAAGGGGCCACCCGGTGTCTGCGGCCCGGCGCCCGGCGTCTGGAGATCTTGCGAGAACAGGGTCATCGGGGAACCTCCGTGTGGGCCTGGCTGGCGGCGGGGCGTCGAAGCGCGCGCAGGGTGAGCAGCAGCGGCACGAGTTCGGTCAGGAGCAAGAGGCCGAACGGGATGGCGAGCAGCCAATAAAACTCGGGTGCCGAAGGCGGACCACTCGGGGCGGATGTCGCGGCCCCGACTTCGATGCCGCGCGTCGCCTGCAGCACGACGTCGCTGCCGGGCTCGGAGTGCACGTACTCGACGCCGAGCTGCCCGGCGATGGTGCCCAGCGCCTTCTCGTCGATCATCGAGATGGCGGTCTCCTGGCCGTTCGGGCCGTAGTACTGGATGTAGTCGTCGGCCGCGCCCGGGTCGGCGGCGTCGGGATCGTCGGTGTTCGATCCGTCCGACCCCTGATCATCGGACTGGTCGTCGCCGAAGAAGTCGTCGCGGTAACCCGAGAACGTGCGCATGGGGCCGCCGTCCTCGGTGCCGTAGCCGAGCACGGCTCCCCCGTCGACGAGGTCGGCGAGGGGGGCGAAGGACTCCGGTGCCGTGCTCACGGTCTGTTCGCCGTCGCCCAGGTAGTAGACGATGCGCGTGCGGTCGGGGGCCGCATCCTTGTCGGCGGCGAGTTGCTTCTCGAGGAACGCGGCGGGCTGGCCGATGCTGCTGCCGCGCGAGTAGACGCTGATCTCCTGCGTGGTGGAGGCGACGCCGGACGCGAGTGCTGAGGCATCCGTGGTCAGGGGCAGGCGCTGCACGGTGTCGGCGTCGAAGGTGATGAGTGAGAATCGCGAACCGGCGAGGCGGTCGGCGATGGCCTCGATATCGGCTTTGGCCCCCGTGAGGCGCGGCTGGTCGTCGCCGTAGTCCTCGGCAGCCATGCTCGAGGTGGTGTCGAGCACGAAGTAGACGTCGGTCTGCGCGGCGGCGACGGGCGGATGCTCGGTCTCGGGCAGCCCCGGCCGCATCGACGTGCCGAACAGAAGACCCACGAGCGCGAGCCGCACGAACCAGTGCCAGCCGCCCGGGCGACGGATGTTGCGAGCCGCCTGCCAGAGCGCGAAAGCCGCGAGCCCCCCGAAGACCACGATGAGCACGGGCGGCGTGAAGATGGGGTGGAAGATCATCGCTTGAGCCTCCACCCGAGGACCATGAGGGCCGCGGTGCCGAAGAGGCCCGCCACGATCGGCCAGACGGGGATGTCGGTCTTAACGATCTGCGTCGCACCCGTCATATCGGCGGCCTGTTCCGACTGGATCTGCTCGACGATGGCGGGAATCGCGCCGGGGTCGTCGAGCGCGTAGTAGGCGCCGCCCGTGTCGGTGACGACCTGTTCGAATTCGTCGGCCAGATCCTTGATGTAGGACTTGCTCGCCACGTCGCCCGGGTTGATGCCATAGACGGTCACGTCGTTCTCGGTGGCGAATTGGCCCGCCTCGGGCAGCGTGACGATCTGCTCCCCGGCGACGAAGTTGTCGGTGGCGAGGATGATCGAGCGCGACCGCTCCTGCCCGATATCGTCGAAGCGCATCACGCACGAACCGAGCCCGTCGCCGATGAGCGATGAGCCGTTGCCGAGCAGGGTGCCATTCGCGAACGAGTAGTCCTCGTCGGCATTTCTCATCTTCTCGCCCAGCGTGCTGAGCTGCTCCTCGACGAACCCGTAATCGCTCGTCAGGGGGAAAGCCGTCGCCGCCGAGGCGTTGAAGAGCACGAGCCCGATGCGTTCGCCGTCGAACTCGTCGACCAGGTCGCTGAACGTGTCGACGATCTCGGCGTCGTAGTCGACCATCGAGCCCGAGACGTCGAGGCACAACACGATGTCGCGGTTGCGCAACTCGGGCTGGTACGCCGAGACGGCGACAGGGCGGGCGCTCAGCACGACGGCGGCCACGAGTGCGACCACGACGGCCGCGATGCTCAGCGCGAGGAGCGTGCGGTATCGCGTCAGGGCGCGACGGTAGGCGGGCAGGGCCGTGAGACGTTCGGTGTGGGCGACGGGCACGGCCGCGCGGGCCGGGCGTCGCCGCATCCGCCGACGGGTCAGCACGAAGGCCAGGGCCACGACGCCCGCGATGACGAACAGCCAGAGGAGGGGCATCCACCAGAAGCTCAGTTCCATGCCGACGTCACCGCCCGCCGGGCCGCTTGAGCAGATCCGTGCACCGAGCCGGATGCTTCGGCCCCGAACTCGCTCGGGTACAGGCCCTGCACGACCTCGGCCAGTTCGGGCAGGCGCGCCTGTCGCAACTCGTGCAGGGTCATGGGCAGCGTCGGGATGCCTCGCGCCTCGAGCGTGTAGCGACGCACGATCTCGGCGAGGCGCACGTGGGCCGCCCGCACATCGACGCGCCCGTCGGCGTAATCGCGCTCGACCCGGTCGATCTCGGCCAGGTAGTGCTCACTGATGCGCTGCTGACGCTGCCAGGGCGCCGGCTCGGGGATGGCAGCGGCACCCCTCGGACGGTGCTTCCAGCGCGGGAACCAGATGACGAAGGCATACCAGGCCGCTACGAGCAGCACGAGGGCTGCCGCGATGACGGCCCACCACGGCGAGAAGTCGGCCAGCGGATAGTAGTCACCGCCCGGCATGATTGTGCCTCTCGAGCAGTCGGAAGAGCTTAGGCACCACGTCGCGGGTCGACTCGATGCGCGTCGAGGCGATGCCAATGCGGTCGAGGATGTCTCGGGTCTCGGTCTTCTGCGCCGTCGCGCGTTCGGTGTACTCCCGCCGCACCTGCGGGTCGCGCCTGAGGAACTCGGGCAGCTCGCCGAAGGTCTGAACGTCGAGCAGCTCGGCCCCGCGCGGGCTCGCAGCAACGAGATCGGCGTCGGCGATCGACACCCACAGCATCTCGTGCCGGGCATGCAGGCGCCGCAGCACAGGGCGCAGATCGGATGCGGTCGAGCCCGTGCCCGTCAGCGCCTGGTCGTCACTGATGATCACGAGCAGCATGCGCCGCCGGAACCGCCGTGCCACATAGTCGAGCTGCCCCGCGAAATCGCTGGGGCTGCCCTGCAGGCTGGCGCGCGCGTGGATGATCTGCAGCAGCCGCTCGAGGTGACCCTCGGTGCCGCCGAGCGGCACGAGGGCGCTGCCCGCGGCGTCACCCGTGACGAGCCCGACCTGGTCGCCGTGGCGGTGCGCGAGGTAGCCCAGGACGCCGGCCGCCTGAATGGCCAGGTCGCGCTTCGGTTCGCCAGACGCGCTCACGGCCGCCAGGTCACGCCCCGAATCGACGACGATCATGACGGCCTGTTTGCGCGAGGCGATGTACCGCTTCGTGAGCGGCGCGCCGTGCCGCGCCGTCGCCTTCCAATCGATGTCGCGGATCTCATCGCCAGGCACGTACGGCCGCAGGTCGTCGAAGTCGTGCGATTTGCCGTGGAACACCGAGCGATACTCGCCGTCGAGCCAGCCTCGCACGCGACGGTGGGCGACGATCGACAGCGTGGTCTTCACGCGGGGCAGGAGCGCAGGCACGGTTCGGCTTCTGGGGCGATCAGGGTGCTTGGATGGCGCCGAAGATCGCGTCGATGATGGTCTCGGGTGTCACCCCGTCGGCGTCGGCTTCGAAACCGAGGATCAGTCGGTGCCGCAAGACCTGGTAGCGATAGCTCTTCACGTCTTCGGGGATCACGTGGCCGCGGCCGGACAGCAGCGCGAGGGCGCGGGCCACGCTGGCGAAGGCGATGCTGGCACGTGGGCTTGCGCCGTATTCGACATAGCCCGCGAGTGCCGGCGGCAGGTATTGCTCGGCGTGACGCGTGACATAGACGGCCTGCACGATGTAGTTGAGCACGGCCGGGTCGAGGTAGACGCGATGGACGAGCTTTTGCAGAAAACGCACGTCATCGAGCGTGACGGCCTGGCCGTGGGTGCCGCCCGGTTCGTAGACGCCGGCGTTGACGCGGCGCACGATCTCGGCTTCTTCGGCGGGGCTCGGGTAGCCGAGCACCTCTTTCACGAGGAAGCGGTCGAGCTGCGCCTCGGGCAGGTGGTAGGTACCCTCCTGCTCGATGGGGTTCTGCGTCGCGAGCACGATGAACGGCGAGGGCAGCGGATGGTTCTCCCCGCCGATCGTCGTCTGCCGCTCTTGCATGGCCTCGAGCATGGCCGATTGGGTTTTCGCGCTCGACCGGTTGATCTCGTCGAGCAACACGAAGTTGGCGTGGACGGGCCCGAGCTGTGTGCCGAACGTGGCCGTGGCCGGGTCGTAGATCTGCGTGCCGATGATGTCGGCGGGCAGGAGGTCGGGCGTGCACTGAATGCGACGGAAGCTGGCCGACACCGACTCGGCGATAGATTCGGCCGCCGTCGTCTTTGCCAGACCGGGGACGCTCTCGAGCAGCACGTGCCCACCCGTGATCAGGGCGACCAGCAGCGTGGTGCGCAGGCTGTCCTGGCCCACGACCTTCTGGCTGTAGCCGGCCACGATCGTGTCGAAGATGCGGCGCGCGCGCTGCAACTCATCGGGCGTGATGGGACCGGTGCCCGCGCCGGAGGCCGGACCGGGCGCGGGGGGCGCACCGATCGGTCCGGCTGCGGGCGGAGGGGTAATGGTCATGCGGCCACTGCCTTCGTTAGGAACCGACCGTCACCACCGGGCTGCCGGTCGACGTGTCGTCGGCGGGCATCTCCGCGGCGAGCCGGTTGGCTTCGTCGATCAGGGTCTGGACGATCTCGGACTCGGGGACGGTCTTGATGACCTCGCCCTTGACGAAGATCTGGCCCTTGCCGTTGCCCGAGGCGACGCCGAGGTCGGCCTCGCGCGCTTCTCCGGGACCGTTGACGACGCAACCCATGACGGCCACGCGCAGCGGAACGGTCATGCCTTCGAGGCCGTCGGTGACATCGTTGGCGAGCTTGTAGACGTCGACCTGGGCGCGGCCGCAGCTCGGGCACGAGACGATCTCGAGTTTGCGCTCGCGCAGGTTGAGCGACTGCAGGATCTGCAGGCCGACCTTGACCTCTTCGGCGGGGGGCGCCGACAGCGACACGCGGATGGTGTCGCCGATGCCCTCGGACAGGAGGATGCCGAAAGCCGTGGCGCTCTTGATCGTGCCCTGGAACGACGGGCCGGCCTCGGTGACGCCGAGGTGCAGGGGCCAGTCGCCGCGCTCGGCGAGCAGACGGTAGGCCTTGACCATGATGATGGGGTCGTTGTGCTTGACCGAGATCTTGAAGTCGTGGAAGTCGTGCTCCTCGAAGAGGCTCGCCTCCCAGACGGCGCTCTCGACGAGGGCCTCGGGCGTGGCCTTGCCGTACTTCTGCAGCAGGCGCGGGTCGAGCGAACCGGCGTTGACACCGATGCGCACCGACACGCCGGCGGCCTTGGCTCGGCGCGCGATCTCGCCGACCTGGTCATCGAATTTTCGGATGTTGCCGGGGTTCACGCGAACCGCGGCGCAGCCGGCGTCGATGGCCGCATAGACGTAGTTCGGCTGGAAGTGGATGTCGGCGATCACGGGGATCTGGCTCTTCTTCGCGATGATCGGAAGAGCTTCGGCGTCGTCGCGGCTCGGAACGGCCACCCGCACGATGTCGCAGCCGGATGCCGTGAGTTCGGCGATCTGCTGCAGTGTCGCGTTGATGTTGGGGGTGGGTGTCGTGGTCATCGACTGCACGCTCACGGGAGCGTCGCCACCGACGAGAACTTTACCGACCTTGATCTGACGGGACTTACGCCTCGGCGCCAGAACTTCAGGGACTTTAGGGAGACCCAAATTGACTGCTACCACTCGCTCAGTTTAGGTCCTCTTGGTGTGCACGCGCTGCGAATCGGTGAGGGATGCCTGCGCCGCACCGCCCGGCTACACTGCTGGTCGTGCCGCAGCGAGCCGGGCTGTTGCGATCAGCGCTGTTGCGGCATCCCCGGGCCGGTGCCCGCTCCGGGCCCGAAACCGCCGCCGAAACCGGGGCCTTGGGGCGAGTGCAGGCTGGACGACCGGATGACCTCGAGGCGGGCCCGGTATTCGACCTCGTCGATGTCGCCGCGCGCGAAACGCTCGGCCAGCACCTTCTCGGCGCCGCCCTGTGCCTCGGACTGCCAGTGCTGGCGCATGTATTCGCGCCGTTCGCCGGCGCGCTTCGACCAGCGGCGACCGAAAACGGCGAAGAGGACGATGGCCACGATCAGCCAGAAGAACGGGATGAGCAGGAACCACAGGTGTGCTCCCGGGCCGGGGCCGTAACCGGGGTAGTGCTGAGCCAGTGTGGCGAGTGCGGTGTCAAGCATCTTTCCTCCTCGACGGTCGCTGATCGACCGTCCTGAGGAAAGCCTCCTCCCGCCCGGCTCGCGCCACATCTGCCCTCGGGATGCTTCGCCGCTACTCCCCGGGGCGCACGGCGGGCGCGTTACCCCCAGCCGGGCGCTACGAGCCCCGACTCATAGGCCACGACCACGAGTCGCACGCGGTCCCGGGCATCGAGTTTCTGCATGATGCGCGACACGTGGGTCTTGGCGGTGAGCGGGCTGAGAAACAGGGTCGCGCCGATCTCGTCATTGCTGAGGCCGCGCCCGACGAGGGCGAGCACTTCCCGCTCACGCTCGGTGAGCGGGGCGAGCGCCTCGGTGTCCACCGTCTGCCTGAGCGCGGGCGACACGCGCTGCAGGAGTGTGCGAGTGACCCCGGGCGAGAGCAGTGCGTCACCGGACGCGACGACCCGCACGGCGCGGATGAGTTCGACCGGTTCGGTGTCTTTCACGAGGAAACCACTCGCACCGGCGGCTATGGCGTCGATGACGTAGTCGTCGAGTTCGAACGTCGTGACGACGACGACCCGGGTCGATGCGAGGGCGGGATCGGCGACGATCTGCCCGGTGGCCCAGATGCCGTCGCCCCGAGGCATCCGGATGTCCATCAGGACCACGTCCGGGTGATGCACCGTCGCGAGCGCCACCACCTCCTCTCCCGTCGACGCTTCGGCCACCACCTCGATGCCCTCTTCGGCGTGCAGGATCGCGCGGAAACCCGCGCGGATGAGGGCCTGATCGTCGGCCAGGAGCACACGGATCATGCGCGAACCTCCAGAGGGAAGACGGCGACGACACGCCAACCGCCGGTGGATGTGGGCCCCGCAGAGAACGTGCCGCCCAGCAACTCGGCACGCTCGCGCATGCCGAGCAGACCGTTGCCGGGCGAAACGGGCGGCACGGGATCAGGCGACGCGGCGTCGCCGGCGTTGCCGCTGCCACTGCCGTTGCCGTTGCCGTTGCCGTTGCCGTTGCCGTTTCCGTTTCCGTTTCCGTTTCCGTTGCCGCCATCGTCTTCGACGGTGACGACCACCGTGTCGACGCCGCGCTCCACTCGAACGCGGGCCGAGACGGATGAGCTGTGGCGCACGACGTTCGTCAACGACTCTTGAACGATGCGATAGACCGATTGGCCGACACTCAGCGGCACACCGGCCGTATCGGCGAGCGACACCGAGCCGTCGACGTTCACACCGCCGGCCCGTACGGTCTCGAAGAGGTCGTCGAGCCGGTCGAGGCCCGGCCCGGGGGCGCGCGGCCCCGGCGCGCTCGTCATGTGGCCGGGATCGTCGCCGGAGCCCGACCGCGAGCCGGCGGGCGCGGATGACCCGTCGAGCACGCCGGTATTCGACCGCCACCCGTCGTCGCGGTGCCCGAACACGTCGCCGCCGGGCCCCGGGTCGCGCAGGATGCCGAGCACGCTACGCACCTCGGCGAGCGCCGCCGCAGAGGTCTCCTTCACATTGACGAGCGCGCGCCGCGCCTCGGCCGGGTCTCGATCCATGAGGTGCAGGCCCGCGTTGGCCTGCACGGTGATCTGCGAGAGCGAGTGCCCGAGCACATCGTGCAACTCTCGGGCGATACGAACGCGCTCCTGCTGACCCGCCGCCTCCTGTCGGGCCTCGTCGGCGCGGCGTCGCGCCACGGCATCTTCATAGAACTTCTGGCGCACATCGCTGCGGCGCTTCGAGAACTCGGCCGCGCCCACGACGACGAGTAGGCCGAGAGTGGTGGGCGCGACGAGGCGCGGGGCCCACGGGGCGCCCGAGAGCGGCCCCAGGAACACCACGAGCATCCAGGCTGCCGCGAGCGAGATGTAGGCCCAGGCCCGGGCGCCGTGACGCACGGCGAGGATCACCGCGAAGGCCACCGATACGAAGGGCGGGCCGACGGGCGACAGGAGCGCCTCGCCCGAGGTCGCCGCGATGATGGCGACCACGACCGTGCGCGGGTAACGCCGGATGACGGCGAGCGCGAACGAGGTGAGCACAGCGAGCACGAGGGCCAGAACGGAGATCCAGATCGAGCCGATCGCACCGAACGCGACCTCGAACGCGTCGGAGCCCGGCCCGATGCCGCCGCCGAGATCGGGGCCGGGGCCCGGGCCACGTGCGGGGCCCCCCGCGCCCAGCCAACCGGAGATCTGATGGGCGAGGAGCAGGAGCGCTGCGGGAACTTGCACGACGAGCGACACCACGACAGGCATCCACACGCGCACGGCACGCGGAGGGCCGGAACGACGCCCGTCGAACAGCGGGGCGGGCGGAGGGGGCGGCGTCATTCCTGAAGCGTACCCGCCAGGCATCGCGCGCGAATCGGCCCGTCGAACGAGCGGAAAAGCGGCACTACTCCCCCGGGAGTACGGCCGTCGCAGAGGACGCAGCTAGCCGAAAAGGTTCGCGGGCTTCACGATGTCGGCGTAGATCAGGATGGCACTCATCGCCATGAAGAAGATCACCACGACGAACGTCAGCGGCATGAGCTTAGCCGCGTCGACCGGCCCCGGATCGGGTCGCCCGAACAGTTTGGCGAAGAACCGGCGAATGCCCTCCCACAGCGCCGTGACGACGTGTCCGCCGTCGAGCGGCATGAGCGGCACCAGGTTGATGACGAAGAGCGCGATGTTGAGCGACCCCAGCACGGCGAAGAGCGAGGCCCCCTTCGACACGAACGGGATCTGATCTGACGCCGCCACTTCGCCCGCGATGCGCCCGACGCCGACCACGCTGATGGGGCCGTTCGGGTCGCGCTCGCCCGGCCCGAATGCCGCGTTCAGCACGTCGCCCATGCGCTGAGGCAGGTGGATGATGATGTCGGCGACGCCCGAGACGCTCTGCCACACCATGGGGCCCGTGGCTGTGACGGGCTGCTGCTGCACCTCTTGTGTCGACGAAATGCCGACGAAACCGACCTCTTCGGTCTTCGGCGAGCCATCGGCGTTCTCGACCACACGGTTGGCGGTGTCGTAGACGTATCGCTTCGTCAGCAGCGGCGTGAGCGTGACGCTCTGCTCGGCCCCGTCGCGCTCGATGACGACGTCGAGCGCGTCACCGGAGGACTGACGGATGATCGCGGTCGACTCGGCCCAGGTGGAGACCTGCGTGCCATTGATCGACACGATCGTGTCGCCCGGCTTGAGGCCCGCGGCGGCGCCCGGGGCGAGCGGGTCGGAGGCGTCGCACGCCGTCTGGGTGCTGCCTGCGGGAAGCACGCATTCGCTCACCATCGACAGGGTCGTGGTCTGCACGGGCGCACCGAAAGCGACGAGTGAGATGCCGAAGAAGACGAAGGCGAGCACCAGGTTCATGAAGGGCCCGCCCAACATGATGATGATGCGCTTGTAGACCGGCAGACGGTAGAAGGCCCGGTGGTCCTCACCTTCCCCGATGGTCTCGGCGCTGCCCTCGCGGGCATCCTCGGCCATCGATCCGAAGAAGCGGCGCCGCTCGCCCTCGTCGAGCGGTGGGAAGTCGGTCGCACCCGCCGAGACGACCTCGACGCGAGCATCCGGGGACTGGTCGATCGGCACGGATGCCCCGGGGCCGCCCTCGAGCGTGTCGGCCGAGCCATCCGCTGCCTGACCCTCGGCCTGCCGGGCGTCGCGCCGCGTTTTCACCGCGCTGCCCTCTTGCACCATGGCCTCGAAAACGCTCGTCGTGGCATTGCGCGCGGCTCCACCCGTCTTCGACGGCGGATACATGCCGATCATCGAGATGTAGCCGCCCAGGGGAATGAGCTTGAGGCCATATTCGGTCTCACCTCGGCGCCGCGAGAACAGCGTGCGCCCGAAGCCGATCATGTATTGCGTGACCTTGACCCCGAAGAGTTTGGCCGGCACGAGGTGGCCCACTTCGTGCAGGCCGATAGACACGATGAGGCCCACCAGAACGATGAGCACACCGAGAACATAGAGAAGCGCCGATTCCACCTTGAGAAGATACCGCCCGGCGCTCGAAAGTTGCTGTGCGGGCTATGAGACGATGGGATGGCTTCCCACCAGGCAAGCGAGAAAGAAGGACGAATCTCCGTGGAATCGCGTATGCCGCCGGTACTCCGGCCCGACACCCCGCCCGTGAAATCCCTCGCCGATCTGGCGACGCATTTCGGACTCGGGGTCGAGGGCGACATCGACGGGGTCAGCCTGAACGGCATCACCCTCTCCACAAACGATCTGCAGCGGGGCGAAGTCTACGTCGCGATCCAAGGTGCGAACAGGCACGGAGCATCCTTCGCCGCCGACGCGCGTGACAAAGGTGCCGTCGCGATTTTGACGGATGCCGCGGGCGCCGAGTTGGCCCGAGACGCGGGCCTGCCCGTTCTCATCACCGAGTCGCCCCGCGTCGTGCTCGGCATGATCTCGGCCTGGGTCTATGACACCGGCACCGATATGCCCACGCTCTACGCCATCACGGGCACCAACGGCAAGACGTCGACCGCGCACTTGCTCGAGGGCATCCTGCAGCAGGTCGGCCTCGTGACGGGCCTGAGCTCGACGGCCGAACGTCACATCGGCGATCTGACCATCGTGTCGCGGCTCACCACACCCGAGTCGAGCGAGATGCACGCTCTGCTCGCCCGCATGCGCGAGTCGGGTGTCCAGGCCGTCGCCGTCGAGGTCAGCGCGCAGGCCCTCAGCCGCCACCGGGTCGACGGCATCATGTTCGACGTCGCCGCATTCACCAACCTGAGCCACGATCACTTCGACGACTACCGTGACTTCGACGACTACATGGATGCGAAGGTCGCCCTGTTCCAGCCCGACCGCGCTCGCCGCGGCGTCGTGTCGCTCGACACCGCATGGGGCGAAGGCCTCGTGAAACGCGCCGGCATCCCGGTCGTGACCATCACGTCGCTGCCCGACACCGAAGCGAACTGGATCGTCACGATCGGCGACGAGAAGCCCGAATACACCGAGTTCTCGCTCACACACGCGGCCCACGGCACGCTGCACTCGCGCATCCCGCTGATCGGGGCGCACATGGCTGCGAACGCCGGACTCGCGATCGCCATGATGGTCGAGGGCGGCATCCCGTTCACCGATATCGACGCCGCGCTCACGCGGGATGGCGGCGTGAAGGCCTACCTGCCGGGCCGCACCGAACGCGTGTCGGGCGACACGGGCCCCACCGTCTATGTCGACTTCGGCCACAGCCCCGACGCGTTCGAGAAGACGCTCGCGGCCGTGCGCCGCGTCACCCCGGGCCGCGTGATCATGGTCTTCGGTGCAGACGGCGACCGCGATGCGACCAAACGTCACGATATGGCGAAGGAAGCCGTGCTCGGCAGCGACATCCTCGTGATCACCGACCACCACCCGCGCTTCGAAGACCCCGACTCGATTCGCGCGACGCTCGTCGAAGGCGCTCGTGCGGCTCGGCCCGACGGCGACATCCACGAAGTGTCTCCGCCCGAAGCCGCCATCCGCGAGGCCGTCTCGCTGGCGCGCGAGGGCGACGCGATCTTGTGGGCGGGCCCGGGACACCAGGACTATCGCGATATCCGTGGCGTGCGCACGCCCTACTCGGCGCGCGAGGAAGCCCGCAAGGCGCTGCACGAGGCCGGCTGGGACGCGTCCTAGGCTCTGCCGCTAGGCGCGGGCGCTGCGGCGGGCGATGACGGCGTCCGCTGCCCGGCGGGCATCGCTCTCGACGGCCGCCAGCGACTCGAGCGTGAGCGTGTCGACCTCGTCGTGCTCGTCGACGACCTGGTCGACGGTGTCGAGGATGTCGAGATAGCCGATGCGTCCATCATGGAAGGCCAGCACGGCCTGCTCGTTGGCCGCGTTGAAGACGGCCGGGTACGTGCCCCCGGCGCGCCCGACCTTCTTGGCCAGCGAGACGGCGGGGAATGCCTCGTCGTCGAGCGGCTCGAACGTCCAGCTCTGCGCCGTCGTCCAGTCGAGCGGCTTTCCAACGCCCGAGACCCGGTTCGGCCAATCGAGACCGAGCGAGATGGGCAGACGCATGTCGGGCGGCGACGCCTGGGCGATGGTCGAGCCATCCACGAATTCGACCATCGAGTGCACGATCGATTGCGGATGCACGGTCACGGCGATGTCTTCATAGGCCACGTCGAACAAGAGGTGGGCCTCGATCACTTCGAGGCCCTTGTTGACGAGGGTCGACGAGTTCGTGGTGACCATGAGCCCCATGTCCCAGGTGGGGTGAGCGAGAGCCTCCCGGGGTGTGACGTCCGCGAGTGAGGCGCGCGTGCGCCCGCGGAAGGGGCCGCCGGATGCCGTCAGCACGAGTCGCTGCACCTCGGCCGCCGAGCCCGAGCGCAGGGCCTGAGCGATGGCCGAGTGCTCCGAATCGACGGGCACGATCTGGCCGGGCGCGGCGAGCTGCTTTACGAGGTCGCCGCCGACGATGAGGGATTCCTTGTTGGCAAGCGCGAGCTGCTTTCCCGCGCGCAGCGTCGCGAGGGTCGGGCCGAGGCCGATCGAACCCGTGATGCCGTTGATGACGACGTCGGCTTCGACATCCGTCACCAGCTGCTCGGCCTCGTCGGCACCGAGCGCCGTGTGCTCGACCCCGAAATCCTCGGCCTGCTCGGCCAGCACGGCGGCATTGGAGCCCGTGCCGAGGCCGACGATCTCGAACTTCTCTGGGTTGGCCCGGATGACGTCGAGCGCCTGGGTGCCGATCGAACCGCTGCTGCCGAGGATGATGACGCGTCGCATGTTGTCCACCCTAGCCCGGTGGGCCGGAAGCACGACCTGCGCTCGGACGCGGACATGAACGAAGCGACGCCCCGGGCCTGTCGGCATCCGGGGCGTCGCGAGCGGCCAAGAACTGGCAGCAGAACCGCTTAGCGCGAGGTCTGCAGGATATCGATCACGAAGACGAGGTCGTCGGTGCCGCCGATGCCCGCGCTGGGCTGGCCGGCATCGCCGTAGCCGAGGGCAGGCGGAATGACCACGAGCACCTGCGAGCCGACCTTCTGGCCGACGAGGGCCTGCGAGAAGCCCTTGACGACGCCGGTGGTCTGGAAGGACGCGATCTGCTTGCCCCAGCTCTCATCGAACACCTTGCCGGTGGTCCAGTTGGTGCCCTGGTACTGCACCGAAACCGTGTCGCCCTCTTGCACCTCTTCGCCGTCGCCCTGCTTCAGCACCGCGAGCTTCAGGTCTTTCGGCGCCTCGGTGTCGGGAATGGTGACCGTGGGGCGACCGTCGTCGTCGAGCGTGACCTTGGGCATGCCCTCGACCTCGGGCTGCGGTTCTCCCGTGGCGCGGTCAGGGGTGATGCTCAGGATGTCGGCCACGATGACGACGTCTTCGTCGGCCTTGACGGCGCTGTCGCTCGAGCCGGTCGTGCCGAAGGCGTCGGCCGAGTCGACCAGGGCGACCACGCGCGAGCCGACCGGAACACATTCGATGGCCCGCACGAAGCCGGGCAGGAACTGCGTGTCGTCGACCGTGGCGGCGGCCTTCTGCATGGGCGCGACCTCGGCACCCGTCTGGGCGTTGTACATGGTGATCGAGACCTCGACGGTGTCGCCCGTCTTCGTCTCGTCGCCCGTTCCCGTGATCGCCAGGGTGCGCTGCGTGGCGTCGATGGCGAGCGGGGCCGGGATCTCGACCGTGGGCGCCTCGCCCAGGTTGCCCGAAACCTTGACCGATTCGACTTCGCTGCCCGACGGCGTGTCCTTGCAGGGCGACGCGGTTGCCGCGGCGCTCGACGAGGCCGACGGCGTGCTGGTGGGGCTGGCGCCGCCCGAACACGCGCTCAACAGAAGGGCGGATGCTGCGGCAGCGGCCAACAGCGCGGGAACACGTTTCTGCACGACGATCACTTTCGTTGAAGGGGAATGCGACTAGTCTGCCCGACGAAACTGTGTATTGCCGCACGCGATCAGGCTCAGATCATCCGTGCCGCTCGGTTCGCAACACGCGGACGACCAGACCATTCCGGCCGTGGAATGTCTTGCCCTGTAGCCTCATCTGCGTGCCAGCCGAGGAAGAAACACGAGAAACTGCCGACGTCGCGTCGTCGTCGGGCCCCGTCTATGCGCTCGGGCGCCTCGTGCTCATGCCCATCGCACGCCTCATCTACCGCCCGAAAGTCGTGGGGCGCAAGAACGTGCCCCGCCACGGCCGGGTGATCCTGGCCAGCAACCACCAGTCGTTCATCGACAGCATCGCCATCCCCGTCGTCACGCCGCGGCGCGTGCAGTTCCTGGCCAAGTCGACCTACTTCGAGGGCACCGGCGCCAAGGGCTGGATGTCTCGAGTCTTCTTCGAGTCCATCGGCGCCGTCGCCGTGCGCCGCGGTGCGGGAGCGGCCGCGCAGGAAGCGCTCGACGAGGGCAAGAAAATCCTCGAATCCGAGAGTGCCTTCGCCATCTACCCCGAGGGGACCCGCTCGCTCGACGGCCGCCTCTATCGCGGTCGCACGGGTGTCGCCTGGCTCGCGCTCTCGACCGGCGCCCCCGTCGTGCCCGTCGGGCTCATCGGCACCGACGAGCTCATGCCCGTCGGCACCAAGATGCCGAAACTCAAGAAGGTCAGCGTCATCTTCGGCGAGCCCATCGACGTGTCGCACCACGGACCCGCGACGAGCGGACGCGCCAGACGAGCCGCGACCGACGAGATCATGGCCGCCATCCACGCCCTGACGGGTCAGGAGTTGGCGCACGCCTACAACGAGTCCCCGCCCGCGGACGCCATGGAGAAGTTCAAGCGCAACATCCTGCGGCGCGAACGGTTCTAGCGGGTCGACAGCGGGCCTCGACGCCGTCTCGCGCCCATGCGGCTGATCTGATCAGGACGCGACGCGGATCTCTGGTTCGTGCAGCACCGGGAAGTTCATCGAACGCGCGATGAAGCAGAGTTCTGAGGCGCGCTTGTGCGCCGTGCGCGCGGCATCCACCATGGATGCGTCGGCCACCGTCACCACGGGCCGCAGCAGCACCTGCGTGAACTCGCCCCCGGCCTTGCCGTCTTCGACCATCGTTCCGAGGGCCTCGTCGCGGTAGTCGGTGACGACGACGCCGACCGTCGTGACGACGTAGAGGTAGGACAGCATGTGGCACTGGGCGAGGGCCGCGAGCAGGAGCTCTTCGGGGTTCCATCGCGCCGGATCACCGCGGAAAGGGACGTCGGCCGACCCCAGGATGTCGGGTTTGCCCGACGCGCGCACCGTGAGATCGCGGCTGTACTCGCGATAGCTCGACGTGCCCGTTCCGGTGTTACCCGTCCACTCGGCGTTGATCGTGTACACATGCTCGGGACCGGTCATCCCCCCAGTCTGCCACGCTCGGCACAGGTGCGCTCGGGCCGCTACGCTTGTTGCGGCGGAGCGTCGGGCGCCGCAGAAAAACGGAGAACCAACACGTGTCAGACATCACCGCAGAAACCTTCCCCGCATCCTCAGCCCGAGAGCTCGCGGTGGTCGTGCGCAACGGCTTCGTCGAGTCGCGGCACCTGGGTTCGGCGATCGTCATCGACCAACACGCCGACGTCATCCGCGAGATCGGCGACCCGCAGGCGCCCGTGATCCCGCGCTCCACCCTCAAGCCGTTCCAGGCCATCGCCGTCATGAACGCGGGGGTGGGCCTGCGCGGTGCCGCCGCCGTGCTGGCGACGGCGAGCCACGCGGGCACGCAGCGCCACGTGTCGGTGGTGCGCAGCATCCTGGCCCAGGCCGGTCTCACCGAAGATGCGCTGCAGTGCCCCGCCGATTGGCCGGCCGACAGTGCCGCGCGCGACGAGCTGGTGCGCGACGGCAGCGGCCCCTCCCCCGTCTACATGAACTGCTCGGGCAAACACGCCGCCATGCTGCTCGCCTGCGCCACCAATGGCTGGCCCATCGACACGTACCTCGACGTCGACCACCCGCTGCAGCGCGCCATCCTCGACGTGATCGAGCGCTTCACGGGTGAGAAGCCCCAGGCCACCGCGGTCGACGGATGCGGGGCGCCCGTGCACGCCATCAGCCTCGCCGGTCTCGCCCGCGGCATCGGTCGGGTGCGCACGTCGTCGCCCACCTCGCCCTTCGCGCTCTACCGCAACGCGGGCATCCTGACGCAGGCCGTGCTGGCGGATGGCTGGGCGCTCGACGGCGTCGGCCGTGACAACACGCTCGTCATCGACCGCCTAGGAGTCTTGGCGAAGCTCGGCGCCGAGGGCGTCATGGTCATGGCGGCCCCCGACGGCACCACGGTCGCGGCCAAGATTCTCGACGGCAGCCTGCGCGCGGCGACGGTCGTGGCCCTGCGACTGCTCACCGACGCGGGTGCGCTCAGCCGCAACGATGTCGACGACCTGCTGCCTCAGCTGCACCTCGAGGTTCTGGGCGGCGGCCAGCCTGTCGGCATGATCCAGGTGTCGCCCGGCCTCTAACGGGCGAGCGGTTGCCCGGTCGGCACGCAGCGCTGTGCAGTCTGCGCGTCGCGGCGCCGTGCAGTCAGCGCGTCCCGGCGCCGTGCAGTCAGCGCGCCGCGCTCGGCACCCGGCTCGCTACGGCGTGATGAGCTCGTCGAGCACGATCGCCGACACGTTGTCGCGGCCGCCGTTGTCGAGCGCTGCCGTGACCATGAGCTCGACCGCCTCTTTCGGCGATTCGGCGCGCATGAGGAAGTGCTGCAGACCGTAGTCGGTGAGCTCTTTCGTGAGCCCGTCGGAGCAGACGAGCCAGCGGGCACCCGAGGTGGCGGGGACATCCGTGTAGTCGGGCACGGGATCTTCGGTGAAACCGACCGCGCGCGTGATGACGTTGCCGTGCGGGTGCGTCTCGGCCTCGTCGGGCGTGATGGCACCGATCGCGATGAGCTCTTGCACGACCGAGTGGTCGAGCGTGACCTGGATGAGTTCATCCCCCAGCAGCCGGTAGACCCGGGAGTCGCCGATGTTGAACACGGTCCAGCCGGGGGTCGGCGTGCTGGCGAGCATGAGCCCGGTCACGGTCGTGCCCGTGCCGAGGTCGCTCTGACCGACCTGGTTGAACATGTCCTCGACGGCGTCGCGCAGGGCCTCTTCGATGGTCTCTCGATCGACGTGCTTGCCTTCTGCCACCAGCCCGCGGAACCGCTCGACGACAGCCGCGCTCGCGACCTCGCCGGCGTCGTGACCGCCCATGCCGTCGGCAACGGCGAAGACGGGCAACTCGACGATGAGCGCGTCTTGGTTGACCTGGCGTTTGCGACCGGTGTCGGTGACCGCGGCCCAATTGAGGGACAGGGTGCGCCCGTCGGAGAGGTCGACAGCGCCCGAACCGGTTCGCACGTCGATGTCGGTCACCCGGGGTCCTTTCGGCAGGGGAACAAGGCAGTGTGCAAAAGTCTAGTGTCTCTGAGCCGATCTCAGTGGCATACGGCGCGCGTCACTTCAAGCCCTTCACATTAGTCAGCTAGCTTACTAAGTTGGGGGAACGATATCGAGGAGGCAGCATCATGACACACGACGACCGCGTCGACCACAACCGCCGCAACAACCGCGATAGCAGCGAAAGCCACGGCCCGCGCGGTGGCGCGATGACGTCGGGCGCGAATCGACCGCGGCCCACGAGCCTGGGTCGCGACATCCTGATGCTGATCGTCTTCATCGCCATCTCGTTCGCGGTGGCGGCGATCGGTTCGATCGGCACGGCCGGGAACGTCGACGGATGGTACGCCACGGCCGAGAAGGCGCCGTGGAACCCGCCCAACTTCTTGTTCGGCCCCGTGTGGACCGTTCTCTATCTGCTCATGTCGATGGCCGCCTGGCTCGTGTGGCGGCGGCGCTACAGTGTCGATACGCGGCCCGCTTTGATGGCGTATGTGGTGCAACTCGTGCTCAACAGCATCTGGACCCCGGTCTTCTTCGGCCTGTACCCGGTCATGGGCCCCGCCGCGCTGTGGCTCGCGCTCGCGATCATCGTGCTGCTCGACGTCGCCGTGTTGATCACCATGCTGCGGTTCTGGCCGATCCGGAAGGCGTCGGCCGTGATGCTCATCCCCTATTGGGCGTGGGTGCTCTTCGCGACGACGTTGAACGCGGCCCTGGCCGTGCTCAACAGCTGAAGGCGACTCTGGCTCTGCCGGCCTCGGCTCTGACTCGAGCTGTGCCGGCTCTGGCTCGAAACTCTGGATGGCTCGAAACTCGGGGTTACTCGAAAACTCTGGGTGACTCTGAAGTCTGGGTCGCTCCGATCAGGAGTTCGCCGGGCCCGGAAACAGCCTGTCGATCTCTGCCACCTCCGCGGGGGCCGGCGTCCACGCCACACCCGCCGCGGCGTTCTCGCGAATCTGGGCGGCCGTCGTCGCACCCGCGATGACGCTCGAGAGGTTCGGCTGCGCCAGCAACCACCCGAACGTGACCTCGAGCAGGGTGCGCCCGCGCGCCTCGGCGAAGGACTGGAGCGCCTCGATGGCATCCCACGGAGCGTCGTCGAGAAGGTGTTTGCGAATGCGCATGATGCGGGAATCGGCGGGGCCGCCGTCGCGCGTGAACTTGCCCGTGAAGAGGCCGTTGTAGAGCGGGAAGAAGGGCAGGAAGCCGAGCCCGAATCGTTGCACCGCCGGAAGGACTTCGCGTTCGGCATCCCGCACGATGAGGCTGAACTCGTTCTGCGCCGAGATGAAACGGGGATGCGAGCCCAACACGGCCTCGTAGTCGGCCTCGGCGATCTGCCACCCGCTCAGGTTGGAGTGCCCGATGTACCGCACCTTGCCCTCGGTGATGAGGTCGTCGAGCACGCTCAGGGTCTCGTCGATGGGTGTCGTCGGGTCGGGCGTGTGCAGCTGGTAGAGGTCGATCCACTCGGTGCCGAGGCGCCTGAGGGATGCCTCGACCGCGCGTCGCACATAACGCCTCGAGCCTCGGGCCCAGGGCTGGTTGATCCCGCCGTCGAGTGTCGCGTGGCCGAACTTCGTGGCCACCACCACGTCGTCACGGCGCCCCACCAGCGCGCGCCCGAGCAGCTCTTCGCTGAGCCCGGGATGCTTGCCGTACACGTCGGCCGTGTCGAAGAAGTTCACGCCGCTCTCGAGGGCCGCAGCGACGACGGATGTCGTTCCCTCCTGCGTTTCGGTGAGGGTGTCCGCTCGCCCGAAGTTGTTGCAGCCGACGCCGACGGCCGAGACCATCAATCCGGAGCGGCCGAGGGGACGGTAGAGCATGTCGGTCATGTCATCCACCCTACGACGCCTTCTTCTCCACAGCCCTCTGGGCCATCAATTTCTCCACAGGTCTCGCCCACTCCCCCGCACTCCACCCGCCATCCCTAATCTGAAAGGACGAACAACCCGCTCGCACGAGCACACAACGATCGGGGCCACATGCCAGCAATCATCTCGTTTCCGTCCCCTGTCGGCGTCATCACGCTCCAGGCCGAGGGCGGCTTCATCACCAGCTGCGACATCGGTCGGACGACCTGGCGGCCTGAGACACTGACGTCGGGAAGCCCTGCGCCGTCCGCTCCCTCCGCGTTCGTGCGCGGCGCCGCGAAGCAGGTCCTCGATTTCCTCGACGGCGACCGCGTGTCATTCGACCTGCGGGTCGAGGTCTCGGGCACGGCTTTCCAACACGCCGTCTGGCGAACACTCGCGACGATCCCGTTCGGCTCCACCATTACCTACGGCGAGATCGCCGCGGCCGTCGGGGCACCGCGGGCGGGCCGTGCGGTGGGTGCAGCGGTCGCAGCCAACCCCGTGCCGCTCCTCGTGCCCTGTCACCGCGTGTTGGGCACCCGACGCAACCCGGTCGGTTACGACCGCGGCTCGGGGCTCGACACCAAGCTCTGGCTCCTGCGCCTCGAGAGCATCCCGTTCCACGTCACGAAGCCGCGGGCGTCATCTCTCGAGTCGGTGCGATGAGTGCGATCTCATGGGCTGGAGACGGGTCGCCGACCTCGAAGCCGACCTCGGCGGCCCAGGCGCGCAGCCCATCGATATCGTCGAATGCGACTTGATTCTGCACGAGGGCCCGGGTGAAGAGCCCCTTGGTCTTCTTGTTGAAATGATTCAGGGCTCGCGTCTCACCATCGGCGCCGCGGGCCATCACGCGCACGTAGAGCCGCTGCGCCGACAACTCGAGGGGCCCAAGTTCGGCATACCCCTCCGAGCGCAGGTCGAGCACAAGGCCGGGCACCTGAGCGAGCTCGTGCCTGATGCCGCGCCCCCACTGTTGACGCAACCCGCCCTCGGGCAGCCGGGAGCTGTGCGACAGGCGGTAAGCGGGGATCGGGTCGAGGGCACCGACCGGGCCGAACAGCGACGAGTGCACGACGACGTGCTCGTGGGCGAACGCGCGTTGCGCCTCGGTGAGCGTCGGAGCGTCGAGGGCGTCGAAGAGAACACCCGTGTACCGGTCTATGGCGGGCATCACGGCGGCCGTGTGCAGCGCGCGGTTGCGCTCGACCTCACCCATCTGTCTGGCGCTGATCTTCAGGGCCTTCATAGATGCATCCGGGTCGGCCGCGAGGTCGGCGAGTTGCTCGATGAGCGACTGGCGGTAGGGGGTCAACGCTGGGAACCTCAACTCCTCCAGATACGACGAACGCCCCGTGCCGCCATCCCGCTTCGTCTCAGACGGAGGCAGGATGACAAGCACGGGGCGTACGCGGTGAAGAGAGGAGGAGTTACTTGACGAGGCTGGCGTTGCCAGCCACGACGGTCACCGTGTTGTTCTCGACGGACAGGAATCCGTCGGACGCATCAGCGGTGATCTTCTGACCGTTGTCGGTCGTAACGCGGACCTGGCCTTCTGCCAGGACGGCGAGCATAGGCTCGTGCCCCGGCAGAATGCCGATTTCGCCTTCGACCGTCTTCGCGACCACCATCGACGCCTGGCCCGACCACACTTCGTGGTCGGCGGCGACGACGCTGACCTGCAGCTTCGAGGAAGCCATGATCAGCCGTTCTCCTTCTGGATCTGAGCCCACTTCTCTTCGACATCGGAGATAGCACCGACGTTGAAGAAGGCCTGCTCGGCCACGTGGTCGAACTCACCCTTGGCGATGGCATCGAACGACTCGACGGTCTCCTTGAGGGGAACCGTGGAACCCTCGACACCCGTGAACTTCTTCGCCATGTAGGTGTTCTGCGAGAGGAACTGCTGAATGCGACGGGCCCGCGAAACGGTGACCTTGTCTTCTTCGGAGAGCTCGTCGACACCGAGGATGGCGATGATCTCCTGCAGTTCCTTGTTCTTCTGGAGGATCTGCTTGACCGTGGTGGCCACGCGGTAGTGGTCCTCGCCCAAGTAACGGGGGTCGAGGATGCGGCTCGTCGAGGTCAGCGGGTCGACGGCCGGGTAGAGGCCCTTCGACGCGATTTCACGCGACAGCTCGGTGGTGGCGTCGAGGTGGGCGAACGTGGTCGCCGGAGCCGGGTCGGTGTAGTCATCGGCCGGCACGTAGATCGCCTGCAGCGAGGTGATCGAGTGCCCACGCGTCGAGGTGATGCGCTCCTGGAGAACACCCATCTCGTCGGCGAGGTTCGGCTGGTAACCCACGGCCGAAGGCATACGACCGAGAAGGGTCGACACCTCGGAACCGGCCTGCGTGAAGCGGAAGATGTTGTCGATGAACAACAGCACGTCCTGCTTCTGTACGTCGCGGAAGTACTCCGCCATCGTCAGGGCCGACAGGGCGACGCGCAGACGCGTTCCCGGCGGCTCGTCCATCTGGCCGAAGACAAGGGCGGTCTTGTCGAAGACGCCCGCCTCTTCCATTTCGGCGATGAGGTCGTTGCCCTCACGGGTGCGCTCGCCCACACCGGCGAACACAGACACACCACCGTGGTCCTGCGCAACGCGCTGGATCATTTCCTGGATCAGAACGGTCTTACCGACACCGGCACCACCGAACAGACCGATCTTTCCACCCTGCACGTAGGGGGTCAGGAGGTCGATGACCTTGATGCCGGTCTCGAAGAGCTGCGTCTTCGATTCGAGCTGGTCGAATGCCGGCGGACGGCGGTGGATCGGCCAACGCTCGGTGATCTCGACGGTCTCGCCAGGCTTGCCGTTGAGGATCTTGCCCGTGACGTCGAAGACCTTACCCTTGGTGACGTCACCGACGGGAACCGAAATCGGAGCGCCCGTGTTGCGCACTTCCTGGCCGCGGACGAGTCCGTCCGTCGGCTTCAGGGCGATGGCGCGAACCAGGTCGTCACCGAGGTGCTGGGCAACCTCGAGGGTGATGTCGGTGTGCTCGTCGCCGATGGTGATCGTCGTTTCGAGGGCGTTGTAGACCTCGGGGATCGAGTCGTGGGGGAACTCGATGTCCACCACGGGGCCGGTGACGCGAGCGATGCGGCCGGCGGCGAGCGTGGCCACTCCGGCGCTTCCCGCCTCAGCTGTCGCTGTATCTGTCATTGCTCTTCTTCTCTCTTTATCCGTCGAGTCTTACTTGGCGCCCGACAGAGCGTCGGCGCCGCCGACGATCTCGGCGATCTGCTGGGTGATCTCCGCCTGACGCGCGTTGTTGCGCAGACGGGTGTAATCGGTGATCAGCTTGTCCGCGTTGTCGCTCGCGGACTTCATGGCTTTCTGGCGGGCAGCGTGCTCGCTCGCGGCAGACTGCAGCATGGCGTTGAACAGGCGGCTCTCGATGTAGACCGGGAGCAGCGCATCCAGCACGTTTGCGGCGTCGGGCTCGAACTCGTACAGCGGCAGGACGGTCTTGGAGTCGGGTTCTTCGACACCTTCGACGACCTCGAGCGGCAGGAGACGGACGACCTCGGGGGTCTGCGTCACCATGCTGACGAAGCGGTTGTAGACCACGTGGATCTCGTCGACTCCGCCTTCAGAGGCATCCGTGAGGAAGCTCTTCAGCAGGGCCTGACCGATTTCCTGCGCCGTTTCGAACGACGGGGAGTCGGTGCCGCCGGTCCACTGTCCCTCTGAGGCTCGCTTACGGAAGGCGAAGTACGCCACCGACTTGCGGCCGACGAGGAAGTAGGTGACCTCTTTGCCCTGCGACTGCAGCAGCTCGGTGAGCTCATTGGCCTGACGAAGCACCTGTGAGCTGAACGCACCGGCGAGACCGCGGTCCGAGGCGAAGATGACGACCGCGGCGCGTTCGATCTTCTCGGGTTCGGTGGTGAGCACGTGGTCGACGTTGGAGTAGGTCGCCACGGCCGATACAGCGCGCGTGATCGCGCGGCTGTACGGACCGGAGGCGGCGACTCGCGCCTGCGCTTTCTGAATGCGCGAGGCGGAGATCAACTCCATCGCCCTCGTGATCTTCTTGGTCGTCTGCGCAGATTTGATCCTCTGCGTGTAGACCCGGAGCTGTGCGCCCATCGGTTATCGACGTCCCTTGACGATCTTTTCCTGGTTGACCTCTTCGGCCGGAAGCTCTTCGAACTTCTCGGAGCCGACCGAGTTGAGGGGCTTGCCCTCACCGGTCTGGAACTCCTTCTTGAAGGTGTCGATCGACGACTCGAGGTTGGCGACGATGTCGTCACTCAGCACGTTGGTGTCGCGCAGCTTGGACAGGACGTCGGTGTTGCGGCCCAGGTAGTCGAGCAGCTCGCGCTCGAAGCGCAGGATGTCTTCGACGGGAACCTCGTCGAGCTTGCCGTTGGTGCCGGCCCAGATCGCGACGACCTGGTCTTCGACCGGGTAGGGCGAGTACTGCGGCTGCTTGAGCAGCTCGGTGAGGCGGGCGCCGCGGGCGAGCTGACGGCGGCTGGCGGCGTCGAGGTCGGACGCGAACATGGCGAATGCTTCGAGCGAGCGGTACTGAGCCAGCTCGAGCTTCAGCGTTCCCGAAACCTTCTTGATCGACTTGACCTGAGCGTCACCACCGACACGCGAGACCGAGATTCCGACGTCGACCGCGGGACGCTGGTTGGCGTTGAAGAGGTCGGACTGCAGGAAGATCTGGCCGTCGGTGATCGAGATCACGTTGGTGGGGATGTAGGCCGAGACGTCGTTGGCCTTGGTCTCGATGATGGGCAGACCCGTCATCGATCCGGCACCGAGCTCGTCGGACAGCTTCGCGCAACGCTCGAGCAGGCGAGAGTGCAGGTAGAAGACGTCGCCGGGGTATGCCTCGCGGCCCGGCGGACGACGCAGGAGCAGCGAAACGGCACGGTAGGCCTCGGCCTGCTTCGACAGGTCATCGAAGATGATGAGGACGTGCTTGCCGCCGTACATCCAGTGCTGGCCGATGGCCGAACCGGTGTAGGGGGCGAGGTACTTGAAGCCGGCGGGGTCGGAGGCCGGGGACGCGACGATCGTCGTGTATTCCATGGCTCCGGCGTCTTCGAGGGCACCCTTCACCGAAGCGATGGTGGAGCCCTTCTGGCCGATGGCGACGTAGATGCAGCGCACCTGCTTGTTGGTGTCGCCCGACTCCCAGTTGGCCTTCTGGTTGATGATGGTGTCGATCGCGATGGCCGTCTTACCGGTCTGGCGGTCACCGATGATCAGCTGGCGCTGGCCACGGCCGACGGGGATCATGGCGTCGATGGCCTTGATACCGGTCTGCAGGGGCTCGTGCACGCTCTTACGCTGCATGACGCCGGGCGCCTGCAGCTCGAGGGCGCGGCGGCCTTCGCTGGCGATCTCGCCGAGGCCGTCGATCGGGTTGCCGAGGGGGTCGACCACGCGGCCGAGGTAGCCGTCGCCGACGGGGACCGAGAGGACCTCGCCCGTGCGCGTGACTTCCATGCCCTCTTCGATACCGGCGAACTCACCGAGGATGACGACGCCGATCTCGTTCTCGTCGAGGTTCTGGGCGAGGCCCAGCGTGCCATCGGAGAAGCGGATCAACTCGTTGGCCATGACGCCCGGCAGACCTTCGACGTGCGCGATGCCGTCGCCGGCGTCGATCACGTGGCCTACTTCGGTCGTTCCGGCCTTGCCCGGCTCGTATGCGGCGACGAAGTCCTTGAGAGCACTCCGGATCTCATCAGGACTAATCGTTAGTTCTGCCATCATTTTCCTTTGAGTTGCGGAAACGGTTCGCGCTTCCGATGTGTCGATCCCAGGGATCGTGCGTCTGTGTTGTGTGCGGCTCTGGGCTGGATCAGCGGTGCATAGCTGGATCAGCCGGCGAGCTGGAGCTTCAGGTCGTGCAGGCGAGATGCAACGCTGCCGTCGATGACATCGTCACCGACCTGCACCCGCAGACCGCCCATGATGGATGCGTCTACGATCACGTTGATTTTGACATCTCGACCGTAGAGCGAGCTGAGTCCGGCACGGAGCCGGGCGAGTTGCCCCTCGGTGAGCGGTGCCGCAGCCGTGACGGTTGCGACGGTGAGGTTGCTCTGGTCGGCGGCGATGCCGGCCGCGTAACGCAGAAGCGTGCGGATGCGGCGACCACGGGGCTGCTGCACCAGCTGACGGACGATCTCGACCGTCTGCGGTGAGGCCTTGCCCGCGAGCAGGGATTCGACGAGCGCGACCTTAGCCTGCACATCGCCGAGCTTCGAGCCGAGCGCGAGCTCGAGCTCTGCGTCACCCGCGACATAGCGACCGAATTCGAACAGCTCCTGTTCGATCGACACGTCCGAACCGACCGACTGCACCGCGGCACGGATGCCGAGCTCCTCGAGGCCGGCGACGAAGCCGTCCTCGTCGGACCAGCGGCCAGCGGCGGCGGCACTGACGAGGCGCAGCGTGCGCTCGGACACCGACGATCCGAAGACCGTCTGCACGAGCTGACGCTTGACCTCGGCGGGTGCGGCCTTGTCGGACAGCGCCGAGCGCAGGTGCGCCGTGCGAGCGACGACGCGGCCGACGGCGAACAGCTCGCTGACGGTCGTCAGGTCACGACCGGAACCGTTGTCGCCAACGGCTCCCGTCGAGTCCAACTCGCGCAGCGATTCGGACAGTGCTTCTCTTGTCGCGCTACCCATGATGCGTTACGCCTTCTCTGCCTGGTTCGAGGCCTCGGATGCTTCGAGGTCGGCCAGGAATCGGTCGACGACCGCGGTGGCACGGGCGTCGTCGGACAGGCTTTCGCCGATCACGCCGGACGCGAGGTCGATCGCGAGCGAGCCGACCTCGTTGCGCAGGCTGACGACCGCTGCCTGACGTTCGGCTTCGATCTGGGCCTGGGCGCTCTGCGTGATGCGCGCGGCGTCGGTCGCAGCCTGTTCCTTCAGTTCAGCGAGGATGCGCTGACCGTCGACACGAGCCTGGTCACGAATGGCGGCGGCTTCCTGACGGGCGTCGGCGAGCTGGGCCGTGTACTGCTCGAGAGCAGCCTCGGCGTCACGCTGAGCCTCGTCGGCCTTGGCGATGTTGCCCTCGATGGCGGCGGAACGCTCATCGAGCATCTTCTGCATCTTGGGAAGGAAGACCTTCCAGAACGCGACGAGGATGACGATGAAGCAAACCAACGACCAGACGATGTCATACGTCTCGGGCAAAAGCGGGTTGTGCGAGGTTTCACCCTCTGCGGCAGCCCGCACTAGTGCGTGAATCATCACGCCTCCTTGCTACGAATGACGAAGGGCTTAGACGAAGATGAAGTAGGTCGCGATGCCGATGAAGGCCAGCGCCTCGGTGAAGGCGATACCGATGTACATCAGAACCTGGAGACGACCGGCCAGCTCAGGCTGACGGGCGACACCCTCGATGGTCTTGCCGACCACGATACCCACGCCGATGGCCGGGCCGATTGCAGCGAGACCGTAACCGACCGTCGCGATGTTTCCGTTGATCTCGGCGAGAACGGTTGTTGCGTCCACGTGTTGTTTCCTTCCGTGATGGCGATGTCAGCGGATGCTGACGTCGTTTAGTGTTCGTCAGCCAGCGCGAGCTGGATGTAAACAGTCGTAAGTAGTGCGAAAACGTAGGCCTGCAGTGCGGCGACCAACAGCTCGAAGAGCGTGAAGACGAAACCGAATGCGAGCGTGCCCACACCGAAAGCCTTGAACAAGCCGTCGGCGTTGAAGAAGAAGAACCAGGTCGCTCCGAAGAAGAGGACGAGGAGCAGGTGCCCGACGACCATGTTCATGAGGAGTCGGAGCGTCAGCGTGATGGGCCGCAACACGAACGTGGAGACCAGTTCGATGGGAGTCACGATGATGTAGAGCGGCCACGGCACACCGGGCGGGAAGAGTGCGTTCTTGAAGAATGCGCCCGGGTGCTTCTTGACACCGGCGTAGATGAACGCGATGTAGGCGACGAGCGCCAGAACCAGCGGAACACCGATGACCGACGTTCCCGCGATGTTCAGGAACGGGATGACACCCGTGATGTTCATGAACAAGACCATGAAGAAGATCGTGGTGATGATCGGCAGGAACCGCTTGCCGTCTTTCTTGCCCAGAAGATCTTCGGCGATGTTGACTCGAACGAAGTCGAGGCCCATCTCGATGATCGACTGACCGCGACCCGGGACGATCTTCATGCGGCGCGTGCCGAGCCAGAAGAGGACCAGGATGGCAGCGACCGCGAGGAACCGGATCAGCATGATGCGGTTGATCGCGAAGGGGGTGCCTTCGAAAGCGACGATCTCGGGGAAGAACTCGTTGATCGACGGACCGTGGAACGTGTTGTCGTCGCCAGCAGCCGCGAAGATCGGGGCGTTGATCACAGAGTTGATTTTTTCGCTGAAGTGAACGGAGCTACTCAGCACCGAGTTACTTAACAGCACAGCGTTACCTAACAGCGCTATCTCCTGTTTCGGGGCGGAGAGCGAACTGCTCTCCGAGCGACGAACATTCGGAAGACGCCAAACAACTCACGCGAAATGCGTGTAAATATGCTTGGGGAATCTCCAGAGAGCCTATCAACATTTGGGCGTGCTGACGAATCGGTTTGCCCGTTATTGCGCGTTTTTCTGGTCTCCGGGCAACTGTGCGTCGCTGACATACCCCACGCGTGAACGAGCGACGACCACCATGTCCACCACGAGGGAGCCGATGACGCCGACGATGACACACACGAGCATGATCACACGGTTGACCCAGGGCTGATCGGCGAGGAGGAAGACCAGCACCAGGAAGACGACGAATTTGAGCAGCCATCCACCGAGAACGATGCCGAAGAAGGCGCCGACGAACAGGTCGGAGCCGTAGAAACGGTTGGCGAAGAGGATGCTGCCCGCCGTGATCGCAAGCATGACGGCCGAGAGCGCCGTGCCGATCAGGGCCGAGACGACGCCGCGACTGCCGTCGAGGAAGAAGCCGATCACTCCCCCGACCAGGGCGATGCCGATGGCGAGGAGGGCGCCGTACTTGAGGGCGTCGACGAATACTTTATTGGAGCTCATGGGGTGTCCTTCGGGGCGGGGGCGTCATCGTCCGAGCGTCGGACCGGGGATGCTTCTGGTTCAGTGCGTTGGGCTTCTGCGACCGCGACGACCTCGGCGACGAGTTCGTGCGAGATGGGCGCGTCGTGCGGCCGGTCTTCACTCGCGGCATCCAGCGGGTCGAATTCGCGGACGCGCTCGAACGCAGGATCGTCGGCGCCGACGGTCTGGGCCGAGAACTCGAGCGTTTTGCGGCGACCGAGGGGCGCGAGCGTGACCACGGCGCAGATGATGACACCCGCGATGAGGAACACGAGGGCCACCCAGTAGGGCTGGAAGACGAAGAACAGCAGGCACGAGATGGCGATGACGGATGTCCACGCGTAGAAGATCAGCACGGCCTGGAAGTGTGTGTGGCCCATGTCGAGCAGGCGGTGGTGCAGGTGCTTGCGGTCGGCGCTGAAGGGCGACTTGCCGGCCCGGAGGCGGCGGAAGACCGCGAGCCCGAAGTCGAGCAGCGGCACCACGAGGATGGCGAAGGGCAGGATGATCGGGATGTAGATGCCGAGCAGCTGGCTGCGGCCGAGGGATGTCGGGTCGACCGTGCCCGTGATGGCGACGGCGCTCGTGGCCATGAGGAGGCCGACGAGGAGCGCGCCCGCGTCGCCCATGAACATGCGGGCCGGATGCCAGTTGAGTGGCAGGAATCCGGCGCAGGCCCCGACCAGCACGGCCGAGATGAGGAGCGAGAGGTTGAAGAAGCTCGTCTGGCCCGTCTCGCGCACCAGGAGGTAGCCGTAGATGAGGAAAGTTCCGTTGGCGATGAGCGCGACGCCCGCGACGAGGCCGTCGAGCCCGTCGATGAAGTTGATGGCGTTCATGACCAGCACGATGGCGAAGACCGTCATGGTGAAAGACATCCACGACGAACCGACCGTGAGGCCGCCGATCGGAAGAGAGTAGATCTGCACGCCCAACCAGGCGATGAGGCCCGCGGCGAGGAACTGGCCCGCGAGTTTGATCATCCAGTCGAGGTCCCAGATGTCGTCGGCGACGCCGATGAGCACCGTGAGGAGGGCCGCTCCCCCGATGGCGAGGATGGGCCCCGGGCTGCCGAACGTCGAGGCGAAGAACGGGTTCTGCGAGGCGATGACGAAGGCCGCGATGACGCCCACGAACATGGCGACACCGCCGAGGCGCGGGGTGGGACGCGTGTGCACGTCGCGTTCGCGGATCGTCGGGTAGAGCTTGTACTTCAGGGCCCCGCGGTACACCGCCAACGAGACGACGAACGTGATGACCGCCGTGATCGCGGCGATGATCAGATACTGGATCATGCGTCGCGGGCTGTCTCGGGCGGCGGGGCGCCGTGCGTCGGGGCTTCCGGGTTTGCTGTCGTCTCGGCGTCCGCGGCAGGTGCCGAGAGGACCGGTCGTGCATCCGACACGGGGGCGAGCGCAACCGGCTCATCGTCGGCGGAAGGCGCCGCGTCGAGTGGTTCGAGCAGGTCGCCCAAGACCTCGGCGAGCTGCGCGCGACTGATGGCACCCTCGCGGAGGACGGTGACGCGTCCGCCCGGGCTCTGCAAGCGCGTGGCGTCGACGATGGTCGAGGCGGTGTCGCCCGAGGGACCAGCGTCGAGGTAGGAGGAGACGCTGTCGCCCAGCATCCGTTCGGCTTCAGCCGCCGTCGTAGCCGCCGGAAGACCCGTGAGGTTGGCCGAGGAGACCGCGAGCGGGCCCGTTTCCTGGAGCAGCTCGAGCGCGATGTGGTGACTCGGCATGCGCACGGCGACCGTGCCGTCGGTGTCGCCGAGATCCCACGCGAGAGACGGCTGGGCCGGCAGCACGATGGTGAGACCGCCCGGCCAGAACGCCTCGACGAGGTCGCGGACGGCATCGGGAACCTCGGCCGCGAGGGCCTCGAGGGTGTGGATGCCGGGCACGAGAACGGGTGGCGGCGACTGACGCGTGCGGCCCTTGGCGTCGAGCAATCGCTGCACGGCGCGGGGGGAAAAAGCGTCGGCGGCCACACCGTAGACGGTGTCGGTGGGAATGACGACGAGCTCACCGCGGGCGATCGCGGCTCGGGCCATTCGCATGCCGATCAGCAGCTCGGTGTCGTCAGAGCAGTCATGGATGCGGGACATTGTGCTCGATTCTATCGTCACCTGCCGAGAGCGAACGGGTCGCCGCGTGTGAGAACGGGGAGAGATACTGGATGGGTGAAGCCATCCGTGTTCTTCTTCGACTGCGACAAGACCCTCTACGACTACGATTTTCTCAAACGGCTGCCCAACCTGGCGCGCCTGACTGGGTCGACGCAATACCACCTGGCCTCGACCTGGTGGGTGGGCGGATTCGAGCGGGCGGCCAATGCGGGCGAGTTCTCCACGGGCGACGAATACCTCGAGGCGTTCGCCGAGGTCACCGGGGTGCCGCTCACGCGCGAGCAATGGTGCGAGTCGCGCAAATCGGCCATGACGATCATTCCCGGGTCGATCGCGGCCCTGAAACGCGCCTCCGAGCTCGGCACAGCCGCATTGCTGAGCAACAACCCGATCATCTTCCGCGAGGAATTGTCGGTGCTGGCCCCCGAAGCCGCCGAGATCATCGGGGGCGACAACGACCTCGTCTCGGCTGTGCTGGGTGCCGCTAAACCCGAGCGCCGCATCTACACGCGCGCGCTCGGCCGACTGGGGGTCGAGGCATCCGATGCGTTCTTCGCGGATGATTCGCACGCCAACGTCGAGGCCGCGCGCGCCGTGGGGATCACGGCCTTCCATCTGACGAAGACGCCGGACGGGTATGACACCGACGGTTTGATGGCCGCTGTCGAGGAGTTCGCGGCGCGGCCGTAGCGCGGCCGTAGCGCGATTGTTGGCCGCGACATCGTGACGCGTTCGCAAACGAGCGGGCGCGCCACTCGAGCGGCGGTTCGCTCTAACGAACGGCTGTGGTGGTGCGGTCGCGCAGCGTCAGGTCGACGTGGGTGGCGGCGGCGCGCCATCCGCGTTCGGTGAGGATTGCCCGGATGTCGGCGCCCTGGAGTTCGCCGTGCTCGATGACGAGCAGGCCCCCCTCGCGCAGCAGCCGGCGCGCCGTGCGTTCGAGCGAACGGACGAGGTCGAGCCCGTCGGGACCACCGTAGAGCGCCATGGCCGGATCGAACAGGCGCACCTCGGGGTCACGTGGGATCGCGTCATCCGGAACGTAGGGCGGGTTCGAGATGACGACATCGACCGTTCCGTCGAGCTCGGACAGCGCGCGACCCATGTCGTCGAAGACGAGACGCGCATTGTCGGCACCGATCGCGGCGAAATTCTCTCGAGCCCAGATGAACGCGTCGACGGATGCCTCGACGGCGTGCACGCGCGCGTTCGGCACCTCGGTGGCCATGGCCAGTGCGATGGCTCCCGAGCCCGTGCCGAGGTCGACCGCGACGGGTTCGGGCGTCGGCACCTGGCGGAGCGCATCGATCGCGATCTGCACGACGCCCTCGGTTTCGGGACGCGGCACGAAGACACCCGGGCCGACCCGCAATTCGAGCGAACGGAACCAGGCAACGCCGAGGATGTGCTGCAGGGGTTCGCGTGCGGCACGGCGCTCGACCAGCGCCTCGAGGGTGGTCGAGGCGGCGGCGTCTGCGCGGCGCCCCGTGATGAAGGCCGCCTGCAACTCGCCGCGCCCGAGACCCGAGACATGGCCGAGCAGGAGTTCGGCATCGACATCCGGCGTCGGCACGCCGGCACGCGCGAGTCGCTCGACGGCGAGGTCGCGCAGCTGCGACAGCAGGGCGGCGGGTTCGGATGACGCGCGGGGCGACGGGCGGGGGGAAGAAGGTGTGTGAGACATACGCTGATGGCCGTTGACGGCGACCGTTCCGCCGGGAAGCCTAGCGCAGAGGCGGCGAACACTCATGTCGGGCGCCAAGCCGAGAAGATGACGAACGTCCCGTCATCTTCGTCGCAAACCCCATTCACGCGAATAGGCTTGAGGGTGCGCCGAGCGGCGTGCACCAGAAGGATGTCGTGCGGCACAACGCACAGGGAGGCAGATCGTGGCAGGCAAGATCTATTCGAACATCACCGAGGCGTTCGGCAACACGCCGCTGGTGCAGCTCAACCGGGTGACGGACGGCGCGGGGGCGACCGTGCTCGCCAAACTCGAGTACTACAACCCCGGGTCGAGCGTGAAAGACCGCCTCGGCGTCGCGATCGTCGACGCCGCCGAAGCATCCGGAGCCCTGAAGCCCGGTGGAACGATCGTCGAGGGCACGAGCGGCAACACCGGAATCGCGCTGGCCCTCATCGGAGCGGCCCGCGGTTACAAAGTCATCCTCACGATGCCGTCCTCGATGAGCCAGGAGCGCCGCGTGCTACTGCGCGCTTTCGGCGCCGAACTCGTGCTCACCGAACCGGCGCTCGGCATGAAGGGCGCCGTCGAGAAGGCGAAGGAGATCGTCGACGAGACGCCCGGCGCCATCTGGGCCAAGCAGTTCGCCAACGAGGCCAACGCCGAGATCCACCGCAAGACCACGGCGCAGGAGATCTGGCGCGACACCGACGGCGACGTCGACATCTTCATCGCGGGCGTCGGAACGGGCGGAACCATCACGGGCGTCGGCCAGGTGCTGAAGGAACTGAAGCCCGAGGTGCAGATCGTGGCCGTCGAACCGCTCGACTCCCCCATCCTGAACGGCGGCAAACCCGGGCCGCACAAGATTCAGGGCATCGGCGCGAACTTCATCCCCGAGATCCTCGACACGACCGTGTACGACGAGGTCATCGACGTCTCGTTCGAGGACTCGATCGACGTGGCCAAGCGTCTGGCCGCCGAAGAGGGCATCCTCGCGGGCATCTCCTCCGGTGCCATCATCTGGGCTGCGCGCGAACTCGCGAAGCGCCCCGAGAACGCCGGCAAGAAGATCGTCGCAATCGTGTGCGACACCGGTGAGCGCTACATCTCGACGCCTCTCTGGGCCGGCCTCAGCGACTAGGCTCGACACTCTATGAGTGTTTTCACCCGCATCAGGGAAGACCTGACTGCCGCGCGCGTGCACGATCCTGCCGCGCGCGGCCGGGTGGAGATCTTCCTGACCTACCCCGGCTTGCACGCCATCTGGGCGCACCGGGTCAACGCGCGGCTGTGGCGGCGCGGCATCCGGTTGCCCGCCCGCGCGGGTTCTGCGTTTGCTCGCTTTTTGACGGGCATCGAGATTCACCCGGGCGCTCAGATCGGCCGACGATTCTTCATCGACCACGGTATGGGCGTCGTTATCGGCGAGACCGCCATAGTGGGTGACGATGTGATGATCTATCACGGCGTGACGCTCGGCGGAAAAAGTCTCGGACGACAGAAACGGCACCCGACGATCGGCGACGGGGTGATGATCGGGGCCGGAGCGAAGGTTCTGGGCGATATCGTCGTCGGCGCGCATTCGGTCGTGGGGGCGAACGCCGTCGTGACGCGCGACGCTCCCCCGCATTCGATCATCACCGGCATACCGGCGACGGCCCGGCCGCGCGATCAGGCATCCCCCATCGAGCGCGCCCAGTTGGGCGACGACGCCGAAGCAGCCCCCGCCGCCGACTGACTGCCCGCGGTGCGCTGACCCGGGCGATCACCGCTGGCGGATCAGGAGCTCTCTTCACAATCGACACAATTGAACGCAGAAGCCAGAAGGCCGACCCGGATGATCGGGTCGGCCTTCTGGCTGGGCTGCGGGTTGGGCGTGCTTAGCTCTGGTCGCCGATGTCGGCGAGCCGGGCCTCTTCGTCGGCGAGGATCGCCGATTCGATGACGGGCTCGAGGGCGCCGTTCATGACCGAGTCGAGGTTGTACGCCTTGTATCCCGTGCGGTGATCCGCGATGCGGTTCTCGGGGAAGTTGTACGTGCGGATGCGCTCGGAGCGGTCCATCGTGCGGATCTGCGTCTTGCGGGCGGCACTGTCGAGGGCCGCCTGCTCCTCCTGCTGACGCGCGAGGATGCGGGCGCGCAGCACGCGCATGCCGGCCTCGCGGTTCTGCAGCTGGCTCTTCTCGTTCTGCATGGCCACCGTGATGCCCGTGGGAAGGTGCGTGATGCGCACAGCAGAGTCGGTCGTGTTCACGGACTGTCCCCCGGGGCCCGACGAGCGGTACACGTCGATCTTGAGGTCGTTCTGGCTGATCTCGACCTCTTCGGGTGCGTCGACCTCGGGGAAGACGAGGACACCCGTCGTCGAGGTGTGGATGCGTCCCTGCGACTCGGTGGCCGGAACGCGCTGCACGCGGTGCACGCCGCCCTCGTATTTGAGGTGCGCCCATACCCCCTGAGACGGGTCGGTGGCGTTGGACTTGATGGCCACCTGCACGTCTTTGTAGCCGCCGAGGTCGGATTCGGTGCGCTCGAGGAGCTCAGTCTTCCAGCCCTTCGATTCGGCGTAGTGCATATACATGCGCAGCAGGTCGGCGGCGAACAGGGCACTCTCGGCCCCACCCTCGCCACCCTTGATCTCCATGATCACGTCGCGCCCGTCGTCCGGGTCGCGCGGGATCAGCAGGCGTCGCAGCTTCTCCTGCGAGGTGGCGAGGTGCTCTTCGAGCGAGGGCACCTCTTCGGCGAAGGCCTCGTCCTCTTTGGCCAGCTCGCGAGCGGCCGCGAGGTCTTCCTGCGCCTCGTGCCAGGTGTTGTACGCCGCCTGGATGCGCGACAACTCGGCATATCGCCGGTTGATCTTCTTCGAGCGTGCCGGGTCGGCGTGAACCGCCGGGTCGGCCAATTGGTCTTGCAGGTCTTTGTGCTCGTCGAGCAGCACCTGTACCGATTCGAACATGTCGCTTTCCTCCCGTTGAACCATCCTGCCCCATCAGAGAACCCGCCTGACCGAAAGCATCCAGAGCGGATGCCACGGGTCAGGCGGGTTCGGTGAGAAGGCTAGCGGTGGTCGCGCTCGTGGCTGTGGCTGTGGCCCGTCGGCTGCGGCATGGTCTTCTGCATCTGCACGAGGAACTCGACGTTGGACGAGGTCTCTTTCAGCTTGCCGAGGACGACCTCGAGGGCCTGCTGCTGGTCGAGTCCCGCGAGGGCGCGACGCAGCTTCCACGTGACCTTGACCTCGTCGGCACCGAGCAGCATCTCTTCGCGGCGGGTGGACGACGCGTTGACGTCGACGGCCGGGAAGATGCGCTTGTCGGCGAGCTGACGGCTGAGGCGCAGCTCGGAGTTGCCTGTGCCCTTGAACTCTTCGAAGATGACCTCGTCCATCTTGGACCCGGTCTCGACGAGAGCCGTGGCGAGGATGGTGAGAGATCCACCGTTCTCGATGTTGCGGGCGGCTCCGAAGAAACGCTTCGGCGGGTAGAGCGCCGCGGCGTCGACACCGCCCGAGAGGACACGACCAGAGGTGGGCGCGGCCAGGTTGTAGGCACGGCCGAGGCGCGTGATCGAGTCGAGCAGCACGACGACGTCGTGGCCCAGCTCGACGAGACGCTTGGCGCGCTCGATGGCCAGCTCGGCGACCGTGGTGTGGTCTTCGGCCGGACGGTCGAACGTCGAGGCGATGACCTCGCCCTTGACCGTGCGCTGCATGTCGGTGACTTCTTCGGGACGCTCGTCCACGAGGACGACCATGAGGTGCACCTCGGGGTTGTTCGTCGCGATGGCGTTGGCGATCTGCTGCAGCACGATGGTCTTGCCGGCCTTGGGGGGCGCGACGATGAGGCCACGCTGGCCCTTGCCGATCGGGGCGACCAGGTCGATGATGCGCTGCGTGAGCTTGTTGGGCTCGGTCTCGAGGCGCAGACGCTCCTGCGGGTAGAGGGGCGTCAGGTTGCCGAATTCGACACGCTCGACGGCGTCTTCGACGCTGAGGCCGTTGACGGAGTCGACCTTGACGATCGCGTTGTACTTCTGGCGGGCGTTGTTCTCGTTGTCGCGCGGCTGGCGGATGGCTCCGACCACGGCGTCGCCCTTGCGCAGGCCGTACTTCTTGACCTGGCCGAGCGAGACGTAGACGTCGCTCGGGCCGGCGAGGTAGCCGGTGGTGCGCACGAAAGCGTAGTTGTCGAGCACGTCGAGGATGCCGGCCACGGGGATGAGGACGTCGTCCTCGGCGATCTCGGGCTCGACGTCTTCGCCGTTGCGACCACGCTTGCGGTCGCGGTAGCGCCCACGGCCGCGGCCGGCCTCGTCGTCCTGACCCGCTGCCGGGCCCTGCTGACGGGGGTTGCCGTTGTTCTTGTCATCGGCGCGAGCGTCGTTGCGGTTGTCGGAACGGTCGGCACGAGCGTTGTTGTCGCGGCCGTTCGCGTTGCCGGCGTTCTGGGCGTTGTCGCCCTCGCCGTTGCGCGCACGGTTGCGGCCCCGGCCGCGGCCCTGGCGCTCACCCTGGCCGTTGTCACCTTCGGTGTCGCCACCCTGGCGGTCGGAGGCGTCGTCGTTCTGCTGCTTTTCATCGGCCTGGTCGGACGACTGCGCGTCGGCGCCCTGGGCCGCGCGGCCCTGGCGGGTGTTGCGGTTGCGCCCGCGGCCGGTGGGCTCGTCGCCCTGGTCGGCGTTGTCGTTCTGCTTGCGACCGTTCTTGCGCGGCTCGTTGGGCAGTTCGATGCCGAGGTCGGGGAGCGTTTCCTGCTCGGTGGCACGCTCGGCGCGGTTGCCGCGCTGGCGACGGTTGCCACGGCGGGGCTCGTCGGAGGCGTTCTGCGCGTTCGAGGCGTTCTGCGCGTCCGAGTCGTTCTGTGCGTCGGAGCCGGTCTCTGCCGCAGCGGCGACCGATTCGTCGGTCGGCGTCGCGGGGATCTGTGCGGGCTGGTCGGCGTTCACGTGGCCGACCGCTGAGACGGGGCTCGTCGCGGGCGCCTGTGCACCCTCGAGAGCGGTCTGGGTGGTGGCACGGCGGGGTGCGCGCTTGCGAGCAGGTGCGGCGGCGGTTTCGGGTGCCTGATCGGTGGCGGGCAACTGTGTTGCCACGCTGTCGGCCGTGAGAGCGGCCGCCGATTCGGGAACCTGGACCGCGTCGGTCGCGGGTGCGACGACAGAACCTTCGGCCGCGATGGTCGGCTGTGCGCCGCCCTGCGCCGCCTGGATCGCCTCGACGAGGGCTCCCTTACGGAGTTTGGATGCGCCCGGGATTCCTAGCTGCGCGGCGAGGACCTGGAGGTCTGCCACTTTGAGCGAGGTCAGCGGAGCGCCGGATTCCACGGGTGTGTGGATGTTGACGTCAGTCACGAAAAGTATTTTCCTTCCCCCCGCCCGGGCGCATACGGCTCGTCGGGAGCGCCGGTTGCCTACGCGTCTGGGGGCTTCTCCTGCACGTGCCTACCGGAGAGAGAACGTTCGAGTGAACACGGTAGAGAGCACACGTTGCGGAGGCAACAGCATTGAATGTGCGGATTCACCCGGCGGACAGATTTACCTGATCGGCATTTCCCCCGGGATCGCTACCACTGTAGCACTCAAACTTCGGGCCTCCCGCCACGCACAGCGGGGGTTGCGCTGGCGTGGCGGATGCGGCATCTGATCTAGTGCGCGGGACTCTCGTCGTCGTCGACCGGCGTCACGGTCGCACCCTTGAAGTCGACGGCGAGCATCATGGCCTGCCACGGCGTGTCGGCCTGGGTGGCGACGAGTTCGGCGGCCGCAAGACGCTGGCCGGGGCCATCCGCCAGCACGAGGATGGAGGGCCCGGCACCCGAGACGACCGCCGCATAACCGGCGTTGCGCAGCAGCGTGACGAGCTTGGCCGTTTCGGGCATGGCGGCGGCGCGGTAGTTCTGGTGCAACTTGTCTTCGGTGGCAGCGAGCATGAGCTCGGGGCTCTGCGTGAGCGCCGCGATGAGCAGCGCCGAGCGGGACACGTTGAAGATGGCGTCTTCGTGGGGCACCGACGCGGGTTGCAGGCTGCGCGCGAGCTTGGTGGACATCGTGAACTGCGGCACGAAGACGAGCGGGGCCACGCCACGGTGCACGATGAGCCGCTTCTGCTGGGGCCCGGATGTCGTGAGCCACGCGATCGTGAGCCCGCCGAACAGGGCCGGCGCGACGTTGTCGGGGTGCCCCTCGAGGTCGGTCGCAATGCGCAGCAGCGTGTCGGCGTCGATCTCGACGTCGCCCTGCAGCAGGCCCTTCGCGGCCATGATGCCCGAAACGACGGCGGCACCGGACGAACCGAGTCCCCGCCCGTGCGGGATGGTGTTGTGCGCCGTGACGTGCACGCCGGGCATGCGCCGCCCCATGGCCTCGAACGTGTAGGCCATCGACGAGACGACGAGGTTGCTCTCGTCGGTGGGCACTTCGCCCGCGCCGACACCGTGCACGGTGACGTGGGCGCCGGGCTCGTCGCGCACCCGCACATCGAGTTCGTCGTACACGCTGAGCGCGAGACCGAGCGTGTCGAAGCCGGGGCCGAGGTTGGCGGTGGTGGCCGGAACCTTCACCGCCACCCGGCGCGGGGTCGTGGTCACGCCTGGCGTTCGGCGACGAGGCCGAGCACGCTCGCGACCTCGGCCGTGTCGACGGGAACGATGGTGGGGGTGACCTGGCCGCCGTCCTCGGTGCGCAACGCCCACTGAGGGTCTTTCAACCCGTGGCCGGTGACGGTGAGGACGACCGTGCTGCCCGCGGGAACCTGACCGGCCTCGGCCCGCTCGAGCAGGCCGGCGACGCTGATGGCGGACGCGGGCTCGACGAAGACGCCGACCTCGGAGGCCAGGATCTTCTGCGCGAGCAGGATCTTGTCGTCGTCGATGGCACCGAAGTAGCCGTCGGTCTTCTCGCGCGCCGTGAGGGCGAGCTCCCACGAGGCGGGGTTGCCGATGCGGATGGCGCTGGCGATGGTCTCGGGGTGGCGCACGAGTTCACCACGCACGATGGGCGCACTGCCGGATGCCTGGAAACCGAACATGCGGGGCAACTTGGTGGTGGCGCCGCGCTCGAGTTCTTCGGTGTAGCCGCGGGTGTAAGCGGTGTAGTTGCCCGCATTGCCGACGGGGATGAAGTGGAAGTCGGGCGCGTCTTCGAGCACTTCGACGACCTCGAAGGCTGCCGTCTTCTGGCCCTCGATGCGGTCGTTGTTGACCGAGTTGACGAGGTGGACCGGGTAGTTCTCGGCGAGGTCGCGCGCGATGTCGAGGCAGTCGTCGAAGTTGCCCTGGATCTGGATGAGCTGGCCGTTGTGCGCGACGGCCTGGCTGAGCTTGCCCATGGCGATCTTGCCCTCTGGCACCAAGACGGCGGCCGTGATGCCGGCATGCGCGGCGTAGGCGGCGGCCGAGGCCGACGTGTTGCCGGTGGAGGCACAGATGATGGCCTTGGCGCCGTGCTCGACGGCCTTCGAGACGGCCATGGTCATGCCGCGGTCTTTGAAGGAGCCCGTGGGGTTCATGCCCTCGAACTTCACGTAGACGCGCGCACCCGTTCGCTCGGAGAGGGCTCGGGCGGCGATGAGCGGCGTGCCACCCTCACCGAGGCTGATGATGGGGGTCTTGTCACTGATGTCGAGACGGTCTGCATACTCGTGCAGAACTCCGCGCCACTGCTTCGCCATTATTCGGCTCCTTCAACTCGTAGAACACTGACGACGGCCTGCGTGTCTTCGCTGGCCGTCAACGCCTCGACTGTTGCCTGCAGCGCGGCCTCGCGGGCCGCGTGGGTTCCGATCACCAGGGTGGCGGTGCCGGTGGCGTCGTCTTCTTCTCCGGGTTGGACGGTCTGCTGGACCGTTTCGACCGAGACGCCACCGTCGCTGAGGATGCCAGCGATCCGGGCGAGGACGCCCGGACGGTCGGTGACGAGAAGGCTGATCTGATATTTGGTGGTGACACTGCCGATCGGCAGGAGTGGGAGGTCGGCATGCGTCGACTCGCCGAGGCCCGGGCCGCCGGCGACATGGCGACGGGCCGCCGAGACGAGGTCGCCGAGGATGGCCGAGGCCGTCTGCACGCCACCGGCTCCCGCGCCATAGAACATGAGGGGGCCGGCTGCCTCGGCTTCGACGAAGACGGCGTTGTTGCCGCCGTGCACCGAGGCGAGCGGATGATTGCGGTCGACGAGCGCCGGGTAGACCCGGGCCGAGACACCCTCGGTGCCGTCTTCGTCGGTGATGCGCTCGGCGATGGCCAGGAGCTTGATCACATAGCCGGCGTCTTTGGCCGCCTGGATCTGCTCGGGCGTGATCTGGCTGATTCCCTCGCGGTGCACGCCGCTGGCGGGCACACTCGAGTGGAACGCGAGGCTGGCCAACAGGGTGGCTTTCTGCGCGGCGTCGTAACCCTCGACGTCGAGCGTCGGGTCGGCCTCGAGGAAACCCAGCTCGAACGCGGTCTTCTGGGCGTCGGCCATGCTGTCGCCGAAACGATCCATGCGGTCGAGGATGTAGTTCGTGCTGCCGTTGACGATCGCCAGGATGCGCTTGATGTTGTCGCCCGCGAGGCTGTCGCGGAGCGGACGGATGATCGGGATGGCGGCGGCGACGGCTGCCTCGTAGTAGACCTCGGCCCCGACCTGCTCGGCGGCACCGAAGATCTCGGCTCCGTGCTCGGCGAGGAGTGCCTTGTTGCCCGTGATGACGTCGGCACCGGCGTTGAGCGCCTGAAGGATGTAGGTCTTGGCGGGCTCGATGCCGCCCATGAGCTCGATGACGATGTCGGCGCCCACGATGAGCGTCTCGGCGTCGGTCGTGTAGAGCTCGGCAGGGAGCTCGACGTCGCGTTTGGCCTCGAGGTTGCGCACGGCGATGCCGACGAGCTGCAGGTCGGCTCCCGATCGGGCCGCCAGTTCTTCGCGGTTCTCGAGCAGCAGACGAGCCACCTGCGAACCAACGGAGCCGGCACCCAGGAGGGCCACCCGGAGCGTGCGGTATTCGATCATCGTGCGTCCAATCCGGCGTCGCGCGCCAGTAGTTCGGCCTCGGTCTCGCCACGAACGATCACGCGGGCGGCGCCGTCGACGACGGCGACGACGGCGGGGCGACCGAGGTAGTTGTAGTTGCTCGCGAGCGACCAGCAATAGGCGCCCGTCGCGGGCACGGCGACGATGTCACCCGAGGCGGCATCGCCCGGCAGGTAGTCGGCGTTGACGACGATGTCACCGGATTCGCAGTGCTTTCCGGCGAGGCGCACGAGCGCGGGTGGCGCGTCGGAGACCCGGTTGGCGAGGCGCACCGAGTAATCGGCGCCGTAGAGGGAGGGGCGTGCGTTGTCGCTCATTCCGCCGTCCACGCTCAGGTAGCGGCGCACCGACGACGAACCGTCATCACCCGCGACATGAACGTCTTTGCGCGTGCCGACGGTATACAGCGTCATGCCGGCGGGGCCGATGATGCTGCGTCCCGGCTCGAATGCGAGATTCGGCACCTCGACGCCCAGGTCGGCGGCGGCCCGGAAGACGGCCTCGGCGATGCCATCGGCGATCTGCTCGACGGGCTGCGGGTCATCGGCCGTCGTGTAGGCGATGCCGAAGCCGCCGCCGAGGTTGAGCTCGGGAACCGGCCCGCCCTCGAGAAGTTCGCGGTGCGCGACGAGGAGGCGAGCGGCCGACTCGCCGAAACCCGACGCGTCGAAGATCTGCGAACCGATGTGGCAGTGCAGCCCGCGGAAGTCGAGCGACTCGTGGCTGCGGATCTGGCCGACGGCGGCCGCGGTCTCGGTGAGCGGCAGCCCGAACTTCTGGTCTTCGTGCGAGGTGGCGAGGAATTCGTGCGTGTGCGCGTGAACGCCGCTGTTGACCCGCAGGCGGACGCCCTGGCGGCGGCCGTGACGAGCGGCCGCCTCGGCGACACGCTCGATCTCTTCGAGGCTGTCGAGCACGATGGTGCCGATGCCCGCCGCAACGGCACGTTCGATCTCGGCGAGAGACTTGTTGTTGCCATGGAACCCCAGGCGCGCTGCCGGCGCGCCGGCGGCGAGGGCGACGGCGAGCTCACCGCCCGAGCACACATCGATGTTGAGTCCTTCGTCGATCATCCAGCGCGCGACCTCGGCCGACAGGAAAGCCTTCGCGGCGTAATAGATCGTCACATCGGGCACGCGGGGGGTATCAGTGGAGCCGGCGGGCGCGTCGGCAGCCGACTCGGCGCGGGCACCAGAGGCGGCGCGCGCGGCAACGGCCGAACGGAACGCGTCGAGGGTGCGCGCGGCGCGGGCCCGCGCATCGGCCTCGTCGACAACATAGAGAGGAGTGCCGAAGGTCTCGACGAGCTCGCCCGCTGTGACGCCGGCCACCTGGATCTGGCCGTATTGGTCGCGCACGGTGTTGGCCGAGAAGAGGCCGTCGCCTAAGTCGTTGGCGTCGGCGGGCAGGGCCAGCCAGTCGGGTGCGAGGGGGTGTGATGCCACCGGGGAACCAATCGTGCGGAGGGAGCAGTCGCCCGGCAGAGGACGACTCCCAAAGTGTACCGAGAACGTCTCTGGGCCACGAACCCGCGGAGGGGCTGTGGACGATTCGGCGCTGGGCGCGCTGTGGAGAACAAACCTACCGAGGGCTCATCCTCGACAGGGCATATAGCGGCGCCGCGCGGCAACCGCACGACCTCAGACAGGACGCCGGCTTCCCGTGCGACGCGGCCGGAGGGCCGCCATGTGCGGAACGGCCTAACCGCAGGAACCCGGTGTGCGGAGCGAGCTGCCCGAGAGCACGACGTCATCGGCCGAAGCCGTGACCGTCGCCTTGTCTGGCGTGACCGTGAGGCCCGTGAGCGTGACGGCCTCGGGCAGGCGCGACGCCACGCAGATGGAGAGGGGCTGCTGCTGCAGGAGCAGGTCGATGATGGGCTGCACGTCGATGTTGAGCGACCCTACGTCGACCGAAGCCTTTTCGGGCACCAACTCGACGGCGTTCCCCGCGACCGTTGGCGTGGCCGTCAGAGTGTAGGGAATCGGGAAACCGAGGACGGTCTGCGTGGAGTCGTACGTGACGACGCCGTCGCCCAAAGTGAGGGCCTGATCGGCATCCGGAGCCTCGGCCAACACGTCGAGCGCCTGCTGCGAGATGGAGAAGGAGGCGTCGACATGCCCAACGGGCTCGGTCGTGTCCTTAGGCACATCGCTCAAGACGGCCCGGGCCGAGATCGGGATGTCGTTGATGGTGGCATCGCGGGCCGTCACCGTCACGGTCTCGAACACGCCCGTGACGTACTGGTAGATGAACGGCGGGCCGCTGATCTCGACGTCCACGTCGGCTATGACACCCTCGGGCAGGTTGTCCTCGATCTGCTTCTTCACGACACCCTCGGCGACGTCGCTGAGAGCGCTGTCCAGCATCCAGAGGGCCAGCCAGCCCACGCCGACGATGGCGGGGATGAGGAACAGCCACAGCACCCAGCCGAAACGGGCACGCCGCGGCACATCCGATTCTTCGAACGCGAAATCGAAACCGTCGCTCATAGGTTGCTGCTCCCCCATCGTTGCCCCTGTCAGCCGCCGCGCTACATGCGGTCGGGCGCCGTCACACCGAGCAGATCGAGCCCGTTGCGCAGCACCGTTCCCGTTGCATCGTTCAGCCACAGGCGAGTACGGTGCACGTCTTCCACGGGCTGCTCGCCGAGCGGGATGACGCGGCAATTGTCGTACCAGCGGTGGTACAGCCCCGCGATCTCTTCGAGGTAGCGCGCGACACGGTGCGGCTCGCGCAGCTCGGCCGCCTGGGCCACGATGCGCGGGAACTCCTGCAGCGCACCGAGGAGCGCCGACTCGGTCTCGTGCTCGAGGAGCTCGGGGCGGAACACGCTGCGGTCGACGCCCGCCTCGGCCGCATTGCGGGCGACGCTGCGCGTGCGCGCATGTGCGTACTGCACATAGAACACGGGGTTCTCATTGCTGCGCTTGCGCAACTGCTCGCCGTCGAGGTCGAGCGGCGTGTCGCTCGGGTAACGGGCCAGCTCGTAGCGCAGAGAGTCGGCTCCCACCCACTCGAGCAGGTCGTCGAGCTCGACGATGTTGCCGGCGCGCTTCGACAGCTTGGCGCCGTTGACCGTGACCATCTGGCCGATGAGGACCTGGATGTTGACATCGGGATCGTCGCCCGCGGCACCCGACAGGGCGCGCAGACGGTGCACGTAGCCGTGGTGGTCGGCGCCCAGCAGGTAGATCTTCTCGGTGTAGCCGCGATCCTTCTTGGAGAGGTAGTAGGCGGCGTCTGCGGCGAAGTAGGTGTAGATGCCGTTGCCGCGGATCATGACGCGGTCTTTGTCGTCGCCGAAGTCGGTCGTGCGCACCCAGACGGCGTCGTCATCTTCGAACACGTGGCCCTGGGCCTTGAGGCGCTCAGCCGCGTCGTCGATGGCGCTGCGACCCGTCGCCGGATCTTTCTCGTGCAGCGTCTGCTCGGTGAAGAAGACGTCGAAGTGCACGTTGAAGCGCTCGAGCGAATCTTTGATCTCGGCCATCTGCAGCTGATAGGCGCGCTCACGGAACTCGGCCAGTGTCTCGTCGCGCGGGCGCTCGAGGATGGACGGGTCGGCGGCCACAACGCGCGCCGCGAGCTCGCCGATGTACTCGCCCGGGTAGCCCTTGTCGGGCGTGGGCTCGCCGAAAGCGGCCGCCTGCACCGACAGGCCGAACTTGTCCATCTGGTTGCCCGCGTCGTTGATGTAGTACTCGGTGCCCACCTCGGCTCCGGATGCACGCAGCACCCGTCCGAGAGAATCGCCGACGGCCGCCCAACGCGTGTGCGCGAGGTGAAGCGGACCCGTCGGGTTGCCCGAGACGAACTCCAGGTTGATGACGTGACCGGCGAGCGACTCGTTGCGGCCGTAGTTGTGGGCACGCTCGACGATGGTGTGCGCGATCTGGCCGGCAGCGGCCGCATCGAGGCGCACGTTGATGAAACCCGGGCCCGCGACATCCACGCCCTGCACGCCGTCGACCGAGGCGAGGCGCTCGGCGATCTCGGTGGCCAGCTCGCGCGGGTTGGTGCCGAGCTTCTTGGCCAAACGCATGGCGATGTTGGAGGACCAGTCGCCGTGCTCGCGGTTCTTCGGACGCTCGAGCACCACATCGGTGGGCGAGAGCTCGGCGCCGGCACCGGGGCGTCGCCCCTCGACGAGCGGGACGAGGAGGTCGAAGAGGCTGCGGGAGAGGTCTGCGGGAGTCACAGCGATCAACTCTACCGTGCACCGAATGTAACCATCTGCCGGGAATCGAACGTCGAAACGGGGCTATATAACGGAGCGCGTGATCTGTGCTTGGTATGGTTCACGAGACCGCTCAACAGGAGGAAAAGTCATGGCCTTGTCGCCCCGGGTAGCCCGCGCATCGCGCGCCGCCACACTGTCCGTCGCCGCAATCGTCGCCCTCACCGCGCTCACCGCGTGTGGCGCGTCGTCTGGGTCGACCGGCACACCCACCCCCGTCGAGACGGCGAGCGCCACCCCGACCGCCACCGAGACCCCCGCCGCGACCGCCGCCCCCACCTCCGACGCCGTCATCTCGGCCCCCGTCGGCGTGACGTGCGACCAACTGCTCACGCTGCAGGACGTCTACGACTACAACCCCAACTACACGGCACTGCCCGCCGCGAAACCGGCCGTCGACTCGAAGGCCGGACAGATCGCCGGCATGAACGGCCTGACCTGCCAGTGGAAGAACAACACGAGCGAGTCGACTATCGACCTCGGGCTGGCGAAGCTCACCGACGACCAGCTGACGTCGCTCAAGAACATCGCGTTCCAGGCCGGCGGCTCGGTTCCCACCTACGGCGACGCCGCGAGTGTCGAGGGCTACTTCAACATGGTCGGCGCGAAGGGCCAGGCGCAGGTCTTCACCGGCTCCTACTGGCTGACGCTGTCCTCGGACGAGTTCCTCGAGCCGGGCGACGCACAGCAGCTGCTCATGGCGGCCATCCCCCACCTGCCGGCGTCCTAGACACTGGATGACGAATGCCCCGGTTTCGGCCGGGGCATTCGTGCGTTAACCCCGCGCCAAAAAAGCGAGTGCGGATCGGTCGGCGACTCGACAGCGAGCCAGCCGGTCGACGCGACAGCGAGCCAGCCGGTCGACGCGACAGCGAGCCAGCCGGTCGACGGGTCGACGGGTCAGCGGGTCAGCGGGTCAGCCGAGCTGGACGCGCGACCAGCCGTCGTCACGCGGGAGCTCCTCGGACGTGGCCATGACCGACACGTCATTCAGGGTGAGGCCCGTCCAATGGTTGGTGAGGAACGCGACATCCGAGGCATCCCGGCCCGTGGCGATGCGGACGAGCGACTGCCGCGGTGCCAGGCGTGTGGCATCGACGACGTACCAGGCGCCGTCGACGTAGGCCTCGACGACGGCGTGGAAGTCCATGGGCGACAGGCCCGGGGCATAGACCGAGGCCATGCGGGCCGGCAGGTCGCGAGCGCGCAGCAGGGCGATCGTCAGATGCGCGTAGTCCCGGCAGACACCCTGTGAGGAAGCGAAGGTCGACATGGCGCTGTCGGTGCCGACGCTCGAACCGGGCACGTAGGACAGCGTGTTCGAGACCCAGTCGACGACGCGGTCGAGCAGCTCGAAACCCTGCGCTCCCCCGAAGGTCTGCGCGGCGAACGAGGCGATGCGGTCCGACTCGGCGTAGCGGGACGGGCGCAGATAACGGATGACATCGACGGGGTCGACGGGCTCGGGCAGGCGATCGGCCGCGACGACGGCGTCGTAGCGCACGACATAGCTGCCGGCATCCGCTCGAACGCGGTGGAGCCGGGCGCCGTGCCGGTCGATGAGCTCGGTCACCGGAACCGGTTCGCCATCACGCGTGCACGTGAGCGTTTCGGTGAACAGCGGAGTGGCGGCGGCCACGGCGAGCGAGAGGATCACATCGCTCGTGGCACCCAGGTCGAAGCGGAGGTCGGCCGATACGGTGCGCTGCATGTGAGATATCTTCGCATGCGTTTCCGGGGCCCGATCACCCCCTGAGCGGGGCGATGCCGGGCGCGGGATGTCTGGTAGATTCTACGAGTAGTCCGCCTCTGTAGCTCAGTGGATAGAGCGCTTCCCTCCGGAGGAAGAAGTCGCAGGTTCAAATCCTGTCAGAGGCACCGTGTTTATGGCTCGCCGTTCCGGCGATGCGATACCTGCCGGTGATTGCCGCTTTAGGCGGTTGGTTCGGTGACGAAGTCGATGAGTTGCTCGACGCGGCCGAGCAGTTGCGGTTCGAGGTCGGCGAACGTGCGCACCTGGCCGAGGATGCGCTGCCAGGCCCTGGCCGTGTCGGCCTGCGTCTCGTGCGGCCATCCGAGCGCCTTGCAGATGCCCTTCTTCCACTCCATCGAACGCGGGATGGTCGGCCACTCGGCGAGCCCTAGGCGTTCCGGCTTCACGGCCTGCCAAACGTCGACATAGGGATGTCCCACCACCAGCACGTGCGCACCGAAAGGCCCGCGCGCCACCGTCTCGGCGATGCGGCTCTCCTTGGAGCCCGGCACCAGGTGGTCGACGAGCACACCGACGCGCCGGTCACGGGTGGGCGTGAAATCGCGCACGATCTGGTCGAGGTCGTCCACACCCGAGAGGAACTCGACAACGACGCCCTCAATGCGGAGGTCGTCGCCCCACACGCGCTCGACGAGCTCGGCGTCGTGCTTGCCCTCGACGAAGATGCGGCTGCTGCGGGCTACCCGGGCGCGCTCCTGCTCGACCGCGAACGATCCGGATGCCGTGCGCGCTCGCCCGGCGGAAGCCCGAGGTGCCGCGACCAACGTGATCGGTTGCCCCTCGAGCAGGAAGCCTGAGCCCAAGGGGAACGTGCGGCGGCGACCCTTCCAGTCCTCGAGCTCGACCATCTTGCCCTCGACGCGCGTGATGGCGCCCGCCCATCCGGTGCGGATGTCTTCGACGACCAGGTCGAGCGTGGCCGGCTGCGTGGGGATGACGGGCTTGTTGCGGCCCTTCCAGTCGCCGGCGAGGACATCGGTGGAGTAGCGGTCGTCGTGCATGGGTTCAACGCTAGGCGACCGCGGCGGGAGCGAGCGGATGCCACGCGTGGAACGCTCAGCGAGAAGCCGGGTCAGGCGGCGAGGAGGTCAGGCGGCGAGGAGCTGGGCGCGCTCGGCCTCGCGCGCGAGACCCTCGAGGAGACCCGCGAGCTGACCGGCGGGCGACGACGGCGCCTCGGGGTGGAACTGCACGCCCGTGATCGGCAGGACCTGGTGCTCGATGGCCTCGACGTGGCCGTCGTGCGACCAGCCGACCGCGATGAGGCCTTCGCCCAGGCGACCCACGGCCTGGTGGTGGGCGCTCTGCACGGTGACGGCGGCGCCGCCGAGGCGGAGCGCCAGAGTGGAGGAACGCTCGAGCTGGATCTCGTGCGGCGTGAGCACGTCTTCGATGGGGACGTCGATGTTGCGGTGGCCGCTCTCGTCGCCCAGATCGGGGATGAGCGTGCCACCCAGAGCCACGTTGATGACCTGGTGACCGCGGCAGATGCCGAGAAGAGGCGTTGCACGCTCGGCGGCACGGCGGGCCACGGCGATTTGCGCGAGATCGGCGTCGTCGTAGTGCACGCCCTCGCCCGGGTAGCCGACCTCTTCGCCGTAGTGGCGCGGGTGGATGTCTTCTCCCCCGAGGATCACGATGGCGTCGGCTTTGTCGGTGACCTCGAGCAGCGCCTCGGCCCCGAGATCGGCGGCCGCGTGACGCGACACCTGCCAGCCGGCGCTCTCGGCCTCCGACACGGTGCGCCCGATGAGCTGGGCCACGAATTCGTCGTAATCGGGGGCGTGCTCACGCATGCTCGCGACCTCGATGACAGCGAGACGCAGATCGGTGTGGAGATCGTGCATGGGTGGCCCCCTTTCTGAGGTGCGAGTGGTGGTGGTGTTTCTATCCTGCCCCGCACCACCGACAGGGGCAACGGGTGTGTAACACGGTGACACAGAAGGGCGTGCGGGCGCGACATCCTATTCTGTGCGTTCTCTCTGCAAAAGCTGATGCCGGCGTCGGTGGCCAGCCCTAGAGTGGGAATCACACCGCTTGACGAGAGGGAGCACCATGGCGAAACAGTCCATTTTCGGCCGGATCACGCAGTTGGCGAAGGCGAACATCAACGCCCTGCTCGACGGAGCGGAAGACCCGCAGAAGATGCTCGACCAGATGGTGCGTGACTACACCGCCTCCATCGCCGACGCCGAAAGCGCCATCGCCGAGACCATCGGCAACCTGCGCCTGCTCGAAGAAGACCACCGCGAAGACGTGCAGGCCGCGGCCGACTGGGGCAACAAGGCCATCGCCGCGAGCCGCAAGGCCGACGAATACCGCAGCAGCGGGCACGCCGCCGACGCCGACAAGTTCGACAACCTGGCCAAGGTCGCGCTGCAGCGCCAGATCGGCTCCGAGAACGAGGCCAAGGCCGCCGAGCCGCAAATCGCCTCGCAGACGCAGGTCGTCGATCAGCTGAAGAACGGGCTGAACGGCATGAAGCAGAAGCTCGAGCAGCTCAAGTCCAAGCGCAACGAACTCGTCGCCCGCGCCAAATCGGCCGAGGCGCAGGCCCGCGTGCACGACGCCGTCAAGAGCATCGATATCATGGACCCGACCAGCGAGGTCAGCCGCTTCGAAGAGAAGATCCGCCGCGAAGAGGCCAAGGTGAAGGGCCAGGCCGAGCTGTCGGCATCCAGCCTCGACGCCCAGTTCGAATCGCTCGACGACCTCGGCGAGCTGACCGAAGTCGAGGCCCGTCTGGCCGCGCTCAAGTCGGGCAGCCCCAGCCGCGCCGCCGTCGAGGCTCCGAACCCGCCCTACACGCCGGGCGCCGGTTCCTAAGCTCAGGGCTGCGGAGCGAGACCCCATGCGCTACCTCGTGGTGCCCGAGTGGCAGGGTTCGCCCTCCGCTCGGGCCATGCAGTTGATCGACGGTGCCGAGGCGATTCGGGGAGACCTGCCCGCCTCGCGCACCGAGGTCGTCCAGGTTCCGCTCGAAGCCGGGTCGGCGATGGACACGGGCATTCACCGAGCGTCGTCGATACAGATGGTGCGGGAAGCCGTCGTCGCCACGCTCGAACGGTATGACCGAGTCGCCCGCGAGGGCGATGAGGAGGCTGAAAACGCCGAACCCGTGCTCGTCGTCGGCGGCGACTGCGGTGTCGCGCTCGGCGCCATCGACCACGCGTCTCGCGCGCACGGGTCCGACCTGGCCGTCGTGTGGTTCGATGCGCACGGCGATCTGCACACACCCGATACCTCGACATCCGGCGCTTTCGGGGGCATGGTGCTGCGCGCCGTCATGGGCGACGGGGCCTGGCCGCTGACCGCCGAGCATCCCGTGGCCGATGAGCGCGTCGTGCTCGCCGGTGCCCGGGCGTTCGACGACGCCGAGGCCGCTTTCATCGAGGGTTCGGGCATGACCGCCCTGACGGTGGAGCGCACGACAGCGGACGACCTCGTGGCCGCCGTCGAAGCATCCGGGGCCCGTTTCGTCTATGTGCACGTCGACCTCGATGTGCTCGACCCCGCGCGGATCGCCGGCATCACCGGGCCAGAACCCTTCGGGGTCGAATCGGCCACGCTCGTCGAGGCGATCGTCGCCCTGAAGGAGCGGTTCACGCTCGCCGGTGCCAGCCTCACCGGGTTTGCGCCCGCCAGCGCAGAAGCGGCCGACGACGACCTGGGCACCATCCTGCGCCTCATCGGAGCGATCGCCCGCTGACCGCGGACGGGAGGCGGGTAACGTGAGCGATATGACACCTGCAACGACGCCTGTGCCCGACTCCGACGCCGCCAACGCTGCCGACGCCGCCAACGCCGCCGACGCAACGGCCAACGGCACTGCGGATACCGCGGCCGCCGCCACCGAGACCGCGGCCGCCACCACCGACGCGCGCGTGCTGGTCGAGCGGCGCGGCCACCTGCTGCTCATCGGCCTGAACCGCCCCGAGAAACGCAACGCCGCCGACGCGCGTATGCTCAGCGAGCTGTCCTCGGCGTATGGCCTGCTCGACCGCGAGCCCGAGCTGCGGGTGGGCGTCGTGTACGCCGTCGGTGAGCACTTCACGGCGGGGCTCGACCTCGCCGACATCGGTCCGCGCGTGCAGGCTGGGACGCTCGAGATCGTGCCGCCCGACGGTCGGCATCCGTGGCAGGTCGACGGCACGCAGCTGTCCAAACCCGTCGTGCTGGCCGTGCAGGGCATCTGCTTCACGCTCGGCATCGAGCTGGCCCTCGCGTCCGAGATCGTCGTGGCGGCCGAAGGGACGCGGTTCGCGCAGCTCGAGGTGAGCCGCGGCATCCTGCCCTTCGGCGGCGCCACCACGCGGTTCGCGAAGACCGCCGGCTGGTCGAACGCCATGCGCTGGGTGCTCACGGGCGACGAATTCGACGCCCACGAGGCGCGCCGGCTGGGCCTCGTGCAGGACATCGTGCCGCACGGGCAGCAGCTCGAGCACGCCATAGCCCTGGCCGAACGCATCGCCGCCCAAGCCCCACTCGCCGTGCAGGCCGCCCTGCAGAACGCCAAGCTCGCCCACCGCGGGCCCGACGCCGCCGCCGAAGCGCAGCTGCCCGCGCTCCTGGCCCGGTTGAGCGCGTCGGAAGACGCCCGCATCGGGATGGAAGCTTTCCTCACCCGAACGACCCCGCAATTCGAAGGAAGATAGCCATGACCTCACACACCTACGACCTGATCGTGATCGGCGCCGGACCCGTCGGCGAGAACGTGGCCGACTACGCGCACAAAGCCGGGCTCAGCGTGGCCATCGTCGAAAGCGAACTGGTCGGCGGCGAATGCTCCTACTGGGCCTGCATGCCATCCAAGGCTCTGCTGCGCACGGGACAGGCCCTGCACGCCGCCGAGAAGGTGGGTGTGACCGGCACGCTCGACGTGGCCGCCGTGCTGAAACGCCGCGACTCGTTCACGAGCGAATGGAACGACTCGGGCCAGGTCGAGTGGCTGACGGGTGCGGGCATCGACCTCGTGCGCGGGCACGGACGACTCGCGGGCGAGAAGGTCGTCGAGGTGACCACCGAGAACGGCACGCGCACGCTGCACGCCACCCACGCCGTCGCCGTGTGCACCGGATCCGCCGCGCTGCTCCCCCACATCGACGGCCTCGCCGACGTGGCGCCGTGGACGAGCCGCGAAGCAACGGCCGTCGAACAGATCCCCGCCCGCACCGTCATCATCGGCGGGGGCGTCGTCGCGGCCGAGATGGCCACGGCCTACCAGGCGCTCGGCTCGGCCGTCACGGTCATCGCGCGCTCCGGGCTGCTCGGCACCTACGAACCCTTCGCGGGAGACCTCGTGGCCGCCGAATTGCGTTCGCGCGGAGCCACCGTCGTGCACGGCTCGCCCGCCTCCGTGTCTCGCGCCGACAGCGGTGAGGTCACCGTGACCCTCGACGACGGCGAGCACGTCGTCGCCGACGAGATCATCGTGGCAACGGGTCGCACGCCCCGCACGGGCGACCTCGGGCTCGCGACCGTCGGCCTGAGCGATGGGGACTGGCTGAGCGTCGACGACACCATGCGCGTCACCGACGTCGAGGGTGGCTGGCTCTACGCCGCCGGCGACGTGAACCACCGCGCCCTGCTCACCCACCAGGGCAAGTACCAGGCGCGGGCCGCTGGCATGGTCATCGCGGCGCGTGCGCAGGGGGATGAGGCATCCAACCCCGTTCCGTGGAGCGACTACGTGGCGACGGCCGACCACCAGGCCGTTCCGCAGGTCGTTTTCACCGAGCCGGAGGTGGCGTCGGTCGGCCTGACCGCCAAGCAGGCCGCCGACCAGGGGCTCGACATCCGCGTGGTCGACTATGCGCTCGGCAACGTCGCGGGAAGCGCCCTGCACGCCGACGGGTACGAAGGACAGGCCCGCATGATCGTCGACGAAAGCCGCCAGGTCATCGTCGGCGTGACCTTCGCCGGGCCCGACGTGTCCGAGCTCATCCACTCGGCCACCATCGCGGTGGTCGGCGAGGTGCCGCTGTCGCGACTGTGGCACGCCGTGCCCTCCTACCCCACCATCAGCGAGATCTGGCTGCGGCTGCTCGAGACCTACCGGGCCGAGGCGTGAAAGGAACGCTCCTGAGCTCGCCCCTCTCCTGGCTCGGCTACCTCTACGCCACCCTCGTCGGACTGGTCTGGGGCACCATCTGGAGCACCGGCCGCGTGCAGCGGAGGAACGGCCTCTTCGTGTTCACGGGCATGCCGAAGTGGACGTTCGGGCGCGGCGGGAGCTGCGTCGGGGCGTGCTACCTGACCGACCACAACGTGTCGGACGATGTGCTCGAACACGAGGCCGTGCACAAGCAGCAGTGGAAGACATACGGCATGTTGTTTCCGCTGTACTACGCGGCGAGCGGGCGCAATCCGTTGAAGAACCGGTTCGAGATCGAGGCCGGTCTGGAGAAGGGCGGCTACCTGCCGAAGAAGCGCGGGTAGCGCGGGTGAAGGGCGTCAGCCCGTGCGGCGCCACTGGCGGATGAGCAGGAAACCGAGGAACAGGCCGCCCATCCCCGCCGTGACGATGCCCACCGGAAGCTGCTGCGGCAGCGGCGCCTGCTGCACGAGGAGGTCGGCGGCCACCAGTAAGGCGGAACCCGTGAGTCCCGCGGCCAGAAGGCCCGCACCCGCGTCGCGCGTGAGGGCCCGGGCGATGTGCGGCGCCGTCAGGGCGATGAAGGCGATGGGGCCGCACACGCTCACGGCTGCCGCCGACAGCGCGATGGCGAGGAGCACGATGAACACGCGCGTGGCCGACGACCTGGCGCCCACACCATCCGCGATGTCGTCGCCCAGCTCGACCAACAGGGTGCGCGGCGCGAGGGCGAGGGCTAGACCCGTGAACACGATCACCGAGACCCAGACGACGGCGGCATCGGACCAGTCCTTGGCCTCGAGGCTTCCGTTCAGCCATCCCGAGACCACGGTGGCCTGTTCCTGCTGAGCGCGGCTCAGCACGAACTGCACGAAGGCGAGCGACAGCGCCGAGACGCCGATACCCGCCACGATGAGACGCTGCGGGGCGGCGAAACCACGACCCGTCGACGCGTAGACGACGATCATGGCGGCGACGGCACCGATCAATGCTCCGACGGGCACGGGGATGACGTTCGGCCACAACAGGCTGACCGAGACGGCGCCCGCCGATGCGCCGGCCGTCAGACCGATGACATCCGGACTGCCCAGCGGATTGCGCGTGACGCGCTGGAAGATGCTGCCCGCCACCCCGAAAGCGAAACCGGCACCGACGGCGACCACCAGACGGGGGCCGCGGATGACACCGAGGATGAACTTCTCTGTGCCCGACACGTCGCCGAGCAGAGCCGCTGGCAGGTCGGGAAGCGCGATGCCGAGGCGGCCGAGCGTGAGCGTCGCGACGCCGAGGACGACGGTGACGACGACGAGCAGCAGCGACACGACGAGCGGGCGCAGCCGGTAACGGAACGAGAGCCACGACCCCAGTCGGAACGTGCGAGCCGGCTGCCGAGACGCGCCGCCGGCCGCAATGGCCGCAACATCGACGCGCGTCACGCGCGGGCCCCCAGACGCCGCACGACGATGAACAACACGGGTGCGCCGATGAACGCCGTGATGACGCCCACCATGAGCTCGTCGGGCCGCGCGATGACACGCCCCACGACATCGGCCGTGAGCACGAGCGCCGGCCCCAGCACCACGCAGAACGGCAGCAGCCAACGGTGATCGCCGCCGATGAGCGCGCGCACGATATGCGGCACCGCCAGGCCCACGAAACCGATCGGGCCGACACCCGCCGTCGAGGCCGCCGCGAGCAGCGTCGTGCCCGCTCCCCCGACCAGCCGCGTGACACCCGGGCGCGCTCCGAGGGCGACCGCCGAATCCTCGCCGAGCGCCAGGGCGTTGAGCGGCCCCACGAGGCTCAGACAGAGCACCAGACCCACGACGATGAACGGCAGGATGTTCCAGAACGTGTCGAAGCCGCGGCCCGCGACCGAGCCGATCACCCAGAACCGGTAGGCGGCGAAGGCGTCGGGAAAACTCAGCGAGATCGCCTGCACGTAGGCCGAGAACACGGCCGTGACGACGGCGCCGGCCAGGACCAGGCGGGCCGGTGAACCGTGCCCCCTGCCGTGGCCGATCGCATACACGATGACGACGGCGGCCACCGCGCCGGGCAGGGCCAGCCACACATTGCCCGCGGCCGAGACGCCGAAGAACGCGATCGAGGTCACGACCGTGGCGGCCGCCCCCGAGTTCACGCCGAGCAGGCCCGGGTCGCCCAGCGGGTTGCGCGTGACGCCCTGCATGACCGCTCCCGCCACCGCCAGGGCGGCTCCGACCACGACGGCCAGGAGTGTGCGCGGGATGCGCGACTCGACCACGGTGGCCGTGTAGTCGTCGGGCGGGTTGCCGAAAAGTGCCGCCCAGACATCCCCCAGCGGGATCTCTTTCGAGCCGACCGAGAGGCTGACGAGCACCAGGAGACCCAGCACCACCACCGCGATCACGAGCCCCACCGACCGAGCCCAGGCGCGACGACGCCGCACGGCGACGGGAACATCGACGTGCGGCGCCTTCGCGCGGGGTGGAGAGACGGCGGTCATGCGGTGAGGCTACTCGCCGACCTTCGCGAGTGCCTCATCGATCTGCGGCAGGTACTTGTCGAGCGCCCACGGCACCGTCAGCGGCGTCAGAGCCGAGACGGCCATGCCCAGCTGCCGGTCGAGCGAAACCATGTAGGAGCCGCGCTGCACGGCCGGGATCTGCGCGTAGAGCGGCTGCTGCTCGGTGGCCTTCTCCTCGTCCTCGTCGTTGAACCAGGTGATCAACAGGTCGACGTTCTTCAGCATGTCGGCGTTTTCGAGGCCCACGACGGAGGTGAATGTTCCCTGCGTGATGGGCTGCTCGGCGACCGTCTCGTCCATCTTCAGGCCGAGGGCCGACAGCATGTCGACGCGTGCCGAACCCTTCTGGTAGAACGACAGGGTTCCCGGCTCGCCGCCCGCATAGACGTAAGCGAACGTGTGATCGGCGTATTCGGGGTGGGATGCCGCGGCGTCGGCGAGCGTCGTATCGATCTCGTCGACCAGATCCTTCGCCTCGTCGGGTTTGCCGAGCGCCTTGCCGATGATCTCGATCTGAGTGTCGTAGGGGGTCTGCCACGCCTGGTCGGGGTAGGCGACAGTGGGCGCGAGCTGCGACAGCACGTCGTACTGGTCGGCCGTCAAACCCGACTGGGGCGCCAGGATGAGGTCGGGGTCGGCCTCGACGATGCTGTCGACATCGATCTCGGGGTAGACGTCGAACGTCGCCGGCAGCGTGTCGCCGTTCTTCTCGACGGCCTCGCGGAACCAGGGCAGCAGGCCATCCTTGTCGCCAGCCCAGCGGTCCGCCTCGATGGCCACGGGGGTGGTGCCGAGCGAGTAGACCGTGTCGGCAGACCCCCAGCCGATCGTGACGACGCGCTCGGGCTTCTTCTCGATGACGGCCTCGCCGAGCGCCGACTCGATGGTGACCGGGAAAGCGGCATCGGATGACGACGACGAACCCGTATCGGTCGACGCCGAGGTCGAGCATCCGACGAGGCCGGCGAGACCGAGGCCCGCGGCGAGGGTGGCCGAGAGGGCGCGCAGCCCGAGACGGCGGGACGAGGTGGTGGACATGAGAGGAGCTCCTGAAGGTGGATGGTGCGGGGTGCTCGCGCGGCGAGCGGCGGGGATGAGCGAGGTTTAGCGGGGAACGCGCGTGGCGGCGTCGGCGATCAGGTCGACGTACTCGTCGAGCACCCACGGCACCGACAGGGGCGTGATGATGCTCGCGGCGTTGACGAACTGCTTGTCGTAGGTGACGACATCCGAGCCGCGCTCGACGGCGGGGATCTGCGCATAGAGCGGCTGCGCCTCGATCGTGGCCTGCTCCTCGGCATCCGAGAACCAGCTGAAGATGAGGTCGGTGTCGTCGAACAGGTCGGCGTTCTCGAGGCCGAGGACGCTCGATGCGGTGCCGGCCGTGACCTCCTGCTGCGCGACGATCGGGTCGCTCTTGAGGCCCATGAGTTCGAGGATGGCGGCGCGCGGCTCGTTCGGCTGGAAGACGCCGAGCGTGCCCGGCTCGCCCGTGTAGAGGTAGGCGAACGTCAGGTCGGCGAACTCGGGGTGCTCCTCGCCGACCTTTCCGAGGGTCGAACGGATGTCGTCGACGAGGCCCTCGGCATCCTTCTTCTGGCCGAGTGCCTCGCCGATGATCTCGATCTGGTCGTCCCAGGCGGTCGACCACGCCTCGCCCGGGTAGGCGACCGTGGGCGCCAGCTGCGAGAGCACATCGAACTGGTCCTGCGTGATTCCCGACTGCGGCGCCAGGATGAGGTCGGGCTCGGCCTCGGCGACGGCGTCCATGTCGATCTCGGGCGTCACCGTGAAGGTCGCGGGCAACTCGTCGCCGCGCTTCTCGATGGCCTCGCGCACCCACGCCTGCTGCCCGTCGGCGTCGCCGCCCCAGACCTGCTCTTCGACGGCCACGGGGGTGGTGCCGAGCGCGACGGCCGTATCGGCCGAACCCTGACCGATCGTCACGATGCGCTTCGGCTTCGCGTCGATGACGGCCTCGCCCAGCGCTGAGTCGATCGTCACGGGGAAGGCTCCGTCGGCGGAGGCACCAGCGGTCGACGCGGGTTCGGCCGAGGACGAGCAGCCCGCGAGGAGCGCGGTGGCGGTGAGGGTGGCGAGGGCCAGGGCGGGTAGGCGGCGGAGGCGGCGTGAGGTGGTCACGGGGTCCTTTCGAGAGGGCGGGTGGAACGGTGCCGGGGCACGACGAGGGGGCGCCCCGAGGTGGCGGCGCGGAGGGAAACTGTGGTCGGGGGCGGCGGCCGGGGCTAGATCTCGCTCTTGCCGATGCGCCAGTAGCCCATGAAGGCCACCTGGCGGCGGTCGATGCCGTTGGTGGTGACGATGTGGCGGCGCAGGGTCTTGATGGCGCCGGCCTCGCCCGCGAGCCAGGCGTAGAGGTCGTCGCGGCGCGGGGCCTGGGCGGCATTCTGGTCGCCCGCGGCGGGGCCGGATACCGCGTCGGATGCGCTGTCGGCCGGCACGTCCCACAGCACGCCGTTGTCGGTCTCGCCCTCGTCGTCGGCCACGGCGCGAGCCAGAGCGGATGCGTCGGCCACGGGTTCGCAGTCGAGGCAGAACTTGTCGACCCACGCGCCGACGGCCTCGACGAGACGGGCACCGTAGACGGCCGGGGCAGCAGCGGAAGCGGAAGCGGCAGAAGCGGCGGCGGATTCAGCGTCGGCCCGCGGCAACCACGTCACATCGACACCCTCGGGCGCCACCACGGGCAGCACGTCGGCCGCGTCGGGAACCTCGATGAACACGCTGCCCGTTGCATCGTGAGGCAACGACTCGAGAATGGCGAGGATGGCGGGAGCCGCCGTCTCGTCGCCCGCGAGCAGCAGGCGGCGGCTGGCGCCGGGGTTCCAGGCGATGCCCGACGCGCTGTCGGGACTGAGGGCGTTGGGGCCGACCAGGATGGCCTCGTCGCCGGCCGTGGCGTTCGCGACCCACGAGGAGGCGGGACCGGAGTCGCCGTGCGAGACGAACAGCACGTCGACCTCGCGTTCGGCGGGACGCACGGCACGAACGGTGTAGGTGCGGAACGGGTTGCGCTGCTCGTTGGACAAAGCGCGCCAGGCATCCCACCAATCCCCGCCCTGCGGGAACGTGTCGAGGCCCGTCTCGGCGAGGGGCAGCACGACCTTGATGCGCTGATCGAGGCAGTCGGTGCCGAAGTATTGCAGGTCGTCGGAGTGGAAAGTCACGCGGATGAAGTGCGGCGTGAGGCGGTCGACGCGTTTCACGCGTACGGTGAAGCAGCGGTAGGGCAGCACGGGCTCGGAGGCAGGGGCGGCGGTCGGGGCATCCGTCGTAGTAAGCACTACCTAAGTATGGCTTGCCTTACCTAAAGCCCGCAACGTGGTCCAGCGAATCCCCGAGAGAATGCCGGAATTTTCTCTAACCTCTGGTTGTATTCATAAGTATGGAATTAGGCGTCTACAGTTTTGGTGACATCCACCGCGACCCCGTCACGGGCGAGCAGATCTCACCCCGTCAACAGCTTGCGAACACGATCGAGCGCATCAAGCTCGCCGACGAACTCGGCCTGCACTGGTTCGGCATCGGCGAGCACCACCGCCCCGATTACGCCATCTCCTCCCCCGCGACCGTGCTCGCGGCCGCCGCGACCGTGACCTCGAAGATCCGCCTGGGCAGCGCCGTGACCGTGCTTTCGACGGAAGACCCCGTGCGCGTCTACCAGCAGTTCAGCACCATCGACCTACTGTCGAACGGCCGCGCCGAGCTCACCGCAGGCCGAGGATCGTTCATCGAATCGTTCCCTCTCTTCGGCCAGAACCTCGAGGACTACGACGCCCTCTATGAAGAGAAGCTCGACCTTCTGCTGCGCATCAGCGCACAGGAACGCGTCACATGGCGCGGCAAGTTCCGCGCCGGACTGACGGATGCTCAGATCCTTCCCCGACCCGACGGACACGATCTCGACATCTGGGTGGCGACGGGCGGAAACCCGGAGTCCAGCATCCGCGCCGGAGTTCTCGGACTGCCCATCAACTACGCCGTCATCGGCGGCTACCCCGAACGCTTCGCGCCGCTCGTGGACCTCTACCGCCGCGCCGCGACCGAGGCCGGCCACGACGCCAACGCCCTGAAGGTCGCCATCTCGGGCCCCGGCTTCATCGCGCCGACCAGCCAGGAGGCGCGCGACACATTCTTCCCCTACTGGATCGACAGCATGGCGCGCATCTCGGCCGAGCGCGGATTCGCCACCCCCGACCGCGCCTCGTTCGACGCGCAGGCCGCCCCCCGCGGCGCCATCTTCGCCGGCAGCCCCAACGAGGTCGCCGACCGCATGATCGCGCTGCACCAGCACCTCGACTACGACCGCCACGCCCTGCAGATGGACTGGTCGGGCGTGCCTCAGCCGCTCATGATGCGCTCGATCGAGCTCTTCGCGACCGAGGTCCTGCCGCAGGTCGACAAGGAGCTGGGCGCGAGCCCGCGCGGCTAGACGCGCCGACACTGACGCCGGGGGCGGCTGAGCGATCGGCTGCCGCCGACGGCACGTCACGGTGAGCGGGTGATCGCGAGCGATCTGACCGCTACGGTGAGCGCAGAGTCGTCCGCTGCCCGCGCGAATTCGACCGAAGGGTGGACCCTTAGGCGCGCGCTGCGCCGTGAATGTGATCGGGCAGGATGTCGAGCCCCACGGTCAGGTGCCGATACGTCTCGGCCACCCCGCGTTCGTCCCCGCCCAGCCAGATGTGCGCCGATTCGGGATCGTCGCACAGCATCTCGCTCGCCCAGGCGCGCGCGGCACGGGAAACGGCCTCACCTCGGGCACAGGCACGGCCAGAACCGACCGACCCGCGGCGCGTCGAACGCGCCAACCAGGTGACGGTCATGCGCGGCGGCGCCGACAGCTCGAAGACATCCGCCTCTGAGGCGACCTCGACGAAGATGCGGCCCGTTGCACACAGCGGAAGCGTTGCGGCGAGCGCCTGAACCTCGGCCAGAACCGTCTCGTCACCCGCGAGCAAGTACTGCACGCGCGTGCGGTGACGTCCGCCGTGGGCCCCGTGACCGAGGTGGGCGAAAGAGCCGCTGTCGGCGTGCTCGGGGAGGACGGAATCGTTCGTCATAACGCTCTCAGTATAGGCATGCCTTACCTATCTTGAGAACTTCTCGGGGCGTTCGTTCAGGCGCGCTCGAGCAGGACGTGAGCGAGGTCATCCAGCTCACCTTCGGTCAACCCGTTGTCGGTCAAGAACGCGCGCACGCTGCCGTGCTGACGCACCACGAGGTCGATCGTCTCTTCGAGCACATGAGCGGGCGAGCCCCACACGAGTTCGTCGATCGTGGTCGAATCGGGCACGTGCAGCGCCTTCAGCCGCGCGATGATCGGCGCCATGAGCGAGTCGGGCAGGTTCTGCTGCGTCATCGCGTAATCGGCGACGACCTCCTGCCGGTCGACACCCACCGCGAGCAACGCGAAGGCGACGACGAGCCCCGTGCGATCCTTGCCGGCCGTGCAATGCACGAGCACGGCACCCTCACCCTCGCCCGACGACGCGATCACGCGGATGGCGCGCACGATGGCATCCGCATTCTCGGTCACGACCGTCTCATAGAGTCGGGCCAGCGTGATGTCAGAGGCCAGGAACGACGACGCCGACCCGCTGAAGATCGGCGACTCGACGACGCGCACGGGCAGCCCCTCGAGCAGGCTGGGGTTGTGGCGCCGCTCCTCGTCGTCGCGCAGGTCGATGACGGTGCGGATGTCGCGCTGCCGCAGATCGTCGCGCGCCTCGTCGGTCAGGCGGTTCAGGGCATCCGACCGGTAGAGCTTGCCCCACTTCGTCGTCGACGACCCCGCGTGATAGCCACCCACCTCGCGGAAGTTGTACGTGCCGGGCAGGGGGTAGTGGCGCGGGGTGCTCATATCCCTATCTTGTCCCGACGCGTCTGGAGATGTCACGAGAAGTCACGATCTGGCCGCCTGACTCGTGCGCCCGCCCCCGATGTCAGAGACTAGAGGCATGACTCTCGATCACAGCGACGTCGACGGCCCGGACGAATTCCGGTTCCTCGCCGGCGAACTCGAGCACCGCGGCATCCTGAACACCCCCGACCATGTGCCGTTGCCCGGGCGGCGCGACAGCGTGGTCGACCCGGATGGCCGCGCCATCTCGTATCTGCAGTGGGGCGACGGCGGCCCCGAGTTCACGTTCCTGCACGGCGCGGGCCTCAACGCCCACACGTGGGATGCCACCGTTCAGGCGCTCGGCCGCAACGCCTTGGCCGTCGATCTGCCGGGTCACGGCGATTCGGCCTGGCGGGACGACGCCGACTACTCCCCCGCCACCAACGCCCGGTCGCTGCGCCCGCTCATCGAACAGGTCGTGGATGGCCCGGGGCCCCAGGTGTTCGTCGGCCAATCGCTCGGCGGCCTGACCGCGGCGGTCATCGCGGCCGAGGATCAGGCATCCGCCGACGCGCTCGTCATCGTCGACATCACGCCGGGGCTGCACGAGCAGGGCGCGCAGTCGGTGCGCGACTTCTTGCAGGCGCCCGAGCCGTTCCGCTCGCGCGACGAGATCGTCGACCGCGCCATCGCGTTCGGCATCGGCACCGACCGCCGGGCCCTCGAACGCGGCGTGTGGCTGAACACGCGCGAGCAGCCCGACGGCACGGTCATCTTCAAACACCACCTCGCCAACCTGGGCGACCGAGTGCCCCTCACGTTCGAGCTGGCGAGCGTCTGGGCGTCGTTCGAGCGGCTCGACATCCCCGTGCTGCTCGTGCGCGCCTCGCACGGTTTCCTCGACGACGCGACCGAGCGGGAATTCCTCGACCGCGTTCCCGGTTCACGTTCGGTACGGATCGAGGCGGGGCACAACGTGCAGGAGTTCGCTCCCGTGTGACTCGCCGAAGCGATCCGCGATTTCGTCGACGAGTCCGCGCCGATTCCGGGTCAGGTCCCGGCATCCGGTACGCTCTCTTGACGCCGCGCATTTCGCGCCGGCGATCACGTGCCCGGGCAAGGTTCTCCCTCCCCGCAGCGCGCTGAAACCGGCAACGCCGCCGCTCTCCGGGGCAGCGCGCCCATCCGCAGCATCGACAGCATCAGGCCCCTGCAGCATCCGCCGCAGCCGCCAGCGACCTCGAGTCCGAAAGTCACGCACCCGCACCACCGGTCGGGCCCCGTCGACCAGGACAGCACCTTTCATCCCCGCCTCTCTGCCGCCGCCCCCCTGAGGGCCCCGGCCGGCGGGCGGGATGACCGACACTTGCACTGCAGAAGCATCCCGAAAGGATCGACATGCGTTCCCCCCGAATCCTCGCCGCAGCCGGCACCGTCGCCGCCGCAGCCCTCGTCCTCACCGCCTGCACACCGGGCGGAGGCTCGTCCGAGTCCGGCAGCCCCGACGCCGACGCCACGGTGAACGTGGGCCTGGTGCTCGAACCGACCGACCTCGACATCCGCACCACAGACGGCATCGCGCTCGACCAGGTGCTCATCGACAACGTCTACGAGGGTCTCGTCTCGCGCACCGCCTCGGGCGAGATCGTCGACACCATCGCGAAGTCCCACGAGGTCTCTCAAGACGGCCTCACCTACACGTTCGACCTCAACGAGGGCGTCACGTTCCAGAACGGCGACGAGGTCACGGCCGAGGACGTCGTCTGGTCGATCTCCGAGGTCAAGGACGACGAGGGGATGCAGGGGCACACCGACCTGGCCAACGTGACGTCGGTCACGGCCACCGACGACGACACCGTGACGCTCGCACTCTCGGCCCCCGACTCGAACCTGCTGTGGAACCTCGCGGGCCGCGCGGGCCTGGTGCTCGACCAGGCCGCCACCAACGACCTGTCCACGACCGCCGTCGGCACGGGCCCCTACACGCTGAAGAGCTGGAAGCAGGGCGACAGCCTGACGCTCGAGCGCAACGACGACTACTGGGGCGAGAAGGCCCGGGTGAAAAGCGTCGTGTTCCGCTACATCACCGACGCCAACGCGGGCATCAACGCCATGCTGGCCGGCGACCTCGACGTGCAGACGGCCGTCGACGCCAACCTCGCCACACAGTTCGACGGCAACGCCGACATCGAGATCGCGCGCGGCAAGACCACCGACAAATACACGCTGGCCTTCAACAACAAGGTCGCCCCGCTGAACGACGTGCGCGTGCGCCAAGCCATCCGCATGGCCATCGACCACGCCGCCGTCGTCAAGGCCGTCGGCGGTGCGGCCGTCGAACAGGGCGGGCCCATCCCCGAGCTCGACCCGGGCTACGAAGACCTGACGGATGTTGCACCCTACGACCCCGCCAAGGCCAAGGAACTGCTCGCCGCCGCCGGCCAGTCGAACCTCACGCTCGACCTCACCATCCCGTCGTTCTACGGCACGAGCGTTGCCACGCTGCTCGTCTCCGAGCTCGAGAAGGTCGGCATCACCCTGAACGTGAAGAGCGTCGAGTTCGCAACGTGGTTGAACGACGTCTACACCAACAAGGACTTCCAGCTGAGCTACGTCGACCACGCCGAATCGCGCGACTTCGGCAACTGGGCCGACCCCGACTACTACTTCGGCTTCGACAACGCCGACGTGCAGCGCCTCTACCAGGAGTCGGTCGCCGCGGCCGACGCCGAGACCGCGGCCGCCAAGCTGAAGGAGGCGGCCCGCATCGTCAGCGAGCAGGCCGGCGCCGACTGGCTCTACAACGCCGTGACCCTCACGGCCGTGCGCACGGGTGTCACCGGGTTCCCGACCGACTCGACCTCGACGCGACTCGACCTCGGCGAACTAGCCGTCCAGGAGTGATCCGCTTCGTCCTGACGAGGCTGCTGCTCCTCGTCGTCGGGCTCCTGGTGGCCAGCGCCCTGATCTTCTTCACCCTGCGCATTCTGCCGGGTGATGTCGCTCAGGTGATCGCGGGAACGCAGTCGACGCCCGAGCAGGTGGCCGCGATCCGGCTGTCTCTCGGGCTCGACCGCCCCATCCTGGTGCAATACGGCGACTGGCTCGGCGGGCTTCTGCGGGGCGACCTGGGTTCATCGCTCATCACGTCGTCGTCGGTTGCCGACGAGCTGGCCGAGAAGGCGCAGGTCACCGTGCCGCTCGCCGTTTTCTCGCTCGTCGTCGCACTGCTGTTCAGCGTTCCCCTCGGCATCCTCGCGGCCGTCCGCCGCCGCCGGGTCTCGGGCACGGTCGTGAGCTTCGTGTCGCAGGGTCTCGCCGCCGTGCCCGCCGTCTGGGCCGGGCTCGTCCTCATCGCGATCTTCGCGGTGTGGCTCGGCTGGCTGCCCCCGCAGGGCTTCCCCCTCGATGGATGGCAGGAGCCCGGGCGCGCCATCCAATCCCTCGTGCTGCCGTCCCTCACGATCGGCATCATCGAGGGGGCCGTCCTGCTGCGTTTCATCCGTTCGGCCGCCGTCGAGGCGAGCGGCGAGGACTACGTGCGCACGGCCGCGGCGACGGGGATGACGCGCACCAGGGCCCTCATCACGCAGGGCATGCCCAACGTGGCGCTCTCGGTGGTCTCGGTGCTCGGCCTGCAGGTCGCGGGCCTCATCGTGGGCGCCATCATCATCGAACAGCTCTTCAGCCTGCCGGGCATCGGGCGCATGCTCGTGGCCGACGTGGGCAATCGCGACCTCACCAAGGTGCAGGGCGAACTGCTCGCGCTGACGGCCATCGTGCTCGTCATCGGCACGCTCGTCGACATCGTGCACCGGCTGCTCGACCCCCGACAGCGGGAGACCGCATGACCACCATCCAGACCGGAGCCCCCACGCCCGATCCGCGCCGCGTGCGACAGCTCGCGCGGCGAGCCGCGGCCGCCGGCACGTCACCCCGTCGGCGCACCTGGTGGCGGGCCCTGCTCGCGACACCGTCGGGGCTCTACGGCGTCGTCGCCATCGTCGTGCTCGTCGTGGCCGCGGGCGTCTCGCTCGTCTACACGCCCTACGATCCGGGAGCCGCGAACCCGTACGACCAGTGGTTCGGGCCCTCGCTCACGCACCTCATGGGCACCGACAACGTAGGGCGCGACATCTTCAGCGTGCTCCTCGCGGGCAGCCGCACGACCGTGCAGGTGGCCGCGGGCTCGGCGCTCATCGCGGCCGTCGTCGGTGTGGCGCTGGCGGCTCTCGGATCGCTGACGGCGCGCTGGGTGCGCGAAGGCATCGCCGTGCTCATCGACATCCTCATCGCTTTTCCGACCATCCTCGTGGCCCTCATGCTCGCGAGCGTCTTCGGCGGATCGCTCGGCGTCGTCATCGTGGCCGTCGGCGTGAGCTTCGGCGTGAATATCGCCCGGGTCTCGCGCGGCGAGATCCGGCGCATCGCCCGCAGCGAATACGTGCTGGCGGCGACGGCATCCGGTCTCGGTCGTGGACGCGTGCTCACTCGGCACCTGTTGCCCAATATCGCGCCCGTCTTCATCGTGCAGCTGTCGTGGTCGATGGCGCTGGCCGTGCTCGCCGAGGCCGGGCTCTCCTACCTCGGCTACGGCGCGCCCGCATCGACACCCAGCTGGGGCCGCCTGCTCGCCGAACTGCAGCCCTACATCGGCGTGCACCCGCTCGCCGTGCTGTGGCCGGGGCTCGTCATCACGCTCACCGTGCTGGGCTTCAACCTGCTGGGCGACGGGCTGCGCGACGCCACCGACCCGCGCGTGCGCCAGGGAGGAGCCCGATGAGCCTGACCGTCTCGAACCTCACCATCGAGGTGGGTGGCCGCGTCGTGGTCGACGACGTGTCGTTCCGCGTCGGCGACGGCGAACGCTTCGGTCTGATCGGCGAATCCGGTTCGGGCAAGTCGCTCACGGCGCTCGCGCTGCTGGGGCTCTTGCCCGAGGGGGCACGCGTGTCGGGCAGCATCCGCCTGGGTGACACCGAGATCGTCGGCCTCTCCGAACGCGAGCTCGCGCGCATCCGCGGCCGCCGCCTCGGCATCGTCTTCCAGGAACCGCGCACGGCCCTCAACCCCATCCGCACGGTCGGCCGCCAGATCATGACACCCATCCGACGACACACGGATGCCTCGAAGCGCGACGCCCGGCGGCGCGCCATCGAGCTCGCCACCCTCGTGCGCCTGCCGGAACCCGACCGCATCGTCGACCGCTACCCGCACCAGCTCTCGGGCGGACAGCGACAGCGCGTCGCCATCGCCATCGCCCTGGCCGCCGACCCCGAGGTGCTCATCGCCGACGAGCCGACCACGGCGCTCGACGTGACCATCCAGGCCGAGATCCTCGACCTCTTCGCGCGCATCCAGCGGGAGCGCGGCATGTCGTTGCTGTTCATCACGCACGACCTGGCGGTGCTGCAGCGCACGGTCGACCGCGCCGCCGTCCTGGCCGACGGGCGGGTGGTCGAGGAGGCCTCGATCGAGACGCTGCTGCACGACCCGGCATCCCCGGTGACGCGTGCGCTGCTCGAGGCGGCGCGGGCGACGACGTGGACGGCGGGGGCCGCAACGGATCACGACGACGACAACAACAACAACAACAACCACAACAACAACAACAACCACGACGACCGAGCGAAAGACGAGGGAGCGCTGTGAGCCGCGACGACGCTGCGACCGGCCCCGACGCCCTCGATCGCGAGACGGACACGCCGATCCGCACCCCGCTGCTGAGCGCGCGCGGACTGTCGCGTCGGTTCGTGTCGCCGCGGGAGAACCTCTTCCAGCCGGGGCGCGTGACCGATGCCCTGAAACCCGTCGACCTCGACGTCTACGAGGGCGACACGCTCGCCGTCATCGGGGAGTCCGGCTCGGGCAAGTCGACGCTCGTGCGCCTGCTCCTCGCACTCGATGCCCCCAGCAGCGGAACCGTGACCTTCGACGGCCGCGTCGTCGAACCCGGTCCGGCGGCGAAACTGCGCTGGTTGCGCCGCGAGACCGGCATCATCTTCCAAGACCCCTATGCATCGCTCGACCCGCGCATGACGGTCGGGCGCATCGTCGCCGAACCGCTCACGGGCCTCGGCATCCACAGCGAGGGCGGTCATCGCCGGCGCGTGGTCGAGGTGCTCGAGGCCGTCGGGCTCGACGCCGAAGCGGCCTCGAGGTACCCGCACGAGTTCTCGGGCGGGCAGCGTCAGCGCATCGCCCTCGCCCGCGCCATCGTGCACGGGCCGCGCCTGCTCGTCGGCGACGAACCGCTGTCGGCGCTCGACGTCACCGTGCGGGCCCGCATCCTCGACCTGCTCGCCGAACTGCGCGCCTCGCTCGGGCTCACGCTCGTCATCGTGTCGCACGACATCGGCGTGATCCAGCACCTCAGCAACCGCGTGGCCGTCATGACCGAGGGCGAGATCGTGGAGCAGGGGCCGACCGCGCGCGTGCTCGGGCGGCCCGAGCATCCCTATACGCGCCGCCTGCTGAGCGCCGTGCCGACGCTGGACGCCTGACGCCTGCCGCCTGACGCCTGGCGCCTGACGCCTGACCTAGCTCAGCGCGACGCGGCGAGCGCCGGCATCCGGTTCTGCCAGCGGAGCTTGCGCTCGAGCTGCGTGCCGATCGAGATGAGCGCGGCCTCGCCACCGGGGCGACCGATGAGCTGCACGCCCATGGGTTGGCCGTCATCCGTCACCGCGACGGGCAGTGTGATGGCGGGCAGGCCCGAAGCATTCACGAATGAGGTGTGCGGGGCGTAGAGCACCTGCTGCTCGAAGTTGCGGGCCGGGTCTGTCTGGTCGTGCCATCCGTTCGGCCGCGGCGTGAGCGCGAGGCTGGGACTCAGCACGGCGTCGAAGCGGTCGAACTGGCGGATGACGCTGCGCTCGAAGCGGCCGAGCACCGACAGCACGTGCGACAGCTCGCGGGCCCCGATCTGCCGGCCAGCGCGCAGCAACTCCTGCGTGATGGGCTCGAGCAGGTCGATGCGGTCGCCGTCGACGGGCAGCGTGGCGGCCGAGACGCGCCACACGGTGCGGAAGGCATCCGGGTAGACGTTGCCGTGGTCGAGCGTGACCTCCTCGATGCCGTGTCCGAACGTGGCCAGCAACTCGACGGCCTGAGCGACGGCGGCACGGGCCTCTGGCGCGACGACGATGTCGTAGGCGTCATCCCACGGCGTGTTCGTGAGCAGCCCGATGTTGAAGCGGCCCTTCCCCCGGATCGCGACACCGAGCAGATCGCCGTCGTCGTCGTCGGGCGCGCGCAGGGCGAAGGGATGCGGGATGCGCCCGTTCTCGCGGCCGATCATGGCGTCGAGCAGCATGGCGGCGTCGCGCACGCTGCGGGCGATGGGGCCCTTGACGGCCAGACCGGCCAGCGAATCGATGCCCGAGCCCGACGGCACGAGGCCGCGCGACGGTTTGATGCCGACGAGCCCTGTCGCGGCGGCGGGGATGCGGATGGAGCCGCCACCGTCGCTCGCGGGGGCGAACGGCAGCATGCGCGCGGCCACGGCCGCAGCCGCGCCGCCCGACGATCCGCCCGCGTTGGTCTCGAGGTCGTAGGGGTTGCGCGTCGGCTCGGCGAGCGCGTTCTCGGTGTAGCCGAACAGGCCGAACTCGGGTGTGTTCGTCTTGCCCAGGCTGATCGAACCGGCGTCGTCGAGCACGCGCACGATCTCGTCGGAGGCCTGCGACACCACGCCCTCGAAGGCCTTCGAGCCGAAGGTGGTGACCGTGCCGGCGCGCTGCACGAGGTCTTTGTCGGCCAGCGGGATGCCCCAGAGCGGCGACGTCTGCGGCACCTCCTTCTCGACGAAGCGGGCCCGCTCGAGGGCGGCGTCGGCGTCGACCTGCAGGAAGGCGCCCACCTGAGGCTCGATGGCCTCGATGCGCTCGAGGAAGTGGCGGGTGACCTCGACGGGGCCGAGCTCGCCGCGCTGCAGCGACACCCAGAGTTCGACGGCTCCCAGATCGTGAATCTCGTACACGTTCCGAGCCTACTCGCCGCGCGCGTCCGGCCTGGCGCGCTACTCTCGCCCCATGGCTTACGTCTTCGACCCCATGGGTACCACTGTTCTGATCACGGGCGCTTCGAGCGGTCTGGGGCGCGGTTTCGCCGCCGAGTTCGCCCGCCGCGGCGCCGACCTCGTGCTCGTGGCGCGCCGCCGGGACAAGCTGCAGGCGCTGGCCGATGAGCTCGGCGAACGGTACGGCACGACATCCACCGTGATCGCGGCCGACCTCGCGGCCCCGGGCGGCGTGGACGAGGTGGTGGCGGGGCTTGAGGAGCGCGGCATCCGCATCGCCAGTCTCGTGAACAATGCGGGGTATGGCGTGGCGGGGCCCTTCTTGCGCTCGTCGTCGAAGGATGCCACCGGCCAGATCGACCTGAACATCACGGCGCTCGTCAAGCTCACGCACGCGCTGCTGCCGCATCTCACGGCGCACGCGGCCACGAAACCCGGCACGGGCGTGCTTCTCACGGTGTCGAGCGTCGCCGGCCACGCCCCCGTGCCCGATTTCGCGATCTATGCGGCCACGAAGGCTTTCGTGTTGTCGTTCACCGAGGCGCTCGCGTTCGAGCTCAAGGAGACGGGCGTGAAGGTTCTGGCGCTCTCCCCCGGCCCGACCGAGACCGAGTTCTTCGCCGTGGCGGGCAACGACGATCAGTCGTTCGGGCCGCGCGAGACGGTCGATCAGGTCATCCAGACGACCTTCCGGGCGCTCGATCGTGCGCGCACGCCCGCGAGTGTCGTGTCGGGGCTGCGCAACAAGGTCCAGGCTGTGGGTGCGGGCGTCCTCCCCCGCGGGCTCGTGCTCGACGTCGCCGGGCGCGTCTCGGGTCGCTGAGCACGCGCACCCGGGGGCTCCTGCACCCGGGCGCTCGGCATCCTGGCGTCAGGCGTCAGGCGGCTACTTGAGCGACTTCTGCATGAGCACGGTGCCGAGCCAGCGCTCGAACTTGAAGCCCACGCGCCCCATGCGCCCGATCTCGACGAACCCGAACTTCTCGTGCAGGGCGATGGATGACTCGGCGCCCTTGTCGGCGATCACGGCCAACATCTCTTTGAGCCCCGCCGCCTTCGACCGTTCGATGAGCTCGGCGAGCAGCACGCGCCCGAGCCCCTTACCCGTGGACGCCGCGCGCAGGTAGATCGAGTTCTCGACCGTGTAGCGGTAGGCGCGCTTCTCTTTCCACGGCGCTACGAGTGCATAGCCGAGGATCTGTTCGCTCGGCGAGACGGCCACGATGAACGGCATACCGGCCTTATTCAGGCGCTCGAATTTGGTCTTCCACTCCTTCAGCGTCATGGCGTCTTCGTCGAACGTGACGACGCTGTTGGCGACGTAGTGGTTGTAGATCTCGCGCACGTCGGGCATGTCTTCGAGCCGCGCGTCGCGGATCTCATAGTCGAACGGCGGTTCTTCGCTGGGCTTCTTCCGCAGGTGGGGCGGGAGCCGGCGTCGGGGCTGGTATTCCTCTTCGAGCACGGCTCAAGTGTAAAGCGTCCAGTCGACCGGTTTCGCGCCGCGCCCGGCCAACACCTCGTTGACGCGCGAGAACGGTTTCGACCCGAAGAATCCTCGCCTGGCCGACAGGGGGCTCGGGTGCGCGCTCTCGATCACGGGGGTGTCGCCGAGTAAAGGCTTGAGCCCCTGAGCATCCTTGCCCCACAGAATCGCGACGAGCGGCTGGTCGCGCGCCACGAGCGTGCGGATGGCATGGTCGGTCACGGCCTCCCAACCCTTCCCGCGGTGGGATGCCGCCTCCCCCGGTCGCACCGTCAGCACGCGGTTCAGCAGCATCACGCCGTTGTCGGTCCACGCGCTCAGGTCGCCGTGTTCGGGCGGCGTGACACCCAGATCATCCGCCAGCTCGCGATAGATGTTCTGCAGGCTGCGTGGCACGGGTCGCACATGTTTCTCTACCGCGAACGACAGACCGATGGGATGCCCGGGCGTCGGGTAGGGGTCTTGCCCCACGATCAGCACCCGCACGTCGCGAAGCGGCGCCCGAAAGGCCCGCAGCACGTTCTCGCCCGCCGGCAGGTATCCGCGCCCCTCGGCCGTCTCCTGCCGCAGGAAGTCGCCCAGGCGGTGGATGTCGTCCTCGACGGGTTCGAGCGCTGTCGCCCACGCGGCATCCATCGACCCGTCGGCGGCCAGTTCGGCGAGCGAATGTCTCATGCGGGAGCGGTGGATCAGCCCTCGGCGAGCGTGACGACGCGCACGCCGTTCTCGCTGCCGGAGATCTGCCAGACGCTGCCGGGGCCGACGACGCGCAGGGGGCCTTCGCCCACGACGAGCGCCGTGGCCTCGTCGATCGCCAGCACGCCCTCGACGAGCCCCGCCTCGGTGGCAGCGATGGCGCGCGCCACCGTGCCCCACTGCGCGGCGTGCACGTCGACGGTGACGTCGATGAGCCCGATGCCCTGCTGGATGGTGACATCGTCGAGTTCTTCTGAGGCTTCTTCGGGGCACACGGGCACCCCGCCGATCTGCCAGCCGCCGATGAGGGCGCGGTCGGCGGCGAGCGCGGCACCGGCCGAGTAGCCGAGGTAGGGCAGCCCGTCCGCCACCTGGCGGCGGATCTCACCCGTGACGGGTTCGAGGGCGACGGCGTAGGCGGGCGTGAGGCCGCCCGCGACGATGAGCCCGTCGATGTCGACGAGGGCCGTCTGGTCGAGCGTTCCGCCCTCGCGCACGAGAGCGACGACGGGTTCGCAGGCGCCCGAACGCTCGAGCGTGCGACGCCACGCGGCCGCGTCGTCGGTGCCGTTGCCGTCGTGCACGATGACGACGGCGATGCGCGGGATGAGGCGCTCGCCGTGCACGGCCCGTTCTGCGGCTTCGGCGATGAACGCCCCGTAGATGGCCGGTTCTGTGTCGGCCGGCATCGGCCCGCCCACGAGGTGAATACTCATCCCGTCAGCTTAGCGAGCCCGGGGGTCGCCCACCTCGACGGGAGGGAGCGCCGACCAGGGGAACGTGATCCACTGCGACGTGCTCTTCCAGTAGTAGTCGGGCACGAGCACGGTGCCGGGCTTCGTGTAGAGGGTGACGGTTTTGACGCGGGCGCCCGAGGCTCCCACGAGCTCGCGCACGAGGGCGAGCGTGCGGCCCGAATCCGAGACGTCGTCGACGAGCAGGATGTTCTTGTCGCGCAGCGAACCGCCGTCGAGCATGGGCGGGATGACGACGGGTTCGGGCAGACGCTCGTCGACGCCCGTGTAGAACTCGACGTTGAGGGCGCCGCAGCTCTTCACGCCGAGGGCGTAGGCGATCGATCCGCCGAGAAGCAGTCCGCCGCGCGCGATGGCGACGACGATGTCGGGCGTGAAACCCGAGGAGAGGACGTCGTGCGCGAGCGTGCGCGTGGCGTCTCCGAAGTCGTCCCACGTGAGGACTTCGCGCTCGGGGGTGTTCTCGGCGGCCGGAGGAGTCACATCGTTCGTCATCTTCTTAAGCTAGCGGCGTTTTGACCGCCGGTTGTAGCATCCGACAATGACGACGCCGCCCGCCCGCCCCTCACGCCTGCCACGGTCGATGGTGGGGGTCAGCGCATCCCTCATCGGATGGTTCTTCTTCGTCGAGCTGACGAGCGGCATCCTGCAGGGCTACTACGTGCCGCTCATCAGCGACCTGGTGGCGCACCTCGGCATCGTCGACGCCGACTTCAACTGGTTCGAGGCCGCTCAGCTGCTGTTGTCGGCGCTCGTCGTGCCCGTGCTCGCCAAACTCGGCGACATGATGGGCCACAAACGGATGCTGCTCATCGCGACCGTGCTCACGGCGGGAGCGACGTGGTGGCTGTGCTTCGCCAACGACTTCTGGTCGTTCCTCGCGGCCTGGGCGCTGCAGGGGTTCTACGTGGTGTGGCTGCCGCTCGAGATCGCCCTCATCTTCGAGCGCGGGCGGACGAGCGGCCAGGCGGCATCCGACACGCGCCGCGCCGCCGGACTGCTCGTCGTGGCGCTCGAGGCGGGGGCCATCCTCGGCGCGCTCGGCGCGGGCAGCATCTTCGCGGCGCTCAGCGAGAACGTCACGCTCGCGCTCATGGTGCCGGCCGTGGCCGTCACGGCCGTGTTCTTCGTGATCCTGTTCAAGGTGCCCGAATCGGAACCCCTGCCCGGGCGCACGCTCGACGTCGTGGGCTTCGTGCTGCTCTCGCTGTCGCTGCTGCTCGTGACCTCGGGGCTCACGTTCCTGCGGCTGAACGGGCCCGAGACGTGGTGGGTGTGGGCCATCATCCTGGTCGGCGTGGCGGCGATCGTGCCGTTCGGCCGGTGGGAGTTGCGGCAGAAGGATCCGGCCATCGACCTGCGCGTGCTGCGGCAGCCGACCATGTGGCCCGTGCAGCTGACGGCGGGCCTCGTGGGCATCAGCCTGCTGGGGGCGCAGGCACCGCTCAGCACCTATGCGGGCACCGACCCCGTCAACGGCTACGGGCTCGGGCTGAGCGCGTCGCAGCGATCCATCCTGATCGGCGCCTATCTGTTGTCGATGATCGTCGGCGCGCTGCTGTTCCCGCTCGTGTCGAAACGCACGAGCCCGCGCATCGCGCTCATCGTCGCCACGTTCCTGGTGGCGGGCGGATACCTGTTGTTCCTGCCGTTCCACCTCGAGACGTGGCAGGTGTTCACCAATATGGCCATCGCGGGTCTCGGCTCGGGGGCGCTCGTCGGTGCGATGCCCGCTGCGGCCGCGGCGGCGGCACCGCGCGGGCAGACCGGGGTGGCGTCGGCCCTGACGAATACGACCAAGACCATCGGCGGGTCGTTCGCGTCGGCCACGTTCGGCATCGTGCTGTTCGCGGGCGCGGCGGGCGCGGTCACATCGACGGCGTCGAGCCTCGGCGGCTACCTCGTCGTGTGGTCGGTGTGCGGCGGCGGCGCATTGGTGGCCGCCGTGCTGCTCTTCTTCGTGCCGAAGCTGGCGTTCAGCGACGAGGTCGTGGCGGATGCGGCATCCGCCACGTCGCCCGTCGCCTGAACGCCCCGGTCAGCCCTCGTCGGTGTTGCGCACCCGCAGCGCACCCTTGGACACCTTGTAGGGCGCTGCCTGGGCCACGGGCTTCACCGTGATGAGGTCGAGGTTGACGAACGGCGGCAGCTCGACGGCGTGCACGATGGTCTCGGCGATGTCGTCGGCGTACAGCGGGTCGGGCACCTCGGAGTAAACGGCGTCGGCCTTGGCCTGGTCTCCGCCGAAACGCACGAGCGAGAACTCTTCGGTGTGCACCATGCCGGGTGCCACCTCGATGACGCGGAGGGGCTCGCCGTTCAGCTCGAGCCGCAGCACCTCGAACAGCGCGCGCTCGGCGAACTTGGCCGCGTTGTAGCCGCCGCCGCCCGCATAGGCCACATGACCCGCGATCGATGTCACACCCACGATGGATGCCGAGCCACCCTCGGGGATTCCGCGGCGCAGGGCCGGCAGCAGCGCCGAGATGACCCGCTTGGTGCCGAGCACATTGATGTTGTACATGCGCGCCCAGTCGTCGACGTCGCCCTCCTCGACCGAATCGAGCCCGAAAGCCCCGCCCGCATTGTTGACGAGAACGTGGATGTCGCCGATCTCGGCCACGCGCGCGGCGAGGGCATCGACATCCGCCTGCTCGGTGAGATCGGCCACCACCCAGTCGCAGCCCGTCTCGGCGGAGAGCGCCTCGAGCCGATCGGCCCGGCGGGCCACCCCGACGACCTCCCAGCCGCGCTCGCGGAACAACCGCACGGTCGCCGCCCCAATGCCTGAACTCGCACCCGTCACCACTGCACGTCTGGTCGTCGTCATTCCCCCAGCGTATCGCCGCGGCACGCCGGTGCGCCGCGTGGCCGCCCGCCACGTTTCGCCACATTGCGCCACGTTGCGGGCCATTTGCCCGCGCCCGGCCGCACTCCTAGTCTCGAAGCGAGGCACCGCACACGTCGTCGGCCACGCACCGTCGCGTCGGCACTGCACCGCATCGCCGCAGGACCCCAGACATCCGCACGAACATCCGCTCGCATCATCCGCACCACGACCCGGGAGATCTCATGACCGACCTGAACAACCCCGACTGGAAATTCGAGACCAAGCAGATCCACACGGGTGCGCAGCCCGACCCGGTCACGAAGGCCAGGGCCGCCCCGATCTACCAGACCACGAGCTACGTGTTCGACAACGCCGAGCACGCGCAGAACCTGTTCGCGCTGTCCGAATTCGGCAACATCTACACGCGCATCCAGAACCCCACTCAGGATGTCGTCGAGCAGCGTCTCGCGGCCCTCGAGGGTGGCACGGGCGCCCTGCTCGTGGCCAGCGGCCAGTCGGCCACCACCATCGCCGTGCTCAACATCGCGCAGGCGGGCGACCACATCGTGTCGTCGTCGTCGATCTACGGCGGCACCTACAACCTGTTCAAGTACACGCTGCAGAAGCTCGGCATCGAGACGACGTTCGTCGAGAACCAGGACGACTCCGAGGAGTGGGCGCGCGCCATCCGCCCCAACACCAAGCTGCTGTTCGCCGAGACCATCGGCAACCCCAAGATCAACGTGCTCGACATCCGTCTCGTCGCGGATGTCGCGCACGACGCCGGACTGCCGCTCATCGTCGACAGCACCATCGCCACGCCCTACCTCATCCGCCCCTTCGAGCACGGTGCCGACATCGTGGTGCACTCGGCGACCAAGTTCCTCGGCGGACACGGCACGACCATCGGCGGCATCATCATCGACGGCGGCACGTTCGAGTGGTCGAAGAACGTCGAGAAGTTCCCCGGCCTCACCGAGCCCGACCCGTCCTATCACGGCGCCAGCTACACGACCGCCGTCGGCGACTCCCTGGCCTACATCATCAAGGCGCGCGTGCAGCTGCTGCGCGACCTCGGCGCCGCCATCTCGCCCAACAGCGCGTGGCTGCTCATCCAGGGCATCGAGACGCTGTCGCTGCGCATCGAGCGTCACGTGCAGAACGCGCAAGAGATCGCCGAGTGGCTCGACCAGCACCCCGACATCGCGAGCGTCAACTACTCGGGCCTGCCCTCGAGCCCCTGGTATGCGGCGGCCAACCGGTACGCCCCCAAGGGTGTCGGTGCCGTGCTCAGCTTCGAGCTGAAGGGCGGGGTGGATGCCGGGCGCGAACTCGTCAACAGCCTCACCCTCTTCTCGCACCTCGCCAACATCGGTGACGTGCGCTCGCTCGTGATCCACCCCGCGTCGACCACCCACTCGCAGCTCACGCCCGAACAGCAGCTCACGACGGGTGTCACCCCCGGCCTCGTGCGCCTGTCGGTCGGACTCGAGAACATCGACGACCTGAAGGCCGACCTCACGCAGGCGCTCGCCGCCGCCAAGCGCGTGGCCGACGCCGCGCGCGTGTAGCAACCGAGAGGTTCGCTCGCAGGCATAGCGCCACCTCCCCCGCCGCCCCGGCGTCCGTAACATGGACACCGGGGCGGCGTCGTACCGACAGAATTGAACACATGGACTGGCAGACTTCCGCGGACACCGTTCCGTCGCGCTTCGTCACCGAGGCCGAGGCGCGCACCGTGCTGGGCAAGCCGCCGGCCTCGGGCGCGTGGCGCGACGGCGACCGGCCGGGCGACCGCCGCTTCTCAGAGCTCGGTCCCCTCGACTTCGAATCGGGCGGGCATCTGCCGCATGTGCGCCTGGCCTACGAGAGCTGGGGCACGCTCACACCCGAGCGCGACAACGCCATCCTCATCTTGCACGCGCTCACGGGCGACAGCCACGTCGTCGGCCAGGGCGGCCCCGGGCACAAGACGGGCGGCTGGTGGAACGGCATCGTCGGGCCGGGCCTCGCCATCGATACCGACCGCTACTTCGTGGTCGCCCCCAACATGCTGGGCGGATGCCAGGGCTCGACCGGCCCGTCATCGTTCTCCCCCGACGGCACCGAGTGGGGTGCCCGGTTCCCCTTCACGACCATTCGCGACCAGGTCGCCGCGCAGACGCTCTTCGCCGACGCGCTCGGCATCGATCGCTTCTACGCCGTCATCGGCGGCTCGATGGGCGGCATGCACGCGCTCGAGTGGGCCGTCGCACACCCCGAGCGGGTCGCGCGGCTCGGGCTGTTGTCGGCGCCCCCCGTGACGACATCCGACCAGGTGGCGTTGAACTCGTTGCAGCTCGAGGCCATCCGCATCGACCCGCAGTGGGCGGGCGGCGACTACTACGACGCCGCCGTCGGGCAGGGGCCGCACCGGGGGCTCGCGCTGGCCCGCCGCATGGCGCTGCTCAACTACCGCAGCCCCGAAGAGCTCAACGAGCGGTTCGGGCGGTCGTGGCAGTCCGAGATCTCGCCGCTCGGAGACAACGGGCGTTGGGCCGTCGAGTCCTACCTCGACTTTCACGGCAACAAGTTCACGAGGCGCTTCGACGCCAACAGCTATCTCGTGCTCGTCGAGGCCATGAATTCGCACGACGTGGGCCGCGGGCGCGGCGGGGTGGATGCTGCGCTCGAACGCGTCACGGCCCGCACCGTGGTCATCGGCATCGACTCCGACCGGTTGTTCCCGGTCGAGGGGCAGAGCCGCATCGCCCGCGGCATCCGTTCGTCCATCGACGACGACGCGACCGTGCTGTCGTCCTCGTTCGGCCACGACGGGTTCCTCATCGAACACGAGGCCGTGGCGCGGCACCTGGCGCGGTTGCTCGCCGCCTGACGCACCCCGCACCCGCCGCGTCACCCGCGCCGGATAGGATTCCTCGTATGCCACGCGCGCCCCGAGTCGCCACCGGCAGGGGCCCGGCGGGCACCCTCCCCCGGACGTCCTTCGGCGCGGCCGAGGCCCGGCTCTCCCGGCGGGAACAGGACCGCTTCTCCTATCAGATGGGCCGCCTGTTGGCCCTCAGTGCCGCCGCATTCGGGCTCATCGGCACGGTCGTGAGCCTCGTCATCCTGTGGATCCCGGGCGTCCTCGCCCCGGGACAGGCACCCCTCGCATCGATCCCCCTCGTCCTCCTCGCGGCCGCGCACGCCCTGGCCGCGTGGCGGCCCCGAGACATCCTCATCGTCGCCGTCGTCTCGCTCGGCTTCGTCTCACTGCTCGTCATCGGCGTGCTCATGAACGGCGCCTGGAACGTGGGCAGCTCGTCGGCCATGGGCCTCATCGCGGCGCTCGGCATCGGCGGCATCGCGGCCGTGCTCGTCGTCAGCTGGCGCGAGATCCTGCTGGGGGCGCTGGCCTTCGCGTTGACGATCGCGCTCTACCTGGCGCTCCTCGCGGGCACGCCGGCCAACCTGTCGGGCGGTGTCGCGCTCATCATCACGGGGTGGGGCGTCGCCGCCACGTTCGGTGGATGGCTGGGCGCCAGTTTCCCGCGCGTCATGCGTCGCATCGGCCGCATCGGCCGCGCCTACAACATCGAGCGCCGGGCGAGCGAGACCGAGGCGCGCCGATTGCGCGACGCCCGGCTGCTGCACGACACCGCACTCGCCACCCTCACGATGCTCGCCCACTCGGGCGTGGGCGTGAACGGCGAGGCCCTGCGCCGGCAAGCGCAGTCCGACGGAGAACTGCTGCGGCGACTGCGGCTCGGCGAGACACCGCAGCCCGAGGCATCCGGCGATTATTCGCTCACCACGACGGCCGAGGTGCCCGTCGGCGCGTCTCTCGCCGGGCTGCGCTCGCGACTCGATGGCCGCGGCCTCGAGATCGACTGGCACGGCGCCGCCGAGATCGACCTGCCACCCGAACACCTCGAGGCCTTCGTGCTCGCGCTCTCGGAATGCCTCGAGAACGTGCGTCGGCACGCCCAGGTGAACCGGGCCCACGTCACGCTGAGCGACGACGAGACCGCGGCCCGCGCCGTCGTCACCGACGCCGGGGTGGGTTTCGACCCCGACGAGATTCCCGGCGGCCGACTCGGGTTTCGCGAATCCGTCATCGCCCGCCTCGACGACATCGGCGGCACCGTGCGCGTCTTCTCGGCGCGCGGGGCCGGCACCACCGTCGTGCTGGAGGTGACCAAACGATGAGCGTTCCCCTCGACACCAACCCCCGGGCCGGCCGCCGCACCGAACGCGTGCGATCGAATCTCGGAACCTCGCAACTCGGCAGCGGCCTCGCCGTGGCCGGCGCGTTCATCGTGGCGAACGGCCTCTGGCGGTTCCTCACCCACATCGGCGACTACCCGCGCCTGCCCCTCAACGTGGCCGCGTGGGCCGTCTTCGCGGTATCGGTGACGGTCATCGCGCTCATCGTGCGACGCCGCGGCTATCTGCTCGACCTGCCCGTCTTCATCCTGCTGCTCGCGGCGCTCGGCGCCACCGTGGCGCTCGACCTCACGGCCATCTGGGGCCTCAGCGGGGCCCGGCTCTACCCCTCGGCGGCCGTTGCCGTTGGCGGTGCACTCTTGGCCGCCGTCACGCTGCGCCCGGCGCGGGAGGTCGCCGTGGTCACCGGTCTGCTCGGCCTCGCGCTCATAGCCGTCTTCTTCTCGGAGCAGCGTCCCTCCCCCGCCACCATCGCACCGCAGCTGCTCACGCTCATCCTCACGGTCGGCCCCGCGTTCGTCGGCTGCGCCGTGGTCGCCTCCTACCGGCGCATGGTGCGCATGGCCCTCGACCGCGTGCTCATCCAATCGACCGTCGCGGCACCCGCCTTCGGTGTCAGCATGCTCGAGACCGAAGAACTCGCCGCGCTCGACCGCGAGGTCGAGGAGCTGTTCGCCGATGTTTCGTCCGGTCGCGAGCCGCTGCCCCTGACGCCGGCGCGGGCCTCCCGGGCCCAGGAGCTGGCCACCGAGCTGCGGCAGCACCTCGTGCAGAACCGCAGCACGAGCTGGCTCGTGCACGCCATCGCCGAATCCGAGTTCCTGGGCGACTCGATCGAGGTCGTCGACCCGCAGGGGCTCGCCGCCACGCTCGACCAGCGCCAGCGCGACGGCCTACTGAGCGCGCTGTGGCTGCTCATCAGCGCCAACCCGCGGCAGGTTCCGTCGGTCGAATTGCGCTTTCCGGCCATGCCGCTGCCGCCCGTCGACACCCCCACGCAGCGCTTCCCGCTCGTCATCGTGGTCGAGGGTGTGCGTCGTGCGGCCGTCGAGCCCGGCACCTGGCTGGGGTTCGCGCGTGTGGGAAGCTATGTCGATACCGCACGACCGCTCGGAATTACGGTAGAAATTGAGTGCACGGTCGAGAGCCCTGCCGCTCGAACACCGAGCCGTCACTGACAGGAGAACCGATGCCGAACACCCTGAGCAACATCCGACTGGCTATCGTCGACGATCACAGGATGCTCCTCGGAGCCCTCACCGAATGGGTGCGCAGCGCCGCCGACGACATCGACATGGTCGTCGCCGTGCCCACCTGGCCCGAACTCCTGACCTCGAAAGAGTTCCCCGTCGACGTCGTCCTGCTCGACCTCGACCTCAAAGACAACATCCCCGTATCGCTCAAGCTGTCGACGCTCAAGGCGGCCGGCGTGAAGACCGTGCTCATGAGCACCTACTCCGACCCCGCCGTCGTGCGCGAGGCGCTGGCCGCCGGCGCCGTCGGCTACCTCGTCAAGAGCGAAGATGCGTCCATGATCGCCGAGGCGATCCGCGCCGCCAACCGGGGCGAGTCCTACATCTCGGCCGAACTCGACCTGGCGCTCAACGCCACCCCATCGGGCGCCCCGAAGCTCAGCGCGCAGGAGCGACGCGTCATGGCCCTCTACGCCGCGGGTGAGCCCGTCAAGACGGTCGCGTTCGAGCTCAGCATCTCCGAAGAGACGGCCAAGAGCTACCTCAAGCGCATCCGCGAGAAATACCGCCTGTCGGGCCACGACGTCGGCACCAAGGTGGCGTTGCGCAAACGGGCCATCCTCGACGGCATCATCGTCGACTAGCGGCGCTGCGGCCCATCGGGGGCGAGCTTATGAACGGGTGGACGCTGCGGCATCCGCCCGTTCTGCGTTCTGATCGAGCGGCTGCGAGCCCTGTGACGCGGCGCTGCGGTGTGCGGCGCTGCGACTCTCGGTGGCGTAGCTCAGCACGGCGAGGGCGATGCCCGCGACGGTCAGAACGGCGCCCACCCAGACGGGTGAGAGGTAGCCGGCTCCGGCCGCGATGGTGACGCCGCCGAGGAAGGCTCCGAGGGCGTTGCCGATGTTCAGGGCGGAGTGGTTCAGGGCGGCGGCGATGGATTGGCTGTCGCCCGCGACATCCATCAAGCGGGTCTGGATGGTCGGGCCGATGCCCTGCGCCGCGAAACCGGTCGCGAACACGAAGAAGAACAGGGCCGGCAACCAGGCGGCCGTGAGGGCGAGCCCGACGAGCACCACGAGCATGAGCGGGAAGAACGTGAAGAGTGAGAGTTTGACGCTCTTGTCGGCGATGTGGCCGCCCACGAAGTTGCCGATGGTCATGCCGAGGCCGATGGCGAAGAGCACCCAGGGCACGAGGCCAGCGCTCTCGCCCGTGACATCGGTGACGATGGGCGCGATGTAGCTGTAGACGGCGAAGAAACCGCCGAACCCGATCGAGCCGATGAGGAGGGCGAACCACACCTGGGCGCGCGTGAACGCCTTGAGCTCCTTGCGCATGGTCTGGCCGGCGTCGCCCGGCTGCTGCGGAACCGCGAACCACACGGCCGCGGTGGCGAGGGCGAAGACGATGGCGACGAGGAAGTAGGCCGAGCGCCAGCCGAACGACTGGCCCACGAACGTCGCGAGCGGCACGCCGATCATGTTGGCGATCGTGAGGCCCGACATGACGAGGGCCACGCCGCGGGCGCGCCGGCCGGGACCCATGAGCCTGGCCGCGACGAGCGAGGCGATGCCGAAGTAGGCGCCGTGCGGGATGCCGGCGACGAAACGCGAGATGAGTACCGTCTCGAACGTGGGCGCGAGGGAGGTCGCGACCGTTGCGACCGTGAAAGCCGCGCCCAGGATGACGAGCACGTAGCGCCGGGGGTAGCGGGCGACGAAAGCCGCGATGGTGGGCGCGCCCACGACGACGCCGAGGGCATAGGCGCTGATGAGCCATCCCGCCTGCGCGTTGGCGTGCTCGGCCGAATCGGCGAACAGCGCGGGCAGCAGGTCGCGCGCGATGTCGGGCAGCAGGCCCATGGCGACGAACTCGGTCGTGCCGATGCCGAACGACCCGATGGCGAGGGCGATCAGGGCAAGACGAATGCGGGTCGACGACAGCGGTGTCGACCCGTCGGTGGCGGCAGGCATGCGCTCAGTCTAGGCGCGTTGTCGCCGGGAATCGAATCGATTCGATTATCTGGCGATCCCCGCAGCCGGGCGCCGGGTGCGCGCAGAGCCGGGTCGCCGCGTGTGCTACTCCGCGATGCGGTCGAGGGCACCCTCGAGGCGGTCGACCTTGCCCGTGAGCTCGCCCGTGTGGCCGGGGCGGATGTCGGCCTTCAACACTAGCGAAACGCGCGGCCCGAAGGCGCCGACGGCCTCGGTGGCGCGGCGGATGACGTCGAAGACCTCGTCCCACTCCCCCTCGAGCGTCGTGAACATCGAGTCGGTGTGGTTCGGCAGACCCGATTCGCGCACGATCTTGACGGCGGCGGCTACGGCGTCGTGCACCGAGGCATCCTCGTTCGAGCCGCCGGATGGGGCGACGCTGAAAGCGACCAACATGATTTCTCCTCGGATGGTTAGGCGGATGCGTGCGGGACCGCGGCCCGGGCCTCGGAGCCCGCGCGCCAGATCTCGAGCGCGACGATGACGAGCATGACGGCGAGGCCGGCGTTCCGCAGGGTGATGAGCAGCACCATCCAGGCCTGGGTCTGCACGAGCGCGTCGTAGTAGTAGGGGTAGATGATCTGCGTCATGGCCGCGACCACGAGGGCGAGACCGGCCAGCAGCGGCGTGCGTCGGCCGCCCACGACGATGAGCGCGGCGACGGGCGCGACGAGCCAGGAGAGGTACTGCGGCGACCCCACCTTGTTGAAGACGATGAAGACCAGCACGAGGGCCAGGGCCACTTGGGGGAAGAGGCGCACGGCCGCGGCGCCGGCCCGCGTGGCGCGCCATCCGAACCAGGCCACGACGGCGAGGGCGATCACGAGCAGCGGCGTCATGAGGGTCGAAACGACGCCCGCGCCCGTTCCGGTCAGCTGGAAGGTGAGGATTTCTCGGTCGAAGTAGGTCGTGAAACCGGGCGCCCCGAACGAGGTGGCCCACAGGTAAGGCACCGCGATGGGCGATTCGATCTGGATGCCGCGCCCCGTCTGCTCGGTGATGAAACTGAAAACCGTGAGGCCCGAGCCCGCGACGAGCGCCGCCGCGACGATGACGACCGAGGTGCCGGCGGCCGCAGCGGCCACCCGCCACCGGCTGCGCAGCACGATGAAGGCCGCCGCCAGGATCGCGGCCGGCCAGATCTTGATCCACGTGGCCACGGCGAGCAGCACCGACGCGACGACGGGGCGGTTCACGGCGATCAGCATGGCGATGAGCGACAGGGATGCCGTGAGCGCATCGAGCCGGGCCACGCCGATGACGCCGAACAGCAGGAGGAATGCGAGCCACCACCAGGCGGCCAGGAACCGGGCGCGCGTGCGGGTGCCACGCTGGGCGCTGCCGAGGAGGAACGCGAACGCCACGGCATCCAGAGCGGCCACGAGGACGAGCCAGGCGAAGCCGTAGCCCACCACGCTCGTGCCGCCGATGAGCGGGATCGCCATGGGCACGAGCGCCGCGATCGGGTAGACCCAGACGGCGTCGATGCCGACGACCGGTCCCCCGGCGAGCGCCTGCTGCATCCAGCCGAGGTAGACGCCCGTGACGTCGTTGAGCGGTGTGTTGGGGGCGTAGACGACGCCGAGCGAGACCACGACGTGGACGACGACGAAGGCCGCCCAGAGGACGGGGGCCGACCAGAGCAGACCGCCGGCCGGGAAGGAGGCCGCGGCAGCGGCAGCGCGGGATCCGGACGTGGCAGCGGCATCGCCGGAGCTGAATCCAGACACGGAGCGGGGCGCGGCGGCGGACGAAGACGGTTCGGAAGACATCGCCCTCATCCTATTGTTCGGCCGCGCCCCGCCGCCGATCAATACCCCGAGAAGTAGTCGCTGTGAACCCGGCGCACACCGGCCTGTCGCAGGGCGGGCTTGAGCGCGTCGACAAGCCCGGGAGGGCCCGAGATCAGCGTCGTGCGCTCGGTCAGGTCGGGCACGTGCTCGCGCAACCGGTCGCCGTCGATGCGCCCCGCGCCGATGTACTTCCATCCGGCCGGCAGCGTGTCGGGCGCCTCGGGAGCCGAGATGAACACGCGGGCCCCCGACGCTTCGAGTTCGGGCAGATAGGCGAGGGCTTCGACATCCGACACCGCGTAGACGAGCACGACGTCGCGGTTCTCGCCGCGGCGCTGCGCATCGGTCAGTTGCGAGACGAACGGCGTGACACCGATGCCCGCGGCGACGAGCAGCAGGGGCGTTGCCGGGTCCGCGGGCAACAGGAAGTCGCCCCACACGCCCGTGGCCGAGATGCGCTGGCCGGGCTCGAGGCCGACGAGCGCGCGTTTCAGCGACGACGCCGGCTCGGGCAGGCTGAACGCGATCGCGACGGGTGCCGGCGTATCGGTCGGATGCGCGGCCGAGGGCGCCGACACCAGGCTGAAGACGCGGCGGTTGCCCCGCTTGTCGGCGGGCCCGTGCGGCACGGTCACCTCGAGGTATTGGCCGGCGACGTAACGCACGGGCGCACTCGGCTGGAACGTGAGCTCGACGGTTCCGGGCGTCGGGCGCCGCTGGCCTACCAGACTCAGGCGGATGCGGCGGCGCTGGCCGAAGGCGAAAGCCACGAGGTTGGCCACGAGGAGCGCCAGCTCGGGCGACGAGTACAGCACTTCGAACAGGTTGAACGGGATGGCGAACAGCACGGCCGCGATGGTCGCCACCACGAACTGCTGCCAGCGCCGCGGCGGCAGGGTGAGCGGCTCGGACAGCATGAACCCGGCGATGAAGATGATCGGGTAGGACGCCAGGGCCGTGCCGACGGCACCCCCGACATCCTGGCCGAAGAGGAGCAGGCGGACCGTGACGATGACGAGGGACACGAGGATGAACCATCCGCCGATGCCGAGCCGACGCGTGCGATAGAGGATGAGGAACGCCCCGACGGCCACGAACGGCAGTAGCGGTGTGGTGGCCACCCACCAGATCGACGGGTCGATGGCCGTGACCGTGACGAAGAACGCACCGAACGCGGCGGGGTTGAAGATGTGACGCCCCCGCACCGCCAGCGCGTATTTGCTCGCCGTGGCGACCGCGCCGGCCAGCACGATGCCGCCGAGACCCGCCGGCTCGAGCGACGGCTGCAGGATGAAGAAGAGGAGGAGGCCCGTGATGATGGCCGAGCCGTCCTGCGGGCGCACCCGGAACAGCAGACCGAACACGCGCCCGGCCACGAGACACGTGAGCACGGCGGCCGCGGCGCTGCCGAGCAACACCAGCGGGTCGAACGATATGAGGTCGGGCGAGAGCACCGAGAAGATGAGCGTGACCGCGAGGAGGGCGAACAGCACGCCCACCACGAGGGTGTACATGCCCACGCGGCCCAAGCGCACATCGAGCAGTCGTTTCATACGAAGATCTCTCCCTGAAAAGTGGGGGTGCGTTCGAGGCGACCCGACGAGAAGATGCGGACCCCGTCGGCGCCGAACTCCTGGCGGAGCAACGTGGGGTCGGTGAAGAAGAGTGCTGTGGCCACGCCGTCGGCCGTGCGGGCGTCGGCGGCGAGGGCCCAGGTGGCGGCGACCTGCGGCGTCGGGAGCCCCGTTCGGCCGTCGATCACGTGGTGCAGCCCATTGCCCCAGGCCCGCCGGTTGGTGGCCGAAGCGCACAGGGCGGCGTCGCCGAGTTCGACGACTCCGATCGCTTTCGAGGGGTCGTACGGATGCTCGAGGGCCACGCGGATGGGCGTACCCCGTCGGAACAGATCGCCAGAGGCATCCACCGTGAACGTGTCGAAGCCGGCGTCGTCGAGCAGCGCCGCGACGAGGTCGACGAGGTAACCCTTGCCGGCCGCACCCACGTCGACCGTCACGGGGCGCGTGGTGTGCACCACGGAACCGGCCCGCAACTCGGATGCGTCGTCGACGACATCCGCCAGACCCGGCACGGTCGCCGAGACATCCTGCCCGGCCGGGGCAACCGCGGCAACGGCGGCGGCCGCGGCGGCCGCGGGCACGAGCGAATACTGCGCGTCGTAGCCCAACGCCACGAGCGTGTCCCCGACGAACGGCGTCACGGCCCCCGCGGTGACCCGGTGGAGCCGCTCGTAGACCTCGATGAGCGGCTGCGCGTCGGCGGGAACCCGGTAGGCGCCCGCCGAACGCGCCAGCCGCGTCACGAGCGAGTCCTCGCGAAAACGCGAGTAGTCGCGGTCGAACTGATCGATGCGCGCGGCGATCGCCTGACGCAGGGCCGACGGCACCTCACGGTCGGTGTCGATCTGCCACCGCGTGCCGATGGCGTCGAAGACCCACGCCTCGGGCTCCCGCTGGGCGGATGTCGGTGCCACGGCCTCGACCGACACTAGGAGGCGTCGGCGATGATCTTGTCGATGGCGTCGTTGAAGCCGCCGCTCGTGAGCGACGACCCGGCCACCTTCGACACGTTGAGGTCGTCGATCGATTTGCCCACGACGACGTCGTTGATACCGTCGACGAATTCACCCTGATACTTCTTAGAGTTCGGGTTGGTGGCGTTCGACGTGACGTCGAGGTCTTCGATGACGCCGCCCGCGAGGGTCAGCTTCACGGTGATCGACTCTTCTCCACCCGGGGAGTTGTAGGAGCCGTCTTCCGTGTAGGTGCCGTCTTTCAGCGCGCTGGCGTCGGCACCCGAACCGGCGGCGCCCGACGACGACTCGGAGGTGGAGCCAGCGGCCGGCGTGCTCGCGCTGGTGCTGCCGCTGCCGGACGCACCGCCCGTGCCCTCGGCGTCGGCCCCGGCGGAGGAGCACCCCGCGAGGCCCCCGATCACGGCGATTCCGGCGAGTGCTACGGCGGTGTTCTGTCGAGTACTGGTCTTCATGGTGATCTGCTCCCTGTGGCGGTAGATGTGGTCCAACCGTAGGAAGCGAACCGCGGCTACTACTGGGAACATTCTATGAACAGGCTATGCGCCCGAAGCCCGGAATGACGCGGCATCCGAAGAAGTTCCCGTGAATCCGGGCGACGCCGATGGGTTACCTGAACGTTAGTGTGAGGCCGGATTCAAGCAACTTTTTATCGCCGATCCGACCGCGTCGGCCACGTCGAGCGCCGCGATCGGTCCCCCGCTCGACGCCAGCTCGGCGGCCCGCGCGTGCAGCAGGGCACCCGTGGCGGCCAGAGGGGCCAGCGCTGCCGCGTCTGCGTCGATCTCGTCGCGGTGCGTGGCCACGAGCGCGCCCAGCACCCCGCCGAGCACGTCACCCGAGCCGGCGGTCGCGAGCCAGGAGGGCGCCCCCGAGACCGTGAGGCGTGTTCCGTCCGGGTCCGCGATGTACGTCGTGTTGCCCTTCAGCAGCACCACCGAGCCCGAAACCTCGGCGGCACGCACGGCCCAGTCGCCCGGGGCGTTCTTCACGGCATCCACATCGGTGTCGATGCCCGCGCGCCCGAGCAGCACCACGAGTTCGGAGAAATGCGGCGTGAGGATCGTCTTCGTGCGTTCACTGCCCGGGCCCGCGTGCACGCGATGGTCGGCGAAGAGGCCGAGCACGCCCGCATCGATCACGGCGGGGTCCCCCGATTCGAGAGCACGGATGATGCGGGCCCGACGCTTCGGCTTCAGCGCCCGCTCGTCGATGCCCGAGCCGATCACCCAGGCCTGCACGCGTCCGTCGGCCGTGACGACCTCGGGCCGCCGGGCCAGCACCAACTCGCTCGGATGCCGCGGCCCCAGGTAGCGCACCATCCCCACGCCCGTGCGGTGCGCCGCCTGCACGCTCAGCACGGCGGCGCCCGGGTAGGACGTCGAACCCGTGATCGCGCCCAGCACCCCGCGCGAGTACTTGTCGTCGCCCGGTGCGGGCACGGCGATCCACCGTGCCGCGTCGTCATCCGTGAAAGCCGTCCACTCGCTCATGTCTCCACCCTACGGCCGGAATATCTGGCGGCGCAGGCGGCTTGTCTCCTGTGGCGCGCGCGTGTTCGCACCGCATCGCCCCCACCGCCGTCGATCGGCGGCCATCCCCGTCGCTCAGCTCGCTCAGCCCTACAAGGAGCAGGATGTCTCACCTCTTCAGCCCCCTCACCGTCCGCACGCTCACCCTGCGCAACCGCCTCTGGGTGGCGCCCATGTGCCAGTACTCGGTCATGGAACGCGACGGCATCCCGGTCGACTGGCACCTCGTCCACCTCGGCCAGTACGCATCGGGCGGCGCCGGTCTCGTCGTCACCGAAGCCACGGCCGTCAGCCCCGAGGGCCGCATCTCGCCCGAGGACACCGGCATCTGGAGCGACGAACAGAAGGATGCCTGGGTGCGCATCGTCGACTTCCTCCACTCCCAGGGTGCGGCCGCCGGCATTCAGCTCGCGCACGCGGGGCGCAAGGCCTCCACCTTCGCGCCGTGGGGACCGCACACGGGCCACGGTTCGGTGCCCCTCTCCGACGGCGGCTGGCAGACCGTCGGCCCGTCGGCCGTTCCCTTCGGCGACTACGCCACCCCCGAGGCGCTCGACGCCGACGGCATCGAGAAGGTCGTCGAGGACTTCCGCAGCGCCGCCGTGCGTGCGCGACTGGCCGGGTTCGACGTGCTCGAGATCCACGCCGCCCACGGCTACCTGCTGCACCAGTTCCTGTCTCCCCTGTCGAACGACCGCACCGACGAATACGGTGGCTCGCTCGAGAACCGGGCCCGCCTGCTGCTGCGCGTGATCGAAGCCATCCGCGAGGTCGCCGGCGATCTGGCCCTCTTCGTGCGCTTCTCGGCCAGCGACTGGACCGAGGGCGGCTGGAACGAGGATGACACCGCCACCGTCGCCGGTTGGGCCCGAGACGCCGGTGCCGATCTCTTCGACATCTCGTCGGGCGGCAACGTGCCCGCGGCCAACATCACGGTCGGACCGGGCTACCAGGTGCCTTTCGCCGCGCACGTGAAGCAGCAGGCCGGCGTTCCGGTCTCGGCCGTCGGTCTCATCACCGAGCCGGCCCAGGCCGACAAGATCGTCGCGACCGGTGACGCCGACGCCGTCATGGCCGGGCGCGAATTCCTGCGCGACCCGCATTTCGCGGCCCGTGCGGCTTTCGAGCTGGGTGACACGCTCGACTACCTGCCCGGCCAGTACGAGCGCGCGCCGCGCGGCTAGCTCGCCTCGGGCGCTCTGGCGCTGGCACACGAAAGGCGGCCATCCCCTCGGGGGTGGCCGCCTTTCGTGATGTCCAGCCGAATGCGGGGTCCTCAGGCCGTCGGGCCGTCAGGCCGTCACGCCGTCACGCCGTCACGCCGTCACGCCGTCACGCCGTCAGCCCATCGTGCCGTCACGCTGTCAGCCCGTCAGCCGCGCTGACGCTGCCCGCGCTGCGTCGCGTCTTCGACCTCGCCGACGAGCTCCTCGATGATGTCCTCGAGGAACAGCACGCCCGTGGTCGTGCCCTCGGTGTCGAACGTGCGCGCGAGGTGCGAACCGCTGCGGCGCATCGACGTGAGCGCGTCTTCGAGATCGGTGTCGTCGAAGATGGACACCAGCTGGCGCACGCGCTTCGACGGGATCGGCAGGGTCTCCTCCCCCGGCTCCTCGTCGGCTTCGAGCTTCAGGACGTCTTTCAGGTGGAGATATCCCACGGGCGCCTGCTCGTCGTCGACGACCACGTATCGCGAGAACCCGTGGCGGGCCACCGCGCGCTCGAGGTCTTCGGTCGTCGCGTTCTCGCCCAGCGTCACGAGTTGGTCGAGCGGCACGGCCACGTCGCGGGCCTTCTTCTCGGTGAACTCGAAAGCAGCGACGAGCGCGCCGGTCGAGTCTTCGAGCACGCCCTCTCGCGTCGACTGGCCGACGATGGTGGCGACCTCATCCAGCGTGAATGTCGAGGCCGCCTCGTCTTTCGGCTCGACGCGGAACAACCGCAGCACGAGGTTGGCGACGGCGTTGAGCGACCAGATGATGGGTTTGAACACGCGCGACACGAACACCAGCGGCGGGGCCAGCAGCAGCACGGCGCGGTCGGGAATCGAGAACGACAGGTTCTTGGGCACCATCTCGCCGAAGACCACGTGCAGGTAGGACACCACGATCAGCGCGATGACGAACGCGATGGTCGAGATGAACTCTTCTGGCAGACCCGTGAGCGCCAGCGGCACCTCGAGCAGGTGGTGGATGGCGGGTTCGGAGACGTTCAGGATGAGCAGCGAACACACCGTGATGCCGAGCTGGCTCGTGGCCAGCATGAGCGTGGCGTGTTCCATGGCCCAGAGCGCCGTGATGGCGCTGCGCTTGCCCTGTTCGGCGAGCGGTTCGATCTGCGAGCGGCGGGCCGAGATGACGGCGAACTCGGCGCCGACGAAGAAGGCGTTGCCGAGCAGCAGCACGACGAGCCAGGCTATTCCTGCCCAATCGCTCATGATCGGTCTCCCTTCTTCGTGGCGGGGCGTTCAGTGCGGTCAACGGTTTCAACCGATTCGGCGGGTTCGCCGCGGCCCTCGAGCACGGCGTCGGCCGCGCGCGTGCGGGCGGACTTCGCCGAGGTCGCGGTCTGGTCGCGCTTCTCGGACTGTGCGGCGCGGGCGGCTTCCCGTGTCGCGTCGCGCGTGGCGTCGCGGCCGGCTCGGTCGGCGGCGCGGTCTGCTCGATCGGACGCGCGTTCGGCGCGGTCTGCCGCGCGAGTGGCTTCGCGCTCGGCAGATCGGGCGGCGCGGGCCGACGAACCCTCGCGCCCGTCGGCCTCGTCGCTCTCGTCGACGGGGCGTTCGGTGAAGCGCAAACGGTCGATGCGGCGCCCGTCGAGGCGTTCCACCTTCAGCGTGCCGTCGGCGGTCTCGACCTCGTCGCCCTGTTCGGGCAGGCGACCGAGCTCGCTCATCACGAAACCGGCGACGGTCTCGTACGGCCCGTCCTCTGGCACGTGGATGCCCGTGCTCTCGAGCAATTCGTCGGGCCTCAGGCTGCCGGGGAACGCGATCGACCCGCGGGCGCGCACGATGCCGGCGCGCGTGCGGTCGTGTTCGTCGACCACTTCGCCGACGATCTCTTCGACCAGGTCTTCGAGCGTGGCGACACCGGCCGTTCCGCCGTATTCGTCGAGCACGACGGCCATCTGATAGCCGCGTCCGCGCAGCTCGGAGAGGAGCGTGTCGAGGCGCATGGTCTCTGGCACCCGGATCGCCTCGGTCATCAGGGCGGATGCTGGCACCTCGGAACGTCGGGCACGCGGAACGGCGACGGCCTGCTTCACGTGCACGACGCCGACGATGTCGTCGATGCCCTCGTCGACCACGGGGAACCGCGAGTAGCCCGTCGATCGGGCGAGATCGACGACGGCCTGGGCAGAATCGGTGCGCTGCACCCAGGCCACGCGTGGCCGGGGCGTCATCACATCGGATGCGTCGTGGTTGGCGAATTGCAGCGTGCGGTTGAGCAGCGTGGCGGTGTCTTGCTCGAGCACCCCCGCGCTGGCGGAGCGCCGCACGAGGCTCGAGAGCTCTTCGGCCGTGCGAGCGCCGGACAGCTCTTCCTTCGGCTCGATGCCGACCGAGCGCAGCAACCCGTTGGCGCTGCCGTTCAACACGACGATGGCCGGTTTGAACACGGTCGTGAAGAGCGTCTGGAACGGGATGACGAGTTTGGCGGTCTGGATGGGCAGGGCCAGCGCGAAGTTCTTGGGCACGAGCTCGCCGATCACCATCGACGCGAGCGTGGCGATCACGAGCGCGATGGGGGTGGCGACGACGGGCACGAGGTCTTCGGGCAGACCGACGGCACCGAGCGGGCCGGCCAGGAGCGACGACAGCGCCGGCTCCATGGTGTAACCCGTGAGCAGCGTCGTGAGCGTGATGCCCAGCTGCGCGCTCGAGAGGTGTGTCGACGTGATGCGCAGCGCGGCGATCGTCATGCTGAGCTTGGTCTCACCGCGCTCGCGCCGGGCTTCGAGGTCGGAACGGTCGAGGTTGACGAGCGCGAACTCGCTGGCCACGAACAGACCGGTGCCGATCGTGAGCACGATGCCGACGCCGAGCATGATCCACTCGTACATCACGCGAACACCACCCCGAATCGGGTGCTCAGAACGGCAGCGCCGGGGAGTAGCCCCTGTGGGGTGCCGCGGAAGGGCCTAGATGAAGAAGTCAGGGACACAGACGATGAAGGAGGGTCATCCATTATTCGCCCAACTATACCGGCGAACCCTGGGTCTCACCAGGCAGCCCGCCCACCGGGAAGGGTGTCTTACCAGGAGACGGGCAGGGCCTTGCCTTCTTCGTAACCCGATGCCGATTGCAGGCCCACGCGGGCGCGCTCACGGAACTCGGCCAGCGACGTCGCCCCCGCGTAGGTGAAGGACGAGCGGAGGCCCGACGTGATCATGTCGAGCAGGTCTTCGAGCGAGGGGCGCAGCGGGTCGAGGTAGATCTTGGATGACGAGATGCCCTCGGCGAAGAGCATCTTGCGCGCGAGCTCGTAGGGGTCGAGGCGGCCGAAGCGCTCGACGACGGCCTTGGTCGACGCCATGCCCCAGCTCTCTTTATAAAGCCGACCGTCGTCGTCGGTGCGCAGATTGCCCGGCGCCTCGATCGTGCCGGCGAACCACGAGCCCACCATGACACTGGATGCTCCGGCCGCCAGTGCGAGGGCCACATCGCGCGGGTAGCGCACGCCGCCGTCGGCCCACACGTGTGCGCCCAGCTCGGTCGCCGTCTCGGCGGTCTCGAGCACGGCCGAGAACTGCGGGCGCCCGACGGCCGTCATCATGCGCGTCGTGCACATGGCGCCGGGGCCGACGCCCACCTTGATGATGTTGGCGCCCGCGCCCACGAGGTCGCGCACACCGGCTTCTGACACGACGTTGCCGGCAACGAGCGGAATGCCCAGGTCGAGCTTCGACACGGTTGCGAGCGCTTCGATCATGCCCTCCTGGTGCCCGTGGGCCGTGTCGAGCACGAGCACGTCGACGCCGGCGCGGGCCAGGGCGGATGCCTTGGCCGCCACGTCTCCGTTGATGCCGAGCGCCGAGGCCACGACGAGTCGTCCGTCGCTGTCGAGCGCGGGGGTGTAGAGCGTGGAACGCAGCGCCGAGGTGCGGCTGAGCGTGCCGATGACGATGCCGTGTCGCAGCACGGGCGCGAAGTCGAGATCGGCCGCGACCATGATGTCGAAGGCAGCGCGCGCCGTCGGCACGTCGTCGGCGTCGATCGACGCCACCGAGCCGTGCAACAGGTTGCCGAGGGTGGCATCGGCGAGCGCCGAGCCCAGGCGGGTCGAGGGGATGGCGCCGAGGAACCGCCCGTGGTCGTCTTCCACCACCACGCCGTGCCCCGAGACGGGCGGCAGCGCGAGCAGGGCGTCGGCCACGGTCGCATCCGCCGTCATGCGCACGGGTGTGTCGAACGCGGTCGGCTGGTCTTTGACCCACCGGATGGCGTGGTCGAGGTCTTGCAATGGCAGGTCCTGCGGCAGCACGCCGAGTCCGCCCCGCCGGGCGAGGGATGCCGCCAGCCGCGGGCCCGTGACCGAGTTCATGTTGGCCGACACGATGGGGATCTGGGCACCCGTGCCGTCGTCGGTGGCGAGCGAGACATCCATTCTGCTCGTGATGCCGGACCGCGAGGGCACCAGGAAGACATCGGAATAGGTCAGATCGAAGGCGGGCGCTTGGCCGTAGAACTCCATACCTGTAACGCTAACGCCACCTCCTGACAATGCGACGGTCGGACGAAGGGTTTAGGCTTGATGATTGGACGCGACGAGCGTCGTAGGACTGCGCCTCGTCGATCAGATATCAACGGAGAGAGTGGGCGATCCTTAGTGTCGAGCCAGGTGACCGGCGTAGGAACCGACGAGGGTTCGTCGGCCGAATTTGGAGCCAACGAATGGCTCGTCGAAGAACTGTACGAACAGTACGTCGTCGATAAGAATTCCGTCGACGAGTCGTGGTGGCCCACCCTCGAGCGCTACCACGCCGTGAAGGGGCAGGGAGCTTCGGCCCCGGAAACCACGTCGTCGGCGGCACCGGCGGCCCCCGCATCCGCCCCCGCCGCCGACCAGGCCCAGAAGCCCGGAACGCCGGCCGCGCCCACCACCTCGGCCCCCGCGCTCGGCACGCCGCCGCAGGCCGCCCCCCAGACCTCGGCCGCGACCGCCACGCAGTCCACCGAGGAGTCGAAGGCCCAGCCCGTGGCCCGCACCACGTCGGCCCCCGCCAAGCCCACCCCCATCCCGGCCGATGCGCCGGTCACGGCCCCCCAGAAGACCGTCTCCTCCGACGCGCCCGCCGACGAGCCGCAAGACACCGTCACTCCCCTGCGCGGCATGTCCAAGACGCTCGCCACCAACATGGATGCCTCGCTCACGGTGCCCACGGCCACGAGTGTGCGCACCATCCCGGCCAAGCTCATGATCGACAACCGCATCGTGATCAACAACCACCTGAAGCGTGCCCGCGGCGGAAAGGTGAGCTTCACCCACCTCATTGGCTGGGCACTCATCCAGGCGCTGAAGGAGTTCCCGAGCCAGAACGTGGCCTACGGCGAGATCGACGGCAAGCCCAGCGTCATCGCGCCCGCGCACATCAACCTCGGCATCGCCATCGACCTGCCGAAGCCCGACGGCACACGCTCGCTCATGGTGCCCGGCATCAAGAAGGCCGACACGCTCACCTTCGGCGAATACCTCGTGGCCTATGAGGACCTCGTCAAGCGTGCCCGCGGCGGCAAGCTCGCGGCAGCCGACTTCCAGGGCGTCACCATCTCGCTCACCAACCCGGGCGGAATCGGCACCGTGCACTCGGTGCCCCGCCTCATGAAGGGCCAGGGCTGCATCATCGGCGCCGGCGCCCTCGAATACCCCGCCGAGTTCCAGGGCGCGTCCGAGCACACGCTCGTCGAGCTCGGCATCGGCAAGACCATCACGCTGACCTCCACCTACGACCACCGCGTCATCCAGGGTGCCGGTTCGGGCGAGTACCTGAAGAAGGTCCACGAACTGCTCATCGGGCAGCGCGATTTCTACAACGACATCTTCGCGGCCCTGCGCATCCCCTACGCGCCCATCGACTGGGCCTCCGACATCTCGGTCGACCTGAGCGACACGGTGTCGAAGACGGCCCGCGTGCAGGAGCTCATCAACGCATTCCGCGTACGCGGCCACCTCATGGCCGACATCGACCCGCTCGAATACGTGCAGCGTTCGCACCCCGACCTCGACATCGCCAACCACGGCCTCACCTTCTGGGATCTCGACCGCGAGTTCGTCACGGGTGAGTTCGGTGACAAGCGTCAGGCCAAGCTGCGAGACATCCTCGGCGTCCTGCGCGACTCGTACTGCCGCACCATCGGCCTCGAGTACATGCACATCCAAGACCCGGCCCAGCGCAAGTGGATCCAGTCCAAGGTCGAGCGCCCCTACGCCAAGCCCATGCACGACGAGCAGATGCGCATCCTCGGCAAGCTCAACGAGGCCGAGGCGTTCGAGACGTTCCTGCAGACCAAGTACGTGGGCCAGAAGCGCTTCAGCCTCGAGGGCTCCGAGTCCACCATCGCCCTGCTCGACACCATCCTGCAGGGTGCCGCCTCGGCCGGACTCGACGGAGCCGCGATCGGCATGGCCCACCGCGGCCGCCTCAACGTGCTGAGCAACATCGCCGGCAAGACCTACGGCCAGATCTTCCGCGAGTTCGAGGGCACGCAGTCCTCGCGCGACAGCCACGGCTCGGGCGATGTGAAGTACCACCTCGGCAACGAGGGCACCTTCCGGGCAGCGGACGGCTCCGAGCTGCCCGTCTACCTCGCCGCCAACCCGTCGCACCTCGAAGCGGTCGACGGCGTGCTTGAGGGCATCGTCCGCGCCAAGCAGGACCGCAAGCCCATCGGCACGTTCTCGACGCTGCCGATCCTCGTGCACGGCGACGCGGCCATGGCCGGCCAGGGTGTCGTGCTCGAGACCATGCAGCTGTCCCAGCTGCGCGGGTACCGCACAGGCGGCACCATCCACATCGTCGTCAACAACCAGGTCGGCTTCACGACTCCTCCCGGAGAAGGCCGCACCTCGGTGTACTCGACCGATGTGGCCAAGGCCATCCAGGCGCCGATCTGGCATGTCAACGGCGACGACCCCGAAGCCGTCGTGCGCGTGGCCGAGCTGGCCTTCGAATTCCGTCAGGCGTTCCACAAAGACGTCGTCATCGACCTCGTCTGCTATCGCCGACGCGGCCACAACGAGGGCGACGACCCCTCGATGACGCAGCCCCTCATGTACAACCTCATCGAGGCCAAGCGTTCGGTACGCAAGCTCTACACCGAATCGCTCATCGGCCGCGGCGACATCACGCAAGAGGAGTACGACGCCTCGCACCGCGACTTCCAGGACCGCCTCGAGCGGGCCTTCCAGGAGACGCACGCGGCCCAGACATCCTCGATTCCCGTCATCGTGCAGGAACAGGACGACGACGGCTACTCAGGCGAGCCCGACGAGACCGGCGTGAAGCAGAGCGTCATCGAGCACATCGGCGACGCGTTCAACAACGCACCCGAAGGCTTCACGGTCCATCCGAAGCTCAAGCAGCTGCTGCAGAAGCGTTTCGAGATGAGCCGGAACGGCAAGGTCGACTGGGCCTTCGGTGAGCTGCTCGCCCTCGGTTCGCTGCTACTCGAGGGCACCCCGGTGCGCATGAGCGGCCAGGACTCCCGTCGCGGCACGTTCGTCCAGCGCCACGCCGTGCTGCACGACCGCCTCAACGGCCAAGAATGGCTGCCCCTCGCGAACCTGTCCGACGACCAGGCCCGTTTCTGGATCTACGACTCGCTGCTGTCGGAATACGCCGTCATGGGCTTCGAATACGGCTACTCGGTCGAGCGCCCCGACGCGCTTGTGCTGTGGGAAGCCCAGTTCGGCGACTTCGGCAACGGCGCCCAGACGATCATCGACGAGTTCGTGTCGAGCGCCGAGCAGAAGTGGGATCAGCGTTCCGGCCTCGTGCTGCTGCTCCCCCACGGTTACGAGGGCCAGGGCCCCGACCACTCGTCCGCCCGCATCGAGCGTTACCTGCAGCTGTGCGCTGAGAACAACATGACCGTGGCCCGCCCGTCGACGCCCGCGTCGTACTTCCACCTGCTCCGCCGCCAGGCGTACGCTCGCCCCCGCCGCCCGCTCGTCGTCTTCACCCCGAAGTCGATGCTGCGACTGCGCGGTGCCACGAGCGACGTCGAGGCCTTCACCTCGGGTGTCTTCCAGCCCGTGATCGACGACCAGCGCATCACCGACAAGAACGCCGTCACCCGTGTGCTGCTGCACTCGGGCAAGATCCACTACGACCTCGCCAACGAGCTCGAGAAGGCGCCAGACGCGTCGATCGCCCTCGTGCGCGTCGAGCAGCTCTACCCGCTGCCCGCCGCCGAGATCAAGCACATCGTCGACGGCTACCCGAACGCCGAGGTCGTGTGGGTGCAAGACGAACCCGCCAACCAGGGTGCGTGGCCGTTCATGGAGTTCGAGCTCTCGCAGCAGCTGGGCAACCGCTCGCTCGGAGTCGTCTCCCGCCCGGCATCCGCCTCGCCCGCCACGGGTTCGGCGAAGCGCCACGGCATCGAGCAGTCGACCCTGCTGAAAGACGCGCTCCGCCAGCAGTAACCGATCGTCCCTCGCATCCCCGGTCCCGCCCGACACACGTCACGCGGGGTCGGGGATGTGTCGTACGTGCCGCGGTTTAGGCTGACTGCATGGACCTCGCCCTGACCGCCGTCGTCGCCCTCGTCACGATCGTCGCCGTCTCGGCCTTCTCGTCGCGCCTCGGCGTCGCCGCGCCCCTCGTGCTCGTCGTCGTGGGGGTCGTCTACAGCTTCATCCCGGGGGTGCCGTCGATCGACATCCCGCCCGAATGGATCCTCGCCGGCGTGCTGCCTCCGCTCCTCTACTCGGCGGCCGTCAACGTGCCGCTCGTCGACTTTCGCCGCAACCTCAAGGCCATCACCGGCCTGTCGGTGCTGCTCGTCGTCGTGACGGCGCTGGGCGTCGGCCTGCTGCTGTTCTGGTTGCTGCCCGACCTCAACCTCGCGGCCGCCATCGCGCTCGGCGCCGTCATCAGCCCCACGGATGCCGTGGCCGCCACCTCGATCGGCAAGAAGCTCGGTTTGCCGCCCCGCCTCGTCACGGTGCTCGAGGGCGAGGGTCTCGTCAACGATGCCTCCGCCCTGGTGCTGCTGCGCTCCGCCATCGCCGCCACCGCCGGAGCCGTCTCGCTCTGGGGTGTCGTCGGCGACTTCTTCTACGCCGTCGCCGTCGCTCTCGTCGTGGGTCTCGTGATCGGCCTCGTCACCGTGTTCGTGCGCTCGAAGCTCAAGGACAGCGTGCTCACCACGGCCATTTCGTTCGCCGTGCCGTTCATCGCCTACCTTCCCGCCGAGGAGCTCAACGCCTCTGGCGTGCTCGCGGTCGTCGTGGCGGGCCTCGTCACGGGCCACCAGAGCGCGCGCTACTTCTCGGCTCAGGACCGCATCAGCGAGCGCCTCAACTGGCGCACACTGCAATTCGTGCTCGAAAACGGCGTGTTCCTGCTCATGGGCGCCGAGCTGTCGACGCTCATCGCCTCGGTCGACGACAACGTGCTCTCGGTCGAGCGCACCCTCGTGTTGGCGCTGCTCGTCACCGTCGTGCTCATCGTTTTGCGGTTCCTCTTCGTGGTGCCGCTCATCGCGCTCCTGCGCCGCGAGGGCCGCCGTGCCGCCCGCGAGTCCGGCCGCTTCGAGGCCGCCCGCCGGCGCTTCGACGCCATGCCCGACGACGCCATCGAACCGCACCGACGCAACCGTGCCGCTCTCCTCTTCACGAGACGCGCGGCCGACCTCGACTTCCTGCAGTCAGAGGGTCTCGGATGGCGGGGCGGGGCGGTTCTCGCCTGGTCCGGCATGCGCGGCGTGGTCACCCTGGCGGCGGCGCAGTCGCTGCCCGCCGACACGCCCTACCGCCCGCAACTCATCCTGCTCGCGTTCTTCATCGCCGTCATCACGCTGCTGCTGCAGGGCGGAACCCTGCCAGCCGTCATCCGTCTCCTGGGCGTGCGCGGCACCGACGAACAGGCCGACCGGCAGGAGTACGCCTCACTCATCCAGGACATGTCGTCGGTGGGCGTCGAAGCGCTCAAGAACCCCGACCTGAAACGGGCGGATGGTGGCGACTACGACCCCGAGGTCGTCGACCGCGTGCGTGGCGACAGCGAGTCGCGGTCGGCTGCGGCATCCGAGGTCATGGATGCCTCGGAAAACGTCGGCCCGCACGAGCAGTACCGCGAGCTGCGCCGCATCGTGCTCGACGCCGAACGCGCTGCGCTCCTGGATGCCCGCTCGGCCGGCAGCTACAGCTCACGCACGCTGGCCCGCGCGCAACAACTCCTCGACATCGAAGAATCCCGCTTCGACCAGGCCACCCACGACTGAGTAGATACTCAGGGCGCACCTGGGCGCGGTCTTTTGCGCGCGCCGCGCCCACTTCGGATACTCAGGCCGCGGCCCCCCTACTCAAATTCGTGGCTCTCCTACTCAAATCTTTTGACCACCATTCAACGCGTACCGACATTTCACTATCCTGGGCGTACCGAAGGCGTCCGCCTTCATCGTCGAAGGAGACAGAATGGCTTTTGCACACGTTCATCGCGCGACGTTCGCCGGAACGCTCACTTCCATGCACGTCACCGACGGCAACGGGTCTACTCTGTTCACCATTGCGGCGCCGGTAACGGCTGTCGGCCACGGCGCCCCACGGCCGTCGACGTTGTCGTTCGATGGGAATGTCCTGACCGCGACGTCATCGCAGGTCAGCGCCATCCAGACACGCGCCGCGTGCCCCCAGGCATGGTGGGGAAGCTTCCTCGTTCAGGGCGTCGGGACCGCCGTGGTCTGTGGCGCAGCGGGCGTTGCGACCGGTGGCATCGGCGGCGCCGCTTGCGGCATCGGGATTCACGTGGCGACGTCCGGAATCAATTGGGATCGCGCATGCAAGAAGCGACACTGACCGTGAAGGCGTTGCTCGTCAAGTGGGCGAAGAAACCAGACCCCCAGGATGTGAGGTCCGTGGTCACGTCACATGTCGTAACCGGCTTGGTCCTGTTGGCCGCCGCCTTCAGTGTAGCCGTCGTCAAAGAATGGGGATCCGGGTCGTTCTCCTGGCGTGATGTCTGGCTCGGCCTGACACCGGTCGCCCTCGGCACAGTCGTCGGTATTGCTGGCTTAGCTGCCGTGCACGTCTCTCGTGTTCGCCGGCGTCGCCGAAAACACGCACACTAGTCCGGATGCGCGAGGCCTCGAGCGCGCGAGACAGTGCTGGAGGCCCTCGCCCGGGCGGGACGCTAGTGGGTGCCCTGCACCTCGCGGAGGCGCGCGAGGACCTGATTCTTCAGCTCTTCGGGGGCCACCTCGGTGCAGGCGCGCTGCACGGCCTCGGTGAGCGTGCGCGCCACCAAAGCCTCGTTCTGGCAGTCGACGCACGTTTCGAGGTGCGCGCGAATATCAGAGGCCTCGGTGCTGCAGACTTCGTTCCGCAGGTACTCCTCGAGGTCTTTCTTTGCCTTGTCGCAACCGCAGTCGCTCATCGTGCTCTCCTTGCGGGGGGCGCGGCCACACCACGGTCGCGCGCATAGTCGGCGAGAAGGTCTCGGAGCAAGCGCCTGCCACGGTGCAAGCGGCTCATGACCGTCCCGATGGGGGTTTTCATGATGTCGGCGATCTCCTGGTAGGCGAAGCCCTCGACATCGGCGAGGTACACCGCCAGACGGAAGTCTTCGGGGATCGACTGCAGCGCGTCTTTCACAGCGCTGTCGGGCATGTGGTCGATGGCCTCGGCCTCAGCCGAACGCGAGGATGACGCGGTGGTCGATTCGGCGCCACCCAGCTGCCAGTCCTCGAGGTCGTCGATGGTGCCCTGATAGGGCTCGCGCTGCTTCTTGCGATACACGTTGATGTACGTGTTCGTGAGAATGCGGTACAGCCACGCCTTGAGGTTGGTGCCCTGCTGGAACTGACCGAACGCACCGTATGCCTTGGCGAACGTCTCCTGCACCAGATCTTGCGCGTCGGGCGGGTTCTTCGTCATGCGCATCGCAGCACCGTAGAGCTGATCGAGGAACGGCAGTGCCTGCTCCTCGAACAGCGCGCGAACTTCTGATTCGGTGGGCTCGTTCGGCGTAGCCTCGTCATCGACGGTAGTCATCGAGTCCCAGTCTAGGGCTGCGACCTGATCGGCTTCCCGCTCGAGCACTGCGATCGACATCCGCTCTCGCCTTCCGTTCGACATCACGCGGCAGATTCGCCGCTACCCTAGGTAAACGATGCTCGAATCGAAATATTCCGCGCCCGAGTTCAACATCTTCGGCGAGAGCGACAAGGTCCCGGATGACGGCAGCTGGCCGGCTCCGGTGGCCGACGCGCCGCTCGACGCCACGCTCAGCCTGCCCGGCTCGAAGTCGCTGACCAACCGGGAGCTCGTGCTCGCGGCCCTGGCCGGCGGCGAGTCACTGCTGCGCGCGCCGCTGCACTCGATGGACAGCCGCAACATGGTCGACGCTCTGCGTGCCCTGGGTGCCACGATCGACGAGGTGCCGGGGGCCGGCCCCTTCGGTGCAGACTGGCGTGTCACGCCCGGCGAGCTGTTCGGCAGCACGACGATCGACTGCGGCCTGGCCGGCACGGTCATGCGCTTCGTGCCGCCCGTCGCAGGACTCGCGCTCGGGCCCACGTCGTTCGACGCCGACTCGTCGGCACGCGGTCGCCCCATGCGCACCATGATCGCGTCGCTGCGGGCGCTCGGCGTGGACATCAACGACGACGGTCGCGGCTCGCTGCCCTTCACCGTGCACGGCACGGGTTCGGTGCGCGGCGGCGCCGTCACCATCGACGCCTCCAGCTCGAGCCAGTTCGTGTCGGGGCTGTTGCTCGCGGCCGCACGGTTCGACGAGGGGCTCGACCTGACGCATTCGGGCGAACGGTTGCCCAGCATCCCCCACATCGAGATGACCATCGACGCCCTGGCGGCCCGCGGCGTGCTCGTCGAGCAACCCGAGGTGGGCCACTGGCAGGTCGCGCCGCAGCCCATCGCCGGCCGCACGATCGACATCGAACCCGACCTCTCGAACGCCGCGCCGTTCCTGGCCGCCGTGCTCGTGGCCGGTGGCCGCGTGACGATCACGGGATGGCCCGAGACGACGACGCAGGTCGGTGCCGACCTGATCGAGCTGCTGCCCCACTTCGGCGCGACCGTGACGCGTGACGGCGACAGGCTGACGGTGGAGGCGTCCGGAACCATCTCGGGCGTCACGCTCGACCTCACGACGGGTGGCGAACTCGCGCCTCCCCTCGTGGCCCTTGCCGCGCTGGCCGATTCGCCGTCGACCATCACGGGCATCGGCCACATCCGCCACCACGAGACCGACCGGCTCGCCGCGCTGGCCGCCGAGATCAACGCGCTGGGCGGGAACGTGACCGAACTCGAGGACGGTCTCTCCATCGAGCCGAAGCCGCTGCAGGGTGGCCTGTGGCACAGCTACCACGATCACCGCATGGCGACGGCCGGCGCCATCATCGGATTGGCCGTGCCGGGCGTCGTGATCGAGAACGTGGCGACGACCGCCAAGACGCTGCCGCAGTTCACCGAGCTCTGGGGGCAGATGCTGCAGGGTCCCGCGGTGCCGGCCGCGCCGGTTGCGACCCCGCTGACCTCGCCCGTCACCTCGACGCTCTCCTCCCCCGAGACTGGCGCGGACGCCTGATGACCTGGTGGGACACGGGCGACGACGACGAACCCGACTACGACGAATCGCGCATCAAGGTGCGTCCGAACCCCAAGGGCAACCGGCCGCGGACCAAGACTCGACCCGCTCACGATGACGCCCAGATCGCGCGCGTGCTCGGCGTCGACCGCGGGCGTTACTCGCTGCTCGTCGACGAGGACGGCGAGAACGAACACCGCATCTCGGCATCCCGCGCCCGCGAATTGCGCATGAAACCCGTCACGGGCGATCAGGTGGATGTCGTGGGCGACCTCACCGGTGACGAGGGCACGCTCGGGCGCGTCGTGCGCGTGCGCGAACGCTCGACATTGCTGCGCCGCAGCGCCGACGACACCGACGAGGTCGAGCGCGTGATCGTGGCGAACGCCGACCAGATGCTGCTCGTCGTGGCGGCCGCCAACCCCGAACCGCGGGCCCGACTCGTCGACCGCTACCTCATCGCCGCCTACGATGCCGGCATCGAGCCCATTCTGTGCATCACCAAGACCGACCTCGCCGACCCGAGCGAGTTTCTCAAGAACTTCACGGGTCTCGATTTTCCCGTCTACACCTCACGCCAGGGGGCGATGCCCGTCGACGAGATCGGCGCGGCCCTCGTCGGCCACAGCACGGTTTTCGTCGGGCACTCGGGTGTCGGCAAGTCGACGCTCGTCAATGCGCTCGTGCCCACGGCCGAGCGCGCCACGGGCCACGTGAACCTCGTGACGGGTCGCGGGCGGCACACGTCCTCGTCCACGATCTCCTATCGCTTCCAGCGCCCCGAGGGGGCCGGATGGGTCATCGATACGCCCGGCGTGCGGTCGTTCGGTCTCGGGCACATCAACACCGACAACATCCTCAAGGCTTTCAGCGATCTCGCCGTCGTGGCCGAGCGCTGCCCGCGCGGCTGCACGCACCTGCCCGACGCGCCCGATTGCGCCATCATCGAGGCGGCAGAATCGGGCGAGCTGGGCGACAACGGGCCGGCGCGGCTCGACTCGTTGCAGCGCCTGCTCACGACCTTCGCCTGAGCGGGCGTGCTCTGTGGGCCGCCGATCTGCGCAGCGAACGTGCACCCCGCGCGGCGGGCGTTGTCAGACCGCGAACCTAGAATGGATGCATGACCGAAAGCATCCGTTTGTCCGCCGGCGACCCGGCCCCCGTCTTCTCGCTGCAGAACCAAGACGGCGAGATGGTCAGCAACGCCGACTACGCCGGCCAGAAGGTCATCCTCTACTTCTACCCCGCCGCGATGACGCCGGGCTGCACCACCCAGGCGTGTGATTTTCGCGACAACATCGCGTCGCTCGCCGGTGCGGGTTACACGGTCCTCGGGGTCTCGAAAGACTCCCCCGCCAAGCTGGCCGAGTTCGCCGCGCGCGACGAGCTCACGTTCCCGCTGCTGAGCGACGCCGACCTCGCCGTACATCAGGCCTACGGTGCCTATGGCGAGAAGAACCTCTACGGCAAGGTCGTGACGGGCGTGTTGCGCTCCACCTTCGTCATCGGCACAGACGGGCTCATCGAGCTGGCGCTCTACAACGTCAAGGCCGCGGGACACGTTGCGTCGCTGCGCAAGAAGCTCGGCGTCGACGCCTGAGCCGGCCTGAAGGCGTCCGCCGGTTGATGGCCGCCGTCCGGCCTGCCAGCCGGTTGCTGCCCGGCGGGCGAGTTCGTCCCGGTCTGAGAGCTACTGCCCGGCCAGGGCGCTACTGCCCGGCATTGAAGCGAATCGGCGGCACTGACGGCTATTCGGCGGGGTACTCGTCGCGGCGCTTCACGGCGGCCACGACGGGCGGCATGAACAGCAGGACGAGGCCGAGCAGCGACGGGATCAGCAGCGCCAAGCCGATGTCGGCGCGCGCGAACGTGCCCTGCAGCGCGCCCACCGCGACCGACAACTGCAAAATCTGCCAGATGACGGCTCCGGCACGGATCCACGGCGCCCGGCGGATGGACGACACCGCGACGGCGCTGATCCAGATCGACGCCAGAATCGCGAGAACGAGTATCGCAATGGCGCTCGTGTAGGAGTCGGGCGTGAGCGTGAAGAGGTCCACCACCAGCCAGGCGGTGACCGCGATCATGCCCGCGGCTTCGATGAACAACAGGATGATGAGTGCCGTAAACAGCGGCCCACCGGCGTGTCGCCCGTGAACGGGAGTTGAACTCTCAGAATCAGACATGTGCGAAGTCACCACGAATCCCATACAAAACTATTGATTTGCCACATCCAGTATGCGACCATATTTGAGGCTGAGTTGACGCTCACAGGGTGGTGAGCACATTCCGATCGGTGATCGGTGCACGAAGAGCATCCTCTTATCGAACCGCTGCGAGCGGGCGATGATACCGAAGTCTACTGGGTTCATTTCACACGACAATTCGCGTCAGATCGACGCGTTTTGTGGCGTGCTTATGAAAACACGACTTCGGGGATGCGAACGCGGCACAAGACATCCAGACGGAAACCACTCTGCAACTCGGCCTCGACGAACTCTCGACCGATCGGTCGACATCCCCGAGAATCACAAAAGGAGCACCCCCATGGATTGGCGCGATAAGGCTGCTTGCCTCACGGCGGACCCCGAACTCTTCTTCCCCGTCGGGAACACGGGTCCGGCTGTCGACCAGATCGACAAGGCCAAGGCCGTCTGCGCACGCTGCTCGGTCACCGAAGTGTGCCTGCAGTACGCGCTCGAGACCGGACAGGACTCGGGCGTCTGGGGCGGCCTCAGCGAAGACGAACGACGCGCCCTCAAGCGCCGCGCGGCCCGCGCGCGACGCGCCTCCTAGTCGGAGCACCTCACCACAGACTCATACGCGGCCACCTAGCACCGCCGCATTCCGCACACAGCACCGACGTCCCGGTGCGAATCCTCACCAGATTCGCACCGGGACGTTTCTGTGCGCGGGGGGCTAAGAGGTCTCGATGTAGCGGAACGGCATCTCGATGGTGACCTCGGTGCCGCTGCCCGTGACGGTGTGCCAGTCGATCGTGCCGCCGAGCTCGCCCTGGATGAGCGTGCGAACGATCTGCGTGCCGAGCCCCGAGCCGACCTTGCCCTCGGGGAGGCCGTAGCCGTTGTCACGCACGAGCACCGACAGACCCTCATCTGTGCGCTCGGCGACGATCTCGACCTCGCCCTCGCGGCCCGCCAGGCCGTGCTCGACGGCGTTGGTCACCAGTTCGGTGAGCGCCAGGGCGAGCGGCGTGGCGTATTCGCTCGGCAGAACGCCGAACTTTCCGGTCTTCTTGGGGTGCACCGTGGTGTTGTGCGACGACGCCACCTCGGCGATGAGCATGAGCACGCGATCGAAGACATCGTCGAAGTCGACCTGCTGGTTGAGGCCTTCGGACAGCGTGTCGTGCACGACCGCGATCGCCGCGACGCGACGCATGGCCTGTGTCAGGGCTTCGCGCGCGCCGTCGGAGTGGGTGCGGCGGGCCTGGATGCGGAGCAGCGACGCGACCGTCTGCAGGTTGTTCTTGACGCGGTGGTGGATCTCGCGGATCGTCGCGTCTTTGGTGATGAGCTCGCGCTCCTGGTGCCGCAGCTCAGAGACGTCGCGGCAGAGCACGATGGCACCCACCCGCTCACCGTTGTGGCGCAGGGGGATGGCGCGCAACGACACGGTCACGCCGCGGGCCTCGATGTCGGTGCGCCACGGAGCCCGGCCCGTGACGACGAGCGGCAGCGACTCGTCGATGTCCTGCTTCGAGGGCAGGATCTGCGTGGTGACCTCGGCGAGCGATTCGCCCTCGAGCTCTTCGGCGAAACCCATGCGGTTGAAGGCCGAGAGGGCGTTGGGGCTGGCGAAGGTGGTGATGCCCTCGACGTCGAGGCGGATGAGGCCGTCCGAGGCGCGCGGGGCGCCACGTCGGGGCCCCGTCGGCGCCGACAGGTCGGGGAAGTCACCCGTCGCGATCATCTGGAACAGGTCGTTGGCGCAGTCGTTGAATGTGAGCTCTTGGCGGCTCGGCGTGCGCGCCTCACCGAGGTTTGTGTGGCGCGTGAGCACCGCGATGGGCGTCGGCGCGTTCTCGGAGCCCGAGGAGGTCAGACGGCGGATGACGGGCACCGCACGCACGCGCGTCGGGGTTTCTTCGTACCAGTCGGGTGCCGACGAGTCGATGATCTTGCCGGACTCGAAGGCGTCGGTGACCTGCTTACGCCACTGGGGTTTGATCGCCTGGCCGACGAAGTCGCGGTAGAACAGCGTGGCCGCGCTCGATGGCCGGTAGTGCGCCACGGCGATGAACCCCTCGTCGGGGGTCGGAATCCACAGCACGATGTCGGCGAAGGCGAGGTCGGCGAGCAGCTGCGCATCGCCCACGAGCATGTGCAACCAGTCGACCTCGGCATCGGTGGAGAGACCCTGGGCATGAACCAAATCACTGAGCGTTGACACCCGACCAGTCTATGGGGGCGCGGCGACCGGACTGGGTTTTCCACAGAGCAGCAATGCTCTAGACCGACCGGTGGCGCACCTGATTGAGTTGCCCTTCGTCGCTCCTCCCCCACCCGGCGGCACCGTATCCGAACCGACCGTCAGATCTTCTGACGGTCACTCGGCGCGCGCCGGGAGGGCAGTGGTCCTCTCGCCGCGTGCCGAGAGATCAAGGAGCCGAATGACACCGCCTTTTCCGAACACGCCGTCCGACTCCCCCACGACAGTCAACACACCCGAATACGACGACCCCCGCACCGTGCCCGCGCCGGTGCCGGGCCCGGCGGACCGGGCTCCGACGAGCGCTCGATCCACCGGCGTTCCGCGACGTTCGAGCTCGACGGTCACCGAGCAGTCCGCCGGTCGGGCTGCCGGTCGGGCCCCCGCTCCGGGACCCGCCGGGCGGCCCGCGTCGGACGCGGCGGCACGTGACATCCGTACACCCGAGCCCGTGCTCGAGAACCTGGCCCTGTCGGCCATCGAGGCGATCGCGGGCGCCCGCGATCTGGAGCAGTTGGGCCGCTGGGTGACGCGCGAGGTCTACGAGCACCTCAGCATCCGCGTCACCATCGCCAGCAGAGCTCGCCGCGTGCGCGGAGCCGTCGGCAAACGACCCGTGATCCTGGGGACGCGGGTCAGCGCCTTCCGCACCGGGGAGACCATCGTCGACGGCGTGGTGACGGTCACGATGCGCGACCGCACGCGCGCGGTCGCCATCCGTATCGAGTGGGAGGAGGGCCGGTGGCGCGCGAGTGCCATCCACGTGTTGTAACGGCCCGGCGCGTCCGCCCGCCGGCGCCCCGGGCAGCGCGAAGGGCGCCACCCCGTGAGGAGTGGCGCCCTTCGCTGAGCCCGCCTGCCGTGCGCGCGTCGGAGGACGGGGCGCGGATGGCGAGCGTTTACTTCTTCTTGGCCTGGCCGCGACGTTCGGCGCGGTTGGCAGCCGCGGGTGCTGAGCCGGAGGACTGCCCGAAAGCGCCCCGTGCTCCACCCTTAGGGGCGTCTTGCGGGCGGCTCGGAGCCTCGGCAGGCTCGTCCCCGTCGGCAGCTGCTGCGGCCTTCTGGCTCTCGGCCTGACGCTGCGCGCGGTTGGTGGCCGCCTTCTCGATCTGACCCTTCTGGTTGCGCACCTCGACCTCACCCGCGTCGTTGGCGGCGGTGAAGCTGAGCTTCTCCTCTTCGCCGGCGGGTCGCTCGAGTCCCTTGGCCGAGACGGTGGCCGCGATGTCGTCGGCGGACGGGCGGTTGACTTCGACCTCGAGGTTGAAGAGGTAGCCGACGGATTCTTCGCGGATCTGACCCATCATCTGCTGGAACATGGCGTAGCCCTCGCGCTGGTACTCGACCAGCGGATCGCGCTGCGCCATGGCGCGCAGTCCGATGCCGTCCTTCAGGTAGTCCATCTCGTAGAGGTGGTCGCGCCAGCGGCGGTCGATGACCTGCAGCACGACGCGTCGCTCGAGCTCGCGCATGGCCTCGGAGCCGAGCTGCTCTTCGCGGCGCTTGTAGGCGAGCTTCGCGTCGGACAGGATCTCGCGCCGCAGGAAGTCGCGGTCGAGTTTGCCCTTGCGGCCGGCCTCGGCCACGACCTCGTCGACCGTGAGGCCGATCGGGTAGAGCGTCTTCAGTTCGACCCACAGGGCGTCGAAGTCCCAGTCGTCGCCGTTGCCGTCGGCCACATGCACGTCGAGCACCTCGTCGATGACGCTCTCGAGGAACTTCTGCGTACGTTCGTGCAGATCGTCACCCTCGAGGATGTGGCGGCGGTCGGAGTAGATGGCCTCGCGCTGGCGGTTGAGGACGTCGTCGTACTTGAGCACGTTCTTGCGGATCTCGGCGTTGCGCGATTCGACCTGCGACTGGGCGCTGCGGATGGCACGGCTGACGACCTTCGACTCGATGGCGATGTCGTCGGGCACACCGTTGCGGCCCATGAGGGCTTCTGCGGCGCCCGAGTTGAACAGGCGCATGAGGTCGTCGGTGAGCGACAGGTAGAAGCGGCTCTCGCCCGGGTCGCCCTGACGGCCGGAACGACCGCGCAGCTGGTTGTCGATGCGTCGCGACTCGTGGCGCTCGGTGCCGAGGACGTAGAGGCCTCCGGCGGCGATGACCTTCTCGGCCTCTTCGCCGACCTCGGCCTTGACGGCCTTGAACACGTCGTCCCACTGGGCTTCGTATTCGTCGGGGGTCTCGACGGGGCTCAGGCCCTTCTGGTTCATCTCCTGGACGGCGAGGAATTCGGCGTTGCCGCCCAGCATGATGTCGGTTCCACGGCCGGCCATGTTGGTGGCGACCGTGACCGAGCCGAGCCGACCGGCCTGGGCTACGATGGCGGCCTCACGCGCGTGGTTCTTGGCGTTGAGGACCTCGTGCCGGATGCCCTTCTTGGCGAGCAGACGCGACAGGTATTCGCTCTTCTCGACGCTCGTCGTGCCGACGAGGACGGGCTGACCCTTTTCGTGGCGCTCGGCGATGTCTTCGACGACCTGCTGGAACTTCGTCTCTTCGTTCTTGTAGACGAGGTCTGACTGGTCGATGCGCTGCATGCTGCGGTTGGTGGGGATGGCCACCACACCGAGCTTGTAGGTGGACATGAACTCTGCGGCCTCGGTCTCGGCCGTTCCGGTCATGCCGGACAGCTTCTCGTAGAGGCGGAAGTAGTTCTGCAGCGTGACGGTGGCGAGCGTCTGGTTCTCGGCCTTGACGGCCACGCCCTCCTTGGCCTCGATGGCCTGGTGGATGCCCTCGTTGTAGCGGCGACCCATCAGGATGCGGCCGGTGTGCTCGTCGACGATCATGACCTCGCCGTTCATCACGACGTAGTCCTTGTCTTTCTTGAACAGGGCGACGGCCTTGATGCTGTTGTTGAGGAACGAGATGAGCGGCGTGTTGGCCGACTCGTAGAGGTTGTCGATGCCGAGGTAGTCCTCGATCTTCTCGATGCCGGGCTCGAGCACACCGACGGTGCGCTTCTTCTCGTCGACCTCGTAGTCTTCGCCGGGCGTGAGCGTCTTGGCGATGCGCGCGAACTCGGTGAACCAGCGGTTGGCCTCGCCTGACGACGGACCCGAGATGATGAGCGGCGTGCGAGCCTCGTCGATGAGGATGGAGTCGACCTCGTCGACCACGGCGAAGAAGTGACCGCGCTGCACGAGGTCGGCCGACTGCCAGGCCATGTTGTCGCGCAAGTAGTCGAAGCCGAACTCGTTGTTGGTGCCGTAGGTGATGTCGGCTGCGTACTGCTCGCGGCGCTCGACGGGTGTCTGGCCCGAGAGGATGACGCCCGTCGTCATGCCGAGCGCGCGGAACACGCGCCCCATGAGCTCGGACTGGTAGGTGGCGAGGTAGTCGTTCACCGTGATGACGTGGACGCCCTTGCCCGCGATGGCGTTGAGGTAGGCCGGGAGCGTGGCGACCAGCGTCTTGCCCTCACCGGTCTTCATCTCGGCGATGTTGCCGAGATGGAGCGCGGCACCACCCATGAGCTGCACGTCGAAGTGACGCAGGCCCAGGGTGCGCTTGGAGGCTTCGCGAACGGCGGCGAACGCCTCGGGCAGCAGGTCGTCGAGCGACTCGCCCTTCTCGTGTCGGCCGCGCAGCTCGGCGGTTTCGTTCTTCAGTTCTTCGTCGGTGAGGTCGGCGAAGTCGTCTTCGAGCGCGTTGACCGCTTTCGCGAGGTTCTCTAGCTTCCTCAGCGTGCGTCCTTCGCCGACTCGAAGAACCTTCTCCAGAATTGAGGCCACGAATTGAACTCCAGTTGTCTCGGTGCGCGTCATATGCGCCGCGCGATGTTCGATGCCCGAAGGCGCCGATCGTGTGTGCGCGTCGTGCCGTGTGCACGACTGACGTCGGGCAATTCTGCCCGGACCGCACTCTATGTTAGCGGGGCGACCGGTGTGCACACGCTGTAAATGAGTGAACGCCGCGTGCAGCTCGGATGGCTGCACGCGGCGTTCGGGAAAGCCCGCGCGATTATGCGCGTGACGGCGTGTGCTCAGGCTCGTTTCTGCGAGGCGCCCGCCTCTTCGTCGAGGCCGATGACGCCGTAGTCCCAGCCCTTGCGTCGGTAGACGACGCTCGGGCGGTCGGTCTTGGCGTCGATGAACAGGAAGAAGTCGTGGCCGACGAGTTCCATTCGATCGACGGCGTCGTCGACGGTCATCCATTCGGCCGGGAAGACCTTCTGGCGGATGACGACGGGGCTGTAGTCCTCGGGCTGCTCGTCGTCGACGACCTGCTGTGTGGGCACGGTGCCCGTCGCGACGGCCTCGATGATCTCGCCGTCGGCCGGCTGGATGTCGATGCCGCTGAACCCCTCGGCGGCCGCGGCGTGCAGCGACGTGCGGTGCTTGCCGCGGTGCACCTTGCGGCGGTCTTTCGCGCGGCGCACCTGTTCGATGAGTTTGGCGATGGCCAGGTCGAAGGCGACGTATTTGTCGGACCCCGAGCTTTCGGCACGCACGAGCGGGCCGGGGCCGATGAGCGTGAGCTCGACGCGGTCGTCACCCGCGTGACCCGATTTGTCGTTGTGACGCGAGACCTTTACCTCGAAGGCGAGAGCCTTCTCGTTGAGGTGCTCGACCTTCTCGGATTTCTCTTCGACGTAATCGCGAAATCGATCGGTGAGTCCGAGACCTAGTCCGACGATGTTAGTTTCCACAGCGACCTCCTCGATAGGGCGTGCCGCCGGATAGTTCGGGCGGTTCTTCCACGCCTTTGGCCCCACCGTAGTCCCCCTCCACGGAGAAGTCACTGACAGTCTGGGCGGGTTGTGCCAACAGCGAACGAAGCGGCGTGGCGGCGATCACGGCCGCGCACACACGGCGAGCGCCTGCCGCGCGCAGCACCGCAGCGGCTTCTGTGAGGGTTGCTCCGGTCGTGCAGACATCGTCGATCAGGATCACGGTGCGACCACCCACACGGCGTGTCGTGCGCATGCTCCCCCGCATGTTGGCCGCTCGTTCGTCGGCGTCGAGACCGATCTGGTCGGAGGGTTGGCGCACATAGGCGAGCGCGGGCGTCGAGAGGTGGCCGGTGCGACCGAGCACACGGTCGACGGGGCGATAACCGCGGGCACGGTAGCCGCGTCGCGACGAGGGCACGGGCACGAACAGCACCGGCCGTCGTCGCGTGGCGAGTCCGTCGCGTTCGCGCACCGCGGCGAGCCAACTCGCTTCAGCGGGGAGGGCGTCGGTGACGTCGAGACAGGCCGCCGTCACCGAGGCGCCCAGCAGAACCGCGAGGCGCTTGTCGATGACCGTGAACCCCTCGGTCTTGAAGGCGACGATGGCACGCCTGGCCTCGTCGGCGTAGGAGCTGCCCGCGAACACGATCGTGCCGTCGGCGAGCGTTCGCGGCGGAGGCGCCGACAACGCGGCCCGGCGCAGGCAGGACTCGCAGAGGGGATGGTCGGGTCTCTGGCAGCCCACGCAGCTGAGCGGCAGGGCCCACCCGAGGGCGGCCGCGAACGGTGAGTGCCACTCGGGGGCGGGGGTGGAAATGAGATCGGTCATGTGCCGAGCATTCCGCGTGGGAGCATCCGCCCGACCGACACGGGGCGATCTGTGGAGAAGAATGCCCGATCGCGGCTGGGGAGAACGAAACGCTAGTCGGGCGAGCCCATCTGCGTCGCCACGAAGCGGATGCCGTCGGCCACCTGCTGCCACGACGACCCCTGGAAGATCGACAATCGGCCGTCGGCGTCGAGCGTGCGCAGCTGCCTGGCCGTGTTTCCACCCGCCACCGCGACGGCGCCTTCGCTCGAGGGAAGCTGCTCGGACTGGCCGCGCACCGCCTGCTGCACGACCGTGCGCTCGTCGCCCTCGCCCGTCGTCACCGATGCGACGGAGACGCTGTCGACCCAGGTGGCGCCGATGGCCGTTCCCGAACCGATCGTCAGCTCGACGGGTTCTCCCAGCGTGAGCGGCAGGTTCGCGTTGTTGCGCTCGATGCCCGCCACGAGCAGGCGGTTCTGCCCGCCGCTCCGCAGAAGAGCCAGCACACGCGTACCGTCCCGCGACACCTGCAGCGACACGATCTGCGAAGCTTCGGGCCAGCTCGTCACGACGGGGGTTTGCGTGCCGTCTGCGGCGATGGCGTGCACGTCTCCCGGTCGGTCGGACGGGACGGTCCAGACGTAGCCGAAATTGTCGAGGGCCGGCGCGATGAGGTTGGCTCGTTCATCCACCATGGTCGGTGACGATGCGCCCGAGCGAACGGATGCCACTCCCCCGGCTGTGAGCACCGCGGCCTGCGTCTGCGCCGCATTGACCGTGGCGGCCTTCGGGTTCACCCCCTCGATCTGTGTCGACAAACCTTCGATGCGCTGGATGGCCGACGCGTTCTGGAAACCGAACGTCTTGCCGTCGAACACGAGCGCCCGCGAGTCGACGCGCGGCGTGGCCACCGTGAGCGTCGGGATCTCCTCGACCGTGCCCGCGATCGAGATCTGCACGGCCGTGATCGACGAGACGCCCGTGAGGCTGGCCGTGACCTGCGCCTGCATGCGTTGCAACGCGATGGTCTCGGCCTGCAGGGCCTCGCGATTGAGGTCGATCTCGGCCGTCGTGCCCCGCAGCGGCACCGAATCCTTGCTGAGCGCCGTGCCCTCGGGGAACGCCGTGACGACGGCCTGCTGCAGCCATTCGCTCGGGCCGTCGAGTAGCGCGGTGACGATGCGCGTGCCGGTGGATGCGCGCGACGGGAACCAGCGCAGATCGGGCACGAGGTAGGTCCAGCTCGGGTCGAAGAAGCTGAGCGCGTGGGCGCTGAAGACGCTGTCGAACTTGCTGCGTTCGAGCACGATGCCGTCGGGCACCTCGCTGAGGCGCCACTGACCGTTGACCTCGGTGAAGTGATAGCTGCGACTGACGGGTTCCGACGAGGATGCCTCGCGATATTCGCCGGCCGCGCTGACATCCGCCGTCGCCGTCGTGGTCAGCGCGATCGTGCGCTCGTCGACCGCCGAGTAGAGGCGCTTCGACTGCTCGTCCACCGTGACACTGGCGTCGGGGTTCCAGTCGACCTTGGCGCCCGGGGCCAGGAACTCGCGCGCGATCTCGTAGTTGTTCAACGGGCTGGATGCCGCCTCGACGAAGCCCTCGAGAATGGCCTGTTGCTCGGCATCCTGTTCGGGGCCCTTCGGCACGAAGAGGAACCCGGGGTCGGTGTCCTCTTGCACGCTCTCGCCCTGTTCGACGGGGCCCTCCCGCGGGATGACCGCGCACCCCGTGAGCACGAGGAGACCCGCGACGAGGAGGGCGAGGATGGTGGGGCGCGACGAGTGCGGCGAGTGCGGCGAGTGCGAGGCGGTCATAGCGTGTTCTCCCGCCGGTAGTCGGCTTCCGAGGGCAGGTCGTGCCCGGGCGATGTGCGTGCCGCCGCGCCCGAGTTGAACAAGGAGGCGGCCGCGGAACCGGCTGCCGCATCAGACGAAACCCCGGCATCCGGAGCGTCGGCGAACGTGGGCGCCGTGCCCTCGGCATCCTCAGGCGGCAGCGGCAGCGGCGACACCGAGTAGGCGTGCCCGAATCGACGCGGCAGGGTGAGGCGGAAGCACGTTCCGCGGCCCTCCTCCGACCACAGTTCGAGCGCACCGCCGTGCGATTGCGCATCCTCGAGCGAGATGGCGAGGCCGAGACCCGTGCCGCCGATGGTGCGTTTGCGCGAGGGGTCGGCGCGCCAGAAACGGTCGAAGACGCGGAGCGCGTCGGCTTGCGTCATGCCGAGACCGTAGTCGCGCACCGACAGGGCCACGGCGCGTTCGTTGCTGTCGACCGTCACCACGATGGGGCGACCCTCGCCGTGTTCGACGGCGTTGCCCACCAGGTTGCGAACGATGCGGCGGATGCGGCGCGGGTCGACCTCGACCTCGGAATAGCCGCCGGGGGCGACGAGGCGCAGATCGCTTCCCTTCGACTCGGCCAGGCTGCGCATCTCCTCGACGGAGTCCTCGGCCAGGTGCACGAGGCTGACCGACTCCGTTTCGAGCTCGACCGACCCGGCGTCGTAGCGGCTGATCTCGAGCAGATCGCTCAAGAGCAGCTCGAAGCGCTGCGTCTGCGTGTGCAGCAACTCGGCCGTGCGGGCCGTGGCGGGCGGGAAGTCGTCGCGCTGATCGAACAGCACGTCACCCGCGAGCCGGATGGTGGTGAGCGGCGTGCGCAGTTCGTGTGAGACATCCGAGACGAATCTCTGCTGCACCATGGACAGGTCGGCGAGCTTCTTGATCTGCGCCTGCAGGCTGTCGGCCATGCCGTTGAACGACCGGGCGAGGGTGGCGAGCTCGTCTTCGCCGCGTTCGGGGATGCGCACGGCCAGATCGCCGGATGCCAGCCGCTCGCTCGTGTCGGCGGCGACGCGGATGGGTGTCACGACGAGTCGCACGACCACCCAGGCCACGGCGCCGACGAGCAGCATGAGGGCGAGCCCGCCGAGGACGAGCGTGCGCTGCACGAACAACAGGGTCTGCTCGGAGTCGGCCAGGTCGTAGCCGATGTAGATCTCATAGCGACCGGCCCCCGGCACGGTCACCTCGGAACCCACGATGATGCCAGCGCTCTGCGAACCGTCGTCACCCGTGAGCGTGGTCGACTGCCACCACTGGTCGGTGGCGCTCGACCGCACGCTCTCGCGCAGCTCCTCGCTGATGACGTCGCCGCCGAGCCGCGCGGCCTCGAAGTCCTGCGGCGCCAGCGGCGTCGACTCCTGGCCGGGCGCGCGATAGCCGGCGATGAGCTGCGACGAGGATGCCTGGGCAATCTCGGTGCGCGCCGAGATCATGAGGTCTTGCACGGCCGCTTTATCTTCGGCGTTCGACGAGTCGAGGATGCGCTGGGCCGACGCCACGGCCCGGTTCGACTCGGCCAACACCTGGTTCAGGCGCGACTGGAACAGGTCGTTGCCGATCGAGAACGACATGTACATGCTCGTGATCAGGACGGCCAGGAAGGCGAGCACGAACGTGATCGCCACGGTGCGGAACTGCAACGACCGGCGCCAGGTCGCGACGATCGAGGTTGGCCACGTGCGCCACGCGCGGAAGAACGTCGCCGCCCGCTCCGTGCCCGTCTGGGCTGGGCCGGTCTGCCCTGGGCCGGTCCCGGCTGGGCCGGTTCGCGCCTGTCCGGTGTGCGCCCGTCCGGTCTGAGACATGAGGGTTCGGTCAGGCCACGGAGCCGGCGCGATAGCCGACACCGCGCACCGTCATGACGATCTTGGGGTTGTCCGGATCGAGCTCGACCTTGGCGCGCAGGCGCTGCACATGCACGTTGACGAGGCGCGTATCGGCCTTGTAGTGGTAGCCCCAGACCTGTTCGAGCAGCATCTCGCGCGTGAACACCTGCTGCGGTTTCGACGCGAGCGCGAGCAGCAGATCGAATTCGAGAGGGGTCAGACCGATGGTCTGGTCGCCGCGGCGCACCTCGTGGCCCGAGACGTCGACCGTGACATCCCCCACCGTGATCGACTCGTTGGTCTCGGTCGGTGCCGGGCGCAGACGCGTGCGGATGCGGGCGACCAGCTCTTTGGGGTTGAACGGTTTGACGATGTAGTCGTCCGCGCCGGATTCGAGACCCTTCACGACATCCGCCGTGTCGGATTTGGCCGTCAGCATGATGATGGGCACGCCCGACTCGCTGCGGATGCGGTTGCACACCTCGATGCCGTCGATTCCGGGCAGCATGAGGTCGAGCAGCACCAGATCGGGTTTGGTGCGGTGGAAGGCCTCGACGGCTTCGTCGCCGTCGGCACAGAACTCGGGGTCGAAACCCTCGGTCCGCAACACGATGCCGATCATCTCGGCCAACGCGGTGTCGTCGTCAACCACCAAGATTCGTGCGCTCATTCGCCTCGTTCTCGTTTCGCCTGCACGCGTGTACGCGCCGCAGTTGGGTGACTCGCCCCGATAAGGCGAGTGGTCGTCGAGTCATCCTAACGGCGGACGCTGAGGGGGCGCAGTCCGATCGATGGTAAACCGGGCCGACACTATGACAGCATGGTGGAAAGACCCTGTCCGTGAGCGGTGAGGATTCGCTGGATGACCAACGACGATGGATGGCGCTCACCCGGCGCCGATGCGAACGCCAACGGTTCCGCCGGGGGGCGGGGCGACGATGCTCCCCCGCGCTATGGGGAGCGTCTGCCGGAGGGGCAGGCTCCGCAGCCGTACGGGCAGCAGCCGCCTTATGGCCAGCAGCAGCCGGCCGGCCAGCAGCCCCAATACGGGCAGCCCGGGCCTTACGGGCAGCAGCAGCCGTTCGGCCAGCCCCAATACGGACAGCAGCAGCCCTACGGACAGCCGTACGGCCAGCAGCCGTTCGGCCAGCAGGCGCCCTTCGACCCGAACAATCCCTACGGGCAGCAACCGTTCGGTCAGCAGAACCAGGGCTGGGCTCCCCCGCCCAAGCCCGGCCTGATCCCGCTGCGGCCCCTGTCGTTCGGCACCCTCATCGGCGCGCCGTTCCAGACGCTGCGCCGCAACCCGAAGACGACCTTCGGCAGCGCCCTGCTCATCACGGGTGTCACCACCATCGTCACGCTGCTCGTCGTCGGCCTGGTCAGCTACTTCGCCTTCGCGCGCATTTCTCAGGCGAGCTATGAGGACCGTGACACCATCGCGGCGGGCGCGCTGCTGCAGGTCGTGCTCGCGAGTCTGATCCCTCTGCTGCTCACGATCGCGGGCGCCGTGTTCCTGCAGGGCGTCATCGTGACCGAGGTGGCCCGCGCCACGCTCGGCGAGAAGCTGCATCTGGGCGAGGCCTGGAAGGCGACCTGGCCGAGGTTCTGGCCGCTGGTCGCCTGGACGCTCGTCGCCTCGCTCGCCATGATGCTCGCGATCGGCCTGCTGATCGGCCTCATCGTTCTGCTCGTGTCGCTCGGCGGCGGTTTCGTCGGGGCCTCCGTCGCGGTCGGCATCCTCGGTTTCCTCGTTCTCATCGCGGCCGTCTTCTGGCTGTCGACGAAGCTGGCGCTGGTGCCGAGCGGCATCGTGCTCGAACGCCTCGGCTTCGCCGCCGCCATCCGACGCTCGTGGTCGCTGACCACCGGCTACTTCTGGAAGACGCTCGGCATCCAGCTGCTCGTCGCCTTCATCGTGGGCACCGTCAGCCAGGTCGTCACCACGCCCGTCTCGGTCATCTTCTCGGTCGTGGCGGGGTCGCTCGACCCGACCGGTTCCGCGATCACCGACAACAACATCACCACGATCGTCGTGCTCTACATCGTGCTGGCGCTGCTGTCGATCATCACGTCGTCGGTGACCGCGGTGGCCCAGAGCGCCACGACCGCACTCATCTACATCGACCTGCGCATGCGCAAAGAGGGACTCGACCTGCAGCTCATGCGGTTCGTCGAGCGACGGGAGCGCGGCCAGGCATCCGATGCCGAGAACCCCTACGACTTCGAGGGCACCGCGCGCCAGCATCAGCAGGCGGGCCAACAGCAGGGCTACCCCAGTGGCGGCCCCGGTGGCAACGCAGGCCTTGGCACCTGGGGCGGTAACGGGGCGTGATCGGGGGCATCGTCGTGGGGGCCGGCAGCGATGCGACGGCAGCTCTGACCCGGGTTTCGACCTGGGCTCGGGATGTCGCGCTCGAGGTTCCGGTCGACCCCGACGCGCCCGAAGCCAAACGCCTGCTGCTCGAGGAGCTCTCGAAGCCGGGCTATGCCGAGGCCCAGCCGAGCCTCTTCGACCGCATCTCGCAGGGCATCTGGGAGTGGCTCATGTCCCTCTTCACCGGCGGCGGCGGAACCCCGGACGGCTTGTTGCCCGCCATCGTCGTCACAATCGTGGTCGTGGCCATCGTGGTGGCGCTGCTCATCTGGGGTGTGCCCCGCCTGAACCGCCGCAGTTCGGCCGAGTCCGGCGTTTTCACTGCCGAGGATGCCCGGGATGCTAGGCAGATCCGAGCCGACGCCGAACGCGCCGCCCAGGCCGGCGACTGGGGCCTCGCGATCGCCGAACGATTCCGCGGGCTGGCCCGGAGCCTGTCGGAGCGCACCATCGTCACCGTCACGCCCGGCACCACGGCGCACGAGGTCGCCGCGCGGGCCGCGACATCTTTCCCGGCGTTCTCGGACCGGCTGGCCCACACCGCGCGCTCCTTCGACGAGGTGCGTTACCTCGGCGAACCGGGCACGGCCGAGCGCTATGCGGACATCGCCCGACTCGATGACGATCTGGCGGGCCAGGCGCCGGCCGGGTTCGACGCGGCGCCCGTCGATGGAACCCCCGTGGCGGGGGGCCTGCGATGACGATGCCGACCAGCTCTTCCTCATCCGTGGCGGCGCAGGGCTCCGGCGCCGATTCACCGGCCCAAACCCCCACGGTCCGTCAGTTCTTCCGCCGCAACACCTTCTGGATCCTGCTCGGCATCGTGGCGCTCGGCGTCGTCCTGCTGTCCGCCGTCCTGCGGGGCGGCGCGACGGGCACCAGCATCCCGCTCGCGTCCGACTCCCCCGCGCCCGACGGCGCCAAGGCCGTGATCGAGGTGCTGAAAAACCAGGGCGTGACCGTGCACGTGGCCGATACCGCATCCGAGGCCGACGCCGCCCTCTCCGAGAACCCGGGGGCCACGCTCGCCCTGTTCGACGGCTCGGGCTACCTCGACGACGATCGGCTTGCCGAGATCGTCGCAGAGGCCGGACGCACCGTGCTGATCGCGCCCGACTTCGGCATGTTGCAGGCTGTCGCGCCGAGCGTGCGGCTGGCCGGTTCCCCGGATGCGGACGACGAGGCGGCCGACACACCCGACGCCTCGTGCACAGTGCCCGCGGCCGAGCGAGCCGGCAGCATCGCATCCGGCCTCTCGTTCGGCATCGACGACGAGACGAGCATCGGATGCTTCGGCAGCGGTCCGGCCGGCGCCGAAAGCTACCCCCTCGTCGTGACGAGCGACGGCATCAGCATCGTGGGCCCCCGCGCCGTCTTCGACAACGAGCACATCGTGCAGCGCGGAAATGCCGCCCTGGCGCTCAACCTGCTGGGCGAGGCCGACGACCTGGTCTGGTATCTGCCGACCCCCGCCGATCTCGAGGCGAACGGCCCGCCCACGCTGCAGGCCCTGACCCCCGACTGGTTGGTGCCAGCCACCTCACTTCTCGCGATCACAGCCCTCGTGGCCGTGTTCTGGCGCGGCCGCCGCTTCGGCCCCCTCGTCGTCGAAGACCTGCCCGTGACCGTGCCCGCCGGGGAGACCCGCGAAGGTCGTGCCCGGCTCTACCAGCGCAGCTCGGCGCGTGGGCGCGCCATCGACGCCCTCCGCATCGGCACGACCGGTCGCATCGCCGCCCGCCTCAAACTGCCCCGTTCGTCGTCGGCCATCGAGGTTGCCGACACGGCGGCCGCAACGCTCGGACGGCATCCGGCCGAGATCCGGGCCATCCTGATCGACGCGCCACCCACCTCGGACCGCGACGTCGTCGCGTTGTCCGACCGCCTGAACGACCTCGAACGCGACATCCGCCACGCCACCGACCCTCTTGGGAGGAACTCATGACCGACGCCACCTCGCCGTCCCGCCCCACCGACGACGACCTGCGCCAACGCCTGCAGGGCGTCCGCCTCGAGGTCGGAAAGGCCGTCGTGGGCCAGGATGCCGCCGTGACGGGCCTCATCATCGCTCTCCTCGCCCGGGGGCACGTGCTGCTCGAGGGTGTTCCGGGCGTGGCCAAGACGCTACTCGTGCGCTCCCTGTCGACGGCGCTGCAGCTCGACACGAAGCGCGTGCAGTTCACGCCCGACCTCATGCCGGGCGATGTGACGGGTTCGCTCGTCTATGACGCCAAGACGGGCGAGTTCGAGTTTCGCGAGGGCCCGGTGTTCACCAACATCCTGCTCGCGGACGAGATCAACCGCACGCCCCCGAAGACGCAATCGGCGCTGCTCGAGGCCATGGAGGAGCGACAGGTGTCGGTCGACGGTCTCGCCAAACCCGTGCCGACGCCGTTCCTGGTCGCCGCCACCCAGAACCCCATCGAATACGAGGGCACCTATACGTTGCCCGAGGCGCAGCTCGACCGCTTCCTGCTGAAGCTCGTGCTCGACCTGCCCGAACGCGACACCGAGATCGAGGTGCTGCGCCGCCACGCCGCGGGCTTCAACCCGCGCGACCTCGCCGGTGCCGGCCTGCGCGCCGTGCTGTCGCCCGCCGACCTGGTGGCCGCCCAGTCGGCCGCCGCGGCCACGGGTGTCTCGACCGATGTGCTCGGCTACGTCGTCGACCTCGCGCGCGCCACGCGGCGCAGCCCCTCGGTGCGCCTCGGCGTCAGCCCCCGCGGCACCACGGCCCTGCTGGCCGCCGCCAAGGCCTGGGCCTGGCTCACGGGCTACCCGTCGCTCACGCCCGACCACGTGCAGGCCATGGTGCTGCCCGTGTGGCGACACCGTCTGCAGTTGCGCCCCGAGGCCGAACTCGAGGGCGTCGGCACCGACACCATCCTGCGCCAGGTGCTGCAGCAGGTTCAGGTTCCGATCTAAATGGCTATCACCGGCCGCCTCGTCTGGCTGACGGCGCTCGGGCTCGTGCCCGTCGTCGTTCTCGGACAGGCCACGGGCGAACCGGGCCTGCTGCTCGGCGCGTGGCTCCTGCTCGTGCTCGTGCTGCTGGGCATCGACCTGGCCGCCGCGGCATCCCCGCGGAAGACCGCGCTCGAGCGGCGCCTACCCGAGCGCGTGCGACTGGGCGAAGCCGTCGACACCGAGCTACTCGTGACCAACACGGGCGGCCGCACGCTGCGCGCACGCGTGCGGGACGGATGGCAGCCCTCGGCGGGTGCGCCCGGCACCCGGCCGCGCCTCAGCATCCCGGCCGGCGAACGGCGACAGATCCTCAGCCGCCTGACGCCCACGCGCCGCGGCGAACGACGAGTCGAAACCGTGACGCTGCGCAGCTACGGTCCTCTCGGCCTGGCCGCGCGCCAGGTGACCCTGCGCGCCCCCGGCACCCTGCGCGTGCTGCCGCCCTTCAACGCGCGCAAACACCTGCCCTCGCGGCTGGCCCGCCTGCGCGAACTCGACGGGTCGACGAGCGTCATGGTGCGCGGCGCCGGAACCGAGTTCGACTCCCTGCGCGAGTACGTGCGCGGTGACGATGTGCGCTCGATCGACTGGCGCGCGACCGCCCGCCGGCAGGATGTCGTCGTGCGCACGTGGCGGCCCGAACGCGACCGCCGCATCGTGATCGTCATCGACTCAGGCCGCACCTCGGCCGCGCGCATCGCCGACGAACCGCGCATCGACACGGCCTTCGAATCCTCCCTGCTGCTCGCGGCCCTGGCCTCGAAGGCGGGCGACCGCGTCGACGTGCTGGCCTTCGACCGCCGGGTGCGGGCGCGCATCCAGGGGGCGACGGGCGCGGCCCTGCTCTCGCGCATGGTCGATGCCCTGGCTCCCGTCGACCCCGAGCTGATCGAGACCGACTGGGCGTCCGTTCCCGGCGAGATCCGGCAGATCACCAACCAGCGGGCGCTCGTCGTGCTGCTGACGACGATCGATGCGCCCGCCGCATCCCGAGGGCTGTTGTCGATGTTGCCTCAGCTGACCCGCCGGCACCGCGTGATCGTCGCCTCGGTCACCGACCCCGAAGCGCTGGATGCCGCCGCCTCCCGCGCCACGCTCGAAGACGTCTATCGTGCCGCTGCAGCCGAACGCCAGTTGCTCGACATCGAACGCGTGCGCACCGCGCTCACCCAGGTGGGCGCCCAGGTCGTCACGGGATCGCCCGAGGATCTGCCGCCCGCGCTGTCCGACCTGTACCTGCAGCTGAAAGCCACGGGCCAGCTATAACGCCCAGCTGCAGCGCCGTCTCGAGCCGTTGCGCTCTTCTGCTCGAGGCTGCACAGCGGCGCGCGAAGCTGTCGTGCGTCCCGGCTCTTCAGGCTGCGTAGATGCGCTCGGCGCCCGCCTCGAAGGCCGACAGGTCACCCGTCTCGCCCGCCCGAACCGCGCGGCGGCCAAGAATGAGCATGTAGGCCAGGAACGCCGCCAGAGCGAGCGCACCGATGCCGATCTTCACGGGCCACGGCCACGGCTGCGGCGTGACGAACCCCTCGATGATGCCCGAGACGAACAGCGACAGCACGAGCCCGATCACGACCGTGAACATCGAACGGGCCTGGCGCGCGAGCGACACGGCGCGCGGCAGGCCGCCCGGCGCCACCCAGGCCCAGAAGATGCGCAAGCCGGCAGCCGCGGCCACGAAGACGCTCGTGAGCTCGAGCAGCCCGTGGGGCGCGATGTAGAGGAAGAACGTGTCGGCCTCGCCCTGGCTGAACAGCACGGCGGATGTCGTGCCGAGGCCCTGGGCGTTCTGCAGGATGATGTAGGGCACCCAGATGCCCGTCACGCCGAAGGCGATGCACTGCGCGGCGATCCAGGCGTTGTTCGTCCAGACCTGGCCCGCGAACGAGGCGGCCGGGTTCTCGGAGTAGTAGTTGATGAACTCGTCGTTCGCGATCTTCTGCAACTGCGCGTCGGTGCCGAAGTTGGCGAGCACCTGCGGGTCGTTCAGCACCCAGAACGACCACAGGGCGGCGACGACCACCGTGACGAGCGCGACGATGAGCGTGAGCCAGCGCAGTTGGTAGAGCGCGGCGGGCAACTGCACGACGAAGAAACGCGGCAGCTGGCTGAGCACGTTGCTGGATGCCGCGGTGAACCGCATGCGCGCCCGCGACAGCGAGACGCTCAACCGGGCCCCTTGCACGCTCGAGCCGGCGACGCTGGCGATCTGCGACAGCTGCGTGGCCCCGGCCTGGTAGTGCTCGATCAGCTCGTCGGCTTCGGCACCGCTGAAGGACCGCTTCGCGCCGAGGGCGTCGAGTCGGTCCCACTCCTGGCGGTGGGCGGCGGTGTAGGCATCCAGATCCATCTGCTTAGATACTATGCATGTCGGCGTCGAGTTACACCCCCGGGGGCGGGTCCCGCTCGCGCGTCGATCCCGGTTCCGAGCTCATCACGGGCGAGGCCGTCGCTCTCGAGGTGCGGCCGACCGGCTTCATGCTGCGGGCCGTCGGCGATATCGTCGACGTTCTCGTGAGCGGTCTGCTGCTGCTCGGCGGGTTCCTGCTGCTCGGCGCGGCGGGCATGGCCGTCGAGCTCGACCAGGCCGCCGTAGCCGCACTGTCCTCGGTCATCCTCGTCACGTCGACGGTCATCGTGCCGTGCGTCGTCGAGACGGTCACACACGGGCGCTCGCTCGGGCGCCTCATCGTCGGCGCACGCATCGTGCGGGATGACGGGGGCGCCGCCTCGTTCCGCCACGCGCTCATCCGAGCCCTTGTCGGGTTCTTCGAGATCTACCTCACGTTCGGCGGTGTCGCCGCGATCACCGGTCTGCTCTCGGAACGTTCGAAACGCCTCGGCGATCTGCTCGCCGGCACCTACTCGCAGCACGAACGTGTGCCGCGCATCCCCGACCCGGCCCTCGGCCTGCCGCCCCAACTGGCGAGCTGGGCTCCGCTTGCCGACGTGGGCCGCCTGCCCGATCCCCTCGCCCGCCGCGTGGCGCAATACCTGCGCGAGGCCCATAAGCTCACGCCCGAGTCGCGCGCCCGCCGCGGCTACGAGCTGGCGGCCGAGACCTCGGCCTATGTCTCCCCTGTGCCTCCCGTGGCCCCGGAGATCTTCCTCGCAGGCGTCTCGGCGCTGCGCCGTGACCGCGAGTTCGCCGCCCTGCAGCTCGAAAAGCAGCGGCTCGCGCGCCTCGAACCCGCCCTCCGCGGGCTGCCGCACGACTTTCCCGACCGCTAGGCCAGCCTGCTGAGCCAGCCCCGCGCACTGGCACCGCCTCGCCAACGCGCGGGCGCCTCCCGGCCGGAACCCTCGTGCGAACGATGGACGAGAACCTTCATCTGTTAACGACGAACGGGCGCCCGGCTCACAGCCAGACGCCCGCTCCCCTCACAATGGCTTAGTAGCGGTAGTGATCGACCTTGTACGGGCCCTCGACCGACACGCCGATGTAGGCGGCCTGCTCGGGGCTCAGCTCGGTGAGCTCGACGCCCAGCGCGTCGAGGTGCAGACGCGCGACCTTCTCGTCGAGGTGCTTCGGCAGCACATAGACGCCGATCGGGTAGTTGTCGTTCGACACCCACAGCTCGATCTGCGCGAGCACCTGGTTGGTGAACGAGTTGCTCATGACGAACGACGGGTGGCCCGTGGCGTTGCCGAGGTTCATCAGGCGACCCTCTGACAGCACCAGGATGCTGCGGCCGGTCGGCAGGCGCCACTCGTGCACCTGCGGCTTGATCTCGACCTTCTCGACGCCCTCGATCTTCTCGAGGCCCGTCATATCGATCTCGTTGTCGAAGTGGCCGACGTTGGCGACGATGGCGAGGTGCTTCATCTCGAGCATGTGCTCGGGGCGGATGACACCCAGGTTGCCCGTGCCGGTCACGAAGATGTCGACCTCGGACACGACCGATTCGAGACGTGCGACCTGGTAGCCGTCCATGGCCGCCTGCAGCGCGCAGATGGGGTCGACCTCAGAGACGATGACGCGCGCACCCTGGCCGCGCAGCGCCTCGGCGGCCCCCTTGCCCACGTCGCCGTAGCCCACGACGAACGCGACCTTGCCGCCGATGAGCACGTCGGTGGCGCGGTTGAGGCCGTCGGGAAGCGAGTGGCGGATGCCGTACTTGTTGTCGAACTTCGACTTCGTCACCGAGTCGTTGACGTTGATAGCGGGGAAGAGCAGCTCGCCGTTCCGCGCGAGCTCGTAGAGGCGGTGCACACCCGTGGTGGTCTCTTCGGTGACGCCCTGCAGCTCGGCCGCGACCGTGGTCCAGCGGTCGGTCGACGTGGCGAGCGAGCGGCGCAGGAGACCCAGGATGACCGAGTACTCGTGGCTGTCGGCATCCGTCGTCTCGGGCACGGCGCCCGCGAGCTCGAATTCGCGACCCTTGTGCACGAGCAACGTGGCGTCTCCACCGTCGTCGAGGATGAGGTTGGGGCCCGTGAAGTCGGCGCCCTGGGCGGAGGCCTCGGCGCTCCAGTCGAAGATGCGGTCGGTGCACCACCAGTACTCGTCGAGCGTCTCGCCCTTCCACGCGAAGACCGGAACGCCGGCGGGTTCGGCGGGCGTTCCCGTCGGGCCGACGGCGATGGCCGCGGCCGCCTCGTCTTGCGTCGAGAAGATGTTGCAGCTGGCCCAGCGCACCTGGGCGCCGAGCGCGACGAGGGTTTCGATCAGCACGGCGGTCTGCACGGTCATGTGCAGCGAACCGGCGATGCGGGCGCCGGCGAGGGGCTGCGAGGGGCCGAACTCCTCGCGCAGGGACATCAGGCCCGGCATCTCGTTTTCGGCGAGGCGGATCTGGTGGCGGCCGGACTCGGCCAGCGAGATGTCGGCGACTTTGAATGCGGGGCTCGTGGCCACGTCGGGGGTTGCGATGCTCATTGTCTTATTCTCGCATCGACGCATGGCGTATGACGGACCACCCCTGGGGAACACTCAGGCGGTCGGCGTGCAGCGCACACAGGTCGTAGCTGTGCGGGTCTGGCGTGAGGCCGAGCGGACCGACGACGACCAGGGAATCGGAATAGTCGTAGGTGAGCGTGGCGACGGCCGGGCGGCGGCATCCCACCTTGGTGCAGAGTCGTTCGGTCACAGTCAGACAGCGTACAAGTTGGCGGCCGGGCTGCGCCTGACAGCGGCCTACACTGGATGCATGGCCAGACGAACCCGGGGAAGCTCCTACCCCGAGCGCAACGCCTCACAGCGAGCGGTGCGACACGACCGGCACGGGCGATCGGGCCGCAGTGCCGTCACGGGGCCGCACCTGCCCATGCTGCAGAACCGCCTCGACCTGTTCGATTCGACGGTCGCGTCGACGGCCGAGTTCCTGCGCGGCTCGTGGCCCGAAGAACTCTCGAACGTGCGTTACGAGGTGGCGCCCATGCCCGCCGAGGCGCCCGAGGGCGGCGGAGTCCCCCGCTGGGCCACGTTCCCGGCGGCCCGACGCATCGTGCTCTACCGGCTGCCCATCCAACGCCTCAGCCGCCTGCACCGCGATGACGAGTTGCACCAGCGCATGATGATCGAGAGCTGCGTGTTCCGCGCAACGGCCGAGTTGCTCGGCCGCGACCCGTGGGATCTCGGGCCCGAGCGGTTCCGCTTCCTCTAAAGAGGCATCCGCTCGAGGTGAGCTCGAATTCAGCGCACGTACACCGTGACGGTGTCGGCGGCCGGGTTGGTCGGCGCGATCGAGAAGCCCGCGATTCCGCGGTCACCCGAATAGACGACGCGCCCGAATGCTCCGACGGCTCCCGTCAGCGTGTAGCCCGAGTTCTCCGTCAGCGGCACGGTCACGGCGGTGCCGGGCATGACGGTCAGCGAGCGGTTCTCGCCCCCGCCATCCAACGTCGCGTCGAGCGCCGTCGAACCGGGGTTCGAGAGGTGCAGCACGGGGTTCTGTCCGGCGGGAACGGCGAACGAGGCGGCTGCGCCCAGGGCATCCGATGCCGGCGACCACGAGAAGTCGCTCTTGTCGCCCGCGACGGCGGTCGAACGCCCGGCGGCCACGAGCGGCTGCGTCGACGTGAGCACGATGGTGTAGTTGCCGGGGTCGAGGCTCGCGAGGTTGATCTCGCCCGCAGACTGGTGCGGCACCGTGACGCTGAGCGGCGCCGGCGCGTTCTGATCGTCACCCTCGCCGATGAAGTTGAGCGCCACGTCGGCGTCGTCCTCTCCCGGCACGAAGACGCGGATGACGGGAGCCTGATCGTCGTAGGCGTCATCGTTCGCCGAGGCGGGGATATCGCCCGGAACCACGAAGCCCGGAATGGTCACTTCGGTGCGCGGGGCGACCGTTGCGCCCGCCCAGTCGACACCCGTCGGCGTGAGGCCGCGGACGACCGACTGCTGGATGACGGCACTCACCTGTCCACCGCGCGTCGTCACGTGCACGACGGGCATGACGACGTTGGGCGCGAAGGCTGCGAGCGAGAAGACCTTCTGCTGGCCGGTCTGCACGATGATGCCCTGCGAGCCGGGCGCCTGGATGGGACCGTCCTCCCCCGAGAACTCGAGGTCGACGACGGCATCCTGGGCGGTCGGGTTCGTGAGCACGAGCAGGCTCGTGCGCCCGACCTCGGTCGAGCCGGCGACGACCCAGCTGTTGGCGGACGGTTCGGCGCAATCGGCGGCCGCGGCCCCGAAGACGTTCTCCTGGTCGGCGAACTGAGACTGCGCGCCGGCGAGGAGAGCCGCGGCATCGGAGCTGTCGTCGGTGGGCGCCGTGAGCCGCAGCGGCAGACCTGACGCGTCACCGGACGTGTTGTCGGGCGAGGCCAGGGGCTCCTGAGCGGCGTCGCGGCCCGAGAGCGTGGTGTTGGCGGCCCCGATCGACTGCACGGCGGCGAGGGCCGTGTCGGTCGAGGCGAGCTGCAGCAGAGGCCCGGCGCAGGCGCGCAGCTGGCTGGCTCCCTCGGGCGTGATCGATGTGCGCGGGGCCTCGCGGCCGAGGTCCGGCAGCTGCACCGTGCCGGCGGCGAAGATGGCGGTTCCGGCCAGAGCGAGGCCGACGACGCCCGAGACGATGCGGCCGCCAACGGCTGCCGCGCGACGTGTGTTAGCCACGGGTGTGCTCCTCTCGCTCGGCGGTTCGGTCTTCGTCGGAGTGTTGCGTCGCCTTCTCGTCGGTGTCCGGAAGATCTTCCGCGGCGACCTCGATGGGTTCCGGATGCTGCGTTCCCGCGGCCGTTACGCCCACCTCCGTCGCATCCACGGCCGGTTTCTTCACCGTGCGGCGGCGGCGCTCGGGCCGGATGCGGTCGCGGCGACCGACCGTGCGGGGCGTCGACTCGGTGGCGCGACGCGAGGCGGCGGTCGGGATGGAGAGCAGCAGGGCGATGAGGAACACGACGCCCGTGCCGATGAGCACGACGTTCGACCAGAGCGGTGTCGTCTCGGGCGCCGGACCCGTCGAGGCCTCGCCGTCGTTGCGCCACAGCATGCCGCGGCCAGTCTCGCCGACGTGGGCCAGCTGGGCGTTGCCGTCGAGGGCCGAGATCGCGCGCACGCGCAGCTCCTCGGAACGGGTGGTCGCCGATTCGCCGCGGTTGGTGGCGGGCGGTGCCACCAGGATGAAGCGGATGCCGTTCTCCTCGAGACCGGCCTGCAGGTCGTAGCCCGACTGCGACACCAGGTTGCCCGCGAGGGTGGCCAGGCGCAGGTCGTCGTCCTCGACCACGGGGTCGGTGCTGACGATGGTGGACTGTCGGTCGAGGGTCTCGCCCGCACCGCGCACGAGCTGGGCGGCGAGCCCGCCGTCGGGCTGCGGCGTGAGGATGAGCGTTCCGGCGCGCGGCTCCTGCGCCGCGGCGGCGGCCACGTAGGCGGGCAGAGTGCGGCCGTCGGTGCGCTGCACGACCGATGTGCCGAGGGCGCCGGCGGCGACGAGGGGCACGGCCACGGCGGCGAGCATGAGCGCCGAGACGACGGCGGGCGCGCGACCCGCGCGACGCAGGCTGTCGAGGCCGACGACGGCTGCTCCGACGAGGCCGATCCAGTAGAGGCTGAGCGCGGGACCGGCCCACACCGAGGTGTTGAACGACCCGACGAACGTGAGCATGAGGTGCGAGGCGCCGACCGCCGTGGCCAGGCCGAGCAGACCGACGAAGAGGAGCACGGCGGCGCGCACGCTGCCGGGCAGGAAGAGCGCCGCCAGGGCGAGGAGCGCGAGAGGCGCGAGCAGTACGGGCACGAGGATGTGCAGCACCTCGGCGGGGAGTCCGAGCGACTGGCCGAACGCGAGCCATCCGCCCTCGTCACCGGCCGGGAAACCGAGCGCGAGCTGCCATCCGGTCGGCTGCGGGCCGAGGATGGGCAGGCCCGGGTCGGCCAATAGACGCAGCCAGTTGCCGCCCACGATGCCCTGCTGCCACACGAGCGGCGCGAACAGGGCGGCGGTCGGGATGATGGTCCACACGACGCGCACAATGGCCTTGCGCGACAGCACGAGCGCGAGAACCCACAAGACGGCCATGGCGGGCGCGAGCGAGGGAGCCGCGGCGACGGTGGCCGCGAGCAGCAGCGAGGCCGTGCCGGCGGAGGCCCACGAGCGCGCCACGACGGCTCCGACATAGAACAGCCACGGCAACAGCAGGTGCACGAGTACGGCGGCCGGCCGGCCGTCGGCGAGCGAGGAGAGGAAGGTGGGCGCGAGCGTCCAGACGATCGCGGCGAAGATGCGGTAGCCGCTGCGTTCGGTCAGACGCGTCGCCGCGAACCATGCGCCGAGCGTGGCGAGCGGGAGGGCCAGCAGCCAGAGCAGCACGAGCGCGTAGGAGGGCTCCCAAAACGTGATCGATCCGAGCACCGCTAGCACGGCCGAGAACGGGTCGGCCGCACCGACGAAGCCGAGGCCGATGTCGCGCCAGCCATAGCCGATGTGCTGCCACAGCTGCGGCACCTGCTCGGACAGCGGCAGGAGGCCGCCACCCTGCAGGGCAGTCGCGGGCAACAAGGAGAAGAAGGCGATGACACCGGCGAGAGCGGAGGCGAGCACGACCCACGCCGCTCCCCCGGAGAAGAAGCGCAGCTCGCTGCGTTCGACCGTGTAGACGACCTGGCCAGCCTCGCGGCTGAGGCGGCGACGGCGGCGCACCTCGGCGAAGGGCAAGCGGAGCGGTTGCACCGACGACCATCCGACGGTCTTGGCGTTCTTCAGGCGTTTGCGGCCCGCAAGCACCTTCGTGCCGCCGAAAGCCGTGACGAACGCGGCCGCGAGCTCGCCGCCGACGAACTCGGGGGTCTTCGAGAGGAGGCGCCAGATGGCGCGCAACACGGCGAGCGGAACGAGGCTCAGCCAGTGCAGCCACACGACGGCGGCGGGCGCGTAGACGAGGCGCCGGTGCAGCTGAGCGGTGCGGGCGGCCCGGGCGCGGCGACGGCGGGCGTGCGCGCGCTTCGAGCGGTTGGGGCCCGCGACACCGTCGCCGGCCGTGAGGATGACGGCGTCGGGCACGAGCGCAACGCGGTGCCCGGCGAGGCGCACGCGCGTGGAGAAGTCGAGGCCGTCGTCGGTCGTGGGGAGGCCGGGGTCGAAGCCGCCGACCTCGTCCCACACGCGGTGGCGGACGAGGAGACCGGCGGGCGCGGCACCGAGCACATCGCTCGCGGTGTCGTGCTGACCCTGGTCGAGTTCGTTCTCGACCAGTTCGACCGTCGTGCCGAAGGGGGTCATCGACTGGCCGAAGGAGACGAGCGTCGAGCCGTCGGGCCAATCCACGTTCTTGGGGGCGGCGACGGCGACCGAGGGCGACACCTCGAGCGATCCGACCAGGCGCGCCAGGGCGTCGGGCTCCGGGGCCGTGTCTTGCGCGAGCAACCAGAGGAAGTCGTCGTCGGAGGCGGGCGGCTCGGCGACGCGGAGACCCGCGGCGACCGCCTGGCCGAACGACAGACGGTCGTTCGACGTGACGATGCGGTCGGGCACGGCGCGGCGCACGAGCTCGAGTTCGGCCTCGGGGGTGGCGCACGCGACGACGATGACGGTGTCGGGCCGGCGCGTCTGCGCCGCGAGGGCATCGAGGGTACGCCGAAGGTGCCGCTGGTCGTCAGCGGGGTCGTGTGCACGGGGGGACGCGGTGGGACCTGTTCCGTCGTGGACGACGATGATCGCTGTTACTCGGGGAGACATCGGCTCAACCCTAAGCTCGCGTTCCTCCTGCGCCCGTCAGGCGCGGTGGCGTGGCTCACATTCGGCCACGGGCCGACGTCGGGGTATTAGCCCGCGCGCTTCTTGAGTTTGCGGCGCTCGCGCTCCGAGAGGCCGCCCCAGATGCCGAAGCGCTCATCGTTTTCGAGAGCGTATTCGAGGCACTGCGAGCGCACTTCGCAGCTCGAGCAGATGCGCTTGGCATCGCGTGTGGAGCCGCCCTTTTCGGGGAAGAAGGCTTCGGGGTCGGTCTGGGCGCAGAGCGAGTCCGTCTGCCAGGCGAGGGCGTCGTCCTCGACGGGCTTGCGCACCCCGGGAACGCCGAGCTGAACGGGATCGACGAACCAGTCGTCGGGGACGCCAGCGCGATACTCGGGTGCCATGGCTGCCCCTTTCTGGTGAAAATCCCCTATGCACCGACCGGTGCCTCGACATAATTACACCGTTGTCATTACCCTGCCGTCAAGTCGCGGATAGTAAACCCTCAAGTTCGGATGGAGAGTTGTTGAGGGTTTCTCGGCGTGTCGCGGCCCGGATGCCTCCCGCGAGACATCCGAGCACGACTCGTTACTCGGCGGCGGCGGATGCCTTGCGCGCCGACCAGGCCGATTCGACCATCTCGGCCAGCGTGTGGCGCATGGTCCAGTCGAGGTCGCGCGAAGCCTTCTCGCCGGAGGCCACGATGCGGGCGGGGTCGCCGGGGCGGCGCGGCGTGATCTCGGGCTCGAAGTCGATGCCCGTCACCTGGGCCACCGTCGACATGATCTGACCGACCGAGGCGCCGTCGCCCGAACCCAGGTTGTAGACGGGTTCGATGCTCTGGCCGGCGTCGAGGCGCTTCGCGGCGGCAACGTGCGAGGCCGCGAGATCGGCCACATGGATGTAGTCACGCTCGCAGGTGCCATCGGCGGTCGGGTAGTCGTTGCCGTTGATCTTCGGCGTGCGGCCCTCGATGAGCGCCTCGAACACGAGTGGGAACAGGTTGTGGGGGCTCGTGTCGTAGACGTCGGGGTAGCCCGAGCCGACGACGTTGAAGTAGCGCAGGCTCGTGTGGGCGAGGCCGCGGGCGACGCCCTGGTCGCGCAGCAGCCACTCGCCGATGAGCTTCGACTCGCCATAGGGCGACTGCGGGTTCTTGGGGGTGTCCTCGGTGACGAGGTCGGTGTCGGGCGTGCCATAGACGGCGGCGCTCGACGAGAAGACGATGCTCGAGACATCCGCTTCGTCCATGGCGGCGAGCAAGACCTGCGTGCCCGTGACGTTCTGCTCATAGGTGTGCAGGGGGCGCTGCACCGAGACGCCCGCGTACTTGAAGCCCGCGACGTGCACGACGCCCGTGACCTCGTGCTTCTTCAGTGTGTCGAGCACGAGGGCACCGTCGAGGATGCTGCCACGCACGAACGGCACATCGGCCGGCACGAAGCGCTCATGGCCCGACGACAGGTCGTCGAGGACAACGACCCCGATGCCCTCCCGTTGGAATGCTCGAACCACATGTGCTCCGATATATCCGGCACCGCCGGTGACCAACCAGGTCATTCGCCCTCCATCGCGTGATGCGACGCCCGAGCGGTGCGGCGCGCGGCCGCTTTCGCCGCGGAGGACGTCGACGTTTTCCTGGCTACCTTATCGCGGGCGCCGAGCCGCGATCGGCCGACACCGGCGTGCGGCCGATGCTCCGCCTCAGCTTCCGGGCCGCGTTCCGGCGAGCGCTGCGACGACGGCTCCGACGGCCGCTGCAGCGTGCGGTCGATCGTACGGTCGGGGCTCGGCCCGTCGAGGGTGGCGCGGCGGCGGTATCCGTCGCGCAGGAGGTCGACGATCGTGTACGCCGAGGCGGTGATGGCAAGGACACCGAGTCCGAGGAGGAGAAAAGAGGTCATGGCAGTAATGCTTCTCCTTGCGCTTTTCTGCCACGAGTGGCAGAGTTGCCACACTTCGCCTCATTCCTGCCATTCGACGAACGGACCGCCCATGTTGAGAAAAGTCGCCCTCCTCGTGGCCCCCGGCGTCGCCCCGTTCGAGTTCGGCGTCGTGTGCGAGGTCTTCGGCATCGACCGCACCGACGAGGGCGCTCCCCCCTTCGACTTCACCATCGTGACCGCGCATCCGGGGCTCATTCGCACGAGCCTCGGGTTCGACATCACGGTCGAGCACGGGCTCGATGCCGCCGAGGATGCCGACCTCATCGCCGTGGTTGCGAATATGCACTCGGTGACCGACTCGATCGATGAGGCATCCCTCGACCTGCTGCGCCGTGCCGAAGCGCGGGGCGCGTGGGTGCTGAGCGTGTGCACGGGCGCTTTCGTGCTGGCCGAGGCCGGGCTGCTCGACGGCCGCCGCAGCACCACCCACTGGCAGCACAGCGCGCGTCTGGCCGCCGAATTCCCACTCACGGATGTCGACCCCAACGTGCTCTACATCGAGGACCGCGGCGTCATCACGGGCGCCGGCACCGCGGCCGGAATCGACGCCTGCCTGCACCTCGTGCGCCGCGAACACGGCCAGGCCGCCGCCAACGTCATCGCGCGTCGCATGGTCGTGCCGCCGCACCGCGACGGGGGTCAGGCTCAGTACATCCCTTCCCCCGTGCCGACCCGGGCGAGCGACTCGTTGGCCGGTGTGACCGACTGGATGCTCGAGAATCTGGCCGAGGAGTTGCCCGTCGAGCTGCTCGCGCAGAAGGCCCACATGTCGGAGCGCACCTTCGCGCGCCGGTTCCGCGCCGAGCTCGGGGCGACACCGGCCGCGTGGCTCAACCGCCAGCGATTGCTGCGCGCCCAGCAGCTGCTCGAGCACGGCGACGAGGGGCTCGAGCGCGTCGCGCAGGAGTCGGGCTTCGGCTCGGCATCCGTCATGCGCCACCACTTCGTGAAGGTACTGCACACGACGCCGAACGACTATCGGCGCACCTTCGGGCGCAGCCTGCCGAGCGCCGAGGAGCGCATGCGGGAGCTGGCCGGCTGACCGGACGGGCGCGGCCGAGCGCGGTGAGCACGGCCCGCGCGGTCAACCGACCCGCCCCTGTTGGCGGCACCCTACAAAGCGCCCCGGCGGGCTCGCACCCGGTTTCGTCCAAACGCCCAAGCGATTGAGGCGCCGCGCTCTCGCGTGCCTAGGCTGAGCCCGACGCTCGTCGACGCGCTGTCGCCTCGACGGGCATCCGATCACGCCTCTCGAGCACTGGAGCACGACATGCCGTTCGACACCCTCGCCAGCGATTTCTACGATTTCGCGTCCACCCTCACCGACGATGAGCGGGAGGCGCTCGGCCGCCTGCGCGAGCACCTCGAACGCGAGGTGAAACCCGTCGTCAACGAGGCGTGGGAGAAGGCCGAATTCCCGCACGACATCCTGCCGGGGCTCTTCGCCACCGATGCGGCCCGCTACTCGTGGCCCGAGACCGCGCCGTTCACGAACTCGGCCGTGTTCCGCGGCATGCTGGCCCTCGAGCTCTCGCGCGTGGATGCCTCGGTCGCCACGTTCCTGGGTGTGCAGGACGGCCTGACCATGGGTTCGATCGGCGTGTGCGGCTCGGAGGAACAGCGCGCCGAATGGCTGCCCAAACTGGCATCGGGCGAGGTCATCGGCGCCTTCGGCCTGACGGAGCCGCTGTCGGGCAGCGACAGCGCGCAGGGCCTCCGCACGACCGCGACGCGCGACGCCGACACGGGCGACTGGCTGTTGAACGGCCAGAAGCGCTGGATCGGCAACGCCACCTTCAGCGACATCACGATCATCTGGGCCAAAGACTCCGAGACGGGCAAGGTGCTGGGCTTCATCGTGCCGACCGACACCCCCGGCTACACGGCCACCAAGATCGCGGGCAAGATCAGCCTGCGCGCCGTGCAGAACGCCGACATCACGCTCGAGAACGTGCGCGTGCCCGAGCGCCTGCGCCTGCAGAACGCCAACTCGTTCCGCGACACGGCGGCCGTGTTGCGGCTGACCCGCGCCGGGGTGGCCTGGTCGAGCGTCGGCGTAGCCATCGGTGCCTACGAGGCGGCCGTGCGCTACTCGAAGGAGCGCATCCAATTCGGCAAGCCCATCGCCGCGCACCAGCTCATCCAAGACCTGCTCTCGAAGTGCCTCGGCAACATCACGGCGTCGCTCGCCATGTGCGTGCGCGTCTCCGAGATGCACGATGCGGGCACGCAGCGAGATGAACATTCGGCTCTGGCCAAGGCCTACTGCACGGCCCGCATGCGCGAGACGGTCGCGTGGGCGCGCGAGATCTTCGGGGGCAACGGCATCGTGCTCGACTACGACGTGGCCCGGTTCTTCGCGGATGCCGAGGCGCTGTACTCCTATGAGGGCACGCGCGAGATGAACGCGCTCATCGTCGGCCGGGCCATCACGGGTGAGGCCGCGTTCGTCTGATCACCGGACGGCCGCGCGGTGATCACCGGATGTTCATGACGCCCGGGTGGAGGGGCGGCGGATTCCCATGCCCTCCCCCGTCTCCTCACGGCTTCGACGCGCTACCGTAGAACACATGACCCGCACGCGCGTTCTCCCGCCAGCGTCGGAGAGCACCTGGCGACTCCAGGTTCGGGCCGCCGCCGCGTCCGCGCTCTTCGTCGCTTTCGCCGGCGACGCCCTGCGCAACGCCTTCACCATGTGGGGCTTCTCCATCATCGCCGTGGCCGTCACGGGGTGGCTCGTCGTCCTGTTCGTGAAAGAACGCCCGCGCATCGATTCGACGCGCCTCCCCAAATCGCTCATCGCCTATCTGCTGCTGGCGTTCGCGTCACTGGCCTGGTCGGCCTATCCCGGCGCCAGCGCCTTCACACTGCTGGGCGTCGTCGTGTGCACGTTCGCCGGGCTGTTCGTCGCGACCATGCTGAGCTGGCCAGAGGTCTTGCGGGCGCTGGGCGCCGCGGTCAAGTGGGTGCTCGGGCTGTCGATCCTGTTCGAGTTGCTCGTGAGCGTGGTGTTGCGGCATCCGCTGCTGCCCGTCACCCTGATCGGCACCGAGGGCAAGCATCCGGCGCTGTCGTATTGGTCGCGCAACGAACTCTTCACGGGCGATCGCATCCAGGGCATCGTGGGCAACGCCAACCTGCTGGGCGTCATCGCCCTCATCGGCATCATCGTCTTCTCGCTGCAGCTGGCCGGCAAGACCGCGCGGGGTTTCCGCGGCTGGTTCTGGCTGGGCCTCGCTGTGCTCGAGTTCCTGCTCACGCGGTCGAGCACCATGATCGTCGCGGCCGCCATCGCCGCCGTGGCCCTGGCCGCGGCCCTCGGCTTCCGGCATGCAGCGTCGGCCGCCGCCCGGCGCGCCCTCAGCCTCGGCGTGGTCGTCGTGGGCGCGGGCCTCGTGCTCGGCGCCACGGTGTTCTCGCGCCCCCTGCTCGGTCTGCTCGGCAAGAGTTCCGACCTCACCGGCCGGCTCGAGATCTGGGACACGGTGCAGTCGCTCGCGGCGCAGACCCCGGTCTTCGGTCTCGGCTTCTCGAGCCCGTGGGTGCCGTGGGTCAAACCGTTCGACTCGCTCGTGGTGCGGCACGGCGTGGTGCAGTTGCAGGCCCACAACGCGTGGCTCGACGTCTGGCTGCAGCTCGGCATCCTGGGCGTCATCGTCTTCGCGGCCGTCGTGTTCGCCACGCTCTGGCGCGTGTGGTTCCTCGCCGTCGACCGGCCGCGCTTCGACCTGCGCGACGACCGGCCCTACACGGCGCTCAGCCTGCTGCCCCTGCTCATCATCACGGTGCTCATCGTGCAGAGCTTCGCCGAGAGCCGCATCCTCATCGAATCCGGATGGGTGCTGCTCACGCTCTTCGCCCTCAAATCGAAGCAGCACCCCGTGATCGACTCGGATGCCGCAGCCGCCGACCCCGTGCGCTACGAGGTCGAACCGGCGTGAGTGATCGTCGCGGGCCGCGGGCCGTACGCGAGGTGCCCGAGGCTTTTCAGAGCCCCCACGCCGCGGCCGCCTTCAGCCTGATCACCTTCGGCCTGGCGTTTGCCACGCCCGCCATCCGTTCGATCATTGGCTGGCCCGGGCTCATCGGCGCCCTCGTGGTGCTCGTGGTGCTCGGCATCGGCATTCTCATCGCCCGGCGCGACGCCATCGAGTGGCACGGCCTGCTGCCCATCTCCATTCTGATCTTCATCGGATGGTGTGGGCTCTCGGCGTTCTGGACCGAGTACCAGTGGGTCACGGCGTCGAGCGTGCTCTACCAGGCCGCTTTCGCGTTCCTCGGAATCACGATCGTCCTGACGCGCGACCTGATCCAGATCGTGCGCTCGGTCGGCACGGTGCTGCGGTTCTTGCTCGTGCTCTCCTTCGGCGTCGAGATCCTCTCGGGTCTCATTCTCGACGTGCCGTTCCGTTTCCTCGGGGTCGACGGCGCGCTCGCGTTGGGCGGACCCATCCAGGGCATCTTCGGCACGCGCAACATGCTCGGTTTCGTGGCCCTCATCGCGATCGTCACGTTCGTGATCGAGTGGCGCACGCGCTCCATCACGCGAGGCCTTTTCATCTTCTCGGCCATCCTCGGCGGGGCGGCCCTGCTCTTCAGCGGCTCCCCCGTGACCTGGTTGGTCGTCACGGTGCTGCTGTTCGCCACACTGGCCCTCTACGGGCTGCGCAAGGCCAAACCCGATGTGCGGCTGCGGCTGCAGTGGGCGCTCCTCGGCCTGACCGTCGTCGGGGCCGTCGCCACCTATCTCGCGCGCGCGCGCGTCATCAACCTGCTGAACGTCGGCAGCGAGTTCGAGTATCGCTACTCGCTGTGGATCCAGATGTGGCAGCTCATTCCCGTGCATCCTCTCGAGGGCTGGGGGTGGGCAGGTTTCTGGCGCACCGGCATCCCGCCGTTCGCCAATATCGACTTCGCGCTCTCGCAGGGGCACTCGACGGGCCTCAACGCGTTCCTCGACGTGTATCTGCAGGTGGGTCTCGTGGGGCTGCTGGCCTTCGTCGCGCTCGTCGGGCTCGCGTTCGTGCGCTCCTGGCTGCTGGCGTCCAACCGCCGCGTCGTCACCTACACCTGGCCGGCGCTCGTGCTCGTCGTCGTCATCGCCACGTCGGCCGCCGAGAGCTTCGCCCTGCTGGATGCCGGCTGGCTGCTGCTCGTGGTGTGTGCAGCGAATGCGTCCCAGGGTCAGAGCTGGCGCCGACGCCTGCGCTCGAAAGAGGCGCTCGTGCCGCAGCCGCCGCTCGAGTAGGGCCGCTCGGCCGAGGCTCGGCGCTCAGTGCCCACCCCAGCGGACGCCCCGCCCCAGCGGAATCCGTCGAGTCGTGCACTGTCAGCCAGGGTGGGCTGAGCCGGACCTACGCGGGCTGGAGAAGGTCGCGCAAGACCTCGGCACGCCCCTGGCTCGTGTAGCGCTCGTAGTCGCCCGTCTTCGCCTCGCGCAGCACGGTGGGCAGCCTGAGCAGGCGGTTCTTCGGCAGGCCCGCGCGCACGCGCTCGATACGCAGCTTGCCCTCGGCCGCCTCGAGATGTTCGTGTTCGGCCGGGAAGTCGGCTTCGAGCATGCGCTCGACGAGCGCCTCCGTCCGGCGCACGAGCGCGCGGTTGCGGTCGCCCCGCGGTTCGAGCACGCGGGACACCTTCTGCCCGAACCCGGGCTTGCGCATGCCGATCTGGTTGGCACCGTGCTGGCGGTAGTCGATGAGCGGTTCGTCGATCACGGCCAGGCGGCCGGTCAAGGAGGCGATGATGGCGAGCCATTCGTCGTGTACCCAGTCGGCGGGGAACGGCATGGCGGCGTCGGCCAACCGCCGGCGGAACGCCGCGGTCGCACCCGTGGCCACGTTGCGGCGCAGCAGCGTGTCGAAGGCCGACGGGCATTGCACGTCGCGGCGCTCGTCGGGCCGGAACTCGAGGGCTTCGAAGAGCGTGTAGCCGAGGTCGGCGCCGTCTGCGTCGACCATCTGCGCGTCCCCGAACACGAAGTCGACGTCGTCCTGCTGCTCGAAGAGGCGCACGCAGCGCTCGACGCGGTCGGCCTTCCAGATGTCGTCCTGATCGCTCAAGACGATGATCTCACCCGCCGTGGCCCGGATGGCGCGCTCGAAGTTGCGCGTCACACCGAGCGGTTCGAGCCCCGAGAGCACGCGCACGGGAACGGGCGACGTGGCCGACATCCGCTCGACGATCGTGAGCGTCTCGTCACGAGAACCGTCGTCGGACACCACGATCTCGTCCGGCATCCGGCTCTGCGCCAGGATGCTCGACAGCTGCTCGCCGATGAACTGTGCGCCGTTATAGGTGCACAGCGCGACGGAAACGGTGAGGGTCACGGAGCGGTTCTCGTCAGGAGTCGGCGGGTCAACGAATCGGGGGCGAAGGGAATGAGTGAATCTAGCGGGACTTGTGGCCGACGGCCGGGAACTCGAGGTAGGTCAACCGCGCGTTCTCGTGCCGCGACTTGGTGATGCCGTCGAGCACGAAGCCGAGGAACAACACGAGCGCCGCGATCACGAAGAGCGAGGATGCCGCCACCGCCGTCGGCAGCCGTGGCACGAGCCCCGTCTGGAAGAAGTCGATGATCACGGGAATCGCCACGATGATCGAGATGATGGCGAGCAGCGCCGCGATGAGGCCGTGGAACAGCACGGGGCGCTCGTGACGCACGAGGCTCACGATGAGGTTCAAGATCTTGAAGCCGTCGCGGTACGTGCTGAGCTTGGACTCGCTGCCCTCTGGCCGGTCCTTGAAGCCCACCTCGACCTCGGTCTGCGGCACCCGCAGGCTGACGCTGTGCACCGTGAGCTCGGTTTCGATCTCGAACTCACGCGAGACGGCCGGGAACGATTTGACGAAGCGCCGCGAGAAGATGCGGTAGCCCGAGAGCATGTCGTTGACGCGAGCGCCGAACACACCGGAGATGAGGTTGTTGAATGCCTTGTTGCCCGTGGAGTGGCCGGGACGGTAGGACGTGGCGGTCGTCTCTTTGCGCACACCCAGCACGTGGTCGTAAGGGCCCTCGAGCAAAGTCTCGATCATGCGCGGGGCGGCCGAGGCGTCGTAGGTGTCGTCGCCGTCGATCATGAGGTAGATATCGGCTTCGATGTCGGCGAAAGCGCGGCGCACCACGTTGCCCTTGCCCTTGATGTGCTCGTGCCGCACGATGGCGCCGGCCGCGCGGGCGACCTCGACCGTGTTGTCGGTGGAACGGTTGTCGTAGACGTAGATGTCGGCCGTCGGCAGCGCGCGCTTGAGGTCGGCGACGACCGTTCCAACGGCAACTTCTTCGTTGTGGCAGGGAACGATGCAGGCGATGGTCAAACCGTCGAAATTAGGCACGGGGGCAACTCCATAAAAAGGTGGTAACGGCGGCGACCCTCACGGGTTCGGTCGGCTGCGCCGGGGACGAGCTTACTAGAACGCCCCCTCGCGATTGTCTCGAGATCGATCCGATCACAGCAGATAGCTCTGCCAGACCACGATCGCCACGATTCCGCTGCCGGCCGAGGCGAACGTGCTGACCACGAGCGCCGTCCTGTCGCTCATCCGCACTCGGATGGGAAGGAGTGCGGCGGCACCGAGGACGAGAGGAAGGAAGACCGGGATGAAGTAGCGCCCTTGGACGCCTTCCGCGACGGGCGATCCGATCGGTGTGAAGGTGAGATAGAGGGCCCCGATGATGGCCAGGGCGAGCAGGATGCCCGCGGCGAGCAGCGCGATCCCGCGCAAACGGTCGACGCGCTCGGAGTTCAGCCCCAAGACAGTCACAACGGCGACGAACAGAGCGATGATGGGCAATCCCACATGTACTGCGTTGTACCCGAAGAAACCGACGGCGCTACCCAACCACGAGGCTCCCTCGGTGGCGAGCGACCGCCAGAACATGCCGACCGCGCCGAGCGGATCGCCGAGCATGGCAAAGGCCTGCCCGACGGGATCGATCTGATCGGCCACGTCGGGGCGCTGGAAGCGGATCGCCGACGAGATCGGGCGCACGACAAGGCTGAACGCCCCCGTGATGGCCACCGCGAGGCCCGCGACACCCACTCGGTAGAACCAGGCACGCCGCACGGAGGCGAAACCACCGGCGGGAAGGAAGAGGACGAGGACCACGAGCAGCACGACGGTCGGTTTGACGAGAGCGAGCCCGACCGCCGCGGCGAGCAAACCGATACGCGGCCCCGGCCGCAGCATCCAGGCCGGATCGAGGAACGCTCGCAGGCAGAGGGCGACGAAGGTGAGCGACACCGCGTTCGTCAGGGTGTCGGCGGTGACGAAGCCCGCATAGAAGATCGCTGTAGGCACGAGCGCGACAGTCAGGAACACCCACTGTGCGCGCAGCCGACGCAGCACGTACAGGCCCGCCCAGACGACCGCGATGTAGGACAGGGCATTCAGCAACCGGGACAGGATGGTGGCCGCCCCCGCCGAGAGATCGAGCGCGCTCGCGATGGCGAAACCTGCCGCCGCGGGCGTGTAAGCCAGAGGGCTTGATGCGCCGGCATTCGTGAAATCGACGCTGACGAGATCGGAGCGATCGAGCCGTTCGCCCCCGAGATCGCGATAGGCGTCCAGGTCACGGAAGTCACGACGCTCGTAGTAGGGCCTCTGCGTCTCGGCACCGCTCGACCACGCGTGCCCGAGCATCTGGTAGTCCTGCAGGGCGCGCGGCACGGTGCCGCCGTAGGTGAGGCCACCCTCGAGCGCATCGGGCAGTAGATTGCCCTGGCCGATCTGGTAAGCGCGGTTCACGTGGGACTGTTCGTCGAGACCCCACCCCGCGGGGATGATGAAGACGAAAGCCCCGATCAGGAGCGACGCCAGGACGGCGAAGATGCCGTGAGCCTGTCCGTACCACCGCGCGCGACGTTGGGGAGACGGGTCCATCTCGACCGCGTCAATGCGCGTTGATACGTCGGCCTTCAGTGCCATGCTACTCAATCCCCCAGGTCGTGCTGTGCGCTATGCAGCCTACCAAGCGCGTCGTTCCCGCCCGGCATAGTCGACCCGCGCGGCGGCCCCGTACAATCGTGCAGGGCCGCCGACCATCGGTCGTCCCACGTGTCGAGGAGAAGAAACCCATGGCGAGAAGCCGCGCTCTGATCGAGATCGCCAGAGGAAGCTCGTTCCTCGTCATCGGCGGGTTGGCCTTCCTCGTCGACGCGGGCCTCTACAACCTGCTCGTCTACTGGGGTGGGCACGGCGTTTTGCACGACCTGCCGCTCGTCGCCAAGATCATCTCGATCGCCACGGCATCCGTCGCCACCTATGTGGGCAATAAGTTCCTCACCTACCGCGACCGGCCCACACGGGTTTCGGCCCGGCAGATCGCGATCTTCGTGGTCATCAACCTCATCGCGGGCGGCCTGCAGCTCGCGTGCCTCGGCTTCTCGCGTTACGTGCTGCACCTCGACGACGCCGTGTCCGACAACATTTTCGGCACGGTCATCGGCCAGATCGTCGCAACGGCGTTCCGCTACGTCACCTATGGCCGCTTCGTCTTCCCGAAGCAGGCCGATGGGCCCGCGCAGCCCGGTCCGTCGACCGATCCCGGCTCGGACGACCCGTTTACCCGCCCGGCCGGCTCCGAAGCCTAGGCCGGCTCGGAGGCAGACGCCGGCTCAGGGGCATCGGCGAGCGAGCATCCGCCCTATTTTCCGGGCTGTACCTCGTAGATCGTGAGAGTCGATCCGCCTTCTGTGACCGTCTCGACGGGCGTTGCACACGTCTCGTCGATCGGAACCTCTGACAATACGTAGGAGACGTGCTCCTCGGCGAAGTCGCTGCAGGCGTCGAACGACACGTGGATCTGGTCGCGCACCGGGTTGGTGGGCACGGGCTCGCCTTCGCCGGGAACCCAGTTCACGTTGGCCAGCCGGTTCCAGATCTCTTCGTAACGGTCGTCGGGGTCGATCTGGTCCCACATCTCGGTCGGCGGGTAGGTCTGCACGCCGTTCATCGCGCGCACGCCCGACTCGACCAGCACGGCCGTCGGCACATACGAACCGATGCCCACCCAGGTGCCCGGGTCTTCGGCGTTGACGCGGTCGACGGCCTCACCGATCTCGGTGTCGTTCAGGTCGAAGACGCCGCGGTAGAGCGGGTTGACGCCCGAGCCGATGAACAGCGCGGCCACGAGGATGACGGCCGCGCCGGCCACCGCCCAACGCTTCAGGATGAAGAAGACGCCCAGCACGATGAGCACGGCGGTGATGCGCCAATGCGCCGCGAGGTTCGGAACGAGCGGGTCGACCACGGTCAGCACCACGGCCGTGAAGAGGATGCTGCCGGCCGTGAGCGCCACGGTGGACCAGACGACACTCCCCGGCAGGCGGATGTCGCGCTTGTCGAGTCGCTTCAGCAGCACGACGATCGACACGATGCCGAGGATGGCGTAGGCCAGACGGATGCGCGCCACCGTCGTGCGATCGACGAAGAGCAGGTGCGCGATCGCATCCCACCCGGGAATGAGCAGATAGGCCGTGACGAAAACGGTGCAGCCGATGACGGCCAGCGCGATCCAGTTGAGGCGGCGGGACGCCCGCCAGTCGGCCACGACGATCCAGGCGAGCGGGATGAGGAAGAAGAACGCGTACAGCACGACGCCGGCAGCCTCGGACTGGTTGGCCCCGAGATAGTTCGACTGGTCCTGCCTGAACGCCGAGTTCGTGAGGGCCTCGTTGAAGGGGCCGGCGAAGAGGGACACGAGCCCCTTGGCCGACAGCAACCCCGTACCCTCGAGCCGCTGGCCCGGGTAGACCGTGCCGAAGAGCGCCTTGATGGTGTCGAGGCGCGTGAGAATCCACAGCACCATGACGACACCGGCTCCGACGGCCGCGGCGAGGAGCGGGCTGATGCGCACGAGGGATGCCCGGAACGAGAGCTGCTGGCGACGCGCCTCGCTGATCCACGCGCCGATGAAGAAGAACAGCACGACGAGGGCCGCGGGAACGATGAACGGGGCGTAGATGGACATGGCGGTCGTGACGGCCAGATAACCCGTCACGGCAGCCCACGCGATGCGCACCCCCAGGCGCGGGTGCCGGAAGATCCAGATGATCGCGGCCATTGCGGTGAACGCGAGCGCCACGGGCCACAAGGTCGTCGGCACGAACCACCACTGCAGGATGGGGGTGAAGAAGAGGCCCACCGCGAGCAGCACCGAGGTGACCGGCCGTCGGGGCATCATGGTGACCGAAAAGAGGTAGGTGGCGACGATGACCGCGAGACCGGGCAACCACCAGCGCACGGCCATGCCCTGATCGAGCGGCAGCGCGAGGAAACCGGCGATGTGCGGGCGGAAGGCCGTCGACCAATCCCACGTGGGCGCGTCGTTCTGCACCGTGAGGTCCATGCCGCCCGGGAGCGTCTGGTTCTCGACGGGGAAGCCCTGCTCCTCCTGCGAGACGATCCAGCTCGACTGCACGAGCCACTCGTCACTGCGGATGCCGCGCGGTTCGCCCGAGATCAGCGCCGGGTCCTTCTGCCCGTCGCCGAAGGTCGCCCAGTAGGTGCCCGACGAAGTGCCCGAGATGCCGGTCGCGACCATGATGACGAAGAACACGGCGATCAGCGCCGGGAAGGACCACAAGACCCGGCGGTTGGGCAGGGCGTCGGCCGTCGGTTGCACGGCGCGGTCGAAACGGTCTCGGGCCGCGGCGAAGCGGGCGCGGGCAGAGTCGATTGTTCGGTTCGTCATGGTTCCTTCGGCTGTCTGCCGCTCGAAGAAGCGGTCGTTCGGGTCGAGCGTCACGCACCCTCGTAGGAGCTTACCGATCGATCCTCACGCCCCCTGGACGCGCGCCGCACTACGACGTGACGTTCACCGTGTGGCAGGCGAGCAGGTTGTTCCCGCCGGGCCCGACGTTGATGCCGTAGGAACACACCTGGTGCGTGCCCTTCGACAGCTTGAGCGTCGTGTCGATGCCGTGGTTCGAACCGTACATCGGGTAGGCGCGTCCGACATCCGGGCGGGATGCGTTGGCCGTGATGGCGCGCGCGGCACCATCGACGTAGACGTGGACCTGGATCGGGTTGGCGGTGTCGGGGTCGATCGCCCACCCGCGCAGCTGGGCGCCGCCCGCGACGGGGGTGATGTCGGTTCCGCCGAACGGCGAGCCCGACTGCACGGTCACCGTGGAGCAACCCAGCAGCGTGTTCACGCCGTAGTTGACGTTGATTCCGTATGCACACACCTGGTGCGTGCCGGCCGACATGGGGAGGAAAGTGTCGATACCGTGGTTGGCGCCGAACTTGGGGTAGACGCGGCCCACGTCGGTGCGGTTGGCGTTGGCCGTGGTGACGGCCTGAGCCTTGCCGTCCGTGTACACGTGTACCTGGATGGGCGCGGTCGTGTTGGGGTCGATCGTCCAGCCGCGCAGCTGTGCGCCGCCGGGCATCGCGGTCACGTCCATGCCGCCGAACGGGTTCGGGTTGTCGATCGTGAAGTCGTAGCATCCGAGGGTCTTGTTGGTGCCCCGGCCCACATTGATGCCATAGGCGCATAGGTTGTGCTTGCCGGGGCTGAGCGCGAAGGATGCGTCGATGCCGTGGTTGTCGCCGAAGCCCGGGAACACGCGACCCACGTCGGGGCGGGACGTGTTGGCCAGGATCTGCTGGCCCTTGCCGTCGATGTAGACGTGCACGGCCAGGGCCGCTTTGGTGTCGGTGTCGAGCGTCCATCCGGTGAGGCGCACGCCGCCGGGCTGCACGTCGAGCGAGGTGCCGCCGTGCGGGGAGGCCGTCTCGATGGTGAGGTCCTTGCAGCCGAGCAGGGTGTTGTCGCCCGAGCCGATGTTGATGGCGTAGACGCAGATGTTCTGCGCGCCGCCCTCGTTGTCGAGCGAAGCATCCATACCCAGGTTGTTGCTGGCCCCCGGGTAGCTCACGGGGATGTCGGGGCGCCAGGCGTTCGCCGTGAACGAGCCGGCGCCGACGCCGTTCGCGTACACGTCGATGCGCAACGACTTCGTCTTGTCATCGGGGTCGAGAGCCCAGCCCTCGACGTGGAACCCGCCCTTTTCGGCCTGCAGCGAGAAGCCGCCGACGGGGTTGTTGGCCGTCGTCGTCTTGCCGAACCAGTCGGTGAAGAAGCGGAAGAAGTTGCGGTTTCCGTAGGCCGAGCAGCTGTCGCCGACGCCGGCGCCCGCTCGGAGCGCCGCCGCGTTGGGCTGGTAGGGCGTGTAGTTGTAGAGGTTGGCCGTCGCCTGGTTCTTGATGTTGACGATGGTCGAGCCGCACGCCGCGTTCGGGTTGAACTGCACGGCGATGTTGCCGGGCTTGTAGCGGAAGTAGTTGGGGGTGAGCGTGTACTGACGGAACTGCCAGGCCGCCTTGTACATCTGGTATTCGAAGCCCATCGAGCTGGAGCCGCAGGCACGCGTGTCGGGGCAGTCGAAGCCCATGGCGATGGCGAAGCGGGTGGACGAGGGGCGCGAGCCCGTGATGAGGCTCTGTTCCTTCTCGAGCGTCACGAGGAGCACCTGCGGGTTGATGCCGCAGGCCTTCGCGGCCTTGTAGATGATGGTCGAGGCGAGCTCGTTGCTGCCGCCCGGGTAGGCGCCGCAGTGTCCGGCACCCTGCGCGGGGCGGCTGGGCGAATCCGCGCGGAAGTCCTTGATGCACGGGGCGCTTCCGGCCACGCAGTTGCGGCCCTTGTCGGCCAGGAAGTTCTGGATGTCACCGGCCGACATCGTGTTGCTGTTGAAGAACACGCTGTCCGAAATGATGTTGTCGGCGCGGAAGTCGGCGTTGTTCGCGGCCTCGGCGGGGGCGGCCGGAGCCGTCAACGCGATGCCGGCGACGAGCGCGACAAGAGCCAGCACTGCTGTGAAAATTCTGCGGAGTTGCAAGGCTCTGGCCCTTCGAGGTCACGGTCTATCCATGTGAATGATAACCCGACCTTCAAGCCTGAGTAGAACTTTAGTTTTAACGCCGCTTGAGCAGGCGCCCCTTGACCTTGCTGAGCAGCATGCGCGGGCCGCCCTGCTTCACGTAGAACCAGACCAGCTGCACGTCGCGCAGCGGTCCGAAGGGCGTCGGCTGGCGACGCACGCGCGCACGGGCTTCGGATGCTCCCGCCCCGATCAGGCCCGAGGCCACCAGGTCGTTGGCATGCCGCGCCTCGGCTACGAAGGAGGTCAGCGGCTCGAGCACACGCTGCCACTTATAGGACTCGCGCACGCGGCGGATGTTCTCGGTCGACTCGGCGTGGAACGCGTCGTCGAAGAGCACCTTGTCGAGCGCCGCGGTCAACGCGTCGACGTCTTCGGCCGGAACCGCGATGCCGAGGCCCTCGGCCTGCACCAGGTCGGCGAAGTGGTCACCCTCGGTGACGACCATGGGCAGCTCGGCCCACAGGTAATCGAGGATGCGCGTGCGGAACGAGAACGTGGTCTCGACGTGCGAGTAGTGCGTCGAGACGCCCGCGTCGGCTTCGGTGAGGAAGTTCTGGCGAGCCGTGTAGTCGACCCACGAGTCGTTGAAGAACACCGAGCGGTTGAGCACGCCGAGCTCGGTCGCGAGGCGGCGGCACTCCCCCACGATGGCCATCTCGGGCACACCGGGGTGCGGATGCTTGGTGCCCTGGAAGAACAGGCGGATGTTGTCGTGCGTCTCGCTCAGCTGGGCGACGGCGCGGATGAGCGTCTTGGGGTCGAACCAGTTATAGAGGCCGCCCGACCAGAGCAGCACCTTGTCCTTCTTCTCGATGCCCGCGACGACACCCTTCAGCACGTCGTACTCGTGCGTGGGAGGCGTGGCCTCGAGGCCGAAGGGCACCACGCTGATGAGTCCTGTGAGATCGGGGTCGTCTTTGTAGTTCAGCGGGTTGATGCGGCCGAGGGCGGCGAGCTGGCCCAAGTAGAAGTGACGCTGACGCTCCGAGGCGCACAGGAAGAAGTCGCCGCGTTCGAGCTGCTGGTTGAGCACGTTGGTGGCACTCTCGACCTGCATGGTCCACTGCGCGTCACCCAGCTCGCGGGCCTGCTCGAGCTGCTCGAGGTGCATGGGGTCGTAGATGTCGGCGACGATGATTTTCGTCGAATCGCGGATGGCGCGGAACATGGTCATGGCCAAGCCCTGGAAGACGATGACATCCGCCCACTCTTCGAGCTTCTTCATGTCTTTCTCGTTGCCCGGGGCCACGTGCACGATGTCGAAGGGCGCACCGACGGGTGTGATGCCCGACAGGGTCACGAGGCGCACGTCGTTGTCGGCCGACAGGGCCTCGGCCATGTGCCAGGCACGGATGGCGGGGCCCGCCATCTTGGGACCGATCGGGTCGCCCGTGATGATCAGCACGCGCGTGGAGTCGGGCGCGTCGAGCACATCGAACGTCTCGACGATGGTGCTGTAGCCGCGCAGGAAGTGGTCGCCGCCGAACGAGGGTGCGTCGGTCTCGCCGAACAGGCGCCAGATGACCTGGTCGGACACGACGCGGGTCTCTTGCACGTGCGTGCGCGTCTCGGTGAGGTCGCCGAGGTGCTCGACGAACTGGTCGAGACCGTAGAGTGTGGCGATCGAATCGCGCGGCATCTCGATGTTCTCGTCGCGGTCGCCGCCGACCTTGCGCAGGTCGAACTCGGTGGAGTCGTGGCCGCTGCGGGCGACCGCCCGACGCACGGCGAGCGCGAGGGTCGCGCTCAGCGTGTTGTTGAGCGCCTCCTGGCCGAGGTTCTTGTAGAGGGTGTAGAGCGCGTTGCGCTCGAGGAGGTAGGTCTCCTTGTATTCACCGAAGGACGCCATCGACGCGTGGTGCTTGTGGTAGGCCAGCGAGGCGGGCTCGTAGGCGAAGCGGTAGCCCAGCAGGTTGAGGCGCCAGCCGAGGTCGACGTCCTCGAAGAACATGAAGTAGCGCTCGTCGAAACCGCCCAGGCGGTCGAAGACCGAGCGGCGCACGAACATGGCCGAGCCGGTGCCGAACAGCACGTTCTCGGGCACATCGTTCTGCTTCTTGGGCAGCGGCTGGCCCGTGAGCGGTTTGTAGCCCATGCCGAACCAGGTCATGGCCGAGCCGATGAAGTCGACGCGTTCGCCGTCCCAGTCGAGCACCTGGCTGGCGACGGCACCGACACGGGGCGACGTGGCGAAGCGGTCGACCGCGGCGCGCACCCACCCGGCATCCGGTTTCGCGTCGTTGTTGAGGAAGGCGACGAACTCGCCCGTGCTGTGGCTCACACCCAGGTTGCAACCGCCCGCGAAGCCGAGGTTCTCGTTCGAGACGACGAGCTTCACCTGCGGGGCCTCGCGCGCCAGCACCTCGGCGCTGTCATCGCCCGAGCCGTTTTCGACGACCACGATCTCGAGCTTGTCGGCCGGCCAGTCGAGCGCATTCAGGTGCCGGATGGCCTCGAGCGTGTCGGGCGTGCCCCGGAAATTGACCAGGATGACCGATACGGTGCCCGATGTCGTCTGAACCATGGTGTGGATGTTCTCCCGTTGACTGAGGTGTCCGTTGTGCTGGCTGGCGGCGCCGCACGTCGATGCACGGCACAATCCCCCGAGTCTTCCAGAGCATTCTGAGAAACTTCGACGATCGTGTTCCGCGCGGCACGACGCCCGGCCTTCGGTATCCGCCAATAATAGAGGCACGGCCGGTGCCCCCGAACCCGGCAAGCCCGCGAAATGCGGCCCCCGACGAGGAACTGAACCCATGAGATTAGCCATGACCCTGATGGTGCGCGACGAAGCGGACATCATCGAAGCGATGATCGAACATCACCTGCAACAGGGTGTCGACATCATCATCGCGACCGACAACGGTTCGGTCGACGGCACCACCGAGATCCTCGAGCGCTATGCCGCCGCCGGAACGGTCGACCTGCGACACCACCCCGTGCACGACAAGCGACAGGCCGAGATGGTCACGCAGATGGCGCGCGATGCCAAGACGCTGCACGACGCGGATTGGGTGCTCAACGCCGACGCCGACGAGTTCTGGGTGCCGAACAACCGCTCGCTCACGCTGAAAGAGGCGTTCGAGAACATCCCCACCGATCTGCACTCCTTCACCGTGCCCGTCATCGACATGATCGGCGCGCCCGCTGCCGAGGGGTCGGGGCTCGACCGCCTCATCTATCGCGACAGCCGCCCCGTCGACGAACTCAACCGCGTGGGCCTGCTCGCGCATTCGACGCACGACGCCGCGCATATCGGCGATCCCGAGGTGAACGTGGCCCAGGGCAACCACTACGTGTCGCTCGCCAGCCACGGCGAACCCGACCCCGCCTACATGATCGAGGTGCTGCACCTGCCGTGGCGCTCGTGGAAGCAGTACGAGCACAAGGTGCGGAACGCCGGCTCGGCCTATGAGGTGTCCGGGCTCACCCCGAGCCCCAACCACCACGGCATGCGCGACTATCGGCGGCTGCTCGGCGGCACGTTACTCTCCTACTATCTGGTCCGGCATCCGAGTGCCGACGAGTTCGAGGCCGGGCTCGCCGACGGGCGCTTCACGCTCGACCGCACGGTTTCGGACCAGCACCTGACCGGACAGCCCGACGTGTTCTTCTCCGACGACGTCACGGCGCTCGGCCAGGCGACCGGCCGCGCGCTCATCGCCGAGGCAGCACGCATCGCCGAACTCGAGGATGACCTCGCCCGCGCCGCCTCCGACGCCGACGCCCTGCGCGCCGAGGCCGCCGAGATCGAAGCCGAGCTGAGCGCCAGGCTCGAACGCGAGAAGAAGGCCGCCGACGAACACATCCGGTCGCTCGAGGCCCAGGTGCAAGCGTTCCACGACCGCAAGATCGTCAAGGCCGCCGACTGGGCCGGGGCCCGCGCACGCGAGGCGCAGCGCGAAGCCAAGAAGCTCCCGGGCACGCTCAAGAATCTGCGCCGCCGCTAGCCGGACCGGCCGGTCGAACTCGGGGGCCGCTCAGCAACAGGTGGGGTACGCTACCTGAGTCGTAGTGTGCGACGGGCTTTTCCCTGCCCGAAGCGGAACGGAACAAACAGGTATGACAGCTCAGGAACGATTCCAGACGCTCGCCGAACAACCCCTCATCCCCGTCGGTTCGTCCGGCGGCAAGGTGGGCTCCAGCTGGTCGGCGCTGAAAGGCGTTCTGGCGCACCGACAGATGCTCGGTCTGCTCGTGCGGCGCGACATCAAGTCGCGTTACAAGGACTCCAGCCTCGGATTCGTGTGGACGCTCGTGCGCCCCCTCACGCAGCTGGCCATCTTCTACTTCGTCATGGGCAAGATCCTCGGCGCCGAGCGCGGCATCCCCGAGTTCGCCATCTACGTCTACACGGGCCTGACGGCCTACGGCCTGTTCAGCGAGATCGTGGGCGGCGGAACGTCGTCCATCATCATGAACGCCGGCCTGATCAAGAAGATCTATCTGCCACGCGAAGTCTTCCCGCTCGCGAGCGTCGGCTCTGCCGGATTCAACTTCCTGATCCAGCTCGTCATCCTGCTCGCGGCCACGTTCGCCCTCGGGTCGCCGCCCTTCTCGGCCGAGGCCATCTACTTCATCCCCGCGCTCTTATTGCTGCTCGTGTGGGGCACGGCCTTCGCCATCCTGCTCTCGGCCGTGAACGTCTACCTGCGTGACGTGCAGTACCTCGTCGAGGTCGTCCTGATGCTCGGCATGTGGGCCTCCCCCATCGTCTACTCGTGGGAGATGGTCAAGAACATCACGGCCAACCATGCCTGGCTGCTCGAGGTCTACACCAACAACCCGATCACCCTGGCCGTGCTGGGATTCCAGCGCGTCTTCTGGACAGCCGGCCACGACAACCCGATGTCGGCCCCGCCCGAGCTCATGCTGCGCATGCTGATCGCGATCGGCGTCGGCCTGATCGTCCTCTTCTTCTCGCAGCGGGTCTTCGCCCGTCTGCAGGGCAACTTCGCACAGGAACTGTAGGTCGACTCCCCTATGACTACCGCAACGGACACCGAAAAAGGTCTGATCCCCGGCCGCCCGACGATCGTCGAGATCGAGGGCGTCGCCAAGCGCTTCACCATTCGCAAGGACAACTCGCTCAAGGAGCGCATCGTCACGTTCGGCCGCGCCGGACGCCGCCACAAAGAGGACTTCTGGGCCCTCGACGGCATCGACCTGAAGGTCCAGGCCGGCACGACCGTCGGCCTCATCGGCCACAACGGTTCGGGCAAGAGCACGCTGCTGAAGGTCATCGGCGGCATCCTCGACCCCACTCGCGGAACGGTGGCCCGCCGCGGCCGCGTCGCCGCGCTGCTCGAGCTCGGTGCCGGGTTCCACCCCGACCTCACGGGGCGCGAGAACGTGTTCCTGAACGCATCCATCCTGGGCCTCAGCCGCGAAGAGACCGAGGCGAAGTTCGACGACATCCTCACGTTCTCGGGCATCGGCGACTTCATCGACACGCAGGTCAAGTTCTATTCCTCGGGCATGTACGTGCGGCTCGCCTTCTCGGTGGCCGTGCACACCGACCCCGACCTGCTGCTGGTCGACGAGGTGCTCGCGGTCGGCGACGAGGCTTTCCAGCGCAAATGCCTCGACAAGATCCGCTCGTTCCAGGCCGAGGGCCGCACCATCATCCTCGTCACCCACTCGCTCGGTCAGGTCGTCGAGCTGTGCGACCGCGCCGTGCTGCTGAACAAGGGCAAGATCGTGCTCGACGGCAACCCGCGTGAGGCCGTCGCCGACTTCCGCGACATCCTCGAGGGCCGCCGCCTCGACGAGAAGAAGGAACAGCCCGTCGCCGTGCAACGCCGCGACGACGGACGCGTGCTCGCCGTGCGCGCCTTCCCCGCCGGCGGAACCGTCGGCGAGCCCATCGCCCCCGGTGGCGACCTCAAGATCCAGGTCGACTTCGAGCACAAGGACGGCCTCGACGAGTGGGTCGCCGCCGTGCAGATCGACAACGAGATGGGTCAGGTCGTCTATGGCACCACCTCGAAGCGCCTCGGCACGCCGCTCCCGCGCCTGATCGGGCAGAAGACGGTGGAGCTCACGCTGCACGACGTCAACCTGGGCACGGGCAAGTACTTCATCAACGCCTCGCTCATGGACATGGCCGGCCGACACCTGCACGACTTCCCGCAGGCCACGTCGTTCGACGCGCCCGACTACGAGCTGGCCGTCGGCATTCTGCACGCCCGCCCCGAGATGGCGGAGATCTCCTGATCCGATGAGCTCCCCTCGAGTCGCCGTCGTCACGGTGACGTACAACTCCGGCGACCAGATCGGCCCGTTCCTCGAATCCGTGGAGCGCGCGTCGACCGGGCCCGTCGATGTCGTCGTCGTCGACAACGCCTCGCCCCAGCACGACGACACCCGGGCCACCGTCGACGACCGTGGGGCATCGTTCCTGCTGCTCGACGACAACCGGGGTTACGGCGGCGGCATCAACGCCGGCGCGCGCATCGTCTCGCCGGATGTCGAATTCCTCCTCATCTCGAACCCGGATGTCGTGCTGGAGCCCGGCAGCATCGACGCGCTCGTCGACATCCTCGATCGTCACCCAGAGGCCGGGGCCGCCGGGCCGCGCATCCTCACCGAGGAGGGCGAGATCTACCCCTCCGCGCGCGAACTGCCGTCGCTGTCCTCGGGCGCCGGCCACGCCCTCTTCTCGCGCATCTGGCCGTCGAACCCGTGGACGCAGCGCTACCACAACGAGCGCATCGACACGGGCCTCGAGGCATCCGTCGGCTGGCTATCGGGCGCGTGCGTGCTCATCCGGCGCGCGGCCTTCGAGCGCGTCGGCGGCTTCGACGAGAGCTTCTTCATGTACTTCGAGGATGTCGACCTCGGCCGCCGACTGCGCGAGGCGGGTTTCGAGAACCGCTACGTGCCCGCCGCGACCGTCGTGCACCGCGGCGCCCGCAGCACCTCGCAGAACCCGGTCCGCATGCTGACGGCCCACCACTCGAGCGCCTATCTCTACCTGTCCCGTCGCTACCCGCGCTGGTACCAGGCGCCGCTGCGCGGACTGCTGCGCCTCGGGCTGTGGGTGCGCCTGCGGTGGAACACGCGTTCGTCGCGTTCATCCGGTTCGTCCCACTCGGCCGGAGCCGCGTGATGGCGTTGCGCAACAGCGTCGGCCGCACCGCCCAACGCCTCGGGCTCGGACCCGTCGCGCGCGCCGGCCTGCGGGCCGCCCGCGGAGCCCGCGAGGGCTACACCGAATCGCGGCGCTGGAACGCCTACCGCCGCCACCTCGAACGTCCCCTCGGATTCGAACGCCTGCGCGGCACCCCGTCGAACGACGCCCTGCCCGTCGTCATGTGCCTGTGGAAGCGACCGCAACGCATCGCGGAGATCGTGAAGCAGCTCGGCGAGCAACACGGCGATCGACGCATCCGGCTCATCCTGTGGAACAATCTCGCGGCAAACGGTGACCACTACCGCCGCGAGGTGCAGGGGCTCGACCTCGGCTCGATCGACAGCATCGAACTCTTCAACGCCCCCGTCAATGTGGGCGGCGTCGGTCGTTTCCTCGCCATGCGCCGCGTGGTCGACACGGGTTACGACGGGCCGTTCGTCATGCTCGACGACGACGAGGACATCACCCCCGCTTTTCTCGACGACTTGCTCGCGGCCTATGCCCCGCGCACCATCGCGGGCTGGTGGGCGTTCAGCTATGTCGAGACCTACTATCAGCGCGCGGCCCTCTCGCAGGGCGACGCCGCCACCTATGTGGGCACAGGCGGGGCCGTCTGCGACAGCACCCTGGTGCGCTCGGATGTCTTCTTCCGCGCACTCCCCCGCCGCTACCTGTTCCTCGAGGACATGTGGATGTCGACCTTCGCCGCCTGGAACGGCTGGCGCCTCGTCAAAGTCGAGACGCCCATCGAGTTCGTGCTTCGCGACGTCGATCAGCACCACGCCATCTTCGAACTCAAGACCGTCTTCTCCGAGCACCTGCTGCGCACCACCCCGCTCACCGACCCCGTGCTCCAGGCCCGCCCCGGTGCCGCCGACGAGCCGGCCGATAGGATGACCCCGTGACCCGAAAGCCGCTCGACGCCGCCACCCTGCTGTCCTCGCCCGAACACGATCGCCTGGTCGCCGCCGACCGCGCACTCGGCATCGAGGCGACGCTCGCCGAGACGCGACGCGCGCTGGCCCGCAGCGAAGCCCAGAACGCCGCGCTCAAGGCATCCAAGTCGTGGAAGGTCGGAAACGCCATCATGTCGACCGCCCTGCGCGCGAAAATCGTCCCCCGCAAAGCCCGCAGCCTGGTGCGGATCATCGTCTCGAAGGTGCGTTGAGCATGGCCCCCAAATTCTCTGTCGTCACGCCCGTCTACAACCCGCCGCTCGACGTGCTCGGCGAGATGATCGACTCGGTCGTCGCGCAGAGCTTCGGCAACTGGGAGCTCGTGCTCGCCGACGACGCCTCCCCCGATGCCTCGATCGTGCCCTACCTGCGCCAGCGTGAGGCCGAAGACAGCCGCATCCGCGTGGTGCAGTTGCCCGAGAACAAGGGCATCGTGGGCGCCTCGAACGTGGGGCTCGCGGCCGCAACGGGCGACTTCGTGGCGCTCGTCGACAACGACGACCTGCTGCACCCCGAGGCGCTGCAGAAGGTGTCCGAGGCGATCGACCTGCAGCCCGACGCCGACTACATCTACACCGACGAAGACAAGGTCGGTGAAGACGGCACCCACTACGACACGTTCCTGAAGCCCGAGTGGTCGCCCGAGCGCCTGCGCGGCCACATGTACACCGGTCACCTGTCGGTGCTCCGCCGCTCCATCGTCGACGAGGTCGGCGCGTTCCGCGACGGCTACGACGGCTCGCAAGACCACGACCTCGCCCTGCGCGTCACCGAAAAGGCCCGGCGCATCGTGCACATCCCCGAGGTCCTCTACCACTGGCGCGCCATCCCCGGTTCGGCGGCCACCGACATCGACGCAAAGCCGTACGCCTGGGATTCGGGCGTCAAGGCCGTCGACGATCACGTCAAGCGCGTGGGCATCCTGGGTCGCGCCGAGCGCGGTCCAGCGCCCAGTCATTACCGCGTGGTGCGCGACCCCGATCTGACCACGAGCGTGAGCGTCATCATCCCCACGCGCGGTTCGGCCGGCCCCATCAACGGTGTCGAGCGTGTATTTGTGGTCGACGCCGTGCGTTCCGTGCTGGCCACCAGCGCCCACACCGACGTCGAGATCGTCATCGTCTACGACCCCGAGACACCGGATGCCGTGCTCGACGAGTTGGCCGAGATCGCCGGTGACCGACTCACCCTCGTGCGCTACGACGAGCCCTTCAACTTCAGCCGCAAGTGCAACGCCGGGTTCCTGGCATCCCGCGGCGATGTCGTCATCTTCTTGAACGACGACGTCGAGGCCATCAGCGAGGGTGTCATCGAGAACCTCATCGCGCCCCTGCGGGAGAGCGACATCGGCATGACGGGTGCGCGCCTGCTGTTCGAAGATCGCACGCTGCAGCACGGCGGACACCGCTACGGCAACGGCCAATTCACGCACGCCTACCTCGGCACGCCCGAGATCTACCCCGGCGAGTTCAGCGCACTGTTCGTCAACCGCGAGGCGTCCGGACTGACGGGTGCGTGTATCGCCATGCGACGCGAGACCGTCGAGCAGGTCGGCGGTTTCTCCGAAGAATTCGCCATCAACTACAACGACGTCGACCTGAGCAAGAAGGTGCACGACCTGCTGGGCCTCCGCCTCCTGTGGCTGCGCGACGTCGTCCTCTTCCACTACGAGTCCCGCACGCGCGTGAACACCATCACGGATGCCGAATACGCCCTCGTCCACGACCGCTGGGGCGTGCCCGAGCGCGACCCCTACCTGCCGTAGAGCGCCCGCCCGCCCGCGGCAACCTGGCCTCACCACAACGAAGAGCGCGCCCCCTCGGGGACGCGCTCTTCGTGTTGAACCTGATGCAGCTCCGGACGGCTAGGCGCTCAGGAGGCCCTGCAGGTAGGTGCCGTAGCCGCTCTTGACGAGGGGCGCGGCGAGCTTGGCGAGCTGCTCGTCGTCGATCCAGCCTGCACGCCAGGCGATCTCCTCGATGCAGCCGACCTTGAAGCCCTGGCGGTCTTCGATCACGCGCACGTATTCGGAGGCCTGCATCATCGACTCGAATGTGCCCGTGTCGAGCCACGCGGTGCCGCGGTCGAGCACCTTGACGCTGAGGTTGCCGGCGTCGAGGTAGCGCTCGTTGACGGTCGAGATCTCGAGCTCGCCGCGCGCGGAGGGCTCGATGGTCTTCGCGATCTCGACCACGTTGTTGTCATAGAAGTAGAGGCCGGGAACCGCGTAGTTGCTCTTCGGCTCGGTGGGCTTCTCCTCGATCGACACGGCCGTGAAGTTCTCGTCGAACTCGACGACGCCATAGGCCTTCGGGTTGGCCACGTGGTACGCGAAGATGGTGGCGCCCTCGATGTCGCTGTGCGTACGCAGCGACGAGCCGAGGCCCGTTCCGTGGAAAATGTTGTCGCCGAGCACGAGCGCGACGCTCTCGTCGCCGATGAACTCTTCACCGATGATGAATGCCTGGGCGAGACCGTCGGGCGAGGGCTGCACGGCGTATTCGATGCGCATGCCGAGCTCTGAGCCATCCCCCAACAACGCCTTGAACTGCTCGTTGTATTCGGGCGTGGTGATGATCAGCACCTCGCGGATGTCGGCCATCATGAGCGTCGACAGGGGGTAGTAGATCATGGGCTTGTCGTAGATGGGCATGAGCTGCTTCGAGATGCCCTTGGTGATCGGCCACAGCCGCGTGCCGGACCCGCCGGCGAGGATGATTCCGCGCATATCTAGTGTCCCTGTCCCTTGTTCAACGTTTCGTAGTAGGCGCGGGCGGCCTCCCAGGTGGGCAGGAGCCCCTGGGCGGCGGCCTCGGAGAGCCCCGGGGCGTCGGTGTCCTTCGGCGACAGCAGCGGTTCGCCCGCCTCTTCGGGGAACACGAGCCCGATCTCGGGGTCGAGCGGGTTGATGCCGTGCTCACGCTCGGCGTTGAACGTGGAGGTGACGAGGTAGCTCACGGTGGCGTCGTCGGTGAGGGCGACGAAAGCGTGACCGAGGCCCTCGGCCAGGTAGATGGCGCGGCGGTCGGTGTCGTCGAGCAGGACCGTGTCCCACTCGCCGAAGGTGGGCGAACCCACGCGGATGTCGATGACGTAATCGAGCACGGCGCCGTGCGTGGCCGTGACGTATTTAGCCTGACTCGGCGGCACATCGGCGAAGTGGATGCCGCGCACGACGCCCCGCTTCGACACGGACGTGTTGCCCTGGGCGAGGTTCAGCGAGTGCCCGATGGTCTCTTCGAGCTTGTCGAAGCGGTACCACTCGAGGAACACGCCCCGGTCGTCGCCGAACTGCTTCGGGGTGATCTCGTAACTGTCGGGGACTCGGAGTTCGCGTATCTGCACGCTCGAAATCCTAGCAAGACCGGGCTGATCAGCGCAGAGATGAGCGGCCCGTCTCGATATGCGCGCGCCGAACCCGCGACGCACGCCGAATGGTCAGCCAATATGCAGGCGCTCATCGGATACGATGATGAGTCTGTCATCGTGCATCTGCACGGCGACGCTGTCCGGAAGAGACCGACGAAGGTCACCGAATGAGGTCGCTTTCACGCGACGATCCCCTCCGAGGTCTGATGAGAAGAATACGCCAGCTGGCCGAACGCGCCTGGCACGGCATCGTGCTGTACGCCCTGAAATTCGGGGTCGTCGGCCTCATCGGCTTCGCTATCGACACGGGCCTGTTCAACCTCCTGCGCCTCGGCGTGTTCGGTGAGGGATGGTGGAGCACCGCGCTCGGCGCAAAGGTGCTGTCCACAAGCGTCGCCATCGTCTTCAACTGGATCGGCAACCGGTACTGGACGTTCCGCGAGCACCGCCGCAAGAACTTCGTCCTCGAGCTGCTCGAATACGTCGTCGTGGCCGTCGGCGGTCTGCTCATCAGCCTGCTCTGCCTGTGGGTCTCGCACCACCTGCTCGGTTTCGACAACATCATCGCCGACAACATCTCGGCCAATGTGATCGGCCTCGTGCTGGGCACCATCTTCCGCTTCCTGCTCTACCGCTACTGGGTCTACGGCATGCACCGCAGCGACGGTCTGTCGGCCCGGGCCCGCGTCGAAGAGGGGCAGCGTTCGCTGTTCGAGGAGCCCGGACATCCGATCGACGGCGCCGAGACCGCCGCGCCCACCAGCGACAAGGGAGCTGCCCGACCGTGACCCCCAGCGATTCCGGAGCATCCGCGCTCGTCATCATCCCCACCTTCAACGAGCGGGAGAATCTGCCGAAGATCGTAGGCCGCGTGCGCGAGGTTCTGCCCGACGGGCATGTCCTGGTCGTCGACGACGGCAGCCCCGACGGCACGGGCCGGGTTGCCGACGAAATGGCCGCGGCCGACCCGCACATCCACGTCAAGCACCGCACGGGCAAGCTGGGCCTCGGCTCGGCCTATCTGCAGGGTTTCGCCTGGGGCCTCGGCGAAGGCTACGACTACCTCATCGAGATGGATGCCGACGGATCGCACCCGCCCGAAACGCTGCCCGAGATGGTGGCACGCGCCAAAGCTCGACCCATTGCCCAGGGCGGCTCCGCCCTCGTCATCGGCTCGCGCTGGGTGCCGGGCGGCAGTGTCGTCAACTGGCCGAAGCGCCGCGAGATCCTCAGCCGCGCGGCCAACGTCTATGCGCGTCTGGCGCTCGGTGTGGGCGTGAAAGACGCCACGGCCGGCTACCGCGTCTACAACGCCGAGGTGCTGCGCGCGTTGTCGCTCGAGAACGTGAACTCGCACGGCTACTGCTTCCAGATCGATATGACGCTGCGCGTCGACACGGCGGGCTACCGCATCGAAGAGGTCCCGATCGTCTTCCGCGAGCGCGAGATCGGCGAATCGAAGATGAGCGGCAACATCATCTTCGAGGCCATGGGCAAGGTCACGCTGTGGGGTTTCCAGCGTCGGATGCGGCAGCTCACCGGCCTGTTCAGCCGACGCTAGGGTGGCCCCTCGCTAGACTGGGGTCGCACATTCGGCGGCCATTTCGTCGCCGACTCAGCTGGCGAAGGACACCATGACGCGTTACCTCATCACCGGAGCATCCGGCATGCTCGGCACCGACCTGATCGACGTTCTGCAGGGCCGTGAGGTGACCGCCCTCGGGCGCGCCGACCTCGACGTGACCGATCTCGACGCGGTGCGCCAGGCCGTCGCGGGCCACGATGTCGTGGTGAACGCCGCCGCCTACACGAAGGTCGACGACGCCGAGACGAACGAGGATGCCGCCTACGCGGTGAACGCACTCGGGGCCCAGAACCTGGCCATCGCGGCGCGCGAAGCCGGGGCCAAGCTCATCCAGGTGTCCACCGACTACGTCTTCGACGGCTCGGCGACGACACCCTACGCCGAGAACACCCCGCACGCACCCATTTCGGCCTACGGCCGCACCAAGGCCGCGGGCGAGAAGCTCGCGCTCGACGAGCACCCCGACGGCACCTACATCGTGCGCACGGCGTGGCTGTACGGCCAGCACGGCCCCAACTTCGCGGCCACCATGATCCGCCTGTCCGCGAGCCACCCCACGGTGAGCGTCGTCACCGATCAGCTGGGCCAGCCCACCTGGACGAAAGACCTCGCGCGCCAGATCGTGGCCCTCGCCGACGCCGACGCCCCCGCGGGCGTCTATCACGGCACCAACGCGGGCCAGGGCTCGTGGTTCGACTTCACGCGCGCCATCTTCACCGAGGTGGGTCTCGACCCCGAGCGCGTGGGCAAGACCGACAGCGCGAGCTTCGTGCGCCCGGCTCCCCGCCCGGCCTACTCGGTGCTCGGTCACGACGGCTGGGCCGCCGCCGGGCTGTCGCCCCTGCGCGATTGGCGCGAAGCCCTGCACGAGGCCGTCGAGACCGGTGCCGTCGCGCGCCCGGCCGACACCGCTGCCCCCGCCGCGAGCCAGTCCTAGGCCCCCGGCCGGAGCAGGAGCACTCATGCCCACGACCCTGACCATGGTGGTCGACCAAATGGTCGCACCCGTTCCCGGCGGCATCGGCCGCTACACCGAAGAGATGACGAAGGCCCTCATCCTCACGGCCCCGCGCAACTGCCAGGTCGAGGGCATCGTGTCGAGTCTGCCGCCCGAGAAGATCGCCGACGTCGAGACGCGGCTGCCCGGCCTGGCCGAGCTGCACAAGACCACGCTGGCCCGGCGCGAATTGTCGGCCGCCTGGCAGCTAGGCCTCGTGGCGGGCTACGGCGACGGCATGGTGCACTCGCCCACGCTGCTCGCTCCCCTGGTGCGACACAACCGGGCCTACGACCGCAAGCAGACGGTCGTCACGATTCACGACACCCTGGCGTGGACGCATCCGAAGTCTCTGACGCCCACCTCGGTGTCGTTCACGAAGTCGATGGCCAAGCGCGCCAAGAAGCACGCCGACGCCATCGTCGTGCCGACGCACGCCGTGGCCGAGCAGCTCGCTGAGATCATCGATTTCGGCGACCGCGTGCGCGTCATCCCGGGTGCCGTCGGTTCGGGCTTGCAGCTCACCAGCGATGCTGAGTGGCGCGCGGGCAACCTCGAACTTCCTGACGAATACATCCTCACGTTTGGCACGTTGGACCCGCGCCGCGGCCTGCTGTCGCTCATCAGCGGCCTGGGTGCGACGGATGCTCCCGACCTGCCCGTGCTCGTGATCGGGCCCGACAGCTGGGGCGACCTCACGTTGGCGTCCGTCGCCGACGAGGCCGGGCTGCCCGAGGGCCGCGTGCGTTCGCTGGGCTTCCTCTCCGACGCCGACCTGGCCGTCGTGCTCGACCGTGCGACCGTTTTCGTCTACCCGAGCATTCGCGAAGGCTTCGGGCTGCCGCTCGTCGAGGCGCTGTCGTTCGGCACGCCCGTCGTGCACTCCGACGACCCCGCGCTCGTCGAGGTAGCCGGCGGCGCCGGGCTCGTCGTCGAACGCGGCGGCAAGAAGGGCTACCCCGAGCGTCTGGCCGAGGCCATCGCGCAGGTGCTCGACGACAGCGACCTGCGCTCGCGCCTCAGCGTGGCCGGCTCCGACCGTGCGCGGGCCTTCAGCTGGCGCGACTCGGCCGAGCGCGTCTGGCAGTTGCACGCCGACCTCTAGGGGCCACACAACCCCCGGCAACGACTGAAGGGCCCTCACATCCTGCGTGAGGGCCCTTCAGCGTTGTCGGTGACCGCTAGCCGCCGGACGGCGCGGGTGATGCGGGGTGCAGCGCGGCATCCACCATGCTGCGGATCTTGTCGAAGTCAGGCTCTTCCGGCTGAATGCCCGAGGCCGGCGTGAGCTCGATGTTGGTGATCGGCAGCTCTTTGGTCTTGAGCGCCAACTCGACGAAGTAGCCGAGCATGTCCTGCGGGATGTCGGTCTTCACGACCTGCGACCCGGCCTGCGCGATCACCTGGAACTTGCTCAGAACGTTAGCGGGCGTGAACTGCTTGAGAATGGCCGCCTGCAACTGCCGCTGCCGTTCCATGCGCTCGTAGTCGCTCGAACCGTGCCGCGACCGCGCATACCAGAGTGCGTAGTAGCCGTTCATGTGGTGCTCGCCCACCTCGATCCACTCGGCCACACCCACGAGGTTCTCGTCGCCACCGACGGGAACACGTTTCGGCACCGTGATGTCCACGCCGCCGAGCGCGTCGATGAGGTCGCTGAAGCCCTGCATGTCGATGAGCACGTAATACTGGATCTCGAGGTCGAGCGTGCCCTCGATGGCCTCTTTCGTGGCCTCGATGCCGGGCCGCGAGCCGTTCTTGATGGCGTCGGGGTAGAGATCCGGATGCCGCACCTCGGCCTCGGTGTAGACGGAGTTCAGCATGCATGCGCTCACATCGCAGCGGCCGTTGTAGCCGTACCCGTTGGGGTAGAGCTTCTGCATGGGAGAGCCGTCGGAGAAGGGCATGTTGTGCAGGTCGCGGGGCAGGCCGATCATGGTCGCTGCCCCCGTCTCGGCGTCCACCGAGACCACCGACATGCTGTCGGGGCGCAGACCCTCGCGGTCGGGGCCGGCGTCGCCGCCCAGCAACAGGATGTTGTAGTGCCCGTCGACGGGAGGCACGGATGCCGCTCCCCCACCGAAGATCGACTGCAGCGTTCCGCGGGTGATGCCCGCGTAGTAGGCGCCAGCGCCGGCACCACCGACCGAGACCACGAGCAGCGCCACCGTGGCGAGCGCGATCCACGCGCGGGACGATGGCCGCGCCCGGATGAGCTTCACGAGCGAGAGCGTATTGATCGTGAGCACGATCCACAGGAACGCGTAGGCCACGAGCACGATCTGGGCCAGCAGCAGCGCATAGGAGTTCGTCGCCAGGTTGTAGATCGTCTGCGGTGTGGCGAGATAGAGCAGCAGGGCCGCGACGACGAGCACCCACATGGTGATAGTGGCGATGAGGCCGATGCGACCGAGGCGGCGGTTGCCCGCGAGCACCTGGGCCGAGCCCGGGATGAGGAAGTTCATGGCGACGAGCCACCAGGCACGCCGCGTCATCACCGTGCGCGACTGGGTGTTGGGATGCCGGATCGGCAGCGCGGTGTACGTGCTCATAGGGTCTTTTTGAGGGCGTCGTTCTTCTCGGCGACCGTGTCGGCGAGCCCCACCTGGTAGGCGGCCATGGCGTCGGCGAGCGCGTCATCCGATGTGCCGAGGATCTGGACGGCCAGCAGCCCCGCGTTCTTGGCGCCGCCGATCGACACCGTGGCGACGGGAACGCCGCCCGGCATCTGCACGATCGAGAGCAGCGAGTCGAGGCCGTCGAGGCGCGCGAGGGGCACGGGCACACCGATGACGGGCAGAACCGTGACGGCCGCGAGCATGCCGGGCAGGTGAGCAGCGCCCCCGGCTCCGGCGATGATGACGCGGATGCCGCGGCCCCGGGCCTCGCGCCCGTAGTCGATCATCTTCTCGGGCGTGCGGTGGGCCGAGACGACCTCGACCTCGTAGGGCACACCGAACTCCTCGAGCACGTCGCGCGCGTCGCGCATGACGGACCAGTCGGAGTCACTGCCCATGACGACGCCGACGACGGGAGAAGCTGAGGAGAGCTGAGACATAGCCCCCATCGTAAGGTTCAGTCCTGGAAGAAGGCGGCTGCGGCACGCGCCTGGTAGGCAACCTCGTCGAGATCGGGCCCCGAAACGTTCAGGTGGCCGACCTTGCGACCCGGGCGCGGCTCCTTGCCGTAGTTGTGCACCTTGACGGTGGGGTGGGCCTCGAGCGCGGCCGCATAGCGGTCGGCGAGCGTGCCCTCGGTGGGGCCGCCGAGAATATTGGCCATGACCGTGTAGTCGTCGTGACATCCGGTTGCGCCGAGCGGCAGGTCGAGCACGGCGCGCAGGTGCTGCTCGAACTGGCTGGTGGTGCAGCCATCCTGCGTCCAGTGGCCCGAGTTGTGCGGGCGCATCGCGAGTTCGTTGACGAGGATGCGGTCGTCGGTGGTCTCGAAGAGTTCGACCGCGAGCACCCCCGTCACGCCGAGGGTTTCGGCGATCGTCAGGGCGATCTGCTCGGCCATCTCGGCGACGCGGCCGGCGGAACGCGGGGCGGGCGCGAAGACCTCGCTGCACACGCCATCCTTCTGCACGGTTTCGACGACGGGCCAGGCCACGATCTGTCCGCTCGGGCGGCGGGCCACGAGCTGTGCGAGCTCGCGGCGGAAATCGACGAGCTCTTCGACCAGCAGTGCGCCGCCGCGGCCGTCTTCGTCGAGGGCGGCGAACCAGTCGGCGGCGTCATCGGCCGAACGCACGACGCGCACGCCCTTGCCGTCGTAGCCGCCGCGCGGGGTCTTGAGCACGGCAGCGCCGCCGTTGTCGGCGAGGAAAGCGGCCAGCTCGTCGGCGTCGGTCACGGCCGCCCACTCGGGAACGGGCACCCCGATCTCGGACAGCTTCTCGCGCATGGCGATCTTGTCCTGCGCGAAGTGCAGGGCGTCGGGGCCGGGGTGCACGGGGATGCCGCGGGCCTGCAGTTCGCGCAGGATCGGGGCCGGCACGTGCTCGTGGTCGAACGTGACGACGTCGACCGTTTCGGCGAACGCCAGAACCGTGTCGAGGTCGCGGTAGTCGCCGACGGCCGTCGCTGCGAGTGCCGCCGACATGCCGTCCTGCTCGGCGAGGATGCGGATGTCGAGCCCGAGGTTCACCGCCGGGGGGATCATCATCCGTGCCAGCTGTCCGCCGCCGATCACACCGACTGTCACCATCATCGCTCCTCACGTCGCACGGCCTGGGGTCGGCCGTTCCGCCAGGAACCATCCTGCCGCATTTGCGGAGCCCACGCGGTGACCGCGCTGCCGACCGGGATAGTCGGTCAGCTACCGGGCAGCGGCGGGCGCGGCGGCACGATGGAACCGGCCGACGAACGCAGCGAGGCGCCGGCGGTCTGGCTGCGCTCGACGAGTTCGTTGAGCGCCTCGGACACCAGGTCGGCGCGCGGCACATCGGCCAGCACGAGCGGTTTGTCGATCCCGGACGTGAGCACGAGCGTGCCCGAACGGAACATCGACTGCAGCGGCCCGCGTCGCAGTGCCGTGGAATAGCCACGGCCGTGGAAGATCTCGGTGCGTTCACGCACGAAGAAACCGCGGCGCGAGATGACCCGCCGCGTGGTGATGATGTAGCGACGATTCAGCCACAGCGCATAGGGCAGCAGAACGGCGAAGAGCACCCAGGCGGCGAGAACTCCCGCGATGGTCCACAGCTGCCACGTCTCGGTGAAGAGGCCGAACGCGTAGGCGGCGGCACCCGATCCGAGGATCAACGCGAGCGCCGGCCAGAGCAGCACGCGACCGTGTGGACGCAGCCGGGCGACGACACGTTCGGTGGGAACCACGGGTCGCGAGAGCACATCGAACGCAGAAGTCTCCGTGTTCGTCTGCTGCTGGGCCATGTCTCCTTTGTACCGCACAGCGCATGCCGCGGCGGGTGCACGCGCCGGTCAGCCGAGGCTTTCGCCCGATCCGGTCAGCCGCAGGTGGGTGATGTCCCCCGCCGCGACGGCGACCTCGGCGGGGTGTCCCGGCCGCACGTCACGGCGTCGCACGAGCAGGCGGCCGTCGGGGGCGAGACCCGTCGCCCGGCCCTCGAGCGCGTCACCCCCCGGCAGGTCGGCGCGGATGTCGCGGCCCACCGTTCCGAGCAGTGCGGCGACGCGCGCGTGCACACCGGCCGCGACCGCGTCACCGTGCGCCCGTTGGAGGGCGTGCAGCATCCCATCGAGTTCTGTCAGAAAGCGGGCGAGCACGGCGTCGACGTCGATCTCGTGCACCCCGGCGAGCGCGAGCGACGTCGCCGTGGGCACGGGCAGTTGATCGGCAGTCATCGTCAGGTTGACGCCGACGCCGACGACCACAGCGGGGGCGTTCGGAAGGGCGAGCATCTCGGACAGCACTCCCGCCACCTTGCGGCCCTCGATGAGCACGTCGTTCGGCCACTTGAGTTGCACCCGGCGGGCAGCGGTTTCGGCTTCCGATGCGGATGCGGATGCGTATGCGGATGGGGATGCGGATGGGGATGCGGATGCCGCTGGCTCTGTCGCTGGCCCTGGCCCTGGCGCCGTCGCTGGCCCTGGCCCTGGCGCCGTCGCCTGCGCATGCGCTTGCGCAGTGCTGTCGGATGCGCCGGCCACCGCCTCTCGCACGGCCACCGTCATCGCGGCCCCCGCCGCCAGGGGGATCCAACCGTAGACGTCGGGTGAGAATGCCGGATGCGGGCGCAGCACGACCGAGACGGCCAGGGATGTCCCCGCCTCCGCCGTCCAGACGCGCCCGAGTCGCCCCCTTCCCGCACGCTGATCGTCGGTGACCACGACCGAGAGGTGTGGCCATTCCGACGGCGCCGTGCGGACACGCTCCGTGAGCTCGTCGTTCGTCGACAGGGCGTGCGGCAGCGCGAGGAGACGGCCGGCCACGGCCGACGACCGCGGAAGCAGGGCTGAGGTGAGAGGCATGCGCCCAAGAGTACGGAAGCGTACGCGATCGGGTCCCCGGCGCACCCCGAAACGCGATACCGACAAGGCTCGCGCGCGCACCTTGTGGGGTTCCTCCAACGGTTGGGGCCCCTCCGTGCACGGTAGAGTGAAGCCCGTGACGGAGAACCTTGACGTGAACGCCAAAGACGCTGCTCAACCGACCGAGGTCCAGGGCGCCCCTGACACCCCCGACATGATGACGACGGCCGGCAAGCTGGCCGACCTCTCCCGTCGCTACCACGAGGCGGTGACCGCCTCGGGCGAAGCCGCCATCAAGAAGCAGCACGCCAAGGGCAAGATGACGGCTCGCGAGCGCATCGACCTGCTGCTCGACCCGGGCAGCTTCGTCGAGCTCGACGAATTCGTGCGCCACCGCACGCACGCCTTCGGCATGGACAAGTCCCGGCCCTACGGCGACGCCGTCGTCACCGGAACGGGCACCATCCACGGCCGCCAGGTGGCCGTCTACTCGCAGGACTTCACGGTCTTCGGCGGGTCTCTCGGCGAGGTGGCCGGTGAAAAGATCATCAAGGTCATGGACCTCGCGCTGAAAACGGGCGTCCCCATCCTCGGCATCCTCGACTCGGGTGGAGCCCGCATCCAGGAGGGCGTCGTGGCCCTCGGCAAGTACGGCGAGATCTTCCGCCGCAACACGGCCGCCTCTGGTGTCATCCCGCAGATCTCGCTCATCATGGGCCCGGCGGCCGGCGGCGCCGTCTACTCCCCCGCCCTCACCGACTTCGTCATCATGGTCGACAAGACCAGCCAGATGTTCGTGACGGGCCCCGACGTCATCAAGACCGTCACGGGCGAGGACGTGGGCATGGAAGAACTGGGCGGCGCGCTCACCCACAACACGCGCTCGGGTGTGGCGCACTACCTGGCGAGCGACGAACAGGATGCCCTGGACTACGCGCGTTCGCTCGTGAGCTTCCTGCCCGACAACAACCTGGCCGAACTGCCCGAATTCGACACCGTCGTCGAGCTCGAGACCACCGACGAGGACCGCCGCCTCAACACGCTCATCCCCGATTCCCCCAACCAGCCCTACGACGTGAAGACCGTCATCGAGCACGTCGTCGACCACGGCGACTTCCTCGAGGTGCAGCCGCTGTTCGCGCCCAACATCGTCATCGGGTTCGCCCGGGTCGAGGGCCGCACGGTCGGCGTGATCGCCAATCAGCCTCAGGCCATGGCGGGAACGCTCAATATCGAGGCGGGCGAGAAAGCCTCGCGCTTCGTGCGCTTCTGTGACGCGTTCTCGATCCCCATCCTCACGCTCGTCGACGTGCCCGGCTACCTGCCCGGCACCGACCAGGAGTGGACCGGAGTCATCCGTCGCGGCGCCAAGCTGCTCTACGCCTATGCAGAGGCCACCGTGCCGCTCGTCACCGTGATCCTGCGGAAGGCCTACGGCGGCGCGTACATCGTCATGGGCTCGAAACAGCTGGGTGCCGACATCAACCTGGCATGGCCGACCGCCGAGATCGCCGTCATGGGCGGCCAGGGCGCCGTCAACATCCTCTACCGCGGCGAGATCAAACGCGCCGAAGAGGCCGGTGAAGACGTGCAGGCCGTGCGCACCAAGCTCGCCAACGAGTACACCTACAACGTGGCCAGCCCGTTCCTCGCGGCCGAGCGCGGCGAGCTCGACGGCGTCATCGAGCCGGCCGCCACGCGCGTATCGGTCATCAAGGCGCTGCGTGCCCTGCGCACCAAACGCGCGAGCCTGCCGGCCAAGAAGCACGGGAACATCCCGCTGTGAGTTCTTCTCCGACCGACACGACGGCGGATGCCGCGGCCACGACGTCTGCGGCATCGCCCGCTTTCCGCGTGGTCTCAGGAGCCCCGAGCGATGTCGAGCTCGCCGCCGTGACCGCCGTGTTGCTCGCCACGCTACGGGCGCGCGAGGCCGCCGCTGCCGCCACGCCGCGACCCGTGCGCGTGACGGCTTGGCAGCGCAGCCAGCGCGGTCTGCGTCGACCCCATGTGCCCGGCCCCGGGCACTGGCGCGGCTTCAGCGGCTGATTCCGCTGACCGGCGCTCGACATCGTCCCGCGAACGCGGGGGTGTCCTCCGAAATGCCGACTGGTACGCTTCGCGGCCGACCGCCAGAATGAGTATTGCTAGGTGGCTCTCGCAAGAGATTCACCACCAGCCACTCGTGTGAACAAGGGTATGTACGAATGGCTGGGGGCGGGTCGAACTGGTATTCGGGTTACCGTTCGACCTGGGGTTTGTGAAGGGCCGGTTCCTCTGGAACCGGCCCTTCCGACTGTTAAGCCTCGGTGTGTGAGTCGGCCGTCGCCTTGCGCGGGATCTCGAGCCACAGCTGCACTTCGTCTTCGTCGTCGTCCGGGTCGCCCGACGGGTCGAGTGCCACGACCGTCACGGCCGTCGGAGAGTCGACGGGCGCCGTGCGCACGATCATGCGGTGTGCGCTCGTCGACGCGACGGCGTCGGCCACCCGGTCGAGCACGCGCTGGCGATCGTCCTCGGCGATCTCGTCGAGCGTTCCCTCGTCGAGCAACGAGATGACACTTCCGCGGCGGCGGGCCTCGGCCACGCGCGCCCGCACGGCGTCGTTCAGCAGCATGCGGCCACGGATCTCATCCCGCAGCCCGGCCTCGAGCACCTTGGCCTCTGCACGCTCCTGCTGGCTCAGCGAGCCGCCCGCCAGGATGATGTTGCGGAGCGTCGGCAAAGCCACTCGTTCGGCCTGCTTGAGGCGCACGCGGCGCTCCTCGTGGTGCGCGTCTTGCGCGGCCTGCCACTGGGCGGCCTCGCGCTCGGCGATGGCGAGGTTCTGTTCGTCGCGCCCGACCCGCACGAGCGACCGCGTGAGAATGGATGCCAGCGCCACCCACAGGATGCTGCCGGGGATGCCGATCTGCAGCGCCACGCCCGCGCCGGCCCACAGGATCGACTGCGCGGTCAGGAAGATGATGCCGATCCAGGCGAACGCCTCGCGACGCCGCACGGCCGTGATGGTCATGAGCGCGCCGATCGACGCGACGTGCCAGGTGGCGTAGCCGTTGTTGACCGACGGATCGAGCTGCGACGTGACGAGCAACGGCAGCGCCACGGCCGTGCCGAGGTTGAGGCTCGCGAGCCACAGCGGCATGGCGGTCGGCGACGACGGCCACAGGCTGATGATGGTGACGACGAGGTAGAGCACCATGCCCACGATGCTCGGCCAGGGCGAATCGGCCTGCGGCAAGGTGATGACGCCGCGGATGACGTTGTAGATCGAGAACGCGGCGGCCAGGGCCAACAGCGCGTAGCGGTTGAGGGCGATCACGAGGCTGCCCCCTGCTCGGTCAGCTCGCCGGGGGCCGCCGGGGGCCGAGAAGCCTGGATGGTCTGGTTGGGCGCCCAGCGGATGACGATGGTCGTGCCCGCCCCGGCCGTGCTGTCGATGGTCACGCTGCCACCGGATTTCACGACGCGTTCGATGATGGAGACGCGCAGGCCCAGGCGGCTCTCGTCGACGCGCGTGGGGTCGAAGCCGACGCCGTCGTCGTGCACGATGATCTCGACGCGGCCCGCGGTCGTGCGGAGCGTCACGGTGCGGGAGGTCACGCGGGTGCCGGCGTGCTGCGCGCTGTTGGCCATGGCCTGTTCGGTGGCGCTCGACAGGATGGCGAGCACGCGGGCCGGCAGCGGGAAGTGCTCGCTCGTCTCGTCGCGCACCTCGAAGGGAACGCGGTGGGCGCGGGCCGCGCGCGAGATGGCGGCGACCAGTTCGCCCGTGCCGTAGGTGGGTTCGAGGTCGCCGTCGTCGCGCGCGGATGCCGTGAGCGTGTCGCCGTGCGTGGCGAGGTGTTTGATGGCGTTCTCGGCGAGCGCGACGGCGGCCCGAGACTGCGCGGGCGTCGTGGCGCGCTCGGCGGCCTGCAGCGCGGCGAGCACCATATCGTGCACGAGCGCGTCGACCTCGATGCGCTGCACCTCGCGCGCGTGCTGGTGCACGGCCTCGTCGTAGCGGTTGAGAGCCGTGACGCGCGCCTCGTCGACCGCGCGCGCCGCATGTCGGAACGTGACACCCAGCATGACGATGATGAGGCCGATCATGGCGCCGTAGGACGCATCGAGAACACCGATCTCGGCGTTGACGATCTGGCCACCGGGGCCGATGGTGCGAGCCACGCCGTAGGCGACGGGCGTGACGATGCTGTAGACGATGGCCAGGGTGGTCGGGAAGGCGAGTGCGGCGGTGGCGCAGGCGACAGCGCCGCACAGGTACCACAACCACGGCTCGGTGTCGGAGGCCGCGTGGGCGCCACCCGTGAGGAACGGCCACGCGATGACGGCGACGAGATAGACGATCGCGAACAGGGTGGCCGTCGGCCGCGCGAAGCGACCTGCGAAACCGGCGGCGATGAAGAGCGTGAGCGTGCCGAAGACCAGGATGAGGGTGGCATTGCCCGCGGGGCCCTCGATGAGGCTGCCATCGCTCAGGACGACCGAGAAGGTCTGCAACCCGAACAACAGCGAGATGGCGGCGACGGAACGGTCGTAGAGACGTTCGACGCGCTCGGTGCTGAACAGCCGCTGCCGTGGGGCCACGACCCGGTTGATGTTGTCGGGAATTCCCGTTGTCACCCAGCACCCCCCGTGTGTTTTTGGCCCGCGTGTCTACGCTGCGTCGTCCGTCAGCCGCGTTGCTACGCGTCGTTCTGGCTCGGACCGAGATCCGGCAGGATGCCGTCTTCGACGGCCCGGCGCAATAGATCTACTTTAGTGGGCGCGGGGCGTCCCACATCGACGTACTTGGTGCGGATGCGGGAGAGGTACTCTTTGGCCGTAGACTGCGCGATGCCGAGCTGGGCGGCGACGTCTTTCATGGGCAGACCGGATGCATAGAGGTGCAGAACGTCGCGCTCGCGCCGCCCCAGTTGCACCTGCGCGAACTCGGAGTCGGCGTCGATGGCGCTGGCCCACTCGAGGTTGTTCAGCACCTGTCCGTTGGCAACGGTGCGGATGGCCGAGACGACCGTTCCCGTGGGCGACGACTTGGGGATGACGGCTGCCGCGCCAGCTGCCAGAGCCTCGCGCACACCGGCCATCCGATCGGCTATCGAGTGGATGAGCACAGCCGAACCCGTGTCGTGCACGCGGCGCACGTTGTCGGCGATGCGCGAACCGTCGCCGAGCGAGAGGTCGAGGATGACGACATCGGCCGAGGGGCCGTGCGTGGCCTGCGAGCGGCTCAGGAAGTCGTTGACCGTGGCCACGGATTGCACCACGTCGTAGCCGGACGCCGCACACACGGCGGCCAACCCCAGTCGGACCGATTCATGATCGTCGATAATCGCCACGCGTACCACGTGCTCATCGTAGCCCGACACGGCGGGCCTAACGGTTCGTCGGGCGGAGGAGCGCTACCGATTCGAGGTGGTGCGTGTGCGGGAACAGGTCGAAGGCGCGCAGGCGGTCGAGCTCGTAGCCCGCGTCACGGAACGAACCGAGGTCGCGCGCGAGGGCGACGGGGTCGCACGCCACGTAGACGATCTGGGCGGGGTGCAGGTCGACGAGGGCCGACACGACGTTCTTGCCGGCGCCCGAGCGGGGCGGGTCGAGCACGACGGTCGCGGCCTGCAGGCGACGGCGCTCGGATGCTCCCACGGAACGCACGAGGCGCTGCAGGTAGCGGTCGACGCGGTCGGTGATGGCCTGAGCGCCCACCCACTCGGCCAGGTTCTCGGCGGCCCAATCGGTGGCCGTGGTCTCGGATTCGACGGTCGTGATGCGCGTGGTGCGGCCGAACTTGTCGCCCAGCGCGGCCGCGAACAGGCCGACGCCACCGTAGAGGTCGAGGTTGAAGGCCTGGGGGTCGAATTCGTCGGCAACGAGGATGTCTTGCACGGCGCGCGTGAGCACATCGGCCGCGTGGCGGTGGACCTGCCAGAAACCCTCTTCGGCGACGTGGAATTCGCGCGTGCCGACGCGTTCGATGAGCGGCTCGCCCGCGCGACGGCGGCCGTCGGGGTCGGTGCCGACGACGCGCGTGGCGCCCACCGACGGCGCGATGACGTCGACGCGTTCGAGGCCCGGCATGGGCGTGCCGAGCGGCGCGGCCTGCTGCACGGCGCTCGTGGCGAGCGGCAGGTCGTCGACGGGCACGACGCGGTGGCTGCGCGCGGCGAACGGACCGACGCGGCCCTCTTCGTCGACGTGGAGGCTGACGCGGCTGCGGTAGCCGAGACCGTTTGCCTCGTCGTCGCCCGGGGCCGCCTCGACCTCGACGTCGCGCTCGATGCCGCCGAAACGCTGCAGGGCGTCGACGAGCACGCGGCGCTTCAGTTCGCGCTGGTGCGGCAACGCGATGTGGCCGAATTCTGCTCCGCCGGCACGCTCGTCGGGCGCACGGTCGATCGAGGCCGCCGACCAGATGTGCGGCACACGCTCGGGCGCGGGTGTGAGCACCTCGAGCGTCTCGGCGCGCCAGAAGCTCTTCTTCGAGTCATCCGTGATGCGCGCGCGCACCGTCTCGCCCGGCATGGTGTCGGGCACGAAGACGACGCGGCCCTCGTGGCGCGCCACGAAGACGCCCCCGTGGGCCACATTGCTAATCTCGAGAACGATGCTGTCGGCGGTGTCACCTGAAATGCTCATCCGTCGAGCATTACACGGATGCCGCGGCACACCAACACTGCTGCGCCCACGCCCGGCCGCCCCACCCGACAAGAAGACAGGATCGTCGTGACCCTCTACCTGGCAAGCACCTCCCCCGCCCGGCTCATGCTGCTGCGCCAGGCGGGCGTCGAACCCGTCGTCATCCCCTCCGAGGTCGACGAGGATGCCGCGGTCGCACGCCACGAGGCCGAACACGGCGCCCTGTCCCCCGCCGAGATGGTCGCCCTGCTCGGGCGCGTGAAGGCGGAGGCGGTCGTCGAGGCGGCGGCCGAGGCATCCGACGTGCTCGACGGGTTCGTGGTGGGGGGCGATTCGGCCTTCGAGATCGACGGTGTGGCCTACGGCAAACCGCACACGCCCGAGCGGGCGCGCGAACGCTGGCAGCTGCAGCGCGGCGCGACGGGCACCCTGCACTCTGGCCTCTGGGTCATCGACCACCGAGGCGGCCGCGTAAACGGCGCGACGGGCGGCACCACCTCGGCCACCGTGACCTTCGCCGACGACATCACCGACGACGAGATCGACGACTACATTGCGACGGGCGAACCGCTCCAGGTCGCCGGCGCGTTCACGATCGACAGCCTCGGGGCCCCGTTCATCCAACGCATCGAGGGCGACCCGTCGACCGTGGTCGGGATGTCGCTGCCCGCGCTCCGGCGCACCGTGAACGCCCTGGGTGGCTCCTGGTCGTCGCTGCGCAACCGCTGAAGCCCACCGTCGGCTTGTCGATGTGCGCCCTGGTTTGCCGGGCATTTTTGTGAGGAATGACCAAAGGGCCTCGCGAAAAGGGCAATAGGCTAAGGGACTGTGCCAGCTATCTCCAAAGTCCTCATTGCCAACCGGGGCGAGATCGCCGTTCGGGTGATCCGCGCCGCGCGCGACAGCAACCTCGGCAGTGTCGCCGTCTACGCCGATCAGGATCGCGACGCCCTGCACGCGAAACTCGCCGACGAGGCCTACGCGCTCGAGGGTGCCACGAGCGCCACCACCTACCTCTCCATCGAGAAGTTGCTCTCGGTGGCCCGACGGTCCGGCGCCGACGCCGTGCACCCGGGCTACGGCTTCCTCGCCGAGAACGCCGACTTCGCGCGCGCCGTCATCGACGCCGGGCTCGTATGGATCGGGCCCTCCCCCGAGGCCATCGAGCGCCTGGGCGACAAGGTCTCGGCCCGCCACGTGGCCGAGAAGGTGGGCGCGCCGCTCGCCCCCGGCACCATCAACCCCGTCTCGGGCGCGCAGGAGGTGCTCGACTTCGTCGACACGCACGGCCTGCCCGTGGCCATCAAGGCCGCTTTCGGCGGTGGCGGGCGCGGCCTCAAGGTGGCCCGCGACCGCGACTCCATCCCCGAGCTGTTCGAATCGGCCACGCGCGAGGCCGTCGCCGCTTTCGGCCGCGGCGAATGCTTCGTCGAGAAGTACCTCGACAGGCCGCGCCACGTCGAAACGCAGTGCCTCGCCGACGCCGAGGGCAACGTCGTCGTCGTGTCGACGCGCGACTGCTCGCTGCAGCGCCGCCACCAGAAGCTCGTCGAGGAGGCCCCCGCGCCGTTCCTCACCGAGGCGCAGAACACCGAGCTCTACCGCGCATCCAAGGCCATCCTGAAAGAGGTCGGCTATGTGGGTGCCGGCACGTGCGAATTCTTGATCGGCGGCGACGGAACGGTGTCGTTCCTCGAGGTCAACACGCGCCTGCAGGTCGAACACCCCGTCTCCGAAGAGGTCACGGGCATCGACCTCGTGCGCGAGCAGTTCCGCATCGCCGCGGGCGGCACGCTCGACTACGGCGACCCCGCACCCGTCGGGCACTCGTTCGAGTTCCGCATCAATGGCGAAGACCCGGGCCGTGGGTTCCTGCCGCAGCCCGGCCCCATCCACGTGTTCTCCTCGCTCGGCGGCCCCGGCGTGCGCGTCGACTCGGGTGTCACGGCCGGCGACGAGATCTCGGGCGCCTTCGACTCGCTGCTCGGCAAGGTCATCGTCACGGGTGCCACGCGCGAACAGGCCCTCGAGCGCGCCCGCCGCGCCCTCGACGAGTTCGAGGTCGCCGGCCTGCCCACCGTGCTGCCCTTCCACCGCAAGATCGTGCGCGAGCCCGCCTTCACGGCTGCCGACGGCACCTTCGGCGTCTACACGCTGTGGATCGAGAACGAGTTCGAGAACGACATCGAGCCCTGGAACGGCGAACTCGAGCCCTCGTCGCCGCAGGGCGGCCGCGACACCGTGGTCGTCGAGGTCGGCGGCAAGCGTATCGCCGTGAGCCTGCCCGAAGGCCTCGGCCAGGTCGGTTCGGCCGGCGCATCGGGCGCGGGCCGTTCGGCCACGCCTCCCGGTCGTCGCGGCGGCGGCTCCGGCTCCGTCGTCACCGCCACGGGCGACAGCGTCTCCTCCCCCATGCAGGCCACCATCGTGAAGCTGCAGGTCTCCGAGGGCGAACGCGTCGTCAAGGGCGATCTGCTGCTCGTGCTCGAGGCCATGAAGATGGAACAGCCCATCACGGCGCACAAGGATGGCGTCGTCGGCAACGTCAAGGCCGAGGTCGGCACGACCGTGTCGAGCGGCCACCAGTTGCTCACCATCTCGGAGTAAGAGCCACCTCTTCGCCCCGATCACGCAGAAGGCCGCCCCGCGAAAGCCGGGGCGGCCTTCTGCGTGGTGCGACGCGCCCGTGAGCTAGCGGGCCAGCGGGCTAGCGGACTAGCGGGCTAGAGCGGCGCGAGGAGCGCGGCGATGACGAGCAGCACCGGGACCGAGGCGATGGTCGTCAGGAGGACCGTGTCGCGGGCGAGGACGACTCCGCGACCGTAGCGGCTCGCGAAGTTGAAGACGTTCTGCGCGCTGGGCAGGGCCGCGAGCACGACGGCCGCGAAGAGCGGCGCCCCCGACATCCCGAAAGCGAAATGGGCCAGGAGGTAGGCCGCCACAGGCATGCCCACAGACTTGAGCAGCGAGGACACGAGGACGGCTTTGCGACCCGTGCCCGCCTGGAATGGGCGCTGGCCGTTGAGCGACATGCCGAACGCCAGCAGGATGAGGGGAACGGCTGCGCCGCCCAGCAGCTCGAAGGGCGCATAGACCTCGTCGGGCACGGGCAGCCCCGTCGCCGCCACGATGACGCCGATGACCGACGCGATGATCATCGGGTTGCGGAACGGCTGCGTGGCGATGGTGCGGAACGACGCCGAACCGCGGTCGGCCACATCGAGCACGCCCAAGGCGATGGGCGCGAAGACGATGAGTTGCAGCAGCAGGATGGGCGCCACGTATTGCGCGTCTCCCAGCACGTAGACGGCCACGGGGATGCCGATGTTGTTGGCGTTCACGTAGCCGGAGGCCATGGCGCCGATTGTGGTTTCGGAGGCACCGGACTTGAACCACAGCCGCGCCACGAGCACGTAGATGAGCGCCATGGCGACGGCCGCGATGCCGGCCACCAGGATGAACGACGAGAACACCACGTGCAGGTCGGCGTGCGCGAGAACCGTGAAGAGCAGCGCCGGGTTGGTGACGAAGAACGCGATGCGGTTGAGCGTGTAGCCGGCATCGGGCCCACCGATCTTCAGCCGCCCGGCGATATACCCCACCAGGATGACGAAGCCGATGATGCCGAAACCGACCAGCACACCACCCATACGTTAGAGAACGATGTGCATGGCGCGAGCCGCGTCGGCCAGCGAACCCGTGAGCGACGGGTAGACCGCGAAGGCGCGCGCCACCTGGTCGACCGTGAGGCGGTGCTCGACCGCGAGAGCCAGCGGGAAGACGAGTTCGGATGCCTTGGGCGCCACGATCACGCCGCCGATGACGGTGCCAGACCCGGTGCGCGCGAACAGTTTGACGAAGCCGTCCTTGATGCCCATCATCTTGGCGCGCGGGTTGGAGGCCAGGGGCAGCTTGTAGATGTCGCCCTGCGCGATACCCTCTTCGATCTGCTTCTGCGTCCAGCCGACGGTCGCGATCTCGGGCTGCGTGAAGATGTTGGCGGCCACGTTGCGCACCTCGATGGGGCTCACGGCGTCGCCCATGGCGTGGAACATGGCCGTGCGGCCCTGCATCGAAGCCACAGAGGCGAGCGGCAGCAGCGTGGTGCAATCGCCGGCCGCATAGATGTTGGGCATGGATGTTCGCGCCACGCGGTTCACGCGGATGTGACCGGACTCGGTGAGCTGGACGCCCGCCTCTTCGAGCCCGATGCCGGAGGTGTTGGGCACCGACCCGACGGCCACGAGGCAGTGGCTGCCCTCGACCGTGCGACCGTCGGAGAGCGTGGCGACGACGCCGTTCTCGGTGCGGGCCACGCTGTCGGCGCGCGACTTCGAGAGCACCGTCATGCCGTTGCGCTTGAAGACCTTCTCGATCACGGCGGCCGCGTCGGCGTCCTCGCCCGGCAGCACCTGGTCGCGGCTCGAGATGAGAGTGACCTTCGAGCCGAGGGCCGTGTAGGCGCTGGCGAACTCGGCGCCCGTGACACCCGAGCCCACGACGATGAGGTGCTCGGGAACGCTCTTCAGGTTGTAGAGCTGCGTCCACGTGAGGATGCGTTCGCCATCGGGTTTGGCCGACGGAAGCTGTCTCGGGCTCGCGCCCACCGAGATGACGATCGTGTCGGCCTCGACGCCGTCGAAGTCGGTGCCGGCCTCGCCGCCCGTCGAGACGACCACGTTGTTGCGCCCGTCGAGTCGGCCCTCGCCCTGGATGATGCGCACGCCCTCGCGCACGAGGTTGGTGCGCATGTCTTCGGACTGCTGGCGCGCGAGGCCCAGCAGGCGCTTGTTCACGGCCGCGAGGTTGACGGCCACCTCGGGGCGAACGGGTCGACCCTCGGCGCTGCGGCTGAAGAACTGCACGCCCAGATCTTCGGCCTCGGAGATGCTGATGGCGGCCTCGGCCGTGGCGATGAGCGACTTCGAGGGCACGACATCGGTGATGACGGCCGAACCGCCCACGCCCGTGCGCTCGATGAGCGTGACATCCGCCCCGAGTTGAGCGCCCGCGAGGGCCGCCTCGTAACCGCCCGGGCCGCCACCCAGGACGGCGATTCGCTGTTTGCGCTCGAACTCATATGCCATTGGTCCATTCTCGCGGGTGACACGGATGCGCACCAAAACGGATTCGCTCACGCGCGCACGGATGCCGCCACACCGGCTCAGGCGAGCGTCAAGCCCTGGCCCCGCCCGCGCCAGCCAATAGAGTGGATTCATGTCTGAACACTTCTCTCACCCCCTCGACGATCCGGCCACCGATCCCTTCGAGATCGCCCGCAACGCTGCGGCCCAGATCGCCGAGAAGACCGGCGTCGACCGCCACGACATCGCCCTGACCCTCGGCAGCGGCTGGGGCAAGGCCGCCGAGTTGCTCGGCGAGACCACGGCCACCATCCCGGCCGACGAGATCATCGGGTTCTCGAAGCCCGCCCTGGCCGGCCACCCCGGCACGTTGCGCAGCATCCTGTTGCCGAGCGGCAAGCGCGCGCTCGTCATCGGCGCCCGCACCCACTACTACGAGAACCACGGCGTGCGCCGCGTCGTGCACTCCGTGCGCACGGCCGCCGCGACGGGTGCGACCACCATGATCCTGACCAACGGCGCCGGTGGCATCAAAGAACACTGGAAGCCCGGCACGCCCGTGCTGATCAGCGACCACATCAACCTCACGGCCGACTCTCCGCTCGAGGGCGCGACCTTCATCGACCTGACCGACCTGTACTCGAGCCGCCTGCGCCAGCTCGCGCACGAGATCGAGCCGTCGCTCGACGAGGGCGTGTACACGCAGTTCCGCGGGCCGCACTACGAGACCCCGGCCGAGGTGCAGATGGCCAAGGCCATCGGCGGGCACATCGTCGGCATGTCGACGGCGCTCGAGGCGATCGCCGCCCGCCAGGCCGGCATGGAGATCCTGGGCATGTCGCTCATCACCAACCTGGCTGCCGGCATCCAGAAGACGCCGCTGTCGCACGAAGAGGTCATCGAGGCCGGCCGCGAAGCCGAGCCCGTGATCAGCGCCCTGCTCGCCCGCATCGTGGGGGCGCTGTAATGACGCTCGACCGCGACCAGGTGGTGCAGGCCGCGCGCGCCTGGGCGGGGCAAGACCCCGACGACGAGACGCGCACCGAGATCGAGCTGCTGCTGAAAGATGCCGAAGCCGGCAACGAGATCGCGCTCGACGAATTGCACGAGCGGTTCGACACGCGCCTCGAGTTCGGCACGGCCGGTCTGCGCGGGCGCATCGAGGCCGGTTCGGCGCGCATGAACCGCGTGCTCGTGTCGCAGGCCGCTGCGGGTCTCGCTGCTTACCTGATCGAGCGCGCGGCGCCCGGCCAGACGGCGAGCGTCGTCATCGGCTACGACGGCCGCAAGAATTCGCGCGTCTTCGCGACCGATACGGCCGAGCTCATGGCCGGTGCCGGCGTGCGCGCCATCCTGCTGCCCCGCCTGCTGCCGACGCCCGTGCTGGCGTTCGCGGTGCGGCACCTGAACGCCTCGGCCGGCGTCATGGTCACGGCGAGCCACAACCCGCCCGCCGACAACGGTTACAAGGTCTACCTGGGCGACGAAGACCGCGGCTCGCAGATCGTGTCCCCCGCCGACGCCGATATCGCCGCCCACATCCAGCGCGTCGCCGAGACGGGCAATGTGCTCGAGTTGCCGCGCTCGACGGCGTATGAAACGGCTGGCGAGGATGTCGTCGACGCCTATGTCGCCGCGACCGCCGGCCCCGTCCGCTCCTTCGACTCGCCGTTGCGCGTCGTCTACACGGCCATGCACGGCGTCGGATGGGAGACGTTCTCGCGCGTGATCGACGCCGCCGGTTACCCGCCCGTCGAACCGGTCGTCGAGCAGCGCGACCCCGACCCCGCGTTCCCGACCGTGTCGTTCCCCAACCCGGAAGAACCGGGCGCGCTCGACCTGGCGTTCCAGGCCGCCCGCGACGCGCACGCCGACCTGGTGATCGCTAACGACCCCGACGCCGACCGCTTCTCGGTCGCCATCCCCGACACCGCCGCGCCCGCCGGCTTCCGTCAGCTGACCGGCAACGAGGTCGGCTGGTTGCTCGGCTGGCACGCCGCACAGCAGGCCGAACGCGACGGCGTGGACGGCGTGCTCGCCTGCTCGATCGTGTCCTCCCCCGCCCTCGGCGAGGTGGCCAAGGCGCACGGTCTGCGCTTCGCCGAGACGCTCACGGGATTCAAGTGGGTGTCCCGCGTGCCCGGGCTCGTCTTCGGTTATGAAGAAGCCCTCGGCTATCTCGTGAACCCGAGCGTGGTGCGCGATAAGGACGGCATCTCGGCCGCGCTCGCGTTCCTCGACCTGGCGTCCGAGGCACACACGGCCGGCACCGACGTTGCGGGGCTGCTCGCGCGCTTCGCTGAAACGTTCGGCGTCTACGCGAGCGGCCAGCTGTCCATCCGCGTCACGGACCTGTCGATCATCGGCCGCATCATGGCGGCGCTGCGCGACCAGCCGCCCGCCGAGCTCGGCGGGGTGAAGGTCGAGCAGATCGACGACCTGAGCGACGGTTTCGAGCAGCTGCCTCCCACCGATGCGCTGCGCTTCCACCTGGCCGACGGGTCACGTGTCATGGCACGCCCCTCCGGCACCGAGCCGAAGCTGAAGTTCTATCTCGACGCGCGCAGCGAGCAGAGCGAGCCAGAAGCCGCGGCGCACCGTATCGAAGCCCTGCGTAGCGATCTGCAGCGCATCGCCGACGAGGTCATCGCGCGCTAGACGCGAGCGCGGGGGCAGCACCGTCGCTTCTAGCAACAGGAAAGGCCGCCCGAATACCATCGGGCGGCCTTTCCTGTTGCGGCGTGTCGTCTGCGAACCGGCCCTCAGCCCAGCGCGATCTCGAGCTTGCGCGTGAGCTCGTCGAGGTCGAAGTAGTTCTCGATGACGATGATGTCGGCATAGGTCTTGCCGATGCGGTCGACCAGCTCGGGCGAGGTGAGGATGATCTGCGCGTCGGCGCCGACCGTCTGCACGCTCGCGACGTCGGTGGCCGAGACATCCGCCTCGAGGTCGAGACGTTCGAGCGCGCGCTCGGCGTTGAGTTTGAGGATGGCGGAGGTGCCGACCCCGGCACCGCAGATGGCGACGATCTTCATCGTGGTCTCTCTTCCTAAAAGACGGTCAGGCTTCGGGGTGGCCGGTGGCGCCGGTGGGGGCGGCCGATTCGGCGAGGGCGATGGGCGCTGCCGGGATGCCGAGCACCGAGCGCACCTCGTCGACGCTCTGCGCGTCGGCCAGGGCGGGGATGGCGGCACTGTCGTTGAACACGTTGGCGAGGCTCGCCACGCTCGTCACGTGGCTGTCGGGCGTCGTCACGGCGAGGCCGAGGATGACGCGCACGGGGTCGTTGTGCGGATGGCCGAACGACACGGGCTCGGCGAGCGTGACCACCGAGAGCGCGTCGCTCAGGATGTCGGGGCCGGGCCGGGCGTGCGCCAGGGCGAGCCCGGGGGCGATGACGATGTAGCTGCCGAACTCGTCGATCACCTGGATCATGCGGTCGGTGTAGCCGTCGAGCGTCGCGCCGGCCGCGACGAGGGCGTCACCCGATGCACGGATGGCTCCTCGCCAGTCGTCGACCGTGACACCCAACCGCACAGCGTTGTCCGGAAGAGGGGGAAGGGTCATGAAATCACACATCCTGTCGCGCTCGGCCCGGGCGGGCCACCCTGTCAGAGTAGCCCGTCCGGGGTCGGCGCCGCTGTTAGGAGAGTGAGTTCTGGGCGTCCTCGAAGCCCTCTTCGATCGCCTCGGAGAGCTCTTCGCGATCTTCGATCGGCAGGAAGGCCGCGGCGGCCGCGTTGAGCTGGAACGTCTCGAGGTCGTCGAGGTCGTAGCCGAAGGCGTCGGACAGCAGGCCGAGTTCACGCGTGAGCGTGGTGCCCGACATGGTGCGGTTGTCGACGTTGACCGTGACCCGGAAACCCAGCTGGTAGAGCAGGTCGATCGGGTGGTCGATCAGGTCTTCGCCCCACTGCTCGACGGCGCCCGTCTGCAGGTTGGACGACGGGCTCGTCTCGAGCGGGATCTCGCGGTCGCGCACCCACTGCGCGACCGGGCCGAGCGAGACGTACTGGTTCTCGTCATCGGAGCGCACGGTGTGGATGTCTTCGGCGATGCGCACACCGTGACCGAGGCGCAGCGCGCGGCCGTCGATCAGGGCACTCTTGATGGACTCGAGGCCGTCGGCCTCGCCCGCGTGCACCGTGACGGGGAAGAACTCGGACTGCAGGTAGTCGAACGCCGCGCGGTGCTTGGACGCCGGGAAGCCCTTCTCGGCACCCGCGATGTCGAAGCCGACGACACCGTTCTCGCGGTGACGCACGGCCAGCTCGGCGATCTCGAGGCCGCGGTCGGCGTGACGCATGGCCGTGATGAGCTGACCGATCTGGATGTCGAAGCCCTCGCGCGAGACATCGTCGATGCCCTGCTCGATGCCCTCTTGCACGGCCTCGACGGTCTCGTCGAGCGACAGCCCCTGCTGCAGGTGCTGCTCGGGCGCCCACCGGATCTCGCCGTAGATGACACCGTCTTCGGCCAGGTCTTGCACGAACTCGCGGGCCACGCGGGCCAGCCCCTCGCGCGTCTGCATGACCGCGATGGTCAGGTCGAACGTCTTCAGGTAGTCGGGCAGGTTGCCGGCATTGCACTGGTCGAGGAACCACTGCGCGAGCTCGGACGAGGTGCCGGCCGGAACGTCGACGCCGTGGGCGTCGGCGAGCTCGAGGATGGTCTGGGGGCGCAGGCCACCGTCGAGGTGGTCGTGCAGTGAGATCTTGGGCAGCTGGCGCAGGTCGATGCCGCCGGGGAGCAGGAATTCTTCGGTCGTAGTCACGGTCTCAGCGTACTCGTGGACTAGGACACGCGGGAAGCGACGAGGGGCGAGCGGTGCACCACGGTTCCGGGCGCGTGGATCTCGTAGGCACCCTCGAGCGCCTCGAGTGCGCGCGGGAAACGGGCCTCGTCGTCGGCCGACAGCGTGAACAGCGGCTGGCCCTTCGTGACGGTGTCGCCGAGCTTGGCGTGCAGGTCGATTCCGGATGCGTGCAGCACCGGGTCTTGCTGACGCGCGCGTCCGGCGCCCAGGCGCCAGGCGGCGATGCCGAAGGGCAGAGCCTCCTGTTTGCCGAGCACACCGTCGGCGTCGGCCGTGACCGTGTGGGTGTTGCGCGCGACGGGCAGCGCGGCATCCGGGTCGCCGCCCTGGGCACGGATGGCTCGACGCCACGTGTCCATGGCGCGACCGTCCGCCAGAGCGGCCTCCACGTCGGCATCGGGCTGGCCCGCAAGGGTGAGCATTTCTCGGGCCAGGGCGACCGTGAGCTCGACGATGTCGGCCGGTCCCCCGCCCTCCAGCACCTCGACCGATTCGCGCACCTCGTTGGCGTTGCCGATGGCGAGCCCCAGGGGAACGCTCATGTCGGTGAGCAGCGCGGACGTGTTGACGCCCGCATCCTTGCCGAGGTCGACCATGGTCTGCGCCAACTCGAGCGCCTTGTCGTAGTCGGTCATGAAGGCGCCGGAGCCGAACTTCACGTCGAGCACGAGCGCGCTGGTGCCTTCGGCGATCTTCTTCGACATGATCGAGGAGGCGATGAGCGGGATGGCCTCGACCGTTCCCGTCGTGTCGCGCAACGCGTAGAGCCGCTTGTCGGCCGGGGCGAGTCCCTTGCCCGCGGCGCAGATGACGCCGCCGACGTCGCGCAGCTGGGCGAACATCTCCTCGTTCGAGATCTCGGCGCGCCAGCCGGGAATCGACTCGAGCTTGTCGAGCGTTCCGCCCGTGTGGCCGAGGCCGCGGCCGGACAGCTGCGGCACCGCCACGCCGAACGACGCGACGAGGGGCATCAGGGGAAGCGTGATCTTGTCGCCGACGCCGCCCGTCGAGTGCTTGTCGACCGTGACCTTGCCGAGGTTCGAGAAGTCCATGGTCTCGCCCGAGCGGATCATCGCCAGCGTCATGTCGCGGATCTCGCGGCGCGTCATACCGTTCAAGAGGATCGCCATGGCGAGGGCGGACATCTGCTCGTCGGCCACATAGCGTCGCGTGAAGGCGTCGATGAGCCAGTCGATCTCGGCCGTCGACAGCTCGCCCTTGTCGCGCTTGGTGCGGATGAGGTCGACGGCGTCGAAGGACTCGACGGCGGACGAAGCGGATGCGGCGGGGGTCGTGTTACTCATGGTTCTCTTCTGTGTAGGCGTTGAGGGTGCGGGGGCCGAACGCATCCGGCAGCACCTCGTCGATGGTTCGGATTCCGCTGAGGGTCTCGAGCAGCATGCCCGGAACGGCGTGTTCGTACAGCAGCTGGCGGCAGCGGCCGCACGGCATGAGCGTGTTGCCCTGGCCGTCGACGCACGTGAATGCCACGAGCTGGCCGCCGCCCGTCAGGTGCAGCGTGGAGACGAGCGCGCATTCGGCGCACAGCGTCAGGCCGTAGCTGGCGTTCTCCACATTGCAGCCCGCGATGATGCGTCCGTCGGTGGCGATGGCGGCCACGCCGACGGGGAACTTCGAGTAGGGCACGTAGGCCTTCTGCATGGCCTCCATGGCGGCATCCCGCAGCTGGCCCCAGTCGATATCGCCCGAGTGCACCTCGTCGCTCGAATGCATGGTTGATTGACTCATCGTGTGGTTCTCCGACCTGTCGCTTGCTAAGACTTGATATACGGTTTTCCGGATGCCGCGGGCCCTCGCACTTGGCCCACGAGGCCGGCGACCGCGAAGATCGTCACGAGGTAGGGCAGCATGAGCAGGAATTCGCTCGGCACGCCCGAGCCGATGGCGCCGAGCGTGTTCTGCAGGTTGGTCGCGAAACCGAAGAGCAGGGCCGCGAGCGTGGCGCGGATGGGGTCCCAGCGGCCGAAGATCACGGCGGCCAGGGCGATGAAGCCCGCACCCGCCGTCATTTCTTTCGTGAACCCGCCGACCGAGCCGAGCGTGAAGTAGGCGCCGCCGAGGCCCGCGATGGCGCCCGCGATCGAGACGTTCCAGAAGCGCGTCGAGTTCACGCGGATGCCGACCGTGTCGGCGGCCTGCGGGTGCTCACCGACGGCGCGGAGGCGCAGGCCCCACTTGGTGAAGAACAGGCCGTAGAAGACGAGCGCGATGGCGATGTACATCAGGTAGATGATGATCGTCTGGTCGAACAGAACGCGGCCCAAGATGGGGATGTCGCTCAGCAGCGGGATGGGGATGCGCGGCAGACGCGGGGGCGTGTTGAAGGCCTCGGTGTTCGACGACAGCACGGTCGAGTAGAGGAAGCTCGTGAGCCCCGCCACCAGCACGTTGAGCACGACGCCGACGATGACCTGGTCGACCAGGTACTTGATGGCGAAGGCCGCGAGCACGAAGCTCACGAGCACACCGGCCACGATGGCCGCGAGCAGACCCGCGAACGGGTTGCGCGTGATCGAGGCGACGAACGCCGACAGGAACGCGCCCGCCAGCAGCTGACCCTCGATGGCCACGTTGACCACGCCGACACGCTCGGAGATGACACCACCGAGTGCACCGAAGATGAGCGGCGCGCTAAGAGCGACGCTGCCGAGCAGCAGACCCGTGATGGGGATGGACTTGTCGGCGCCGGCCCAGGTGAGGAAGCCGTACATGAAGACGAAGCCGAAGACCGCGGTCAGCCACAGCGGGATGCGCTTGGCCTGATTCGCGAGCCAGAACGCCGCGGCGGTCATCAGCGCGAGCAGGATGACGACCACGATGCCCGTCGGCATGACGGGGGCCTCGATCGAGGGCAGCTGGATGGCGTCGTTCTCGGCCGACAGACGCAGCTCGGTGACACCGTCGCGGCGGGCCACGAAGAACAGCAGAGCCGAGATGACGACGAAGATGGCGAAGGCGATGGGCGCCTTCCACTTCTTGACGACGGCTTTCTCGAGGCCGTCGTCGACGGGGTCGACCGTCTCGTGCGGGGTGTTGGGTGTGGTGACGCTCATTTCGCGGCCACCTCCTTCGAAACGTTGGGAAGCACTCTGCGGGCGCGGCCGCCGGGCTTCGGAAGGAAGAAGATCGCGCGCACAAGCGGCGGCGCGGCGATGAACAGCACGATGAGCGACTGCACGACCACGACGATGTCGACGGGGACACCCTCGGCGGCCTGCATCGAGAATCCGCCGGCCTTGAACGCACCGAACAGGATGCCGGCGAAGAAGATGCCGATGGGCTTCGAACGACCGAGCAGCGCCACGGTGATGGCGTCGAAGCCGATGCCCGCGTCGATGCCGCCCGAGAATCCGCCCGTCACGGTGCCGAGCACCTGCGAGACGCCGGCGAGACCCACGAGACCGCCGGAGAAGAGCATGGCGTAGACGTAGGTGTTCTTGACGTCGATACCCGCGACCTTGGCGGCGTTGGGGTTCTCACCCACGGCGCGGAACCGGAAGCCGAGGCTCGAGCGGTTCAGCAAATACCACACCAGCGCAGTCGCGATGATGACGAGGATGAACCCGAGGTGCAGGTTGTACTTCGAGCCGAAGAGCGCGGGGAACACGGCCGTCTCGGCCATGGGCGGCGACTTCGGGTTGGGCGAACCGGGGGCCTGCAGCAGGCCGGGCGTGCGCAGCATGTAGCTGATCAGGTAGAACGCCACGTAGTTGAGCATGATGGTCAGGATGACCTCGTGGGCTCCCGTGCGGGCCTTCAAGAAGCCGACGAGACCGCCCCAGATGGCACCACCCGCGATACCCGCCAGGACGGCGAGGGTGATGTGCAACGGCGCCGGCAGCTGGAACGAGAAGCCCACCCATCCGGCACACGCGGCCGCGATGAGCATCTGACCGCGGCCACCGATGTTGAAGAGACCCACCCGGAACGCGAGGCCGACACCCAGACCGGCCGCGATGAGCGGCGTGGCGAAGGTGAGCGTCTCGGTGAGGGGTTTGATGCCGTCGGCGAAGCTGTCGCGGCGGAAGTTGTAGACCGAGCCCTGGAAGAGCGCCGAGTAGGCGCCAGAGACGGCCTGCCAGATCGCGCCGAGCGTGTCGCCGGGGCGGCTGAAGAAGTAGCCGGACGCCGTCTGCACGTCTTCGTTGGTGGCGGCGATCAGGATGGCGCCGGCGATGAGCGCCAGCAGCACGGCCAGGATCGAGATGAGGAAGCTGCCGCCGAGGATCTCGTTGAGGATCTTGTTCGAGCGGGGCGCCTCGGTGTCGGGCTTCGGCGCGGATGCGGCCGTGGCGGCCGGCGCCGGGGTGTTCTGCTGGTTGTTGTCGCTCACGCGGCTACTCCCGTTTCTCCGGCCATCATGAGGCCCAGTACGTCTCGCGGGGTATCCCCTGGAACGATGCCGACGATGCTCCCGCGGTACATCACGGCGATGCGGTCGGCCAAAGCCACCACCTCGTCCAGTTCGGTGGACACGACGATCACGGGAACGCCCGCGTCGCGCGTCTCGACCATGCGTTTGTGCACGAACTCGATCGAACCCACGTCGATGCCGCGCGTGGGCTGCGACGCCACGAACAGTTTCAGCTCGCGGCTCAGTTCGCGCGCCAACACGACCTTCTGCTGGTTTCCGCCCGACAGGCGGCCGGCGTGCGTGTTGATCGATTCGGCGCGGATGTCGAACTCGCGCTTCTTCTCCTCGGCGAAGTCGTTGAGGGCCTTCAGCTGCAGCGTGCCGCCCTTGACGAAGGGCTGCTGGTCGCTGCGGTCGAGCATGAGGTTCTCGGCGATCGTGAACTCGCCCACGAGACCGTCGTGCGTGCGGTCTTCTGGCACGAAGCCGACGCCCGCGTTGAGCACCTTCTTCACGCTCTGGCCGTTGAGGCGCGTGCCGTTGAGGCTGATCGAGCCGTTGGTGCGCGGCTGGATGCCGAGGATGGCTTCGGTGAGCTCGGTCTGGCCGTTGCCCTGCACGCCGGCGATGGCCAGGATCTCGCCCTCGTGCACCTCGAAGCTGACGTCGTTGACGACCTTGATGCCGTTGGCGTCGATCACGTCGAGGTGTTCGACGACGAGGCTGGCGGCGCCCGGGCGCGCCGGTTCTTTGTGCACCGTGAGCTCGACGTTGCGGCCGACCATGAGGGCGGCGAGCTCGGAGTTCGAGGCGGTCGGGGATGCTTCGCCGACGATCTTGCCGAGACGCACGACCGTGATGCGGTCGGCCACCTCGCGCACCTCGCGGAGTTTGTGGGTGATGAAGACGATCGAGGTGCCCTCGCTCTTCAGCTGGCGCATGATCGTCATGAGCTCGTCGGTCTCTTGCGGCGTGAGCACGGCGGTGGGCTCGTCGAACACGAGGACCGAGGCATCCCGAGACAGGGCCTTGATGATCTCGACGCGCTGTTGGATGCCGACGGGCAGGTCGCCGACGAGGGCATCAGGGTCGACGTCGAAGCCGAAGCGGGCCGAGATCTCGCGCACGCGGGCGCGGGCGGCGTCGAGGTTGAGGCGGCCGCCGGCCTTGGTTTCTTCGTGCCCGAGCATGACGTTCTCGGCGACCGTGAACACGGGGATGAGCATGAAGTGCTGGTGCACCATGCCGATGCCGGCGCGCATGGCGTCACCGGGGCCCTCGAAGTGTTGCACGCTGTCGTCGAGCAGGATGTCGCCCTCTTCGGCCTGGTAGAGGCCGTAGAGCACGTTCATCAGGGTGGACTTGCCGGCACCGTTCTCGCCGAGCAGGCAGTGGATCTCTCCCGGTTCGACCACCAGGTCGATGTGGTCGTTGGCTACGAGAGATCCGAATCTCTTCGTGATGCCGCGCAGTTCGAGCTTCATGTTGTTGAATCCTACGTCGTAGAGAACGGGTCGGGGGGCCCAGCCTGCGGCTGGGCCCCCCTCGCCTTGGTGCTGTGTGCGGGTGTTACTTGGTGCTCGGCGACGACGGCGACTCGACCGTGATCGAGCCGTCGATGATGCCGGCCTTGATCGTGTCGAGCTCGCCCTGCAGGTCGGCGGGGACCTTGGACTCGTAGTCGTGGAACGGGGCGATTCCCACGCCGTCGTTCTCGAGCGTGCCCACGTACGGCGTGGCGTCGAAGTCGCCCTTACCGGCGGCCTCGACGATGTCGGTGACACCGGACTTCATCTGCTTCAGGATGGAGGTCAGGAACAGGCCGTTGTCGGCGGCAGCCGTCTCGTAGAGGTCGGCGTCGACACCGATCATCGCGATGTCCTTGCCCGAGTCCTTGACGGCCTCGATGGCCGACAGGAAGATCGGGCCACCGACGGGCAGCAGCACGTCGGCGTTCTGGTCGATGAGCGCGTTGGCGAGCTGCTTGGCCGTGTCGTTGGCCTCGAAGCCGCCCGTGAAGGAACCGGTCTGGCCCTTGACGTCCCAGCCGACGACCTTGACGTCCTTGCTCTTCTGCTCGTTGAAGTAGGCGACGCCATCGGCGAAGCCGTCCATAAAGATGGTGACGGTCGGGAACTGGCTGCCACCGAAGGTGCCGACGACGCCGGTCTTGGAGTAGGCGGCGGCCGTGTAGCCGGCGAGGAATGCGGCCTGGGCGGTGTCGTAGACGACGGGCTTGACGTTCTCGAGGTCGATCGAGTTGTCGTCGAGCATGACGAAGTCGACGTCGGTGTTCTCTTCGGCGGCGGCCTTGGTGGCGTCGGCGAGGGCGAATCCGACCGTGACGATCAGGCCGCAGCCCTGGTCGACGAGGTTGGTGATGTTGGGAGCGTAGTCGTCTTCCTTGTCGGACTGGACGTCCTTGGGCTCGACGCCCAGGGTGTCGGCCGCCTCGACCAGGCCCTCGTACGAGGACTGGTTGAAGGACTTGTCGTCGAAGCCACCGGCGTCGGAGACGATGCACGGCAGGAAGTCGGAAGCGGCGGCACCACCGGAGGTGTTGTCCGACGACGGTGCTGATCCGCAGCCGGCCAGAAGTGCCACGAGTCCGACACCGGCGAGGGAGCTCGCTGCTGCCTTACGGAATGTGATTGTCAAGGTTTCCTCCATGAATGCTGCTCCGGAAGATTTCTCGGAGCCATATGGGCATACGTTACCCAATGTTACGGAGGCCACGATGCCGGGTCGGGCTTTGCCGCAGAAGCGTTACAAAGCAGTTCCTCACCGGATATTAGGCCGAAACAATTGGGTGGTGCACGGGTCTGCTCACATGAGCAGCTGACGAAAGTCGCCCGCGCGCCTGCGCACCGCGGTGTTCAGACGAGCGAGAGCACCTCCCCCTCCCAGCGCCGCCGCAGCCACCGGTCGTGGCTCGCCAACACCACGGCGCCCGGGTAGGAATCGAGCGCCTCCTCGAGCTCCGTCGCGAGCGCGAGCGACAGGTGGTTGGTGGGTTCGTCGAGCAGGAACAGGTGCGGCGGCCGCGCGATGATGAGCGCCAGCGCGAGGCGTCGCTGCTGCCCCACCGACAGCACGCCGACGGGGCGGTCGAGGTCGCGCGGCGCCACGAGGCCGAGCGAGACGAGGGGCGTGCGCTCGGCTCGTTGCTCGCCCAGCGTGCGTTCGTAGAGACTTCGTGGCGAGGCATCCGCGTCGGGGAAGCGCACGTCTTGTTCGAGCAAGCCGATGCGGAGGCCCGGGCGCTGGCGTCGTGTGCCCCGGTCGGCGGCGAGCGGCAGATGCCCGGCGAGGACGGCGAGCGCGGTGGACTTGCCCGAGCCGTTGGCACCCGTGATGAGCAGCCGCGTGCGCGGCGCGACGGTCAGGCGTTCGAGCGAGAGACGCCCGGGCACCTCGACGTCGCGCAGGTCGACCAGCGCGCCCTCGTTCGCCGACACCGTCGTGCCCGTCGGGATCCCGTGGAAGGTGAGCGGCGCCGGAGGTTTGCGCACCTGCTCAGCCTCGAGGCGTTCGAGCCGGCCGGCGGCGTTGCGGATGCGGCGACTGATCTGTTGCACCACACGGTCGCCCCGCATCCCGAACGCCATCTTGTTGTTGTCCGAGATCGGAGCGTTGTGCGAGACCGCGCGGGCCGTCTCCTGCGCCTCCCCGCGGAGCCGGTTCAGCTCGTCCTGCTCGTCGGCGAAGCGGCGCTCCCAGCGCTCCCGGGCCAGCCGCTTCTCCGAGAGATACTCCGAGAAACCGCCCCCGAACTGGGTCACCCCGTCAGCCGAATCGCGCAGGTCGAGATCGACAAGGGCCGTCGCCGCCTCGTCGAGGAAGGCACGATCGTGACTCGCGAAGAGCACGGGCCCCGACCATCCGTGCAGCACGCGCGTGAGGAACGCCGCGGCTTCGTCGTCGAGATGGTTCGTCGGCTCGTCGAGCAGCAGGGCCGTGGGCCGCGAGGTGAGCACAGCCGCCAGGGCCAGGCGCGAGCGTTGGCCGCCCGAGACATCGTCGAGCGAACGTCGCCGCGGAATCGAGTCGACCCCGAGCGCTTGCACGGCCTCGGCGAGACGCGCATCGGCCGACCAGACATCCGCGCGTTCGGCCGCCGCCAACGCTCGATCGAAACGGCGGGCGGATGCCTCGGTGCCCTCGCCCAGCGCCGCCGCCGCTTCTTCGAGTTCGCGTTCGAGACCGCGCACCTCGGCGAGCGCGCGTTCGAGCAGCGCCCCGACGCTCTCGCCGCGTTCGTATCGGACCTCTTGCGGCAGGTAGCCGGTGCGAACGGGGCGCAGGATGTCTCCCGCATCCGCTTCTGCCTCGCCCGCGATGATGCTGAGCAGGGTCGATTTTCCCGAGCCGTTCTCGCCGACGAGGCCCGTGCGGGTGCCCGCTGCAACGGCGAACGAGACGTCGGCGAGCACGCGGCGGTCGCCGAAGCGGCGGTCGACGTGACTGACCTTGAGGTGGTCGACGAGCGCTGACGTTCGGGGCGCGGTCGCGGTCGCGGCCGCGGTCTCTGGCACGGCCGCAGGGCGGTCCTCGTTCGCTCGCGGGGAGGATGAAGGGGTGTCGTTCTGTGGTCGCATGGGGACCGCCTTTCGTGGGGCGGAGCCGACGAACCCGAGGGGTCGTCACGTGCGGATGCCGGACGTCGCCGTTTTCGGCCGGGCGCGAACGACGCTTCGGGCACGGGGACGCGCCAACGAGCGACGGGCGGCGGCAGAAGACACGGCGCCCGGGGCTGGGCACGTGCGTCGGCATCCGGATGTGAAATGCCCGCCGGGTGCTCTGCTCGACCGACGACCTCGGGAACGGGGACGGGGAGCGCAACCGCGAACGGGCCGGATGTGCCGACGTTACAACTTCATGGCACCAACGATAACGGCCGGGGCGGCGCGATGCCAGACCCCGGCCGAAACCGATACGGAAGGTTAGAGGACGTCGTCGCGGCCCGAGAGCTTCAGCGCGTCGACCACGCTCTTCACGCGCTGCGCGTTCTGACTCGTGGTGACGAGGAGCGCGTCGGGGGTGTCGACCACGACGATGTCGGTCACGCCGATGAGGCTGATGACGCGGTTCGACTGGCTGACGACGATTCCGCTCGAGGCATCCGAGAGCACGCGGGCGTTCTCACCCAGGATGGCGAGGTCGGTCTTGCGGCCCGAGGAGTTGAGCTTGGCGAGCGAGGCGAAATCGCCCACGTCGTCCCAGTCGAAGTGCCCGGGGATGACGGCGAGGCGACCCGCGGCGGCGGCGGGCTCGGCCACCGAGTAGTCGATGGCGATCTTCTTCAGGCGCGGCCAGATGTGGTCGACGGCCGGTCCGCGCGTGGCCGGATCGTCCCACGCTTCTGCGAGCTCGATGACGAGCGCGTGCATCTCGGGCTCGTGCCGCTCGAGTTCGGCGAGCAACACGTCGGCACGCGAGATGTACATGCCCGCGTTCCAGAGGTAATCCCCCGAGTGCAGGTAGCGCTTGGCCGTCTTCAGGTCGGGCTTCTCGACGAACGAGTCGACCTTGGTGGCGAGCTCGGCACCCGGGACGTCGAGCTGCGTGCCCGTCTTGATATAGCCGAAGCCGATGGCCGGTTCGGTGGGCTGGATGCCGATGGTCGTGATGTAACCCGCCTCGGCCGTCTGCACGGCCTGCGTGACGGTGCTGCGGAAGAGACGGTCGCCGCGGATGACGTGGTCGGCGGCGAAGGAGCCGATGATGACATCCGGTTCGCGCTTCATGAGGATGGCTGCAGCCAGGGCGATGGCGGCCGTGGAGTCGCGCGGGTCGCTCTCGAGGACGATGTTGTGATCGTGGAGGTCTGGCAACTGCCCCTCGACGGCCGCGCGGTGGGCCCGGCCCGTGACGACCATGATGCGATCGGGGCCGGCGAGCGGCTCGAGGCGATCCCACGTGGCGCGCAACAACGACTGACCCGACCCCGTGAGGTCGTGCAGGAACTTCGGCGCATCGGCACGGGACAGGGGCCAGAGGCGGGAACCGATCCCACCGGCGGGGATCACACTGTAGAAGCGTTCGAGGGCAGTCGTCATGCCCTCACCATAGCGGCGGCGCGTGTCTATTCCCCGCATTCGACCCCCCTTCTTAGGCACACCTAACCGGCGCTCCCCAGGTGAACGACATAGACTTGCATTACGCGCCGATTTGACGCGACGGAGGCCATGACGGCCACCGTCAGCCGCAAAAGTCAGGGAGGGTCGTTCGTGTCACTGAAGACGGCAGGGACTCCACCGATAACTCAGTCCGGTCCCAAACGACCCGCAGGTACTCTGTACCGCGGTCGCGAAGGCATGTGGTCGTGGGTGCTTCACCGAATCACGGGTGTCGCCATCTTCTTCTTCCTGCTGGTCCACATCCTCGACACGGCCCTCATCCGGGTCTCCCCCGAGGCCTACAACGCCGTCATCGGCACCTACCAGACGCCCATCATGGGCCTCGGTGAGGTCGCCCTCGTCGGCGCGATCGCGTATCACGCCTACAACGGCCTGCGCATCGTCCTGATCGACTTCTGGTCCAAGGGCTCGAAGTACCAGAAGGTCATGTTCTACGTGGTCATCGGCCTCTGGGTCGTCACCATGATCGGTTTCGTGCCCCGGCACCTGATCAACGTGTTCTCGCACTAGAAGGGGTCAGATCATGACGACGACAATCGACGCCCCCCGCACCCCCATCCGCCCGGCACCCAAGAAGGGTGTCAACTGGGAGAAGTGGGGCTGGATCTACATGCGCGCCTCCGGTGTGGTGCTGGTCGTGCTCATCTTCGGCCACCTATTCGTCAACCTCATGGTGGGCGACGGCGTCAGCGCCATCGACTTCGCGTTCGTGGGCGGCAAGCTCTCGAGCCCGTTCTGGCAGTGGTGGGATGTCGCGATGCTGTGGCTCGCGCTCATCCACGGCTCCAACGGCATGCGCACGCTCGTGAACGACTACTCGCGCAACCAGACGGTCGGCAAGATCCTGAAGGGCGCCATCTTCGTCTCGGCCGTCGTGCTCATCGTGCTCGGCACGCTCGTGGTCTTCACGTTCGACCCGTGCCCCGCCGGCGCCCCCGCCGACCTGGTCGCGTCCTTCTGCCCCACGAGCTAGTCCTTCTGCACGACGCGTTCCGGCCCCGCTTCACCACCCACCAGAATTACGGATGTACCTGTGACCTCATCATTCTCGGCCGACACGACCGCTGAATCCACCGTCATCGACGGAGTCCACTACCACCAATTCGACATCGTCATCGTCGGAGCGGGTGGTGCCGGAATGCGCGCCGCCATCGAGGCGGGCCCGGGCGCCAAGACGGCCGTGATCTCGAAGCTCTACCCGACGCGGTCGCACACCGGTGCGGCACAGGGCGGCATGGCAGCAGCCCTCGCCAACGTCGAAGAAGACTCGTGGGAGTGGCACACGTTCGACACCGTCAAGGGTGGCGACTACCTGGTCGACCAGGACGCGGCCGAGATCCTCGCGAAAGAGGCCATCGACGCCGTCATCGACCTCGAGAACATGGGTCTACCGTTCAACCGCACACCCGAGGGCAAGATCGACCAGCGCCGCTTCGGTGGCCACACGCGTGACCACGGCAAATCGCCCGTGCGCCGCGCCTGCTACGCCGCCGACCGCACGGGACACATGATCCTGCAGACACTGTTCCAGAACTGCGTGCGCCTCGGCATCAACTTCTTCAACGAGTACTACGCGCTCGACCTCATCATGACCGAGGTCGACGGCGTCAAGAAGCCGTCGGGCGTCGTCGCCTACGAGCTCGCCACGGGCGACATCCACGTCTTCCAGGCCAAGGCGATCATCTTCGCCACGGGCGGTTTCGGCAAGATCTACAAGACCACCTCCAACGCGCACACCCTCACGGGCGACGGCGTCGGAATCATCTGGCGCAAGGGCCTGCCGCTCGAGGACATGGAGTTCTTCCAGTTCCACCCGACCGGATTGGCCGGCCTCGGCATCCTGCTCACCGAGGGTGCGCGCGGTGAGGGAGCCATCCTTCGAAACGCATCGGGTGAGCGCTTCATGGAGCGCTACGCCCCCACCATCAAAGACCTCGCCCCGCGCGACATCGTCGCCCGCTGCATGGTGCAAGAGGTGGCAGAGGGTCGGGGCGCCGGCCCCCACAAGGACTACGTCTACCTCGACTGCACGCACCTCGGCGCCGAGGTGCTCGAGACCAAGCTGCCAGACATCACCGAGTTCGCGCGCACCTACCTGGGCGTCGACCCGGTCGTCGAGCCCGTGCCCGTCATGCCCACCGCGCACTACGCCATGGGCGGCATCCCCACCAATGTGCGCGCCGAGGTGCTGAGCGACAACAACACCGTCGTGCCCGGTCTCTACGCCGCCGGCGAATGCGCCTGCGTGTCCGTGCACGGGTCCAACCGTCTCGGCACCAACTCGCTGCTCGACATCAACGTGTTCGGCAAGCGTGCCGGCAACAACGCCGTCGAATACGTGCAGAACGTCGACTTCACGCCGCTGCCCGAGAACCCGGCCGCCTTCGTGCAGGAGCTCGTCGAGAACGCGCGCAACTCGAACGGAACCGAGCGCCTCTCGACCATCCGCAAAGAGCTGCAAGAGCACATGGACCGCAACGCCCAGGTGTTCCGCACCGACGAGTCGCTCGCCGAGGTCACGGAGACGATCCACAACCTGCGCGACCGTTACCGCAACATCGCCGTGCAGGACAAGGGCCGCCGGTTCAACACCGACCTGCTCGAGGCCATCGAACTCGGCTTCCTGCTCGACCTCGCCGAGGTCGTCGTCTACTCGGCCCGCAACCGCAAGGAAAGCCGTGGCGGCCACATGCGCGACGACTACCCGAAGCGCGACGACGAGAACTACATGAAACACACCATGGCCTACCTGACCGGCGACCCCCTGTCGTCCGACGCGGCAGACCACATCACGCTCGACTGGAAGCCCGTCACGATCACGCGCTACCAGCCGATGGAGAGGAAGTACTAGACATGGCCACCGCCACACTCGACGCTCCCGCCGACGCCCCCGCCGACGACGCCCTCAAACCCTTCACCGTCACGCTCATCATCCGCCGGTTCAACCCGGAGGTCGACGAAGAGCCCAAGTGGGTCGACTACGACGTCGAGATGTTCGCCACCGACCGCATCCTCGACGCGCTGCACAAGATCAAATGGGACCAGGACGGTTCGCTCACGTTCCGTCGCTCGTGCGCCCACGGCATCTGCGGCTCCGACGCCATGCGCATCAACGGCCGCAACCGTCTCGCCTGCAAGACCCTGATCAAAGACCTCGACATCTCGAAGCCGATCTACGTCGAGGCCATCAAGGGTCTGCCCCTCGAGAAAGACCTCGTCGTCGACATGGAGCCGTTCTTCGCCTCCTACCGCGAAGTCCAGCCCTTCCTGCAGGCCACGTCGAAGCCCGGAGCCGGCAAAGAGCGCATCCAGTCGGTCGCCGACCGTGCGCGCTTCGACGACACCACCAAGTGCATCCTGTGCGCCGCGTGCACGTCGAGCTGCCCCGTGTTCTGGACCGACGGTCAGTACTTCGGGCCCGCCGCGATCGTCAACGCGCACCGGTTCATCTTCGACTCACGCGACGACGCCTCGAACGTGCGCCTCGACATCCTCAACGACAAGGAAGGCGTGTGGCGCTGCCGCACCACCTTCAACTGCACCGACGCGTGCCCCCGCGGCATCCAGGTAACGCAGGCCATCGCCGAAGTGAAGCAGGCCGTGATGCGCGGTCGCGCCTGACGCGTCAGCCCCGCTGAGAACGCCCGTTCGTGCCGAAAGGTGCGGGCGGGCGTTTTGCGTGGGCGGGTTGGGGCGGGCGGGTTGGCGCGGGCCGGCGCGAGCAGGCATTCTGCGCGGGCGGGCTAGCGCGGGCGGCGGAGGGACGTGAGGGCGATGCGGGCGCGGAGGCGTTCGCGTCGCGTGTGTCGTTCGGCGACGCGGCGGCGGAGTTCGTCGACGCCCTGCCAGACCTTGTCGGCGTCGTCGGCGTCGGGGCGGGCGGGTGAGAACGACACCCGATCGGCGACCGAGGCCAGCGTGACCGCGGTCTTGCTGCCGATGCGGGCGGCGGCTTCGCGACGCGTCGCCGAGGCCGGGATGTCGATGCCGTAGTCGACGGCCGTATCGCGGGCTTCGAGCCAGCCGGCGCGGATGCGGGCGTCGGCACTCCCCCGCCGGCGCCGGGTGTGGCGGCGACGGGCCTTCGCGGCGATGACGGCCAGGAACGGGGCCGCCAGGATCGCTGCGGCGAGGAGCGTCCAGCCCGCCACCGTGAGCATGATGCGGAGCGCCCCGAGCCACCACGGCTGCTCGGCGGGCGGGTCGGAGACCTCGCTGTCGGGGGCCGCTGGGGTGCTGTCCTCCGGGTCTTCGACCACGGGCGGGGGGACGACCGTCTGCGGTTTCGAGATGGGCGTCGGCTCGTCGGGCGCGCGCTCGGGGATGTCGCGGACGGGCGGCGTGGGGTCGATCGTGACCCAGCGGCCCGAGGAGTCCTGAATCTCGACCCAGGCGTCGATATCGGCGCCCGTGATGGCGACGGGACTGGTGGTATCGCCCGCGGCGGGCCCGTCGGGACGGAAACCCAGGACGACGCGCGCCGGGAACCCCAGCTGGCGCGCGATCAGGGCGGCGGCCGTCGCGTACTGTTCCTGATCGCCGACCATGGGCTGTTCGGTGAAGAGTGTCTCGAGGCGGGCGATACCGTGGCCGGAGACGCTGCGCGGGGTGTCGGGGTCGATGCCGTGGCTGACGTAGCCGTTGGAAGCGAGGGCGTCGAGGGCGCGTTGCAGGGACGCGCCGGGAGCGCCGGGATCCGCGCTGGCGGCAGGCTCGTCGCCCGCAGCGGGAGCGGCGGCGTTGCGCGTCAACCACTCGGTGAGCGCATCGGGCACGGCGGCCGGTTCGGGCAGGGGCGCGGTGCCGGGGCGGAGGCTCGCGACATCCACATCGTCTGTCGCGGGCGGGAGGATGGCGGTGAGGCGGTAGGAGTCTCCCGGTCGGAGGCCTGCTGAGACCGCGGCCGTTCCAGTGGCGGAGTTGTAGCTGAAGCTGTCGGTCAGAGCGTCGGCGCGGGGGCCGTGGAAGCGGAGTTGCTCGAGCGCGCCGGCGTCGGGAACCCAAACGTCGCTGAACCCGTCGACGCGCACCGTGAGGTCGACGCGGGTTCCGGTGGCGGTCGGCGTGAGGCGGTAGGGGACGCGCGTGAAAACGCCAGAGCCGGACGCGGATGCCGAGCCCGCGGCATCCGCCGAGGACGATGAAACGGTCTCACCGCCGGCGTCGTTGCCGGAATCGGAGGCGTTGCCGGAGTCAGAGGCGTTGCCCGCGCCAGCCGAGGCGTCACCCACCGCGTAGACCACTCCCGTGTAGGTGTCGACGGTCGCGAGACGCAGGCGCGCATCGGCCGGAAGCCCCTCGACCGTCAGCAGGGTCTCGTCGCGCGTGGCAGGGTCGAGATAGGAGCGGAACCCGGCGAGCGGGGACGGGTAGTCCCGCGGCACGAACGGCTGCTCGACATGGGCCCTGATGACATCCCGATCGGAGGCCGGGGCGAGAGTTGTGGCCAAGACGGTGCTGCCCGCGAGGGCGACGGCGAGGACGACGGCGATGGCGGCGACACGTGTGATGGCGAGGCGGAGGGAGCGGCGGCGACTCACCGAGTGGCCGATGAGAGGTGTTGCGGCGGCTTGGTCGGCATGCTGCCGTGCGCGGCGTGAGCCGGGGATCCCGGAGGCGGTCGGACCGGCGGGCAGGAGAACCGCCCAGACGGCCGACACGAGCATGAGCAGGGCGCCGACGCCGATCGTCCAGGCGGGCGTCACATCGGTCGGCCCCAGCGCGATCGCGGCCGCGAGGAGGAGTAACGGGGGCAGGAGGGCCAGACGAGGATGCCGCGAACGCAACGCCAGCGAGGCCGACAAGACAGCCGTGACGAGGCCGAGGAGGAACGCGGGCACGAGGAGGGCTTGGTAGGCGCCGACGGGGGTCACGATGGTGACGAGTTGCCGCCAGGAGAGCGCCGTGGCCTCGAGCAGATGCAGGAGCGACGGCCCGGTGGGCAGCCATCCACCCGCGGTGGCTTCGCTGGGGATGGCGAGGGGCACACCCGCGACGAGGACGACGGCAGCCGTGAGCGCCGCGACGAGGAGGGGCGACCAGCGGAAACGGGCGCCCAGCACCGCGAGAATACCGGCGACGACGACGGTCAGGGCGGCCATCCGCGTGAACTCGACGGACTGGTAGACGGGCCAGAAGGCGGCGAGCGCGACGGCCGTCGCGAGGAGCGGTGCGAGCGCGCCGACGAGAAGCCGGGCCCAGCCCGGACGTTCGGCGCGCGCCCGAAGGGTTGATCGCGGGGTCGGCCGCGGCGTGCCGCCCGAGGCGGGAGCCTGACCCGGCGCGCCCCTCTGCGCGTCAGGGCGGCTCATCGGGCCACCGCGCGGTTGAGGGCCGGACGGAGGTCGTCGAGGTATCCGATCGTCACGACCGTGAGGCCGGCAGACACACGTTGCGTGGGCACGCCCTCCGATTCGCACACGATGGCGACGACATCCACACCCAGGGGAAGCTGGCGAGCCGCCTCGCGGATGGCGGCGGGTTCGGTGGCGCTGCCGCACACGAGGAACGCGAGCGAGATGCCACCGATCGTGTCGGCGGCCGCGCGGGCCGTGGCGGCGAGGTCGAGTGCGCGGTCCTCGAGCTCGACCGCCGCCAGATCGTCGAGCAGGCGCGTGGGCGTGACCGAGGCGAAGGCCCGCACCGACCGCACGGTGCGACGCGAGAACTCGGGGGTCACCTCACCCGTCACGACCGAGACGGTGCGCGTGTCACGGATGGCGCGCACGCCGAGCGACGCCGCAACGCTCACCGCCAGCTCGAACTCCTCGTCGCTCGCGTATTCGTCGGCTCGGCCCGAGAGCGCGACCATGAGGTGGCTGCGGCGGGTCTCCTCGTACTGGCGCACCATGAAACGCCCGGTCTTCGCCGTCGACCGCCAGTGGATGCTGCGCCTCTCGTCGCCCGGTGCATATTCGCGCAGCGCGTGGAACGACACGTCGTCGCTCGTGAGGTCGCGCGTCGGACTGCCCTCGAGGTCGCGGACTAAACCCGTGCTGAGGCTCGGCACGGACACGGTGAGCGGATGCACGTACAGGGCGGATGCGTCGGTCCAGGCGTGTTCGCGGCGCACGAGCCCGAGCGGGTCGCGACGGGTGGCACGTGCAGGCCCGACGGGGAACACCCCCCGCCTGGTCGCCGGCACACGGAAGAGTTCTTCGATCTGCTGCCGGGGGGCCAGTGGCGGGACGGACACGTCGAGGGTCGCCTCGCCTACGGGCACGTCGACCGTGATGGCCGGCAACAGCCGGAGGCCGGGGTTTTCGATCGTGAGCTGGCCGACGGCTGTGGACCCCACGACGACCCGGTCGTCGGCGAGGTGCAGCGTGACCCGGTGGCGGATGCGGCCGATGAGGAACAGCGCGGCGACCGCGGCGGCGATGACGGCGGCCCAGCCGATGACCACGAACTCGGCCCACCCGAGCGCGTAACCGGCGCCGAGCCCGGCGACGGCGAGCGCGGCGACGGCCCAGCCGAGGGGCGTGACGACCGCCGTGACGGCCGACCAGGCGTGCGCGAGGGCGCGGCGTGCGCGACGGAGCGTGCGGGCCACACTCAGGCGAGCACTAGCGGCCCGCCCCGCGTCGTCTGCGGCATCGGCTCGCAGGGACGTGGACGTCAGGTCGCGCAGACCTGTCGCGCCGCGCGCCGAGGTCCGCGTCGATGCGCGGGCGTTCGTGCGCGAGTGGGAGTGGGAGTGGGAACGCGAGCGCGTCTCGGCGCTCGCGCGTGCGACGACGGGCACACTCGCGCGGCCGCTCGTGTTCCGCTCGGTCCCCTCCCCCGTCATCCGTTCTTCAGCCGGCACGGCCAACCCCGTCTCCGGGCGGCGGCGCGTCGATGAGCACCTGCGAGATGACACTCGACGGCGTCACCCCGTCGTATTCCGCCTCGGCGTCGAGTACGAGCCGGTGCGCGAGCACGGGTTCGGCGAGCGCCTTTACGTCGTCGGGGGTGACGAACGTGCGACCCTGCGACACGGCCCACGTGCGCACCGCGGCGAGCAACGCCAGGGCTCCGCGCACGCTCGCGCCGAGCCGCACCTCTTCGGCCTGCCTGGTGGCCTCGACGATGCGCACGATGTAGTCGTTGATCGTCGGGTCGACGAAGGTGGTGCGCGCGATGGCCAACATGTCACGGATGGTCGACGCCGGCACGACGGGCGAGATAGTCGCGGGAGCCGCCGCCCCCTCGAGGATCTGCATCGTCGACTGGTGGTCGGGGTAACCGATCGACGTCTTCAGCAGGAACCGGTCGAGCTGGGCCTCTGGCAGGCGGTAGGTTCCGGCCTGTTCGATGGGGTTCTGGGTGGCGAGCACCATGAACGGCGGATGCACGGGGTGCGTTGTCCCGTCTACCGTCACGGTCAATTCCTCCATGACCTCGAGCAGCGCCGACTGGGTCTTGGGGCTCGCGCGGTTGATCTCGTCGGCGAGCACGATGTTCGCGAAGATCGGGCCTCGGTGGAACTCGAAGCTGCCGCTGCGCTGGTCATAGATGCTCACACCCGTGATGTCGCCGGGCAGCAGGTCTGGCGTGAACTGCACGCGCGAATGCGTGCCGTCGATGGATGCCGCGATGGCCCGCGCGAGCGACGTCTTACCGGTGCCGGGCACGTCTTCGAGCAGCAGGTGGCCGCGGCTCATCAGGGTGGTGAAGGCCAGCCGCACGACGTGGCTCTTGCCGAGCAGCACCTGCTCCACGTTCGCGACGAGGGAGTCGAAGGTGCCGGCGAACCAGCGCGCCTCTTCGGGGGTGAGGGTCACGAGGGATCCTTTCGGGGGTGGGATGCCGGGGCGCGCGTCACGGGGTCACCTGGACCCTCTTGCCGCCGATGGTGATGAACAGCGCAGGATCGACGGGCGGCGCAGGGAACGTGCATCCCGTTGCGGTGCTGGTGCCCGTGTTCTCGGGGTTGGCTTGGTCGACGCACGCGCTGGCGGCCGGGTAGTCCGGCCCGTTCACGGGCAGCGCGGTCCAACTGTAGGCACCGGCCGCGCCGTCGTAACGCAGGTCGACGGGCCGGAAGGCGAGGGATGTCTCGGGCGCGGTCATGACCGCGGGGTCGCCGCACACCTCGACGACGGCGTAGACGTTACACGCGCGCAGCGCGAATTGCACGCGCTGACCGGTGGGCAGTTGGAGCACCTCGCGCGGGAACGATCCGGCGGCGAACGACACCCAGGATCCTCCCCGGTTGCCGGCCGCGTCGACCGTGGCGATCTGGTAGCGGTCGGCCCGTGGCTGCAGGTTGGTGACGCGGTAGTCGTAGGTGGAGCGCGCGGTCTCGACCATGACCCCGTCGGCGCGCGGGGCGTCGCCAGGCGTCGGCCGGATGCGCACCTCGGTCACGTTCGAGACGGCGCAACCCGCGCGGTTGTAGGCCCAGACGGCGAAGTAGTAGGTCGCGTTCGCCTCGTCGAGACCGGTGAAAACGGTGGATGACGCGCCCGCCCCTTCTGAGCGGACCTCGACGACCGATCCCCCGGCGACGGGCGGTGTGACGGTGCCGGGCGCGGGACTCGACACGCGGCAGGCGCCGGAACCCGTCGGGGTCTGTCCGTTCGCGAGCCGCTCGACGAAGTACCCGGCGATGGGGTCGCCGTTCGACCCGAAGCCCGACCACGACACCGTCACGGTGCCGCTGCCGGAGTCGCCGTCGGCGCGCACGCCGCCGCCGCTCGGGGCGCCGAAGGGTGTGCCCTGGCTTGCGGCGCTGTTCCACTTCGAGAGGGCCGGATAGGCGTCGTTTCGCGCCGAGATGGTGAGGTCGACACGGCTGCCGTTGGGCAGCCCCTGCACCTCGGTCGTGCACCGGCCGCCCGAACAGCTTCCGGCGGCGGCGATGCTGCGTTCGCGGCCGCCGACCGTGACCACATAGGTGCGCACGGGGCTTGCGCCGGACGGCATGCTCACGGCATCCCAGCCGATACGGAGGCCACCGTCGAGGGGTTCGGCGGAGATGCCGGCGGGTGCGGCCGGAATGACGTCGGACCAGACGCGTTCGGCCAGCCCGGTCGGCGTCGACGCCCCGATGCTGTTCTCGGCCACCACCTCGAGCGTGACGGCGTTGTCGCTGCCGTTGCCGGGGGTCGGCACGCGGCAGGTGGTCGCAGCACAGGCCGTGGTCGTTGCGGCCCCGCCGCCCGCGGGACGCACGCCCACCCGGAATCCGGTGATGCTCGCGTTGTTGGCGGCGCCCGGAACCCATGTGACGGTGATGCCGCGGTCGTCGAACCCGGTGACGCGCACGGCGCTGACCGGGTCGGGCGCGTCTTGAACGCTGATGCGCACGGTGCCCCACGTGTGCCTGGCCGGATCTCCCGTGGCATCCGCGACCTGGTACTGCACCGTGGTGTCGCGCGCGGCCGCATCGCCCGAGACCTGGATGGAGAGCGTCGAGCGGTCGGCCGACGGCGTGATGCTGACGCCCGCCGGCACGTTCTGCCCGTCGGCGCCGCGCACCGCGACGACCGTGAGGGGTTCACCCGGGAAGGGGTTGGTGGCCTGGTCGTTCTGCAGCACGTTGACCGTGGTGGTCTGGCCGCGGGGCGCGATGACCTGGTCGGTGGCGGGCTGAGCCAGCGGACGCGTCGAGGCGACGACGCGCAGGTCGAGGCGCCCGTTCTGACCCGGGTTCGCGTTGTCACGCACGCCGATGAGCGCGCTCGATGCCGACCCCTTCGGCGTGTCGGCACGGGCCGTGACCGTCAGGGTGCTGCCCGACAGCGCGACGTCGAAACCGGTGGCGCGCGGGTCGAGCACGCTGAATGCGAGCTGGTCCAGGTCGTCGGCGTAGGGATAGCGCGTGAGTTTCGTGAGGTCGATGTCCTTCGACTGCCCGGGTTCGAAGTCGATCTGGCCCCCCGTGAAGACGGGTGGCTGGTTCTCGGTGGGCACGACGTCGATGGGCAGGACGAGCGTGGCCGCCTTCGCCGCACCCCCTGCGCCGCCCCCGCCCGAATCGGTGACCTCGAACGAGATCGATGCCGGCCCGAAGTACCCGTCGGCGCTGCGGAAACGCAGCGTGCGATCATCCACTGTGAGGGCCGAGCCGTCGGCGTGGGTGGCCCGCACCGTGGCGGTGTCGGTGAGGCGCACGTCGCGTCCGTCTGGCGCGATCACATAGTCGGCGAGCCGGATGTCGACGCTCTCGCCGCTCGTGACGCTGATCGGTTTCACGCCGGCCTTGAGCTGCGGCACGGCATCCTGCGTGCCAGGCACCCAGATGAAAGCCGTGGCCGTGACGTCGGCGTCGTCGGGGTGGGCGACGACGAAGGGGATGATCTGGCTCTCGTTCGTGACCGCGACCACGACACGTTTCGCCCCGGTGACGCGCGCCGCCTGGGCGAAGTCACCGGGAATCGTGAGGTCGAGCGAGGACACCTCGCCCTCGGCGAAGAACACGTTCTTCAGCGCGTTGACGGTCACCTCGTCGGCGTCTTGGATATCGCTGAGCGAGAGCACGGTGTCGCGGGCGAGGGGCCTGGCGGCCGGAGCATCCGGGTCGGCCACGACCGTGAGGAAGGTGGATGCCGTGCCGCCGCGCCCGTTCTCGATGTCGTACACGAAACCGTAGCGACCGCGCCCGTCGGGAACCGTGACGCGGATGGTGCTGCCGCGCACCTCGGCCGCAGCCCCCGGAGTCGTCGGCGTGACGCCCGTGATGGTGAGGGTGTCGCCATCGGGGTCGGAATCGTTGTCGAGCGGGCGCACCGTGATGGTGCGGCCCGGCCGCGTCGTCACCTCGTCGGAGGTCGCGACGGGGTTGCGGGCGCCGTCCCGCGGCGGGCTGATGCCGATGCGCACGGTTCCCGTCGCGGTCTGGCCGAGTGTGTCCACGACCGTGTACGAGAATTCGTCGGTTCCCGTCGAATAGGCGCCCGCTTCGTACTCGAACCAATCGGTTCCGGATGCCGTCACCGCGCCCTTTTCGGGGTTGCTGGCCTGCCCCGCGAGCTTGACCGAGTCGCCGTCGGGGTCGATGCCCTGCAGCGGGATCGGCACGCGGACGGTGTCGCCCGCGAGCACGCGGCTCGTCACGGTCTTGGGCACGGGCGGACGGTTGCCGGCCGCGTCGGCCTCGCGCACGGTGAGGGTGACGTCGGCGTCGGCCCACTGCCCGTCGGGCCCGCGCACGCGATAGGTCGCCGTGTAGTTTCCGGGTTCGCGCGGAGCGAGGTAGCGCAGAACCGTGCCAGAGGCGAAGAGCAGACCCGCGTTGCCCGGAACCTGTCGGCTGAGGGTGGCGTCGAGGGTGAGGGCGTCGCCGTCGGGGTGCCGGTCGTTGGCGAGCACGGGGATGTCGATGGCGTCACCGACGCGCACCGACGCCGAGTCGGGGTTGGCGATGGGCGCCTGTCGCACGGCGGGCGTCGGCACCTGGATGACCGTGATCGTGCCGGCGCTCTCGGCCGTGCCGTTCGACACGTGGTAGCCGATGGGCGTCGGCGCCGAGGCCGGCCGCGTCAGGGTGATGCGCACGAGCCGCTGTTCGACGACCTCCACGCGGATGCCGCTCTCGGCGGGCGCGTCGTCGACGCCCGTGACGACGAGCACGCCACCGGCCGGGTCGAAGTCCTGCTCGAGCACGGCGACGTCCTGACTCGATTGTTCGCGCACGAAAGCCGTGTGCGGAACCGTGACGGGTGCCGCGCCGGTGGGATTCGGCAGCACGTCGATGCGCACCTGGCCGGTCTCGGTGAGCACGCCGTCGGTCACGGTGTATTCGAGCAGGTGGGTGCGCGCCTCGCCGCTCGTGAATCGGAACGTGCCGAGGTCGTAGTCGGGCACGACGGTCGATCCGTCGCGGCTCGGAACGTTGACGAGACGCAGGGGTGCCGAGCCTCCGCGCGCGTGATCGAGCGGCGCGATGCGCACATCCTCGCCCGCATAGGCGGTGACGGCGAACCCGTCGGCGACGATGGGCACCTGACCCGTCGGTTTGATGCTCACCGTCAACACGCCAGCGCCCTCGGCCCGGCCGTCCGACACCAGCAGCGGGATGTCGCGGGCTTCCGCTCCCGTGCCGCCGTCGGTGTAGACGACCTCACCCGCGGGCGTGAACTGCGTCAGGTCGGGTGCGTCGACACTCGCCCGCGTCAGGTAGAGCGGGTCGCCGTCGGGGTCGACCCAGTCGCCGAGCACCTGCGTGCTCACCCGTCCGCCGGCCGCGACGGTCGTGCGCGTCGGCCGCACCTGCGCGGGCGGGCCGTTCTCGTCATCCCCCCGAACCGTCACGGTCACATCGGCCGTCGCCGTGCCGCCCCGGCCGTCGCTGATGGAGTAGGCGAAACGGATGTCGCCCCGGGCCTCGGGTGTCAGAGTCAGCTTGATGCTTTGGCCGTCGTTCACGAGGTCGACACGCCCGGCGTCCGTCGGCACCTCCCCGACGCTGCCGATGACGAGCACATCGCCGTTGGGGTCGTAGTCGTTCAGCAGCACGGGCAGCAGCGTCGAGCGTCCGGGCCGCGCCCCGAGGCTGTCGGCGACCGCAACCGGGGGCTTCTGTTGCTCGTCGAACTCGGGAGGGGTGTCGTCGGTGTTCTCCTCGACCTGTTCCTCGGTCTCGGTATCGGCCAGCAGGTCGTCCCAGTTGTCGATCGACCGGTTGCCGTCGAGAACCGCCCACGAACCACCGCCCACCCGGTCGTTCAGCACGACACGGTCTTCGAGCACCCGGAAGGCGAGGTCGGCGCCGGGAGCCATGCCGCTGACGGTCGACACGCGGGCGTCGGCGTCGCTCGACGGCCGGCCGCAGAGGGTTGCGACGGTCCCGCTCTGCCAGGCACCCACGAGGCATTCGCCGACGGTGCCCGCGGCGGGGTTCGGAGCGATAGCGGGGGCAACGGCCGGTCCGAAGGCTCCCGTCGCGAGCACGCGCGCCGCGCCAGAGGGGGGCACATCGATGAGCGATTCGGCGGTTGCGACGAGCACGCCGTCGCGGGCGGCCGAGGGTTGCTGAAGGACCGCCGTTGCGGCATCTAACCCGTTGATCCGGCTCAGGTCGATCTGGCCGGATGGCGTGTGCAGCAGCCCGGCATCGCGGTCGAGCAGCGCATACCGATCGCCCGTGGCCGTGAGTTGCAGGGCCCCCGGGGAATCGGCCACCGCTGGCGTCCCCTCCGCGCCGCCATCCGCACCACCGTCGACTCCCCCGTCCTCAGGGGCATCGGTCGCGCCCGTGTCGATCGTCGTCGCGTCGTCGACCCGGTCGCTTCCCGGCCCGAGGTGCGACAAACGGCCCGTCTCGGCGCGGTAGACGAAGATGTCTCCCGTCGGCGCCACCGCGGTGAGCGCATCGGCGCCGAGCGACACCGTCGGCTCGTCGTCGGAGCGGAAATCCTCGAGCGAGGCCGTGGGAAGAAGCCAGAGGTCGCCACCGCGCGCGATGACGATGCGGCCACGGGCCACATGCACCTCTGACGCACCGGGCGGCAGCGGAATCGGTTCGTCGACGGTGGCCGTGGCCAGATCGACGCGGCCGACGCTCCCGGCCGCACGGTCGACGAGCAGGACGGTCGACGCGTCTTGCACGACGTCGACACCCGTTTCGCCGGTGCCCGCGCGTTCGACGGCGAGCGCGGCGTTGAGTTCGCCCACGCGCACATTGGCGCGCCCGATCGCCTGCCGGCTCTGGTTGGTGACCCACACCGAGTCGTCGTCGAGGCTCAGCTTGTCGGCACGATAGCCCGTGCTCACGAGGGAGATCACGGCGATGAGCGCGACCACGAGCACGCCGGCCAGCACGGTGGCGAGGGCCGCGCCGCGTCGAGCGAGGAATGCGCGGATCATCCGGCGCCCGTGCCCGCCTCGGGAACCACGCCACAACTCTCGGGGCTGCGATCGCCGAGCGAGCCGTCGCGGTTGACGCGCACCGTGATGCAGACCGTATCGCCCGGTTCGCCCGCCACGACGAAGGTGGTGCTGCGCTGGGTGCTCGAGCTGCTGTCGTCGACCTCGATCTCATAGAGGTCGTCGGCTCCGATGCCCGGGTCGGGCCAGCTGAATGTCAACGATCCGTCGGCGGATGTCGCGAACACATCCCGCACCGCCGGCACCGCCTCGGCGCTTCCCGCCCGCACGACGACGTACACGGCCGTCGCGGCCAAGGCGAGCACGAGAACCGCGCACGCGACGATGGCGGCCACGAACCAGCGGCCCGATCGCCACGTTGCGGCGGGCACGGACGAAGCCCCGGGGCCCCCGGTCGCCGTTCCCCGGCGGCGCGAGCGTGACTGCGCATCGGCGGCGGTGCCGCGCGCCCGTGTGCCCGTCGATGCGGCGACGTCGCGGCCGGCGGCCCGTGCACCGGCGCCCACCGTTCCCGTCGCGGGTGCGACCGGTGCCCCGGCGACCCCGCTCGGCTCACCGACCGACTGCCCACCGCGTGCACGGCGTCGGCGCGCGACGGGCTGCACATCGCGGATGGGGTTCACACGCGTGCGGTCGTCGGGGTCGTCGGGCGCGACATCCGCCCACTCGTCGACACTCACATCGGGTTGTGTCTGCGCCAATCCCATCGACGCCTCGACGGCCTGCAGTTCGCGAATGAACTCCATGGCCGAGCGGTGTCGGTTCTCGGGTTTGCGGGCCAGCGATTTGCGCAGCACGCGCTCGAAATTCTCGGGCACGTCGTCGCGGCCGATGGGTGTGACGACCCCGCGGTTGATGCGCGACATGAGTTGCGCGGACGAGTTGTCGCCGCCGTCGATCTCGAACGGCGACCGCCCGGCGAGCAGCGTATAGACGGTGGCGCCGAGGGAGAAGACTTCGCTCGCGATGGTGCCGTTGGTGTCGGCGCGCAGCACCTCGGCTGCGGTCCATGGCACGCTCATGCCCACGACCGCGTCGTCGTCGATCTCGTCGACCGCGCCCGCTATGCCGAAGTCACTGAGCACCGGATTGCCATATGCCGTCATGAGGATGTTGGACGGTTTGATGTCGCGGTGCAGCACCCCGGTGCGGTGGGCGCTCTCGGCTGCGCCGCCGATCTTGATGCCCACGCGCAGCGCTTCGGCGGCCGAGAGCCGGTTGTTGCGATATCCCGTGCCGAGCGTCTGCGAGCACAGTTCCATCACGAGGTAGGGCCGACCGTCGCCCGCAACACCCGATTGATAGACGGTGAGGATGGACGGATGCGCACTCAACTGCGCCATCAGGTCGGCCTCGGCCGCGAACATCTGCCGCACGTGATTGTTCACGTATTCGGCCAGCATCACCTTGACGGCGACCTGCCGCCGCGGGCTGTCCTGCTCATAGAGGAACACGTCGGCGAACCCACCCGACCCCAGAATGCGCACGAACGAGAAACCGGGCAGCGTCGGCGGCTGTGACGGCAGTCGTCTCCCCACGGTTCTCTTTCCTTGTTCGGGTCTGGCTCTGGTTCTGGCGGCGCGTTCCTACTCGCCGCGCCAAGGCGGGAGGATCTCGATCACGTTACCGTCGCCGATGTCGATGAGCGTGCCGGGCACGACCACGATCGATTCTCCCTGACGCAGGCGCTGCCAGTGTTTATGCGGCAGGTTGACGCTCGTGCCGTTGGTCGACTTCAGGTCGGTGGCGACGATCGAGTCGCCCACCTGCTTGATCTCGAGGTGCGTGGCCGACACCGATTTGGTCGACGACACGACGGGCACGAGCCGCGACGGGTCGGGCAGCGGGATGCGCGGCTGCCGCGGGTTGCGCCCGAAGTAGTGCACGGCGTCGAGCGGGTAGGCCTGCCCGCCGTTGACGCGGAATCCGTACATGACGGTCTGCGGGTCGTCGGGCACGAACGGCACGTGGCGAAAAACGGTCTCGTCTTCGACCGGGCGGGCGATGTCGGGGCGCAGCACGGTCTCGCCGTCGTGCTGCAGCAGGCTGTCGTCGGCCAGGCGCGGCACGACGCTGCGGCGCGGACGGATAACCGTCTCGGTCTCGGCCTCGATGGATGCGGCGACGCCCGGCGCCTTGGTCAACGGCGCGCCATCCATTCCACCGGCCTGCTCGCTCACGTCGAGCACGCGCGGTTCGGCCGCGGGCGCCGGACGGCGGGTCAGGATCGTCTCCTCCGAGAACACGTCGTCCTCGACGCCCCGACTCTGCTCGAGCGGCTGGATGCGGGTGGTCTCATCGGGAGCATCGGGCACGGGCTCACGCTCGGGCTCTGCCTCGGGCTCTGCCTCGAGCGGCTGCGCCTGCGGCTGGGGCTCGCGCTCGGCCGCCACCGCCGCCGCCAACGCCTCGGCCTCACCCTCGAGCGAAGCCCCAGCCAGAGCGACGTCGAGGCGGTTCGCGACGACGACACCGGCGTCGAGCGGGAACGACACGCCCGCGGCATCCACGCCCACCTCTTGTGCAAGATCACCCAGTGCGAATTTGCGAGAACCCGTGAGAACCTCGCGAGCCCACGGCGCGTCGCCGTCGGCCTCGATGCGCTTCCAGCCGCCACCCGCGCGCCCGGCACGCTGCTCGTCGGACGCCAGGAGGGCGTCGACGGCCGCCCGGCCGTGCGCGATCACCGTGAAGCTCTCGGCGCCGTCGACGGTGCCGGAAACCGCGTTCGGCTCGTCGTCACCCACGACGGCGAAGGCTGTGCGCCGCTCGCCCGCGAACTCGGGGATGACGGCGGCCAACGCGTCGGCACGAGCCTCGCCGCTGCGCATCAGGGCCCACAAACCCTCGACGACATCGGGCTCGGAGGGCGCCTTGATGGCGACGGCACTGCGCTCGGCGACCACGAAGATCCAGGGCGAGCCCTGCTCGGCCAGCGTGTAACGAACGGCCCGGGCGTCGCCAGCCGGCGCGGTCGGCGACGACGTCGATGACGAAGATGTGGTGGTGTCGGCGATGCTCAATGTGATGATCCCTGTGGCCTCTGTCGATGCGGCCCGCCACCCTGGGCGAGTCGCGGTTCCCCCATTCTGCCAAGAGTTCGCCGCCTCTGCCGGGTAATCCGCCGAACGGTTTCGCTACGCTGTGACGGTGCCTGCACCCCGCGACGAGAGTGTTTCGCCCGCCGCATCCGACGGCCCCGGCGTCACACCCCTCGAACGCGCCATCGAGCAGAGCGACAACGCGCTCGTTAAACGCCTCGATCGCCCGGTGAAACAGGCCACGCGCGTGACCCGCTGGGTGCAGCGCCAAAAGATCTACCGCGTCGTCATGAACTACAACCTCAACGACGGCAACCTCCTGGCGTCCGGTATGAGCTTCCAGTCCCTCTTCGCCGTCTTCGCGGCCCTCGTCGTCGTGTTCTCGGTGGCCGGCATCTGGCTCACCTCGAATGCGGCCATCTACTCGGCCCTCGTCGACATCATCGACCGCGCCATCCCCGGCCTCATCGGCCCCGGCGGCCTCATCAACACCGACGACCTGCTGGGGCTCGGGCTCTATGGCTGGACGGGCACGGTCGCCCTCGTCGGCTTGCTCTGGACCGCCATCAGTTGGTTGGCCTACACGCGTCAGGCCATTCGCTCGGTCTTCTCGCTCCCCCGCGACAGCCGCCCCTATCTCCTTCAGAAGGCTGTCGACCTGGGGCTCGCCCTCGTCTTCGGCGTCATGCTGTTCGCCTCGGCGGTCTTCTCGGTGCTGAGCACACAGGCCGTCACGTGGCTCCTCTTCCTCATCGGCGTCGATTCGAACGCGGGCGGGAGCACTGTCGCCGCGGGCGCGATCGGCCTGCTCGTCGCCGTCATGGTCAACCTGATCACCATCGGGTCCATGTACCGCATCCTCAGCCGCATCCCCATTCCCTGGCGCGATCTGGCCGGTGGGGCCCTCATCGGCAGCGTCGCCCTCTCCGCGCTCAGCGTGTTCAGCGGGTGGGTCATCCAGGCTGCGTCGCGCAACCCGCTGCTCGCCACATTCGCGGTCTTCATCGGTCTGCTGATCTGGTTCAACGCGATCTGCCGCATCATCCTGCTGGCCGCGTCGTGGATCGCCGTGGGCGTCGAAGACAAGGGTGTGCAATTGCATCGGATGTCGCGCGCCGAGCGTCTCGACGCCGAACGCCGCGCGCGCCTCGTCGTGGCCGAAGCGGAACTGCGCGATGCCCGCGACGAATACGAACACGCATCATGGATGTCGCGGCCCCTCTCCCGTCGCCGCCTCCGTCAGGCCCACCGCGAGTGGCAGGCCGCGCGCGACGCCCTCGCCGAGGCCTCCCCGAACGGCTCGCCGGTCGGCACCGCATCCGCCCGTACGACCGGCCGAACGGGTGTCGGAGGGCCCCTATAAGCTGGGTCCATGTCGTCGAAAGCTCCCCTCCGCATCGCCAGTGTCAACGTGAACGGCGTGCGCGCCGCGTTCCGCAAGGGCATGGGTGAGTGGCTCGACGGGCGCGGCGTCGACATCCTCGCGCTGCAAGAGGTTCGTGCCTCCACAGAAGACCTCGAGGGCCTGCTCGGCCCCGACTGGAACATCTTGCACGACCCGGCAACCGCCAAGGGCCGCGCGGGCGTGGCACTCGCCAGCCGCGATCGCGCCCACATCCATCGCGTCGAATTAGGTGCCGCCGAGTTCGACAGCGCGGGTCGCTGGCTCGAGGCCGACTACGAGGTCAACGGCACGGTCGTCACGGTCGTCAGCACCTACGTGCACTCGGGCGAACAAGACACGCCGAAACAAGACGAGAAGTGGAAATTCCTCGACGCCATGTCCGAGCGCCTGCCCGAGCTGGCGAAACACTCCGACTACGCGCTCGTGCTCGGCGACCTCAACGTGGGCCACCAGAAGCTCGACATCAAGAACTGGAAGGGCAACGTGAAGCGCTCCGGGTTCCTGCCGCGCGAGCGTGCCTACTTCGACCGTTTCCTGGGCGCAGAGGGCGAGCCGGTCGAGGGCGCCGACGGGTCGACCGGCACGGGCCTCGGCTGGGTCGACGTGGGCCGTCAGGCCGCGGGCGAGGTCGAAGGCCCCTACACCTGGTGGTCGTGGCGCGGTCAGGCCTTCGACAACGACACCGGATGGCGCATCGACTACCACCTCGCCACCCCGGCCCTCGCGGCCGTCGCCACCAACTACACGGTCGACCGGGCCGAGGCCTACGACAAGCGCTGGTCCGACCACGCCCCCGTCGTCGTCGACTACGCCCTCTAGAGAGACCAGAACCTCATGACCAAGCCCATCATCTTCTCCGGCATGCAGCCGTCGTCGTCGTCGCTGCACCTCGGCAACTACATCGGCGCGCTCACCCAGTGGGTCGCGCTGCAAGACGAATTCGACGCCTACTACTGCGTCGTCGACCTGCACGCGCTCACGGTGCCGCAAGACCCCGCCGAGCTGCGCGAGCGCACGCGCACCACGGCCGCGCAATACATCGCTGCGGGCATCGACCCCGCCAAGTCGACGCTGTTCGTGCAGTCGCACGTGGCGGCCCACCCCGAGCTGGCGTGGATCCTGAACACCATCACGGGCTTCGGCGAGGCCGGGCGCATGACCCAGTTCAAGGACAAGTCGCAGAAGCAGGGTGCCGACCAAGCCTCTGTCGGCCTCTTCACCTACCCCGTGCTCATGGCAGCCGACATCCTGCTCTATCAGACCAATGTGGTGCCGGTGGGCGAAGACCAGCGCCAGCACCTCGAGCTCACGCGCGATCTCGCGGGCCGATTCAACCACCGCTTCGGCGAGACGTTCACGGTGCCCGAGCCTTACATCCTGAAGGCCACGGCCAAGATCTACGACCTGCAGAACCCGACGGCCAAGATGTCGAAATCGGCCGACACCGACGCGGGTCTCATCCGGGTGCTCGACGATCCGAAGGTCACGGCCAAGAAGATCATGCGTGCGGTCACCGACACCGACAACACCATCCGTTTCGACCGAGACGAGAAGCCGGGCGTCTCCAACCTGCTCACGATCTTCTCCGCTCTCTCGGGCACCTCGGTCGAGACGCTCGAGAACGAGTATGCGGGCCGCGGATATGGCGACCTCAAGAAGGGCGTCGCCGAGGTCGTCACGTCCACTCTCGAGCCCATCCGCGCGCGCACCAACGAACTGCTTGCCGACCCCGCCGAGCTCGACCGGCTGCTCGCCGCCGCCGCAGATCGCGCGGCCGAGCACGCCAACACGACCCTGCGCACCGTCTACGACCGGGTCGGGCTCCTCCCCCGCCGCTAGGCGACGTGGAGGACGGCCAACGGCGCACGTCGGCGCGCCACTCGCACGACAACGGCCGCTTCCGCAACCACCACTTTTTATTTAGCTAGAGTCTCTAACTACCTATACTCTGAGTGATGTCAGCACTGGCGCACACAGAGAGAGATCACCGACGATGAGCACGACCTTCGCCCCCGCGAGCTGGACCGAGATCGACGACCGACTCACCGTCGGCAACGCCGGTGGCAACTACGCGGGCCTCATCGAGCATCTCAACGGTCGCTACATCGCCACCGACGCGCGCGGCAACGTCATCGGCACCTTCGACACCCGCCGCGAGGCGCAGGCCAGCCTCGAACCCGGTTCGCTCGAAAAGACCCTTCAACTGCGCCAGCGCCGTCAGAGCATCCTCGAGGCCGCCGCGGGCATCGCCGCCGTCTCGACCACCCTCATCGCCCTCGCGGGCCTCGCCACCGCCGGCGTCCTCTAGACCGACCGGCTCTGGCACTCCCCCGCGCCGCACGTCTCCGCGCGGAGTCTGCGCATCAGGCGTCGGCGTGGGCGCCCCGCCGTGCGCGCAGTCACCTTGCGCGGCCGCGCCACCGGTCTCAACGCGCGATCCCCGCGTACGGTTCCGGCGCGGCGTCCCCGCACGCACGCGAAGGAGCCCCGAGGCATCTGCCTCGGGGCTCCTTCTCTGTCTCAGCGGATCGCAACCGATCCGAGCATCACTGCCTGAGAATTACTGCACGTCCTCGTCAACCCAGTCGAAGGTCTTCGTGACGGCCTTCTTCCAGTTGCGGTAGAGGCGGTCGCGCTCGCCCTTGTCCATCGAGGGCTCCCAGCGCTTGTCTTCCTGCCAGTTCTTGGCCAGGTCGTCAAGGTCGCTCCAGAAACCGACGGCGAGGCCGGCCGCGTAGGCGGCACCGAGCGCGGTCGTCTCGGCGACGACAGGGCGCACGACGGGAACGCCGAGGATGTCGGCCTGGAACTGCATGAGCGTGTCGTTGGCCGTCATGCCGCCGTCGACCTTGAGCTCGGTGAGCGGAACGCCGGAGTCGGCGTTGACGGCATCCAGCACCTCGGCGGTCTGGTAGGCCGTGGCCTCGAGGGCGGCACGAGCGATGTGACCCTTGTTCACGTAACGGGTCATACCGACGAGGGCGCCGCGAGCATCCGAACGCCAGTACGGCGCGAAGAGACCCGAGAAGGCGGGCACGAAGTAGGCGCCACCGTTGTCTTCGACGGTCGCGGCCAGCTTCTCGACGTCGGGCGCCGAGTTGATGATGCCCAGGTTGTCGCGCAACCACTGGATGAGCGAACCGGTGACGGCGATCGAACCCTCGAGCGCGTAGTGCGGCTTGGCGTCTCCGAGCTTGTAGCCGAGCGTCGTGAGCAGGCCGTTCTCCGAGTGGATGATCTCCTCACCCGTGTTGAAGATGAGGAAGTTACCGGTGCCGTAGGTGTTCTTGGCCTCGCCCTGCTGGAACGCCGCCTGACCGAACGTGGCGGCCTGCTGGTCGCCCAGGATGCCGGCGATGGGAACCTCGCGCAGCAGGCTGTGGCCCGACGCGTGGCCGTAGATCTCGGAGGAGGACTTGATCTCGGGCAGCATGGACTTCGGCACACCGAAGATCTCGAGGATCTCGTCGTCCCAGCTGAGGGTCTCGAGGTCCATGAAGAGCGTGCGGCTGGCGTTGGTGACGTCGGTGACGTGCACGCCGCCGTCGGTGCCGCCGGTCAGGTTCCAGAGAACCCAGCTGTCGGTCGTGCCGAAGAGCAGGTCGCCGGCCTCGGCCTTTTCGCGCGCACCCTCGACGTTTTCGAGGATCCAGACGATCTTGGTGCCCGAGAAGTAGGTGGCGAGCGGCAGTCCGACCTTGGGCTTGAAGCGCTCGAGGCCTTCGTCGCCGGCGAGGCGGTCGACGATCGACTGCGTGCGGGTGTCCTGCCAGACGATGGCGTTGTAGACGGGCTCGCCGGTGTTCTTGTCCCACACCACGGCGGTCTCGCGCTGGTTGGTGATACCGATGGCCTGGATGTCGTGACGCGTGATGTTCGCCTTCGACAGCGCGGTACCGATCACCTCACGCGTGTTGTTCCAGATCTCTTTCGGGTCGTGCTCGACCCAACCGGCCTTGGGGAAGATCTGCTCGTGCTCGAGCTGACCGGTCGAGATGATGTTGCCGTTCTTGTCGAAAACGATCGCACGCGTCGAGGTCGTTCCCTGGTCGATGGCGATGACGTAGTCCGTCATGAGAGTTACTCCTTTGTAGAGGGTTATTCGGGTGGGCGGATGCGCGTCGGGGTTGAGGCGCGCATCCGCACCGGGTCGATCAGGTGAAGAGAAATCAGATCAGGTCAGGACGGGCAGGAGGACCTGCGAGGCGAGACCGGCGATGGCACCACCGACGAGGGGGCCGGCGACCGGAACCCACGCGTAGGACCAGTCGCTCGTGCCCTTGCCCCTGATGGGGAGGAGGGCGTGCACGATACGCGGTCCGAGGTCACGGGCCGGGTTGATGGCGTAACCGGTGGGACCACCGAGCGAGGCACCGATGGCGATCACGACGAGGGCGACCGGCAGGGCACCCAGCGAGGCGAGACCGGCGGCGTCACCGTTGCGGCCGAAGCCGAGAACGACGAAAACGAGAACGAACGTGCCGATGACCTCGGTGAGGAAGTTCCAGCCGTAGCTGCGGATGCCGGGGCCCGTCGAGAACACACCGAGCTTGGCGCCGGCGTCTTCCGTCTCGTCGAAGTGCTTCTTGTAGGCGAGGAACACGAGCACCGCACCGATAATGGCACCGAGCATCTGCGCCGCGAGATAGACGATCGTCGACAAGAAGTCGACGGGGATGCCGGGCACGAAGTTCTCGGCGCCCGACGTGATGATGCCGACCGTGACGGCCGGGTTGAGGTGGGCCCCTGAGGCGTAGGAGACGATCACACCGGAGAAGACCGCGAGGCCCCATCCGAAGTTGATCAGCAACCAACCGCCGTCGAAGCCCTTGGACTTAGCGAGTACTACGTTTGCGACTACACCTCCACCGAGCAGGAGCAGCATTGCCGTTCCCACGGTTTCCGAGAGGAATATCGTTCCCAAATTGACGTCCACGTTGACCTTCCTTGCGAGTACTCTCGGGCCTCCCCTGGCGGGGGACCCTTCCGGGTTATATATCGACCTATCTGCACGCTAGCGACCGCGCTAGCGTGCAAACAAGACTTCCGCGTGAGAATGCGTTCAATGTTGGTTTGCGGGGAGGCCGCGCCCGAGGGCGTCGGGCCTCCCCGCAGACCGACTACTTGCTGAGCGCGTCCTCCTTGGCGCTGGTGCTGCCCACCGCGACACCGTGTGCTTCGCGCAGGATGCGCGCGGCCTCGGCGATCTCGGCGGCGGTCTCGTCGCTCGACCAGCCGAGGACACCGGCCGTGATCGAACCGAGCTCGGCGAGCAGCGCGTCGGTGGCCTGGCCCGTGAAGGCGAGGCTCGTGCGGCGCTGCAGCACGTCGGAGAGGTGCACGACCGATTCGGTGCGCACGAGGTATTCGATCTCCTGCACGCTGTACTCGGCGGCGTTCTCGAGCGGGGTGTCACCCGACTCGGCGAGCTCGTCGATCACGGCGGCGGCGCGCGTGCCGTAACGCTCGAGCAGCATGTCGGCGCGGGCGCGGCTCACCTCGCGGCCGTGGCTCGTGACCCAGACGGTGCGCGCGTCATCCGTGGTCGGGTAGTCGCGGCCGCCACCGATGGGCATGCCGAGCGTCGACACACTGCGGGTCTGGTGCAGGCGCTCGAGGACCTCGTTGCTGAGGTGCTCGGCCAGGGCACGGAACGTGGTCCACTTGCCGCCGACGAGGCTGAGCAGCGTGGCGGTGCCGAAGGTCGACGGCACGATGCGGTAGTCGCGGGACACGAAGCCGGGGGCCGTGTCTCCGTGGCCGGGCAGCGGGCGGATGCCGGAGAAGCGGTAGACGATCTGCTCACGGTTGACGTCGATGGTCGGGAAGACGTGCTTCACGAGCCCGAAGAAGTAGTCGACCTCTTCCTCGGTGCAGACGGCGGGTTCGCGCACATCCGCCTCGAGGTCGGTGGTGCCGACCATGACCTTGCCCTTGAGCGGGTAGATCAGCACGATGCGGCCGTCGTTGTTCTCGAAGAAGATCTCGCGACCCTTGGTGGCGGCGAGCAGTTCGGGGTTGTCGAGCACGATGTGCGAACCCTTGGTGCCGCCCATGTAGGCCGTCTTCTCGCCGAGGGCCTCGTTGGTGAGGTCGGTCCAGGGGCCGGACGTGTTGACGACGACATCCGCCTTCACGGTGAATTCTTCGCCCGAGACGACGTCGCGCAGCACGACACCGCCGTCCGAGGCGCCGACGGCCTCGACGTAGTTTGCGGCGCGGGCGTGCGGACCCTGGGCCAGGCCGTCGCGCAGCACGTCGAGGGCCAGACGCTCGGGGTCGTGCACCGAGGCGTCGTAGTAGGTGGCCGTGTACTTGAGGTTGTCGTTGAGCTTCGGCAGGTCGGCCATGGACTTCTTGTGGCCGTGGAAGCGATGGCGGGGAACGGCGCCGCCGTCACGCGAGAAGGAGTCGTACATGGTCAGGCCGATCTTGATGAGCGCAGCCCCGCGCTCCTTCGGCTTGCCGCCCTTGTGGGTGAGGATGCGGCCGGGAGCCGACAGCACGCCGGAGACGGTTGTGAAGATGGGGATGGTGGTCTCGAGCGGCTTCACGTAGTGCGGCGCGATCTTGAGCAGACCGTTGCGCTCGGTGACCGACTCCTTGACCAGGCGGAACTCGCCGTTCTCCAGGTAGCGCACGCCACCGTGGATCATGTGCGACGAGGCGGCCGAGGCGCCCGAGCAGTAGTCGCCGCGCTCGACGAGTACGACGTCGACGCCCTGCAGCGCCAGGTCACGGAAAGTTGCGATGCCGTTGATGCCGCCGCCGATGACGAGAACCTGGGCGTGGGGACGCTCGGTCAGGCTCTGGACGCTGGAACGGGTTGCGGATGAAGATGATGCGGCGTTCACGACGGTCACTCCTCTTGTTACGCGCCATTGCTTCAGGGGGTGTGGAGCACGGCACTGTGTCTGTGTCCGTATCAGTGAACGCCCTCGATCACACTCGGTCAAATCTCGTGCACAAACGTGCAAGGATGGCCTCATGGTTCCTTCGCCCACCACGGCACTGACGCCGAAAACGCGTGACGCACTGACCGCCGCGCAGTTGTATTACATGCAAGACCTCACGATGGAGGCCATTGCCTCCGAGCTGCACACCTCGCGCTCCTCGGTCTCCCGCCTGCTCAGTCACGCCCGCGAAACCGGCCTCGTCGAGATTCAGGTGCGCTCACCCCTCGACATGCCGCGGCAGGTGGAAGCAGACATCCGTCGACGGTATGGCGTGGTCGCCCACGTGGTGCCCGTTCCCGAACTCACGAGCGACGTCGACCGGCTTGAACGCGTGGCCATCTCGGCTGCACGGATTCTCGGCAGCTTCTTCGACTCCAACATGACCATGGGCGTGGCCTGGGGCAGCACCATGAGCGCCGTCTCGCGACACCTCGTGGCCAAGGCGACCCACAACTCGTCGATCGTGCAGTTGAACGGCGCCGCGAACCCGCGCACCACGGGCATCCTCTATGCCAGCGAGATCCTGCAACGTTTCGGCGGGGCGTATGGCGCCTACGTGCAGCAGTTCCCCGTGCCCGCGTTCTTCGACGACCCGGGCACCAAGAAGGCGCTGTGGCGTGAGCGCAGCATCCACCGCGTCATCGACATCCAGGCCGGCATGGATGTCGCGGTCTTCGGCCTCGGCTCGCCCTTCGCCGGGGTGCCGAGCCACGTCTACATCGGCGGCTATCTCGACGACGACGACTTCGCGTCCCTGGCCGAAGCCAAGGTGGTCGGCGACGTGGCGACGGTCTTCTTCCGCGAGGACGGCTCGGACGACGGCATCGCCCTCAACCAACGCTCCTCGGGCCCCGATCTGCAGGTGCTGCGCCGTGTGTCGCGCCGCGTGTGCATCGTCGCGGGCACCTCGAAGCTCGCGAGCCTGCGCGGAGCCCTCGCCGCGGGCCTCATCACCGACCTGATCCTCGACTCCCGCACGGCGCGCGAACTGGTCGACGGGGCGCCCGCCGACGCCACGCAGGCCGAGCGCTGGCGCCGTCACAATTCGTCGGATTAGGCCGCGAAGACGCTTGGAATAACCCTGTGGCCGGCGGCGTTCGGTAGAGTCAGCAACAGAAACGTGCTCCGGGGTCGGTGAGAGTCCGAACCGGCGGTTATAGTCCGCGAACCCGAGAAACGTTCCTGCCGCCCGAGGCTCCTGCCCACGGCGACGAGAACGCGTCGAGGGCCGATCCGGTGGAATTCCGGAACCGACGGTTATGGGTCTGCACCAGCAGGCTCGAGTCCGGATGAGAGGAAGCACGGGTCGTCGACCGATGTCGACGGCCGGCGAGAGCGCGCGCCCAGACGGCGAGCGCTCAGAACGCACCCGGAGTCCGTCTCGACAGAGACCACAAGGACGACATGACCGGGAATCCAGCCCCCACCGAGGCGGAGCTTCGACGCGCCATGCGCCGCGCCATCGACGATGCGGGCAACGGGCCGGCGCGCGGGGTCAACCCGCAGGTCGGCTGCGTCATCCTGGCCGCCCGGCCCGATGCCGCGACGGGCGAATTCGCCGTCATCGCCGAAGGCTGGCACCGCGGCGCCGGCACGCCGCACGCCGAGGTCGACGCGCTGTCGCAGCTGCCCGCGGGCGCCGCGGCCGGCGCCACGGCCGTCGTCACGCTCGAGCCCTGCAACCACACGGGCCGCACAGGGCCCTGCTCAGAAGCTCTGCTCGCCGCTGGGGTCGCACGCGTCGTGTACGCCGTCGCCGACCCGGGTCGCCACTCCGGCGGGGGCGCCGAACGGCTGCGCGCCGGCGGGGTCGAGGTCATCGCCGGCGTCGAAGAGGCAGCGGCTACAGCGCTGCTCGGCGACTGGCTCGTCACGGCCCGCCTGGGTCGTCCGCTCGTGACGGTGAAGTGGGCGTCGAGCCTCGACGGGCGCGCCGCAGCAGACGACGGCACCAGCCAGTGGATCACGGGCCCGGAAGCGCGGGCCGATGTGCACCGCCGGCGTGCGGCATCCGATGCCATCGCCGTCGGCACGGGCACGATCCTGGCCGACGACGCCTCGCTCACGGCGCGCGCCGACGACGGTTCGCTACTCGGCGCGCAGCCCGTTCCCGTGGTGTTCGGCACGCGACCCGTTCCGGCCGACGCCGCCGTGCGCCGGCATCCGCACGAGCTCGTGACCTTGTCGGGAGGCGACCTCGCGGCCGATCTCGCCGAACTGCGCGCCCGAGGCATCCGCACCCTGTTCGTCGAGGGCGGGCCCACCCTGGCCAGCGCCTTCGTGCGCGCGGGCCTCGTCGACAACTACCTCATCTATCTCGCGCCGACGCTGCTGGGCGGCGGGCGCCTCGCCACCACCGACCTCGGGGTCGGCACCATCGACGCACAACGACGCCTCGTCATCGACGGGATCGAACGGCTGGGAGACGACCTCGTGGTCACCGCCCGCCCAGAAGGGACGCACTGATGTTCACCGGAATCATCGAAGAAACGGGCACGATCACGGCCATCGAGCACACGGGCGACGCCGCGCGCTTCACCGTGCGCGGGCCACTCGCCGTCACGGGCGCCGCGCACGGGGACTCCATCTCGGTCTCGGGCGTCTGCCTCACGGTCGTCGACCAGACCCCCGACTCGTTCACGGCGGATGTCATGGCGCAGACCCTGGCCATGTCGACCCTCTCCGGGGCGGATGTCGGGCGCCGCGTCAACCTGGAACGCGCCGCCCAGGTGGGCGACCGTCTCGGCGGCCACATCGTGCAGGGACACATCGACGGCACGTCGCAGCTGCTCTCGATCACCGAGGGCAGCGCCTGGCGTGTGCTGCGCTTCAGCCTCGACGAGAAGCACGCCCCGCTCGTCGTCGACAAGGGCTCCATCGCGATCGACGGCGTCTCGCTGACCGTCTCGGCCGTCAGCGACCCGGCCGAACCCGCGCAGTGGTTCGAGGTGTCGCTGATTCCCGAGACACTCGCGGCCACGACCCTCGGCGAGCGCGTCGTGGGCGACACCGTGAACATCGAGACCGACATCCTGGCCCGCCACATGGAACGCATGCTGGCCATCACCACCCGCAGAACGGAAACCCACTCATGAGCCTGTCGACGATTCCCGAGGCGCTCGAAGCGCTGCGCGCGGGCAAACCCGTGCTCGTGGCCGACGATGAGGGGCGCGAGAACGAGGGCGACGTCATCCTCTCGGCGCAATATGCGACGCAGGAGTGGTTGGCGTGGACCATCCGGCACACGAGCGGCTACATCTGCGCGCCCATGTCGAACGAATACGCCGACCGGCTCGAGCTGCCGCCCATGGTGGCGCGCAACGAGGACCTGCGCCAGACGGCCTACACCGTGACCGTGGATGCCGCGACGGGCGTGACGACGGGCATCTCGGCGTCCGACCGGGCCAAGACCCTGCGCGTGCTGGGCGACCCGCTGTCGACCGCCACGAGCGTCATCCGCCCCGGCCACATCGTGCCGCTCCGCGCGCGGGACGGCGGAGTGCGCGAACGCCCCGGCCACACCGAGGCCGCCGTCGACCTCATGCGCCTCGCGGGCCTCACCCCCGTCGGAGCCATCTGCGAGGTCGTCGAAGACACGGGCGAGATGACGCGCCTGCCCGGGCTCATCGCGCTCGGCGCCGAATTCGGCCTGCCCGTCATCACCATCGCCGACCTCATCGCCTACATCGTCGAACACCCCGACGCGCAGGCCGTGTGCGACGGCACGGCCCCCGGCGAAGACCAGACGCCCGCCGACCCGGCCGTGCGCTTCGAGGTCGAAACGACCGTGCCCACCACGCACGGCAGCTTCCGCATGCGCGCCTACCACGACCGCCGCACGGGCGCCGATCACGTGGCCATCGTCTCGGGCAACCCGGCCGCCGAGGGCGCGCTCGTGCGCGTGCACAGCGAATGTCTGACGGGCGAGGCCTTCGGGTCGCTGAAATGCGAATGCGGGCCGCAGCTCGACACCGCACTCGACACCATCCAACGCCACGGCGGCGTCGTCATCTACCTGCGCGGGCAGGAGGGGCGCGGCATCGGACTCGTCAACAAGCTGCGCGCCTACCGCCTGCAGGAGGACGGGCTCGACACGCTCGACGCCAACATCGCGCTCGGGCTGCCCGCCGACGCCCGCAACTATGAGGCCGCCTCGGCCATCCTCGACGATCTCGGCATGACATCCGTGCGCCTCTTGACCAACAACCCCGAGAAAGAGCGCCAGCTCACGATGCACGGCGTCGCGGTGTCGGAACGCGTGCCGCTCATCGTGGGCGTCGGCGCGTTCAACGAGGCCTACCTGAACACCAAGCGCGATCGCATGGGACACATCATCGCGCTGCACGACAACTAGACACCCGACATCCGATGCGGTCTGCATCGAACACAGAACACAGAACACCGAACAGAGAAAGAGGAACACATGAGTGGCGAAGGACAGCCCGATCTGCACGTCGACGGAACCGGCCTGAACGTGGTCGTGATCGCGGGCCAGTGGCACGAGGTCATCACCAACGGGCTCATCGCGGGGGCCGAGAAGGCGCTCGACGAGATGGGCGTCACCCACCGCCTCGTGCGCGTGGCCGGAAGCTTCGAACTGCCCGTCGCCTCGAAGGTGGCCCTCGAATCCGGGGCCGACGCGGTCGTGGCGCTGGGTGTCATCATCCGCGGCGGCACCCCGCACTTCGAATACGTGTCGGATGCCGCCACCTCGGGTCTCACGCAGGTGACCATCGCGACCGGCAAGCCGGTCGGATTCGGTGTGCTGACGCTCGACGACGAGAAGCAGGGGCTCGACCGTGCCGGCCTCGCCGACTCGAAAGAGGACAAGGGACGCGAAGCGGCCCAGGCGGCCGTGGCGACGGCCGTGCTGCTGCGCGAGCTGCGCGGCTAGTCGTCTGCTCGGCGGACCTGAGATCCGCGCCGATTAGCGCGACACGCCGCGCTGGCGTATGGTTTTCAGGTCCGCCACAAGCGGATCTCCCCCTTTTCCGAGGCGGCCCGCGCGAGACCGGCGCATCCGCCCAACGGTGTTTCGTGGTTTCGCCGCCGCTCGGCGCGCGAACCTTCACAGCTACGCAGGTAAGCACAGGTCAATGTCCACAACAGTTTCGTCATCCGCATCCGCCGCCCCGGCCCCCGTCAATCCGCGTTCGCGCGTCGTCATCGCGAGCCTCGTCGGCACGTCGATCGAGTTCTACGACTTCTACGTCTACGCCACGGCGGCCGTGCTCGTCTTCCCGGCACTCTTCTTCCCGAACCAGGACCCGGCCACCGCCCTGCTCTCGTCGTTCGCCGCCTTCGGTGCCGCCTTCGTCGCGCGCCCCATCGGCTCCATCCTCTTCGGCCACTTCGGTGACCGCATCGGCCGCAAGGGCACGCTCGTCGCCTCCCTGCTGACCATGGGCATCGCCACCGTCCTGATCGGATGCCTGCCCACCGCCCAGGTCCCCGGCTGGGAGTTCTGGGCCCCGGCCCTCCTCGTCATCATGCGTTTCGCGCAGGGCCTCGGCCTCGGCGGCGAATGGAGCGGCGCGGCCCTCCTCGCCACCGAGAACGCGCCCAAGAACAAGCGCGCCATCTACGGAACGTTCCCGCAGCTGGGCGCCCCCATCGGCTTCATCATCGCCAACCTGATCTTCCTGTGGTTGAGCGTGGGTCTCTCCCCCGAGGCGTTCGCCGCCTGGGGCTGGCGCATCCCGTTCCTGATCTCGGCCGTTCTCGTCATCGTGGGCCTCTACGTGCGCCTCAAGCTCGTCGAGACGCCCGCGTTCCAGAAGGTCGTCGAGAAGGGTGAGGTCGCCAAGCTGCCGCTCGCCCGCGTGTTCAAGACGAGCTGGCGTCAGCTCATCCTCGGAACCTTCATCATGTTGGCCACCTACGTGCTGTTCTACCTGATGACCACGTTCACCCTCACGTTCGGCACGACTGCATCCACGCTCGAGGCCGCTCAGGCGGGCGCCGAGGCGAAGGGCAAGCCCATGTCGGCCGAGGCGATCGACACGTTCGTGCCCGGGCTCGGCTACGCCCGCAACGACTTCCTCATCATGCTCATCGTCGGCGTCGTGTTCTTCGGAATCTTCACGCTCGTCGCCGGGCCGCTGGCCGAGAAGTTCGGTCGTCGCAAGATGCTCATGACCGTGACCCTCGGCATCCTCGTCTTCGGTCTGCTCTGGGTGCCCCTGTTCGGTGCCGGCTTCGTGGGCGTTATGGCGCTTCTCGTCATCGGCTTCACGCTCATGGGCCTCACCTTCGGCCCAATGGGTGCGCAGCTGCCCGAGCTGTTCCCCGGCAACGTGCGTTACACGGGCTCGGCCATCAGCTACAACGTGTCGTCGATCCTCGGTGCGGCCGTCGCCCCGTTCATCGCCGTCTTCCTGTGGCAGCTCGCCGACGGCAGCGTATTCCTCGTGGGCACCTACCTGAGCGCCGCCGCCGTGCTCACGCTCATCGCGCTCTTCCTGAGCAAGGAGACCAAGGACGTCGACTACGAGAACGACGTCGCCTAGTCAGCACACCTCCTGACCGCCTCGCGCGGCCGAACGGGGGCGGATGTCGGAGCTTCGGCCCGGCATCCGCCCCCGTTTTTCGTCGTCCGCCTGTTCTGCACAGGCTCGTTCGCGGCGTGTTCTCCCCAGGCGTCACGACACCAACCGCGTGAGAACGAAAGGGACGTAGATTAGAGGGGTCGATCACGAACCACGACAGATGAAAGAACAGATGTCATCCTCTGAGACCCCGCGCACGTCCTCCGCCCGCCGCAGCCCCTTCGGGCGCCGTGGCAACACCCCCGAGGGGCCGCGCGCCACCTTCGGCCAGCTGCTGCCCTATCTCTTCGAGCACAAGAAGGTGCTCTACTTCGTGATCGGCCTGTCGATCCTCGGCGCGGCCGCCTCCCTGGCGCAGCCGCTGCTCGTGTCGCAGGTGATCTCGGTCGTGGGCGAGGGCGACGGGCTGGGTGGTCTCGTCTGGGCGCTCATCGCGCTCGTCGTCGTGTCGTCGATCATCTCCGGCTACCAGCACTACCTGCTGCAGCGCACGGGTGAGGGCGTGGTGCTGTCGAGCCGTCGCCGGCTGGTGGCACGCATGCTGCACCTGCCCATCTCCGAGTTCGACACGCGCCGCACCGGCGACCTCGTCTCGCGTGTCGGCAGCGACACCACGCTCCTGCGCGCCGTGCTCACGCAGGGGCTCGTCGAGGCCATCGGCGGTTCGCTCACCTTCGTCGGCGCGCTCATCGCCATGCTCATCATCGACCCCGTCCTCCTCGGCCTCACCGTGCTGGTGATTGCCGTGTCGGTCGTCGTCGTCACCGTGCTCTCGGGCCGCATCCGCCAGGCCAGCGCCCGCGCGCAGGCCAAGGTCGGCGACCTCGCCGCGGCCGTCGAACGCGCCATCAGCTCGGTGCGCACGGTGCGCGCCTCCAACGCCACCGAGCGCGAGATCGCCAGCGTCGAGAAAGACGCCAAGGGTGCCTTCGACATGGGCATCGACGTGGCCAAGATCTCGGCCCTCGTCGTGCCCGTCGCCGGCGTCGCCATGCAGGTGTCATTCCTCGTGGTGCTGGGCGTCGGCGGTTTCCGCGTCGCCTCTGGTGCCATCACGGTCGCCAACCTCGTGGCCTTCATCCTGTTCCTCTTCATGATGATCATGCCGCTCGGGCAGGCCTTCGGAGCCATCAGCGCCACCAACCAGGCCCTCGGCGCGCTCGGCCGCATCCAAGAGATCATCGACCTCCCCCTCGAGAACGCCAACGACGAAGCGATCGCCCGCACCGTCGCCGACCCCGGCTCGTGGAACCACGACGCGCCCGCCATCGAGTTCGTCGACGTCACGTTCCGCTACTCCCCCGCGGCCATCCCGCCGGGTGCGGACGAGTCTGCGTCGGCCCCCGCCGGTGAGCCCACCTCGGCGGTCGTCGCCGACGCGATCGGCGGCGTCGACACGATCGCGCGCGACGAGAAGCGTGCGGCCGAACTCGCCGCCGTCGAGGCCCAGATCGCCGGCGCCGAAGACCCGGATGCCTCAGCGACCCCCTCCGCGGTCACCAAACGTGTCGCGGGCGACCCCATCCTGCGGGGCATCAGCTTCGAGGTTCCGCGCGGCAAGCGCACGGCCCTCGTCGGGCCCTCCGGAGCCGGCAAGTCGACCATCCTGGGCCTCATCGAGCGCTTCTACGATCCCGAGTCCGGCAGTGTGCGCATGGGGGGCGTCGACATCCGCACCCTCGAGCGCACGGCGCTGCGCGGACAACTCGGCTATGTCGAACAAGATGCGCCCGTTCTCGCGGGAACGCTGCGCGACAACCTGCTGCTCGCCTCGCCCAACGCCACCGACGAGGCGTGCGTGCACGTGCTGCGCTCGGTGAACCTCGGCGACGTGCTCGACCGCGACCCCGCCGGCCTCAGCGCCCTCGTCGGCGAAGACGGCATCATGCTGTCGGGTGGCGAACGTCAGCGCCTCGCCATCGCCCGCGCACTGCTGTCCGCTCCCCCGATCCTGCTGCTCGACGAGTCGACGTCGTCCCTCGACGGCGCCAACGAGCAGAAGATGCGCGAAGCCATCGACGCCGTGGCCGAAGATCGCACCATGATCGTCATCGCGCACCGCCTCTCCACCGTTGTCGACAGCGACCAGATCGTCGTCATCGACCAGGGCAAGGTCGTCGGCGTGGGAACGCATTCCGAGCTCGTGCAGACCACGCCGCTCTATCGCGACCTCGCGAAGCACCAGCTGCTCGTGTAGCGGCGCGGCGCGGCGCGGCTCGGCTCGGCTCGGCTGTGCCACGAACGCTGCCGCCAGCACCCCGCGAGAACCAAAACGAAGCCGGACTGCACATGCCCCCAGCGGGCTGCAGTCCGGCTTCGTCGTCTGTGGGGCGCTAGTCCGCCTGGCGGAGGCGGTAGCGCAGGGCGGCCAGTTCGGCGCGCAGGGCAGCGGGCACCCGAGACCCGAAGGTGTCGAAGAACTCCTCGGTCAGCTGCGCCTCGGCCAGCCAGGACTCGCGGTCGACCGCGAAGAGTTCGGTGAGAGCATCCGGCGCCACGTCGAGACCGTCCACGTTCAGGTCGCCGGGCACCGGCACGCGACCGAGCGGTGACTCGGCGGCGGGCACGGCGCGCTCGATGCGACGCACCATCCACTCGAGCACCCGCATGTTCTCGCCGAAGCCGGGCCAGAGGAACGAACCATCCTCACCCTTGCGGAACCAGTTGACCTGGAAGATCTTCGGGGTGCCCGACGGCGACAGCGTGCGGCCGACCCGCAACCAGTGCGCCCAGTAGTCGGCCATGTTGTAACCGCAGAACGGCAGCATGGCGAACGGATCCCGGCGCAACTCGCCCACCGTGCCCTCGGCCGCCGCGGTCTTCTCGGACGAGATCGTGGCGCCGAAGAAAACGCCGTTCGCCCAGTCGCTCGCCTCCGTGACGAGAGGCACGTTGGTGGCGCGCCGCCCGCCGAACACGATCGCGTCGAGGGCGACGGGCTCATCCCATCCCTCGGCGAGCGTGGGGCACTGCGACGCCGACACCGTGAACCGAGAATTCGGATGCGCGGCCGGCCGGCCTGCGTCGGGCGTCCAGTCCTCACCCGTCCAGTCGACGAGGTGGGCGGGCGGCGTTTCGGTGAGGCCCTCCCACCACACGTCGCCGTCGTCTCGCAGGGCCACGTTCGTGAAGATCGTGTTGCCCCAGAGCGTGTCGACGGCCGTGCGGTTGGTGGCCTCGCCCGTCCCCGGCGCGACGCCGAAGAAGCCCGCCTCGGGGTTGATCGCCCACAGGCGGCCGTCGGCGCCCGGCTTCATCCACGTGATGTCGTCGCCGAGCGTTTCGACCCGCCATCCGGGGCGCGACGAGCGCAGCATCGCCAGGTTCGTCTTGCCGCACGCCGAGGGGAACGCCGCGGCCACGTGGTAGCGGTTGCCCTCGGGCGACGTGATGCGGATGAGGAGCATGTGCTCGGCCAACCATCCCTCGTCGCGGCCGATGACCGACGCGATGCGCAGCGCCACACACTTCTTAGCCAGCAGCGCGTTGCCGCCGTAGCCCGAGCCGTAGGAGATGACCTCGCGGCTGTCGGGGAAATGGGCGATGTACTTGTCGTCGTTGCAGGGCCAGGCGACATCGGCTTGACCGTCTTCGAGCGGCGCGCCGAGCGAATGCAACGTGCGCACCCAGGGCGTTCCCGCGGCGATCTGGTCGAGCACGCGGTCACCCGTGCGCGTCATGATGCCCATCGAGAGCACGGCGTACGGCGAATCGGTCAGCTGCACGCCGATCAGCGAGAGCGGGCCGCCGACGGGGCCGAGCGAGAAGGGGACGACGTAGAGGGTGCGGCCTCGCATGCTACCGGCCAAGACACCGTCGAGCTCGGCGCGCAGGGCGGATGGCTCTCGCCAATTGTTGGTGGGCCCCGCATCCGCCTCGTCGGCCGAGCAGATGAACGTGCGGGCCTCGACGCGGGCCACATCGGACGCCGCCGAGCGCGCCAGGTAGCTGTTGGGGCGCCACTCCGGGTTGAGCTGCAGGAGCGAACCGTCGGCGACGGCCTGGCGCGTGAGCTCGTAATTCTCGGCCGTCGAACCCGTGCACCAGTGGATGCTGTCGGGCGTCGTCAGCGCGGCGACCTCGGCGACCCAGGCGCGCAGGCCGGCCAGACCTCGGCCCTCGTAGGGGTTGTTCCCGGCCTGAGTGATGCGCTCAGCCCGTGTGGCGCGAGCGACCGTGGTTCGGGTGGCGGTGTCCCCGACACGGCCCGCGGATGACCCGGTGCGAACACGCCCGGCGTACCCGAGGCCGGCGTTCGCGCGCTCGGTCGTGGCACGTTCTTTTCGGTCGGGGGCGATCGTCATGGTCGCGTCTCCTTCTCGGCGTCTGGCCGGTCGTCGGTGATCCGTGACTCCAGCCTGATGCAGCAATCGCCACAGTTTCGCGATAAAGAGCTGTTAAGAATCGCTGATCTTTCGCTATCGTGAAGAAATGAGCAGCGACGCCACCGATCCGGTCACCCTGGGCCACCGCATCCGCCATCACCGCCTCGAGCGCGGCCTCACCCTCGACGACCTGGGAACGCGAGTAGGCCTCGCGGGCAGCCAGCTCTCGCTCATCGAGAACGGCAAGCGCGAACCGAGGCTGTCTCAACTCGGCGAACTCGCGCAGGCCCTCGGGGTCAGCCTTGCGACGCTGCTCGACAGCGCACCCCCGAGCCCGCGCGCCGCCCTCGAAATCGAACTCGACCGCGCACAACGCAGCCCCCTCTACAGCGGCCTGGCGCTCCCCCGCGTCAAACCGACCAAGGGCATGGCGGATGACGCGCTCACGGCGCTCGTGGGCCTGCACCGCGAGCTGCAGCGCCGGGCCTCAGACGCCATCGCCACCCCCGAGGAGGCCCGGCGCGCCAACACCGAACTCCGCGCCGGGATGCGTGCCCGCAACAACTACCTCCCCGACATCGACGCCCTCGCCGAGAAGCAGATCAAGGCGGCCGGTCACACCATCGGCGCGGTCACCCACCGCACGGTCAGCATCATGGCCGAGCGACTCGGTTTCCAGCTGCTCTACGTGAACGATCTGCCGCATTCCACGCGCAGCGTGACCGACCTGGCGAACGGTCGCATCTATCTGCCGCCCGCCTCCATCCCCGGCGGACACGGCCTGCGCGCCATGGCTTTGCAGGCCATGGCGCACCGGTTGCTCGGCCACGAACGCCCCAGCAGCTATGCCGAGTTCCTGCAGCAGCGCCTCGAGATCAATTACTTCTCGGCCGCCTGCCTCATGCCGCGCACGGCGGCGGTCGAGTTCCTGGCCAAGGCGAAGAAAGATCGCAACCTTGCCGTCGAGGACTTTCGTGACGCCTTCGGTGTGACGCACGAGGCGGCGGCGTTGCGCATGACGAACCTCGCGACATCCACGCTCGATATGCCGCTGCATTTTCTGCGGGTCGACGGGGATGGCGCGATCGCGAAGGCCTACGAGAATGACGGGCTGCCCCTTCCCACCGATGTGACGGGCGCTGTTGAGGGCCAGATCCTGTGCCGGCGGTGGAGCGCGCGAGCGGCTTTCGACCGCACGAACCGCACCACCGAGCTCTACCAGTACACAGACACGCCCGCCGGCACGTTCTGGTGTGCCACCCAGACGGGCACGACGAGCGACGGCGAGTTCAGCATCTCGGTGGGCGTTCCGTTCGCGCAGGCGAAGTGGTTCCGTGGGCGGGAGACCGTGACGCGTGCGGTCTCGACGTGCCCCGACCCGGCGTGCTGCAAGACCCCGCGGCCCGAGCAGGCCGATCGCTGGGCCGACCAGGCGTGGCCGAGCGCGCGACTGCACGCGCACGTGCTGTCGCCGTTGCCGAGCGGAACGTTCCCGGGTGTCGACGACGCCGAGGTGTACGCGTTCCTGGAGCGGCACGAGGGCGAGTAGCGTGCTGCCGGGCCAGCAGCCTGACGAGCGGGCAGGCTAGCGGGACGGCGCGGCTCTGGCGCCGGCGCGGCTCAGCCGATATCGGGGCCCCGCCGTCAGCGAGCCAGCGGTGTCAGCGACTCTGCGGCGCCAGCGAGCCAGCGGTGTCAGCGGGGCTCGGTCGTGAGCGACGGTTCGACGAGCTCGAGCGTGGGACGACCGACGATCTCCGCCCCCGCGGCCTTCATCTCCTCGAGCGCGGCGACGGTGCTCTCGGGCGCAACACCCGCGACGAGGTCCTCGAAGACGCGCACACGCCGGCCGTGCGCGAGCGCGTCGAGCACCGTCGCGCGCACGCAGTGGTCCGTGGCGATGCCCACCACGTCGATGTCGGTGATCCCCCGCTCCTCCACGAGCGCGGGCACGGCGCTGCCATCCTCGGCGACACCCTCGTAAGCCGAATAGGCAGGCTCGCCCTGCCCCTTGTGCACGTGCACGTCGACCTCGTCGGTGACGAAAGCCGGATGGTAGTCCGCCCCGGGTGTGCCGGCGACGCAATGCTCGGGCCAGGTGTCGACGAAGTTCGGGTCGGCCTCGACCGCGAAGTGCCCGCCGTTGTCGTTGTCGGCGTCGTGCCAGTCGCGCGACGCCACGATCAGCGCATAGTCGCCGGCATGGTCGGTGAGGTACTCGGTGATCGCGCCCGCCACCTGGATGCCGCCGTCGACCCCCAGAGCGCCACCCTCGGTGAAATCGTTCTGTACGTCGACGATGAAGAGTGCCCGCGACATCCGCTCACTACCCTGCTCTAGTTGTTCGAGAGATTGTTTCCACAATTGTAGAAGCCGGTCGCGAGGGTGTCGATGGCCTGACGGGCCGTTGCCGACACCTTGCCGAGGGCGAAGATCGCGAACACGAGGGTGCTGCCGTCCTTGGCCTTGACGATGCCCGAGAGCGTGTAACCCGTCTTGATCGAACCGGTCTTGGCGAAGATGTGCCCGCGCGCGACGGTGTTGCCGCCGTTGAAGCGGTCGCTGAAAGACAGCGTGCCCGATCGACCCGCGACCGGCAGGCCGTCGTAGATGTTGCCCAGGTTGCCCTCGCGCTTGTTGACCTTGAGCATGAGCTGCGTGAGGTACTTGGGAGGCACGGCGTTGTTGTCACTCAGGCCGGAACCGTCGACCGTGACGATGCCCGACGTGTCGATTCCATAGGCCTGCAGCGCCTGCGGTGTGGCCTGGCGGATGGCATCGAACGTGTTGCCGACGCCCATCTTGATGGCCGTCAGCCGCCCGAGCATCTCGGCAACCGAGTTGTCCGAGGGAACGAGCGTCTGCTTCACGAGCACCGAGACGGGCTGCGACTGCACCTGTGCCAGTTCGGCGGCGCCGGCCGGGGCCGTGCCGACGACCGTGGGCGCGCCGCCGAAGTACGAGGCGAAGGCTGTGCCTGCGCGGGCGACCGGGTCGGTGCTGCGCGGCGAATCCTGCAGAACGGGGTTGTCGCGGTCGCCGTCGACCTGCAACGCCGTGATGATGGACATCCAACCGTTCCAGCGCTCCGAGGTCTCCCAGCTGGGCTGCCAGCCGTCGCCGCCGAAGTAGCTCGCGTCGAGCACGATCTTCGTGATGGGCACGCCGGGGTTGGCTGCCTCATAGGCGGCTTTGGCGCGCGCGGCGAGGTCGTCGAGATGCGCGGCACCCTTGTAGATCGACTCCTGGCCCGTCGGAAGTCGCGTGAGCGTCACGTCTCCGCCGCCGACCAGCACGATCGTGCCCGGTTCGGAACCCTGAACGACGCGCGTCGTCGCGCGGTAGTCGGGCCCGAGGGCGGCGAGGGCGGCCGAGGTGGTCAGCACCTTCAAGACGCTGGCGGTGCGGTTGGGCGTGCCGGCGTCGCGGTCGAACAGCACCTCACCGGTGTCGGCGTTCAGGGCCTGCGCCTGCATGTTGCCGAAGCGGGGGTCGGTGGTGAGGCCCTGCACCGAGCAGGTGCGCAGTTTCGAGGCCGGCACGGCGTTGGCGGGCACGGGCCGCGGCGGCGGCGTGGTGGCGGTCGGCGTGGGCGCAGGGCTCGCGGATGTCGAGGGCGCGACATCCTGCACCTCTGCGGTTTGAGCGCTCGGCGTGACGACGGGCGAGGTAGCTGCGCCGACGGCCACGGCCCCCGATCCGATGAGTGCGAAGCCGGCGGTGGCGGCCGTGATCAGCCAGGCGGTGCGGTGGCGGGCGAAGAAGGCTCCGACGCCGCTCGGGTTCGACGACGGTCCTGAAGTCTGCTCGGTGGTGTCGTCAGAGGTTTCGCGCACCCGAAGATCCTAAACCGGGGCTCACGTTTTCGCCCCATCGAATGTGGAACCGGTGCGCGTATCGGCACACCGGGCCCACGGTCAGACGGCCGTGTTGCGCTCCCCCGGGTAGACGAGCCCGATCTGGCGACGGACTTCGTCGAGCACGCCCATGATGGCGATGGTCTCGCTGGTCGGCAGGATGTCGCCCGAGAGGTGTCCTTCGGCCACGAGCCGTTCGAGCTCGAGCGCCTGGTAGTGCATGCCGCGGCCGACGACCGTCGATGTGTACGTCTCCTGCAGCTCACCGTCGGCGTCGTAGCGGCGGAACGTGGTCGGCGAATACCACACGGCGTCGAGGTCGATGCGGCCGCGCGTGCCGAGCACCGCGGCCACGTTGGTGCCTTTGGCCGTGCTGGTGCTGAAGCTTGTTGCGGTGCGCCCACCCTCATAGCCGAACACCGTGGCGACGGTGGAGTCGGCGCCCGTCTCGGCGAAGGCCGCCGACGCCTGGATGGTGTCGGGGATGCCGAGCACGTCGACCGTGAAGGACACCGGGTAGATGCCGAGGTCGAGGAGGGCGCCGCCGCCCAGCTCGAGGTTGTTGATGCGGTGTTCGGGGTTCTGCGGCAGCGACTGCGTGTGGTCGGCGACGACTCCCACGAGCTCGCCGAGGAGGCCTTCGGCGAGGATCTCGCGCAGGCGCACCATGTGCGGCAGGAAGCGGGTCCACATCGCCTCGAGCACGACGAGGCCCAGCTCGTCGGCGCGCGCGACGACGCGCTCCGCTTCGGCCTGGTTCAGGGTGAAGGGTTTTTCGACGAGGACGTGCTTGCCGGCGTTCAGCGCGAGGAGGGCGTTGTCGGCGTGGAACGGATGCGGCGTGGCGATGTAGATGACGTCGACGTCGGGGTCGGCCACGAGGTCTTCGTAGCTTCCGTGCGCATTGGCGATGTCGAATTCGTCAGCGAATTCTTGCGCCTTGATGAGTTGACGCGAGCCGACGGCCTGCACGATGAGGCCGTTCTGGATGAGGTCTGCGGTGAACGCGTGTGCGATGCCGCCTGGTCCGAGGATGCCCCAGCGGAGCGTGCCGTCTTTAGTCACGGCGCCAGCTTAGTGCGTGGGCCTTGGTGCGTGGGCCTTGGTACGTGGGCCTTGGTACGTGGGCACGGGTCGCACGAGGGGATGAAGAAGTGGAGCCGCCCAGGGGAATCGAACCCCTGACCTATTCATTACGAGTGAATCGCTCTGCCGACTGAGCTAGGGCGGCGTGTTTGCCGTTCGCTTTCGCGTGTACGGCAACACAAGGAATGATCTTAGCGGTTTCTGGGCCCGAGTGTGAATCGGGCCCAGCCCCGCCGCGGTCATCCGCGTGTCATTTATTTGTTGATCAGGTGCATTTCGGATCGGAGGTCAGCGCGGTGCCGTTGACGAGGTAGTCATCCACGGCGTCGTCCACGCATTCGGAGCCCTTGTTGTAACCCGTGTGCCCCTCGCCCTCGTAGGTGAGAAGGAATCCGCTCTCGAGCTGGTCGGCGAGCGAGACGGCCCATTCGTAGGGCGTTGCCGGGTCGTTGGTGGTGCCGACGACCATGATGGGCGGGGCGCCGGGGGCGTTGATGGCGGCGCGTTCGGCACCGTCGGTGTAGGGCCAGTTGGCGCATCCGATGTCGCCGTAGGTCATGTAGCTGCCGATGACCGGGGCGGCTTTCTCGATCTCGGCGGCCTGCTCGGCCATGACGGCCGGGTCGGCGTCGTAGGTGTAGTCGAGGCAGTTGTAGGCCGTGAAAGATTCGGTGGAGTTGTCGGCGTAGGTGCCGTCGGGGTTGCGCCCGTTGTAGCCGTCGGCGAGCGTGAAGGCGACGCTGGCCGAACCCTTCATGACGTCGTCGAACATCTGCGTGAGGTAGCTCCAGCTGGACTGCGAGTACAGCGGGTAGATGATGGCGGTGACCAGCGTGCCCGAGCCGAGCATGCGCCCGTCTGAGTTGCGGATGGGCGTCTTGTCGACCGATTCGAGCAGCGCCCGGATCTGGGTCATGGCCTGGTCGACCGACCCGGTGAAGGGGCAGTCGGAGCCGCCGAGGCAGCTCTCGAGGTAGGCCTTGAGGGCGTTCTCGAAGCCGATCGACTGGGTCTTGGTGACCTCGAAGTTGCTGACGGAGGGGTCGATGGCGCCGTCGAGGACGAGGCGGCCGACCTTGTCGGGGAAGAGTTCTGCGTAGGTGGCGCCGAGGAAGGTGCCGTAGGAGTAGCCGAGGTAGTAGAGCTTGCTGTCGCCGACGAGTGCGCGCAGCAGGTCCATGTCGTGGGCCGATTGCACGGTGTTCACGTAGTGCAGGAAGTCACCCGTTTTGTCGGCACAGGCCTTGCCGAAGTCGGCGGCGCTCTGGGCGCTCTCCTGCTGCCAGGCTTCTGTTCCGCGCGCGTTGGCCGGGATGTCGTAGAGGTACGCGTCGAGCCCCTCCGGGTCGAAGCAGGTGACGGGCGTCGACCGGCCGACGCCGCGCGGGTCGAAGCCGACGACGTCGAAGGATTCTTGCAGCTTCTGGTCGGTGGCGAAGTCGAGGCTGTCGGCGACGAAGTCGTAACCGGAGCCGCCGGGTCCGCCGGGGTTGACGAGCAGCGATCCGACGCGGTCGGAACCGGTCGCTCGGGAGCGCACGGCGGCGATCTCGACCGAGCCGGCCGCGGGGTCATCCCAGTTCTCGGGCGTGTCGAAGGTGGTGCATTCGAGCTCGCCGCCTTCGCAACTCTTCCAGGTGAGGGTTTGTTCGTAGAAGGGCTTCAGATCGGCGGCCACGTCTTCGGCAACGGGCGTGGACGTGCTGCTGCCTCCCCCGTTGCGATCCCCCGGCAGGAAGGCCGTGACGCAGCCACTCAGAGCGAGGGCGGCGACCGTGACGGTGGCGACGACGCTGGCGGCGCGGCGGCGAACTGAGCGGCGCGGGCGTCGGCCCGTGACGGATGCGTCAGCGGAAGCGAGCTCCCACGGCGTGGAGCCCTGCGGGTTGCGGCTGGGGCCCGGCGCGTTGTGGCTGTCGGCGTTGCGCATGTCTTCGTTGCCCATGTCGTCGTTATTCATGTCAGCGTTGTGCCGCGACGAGCATGGCTTCGAGAGCCAGGGCTGGTGCGACGTTCCCCTCTATGCGGTGTCGGGCGGTTGCGATGGCGTCGAGCGTGGCCATGGTGCTGGCCTGGCTCGATGATTGTGCTGATTGTCTCAGGTGCGGCAGCAGCTCGCGATTGATGATGGTGTCGTCGATGCCGAATTGCAGCAGCGCGATGTCGCGGTAGACCGATTGCAGGTCGACGAGGATGCGGTCGATGCCGTCGCGCAGACTGCGGGTGGCGCGGCGTTTCTGTTCTTCTTCGAGGCCGCGGATCTGTGCGCGCAGGGCGGGCGGAACGGGTTTGCCGGGTTCGATGCCGAGCGAACGCAGCGCGTGTTCACGTTCTTCGGCGTCGCGTTGCTCGGTGTAGGCGCTCGCGTCGGAGCCCGCGAGCTCGAGCAGCGTGGCGGCCCCCACGACGGCGTCCGAGACGGTGCGCACCGTCAAAGCCACGCGCAGCGTTTCTTCGCGCCGCTGGCGTGCGGTCTCGTCGGTGGCGAGCCGGTGTGCCATGCCGATGTGGTTTTGGGCGTGCCGGGCGGCGCGCTCGGCCGTCTCGGCGTCGACTCCGTCTCGGCGCTGCAGGAGCGCGGCGACCTCGGTGACGTCGGGCACGCGCAGTCGCACGCTGCGGACCCGCGACCGGATGGTGGGGATGAGGTCGGCTTCGCTCGGCGCACACAGGATCCACACGGTGCGCTCGGGCGGCTCTTCGAGGGCCTTGAGGAGCACGTTGGAGGTGCGCTCGGCCATGCGGTCGGCGTCTTCGACGACGAGCACGCGGTAGCGGCCGACCGATGGCGCGTAGGACGCGCCCGTGACGAGGTGCCGCACTTCGTCGATCGAGATGATGACCTTGCTCGTCGACAGCGACGTCAGATCGGGATGTGTGCGCGCGTCGACCTGCTGGTCGGTCTGCTCGTCGCCGCCCGGCACACGGCTGAGCAGGGCTTTGGCGAAGGCATAGGCCAGGTTGGAGCGCCCCGAGCCCGGGGGGCCCGTGATGAGCCAGGCGTGCGTCATGGCCTGTGGGTTCTGGCTGGCGTCGGTCAGCAGCTCGACGGCGTCCGTCTGCCCGATGATGTCGTCCCAAGCTCCCACGGTTCCACCTTACCGGCGGCCTCCGACAACCGGCGGGCGTAGCCTCACCGGCCCCGGCCCCGGCCCCAGGAGCTGGATGCGCGCGCTCCCCAGGCAAACCCGGGCAGATGCGTGCGGCGGTGCAGCCCTACGGGAGGAGCGGGCCGATGCCTGCGGCGGCGCAGCCATAAGGGAGGAGCGGGCGGATGCGTGTGGCGGTGCAGGCCTACGGGAGGAGCGGGCGGATGCGTGCGGCGATCGTCTCGGCGACGAGCTCGACGGGTTCGGCCGCGTCGATCACGGCGACCCGCTCGGGTTCGTTGTCGGCGATCGCGAGAAAGGCGCCGCGGACCCGTCGGTGGAAGTCTTGTTTCTCGGCCTCGAGGCGGTCGAAGCGGCGTTCGGTGGCACCCATTCTCGCTCGCGCGGTTTCTTCGTCGAGGTCGAGGAGCAGCGTGACGTCCGGGGTCAGGCCGTCGGTCGCCCACTCGGACAGCGCGCGGATCTCTTCGCCTCCGAGCGTGCGCCCCGCGCCCTGATAGGCCACCGACGAGTCGATGTACCGGTCCTGGAGGACGATGTCGCCCCGCTGCAGGGCGGGACGGACGAGCGTGGCCACGTGCTGCGCGCGGTCGGCGGCGTAGAGAAGCGCTTCGGCGCGCGGCGGGATGTCTCCCCGATGGTGCAGCACGATCTCGCGCAGCAGCAGCCCGACCTCGGTGCCACCGGGCTCGCGCGTGCGAACGACGGTGTAGCCCTCGTCGGTCAGCCACTGTTCGAGGAGGGCGGCCTGGGTCGATTTACCCGAGCCGTCCCCTCCTTCGATCGTCACGAAGAGGCCGGGATGCGGTCGCTCGCTCATTTCGCGTCGGCGGCCGGCTTCGTGGCGGCGGGCTTCTTGGCCGGCGCCTTGGCCGCGGTCGACTTGGCAGCGGTCGTCTTCGCTGCGGTCGTCTTGGCAGCAGCCGGCTTGGCGGCGGCCGGCTTCTTGGCGGGTGCCTTCTTCGCGGGCGCCTTCTTGGCCGGGGCCTTCTTCGCCCGCGGCTTCGCCGGACCCTTTGCGCGCTTGTCGGCGAGCAACTGAACGGCGCGGTCGAACGTGATCTCTTCGACCGATTCGGCCTTGGGGATGGTTGCGTTGGTGACGCCGTCGGTGACGTAGGGCCCGAATCGGCCATCCTTCACCTTGATGGGCTTGCCGCTCTCGGGGTCGGCTTCGAACTCTTTCAGCGCGCTCGAGGCGCGCTTCGCGCCGTACTTGGGCTGCGCATAGAGTTCGACGGCTCCAGGAACGTCGATCGTGAAGATCTCGTCTTCGCTCGTGAGCGAACGCGTGTCGGCACCCTTCTTCAGGTAGGGACCGTAGCGACCGTTCTGGGCCGTGATCTCTTCGCCGCTCTCGGGGTCGTTGCCGACCACGCGCGGGAGGCTGAGCAACTGCATGGCCGTATCGAAGTCGATCGTCTCGGGCGACATGGACTTGAACAGCGACGCGGTGCGCGGCTTCTCGGCGGCCTTCTTGGCGGGTGCCTTCTTCTTGGCGGGTTTCTTGGCGCCGTCGAGCACTTCGCCGGTGGCCTGATCGACGGTGGCAGCATCCGCTTCGGCAGTTTCGCCTTCTGCGGGCTCGGGGTCGACCTCGGTGACGTAGGGGCCGAAGCGACCGTCCTTCGCGACGACCTGCTTGCCGTTCTCGGGGTTGACGCCCAAAACTCGGTCACCGATGACGGGCGCGTCGATCAATTCGCGCGCCTTGGCCGGGGTGAGCTCGTCGGGTGCGAGTTCTTCGGGGATGTTGACTCGGCGCGGCGTGCCCTCAGCGTTGTCGGGGTCTGGCACCTCGAGGTAAGGGCCGTATTTGCCGATGCGCAGGGTGATGTCGTCGTCGATGCGCAGAGAGTTGATGTCGCGCGCGTCGATCTCGCCGAGGTTGTCGATGACCTGGCGCAGGCCGGTGTGGTCGTCTCCGCCGTAGTAGAAGTTCTGCAACCAGGCCGTGCGATCTTGGCTGCCATTGGCGATGCGGTCGAGGTCTTCTTCCATCGCGGCGGTGAAGTCGTACTGCACGAGGTCGCCGAAGTGCTGCTCGAGCAGACGCACGACGCTGAACGCGATCCAGCTGGGGATGAGCGCCTGCCCACGCTGCGTCACATATCCGCGATCCATGATCGTCGCGATGGTCTGCGCATAGGTGGAAGGCCGGCCGATGCCGAGCTCTTCGAGCTGTTTGACGAGGCTTGCTTCGGTGTAGCGGGGCGGCGGGCTGGTCTCGTGACCCTTCGCCTCGACGTCGCGCAAGGCGACCTGCTGGCCTTCGGTCAGCGGCGGGAGCTTCGCTTCTTTGGCGCTGGCGTCGGCGTTGCGGTCTTCGTCCTGGCCCTCTTCGTAGGCGTTGAGGAACCCGCGGAACGTGATCACGGTGCCGGATGCGGTGAACTCGGCCACCTTGTCGGCGGTCGCTTCGATGGTGACCGTGGCGGTCTGACCCTTCGCGTCCGCCATCTGGCTGGCGACGGTGCGCTTCCAGATGAGGTCGTAGAGCTTGAAGTCGTTGCCGTGCAGGGTCGACGCAAGCGACGACGGTGTGCGGAAGGTGTCGCCGGAGGGCCGGATGGCCTCGTGCGCCTCTTGGGCGTTCTTGGACTTGCCTGCGTACTGACGCGGCTTGTCGGGGATGGTCTCGGCGCCGTAGAGGCTGGTCGCTTGCGCACGAGCCGCGTTGATGGCCTGGCTCGACAGCGATGCCGAGTCGGTTCGCATATAAGTGATGTAACCGTTTTCGTAGAGCGACTGTGCGACGCTCATCGTCTGACGGGCCGAGAACCGCAGCTTGCGCGCGGCCTCCTGCTGCAGCGTCGACGTGGTGAAAGGGGCTGCCGGTCGGCGCGAGTACGGCTTCGATTCGACTTTGCTCACGCGAACCGGCGTGGCGGGAGCGGAGAGAGCGGCGGCCAGGCTGGTGGCGGTGGCCTCATCGAGAGGAACGGCCTTGCTCTTCAGCGCACCGGTGTCGTCGTAGTCACGGCCGGTGGCGACGCGTTCGCCGTTGAGTCGCACGAGACGCGCCTCGAACGGCGTGGCGTCATCGGCGGCGACGTGGGCCGTGAGGTCCCAGTAGCTCGCCGCGGTGAAGGCGAGACGCTCGCGCTCACGATCGACGACGAGACGGGTGGCGGCGGACTGCACGCGCCCGGCGGATAGCGCAGGGCCGACCTTGCGCCAGAGCACGGGCGAGATCTCGTATCCGTAGATCCGGTCGAGGATGCGGCGTGTCTCCTGCGCATCGACCAAGGCGACGTCGAGTTCACGCGTGTTGTCGGTGGCCGCGAGGATGGCGTCTTTGGTGATCTCGTGGAAGACCATGCGGCGCACGGGAACCTTGGGCTTCAGGACCTGCAGCAGGTGCCACGCGATGGCTTCGCCTTCGCGGTCTTCATCGGTGGCGAGCAGGAGCTCGTCGGCGTCTTTCAGGGCTCGTTTGAGTTCGGCGACAGTTTTCTTCTTGCTGTCGGACACGACGTAGTACGGCTCGAAGCCGTTGTCGACATCGACGGCGAACTTGCCGAGGCCGCCCTTTTTGAGGTCGGCGGGCAGGTTTTTCGGCTCGGCCAGGTCACGAATGTGCCCCACCGAACTCAGGACCTCGTATCCGTCGCCCAGATAGCCGGCAATCGACTTCATCTTGGTGGGCGACTCTACGATGACCAGCTTCTTTGTGCCTGTCACCAGACTCCTCTCGTCAGCCACACCATACACACACCCACTGGGCCTCCACCTAATCGGCTGCCGCGTGATTCCGCCGCGAACGGCCTTGACCCCTTGTGCCCGTTTCGGTTGTGAGGACAATAAGAGGTATGAGTGACACGACGAAGACGACGTACACCGCCAAGCTCACCGATGGCCCCCTCGAGGGTCGCACGGTTGCCACCGGCTTCCTCGACGATGGTCGGCCGAAGCCCACGGTCGAGATCCCGGCCCCGGGCGGCAAGACCTATGTCTATGCACGATCTGCCGGCCAGGAGTTCGAGTCCGAGGGGTCGGCTCTGCCGAGTGCTGTCGCCTATCGGTTCCTCACCACGAACTTCTCGTAGGCGGCGTGTGACCGCGGCCTGGCAGTTCATGCCGCCGCCCCGGTGGCCCGTGCACGCGCCGTGAACGCGATCCCGAGAAAGACATCACTCACTTCGACGCACATCGCGTCGGCACAGGGCTGACACAGGGAGACGCGGGTGCCGAACGCCGCCGCCACACGCGCCGCGTCGTCACAAGAGGCGCCGGCCGAAAATCCGTTGAGTGAGTCGGCCGCCGCAAGCGCCGACGCGTCGGCAGCGTGAATCAAGTTCTGCCGAGACAGCACCGCCGCGCTCGACGCGGTGAGTGCGATAGCGGTCGAAGCTCCGCATGCGATCACTGCAACGGACAGCAGGGTGCCCGAACCGCGTATGCCGAGATTGCGCATGTCGCCGAGACGCCGCGCCGCCGTCGGGAATCGGGAGGGCGGACGCGGCCGTTCGCGGGCGACCCGCCGCCCTGTCGCCACGTTGCGCAGTAGCGAGTTCATCGCCCACCCCCGAGAGCGCAGGCGCGGGCGACCAATCGGATGCCCGTTGCGCGACCGCCGGGCAGCGCCCAGGCTTTCGCGACCTCGGCGCAGACGAGTTCACCCTCGGTAGAGGTGGAGAGCTCGGAACCGGGCGCCAACCTCGCGGCGAGGACACCGGCGACGGCTACAGACTCGCCGCGACCGAGCGCGCGCGCGGCATCTGCGGCCGCGTCGGCGAGCCGCACCTGATGCGCCGCGGCGCCCAACGCTCCGACCGTCATGGCCAGCACGATCAACACCGCGGGCATCGTGACCGCGAACTCCGCTGCTGCCGAGCCTCGTTCGCACTCGGTTGCTCGCACGGGCCCGGGCGCGGCACGTTCGTCGCCCACGATCAACCGACGTTCAGCGCGCGGCGGACGAGGTCGAGCAGGATGCCCTTCACCTCGTCGCTGCGCATGATGACGACCAGCAGACCGGCGAATGCAACGGCGGCCATGGTCGTGATCACGTATTCGGCGGTGGCTGCTCCGGTGTCATCGGCGAGCGACCGGCCGCTTCCGGGGACGGACGAGGGCCGGGGCGACAGCCCACGGGTGGGTGCGCTGTTGGGCGTGAGTGGCGGAAAGAGATTCATGAGGCTCCGAACGGTGTTGTGGGCGGGTGGCGAGAACGCGGCTAGAGCGAACTGACGGCGCTCGAGAGGATGCCGGCGACGATGGGCACGACGCCGAGGAGGATGAAGGCGGGGAGGATGCACAGCCCGAGCGGGAGAAGCAGTTGAGTGCCGAGCTTTTCGGCGTTGCGGGCGGCGACGGTGCGGGCCGTTCGGCGGTAGGCCTGCGCCTCGGAGGCGAGGAGAAGGGATGCCGGGATTCCGGCGCGCTTCGAGAGCACGAGGACCGCTTCACGGTCACGACGCTCGGCCTCGTCGGTGGCCGACTCGAGCTCGCAATCCGAGACGGCGGTCGTCACCGCTGCCACGGCGGCGAGCGCGGACCGCCCGGAGGCGAGCGCAACGATCGTCAGATCGAGCAGGAGACCGGGCGCACGACCGCGTGGCGCCACGGCGAGAACCAGGCGATTGCTCCATCGGTGCGCGATGAGCACGAGAAGGACGGCGGTGATGCCGCAGACGGCCCCGACGATCGAGGTGAACAGGAACTGGAGCGTATCGAAACCGAGGAGGGCTCCGAAGACGAGGCCGACGAGGGGAAGCGCGAGCACGAGACGAGATGACGCCGTCGGCCCGGCCAGCGCGATCTGAACCGCACGTTCGGTGGATCCGATATCGAGGAGGGATTCACTGATCGACGAGAGGCAGGGCGCGAGCGGCGCCCCGGTGACCTCGGAAACCTGCCAGGCGGCGGCGACCGCCCGCCAGAGCGGGGCCGCCGGGCCCGTCTTCGGCGCGGCCCCGAGGAGCGCGGGCACGACGCTTCCCCCTGGGCGGAGTTCGCGCACCGCACGGACGACCGGCGCGACGCTGTCTGAGGACACGGCTGCGGAGTCGTCGTCGAGGTAGCGCCAGGCCGAACCGGGCGAGACTCCTGCCTCGAGAACGACGGCGAGCCGTTGCACGACCGTCGCGATGTTCTCGGCATGCGGGCGTTCGTCGACGGCTGCCGCATGCATGATTCGTCGAACGGCGGGGATGCGACGAGCCGACAGGCGGTGGACGGTCACGAGGAGACCTCCGGAGCGATGGTGAGGCGGCCGTGTTCGTCGCGTGTGAAGCGCCCGAGTGCCGCGACGCGTCGTATGCCGCGGACGCGCTGCAGGTGAATGACGAGACCGATGGCGCTGACCGCTTGCCGAGCGACCGCCTCAGAGGACAGCCCAGCCAACGCACCGAGCGATTCGAGGCGCGCGGGCACATCGGTGAGCGAGTTGGCGTGCACCGTGCAGGCACCGCCCTCGTGGCCGGTGTTCAGCGCACCGAGCATGTCTCGGATCTCGCTGCCGCGACATTCACCCAGCACGAGCCTGTCGGGTCGCATGCGTAGCGACTCGCGGAGGAGCCGGGCGATGTCGACACCTCCGCTGCCTTCGGCGTTGGGTTGGCGCGCTTCGAGGGAGACGACATGGGGGTGATCGACCACGAGTTCGGAGACATCCTCGACGCAGATGATGCGCTCGAAAGAGTCGGCGTGGGACAGGAGGGCGGCGAGCAAGGTGGTCTTCCCTGTTCCGGCACCGCCCGAGATCAGCACGTTGGTGCGAGAGGACACGGCCTCGCGCAACCGCTGCGACAGGGCATCGCCGCGCGGAGCGAACATGCCGCGTGCCTGGAGATGCTCGAGCAGGAGGGGCCGCTGCGCCGGGACCCGGATGCTGAGTGCCGCACCCCCGACGGAGAGAGGCGGCAGCACGGCGTGCACACGGATGCCCCCGGGCAGGCGCACATCGACGAACGGGCTCACCTCGTCGACGTGCCTGCCACCCTCGGCGATGAGACGAACGGCCAGGCGGTGGACGACCTCGTGGCCCCCGCTCCATTCGTCGATGCGCTCGAAGCCCCGGCCGCGATCGACCCAGGCGCCGCTCGACCCCGTGATCACGATATCTGTCACGTCGTCGAGGAGAAGGTAGGGGCCGAGGTCGCCGAAGCGCGACGCCGTATCGATACGGAGCGGGGCAACGGGCACGGCCGGAACGACGCTCGACATCGAAGCGCCTCCCCCGCCGCTGCCTCCCTCGCCGCTGCCGCCCTCGCCGCTACAGCCCTCGCCGCTACAGCACAGAGCACGATCGCGATATCGCTCGATGAGGAGCGGCCGCGGGACCGACTGTGACTTCTCGGCCAGCAGAGACCGTGCAATCGCCGTCGACCGCTCGGCGAGAAGGGAGCGCGCGATCTTTTGGGACCGCTCGGTGAGGGGAGACCGCTCGGTGAGGAGGGACCGCTCGCTGAGGAGGGACCGGTCGGGGGGAAGCGCCCGCCCGTCCGGCCGCGACCGCTCGGCGATGGGCGACGGGTCGGCGACAATGGACCGCACGGTCACGGGGGTGTGCGGCGCCGAGAGCCCGGGCGCCGGGCGCGACCGGGAGCCGAAGGCGGCCCGGGCACGATCGCTGACGCGCTTTTGCTCGAGGAGAAGGTTCATGCCTGTGACGGTATGCGCGCTTGCTACCGCAGGAGGCGGAGAGGGCCCAGCTGTGGACAAATCCAGCAAATGCCGCTTGTGGAGAACGAATTGCCGACCCGAACGGGGAACACCCGAATTGGGGCAACTGAAATCGGCGGAGAAGGCACGCGCAAGCCGCCAGACGCGGACGACCCGAGGAGATGGCCCGATGTGCGGTGCCCCGGCAGCGCGAACGAGTGCTTAAAAGAAGGGGGCGGCACCCATTGGGGGGAATGGGTGCCGCCAGATGCGACGCGGGATTGGGGGGAATCCGGGCGCCGCATGCACGAATACGAAGATTCGGCCGTGTTCAAGTGTACGCGGAAACACCAGATGCGCAAACCCGCGTGTCCCCCTAAATGCCGACAAGCGTCTGGGAGCTTCCTGAGAACAAACTGGTCGGTTTTTTACTAGCGCGCGGAGACCCTCGTCGGACGTCGGCAAGCCGTTCGTCGAATCGGAGTACAGTCGTCTGCAGCCAGGACACCGCCGTCCGAACAGCAACGCAAAGGAGCGCCGAGCCGCAATGAGCAACAGGATCGACAACCTCTTACACGAAGACCGCCGGTTCGCGCCGAGCGACGATTTCGCCGCCAATGCGGTCGCGAACGCCGAACTCTATGCCGAGGCATCCGATGATCGTCTCGGGTTCTGGGCGCGGCAGGCGCGCGAGCTCGTGACGTGGGAGAAGCCGTTCACGCAGACGCTCGACTGGACCAACCCGCCCTTCGCGAAGTGGTTCGACGACGGCACGCTCAACGTGGCCTACAACTGCCTCGACCGCCACGTCGAACAGGGCAACGGCGACCGCGTGGCCCTGCACTTCGAGGGCGAGCCGGGCGACAGCCGCAGCCTGACCTATGCCGAGCTGACAGCCGAGGTGAAGCGCGCGGCCAACGTGCTGACCGGCCTCGGCATCCGAGCGGGCGACCGCGTCGCCATCTACCTGCCCATGATCCCCGAGGCCGTCATCGCCATGCTCGCGGTCGCGCGACTCGGCGCCGTGCACTCCGTCGTGTTCGGCGGTTTCAGCGCCGACAGCCTGCGCTCGCGCATCGACGACGCCTCGGCAAAGCTCGTCATCACGGCCGACGGCGGCTGGCGCAAGGGCAAGGTCTCGCCGCTCAAACCCGCGGTCGACGCGGCGCTCGAGGCGCGCGGCGACCTCGGACCGCAGGACACCGTCACGAACGTGCTCGTCGTCAAGCGCGGCGAGAACACCGTGGACTGGAACCCCGAGCGCGACCGGTGGTGGCACGACGAGATCGCCGCGGCATCCCCCGATCACACGGCCGAGGCCTTTCCCGCCGAGAACCCGCTGTTCATCCTCTACACCTCGGGGACCACCGGAAAGCCGAAGGGAATTCTGCACACCTCGGGCGGATATCTGACCCAGGCGGCCTTCACCCACAAGAACGTCTTCGACCTGCACGCCGACAGCGACGTGTACTGGTGCACGGCCGACATCGGCTGGATCACGGGCCACACCTACGTCACCTACGGCCCGCTCGCCAACGGCGCCACGCAGGTCATCTATGAGGGCACGCCCGACAGCCCGCATCCCGGTCGTTGGTGGGAGATCATCGAAAAGTACAAGGTCTCGATCTTCTACACGGCACCGACAGCCATCCGCTCGTTCATGAAGCTCGGCCGCAAGATTCCGAAGCAGTTCGACCTGTCGTCGCTGCGCCTGCTCGGCTCGGTGGGCGAACCCATCAACCCCGAGGCCTGGATGTGGTACCGCAAGGTCATCGGCGGCAAGACGGCCCCCATCGTGGACACGTGGTGGCAGACCGAGACCGGGGCCATCATGATCTCGGCACTGCCGGGTATCACCGAAACGAAGCCGGGAAGCGCGCAGGTGCCCCTGCCCGGAATCGCGATCGACGTGGTCGACGACGAGGGCAACCCCGTCGGCGAGGGCAACGGCGGCCTGCTGGTCGTGACCGAACCGTGGCCCAGCATGCTGCGCGGCATCTGGGGCGACCCCGAGCGGTTCAAGGAGACGTATTGGGAGAAGTTCGGCGACAAGTACTTCGCGGGTGACGGCGCGCGCCTCGACGAAGACGGCGACGTGTGGCTGCTCGGCCGCGTCGACGATGTCATGAACGTGTCGGGTCACCGGTTGTCGACGGCCGAGATCGAATCGGCCCTCGTGTCGCATCCGTTCACGGCCGAGGCCGCCGTTGTCGGGGCATCCGACGAGACCACCGGCCAGGCTGTCGTGGCGTTCGTGATCATCAAGGAGAGCCAGCTCGAAGAGTCGAAGGCCGTCGAAGACATCCAGGCCGTTCTGCGCACGCATGTCGGCGAGCAGATCGGGCCCATCGCCCGGCCCCGCCAGATCTTCGTCGTGAACGAGTTGCCGAAGACGCGTTCGGGCAAGATCATGCGGCGACTGCTGCGCGATGTCGCCGAAGGCCGCGAGATCGGCGACACCACCACGCTGGCCGACACGACCGTTATGCAGATCATCACCGAAAAGGTGGGCTGACCGACTCCGGCCGGGCGCCGTGCGAACGCGCTCGGCCGGAGTAGCGAGTATCGACGGCCGACCGGACGGGAATCGGTGGCGACGAAGAGCCAGAACTCCAGCGCCGCACACAGCGTCGGCGGTGTCGCACCCTGACCGCAAGCGCTCTAACCGAGGGCGGCCACCCACTCGGTCTGCCCGTCGTCGAAGGACTGTTCCTTCCAGATCGGCACGCGCTCCTTGACGAGGTCGACGAGCAAACCCGCCGCCTCGAAGGCGGGCGCCCGGTGGGCCGAAGCGACGGCCGCGGCGAGGGCGAGGTCTCCGATGCCGAGGTCGCCGACGCGGTGCAGAACGGCGAGCGAGACGTCGGGAAAACGGGCGGCGACGTCGCGTGCGACATCCGCGATGACCGAAGCGGCCGTGGGGTGAGCCGTATAGGAGAGCGTGAGTACGCCTCGACCTTCGTCGTGGTTGCGGACGACACCCGCGAAGGTCACGACGGCCCCGAAACGGTCGTCGGCCACGTGCGTCTCGCACTCCGCGATCGAGATCGGACGGTCGACGACATCGGCGAGCGCCACGACGCCCACGGCGCTCGGGTCAGGCGTCATGCGTGCCGCCGGACAGCTGGTCGAGGGCATGCTCGAGGATCTCGCCCAGCAGTTGCAGGCCGTCCTCGACCCCGCCCGGCGAACCCGGCAGGTTGACGACGAGCGTGTGCCCGGCAACCCCCGCGACCCCGCGGCTGAGCAGCGCACGCGACGACACCTGGGCCCCGCGCCGGCGCAGTTCCTCGGCGAAACCGGGGATCGTCCGGTCGAGTACAGCGGATGTCTGCTCGGGCGTCGCATCGGTCGGCGAGATGCCCGTGCCGCCCGTCGTGACGACGATGTCCACGTCGTCCGCGAGCGCCTGACGCAGCGCGTCGCCCACGGCCGAACCGTCCGCGACCACGAGCGGGTCGGGGGTGTCGAACGCGCGTTGCCGCAGCCACGCCTCGATGAGCGGGCCCGTTCGGTCGATGAAGGTGCCCTCGGCCGCGCTCGTGGAGGCGACGATCACCCGCGCGCGCCCCGCAGCGGCGGCCGAGGGGACGCCGTCGACGACCTCGTCGGGGCCGCCAGAGCCGGGCATGGACAGATCCTCGAGCGACAACGCGCCCGTGCTCGACACGAACGACGACTCGCCGCTGTCCGCCGCGCCAGCGCCGGCACCCGTGCCCCCGCCGGTCGCGGCGTGTTCCCCCGGTGTACCCGCGGCATGACCAGAGGGCGTATCGCCCACGTCATCCGATCGTTCGTCGATCATGACCGGCTCCAATCGCCCGAACGTCCGCCGGACTTCTGTCGCACGAGGATCTCGCCGATGACGGCCTCGCGATCGACGGCCTTGATCATGTCGTAGAGGGTGAGCGCGGTGACGCTGGCGGCCGTGAGCGCCTCCATCTCGACGCCCGTGACACCCGACGTCTTCACCGACGCAAGCACCAGCAGATCGGCCCCCTGCGCTTCGATGTCGATCGTGACCGAGCTGATCGGCAGTGGATGGCACAGCGGGATGAGCGTGGACGTCTGCTTGGCGGCCATGATGCCCGCGATGCGCGCCGTGCCGAGCGCCTCCCCCTTCGGCAACGTGCCCGACGTCACCTGCGCCACCACGTCGGCCCGCGTGTGCAGCACGGCCTGGGCGGTGGCGATGCGCGTCGTCACCGGCTTGTCGCTGACGTCGACCATGTGGGCCGAACCGTCGGGTCGCAGGTGGGTGAGGGGCTGATCAGTCATCGATCCTCCAGGCTTCGAGAGTGTCGCCGGCCGTGACGGATGCCACACCGGCGGGGATGTGCACGAGCAACGCCGAGGCGGCGTAGGCATGCAAGAGATGGGATCCGGGGCCGCCGACGAGCTCGACGCGCCCGTCCTCGCGCAGGCGCCCGCGGCGGATCTGGTGTTTGTCGACGGGCGACGTCGCGTTCTCGGCGATGGTCACGCGCAGGCGCTGACGATGGGATGCTCGAGCCCCGGCGAGTTCGAGCAACACCGGTCTGAGGAACACCTCGAAGGAGATGAGCGCGGACACGGGGTTTCCCGGGAACGTGACGACCGGCATCCCCGTGTCGCGCAGGGCGCCCGACCCCTGCGGACCGCCCGGCTGCATGCGCACGCCCGCGAAGTCGACCCCGGCACCCGCCAGGGTTTCGCGCACCACCTCGTAGGCGCCCGCGCTGACGCCGCCCGTGGTGACGAGCAGATCGGTCTCGGCGCCGAGGCCCGCCAGTTGACGGGAGAATGCCTCGGGATCGTCGGAAACTGCCGCCACCGTGCGCACGTCGGCGCCGACCTCGGCGAGCGCGCGCGTCAGGGCTGCACTGTTGGCGTCGAAGATCTGGCCGGGGCCGAGGGCGTCGCCGGGTTGGCGCAATTCGTGGCCCGTCGAGAGCACCGTGACGCGCACGCGGCGACGCACGGGCACGGTGGCGACGCCGGATGCGGCGAGGACACCCCATTGGGCGGCCCCCAGTCGCGTGCCGGCGGCGAGGAGCAGGCTGCCCGCCGCGATATCGCTTCCGCGAGCGCGACAATACGTGCCGGCGGCGACGGGTCGGGTGAATCGCGCGACGGGCGGGTCCACGGGATCAGAGCCGACGACGGAGGAGCTAGACGACGCCGAAGCGTCACGAGACGAGGCGGCGGCGGGGATCGGGCGCTGCGCCGGCGCGTCAATGTCGACGAAGAACGCGGGCGGATCGACCTGCTCGATGGGCACGACGGCGTCGGCACCCTCGGGGATCGGCGCGCCCGTCATGATCGGCGCGGCCCACCCCCGCTCGAGCGGCCTGCCGGTCGAGCCGGCGGGGATGTGCGGGGCCACCCGCAGCTCCACGGGACGCTCCCCCGAAGCATCCGCCAGATCGTCGCTCACCACGGCGTACCCGTCCATCTGCGAGTTGTCGAACGGCGGCAGATCGATGGGGGCCCGCACGTCGGCGGCCAACACCCGGGCGTCATAGTCATGAGGATGCCTCGACATCCGCTCGGCCGACACCGCCAGATCTTCAGCCCCGAGTCGTGCCGCCAAGGGCGCGAGCAGAACGCGCACGACCTCGCGGTGTTCATCGACCGAACGCACCACCCGAACGGATGCCGGCACCACCCCGTCGCTCATGACCGTCTCGTCTCATAGTCGCCAGGCGGAGGGCCCGCAAGGCTCACCCCGCTCCTCCCCCTATCTTGGCGCGCCCGACGGCCACCCGCATACTTGTTCTGGGCGGTTCGCCGCCCTCCTCGCCCGTGCCACCCGCGCACGCACACGTCTGGAGCACCGTGACCGACACGACATCCCCCACCCTGCACGCCGACATCGCCGTCATCGGCGGCTCGGGCCTCTACCGGCTCTTCGCCGAGGGCACCGCCGAAACCGTCGAGATCGACACCCCCTACGGCCGGCCCTCGAGCCCCGTCACGGTGGGAGAGATGGGCGGGCGCCGCGTCGCGTTCCTCACGCGGCACGGCTCCGACCACTCGGTGCCCCCGCACCTCATCAACTTCCGCGCCAACATCTGGGCGCTGGCCTCGCTCGGGGTCAAGACCATCCTGTCGTCGTCGGCCGTCGGCGGTGTGAGCCCCGAGGTTCCGCCCGGCACGCTCGTCGTCACCGACCAGTACATCGACCGCACGTCGTCGCGCCCCGACACGTTCTACGATCAGGGTGCCGTGCAGCACCTCATGCAGGCCGACCCGTTCTCGCCCGAGCTGCACGCGCTCGCGGTCGAGGCCGTGCGTCAAGATGGCGGGCCCTTCCGCGCCTCGGGCACCTGCGTCGTCATTCAGGGACCGCGTTTCTCCACGCGCGCCGAATCGCTGTGGTTCCGGGCCGCCGGTGCGCACACCATCAACATGACGATGTATCCCGAGGTTCCGCTCGCCGGCGAGCTGAACATCGAGACCATCAACCTCTCCTTCGTGACCGACAGCGACGCGGGCCTGGCACCCGAAGCCGGGGCCGAGAAGGATGAGGATGCGGTGAGCCACCAGCTCGTGCTTCAGCGCCTCGCCGACGCCCAGCCGCGCATCGTTGCCGCGCTCGAGGCGATCATCCGCTCCATCCCCGCCGACTTCGAGCCGCGCGACCAGGTGGCCCCCGACGCCGTGGCCGAGGTTCTCTCGCGCCCGGTTCGACGCGCGGATGCCGGAGCCCACGCCGCCCCCACCGCCGCACTGTGAGCGACGCGATGTCGCCGTCGCCGTCGTCTCCCGGGCGACTGCTCGTCACGGGCGGCGCAGGCTTCATCGGCGGCGCCATCGTGCGCGCGGCCCTCGACGCCGGGTGGCAGGTGCGCATCGCCGACAACCTTCGGGCCGACGTGCACGGCGGGCCGCCCGCCATCGACCCGCGCGCCGAATTCATCCGCGCCGATGTGACCGACCCGCACGCCATGCCCGCCATCCTCGACGGCGTCGACGCCGTGTGCCACCAGGCCGCGAAGGTCGGGCTCGGCGTCGACTTCCAGGACGCGCCCGACTATGTCGGCTCGAACGATCTGGGCACGGCGGTGCTGCTCGCCGCGCTCGATACGGCCGGCATCGACAGGCTCGTCGTCGCCTCGTCGATGGTCGTCTACGGCGAGGGCCGCTACCGCTCGGGCGAGCGTTTCGTGCGCCCCGGCCCGCGGCGCGTCGAGGACCTGGACGCCGGACGGTTCGACCCCCTGGACGACACGACGGGCGAGCCGCTCGAATCCGTGCTGATCGAGGAGGATGCGCCGCTCGACCCGCGCAACGTCTATGCGATCACGAAGCTGACGCAGGAGTACCTCTCCACCTCGTGGGCGCGCAGCACGGGCGGACGTGCGATCGCGCTGCGCTACCACAACGTCTATGGGCCCGGCATGCCGCAGAACACGCCCTACGCGGGGGTGGCGTCACTGTTCCGTTCGGCGCTGGCGCGCGGTGAGGCGCCGCGCGTGTTCGAGGACGGTGGCCAGCGCCGCGACTTCGTGCACGTCGACGACATCGCCGGGGCGAATCTGGCGGCACTGGCAAGGACGGCGGATGCGACATCCGGATCGTTCCGCGCCTATAACGTCGGATCGGGCCACGTGCACACGATCGGCGATATGGCCGAGGCGTTGAGCCGCCATGCGGACGGTCCGGCTCCCATCGTGACCGGCGAGTACCGCCTGGGCGATGTGCGCCACATCACGGCTTCGTCGGAGCGGCTCGCGACCGAGCTGGGCTATCGGGCGCGCGTGGGGTTCGACGACGGTATGCGGGAGTTCGCGACCGCGCCGCTGCGGGATGCCGTGCAGCGGTAGTTTCTGCTGACACGCCGTCGGGCGCGCAGATTTTCGAGCCGACTACTCGGCGGCTGCAACTCGCCTCGACGGGGCCGACGCACCCGAACAGGGGCCACCTCCTCGTCGTTCTGAAATAAGCCTCACGTTCGCCGTTTTCGAGCGCCCAATATGCCCTCGGGCGGTCGCGCAAGCGGGCTACTTTGGCAGGGCATCGCGGATGAGGGAACCGCCGCCCTGCTGAGTAGCCAACGGTTCCGGGGCGGGGGCGCCATGGCCGATCTCACGATCACATATTCAGACATCGACGAAGGAAAGGTGCTCGTCGATCGGGCCGTCGCGGCCTACATCGCGGGTGTGACGGTGCCGCTGCTTCTCGCGCGCATGCGCATGGCGTCAACCGAAACGATCGGGTCGGCGGTGGTGGCGCGGGCGATGCAGAGCGCGGGGCACGCCGTGCAGATGATGGGCGCCGGTCTCGAACCCGTCAAAGGGCACAATGCGGTCGGCGGAAGTGAAACCGACGATCAGCGAAAGTACTTCGGCCCCCGCACCGAGAGCCTCCGCAATATCCAGAGAATCGTTCGTGGCCAGTCCGTCACGGAGGGAATGCGTAATGATCCGCACCCGCGTCTGGTGTACGACCGATGACGAGGACCAGCACAGTTGCAGCAATTTTTATGGTCCTCGCTCTGTCGGGATGTAGCTCGACGGAGCGCTCGATCGAACACAAGCAAGGAAGCCCTGAATCCGTGATGACGCCCGAAGAAGCTCGCGCCGAAATGCACACCCTGCTCGAGAACGCGTCGAGCGTCCTCGGCGGCGAGTGGTACATCGAAGAGAGCGCACTCCCGGAGATGTGCGACGTCGCCGGTGAAGACGACGGCGTGTACTGGACCGGTGGGCGACGGCAAGAAGGCCTCACAGACATCGACGGCCCCACCGAACGGATGCTCCACTACTGGCAAGCCCAAGGGTTCGCACTCGAAACGGCCTCTTTCGCGCCCGGGCACCGCGCCATCGTCGCCACCGCTCCGAGCGGCGCGGTGCTGGATTACAGTTTCGATTCCGGAGCCATAGTCATCTCCGTAGAGGGCGCCTGCGTGCCTGGCGACTGGCACGATATCGATGAGGAGATCTCCAAGACGCTTCCTGATCCATACGAGGAGTACTACGGCACCCCGGCCCCGACACCACCGCGGACACACACCCCCAGAAGTCCGGGTAACCTCGGCGGGCATGAGCGGGCCGGTGAGGGCCAGCACGCGAGTTCCGTTCCCGCTTCCGAGAGACCCAACACGACTCCGCGCGAGCGATCAGCCCACGTTCACCGTGATGGTGTGGAGGCCCGTGGCGCCGTCGGGGAGCACGCCCGCGAGGGCTTCGGTCTGCTGCTGGCCCGTGGTGTCGGTGGAGCGCACCTGCACCTGGTGCTGGCCGGCCGAGGCATCCCATTCGTAGACCCATTGCACCCAGGTGTCGGGGCCGACGGTGTCGGCGAGGCGGGCCGGCTGCCACGGGCCGTCGTCGATGCGCACATCGACCGCGCGGATGCCCGTGTGCTGCGCCCACGCCACACCCGCGACGGCCGTGCGCCCCGGGGCGATCTTGCCGAGTTGCCGCGGCGTGTCGATGCGCGACGACTGTTTGATCGGGCCGCGCTCGCCCCAGCCGCGGTCGGTCCAATAGGCGGTTTCGGCCGCGAACGTCGTCACCGTCAGCTCGACCACCCACTTCGTCGCGGACACGTAGCCATACAACCCCGGCACCACCATGCGCACCGGGAAGCCGTGTTCGAGCGGCAGCGGCTCACCGTTCATGCCGACCGCCAGCATCGCCTCTCGGCCCTCTTCCTGCAGCACCTCGAGCGGGGTGGATGCCGTGAAACCGTCCTCGCTGCGCGACAACACCATGTCGGCTCCCGCCTGCACTCCCGCCTCCGCGAGCAGTTCGCGGATCGGATAGCCCAGCCACACCGCGTTGCCGATGAGGGTTCCACCGACCTCGTTCGAGACGCACGCGAGCGTCGTCGTGTGCTCGATCAGCGGTTTGGCCAGAAGCTCGTCGAAGGTGATCTCGACCTCACGATCGACGAGCCCCGTGACCTTCAGGCTCCAGGCATCAGGGTCGATGTTGGGCACCTGCAGGGCCGTATCGATGCGATAGAACTCCTCGTTCGGAGTGATGTAGGAGACCACGCCGTCGATGTCGAGGTCGGCACCGGCCGGAGCGGGGGCCTCGGTCGTCGCGGCGGCGGGCAGCGTGATCTTGGCGCGCAGATCTGAGACGTAGGTGACGGCCTGGTTGAAGGCCCGCGCGCCGGCCCCGGCGGCCGCCGCAGCGACGCCGGCGATGAGGGTCAGGCCGAGAAACTTGCGACGGTCGAGCTGGGCGAGCCCGCCCGAACGCGCGACAGCGCCCCGCTCACGGGCCGCCGATTCGCGCCAGTCGGCGAGCGCCCGCACGGCCTGCCGCAGCAGTACGGCGCCCGCGATCATGCCGACGACGGTGGGGATGGCATCCACACCCGTCGCCTCGGGTCGGGTCGTCACGGCGACCGCGGCGACGGCCGAGACCGCGACGAGGATAACGACGCCCCACGGCGCGCGACGATATTGCGCGAGACCGGCCGCGGCGGCGAGAAGCAGCACGACAACGGCGAGAACACCGAGCAGGACGACTTTGTCGGCGGTGCCGAACGCCTGGATGACGGCATCCTTCAGCCAGCCGGGGACGAGGTCGATGACCCACGCGCCCACCGCGAACAACGGGCTGCCCGCCAGGCCGAGGAACACCGCGATGACTTCGGCGACGGCGAGCACCACGATGGCCGAGACGATGCCCGCGAGCGCAGCCCACCAGGTGGCCGGGTCACGAAACAGCGGAAGACGTGGGCCAGCGTCGAGTTCACCCGAGCCCGAGCTCCGGCCGAGGCTGCCGGCGCGAGCGCCTGAGCCATGGACGCCGGACCTCTCGCCGCCACGTTCATCGATGCTGGGGCCGGCACCGGAAGCGCTGCCCCCGCGGGCCGCGACGCCCGAGTCGCCCCCGACGTTACGCCCCCGGCCCGCGTCGCCCGCGTCGCCCACGGCCAGCGAGTCCCACGTGGTCGCCGGGTCCGCCCGCTCGTCGTCTGTGCTCATCGCCTCAGAATAAGTCGCCCCGCTGCGTTTCGACGCCCGTCGAGCGGTTGTCAAGGCCAACTCCCGGTGCACGGATGCCACACCGCTTGCTTGTACTCTCAGAAAATGGTTCAGCCCCGAGTCGACGTCATCTTCCCCTGTTTGAACGAGGAAGGCTCGCTGCCCTGGATCATGTCCCGCCTGCCGGAGGGTTACCGCGCCATCGTCGTCGACAACGGCTCGACTGACCGGTCGGCCGAGGTCGCCCGCGAGCACGGAGCCGTCGTCGTCTCGGAAGCGCGCCGGGGCTTCGGTTCGGCGGCCCACACGGGTCTGCTCGCCGCATCCGCACCCATCGTGGCGTTCTGCGACGCCGACTCCTCGATGGACCCCGCCGATCTGCCGCTGGTCGTCGATCCGGTCGAGCGCGACGACGTCGACCTGATGCTCGGGCGCCGACGCCCGACAACCGCCCGATCGTGGCCCCTGCACGCCCGTGCCGCCAACCTCGCGCTGTCGTTCCTCATCCGCCGACGCGCGCATGTGGACATCCACGACCTCGGCCCGATGCGAGCCGGCCACCGCGAGCGCCTGCTCGCCCTCGACCTGCAGGACCGCCGCAGCGGCTACCCGCTCGAGATGGTGTTGCGCGCGAAAGCCAAGGGGTGGCGCATCGAAGAAACCGACACCCCCTACACGGAACGCGTCGGCCGCTCGAAGGTGACCGGAACCCTGAAGGGCACCGTGGTCGCCATCCAAGACATGTCCCGCCTGCTGAGAGAGGTGCGCCGCCCGTGACCACGCTGATCGTCATCGCGAAAGAGACCATTCCCGGCAAGGTGAAAACGCGCCTGCATCCGCCGCTGAGTTACGAGGAGGCCGCCGAGGTCGCCGCCGCCGCCATCCAGGACACGCTCGCCGCGGCCAGCGCCGTCGACGTTGATCGCCGCATCCTGTACTTCGATGGAAACCTTTTCCCGCCGGGCTCCGAAGACTATGAGGTAGTACCTCAAGGAACAGGAGACCTCGACGTGAGGCTGGCGCACATTTTCGATCACTGCACGGGTCCGACCGTGCTGATCGGCATGGACACGCCCCAGCTCGACGCCCAGGTTCTGCGCGACATGTTCGCGCGGTGGGCCGCCGAAGACGAAGACGAAGCCACGGATGCCGCCACCACCGACGTCTTCTTCGGCTTCGCCAACGACGGCGGCTTCTGGACACTCGGCATGCGTGAACCCGACGGCTCGCTCATTCGCGGCGTGCCCATGTCACAGGACGACACCGGCCGCGTGCAACTCGACCGCCTCGAAGCGGCCGGCCTCAGCGCGAGCCTCGTCCCGGAACTCGTCGACGTCGACACCATCGACGACGCGCGCACCGTGGCGACCATCGCCCCGCACACGCGTTTCGCCGAAACTCTGCGCCGCATCGAGGGCGCTACCTCCGCCACCGCCGAAGGAGCCCGCCATGAGCACGACCGAAACTGACCGTTCGGATGATTTCGCCACCCCCACCGTCCCGGCCACCTTCGGTTCGGGCGGCGGCGAGCCCTATGCCCGGGCGCTTCGCCACGACGACGAGGTGCTCTACCTGCGTGAGACGGCGAGCGATTCGCCCCGGCATCCGGCGCCGTTCGACGTGTCGAAGTGGAGCGCCGACGCGGATGCCACCGACCGCGACGTGCTGACGCGAGCGACGGGCCCCGTGCTCGACATCGGCTGCGGCCCGGGTCGCATGGTGAAAGCCGCCGCCGACGCCGGTTTCGAGGCCTTCGGCATCGACGTGTCGCCCGCGGCCCTCGAGATCGCCGAGGCGGCCGGACTCGACGTGCTGCGCCGCTCGGTCTTCGACCCGCTGCCGCGTGAAGGTGCGTGGGGCACGGCGCTGCTGCTCGACGGCAACATCGGCATCGGCGGAGACCCGAGCGCCCTGCTCGCGCGTGTCGCCGAGCTGCTGGCGCCGCACGGGCGCGTCATCGTCGAGACCCATCCCGACGACGACCACGACCGCGCCTTCGAGGGCGCCGTCGTCAACGGCCACGGCCACCAGAGCGACCCGTTCCCTTGGGCCGAGATCGGCCAGCGCGCCCTGACTACCCGCGCCGCCCACGCCGGCCTCGTACCGGACCAGAACTGGGTGGCCGACGGCCGCACGTTCGTGTCGCTGGCGCTCGACGCCTCCTAGGCTTTACGCGCGCGGCGGGCGCACGTTGCTGTGGCTGCGTCCCCCGCGCCGCGTGCGCCGCACGAGCATGATGCTGCCGACGATCACGATCGCGGCGAGCACGGCCCACATGATCACGAGGTTCTGCGCATAGTCCAGCGGCACGACGGTCGCGTTCTTCGGCCCGCGCTGTTGCACGGCGACCTCGGGCAAGAACATGAGCGTGAAGAGGCATCCGATGACCACGGCGCCCTGCACGAGCGCGATCACGGTCCAGGGCACGCGATGCCCGGCCCGTCGCATGAGGAGGCCGACGCCCACGAGCAGCGGCGACAGCACGGCATCGTGCAGCACGATCGCGCCGATGAGCCACACGGCCACGCCGATCAGCTGGTTCGGCCTCGGCTGCAGCATGACGAGCGTGTAGCCGCCGAAACCGATGAGGGCCACGCCCAGGGCGATGAGGATGCCTCGCACAACGGTGACGCCACGCCCCACGCTCTCGGGGGCTTCTGCCACGACTCCGGTCATGAGGTCACTTCCAGTCGGCTCAGCCATTTGGTTTGCAGCACACCGGGGCGACCGGGCGCGATCATGCGCGCGGGGTAGCCGTGGTCGATGTCGAGCGGTTCGCCGTTGAGCTGCACGGCCACCAGGGTCAAAGGATCGTTCACGTATTCGGGGCCCATCGTCATCACGCCGTAGCGCGAATTCGTCTCGAGGCTGGTGGCCTTGAAAGCGTCGGCGGATGTCGCGCCCACGAGCGCCGCCAACTCGCTCATGCGCACGCCCCTCCAGCTGGCCATCTGGCTCCACCCCTCGACGCATGCGATGGGCAGGTCGACGGCGGTCTGCGGCATACCCGTCAGGTCGGCGTAAGTGAGGTCGATGCTGCGGTCGCCGTTGGCGATGGTCAGCGTCCAGCCCGGGTCGACGGCCGTCTCGGTGACCTTCGCGGCAGCGGCCGTGCGGTTGATGGGCAGCGACTGCGGGCCGATGCCGGCCTTGCGCGGCGCGAAGGCGTTGAGGCGGTCGAGCACGCGGAACGACTGGCCGCCCGTTAATGCCACGAGGGCCGCGGCCGCGACGGCGAGCGTGGCGACGAAACCGCGCCGGCTGACGGCCTTGTCCGGAGCGGGGGTCGTGTCGATCCAGTCGAAGACCCGCCCGGTGATCCCGCGAGCGGCGAAGGGTGCACTCGCCGCGCGAGCATCCGCCATCTCTTGACCGATTTCGGCATCCTGACGCCCGCTGGCGAGAACCGGCTCACCCTCTGGCATGCGCCCCTTGAACCAGTACCGCCTGATCACGGGCAGCTTCACCGCGATGTGAATAGCGAGCGACCCGATGATCACGTAGGCGAGGGCGTAGTGCACCTGCCGGAAGCCGAATGGCCAGATGTAGAGCTGAAAAGTGTTCAGCAACCCGATCGTGATCTCGACGAGCGACGCCCCGACGAAGAGCGCGATCGACCCGCGCTCGAGCAGGTCGACGGCGCCGCCCTTCTTCAGGCTGCGCACGGGCGGGTACTGGAACAGGTCGGGGAACACCACGTAGAGCTTGCCGAGCAGCAGCGGGAAGCACAGGATGCCGGCCGTGATGTGGATGCCCTGCGTCACCTGGTAGAGCCACAGGGGGCGCGTGGTGAAGGTCATCCAGGCCAGCGGCTCCTGCAGGAAGTGGCTGTAGAGCCCCGTGCCGAAGCAGATCAGGAACGCGAGGCCGAGCAGCCGGCCGGTGACGGTGGCCATGCGCGGGTTGCGCGAGGGCGAGTCGATGCTGCGGCGCAGTCGATAGAGAAGGAATCGCATGCCGGTCCCTTCGTCGAGCGCGTCTGCGCGGTGTGGCTCTGAGCCTAGGCGGGCGGATGCCTGCCGACACGTATTGCTGACCTTTATTCGTCACCGTGGCCATTCGGGATGGGTCTCGGCCGGCTTTTCCTTCAAGATGGGGACGTGCGTATCGCTCTCACCGCCGTTCTCCTGGCGGCATCCACCGTTCTGACGGCTTTCACGGTGCTGAATCTGGGCGTCTACAGCGACGACGACCGCCCGGCCATGGCGTGGGCGACCTACACGCTGTGGGCCCTGTTCGCGCTGTCGATCTGGGCGCTGAAGGGCGTGCGCGGCCGCGCGGTGACGGCCCTCGTGCTCATCGGATGCGCGGTGCTCGGCGCCGCGGCCATGGCGGGTCCGCCCAACACGAGCACCGATTCGGCGCGGTATGCCTGGGACGGAATCGTGCAGAACGCGGGCATCTCTCCCTACAAATACGTGCCCGCCGACCCGGCCCTCGCCGAGCTGCGCACCGACTGGCTGTTCCCGGCGCCGACGGTCGCGGCCGACGGTTCCGAGAGCTGTGACGGCGAGCGCATCTCGAAGACGCGCGAGGTCGGCACGGGCGAGGTGCTGTGCACGGCCATCAACCGCCCGCAGGTGCCGACGATCTATCCGCCGCTCGCCGAGATGCTGTTCGCGGGGGTGCGCTTCTTCGTCGGCCCCTCGGCCGAGTATTGGCCACTCCAAGCCGTCGGGCTGCTCTTCGTGCTGGGCACGGCCGCGTTGCTGCTGCGGGCCCTGCGCCGGCGCGGTCTGCCGGGCTGGCAGGCGGCGCTGTGGGCGTGGTGTCCGCTCGTCTTGGCCGAGGGCGTCACGAACTCGCACGTCGACCTCGTCGGGGCCGTGCTCATCCTCGTGGCCACGCTGTCGGTCACGATCGGCCGACGCGCGCTCGGAGGTGTGGCCCTGGGCGGCGCCATAGCCGTCAAACTCATCCCGGTGATCGCGGCCCCCGCCCTCTTGCGCCGCCAGGGTTGGAAGGTCGTCGTCGCGGCCGTCGCCACGTTCGCCGTGCTCTACATCCCCTACATCCTGTCGACCGGCATCGGCGTGCTCGGCTATCTGCCCGGCTACCTCAGCGAAGAGGGTTATGAGGATGGCAGCAGATTCGGTCTCATCTCCCTGTTCGCCCCGGGCAGCGCGGCGTTGCCCGTCGCGGCCATCCTGCTCGTGGTCACGGCCGTGGCCGTCATCGTGGCGACCGACCCAGAACGGCCGTGGGTGGCGCAGCTGGTCATGATCGGCGTGACGCTCCTCATCGTGAGCCCGCGCTACCCCTGGTACGCCCTGCTGCTCGTGCCGTTCATCGCCATGAGCGGGCGGTGGGAGTGGTTCGTGATCGGCCTCTCGATTCTCAACCGGCAGATCTTCCCGAGCCTCGCGGTGCAGCGGTGGGGCATCGCGGTGTCGATCGTCGTGCTGGTGGCGGTGTCGTGGTGGCGTCAGGGGCCGGATGCTCCGCAACAGCTGTGGCGCAGCATCCGTCGTCGGCTGCCGGGGCGTCGAAAAGATGTCGCAACCGACTCGAGTGTTGCCGCGAGGACGCCCGACGTGGCGGATCGACCCGATGTCGCTTAGCCTCAACCTGTGACCGTCTCTCTCGGAGTACCCGCCGTGCCGGCTGCCGGCGCGGGCCGTGGAGCGCCCGAGCCGGTCGCTCTCGCGTCTCTCGGCTCAACCGCCTCGCGCGCGGCCGCCACCCCGGTGGGTCTCGGGCTCGGCCCGATCGTGCACGCCGGAGCGCGCCCCGCGGCGTCCGGCCTGGTCGACCGTTGGAACCGCTCGGCCACCGACCTGCGCATCTCGCTCACCGAGCGCTGCAACCTGCGCTGCACCTACTGCATGCCCGCCGAGGGCCTGCCCACCAAACCCGCCGCCGCGCTCATGCAGGCCGACGAAGTGGTGCGGATGTCTCATATCGCCGTCTCGCTGCTGGGGGTGCGTCAGCTGCGCTTCACGGGCGGCGAACCGCTTCTCCGCGCCGACCTGGCCTCGATCATCGCGGCGTGCTCCGCGCTCGAGCCGCGCCCCGAGGTCTCGCTCACGACCAACGCGATCGGCCTGTCGTCGCGCGCGGCCGGGCTCGCCGCCGCGGGCCTCGACCGCATCAACGTGTCGCTCGACACCGTGCACGCGGCGACTTTTCTCGAGGTCACGCGCCGCCCGTTCCTCGAGCGCGTGCTCGACGGCATCGAGAAGGCGGCCGAGGCGGGTCTCGGCCCCATCAAGATCAATGCCGTGCTGCTGCGCGGCGTAAACGACGGCGAGGCGGCCGAGCTGCTGGCGTGGTGCCTCGAGCGCGGCTACCAGCTGCGTTTCATCGAGCAGATGCCTCTCGACGCCGATCACACGTGGAGCCGTTCCGATATGGTAACGGCCACCGAGATTCGAGCCCGTCTCACCGAACGCTTCACGCTCACGCCCCACGAGGCCCCGCGCGACGGCGCCCCCGCCGAACTCTTCCGGGTGTTCGACCGCTCGGGCGTCGAGCTCGGCACGGTCGGCATCATCGCGTCGGTGTCCGAACCGTTCTGCGCCGACTGCCGCCGCACGCGCCTCACGGCCGACGGCCGCGTGCGCAGCTGCCTCTTCTCGCACACCGAGACCGATCTGCTCACCCCGATGCGCGCCGGCGCCTCCGACGCCGAGGTCGCCGACCTGTGGCGCGAAGCCATGTGGGGCAAACCCGCCGGGCACGGCCTCGACAACCCCGACTTCGTGCAGCCCGCCCGCAGCATGAGCGCGATCGGCGGCTGACGCGTGACCACCCGAGCGGATGCCTCCGCCACAGCCCTGCGCGTCAGCCTGCGCTTCTTCGCTGCCGCGCGCGCCGCCGTCGGTCGCGACACCGCCGAGGTCGACCTTCCGGCGGGCTCCACCATCGCGGATGCCCTCGCGGCGGTTGCTGGGCAACTCGCGGCACCGTCATCCCCCGTCGCTGACGCAGCCCCGGCACCAGCCCCTGCGGCGGCCTCGACCTCGACCGACGCCATCGCCGTCACTCACGCCGAAGCAGTTTTCGGGCGCTGCTCGTTCCTCGTCAACGGGGTGGCGGTCACCGACCACGCCCGCACCCTCGCGGCGGACGACCGGATCGACGTCATGCCGCCCTTCGCCGGCGGCTGAGCCGAGCTCTCAGTAGCGCGGCAACTCGGGTTCGACCTCGTCGACCCAGGCCAGGATGCCGCCCCGCAACGACCGCGCGTCGACCCCGTGTTCCCGCAGCTCCCGCACGGCGCGGGCCGAGCGGACGCCCGACTTGCACAGCACGACCACGGGCGTTCCGGCATCCACCCCGCGTCGGCGCAGGCCCTCGACGAGCGCCTCGGGGTCGAGCCAGGATGAGCCCGCGATGGACACGATGTCGCGCTCGAACGGCTGACGCACGTCGACGAGTTCGATACCCGCATCCGCGTCGCGCAGAAGCGCCGCCAACTCGCGCGGCTCGATGAGTGGCACGCTCGCATCGACGGGCGCTCGATCAGCTGACGCACCCGTGGCGCCGTCACCCCACCGCTCGTGCCACTCGTCGAGCGTGATGGGCCGACGGGCGTCATCGCGGCGCAGCTCGAACTCGCGCCAGGTGCCGGCCAGGGCGTCGAAGTTCTGCACGCGCCCGAGCAGCACGTCCCCCACGCCGGCCACGAGTTTGATCGTCTCGGTCGCCATCATCGAACCGACGAGGCCACACACGGCGCCAAGCACGCCGGCATCCGAACACGAGAGAACGTCGTCGTCGTTCGGCGCGACAGGCAACAGGTCGCGGTAGTCGAGCGACCGCCCCTTTGGGGCTCCCTGCCAGAACACGCTCACCTGCGCGTCGTAGCGCAGTACCGAGCCCCAGACATAGGGCTTGCCGAGCACGGCCGCGGTGTCATTGGCGAGATAGCGGGTGAAAAAGTTGTCGGTTCCATCGACGATGACGTCGTAGCGCGCGAAGAGGTCGAGCGCGTTCTCGGGCGTCAGCCGCACGGGGTGCACCTCGACGCGTACGTCGGGGTTGATGGCGCACATGGCCTGGGCCGCCGACTCCGCTTTGGGCATGCCGACCGTGGCCGTCGAGTGGATGACCTGACGCTGAAGATTGCTCACATCCACGGTGTCGTCGTCCAGCACTCCCAGGGTTCCGATGCCCGCCGCGGTAAGGTAGTGCAGCACGGGTGAGCCGAGACCCCCGGCCCCCACCACCAGCACACGCGCGTTCGAGAGCCGTCGTTGACCGGTGAGTCCGAGGCCGGGCAAGGCAACATGACGTGAGAAACGTTCGAGTTGGGCAGGGCTGAGCGCCGGCCCGGGTTCCACTAGCGGAGGCAGAGAATTCATGACTGACCTTCCTCGCGCACACTCGGCGCGCGGCAGCGACGACCCCAGCCTAACCGCGGGTGACAACGCCGCACCTCAGGCGTCCGACCGTCCCGACGAGCCCGACCACTCCCCCGCCGCATCGTCCCCCGACGAACTCGACGCCGCCATCACGCGCGCGACCCAGGTGTTCGGTGACCCGGCTGACGCCAGCTCCAGCTCCAGCTCCAGCACCAGCTCCAGCACCAGCACCAACGCCAGCACCAACGCGCGCACGGATGCCTCGGCGTCTCCCTCGGCGTACGAGAACCCGGCGAGCGCCCCCTCGCCCGCGGACGACTCTCCGGCGACAGCCGAGACGCCTACCGCAGCACACCGGGACGAAACCTCCGGCGCCCCGGCCGTCGCGGGTGTGGCGACTCCGGCCGCCGCCGCTCAGCGCGCCCAGCCCACCCGCTCAGCAGTCGAGACGACCTCACCCGAAACAGCCTCACCCGAGACTTCCTCCGTCGGCACACCTGCGGCCGAAACATCCGCGGCTGAAACATCCTCGGCCCAAACACCCTCAGCCCAGACACCCGCAGCACAGACACCCTCAGCCCACGCACCCTCGGCCGAGACATCCTCAGCCGCCACCTCGACGAAGACCCCCCGTCGCCCGTCGAAGCGCTCCCCCGCAGCCCCCGGTCGCGGCCGGCGCCTGCGCGACGCCATCCTCGTCGGCCTCGCGGGCCTCCTCGTCTCGGGCGCCTTCCTCTGGGTTCCCTCCGTCTGGTACGACGAGGCCGCCACGGTCACCTCGGCCACGCGCAGCTTCGGCCAGCTCTGGCAGATGGTGCAGACCGTCGACGCCGTGCACGCCGCCTACTACTCGCTCATGCACCTCTGGTTCGACCTGGTCGGCTACAGCCCGTTGACGCTCAGGTTGCCGAGCGCCATCTGCATCGGCCTGTCCTCCGGTTTCATCGTGTGGCTGGGCGGACGCCTCGTCACGCACCGCATCGCCGTGGTGGCGGGCATCCTGTTCTTCCTCATGCCGCGCGTGGCGTGGATGGGAACCGAGGGTCGCTCGTTCGCGCTGACCACGCTCATCGCCATCACGCTCACTCTCGTGCTCGTCTATGCGGTGCGCAGCCGTCGCCGCATCTGGCCCTGGGTCGCTTACGTGATCCTGGCCGTCGGCGGCGTCGCCGTCTTCGCCTACCTCGCCCTCCTGCTCGCGGCCCACGGCGCGACCATGGTGTGGTGGGCGCTCACGCGGCTGCGGGGTAAAGCCCGTGCGGCCAACACCGCCCGCGTCTTCGGATCGTTCCTCGTCGCCGCCGGCATCGCGGCCGCGGGCGCACTGCCACTCGTGCTCGCCATCCGGGCCCAGGCCAAACAGGTCAGCTGGATCGCCCCCATCAGCGACGCCACGCGCGGCCAGATCTTCACGACCCAGTTCTTCACCGAGAATCCCGTTCTCGCGTGGATCGGCTGGCCTCTCGGCGCGGTCGGCGTCGTCATCCTCGCCTGGGGCGGCTGGGTGCGGTTCCGCTCCCCCGCCAAACCGGGCGGCATCGCGGGCGGCGGTCTCACGCTGCTGCAGGTCGCCGTGCCGTGGCTCCTCGTGCCGCTGTCGGGGCTCGTCGTCGCCTCCGAGATCTTCTCGCCGCTGTATTCGCCGCGTTACCTGGCCTTCACCGCTCCCGCGCTCGCTCTGCTGATGGCCGTGCCGATCGTGGCGGTGCTGCGCAAGAAGTGGCAGATCGCCGTCGCCGTCACGGTCATCGCGGCGGTGGCTGCGCCATCCATCGTCTCTCAGCGATTGCCAGAGGCCAAGGACAACTCGGCGTGGTCGCAGGTGGCCGACCTCATCGCGCGCGAGCGTGCCGCCGAGACGGTGGGCACCAAGGATGCCGTGATCTTCGGCCCCGTCAGACGCCACCCCACGGCCACCTCCCGCGTCATCGAGGTCGCCTATCCCGAGGCCTTCGCGGGCATGACCGACATCAACCTCGACACCCCCGGCGCCCTGCGCGGCACCCTCTGGGAGAGCATCTACCCGCTCTCTGAGCGCCTCGACGTGGCCAACGAAGCGGATGTCATCTACCTGATCACCAGCAACAAACGCGACTGGCGCGGCGGCGTGGCTGCACGGCTGGCGCCCTTCGGCTTCTCGATCACCGAGCAGTGGAAGCTCACGGGCGTGAACGTCTTGCGCTTCGAGCGCGTTCCCACCGACGACGGGGATGCCCCCACGCGAGGCGCCCCGCCAGAGGACTACGTCGACCCGTCGCTCACGACGCCGCCCACCGACCCGTTCGGGATGCCGACGCCGCTGCCCGGCGAACCGGGGTCGACGTCGGCTCCCACCGTTCCGGTCGCGACGCCCGCGCCCTAGGCGAAGGCGACGATGATCTCGACCTCGACGGGCGAGTCGAGCGGCAACACGGCGACGCCGACGGCCGAGCGCGCGTGCACGCCCAGGTCGCCGAAGATCTCGCCGAGCACCGTCGAGGCGCCGTTGATGACACCCGGCTGACCGGTGAACTCGGGGGCGGAGGCCACGAAACCCGTGACCTTGACGATCTGGGTCACGCGGTCGAGCGAGCCGATGACGCTCTGCACGGCGGCAAGGGCGTTGAGGGCGGCCGTGCGAGCGAAGTCTTGCGCGTCGGCGGCGGGCACCAGGCCGTGGCCGTCGCCCACCTTGCCCGTGGCCGGCAGCGCGCCCGCGACGAAGGGCAGCTGGCCGGACGTGTAGACCAGGTTGCCCTGCACCACGGCGGGCACGTAGGCGGCGACCGGCGCGGCCACCTCGGGAAGCTCGATGCCGAGCTCGGCGAGCCGGTCGGCGATGACGGGCATCAGGCGCCCGCTCCGGCCTCGGCGACCGGGCGCTTCAGGTAGGCCACGAGGCCGCCTTCCGGTCCGGTAACGATTTGGACGAGCTCCCAGCCGTCGCTGCCCCAGTTGTTGAGGATCGCGGCGGTGTTGTGGATGAGCAGGGGGGTCGTGACGTACTCCCAGCGGGGCATGGTTCTCCTCGTTATTCGGGCACTTTTACAGTTTTGTCGCTTAGGCTCGATCCTATGCCTCAAGAAAAACGTACGGGTAGGGGTGCGCTCGGCGGCCTCCTCGGATTCGTCGGCCTCAGCGTCGCCGCCGGGGTGCTGGTCACCGCCGCTGTCACACCCGCTCTCGCCCTCACCGGCATGACCGCGAACAACGCAATCAGCGTCTTCGACAACCTGCCGAACTACCTCAACGTCGACGCTCCCATGGAGAAGTCGAACATCTACGCAACGGCTGCCGACGGCACGCACGTGCTCCTCGCATCCTTCTTCGACCAGAACCGCGAAGACGTGGCGTGGGAGAACGTCTCGCAGTTCCTGAAAGACGGTGCGGTCTCGGCTGAAGACCCCCGCTTCTACGAGCACGGCGGCATCGACATCATGGGCACGGCCCGTGCCGTCATCAAGACCTACGTGGTCGGTGGCGACACCCAGGGTGGTTCGTCGATCACGCAGCAATACGTGAAGAACGTCCTCGTGCAGCAGGCCGAGCAGATCGCCGACAAAGACAAGCGCGACGCCGCCTACAAAGAGGCCACCAAGACCACGCCCGAGCGCAAGCTGAAAGAGATGCGTCTCGCGGTCGGTGTCGAGAAGAACTACACCAAAGACCAGATCCTCCTGGGCTACCTCAACATCGCCAACTTCGGCGGGCAGAGCTACGGCGTCGAGGCAGCGTCGAAGTACTACTTCGGGGTCTCCTCCAAGGACGTCAACATCCAGCAGGCGGCCACGCTGATCGCCATGCTGAACAACCCCTCGGGTCTGCGCATCGACCGTCCCGACCAGGAGGTCAACGGCGCAGCCGACGGCTACTCGCTGACGAAGGTCCGCCGCGACTACGTCATCGACAAGATGCTCGAAGAGAACAAGATCACACAAGAAGAGCACGACGTGGCTCTCGCGTCGGCGGTCGAGCCCAACATCGTGCAGCCATCATCCGGCTGCCAGACCGCGGGCAACGCGGCCTACTTCTGTGACTACGTGACCTGGGTGATCAAGCGCAACCCGGCCTTCGGCGCCACCGACGAAGAGCGCCTGGCGCTGCTGAAGCGCGGCGGACTCGACGTCTACACCACGCTCGACCTCGACCTGCAGAACTCCTCGCAGGCCGCCATCGACGCCTACATCCCCAAGGCCATGGCCCGCGTCGACATCGGCGCAACGGCCGCCACCGTGCAGCCCGGCACAGGCCGCGTCCTCGCCATGGCGCAGAACAAGAACTACACGGCGGGCGATTCGCCCGACCCGAGCTTCACGGCCGTGAACTACAACACCGACCAGGCCTACGGTGGGTCGACGGGCTTCCCCGTCGGATCGTCCTACAAGGTCTACACGCTGCTCGACTGGCTGAAGAACGGCCACTCGCTCAACGAGACGGTCGACGGCAAGCGCCGCACGTTCACGTCCTTCACCAACACGTGTGAGGGCAACTGGCGTGGCGCGTGGAACCCGCAGAACTTCGACGGATCGAGCCCGGGAGCCATCACGGCAATCGACGCCACCAAGCGAAGCGTCAACTCGGCCTTCGTCGCCATGGCCCAGAAACTCGACCTGTGCGAGATCCGTCAGACCGCCGAGTCCATGGGCGTTCACCGCGCCGACGGCAAGCAGCTCGTCGACTTCCCCGGCTCCATCCTCGGCTCGAACGACATCGCCGGCCTCACCATGGCCGCGTCGTTCGCCGGCATCGCCGCCCAGGGCAAGTACTGCGAGCCCGTCGTCATCGACGAGATCGTCAAGCCCGACGGCGAGAAGCTCACGCCGCCGAACGCCAACTGCAAGCAGGGTGTCACACCCGAGATCGCCAACACGGCGGCCTACGCCATGCAGACCGTCTTCCAGCCCGGTGGAACCGCTGCTGCCACGACCGTGCGCGGCGCTCCCCTGTTCGGCAAGACGGGAACCGCTGACGACGCCCTGCACTCCTGGATCACGGGTGGCACCACCAAGGCCGTCACCTCGCTCTGGATCGGCAACGTCACGGGCGACGCGAGCATGTACAACGTGCGCGTGCTCGGCGGGCAGACCGGCTTCAGCGCCAAGTTCCGCGTCTGGTCGCAGATCATGAACTCGGCCGTTGGCAAATTCGGCGGGGATGCGTTCCCGCAGCCCTCGCAGAGCCTCATCCGCGCCAAGCAGGTCGCGGTGCCCGATGTGCGCGGCAAGTCCGTCGCCGACGCCACCACCACGCTGCAGTCCGCCGGATTCACCGTCGCCACGGGCGAGCCCGTCGCGTCGCAGCTGCAAGAGGGCGTTGTCGCGGCCACCGAGCCCGGCGCCGGTGTGAACGTGTCGGTCGGTTCGACCATCACGCTGCGTCCGTCGAGCGGGCAACCGGCCGAGGTCGCCGTGCCCGACGTGGCTAACCAGAACCAGCAACGAGCCCAGAAGTCGCTCGAAGACGCCGGCTTCGGTGTGCAGTTCATGTGCACCGCCGACCCCGGGGCCCCGAACGACGGGCAGGTGACCGGGCAGAACCCGGCGGCGAACACCAACGCCAATCCCGAGAACACCACGGTCACCGTCGCGTTGAAGAAGAAGAACTGCGGTTGAGTAAAACGCTCCGCCGCACCACCGGAGGGGCCGGGGTCGCCGTAGGCGCCCTGGCCCTCTCCGGGCTTCTGGCCTTCGCCTGGGGGTCGCTCATCGAGCGGCGCCTCTTCACCCTCCGCCGTGTCGAGGTGCCCGTGCTGCCGCACGGCGCCGAGCCCCTCACCATCCTGCATGTCTCCGATCTGCACATGGCGCCCTGGCAGGCCGACAAGCAGCAGTGGGTGCGTGATCTCGCCGAGCTGAAGCCCGACCTGATCGTCGACACGGGCGATAACCTCGGCCACAAAGACGGCATTGCCGGCATCGAGCTGGCGTTCGCCAACTTCGGCGGCGTGCCCGGCGCCTACGTCAATGGCTCGAACGACTACTACGGCCCGGTCAAGAAGAACTGGCTGCGCTACTTCTTCGGGCCGAGCTCCCGCGCCGCCGGCCGCCCCAAGCGCCGCACGCGCGACCTCGACACCGCGCGTCTCGAGCGTTTCTTCACCGATTCGCTCGGCTGGCAGAACCTCAACAACGCCGTCGGTGGCGTGACCATCAAGGGCACCCGGCTCGACTTCTTCGGCGTCGACGACCCGCACATCGGCGTCGACCGCCTCGACCTCCTCACGGGGCTCATCGACGCCCAGCGCGAAGACGAAGACTTCGAAGACGAAGACACGGCCGACGCGCAGCGCACCACGCGAGACATCGTCACCATCGGCGTCGCCCACGCGCCCTACCAGCGCGTGCTCAACTCGTTCGTCACCCACGGCGCCGACCTGATCCTCGCCGGGCACACGCACGGCGGGCAGGTCTGCGTTCCGGGCTACGGCGCGCTCGTCACGAACTGCGACATCCCGCGCGCACAGGTGAAGGGGCTCAGCATCTGGCGACATGCCTGGCGGGCCGCGCACCTGCACGTCTCGGCCGGCCTCGGCACCTCGATCTACGCCCCCGTGCGGTTCGCGTGCCGTCCGGAAGCCACGCTGCTCACGCTCGTTCCGAAGCCGTAGACGTCCGTTCGAGTTTCATAACGAAGACCCCCTCACATATTCGTGAGGGGGTCTTCGTTATGCGGCGGGGAGCCGGAGCCGGGTTACCGGGGCAGCTCAGTCCGCGAGGGGCGTGCGCGTCAGGACGACGAGCGTGTGCGCTCCGAGCGTCGGCGTGGCCGTGTAGTCGCCCGAGACGAGGGCCTCGGACCATCCGGTGTAGCGTGCCGCCAGGGCGTCGGGCAGCTCGACGGTGTCGACTCCCAGGTTGACGAGGATGGCGACATCCGGTCGTTCGATCACCAGAAGCGTCTCGGCGGGGGCGTGCACCGTGACGTCGCGGAACGACGGGTCGGTGATCGACGGGATGCTGCGGCGCAGGTGAATGAGGCGGCGGTAGAGCTCGAGCGTGCGGCCGTGGATGCCGTCGCCCTCGATCTCGCCCCACTGCAACTTCGAGCGCTCGAACGTCTCGGGGTCTTGCGGGTCGGGAACGATGCTCGGGTCCCAGCCCAGTTTGGCGAACTCGGCGATGCGCCCCTCGGCCGTCGCCGTGCCCAGCTCGGGCTCGAGGTGCGACGTGAAGAACTGCCACGGTGTGGATGCGGCCCATTCCTCGCCCATGAACAGCATGGGCGTGAAGGGCGACAGCAGCGTGAGGCCCGCGGCGAGTGCCAGCTGGTTCTCGTCGAGCGTGGCCGTCAGGCGATCGCCGATGGCGCGGTTGCCGATCTGGTCGTGGTTCTGGTTGCACACCACGAGACGCCACGCGGGCGTGCGCAGCGTGTCGATGGGCGCTCCGTGGTGGTGGCCGCGGAACGACGAATACGTGCCGTCGTGGAAGAAGCCGCGCGTGAGCACCTTGACGAGGCTCTCGATGCCGGCGAAGTCCGAGTAGTAGCCGTCGTGTTCGCCCGTGACGTTGGCGTGCACGGCGTGGTGGAAGTCGTCGGACCACTGCCCCGCCATGCCGATGCCGCCCGCCTCGAGCGGCGTGATGGTGCGCGGGTCGTTGCGGTCGGATTCGGCGATGAGAGTGAGCGGCTTGTTCAGGCGGGCGCTCACACGCTCGGTCTGGATGGCCATCTCTTGCAGGATGTGGGTGGCCCGGTCGTCGCGCAGAGCGTGAACGGCGTCGAGGCGCAGGCCGTCGACGTGCATGTCGGTGAACCAGGAGAGCACGTTGTCGACGATGTAATCGCGCACGGCATCCGACTCTTCGCCGTCGAGGTTGAGCGACGCGCCCCACGTGTTGCTGCTGCCGTCGTGCAAGTAGGGGCCGAATTTCGGCAGGTAGTTGCCCGAGGGGCCGAGATGGTTGTAGACGACGTCCTGGATGACGGCTAGCCCGCGCTGGTGGCACGCGTCGACGAACCGCTGGTAGCCGGTCGGGCCGCCGTACTGCTCGTGCACGGCGTACCACAGCACGCCGTCGTAACCCCAGTTGTGCACGCCGTTGAATCCGTTGACGGGCAGCACCTCGACGAAGTCGATGCCGAGCTCGACGAGGTGGTCGAGCTTCTCGATGGCGCTTTCGAACGTGCCGCCCGGCGTGAAGGTTCCGATGTGCAGCTCGTAGATGACTCCGCCGGCGAGCGGACGGCCCGACCACGCGTGGTCGCCCCAGGCGTAGGCCGAGGCATCCCAGGTGCGCGAGAGCTCGTGCACACCCTTCGGCTGGCGGCGCGAGCGCGGGTCGGGGAACGGGCCTTCGCCGTCGAGCAGGTAGCCGTAGTCGACGTCGCCGGCAGCGGATGCCTGAGCCACCGTGTCGGCGGGGGCGACGAACCAGCCGTCACCGGCCGGTTCGAGGGCTACCGTGTCGCTGCCGACGACGAGCTCGGCGTTGTCGGCGCGGGGCGCCCAGACGGAGAACGGTTCGTGGCGGGTCATGATGTTCCTTCGGCATCTGGCTGGGCGAACGTGTCGGTCGGGGTGTGGTCGGGGGCGTGCTCGACGTCGGCCTCGATCGAGCCCTCGGCACCGGCCTCGACCGAGCCCTCGGCATCGGCATCGGCACCGCTGTCGCCCTCGTCGCGCACGAGCAGTGCGACGGGCAGCGCCGTGAGGATCTCAGCGGCCGTCACCTCGCCCGACCCGATGGGACGCCCGCTGAGCGCGTCGCGCCAGCGGCCCTCGGGAAGCGCGACCGTGGTGCCCTCCCAGCCGCCGCGAGCGGCGAGGCCGATCGGCAGACGCGTGGCGAGCGTGATCGCTCCCCCGCGGTCGAACGAGATGAGGTGCGCGGCCGCGGGCCCCGACACGGTCACGGGCGCATAGCCGGTGAACAGGTCGGTGCGGTCGCGCGTGAGCGTCAGCGCACGCTGCGTGACGAGCAGCTTGGCGAGCCCGTCGTCGTTCACGGCCGGCACGGTGCCGGACTCGAGCGCGTCGAGGCGGTCGAGCGTGGCGATATGCGCGTCGTAGTCGATGAGGCGACGGTTGTCGGGGTCGACGAGCGAGTCCTCCCACAGTTCGGTGCCCTGGTAGACGTCGGGGACGCCCACGGAGGTGATCTGCACGAGCTTGGCGGCGAGCGCGTTGCTGCGCCCGGCGTCGTTCACGCGCGCCACGAACGACGTCACGAGCTCGTTGACGGTCTCGTCGTCGAACGCGGCGTCGACGGCCGCGTGCATGCGCGCCTCGAACGCCTCGTCGGGTGCCGTCCACGTGGTGGAGTTGCCCGCCTCGCGTGAGGCTTTCTCGACATAGGCGTGTGCGCGTTCGCGGCTGAGCGGCCAGGCGCCCACGATGGCCTGCCACAGCAGGTTGTCGAAGGGGCCGTCACCCGTCGAGCCGTTGGGCGTCGCGCGGATGCCGCGCAGCGTCTCGGCCCACTCGCCCGGAATCTCGGCGATGGTGCTGATGCGGGCGCGCACGTCTTCTCCGCGCTTGGTGTCGTGCGTCGAGAGCGTCGTCATGGCGCGCTCCCACCGCCCGACACGCTCGGCCTGCACACGATGGAACTCGGCCGTGTCGGTGGCGAAGATGCTCGGGTCGGCGCCCACCTCGGTGAGCGACGTAAGGCGCGTGTAGCGGTAGAACGCCGTGTCTTCGACGCCCTTCGCCATGACCATGCCGGAGGTCTGCTGCAGGCGGCGCGCGGCCGGCTCGGAGGGGTCGGCGAGACGCTTGACGAGGGCCGAGATCGTGGGTTCGAGCTCGGGGCGACGGGCCGCGGCATCCCCCGCTGCCACCATGAGAGGAGCACTCGAGCCCTCTGGCAGGTAGCTGCGATAGACGGGGAAGCTGGCCAGGATCTCGCTCAGCGCATCGATGGTGTTGTCGTCGTTGGCCTGACCCAGCTCGCGCGCCAGGCGCAGGGTCTCGCTGCCGAGGATTCCCGTGGCGATGCCGCGCTTGGTGTCGTGGATGAGGTCGGCCCACGTGGGTGCCTCGCCCATCTCGGTCTGCGCGCGCAGTTCGGCGTCGATGGCGTCGAGCGCCGACTCGCCGGCCGGGTCGACGAACAGGCGGTCGATGGTGGCCAGCATGTCGTAGCCCGTGGTGCCCGCCGTGCGCCACTCGGTCGGCAGCTGCTCGCCCGGCTCGGTGATCTTCTCGACCAGGAGGTAGGCGTCGCCCGTGAGAGCCGAGAGACCCTCGAGGTAGCCGGACGGGTCGTACAGGCCGTCGGGGTGGTCGATGCGCAGGCCGTCGGCCAGTCCCTCCTGGAACCAGCTCTCGATCTCGACGTGCGAGGCGTTGAACACCGTGGTGTCTTCGACCCGGATGGCGGCCAGCGTGTTGACCGCGAAGAACCGGCGGTAGTTCAGGTCGGTGTCGGCCAGCTTCCAGTGCACCAGGCGGTAGTTCTGGCGCTCGTGCACCGACAGGGCATAGTCGGATGCCTCGGCGTCGAGCCCCTCGGTGGTGCCGGGCGCGATGGGGTAGCGGTTCTCGTAGTAGTGCAGCTGGTCGCCGACCACTTCGAGCCCGTCGCCCGATTCGTCGCCGAGCACGGGGATGACGAGCTTGCCGCCACCCGCTGCCCAGTCGACGTCGAAGAAGGACGCGTACTGGGAGGCCTGACCGTGCGTGAGGACATCCCACCACCAGCCGTTGATGTGGGGCGTTGCGACCCCCACGTGGTTGGGCACGATGTCGACGAGCACGCCGAAGCCCATCTCGTGGGCCCGCTCGGCGAGGCGCGCGAAGGCCTCGCGGCCCCCGCGCTCGTCGTCGACCTTCGTGTGGTCGACGACGTCGTAGCCGTGGTTCGACCCCGGTTCGGCCTTCAGGATGGGCGACAGGTAGATCCAGTCGACGCCGAGACGCTTCAGGTAGGGAAGCACCTTGGCCGCGTCGTCGAACGTGAAGTCCTTCTGCAGCTGCAGGCGGTAGGTGTTGGCGGGGATTCTCATCAGACCTCCGGTGATCCCGATTCGATGACAGGGTGGCTGGCCGTCTGCGTGAGGCTTTCGGCAATCGAGTCGTCGGCCGCGATGGGCTTCTCGACGTGTTCGCGCAGCACCACGATGGAGCGGCCGGCGACGGTGAGTTCGCTGCCGGCGGGCAGGGCACTCAGCCCCGCGACTCCCCCGGCGGTGTTGATGACGGTGTCCCACTTCTCGGAGTATTCGGCCGGCGGCAGCGTGAACGGCACATCGGTGTCGGACGCGTTGAACGCCAGGATGAAGTGCTGGTCGGTGACCTCGCGGCCCTGACGGTCACGCCCGCGGATGCCGTTTCCGTTGAGGAACACGGCGACGGCCTTGGCGTAGCTCGAGTCCCAGTCGCTCTCCTCCATCTCGGCGCCGTTGGTGTTGAGCCACACGATGTCGGGCAGCGGGTCTTCGTTGGTGCGCGACACGGGTCGGCCGTCGAAGTAGCGGATGCGGCGGAAGGTGGGGTGTTCGCGGCGCAGGCGGATCACGGCAGAGGTGAACTCGATGAGCGACTCGTCGGCCTCGGCCCAGTTGAGCCAGGCGATCTCGGAGTCCTGCGCATAGGTGTTGTTATTGCCGTGCTGGGTGCGCCCCAACTCGTCGCCGTGCAGCACCATCGGCACGCCCTGCGAGAGCAGGAGGGTGGCGAGGATGTTGCGCTGCTGCCGCGTGCGGATGGCGAGCACGGCGGGGTCGTCGGTTTCGCCCTCGACGCCCGAGTTCCACGAGCGGTTGTGCGATTCGCCGTCGTTGTTGTCTTCCCCGTTGGCGTCGTTGTGCTTCTCGTTGTAGGAGACGAGGTCGCGCAGCGTGAAGCCGTCGTGGGCGGTGACGAAGTTGATGGATGCCACGGGGCGTCGTCCGTCGCGCTCGTAGAGGTCGGCCGAACCCGTGAGACGGGCCGCGAACTCGCCGAGCGTAGAGGGCTCGCCGCGCCAGAAGTCGCGCACGGTGTCGCGGTACTTACCGTTCCACTCGGTCCACTGGGGCGGGAAGTTGCCCACCTGGTAGCCGCCGGGGCCGACATCCCAGGGCTCGGCGATGAGCTTGACCTGCGAGACCACCGGGTCTTGCTGCACGAGCTCGAAGAAGGTGGCGAGCTTGTCGACGTCGTAGAACTCGCGCGCCAGCGTGGACGCGAGGTCGAAGCGGAAACCGTCGACGTGCATCTCGTTGACCCAGTAGCGCAGGCTGTCCATGATCAGCTGCAGGGCGTGCGGGTGGCCCACGTTGAGCGAGTTGCCCGTGCCGGTGTAGTCCATGTAGTACTGCTTGTCGTCGTCGACGAGGCGGTAGTAGGCCTCGTTGTCGATGCCGCGCATGGAGAGGGTGGGGCCGAGGTGGTTTCCTTCGGCGGTGTGGTTGTAGACCACGTCGAGGATGACCTCGATGCCCGCGCGGTGCAGGGCGCGCACCATGGACTTGAACTCCTGCACCTGCTGGCCGGCGTCGCCCGTGGACGAGTAGCCGTTGTGCGGCGCGAAGAAGCCGATGGTGTTGTAGCCCCAGTAGTTGCGCAGGCCCTTTTCCTCGAGAGTGGAATCGTGCACGAACTGGTGCACGGGCATGAGCTCGATGGCGGTGACGCCCAGGCGCTCGAGGTGCTGGATGACCGAGGGGTGCGCGATTCCGGCGTAGGTGCCGCGCTGCTCTTCGGGAATCTCGGGGTGCATCTCGGTGAGGCCCTTGACGTGCGCCTCATAGATGACGGTCTCGTTGTAGGGCGTCTTCAGCAGACGGTCGCCCTCCCAATCGAAGAACGGGTTGATGACGACGCTCTTCGAGGCGAAGGGGGCGGAGTCGTCTTCGTTGCGCACGGTCGGGTCGTCGAAGCTGTAGGAGTACATCGCCGGGTTCCAGTCGATCTCGCCCTGGACGGCCTTGGCGTAGGGGTCGAGCAGAAGCTTCGACGGGTCGGAACGCTTGCCGGATGCCGGGTCGTACTCGCCGTGCACGCGGTAGCCGTATGCCTGCCCCGGGTGCACCTGCGGCAGGTAGGCGTGCCACACGTAGGCGTCGACCTCGACCAGGTCGACGCAGTGCTCGGTGCCGTCGGTGTCGAACAGGCACAGCTCGACGCGATCGGCCGTCTCGCTGAAGATGGCGAAGTTCGTGCCACTGCCGTCGAAGGTCGCTCCGAGCGGGTAGGGGTTTCCGGGCCAGGTTTCCATCAGTATCCATTCGTGCGGGGGTTTCCGTCCGCGGGAAAAGCCCGGGCGGAGAGGTTCAACAAGAGGTCCAACGGTATTCAGCTTCGTATCGATCGTACGGGGAACCACCGACTCCGCTCTCCCCCTTGCGCCGAGAGCGGGCGGGGCTAGCGTGGGATGAGGACGGGCTGCTATAGCCGATCCGGCAACGTGCGGCGACGCATCCGCTCACCGCCCGATGACACGAGAGAAGGAGGGCCACATGGCCACGCAGGAAGAACTCGACAACATCTCGAAGGTTTTGACCAAGGCGCGCATCGCCACCCTCACGACGGTCGCCTCGGACGGCGCGCTGCACAGCCGCCCGCTGGCCCTGCAGGAGCGGGAGTTCGACGGCGACCTCTGGTTCTTCACGCCCAAGCCCACCGAGAAGACCGACGAGATCGCGCAGAACCCGAACGTCAACGTGGCCGTGCACGGCGGCGACGGCTACCTCTCGATCGCGGGCACGGCGTCGATCGTGACCGACGAGGCGAAGATCGACGAGCTGTGGGGCCCGTCGGCCGAGGCCTGGTTCGAGAAGGGCCGCGAAGACCCGCGCATCGCTCTCGTCAAGGTCAGCGCCGACTCGGCCGAGTACTGGGTGAACAACGACCCCAAGATCGTGACGTTGTTCAAGGTGGCCAAGGCCACGACGCAGAAGAAGTCGCCCGATGTGGGCGAGAACGAGGCCGTCGAACTCTGATGCAAGGGGTCCGGGGTGCCGTTCGCTCGGGGCGGAACTCCGGGCCCGCTGTCAGAGGTCACGGCTACGGTTCGAGCATGACTGATGACTCCGGCGAGCCCGACTACTCCGACCTGCGTGATTACGCCGCGATCGGAGACGGCCGCACGGTAGCCCTCATCGGCAAGCGGGGCCAGGTCGACTGGCTGCCCATCCCCAATCTCGACAGCCCGCCCGTCTTCGCCGCCATCCTCGATGCACAGACGGGCGGATGCATCCAGCTCGCGCCCGTCGACGATTTCGACGTCAAGCGCCGCTACGTTCAGGGCACCAACGTGCTGCAGACCACGTTCACCACGGCCAAGGGTTCGGTGCGCGTGACCGACGCCCTCGTCACGGGCATCGCGGGCCGCCTGCCGTGGGCCGAGTTCGCGCGCCGCATCGAGGGCCTCGAGGGCTCGGTGAAGATGGCCTGGAAGGTGCAACCCGGCACCAAGCTCGGCACGGCCTCGCCGTGGCTGCAGACCACCACCGAGGGCACGATCATGCGCGTCGGCCACACCAACATCGCCGTCACGGGGCTCGATCACGGTGTCTCGAAGCCCGGCGAAGACGACGCGAACAGCGGGTCCATCCGCGGCGAGTTCACCACGCGCTCCGATTCGCGACACCTGCTCGTCATGGTCGCCACCGACAACGAGCCCCTGCACTTCCCCGTGCCCGAGAACGTCGACAAGGGCATCGACCGCACCATCGACAACTGGCGCATGTGGTCGCGCGAGTTCCACTACTCGGGGCCCTGGGCGCCACACGTGCAGCGCAGCGCGCTCGCCCTCAAACTGCTCATCTACAGCCCCACGGGTGCCATCGCGGCCGCGGCAACGACGTCGCTGCCCGAAAACCCGACGGGCGGCAAGAACTGGGACTACCGCTTCGCGTGGGTGCGCGATCTGGCCTACACGGCCCACGCGCTCGTGCGTTTCGGGCTGCGCGAAGAGACCCAGGCGGCCATCTCGTGGCTGCTGCGCACCATCAAGGAGAACGGGCCCGACCTGGCGGTCTTCTACGACCTCGGCGGCAACGTGAGCGACGGCGTCACCACGCACGACGTTCCGGGTTGGCGCGGCGTCGGCCCCGTCGTTTCGGGCAACCCGGCGCACGGGCAGCTGCAGCTCGGCGTGTTCGGTGACCTCTTCGACATCTGCCGGCTCTACGTCGACGCGGGCAACGTGCTCGACGTCGAGACGGGACGGCTGCTCGCATCCATCGCCGATCGCACGTGCGACCTGTGGCGCAACCGCGACGCCGGCATGTGGGAGCTGCCCGAAGAACAGCACTACACGTCGTCGAAGATGGGCTGCTGGCAGGCGCTCGACGCGGCCGTGCACCTCGCCGACCTCGGCCAGGTGGCCGGCAGCTCCGAGCGCTGGGCCGCCGAACGTGACCGCATCAAGGCGTGGGTCGACGAGAACTGCTGGAACGAAGAACTCGGCAGCTATGTCATGTTCCCGGGCACGACCGACCTCGACGCGTCGGTGCTGCTGCACGGGCCGAGCGGGTTCGAGCGCGGCGAGCGCATGTCGCGCAGCATCGACGCCCTGCAGAAAGAGCTCGGGCGCGGTGCCCACATGTACCGCTACTCGGGCGTCGAGCAAGAGGAACACCAGTTCGTGGCGTGCGGCTTCTGGGCCGCGTCAGCGCTCGTGTGTGTGGGCCGGCACGACGAGGCGATCGGGCGCATGAACAAGCTCGTCAAGACATCCAACGACGTCGGGCTCTATGCCGAGATGATCTCGGAACACGACGGGTCGTTCTGGGGCAACCTGCCGCAAGGCCTCAGCCACCTGGCCCTCATCAACGCGGCGATCACGATCGAGGAGTTGACCGAAAAGTGACCACGCCCACCGCAACCGTTTTTCGCGACACCCACGCAATCCTCGTCGAGAGTATTTATTGGGATGCCTCGACCGACGAGTTGCGCTGGGCCGACATCACCGCGGGCACGCTGCATCGCGGCCGGCTCGACGACCCCGCCGACGGGTCGCGCGATTGGGCCACACGGTTGCCGCCGCCCCTGCCCTCATTCCAGCCCACCGTCGACGGCGGGTTCGTGGCGGCTCTCGGCGACCGCGTCGTGCTGCTCGACGAACAGGGCACGATCGTGCAGACGCTCGCCCAGATCCAGCACGCCCACCCCGATATGCGCCTCAACGAAGGCAAATGCGACCCGTTCGGGCGGTTCGTCGTCGGGGCGATGGGCGTCACGCGCGACGACCCCGACGCGGCCGTCTATTCGGTCGACCCCGACGGCACGCTGCGCACGCTACACGGCGGCTTCGGGGTGACCAACGGGTTCGAGTGGTCGGACGACGGCTCGATCATGTACCTCACCGACACCAGCACCTCCACGGTCTATCGGGCCGACTACTCCCCCGACGGGGCGCTCGGCGAACTCGAGCCCTTCCTCGTGGGTCAGCCCTCCGACGGGCTCGCACTCGACACCGACGGCAACTTCTGGAACGGGCTCTCCGGCGCGGGCAAGGTCGTGCGGTGGGATTCCGAGGGCGACATCACGCTCGAAATCGAAGTCCCCGTGCCCAACGTCACGAGCGTCGCGTTCGGCGGCCCCGGCCTCGGCACCCTGTTCATCGGCACCTCGCGAGACGGTCTCGCCGAAGAAGACCTGCAATCCGCGCCGCTCTCGGGCGGCATCTTCCGCGTCGACGGCCTCGCCACCGGCCGCCCCGTCAACCGTTTCGGGAGCGCACCCAGCAACCCGAGCTAAAGCACAGCGAACGCCCGAGTGCTACCCCTCGCCACGGGGACATCCCGGTCGTACGCTTAACACGGGCTACTCGAATGGCTCGTTTGCCACCAACAGATCCCGCCCACGAAAAAGGAGTCGCATATGACCACCACACTCGAACGCCACGTCGAAGCACCCGCCGGCGCGGGCGCCAAGACCACCCGCCGCCAGAACGCCGAAAAGGGCTTCAAGGCGTCGAAGACCCTCACCGACAACATGCAGAAGGTGCTCGTCGACCTGATCGAGCTGCACCTGCAGGGCAAGCAGGCGCACTGGAACGTCGTGGGCAAGAACTTCCGCGACCTGCACCTGCAGCTCGACGAAATCATCGACGCCGCGCGCGAATTCAGCGACGAGGTCGCCGAGCGTCTGCGCGCACTGCATGCCGTGCCCGACGGCCGCAGCGACACGGTCGCCGCCACCACCACGCTGCCCGAATACCCGCACGGCGAGATCGACACCGCTGAGACGGTCGACCTCATCACGGTCCGCCTCGAGAACACGGTCGGCACTATGCGCGAGGTCCACGACGAGATCGACGAAGAAGACCCCACGAGCGCCGACATCCTGCACGCCATCATCGCGAAGCTCGAGCAGTACGCGTGGATGGTCAGCGCCGAAAACCGCGTCACCTCGCGCACCAAGTAACACGCGCGACGCACCACCCGAAGCCCCGGCCCGCCTTTTGGCGGCCGGGGCTTCGTCGTGCGCGCTGGTGTCCCCCGCACCAGCGCCCAGGTTGCCGATTCGCGCGCACCTAAGCTCGGGGCCACTGATCTGGAAGGACGCCTCATGAAACAACTCGGCCTCGTCTTATTACCCCTCGCATTGAGCATGCTCTTCGGCCTGGTCGCCTGGCTCCTCACGGAGACCGCCTGGATCACGACGGTGGCCACAACTCTCCCGATTGCTCTGCTGCGCCCCATCCTCAAAAAAGTGCGAGCTATCAATCAAGCTGAGTATCAAGCCAAGCAACGCCGTCGACACTCGCCTTCGGAGCCAGGCGACACGCCGGCGAAGTGACCAAGATTCTCGACCATTCTGTCGCCCTACCTGAGAAGGGCGATTCCCGCGAGATGGCGGCTGCAGCAGGCGCGGGGCGGACGAAAAAGGTCCGGGACACGACCTCCCCCGAGAGTCGTGTTCCGGACCTTCCGCGACGGCTGCGGCATCCGAGGATGCGCCGCCGGGCGGACTAGCTAGCTGGCGGGCTAGTGAACCGCGGTGCCACCCGTGACGGCGATGGTCTCGCCGCTCGTGTAACTGGCTTCCTGCGAGGCGAGGTAGACATACGTGCTCGCCAGCTCGGCCGGCTGGCCGGGGCGACCGTAGGCGGCCTCCGAGCCGAACGACTCGATCTTCTCGTTGGGCACGGCCGACGGCTGCAGCGGGGTCCAGAACGGGCCGGGAGCGACACCGTTCACGCGGATGCCCTTCTCCGCGAGCTGGGCCGCGAGGCCACGCGTCACGTTGACGATGGCGGCCTTGGTGCCGGCGTACTCGATGAGGCCGGGCGAGGGGTTGAAGCCCTGGATGGACGACGTGGTGATGATCGCCGCACCGGGCTTGAGGTGCTTGAGCGCTGCATCCGTCAGCCAGAAGAGCGAGTACACGTTGGTCTTGAACGTGTGGTCGAGCAGCTCGGTGGTGAAGTCGTCGAAGCTGTCGACGGTCTGCATGTAGCCGCCGACCATGACGAGGAGGTCGAGGCCGCCGAGGGCTTCGACGGCCTTCTCGACGAGCTCATAGTTGAACTTCTCGTCGGTGAGGTCGCCGGGGATGAGCTCGACCTGGCGGCCGGTCTCTTCGAGCACCTTCTTGGTGTCTTCGGCGTTGGCCTGCTCGTCGGGCAGGTAGTTGAGCACGACATCCGCACCCTCGCGTGCGAAGGCGATGGCGACCGCTCGGCCGATGCCCGAGTCGCCACCCGTGATGAGCGCCTTGCGACCGGCGAGACGGCCGTGACCGATGTAGCTCTCTTCGCCGTGGTCGGGCTTCGGGTCCATCTGGAACGTGTCACCCGGGTCGGGCTGCTGCTGCGGCTTGAAGGGCGGCTGCTTGTACTGAGTCAGGGGGTTCTGCGGTTCGTAGATGTTCGACATGATTCAACGCTAGGCGCGCATCCTTCGGGGCGCGCGGGGTTGACCAACAGGCGCAGAAGCCCTAGGCGCGCAGCACTCGGACGCCGAGTGCGCCGATGCCGGTGACCGTGGCGTCGCTCAGGCCCGCGTCGCTGACGACGACGTCGACGTCTGCGACATCCAGAGCCTTGTATTTGCCGAATGTGCCGTATTTCGAGCTGGCCGCGACGAGCACGGTCTCGCTCGACACCGAGACGGCGGCCTGCTTCACCTCGACCTTCGACTCGGCGGGCGTCGTGACACCGCGTTTGAGGTCCCACGAGCTGGTCGAGATGAACGCGACGTCGACCACGAGCTCGCGCAACATCATGGCCGCGAGGCGCCCCACCGTCGACTGGTTGTGCGTGTCGACGCGGCCGCCGACGAGCAGCAGTTCGGTCGTCGGGTGATCCATGAGTTCGCGCGCGATGGCGACGTCGTTGGTGACGACCGTGAGGTCTCGGCGCTCGGCCAGGTGCGGCACCATGGCGAGCATGGTGGTGCCCGCGTCGAGGTAGATGGTCATGGCATCGCGCACCAGCGTGGCGGCGACGGCGGCCATGGCGGTCTTCTCGGCCGAATCGACGAGCGCCTTCTCGTCGTGGCTGGGCTCGACGTGCAGGCGGCTCGCGATCTTGGCCCCACCCGGCACCGACAGCGCGCGGCCCTCTTCTTCGAGCACCGAGATGTCCCGACGGATGGTCATGTGGCTCACGTCGAGCAGGGCCGACAGCTGATTGAAGCTCAGCACCTGTTCGCGGCGCAGGTGTTTCAGGATGAGTTCGCGGCGCTGCTCGGGAATGAGCGGGGCGAGCTCTGCGGCATCCGATCCCATGTCGTCCCCTCCCCGTTCGGTGTGTTGTCGTGCGGCGCTGTGTAGAAGATTACCGCTCGGGCGAGTCCCAGTTCGAGCCGTGCGCCGCGGTGAGCGCGGCGATCTCGTCGGCGGCGAGCAGGCGGCGCGGTTGCCCGGCCGTCACGAGCGCGATGCGGGCGGCCTCTTCGACCTCGATGGCCGCGTCGAGGGCGGCGTCGAGCGTGGCACCGCTCGTGATCTGCCCGTGGTTCTGCAGCAGCGCGGCATGAAAATCGAACGGGATGTCGAGCAGCAGGTCACCCAGCTCGGGCGAGCCCGGCGCGCGATAGGCGACGAGCGGCGTCTGGCCGGCCCGCATGACGAAGTAGGGCGTGAGGGGCGGCAATGCGCTGTTCTCGGCCCACGGTTCGAGACAGGATGCGGCGACGGCCTGCGCCGAATGCACGTGCACCACGGCGGTGTGGGTCGGGTTCTTGCGATAGAACGCCAAGTGCAGGGATGCCTCTTTCGAGGGTTTGTCGCCCGCGAGCCACTCGCCGCCGATCGTCAGCACCGACAGGCGCGCCGCATCGAGGCGCCCGAGGCTGGAACCGCCGGGGGTGATGAGCACGCGGTCGCCGACGCGCACGCTCACGTTTCCGCTCGAGCCAGGGCTGAGGCCCGCGTCGACGATGCGCACGCCCGCGTCGACCAGGGTCTCGGCGGCCGAGGCGAGCGCGCCGGCATCGGGGTGTGTCGAGACATCCTCGCGCGTGTGGAGGGGTGAGGTGGTCATGGGTGCAGAACCTTCCAGGCGGAGGTGAACATGTCTTCCGAGCCGAAGTTGCCCGATTTCAGTGCGATGTCGACGAGCGTGCCGTGGGCCGTGTGGCCCTGGGCCCAGCAGACGCCGGGGGCGATCTCGGCGCCGATCACGAGTTCCGAGAGGCCGAGCGCCGTGACGGTCGAGCCCGAGGTCTCGCCTCCCGCGACCAGGATGCGGGTCACCCCGCGTTCGGCAACGCTCGCCACCAGCGCGCCCAGGTGCTGCTCGATGAGTTCGGAGGGGTGCGGGCGGTCGACGGGCGCGAGGCCATCCGGATAGCGGTAGGAGGCGGCGAGGTCGTCGAGCGAGTCGACGGCGTAGACGAGTGGGGGTCGCGGTGACCCGTCGGCGTTCTCCTCGTGGGCATGGGAGAGCACCCAGTCGACGGCCCGTTCGAGCTCGGCCGGAGCGTCGTCGATGAGCGCCTGCACGTCGATCTTGCGCGTGGGCAGGTGCGCACGCCCATGCGCCACCTGGGCGCGGGTCATCGATGAAGCGCTGCCCGAGACGACGAGGCTGCCGGCGTGCGGGCGGGCGGACACATCGGGTGTGTCGTCGGTGCCGGCGAGGGCTGGCGAGGTCTGCTCGGCATCACCCTGCGGAGGCGTCAGGCCGAGCGCAAGACCCGAGCCGCCCGAGACGAGCACGTCACCCGCGGTCGCACGGGCGATGGTTTCGAGCTGAGCGTCGGTCGCGGCATCCACGACCACGTAGCGCGCGGACGAGTGCGACAAAGCCTCGGCGAGCGCCTCACTCCCCCGGTCGACCACGTCGGCGAACACCTCGCCCACCGCAGCGGATGTCTGGGGCGCCAGCAGCTCGGCCACGCGCGACCGGCGCATGGGCGTGAGCGGGTGGTCTTTCATGGGCGATTCGGCCAGCGGAACGCCGTGCACGCTCAGGATGCCGCCCTCGACCGTGCGGCCGTTGGCGGGGAACGACGGCACGACGACCACGCGGCCGGCATCGAGCCGCTCGGCCAGCGCATCGAGCACGGGGCCGATGTTGCCCTCGTCGGTGGAGTCGAACGTGCTGCAGTATTTGAGATAGAAGCGATCGCAGTCGAGCGACACGAGCACGTCGAGCGCGCGCAGCGAGTCGGAGACGGCGGTGGCGACGGGCGCGGTACGACTCTTGAGCGCGATGATGACGGCATCCGGTTGCTCTGCCAAGCCGCGCACGCGGGCCTCGGCGGCATCGAGCGCACCACCCGGGATGACGACGACACGGAACCCGCGGCGGGCCAGATTGGTGGCGAGGTCGGTGGCCCCGGTGAAGTCGTCGGCGATCGCGCCCAGTCTTCTCACGGATCGAACTCCTTCTGTGGGGTGGCAACGGCGGTGGTGGCAGCAGGACTAGTCAAGCACGTTGTTAAGATCTGTGCACATATTTGACAATAGTATAAATCCGTCCTAACTTGTGTGAAACGCTGTGAGGCACGCTCGGTGCCCCGTTCAGAGGAGAACCCGGTACCACGATGACGTACGCCCACACGGCCCCGGCCCCATCCGAACCCATTACCGTCGCCCTCACGGGTGCGAGCGGAGGCTTCGGCCGCACGTTCCTGGCCCAGCTCGCCATCATCCCCACCATGCGCCCGAGCGTTCTCGTCGACCTCAACCTCCCCGCGCTCTCCGCCCTGCTCGACGACCTCGGCTACGACCGCTCGACCTGGCAGATCGTCGACTCGGCCGCCGATGTCGAGAGCGTCGTCGCCGACGGCCGCACGGCCCTCATCTCGGATGCCGCGCTCCTCGTCCCCTCCTCCTACCGCGTTCTCGTCGAGGCTACGGGCAACATGCGAGCCGGATTCGCCTTCGCGCGCCAGGCTCTCGATGCCGAACGCCACGTGGTCATGGTGAGCAAAGAAGTAGAGAGCCTCTCGGGCGTCTTCCTCTCCGAACTCGCCCGCGAGCGCGGCGTCAGCTACCAGCCCGGCATGGGCGACCAGCCCGCCAACCTGCTCGCCCTGCTCTCCTGGGTGCAGGCGGTCGGCCTCGAGGTCGTCGCCGTCGGCAAATCGAGCGAATACGACCTCACCTACGACCCCGCCACCGGCATGGCCCGCCAGCTGGATGTCGACACGCACGCCCCGGCCCTCGGCGACCTGCTCGAGCTGGGCGACGACCTCGCCGCCACACTCGCCGCCCGCCACGAGGCCACGCGCGCCTTCAAACGCGCCGCGGCCGCCGACTACTGCGAGATGGCCGTCGTCTCGCAGTACACGGGTTTCACGCCCGACGTCGAGACCATGCACTACCCCATCGCACGCCCCGACGAGCTCGCCGACATCTACTCCCTGCGCGAGCACGGAGGAATCCTCGAGAACGAAGGCGCCACGGATGTCTTCAGCATGCTGCGTCTGCCGGGCGAGGCCAGCTTCGCGGGCGGCGAGTTCGTCATCGTCAAGACGCACGACGCCGAGACTTGGCGCATGTTGCGCGGCAAGGGCCACGTCGTCAGCCGCGACGGACGCTACGCCGCGATCTTCCACCCCTACCACCTGATGGGCATCGAGACGCCGCTCTCGGTGCTGAGCGCCGTCGACCCGCACCGCGTGGCCGCCGACCCGCGGCAGCACACCATCCTGTCGGGTCGTGCCGAGATCGACCTCGCCGCCGGCACCCCACTCACGGTTGCGGGCCACCACCACGAGATCGCCGGTGTGGCCCCCGTGCTGCGCGCCACGCCCGAGACCGCGCCCAACGTCGCGCCCTTCTATCTGCTGGGCGGCTGCACGCTGTCGCGAACCGTCGCCGCGGGCGAACTCATCACGATCGACGACCTCGACGGCGTCGACCTCAACCTGTGGGCCGCGTTCCAGGCCGGCCGCGCCCTGTCGGGAGGCACCGAGTGAGCACGCCGCAGCACGCTGAGCCCGCCGCCTCCACCCTCGTGCACCCCAACGGTGTGCGCGCGGCCGACCTCGCCATCCTCGACGCACACCACCACTTCTGGGACTTCGAGGGCGACGGCTACTACCCGTGGCTGCAGGGCGAATACAACGACGCCTTCTTCCTCGGCGACTACACGGCCATGCTGCAGACGTTCCTGCCCGAGCAGTACCGCCGCGCGACCGCCGGTTTCCGTGTTGTCGGCACCGTGCACGTCGAGGCCGAGCGATCCCGCACCGAGCAGGTCGCCGAGAGCCTGTTCCTCGAGGGCCTGCACGAAGCGGATGCGGCGTTCCCCGCCGCGGCGGTCGGACACGTCTCCTTCACCCAACCCGATGTGGCCGAGGTGCTCGACGCGCACGCCCGCATCGAGTTGATCCGCGGCATCCGCTCGAAGCCCGTCACGGCCGCCACCGCGAAACCCGGCGACTCGGTGTTCGGCCAGCCCGGCACCCTGCAGGACCCGCACTTCGTCGCGGGCCTCGCGCTGCTCGAACAGCACAACTTCTCGTGGGACCTGCGCGTTCCGTTCTGGCATCTCGCCGAGGCGGCCGACGTGCTGGCCGACCTGCCCGGCATCCCCGTGGTCGTGAACCACTGCGGGCTGCCGCTCGACCGCTCCGACGAGGGGCTCGCCGCCTGGCGCGCCGGCCTCGAGAAGCTCGCCGCCCTGCCGCAGGTGACCGTGAAGGTCTCTGAACTCGGGTTGCCGCGCAACCGCTGGGACCGCGCCTCCAACGAGCGCGTCGTGGCCGACACCGTGGCGATCTTCGGGGCCGACCGCTCCATGTTCGCCTCGAACCTGCCCGTCTCGACGCTCACCGCCCCCACCTTCGGCGAGATCGTCGACACCGTCTTCGCCGCGCTTCCGGGCGCCACGCCAGACCAGCTCGAGAGCATCTTCTCGGGCACGGCCGCCCGCTTCTACCGCGTGCGGCTGCCCGGCGCCTCCCCCGCCTGAGCAATCCTCAGCTACCCGCAGCACCGCACCACCGCACCACCGCACCACAGCACCAACGCACCACCGCATCACCCCGAAGCATCACCCCCGCATCCCCGCTCCCGCAGCACCCACACGAGAAGGACCCGACATGGGCGTCAACGACGACAAGCTGTTCCGCAAGATCTATACCCGCATTCTGCCGCTCGTCATGGTCGGCTTCTTCCTCTCCTACCTCGACCGCGTCAACGTCGGGTTCGCCAAACTCGAGATGAGCTCGGACCTCGGCTTCTCGGATGCCGTCTTCGGCCTCGGCGCCGGCGTGTTCTTCATCGGTTACTTCATCTTCGAGATCCCCTCGAACCTGATCCTCTCGAAGGTCGGTGCGCGCGTCTGGATCGCCCGCATCATGATCACGTGGGGCATCATCTCGGGATGCATGTTCCTCGTGAACTCGGAGTGGCTCTTCTACCTGCTGCGCTTCCTCCTCGGTGTCGCCGAGGCCGGCTTCATCCCCGGCGTGCTCTATTACATGTCGCAGTGGTTCCCGGCCAGCCGCCGCGGCCGCGCGTGGGGCATCTTCTACCTGGCGCTCGCGCTGTCGGGTGTCATCGGCGGCCCGCTCTCGGGCATCATCCTCAACAGCACGCACCAGGTGTTCGACCTGGCCGGCTGGCAGTGGCTGTTCATCATCGAGGCGATCCCCACCGTCATCCTCGGTTTCGTCATTCTCAAGTTCCTCAAGGAGGACTACCGCACGGTGACCTTCTTGACGGATGCCGAGAAGAACCGTCTCGGCGAGATGCTCGATGCCGAGCGACCCGTCGGCGGTCACGCAAAATTGGTGGATGTCTTCAAAAGCCCCCTCATCTGGCTGCTGGCGCTCATCTACTTCTCGTACAACTTCGCGCTCTACGGCATCAGCTTCTGGCTGCCCAGCCTCATTCAGGGACTCGGCATCGAGGGGTCGCTGCAGATCGGCTTCATCTCGGCCATCCCGAGCCTCGCGGCCATGGTCGCCATGGTGTTGTTCGGCTTCAGCTCCGACCGCCACGGCGAGCGCAAGAAGCACATCGCGGCGGCCTTCGCGCTCAGCTGCGCGGGCTTCATCATCTGCGTGGTCGCGGGCCCGAACCCCGTCGTGGGCATCATCGGCCTGAGCCTCGCAAATGCGGGAGCCCTCGCCATCCCGGCCATCTTCTGGAGCTTCCAGACCGCCATGCTCACGGGCACGGCGCTGGCCGGCGGCATCGCGCTCATCAACTCGACGGGCAACCTGGCCGGTTTCGCGGCGCCCTACCTCATCGGCTTTGTGCGCGATGCGACGGGAAGCCCCAACATCGCACTGGTGGTGTCGGCCGGATTCATGGTGCTGGGCGCCGTGCTGGTGTTGTCGGTGCGGGCGGCGAAGAATGCCCGCGTCGAGCAGCCAGCCGATCCGGCGCTAACCGGTCGCGGCTAGCGCTCCAGACCGGGCGTGACCCCGGGGGCCCACTCCGGGTCACGCCCTCCCCCTCCCCTTCCCCGCATCCCTCGCCTCGAACCATCCTGAGGAGCTTCCCGTGAGCCAGACCCGCATCAGCCCCGACGCCGCGCGGCGTTCGCCCCGCCCCACCAACATCCGGTGGAGCGTCGTCATCATCCTGTTCGTGTTCTACACCGTGAACTCGATCGACCGGTCCGCGCTCGGTGTCGCCCTGCCGTCGATCAGCGAGGACTTCGAACTGACGGCGACCATGAAGGGCGTCATCCTCAGCGCCTTCTTCTGGACCTACTGCCTGCTGCAGATTCCGGGTGGTCTGGCCGCCGACCGCTTCGGGCCGCGCAAGGTCATCGGCATCGCGTCGGCCATCTGGGGCACGTTCACGGCGCTCACGGGCCTGGCGGTCAACGGCTTCATGCTCATCCTCGCCCGCCTGGGTCTCGGCGCGTTCGAGGCACCCTACATGGCGTCGGCGTCGAAGCTCGTCTCCAACTGGATGCCGCCCAAGCGCCGCGCCTCGGGGGTGACGCTCATCGACTCGGGGGCGCCCCTCGGTGCCGCGTTCGGTGGTCTGCTCATCGCGTGGTTGATCACGGCGACGGGTTCGTGGCGCTGGTCGTTCGTCATCGTCGGCATCTCGACGGTGGTCATCGGGTTCCTCGTGTTCCTCTACATCCGTAACCACCCGTTCGAGCACAAGCTCGTGAACGCGGCCGAGGTCGAGCTCGTCAGCGCCGAGGACGAGGCCGAGGGCCCGAAGCCCGGCGTGAGCGCCAAGAACGTCACGGCTATGGTGATCGGCCGCCTCGGCTGGGCCATGGTGTTCTGGGGTCTCGTCACGTGGGGCCCCACCTACCTGAGCCAGGCTCGCGGTCTCGACCTGCAGGCCATGGGTTTCGCCACCTTCCTCATCTTCCTGTGCGGCGCCGTCGGCGAGATCCTCTCGGGTTTCCTGGCCGACAAGCTGCAGAAGCGGTTCTCGCGCAACTTCTCGTTCAAGCTGCTCTTCGGCGGTTCTGGCGCGCTCAGCCTGGCCGCGCTCATCGCCCTGCCCTTCGTCTCGGATGCCACGACCGCCGTCGTGCTGCTCTGCGTCGGTGTCTTCTTCAACCTGTTCGGCGGGCTCTACTGGACCATCCCCGCCATGCTCGCCAAGAAGGAGAAGGTCGGCCTCGTGGGCGGCGTCATGAACTTCGCGGGCACCTCGGCCGGCATCATCGTGCCGATCGTCGCCGGTGTGCTGCTCGATGTCACAGGCGATTTCATCGCCGTGCTCGTGTTCCTCGCGGCCGCCGCGGCCGTCTACCTGGTGGCGTCGCTGTCGATCAACTTCGAGGGCAACAAGCAGGCTCCTGTCGCGCCGACCCGCACCCCCGAGAAGGTCTGACGAGCATGAGCGAGCGCTACGACGGCCCGATCATCGACGCCCACCACCACGTGTGGGATCTCGAGCGCAACAGCTATCCGTGGCTCGAACCGGGCGCGCGCGTGCCGCACCGCTACGGCGACTACTCGGAGATCAAGCACACCTACCTGCCGGGCGACTACCGCCGCGACATCCAGGGCACGGGCGTGGTCGCGAGCGTCTACATGGAAGCCGAGTGGGACGACACCGACCCGATCGGCGAGACGCGTTATGTGAGCGAGCTGTCGGCGTCGTCGGGCGTTCCCGGTGCGATGGCCGCGCAGGCCTGGCTGGATGCCCCCGATGTGGCGCGGGTGCTCGCCGAGCAAGCCTCGTTCCCGCTCGTCAAGAGCGTGCGGCACAAGCCGGGCGACACACTCATGCGCGACGACGCGTGGCGGGCCGGTTATGCGCTCCTGGCCCGGCACGGTCTGCACTTCGAGTTGCAGACCCCGTGGCAGAACCTGGATGCCGCGGCCGACCTCGCGCGCGACTTCCCCGACACGCTCCTCATCGTCAACCACTCGGGCGTGCTGCTCGATCGCCGGCCCGAGACGGTTGCCGGCTGGCGCGAGGCGATGGCACGCCTGGCCGAGCGGCCGAACGTCGTGGTCAAGGCATCCGGCCTGTGTGTCGAGGGGCAGCCCTGGACGACCGACCTGAACCGCGACATCGTCTTCGAGCTGGTCTCACTCTTCGGCGCAGACCGCCTCATGTTCGGCAGCAACTTTCCCGTCGACGGCCTCTTCGCCCGCTACGACCAGCTGCTCGACAGCTACCTCGACATCACGGCGCCGCTCACGGCCGCCGAAAAGCGAGCCTTCTTCTACGACACGGCCGACCGCGTCTACCAGCCGCTCCCCTTCGAGGCGCCCTAGACGCTAGCTGACTCGCACGCGTGACGTTCAGCCGCGCGGGAGTTGCAGCGTGGGGCCCGCGACGCGGCAGGTGGCCGCGGCGACCGACATGGCGCGCTCGAGGATTTCTTGCCAGTCATCCCCGTCTTCGGGGATGCCGCCGAGCAGGGCCGCGACCGTCGTGGCCAGGACCGAGTCGCCCGCGCCCATGGTGTCGACGATGGGCGCGTCGAGGTGGGCGATGGGCACGCTGACCTCGAGGCCGTCGCCGTAGAGCGTGGCGCCCTGGGCTCCGGCCGTGCCGAGCACGTAGCGGGCGCCGGAGATGAGCAGGTCCTCGGCCAGGGATTCGAGGTCGAGGTAGCCGAGCAGTGCGGCATCCTCGTCGCTGACCTTGACGAGCAGGCTGACGGCGGCGAGGCGGCGCAAATTGGCGGCGAAGAGCGGAAGGTTGTTCATCATGCCGGGGCGTGGGTTGGGGTCGAGCACGAGGCGCCGTTCGGGGTCGGTGACGACCGTGAGCAGGTCGTCGACCTGGGCGTCGTTGTCGAGCGCCAGGCAGCTGACGGCAACGATGGATGCGGTGCGCACGAGCAGCAGGGCATCGCGATCGAATTCGACCCGGCGTTTCTGAGCGGCCTCGTTGAACACATAGGTGGGCTCACCTCCGACACGCGTCGACACCGCCCGCGCCGTTCCATAGGGTGCGTCGGTGCGCAACAGGGCCACATCGGCCTCGCGCACGTGTCGCGCAATGGCGTCGCCGGCCTCGTCGTCCCCCACCATGGCGATCAGAGCCGAGCGCCGCTTCAGAATGCGGATGCCGAGGGCCACGTTGAGCGCGGCGCCACCGACGGCTTCGACCGTCTGCCCGTCGTGCTCGAACTCGTCGATGAGAGCATCCCCGATGACGACGACATCTGCCACGGCATCCACCTTTCGTTGTGCGCCTGCGCGCCCCTCTAGCCTGTCACGCGCGGCACCGGCCCGCGGCACGAACCCGTCGGACTCAGTCCTCGTCGGACTCAGTCCTCGTCGGACTCAGTCCTCGACGGACTCAGACCTCGACGGACTCAGACTTCGACGGCTTCAGACCTCGGCAGGCTCGCTCGAGGCTGAACGGCGCGTGGCCTGGGGCACAGAGCGCGCGGCATCCCGCATCCTCGTTCGCACGAGCGCGTTCGAGGCAAGCAGGAGAAGGGCCGCGAGACCCAGGATGACCGCCGAGAGACCGAGGGCGTACAGCCCGATCATGCCGTAACCACCCACCCGTTCCGGGTTCAGGAAGAAGTACGGATACCAGTTGGCCGCCCGCCCCCGGAGGAGCGTGTAGATGGCCCACACCACCGGAAAAGCGAGGGAAACCCATGCCACCTTCAGCGGGAGCCTGCGGCGGGTGAACGCCAGGAAGTCGGCGATCGCGTAGAACGGTAGCCCGAAGTGCAGAACCATCGAAGACGGCGGCGCCAGGAGCAAGAACTGCGACCGGCTGCCGTCGAGGATGAGGAGGCCGAAGACCGCGCCCGAGATGACGACGTACGTCGTGGCCAACAGGCGCGCCGTGGTCAGCCAGGCGGGTTCCGTCTTGCCCAGGGCGGCGAAGACGATCGCCGCCGACAGCACGGCGATCATGATGATGTGGCTGTGGATCGTGAAATAGCTCAGCACGTTGATGGCGCGGCACGAGTTCGCCAGATAGAAGCAACTGGTCCGCGCGAGCAGCGCCCACAACGTCAACGCGAGCACACCGAGGCGCAACGCGAGAATACCCAGTCGCACGGTCGACCTTTCGCCAGATGACTTCCTTCAGTCGATGGTAACCAGTGCCCGGGTCACGACGGGGTGTCGGTCCGGGCGGGGATATGGCAGTTTGGGAGCCAACCAGCAATGGCATCGGCATCGGCATCGGCATCAAGGAGGATCCAGTGACAATTTCGGATGATTCGGCCCGCGACGCGTATCTGTACGGGTACTCGATCGACGAGGCATACAAGTTCCTCTACGAAACGACGATCGAGCCGGGCCTGCCGCTGAACGAATTCCAGCGACTGCGCGACCTGGCCGACGACACCTACACCGCGCATCCGACCATCAATAACGACACCCTGCACCTGCAGGGCTGGTTCGATGTCGCGGCGGAACCCGTCGTCGTCACCATCCCCGATTTCGACGAGGGCCGCTACTGGATTCTGCACACCATGGACCTCGGGCACTACACGACGGCGATGATCGGATCCCGCACGAGAGGCACCCGGGGCGGGGTATTCCTGTTCGCGGGCGGCGCGTGGGCCGGCGAGGTGCCCGAGGGGGTCGACGAGGTCATCCGGTCGGAGTCGAATCTGATCAAGGTGATGGGCCGCATCATGACCGTCGGCGGCGACGACCTCACCGCCGCGCGCGCACTTCAGGACGCCTGGATGCTTCAGCCCCTCTCCGAGTATCTCGGCACCGAATCGCCGGCACCGGTCGAACGCACCTTTCCCGACCCTTCGACCTCGACCTGGCTCGAACGCGTCGACTTCGTGCTCGCCGACGGCACCATGGCCGAAGCCGATGCCGAGTGGTTGTCGCCTCACCGCGAGATCGGCCTCGAACCCGGCAAGACCGATTTCACGGCTGAGCAGCTCGAGGCCGCCGAGCGTGGGCGACAGCTGGGCATGGCTCACATCGTCGCGCTAGCGCCGTCGATGACGAACTCGAAACAGCTCCTCGGCACACGCGACGACCTACAAACCGGACCGCGCGACCTTTTCGCCGAGGGCACCTATGTGGGCCAATGGGGACTCCCGCCGATCGAGTCCGTCTACCTGAAGGTCGAGACCGGGTCGGATGGTTTGCCCCTCAACGGCGCGAACGGCAAACGTTACCGAGCCACCTTCCTGCCTCCGGACGTCAGCGAGTTCTGGTCGTACACCGCCTACGGGGTCGACAACAGGCTGATGGCCCATAACGACATCAACCGGCACTCTCGCGGCGACCGCACCATGGTCGCCAACGACGACGGCACTTTCACACTCGAGCTCGGGGCCGACACCGCCGCAGCACAGAGCGACCCGAACTTCCTTCCCATCCCGGAGAAGGACACCTACCTCATCCTGCGTCTCTACGGCCCGAGCGAGGCGGTGCAGAACGGCGCCTACGAGCCGCCCCCATTCGAAGCGCTCGGCTAGCCCGGCAACACAGAAGCCCCTCAACACAGAAGCCCGGCCTGACATTTCTGTCTGGCCGGGCTTCTGTGTCTACTGCGTGTTGCTGTGTGTGTCGGGGTGGCGGGATTCGAACCCACGACCTCCTCGTCCCGAACGAGGCGCGCTACCAAGCTGCGCCACACCCCGATTGGCCCTAAGGCCTCACTAAGGATAGCCGATATTCTCGGCCCTCGCGTACACGGCCGGCGACCGACACGGGCGACGACAACCGCCAGCAGATCTTGGATGCTTGGCGCTCCAACCATTCGGGCGTGTGCTCGGTGGCGGCGAGCACGAGCGACTCGGCGGCGGCCTGCAGTTCGCGCACATCGGCGCGTTCGACGGCCGGGGCGAGCCCACGCAGGATGACCCCGGCGGTCTCGGCCGACAGCTCGCCCGCGACGACGGCGAGCGCGACGGGTGCGGCCCATGGCAGGTGCACGGGCTGAGAGCCGAGCGACGTGTCGCCCTCCTCGTCCGCGCTCGATGCCGCATCCGCGACACCGCGCTCCCGCCACAGCGGCTGCGCCTCGTCGAACGTGGCGGCCGCATCGATGGCTTGCTCGGTTTCGGCGACGACCGTGCCGACGCGCAGCAGACGTTCGACGGTGTCGCCCGAGGCGCGCGTGAGGCCGCGGATGCGCCGCAGGGTGACGTCGGCACGCCCCTCATCCCGCGTGAGCATTTCTCCGGCGATGACGGCGGACAGCGCTTCGGTGGCGCGCTGCAATTCGCCGAGCTGCCACAGCGCCTGGTTGAGCGCGTCGTCGGGCAGCTGGCGATAGACGGCCGAGGGCGACGTGGCCGACGGCGAGCGAAGACGTTGCGTGCCCACCTTGGCGGCGGCACGGGCGAGATGATCGAACAGAACTTCCATATGGCGAGTGTAGAGAAAAACCCCCACTCGAACAAGTGTTCGAAACATCGGACGGCGTGGCGCGCACATCCACACTACGCGCGTCGGCGGTCGGGGGTAGGCTGGCGCACACGATCGGCGCGGATCCATCCGACGGCCCCCTGGCCACCCTTCCGAGCGCGAGGACCGCATGACCGACATCCGACTTCGACAGATCTCGAGCTGGCTGCTCGCGGTCGTCACGGTCGCCGTGCTCGTCATCGTCTTCTGGCCCACCCCCGTCGACGCGGGCGCCCGCGGCACCATCGCGCGCGTGCTCGACACCCTCTACGGCGTGGGCCTGCCGCGCTTTGTCACCTACGGCATGGTCGAGTTCGGCGCAAACATCCTCATGTTCCTGCCACTCGGTCTGCTCGTCGCGCTCGCGCTCCCCCGCTGGCTGCTGTGGTTCTCGCCGCTGCTGTGCGCCAGCCTCAGCTTCGGCATCGAGCTCTGTCAGGCGCTCTTGTTGCCGCACCGCTTCGCCAGCATCCTGGATGTCGCAGCCAACACGTCCGGCGCCATCCTCGGCACCCTCATCGCCATCGTCATCGTCAAACGCGTGCGACGCCGCGACCGCGAACGCCGGCGGGCCGCCGACCTGGTGCAGATGCAAGCGGCGCGCGAGAGCATCCTGCGCGGTCGTTAGACAGCTGGGCGCCTGGGTGAGTGGACGACTGAACGCCTAGATGCCGCCCGGGCCCGAGGCGCCCCACTGCTCGTCGTCGAGCGGAGCCTGCGGATCGAGGTCGGCGATCGACCGGAGCTGCGAACTCAGGGAGTGAACTTCAGTGTCGAGGATCGTGCCCTTGATCAAGCAGAAGTCGCCGGACACCTGGGTTTGACCAGTCTCGGTGGTGGTGGTCGTTCCCTCGACACCCACATACCACCAGCCGTCGGGGCGCTGCACGATCGTGGAATCGGCAAAGGGCTCGTGCGTGTAAGTGACCTGGTCGGACGTCTCGCGCAGAATCAGCGCGTCGCACACGCCGTAGGCCTCCTCGGCCGTGAGCGGGGCGAGGGGTGCCTTCGTCACTTCGGGCGCGAGGGTTTCGACAGAGGTAGCGGTCACGGTGGCGGCCGGCTGGGGTTCGGCCGTCGAGCATCCCGCCAGCGAGAGGGCGAGCACGACAGCCGCACCCGCGATGGATGCCTGGGTCACACGCTTCATGATTCGCTCCCCGAGAATTGCGCGTCATCACGGTCGGCCTGCGGGTCGAGGTCTTGGATGGCCTTGCCCACCTCGCTCGCGTGCGCGATGTCGCTGAAGTTCTCGGGCGGACCGCTGATGAGACACCACGTGCGGCCCGGAGCCGAAGTCCCTTCAGAGGACACCTCACCGTTGAAACCGATGAACCAGGAGTCGTCAGAACGGGCCTCGACCACGCTATCGGCGTAGAGCGGCGGCTCGATCGTCCTGCCGAGCACGTCGCCTTTCACGGTGAGCGCGTAGCAGAGGCCCCACGCCTGCGGGCCGGTGAGCTCGCCGACACGCTCGACCTCTTCGGCCACAGGCGACGGCGTGACGGTCTGTGCGTCGGTGACCGTGACGGTCGGTGTGGGCGTCGGGCTCGAGCAGGCGACGAGCGCCACTACCGCGCCCGCGGCCAGCATGCTGGCACCCAGCGTGCGCGTAAAGAAGTGGTGCCGTGTCATGAATCCCCCGGGTCTTCTGTCCCCTGGAAACAACCTATCGGCATTCGCGGGTCTTCTCGAAGATGAAGCACCCAACCCGGTTATGACCGGCTCTTTCAGCACCTGACGCCGTTGCGGGTTTCCGCAATCCCGTCTTCTTGGCAACACGCCGATGTTTTCGACCAAATGTTCAGGTTGTCCACCTTAAGAAGGACGTATGCTGTAGCCACGACCTGCCCAGACAACAGGCCGCGAACGGCTTCTGAGCCCCTCCCCCGAGACTCAGAAGCCGTTCGGCTTTTCTGGCGCCGCTCCCAGGTTCGGGGCGTTATCGGGTGATCGCACACGACCGTGAGCGGCGTGTCGCCGCCGCCGCCGGGATTTACTGCAGCGAGGGCCACCGCGGCCCGCTGATCGGCCGCGTCACATAGCGCCGCGCGCGCTGTCGCCGCCGAAGCACACTCGTGCTCACCATGGCCCCCGCCAGCACGGTTGCGCCGCCCCCGACCCACGCCACCAGCAGTGGGTCGCGCAGCCCGGTCGAGGGCAGTGCACCGGATGCCGGACCACCCGCATCCGCCGGCACCAGGTCGATGCGCGCCATGCCGATGCTTCCACTCGACACACCCGTCGCGACCACGTCAAAGCTACCCACGCCATCCATAGGCACCCGGAACTCGTAACGCAACGCCCCGTCAGCCCCGGCCAGGAGTCGCTCGGTGTGCTCATAGCCACCACTACCGGTCACTGTCACGACGACGGCTTCCCCGGGGCCGAACGACCCCGGCGAGAAGTCGATCACGATCACACCGCCCGGCACCCGCTCGCCCGAGACGGTGACCGACGTGTTCGGCACGTACCCGGTCACGGCTGCGTTCGCCGCCCCGCCCTCGCCCGCAACGATCGGACCGGCGAGCGCGGCGGCGCCGATGACTACTGCAACAACTACTTTTGTGAACAACGGCGGAGCCCTTCGAATCAGACAATCAACTTCCCCGAAGCTAACATTCTGATACTTAGCGAACCTGGCGGCCGAGATCCCGTCACCGGCCCTGCATCCTCGGCTGCTCCGTTCGGCGACTAGCGTGGTCTTGGGCGTCGACACCGGCAGCCGACAGCCGACAGCCGACAGCCCCAACCGTGCGCCGACACCCGCACCTCGACACCCGACCGCGCACAGCCCCGCACAACATCCCCGATTGGAGCTCCCCCGATGAGAGCAATCGTCTACGACCGTTTCGGCACCGCACCCGAGGTGCGCGAGGTCGAGGCCCCGACCGCACCCGATGGTGGCGTCGTCATCCGGGTCGCCGCGTCGGGCCTGTGCCGCAGCGACTGGCACGCGTGGGCCGGGCACGACGACACGGTGCACCTGCCGCACGTTCCGGGCCACGAGTTCGTGGGAACCATCGAGCACGTCGGCGCCGGCGTCAGCAACTGGTCGGTCGGCGACCGCGTCACGTCGCCGTTCGTGTGCGGCTGCGGCGTATGCGAGTGGTGCCTCGGCGGCAACGCACAGGTGTGCCCGAACCAGACGCAGCCGGGTTTCACGGGCTGGGGCTCACACGCCGAGCTGGTCGCCATCCACGCCGCCGACACCAACCTCGTCGCCGTGCCCGACACGATTTCGGATGACGCGGCCGCCAGCCTCGGCTGCCGTTTCGCCACGGCCTTCCGCGCCGTGCATGCCCGAGCCGACGTGCAGCCGGGCGAGTGGGTGGCCGTCTTCGGCGCCGGAGGCGTCGGCCTCAGCGCCGTCATGATCGCCTCGGCCCTCGGCGCGCGCGTCGTCGCCATCGACCGCAACCCCGACGCCCTGACCCTCGCCCGCAGCGTGGGCGCCGAGGCCACCGTCGTGGCGACAGCATCCGTCGTCGACCAGGTCATCAGCATCACGGATGGCGGAGCCCACGTCGCCCTCGACGCCGTCGGTTCGGCATCCACCAGCACCGACGCGCTCCTGTCCCTGCGCCGCCGCGGCCGCCACGTGCAGATCGGCCTGCTCTCGGCCGACGAACTGCCGCGCCTCCCCCTCGACCGCGTCATCGGCTGGGAACTCGACCTGCTAGGCAGCCACGGCATGGCCGCCGCCGATTACGCCGCCATGCTCACCCTCGTCGCCGACGGCACGCTGCGCCCCCAAGACCTGGTCGGCGGCGCCGTCACCCTCGCCGAGGGCGCCACCCTGCTGCCCCTCACGGCCACGGCCCCACCCACGGGCATCACGGTCATCCACCCGGCCGAGTAGCCGAGGCACTCAAACGCCCAGACAGCCGGCCCCGGGGAAAGTCGGCGCCCAGCGTTCAGCGCCCCGCGTTCAGCGCCCCGCGTTCAGCAACATCGCGTCCAGGCGCTGCAAGCTTCGGAGGGTGGACCCTCAGCGAGGCTCACATCGCTCAGTGCGTGGGGACCTGGTCTTCCCAGCTGTCCGGACTGTACGGGAGTGGCTCGATGAGAGACGACCGGTTGGCGAAATCCGTGGTGGGCGCGGCATCCGACCCGCCGATCACGCACACGACCACGGTGGGAGCGGGGTCGTTGTTCTCGGGGTCTTTATAAGGAATGTGCAGGAACCACTGGCCGTCGGCCCGGCGAATGATCGTCGACTCAGCCTCACTGTTCACCGTCACGGCCCCGGGGTTCGACGAACTGATGCTCGCCCACGGCACACACTCGTTGTAGGCGGCCGTCTTGCTGATGGGGGCCAGTGCGGCTCCCCCGTCCCCTCCCTCGGCGGGCGGCGCAGCCGTGGGCGTCACACTGGCCGTCGGTGTCGCGGTGACCGTCGTGGTGGATGTCGGCACCGGCGTCGCGCTCTTGGTCGCGGTGGCGGTCGGCGACCCCGTGGGTTCGGGCCCGTTCGTGCAGGCACTCAACACCAGCACCCCCGCCACGGCCACCGCACCAACCGCAGCCACCCGCATCGACGTCATCGTTCGCATCTTTCCCCCGAACCCCCTGCGCGACACCCGCGCTGCGCCCACGCTATCGGACACACCCACCCCCGAGCAGCGCCTGCGCGCAATCGTTTCCGGTTTGTCACAATTTGTCCGTTGTTCGCTCAGCTCGTATCACGACCCCCGTTGTCCCCTCTGAGGTCTCATTCCGTGTTGGCTTATGTGTTTCGAACACTGCGACGGTGCCCATCCGCGGGTTCGCTACCACTGTCACAAGTTGAAGCCCGATTGAAGCGAGCATTTGGGGCACGGCCTTCACGGCGCAAGCGGAAGGCGATACAGCGCAGACTGGGACCTTTGCTGACCGTGCGCGCTCCGCGCATGGTTCAGCGCAGTATTTTCAGAATGCTAGCCAAGCCTCTAAACGCTCAACGGACGTAGCCGCACACCACAGACAACCCGCGGTCGCGTAAGCGTCTAGCGGCGCATTTCTGGTTTAGCCCAGGGCAGCGAGTAGACACCCGGAACCCGTACGACTCGATAAATGGCCAGCGATGCCGTAATCGCAACAGCAGACGTCGCCATGAACGCCAGCACCGACAGCGGGACGCCGCTCGATGACGGTATGAAGACAACGAGCGAGATGATGAAGATGTGAGTGACGTAGATAGGGAGAGTTTGTTGCCCAATTTTCTCGAGCGGCAAGCCCACGATAGATCGGCCCAGCTGGAGTGAGATAGCCAGGCCTGCGCCAACCGCGAGGGCGGATAGGGGCACGCGAGCCAGTGCCTCGATTCGTCCGCCAATGACAGACGCACCGATGGTCAAGGCGATGTATCCGACTGCGAGGCCGATTGCGTGCCAGGGCGTCGACGCTTTCACCGCTGCGACTATCAAATGCCGCAACCGGCTACCTGCAACGAAGAAAATGAAATACGTAAGGAAGTTATCGAATACCCAGTTACCTGTGGTCAAAGGTGTCGAGGCAAAGGCAATGGACACTATGACGGCTGCAAGGATCACAACCGCGCTAGATGCTTTCCGGAGGGCCCAGACAGCAAAGGTGAATACGGCCAGCGCGTACAGATACCAGAGACCATTCGTCGGCCACACAAGGGCGAGGGCGAAATTTCCGACTGGCGAGAAGTCGCTAAGCGGCCATTCTACGAACGAGAACCAGATTGAACGCGCGAAGCTCCAGAGCAGGTAAAGGTAGAGCAGTAAAGCTATTTTTCCGACGAACACTTCTCGCAGTGTTTTGGTGACAATCTTCGCCGCAAGCATGCCCGATACGGTGAAGAACAAGGGCATCCTAAGCGTGGTGAGGGCTTCGTCGGTAGCATCCCACCACCCGACAGACCAGCCTTGGGAGCCCAGAAATTGCCAGGTGTGGTGCAGCACCACGAGCACGATCGCCGTTCCCTTCGCTATGTCGATCCAAGGTTCGCGTGGATTGGTAGCGGCGAAGGGGCCAGGCTCGGCGCGGCTCGTTGTAGTCACCGCGTAACCATAGTGGTTTAACGTTTCGCCCGGACACACCTACGTTATTTGGCTACTCTAAGGCTCTTCGACATGCGATGACACAGAAGGAGCATAGAAGCTTTCAGTGAAGAAAAGACCCTTCCACTAACCGCGTTTATCACCCCGAATGAACGGCGAAGAATCAGTGTCAGCGGCCTCCGCTGCTCCATAACTCGAACAGGTGCAACCTCATTCAGCTCGTCAGCATCTCAACGACTCCGACGAGCAGGCATCCAATATTGCGAACAAGCAATCCGACGGCCAGGGCTGCGCGCGCTTACGCTTCGACGGAAGCCCGCATCAACCGCTCGGCAGCAACCCGAGCAACCGCGAATGGCCTCTCAAACGTCCCCATCCCGCCGGTCACAAGCCCGCCCTCGTGCAGCAACATGAGAGTGTCAGCCATCCCCTCGGGGTCATCGACCCTAGCCTCGCGGCACAGGTCGGCGAACAGCTCACGCATCCACTTCTTCTGCCTGATCGCTTCACCCGCGATCGGATGGCCGATCCCCTCGAACTCGGCGCGCGCATTGATCGCCCCGCACCCCTTCGACAGGTTCTCGCGCGCCCACGCATCCGTGATGTCGAAGACGGCCAGCACGCGGTCGATCGTCCCTGCCGGCACCTTCTCGAGGCCGGCCGCCAGATAGGCCCGCCACCGCTCATCGCGCCCGCGCAGGTAAGCCACGGCGAGCGCATCCTTCGACCCGAACCGGTCATACAGCGTCTTCTTCGTCACCCCGGCTGCCGCCGCAATGGCGTCGACGCCCACCGCATGAATCCCCTCGCGATAGAACAGGTCCGTCGCCGCCGCCAATACCTTCGTCGCCCCGGATGTCATCACGGGCGCCACCTCGGGCTCGAACTCTTTTCGCATCCCGCAACTATACCGCCCTGTATAGTCGGACCCATGAGTAAACAGATCGGTATACCTCGCCCTGTCCTCCTGACCGCCGCGTCGGTGGTCTTCGTCTTGAGCTGGAGCTCCGGTTTCCTCATCGCCAAAGCCGGCACCGCCGAAACGCACCCCATCACGTTCGTCCTCTGGCGCTTCGTCCTCGTCGCGGGCCTTCTAGCCGCCGGCGCGCTCTTCTTAGCGGCCCGCGGACACCTGCGCATACCGTCCTGGCGCGATATCCGCCCACACCTCACCATCGGCCTCTTCGCCCAGTTCGGCTACGTCGTCCCCATCTACCTGGCCGTCGCAGCCGGCGTCTCCTCGGGAACCACCGCCCTCATCGACGCCGTCCAACCGCTCGTCGTGGCCACCCTGGTCGGCCCGCTCCTCGGCCTCCGCGTCCGCGCACTCCAATGGCTCGGCCTGGCACTCGGCGCGGCGGGCGTGGTCATGATCGTCTGGTCGGATGCCGCAGCCGCCGCATCCCCCAACCCCGCCTACCTGCTCCCCCTCGTCGCGCTGGCCTGCCTCGTCACGGCGACGTTCCTCGAGCGCCGCACCTCGTCAACGCTCGGAGTCTTCCCCACCCTCGCGGTGCACTCCGCCGTCTCCCTCGTCGCCATCACGATCGTCGCCGTCGCCACGAACACCTGGGCGCCGCCCGCCGAGCCCAGCTTCTGGTTCGCGACGGCCCTCACGGCCCTCATCCCCAGCCTCTTGGCCTACGCGCTCTACTGGGCGCTCCTCCGCCACCTCGGCATCACGGGCCTGAACGCGCTGCTCTTCCTGGTGGCGCCGGCAACATCCGTCCTCGGAGCCCTCATCTTCGGCGAACCGTTCACCCTCGCCACAGCCGCGGGCCTCCTCCTTGGAGCCGCCGCCATCACACTCGTGCTTCTGCCCCCGCGCCACCGCTCATCGCCTGAAGACCTTGCGTCTTCTGCCGCCGCCGCTGCACCACACCCCACACGGCAACCATCACCGCCCAGCCGACAGCGTTCGAACTCATCAGCACAAAGGTGAAGTTGTCCCCGAGCACGTCCATCTCGGGCCCCCACAGCCCCAGCACGATCGCGGGCAGCACGGCCACACCACTCAACGCCCATACCCAGCCTTGAACCCACAGGATGCCGCGCTTCCCCCGCGCCAGCACCGCAAACACCACGGTCATGATCACGTTGAAAACGCCCGGCAACGAGATCGGCAGAACAGCCAGAGCCGTATACGCAATCCACGCAAACAACGCGTACTCATCGCTCGTCCAGTCCCCCGACACGCGCCCCAACGACACCAACTGCGCCAGCATCATCACGGGCACAGCCAACACCGCCCCCACCACGACGGCCCCCGCCGCCCACGCAATCAACCCCCACACCCGCGGCCGTGCCGCACCAGCCTCCTGCTGGCCCATCGGCTGGACACCTCCGATGCGGCGCTCCTCTGATCCGCTCACATCAAGCCCATACTCGTTCTGCCCACTCATACGCAGTCTCCCCTTAAGCAACACCCCGCCACCGGGCACAACGCCGGCCTCTCTTTCTCCCACGCATCCCCGCGAGAAGAAAGCCCTAACCCCCAATTGGATGCTCGAGCCCCCAGCCGCTATCAAGGCTCCGAGCCGCGAGTGAGTTCATTTGGACGCACGACAGCGAGATGGCAACAGAGAGCGCACGCGACCAAACCGTCGCGCCTATTGCAAGAAAAGCGGGCTCCCACGAATGAGAGCCCGCCTTTCAGACCTTTGCTGGCCCCCTATCGACGGCCCATTCCTGTGTACTTCCAGCCTGCATCGCGCCAGGCTGCGACATCGAGGCAGTTGCGTCCGTCGATCACGATCTTCGACGTAACCATTTCGCCGACAGCTTTCGGATCCAGCTCTCGGTACTCTTTCCACTCGGTCACGACGACTACAGCATCCGCATCCTGCAGAGCCTCCTCGGTCGTTCCAAACACGAGCTGCGGGTGCATACGCCGAGAGTTGGCGATGGCCTGAGGATCGCTAGCGACAACGTTCGCGCCGAGACCATTCAGGCGCACGGCAACGTCAAGCGACGGCGAGTCACGGATGTCGTCGCTGTCCGGCTTGAACGCGAGACCGAGCACTGCGACCTTTTTGTTGTAGGCACTACCACCCAACGCTTCGACTACCAGCTCGACGACACGGTCGCGGCGACGCAAATTGATGCCGTCGACTTCCTTGAGGAAGTTGAGCGCTTCGCCCTTACCGAGCTCTTCAGCCCTGGCAGAGAACGCACGGATGTCTTTCGGAAGGCAACCGCCACCGAACCCGGCACCGGCATTCAGGAACCGGCGCCCGATACGAGCGTCGTACCCGATTGCGTCGGCGAGCTGGGTCACGTCGGCCCCGGTGGCTTCTGAAATCTCTGCCATCGCGTTGATGAACGAAATCTTTGTCGCAAGGAATGCGTTGGCGGCGACCTTGACGAGCTCGGCGGTCGCGTAGTCGGTCGCAACGAGAGGGGTGTCGGCCGCGAGCGCTTCAGCGTACACCTCGTCGAGCAACGCCTTAGCTCGAGCGGCATCACCAGCATCGGCCGGGAGACCATAGACGAGCCGGTCCGGGCTAATGGTGTCCTTCACGGCAAATCCTTCGCGGAGGAACTCAGGGTTCCAAGCCAGGCGCGCACCGGTCGGCTCAACCATCTTCGCCAGGCGCTCAGCGGTCCCGACCGGAACCGTGGACTTTCCTACGACGAGATCACCTTCAGAGAGGTAGGGCAACAACCCTTGAACTGCTGCGTCGACAAACCGAAGGTCTGCCGCGTAGCTTCCCGCCTTCTGGGGTGTTCCCACCGCAACGAAGTGAACTTTGCTCCCCTTCGCCGCCGAAGGATCGGTGCTGAACGTCAAACGTCCACTGCCTACTGACTCAACGAGGAGCTCCGGAAGCCCCGGCTCGTAGATAGGAGAATGACCGGCCGCTAGAGCATCGATCTTCGCATTGTCGACGTCGATACCAACGACTTCATGGCCGAGTTTGACCATTGAAGCCGCGTGTACAGCGCCGAGATATCCACATCCGATTACTGACATTTTCATAGTGCTGCAAGCCTATCTGCGCAGGGTAGCCGCCGAGGAAAGACGGCCTATACGACGCTTCGTGTGCACAAAGAATTTACATAAGCCGTGGTCGCTGCATAGAAGAAGGGCCCCAGTTCCGTGAGGATCTGGGGCCCTTCTCTTCGAGCGGTTGCGACTCTTAGGTGATTAGTCCTGCGCGAGACGCTGGCGACGAACGACCGTCATGACGGCGATCAGAGCGGCACCGAGGAGGAGCGCGCCGGCACCGGCCCAAACGGCCAGCATCGAGACGGACGAACCGGTGTCGGGCAGTGCGCCCGAGCCGGAGCCGTTAGCCGAGTCGGCCGGAACGACGGTGATGGTGTAGGTTCCCACGTTGCCCGAGGTGACACCGGTCGCGGTCAGCGAGTAGGTGCCGGTGGCGCCGGCGGGGAGCTTGACGGAGATGCTGAGCGAGCCGTCAGCAGCTGCCTGCTTGGTGACGGTGATGGTCTCAGCCTTGAAAGCACCGATGGTGGCCGAGCCAGCGCCGGTGATGGTGATGGACACGTTCTCGCTGCCGGCGAAGGAGCCCGGAGCGAAGTTGATGATGGTCGTGCCACCGGCGACAACGGTGTTGTCACCCGAGATGTTGGTGCTCGGCACGTAGCCGGCAGCGTTTGCCGCGGCGGGAACCGAGAAGAACGCGAGGACCGCAAGCACGAGGCCTGCGAAAATCTTCTTTGCCATGTGGATGTAACCCCCGAATTGGATTATGAAAGGAGACGTGTGGCCACGCTCTCCTGAGTAGACAGTCTCTACCATAGAGCAGATTCACAGGTCAGTGCCAACTCTGAGGTTTCATTCATGTTAATAAATGGCGTTGTCTGCAATAGATCCTTCGGCGATTGCACGGTTTCACCAGCGGCTCCTATGAAACCGAATAGAAGAGTCGCGCTTTGGCCTGGCGCCAGATCGATTGAGAACTGAGTGACGGGCATCCCATTGTCTTGCGCACTGTGAGAAGCCTCAACCGCCCCGTCTCGAGCCACCCCTAAGTTAGCCATGCCTGCAGTGCCGTAAGCAGAAACAATGGTGCGGATTGTTCCCGCCGCCACGCCGTACTCGCCGGCACCGGTGATGTAACTGGGGAGACCTGCAGCGTCGATTGGCGCCGAGTTCGTCAGGGTCACCTGAACGCCGACGTACGGGCGAGCATCATCACGACACGTTGTGGCGCCCGCAGCGGTGGCCACGTCAAGGTAGTACCCCATTTTCGCGCCAGTTCCATCATTCAGATATAGGCCCAAACTATTCTTGCTTCCGCGAGAAGGCAGGGGGGCTCCGCCTAGGGATGTGCCGGCAAGCTGGGCTTGCTCGTCCGACTGGCTATTCCAAACGAGAATTCGGCCTTCCGCTCCGGATCTGCTAAGGGCCTCGATGAGCTCTGACGGGTCTAGATCGCCACTGGCCACCTTGTCGAACACAGCCTTTGCAGCCGACGCGAAGAAGAGGTCTTGCTGTGCAGGTACGGGATATCGCTTATAGACCTCATTGAGTAATAGAGAAACGGCATTTGACGAGGTCACCTCATCACCCGTGGCCAGCTTCACCGGCCCTGTTGCCTCCAAAAGATAACCCAACGCAACAGGGTCCATGGAAATAACGCCGTCAACTTCGGTCCCGAATCGGTCGCTCCACATCTTCTTCGCCAAAGACGCTGATAGAGGGAAGTTCGGAGTCAAGTTGATGTCTTGAATGTATTCGCCAACGATGTCTCCGAAGAGACCTCTGGTGTCAATAGGCAAATCTGCGACTGGCTGCGCATAGTGCGGGAAGTCTGAGGATGAAGCTTGCTGCGCCAAATTGATTTTTCCGTTATCCGTCTTGATGAGCGCCATGGCGCCGGAAATGCCGCCCGTCGCTCTTAATTCGGCAGGATTTTGGAATAGTACGAGATACGTCCGTGGCGTTTCATTACCGAGCATCGAGGGCAACAAACTTACGGCGTTACGTAGGACCTCGATCGTCGGAGAAATAGTTGAGAGTTGATCACTGAGCTTGCTCTTGGCTTCAGCTACTGCACCAAGAGTGCGAGAAGTGTCTATCGCGTCTAGCTGCTTGTTGGCGCTGCGAAGGGCGGTCGAAGCTTGCGCGATTACTGGCTGGGCGCTCACAAGGGGGCGCAAATCGACTGCACCTTCAACCGGTTTGAAATCCGAGAGTTCGATCGAAGTGGCAAGCCGAGTGAGCGGGCCTATCGCGTTCGTCGACAGGTCCTCCGTGACCTGAGCCAGTTGGCGAACCGCTGCCAGATTCGGTCCCACAAAAGGCACGATTTCGGCGGCACGCCAAATCGGGTCGGAAGTGAGTGCGGCGGCCGATGATGAGTGTCGGTGAAGTTCGGAAGATGTCCTAGACACAAGCGCCATGTCATTTTGCGCTACAGCATCTTTCAGTGACGCCGCTAGGGGCACCGCGGCTTCGAGTTCCCCCTTCGCCATCAAAGCCCGGACACCCACCCACGCGACAGCGCCCAACACGATGACCACCAGGGCGGCAGTGACGATGAGTGCAGAGCGTCCACTTCTTCGTGACCGACGGCGCGATTTCGACCGCGAGCGATGAGAATTTTCTTCAACCATTGAGTCCCCATATTCCGGAAGGGCGTCAGGCCGCCCTGCCAAACATTACCTGGCGTAGCCTCAGATGAGCACCCGCGGGCCCGGATGCTCGTACACTGCGTCTATTGCGCACGACTCATGGTTGAAACGCGTGTCCGATAGCCTCGCGGGGGATGCAAGACGCCTGAGCTTTGTGAGGGAGGTAAAGCATGGACCCGTCGCATGAGCCTCGTCCGCGAGAACCTCGCCGACGCGCTTTCTTAGGATATGCGGCCACCGCGCTGGGAGCCGTGACCCTCGCGCGCCTTGTCGGCTTCGACCCACGGCCCGCTGGAGACGAGGACGTCATCGTCATAAAGGCCGCGAAGGGCAATGCGGACCAAGCTGATGCGATCCAAGTTGCGCTAGATTCTGGTCGGCCCGTGAAAATCGCTGGGGGGCGAATCGTTCTCCGGCGTTCACTTCAAATCCGTAAAGACGGCACGAAGCTATCCCTATCTCCGTCCACACACCTCATTGCCGACCACAGTGACCCGGTGCTGATTTGCGAACAAGCCAATGGCTTCGAATTGGATGGAAACGATGGATACATCGATCTACACAAACGCTCTCACACCGCAGTTGCGGTCGGTTCGGATGCTTTGCATTCGCCAGTCCTCGGCCTCATCGTCTCGAGCATCCGCGTCGGAAACAACCCAACGATGGCGCCACTCCATTCTGCAATCGAACTTCGAAAAGTTCGTAGTGCACGGCTGAATACTGTTCGTATTTATGATTACGGCTCAGCGCAGGACACCGAACAGCTTCGAAACGATAAAGGGCAGCCCAACGGTCAGGTCTATGGCATCGGCGTATTCTTCTCCGATCAAGTGACCATTGAACGGTCAGTAGTCGAACGAGGATGCGTCGGCGTACTGGTGCAGGAATCGCGCGCCGTCCGGATCGACCAAACAATGGTCTCAGGCATGCTCGACAACGGTATCTATATATTGAGCGGCTCGCTGGGCATCGATGTGACTGAATCCGAGATAAACAACTGCGAAGAGGGGATCGTCGTACTCAGCGACTTCACTCGGATCTCGGGCTGTCGAATTCGCGGTTCCTCGAACAAAGGAATCACACTTCGGTCCACCGCCTTCTCGAGAATACTCGAATGCACCATTCAAGATAATCGGGTCGGAATCGGGGATGACCGACGCGATACAAGTCGACAGACAAGCTGCATCATTTCGAATAACCTACACACGGGCAATGGCGAAGCTATTGCCCTAGAAGGAGCAGAGAACGTCACAATTGCGGGAAACATTTTCATCCCGTCGCCCTCAGGCAAAGAGACTCTCGTGAGGCTTAGCAAAGCCAAGAACACAAACATTGCGAGCAATACTTTCGCGTCGACGACGGGTTATGACGGCATTCTCATAGAGGCAGGATCGAGGGACGTCCTGATTACCTCAAACACCTTTCTTGGATCCCGGCGTGCCGTAGTTCTGCGAAAAGTAAAGAATGAAAGTCCCGGCCGAACCATGATTGGCCAGAACAGTTTTGTTGACGTGGAAACCAAGGTATCCGGCGTTCAAGACGCAACGGAGACGACCTTTGACGACTGGTGATAGCCGCGGGCGCTAGATGCCATTCACGTTCAGGCGCGCAAGGTCCACAATGGCCGGAAGGTGCGCCGAGAGGACCTCGCGTTGCATGGGTAGGTCTCGCGCTAGGCCAGTCGAAACAGTCTCCAGGTCCGTCAAAATATTGTCGCCGGGATCGATCCAGCATGAGAGCCCCAACCGCTGGTAAAGCCCCTCGATCTTCCCCTGGTAGGACATCGCAATTGCAGGGATGCCGGCATTCGCGCACAAAATTGCCAGATGCATCCGCCCTGTAATCGCGTAGTCGGCAAGGGTTGCAGCCGCTATGACCTGTCCTGGCATGAGTACTTCGTCAAGCAGGAAAACTTCTTCTTGGTTCACGGCGTCCCGGATCCGAGCAAGCAGGTGAATGTCGCTGTTCGCGGTGCGCGAGTCGTGAGGCAACAGAATGTATGACCGTCCTTGCGAGACCCCTTCTTTCACAAACTTGCTATAGACGGACACTTGATCGAAGTGGCGTTCGAGCAGGTAGTTCGCATTCAAGATAACCACCTCTCGACCAGCGGCACGCTGTTCGGTTGCCCAAGCCTCAAGACCGGGCACATGGAGGGGCTCCCTGGGTACCAAGAATGCGAGGTCCGCAACGTCGACCACATTTTCAGCGCCGGAGTCACGAAGTCGATTAGCTGACCCAGGGTCTCGCCCCATGAGCTTCACATGGGTACTGGCATTCAGCATTGCTCGATTGGCGCGGCTATTTGGTGATTTGTTCCAGCTGAACCCTAGAATTCGAGAGTCTAGCCCTAACAGGGCGGCAGACCGTGCAATTCGGAATCGGCGTTCCGATGCCAAGGGGCTGTAGAGGCCGTCCATGATGTCGGCACCAACTACGCTGAACGATCGAGCGTCCCTCAGGGCGTTGAGGAGCCGCAGGAACTGAGCGAGATGCGGCAGAACCGAACCGTAAAGCAGCTTGTCCAACACCAAGACATGCACTTTTCGCGCACCCAAGTCGGGAACACGAAGCAAGTCACTTCGTCGGCGGCAGACGACAAGTAGGTCATTTTCGGTGTTGTATGAGAAAGCCTCAAACATGGCTTGATCACCGACGCTGCCCGAACCCGGCGCTACGAGCAACACGTTCAGGTTTTGCTTCTCAGACGCCGGGTTTCCCCGCCGCACGTGCGCGACCAGCGCTTTCTCAAGACCACCTTCCACGATGCCTAAAGCTCTACTGCCCGCAGCAAAGTTGCGCAACTTTTCTCGAAGTCTCAGGATCATGCCTGCAGTCCCTTTCACTAGATTCATTTACGGTCGCCCACGTGTTAGCGCGGCTAGCGGTTCTTGCGCAACAGCCGCGCACTCGCCGCGACTGTGAAAATGTCCCGCCGGAAACTGGGCCAGATGAGCGCCATCAAAGCGCCACCAGCAACAAAGATGCCAGCACCGATCAGAAGCTGAATGAGGACGGGTAATTCGCGAATCTGACCTACAGTGACCCAGGTCGCAACTCCCGGGACAGCCCAGGCAGCCATCGTGCGGAGCCCATTCTTGAACATATTCCAAACAGGCGCATCAGAACGCAGTCCGTACCACCACAGGCCTAGAGGCCAGATGACGAAGCTGATACCGCCAACACCTATTGCGACCCCAAGAACTCCCCATGAAGAGCCGATGATGATGGCACCGATAGTTAGAGGCGTCGTGACCAATGCCAAGAGCAGGCTAATACGAGTGAGGTTCTTGGAAAGCGCTACCCAATACGTTGCGTACGCCGCGGCTTTCGCTAAACCGCCAAGCGCGAGTACCTGGAAGAGAACCACACTTGGCGCCCATTGAGAACCCAGAACGAGCGGAACCAATATTGCCGCGCTGCTCGACGCAAAAACAAAAATTGGGACAATTACGTTGAGCAAGATGGATTGTCCGCGGAGAAGGAAGGCGTCGTACCGAGCAGAATCATCTTGCAGCCGCGAAAGAACAGGCAACGCGACTTTCGTGGCTGGAGCATTTATTTGATTGAGGGGAAGCATCAACAACTGAAAAGCTCGGTCGTAGTATCCGAGAGCGCTCGCGCCGAACCGGTTTCCGATCCAGATGCTATCGAAATTTCGGCCTACGTAAGTGAGCACTTGCGCCGCCGATACGTTCACCCCGTATCTTACAAGGGCGCTCATTCCTGCCTCTCGCCTGATCAATCCAGGAAGCCAGCGAGAGAAGATTACTAGGACCAGAAGACTAACGGCGGGCAAAGTAAGTTGTTGCGCCACGAGCGCCCAGTATCCGGCGCCCAAGATAGCGGTGACAACTGCAGCGATCAAGGCAATCACAGCCGCTGCCAGATCAGCTAGGACTAAAGCAGTGAACTTCATGTCCCTGTTGAGGCTGGCACGGTACTGCGTCGACATGCCGTTGAGCATGAAGGTAATCGACAATGCTTGCGCCACAGCGGTCAAGCGATCGTCGCTATAGAACGCGGCGATGAACCAGCTGGACAGAAAAACCAAGGCGCTTAACAAGACGCCCAGGCCGGTGTTCATCCAGAACAAGTTGCTTCGCGCCTGGCGGCTGAGAACCTTTGCCTGAATTGCGGCACTGGAGAGCCCGAAATCTCTGAAGATCTCGCCAACCCCGATCAGTGCTGTCACCATAACGATTACGCCGTAATCGGACGGCGCCAGCAAACGTGCGAGTACGGTGACGCTGGCCAATTGCACCAGAATCCGCACCAGCTGACCGGAAAATGTGACGAAAGCCCCTCTTGCTGCGAGCGACCCGAGTCCTCCTCTATCCGCCACTTTTTCTTCCCCCTCGTTCGCGAATTGCCCGTGCGAAAACGTCTCGATAGGCAGCCCGCGCCGCTTCGACCGACCGATTTGTCAGGTTGGGTGGTTGCGCTTGTTTGGTGGCGGACACGATTGCATTCTCGATATCGGAGGAGGTCAGACGCGATGAGAAGAACGAAAACCACTCCTCGCCGACTTCGGACGCAATCCAACGATTGACCTCGGTGTCAGGAACCAATACATGCCGATTCAGCGAAAGGGCTGCTAGAAGGGCGCCCGAGTTGTGCATCTTAGCGTAGGGAAGAACTACAAGTTCCGCCGACGTTATCTCTCCCACTAGTTCCGCGTCAGAGACGAACCTCGCATTGACAGTTATCCTCGAATCCGTCACCTGCGCGACTTCCAGGAGGGATTTCAGATCGTCGCTGGGGCGCCCAACGACGCGCAGGGTGGCGGCGAGTCGGACGGTGCTGAATGCAGTCAAAAGCGATTCAACACCCTTGTATGGCCGGACCAACCCGAAATACAGCACGCGACCCGGCACTTGAGGGATATGGGGAAAACGAGCAAATACCTCATCGTAGGCGGCGTGACGGATCAATCGATTGGGCGCTCTGGTCGGAACCTTAGAGAACGGGTTCAGGCTGACGTAGGCGTTTGTGCTCCGCTCTAGCCACCCAATGAGAAAAGCCTCCAATTTGGATCCCGCTTCGTGTGGTCGCAGATTATGTAGCGTGCGCACGATGGGAATTTTGAAGATTTTCAGCTTCACCATCAAGAAGACGTACATTGCGCGTTTAACTATTCGTCTCAGGAACGATGTGTCACGCACAAACATCTCGGGCCAGTGCACGTGCAAGACGTCATAGCGACCAAGTAGCGCGGCCTTCCAAGAGAAAGGGATCGAATCGATTTGGTCGTCAGTTATGAGATCGACGAATGTGATGAAACCGGATTGTCTGGGACTGGACTGCAAAATGCGCAGTTTCACGCGAGTCATTTGTACCTTGGGCGTGCGTACGCTTTGACGGGCAAGGAGTTCGTTCGGTCGGTAGTTGAAGATTGCTCACCCGCCCCCACTGCCCACGCAACGCCAATCGCAATCAACATCGGAATGTACGTCAGTGTGTTCGACGTGAGCGAATTAGTCATTGCAGCACTAAGCACGGCAAGTTGGAGAGCTGCTAGGTTTCGATCCGCGGTCCGCAGTTTCCGCATAGCAACAATTACAAGCCCGATAACGGCGATGATTGCTGCCGCAAAGCCGATGGTGCCGGTTTCGACGAGTAGCTTCACCGGGCCGCTGTGGGGCAGCTCACCCAGAGGTCGGATTTGCGTAGTGGTTGCCCCGTACCCCCAACCGAGCACCGGACGCTCCTGCCAGAACTGGAGAAGAGCAAGCCAGTTCCTGAATCGCCACGTAGTGCTGTTAGTAGCGCCGCTTTGCCCCACCTCAGCAAACAAATCGGTGTCCGTCAGCCCGACAATTCTTTCTACGACCGACTGTCCGGCAACAACGAGACCGACCGTGGCGATCAGGGCTACCCCAACGACCACGGCGTTCCGGCCTCGCGTTCTGGCGCCGAGGAGGATCAAAAGAACGCCGATGCCCACGGCCAACGTGACGAGGCCCCCAAGACTTGACGTGCCCAAGGCGGCTAGCGCGAACACGCCGAACAAGACGAGTGAGATTCGTTGTCGATATTGGAGGAGAGCAAATAGCGCCACGATCGCGAGGATCGAGAAGTAACCAGCTGCAGCTACCGGGTGTGGGAAGCTTCCGAAAGCCCTGCCTGTCGAAGACGAATAAAACAGAGCGTTATGTGTGATGAATCCGAAGACAGTGAGTAGCGCTGCAGGCACGCTGGCCCAGAGAAGTAAGAGGCACAGCAGTTTCGACGAATATCGGCGAACCACCATCGTGGCAAGGGCAACGATGCTCACCACAGAGATCAACCGCAACGAGTCGCTCAACATGTCGCCATTGGGTCCGAAGGACGAGATCCCGACCACAGTAAACACGAAAAGTCCGACCAGGAGCAAAATGCTGAATCGTCCGAGCCTGATATGCCGGCTCGGCCCAAGCATCTGAACAATCACCATTAGAACAGCGAGCCCAGCGATTCCGATGTTGAGAACAGACGAAAGCGAAGCCGAAAACACCGCCGAGTCACTCAGGGTCCTTAGGAGGATGAGGAGGAACGTCCCGACTGGAATCGGCGCAAACAGCATTACACCTAACACGGCCAAAGCGATCGGCGCGACTGCCCACAGGGGGGAGAACGTCACTCCGAGCGAAAGGAAGACAGTGACGACTAGCCCTGTGAGGAACCAAAAGGCTCCGCCTGACGCGAATTCAGGGAATAGACGGTCGGAGCGAAGGGATACTCGTTCTTTCATTTGTATATCGTCGGTCTTCCACTCAGCCGCTCCAACGCGGCGATCGCCATCCTCTTCGGGGAATCCTTGACTACTTGCAATAAGGAATGCTTCAGCCGTCCCAGGCGCGTTTCGCTTGAAACCCGACGAATGCTGTGAATGATCCTTTCGAGCTCCAAACGGTCAGCTCGTGTCATGCGGTCAGAATACTTCGCGAGAAACGCTTCTAAACCGCGCGCCCGTCTTTCCGTGCGGGACGTGAGCTGCCCGAAGTCGTGAGCTCGCTGAACGACCAGCGGCTCCTCGGCGATACCATACCTGCCGCCGCCATCGAGGAATCGAATAAGGAAGTCGCGGTCATTGGCAACTGGAAGACCTGGATCAAACTGAAGGCGGACGAACGCCGAACGCCGAATAACGAAGTTGCTTCCGGTAAGACCGGGGTTCCGATGAAGTACATCCGAAGACGAAGCATTTGGCTCGATACTTAGACCAGGCCCTTCAAATTTCCCACGTGTCATTTTGGTCCAAGTCACGACCATACTGATTTCCGGATTTCCACGAAGTTGAGCCATAGATTCCTCGAGGTAGCGAGGCTCCCATAAGTCGTCATCGTCGAGAAAGGCGATGTATTCACTTTCAACAAAGGCCGCTCCAGCGTTTCTTGAACCGCTCGCACCCGGAGTTGATGGATCGAGGTTGGTCAAATAGTGGAGAGGAATGCTCGCTGTTTCGTCGAGTCGCTTCAGCAATGACTCTGTTTCAGCGGAAGCTACGTCGTCGACGACGACGATCCGCTCGGGCCTCACCGTCTGACCCAGCACCGACTCGATAGCTTCGCTGAGCAACTCATCTCGAGAGTGTGTCGGAATGACGCACGCAATTGAATCGAGCTGTGAAGGCCAGTCACTCATGCTGCCTCGCTCTCTGACTTCTCGGTCCCAGCTGGCTCGAATTCCAGTTCAAAAGCGGAGGCAGAAACTAGGTCTTCAAAAGTAAGGTCATCCACCTCACTCGCAATGGCGAGACCGCGGACGGCAAGCTCCCTCGCGATCTGTATCTGGTGGTCGTCGACATGCTCGCCACGAGCGGAACGTCGAGGCACAAGGACCGGTCGACGTCCTAAATCCATTGCTCGTAGGGCAGTCCCCACACCAGCATGGCTGATGATGTAGTCCGATTCCGAGAGATGTTTGTCCATGTCGGCGGACGACATAGAGGTGCGAACGTCCCCTGGGAGATCTTTGCGCTCGGTCTCGCCAACCTGCCAAGTGACCCGTGCTCCAGAAGGCAATATCTCCATGAGCCGGTCGACAAGGGCGTCGAACCTATACGGCTTGATCGTTCCCAATGTGACAAACACAGTCGGCGCATCTGTTCCGGCCCGGCCGCGAATCGGCGCCTCTACAATCCTGTAGTCATCCAAGAGTGAAATGTCGTTCACCCATCGCTTGGAAGCCCAGTTCGGATGTTGTGTGTGAAGTCGGATGCCGGGGAAATAGGAAATCATGCGCCCAGTCAGCGAAGGTCCATCGAAACGGGAAACGCTTTCGATGTAGTGAACCTTCTTGCCCATCAAGCGCGCCATAGGCAGCGCAACCATCGCTATAGCGGCGCCAGTGCTTACAACGACTTCTGCATTGCTCCGCCGGAGCACCCGGAACATTTTGGGAAGTGCGGAGATCGATTCACGCCACCCCCGGGACGGGATGTAGGGCAGCCAAAAGACTTTTCGCTGGGAGAGGATGGAACGTGACTGTTCATTTTCGAATGTCACCCACGTCGATTCTTCGGCTACGCGCAGATGACTGGCATGCAGTTTGTCGAGTTGAGCGAGATGCCCTCCAGTCGATGCAACAAGTAAGGCCGTCTTGCCCCCGAGTTCCCCCAAAGTTGACCGCCCGCTCGTCAACGGATCGCGATTGTCGCCATCATGAACGACGGAGAGCCATTCTTCTTCCAGAACGCTTGACACCACCTCAGAAGAGTAGGTGGACTCCACTTTTGCCAGACCTGTGTCGGCTATGTTCTGTACGTCTCGCGGGTTCCGCATAAGAGAGCTCAAGGCTGCCGACAATGCAGTTGAATCGCCCACAGGGGTAAGCACACCCGCCCCATCCGCCAGCAAGGCCTCAATTTCTCCGACGGGCGTAGACACCGCCGCTACCCTGTGCGCCATTGCTTCCAATAAGAACATAGGGAGAGCCTCGTGTCTCGAGGGAAGAACAGCTATCTTCGCTCTACCAAGAAGCGACCCAACCAACGCCCTGTCGACAGCACCGTGAAGCTCAATTCGATCGTCGTCGTCTTTTACATCGGGCCGAAACCCCTCCGCCAGCGGACCACAAATATGCAACTTCCATGTCGACTTGATTGACTCATCAATTTTCGTCCAAGCTTCAATGAGCACATCCGCGCCTTTACGTTGGCCCACTTCGCCGGCGAAAATAACGAGGTTGTTCTTTTCTTGATGTGTGTCAGACAGTCGAACAGCATTCGACACAATACTGACTGGAACTGGCGAGGAACCGAGCCGGCGCTCCACCACCCTCGCAGATGCCGACGTCAACACCAGAACTTTCGAGGCCTTTCGAAGGACGAAACTCACGAGCTTTTTTGATTTAGCAGCGAAAGCTTCAAAGTCACTTCCATGCAGGTGCGCCACCGCCGGCAGTCCTAGCGTTCGCGCAAGAACGATGAGAGACCCTTCGCGAATGAATGAGCCCCCTTGGGACAAATGGACGACGATTACCGCTTTCCGCCGACTCAACCTCAATCCAACGACTCTCACGATGGTCCGCCCCCAGCGCAAAGCAGACTTAGGGTCATGCTTGCCAGTGGTGGATGCCCACGCCGAGAGTTCGACACGATCGAATGACCATGAAAGATATTCATTGACCACCTGTGCCATCCCCCCGGGGATGTCCCCGACGACCCCTATGTGTACGACACGCGTTGACGAAGCCCGAGTCTTCAAACTGGCCCTTCTCACCATTAGTAGGCTCCTTCTTTTGCTACGACGGCCTTGGCTGTGCGCCAGAGGATGATGATGTCGCCCGTGATGGACCAGTTCTCGACGTAGTAGAGGTCGAGGCGCACGGTGTCCTCCCACGAGAGGTTGGAGCGGCCCGAGACCTGCCAGAGGCCCGTGATGCCCGGTTTGACGAGGAAGCGGCGGTGCACGTGCTTCTCGTAGGCCGAGACCTCGGATTCGAGGGGCGGGCGGGGGCCGACGAGAGACATGGTGCCCGCGAAGACGTTGAAGATCTGGGGCAGCTCGTCGAGGGAGTAGCGGCGCAGCACCTTGCCGATGCGCGTGATGCGAGGGTCGTCCTTCATCTTGAAGAGCACCTCGTTGCCGGCTTCGCGCGACTCGGCTTGCAAAGCGGGGAGGAGGGCTTCGGCATCCGTGACCATGCTGCGGAACTTGAGCATCGAGAACATACTGCCCCGAATGCCCACGCGCTGCTGGCGGAACAGCACAGGGCCCGGGCTGGTGAGGCGCACCGTGATGGCGATGATGGCGAGCACAGGCGACAGCAGAACGATGAGGAGGCCGGAGGCGAGGATGTCGAAGAGGCGCTTCGCGACCTGCTTGCGGCCCTCATAGCGCGGCGTTTCCACGTGAATGAGCGGCAGGCCGGCGACGGGGCGCGTGTGGATGCGGGGGCCACCCAGGTCGGTCAGCGCGGGCGCCACGACGAGGTGTTGGCGGCCGGGCTCGAGGTTCCAGCTGAGCTCGCGCACCTTCTGAGGCGACAGCTCATCGGACGACGTGATGACCAGGGTGTCGGCGCCCGTGGCATCCATGGCTTCCATCACCGAATCGACGTTGCCCGAGACGGGGATGGTGGTGCCGGGCAGGTAATCGGCGACACGGCCCGACGGGATGCAGGCACCCACCACGCGGTAACCGGCGGCCGGCTGACGCTGCAGTTCACGCGCGATATGCGACGTCGACTCTTCGCTGCCGACCAACAGCACCTGCGACGAATACGCCCCGCGCGCACGCTGCACACCCAGCCACTGGCGCCACATCCAGCGCGAGAACATGAGCAACAACATGCCCACCGGGAACGCGATGAGGATGTAGCCGCGGGCCAGGTCGATCTTGAACAGGAACGCGATAATGGCCACGAGCCCGAACCAGCGCACGGATGCATCGGCGATCAGCTTGTATTCGGTGACGCCCACCCCGACCACGCGATAGCCGCGGCTGCCGAAAGCGGTGAGCGAGATCATCCAGCCGACGATGATGGCCAACGAGATGGCCGTGTAGCTGACGACCGTGCCGGCCAGGTCGCCCACGAAGTTGGCGTTGGCGGTGTCGTAACCGAAGTAGCCGATCTGCACGCCGAAGACGACCCAGACGAGCACCAACAGGTCGCTGAAGACGAGGCGGGAGCCGTAGGCCGAACGCCAGTTGCGGGCGGCGGCGCGGGCGGCCGAGAGGGTGCCGGGAAGGCCCGGCTTGCGGTCGGGGTCGCCGGGGCGAGAGGCCGAGGCAGCCGTGGCTGCACCCTCGGTGCCGAAGCCAGACGTGGAGGAAGTGGACGAAGCGGAGGAGGCGGACGAGGCGGGCGCGTCGTCGAGGGTGCCGGGCCGGCCGGCGGCGCTTGCGGCAGCCGGCGCGTCTGGCCCAGGCCGCGCGGCAGACGCAGCACGGTCACGTGCTGTCGTCGAAACGTCCTCGATCATGTTGTCCCCGATGTACTGGTGCTGAGTTCGTCAACGTTGACCGGTTTGCCAACCATATCTGGCGCTATGGCTGGAGATATGAGCGTTAATGCACCTTTAATACTTCGGCACAGTCTTGTCATACAACAAGTGTCCGAAGAGGGGACATGAGCACCCACCGCGGCCCCCGAAAGGGTTACACAACGTATGGACCAGTTTAGTATGTGCACGAGGTGATATTCCGTCCGTAATGACACGTGACGGAATGTAAGCCCATCCATCGCCCGAAGTGGGGTGAAAGCACCTACCAGGTGGCTCCACCGTCGGGCGAGACGTAGCTGGCCGCGTTGGACCAGAGCCACAGCGACCCCATCGACTCCGAGATCGCGACCTCGGCGGGCGACGTTTCGGCGGCGAGGCATCCGACCGGGGTCAGGCGTGCGCCCGAAAGGTCGGCGGGCAGCGTCGCGATCGACAGACCCGCGCAGCCCTGCACGCCCGTCGACACGACCGTGAGACCATCCGACGTGGATGTCGCGGCCAGCGCACCCGGAACCTGCGCGCTCGACCACGCGCCGCCCGACTGCTGCGACAACAGCTGGTCGGTGCACAGCACGGTGAGGTTCGCGGTGCCCGGAACGACCTGGCGCGGGTTGGGGCACGGCGGCGTGACGGGGCCGGCGGGCGTCTGCACCACGGTGGGCTCGGCCGGGTCGATGTAGGTGGCGGCGGCGAGCTCGGCGGCGTTGGCCGACCACGTGCTGCCGGCCGAGAACGTGCGGAACGCCTCGAGCGTGCAGTCGTCGCCCGTGGTGCCGACGATGGCGGCCGATGAGGCCCCGAGCGACGTGAAGCGGAAGATCTGGCGCAGGTCGAGGGATGCGGCAGGCACGTTGACCCAGGTGACGCCACCGTCTGTGGTGCGCTCGATCACGCCGGCGCCCGTGGGGCACGAGCCCTGCGTGGCCCGCCAGGCGGACGTGCCGTTGTCGGCGGCGATGAAGCGCGTGACGGGGAGGGTGTCGTCGACGGCGCCGGGAGCGCCGGTCGCGCCGGCACCCGAACCGGCACCCGGAGCGGCGGGGGTCGCCGGAGTCGCGGGCGTGTCGGTGAACGTGGGGATGGGGCGGGACGTCGACTCGTCGGCCGGCGCGCGGTTCTGCGCCAAAGCCAGGGCGATGACGACGACGTCGATGACGAGGAACAGCGCCACACCGACGATCAACCAGGTGCGCCACCGCGGCTGATCAGACGAACTGCCGTCGCGGCGCCACAGCGAACGCGGCGCCCCCGAACCCTTACCCCGTGCCATGGGCTACTTCGTCGCTCGCGCGAAAGCGGCCGTGATGGTGGCGACCGAGGAGTCGAGCTCGTCGGCCACCTCGGCATAGACGGCCTCGGACTGGCGGTAGGGGTCGACGACGTCATCGACCGTGAGGTCTTCGGGCGGCAGGGCGAAACCGCGCTGCGCGGCCACCGACATCACCAGATCGGACAGCGAGCGGATGTCGCGCCACTCCCCCTCGTCGAGCGAATCGACCAGCCGCGCGAACTGACGGATGGTGAACGTGTAGCGCGACGCCCGCGGCAGCAGCGAGACGACCTCGCTGCGGTGGGCGCGCGTGGCGACCAGCACGAGATCGGCGGCCGAGACGAGACCCTCGGTGAGCTGCGTCGAGCGGTGCGCCTTGGGGGCAACGCCGTGGGCGTTCAGCTGCGCGGCCGTCTCGGGCGTGATGTCGTGGCCGACCATGGCCTGTGTGCCCGCGCTCGACACGTGCGCGGCGATGCCCGCCTGCAGGAACGCCGACTCGAGCATCTGCTCGGCCATCGGTGAGCGGCAGATGTTGCCGGTGCAGACGGTGAGAACGCGCAAAGCAGGAACCTTCACAGTGGGTAGTACACGGATTGCGTCAGACACGAGCGAAAACCTTTCCCGAACTTCATCCCAGGGTAGAACTGCGCGCTACACCGCGGGTGAACGGGCTGGCTGGCGGACGCCCGACGCGGTGCGCGGCATCGCGCGAACAAACGTGTGTGAGGGGCTTAGGCGCCCTTGGTGGTCGTCTTCTTGGAGGGCGTGGGCTTGGCGGGGCGCGAACCGTCTTCGGCTACGGCCGACTGGTCGACCGTCGCCTCGTCACCGTAGCCATACCCGTAGGCGTAGCCGTAGCGGCCGTAACCGTAGGCGTCGGGGCCCTTGGTGGGCAGCATGGTCAGCACGAGACCCGAGATCGGCGCACCCACGTTCTCGAGTGCCGAAACGGCACCCTTCAACTGGTTCTTGTGCGTGTGGCCCGCGGCGACCACGAGGATCGCGCCGCCGACGCTCTTCGACAGGATGGCCGCGTCGGTGACGGGCAAGAGCGGCGGGGCGTCGAAGATGACGGCGTCGAACTCGCGGTTGAACAGGGCGATGAGGTCGGCCATGGCCGACGAGCCCAGCAGCTCGGACGGGTTCGGCGGAATCTTGCCGGCCGGCAGGACGAAGAGCTTGGAGCGGCCCCACGGCTGCACCACGTCGAGCAACTCGGCGCGGCCGATGAGCACGTCGGTGATGCCGACGGCGCCCTCGAGGCCCATGTACTCGGCCACCTTCGGGCGGCGCAGGTCGGCGTCGACGAGCAGCACGCGGGCGCCCGAGTCGGCCAACGAGATGGCCAGGTTGGCGGCCGTCGTGCTCTTGCCCTCGGACTGCACCGAGCTCGTGACCACGAAACTGCGATCCTCCGAGCCGATATCGAGGAACGAGAGGTTGGTGCGCAGCGTGCGGAACGACTCGGCCCGCGGGCTGCGCGGATCGGCCTGCACGATGAGGGGGCGCGTCTTGGCCTTGGGGTCGAACGCGATGCCGCCGATGATGGGGGCGTCGGTGAGCTGGGCCACGTCGCGTTCGTTGCGCACCCGGTTGTCGAGCGTCTCGCGCAGCACCGCGATGGCGAGGCCGAGGGCCAGGCCGACGAGCGCGCCGAGGGCGACGTTGAGCGGAACCTTGGGGCTGACGGGAGACTGCGGCACCGGGGCATCCTGAACGCGCGTGAGCTTCACGGGGCTGGTGTTCTCACTGCCGGCCTCTGGGGCCTCGATGTCTTGCACGACGGCCGTGAGCGACTGCGAGATGGCGTTGGCCAGGTCGGCGGCGAGCACCGGGTCTTCGTTCGACACGCTGATCTCGATGAGAGTGGTGTCGAGAGGGGCAGAGGCCGAAACGGCCGACGCCAGGTCATCCGACGTCATGTTGAGCTCGAGGGCCGCGATGACGGGCTGCAGCACGATGGGGGTCGTCACCAGGTCGGAGTAGGTCTTGACCCGCTGCACCGTGAACGAGTTGCCCTGCGCCAGCTCAGAAACACTTTGACCCGCCGATGTGCTCACGAAGACCTTCGTGGATGCCGTGTACATGGGTTTCTGCAGCAGAGAGAACGTTGCCGCCGCCGCCACACCCACGAGGGTGAGCAACACGATGAGCAACCAACTCTTGCGCAGGATACGGATGTAGTCGCGAAGCTCCACTCGAGCGTCCTCCCCTGTTGAACGAGCGGGCAGAACGAGAGAATGCCCGGGTTCATGATCCCACACGGCGGGTGGATGCGCGCATTTGGGGGGTTACAAGCAGGTTAACCCCGCCAGCCCCGCCCACAGGAGGGGGCCGAACCCCTACATTGGTGACATGGATGCCGCCACGTCTCGACCCCTCGCCACGCCACGCGTGCCGCGCTGGGGTGCCACCGACGCGGCCATCGGGGTCGGTCTGGCGCTCGTTTTCGCCGCGCTGCTGCCCCTCATCCTCACCTCCGGGTGGACGACGACCATCGGTGTCGCCACGTTCCTCAGCTATCTGGTCGTGTGGGTTCCACTGCTCGGCGCCGTGCTCGTGGCCTCGTTCCTGCGGGGGCGCCGGTCGCTCACCGCCGACTTCGGGCTGCGCTTCCGGTTCATCGACATCCTGTGGGGCCTCGGGGTCGGGCTGCTCGCGCGCGTCGCGACCAGCCTCATCGAGATCGCCTTCTACGGGCAGATGAGCATCGGCTTCGTCACCATCGGCGAAGTCGAATACAACGCCGTGTGGGTGTTCGGCACACTGCTGGCGCCCATCGTCCTGGCGCCGCTCATCGAAGAGCTGTTCTTCCGCGGGTTGCTGCAGCGCTCTATCTATAACGGCGCGGTCGCCTCTTCACGAGACGGACTCACGGATGACGCGGCCGGCGACCTGGCAACGGCCACCGCTCCCGTGGTGCTGGCCGCGACCGGTCCGCAGCCCACCACCGGCCTCGGCCACGCGACGTCGGCTCTCGACCACGCGCACCGGGATGCCTCGCACACCCACCCGCATCCGACCCTCGCCGATTCGGCAGCCCTGGCCGCGGCCCGCCCCGTCGGAGTGTCGCGGGATCGCCGCCGCGCCACCGTGACCGCCATCATCGCCTCGTCGGTCGTCTTCGCGGTCGTACACGTGCTGCAGACGCAGTTCGGCGTCGGCATGTGGTCGGTCGGGCTCTCGACCCTCATCCTCGGCCTCGGCACCGGAGCCCTCGCGGCCTACACCGGGCGCCTCGGCGGCGCCATCATCGCGCACGCCACCTTCAACGGCCTCATCATCATCGCGGGGCTCACGGTCGCTTAGACCGCTCGGCCGGCCCCGTCGCGCGGCGAAGACGACCTGCGCCTTCGCCACGACGACGAGCGAGCCGACTCAGGCAGACACCGTCGCGGGGGCGGGCGCGGCAGCTGCGGCCGTAGCGCGGGCGCGGTAGGCGGTGACGGCCTCGGCCGTGTCGGCGGCGATGAGGTCGGCGTTGATCTGCGCGGCGGCGAAGTTGCCGGCGGCGACCGCGGTCGAGACCTGGGTGCGCAGCTCGGAGACGTTGCCGATGGCCCAGACGCCCGGGATGCCCGTGGCCCCGGCCTCGTCGACCGCGACGAACGTGCCCATGCCCGTCGGGTGGTCGGTGGCGACGACTCCGAGGGGCGCGAACGGGGCGATGCGGGCCTCGACGCGGGAGCCGACGGCCAGGGCGTCGAGTGGGAAGGCGGTGCCGTCGGCGAGCGTGACGCCCGACATCCGGCCGTCGTCGTTGAGCGTCACCTGGGCGACCGGGCCGCGCACGACACGGATGCCGCGGGCCGCCAGTTGCTCCCACTGCTCGTCGCTCGGCTCGAAGACGTCGTCGAGGAAGAAGGTGAGGTCGGCGGACCACTGGCGGAACATCCAGGCCTGGTGGAACGACAGCGGGCTCGTCGCGAGCACACCGATGCGGCGGTCGCGCACCTCCCAGCCGTGGCAGTACGGGCAGTGCAACACGTCCTTGCCCCAGAGCGGGGCGAGACCCGGGATGTCGGGCAGCACGTCGACGAGACCGGTCGCGATGAGCAGCCGACGCCCGAGCACCTCGGAACCGTCGTCGAGCGTGGCGACGAAGAGCCCGTCGGGGTCGCGGCGCGTGTCGACGACCTGGCCGTCGCGGATGACACCGCCGTAGTGTTCGACCTCGGCACGGCCGCGGGCGACGAGCTCGGCGGGCGGGATGCCGTCGCGCGTGAGGTAGCCGTGCACGCCCTCGGCGGGGGCGTTGCGCGGCTGGCCGCCGTCGACGATGAGCACGCTGCGGCGGGCGCGGCCGAGGACGAGGCCGGCCGAGAGGCCCGCGGCTCCTCCCCCGATGATGAGCACGTCGGCTACGTCGGGGCGGGCGGCGGGGGCAGTGGTGGGCTGTGAAACGAATGTCATGGTGATCTCCTTCTCCCCCATCCTCGAATGGTTGAGCGTGAGGAGCAAGAGACCTTGCTGAATGCGCAAGATCGGCGCGGATTCGCCGTGTGCGCGGGAGAAGCCCGCGGATGGCGGATACTTACGGGTATGGAAACTGAACCTCGGGCCTCAACGGCGACGGCCCACGTTCTCGACGCACTCGTCCACGTCATCGCCCGCGACGGTCTCGAAGCGGCGTCGATCGACGGACTGGCGGCCGAGCTGGATGTGACGGTCGCCGAGCTCACCACACACTTCCCCTCGAAGGACGAACTGCTGCAGGCCGCGATGGATCACATCATCGCGGGCTTCCGGCGCCGATTCGAGGCCATGGAGGCCGCGACCCCCAGCGTGCGTGACCGCTTCGAGCAGATGTGCATGGCGCTCGCCTGCGTGACCGACGACGGGCGGGAGGCGGCCATCGTGTGGCTGTGGTTCGCGGCGAAGTCGACGTCGAATGACCAGTTCGCGAAAAACTATCAGGGCGCCTGGAAGCGGCTCGAGGAGCGACTCGAGAAGGTCGTCGCCGAGATATACCCCGAACTGCATGCCGGCTCAGAGAGCGCACTCCTGCTCGCCACCCTCGACGGGATCGCGCTGGCCCGAGCGTCCGAACCGCCCCGCATGCCGCCGAACCGCGCGGCTTACCTCGTCGAGAACGCGCTGCGCCGGCTCGACGACCGCAGCCTCGGGGCCGAGCGCTACAACGACTGAGCCCCGCCTCAGGGCCCGCTGAACGCCGACTCAGAGCCCGCGGGTCTGACGCGGCGTCATGCCGAATTCGTCTCGGTACTGCTCGGTGAACCGGCCGATGTGGGTGAACCCGGCGGCGCGGGCGATATCGGCGATCGTGCCATCGGCCGGGGTCGCCGCGCGCAGAGACGAATGCACGGCGTCGAGGCGCACGCGGCGGAGATAGGCCAGCGGCGTCATGTCCATCGACCGGCGGAACGCATTCTGCAGGCCCCGGATGCTGTAGCCCGACGCCTCGGCTATCGACGACACCGTCACCGCACCCGACGCGTTCTCTTCGATGAAGCGCAGGGCCCGGCGCAGGTTGGCGGGAGCCCACAGCTGCTCGCGTGCGTTGGAGCCATCCATCGTGGTGCTCGGAAAGACGCGCAGCATGGTCGAGGCGAGAGCTTCTCGGGCCTCAGCGCGCTGCAACGGGGTCGGAGTGGGGTTCGCGGGGCCGAAGACATCCCGATTCAAATGTTTGACCATGGCCGCCCACTGGGTGCCGAGGGCCGGGGAGATCGGGTTGACGCCCGTGAACGAGTGCCGGCGGGGGTTGGCCCCCATGAGCCGCACGAGGCGATCGACCTCGCTGACGTCGATCGTGACGATGGCCATTCGCAGATCTTGCCACCCGACCGTGCAGAGGGTGCGCGGGTAGAGCATGGGCTGCGTGACGTCGACCGAGTCGCGGCCCGTGACGAGGCTCATGCGACCGGCGAGCAGGTGCCCGACGAAGTAGCGGTCCTCGAGCTGCACGTTGCCCTCGGCGCGCGAGTCGAAGGCGACTCGGCTGACCGCGAGCCTGCTGTCGCCGGAGATCGCGTGATCGATGGCGAAACGCTCGGGCTCCTCGGTCGACAGAGACACCGCTGAATAGTGCCGCGCGAGCACCGGCAGGGCCTCTTCGGGATCGCGTGTGCGGAACCGCGAGGCGGTGAAGTCGTCGTTCATATCTCATAAGTATTTTCGCCCGCAATACCCCCCGGTGGCAAGTGGCCAAAATGCGCATACCGCTTCGATGAACGACGCCCCCCGCTCTCGACGGTTCGAAGAGAATCCCGCCTAGGCGGGTTTGTGGGCGTAGGTGTAGCGGTAGTAGTCGGCGAGCGTGAGGGTGGATGCCGCATCCTCGTCGACGATGACCGTGGCGCGTCGATGCAACTGGAGTGCCGAACCCGGCACGAGAGCCGTCAGCGGTCCCTCGACCGCCGCCGCGATGGCCGCCGCCTTGCCCGCGCCCTGGGCCACGAGCACGACCTCGCGGGCTTCGAGGATGGTTCCGAGCCCCTGCGTCAGGCAGTGCGTGGGCACCTGGTCGGGGTGGTCGAAGAAGCGCGCGTTGTCGAGCCGGGTCTGCGGGGCGAGGGTCTTGATGCGCGTGCGGGACGCGAACGATGAGGTGGGCTCGTTGAAGCCGATGTGGCCGTTGGCGCCGATGCCGAGGATCTGCAGGTCGATGCCGCCGGCCGCCGCGATGGCCTCGTCGTACTCTCGCGCGGCGCGGTCGAGGTCGTCGGCGCGGCCATCGGGCACGCGCACGTTCGACGGGTCGAAACCGAGCGGTTCGACGACATCCCGCGCGATGACGCTCGCGTAGGACTCGGGATGTTCGAGCGGGAGGCCAACGTATTCGTCGAGCGCGAAACCGCGCGCGCCGCTGAACGCGAGCGCACCCGCCCGCACGCGGCGGTGCAGCTCGGCGTAGACACCCTGCGGGCTCGAACCGGTGGCGAGGCCGAGCACGGCGTCGGGTGTGCGCTCGACGAGGTCGGCGATGCGGGCGGCGGCGAGCTCGCCGACCTCCTGCGCGGTCGGGACGATGATGACTTCCACGGATATCTCCTGAATACGTTTTCTCTAGATCGAGCGCTCGGAGGGCGAGGCGGCGAGCGCGACGGCCCGCCGCACATTGCCGTCGGCCAGCGCGAGCAACGCGGCGGCCTGCTCGGCGTCACGGTCGGCCAGCAGCATGACGACGGCCGTTTTGGCGTGATCGCTCGCGGCCTCGAGCGCCGCATCGGCACGGTCGCGGTCGACGTGCGCAGCCTCGGCCACGATGCGCTGCGCCCGGTCGACGAGTTTGGCGTTGGTGGGCCGTAGGTCGACCATGAGGTTTCCGTAGGCCTTGCCCGTGCGCACCATGCTGGCGGTCGTGAGCATGTTGCACACGAGCTTCTGCGCGGTGCCGGCCTTCAAACGCGTCGAACCGGTGAGCACTTCGGGGCCCGTGAGCACCTCGATCGCGACATCCGCTTCGGCGCTGATGCGGGCGCCGGGGTTGCACGAGATGGCGACCGTCGCGGCACCCTGTTCGCGCGCATAGCGCAGGCCGCCGATCACATAGGGCGTGCGGCCGCTGGCGGCCAGGCCGACGACGACATCGGATGGCCCGACGTGCGCCGCCTCGAGCTCGGTGACGGCGAGGGCCGGATCGTCTTCGGCGCCCTCGACGGCCCGCACGAAGGCGTTCTCGCCGCCCGCGATGAGCCCGAGCACCTCGGAGGGGTCGGTGCCGAACGTGGGCGGGCATTCGACGGCGTCGAGCAGGCCGAGGCGTCCGCTCGTGCCGGCGCCGATGTAGATGAGGCGTCCGCCCGCGCGACGTGCCGCCGCGATGAGCTCGACGGCTTGCGCGATCTCGGGCAGCACGCGGCGCACGGCCGGCGCGACCAGCTGGTCTTCGTCGTTCATGACCTCGAGCACCCGCAGGGTGTCGAAGGTGTCGAGGTCGGTCGTTTTCGCATTCGGCCCCTCGGTGTAGAGCGAGGCGAGGGAGTCGAGTTCTTCTGAGGACATCTGCGTTCCTTGGTTCACGTTCGGCGAGGTGTGGCCTGGGCAGCCGGTCGGTTGGTCAGCGCTCGAAGCGCAGGGCGCGGGGCGGGCCGGTGAGCACGCGCTCGGGCAGCGACTCCCCCGGCACGATGGCGCCCAGCACGCTCGCGTGACGTGCGCCGGTGCACGACGGCAGGGTGCCGGCTTGGCCGTTGACCGTCAGGAAGCCCAGCACGGCGAACGCGAGCGCCTCCTTGGCGGCCGACGGCAGGCCCAGCGTGTCGCTCGTCACCACGTCGGCGTGCGGCAACTCGGCGCGCAACATGCCCATCAGCACGGGGTTGAGGGTTCCGCCGCCCGCGACGATCACGCGGTCGGCCCCGCGCACCGCATCGGCCACGGTGCGAGACGTCAGGGCCGTCAGAGTGGCGACCAGATCCTGGATGCCGGGAGTCTCGTGGCCCGCAAGGAAGGGCCCGAGATAGCCCAGGTGAAAGAGCTCCTTGCCCGTCGATTTGGGGGCCGGAAGCGCGTAGTAGTCCTCGTCGAGCAGGCGTTCGAGCAGCGCGTCGTCGACCGTGCCGGCGCCCGCGAGCGCCCCGTCGGCGTCGAAGTGCTCGGCACCCAGGGTGTGTTCCGCGACGACGGCGTCGATGAGGGCGTTGGCGGGCCCCGTGTCGAAGGCGATGGGGTCGGCCGAGGGCGACACGAGCGTCGCGTTCGCGATGCCCCCGAGGTTGACGGCGGCCGCCGATTCGCCGGCGAGCCACAGCGCGTCGATGATGCTCACGAGCGGCGCACCCTGCCCACCAGCGGCGACATCGCGCGAACGCAGGTCGGCGACCACGGTGAGGCCCGTCTTCTCGGCGATCCAGGCGGGTTGGCCGAGCTGCAGGGTGCCCTCGACGCGGCCGTCCTCGACCCAGTGATAGAGCGTCTGGCCGTGCGAGACGATGAGGTCGGCGCGGCCGTCGCAGAGTTCGTCGAGGGCCCGGGCTGCGACATCCGCGAACGCCTGGCCGATGCGCGTGTCGAGCCGGCAGACCTCGTCGACCGTGGTGCGCGCGGGCGGCAGGGCGGCCGAGATGGCGGCCCGCAGTTCGGGGGCGTAGGGCACGCTGATCAGGCCGAGCGGCGTGACTACGAGTGTGTCCCCCTCGACGCGGATGTCGGCGGCCGCGGCGTCGATGGCGTCGTGCGACGTGCCCGACATGAGGCCGATCACACGGGTGGGTACAGAAGTCATTTGCGCAGCTCCTTGCGGTGGGCGTCGCCCTTCAACGTGGCGATCGCGATGGCGCTCACGAAGCACGTGGCCATGACGTAGTAGGCCGGCACATCGATGTTGCCCGTGGCGGCGATGAGCGACGTGATGATGAGGCCCGCGCTACCCGAGAAGACGGCGTTCGAGATGGAGTAGGCGAGGCCGAGACCCGTGTAACGCACCGTGGTGGGGAACATCTCGGCGAGCATGGCCGGTCCGGGGCCCGCGATGAGGCCGACCGCGAAGCCCGCGACGATCACGGCGAACGAGCGAACCTCGACAGTGGAGTTCGGGTCCTGCAGCAGGTTGAGCAGGGGTAGGGCGAGCACGAGGATGGCGAGCGAACCCGTGAGCATGACCCAGCGCCGCCCGATGCGGTCGGACAGCCATCCGGCCGGGAGGATCGCGGCGGCGAAACCGAGGTTGGCGAACACCGTGGCGAGCAGCGCCTGCTGGAACGAGGCGTTGAGCGTGCTCTGCAGATAAGACGGGATGACAACGAGGAACGTGTAACCCGCGGCCGACCAGCCCATGAGGCGCGCGATGCCCACGAAGATGGCCTTAGCCGTCTCGGCGGCGCCGGCACGGATGACGGGGGCGTCGGCCAGGGCGTCGGCGTCTGATTTCGCGGCGGCAGCGGTCCCGGCGGGCGCACCGGTTGCCTTCGCCTGCTCCACCTTCTGGAACGCGGGGGTCTCCTCCAGGTTCAGGCGCAACAGGAGCGCCACGGCACCGAGGGGAAGCGCCACGAGGAAGGCGATGCGCCATCCCCAGGCCGCGAGATCGGCTTCGCTCAGCAGGGTCGCGAGCAGGGCGCTCGTGCCGGCACCCGCCAGGAGGCCGAGGGCGACCGTGAACGACTGCCACGCGCCGTAGATGCCGCGCTTGCCGGCGGGCGCGAACTCGGTCATGACCGACACGGCACCGCCGAACTCGCCACCGGCCGAGAGACCCTGCAGGATGCGGACGAGCGTCAGCAGGATGGGCGCGGCGACGCCGATCGAGGCGTAGGTGGGCAGAACGCCGATGAGCGCCGTGGCCACCGACATCATGATGAGCACGATGATGAGCGTGGGTTTGCGGCCGATGCGGTCGCCGATGCGCCCGAAGAGGGCGGCGCCGACGGGGCGGAAGAAGAAGCTGATGGCGAAGGAGGCGTAGGTGGCGATGAGGGCCTCGACCCCCGATTGCTGGCCGCCGCTGAAGAACTGGCTGGCGATGATGGTGGCGAAGAATCCGTAGATGCCGAATTCGTACCATTCGATGAAGTTTCCGACACTGCCGGCGACGATGGCGCGGCGACGTGCTTTCGGGCTCACGGTGGGAGCGGTGGCGATAGACACGGGGTACCTCCTTTGGTTCCGGCGGGGATGTCACCAACCCTAGGTCATAAAGTTACCTCAGTTTGTTACTGGCGTGTAACTTTTGTTCCTGACGGCGGAACACGGGACAATGACAGCATGAACCCACGCAAGGGGCGGCCCGGATCGCGCACGGTGCTGATCGAGGTCCGCGCGCTGCTGCCCACGCTGCGGCCGGCCGAGCGGCGCATCGCCGAGGCACTGCTGGCCGACCCCGAGGCGTTCGCCGGGCGGTCGATCGGCGAGATCGCCGAACAGTCCGAGACATCGACGACCACGGTCGTGCGGTTCACGCGGCGCATGGGTTATGAGAAATACCGCGACCTGCGGCAGGACCTGACCGAGCAGAACCTGCGCGAACGGATGGCGACCTCCGAGTCGTCGGTTCCGGCATCCGACATCTCGCCCGACGATTCGCTCACCGACGTGGTGGCCAAGATCGCCGCCACCGAGGCCCTCTCGATCGCCGACACGGCAGAGATTCTCGACATCGACAACCTGGAGCGCGCCGTCGCGGCGATCACGGGTGCGCGCCGCGTGGACATCTACGGCGTGGGTGCCAGCGCCATCGTGGCGATGGACCTGCAGCGCAAGCTGTCGCGCATCGGGCGCGTGGCACTCGAATGGTCGGAGGCGCACACCGCCTGGACCGCGGCCGCCGTGCTCGACGGTGACGCCGTGGCCGTGGCCATCTCGCACTCGGGGGCGACGACCGACACCTACGAGTTCTTGCGGCTCGCGAAGGAATCCGGCGCGGCGACCATCGCCATCACGAACGACGAGAACTCGCCGCTCGCGACGCTGGCCGACACCGTTTTGCGCACGGCCGCGCGCGAGAGCCCGCTGCGGTCGGGGGCGCTCGGCAGCCGCATCGCGCAGTTACTCGTCGTGGATTGCCTGTTCACCGGGGTGGCGCAGGCGAACTACGAGGCGTCGACGTCGGCCTTGCAGCGCACATATCGGGCGGTCGCGCGCAGCTGAGGTCAGAGGCCGAGGCGCCCGGCAAGCTCGTCGATGACGATCTCGAACCAGCGGTCGGCGTCACCCGTCGTGTTGTCGAGGTGCCCGAACAGCTCGAACGACACCGTGCCGAAGAGGTTCGTGAACGCGAAGATGACGACCATCACGAGTTCGCCCGCGGCGTCGATCTCGAAATAGCGCTTGAGGGGTTCGACCAGATCGGCCGACGCCGTCATGGCTGGGGTCACGACCGGTCGGTGCCCCGCGGCCACCGCATCCTGAAAAACGCTCGCGATGAGCAGAGAGACCATGGATGCCGGAGCCACCGTGTCTTGCGGTGCCGCGTAACCCGGCACGGGCGAGCCGTAGATGAGCGCGTAGCGGTGGCGGTTCTCGAGCGCCCAGCCGCGCACCCCGCGAGCGAGCGCCGCGAAACGTGCGCGGTAGTCGTCGCGCGGGGCGGCGGCTTCGGCGCGCGCGGCGGTCTCGCCGAGCTCGGTGTAGGCGTCGACGATGAGGGCCGTCAGGAGGGCGTCACGGCTCGGGAAGTAGCGGTAGATGGCCGACGAGACCATGCCGAGTTCGCGCGCCACGGCGCGCACCGACAGGGCGGCTGCGCCGACGTCGGCGAGCTGACGCGCGGCGATGTCGAGAGCTTCGCTGCGGACGCGTTCGCGGGCGCGCTCCCGGGCGCGGGGGCGCGGCGGTTCGGCGGCGTGAGGAGCTTCGACGCGATCGATGTCAGGCATCCCCCCAGTGTCACGTAACGGAGCCCTGCTCGCAAACGAGAGCACCGCTCTTGACAGTGCGGCCGACTCAGGCATACTCTCACTCCGAGAGCACTGCTCTCTCCCGTTCCCGCATCACCCTCACGAAGGACATCCCATGACCCGCTCACTCATCCTCGGTGCCGGCCCCATCGGCACGCATGTGGCCGACGCCCTCCTGCGGGACGGCGAAGACGTCACGCTGGCCACGCGCTCGGGCACCACGCATCCGGGCACCACGGCCGTGACGGCCGACGCGCTCGACGCCGCCTCACTCATCCCCCACCTCGACGGCGCACAGACCCTCTACGTGTGCACCAACCCGCCCTACCCCGAGTGGGCGACGATCTGGCCGGCGATCACCGACGCCATCCTCGAGGCCGCGCGCGCGACGGGCGCCGACATCGTCATGACGGGCAACCTCTACGGCTACGGGCCGATGACCGCCCGCATGACCGAAGACGCGCCGCTCGCCTCGACCGAGATGAAGGGCCGCGTGCGCGCCGAGATGTGGCAGCGCCTGAAAGAGGCCAACGATCGCGGCGACGTGCGGGCCACCGAGGTGCGCGGCAGCGACTACTTCGGCGCCGCCCCGACGGCCTCGGCCCACATCGGCGCGCGTTTCTTCGACCCGCTGTTGGCCGGCAAGACCGCGTGGCAGGTCGGGCGAACACGTCAGCCGCACAGCTGGACCTACCTGCCCGATTTCGCCGAGACCCTCGTGACGGCGGCGCGATCGGATGTCGCATGGGGCCGTCCCTGGCTCGCCCCCAACTCGTCCGAGCCGCCCCGCACCGAACTCGCCGCGCGCATCAACGCCATCGCCGGTTCGACGGGTCGCACGCGGGACATCCCGCCCATCGGGCTGGCCCTGGCCGCCGCGACCAACCCCTTCATGAGGGAACTTCGCAAGATGGCCTACCAGTTCAACGAACCGTTCCTCGTCGATTCGACCGTCACCGAACGCACGCTGGGCGTTGCCGCGACGCCCGAGAAGGAGGCTCTCGAAGCGGCTGTCGCGTTCGCGCAGCAGCGGGCGCGCGAAACCGCGGCTGCCGCCTAAGGCGACAAGCACACCAGCAAGAGAGCCGGCACGCAGCACGATCGCCCGGTCAGAGACGACTGTGCCGTGGGCCGGCGGTGCCGCTCGACCGATCGATCGGCGGCCGAGCCGCTACGCCGACGTCGTCGAGGCGCCGCGACGCGCGGGCAGGCCGACCTGCGCCCGCCACCACGGCGTCTCGACGAAACCGCGCTTCAGGAACAGCAGCTCCATGGCGGCGTTCCAACCGAGCACACCCTCGAGCGTCGACAGCGACGACGTGATGAAGCTGTAGAGATCTTCGGTCGACGGCGTGATGACCTCGCAGAACAGCGAGTTCTGGTCGAGCGTCGCCGCGAGATAACGCACGGCGGGATAGGCACGCAGGGCCTGGGCAACAGCCTCGAGCTGGCCTGGTGCCACGTTCACGGTGAGCAGCGTCTCGGCGCCCATGCCGAGGGCAGAGGCGGGCACGAGCGTGAGGGTGTCCATGCATCCGAGCTGCCGCATGCGTTCGAAACGGCGACGCACGCTCGACTCGTTCATGCCCAGGCCGTCGGCCACCGACTTGAACGTGAGGCGGCCGTCGTCGCGCAAAGCGGTGAGGATGGCTCGGTCTTGGTCGTCGAAGTGGGTCGGGTCGCACACCCCGGCGTCGACCTGCGCGAGCGATTCGGCCGCCGACTCGGGCAGCTTCATGGTGCTGGCGAACAGCTGCCGGCTCCAGTCGTAGCTCACCTTGTAGACGTGCATGATGAGGTCGCTGCGCCACCGCTCCACGCCGCGGATGGACTGCAACTGCTGGATGATCTGGGGGTAGTGCGTCGAACCACCGTGCACCACGAGCTCGGCGATCAGGTCATAGCCGCCCGTCACGAGCGTGATGAAGCGCACATCCGGATGCCCGACCAATTCTTCAGCCACCTGCAACTGCGTGCCGGGGGCGCAGTTGATGCGCACGAGGAACGCGTCGACGGGACCCTCTGAACCGAGCGCCGGCAGCACCGCGATGCGCGCGACACCCGAGCTGAGCAACTGCTGCCCGCGCCGCGTGACCGTGGCGACCGTGCCGCCCACCATCTCGGCGATGGCGCGCCAGCTGGCCCGGCCGTCGTGTTGCAACGCCACGATGATGCGGCGATCGAGCTCGGTCAGCTCGTCGAGCATTTTCACCGACACGTTCGGCTGCCCTACGGCGCCGTCGGGGTCGGGTTCGGCGTGTCGCTCGGGCCGGTCGCGGGCGTCGTCGTCGGCGGGTAGACCCGGTGCAGGAACGTGCGCACCTCGTCGGTCCATGCTTCCGCCTCCTCGATCTGGGGTGAATGCCCCGACTTCTCGAAGATTCTCAACGTGCTGTCGGGAATCAGCCGATCGATCGTCTCACTGCACGATACCGGCGTGATCCAGTCGGTGCGACCTACCGTGATGAGCGTCGGCGCCGTCACCCCCGGCAGCGCCTCTTTCAGATCGTAGTGCGGAAGGTTGTGCGAGAAGGCGTAATTGTGCGCTTCGTATCGATACGGCGTGGCCTCGACCTTGCGTTCCACGGCCGCGGGGTCGTATTCGAAGTCGTAGAGGGGCAGAATTTCGCGCCAGCAGTCGCGCAGATCGTCGTTGTCGCGCACGCGACCCTCGTCGATGCGGTCGAACTTCTCCATGTCGACCGTCACCCGGTCGCTGGCGAGCGCGTTGGCGCGCGACAGCTCGGAGTGGCTGTTGTCGGCGGCCGTGTCGCGCAGCACCATGGCGGCGACGCGGTGCGGGTAGCGGATGGCGTACTCCATCGACATGAAACCGCCGTAGGAGCCGCCCGCCATGACGACCTGCTCGACGCCCGCCCATTCGCGCAGCGCGTCGAGGTCGGCCGCCCACTGCTCGTGGGAGAACTCGCCGTTGCCCTCGCTCTGGCCCGAGCCGCGCGCGTCGAACACGATGACGCGGTACTCGTCGGCCAGGCGCCCGAAGCTCGCGCGCGGTTCGGCCCGCGAGCCGAGGCCCGGCGCGCCGTGGTGGGTGAGGATGACGGGCGCACCCTCTGGCCCTAGCACCTCGACGGCCAGACGGTTGCCGTTGATCTCGACCATCTGGGCTTCGCTCGTGGCGCGGGCGAATTCGGGGGAAACGGTTTCGGATGTCATCGCTGACCTTTCTGTCGACGTTCGGTGCGCTCGGTGCGCTCGGTGCGTTCGGTGCGTTCGGTGCCCATCACAGCTCGATGAGGCAATCGTCGAGCCGCCGCGGGAAGGAGGTGAGGGGTTCGGCCCCCTCGGCCGTGACGAGCATGCTGTCCGAGATGCGGTAGCCCGCGTGCCCCGTGACATAGATGCCCGGTTCGTTCGAGACGACCATGCCGGCCTCGAGCACCGTGGCATCGCCCGCCTCGAGCCACGGCGGCTCGTGCATGCCGAGCCCGATGCCGTGACCCTGCCGGTGCAGGATGTACTCGCCGAGCCCGGCGTCGCGGATCACGTCGAGGCACAGCTCGTTGGCCTCGCGGCACTCGAGCCCGGCCCGGATGGTCTCGCGGCCACGCTTCTGCGCCTCGTAGATGGCGTCGTGATAGCGGATCTGGGATGCCGTGGGCTCGCCCATCACGAACGTGCGCTCCCCCTCGACGAAACGCCCGCCCACGGCGCAGCCGAGCGACAACATGAAGGTGTCTCCGGGTCGCAGGCGATAACTCGAGGGCAAACCGTGAGGTTTCGAACTGTTGGCGCCCGAATAGACGAGGCCGCCGGCCAGGAACGAGCCCACCACGACATCCGCGTGCTCGTCGTACATGATGCCCGTGCCGATGCGACCGACGTGCGCCGCCAGCTCGGCCTCGCTCGGCATCTGGCCACCCGCCACGACGGCGTCGCGCACGAGCCGCACGCCCGCGTCGAGCATGCGGTCGGTGATGCGCGCGGCCTCGCGGTGCAACTCGACCTCGCCGGGCTGCTTGATGAAACGTGAGCGCAGGATCACATCGGTGGGTTCGAGCTGCGCGAACGAGAAGGCCCGCGTGGCCGCGACGAGCCGCTCATACGAGATGGTGGTCGAGTGGCCGACCCGGAAAGACGGGGCGGCGGAGGATGACGAGACCGTCGCGGGTCGCACACGCTCGGCCAAGACATCCCACGGGCTGACGACGCCCGGAAACTCGGGGTAGTCGACCAACTCGGCGTGCGCGGATTGGCTTTCGGCGTGTTCGCGCTCGAGCGCGGGCAGCAGCAGCACGCACCGACCGGATGCCTCGAGCCACACGACCACGGGCCGCTCGCCCGGGTGGTGGAAGAAGCCCGTGAGGTAGGCGACATCCTCGGGATCAGCCGTGACGACGGCATCGAGCCCGGCCTCGTGCAGGCGCTCGATGACGCCCCGCTGCACGGTTTCGAAGAATTCAGAGCCGAGGCGTTGTGTGAAAACCATGTCTACCTCCGGCGGGACTTGGGGTTGCGCGCGTCGTTGTAGGCGATCGACAGCAGCGTGGCCGAGAGCACGAGCGCGAGGATGGCGAGCGAGGGGAACAGCGTGAGCCACCAGGCGCTCGACATGGCGCCCGACTGCTGCGCCTCATAGAGGATGCGGCCCCACGACCACGTGTTCGGGTCGCCGAGGCCGAGGAACGCGAGCCCGGCCGCCGAGAGCACGGCGCGCGAGGCGGTGACGACGACCGACACGACGATGACGGGGGTCACAGCCGGGATGATGTGTTTCGTGATGATCCACGCCGGGGATGTCGTCATCAAACGCGCCGCGTCGACATAGGGCAGGCCCACCACCGTCAGGGCCTGCGAGCGCACGATGCGGGTCACCTCGGGCCACGAGAACGCCGCGACGACGAGGATGATCGTCGTGGTCGACGGCCCGACGAGCGCCGCGATGAGGATCATGAGGGGCAGGACGGGCAGCGACAGCATGAGGTCGACGAGCACCGAGATGGGGCCATCGAGCTTGCGGAAGTAGGCGCCGATGACCGCCACGAGCGTGCCGACGGCGATGGCGATGAGGCTCGCGAGCACGGCCACGAGCAGGCTCTGCTGCGTGCCCCAGATGACCTCGCCGAAGACGTCACGGCCGAGCGAGTCGGTGCCGAACCAGTGGGCGCCGGTGGGGCCCTCGAGCACGGTGTCGCCGTAGCTGCCCGGGTAGGGCGCGAGCAGCGGCGCGGCGACGGCCACGAAGACGAGGATCGCCATGACGGCGAGCGCGAGCAGGCCGAGGGGCTCCTTGCGGAAGGCCCGCCAGGTCGCGGCGCTGGCGCGCAGGCTCTCCGTCGCGACGGGTTCGGCGCCCGTCGAGGCGACGGCGGCGCGGTCGCGCTCCGCGTTCTCGCTCGCGTCGGCCGGCTGACCGGTCGCAGCGTCGGTCGCGGCAGCGGTCTCGGCGGGGTCGATGCCCGCGCCGGGTTCGGTTCCGGTGGAAGAGTCGGTGGGAGAAGACATCCGCTCGCCTTTCATCGCGCTCATGAGGTTTTCACCCGGGGGTCGAGGAGTCCGTAGACGAGGTCGGTGAGCATGTTGATGACCACGACGGTGAGCGCCAACATGAGGAACGCTCCCTGTAGAACAGGGAAGTCGAGCTGCGTGACGGCCTCGAAGATGCCGCGTCCGATGCCCGGGTAGGCGAACACGGTCTCGGTGAGCACGGCGCCGCCGACGAGGAATCCGAGCTGCAGGCCGATGAGTGTCGTGGTGGGCAGCAGGGCGTTCCGCAGAGCGTGCTTCCAGAGCACGCGGCGGGGCGGCATGCCGTTGGCGTGGGCCAGGGTCGTGTAGTCCTCGCCCAGGGCGTCGATCAGGGTCGAGCGCATGGTCAACACATACGAGCCGAGCTGGATGAGGACGAGGGATGTCGCTGGCAACACCAGGTGCTGAATGACGCTCAGGTACCACTCGCCGCCGTAGGTGCCGTTCGTGTAGGCGCCGCCGATGGGGAACCATCCGAGCGTGAGCCCGAATGTGAAGAGCAGCAGCACACCGACGCTCGGAACGAAGAGCGACTGACCCGTGACGCCGACGATCTGCACGAGGCGGTCCCAGCCGGTTCCGCGGCGGGCGGCGGCCAAGACACCGAGCGGCACGCCCACGAGAACCGTGAAGACGAGGGCCGTTCCGGTGAGAAGGAGCGTCCAGGGCAGGCGCTGCATGAGCACGTCGAGCACGGGGATCGACTGCGTGAACGAGACGCCGAGGTTGCCCTGCACGAGCTGCCAGAGGTAGAGGCCGTATTGCACGATGAGGGGCTGGTTGAGGCCGTATTGCGTGAGCAGGGCCTCGCGGGCCTCGTCGGTCATGTTCGGGCTGGCGACGGCGAGCGCCGGGTCGCCGGGCAGCAGGCGCAGCAGCAGGAACGTCACGGTCACGGCGAACCAGATCGTGAGGATTCCTCGGCCGAAGCGGCGGAGGACGAATGACCACAGAGACACGAGGCGCGGCCCTTTCCAGAGAAGAGGTGGAGCGAGGAAAAACGCGTGGAGGCGGCATCCGCCCGGTTTGGGGCTCGGGCGGATGCCGCTCTGCTCGTTACTTCAGGTGAGCGGATGCCACGCTGATCGGGTTGACGATCGACAGCAACTCACTCGGCTTCGAGACGAACCCGGTCCACTTGTCGCTGTGCGCGAAGTAGAGGTTCTGCGTGTACATGATGTTGTCGTACACGTTCTCGTTGACGATGGCGGCGGCCTCTTGCATGAGCTTGATCTTCTCGTCCTTATCGGTGGTGGCCGATGCGGTCGTGATGAGTTCGTTCAGCTCGGGGTCGTCGACGTAGCTGTAGTTGATGGCACCGTCCGGCAGGTAGGCGAGCGTCATGTTGGTGACCGGGTCATCCATGATGGCGAAGTTGCCCGCATAGATGTCGAAGTCGCCGGCGTTCGTCTGTGCCAGGTAGGTGTTGCGCTCGGTGCCCTGCAGCTCGATCGTGATGCCGGCCTTCGCGGCCGAATCCTTGACGAGGGTGGCCCACTGGCTCGTCACCGAGTCCTGCAACGAGTAGATCAGGCGGAACGACACGGGGAACATACCCGAACCGTCGGCCGTGTAACCGGCCTTCTCCATGAGCTCACGCGACAGGTCCGTGTCGAAGGTGTACTCCTTGATCGACTTGTCGTAGTAGTCGGCCAGCACGGGCATGAGCGGGCTCGAACCCGTCGACACGGCCTGATCCTGCAGCACGACCTTGCGAATAGCGTCATAGTCCACGGCGTGCGCGAGGGCCTGACGCACCTCGACCTTGGCCAGGTCGGGCTTCGTCATGTTGTAGGTCATGTGGGCATAACCGAGACCCACCGACTCCTCCACCTCGATGCCGGGCGTGTTCTGCAGCGTCTTCACCTGCGCCGGGGGCAGCGCGTTGGCGATGACATCCACCTCGCCCGACTGCAACGCCAGGATCTCGGTGTTGATATCGGGGAACACGCGGTAGACGACCTTGGCGGATGACGGGGTGCCACCCTCGACGAGCGGGTAGTCGTCGACGCGGTCCATCGAATAGCTCTGGCCGACCTGCACGTCGGTGAGCACGTAGGGACCGGCCGAGACCCAGCCGCCGTCGCTGCCGTCGTTCGGGAAGTTCGCGACCGAGTCGGCCTTCTCGAAGACGTGCTGCGGCACGACGTTGCCCCAGAAGCCGATCTCTTCGACGATCGAGGAGTCGGGCTGCGTGAGCTTGATTTCGACCCGCGTGTCAGAAACGGCCTCGGCCGACTCGAAGTTGGCGAGCTGACCGTAGAACGTGCCAGAGGGCTGATCCTGCTTGACGGCGTTCATGGTCCAGGCCACGTCTTCGGCCGTCAGCTTCTCGCCGTCGGACCACGACAGGTCGTCGCGGATCTCGTAGTAACCCGTGGTCTCGTCGACATAACCCCACTTGGTCGCCACCTGGGCTTCCTTCGTTCCGTCGTCGGCGATCGACAACAGGTGGGGGTACATCAGGTTCGTGATCCAGTAGTCGCTGCGGCTGTTGCCGATGAGCGGGTTGTAGTTCACGACGTCGGTGGTGGTGGCGATGGTGAGCGTCTCGCTCGACGCCGTCGCCTCTCCCCCGCCGGCTTCTGGCGGGGCGCTCGGGGCGCACGCGCTGAGTGCGAGTGCCGATGCGGCCAGGGCGGCCACCGCGGCGATTCGCGTAGTTTTTTTCATTTAGACCCAAACCTCCTTCAGTACCCGCAGAGTGTTTCCACCGACGACGGCGCGGATTTCGTCATCGGAATAACCGTGTTTGACCAACCAGCCGATGATGTTGAAGAACTCTTCGGCCGGGTTCTCGAGACCGTCGACATAGGCGACCTTCTCGTATTCGACAGCGCCGTGGGCCTGCCCGAGGGACAGGTTGGAGCTGAAGGCATCGTGCAGTCCGACGTGGTCGCCGAACAGCGTGTCGGGCCCGAAGCTCACATGCTCGAGGCCGACGAGGTCGACGCAGTACTCGAAGTGATCCATGACCGACTCGATCGAGTGGCGGGGATGCTTCGGAGACAGCGTCGTGTGGGGTGCGGCTTCGAGGCCGATCACGCCGCCACGCTTGGCGCATTCGACGATGGTCTCGTCGGTCTTCATGCGGTTGGTGGGCCAGACGGCGCGGGCGCCGGCGTGCGTGATGAAGACGGGCTTCTTCGAGGCCTTGATGGCGTCGACGGCCGTGACGTCGCCCGAGTGGGACACGTCGATGGCGATGCCGAGCTTGTTCATGCGCTCGACGGCGCGCTCGCCGAAGTAGGTCAGGCCGCCGTCGCCGCGTTCCTTCAGGCCCGAGCCGAGCGTGTTGGCCTCGGAGTAGGCGATGCCCATCTGACGCACGCCGAAACCGTAGAGCACGTCGAGCCGGTCGACCTCGTTCTCGATCATGGTGGATGCCTCGAGCGCGAAGACGTGGGCGATGCGGCCCGTCGCGGCGGCGTACTCGATGTCCTTGATGGTCTCGCCCTTGATGACGAAGTCCTGGTGCGCGAGGTCGGCCATGCGCACGCCGAGGTCGAACAGCACATCCTGGTACTTCCAGCCGGCGTCGCTCGAGATGCAGCACGTGCCGTCCATGCCGTTGTCGAAGACGGCCGTGATGCCCGAACGCGAGAGGCCCTCATAGCCCGTGGGTTCGCGGCCCTGGCGGATGTGGTCGCGCAGCTGCGTCATGTCTTCGGGGAACACCTGCACGTGGTCGTGCAGCGAGATGACGGTCTCTTCGCGCAACAGCTTCGTCGTGCGTTCCTTCTCGGCATCGGACAGGTCGAGGCCGGTGTATTCGGGCACGCGCCCGATCTGCTTGGCGTAGTCGAAGTGGCGGTAGTCCTTGCCGGCTTCGAGGTAGTCGTAGGCGGTGTAGCCGGTGTAGCGCTCAGAGGGTTCAAGCACGCGTGGTTCTCCTAACGATTGCGATGCCGCGAGCGGCGGTGTGCACCGACTGTTCTCGGCGTCCTAGCCCCCACTGTCGGTTACGACCGGCGCTGGTGTCAATAAAATCGAAGATATCCGGCGCAGTGTTTACCAATTTGAAACATTTCGGCGCTTTTGGCGTGACATTATGAATTTGTGGACATCTCAGAGAACAACGCATCAACGGCTCGGGCGACGCTCGCCCCACCCGTCGTCCTGCGCGTCGACGGCCTGAGCGTCAGTTTCACGGGCGGCCCCGACGACATTCCGGCCGTGCGCGACGTGGGCCTCGACATCCGACGCGGTGAGGTCGTGGCCCTGCTCGGCGAATCGGGTTCGGGCAAATCGGTCACGGCGCGCGCCATCATGGGCCTCGTCGACGAGCACACGCGCGTCAGTGCCGACACGCTGACCCTCGGCGACACCGACCTGCTCGCCATCACGCCCGAGCAACGGCGCCGGTTGCGGGGCGAGCGCATGAGCCTCGTGCTGCAGGACGCGCTCTCGGCCCTCAACCCCGTGCTGTCGATCGGCGACCAGATCGGCGAGCTCTTCCGCGTGCACCGTGGCGCCACGCGCAAACAGGCCAAGGCGTCGGCGGTCGAACTGCTCGGGCTCGTGGGCATCCCGGCACCCCAACAGCGCGTGGACGACTACCCCCACCAGTTCTCGGGCGGCATGCGTCAGCGCATCCTCATCGCCATGGCCATCGCCCTCGAACCCGAACTACTCATCGCCGACGAGCCCACCACGGCCCTCGACGTCACGGTGCAGGCGCAGATCCTCGACCTGCTCGACCGGTTGCGTTCCGAGCTCGGCATGGGCATTTTGCTGATCACGCACGACCTGGGCGTCGTCACCGAGGTCGCCGACCGCCTGGCCGTCATGTATGCCGGGCGCGTCGTCGAACGCGGCGACGCCGACACCGTGCTGGCCCGGCCGGCCCACCCCTACACTGAGGCCCTGCTGCGTTCGGTGCCGCAGGCGAGCCTGCGCGGCGGGCGGTTGCTCACCATTCCCGGGTCGCCGCCGAGCCCCGGTCAGGTGCCGACCGGATGCTCGTTCCACACGCGTTGCCTCTTCGCGGTCGACGTGTGCCGCACGACCAGACCCCCTCTCGCCGATGTGGCACCGGGCCGTGCGGCCGCCTGCCACCGAAGCGACGAACTGCTGACGGGAGCCCTGTCATGAGCGACATTTCTTCACCCCTCATCGAGCTCGGACCGACGCGCACCGAGCCAGAAGTCGTGCTCGAGGCATCCGATCTGGTGCGCACGTTCTCGGGCGGCAGCCGCCTGAAACCGCGACACGTCTCGGCCGTGGATGGCGTGAGCCTGACGTTGCGGGCCGGCGAGACGCTCGGCATCGTGGGCGAATCGGGCTGCGGCAAGTCCACGCTCGCCCGCATGCTCGTGGGCCTCGAGAAACCGGATGGCGGCACCCTGCGCTACCACGGCGACGATGTGACGGCGGGGCGCGTGCGCGACCGGCGGCTGCTGCGGCGCGGCGTGCAGATGATCTTCCAAGATCCCTACACGTCGCTCGACCCGCGCATGACCGTGGCCGACCTGATCGCCGAGCCCCTTGCCGCCACACGCACGGGCACGGCCGCCTCGCGCCGCGAACGCGTGGCCGAGCTGCTCGAACTCGTCGGGCTCGCGCCCAGCATGATGAGCCGTTTTCCGCACCAGTTCTCGGGTGGTCAGCGGCAGCGCATCGGCATCGCCCGGGCGCTCGCACTCGACCCCGACGTGCTCGTGTGCGACGAGCCCGTCTCGGCGCTCGACGTGTCGGTGCAGGCGCAGGTGATCAACCTGCTGGGCGATCTGCAGACGCGGCTCGGCGTCTCGATCCTGTTCATCGCGCACGACCTGTCGGTGGTGCGGCACATCGCCGACCGCGTGGCCGTCATGTATCTCGGGCGCATCGCCGAAGAGGGCGACACGGCCACGATCTATGACCAGCCCTCGCATCCCTACACGCAGGCCCTGCTGTCGGCCTCGCCCACGCTCGATCGTGCCGACCGAGGTCGCCTGGCCCGCCGCCGCGTGTTGCAGGGCGAGCCGCCGTCGCCCGTGAACCCGCCGACGGGATGCCGCTTCAACCCGCGCTGCTGGTTGGCGACCGACGAATGCCGCACCGATGTGCCGCTGCGACGCGAGTTCCCCGAGGGCGCCCCGCGCACCGTCGCGTGCCACCACGCCGAGCGGGCGGTCGCCGAGCTGTCGGCGGCCGGCTGAGTTGCGCCACGTCGGGGGTCTCGGGCCCGCACATAAGAAGGGCGCCGGATGATGTCATCCGACGCCCTTCTGTCACGGGGTCATGCCCCGGTCTTACCTATGCGCGGTCGGCGCGGCGGCGGCGGAACGCGGCGATTCCGACGAACGCGAGACCGGCCGCGAGTGCCGAACCGGCCACGACCGGCAACACGGATGCCTCGGCTCCCGTGTTGGCCAGGCCCGAGCCCGCGGGCTTGGCGCCGGTCGGTTTACCGGGGACGACGGCCGCGGGAGTCGTCGTGGGCGTCACCGACGCCGACGGCACGGGTGCGATGGGCGTCGGGCCGGCCGTCGGGGTGGCGGGATCGGTCGGCGTCACCACGGGGGTCGCGGGCGTCGTCGGCTGCGGCGCCGTCGGGGTGGGCGTCGGGGTCGGCTTCGGCACGGTCGTTCCCGAGACCGAGATGATGGTGTTGTCGTTGCTGTCGCTCGCGATGGGCGAAACGGTGCGCAGCGCCACCTCGAACTCGAGCCGCGTGATGGGCGTCGGCGACGAGACGACGAGGGAGCCGCATCCGGCGCCGGGCGTTTCGTTGCACGGGCTGTTCAAGCCCCAGACGGCACCCGACGCGTCGGTCGTGAACGAGGCACCGGCCGAGGGTGTGACGGTGGCTCCGGCCGGTTGCGAGGACACCAGGCGGTAGGCGTCGCTGAAGAAGGCGGTCGGCTGACCCGTGATGATGGGCCCGCGCGATCCGAGATCGGACAGGTGCACCTTCACATCGGTCATGGGTTCGCTCAGCTCGATGACGAGACGGCCGGGCGCGCAGGTGGTCGTGTCGCCGGGGCAGTCGGTCACTGTCTGCACCTTGGCGCCGAGGGCGGACGCGAACGGCCCGTCGAGGTCGTATTGGCTTGCCGTGCCGAGGTAGGTGAACTGGTCCTGCGCGGCGTCGGTCATGAAGTAGCGTTCGGCCGTGCCCGAGAGCGTGAGGTTCGCCGTGGCCCCCGAGCCGAGAGACAGCGTCGCCGACGTCGTCGAGTTCACGGTGACGCCGGTGGCGTCGTCGGCGAAGGCGGCGGACGCCCCGAAGGCCGACAGTGCGACGCCGGCTGCGACCGCGGCGGTGAGGAGGCCGATCTGGCGCCGACGGAGGCCCGCGGCGCGAGCGGCGGGGGTGGCCGAATATGACAGCTGCATGATGGATCCCTTGATCGGTGAGTGGAATTCCAGAATGGCAAACTCCTCCCACCGCTCGCGGGGGCGTTGCTGGCAGAACTCGACGCTCCGTCGGCTTGAGCGGACCGAGACCGGCGCTGTGCGGCGCATTCTCGGCCCTCGGACGAGGGGCCCCCGCCCGGGTGGCACTCAGAATCGATGCATATCGCTGCGCCTGGATCGGCGTGTCGCGTCCATCGGTGGGCAATCCCCGACCGTCCCGGTTGGGGAGAACGTTCCGTCGCTGTGATGCGTCGAGGCGACTAGCGGCGTCGGTTGCCGCCGCGTCGACGTTGCAAGACGGCCGCCATGCCCACCCACAACGCCGTCAGGACGAGATAGAGCACGCCCGTTCCCGCGTCGCCGCCCGTGAACGACAGCGCCGCGAGACTCGCGAAGATCACGGCCGCCACCCCGCACAGGATCGTGCCGATGAACGGCCGTCCCGGCGAGCCGCTCACGAGGCATCCCGGTCATCGGCCTGCCGGGAGGAACGGCCCGCGCCCAGCACACCACCGGATTCCTGGAGATAGCAGACCCCGCAGAGCGACTCGTAGCCGACCTCTTCACCGTCGATCGCCACCTGGTCGCCATCGAAGGTGAACCGGTCGCCGATGAGGCGGCCGTTGAAGATCGCCTTGCGGCCGCAGCGACAGATGGTTTTCAACTCTTCGAGGCTGTGCGCCACCTCGAGCAACCGCCGACTGCCGGGAAAGGCCACGGTCAGAAAATCGGTGCGGATGCCGTAGGCCAGAACGGGGATGCCCTCGAGCAACGCGATGCGCAACAGCCCGTCCACCTGAGCATCGGTCAAGAATTGAGCCTCGTCGACCAGCAGGCAGCTGACGTCGAGCTTGTCGGCCGCGAGCCGCTCGGCGCGATGGCGCTGGAAGAGCTCATACGAGTCGTCGGCACCCGTTATGACGTAGTCCACCTCGCGCGCGACACCCAGGCGGCTCTGGATGTGGCGGTCACCCTTCGTGTCGACGGCGGGCTTCGCGAGCAGCACGCTGTGACCGCGCTCCTCATAGTTGTAGGCCGCCTGCAGGAGCGCCGTCGACTTGCCCGAGTTCATCGCGCCATAGCGGAAGTAGAGTTTTGCCACGCGGAAAGCCTAGTCGGCGGCGCCAGGCGGCCGAAACGTGCGACGCCGCCCGGGCGACGGCACCCCGGCAACGGCGCCGCGGCGACAGCGTCTCGGCAACGGTGCCACACGACCGCGCCCCGACGACAGGAGGCCCGGACGACCGCTGCCGTCCGGGCCTCCTCGGTCATCTCATCGCCCCGCGCCTGCGGGCGGGCTGACCGTCGTGCGTCGCCCTACCGACTGCGTCGGACCCGTCGCGTCGCGGCGATCGCTACACCGGCGAGCGCCAGTATCACGGCGCCACCCGCAACCAGCGATGCGTCACCCGCGCCGGTCGACGGAAGGGTTGCCGGGGTCGGCCTCGGCTTCTCGGGGACGATCACGGCCGCCGGGGTCGGAGTGGATGTCGGCGGAATCGGAGCAGTAGTCGGCGTGGGAGTCTTCGTAGGAGCAGCTGTCGGCGTCGCAGTCGGAGTGGGCGTCGCAGTCGGAGGCGGAGTCGGCGTCGGCGTCGCAGTCGGAGTCGGCGTCGCAGTCGGAGTCGGCGTCGGCGTCGCAGTCGGAGTCGGCGTCGGCGTCGAAGTCGCAGTGGGGGTCGGAGTCGCAGTTGGCGTGGGCGTCGCAGTGGGCGTCGCAGTCGGCGTCGGAGTCGGCGTCGCAGTCGGAGTCGCAGTCGGAGTCGCAGTCGGAGTCGGAGTCGGAGTCGGAGTCGGAGTCGGCGTCGGCGTCGGCGTCGGCTCAGCAGCGGTGTTCACCGACAGGGAAACCCCGAACTGGTCCGTCGACGGGTTGAGCAGGGTGCTCTTATCCCGCGCCCTCAGGCCGAACACGAGTTCCGTGACAGGTTCGGCGTGGCTCACGACCAACGATCCACAGCCGCCCGCCCCGGGAGCACAGTCCCCGTTGTTGCCACGCCAGTAGCCGTCGCCATCGTCCGTGAATGTCGCGCCACCCGAGGGGGCCACGGTCGCACCGGCCGGCACCGAAGAGTTCAGGCGGATCGCATCCGACCCCATGTTCCCCGAGAATTCTGCAATGTGCAGGGATGCCCCGCGCACCGGCCTCGTGAAACTGACGGTCAGGGTGCCCTCGTCGCATACTCGGTCTCCCCCACACGACGAAATGGTCCTGAGTTGAATGCCGGGCACTGTCGTCGGCGGGATCTGGGGGTCGAACATGGCGCTTTGCGAGCTTCCGTATTGGAATTTGGCCGCGGTGAATTTGCGACTCCCCGCGCCGTCGATTTTCATCGTCGCCTCGACGCCGTCCGAGAGGGAGAACCGAGCCTCGGAATCCGAGACCATCTTGATCGAGTTCGGTTCTGCGCCAACGGCCGCGGAGACGGCAGGCCCGATGACCGCCGCCATGACGAGCACAGCGGCTGCGCCTACGAGGGTCGAGGTGCGATGAGACTTTGTGCGAGGTGACATGGGTCTTTCTCTCAATTCTGGGTGAGGTGGCGGAGACGCCGATGCGGCGGTCGGCACTGTTCGTGCGCGGAAGCCGCGGCAAGAGCCCGGTCGATCTGGGCACCCGCCGCGGCTTCTCCATCTGAGGAGTCGTTAGGCCCGACGACGGATTCGGCGTGTCCCGGCAATCGCGGCGCCCGCCAGGGCGAGGAGAATCGCTCCTGCGGCTAGGACGGCGGTGCCCTCAGGACCGGTCGATGGGAGCGACGCTGCCGGCTTCGGCGGCGTGGCGCTCGGCGCCGCGGCCGCAGGCACGGGCGTCGGCGTCGCGGTTGCCGTCGGCGTCGGCGTCGGCGTCGGTGTGGGAGTTGGCGTCGGTGTCGGCGTCGGTGTGGGAGTCGGCGTAGGAGTCGGCGTCGGCGTAGGCGTGGGCGTGGGCGTAGGCGTAGGCGTAGGCGTAGGCGTCGGAGTCGGCGTAGGAGTGGGCGTAGGAGTAGGAGTGGGCGTAGGAGTAGGAGTCGGCGTCGGAGTCGGCGTCGGCGTCGGCGTCGGAGTCGGCGTAGGAGCAACCTCGGCCGTCAGCGAGATGCCATACCCATCCTGAGCGCTATCGGCCAGGGGGCGCGTGCCGATGACTCGAGCATCGAACGTCAGTTGTGTCACCGGCAGGGCGCTCGTCACGATGAGAGATCCGCAACCGCCACTGTCGGACGAGCATCCGTTGCTTTGTCCCCGCCAATAGCCGTCTCCGCCGCTCGTGAACGTCGATCCGGCCGACGTCGACAGGGCCGCCCCGGCCGGCACCGAACTGGCCAGGCGATAACCGTCGGACCCGCCGGACCCGCCGAACTCGGAGATGTGAAGCGCGACCTTCGTCACGGGCGCACTGAACGTCACCACGAGGGAGCCCTCACGGCAGAACTGGCCGGAGGGGCACTTGGTCGGCACCAAGATCCGCACCCCGGGCAGCGCGTCCGGCGAAATCTGGGGGTCATACATGCCGGCGGTAGATGCGCCGCTGTTGAATGCTCCCGCACGGAACTCGCGTTCGGGAGAACCGGCTGTCTTCAGCGTCGCTTCGACGCCACCCGGAAGCGTGAACCGCGCTTCGGATGTCGAGACGACGGTCGCGCTCGACGGTTCCGCGGCGAAAGCCGCTCCAACGGCCGGTCCGCAGATGAGCGCGCCCAGGAGCGCGACCACCGCCCCTACTCGCGCCGTGGTTCGCCGCTTGGTGGTTGTCATCGCCATCTCGTCCCTCTCGATTCGTACACTGATATTTCAATGTAGCAGTTCTAGAGGTCGTGCAACACAGAACGGCACCTCCCGAAAGAGGTGCCGTTCGCAGCCGCGGGCCCGCCGACAGGCGGACGGACGTGGTCAGTCCGCGATCTTGAGTGCCTGCGCGGTGTCGGCCATGACCGCACGCGCCTTCTCGGGGTCGCCGTTCAGCGTCTCGCCGTAGGTGGGGATCATTTCGCGGATGCGGGGCTGCCAGGACTCGAGCTCGTGGGGGAAGCAGCGTTTCAGGACATCCAACATGATGGGAACGGCCGTCGAGGCGCCGGGCGAGGCACCCAGCAGACCCGCGATCGAGCCGTCGGCCGCCGCGATGACCTCGGTGCCGAACTGCAGCACGCCACCCTTCTTCGCATCCTTCTTCATGACCTGGGCGCGCTGGCCGGCCGTGATCAGATACCAATCTTCTTCGCGTGCCGTGGGCATGAACTCGCGCAGCGCGTCGAACTTCTTGGCACGGGAGGCCAGCAGCTCACCGATGAGGTACTTCAGCAGGGACGGGTTGTCTTTCGCGACCGCCAGCATGGGCACCAGGTTGTGCGGGCGCACCTGCGTGACGAGGTCGGTGATCGACCCGTTCTTCAAGAACTTGGGGCTGAATCCCGCGTAGGGACCGAACAGCAGGCTGGCCTGGCCGTCGACCACGCGCGTGTCGAGGTGCGGCACCGACATGGGCGGCGCGCCGACAGCGGCCTGGCTGTAGACCTTGGCGGTGTGCTCGGCGACGACCTGGGGGTTGTCGGTGCGCAGGAACTGGCCCGAGATGGGGAAGACGCCGTAGCCCTTGACCTCGGGGATGCCCGATTTCTGCAGCAGCTTGAGAGCCCAACCGCCCGCGCCCACGAAGACGAAACGCGCGTTGACGGTGCCGGGGGTGCGCCCCACGCGGTCGCGGAAACGGATGCCCCACGTGCCGTCTTTGTGCTTCTTGAGCCCGCGCACCTCGAAGTTGAGGTTGAGACCCACGCCACCGTCGGCCACGGCCGCGTCGAAGAGCTTGTGCGTGAGCGCGCCGAAGTCGACGTCGGTGCCCGTGTGCACGCGCGTGGCGGCGAAAGGCTCGCCCGCGCGACGCTTCTTCATGAGCAGCGGCGCCCATTTATTGATGACGCGGCTGTCTTCGGAGTATTCGATGTCACCGAAGAGGGGCTGGTCTTTGAGTGACTCGTAACGCTTCTTCAGGTATTCGACGTCGCGTTCGCCACGCACGAAGGTCATGTGCGGGGCCGTGTTGATGAACGTCGACGGGTCGCCCAGCTGGCCTTCGCGCACGAGGTGCGCCCAGAACTGGCGGCTGAGCTGGAACTGCTCGTTGATGCTGATCGCCTTGGCGGGGTCGACTTCTCCGTCAGCACCCTGGGGCATGTAGTTCAGCTCGCACAGGGCCGCGTGGCCCGTTCCCGCGTTGTTCCACGGGTTGGATGATTCGAGGGCGACGTCGCCCAGTCGCTCGAAGACCTCGATGGTCCAATCGGGCTGCAATTGCTTCAGCAGAACGGCGAGGGTGGCACTCATGATGCCGCCGCCGATGAGGACGACGTCAACCGGCTTATTATCGGTCATTCCCCTAGCTTATGCCGAGTTTCGTGAGCTCTTCACGCATGCGATCGGCCATCTCGGCGTAGCCTTCGTCGTTGGGGTGCAGGCCGTCGCCCGCCATCCATTCGGGGTGCCCCTCGATCCAGTGCGAGGCGCCCGGAATGTAGTCGGCATCGGCCTCTTTCGCGGCATCCTTCACCCAGCCGCTGATCACGTCGAGCGACTCGGGGCGGTCGTCGGTGTACCAGAACGGTTCGACCACGATGAGGCGGGTGTCGGGCAGCGCGCCATGCAGGGCGTCGATGTCGCGGTCGATGGCCGCATGGATGTCATCCGCCCGGCTGTCGTACGAGAAATTGTCGTTCAAACCCATGGTCACGAACACGATGTCGGGGTCGGCGTCGATGACCTGCTCGACGAGATCGACGTCGGGCGTGCGGTTGTTGACGAAGCCGAGGCCGTTCACGCTCGGGTTCACCTCGCGCCAGCCGTTCTCGCGGCTGATGACGGTCGACCAGCGGTTGGCCGCATCCGTCGCGCCCGTGCCGAGCGTGTACGAGTCGCCATAGAACGCGACGACCGGGGCGTCGGCCGGCAGGTCGGGGGCGGGCACGGTGGATGTCGGGCCCGCGGCATCCCCGCCACCCGGTGTGCATCCGGCGAGCGCGAGCGGCACGGCCACAGCGGCCCCGAGCAGGGCACCCCAGCGGCGGAGGCGGTTGCGCGCGGAATGAGGCTTCGTCATATCTCTTGTTCGGCGCGGGCGACATGCCGGATTGCGCACGGCACAAACTGGGGACAAGATCTCGCCGGGTCCGCCTCGTTTCGGGGGATAGAGTTATGCACACTTCAGGCCCCGAAAGAATCGCGAGGACACCGTGGGCGCTGCCCCGAAACGCCGACGCCTCACGGCGACGCTGGCGATCATCTTCGCGCCGCTGCTCGCCATTGGGAGTGTGTTCGCCATCGTGTTCCTCGCGCCGCCGCCCGATCGCAACCCGTTCACCGACGTGAGTCTGTATGCAGACCCCGACTCACTCGCGGCCAACGCCGCCCAGGACGCGACGCGCGCCGGCCAAACGGCGAACGCAGCCCTGTACCAACGCCTGGCCGCCACCCCGGCCGCCATCTGGTTGACCCCAGAGGAGTACCCGCGCGGCGAGGTCGGCACCTATGTGCGCCAGGTCACCGACGACGCGTTCCGCACGGGCCGCCTACCCGTCTTCGTGGTCTACGGTGTGCCCAATCGCGACTGCGGCAACGAGTCCTCCGGTGGTCTGTCGAGCACCGAGGATTATTACGCCTGGGTCGGCGAGATCGCGACAGCGGGCCAGGAGAGCTCGGCCGAATCCGAGCGATCCCCCATCTACATCGTCGAACCGGATGCCCTCGCCCTCGCCCAGCAGTGCAACAACGAAGCTCAGCGCGTGGGCGAAGTGCGGTCGGCCGTCGACATCCTGCACGAGGCCGAGGCCACCATCTACCTCGACGGCGGGCACTCCACCTGGCGTAGCGCCGAGGACATGGCGCGACTGCTGAACGACGCGGGCATCGGCGAGGCACGCGGTTTCGCCAGCAACGTCTCGAACTACAACGCGGATGACCTCGAACACGATTATGCCGAGAAGCTCTCACAGCTCACGGGCAACAGTCACTACGTGATCGACACGTCGCGCAACGGCAACGGATCGAACGGGGACTGGTGCAACCCGAGCGGCCGCGCCCTCGGAGTCACCCCGGGCATCGTCACCGACGGCAGCCACCACGACGCCAACCTCTGGATCAAGGCGCCGGGCGAAAGCGACGGGCAGTGCAACGGCGGACCGGTCGCGGGAGCGTGGTGGCCGACGTCGGCGCTCGAGCTCACGCGCAACGCCGGCTGGTAGCCACGTCACCCACGCGGGGGACAAAATGACACCGTTTATCTCTTGAACCGAGGAATTATGCGTTTTAGCACTTCTCCATTGGTAGCATCGGCCTGATGATGACTCAGGGGGAACGGCGCGTCGCCGTCATAATCGAAGACGACCCGGACATCCGGCACCTGCTCGAGACCGTGCTCACGCAGGCCGGGTTCGAGACCGTATCGACCGGCAACGGGCTGGATGGTGTTCAGGCCGTCCGCGCCTACGACCCCATCGTCACCACGCTCGACGTGAGCCTTCCCGGCATCGACGGTTTCGAGGCCGCCCGCCGCATCCGCGCCTTCTCGTCGACCTACATCGTCATGCTGACCGCCATGAACGAAGAGATCGACACGCTGCAGGGGCTCGAGGCCGGGGCCGACGACTACCTCACCAAGCCCTTCCGTCCGCGCGAACTGCGCGCCCGCATCGAAGCCATGCTGCGCCGTCCGCGCGCGGCCGGTTCCCCTCTCGGAAGCGCCGACGCCGTGGCCGTGCAGCCCTTCGGCTCCGAGTCGAACGCTCCCGCCGCGCCGGGCGTCATCACGCCCGTGAGTGCCCCGCCCGAGCAGACCACGCACACACCCGCCGCCCCGGCGCCCGTCAGCTACTCCCCCGCCGAGCCGGCCGTGTCGGCGCCTGCCGCGTTCACGCCGGCAGACCCCGCGGCCGCCGCAACACCCACGGACGGCGCGCCCACGACACCCGGTGCCAACGACGGAGCCACCGCCCCCGCATCCGCCGCCCACCAGCAGACCGAGGGATGGCTGACCCACAACGGGCTGCGCCTGCACCCCGAGATGCGCATCGTCGAGCACGACGGAAAAGAAGTGGACCTCACCCGCAGCGAGTTCGACCTCATCCACGCGCTCATGGAATCGAACCGGCGCGTGCGCTCGAAGGCCGACCTGGCGCTGCTGCTGCGCGGCGAGAGCTACGTCACGGCCTATTACATCAACGAGGCCGACAAACGCGTCGTCGAGGTGCACATGGGAAACCTGCGGCGCAAGCTCGGCGACAGCATCACGTCGCCTCGCTGGATCGAGACCGTGCGCGGTGTCGGTTACCGCTTGGCGGCGGTCGAGGCCTGATCGCCCGACGACGCACACGATGAAGCCCCGCTCACGGCGGGGCTTTTTCGTGCCCGGATGGCACGGGATGCGGCGGCGGGTACGACGAATACTGCTCGGCGGGAGCGGCGGCGAATCTGGCGGAGTCGCGGGGGGCGAACGGGAGGAGCGGGGAGAACAGAGAGGCGGTTCCGCGGCGGTGGCTGAGGCCATCCGGGGCGGGTGTAGTGCGGTGTTGCAGGTGTTGCAGGTGGTGCGGTGATGCGGTGATGCGGTGATGCGGTGGTGCGGTGCGCTTAGGAGGCGCTCGTGCCGGCGGGCTCGGGATGCTCGAGGATCCAGAGCAGCTCGGCGCAGGTCAGGCCGCCGAGTTCGTGCAGGCGGGCCACATGCTTCTCGGCCCCGGCCACGTCGCGGCGTTTCACGGCCGAGTGGATGAGTCCGGCAGCTGCCTCGAGCATCATCGCGCCGATCATGGTGGAAGAGGAGCGGATGGAGAGGAGCACGACATCCGCATCTTGCAGGTTGTTGGTGGCGAGGGCCTGTTGCAGGCGTTCGGTGCGCGGTGTCCACAGACTCACGAAGTCGAGGACGAAGCGCCGCTGACTCGCGGCATCCCCCGACAGGTGGTCGAGGAGCCGCGAGTAGCGGTGGTGTTCGATGTATCTGGTCTGGATCAAACCTTGTAGCCTCGCTGACGACGGATCAATTTGGTGAACATGCTGAGGGTCTGCAGCACGGTGATGACGCCCAGGATAGGCCAGCCGATCCACAGCACGGTGGACTGAACGACCACCGAGAGCTGGAACCAGGTGAAGACCAGTACCGCGAAGATCGCGACGGCGACGACGAGGGGGACGAGGTAGGCCTGTCCGGCACCGCGCTCGGCTTTGGCCTGGGCGGCCCAGTTGTCGACCTGCTTGCGGCTGGCGAACTTGGTCCAGGCGCGGACGAAGTGTCCTAGGCGCACGATCATGTAGATCTCGGCCGGGAAGAACAACACCGCGAACAGGATGTCCTTGGCGTTCCGGTTCTTCATCGACAGGGCCACGCGCAGGTTGAGCGCCATGGCCGTGATCGGCGGAATGAGCCAGATCGGGCTGAAGACGAAGGCGCTGATCGAGAGCGATGCGACGAGCAGCGTGACGAAGAGCAGGCGGCTGAACATGTTGATCAGCATGGAGAAGTGCTCGAACCAGCGCAGGCGCAGGTTGGGGTGGAACGGCTGGCCCTTGGTGTCGCCGCGCTGGCCGGGCCACATGAGTTCGATGGCGCCGAAGTTCCATTTCACCTGCTGGGCGTCGAGGCCGCGCAGAGTGGTCATGCCGCCGACGTTGGCGCGGGACTGGGCGCTGATCTTGGTGAGGTAGCCGGCGCTCTTGATCTGCAGCGAGAGGAGCGAGTCCTCGACCTCTGAGTCCTTGACCCACGGGGTGGCCTGGTGGTTGTCGACCATGACCTCGCGCAGCGTCTTGACGGCGAAGATGGAGAACTGGCCGCCGAGCACGGCCATGTTGCGGCCCTTCAGCATGTTCTGCATGTTGAAGGCGGCGAACTGGGCGCGCTGGCCGGCGATGAGGAACGAGGGGATGACGCCCTTCATGTCGCTGTCGTCGATCGAGTAGATCGCCGAGATGCCACCGATGCGGCTGTCCGAGGCGATCTCGGCTTCGAGCTGTTCGACCGCGATGGGTTCGGCCGTGGTGTCGCCGTCGACACCGAGCAGGTAGTCGCAGCCCTCGACGAGCGAGAAGCCGTAGTTCAGGGCGCCGACCTTCTTGTCCTTGTTCTCGCCGATGTCGTGAACGTAGATCTCGGTGGACTGCATGCCCTCGCCCTGGCCGCGGGTGTGCGGACCGGCGTAGTGGCTGGCGATCTCGACGGTGTCGTCGGTCGTGTTGTTGACGATCACGTGGATGACGTCGGGGATGCGCGTCTGGTTCAGCAGCGAATCCAGCACCGACGCGATCGACTCGGCCTCGTTGTAGGCCGGGATGATGCATCCGATGGTCGGCTTGTAGGTGGGCAGCGCTTCGACCGACTCCATGAAGTCGGCGGCGTAGGCCTCGAGGTCGGGGTCGATTTCGACGCGGGAAGAGACGTAGGGGTTCTCGTTCGTTGCCATGATGGGCTCTGGCAATGCCTTCTCGGGTGTCGGGTTGGACATTGCCTACTCCATTCGTTTGAGGGTTCGGATAGATGCTGAGCGGGTCGAGCTGAAGTCTGGGGTTCGTGCTGGTGTTTCCGTGGCACTTCGGGGTGCTGATTAGAGTCTCCACGGCCCACCACAGGGTTTGCGCTGGGATCAGCTAGGATCGCGTCAAGACTTGCTCAAGATTTGCTCAGCTCCGGTCGGGGCCCGAAACCCGAGACCAGCTCATACCTCCCGGGGGGACCCCATGCCGTTGCGCCGACGACTCGTCAGCACCGCACTCGCCGCCGTCGTGGTGGCGTCGCTGACCGCGTGCGGCACGCCGCCGTGGATGACGGGGCGCACCCCCTCGGCATCGCCCTCGGCCACACCGACCGCCGTCGCCATCCCCACGCCCACACCCGTTCCGACGATCGAGACGATCCAGAACGACCTCGCGGCGGGCAGCACCAAGCGCAACCTCACGGCCGGCAACATCAACATCACGGTCGACTACTTCTCGACGCTCATGATGAACGAGTGGACAGCCGGGGCCAACAAGCCCATCAGCTTCTCGCTCACGGGCGCGCTGGCGTCGGACGACGACGGGCAAGACATCTTCCTCTCGCGCGTGAGCGTCACGACGTCCGTGCAGGGCAAGGGTGGCGTCTCGCTTCCCGCGCCGGGTGCGCTGAGCGATCAGGCATCCGTGGCGCCGGGCTATCTCGTGAAGTCGCCCTACAGCTACAGCCAGACGTTCGTGCTGCCGGCCGTGGATGCCGCGGCCACCGAGGTCACGCTGTCGTTCACCTATGAGCTGCTGCTGCAGACCACGCCCACGTCGACCGCCTATGCCAAGCAGACGGCGACCGACACGCTGACCATCGCCATCGCGCCGTAGGTCGGGTTAGCGCAGGGCCGCGAACGACTGCGACCGGTTGCCGCCGGCCGCCCGGGCCGCGCGCAGAGCGGTCTGCACCTGTTCGCTGAGCGTCGCGTAGTCGGCGGGGCCGCGCGTCGTCGTCGCGACGCCGAAGCTGGCCGAGATGCGGATGCCCGTCACGCGGTCGAGCGGCTGGTCGACGAGCGCCGTCTGCACGCGCTCGATGAGGGGCTGCACCTCGCGCTCGTGGTTGATGATGGCGAGGATCGTGAAACGCCCGCCGCCGTTGTGGCCGATGATGGCCGAGAGCGGCGCCTGTTCGCGCAGCGCCGCCGCGAAGCGCGCGATGGCCTGGTCGCCGAGCGAACGGCTGAACGCGTTGTTGAGGTCGGTGAGGTTGTCGACCTCGGCGCCGATCATGGCGATGGGCTGCTTCTGCAGGCGCGCGCGTTCGACCCGGTCCTCGGCCAGGCGGGCGAAGGCCCCGTCGCTCAAGACCCCCATCGAGAACTGCGCCTCGGCCGCCGTTCCGCGACCGCGGCCCGAGGCGTCGCCCGGGCGCTGTGCCGACCATTCGGTGCGCAGAACGGACATCGAGAGCGCGGCCGACAGCGTGAGCAGCGTGGCGATGAAGGTCGAGATGAGGGTGTTGAAGTAGGTCTGGAAGACGTCGCTCAGCGGGCCGAGCGTGACGAAGACGAGCAGGCGCGCCCCGAAGAAGACGGCTACCGTCCAGAGCACGGCCGAGAGGATGCGGGCATTGATCTTGTCGTTCAGGCGACCGCGCAGCGTCTCGATGCCCGCGAGGGCCGCGAAGAGGGCCACTCCCCCGAGCTGCGCCTCGCCTCCGGCCCAGTCGCCACCGCTCGGACCGTAGACGACAACGTTGGCGGCGACGAGGATGGCGGCGATCCCCACGATGAAGAACCAGGAGCGGCGGCCGTTGAAGATACGTGCACCCGACCACATGGCCCCGAGCGAGGTGACGAACGCCGCATTGCCGATGGCCACGGCCCACCAGGCATCCGGAACCGTGCCCCAGACGGCGTAGCTGAGCGCTGTGAGCATGCCCATGACGAAAGCGATCGACCACAGGCGGCCGACGGGGTCGTTGCGGCGCAGGGCCGTGTTGAGCACGAAGGAGACACCGCACAGCACGACGACGAGACCGTTGACGATCAGCAGCGTGTTGAGGTCGAGATTCATGAGGGCCTTTCGCGCTCAGGCGCCCAGGACAGCCTGGCGGGGCAACGTGACGATGATGGTCGTGCCCTCCCCCGGGATGCTTTCGACCTGGACCTGGCCGTTGTGTTGTTCGATGATGTTGCGGGTGATGTTGAGCCCGAGGCCCGTGCCGTGCACGCTCGACTGGCGCACCGAGTCGGCGCGATAGAACTTCTCGAACAGACCCTTCTGCTCCTCGGCCGACATGCCGATGCCGGTGTCCGCGACGCGCAACGTGACGGTGTCGTCGGTTTCCGAGATGCTCACCATGACGATGCCGTTCTCGGTGTTGTATTTGATGGCGTTCGAGACCAGGTTGTCGATCACCTGGCGCAGGCGGAAGCCGTCGGCCTGCAGCACGATGCCCGGGTCGGCAACCGTTTCGAGGGTGATGCCCCGCTCGGATGCGGCGGGGCGCAGGCCCTCGAGCGACTGCTCGACGACCTGGTTCAGGTCGGTGCGACTGAACGTGAGCAGGTAGAGGTGTTCGGAGTCGGCCGCCGTGGTGAGCAGGTCGGCCACGAGAGCGAGCATGCGGTCGGCGTTGTTGAGTGCGACCTCGATCATGGCGCGCGAGTCTTCGTCGACGCTCTCGGAGTCGAGCACCAATTCGAGATAGCCCAGGATGGAGGTGAGCGGCGTTCGCAGTTCGTGCGATACCGAGGCGACCAGGTCGTCACGGGCCTTGATGGCCTTCAGCTCGGTCGTCACGTCGCGCGAGACGATGACCGATCCGTCGCGTTCGCCCTTCTCGGTGACGAGCTGCCGGCCCGAGAACGAGTGCGCGGTCGAGGGGCTGTCGGCGGATGCCATCCAGACGGTGACGTTGTCGAACGTCTCGCCGCGCATGGCCCTGGTCGACGGGCGCTGGTCGACCGTGAGCGGGGTCGTGCGGTCTTCGTCGTAGAGGTTGGAGATGAACGAGGTTCCCTCGAGGGCGCCGTACTGGTCGAGCAGGCGGCGGTAGGGCTCGTTCGAGATGGTGACGCGGCCCACGTCGTCGAAGCCCACGACACCGAAGTTGACGGCGTTGAGCACCTCGTCGAGCGTGCGCTTATCGCGGCGGGCGCGGGAGAGGGCATCCTCGAGCAGGAGCGCCTGTTGGCGCAGGAGGGTGCGTTGGGCGCGCGAGCGTTTGGCCGTGAGGTAGGCCGTCGTCGACACGAAGAAGAAGGTGATGGGGAGAACCAGCAGGCGTGGGAGGTCGTCGACCTCGAGGGTTCCTGGACTGAGGGCGGCCGACATCCAGAGATAGATGGAGGCGACCAAGGGCCCGAGCGCTGCGGCAAGGAAGCCGAAGTAGGTCGACATCCAGATGATCGGGAAGACCATGAAGAGCGAGGCCCCGAGCGCGGGTTCGCCCTCGCGCAGGAAGGCGAGGGCGATCAAGTCGAGCAGCGGCAAAATGATGACGGATGCTCGGGGCACCACGCCCCAGGGGATGACCGCCGAGAGCACGGTGGACACGAAGACGATGCCCGCGCCGATGAGGAAGAGAGGCGACGACGCCGTCTGCGGGTTGAGGACGATGACGACGCAGACGAGGATCAGGACCGCCACCGACAGCAGCAACTGCGTCAGGAAGACGTTTCTCTCGAGCCTTTCGCGTTGCCCGGCCAACTCCTCGACGGGCTCGGCGGAAGTGGTCATTGCATGAGACTAGCTCAGACGGCGGCGACGCGTGCGGCGATGAGTTCGGCGATCTGGACGGCGTTCAGGGCGGCACCCTTGCGCAGGTTGTCGTTGCTGATGAACAGCGCCAGACCGCGGCCCTTCGGGGCACTCTGGTCGGCTCGGATGCGGCCGACGAACGACGGGTCTTGACCGGCGGCCTCGAGCGGCGTGGGCACATCGCTGAGCTGCACGCCCGGAGCATCCGACAGCAGTTCGGTGGCGCGCTCGGGCGTGAGCTCGCGCTCGAACTCGACGTTGATCGACAGCGAATGCCCCGTGAAGACGGGGACGCGCACGCACGTGCCCGAGACGAGCAGCTCGGGGAGCTCGAGGATCTTGCGGCTCTCGTTGCGCAGCTTCTTCTCTTCGTCGGTCTCGTTGTCGCCGTCGTCGACCAGGTTGCCGGCGAACGGGATGACGTCGAAGGCGATGGGGCGCACGTATTTGACGGGTTCGGGCAGCTCGACCGCACGGCCGTCGTGCACGAGGCCCAGCAGGTTGGGGGATGCCGTGGCCACACGGATCTGGGTGGCCAGTTCTTCGGCGCCCGCCAGTCCGGAACCGGACACCGCCTGGTAGGTGGAGACGATAAGGCGCTGCAGGCCGGCCTCGGCGTCGAGCACCTTCAGCACGGGCATGGCGGCCATGGTGGTGCAGTTGGGGTTGGCGATGATGCCCTTGACCGCCTGGTCGATGGCGTGCGGGTTGACCTCGCTGACGACGAGGGGAACCTCGGGGTCCATGCGCCAGGCGCTCGAGTTGTCGATGACGGTGGCGCCGGCCTCGGCGAAGCGGGGGGCGTGGGCGCGCGAACCGGTGGCTCCGGCCGAGAACAGGGCGATGTCGAGGCCCGACGGGTCGGCCGTGGCGACGTCTTCGACGACGATGTCTTCGCCCGCGAAGCGGATGGTGCTGCCCGCCGAGCGCGAGGTGGCGAAGAAGCGGATGCTGGCGAGCGGGAAGTTGCGCTCCTCGAGCAGTTCGCGCATGACGCGTCCGACCTGTCCGGTGGCGCCGATGATGCCGACGTGTACTCCTGTTGCCATGGCGGGGACCTCGCTTGTTCGGGGAGTGGGGTGCTCCGGATGGTGCGCGTGCGGTGGTGCGGGCGGTGCGGGCTTGTGCTGCGCGCCGAGCTGCGGGCCGGGCTGTTTAGCGGCCGGTGCCCGCGTAGACGATGGCTTCTTCGTCGGCGTCGAGGTCGAAGGCGGCGTGCAGCACGCGCGCGGCGTCGTTGACGCTGTCGGCGCGCGTGACGACGCTGATGCGGATCTCGGAGGTCGAGATCATCTCGATGTTGATGGAGGCGAGGTGCAGCGCTTCGAAGAGTTTGGCCGAGACGCCCGTGTTGGTGCGCATGCCGGCGCCGACGAGGGCGAGCTTGCCGATCTGGTCGTCGTGCTGCAGGCCGGTGAAGCCCACCTCGGACTGTTCGGCCTGCAGGGCTTTGAGCACGGACTGCGCCTCGGATTTGGGCAGCGTGAACGAGATGTCGGTGAGGCCGGTCGCGGCGGCGGACACGTTTTGCACGATCATGTCGACGTTGGCGTTGGTCTTGGCGACGATCTTGAAGATCTGGGCGGCTTTGCCGGGCACGTCGGGCACGCCGACGACGGTGATCTTGGCCTCGGACAGGTCGGTCGCGATGCCGGTGACGATGGGCTGTTCCACCTGTTCGCCTTCTTTCGGGTTGATGACGAGGGTTCCCTCGTTGTTGTTGAACGACGACCGCACGTGCAGGGTGACACCGTGGCGTCGAGCGTACTCCACGGCGCGGATGTAGAGCACTTTGGCGCCGGCCGCTGCGAGTTCGAGCATCTCTTCGCTCGTGATGGTCTCGATCTTGCGGGCGCGCGGCACGACGCGCGGGTCCATGGTGAAGATGCCGTCGACGTCGGTGTAGATCTCGCAGACGTCGGCCCCGAGGGCGGCGGCGAGGGCGACGGCGGTGGTGTCGGAGCCGCCGCGGCCGAGGGTGGTGATGTCGCGCGTGTCGCGGTTGAAGCCCTGGAAGCCGGCGACGATGACGATGGAGCCTTCGTCGAGGGCTTCGCGCAGGCGCACGGGTGTGACGTCGACGATGCGGGCGGCGCCGTGTTGGGCGTCGGTGATCATGCCGGCCTGGCTGCCGGTGAAGGAGCGCGCGTCGTAGCCCATGCTTTTGATGGCCATGGCGAGCAGGGCCATGCTGATGCGTTCGCCGCTCGAGAGCAGCATGTCGAGTTCGCGGGGTTCGGGCATCGGCGTCACCTGGTGGGCGAGGTCGAGCAGTTCGTCGGTGGTGTCTCCCATGGCCGAAACGGCGACGACGACGTCGTTCCCGGCGCGGCGTGTTTCGACGATCCGCTTGGCGACGCGTTTGATGCTTTCGGCGTCGGCGACGGATGATCCGCCGAACTTCTGCACGATGAGGCTCACGTGGTTCTCCTGTGGGGGCGTGGGGCCGGGGCCCGAACCACCATTGTAGGGGCGGCGACATGCCGCTTCGTCAATGTGTCGGCGACCCTCACGAGACGGCCGCGTTCGCCGCCGGTTCGTTGCCGGCGGCCGGTGCGAGGGTTCCCTCTGTTCGAGCGTGCACGCCGCTTATTTGACGACGGTGCGACCTTCGAAGGCGCGGCCGAGGGTGACTTCGTCGGCGTATTCGAGGTCGCCGCCGACGGGCAGGCCCGAGGCGAGGCGCGTGATGCGCATGCCGAGGGGGCTCATCAGGCGGGAGAGATAGGTGGCTGTTGCTTCGCCTTCGAGGTTGGGGTCGGTGGCGATGATGACCTCGGTGACGGTGTCGTCGGCGAGGCGCTGCATGAGCTGGCGGATGCGGAGGTCGTCGGGACCGATGCCGTCGATGGGGCTGATGGCCCCGCCGAGCACGTGGTAGCGGCCACGGAATTCGCGGGTGCGCTCGATGGCGACGACGTCTTTGGCTTCTTCGACGACGCAGATGAGGCTGAGGTCGCGGCGCGGGTCGCGGCAGATGGAGCAGGTTTCTTGTTCGGCGACGTTTCCGCAGATGACGCAGAAGTGCACTTTGTCGCGCACGATCGTGAGGAGTTCGGCGAGGTGGGCCACGTCGAACGTTTCGGTCTGCACGATGTGGAACGCGATGCGTTGCGCCGACTTCGGGCCGATGCCGGGCAGGCGCCCGAATTCGTCGATGAGTTCTTGAACGATTCCTTCGTACATTGCTTATTGGCCTCGATTGAATCGTGTGGCGGGTACGTGCGGCTGCTCTTCGAGGAACGTGGCCCCGAGGAGTTCGCGCACGACCGCCTCGCCGTAGCGGGTGGAGGCGGCGGGGTGGCTTTGGTGCCCGGCGGTGGGGCCCGGGTCGACTTTCGGCTCGGCGGCGCGCTTCTTGGCGCGAGCGACGGCGGGTGCCGGCACGTCGGGGGCGGCGGCTGCGGGGGCCGCGGCGGGGCGGGCGCGCGGCGCGACGGGCGGCGGGCCGACCGGCGGGATGATGGTGGGGCCGGAAGACGGCGTGGCCCAGGGCGAGGCCTCGGCGGGCGTGGTCGAACCGAACCCGGGGTCGGGGAACGGCGCCTCGTCGTCTTCGGGCGGAGGCATGTCGTCGTAGGGCGGCTCGTCGTCGATGGGCGGCGCCTCGGCGTCGGATGTCGCGGGGGTGCCGACAGCGGCAAGTTTCGCGGGGGCGGCGGCAGCCGCAGGTGTTGCAGATGCCGCGCCCGGCTCTGGTGCGCCCGTGGTCTCGGCGGCGACACGTTCGGAGGCAGCGGCGATTCCCGCGTCGCCACCGGTCGCCCCGGAGGCCCGGCCGGAATCCGCGGCCGACGCCGCGGCACTGTTGTCGTCGTCGGACGAGACGTCGGACTGCGGGATGGCGACGACGTGCCAGCCAGAGCCGTCGACAGTCGCGGCGGGTGCGTTCGGAGCGGCGGCGGCGCGGTTCGCGGAACGCCCCGCGGACGCGTCGCGTGCTGAGGCCGGGGAGGAGGAAGACGCGGTCTGGTCCGCACCGCCGGAGGCGTCCGCGCTGGTGTCGTCGGCCGGCCGACCGGCGGCGGGTGCCGGGTTCGCACGAGGCGCGTTCGCGGGGGCGCCGGGTTCTCCGTCCCGCGGCCCGGCGGCGGGACCGCGCGTGCCACCCGATCCGGGACCGGGGTCGACGCGGGCGATGTATTTCACCCGGATGCCGAGGACATCGACGATCGCGCGGCGCAGCCATTCGCTCGGGCCCTCGCCGGCGTCGGCCCGTTTGAAGCCTTCGACGTCGTTGTGGCTCGGGAAGGTGAGCGTGAGGATGTCTCCCTGCAGCGCTCGCACGGTTGCCGTCGCGGCGACGAGCCACGCCGGGCGGCTCGTGTCGGCGACGCGTTCGAGGATCTCGGGCCAGGCGTCTTTGAGCTGCTGCAGCGACACGGGTGCCGCGGCGGTGCCGGACGCCGGGGATGCCAGGTCGGCAGCGGGAACGGCAGGAGCGGCCGCGAGGTCGGGGGCCTTCTCTGCAGCGCCCGGTGCGGAGGCCGCGGCCGGATGCGTGTCGGCGGCGATCGGGGCATCGACCTGGTCGGCACCCGGCGACGCGGTGTCCGCGGCATCGACGAGGGGCTGGTCGGCGAGGGGCACAGTGGCAGACGGCTCGTCGGCAGACGGCTCGTCGGCAGACGGCTCGTTGATAGACGGCTCGTTGATAGACACAGAAGACGCATTTTGCGGGTTCGGCGAAGTCTCGTCGGCTGCATCGCGAGCCAACTCGGCGGGCGTGGACTGCGCCGGGGTCGGTTCGGCCTGACTGGACTCGGCCGGCGCGGACTCGGCCTGAGCGGACTCAGCCGAGGGCTGCGCCGAGGTCGAACGAGCAGTGGCGGGCTCGGTTGTGGTCTCTGCGACGTCGATGCCCCAGGACGCTGCCGCCGCCTTCGCCAGCGCTTCACCGGTTGCCGCTGTCGTTGCGGCCGCGTCGCTCGACGGAGCTGCGACGACATCCGCAGCCGGAGCCGGAGCGGCGGTCGCCGCATCAGCACCTGGAACCTGGGAGCGCACGGGAGCTTGTTCGCCCGAAACATCGTGAGCGCGCGAAGAAGCCGGCGCACGTGGCGGAGTCGAGGCCTGCGTTTGCGACGGGGCCTGGGTGTGCGTCGGGGCCTGGGTGCGCGCCGGGCCAGCGTCGCGTGCCGGTGCGGCAGCCGCTCCGCCGCCTGGGCGGGCAGCCTCGCCGCGCGGTGCCGGCTCGGCGTTGTTTCCGCCCGAGCCGTCGACGCCCACGCGCCGCTCGAGCCGCTCGACACGCGCCAGGGCGCCGCGCGAGCTGTCATCCATCGACGGCACCAGAATGCGCGCCGTCATCAGCTCGAGGTGCAACTTGGGCGACGTGGCGCCCGTCATCTCACTGAGGGCCGCGTTGACGATATCTGCCGTGCGGCTCAGCTCGGCCTGCCCGAAGCTGTCGGCCTGCACAGCCATGCGATCGAGCTCGTCTTGCGGGATGCCGCGCAACACCGCCTGAGCCCCGGCAGCGCCGGTCGCGCCCACGACGATCAGGTCGCGCAGGCGCTCGAGGAGGTCGTCGACGAAGCGGCGGGGGTCTTGGCCCGTCTGGATGACCCGGTCGACCGCGTTGAAGGCCGCCGCCGCGTCTCGAGCGCCGAGCGCCTCGACGGCGTCGTCGAGCAGCGTGGCGTGCGTGTAGCCCAGCAGCGCGACGGCGCGCTCGTAGTCGACGCTCGTGCCATCGGACCCGGCCATCAGCTGGTCGAGCAGCGACAGCGTGTCGCGCGCCGAACCGCCACCGGCACGCACCACGAGCGGAAGAACACCGGGCTCGACCGTGACGCCCTCGAGATCGCACATGTGCTGCACGTATTCGAGCATCTGCGCCGACGGAATGAGCCGGAACGGGTAGTGATGGGTGCGCGAGCGGATCGTGCCGATGACCTTGTCTGGCTCGGTCGTGGCGAAGATGAACTTGATGTGCTCTGGCGGCTCTTCGACGATCTTGAGCAGCGCGTTGAAACCCTGCGGCGTGACCATGTGGGCCTCGTCGAGGATGAAGATCTTGTAGCGGTCGCGCGCGGGGGCGAACACGGCACGCTCGCGCAGATCGCGCGCGTCGTCGACACCGTTGTGGCTCGCCGCGTCGATCTCGACGACGTCGAGCGAACCGCCGCCGTCGCGACCCAGCTCGACACAGCTGGGGCACACGCCGCAGGGGGTGTCGGTGGGCCCCTCGGCACAGTTGAGGCAGCGCGCGAGGATGCGGGCCGACGTCGTCTTGCCACAGCCGCGCGGGCCGCTGAAGAGGTAGGCGTGATTGACACGGTTGGTGCGCAACGCCGTCATGAGTGGATCGGTCACCTGCGACTGACCGATCATTTCGGCGAAATTCTCTGGCCGATAACGGCGATATAAGGCGGTGACCACGAAACCAATGCTAGCCGCCACCACCGACATTCGCCGGGGTGGCAGACTCGAGGCATGAGCGCACAGGGAACCGCCGCCCGCGTCGTCGCCGTGAGCCGCGACGACGCCCACAATTTCAGCAAACCGACCGCCCCCGACATCCGCCTGGTCGCGGGCCGCGGGGTCGAGGGCGATGCCCACTTCGGCGAGACCGTGCAACACGTGCACCGCCTGAAGAGAGACCCCGAATCGCCCAACCTGCGGCAAGTGCACCTCATGCACAGCGAGCTGTTCGACGAACTCGGCGAGCGCGGCTTCGAAGTGGCACCCGGCGAGCTGGGCGAGAACGTGACCACCGAGGGCATCGACCTGCTGGGGTTGCCAGAGGGCACGCGGCTGCGGCTCGGCTCCGACGCACTCATCGAGATCACGGGGCTGCGCAACCCGTGCACCCAGATCAACGGCAAAGAACGCGGGCTCATGAAAGCCGTGCTGGGCAAGGATGCCGAGGGCAATGTCATCCGCAAAGCCGGCGTCATGAGCATCGTCGTCACGGGCGGCATGGTGCGCGCGGGCGACCCCATCGAGATCGAGTTGCCCGCCGAACCGCACCGCCCGCTCGGCGTCGTCTAACGCGCAGGAAGCCGTCACGCGCCTCCGCTAGCATCGACGAAGAACCGATCGACGCGAAAGGCACGACATGGATGGTCACACCGCTGTCGGTCTGATCAGTGAGGTCTTCACGTGGTTCGGGTTGGGTCTCGGCATCGTGTTGCTCGGCATCGGGCTCATCCTCGGCAGCGTGCGCAAACGGTGGATCCAGGTGGACGGCGTCATCGCCACGGGTCCCAAGGGCAACATCGTGCGCTGGCTCGATGACGACCACGACGTGCATGAAGCCCCCGCCTCGACGGCCGAGGCGTTGCGCGCGCAGGTGGGCGATGACATCCCCCTGTGGTTCAACCACCGCGCCCCGTGGATCTGCCGCACGCGCGAACCCGAGATCGACGGCCGCACCTTTCGGCTGATCGGGTGGCTGCTGCTCGGCATCGGCATCGTCGCCGCCATCGTGGGCATCGCCATCCAGTTCATCGAGTTCGGCTGATCGACGAACGCAGCTTCCAGCGCGCCTAACCGCTATAGCGATCTCAATCTGACCCCCGGTCCATACCGAAGGAACCCGCGGAAGCGCAGCGAAGCCCTCCCCAGGGCGGAGAGGGCTTCGGATGCTGCGGCGCGAGGATGCGCGAGGCTACGGCTTCTTGCCGGCAGCCTCGTCGTCCTGTTCTTCGAGGCGCTCGCGGAAGATCGCCTCGGCGTCGGTCTCCTGGCCCGGCAGGTCGTCGCCGACCGGGGTGCGTGCGTCGTCGGGGAAGTCGGCGGCTGCGAAGCCGTTGATGTCGCTCATGCTGTCTCCTTCGGTTGACTGCAACGCTACGCCGCCGTGCTCGCCGACGAAACCCCGTTGACGCCTCCAGCCCATACCGCAGCCGAGAGTTCGACACACCGACATCCACCCCTCTTTCAGGGGACAAGCGGCTCGCTGTCGGGATGCTTCGCCAAGCTGTTTTCGCGGAGGCCGGCCACCGATGTCCCCCGCCCGGTCTCCCGTCCGTCACTCGTTCCACGTCAGGAGACACATGTTCCAGCGCACCTCGACCTCTGCCGGCCTTCTGCTGCTGCGCCTCGCCGTCGGCGGCATCTTCGTCGCCCACGGCGCCCAGAAACTGTTCGTCATCGGGCTGCCCGGTGCGCAGCAGATGTTCGAGGGCATGGGGCTTCCCGCTCCCGCCATCCTCGCCCCTGTCGTGGCGCTCGTCGAACTCGTCGGCGGCCTGCTGCTCATGCTGGGTCTCGGCACCCGTGTCGCTGGTGTCGCCCTCGCCATCGTGTCGGTGGGCGCGCTCGTCACCGCACATCTGCCGGCCGGCTTCTTCGCCCAGGACGGCGGCATCGAGTTCACGCTCCTGCTCGCCGTCGCATCCGTCGTGCCAGCCCTCACCGGCGCCGGGGCCTTCAGCGTCGACGCCGTCATCGCCTCCCGCCGCGGACGGACTTCGCGAGCTCCGCGCGCCGCCACGGCCTGAGGGGAATGACGACACCACACACCACGTTCGATCAGAGGTGACCCCTCGACGGGGCCCGTCGTCATCGAAAGGAATCGCATGACCGAGAAAGTCTGGTTCATCACCGGCACATCCAAGGGCTTCGGCCGCGAGTGGGCCACGGCCGCACTCGAACGCGGCGACAAAGTCGCCGCCACAGCCCGCAACGTCGACACGCTCGACGATCTCGTCGAGAAGTACGGCGACAACATCCTGCCCCTCACACTCGACGTCACCGACCGCGAGGCCGACCTGGCCGCCGTGAAGCAGGCCGCGGAGTACTTCGGCCGCCTCGACGTCGTCGTCAACAACGCCGGCTATGGCCACTTCGGCTTCATCGAAGAGGTCACCGAAGAGGAGGCTCGCGCGCAGATCGAGACCAACGTGTTCGGCGCCCTCTGGGTGACGCAGGCCGCGCTGCCGTACCTGCGCGAGCAGAAGAGCGGTCACATCATCCAGGTGTCGTCGATCGGCGGCATCAGCGCTTTCCCCGGCATCGGGCTCTACCACGCGTCGAAGTGGGCGCTCGAGGGCTTCAGCCAGTCGCTGGCGCAGGAGGTCGAGTCGTTCGGCATCCATGTCACGCTCATCGAGCCCGGCGGCTTCTCGACCGACTGGTCGGGCCCGTCGGCGAAGCGTTCCGATGAGCTGCCCGCCTACGCCGACGCTCACCGGGCGATGGAGGAGGGGCGCAAGCAGCGCGGCGGCACCCCCGGCGACCCCACGGCGAGCGCCGCAGCCATCCTGAAGATCGTGGATGCCGACGAGCCGCCCCTGCGCGTGTTCTTCGGTTCTCAGCCGCTCGGCATTGCCAAGCACGACTACGAGAACCGCATCGCCACGTGGGAGAAGTGGAACGACGTGTCGGTGTTGGCCCAGGGCTAGCCCCACGGTTATCGCGTGACGAGAGGCGGGCCAGGAGCGTATGTTCCCGACCCGCCTCTCTGCGGAAGGAACCGCTAGGCCTGGTGTTTCGCCGCCTTACGGCTCGAAGACTCACGTCACCCGCATCATCGCCGCAAGAACGAAGACACTAACCACGAGCGCAGCCCACCGTGGCCATACCTCCACTGTCACAGCGCAGACGACGAGCAAGGGCAACGTTGCTACCGAAGCTGATATGAAAAGACGACCGACCAGTCGGAGCCAGCTGGACTTCATCACGAAAACTGGCCACTCATGCGCGGTCCTGCCGTTTTAACGCAGCGGCTCGGTGAGCATCCTGATCGGCCCACCGGTTTCCGAGAACGGCGAAAATCAGGATGTCGATGAGAACCAGGCCCGGCCACACCCAGGGCGAAACGTGCTGCCCCAGGAGGACCGCGCCGCCGGCTAGAAGAATGAACGACCCGAGCGAGGCGAGTCGACGCCCCGGTGTAGCCGACACGGCTCGACGGCTGTCGGCGGCAAAAAGCGTGCGGATACTCATCGGCAGTAACCATGTTCAACCGCAGAGGCGGTAGCTCGGCAAAAGACCTCGATGAGTGGCGACGATGCGCCTATCAAGATGAGCGAAGGCTTCATGTGGATCTCCTATTCGACGTCGAATTTTGATACCTCCACCTTTCCTGGTGAGTATTTCTCATACTGATAGTTCACCGAGAACGGCAAGCGAAAGGGGTAGGTGCCGACATCGCACCTACCCCTGACTATTCGCGCGGCGCGCTAGCGCTGGACGATCATGATCCAGCTGAGTTGCACGTCGGTGCCGTCGCCCGAGCCCACCGGGGTGAGCGTCAGGTCGAGGGAGCCGTCGGCCGCGACGGCGCGGTTCGTGAGCGACGCGACCGTGTTCTGGCCCGTGATGGGTTGGGCCGCGACCACCTGATCGCCGTTGACCGCGATGGCTGCGCGGCGGTTCTTGGCCCACTGCGACCACGGGTCGTAGAGGCCCACATAGACGTCGTAGCTGCCGGCATCCAGACCCTCGAAGCGGTAGCCGAGGCGCTTGTCGGGTGCCGTGGCCGAGACGTAGCGCAGCGACTCGAACAGCGACCCCGTGTTCGTGCCCGTGGCCGGGTTGGTGCTGCCCCAGCGGAGACCCGTCGCCGGGTCGGCGGCGAGTTGCTGATCGAACGTCGAGTTCAGCAGGGGCGTTTGGTCGGCGACGGCGGCACGGATGGCGTCGTATTCGGGTGAAGCGGCGCCCCCGGCATCCACCAGGTAGCGCAGGCCCTTCGGCACGACGATCGTCTGGCGGGTGATGGGTTTGGCGATGCCGTCGATGGATGCCGTGAGCGTGACGGGGCCGGGCACGTCGAGGGATCCCGCGGCCCAGGTGACGCCGCGCGTCGACGTGACGCCCGACGACGTAACGGTGGCGGAGGTCGGCAGGCTCGCCGCATCCCCCAGTGTCACGGTCGCCGGGAGTTCGAGGTCGACGCTCACCGAGCCCTTACCCTCGAGGTCGTCGAGCGTCCACTCGTCATACCAGTTGAGCGACAGCTGGCCCTGCTCGCCGAATTCGAGCGGCAGCCAGACGGCGGGCGCGTTCTTCAGGTCGTTGGGCGTCCACCGGTCGCCCATGTAGATGAACTTTCCCGCGGCCGGGTCGATCGGAATGACCGATGTCGACTGGCTGCCGTGCGTGGTGGATGCCGTGGGACCCGTCGCCGGGTTGCCCTTGTCGGTCCACTCCCCCAGCATGCTCGTCGCCGTGGCGTATTTCGCCGGGTTCGGGTTCCAGCCTGTGGCCCCCGACGTGATCAGGTAGTACGTGCCCTGGTAGAGGAACACGGCCGGGGCCTCACGTTGTCCGCCGATGTAGGCGCGGGTGAAGTCGACACCCTTTTCGGCTTTCTCCACGGATGTCGAGAGGAACATGTAGTTCGAGCTCAGTTTCGAGACGAACAGCGTGAGGTTTTCTTCGCTGGCGTAGATGATGTAACCGGTCTTGTCGGTGTCGACGAAGAGGTTCATATCGCGCGCCATCCCGGGGCTGTCGGGCTGATAGTTCGGCTCACCTTCTGGGGCCACGTTCAGCCGGTAGCTGTCGACGTAGCGGAACGGGCCCGTTGGCGAATCCGACACCGCGACGCCCGCGTTCGCCTTGGCGTATTGCGCGTTGGACGTCGCGCTCGGGCCGTCGGCGTGCACCCATAGCACCCACTGGTCGGTGCTCTCGTTGTAGATCACCTTGGGGCGTTCGAGGATGGCGGCGTTCACGTTCGGGTCGGTCTGCACCGTTCCGAGGTCGCGGTAGACGGCGGCCTTCTGCTCCGCCGTGTAGTCGGCGTAGAGCTCGGCGAAGTACGCGTCGTCCTCGAATTGGCCGGGCGCCGACATGGCCTGCAGGGCGAGACCCTCGTCGTGCCAGTTGTAGAGGTCGTACGACGAGTAGACGTGCACACCGCGGCTTGCCGAGTACCCGTTCCAGCGGTCCTCGCCGTACCAGTAGTAGAGCGTGCGGCCGTCGGCGTCCTTCGACGGCACGACCTGTCCGCCGTGAGCCTGGATCGGGTTTCCGTTGTCGTCGACCCACGCCTGTCCCGGGCGGAACGAGTCGTAGGTGATGAGCGGGCGGAGCGCCAGGAACGCCGAGCCGAGGGCGTCATACGAGGCCCGGATGGCGGCGGTGTCGGTCGAGCCGTCGGTCACGAGCTTCTGCGCGCGGGCGATCTCGGCGTCGAGGGCGGCGAGCGAGTCATCCGCATAGCCCTCGCGCTGAGCGGCGCCCAGGGTGACGGTGCGGATCTTCTCGGCCAGCAGCTCGGCGCCGTAGGTCTTCGGCGCGCGCACGATCAGGTAGTTGACGGCCGGATCGGTGTAGGCGTTGGTGCGGCCGGCTGGGCTGTGCACCTCGAGGTCGAGCGTGCCGTCGGTGACCTCGACCGTGTAGGTGCGCTCGAGCAGGCTTCCGCATGGCGCGTTGACCTGTTCGAGGCTGCGGCCCTCTGCCCGCAGGTCGACGTCGCGGTTCGTCCAGCCGGAGGGCAGCTGGAAGCCGAAGCTCACGTCATACGAACCCTCGGGAAGGTCGAAGGCGTAGTCGACGGAACGCGTGTCGAGCTTGGCGCCGGTCGGCGGTTTGTCGTAGCGCAGCGAGGCCGTCTTGTCGGTGCCGGCCGAATCGTTGGCGGTCGGCGTGCTGTTGGCGTCGGACACAAAGCCCCAGCTGCCGCCCGTGGTCTGGTCGACGCCGTAGGGCTGGTCGGTCTTCTTCTGGAAGAGGCCGATGTGGTCGCCGGGCGACACCGCGCCGGGGTTGGCCGTTCCCGCGTTGACGAAGTAGAGCACGAAGTCGTTGTCGACCAACTGCTGCAGGGTGGGGCTCGGGTAGGTGGGCGCGAGCGGGGCGGCATCGGCCGCTGTGGGCGGCTGGGCGACGAGGGAACCCGTGACCGCGAGCCCGAGGGCCGTGGTGAGCGCGGCGCCGCGGCCGAGGGTGCGACGCAGCTTGGGGTTGCGAGAGCGGCGGGGTTCGGATGCGGCGGCTGCCGTCTCGGCGTCTGCTGAGGTGGCTCCGACCGGCGCGGAGGGGGCAGAGGCTGGATCCTCGTCGAGGAACGACGCTGCACTTGCCGACGAAACTGCGTGGCGCGAACGGCGGACGGCGACGAGCAGACCGGTCGCGGCACCGAGGATGGCGACCGCGAGCGCGAGCATCGTGGCGAGGTCGACGCCCGAGAGCGCGAGGCCTCCGGGGCTCGAGCCGTTCGTTCCCGAACCGATGGTCGTTCCGGCGCCCGTGCCGGCGCCCGTTCCGGAGCCGGAGCCCGCGCCGGCGCCGGGCTGTGCGCCGGGCTGTGTGCCGGGCTGGCCGGGTTCGGTGGGCGTCGTCGGCTCGCCGGGGAGAGACTCGGGCGTGTTGCCCGCGCCTCCCGGTGCCACACCGAGAGCAGGTGCAGCGCCGGCGAGAGCCGTAGCACCCGTTTCGGTGGCGGCGATCGCGGCGAGGGGTCCGTCCGGCAGGTCGGCCGCGCGGGCATCCTGTTTGCCCCACGCGATGGCCTCGCCGTCGGCCGTCAGTGCCGCCGAGAAGTACGGCCCCGCGGCGAGGGCCGCGATGTCGGATCCGGGCGCGGTGACGGTGGCCGGCGCATCCGCCTGGCCGAAGGCATCTCCACCCCAGGCGAAGACGCGACCGTCGTCGGTGAGCGCGAGCGCCTGGTCGGTGCCGGCCGCGACCTGCACGACCTCTTCGTCGGCGAGGGCGTCGGGAACCTCGAGCTGGCCCACATCGGAGCGACCCCAGGCCACGACATCCCCGTCGGCGGTGGCGGCGAGCGTGAAGCCCGAGCCGATGGCCGCGCTCGTGACCGTTTCGCCGTCGAGCGCGGCGGGGACGTCGTTCTGGCCGAAGCCGTTGTCACCCCAGGCCACGAGGGAGCCGTTTTCGAGCACGGCGAGCGAGTTGGAGCCGCCGGCGGCGATCTGCAGCACACGCGTGGCCGCGGATGGCACGTCGGTCTGGTCGTCGCCATCGCGGCCCCAGGCCACGACGTCGCCCTCGGCCGTGAGAGCGAGGGAGTGGTTGGCGCCGGCCGCGATCTGCGTCACGGTGCGGTCGGCGAGCGCGGCGGGCACGGATGCTTGGCCGAAACCGTTCGCGCCCCAGGCCGCCACGCCACCGTCGGCGGCGAGGAAGAGGGTGTGGTCGAGGCCGGCTGCGAGGCCAGCACCCGATGCTGTGGCGAGCTCGGCGGGCACGGCCGAGGAGCCCCAGGCCACAGGGGTGGGTGCGGAATCGCCGGCAGTAGCCGACGGAGTCGGGGCGGCCGCGGCGAGCGCCGCCGAGACCGGGCCCGTGGCCAGGAGGAGACCCCCGGCGAGGGCGAGGGCGGCCGCGCACGGCCGCTTGAAGGAACGAGAGGTCATTGAATCGCTTTCACGTCGGTGTGGAAGGAGAAAAGAGGTGCAGAGGGCGAGGAGCGGGTGCGGGCCGACGAACGACCCGCACCCGTCTCAGCTACTCCGCGCTTGTCGAACCTGCACTGGTCGAACCCGCGCGGCGTCGACGCACGACGACGAGCGCCGCGCCGGCCGCGAGCAGCAGCGCGCCGAGGGCAGCGAAGCCGCCCACCTGCGCACCCGAGTTCGCGAGCCAGTTCGAACCGTTGGCCGTTCCGGCCCCGGAACCCGAACCAGCGCCAGAACCAGAACCGCTCCCCGCACCGGGCGTGCCGGGAGCGGGCGTACCGCCGCCGGCACCCGGGCCGGTCGGGTCGGTCGGGTCGACCGGCTCCACGGCATCGGCCACGAAACGAACCGTATAGGTCGACGACGCCTCACCGTTCTCGGCGGCGACCGTCACGGTTCCGACGGGTTCGGCGGCGGCCGCATCGGGCTGCGCGATCGACACGGTCGCATACGGGTCGGCCGAGCGTGCACCCAAAACGGGTGCTTCGGCGGCAACCGCGAGCGCGGAGAACCGCGAAGCCGGAACGGCGGCGACGGCGACAGCGCTCGAACCCGCGGCCGACGACACCCCCGCGGCCGGAGCGGCATCGGCTGCCGCATCCGCGCCCTCGGTCAGCGCCGCGATCGGCACCCGGTACTCGAGCGTCTCGGCATCGAACCCGGCAACGACCTCACCGTTCACGGTCAACTGATCGAGCGTCGCATCGGTTCCGACACCGGGCGCACCGGGTGCCCACACCTCGAACTCCGACAGCGCGATGCACGCGTTGGCGCGAGCCGTCATGGTGGCGCGCAGCTTCGACGTCGTCACCGGGGTGGCGAGCTCGAAGACATCCTCGGTCACCGTGGTGGGCTGGGCGTTGACGGGCACCCAGGCCGAGGCCGCGGCATCCCACCAGCTCAGCTGCACGGTGTCGGCCGGCAGGGTTCCGCCGTTGTCGTTGTAGAAGCGCAGCGTGACGTGGTCGATGGTGGTCTCGGTGGCGAGATCCATCTGCACCCAGTCGCTCGGGCGCCACTGGCCAGACACCCAGTTCGTCCAGCGGTTCGAGTCGACCACGCCGTCGTTCACGTTGGTCACCTTGTCCCACTGTCCGCTGAAGGATGCCGTGGGCGTGCCGTTCGGCGCGAGCGCCACGTTCACGAGCGACGGGTTCGTGACCTGCACGCGCACGGTCGCGGGCACCGAGCCCGCGGTCGTCGCGCCCGCAACGGTCACGGTTCCGACGGTGCCCCAGGCGTCGGCGGCGATCTCGTCGAGGTCCCATGTGACGGCCACGTCGACCTGTTCGCCGCCCTCCGTCACGGCGGTGACGGTGGAGGGCAGCTCGGGTTCGTGCCCCAGCCAGGTCTTGGCGCGGGCGGGCAGTGTGGAGGCGAGCGTTCCGACGACCACCTCGGCGGTCACGTCGCGCGTGTCCCCCGCGGGCCCCGTCGCGACACCTGACACGGTGACGACGCCGGTGGCCGAGAAGTCGACCCCGTCGGTGGTCCACACAACGGGCACCTGCGCCGTTGCACCGGAAGCCTGCGTGGCCGAAACCGTCTCGGGCAGCGCGGGAGTCACGCCGGGTGCCGTGAAGACGCGCACGGGGGCGACATCCGACAGCGACAGGTCAGACACGACGAAGCGCTGGTTGTCGGCCGACGATCCCGTCCACAGACCCACGGATGCTCCGGCCGCCGTCGACTGACCGCCCACGTCGAGCAGCGTGCCGTATGCCTTGTTCACGAACGTGTAGCTGCCGTCACCCGTCGTCGACAGGATCCAGCGCGAGGCGGCGGGCTGCGTGCCCGCGTTTTCAGCGGTGGCCGCGGTGGTCAGAGCCGTGCGCGACGAGGCCGACAGGGCCTGTCCGCTCGCCACGTTGAGCACGCGGTATTCCTCGCGGTTCGAGACGCCGTCGGTCAGCTTCTCGACGCGCCAGTGCTGCGCGCCCTTCGTCTGGTCGACGTTCTCCTGCGTGACCTTCCCGGCGGTGGCCGACAGGGCCTTCGAGGCGTGGGCGCTCGTCAGCTGGTAGACGCCGCGGTCGGTGAAGACGCTCGCGTCGTCGGCGACACCCGAGACACCGTCGACCACGAGGGTCGTGACGGAGGCGGCCGGCAGCGTGACGGTGGCCGATCCGTCGGTCACGGGGATGGCGGGCTGCGCCACGAGCGCGCCCGACGCGTCGGTCACGATGGGCGTCACGGTGGCGCCCGCGGTCGAGGCGAACTTCGTCAGGTCGATGGCCACGGTCTTGGGGGCCGTCGCATCGTTGATGGAGACGAGCGTCGCGCCCGAGCCATCCCCGTCGATCGCGGCCGTCGTCTTGGTGTCGTTGACGCCGACGATGTGGTCACCCGGCTCGATGTAGTGCGTGTAGTTGCGCACCGTGTTGTATTTGGTGTTCGTGCGAATCGTGTAGTCGCCCGTCTCGTTGCCGTTGAAGGGCAGCTGGATGCTTCCCCAGTTGGCGTTCTCGGCGGCGGGCGTCATGTTGTCGTAGTCCTCGACGGGCTGCCAGAACACCCAGGCCGACGGCTCCAGTTCGCGCAGGTCGTCGGTGATGCGACCGGCCATGCCGAGGCCCGGGGCCATCGACTCGAAGTTCTGACCGTTGCCCCATGAGCCCTCGACCTCGCTCATCCAGAGCGGTTTGTCGGCGGCCTTGGCGATGTCGCGCACGCTCGTGCGCTGACCCGTGCCGTAGGTGTGCACGTTGAGCTGTTCGATGAGGTTCTTGGTGGCGTCGGCGTAACCGTTCCACGTGCTGGCGAACCGGCCCGGGTTGGTCTCGTCCATGCCCGAGATCTTCGAGTCGCTGTCGTACTTCGCCTGGGCCTTCGCCAGCGCGGCGAAGATCTTCTCTTGCGTGGCGGGCGGGATGTTCGCGCCCTCCTGTCGCCCGTAGGCGGTCCAGTACCCATTCCACGGCTCGTTGAGGGGGTCGATCGTGTCGACCGTGATGCCCTCGGCGTCTTCGAGGTGTTCGGTGGCGCGGGCCATGTAGGCCGCGAAGTCGTCGATGTCGGCCGCCCGCATCTGGTCGGCGTTCTTGTCGACGGCGCCCGAGACCACGCCGCTGTTGGTCATGAAGTAGGGCGGCGAGTTCGAGAACGTCTCCCATTTGTCGACGCCGCGGGCCTTGGCGGCCTGCACCCACCAGCGCTGCGTGGGGTCGGCGTCGAAGTTCCACATGCTGTCATCGTCGGGGTTCCACCAGTCACGCGCGTTCTGGTCGAGACCGGCTGGGCGTTTCCACCAGCCCTCGACGTCGCCGCCCGGGCGCAGGTAGGAGCGCGTCTCGGGCGCGTCGCCGCCGCCCACGTTGTAGCGCGCGATGTTGAGGTTGAGGCCGTCTTTTCCGAAGACCATGTCGGCGAGCTTGTTGCGCACCTCGTCGGGGTAGTCGCCCGTGGCGTTGGCGAACCAGACGAGGCTTGTTCCCCAGCCCTCGAATTCGGGCTGCTGGTAGGACGGGTCCGGCGTGATCGTCTTCGTCGCGGATGCCGCGGCCACGGCTGCCTGGGAGGAGACGGCCTGGGCCGGCGCCGTCGCCGCGGGCGCTGCGTGCGCACCCGCTCCGGCGAGGGCGACACCGGACGCGGCGAGCGCGCCCGTCAGTGCCATCGAGACGGTGCGCCGGAGTCGGCGCCCCCGGGGTGTTCGTGCTGTCATAGGACGTGCCCTTTCGCTTCATTGCGTGTGATGAGGGTGCATCGGGTCATGCGGGTGGTGCGGATGTTTCAGTGCTGCGGGTATGTCGTACTTCGGGGTTGGTTCCGCGGGCCGACCGTGGCCGGCCCGCGGAGATCTAGAACTCGGTGTGTCCGAGGTCGGCGGCGCTCACGAAGGTGAGGGTCGCGTCGGGGATGGCGTGCAGTTCGAAGAGCACGATCTCGTTGGCGCCGGGCACGAGGGTCGAGGCGGGCACGTAGAGCGTGTTCTGCGGGCCTCGGCGCCAGTAGCGGCCGAGGTTGAAACCGTTCACCCAGGCCACACCCTTGCCGAGCGTGGTCGTGTCGAGGAACAGGTCGGTCGGGGCGTCGAGCTCGACGGTGGCGCGCACGAACGCGGGGCCGGCGATGGCGGATGCGTCGGGGTCGGGTGCCGCTGACCGCGCGAACGCCTCGGACACGGGCGCCAGGTCGCCGAGCCCGAGCGGCTGCAACTCCCAGCGCTCGTGCGCGTGACCGTCGATCGTGACGGGCCCGATCAGGCCCTTGTCCTCGCCGATACGGTGCCCGTAGTTCACGCGACCCTGGTCTTCGACGAGGATCTCGAGCGTGCCCGAGGCCTCGAACGGGAGGCCGAGCGCGCGGTCGTGGTTGTCGCGAGACAGCACACCGACGGGCTGGCGGTTCAGGTAGACGAGCGCGCGGTCGCGCACCTCGCCGATGGTCAGGACGGGCGCGCGCCCGGTGCCGCGGAAGTCGATCTCGGTGCAGTAGACGCCGAAGCCCGTGTAGTGCTCCACCTGGTCGAAGGTCGGGATGCTGCGGTGCGGCACGCTCTCGCCGAGCGCCGAGGCGACCTGCCAGAAGGGGACGACGGCGTCGAGCGGGGCTCGGAACGACGGAGCGGGGGTCGCGGCATCCGGAACCTCGTCGGGAACCGGCGCGTACTTCGCGATCACGTCGCGGAACGCCCAGAACTTGGGGCCCGGGTTGCCGGCCTCGTCGAGCGGGGCGTCGTAGTCGTAGCTCGTGACGGTGGGCTGATAGACGCCCTTGTCGTTGGCACCGTTGGTGAAACCGAAGTTGGTGCCGCCGTGGAACATGTACAGGTTGACGGATGCCCCAGTGGCGAGCAGCTCGTCGAGCTCGCGCGCGGCTTCGGCGGCCGGCGTGGTGTGGTGGTGCGAGCCCCAGAAGTCGAACCAGCCGTTCCAGAACTCGGCGCACATGAGGGGGCCGGTGGGTTGATGACGGCGCAGCGTGGCGAGACGCTCGGTGGCGCGCGACCCGAACGATCCGGTCTTGTGGAGGCCCGGCAGGCTGCCGTTTGCGAGCATCTCGTCGGTGGGCTGGTCGATGGTCGTCAGCGGAACCGTGATGCCGTGGGCGCGGTTGAGGGCGACGAGCGCCTCGAGGTACTGCTTGTCGTCGCCGTAGGCACCGTATTCGTTCTCGATCTGCACGAGGATGACGGGGCCGCCGTGCGAGATCTGCGCGCGTTCGACGATGGGCAGCACGCGGTCGAAGTAGCGCTCCACCTCGGCCATGTAGAGGGGCTCGAAGCGGCGCACACCCACGGCCTCGTCGCGGAACAGCCAGGCGGGCAGGCCGCCGTTGTCCCACTCGGCGCAGATGTAGGGGCCCGGGCGCACGATGGCGTACATGCCCGCGTCGGCGATGAGCTGCAGGAAGCGTTCGAGGTCGAGGCGGCCCGTCAGGTCGAAGTGGCCGGGGTTCGGCTCGTGCAGGTTCCACGGCACGTAGGTCTCGATGGTGTTGAGGCCCATGAGCTTGGCCTTGTGAATGCGGTCGGCCCACTGTTCGGGGTGCACACGGAAGTAGTGCAGCGCGCCGGCGAGCACGCGGAACGGCTGACCGTCGAGCTCGAAGTCGGTCTCGCCGATGCGGAAGTCAGGCACGGGTGTCCCCCAGGGAAGATGTCGGTGCGTCCGAAGCGTCGGACGACGGAGAGGCGGATGATGCGGCAGCGGATGTCGCGGCGGGAAGCGTTTCGGCAGCGGCGGTCGCGGCCAGGCGGATGATCGACCAGGAGAGCGCGGGCAGGCTGGCCGAGACAGAGGCGGTTCCAGCGGCAGCCGAAGCGGCCTCCGACGCGGACTCCGAAGAAACCTTGACGCCCGCGAGCGGCACGAGCCCCACGCGCGCCGGTTCGGTCGCCGTGTTCGAGGCGTGCCGGTCTAATCCGTCCGGCACGGTCAACGTCTCGGCGTCGACGAGCGCGAGCCCCGCGACATCCGGAATCTCGACGCTCAGGGTGAGCTCCTCGGTCGTCGACCGGTTCACGAGGAACAGCACGACGTCGTCGCCGTCGCGCGTCGCCGCGGCATCGACGACGGGAACGGCGCCGTACTTCGTCGTTTCCACGGCAGGTGCGCCCGAGACATCCACCGCGAGGATCTCGCCGCGCGCGAACCGCGCCGTGCGCTCGAACGGGTGGAAGGTGGTCTGCCGCCAGGCGGGCCCGGCGGGTTCGGAGCGGATGGGCGCGATCACGTTGACGAGCTGCGCGAGGTTGGCCATCGACACGCGGTCGCCGTGGCGCAGCAGCGAGTTCAGCAGCGAGCCGACGACCACGGCATCGGTCACGCCGTACTCGTCCTCGATCAGACGCGGCGCCTCGTTCCACTCCCCGGTCAGCAGGGGTTCCTTGTCGACCTCGTTGAAACGCGTCTGGTACCAGACGTTCCACTCGTCGACGCTGATGCCGATGGGCCGCTCGATGCCGGCCTCGGCGCGCACCTCGTCGATGATCTGGGCGACCTCGTCGAGGTAGCGGTCGAGCCCCACGGCCGAGGCCAGGAAGCTGTCGGCGTCGCCATCCAGTTCCTCGTAATAGGCGTGCACCGAGATGTGGTCGACGAGCCCGGCCGTGTGCGTCAGCACCGTGCGCTCCCAGCTGCCGAACGTGGGCATATCGGCGTTCGACGAACCCGCCGCCACCAGCTCGATGCGCGGGTCGACGAAGCGCATGAGGCGCGCGGTCTCGGCGGCGAGGCGGCCATATTCGTCGGCCGTCTTGTGGCCGATCTGCCAGGGGCCGTCCATCTCGTTGCCGAGGCACCAGACGCGGATGTCGAAGGGCTCGTCGGCCCCGTTGGCCCGGCGGGCATCGCTCAACGCGGTGCCGCGCGGAATGTTGCAGTATTCGAGCAGTTCTGCGGCTTCGGCGACGCCGCGGGTGCCGAGGTTCACGGCCTGCATGACCTCGACTCCCGCCGATGCGGCCCAGGCGGCGAACTCGTGGATGCCGACGCGGTTCGTCTCGATCGAGTGCCACGCGGCATCCAATCGCACGGGTCGTTCGTCGACCGGTCCCACGCTGTCTTCCCACTTGAAACCCGAGACGAAGTTGCCGCCCGGGTAGCGCACGATGCTGACGCCGAGCTCGCGCACGAGGTCGGCGACGTCGGAACGGAAGCCCCGAGCATCCGCCGTCTCGTGGCCGGGTTCGAAGATGCCCGTGTAGACCGCGCGGCCCATGTGCTCGACGAACGAGCCGAAGAGTCGCGGGTTGACGGGGGCGATGGGGGTGCGGGTGTTCAGGCGCAGCGAGGCGGTGAGCACGGGGAACCTTTCGAGGGGGAAGGAGATGGCGGGCGGAGGGGGGATCCGCCCGCCATCTGGTCGTTCTGACTCGGGCGAGCTACTTCTCGGAGACCGTGAAGCCCTGCTCGGAGCCGTAGCTGGCCGAGGCCTTCTGCCAGGCGGTCAGACCCTCGTTGAGGTCGGACTTGTTGGCGTAGGCCTGGCCGACGGTGTCGTTGTAGATGCTGTTGGCGTAGACCTGGAAGGGCAGGTACTGCCATCCCTTGACGACGTTCTTGGCCGAGTCGGCGAAGACCTCGTTGATCTTCTGGCCGCCGAAGTACTCGCTCTCGTAGCCGAGGAATTCGTCAGACTCGAGGTCGGCGTTGGTCGACGGGAAGCCGCCCTTGTCGATCGAGATCTGCGTGCCCTCTTCGGCGTTCATGTACTTCAGGAAGGCTGCGGCGACGAGTTTGTTCTTCGACTGCTCGAGCACGGCGTCTCCACCGCCACCGTTCTCGGCCGTCGCGGTTCCCCCGGCCTCGTACTGGGGCATGGGGGCGACGCGCCACTGGCCGGAGCCGTCGGGGGCCTGGCCTTCGAGGTTGCCGGGCATCCACGAGCCGATGATGAGCGTGGCGATCGAGCCGTCGGACAGGCCGCGGAACCATTCGTCGCTCCAGGAGGAGGTCTGGGCCACGTAGCCGCCCTCGACCAGCTGGTTCCAGGTATCGGCCCACTTCTTCGAGCCCTCGTCCTGCAGGTTGATGCCCACGTTCTCGCCGTCGACCGTGTACGGCTTGCCGCCGGCCTGCCAGATCATGCTCGTGGTGAAGCCCGCGTCGCCCGTGTCGTTGGTGATGTAGGCGTTGGGGTCGGCGTCGTGGATGGTCTTCGCGGCCGCGATGTACTGGTCCCAGGTCTCGGGCACGGCGATGCCGTACTTGTCGAAGACGTCCTTGCGATAGAACATCGCCATGGGGCCGGAGTCCTGCGGCAGCGCGTAGAGCTTGTCGTTCAGGTTGACCGAGTTCCACGTCGATGCCGTGAACTTGTCTTCCAGGTCGTCGAAGCCGAACTTCGACAGGTCGGCGAGCGAGTTGCCGAGCGCGAACTGCGGCAGCGCGTAGTACTCGATCTGGGCCACGTCGGGGGCGCCCGAGCCGGCCTTGATCGCGTTCTGCAGCTTGGTGTACTGGTCGTTGCCCGTGCCGACGTTTTCCACGTTGACGGTGATCTTCGGGTACTTCTCCTCGAAGGCCTTGGCAATGTCCTCGACCGCGGGGGCCCAGGCCCACACGGTGATGGATGATTCGGTCTGCAGGGCCTTCTCGAGGTCCTCTGCCGAGCCGGAGTCGGCCGAGCCCCCGGGGCCCGACGAGCAGGCCACGAGCGAGGCGCCGGCGGCGATGCCGACAGTTGCCGTGGCGAGCGTGCGCCAGACGGTCTTCTTGAAACGACTGTTCATCGTTTTCCTTTCACGTCGTTGTAAACGGTGTTCGGGTTCTGGTGTGGTTGCGGAGCTGTGTTGCGGGTGATGCGGTGAAGGGTGCTGCGGGTGAGACATCCGCGGGTCGTCGTTACTGCTTGACGCTGCCCGCGGCGAGCCCCGACTGCCAGTAGCGCTGCATGAAGAGGAACGCGATGACGATCGGGATGATGGTGAGGAACGAGCCCGTGATGACGAGGTTGTAGATGGCCTCGCCGCCGGCCGTGGAGGCCTGGTTGTTCCACTGGTTGAGACCCACCGTGAGGGGGTACCACGTCGACTCGGACAGCATGATGAGCGGCAGGAAGTAGTTGTTCCAGGTGGCGACCATGGTGAAGAGCAACACCGTGATGAGACCGGGGCTCAGCAACTTGAGCGAGATGGTGAAGAAGGTTCGGAATTCGCCCGCCCCATCCATCCGCGCCGCCTCGAGCAACTCGGTGGGCACCGAATCGATGGCATAGGTCCAGATGAGGTAGAGGCCGAAGGGGCTGATGAGCGAGGGCAGGATGATGGCCCACGGCGTGTTGGTCAGACCCAGCTGGCTGAACATGAGGAACGTGGGAACGGCCAGGGCGGTTCCGGGCACGGCCACGGCGCCGAGGACGACCGCGAAGACGCCCTTCTTGCCGGGGAAGTCGTACTTGGCCAGGCCGTAACCCGCCAGTGTGGCGAGGAAGGTGGCCCCACCGGCGCCGACGACCACGTAGAGCACGGTGTTGCCGAACCAGCGGATGAATTCGCCGTCGTGGTAGGCCAGCGTCTCGCCGATGTTCGCGAACAACGAGAAGTCGCCCGAGAACCACAGGCCGAACGAGTTGAAGAGCACGTCCTGCGTCTTGGTCGAGTTGACGAAGAGCCAGAACAGCGGAAGCAGCGCGTAGACGAGCATGACGGCCATGACGACGGTCAGCCAGACGGAACGCTTTTTGCGGAAGCCGCCCTCCTGCGGTTTGGCGAAACGCGGGCGGCGCTGGCCGGTCGACGAACGCCTGGCGGGGCGCACGCGGCCGGTCGTGGCGTCGATCTTGTCGGTGGGCTGGTTCGAGGGGGCGGGGGCTGCGCCCTGTTGCACGCTGGTCATGGCGTCACTTCTCCTTGCGCGAACCGGAGTTCTGCACGATGTAGGCGATCACGGCGGTGACGACGCCCATGATGATGGCGATGGCGGCCGAGTAGTTGTACTGCTGGCCCGAGAACGACAGGTTGTAGGCGTACATGTTCGGCGTGAAGAACGTCGAGATCGTGTTGGGCGCCAGCGATTGCAGGATGTTCGGCTCGTTGAACAGTTGGAAGCTGCCGATGACCGAGAAGATGCCGGCGATGACGATGGCACCACGGATGGCGGGCAGCTTGATGCTGCGGATGATGCGCCACTGGCTGGCACCGTCGAGCTCGGCCGCCTCATAGAGGTCCGTCGAGATGACGCGCAGTGCGGCGTAGAAGATGAGCATGTTGTAGCCCACGAACTCCCATGTGACGATGTTGCCGATCGACAGCAGCACCCAGTTGTTCGACAGCGGGTCTGGCAGCTGGATGCCGAAGAAGTCGTTGACGTTTCCGACGAGGCCGAAGCGGTTGCCGTACATGAAGCCCCACATGAGCGTCGCGACGACGGCGGGAACGGCGTAGGGCAGGAAGATCGAGATGCGGAAGAACGACGACAGGTAGAGGCGCGCCGAGTCGATGGCGAGCGCCGCGAAGAGGGCGAGGCCCAGCATGATGGGCACCTGCACGCAGAGGAACAGGGCGACGCGGCCGAGCGAGTCCCAGAACTTGGGGTCGGAGAGGGCCTGCGTGTAGTTCGAGATGCCGACGAACGCGTTGCCGCCGATCAGCTGCTCTTTGAAGAGGCTGAGGTAGATCGCATAGATCACGGGTGCGACGAGCACGAGCGCGAAGACGACCAGGAACGGGGCCACGAAGGCCCATCCCGTCCATCTGCGCTTGTCTCGCCGGAGAGCGGCCGGCCGCGGGGTGGCGGGGGCGTCTGCTGACAGCGTCGTCATGGGAAATCCGGTTCGTTGGGAGCGAGTTTCGGTGTGGTGCGATGTTTGCGTAAACATCTGCGTTCTGATGGTAGCGTGTTTACGTAAACATGGGGTGTGGGTTACACCTTTACACGACAACAGCGTCGCGTCAAGTGCGGCGAGAAGGGGGTCTCGAGTGCCTGTCGACGACGCCACCTCGGCACCTCTGGGCGCGGCAACCTCGCGCGTGCGCGGTCCCTCGATGGCCGATGTGGCGAAGCGCGCTGGCGTCTCCTCGCAGACGGTGTCGCGCGTCTCGAACGGTCACCAGAACGTCGATGCCGACACCCGCGACCGCGTGCTGGCCGCCATGGCCGCGGTCGGCTACCGCCCCAATAGCGCCGCTCGTGCGCTCAAGACGGGTCGCTTCCGCACCATCGGCGTCATCATGTTCACGCTCTCGACCTTCGGCAACATGCGCACGCTCGACGCCATCGCGACGGCCACGGCCGAGGCGGGTTATTCGATCACGCTCATGCCGCTCAGTCATCCGACCCAGGGTGAGGTCGCGGGTGCCTTCACGCGTTTGAGCGAGCAGGCTGTCGACGGCATCCTCATCATCATCGAGGCACACATCCTCGACCGCGCCGATATCTCGTTGCCGGCCGGCATCCCCGTCGTGATCGTCGATTCGGATGCCGCAGACCCCTACACCGTGGTCGACACCGATCAGCGTCAGGGCGCCCGGCTCGCCACAGAGCACCTTCTGGCGCTCGGACACCCGACCGTGCACCATGTGGCCGGCCCGCCGAGCTCGTTCTCGTCGGCGCGGCGCACCGAGGCGTGGCGCGCGTCGCTCGAGGCGGTCGGCGCGCCCGTCGACGAACCGCTCGTGGGCGATTGGTCTGCAGAGTCGGGCTATCGCATCGGGGCGCGGCTGGCGCAGAACCCGGCCGTCACGGCCATTTTCGCGGCCAACGATCAGATGGCACTCGGCGTCTTGCGCGCCCTGCACGAGGCCGGGCGGCCCGTGCCGGACGACGTCAGCGTCGTGGGCTTCGACGACACCGAAGAGTCCTCGTCCTATTGGCCTCCACTCACGACGGTGCACCAGGACTTCTCGGCCGTCGGCCGCATCTGCGTGCAGCGCCTCCTTGCCGAGATCGAGCAGAACGCGGCGGCGGCGGGCACCACCATCGTGCCGGTGCGCCTCGTCGAGCGCGCGTCGACGGCTCCCTTCGCAGCCCGCGTCGCGCCGACTTCCTAGCCGAGCCGCCCCGCCTGCCCGCTCCGCCGCCCACCTGCCCTTTCCTCCGCCCGGCCTTCCGTCGCCGTGCCCGCCGTCGAAAATAACGTGGCAACCCCTCACATTCGATCGCTCGGTGTGATCGGATGGTGGTGGGCGATCAGCGCGGACCGCCCGACGAATCATCCGCACACGAAGGGCTGAAACATGGGCACGATCGCAGCGAACATCGTCGACACTCTGAAGGCATCGGGGGTGAGACGCGTCTACGGTCTGCCGGGCGATTCGCTCAACGGCTTCACCGATGCGTTGCGCGCCGACGGCGACCTGCAGTGGGTGCACGTGCGCCATGAGGAAGGTGCCGCGTTCGCCGCCTCGGCCGAGGCCGCCCTGACGGGTGAGCTGACCGTGTGCGCGGCCAGCTGCGGGCCCGGCAACACGCACCTCGTCAACGGGCTCTACGACGCGAACCGCTCTCGGGTGCCCGTGCTGGCCATCGCCGCCCACATCCCGAGTGCCGAGATCGGCTCGAACTATTTCCAGGAGACGCACCCGCAGGAGCTGTTCCGCGAGTGCAGCGTCTATTGCGAGCTCGTCTCCGATCCTGCCCAGATGCCGCGTGTGCTCGAGATCGCCATGCGCACGGCCATCGAGAAGAAGGGTGTCGCGGTCATCGTGATCCCGGGCGACATCCTGTTGAAGAAGGCCGATAGCCCGCGCACGGTGTCGATCCGCCCAACCCAGAGCTCGGTGCTGCCGTCGGCCGAGGGTCTCGCCGAGGCCGCGGCCCTCTTGAACAAGGGCGAGAAGGTCACGATTCTGGCCGGAGCGGGAGCCGCGGGTGCGCACGACGAGCTGTTGGCCCTGGCCGACACGCTGGGCGCGCCGATCGTGCACGCGTTGCGCGGCAAGGAGCATGTCGAATACGACAACCCCTTCGACGTCGGCATGACGGGTCTGCTCGGTTTCGCGTCGGGCTATCGCGCCATGGAGACGTGCGACACACTCCTCGTGTTGGGCTCCGATTTCCCGTACCAACAGTTCTTCCCCGAGAAGGCCGTCAAGATCCAGGTGGATGTCCGCGGCGAACAGCTCGGCCGCCGCACGCCGCTCACGCTGGGCCTCGTCGGAACCGTCAAGGACACCGCGGCGGCCCTCACCAACCTCGTCGAGCGCAAGAAGAAGCGTTCTCACCTCGAGGACGCCCTCAAGCACTACAAGAAGTCGCGCAAGGGCCTCGACGACCTGGCCGACAACGACCACAACCGCTCGCCCATCCACCCGCAATATCTGACGCGCCTGATCGACGAGCTGGCCTCTGACGATGCCGTCTTCATTCCGGATGTCGGCTCCCCCGTCACCTGGGCGGCGCGCTACCTGCACATGAACGGCAGGCGCCGCCTCATCGGATCGTTCAGCCACGGCACCATGGCGAACGCCGTGTCGCAGGGGCTGGGCGCACAGGCATCCCACCCCGATCGCCAAATCATCGCGCTGGCGGGCGACGGCGGCCTCACCATGCTCATGGGCGAGTTGCTGTCGCTGGTGCAGAACAAGCTGCCCGTCAAGATCGTCGTCTTCAACAACTCGTCGCTCAACTTCGTCGAGGTCGAGATGAAGGCCGCCGGCATCGTCAACTACGGCACCGACCTGGTCAACCCGAACTTTGCCGAGGTCGCGAAGGCCATGGGCATCCACGGCGTTCGCGTCGAGAAGCCCAACGACCTGTCTGAGGCGCTGCGCGAGGCCTTCGAGCACGACGGCCCGGCGCTCGTCGACGTCGTCACGGCGCGCCAAGAGTTGTCCATCCCGCCGACCATCACGGCCGAGCAGGCGAGCGGCTTCACGCTCTACGCGCTCCGCACCGTGCTCTCGGGCCGCGGCGACGAACTCGTCGATCTCGCCAACACCAACGTCCTGCGTCGCATCTTCGACTGACCAGCCTCACGGAACATCTTTTTCGCGTCTGAGATATTCCATCTGAACCATTCCCGCCGGAATATTCCATCTGGAATATAGACGAGACGTCACGGCTGGCGATGTCATACCGCGGTTTCACGCTCGCCGTCGCCACAACTACCCCGGTCTCCGCCCAATCTGGTCGCGGGAGAGGACTGTTCCGATTGGAATATTCCATCCGGAATAGTTCATCTGGAATAGTCCATCTGGAATAGGAAAATCGAGAAAAAGATGCCCGTGCCGGTTGGGCGTGAAAAGGGGGCGTGGCGCGCGCCTGCGCTCCCACGCCCCTGAGTCAGGTGCAGCTAGCTTTTTTCGACGCCGGATGTGTCGTTCTCGTGGCCCGGGTCGTCGGCCGTGCCGTCGGTGTCGCCGTGCGTGACCTCGTCGCGCGACGGCTCGTCGGCCGAGGCCTCGGCGGCAGACTCGTCGGGCTGCTGCGGGTCCTCGGCCGTCGAGACATCCGATTCGTGCGCACCGGACTGGATGTCGGGCGCCGCCAGACGGATCCGGTCCGCCGACTCGTCGTCGGGCTGCTCCTGCGAAGCACGCTCGGCTTCCACGCGCTTCAGGTAGTTGTCGATCTCGCGCTGCGTGCGCTCATCGTCCCAGCCGAGCGCCTCCTGCATGAGCTTGGCCGCGACCGGTGCCGCCGAAACGCCGCGATCCCAGGCCTCGATCGAAATGCGCGTGCGGCGGGCGAGCACATCCTCGAGGTGCAAGGCCCCCTCATGTGTGGCCGCATAGACGACCTCCGCCTGCAGGTAGTCGTCGGCGCCGGGCAGCGGCTCCTTCAACTCGGGGCGTTCGCGGATGAGGTCGAGCACCTCATCCGACAACACCCCGAAGCGGTTGAGCAGGTGCTCGACGCGCGTGGGGTGCACGTCGAACGCCTTCGCGATCTTCGCGCGCTTGTTCCACGCCGCCTGATAGCCCTCGGCCCCCAGCAGCGCCACGTTCTCGGTCACGCTCTCGGGGATCTTGCCGTCGAGAGCGGATGCCGCAGCATCCACCGCGTCCTTGGCCATGATCCGATACGTGGTCCACTTGCCGCCCGCGATCACCACGAGCCCCGGCACCGAATGCGCCACCAGGTGCTCGCGCGACAGCTTGGATGTCTGATCGCTCTCGCCCGCCAGCAGCGGACGCAGACCCGCGTAGACACCCTCGACATCGTCGCGCGTCAGCGGCACCGCGAGCACCGAGTTGACGTGCTCGAGGATGTAATCGATGTCGGCCGCCGTCGCGGCGGGGTGCGCCTTGTCGAGGTGCCAATCCGTGTCGGTCGTGCCGATCAGCCAGTGCCGGCCCCACGGGATGACGAACAACACGCTCTTCTCGGTGCGCAGCAGCAGACCCATGTTCGATTGGAAGCGGTCGCGCGGCACCACGAGGTGCACACCCTTCGACGCGCGCACCTTGAACTGCCCGCGCTCCCCCACCATCGACTGGGTGTCGTCGGTCCACACACCCGTCGCGTTCACGACCTGCTTCGCGCGCACCTCGAATCGCTCACCCGTCTCGAGGTCGTGCGCCTTGACGCCGACGACCCGCTGGCCGACCTTGAGGAATCCTTCGACCCGCACGCGGCTCGCGGCATGCGCGCCGTAGTAGGCGGCCGTGCGGACCACGGAGGCGCCATAGCGCGCGTCGTCGACCTGCGCGTCGTAATAGGTGAGCCCGCCGACGAACGCGTCCGAAGCGAGCGACGGGAGCGCCCGCTGCACGCCACGCTTAGAGAGGTGGCGGTGGTGCGGCACACCGGGCGGGCGTCCGCCCGTGTAAGAGAACAGGTCATAGAGCAACATGCCCGCGCCGATATAGAAACGCTCATAGAACCGCTTCTTCAGCGGGTAGAGGAAACGCACGGGCTTCACGAGGTGCGGCGCGATGCGCTGCAGGAGCAAGCCGCGCTCGGTCAGGGCCTCCCGCACCAGCCGGAAGTCGAGCTGCTCGAGATAGCGGATGCCGCCGTGCACCAGTTTCGACGACCGGCTCGACGTTCCCGACGACCAGTCCCTGGCCTCGAGAATTCCCGTCGACAGGCCGCGCGTCACGGCGTCGAGCGCACTGCCCGCGCCCACGATGCCGCCACCCACGACCAGGATGTCGAGCTCTTTCTCTTTCAGAGCGGCGATCGCCTGGGCGCGTTCCTCCGGCCCGAGCTTCGTCGTTCTGCCGTTGTCGTCTCGGCCGTGATTCGGATGCGCCATCGGAGTCCTCCTGGGTAACCGCCTGCCGCTTCCGCCGGATCGGTGACCGCCACGACAGGCGATGTCGGCCACGTTCCCGACGCTAATACGCGCGCGGCATGCGAACAAGCGCTTGTGCCGCACATCCGCTCACAGTATGAGGCCGCCGAAAACGCATGATGCCGGCCCCCGAAGGAGCCGGCATCACGAAGATTGCGCGAGAAACGTGAAGTTAGCTCACGCGGTAGGGCGCCACGACGACGTCGATGCGCTGGAATTCCTTGAGGTCGGAGTAGCCCGTCGTCGCCATCGAACGCCGCAGCGCGCCGACCAGGTTGGCCGTGCCATCGGCCGACGTCGCGGGGCCGTAGAGGACCTCTTCGAGCGTGCCGATCTGCTCGACGGGAACACGGTTGCCGCGCGGAAGCTTCGAGTGGTGCGCCTCGGCGCCCCAGTGGTAGCCCTGACCGGGTGCATCGGTCGACCGCGCGAGGGCGCTGCCCAGCATGACCGCGTCGGCGCCGCAGGCGATGGCCTTGACGATGTCGCCCGACGTGCCGAGGCCACCGTCGGCGATGACGTGCACGTAACGGCCGCCGGACTCGTCCATGTAGTCGCGGCGAGCGCCGGCGACATCGGCGACAGCTGTCGCCATGGGCGCGTGGATGCCGAGGGTCGCGCGTGTGGTCGACGCCGCTCCCCCGCCGAAACCGACGAGCACGCCGGCCGCGCCCGTGCGCATCAGGTGCAGCGCCGCGGTGTAGGTGGATGCCCCACCCACGATGACCGGAACGTCGAGTTCGTAGATGAACTTCTTCAGGTTGAGCGGCTCTTGGTTCTTCGAAACGTGCTCGGCCGACACCGTGGTGCCGCGGATGACGAACAGGTCGACACCGGCCGCGACGACCGTCTCGTACAGCTCTTGGGTGCGCTGCGGCGACAGCGCGCCGGCGACCGTGACACCAGCCGCGCGAATTTCGGCGAGGCGAGCCGTGACGAGCTCGGGTTTGATCGGCTCGGAGTAGATCTCCTGCATACGCGATGTGGCCTGGGCAGCGCTCAGCTGAGCGATCTCGGCCAGATAGGGCTCGGGGTTCTCGTAACGCGTCCACAGACCTTCGAGGTCGAGAACGCCGAGTCCGCCGAGCTGCCCCATCATGATGGCAGTGGATGGAGACACCACAGAGTCCATCGGCGCGGCCAGGAACGGGATGCCGAACTGGTACGCGTCGATCGACCAAGTGACGGACACGTCTTCGGGGTCGCGGGTGCGCCGCGAGGGCACCACGGCGATGTCGTCGAAGGCGTACGCGCGTCGGGCTCGTTTCGACACGCCGATTTCGTTTTCGTAGCTCACGCTCCTACCCTATCGTCGTCTCGATCACCGGGCCGATCGGCACCGATGCGCGAGCGGCCCACATCGCGCGCCGAAGCGAACGACGCGGGCCGCACCAATGGATGCCGTCGCCGAGCGACGGCCCGTTCCTACTTCTTGGCCGGAACGGGCTTGCCGCTGACGATCGTGTACTGACCGGGCGCGACCACAACGCCGTTCACCACAGTCCGTCCGCCGGGACGCACGGTGACGGCGGTGCCGTCCTGAACACCGCCCACCTCGCTGCTGCCGACGTCGAGCGTGCCCGAGAGCCAGCCCTGCGACGAGTTCGTGACGGGGACGGGCTTGACGGGGGTCGCCGGGGTGACGGGTTTCGCCGGGGTCACGGGCTTGGCAGGAACGACCGGCTTAGTGGGGGCGGGCTGTGCTGCGGCCGCCTTGTCCTTCGCTGCCTTCTCGGCAGCAGCCTGTGCGGCGGCAGCCTTCTTCTCGGCGGCAACCTTCGCAGCAGCAGCCTTCTTCTCGGCGGCAACCTTCGCAGCAGCAGCCTTCTTCTCGGCGGCAACCTTCGCAGCAGCAGCCTTCTTCTCGGCGGCAGCCTTGGCAGCGGCAGCCTTCGCAGCCGCAGCCTTCTCGGCCGACGTCGAACCGCTCACCGGAATCCCGTTGGCGTTGCCCGACGCGGAACCAGCAGCAGTGGAAGCGGCATTCGACGCAGCAGCGGAAGCGGCATTCGACGCAGCATTCGACGCAGCAGCGGAAGCGGCACCCGACACGCCAACCGACGAACCGGTGCCACGCGACGACGCAGACGCGGCAGCGTTCGAAGCGGCGCCGGACGAGGCGTTAGCCGCCGCCGAGGCCGCGGCCGTCGTAGCGGCGTTCGCTGACACGGACGCCGAAGCAGCCGCGCCGAAAGCGCTGTGCGAGACGGGCGCCGCGTGCACGGGCGCGAAGCTGGCGGCGGCGATCCCGCCGGCGAGGACGAGGGACGCGAGGGCTGAGGTTGACTTCTTCATAAATCTTCCTTTGAGGTTGAACGAGCGGGTTTCCATGGCCAGCCGGGCCGACCACGCCAGCAACTGTTCCGCCCACCCGACACCCCCACCTGGGAGCATCTTCAGGCCGGTTCGACGAACGCGACGGCGCCTCGCTACCCGTTGGTCGACCCGCCGACCAAACCCCCCAAACAGGCGTTCACCTGACCTAAAGCCGCATTTTCCCTCATCCACCCGCACCTCGCGCACAAAAATGCCCGGTCGGCGTGTCGGCCGACCGGGCATTCGCTCTCGCGCGAGGAAAACGACCGCTAGCGGTAGTTCGGAGCCTCGACCACGATCTGCACGTCGTGCGGGTGCGACTCTTTCAGGCCGGCCGGCGTGATGCGCACGAACTTGCCCTTCATCTTGAGCTCCTCGATCGAGCGGGCACCCACGTAGAACATCGACTGACGCAGGCCGCCGATGAGCTGGTAGGAGACCGCCGAAACGGGTCCGCGATAGGGAACCTGTCCCTCGATGCCCTCGGGGATGAGCTTGTCGTCGGAGGGGACATCCGACTGGAAGTAGCGGTCCTTCGAGTAGGACGTCTTGGTGCCGCGCGTCTGCAGAGCGCCGAGCGAACCCATGCCACGGTAGCTCTTGAACTGCTTGCCGCCCTGGAAGATCAGGTCGCCGGGGCTCTCGTCGGTGCCCGCGAGCAGCGAGCCCAGCATGACGGTGTCGGCGCCGGCGACGAGCGCCTTGGCGATGTCACCGGAGTACTGCAGGCCGCCGTCGGCGATTACGGGCGTTCCCGATTCGCGAGCTGCGAGGGATGCCTCGTACACGGCGGTCACCTGGGGCACGCCCACACCGGCCACGACGCGCGTGGTGCAGATGGACCCCGGCCCGACGCCCACCTTGATGGCATCCGCACCGGCGTCGATGATCGCCTGAGCACCCGAACGCGTCGCCACGTTGCCGCCGATGATGTCGACGGCCGCGAAAGCCGGGTCTTTCTTCAGCTTGCGGATGACATCGAGCACACCCGCGGAGTCGCCGTTGGCCGTGTCGACAACGAGCACGTCGACGCCCGCCTCGAGCAGGGCGCCGGCACGCTGCCACGCGTCACCGAAGAAGCCGATGGCGGCACCGACGCGCAGGCGGCCCTCGTCATCCTTGGTGGACAGCGGGTACTGCTCGGTCTTGACGAAGTCCTTGACCGTGATGAGGCCCTTGAGCTTGCGGCGCTCGTCGATGAGCGGCAGCTTCTCGATGCGGTGCTGGGCCAGCAGGGCCATGGCCTCGTCGGAGGAGACACCCACCGGGGCCGTGACGAGGTTCTCGCTCGTCATCACGTCGCGCACGAGCGTCGTGGCCTTTTCAAACGGGGAGACGAAGCGCATGTCGCGGTTGGTGACGATGCCCACCAGCACGCCCTCACCGTCGACGACGGGCAGACCAGAAACGCGGAATTGTCCGCAGAGCGCATCGACCTCGGCCACCGTTGCGGTGGGCGTGGTCGTGACGGGGTTGGTGATCATGCCAGATTCGCTGCGCTTGACGCGGTCGACCTGGTCGGCCTGGTCTTGGATCGACAGGTTGCGGTGCAGGATGCCGATTCCACCCTCGCGGGCCATGGCGATAGCCATGCGCGCCTCGGTGACAGTATCCATGGCGCTCGAGAGCAAGGGGGTATTCAACCGGATGCGCTTGGTGAGACGCGATGACGTCTCGGCTTCACTGGGGATGACGTCGGTGTGCCCGGGCAGAAGCAGCACATCGTCGTAGGTGAGACCGACAAAACCGAAGGGATCCGGCTGATCCATCATTTCTCTTTTCCATGTTCGAGGCCGAGCAGAAGGCGGATTCACACCTCTGGGGATCCGGTACTTAATACTAAACGAGCTGTACCCCCTTGTATTCCTCGGCCGCAGGCCCCACTATCGGGCAGTGGCCGTCAAAGTGGACGGGGTGAAAAAAACGAGTGCTGTGCCGGAAACATATTCGACACATACCCGCTGTAGCGTCGGCCACCAGTCAGCGCACGAAGACGGAAACTGGGGGCGACCGCCCTCCCGTCTCACACAATGGAGGTGCAGCTTGGGCCGTTCACGACCACACGCGATGGTGGGTCGCCTCGCCCTGGTATTTGCCAGTGTCCTATCCGTCTGTTTCGCTCTCGTCGTCAGTATCGGCATGCCGGCCGCCAGCGCCTCTGCGGCCGCTCCGGCATCCGTCGACACCGTGCACCTGTCGGCGACCCCGGCGCCCAGCCCGGAACCCACGAGCGACTTCACCAGCACCTTCACGGTGTCGGGAATCATCAAGTCCGGGGACGAGGGCGTCGCGGATGTCGATGTCGCCGTCTCGGGCAACGGATTCGACGAAACCGTCAGCACCAACGATCAGGGCCGCTGGACGGTGAACGTTCCCGAAGCCGGCACCTACACGGTCGAGCTCGACGAGTCGACCCTGCCCGACGGGGTCGCCCTGCGCGATGGCACAGAGGCCAGCAAGGAGATCACGCTCGCCCAGACGAACTCGGTCAGCGTGCTGTTCCCCACGGGTGAGGACACCCGGCAGACCACCGGGTTCGGCGAACAGCTGCTCATCCGAATCGTCGCCGGCCTCAACTTCGGCCTGCTTCTCGCCCTCGCCGCCATCGGCATCACGCTGATCTTCGGCACGACGGGCCTCAACAACTTCGCCCAGGGCGAGATGGTCACGTTCGGCGCCATCATGTCGTGGGTGTTCGGGGTGCTGCTCGGCCTCAACATCGTCGTGGCGACTATCGTCGCCGTGCTGCTGGGCGCCGTCTTCGGCTATCTGAACGACGCCGTGCTCTGGAAACCCTTGAGGCGCAGGGGGGTGAGACTCGTGCAGGCCATGGTGGTGTCCATCGGCCTGTCGATCGTGCTGCGCTACGTCTACCTCTTCAACATCGGCGGTCAGACGAAGACCATGAACGTGGGGCTCTCGACGCCCGTCATCATCGGTCCGCTGCGTCTGACGATCGCCACGCTCATCAGCATGGGCCTCAGCGTCGTCGTGTTGCTGGCGGTCGGATACTTCCTCACCCGCACGCGCATCGGTAAGGCCACGCGCGCCGTGTCGGACAATGCGTCGCTCGCCGCCGCATCCGGCATCAACGTCGACCGCATCATCCGCATCGTGTGGATCCTGGCCGGCGCCCTGTCGGCCCTGGCCGGTGTGATGTTCGCGCTGTACCGCCAGGTCTCGTGGGACATGGGCTTCCAGATCCTGCTGATGATGTTCGCCGCCGTCACGCTCGGCGGCCTCGGAACGGCCTTCGGGGCGCTCATCGGCTCGATCGTCGTCGGCCTGTTCGTCGAACTCTCGACGCTCGTGCTGCCGCCCGACCTGAAGTACGCCTCGGCTCTCGTCGTTCTCATTCTCGTTTTGCTCGTTCGCCCGCAGGGCATACTCGGCCGCCGCGAGCGGATCGGTTAGGGAGATACTCATGGACTGGGGAAATATTCTCGGCAATGCGGCGGGCGAGCTGATCAGCCCGACCACCGCCGCCTACGCCCTCGCGGCCATCGGCCTCAACATCCACTTCGGCTACACGGGTCTGCTCAACTTCGGTCAGGCAGCCTTCATGCTCGTCGGAGCATATGCGTTCGCCATCTCGGTTCTCACGTTCGGTGCGCCACTGTGGGTGGCCGTGCTGGCCGCGATCCTGGCATCCGTTCTGTTCGCCTTCGTGCTCGGTATTCCGACGCTGAGGTTGCGGGCCGACTATCTGGCCATCGTGACCATCGCGTCGGCCGAGATCATGCGCTTCGTGGTCACCACCACGGGCCTCACGGATGTCACGGGCGCCGCCAACGGACTCAGCAACTTCTCGAGCGGCTTCTACGCCATCAACCCGCTGCCCGACGGCCGCTACGGCTTCGGCCCGTTCGTCTACTCGGCGGATCAGTGGTGGGTGCGCCTCGTCGGCTGGGGCGTCGTGCTCATCGCCACGCTGCTCGTGTTCCTGTTGATGCGCAGCCCGTGGGGCCGTGTCGTCAAGGCCGTTCGCGAAGACGAGGATGCCGTGCGCGCCCTCGGCAAGAACGTCTACTCCTACAAGATGCAGGCGCTCGTGCTCGGTGGCGTCTTCGGCTCACTGGCCGGCGTGATCTTCATCCTGCCGCGTGCCGTTCAGCCCGCGAACTATGGAACGGCACTCACGTTCTTCATCTGGACGATCATGCTCCTCGGTGGGGCGGCGACCCTCTTCGGCCCGATCGTCGGCGCCATGATCTTCTGGGTCGTGCTGTCGCTCACGCAGGGCATCCTCTATGGACTCATCGATGTCGGCATCCTGTCGTTCATCTCGACCAGCCAGGCCGGCCAGATCCGGTTCATCCTCGTGGGCCTCGCGCTCATGCTGCTGGTGATATTCAGGCCACAAGGCATTTTCGGTAACAAGAAGGAGCTGTCGTTCAGTGTCTGATCACTCGTCTTCTGCAGCAACGCCCACGGGCACGGCGACCTCCGTGCTCGAACATCCGCTCGTCGACGGCCCCGTCGGCCCCGGATGCCGCAAGACCGACCCCATCGTGATCGCCGACGGCGTGACGCGGCAGTTCGGGGGCCTGACGGCCGTCGACGTCGAGCACGTCGAGATCCCGCGCGGCCAGATCACGGCCCTCATCGGACCGAACGGCGCCGGCAAGACCACGCTCTTCAACCTGCTGACGGGTTTCGACAAGCCCAACACGGGCACGTGGCAGTTCGACGGCAAGTCGCTCGCGGGCGTCTCTGCCTACAAGGTGTCGCGCTCGGGCATGGTGCGCACGTTCCAGCTGACCAAGTCCCTCGGCCGCCTCACCGTGCTGCAGAACATGCTGCTCGGTGCGCAGAAGCAGAAGGGCGAGAACCTGTTCCGTGCCCTGTTCCGCGCGCTGTGGAAGGGTGAAGAGGCCGAGATCACGACCAAGGCCGAGGAACTGCTCGCGCGCTTCAAGCTCGACGAGAAGTCCGAGGACTACGCGGCATCCCTGTCGGGCGGCCAGCGCAAGCTGCTCGAGATGGCACGCGCCCTCATGACCAACCCCCGCCTCGTCATGCTCGACGAGCCCATGGCCGGCGTCAACCCGGCGCTCACGCAGTCGCTCCTCGGTCACATCAAGGACCTGAAGAGCGAGGGCATGAGCGTGCTCTTCGTCGAGCACGATATGCACATGGTTCGTCACATCTCGGACTGGGTCATCGTCATGGCCGAGGGCAAGATCGTGGCCGAGGGGCCGCCCGAGAAGGTCATGGAGGACCCGGCCGTGATCGACGCCTACCTGGGCGCACACCACGACACCGACCTCGGCGACATCGACGGGCCCAACCCGGTCGAAGAGGCCGAGAAGGCCGCGGCCGCGCGTCACGCCGACGACCACGCCGGACACGCTGGCACCGAACACAAGCACGGGAAGGACGAGGCATGAGCCACGCAGCCGAGCCGGATGCATCCGGAACCCCCACGACGGCGGGCGCCCCGACAACGGGCACCTCGACCACCGGCACCGCGACCGCCGACCGCGCCGTCATCCGCACCGATGTGCTCGTCGCCGGCTACCTGCCGGGCGTCAACATCTTGAACGGATGCAGCATCGAGGCCATGCCCGGTGAGCTCATCGGCATCATCGGCCCCAACGGCGCCGGAAAGTCGACGCTGCTGAAGGCCATCTTCGGGCAGGTGAACGTGCGCTCCGGCACCGTGCACCTGAACGGCGAAGACATCACGGGGCTCAAGGCCGACAAGCTCGTGGCCAAGGGTGTCGGCATGGTGCCGCAGAACAACAACGTGTTCCCCGGTCTGACGATCGAAGAGAATCTCGAGATGGGCATCTTCCAGAAGCCCAAGCTGCTGAACGAGCGCATCGACTTCGTCACGACGCTGTTCCCCGAGCTCGGCAAGCGCCGCAAGCAGCGCGCCGGGTCGCTGTCGGGCGGCGAGCGCCAGATGGTGGCCATGGGTCGCGCGCTCATGATGGAGCCGAGCGTTCTGCTGCTCGACGAGCCCTCCGCCGGCCTCTCCCCCGTGCGCCAGGACGAGACGTTCCTGCGCGTCAAGCAGATCAACAAGACGGGCGTCTCGGTCATCATGGTCGAGCAGAACGCGCGCCGCTGCCTGCAGATCTGCGACCGCGGCTACGTGCTCGACCAGGGACGCGACGCCTACACGGGCACCGGCCGCGACCTCATGAAGGACCCCAAGGTGATCGAGCTGTATCTCGGCACCTTGGCCGCCGATCAGGATGCGGCGCGGGGGATCTAGCCCCGAGCATCCCCCCACGCGTTGCGCGACCCGCGACGCAGGAAGCCCCGACCGCGTGCACGGTCGGGGCTTCTTTGTGCGCGCCGGGCTGTCACCTCTCGTTGACATACTGTGTGGCACACACTAACGTGTGGCACATGCAAGACAAGGATGCGACGTACTTTCAGGAGCTCAGGCGCGGAACGGCCGTGCTCGCCTGCCTGCTGGCGCTACGCACGCCCAACTACGGCTACGCCCTGCTCGAGCACCTCGAGGCCGCGGGCATCGAGGTCGAGGGCAACACGCTCTACCCGCTGCTCCGGCGCCTCGAGGCCCAGGGCCTGCTCACGAGCGAGTGGAACACCGACGAGGCCCGTCCGCGCAAGTTCTACCGCACGAGCCAGGAGGGCGTCGATCTCGCCCACCGCCTGGCCGACGATTGGGAGCGGCTCACCGACTCGCTCCGGCACCTGATCGAAGGGACCGCACGATGAACACCTCCGCCTCCACTTCCCCCCCTGCCGGCGCCGCCGGCACTGGCAACGCTGCCACCTCCGGGGTCACCCTCACCGACCGTTATGTCTGGGCCGTCGTGCGCGCGCTCCCCGAGTCACAGCGCGCCGACGTCGAACGCGAATTGCGCGCCAGCATCACGGACGCCCTCGAGGCGCGCCTGGAGGGCGGTGAGGACGCCTCACGCGCCGAGCGCGACATCCTGAGCGATCTCGGCGAACCCGCCCGTCTGGCGGCCCGCTACGCCGATCGGCCGCTGCACCTCGTCGGCCCCGAGTACTACCTGGCCTGGAAGCAGCTGCTCATCCTTCTGCTGGCCATCGTCATGCCGCTCGCGGCCGTCGCCTCGGCCACCATCCAGGCACTCACGGGCGCGACGTTCGGCGGCGTCATCGGCTCGGCCATCGGGCTCGCGATCTCGGCCGGCGTGCACGTCGCGTTCTGGACCACGCTCGCCTTCGTCATCGTCGAGCGCACGCGCACCGAGAGGTCGCCCCTCGTGCCGTTCTCGCTCGACACCCTGCCTCAGCCCCCGCGCGCCGGGCAGCCGGGCCTCGCGGGCTTCGTCTGCACGACCGTGTTGTTGGCGGCGTGGATCGCGGCGCTCATCGGGCAGCAGTTCTGGCCGTTCGTGACCGACGCGTCGGGCGAGACCGTCCCGGTTCTCGCACCCGCGCTGTGGCCGCTGTGGGTCGGCGTCTTCGTCTTGCTCGCGCTTCTCGAGATCGTCTGGGCGTATGCGCTGTGGTCGACGGGCCGATACACCCGGATGCTGTTCCTCACCAGCGCGGCACTGTCCGTCGCCTTCGCCGTGATCGCCTCCATCCTTCTCACCCAGGATGTGATCAACCCCGAGTTCGCGCGCGCCGTCGGCATCGCCGAGTGGACGGGCCGCGGCAAGGTCGTCAACATCGTCGTGGCCATCGCGGTCGGCGCACTCGCCGCATGGAACATCGTGGATGTCTGGATGAGGTACTCGGCGTCGCGCAAACAGCCCTGACGAACCAACAGCACCGACGCGACGCGGAAACACGAACGGGCCGGGCCTCCGTGAGGAGACCCGGCCCGAGACCGTTGCAGTTGTGCCTTACTTGAGCGAGCCGAACTCGACGTTCAGCGGGGCGTAGGTGTTGTCCTTGCCGTACTGGTAGATGCCCATGTACGCCTCGGTGGGGTCACCGTTGTCGTCGAACGTGATCGGACCGGAGATGCCGTCGTAGTCGATGTCGGTGCCGGCTGCGAGCAGGTCGGCGCACTCTTCGAAGGCCGTGCACTTGGTGCCGCCCTCCGAAACATCCTTCAGCTTCGACTGGATGGCCGGGCCCGTGGCGTCACCGGCGGCGATCGCGGCGAGACCCATGAGGATCACGGCGTCGTACGACTCGGCGGAGTAGCTGTAGTCGGCCAGGTCGGGGTCGACACCCAGCAGCTTCGACTTGAAGTCATCCTCGGCGAACACACCGGGCAGGGTGCCCTTGGCGCAGTTGAGGAGGCCCTTGTCGAAGTCCTTCGAGTAGTCGGACAGGTTTCCGTCGACGAAGTACGTCTGGCCGCCGGAGAAGCCCTTGGTGCCGACGAGCTCGGGCATGATGACCTTCGTCTGGTCGAAGGCGATCACGGCGATGGCGTCGGGGTCTTCGGCCAGGACGGCGTCGATCTGGGCGCTGAACTGGCTGTCACCCTCGTTGAAGGCCTCGGATGCGACAACCTTGCCGCCGGCTGCCTCAATAGCCTGCGTCACGTTCTCGGTCAGTCCGGTGCCGTAGGCATCGTTCAGGTAGATGATGCCGACGTTCTCGTTGCCGTCGCCCACGATGGTGTTGCCGAGCACGCGGCCCTGCAGCACGTCGGAGGGGGCGGTGCGGAAGTAGTAGCCGCCATCGGGGTAGTCGCTGAATTCGGGGGCCGTGTTGGCCGGCGAGATCTGCACGACCTGAGCCTGCGTCACCTGGTCGATGAACGTCTTGGTGACACCCGAGGATGCCGCGCCGACGATGCCCGAAACGCCTTGGCTGAGCAGGTCGGTGGCCGACTGGGTGGCGATGTCGGTGGTGGTGTCACCGGAGTCGCGGTTGATGATCTCGACGTTGCCGCCGAGGACGCCGTCCTTCGACGCGTTGATGTCGTCGGCGGCGAGCTGCACACCGGCGATCTCGGGCGGGCCGAGGAAGGCGAGGCTACCGGTCGTCGGCAGGATGGTGCCGATCTTGAGTTTGGTGTCACGAGCAACGGCCGCCGCGGGTTCTGCGGGGCTGAGGTTCGGAGTCGAGGTGGCCGCGTCGGGCCCGCACGATTCGGCCGAGGCGGAAGAGGTCGTCTCCTCGCCGGACCCACCGCTCGAACACGCGGTCAGCACGAGAGCTGACACGGTGAAGGCGGCGATACCCGCTGCGTAGCGCAGCGGCTTCTTGCGAATGGAACTAAGTGGCGCTGTGTTGCTCATGGTGCTCCTTATGACGTCGCTGATGTAAGGGCACGACAACTGCGAAGGTGCCGTTAGGTCACGTTAAAGGCGGGAAGGTTCCGCCACGTTCCGGTCATGTTACGCGCGTGTAACGCTCTGGGGGAAGGTTTATTTGCGCTGGCGTTTTGTGGCCACTATCGCGTCGACGCTGAGAATGACCAGCGCGACCCAGACCAGGCCGAATCCGACCCATCGCTCGAGGGGCATGGCCTCGTGCAGGATCGCCACACCGACGGCGAACTGGATGATGGGCGCCACGTATTGGATGAACCCCATCCAGACGAGCGGCAACCGCCGGGCGGCCGAGGCGAAGAACAGCAGCGGAACGGCCGTGATGACACCGGATGCGATGAGCAGCAGCGTGTGCCAGATGCTCACGTTTCCGAACGTGATGCCCGTCGTGAGCCCCACGATGACGAGTTGCACGATGGCGACGGGTGCGAGCCACACGGTCTCGAGTGCGAGGCCCGACACGGCATCCACCGACCCGCCGACGCGCTTCTTGATGAGACCGTAGAAGCCGAACGAGAAGGCGAGCACGAGCGAGATCCACGGCAGACGGCCGTAACCGATCGTGAGCACGACGACGGCGAGGATGCTGATGCCGACCGCCAGCCACTGCGACACGCGCAGCCGCTCTTTGAGTAGGAGCACGCCGAGGAAGATTGTGACGATGGGGTTGATGAAGTAGCCGAGCGCCGCCTCGACGACGTGCCCCGTGAGGGTCGCGATGACGTAGGTCTGCCAGTTGGCATAGATGAAGAGGCCCGCGAGCCCCATGGTGAAGAGGATGCGCGGCTGCTTCACGACGGCCACGAAGGGCTTCCACGCGCGCGTGACGGCGATGAGGATGGCGCAGAAGACGAGCGAGAACAGGATGCGGAGCGCGACGACCTCCCACGGGCCGGCGGGCACGAGCGTAAGGAAGTAGAGGGGCAGCACACCCCAGAGGCCGTAGGCGGACACGGCGTAGATGAGGCCGGCGCGGCGGTTCGAGGCGTCGGTCAGGGCGGGGGCCGTGGCTTTCTCGGCCGCGCCGCCGGATGACTGGGGCGCGGCGCTCGAGGCGGCGTTCGAGGCGGCTCCGGGCGCGGCGGCGGGGGTGTTCGAGAGGTTCAGGTCGAAGTCGACCTCTGACGGGTCCGAGGGGTTCTGCACTCTCTCGATGTTAGACCCGGGTTCGGGCCAGGTCGCGCGTCGGAACGGTCACGCGTGCGCACGTTCCTGCCAGGCGACAGCGCCCCGACACGCGACAACGCCCCGGTGCCGAAGCAGCCGGGGCGTTGCGGTGGTTCTGGTGCGCGGCGGTGATGCCGCGCCGGGGGTCGTCGTTATCGGACGATGACCGCGAGCACGTCGCGAGCCGAGAGCACGAGGTAGTCGTTGCCGTCGAACTTCACTTCGGTTCCGCCGTACTTGGAGTAGATGACGCGGTCGCCGGTGGCGACGTCGAGAGGAACGCGGTTGCCGTTGTCGTCGATGCGGCCGGGGCCGACGGCGACGACTTCGCCCTCCTGGGGCTTTTCTTTGGCGGTGTCGGGGATGACGAGACCGGAAGCAGTGGTCTGCTCGGCTTCGACCTGCTTGATGACGATGCGATCCTCGAGCGGCTTGATGGAGACCGACACGGTTGACCTCTTTCTGAACAACGTACGAAATGGACTGGTGGCCCGATGGACGTGAGGCCCGGCGGGCGTTAGCACCCTCACTGCGAGAGTGCTAATGCCAGTGTAGGCAACCGGCTGGCACTCGTGCAACGTGAGTGCCAATTATTGCGGCGATCCGAGCCCGGTCGTCTGATCTCGGCCCGGGAAGGTTGACGGTAGGTTGACGAGGTGGAGAAAACCGAGCTCGTCGAACTTCTGACCCCCGCAGGCCTCACGCTACTCGACTCGATCGACGTCGATGCGTTGGCGTCCGATCCGGTGACGACTGTCGCCCGGTTACGCGAGGCGGGCCATGCACCGGCGCTCGTACAGGCCGTGCTCACGCAGGCGCGGTTGCGCCGCAAGGCCGTCACCAAGTTCGGTGATTTCGCGAGCCGCATGTTGTTCACCGAGGCGGGGCTCGAGCAGGCCACCCGGTTGCGCGTCGCGGCAGTGCACGCGGGGCGGTTCCAGGCGGCCGGCATCCGTTCGGTTGCCGATCTGGGGTGCGGCAACGGGGGCGACGCGATGGCTCTGGCCGCGCTCGATCTCGAGGTCACCGCTGTCGATTCCGACGAGGTGACGGCGGTCGTGGCGAGCTACAACCTGGCGCCGTTCCCGTCGGCGCGGGCCGAGCACGGCGATGCGGCGGCTTTCGATGTGGATGCCGTCGATGCGGTGTTCTTCGACCCGGCCCGGCGCACGGCGGGGCACCAGAACACGTCGCGGTTGACGAAACCGTCGGACTATTCGCCGTCGCTCGATCTGGTCTTCGATGTCGCGTCGCGCATGCCGACGGGTGTGAAGCTCGGCCCCGGGTTCGATCGCGATCTGATTCCGGCCGAGGCCGAGGCGCAGTGGGTGAGCGTCGACGGTCAGGTGGTCGAGATGGGTTTGTGGTTCGGCTCGCTGGCTCGCGCGGGTGTGCGTCGCGCGGCCCTGGTGTTGTCGGCAGCGGGCAGCGACGAGTTGGTGGCCGATGCCGACAGCGCCGACGTGGACGTGCGTGAGCTCGGCGAGTTCGTCTACGAACCGGATGGCGCGGTCATCCGTGCGCGTCTGATCGGTCAGCTGGCGTCGCGGGTCGGCGCGGGCATGGTGAGCGACGGGATCGCTTATCTGACGGGTGACGAGGCCGTGCAGACGCCTTTCGCGTCGGTGTTCCGGGTGCTCGAGCGGTGGCCGCTCGACGAGAAGCGCATCAAGCGTGAGCTGAAGGAGCGCGGCGTGGGCACCGTCGAGATCAAGAAACGTGGTGTGGATGTCGACCCCGCCGCATTCCGCAAACGCTTGGCCCCGAAGGGCCGCGGCTCGGCGACCCTCATCTTGACCCGGGTCGCCGGCCGCCACACGGCGCTTCTCGTGGAGCGCGTTACTGCAGATAGTCGATGATCGTCAGGATGCTGTAGGCCAGCCAGGCGAGCGACAGCAGCGTTCCCACGCCGCCCGTCACCACCGCGGCGAGCGCCATGCCCGATGCGTGCGGTTCCTTGCGGCGGGCGCGCAGGCCGAGCACGAGCGCGACGATGGCGACAGGCAGCGTCCATCCGAAGATGATGCCGCCGATCACGCCGATGACGCCCAATACGACACCCGTCGTGGCGAGCGGATGCCCGGGCTTCGACGGCTTCGAGGGGATCGCGTTGGCCGCGGCGATGCCCTGGTCATAACCGGGATAGGCGCCGTAGCCGGCCGGAGCTTGCGTGGGCGCGCCGTAGGCCGCCTGGCCGCTGGATTGAGGCTGGCCGTACTGCTGCGGCTGGCCCGGGTACTGCGCCGGGCCGGGGTTCTGCGTCTGGCCGTACTGCTGCGGTTGAGTCGGGTAGTGCGCGTAGCCGGGGTTCTGCGGCTGTTGCGTGGTCTGCTGGCCCGAAGGCTGAGCAGTCGCCGAGGCCTGGCCGTACTGCTGCGGTTGTCCATACTGCTGCGGCTGTCCATACTGCTGCGGCTGACCATAAGCCGGCACGTTCCCGCCGGGCTGCCCCGATGCGGCCGACTGTTCGCGCGGCTGCGGCTGCGGCTGCGGCTGGCCATATTGCTGAGCTGGCTGCCCGTACACCGGCGACGACCCCGATGCCTGGTCTCGCTGCCCGGCCGACTGCGGCTGAGCATTCTGCGACGACTGCTGGCCGTAGCCCTGTGACTGCCCATACTGCTGCGGCTGGCCATACGAGTGGGAGGGGCCGTTCTGCTGCGGCTGGCCATACTGCGGCGGCTGGCCATAGGACTGCGATTGCCGGTAAGGCGGCTGCGGCGCCCCGCCCTGCTGCCACGTCGGCGCCGGCTGCCCAGGAGCCTGCCCGTTCGCGCCAGGAGCCTGCCCGTTCGCGCCGGGAACCTGGCCGTTCACCGCGGGGGCCTGCCAGCCCTGCTGCGGCTGCGTCTGCGGCGGCACGGGCGGCTCGCCCTGGGGACGTTGTTCGTCGGTCATGAGGTCTCCTTAGCCGGGCGTCTGCCGCCGGGTCTAGCGTATTGAGTTCCCGACCCAGACTCCACCGACGGGGCCGCCTGTGGATAACTCCGAGCGCACCGTCCGCGCAGGGCCTCGCCTCAGCGCACCTGGATCTCGGTCACGGGCAGCGACGAGTCGGCCGGGAAGTCGAGCGTCGACGGAGCGTGCCCGTTCATGATCAGCTGCGCCCCGAGCTCGGCGATCATGGCCCCGTTGTCGGTGCACAGCGACAGCGGCGGAATCCTCAGCTGCACCCCGGCGGCCTGAGCCCGCTCTGCGGCCAGCTCGCGCACGCGGGCATTCGCGACCACGCCTCCGCCCAGCAGCAGACGAGGCACGTCGTAGTCGTGGCACGCCGCGATGGCCTTGGTCAGCAGGACATCCGCCACGGCCTCACGAAAACTTGCCGCGACATCCGCCACCGGCACCTCTTCGCCGTCGTCACGTTTCTTCTCGACCCAGCGCGCCACGGCCGTCTTCAACCCCGAGAACGAGAAGTCGTAGCGGTGTTTCTCGAGGTCTTTCGGCAGCGTCAAACCGCGCGGAAAACGAATCGCTTTCGGGTCTCCGGATGCCGCCACGCGGTCGATCTGCGGCCCGCCCGGGTAGGGCAGCCCGAGCACGCGGGCAACCTTGTCGAAGGCCTCCCCGGCCGCGTCGTCGATTGTCTCGCCCAGCAGCTCGACGTCGCTCACGAGGTCGCGCACGAGCAGCAGCGACGTGTGCCCGCCCGACACGAGCAGCGCCACGGTCGGGTACTCGAAGGCGTCCCCCGCGGGGTCGAGGATGTCGGCGCCCACGTGTCCGACGAGGTGGTTCACGGCGTAGAGCGGCTTGTCGAGCGACACGGCGAGCGCCTTGGCCGCGCCGATCCCCACCATGAGCGCACCAGACAGCCCCGGGCCCGACGTGACGGCGATCGCGTCGAGGTCGTGCAGGCTGATGCCCGCCTCGGCGACGGCCTCGTGAATCGCGGGAACGATGGCCTCGAGGTGCGCCCGCGCGGCGACCTCGGGCACAACGCCGCCGTACCGCGCGTGTTCATCCATGGACGACGCGATGGTGTTGCTGAGCAGTTCGCGGCCGCGCACGATGCCGATGCCGGTTTCGTCGCACGACGTCTCGATGCCCAGGACGAGCGGGTTGTCGGTGTTCACGCGGGTGCCTCCGTGGCGGTGATCTCGTGGCCGACCGCCAGGCCGGGTTGCGGCTCGGGGACGGTGAGTTTCATGACGACGGCGGCGACGTCATCCGGTTGGTAATAGTGCGGCCGCACCGCGATGGGCACGAAACCGAGGCTCTCGTAGAGGCCCTGCGCGACCGGATTGTCTTCGCGCACCTCGAGAAAAACCTCTGAGACGCGACGGCGCCGCGCCTCACCCAGGAGAGCGCCCATGAGCACGCGGCCGAGGCCCCGGCGTCGTGCGTGTTCGGCCACGGCGATGGTCTGCACGTCGCCGTCGCGCGATCCGGCTGGGGCGAGGAAACCGGCGTAGCCGTCGATGGCGTCGGGCGTTTCGGGATGGAAGGCGACCACGTAATAGGTGTGCGGCGACGCGACATCCGCTCGCATCATCTCGTCGCTCCACGCGTCGGTCTCGAACACGCTCGTCTCGATGGCCATGATGGCCGCAACGTCGTCGACCGTGGCGCGTCGCAGCTGCCAGGTCACGCCGTCACCCGCTTGGGGCCCGCCGACAGTGTCACATCGGGCGAGCGCAGGTAGAGCGGTTCGTCGGCGGGGAAGGGCAGCCCGGCCGCATATCGTCGTTCGGCCACCATTCCGAGGGCGCCGGCCGACACGGATGTCGCATCCACCCGGTTGGCGGCTTCGGGCAGGTCGTCGGGCTTCGCCAGGGCAGGCCCCTGCACGCGCGTATCTGCATCACTGTAGGTGGAGTAGTACCGCTCGCGGCGGCGCGCATCTGTCACGACGAGCAGCTCGCCCGTTCCGCCCGCCTCGTACCACTCGGCGGCGATGGCGTCGTGGCTGACCATGGGCACGAGCGGTTTGCCGGCGCCGAGCGCGAACACCCGGGCCGCGGCGATGCCGATGCGCAGACCTGTGAAGGGCCCGGGGCCCATTCCCGCCACGACACCCGACAACTCGTCGATCGAGACATCCGCCTCGGCGAGCACATCGCGGATGAGTGCGCCCACGACCTCGGCGTGGCGCATGGTGTCGGCCTCGCCGCGTTCGGCGATCACGCCGCGTTCGAGGTCGACGACGGCGACGCTCGTTCCGATGGAGGAATCCAGGACCAATAGCACTCCCCCAGCCTACCTTCGGGGCGCTGGCCTCATTCGGCCGAGGCCGCGTGTGCCGCCCGCCGCTCGATGCGCACGCGGCGCACGTCGGTGGGGCGCTCGATGCGCACCTCGTACCAGGCGTCGGCCACGCCATCCAGCATGCCGCTGCCCCACTCGACAACCACGACCGAGCGCTCGAAGTCGATGTCGAGGTCGTCGAGTTCGAGCGCACTGCCCAGGCGGTAAGCGTCGACGTGCACGAGCGGCGGTCCGCCGACGAGCGAGGGGTGGGTGCGCGCGAGCACGAACGTGGGGCTGGTCACGGGCCCGCGGATGCCGAGGCCCTCGCCAATGCCGCGACTCAACGTGGTCTTCCCCGCGCCGAGGGGGCCGTCGAGCACCACCAGGTCGCCCGCCCGCAGCAGCCCCGCGAAGCGGATGCCGAGCTCGTGCATGTCCTCGGCCGTCGGCACCTCGGCGTCGAACGGCAGCACGAGCGCTTCTGGCCCGCTCACGAGCGGTATTCCTTCCGCACCCGCGGCCCGATCCGCGTCACGATCTCGTAGTTGATGGTGTCGGCGGCGTCGGCCCAGTCATCCGCCGTCGGTTCGCCGTCTCGCCCCGCACCGAACAGCACGACCTCGTCGCCGACGGCCACCTCGTCCGACCCCACGTCGACGACGAACTGGTCCATCGCCACGCGCCCCGCCACGGTGTAGCGGCGGCCGTTGATCCAGACGGGTCCCCGATTCGAGGCGTGCCGCGGGATGCCGTCGGCGTAGCCCAATGGCACGAGCGCGAGCCGTGTGGGCGCTTCGGTGCGGTACGTGTAGTTGTAGGAGACGCCGGCTCCGGCATCCACGGTTCTGACCGCCGCCACGCGCGCCGACAGCCGCATCACGGGCACGAGACCGAGGTCGGCCGACGACCGGTCGTCGAAGGGGCTGAGGCCGTAGAGACCGACGCCCAGCCGGATCATGTCGTAGCGCGATTCGGGCAGGTCGATCGCGGCCGCCGTCGCCGCCGCGTGCAGCAGGGTGGGTCGCAAACCGGCCTGAGCGGCCAAGCGGATGCCGCGCTCGAAGCAGGCCAGGGCGGCGCGATCTTCCTCGGGCGACGTGTTCGACACGTGCGTGAACAACCCGTGTACGCGCAACAGCCCGTCCGATTCGAGCGCCTGGGCCCGCGCGAACAGGGCGTCCCACTCGTACTCGGAGGCGCCGTTGCGGCTCAGACCCGTCTCGAGCTTCAGCTGCACGACGGCCGGTCGCTCGCGGGATGCCGCGGCCGCCACGCGCTCCAACTGCGACGCCGACGACACACCGATCTCGATGCCCGCATCCAACGCCTCGTCGAAGGCGACATCGGGCCCGTGCAGCCAGCAGAGGATCGGCGCCTCGATGCCCGCCGCCCGCAGCGCCAGCGCCTCGTCGAGGTCGGCCGTGCCCAGGTAGTCGGCTCCGGCCGCGACCGCTGCGCGCGCCACCTCGACGGCACCGTGGCCGTAGGCATCCGCCTTCACGACCGTCAGCACCTTGACGTCGCCGACGATCTCGCGCACACGGCGCAGGTTGGCGCCGACCGCGGCAAGGTCGATGGTGGCGCTTCGGAAGTCGGTCATGGTGTTATTTTGCCTCAGCTTCTGGGGCCCGCTCGGCGGGCGAGTGACGCTCGGCCACGACGAATGCCATCGCGGCGCCACCGTCGTGGCTCATCGAGAGGTGCACGACGTCGATTCCGCGCGCGGCGACACGTTCGGCCGTGCCGCCCGTGAAGCGGAACGTCGGGTCGCCCTCTGGGCCGTTCGACACCTCGATCTCGAGCCAGCGGATGCCGTCCGACGAGCCGAGCGCCTTGATCAAAGCTTCCTTCGCGGCGAACCGCCCGGCCAGCGACCGCAACGGTTTCTCCCGCTCGGCCGCCGTGAACAGGCGCTCCTTCAAACGCGGCGTGCGCGACACCGAGCGCTCGAAACGCGCCAGATCGACGAGGTCGACGCCGATTCCGACGATCATCGCGCACCTCCGGGAGCGGCTACTGACGTGACGGCCGACGACGGGAGGTCGCCGACGCGAGACCGGCGACCCACATCCATCTCGGTTATTCGACGGTGACGGACTTGGCCAGGTTGCGCGGCTGGTCGACGTCGAGACCCTTGGCCGTCGACAGTTCCATCGCGAAGATCTGCATCGGGATGACGGCCAGCAGCGGTTCGAACAACGGCGCGGCGAGCGGGATGCGCAGCACCTCGTCGGCGAACGGCAGCACCGCGGCGTCGCCCTCTTCGGCGATCGCGATGATGCGCGCGCCACGGGCCCGGATCTCCTGGATGTTCGAGACGACCTTGGCGTGCAGCATGGCCGATCCGCGGGGGCTCGGCACGATGACGAAAACGGGCTGGCCGGGCTCGATCAGGGCGATCGGTCCGTGCTTCAGCTCGCCGGCCGCGAAGCCCTCGGCGTGGATGTAGGCCAGCTCCTTGAGCTTGAGCGCGCCCTCGAGCGCGATCGGGTAGCCCACGTGACGGCCGAGGAACAGAACGGCGCGGCTGTCGGACATCCAGTGCGCGAGCTCGCCGATGACCTTCTTCTCGTCGAGCACGAAGCGGATCTTCTCGGGGATCGAGCGCAGCTCCTCGACCTGCTCGGCGAGGAACTCCGGCGTCTGCGTGCCACGGATGCGTGCGAGGTGCAGCGCGAAGAGGTAGAGGGCCGTGATCTGGGCGACGAAGGCCTTGGTCGATGCGACGGCGACCTCGGGGCCCGCGTGCGTGTAGACGACGGCATCCGATTCGCGCGGGATGGTGGCGCCCTGCGTGTTGCACACGGACAGCGTCTTGGCGCCCGACTCGCGCGCGAACTTGACGGCCATGAGCGTGTCCATGGTCTCGCCCGACTGGCTGATCGAGACGACGAGCGTGCGCGGCGTGATGACGGGTTCGCGGTAGCGGAACTCGTGGCTGAGCTCGACGTCGACGGGTATGCCGGCCCACTTCTCGAGCGCGTACTTGCCCACCATGCCGGCATAGGCGGCCGTGCCGCAGGCGATCACGACGATGCGGTCGATGTCGCTGAAGAGCTGGTCGAGGTCGGCGAGTTCGGGGATGACGATCTGCCCGTCCTCGATGCGACCGCGCAGAGTGTTGGCCACCGCATCGGGCTCTTCGTCGATCTCCTTGGCCATGAAGCTCGGCCATCCGCCCTTCTCGGCGGCCGCGGCATCCCACTGCACCTCGAAGGCTTCGACCTCGACGGGCGCGCCGTCGAAGTCCGTGACGGTGACCGACTCGGGTGTGATGGTGACGATCTGGTCCTGGCCGATGGCGAGGGCGCGGCGCGTGAAGGCGACGAAGGCCGCTACATCCGAACCGAGGAAGTTCTCGCCGTCGCCCAGGCCGATGACGAGGGGCGAGTTGCGGCGGGCTCCGACGACCACGCCGGGCGAGTCCTGGTGCACGGCGAGGAGCGTGAAGGCGCCCTCGAGGCGCGAGACGACCGAGCGGAACGCCTCTTCGAGGTTGCCGACGCGGCGGTATTCGCGGCCGATCATGACGGCGGCGACCTCGGTGTCGGTCTCGCTCTCGAACGTGAAGCCCTCGGCCAGCAGCTCGGTCTTCAGCGTGTTGAAGTTCTCGATGATGCCGTTGTGGATGAGGGCCAGGCGGCCGTCGTCGCCCAGGTGCGGGTGCGCGTTGCCGTCGGTGGGGCCGCCGTGCGTGGCCCACCGCGTGTGCCCGATGCCGGTGTGCCCGGCGGGCAGGGGGTCGGCCTGGATGTCGTCGACCAGAACCTTGAGCTTGCCGGCACGTTTGCGCGTGTGCATGGCCCCGTCGTCGTCGATCACAGCCACACCCGCGGAGTCGTATCCGCGATATTCGAGGCGGCCGAGACCGGTGAGCAAGACATCAAGTGAGTCGCCGTTTCCGACGTATCCAACGATTCCACACATGTTCGACAGCCTACCCGGAATAGACTGTGTCCCTATGTCAGGAGCCCCTCGAGCCGACGCGTCGGCCACACCCCCGTCCCCCGCGACGGGCCAGGTCACGACCGCCTCCGAGTCGACGCCCTTCGTCGAGATCCTCCGCTCCGACTGGGCACGGCTGGCCCCCACGACGTCCTCACCGCTGACGGATGCCGAGATCGTGCAACTGCGGGGCATCGGCGATCGTCTCGACATGGGCGAGGTCGCCGAGGTCTATCTGCCGCTCAGCCGCCTGCTCAGCCTCTACGTCGCCAACGCGAAGAAGCTTCACGACGACACGACCGCTTTTCTCGGCGGCAGCACCGCGCGCACGCCGTTCGTCATCGGCGTGGCGGGTTCGGTCGCGGTCGGCAAGTCGACCGTCGCCCGGCTCCTGCGCGAACTCATGGCCCGCTGGCCGGACACCCCGCGCGTCGAGCTCGTCACCACCGACGGGTTCCTCTACCCCAACGCCGAACTCGAGCGCCGCGGCATCATGGCGCGCAAAGGCTTTCCCGAGTCCTATGACCGGCGGGCACTGCTGCGCTTCATCACCGAGGTCAAGAGCGGCCGCTCCGAGGTGCGCACACCCGTCTACTCGCACATGAAATACGACATCGTCGAGGACGCGCATGTCGTGGTGCGCCGACCGGATGTGCTGATCGTCGAGGGTCTCAATGTGCTGCAGCCGGCCCCCAACGGTCGCAGCCTCGCGGTGAGCGACCTCTTCGACTTCAGCATCTACGTCGACGCCCGCACATCGGATATCGCGCAGTGGTACGAGGACCGCTTCATGCAGTTGCAGCAGGGCGCCTTCGCCAACCCCAACTCCTACTTCAACGTCTTCACCGACCTCACGGCCGAGGAGGCGCGCAAGCGGGCCCGACTCTACTGGACCGAGATCAACGAGCCCAACCTGGTCGACAACATCCGCCCCACCAAGGCGCGCGCAAAACTCGTCCTGCGCAAGGACTCGAACCACTCGGTCAGCTCGGTCCTGCTGCGCAAGGTTTAGCGAGCGCACCCGCGCAACGCGTCAGACGCCCAAGCGTTCAGAGAACGCATCAGAAGCTCAGGCGTTCGGAGAACGCATCAAATACGCAGGCGTTCGGAGAACGCGTCAGACGCTCAGTCGTTCGCGCACGACATCCGCGAGTCGGTGCGCCAGGCGGTCGGCCGTGGGCTGATCGGCGGCTTCCACCATGACGCGCACGAGCGGCTCGGTGCCACTCGGCCGCAGCAGAACGCGTCCGGTCTCGCCCAGCTCGGCCTCGGCCTCGGCCAGTGCGACAGCGAGGGGCTCGTCGGTGTGCAGCGCGGCACGGTCGACCCCGCTCACGTTGACCAGGATCTGCGGGTAGACCGACATGACGCCGGCCAGTTCTGCGAGGCTCTTGCCGGTGCGCGCCATCTCGCTGACGAGGTGCAGACCGGTCAGGATGCCGTCACCCGTCGTGGCGAAATCGCTCATGATCACGTGGCCGGACTGTTCGCCGCCCAGCGAGAATCCGCCCTCGTTCATGGCTTCGAGCACGTAGCGGTCGCCGACGCGCGTCTGCAGCATGGTGATGCCGTTGTCGGCCATGGCCATGCGCAGGCCGAGGTTCGACATGACGGTCGCGACCAGCGTGTCGTCGCGCAGGCGCCCGCGCTCTTTCATCGAGACCGCGAGGATGGCCATGATCTGGTCGCCGTCGATGATGTTGCCGTCGGCGTCGACGGCCAGGCAGCGGTCGGCGTCGCCGTCGTGCGCGATTCCCACCTGGGCGCCGTGGGCGAGGACGGCTTCGGCCAGCAGGTCGAGGTGCGTCGACCCGACACCGTCGTTGATGTTCATGCCGTCGGGATCGTTGCCGATCACGGTGACCTGGGCTCCCGCATCGCGGAAGGCCTCGGGTGAGACGCCGGCGGCGGCGCCGTGCGCGCAGTCGAGCACGACGTGGATGCCCGCGAGCGGATGCGGCAGCGTGCTGAGCAGGTGCACCACGTAGCGGTCTTCGGCATCGGCGAACCGGCGGATGCGCCCCACATCGGCTCCGATGGGTGCGAGTTTCGGCTCGGCGAGTGCCTCTTCGATGCGGTCTTCGACCTCATCGGCAAGTTTGCGGCCCCCGCGGGCGAAGAATTTGATGCCGTTGTCGGGGGCGGGATTGTGTGATGCCGAGATCATGACGCCGAAGTCGGCGCCGATGTCGGCGATCAGGTAGGCGGCTGCCGGGGTGGGCAGCACGCCCGCTTCCAGCACGTCGACGCCGGCCGAGGCGAGCCCGGCGGCGACGGCGGCGGAAATGAACTCGCCCGAGACACGGGGGTCTCGGGCGAGCACTGCAACCGGACGGCGTCCGGCGTCGCGAGCTTCCTCACCGAGCACGCGCGCGGCGGCCTGGGCCAAACCGAGCGCGAGCTCGACAGTGAGGTGTTGGTTCGCGACGCCACGGACGCCGTCGGTTCCGAAAAGACGGGGCATAAAGCTTGAGTCTAGGTTCGGCGAGCGATTAACGCTTGGAGAACTGCGGAGCCTTACGAGCCTTCTTGAGACCAGCCTTCTTGCGCTCCTTGACGCGAGCGTCGCGCGAGAGGAAGCCGGCCTTCTTGAGGGTGGCGCGGTTGTTCTCTTCGTCGATCTCGTTCAGGGCACGGGCGATGCCGAGGCGCAGGGCGCCGGCCTGGCCGGAGGGGCCACCACCCGAGATGCGGGCGATGACGTCGTAGCCACCCGCAAGGTCGAGAACCGTGAACGGGTCGTTGATCAGCTGCTGGTGCAGCTTGTTGGGGAAGTACTCGTCGAGCGCACGGCCGTTGACCGTGATGGTGCCCGAGCCGGGGATCAAACGCACGCGGGCAATAGCCTGCTTGCGACGACCGACGGCTGCGCCGGGAACGCTGAGGGGTGCGCGCGGGGTCGACGGTGCGGCCTCGACGGGCGTCTCGGTGGAGAACGTCTCCGGGGTTTCGATGGAATCTGCGATCTTCGCCACTGTGGGAATCCTTAAAGTCTGTCTACTCGGCGCTTACTGGGCGACCTGGTCGAGGGTGTAGGTCTTCGGCTGCTGAGCAGCGTGAGGGTGCTCGCTGCCCGTGTAGACCTTCAGCTTGCGCAGCTGGGCGCGGCCGATGGAGTTCTTGGGGAGCATGCCGCGGACGGCCTTCTCGACGGCGCGGGCCGGGTTCTTCTCCAGCAGTTCGGAGTAGGTGACAGCCTTGAGGCCGCCCGGGTAACCCGAGTGGCGGTAAGCCTTCTTCTGGTCGGCCTTCGAGCCGGTCAGGGCCACCTTGTCGGCGTTGATGATGATGACGAAGTCGCCCATGTCCATGTGGGGAGCGAACGTCGGCTTGTGCTTGCCGCGGAGGAGAACGGCGGCGTGGCTGGCCAGGCGGCCGAGAACCACGTCTTCGGCGTCGATGATGACCCAGTCACGCTGGATCTCACTGGCCTTCGGGGTGTAAGTGCGCGTCACAGTAGTGCTGCTTTCTTGTCGTAAGTTGGTCGTTCGTGAATCCCACTCCGTGCGGCGTGTTCTCACGAGAAGATTCTCGGGGAACGCGCCAGGTGGAGGGCTCAACTACGGGTGTCTGACAGCATGCGCAGACACCAAGGGTCAACATTACCCCACGGGCGATGTGACGGTCAATTCAGGCAGGCGCCGCACGGGCCGTCGGCGCGGCTACTCGTCATCGTCGTCGTCATCCACGAGGCCGCTGAGGGTGCGGCGCTGACGCGTGAGTTGCGCGCGTTCGGCGAGCTCGGCGTCGTCAGGATAACCGACCTCGACGAACGTGAGGCCGCGCGCCGGCATGACGGGGAAGAGCGCCGCGCGGTTCTGCTGGTCGAAGAGCGGGAGGAGATCGGACACGCGGATGCGGCCGAGCCCCACGGCCACGCATCCACCCACGAGCGCGCGCACCATGCTGTGGCAGAAGGCGTCGGCCCGCAGGTGGGCCCGCAGTTCGCCGTGCTCGTCGCGACGCCAGCGGAACTCCTGCAACGTGCGGATGGTCGTGGCGCCCTCGCGCGGTTTGCAGAAGGCCGCGAAGTCGTGCAGCCCGACGAGCGCATCGGCCGCCCGCTGCATGGCATCGACGTCGAGCGTCTCGGTGAGCCAAAGCACCGGGTTGCGGTCGAGTGGGTTGCGCACCGAGACACTGTCGGCGATGCGGTACTCGTAGCGGCGCCAGAGGGCTGAGAACCGCGCATCGAAACCGTCGGGAACGATGCGGGCGCCGCGGATGAGGACATCCGCGTAGGTGCCGATCGCGCCGTTGGCCCGTCTCAGCAGCATGTGGCCGGGGTCGTGCGTCACGGTCGGGTCGTTCTGCGAGGTCGAGAAGCGCGTGAGCTGCCAGTCGTCGAGGTCGACGTGCGCCACCTGACCGGTCGCGTGCACCCCCGCGTCGGTGCGGCCCGCGACCGTCAACACGATGGGGCGACCGCGATTGCCGAGCACGCGCGAGATCGCCTCTTCGAGCACGCCCTGCACGGTGCGCAGACCCGGCTGCTTGGCCCAGCCCGCGAACGCCGTGCCGTCGTAGGCGATGTCGAGGCGCAGGCGCGTGGTTGCGCCATCCGGTCGGGTTTCAGCCATCCGACCATCGTAACGCGCGAGAAACACCACCGATCCGGGGCGGCAATACGCCGTGGATACAGTGAGGCACCCTGCACCACTCCCCGACGGTTTCTCCCCCCGCGGCCTCGCCTTCCCCGCCGCTCGAGCCGTTCTTCGTGAAAGAAAGTAGGACTGCGTCCTGATGCATAACTCTGCCCTGCGTCGCCCACCACTCCGATCGGTTCTCGCCGTCGGCACCCTCGCCCTCGGCCTCACCGCCCTGTCGGCCGGCCCGGCCTTCGCGGCCGTGGCGCCCGGCTCGGTCACCCTCACCGCCGCCCCGGCAACCGTCACCGTCGGCGACACCGTCGATCTGACGGTCGGCCTCATCGGCACCGCGGATGTCTTCACCTACACCGTGACCCTCGACTACGACCCGGCCGTCTTCGACTATGTCGACGACAGCATCACGGGCCCGGATGGCGGCTTCGACACCGTCGACGAGAACACCGGCAGCCTCACGATCGTGCACACGCGCCTCGGCACCTCCCCCACCGTGTCGGGCGACCTCACGGCGGGCCTCGAATTCGCCACGATCGGTGCCGGCGACACGAGCATCGAGGTTTCTTCGGTCACCATCGTCGATTCGGCCAACACCACGGCGACGGTCGCGGATGCCGCAGCCGCCGATGTCGTCGTCGAACCCGTCGCGACCCCCACCCCCACGGCCTCACCCGAACCCACGTCGTCCGCCACCGCAGCACCGGCCCCCGCGGCCTCCTCGACGGCCACACCGCTGCCCGTCGCAGACCGCCCGACCAGCCCGCTCGCCTCGACGGGTGTCGGGTTCGGCGTTGCCGGTCTCGCCGCCGCAGCCGTCGCCGCCATGGGTGCCGGTCTCGTCGTCGCCCGACGCCGCAAGGCGGGTACCCGCTGATGCGCTCCTTCCGCTCCTCCCCCACCGCTAGCGGGGTCGACCGACCCCTCGTCTCCCAGAGGAACCGCTCCGTGCCCAACACCTCCGCTTTCTCCCGACGCTCGCGCCTCACGGTGACGGCCGCAACGGGCCTCGCCTCCGTGCTGGCACTCGGCACGCTCGCCGTGGTGCCCACCGCCACGGCCGCGACGCCCGTGGCCGAGCCGTCGGCCGCCGCCCTGCTCGCGCCGTACTACACCGACCTCGACCTCACGGGCGACCGCCAGGTGACGACGGCCGACCTCGAACTGCTCGCCTCGCACCTGGGTGACACCAGCGCATCCGCCGAGTGGTCGACGGTCTCCGCGGCGGACACCAACGGCGACAAGACCATCACCGCCACGGATATCGCCGCCCTCTCGCAGCGCATGATCTACGACGACGGCGACTTCGAGCTGATCGAGGCCTCGACCATCGACATGCAGGCCGCCATGAACGCGGGCGTGCTGACATCCGTCGAGCTCACCGAGGACTACATCGACCGCATCGCCGCCTACGACAAGGCCACACCGGATGCCTCGGCCGTGGGTCGCGCCCTCAACTCCATCATCACGGTCAACAAGCAGGCCCTGACGGCAGCGGCGGCGGCGGACGCCGAACGCGCGTCGAAGGGCATGACGAGCATGTTGCTCGGCATCCCGATCGCGGTCAAGGACAACTACGACACCAAGGACATGCCCACGACGGGCGGCTGCGGCTGCTGGAACGACAACCAGACGACCACGGATGCCGCCATGGTGGCGGGTCTGCGCGACGCCGGCGCCGTCATCCTCGCGAAGGCCAGCCTCGACGAGTTCGCGTTCGGTTTCGCCTCCGAGTTCTCGTCCTACCAGCCGGCCGGCACCTCGACGCTCGTCGCGAGCCCCTACAACCTGTCGCGCACGGCGGGCGGTTCGTCGGGCGGAACGGGCGCGTCCATCGCGGCCAACCTCGCGGGCATCGGCTTCGGCACCGACACGGGCGGCTCCATCCGCATCCCGTCGACCTACAACCAGCTGGTCGGCATCCGCCCCACCGTCGGCCTCGCCAGCCGCGACGGAATCATCCCCCTCGCCCTCAGCCAGGACACGGGTGGGCCCATCGCCCGCAGCGTGACGGATGCCGCCGTGGCCCTCGACGCCGTCACGGGCGTGGATGCGGCCGACCCCGTCACATCCGAGCAGACCGGCAAGGTGCCCGAGTCCTACACGTCGTCGCTCGACCCCGAGGCGCTGAAGGGTAAGCGCATCGGCTACGTGACGACCATGATTTCGACGCCCACCCAGACGAACGCCACCACCGTGAGGCTCTTCAACGAGGCCAAAGCGACTCTCGAAGCGCAGGGTGCCACCGTGGTGCCGATCGCGCCGACCGCCGAGTTCACTCGCGTGCTCAACGAGGGCAGCGGCTCGACCAACGAGTTCAAGCACGACCTGAATGAGTACATCGCCAAGCACCTCGCCCCGAACGTGGCCGCCCGCTCCCTGCAGGGCATCGTCGAGTCGGGCACCTATGTGCCCAGCCGCAAATCCACCTACACCAGCCGCGACGCCATCACCGAGGCGCAGTACCAGGCCTGGGCCGGCCCCGCGGGAACCCACACCACCCAGATCGCCACGGGCCAGGCACTCGTCACCAAGATGATGGATGACCTCGACCTCGACTCCCTCGTCTACCCCTCTGGCACGCCCTACAACACCCAGTCGACCAACATGCGCCTCAGCCCCAACACGGGTATGCCGGCCATCTCGGTCCCCATGGGGCAGGCCATCGCGGCCGACAACACCATCACGGGTGCGGGCGTGAACCTCGAGTTCCTCGGCCGCGACTACGCCGAGGGCACCATCATCGGGCTCGCTTACGCGTTCGAGCAGGCCACCCACTACCGCACCACCCCGGCGCTCTACGGCCCCCTCGGCTAACCGCGCCGCGCACCACACGCACAACGCACCACACGCACGAGACGCAAGAGCGGTCGGGATGTCCTCACATCCCGACCGCTCTTCTGCATCCTGCCCGCCTGCGCTCGTCTAGTACGCGGCCACCAGCGCGACCTCGCGCGTGTCGGGCCGGAACCCCAGGTTCGTGTACAACGTGTCGGCACCGGTCGGGCTCTCCGAGTCGACGTCGAGGATGGCTCGTTCGTAGCCCACTGTCCGCAGCGCCGCGAGCGTGGCCGCGATGGTGGCGGGTGCCAGCCCCTGACGGCGAAAGTCCCTCGCCACGCCGACGAGTTCGATGTACCCACTCGTGAAACCCTGCGCCGCCCAGTCCGCCTCGTTCACGGTCACGAGACAGAACGCGACGACACGCCCGGTCGCCACCTCGACGGCCACGCGCGACAGCTCGTTCCTGAAGTTCGGCGCACCCGTGAAGTGCTCCCACCGCTCCGTCGCGGTCGGCTGACTCCCCCAGTGGTCGCGAAAAGCGTCGTTGCGCGCCAGCCGCGCCTCCTCGGCCACATCCGCACCGAATGCGCGGATCTCGACACCCTCGGGCGGCACGAGCTCGGGAATCGGATCGCCCACCTCGCGCACCATGGTCGTGAAGTACCGAGCAACCTTCAGCCCCGTGCGCTTCGCCACCGAAACGGCATCCGCGTTCCCCTCGTCCTCATAGGCCATCACCCACCCGGGCAGCGTCGCGGATGTCGCGGCTAATTGCTGCTGCGCACGGGCATGCTGCCAGGCGAAGAGTTGTCGCCCGATGCCGCGCGCACGATGCTCGGGGTGCACACCGCCCATGAGGTACACCTGCACGCGCGTGTCGTGCAGCGGATGCAGCACCACCGCGCCGTACGCGACGACGACCCCCGCCCCGTCGAACCCCACGATCGTGTCGGCGGCGTTGTCGACGGCCGACGAGGTCAGCTGTTCGGCAATCCACTCCCTCGTGGTGGCATGCGTGGGGTGATCGGCCGCATCGATGGCATGTTGCGCCTCGACGAGTGCGTCCAGGTCTTCTTCGGTGGCCGGTCGCCACACCGCGACGTCGGGATGCTCGAGCCCCGGCAGTTCGAGGGGCGCATCGACTCGCTCGTCCAGGGGTGTCAGGCTCTCGGTCATCCATCCACCCTACTGAGGCCCTCTGGGAGGCGTCACCCCACCCCGATGGATCTCCCCTCTGCGCCCGGGAACGACGAAACCCCCGCCGCCTCGAGGGCGCGGGGGCTTCGTTCGTGATGAAGAGGTCGACTACTTGGCGTCGTCGGCCTTCTCGTCGGCGGCAGCCTCGTCGGTGGCGGCAGCGGAGGTGTCGGCCTCGGCAGCGTCATCGGCGACGACGGTCTCGTCAGCAGCGGTCTCTTCGACGGGCGCTTCCTCGGCCGGAGCCTCGGTGGCGACCGGCTGAGCGGCTGCGGACTTCTTGGCCGACTTCACCTTGGGCGTGACGGGCTCGAGAACGAGCTCGATCACGGCCATGGGGGCGTTGTCGCCCTTGCGGTAACCGGTCTTGATGATGCGGGTGTAGCCGCCTTCGCGCTCGGCCACGAGGGGCGCGATCTCGGTGAAGAGTTCGTGCACGACGGACTTGTCGCTGATAATTCCCATGACGCGACGGCGCGCGTGCAGGTCGCCACGCTTCGCGAACGTCACGAGACGCTCGGCGACGGGACGCAGGCGCTTGGCCTTGGTCTCGGTGGTGGTGATGCGCTTGTGGGTGAACAGCGCGGCGGCGAGGTTCGCCAGCATGAGGCGCTCGTGTGCAGGACCGCCTCCGAGGCGGGGGCCCTTAGTTGGCTTAGGCATTCTTGTCGTTCTCCAGAGTTATGTGGTGAAAAGTGTCTCGAGGACGAGACTTAGATGGTCTCTTCTTCGTAGCCGCTGTAGAAGTGGGCGCCGTCGAAACCGGGCACCGAATCCTTCAGCGACAGACCCATTTCGGTGAGCTTGTCGCGAACCTCGTCGACCGACTTCTGACCGAAGTTGCGGATGTTCATCAGCTGGGTCTCGCTCAGAGCGACGAGCTCGGAGACCGTGTTGATGCCTTCGCGCTTCAGGCAGTTGTAGGAGCGAACCGAGAGGTCGAGATCTTCGATCGGGATCGAGAGCTCGTTCGAGAGAACGGCGTCGACGGGTGCCGGGCCAATCTCGATGCCCTCAGCCTGGTTGTTCAGCTCGCGGGCGAGACCGAACAGCTCGGTGAGGGTGCGTCCTGCCGACGCGATGGCGTCGCGCGGGGTGATCGCGTTCTTGGTTTCGACGTCGACCACGAGGCGGTCGAAGTCGGTGCGCTCACCGGCACGAGTTGCCTCGACGCGGTAGGTGACCTTGAGAACGGGCGAGTAGATCGAGTCGACCGGAATCTGGCCGGCTTCGCTGAACTCGTTGCGGTTCTGGGCGGACGACACATAGCCACGGCCACGCTCGATGGTCAGCTCGAGTTCGAACTTGGCCTTCTCGTTGAGCGTCGCGATGACGAGGTCGGGGTTGTGCACCTCGACACCCGCGGGAGCGGAGATGTCGGCAGCAGTGACCTGGCCGGCACCCGTCTTGCGCAGGTAAGCGGTGATGGGCTCGTCGTGCTCGGAGGAGACGACGAGGCCCTTGATGTTGAGGATGATCTCGGTGACGTCTTCACGCACACCGGGGATCGTCGAGAACTCGTGCAGAACACCATCGATGCGGATGCTGGTGACAGCAGCGCCGGGGATCGAGGAGAGCAGCGTGCGGCGGAGGGAGTTACCGAGGGTGTAACCGAAGCCGGGCTCGAGGGGCTCGATGACGAACCGGCTGCGGAACTCGGAGATGTTCTCTTCGGTGAGCGTTGGGCGCTGTGCAATAAGCACTATGTGGTCCTTTCGGCTAAGTGTCCGCTATATGACACTTGCGTTGGCGAGGTTGTGAGGTGCGCGCTGGAGCTCTGGTATCGCGTCGCGACCCTGAGACGCCAGCGCCGGCGGAGCCTGGGGCTCCGCCGGACTGACATCTAAAGGATTAGACGCGACGACGCTTGGGCGGGCGGCAACCGTTGTGCGCCTGCGGGGTGACGTCGTTGATCGAACCGACCTCGAGACCAGCGGCCTGGAGCGAACGGATCGCGGTCTCACGACCCGAACCCGGTCCCTTGACGAAGACGTCGACCTTCTTCATGCCGTGCTCCTGAGCCTGGCGCGCGGCCGACTCGGCAGCGAGCTGCGCGGCGAACGGGGTCGACTTACGCGAACCCTTGAAGCCGACGCCACCCGAGGAGGCCCAGCTGATGACCGCACCGGTGGTGTCGGTGATCGAGACGATCGTGTTGTTGAAGGTCGACTTGATGTGGGCCTGGCCCACGGCGACGTTCTTCTTTTCTTTCTTACGCGGCTTGCGGATAGCCGACTTGGGTGCTGCCATGATTACTCCTGAATCCTGAGGCGGGCTGCGCTGGCCGGGGGCCTAGCGAGCCTTCTTCTTGCCGGCTACGGTGCGCTTCGGGCCCTTACGGGTACGAGCGTTGGTCTTGGTGCGCTGTCCGCGGACGGGCAGGCCGCGACGGTGGCGGATGCCCTCGTAGCTTCCGATCTCGACCTTGCGGCGGATGTCGGCGGCAACCTCACGGCGAAGGTCACCCTCAACCTTGTAGTTGCCCTCGATGTAGTCGCGGAGGAGAACGAGCTGATCGTCGCTCAGATCCTTCACGCGGATGTTTCCATCGATGGAGGTGTCGGCGAGGGTCTTGAGGGCCCTCGTGCGGCCAACACCATAGATGTACGTCAGTGCAACTTCCACGCGCTTATCGCGGGGAATGTCTACTCCGGCGAGACGTGCCATTGTGGCTTCTCCTGTTATTTGAAGTGGAGGTCTGCAGCAGATCCGGTGCCCGGGCCTCCAACCCGGGGTGGCCCCCGCCGACTCACGTCGACGAGATCTGGACCTGCCTCAATACATATTCAGTTGTGGTGGATGTCTCCACCATTCCGCGAAGCGGCGGTGCCGGCCTTGCGGCCGGCCCACGGGACTTAGCCCTGGCGCTGCTTGTGACGCGGGTTCTCGCAGATCACCATGACGCGGCCGTTGCGACGAATGACTTTGCATTTTTCGCAGATGCGCTTGACGCTGGGGTTGACCTTCATTGTTCTTTTCCTTTGTGTCGCTGTCCTCGTGCCGGATGCTGTCTTCAGCAGGGAGCGGAGCGGACTCCGCGACCTTCCCGGCCGTTACTTACAGCACACCTTTCCGATCGACACGCCCGATTGCTCGCGCGTGCCCGTGTGAAAGATGAGTGTCTACTTGTAGCGGTAGACGATCCGGCCGCGGGTCAGGTCGTAGGGGCTCAGCTCGACGATCACGCGGTCCTCGGGGAGGATTCGGATGTAGTGCTGGCGCATTTTGCCCGAGATGTGGGCAAGCACCTTGTGGCCGTTGGTCAGCTCAACGCGGAACATCGCGTTGGGCAGAGCCTCAACCACTGAGCCTTCAATTTCGATGACGCCGTCTTTTTTGGCCATAGCCTCACTGTCGCAATAGGTAGGGTGTGCTGGTCATGCGTTGCATGCGGTGCTGGACACGCCAAAAGCGTGCATAAAGCACCAAAGAACGATCTTATGCGATGTCCTTGCTATTTACCAGTCCGTCTCTATAATTCCTGCGCACGCGCCGCGACGACGTCGAACAGGGATGCGTAGAGGGGGTGTTCGGGCGCCAACCCGAGGTGTTCTTCGACGAATTGCTCGGTCGTGAGCGTGGAAAGAGCCGTCTTCATCAGCACGCTCTGCTCGTCATCCGCAGCGTCGAAGCGCAGTGCAGCACCGATGGCGGCGACGAGGGCCACGGGGTCGGTGCCACGTTCGGCCAGCTGGGCTGCGGGCGAGACAAAACGCTCGTTGCGCGACAGCTTGCGCAGGGGCTGGCGGCCCACGCGCGACACGGTGTCGGGCAGGTGCGGGTTGGCGAAACGCTGCAGGATGGTGGCGCGGTACGCGTCCTGCTCGGTGACGTCGAGGCCGTGCTTCTCGACGAGGAGGGCCGAAGTCTCTTCGAGCGTGGCGCGGACCTTGGCCGCGACATCCGCATCGCCGATTGCGTCGGCAATGGCGTCGTGCCCCGCGAGGGCGCCGAAGTAGGCGGTCGTGGCGTGACCCGTGTTGACCGTGAAGAGCTTGCGTTCGATGTAGGGCTCGAGGTCGGGCACGAAGTGCGCACCCGGGATGCGGGGGGCGTTGCCGCCGAAGGGCGGCTCCTCGATGGCCCACTCCGAGAAGGTCTCGACCGTGACGTCGATGCCGTCGGGGCCCGTCGGCTCCTGGGCGGGGACGATGCGGTCGACCGCGGTGTTGGCGAAGACGGCCTTCGCGGCCAGCTTCTCCCAGGCCGCGTCGCCCACGGCCGCGCGCACCTCGGCCTGCAGGATGTCGGTGGCGTTGACCGCGTTCTCGCATGCCATGACGGCGAGGGGTGCGGCATCCGCGGGGCGCTGGTCGATGCCGCGCGCGATGGCGGGCGCGACGAAACGCAGGATGTTGGGGCCCACGGCGGTGGTGACGATATCGGCCGAAGCGATCTCGGCGACCAGCTCGTCTTCGTGGGAGCGGCTGTCGATGGCGCGCACGTTGTCGACGACGTGATCGGTGCCGCCCTCGCCGACCTCGTGCACCGTGAAGTGGCCGACGCGGTCGATGCGCTCGGTCAGCTCGCCGTTGACGTCGGCGAAGACGAGGTCGTAGCCGGCCTCGTGCAGGAGGACTCCGATGAACCCGCGCCCGATGTTGCCGGCGCCGAAGTGGACGGCCTTCATTCGGCGTTCACATCCCCGAGCAGGGCGAAGATCTCGTCGGTGGTGGAGGCATCCGCGAGCTTCGCGACCTCGTCCTCGTCGGAGAAGATGATGGCGATGCGCGACAGGATGTCGAGGTGCTCGTTGTTGACGCCCGCGATGCCGACGACGAAACGAACTTCTTCGCCCGCCCAGTCGATGGGCTGCTCGTAGCGCGTGAACGACAGGGCCGACCGCGTGATGGTGTCTTTCGCGTCGTTGGTGCCGTGCGGGATCGCCAGGAAGTTGCCCATGTAGGTGCTGACGGTCTCTTCACGCTGCAGCATGGCGGCATAGTAGCCGTCTGACACGGCTCCGACGCGCTCGAGGATGTCGGCGGCCCGGCGGATCGCCTGCTCTTTCGTCACGGCATCCGACACGATCTCGATCTGATCGGCGGCAAGAATCTGTTCGCTCATGGTCCTGTTTCTTCCTTACGTTCGGTTCGCCGGTGGACGAACCCAGTCTGGCAAACACGACCGGGCGGGTGGCTGTGAGTTGCCGCCACCCGCCCGGCCCTGTCATCCGGTTATTTCTTGAGCTCAGTGCCCTTCGGCGCGGAGCAGTTCGACGACCTCGTCGTACTTGGGGCTGTTCATGAAGTTGTCCACCGAGAGGTGGGTGGCTTCGGGGGTCTTGCCCTTGGCACGGTCGGTGAGCTCACGCTGCGTGATCACGAGGTCTTCCGTGCCGTCGAGGTTGGCGATCGACTTGTTGGTCACGTCGACGCCGTCGATGCCGGCCTTCTTGATCTTGTTGCGCAGCACCGAGGCACCCATGGCGCTCGAACCCATGCCGGCGTCGCAGGCGAAGACGATCTTGTTGATCGGCTTGCGCTCGAGCGTGGCCACGAGGCCCTCGTCGGTCGCGGTGGCACCGGCTGCGGCACCATCGCGCTGGACGTTGCCGAGCACGCTGGACTTCTTGCCCTTGTTGGCTTCGGTCTGCGCGATGGCGGCGCTCAGGTCACCGGCGTTGCCCGCAGCGATGTCGCGCTTGCGCGTGGCCCGCAGGATGACGGCCGAGATGATGAACGACACGGCGGCGGACAGGACGACCGACAGGATGACGCCGACGTAGCTGCCCTTCTCCGTGACCGCGAGGATCGCGAAGATGCTGCCGGGCGACGCGGGGCTCACGAGACCCGAGTTGAAGGCCACGTTGGTGGCGATACCGGTGGCGCCACCGGCGATGACCGAGAGCAGCAGGACGGGCTTGGCGAGGATGTAGGGGAAGTAGATTTCGTGGATTCCACCGAGGAACTGGATCACGATCGCGCCGGGGGCCGTGGCGCGGGCGGCGCCGAGCCCGAAGAACGCGAAGGCGAGCAGCAGACCGAGGCCGGGGCCGGGGTTCGCCTCGAGCAGGAACAGCACGCTCTTGCCGGCATCCTGGGCCTGGGCGGTTCCGATGGGGGTCAGCACACCGTGGTTGATGGCGTTGTTCAGGAACAGCACCTTGCCGGGCTCGATGAAGATCGAGGCGAGGGGCAGCAGCGACGCGGCGACCAGCCAGTCGACAGCACCTTCGAGCCAGTCGGTGAGGGCGCTGATGACCGGGCCGATGGCGAAGAACGCGCCGATGGCGAGGATGGCACCGAGGATGCCGGCCGAGAAGTTGTTGACGAGCATCTCGAAGCCGGCCTTGATCTTGCCGTCCCAGAGCTTGTCGACCTGCTTCATGATCCAGGCGGCGAGGGGGCCGACGATCATGGCGCCGAGGAACATGGGTGTTCCGCCGTCGAACACGGGGGTTCCCATGGTCGAGGCGATGACGCCCATGGTCGCGATGGTCGCCACTACGCCACCACGGGTGTCATAGATCATCCGACCACCGGTGTTGGCGATGAGGAGCGGCAGCAGGAAGAACAGCGTCGGGTTGACCAGGGTCGCGATCTGCTCGTTCGGCAGCCAGCCGGTGGGGATGAACAGGGCCGTGATGAGGCCCCACGCGATGAAGGCGGCGATGTTGGGCATCACCATGCCCGAGAGGAAGGTGCCGAAGCGCTGCACCCCGACCCGGAATCCACCCTTTTGGGTGGGCGTTGACGTCGTCGTCATGATCAGTTCTCTTTCGTTGTGATTCGGGTTGCCGCGGCGAGCGCTGCGGTCTTGGCGTCGGCTGCCTCGTCGGCGGCCAGGGCGGACTCGGCAATGGTGCGTGCCTCGTCGAGGGTGACGGTGAGAAGGGAGGCGCGCACGTCTGCGAGCGCCGCCGGGGACATGGACAGGGAGGTGACACCGAGGCCCGCGAGAACGATCGCGAGCAGCGGGTCTGCGGCAGCCTCGCCGCACACGCCGACGGGTTTGCCCGTCGACTCGCCCGCACGCGCGACCTCCTGGATGAGCCGCAGCACCGCGGGGTGCCAGGGGCTCTGGAAGGCGGCCACCGAGCCGAGCTGACGGTCGGCGGCGAGCGTGTACTGGGTGAGGTCGTTGGTGCCGATCGACGCAAAGGCGGCGTGCGGCAGGATGCGGTCGGCGAGCAGGGCGGCCGAGGGCACCTCGACCATGACGCCGGCCGTTCGGATGCCGTATTCGGCAGCGATGTTGACGAAGTAGACCGTCTCTTCGACCGTCGACACCATAGGCGCCATGACCCACAGATCTGCGGATGTCGCGGCGTCCGCCTCGGCGAGAGCCGTGAGCTGGTCGCGCAGCAGGTTCTCGCTGGCGCGCAGGGCCCGCAGGCCGCGCAACCCCATCGCAGGGTTCTCTTCGTGTGCGTCGTTGAGGAACGGCAGCGGCTTGTCGGCTCCGGCGTCGAGCAGGCGCACGACGACCTTCTTGCCGGCGAAGGCTTCGAGCAGCGCCGTGTAGGACGCCCGCTGGTCGGCGACCGTGGGGGCCGTCGTCGAGTCGAGGAAGAGGAATTCGGTGCGGAAGAGGCCGACACCTTCGGCACCGCGTTCGACGGCGGGGGCCGCGCCAGCCACGTCGCCGAGGTTGGCGAGCAGGGGCATGGGCGTGCCGTCGGCGAGGCGTCCGGGCTCTGCGGGAAGTTCGGCCTGAGCGGCGCGTGCGCGGATGCGCTCTGTCGTGGCTTCGACGAGGTCCGCGCCGGGGTTGAGCGTCACCTGGCCGGTAGCCGCGTCGACCACGACCATGTCGCCGTCGTTCAGACCGTCGGAGGTCTGCGTGCCGACGATAGCGACGATCGACTTCTCGCGGGCGAGGATCGCCGTGTGCGAGGTGGGTCCGCCATCCGTGGTCACGAGTGCGAGAACACGCGTGAGATCGAGCACGGCCGTGTCGGCCGGGGCCAGGTCGCGCGCGATGAGGATGAACGGTTCATCGCGCTCGGGGACGCCGGGGGCCGCAACACCACTGAGGTCGGCGATCACACGCTGCGACACGTCGTCGAGGTCGGCGGCACGCTCGGCGAGATAGCCGCCGAGGGCCTCGAGCTGGGCGCGGAAGGAGGAGAACGCCTCGAAGACTGCGCGCTCGGCCGTGCCGCCAGCGGCGATCTTCTGGTCGATGAGTTCGGTGAGGGCCGGGTCCTCGGCCATCATGGCCTGGGCTTCGAGCACTTCCTGTGCCGCGCCGCCCGCCTTCTGGCCGCGCGCGTCGAGTTCCTGCGAGACGACGGCGACGGAGGTGCGCACGCGGGCGGTCTCCTCGTCGACAGAACGCGTGGAGGCGACATCCTTCGGCTCGGGAAGGGCGGGGGCCATGAAGGCGATGGGGCCGACCGCGGCACCAGTGCCGATGCCGACGCCCGTGAGCGTGGTGATCTCGGGTGCCTGGCCCTGCGTGGTGGTGGCGCTAGGCATTGTCGTGGTCCGTGGCCAGCAGCTCGGTCAGGGTGTCGAGAACCTGTTCGGCGTCGTCGCCGGCGCCGTCGGCCGTGACGGTCACCGTGTCGCCGTGTTCGATGCCGAGCGAGATGACGCCCAGGATGCTTGCCGCGTTGACAGCCTTGCCGCCGTCTTTCTGAATCGTGACGGGGATGCCGGCGCCCGACGCCGCCTGCGCGAACAGCTTCGCGGGGCGCGCGTGCAGCCCGTTGGCCGAGCCGATGCTGACAGTGCGTTCAATCATGGGGTTCCTTACGGGGTGGTGATGGGTGCGGCCAGTGCCAGGTCGAGGGCCCGGTCGCCGGATGCGTCGGTGAAGATGTCGCTGGGCAGCAGGACGGCCCGGCCGCCGGAACGCTCGATGCGCTCGTTCAGCCCGGCGAACTGGTCCGCCAGGTGCGGGCCGATGAGCACGACGTCGGCACGGTTGGCGGATGCCTCGGCGGGGCGCAACTCGCCACCCAGCGTTTCGTTCGCCTCGGGGATGCGCTCGACCGAGCCTGCCTCGACGACATGGTCGAGGCCGCGGGATGCGACGGTGCGGCGAACGCGCAGTGCGACGAATGTGCTGGACGCGCCCGCGCCACACACAATGAGGATCCTCATTGACTGCCTCCGCTTTACAACCGTTGCTTCGGCAGGATGCTGCCGACCTTGCCATATTCGTCCCGCTCGAGCATCCGTGCCACTAGATCGCTTTCCGGCACCCCGGAAAGGCGGGTGCGCTGACCTCTTACACGGGTTCGAGATGGTTAACTCGAATAACGCGGGAAGGAGGTTCGGTGATCCGCGACAAACACGAACGGCTCCTCACCTACCTCGCGCGCGACGGCGGCTGGGTGACGGCCGGCGAATTGAGCGATGTCCTGGGCGTGACCCCGCGCAGCGTGCGCAGCTATGTCACCCAGATCAAGGACGAGGCGGCACCGCTCGCACCCATCCGCTCGGGTGGCGACGGTTATCGCATCGATCGCGAGGCTTACACACAGTTCGTGCACGCCGTCGGTGCCGACTCCGAAACGCCCCGCGACCGGCTCTATGCCATCGTGCGGCGCCTCATCGACAGCCCCGACGGGCTCGACGTTTACGACCTCGCCGCCACCCTGCACGTGAGCGACTCGACCATCGAGGCCGACCTCGGGCGCGTTCGGCAGCTGCTTTCGGGCGAGACGCTGCGACTCGGGCGCGCCGGCAGCGTCGTCACGCTGACCGGAACGGAGACCGCCAGGCGGCGCCTGCTCAGCAGGATGTTCCGCGAAGAGACCGAGCGCGGCATGGTCGAGCTCGTCGCCATCCAACGCGAATTCTCGGCACAGACCCTCGGCGCCTTCAAGACCGATCTGGTGCAGGCGCTCACCGCGCGCGGTTACTACGTCAACGAATACGGCATCGCGGATGTCCTCCTCCACATCGCCATCGCGGTCGACCGGGTCTCGAAGCACCGCGACATCGAGACGAACGCACCCCAAACGGATCTGCCGCCCGAGGGTGTGGGCCAGGATCTGCACTCCCTCATCCAGACGCATTTCGAGGTCGACCTCGGTGGCGCCGAGATCGACTACTTGGCGCATCTGCTCGGCACGCGCGTCATCACGCCGGGGGCCGAACCCGCCCACGCCCACGCGCATGAGGGCGACGACTACCTCGACCGCGACATCCTCGAGACCATGCGGGACATCACGCAGGCCGCGAGCGAACAGTACGTCGTCGACCTCTCCGACGAGGACTTCCTCGTGCGTTTGTCGATGCACGTGCAGAACCTGGTGCGGCGCGCCAAGGACCGCTCCTATTCGCGCAACCCGCTCACCAAGAGCATCAAGAGTTCGTTCCCGATGATCTACGAGTTGGCCGTCTACATCGCCAGCCGTCTGCAGGAACGCGCCGCCATAACCGTCAACGACGACGAGATCGCCTACATCGCCATGCACGTGGGTGCGCAGCTCGAGCGGCAGATGTACGGCGACGATCTGGTCACCTGCACCATCGTCTGCCCCAACTATTACGATCTGCACAGCCTGCTGCTGCAGCGGGTCGAGGGGTCGCTCGGCACCGAGTTGCGGGTGCGTCAGGTGGTCACGCGTAGCGACGTCGACTGGTCGACCATCGATACCGATCTCGTGCTGTCCACGATCGAACCACCCGTGCCCTCCCCCGGCGTCGTCGTCATCCAGCCGTTCCTCACGGGCGGCGATATCGACCGCGCTCGTCGCGAGATCGCCGAGATCAAGCGCATGCGGCGTCGCGAGCGCATCAAAGGTCAGCTGTTGAAGTACTTCCGTGAGGATCTCTTCTTCCGCAACCTCGTGGTCTCCGACAGCGATGCCATGATCCGCACCCTCGGCGAGCGGATGGTCGAGGCCTCCGTCGTCGACCAGGGCTACGTCGAGGGGGCCCTGCAACGCGAGCGCATGTCATCCACGGCCTTCACCGAGGCGCTGGCCGTGCCGCACGCCATGACCATGACGGCGACGCGCACCGCCATCGCGATCTCGGTCAACGAAACGCCTCTCCCCTGGGGCGAGTACCGCGTCAATGTGGTCGCGTTCATCGCGTTCTCGGCGGTCGATCGCGGCAGCTTCCAGAGCGTTTTCGATCAGTTCGTCGAGGTGTTCTCGAATCGCGCCGACGTGCAGCGCATCGTGCGCAACGCCGTCGACTTCCCGCGCTTCATCGACGAGCTCGTCCACGTCATCGACGCCTAGGCTCCGCCTCGAGCGTGCATGGGCTCGCGCCGAGCGTGGCAGCGGCTCGGACGTGCTGCGCGGTCGGCCTGTGAGCAGGCCCCGGCTCAGCGGCTGAGCAGCGCGTCGTTGATGCGAGCGGTAAGTTCGCCGTCGACGGCCAGCTGCTGCCCGTCGAGGGACCGGAGCGGGGCCGCCAGGCGAACGCTGGACAGCAGCCACGCGGCTTCAGCGCGGCACACCTCGGAGATGGTGAGAAGCCTGTAGGACGTTCGCTCACCCCAGCCCTCGAGCAACTCGAAGAGGTCGCCCTGGGTGGTTCCGGCGAGGATGCCGTTCACGGGCGGAGTCGTCACGAACTCGCCGTCGAGTTTCACGACCAGATTCGAGGTGGGGGCCTCGAGCGCGTAACCATCCGTCGACACGAACAGCGCCTCGTCGGCGCCACGTCGTTTGGCTTCGCGCAGGGCGGCCATGTTCACCGCATAGGACAACGTCTTGGCGCCCGCGAGGAGCCAGGGCGCCCGCTCGGCCACGTCGCTCGGGTAACCGCGCTCGAGCACGACGACGTCGATACCGTCGCGTCGCTGGGCCGCAAAGGTTTCCTCGGAGATGGCAGTAACCACCATCCATCCGGTTGGAATGCCCGAGCCCTCTACGCCCCGCGTCAGCACGAGCTTGATCGACGCTTGCCCGGATGCGCCGATCTCCTGCGCGGCCCGGCGAACGACAACGTTCAATTGCTCCACATTGGGCTCAGGCAGATCGAGTGAGTGCGCGGACCTTTCGAGCCGGGCAAGGTGCGCATCGAGCGCGTGCACGCGCCCTTCCATCGTGCCGAACGTCTCGAAGATGCCGTCACCGCGGGAGGCGCCAAGGTCACGAGCGTCGAGCAACGCGTCGCCCGGCGCCATCCGTGTGACACTCCCCCACCATCCGCCGGCAGGCTGTTGCTCGTGGGCAGCGGCGAGTGCGATGCGGTAGACGTTCTCGGTCATCGGACGGCCTTTCAGGCGATGGGCGTCGGCGTCACGCCGAATTCGGCCAGTCTAGAGGCTCCGCCGTCGGGAGCGGTAAGCACCCAGATGCCGTCTTTGTGCACCGCGATGCTGTGCTCCCAGTGGGCCGCGTCGAGGCCGTCCTCGGTGGCGACCGTCCAGTCGTCCTCGCGCACGTAGGTGTCGATAGAGCCGGCGACCACCATGGGCTCGATGGCGACGACCAGCCCGGGCTTCACCTCGGGGCCCTTCTGAGAGACCCGGTAGTTGAAGACGGGTGGCGCCTCGTGCATGGAGCGCCCGATGCCGTGGCCGATGTAGTCGGTCAGGATGCCGTAGTCCCCGCGTGCCTCGACATAGCTCTGCACGGCGTCGCCGACCTCGTTGAGGTGTTTGGCGCGCGCCAGTCGGGCGATGCCGGCCCAGAGCGAGCCCTCGGTGACATCGGACAACTTCTGCCGGGCTGCTACCAGGTCGGGGCGCGTCGGGTCGGGGATGACGACGGTGATCGCCGCGTCTCCGTTCCAGCCGTCGAGGATGGCGCCGCTATCGATCGAGACGATGTCGCCGGGTTCGAGCGGTCGAGCATTGGGGATGCCGTGCACCACGTCGTCGTTCACTGACGCGCAGATGGTGTGGTTGTAGCCGGGTTCGAGCACGAAGTTGGGCTGGCCGCCGAGTGCGACGATTGCCGCTTCGGCCGCAGCGTTCACGTCGAGGGTGGAGGCACCGACGCGGATCGCGGAGCGTGCTGCCTCGAGCGACGCTGCTGTAGCAGCACCGGGGGCCATCATGAGGCGCAGCTGCGCCGGCGACTTGTAAATAGATTTGCGCAGCATTCGCTACTCCTCTCGGGGCGCTCGCGCCCACGACTGACTATTCTCACCACGACCGACTGTGCGGGCCTGCTCTGCTGAGATTTCACGAGCCTTCGGCGTGTCGACCTGTGATGCGAACGCCGAGGTTACGAACACCAGGTTGCTCGGGGTGAACGCCGTAGCTAGGCGTGAGAGCCGAAGCTAGGCGTCAGAGCCGAAGCTAGGCGTCAGAGCCGAAGCTACGCGTCAGAGCCGAAACTACGCGTGGACACCGAGCCCGCGGGCGGCGAGGCCATCCCGAACCCGTGCTGCCACGTCATCCACGGTTCCGAGTCCATCGACCTCGACGACGACGCCGCGTTCGGCGTAGATGGCGATGACGGGCTCGGTCTGCTCACGGTAGAGATCTTGGCGGTGACGAATCACGTCTTCGGTGTCATCGACACGCCCCTGTTCGAGCGCGCGCTTCGTGAGGCGCTTGACGACCTCGTCGGTGTCGGCCTGCAACTGGATGACGGCGTCGAGTTCGGCACCGCTCTCGGCGAGGATGCGATCGAGCTCGTGCACCTGCTCGGTCGTCCGCGGGTAGCCGTCGAGCAAGAAGCCGCCCTGAGCGTCTTCCTGCTTCAGCCGGTCGGCCACGATCGAGTTCGTGAGCTCATCGGGAACGAATCCGCCAGAGGCCATCACTTCCTGGACTTGTTTGCCCAGTTCGGTGCCCTGCTCGATGTTCGCGCGGAAGATGTCGCCCGTCGAAATAGCGGGGATGCCGTAAGCCTCAGCGACCGCCGAAGCCTGCGTACCCTTGCCCGCCCCGGGAGGCCCGACGATGAGCAAACGGATGCCTCGGTCGCCGCTCAACGCAGGAGTCCTTCGTAGTGACGCTGTTGAAGCTGCGAGTCGATCTGCTTCACGGTCTCGAGTCCCACGCCGACGATGATCAGGATCGACGCGCCACCGAACGGGAAGTTCTGGTTGGCGCCGACCAGGGCCAGGGCGATGAGCGGGATGAGCGCGATCAAACCGAGGTAGATCGATCCGGGAAGGGTCACGCGGGTGAGCACGTAGTCCAGGTACTCCGCCGTGGGCCGGCCGGCGCGAATGCCGGGGATGAACCCGCCGTACTTCTTCATGTTGTCGGCCACTTCTTCAGGGTTGAAGGTGATCGCCACGTAGAAGTAGGTGAAGCCCACGATGAGCAGGAAGTACAGGAGCATGTAGAGCGGGTGATCGCCCTTGGTCAGGTAGTTGGTGACCCAGGTGACCCACGCCGCCGGCTCCTGACCCGCAGCGGGCTGGTTGAACTGCGCGATCAAAGCGGGCAGGTAGAGCAACGACGAGGCGAAGATGACGGGCACGACGCCGGCCATGTTGACCTTGATCGGGATGTAGGTGTTGTTGCCACCGTAGGTGCGGCGACCGACCATGCGCTTGGCATATTGCACCGGGATGCGACGCTGCGACTGTTCGACGAAGACCACGAGTCCGACGATCAGCAGGCCGACCGCGAGAACGAGCAGGAAGGTCTCGACGCCACGCGACTGCCAGATGGCCCACAGCGAGGCGGGGAATGTGGCGGAGATGGACGTGAAGATCAGCAGCGACATGCCGTTGCCGACGCCGCGTTCGGTGATGAGCTCGCCCATCCACATGATGAGGCCCGTGCCGGCGGTCATGGTGATGACCATGAGCAGGATGGCGTACCACGCGTCATTGGTGAGCAACTGCGAGCACTCGCCGCCGGAGTTCGTGCCGAAGAGGGCACCCGATCGGGCGACGGTGATCAGGGTGGTCGATTGAAGAACACCGAGGAAGATTGTGAGGTAACGCGTGTACTGCGTCAGCTTGCCCTGGCCCGCCTGACCCTCTTTGTGCAGGGTTTCGAAGTGCGGGATGACCACGCGCAGGAGCTGCACGATGATCGACGCGGTGATGTAGGGCATGATTCCCAGCGCGAAGATCGACAGCTGGAGGAGTGCACCACCGGAGAAGAGGTTGACGAGCTCGTAGAGACCGGAGGTTCCCTGGTTCTGAGCGAGACACGCCTGCACGTTGCCGAAGTCGACAAACGGTGCCGGGATGAAGGACCCCAAGCGGTAGAGGGCGATGATGCCCAGAGTGAAACCGATCTTCCGACGCAAGTCGGGTGTGCGGAAGATCCGCGCAACGGCGCTAAACAAGGGGGTGCCTCCTGAGGGTTAAGCGGGGTCGGCCCGGGTGGCCGCTTTCACGACCACCCGGGTGAGTTCCTGACACGGAACAGCCCGAAAGCTACTTTACAGAGCCCCCGGCTGCCACGATCTTCTGCTCGGCAGAGTCAGAGACCTTGTCAACCGCTACGTTCAGCTTAACTGAAATGTCACCGTTGCCGAGAACCTTGACCTTCTCGTTCTTGCGAACGGCGCCCTTGAGCACGAGGTCCTGGATGGTGACGTCGCCACCGGCCGGGTAGAGCTCGGCCAGCTTCTCCAGGTTGACGACCTGGTACTCGACGCGGAACGGGTTCTTGAACCCGCGCAGCTTCGGCGCACGCATGTGCAGCGGCAGCTGCCCACCGGCGAACCCGGGACGAACGGAGTAACGGGCCTTCGTACCCTTGGTTCCACGACCCGCGGTCTTACCCTTGGATCCTTCACCACGGCCGACGCGCGTGCGTTCCTTCTTGGAGCCGGCGGCGGGACGAAGGTGGTGCACCTTCAGAACCTGCACGCGGGCTTCGACCTCTTCTGCTGCCTTCTTGGCCGGAGCCTTCTTGGCGACAGGAGCCGACTCGACGGAAGCGGCGTCAGCCGAAGCTGCAGCCTTCTTCGCGGGAGCCTTCTTGGCCGGAGCCTTGGCGGCGGGAGCCTTGTCGGCAGCAGCCTTGGGCGCTGCCTTCTTGGCGGGAGCCTTCTTGGGGGTCTCCTCGGTGACGTCTTTCTTCTCGTCAGCCATTAGTCGATCTCCTCAACTTTTACGAGGTGAGCAACAGTGTTGACGTAGCCGCGGTTCTGCGAGTCATCCGGGCGGATGACCGTCGAACCGATGCGCTTCAGTCCCAGGCTGCGCAGAGTGTCGCGCTGGTACTGCTTCTCACTAACTTTGGACTTGATCTGCGTGACCTTCAGGCGACCGGCCATTAGGCACCTACCTTCGCGGCAGCCGCAGCAGCGACAGCCTCAGCTTCGGCGCGCACGAGGCGGGCAGGAGCGACCTGGTCGAATTCCAGACCGCGACGGGCAGCAACGGCACGAGGTTCTTCGAGCTGCTGCAGAGCCGCCACCGTGGCGTGCACGATGTTGATCGTGTTGGACGAACCGAGCGACTTGCTCAAGACGTCGTGGATGCCAGCGCACTCGAGCACGGCGCGGACGGGACCACCGGCGATAACACCGGTACCACCCGAGGCGGGGCGCAGGAGAACGACGCCGGCAGCGGCTTCGCCCTGGACGGGGTGAGGGATCGTCGAGCCGGTGCGAGGAACGCGGAAGAAGTTCTTCTTCGCCTCTTCAACACCCTTCGAAATGGCGAGGGGAACTTCCTTCGCCTTTCCGTAGCCGACGCCCACGAGGCCGTTGCCATCGCCGACGACGACGAGAGCGGTGAAGCTGAACCGACGTCCACCCTTCACGACCTTCGACACGCGGTTGATGGTGACGACGCGCTCCAGGAACTGGCTCTTGTCGGCATCACGGCTGTTGCGGTCGCGGCCCTGGCCGCGCTCGCCTCGGCCGCCACCACGGCGCTCACCGCGCGCGTCGGTGCGACCCGCGTTGTCGGTGCCAGCGGCGGTTTCGACCGGCTTCTCAGCGGCAGTCTGGTCAGTCGCCACTTCCTGCTCCTTCTTAACTTCGTTGTCGCTCACAGGTTCAACCCGCCTTCGCGTGCGCCTTCGGCGATCGCAGCGACGCGTCCGGCGTAGCGGTTGCCGCCACGGTCGAATACGACGTCTTCGATGCCAGCGCTCTTGGCACGTTCGGCGACGAGTTCGCCGACGCGCTTGGCCTTGGCGGTCTTGTCACCGTCGAACGACCGCAGGTCGCTCTCGAGCGTTGAGGCGGAAACGAGGGTGTGGCCCTTGCTGTCGTCGACGACCTGCACGAAAACGTGGCGGGACGAACGGTTCACGACGAGACGGGGACGAACCTCGGTGCCTTCGATCTTCTTGCGCAGCCGGGCGTGACGACGGTCACGCGCAGCAGACTTGGTCTTAACGGCCATGGTTACTTACCCGACTTTCCGGCCTTGCGGCGAACGTTCTCGCCGGCGTAACGGACACCCTTGCCCTTGTAGGGCTCCGGCTTACGAATCTTGCGGATGTTGGCAGCAGCCTCACCGACGGCCTGCTTGTCGATGCCCGAGATCGTGAGCTTGTTGTTGCCCTCGACCGTGAGCGTGATCCCAGCGGGCGGTTCGATCATGACGGGGTGCGAGAAGCCGAGTGCGAACTCGACGTTGGCGCCACGCTGCTGAACGCGGTAACCGGTTCCAACGACCTCGAGGCCCTTGGTGTAACCCTCGGTGACACCGATGATCTGGTTGGCGATGAGCGTGCGCGTGAGGCCGTGCAGCGAACGGGAGTCGCGCTCGTCGTCGGGACGGGTGACGAGCACCTGGCCCTCTTCGATAGCAACTTCGATGGGCTGGGCGACGGTGAGCGCGAGCTCACCCTTCGGGCCCTTCACGGCAACCTGACGGCCGTCAACCGAAACGGTGACGCCGGCAGGAATCTGAATGGGGAGTCTTCCAATACGAGACATGAATGGCTACCACACGTAGGCGAGTACTTCTCCGCCTACGCCCTTCTTCTCAGCCTGACGGTCGGTGAGCAGACCGGAGGAGGTGGACAGGATGGCTACGCCGAGCCCGCCGAGAACACGGGGAATCTCGGTCGACTTCGCGTAGACGCGGAGGCCGGGCTTCGAGACACGCTTGATGCCGGCGATGGAGCGTTCGCGGTTCGGACCGAACTTGAGGTTCAGCGTGAGCGTCTGTCCGACGCGGGCGTCGGCAACTTCCCAGCCCGAGATGTAACCTTCGGCCTTGAGGATGTCGGCGATGTGCCCTTTGAGCTTGGAGTGCGGCATCGACACGGTGTCGTGGTGCGCCGAGTTCGCGTTGCGCAGTCTGGTCAGCATGTCTGCGACCGGATCTGTCATTGTCATATGATTTTTCCTTTTGTCACCAGGTTTCGGCGCCCGTTACACGAACGACGACCTGTGGTGGTACGGGCCCGGGAAAACCCCGGGCCCGTTGTCCAACACGAGACGAATCAGATGATTCGAAAGTTAGTTGGAAGTTTCGGAGCTACGGAACGGGAAACCGAGCGACTTCAACAGTGCGCGGCCCTCTTCGTCCGTCTTCGCGGTGGTGACGACAGTGATGTCGAAACCGCGAACCCGGTCGATCTTATCCTGATCGATCTCGTGGAACACACTCTGCTCCTGAAGACCGAACGTGTAGTTGCCGTTTCCGTCGAACTGCTGGTCGCTCAGACCGCGGAAGTCGCGGATGCGAGGCAGTGCGAGCGAGAGCAGACGGTCCAGGAATTCCCAGGCGCGGTCGCCACGAAGCGTGACGTGTGCACCAATGGGCTGGCCTTCGCGCAGCTTGAACTGAGCGATCGACTTGCGGGCCTTGGTGACCTGCGGCTTCTGGCCCGTGATCTTGGTGAGGTCCGAAACAGCGCCGTCGATGATCTTGCCATCGCGAGCTGCCTCACCCACACCCGTGTTCACGACGACCTTGACGAGGCCGGGAACCTGGTGCACGTTGCCGAAGCCGAACTGGTCCTTGAGGGCCGGAACGATTTCGCTGCGGTACTTCTGCTTGAGGCGCGGCTGGATCTTGCCAGCCGGCGCAGCAGTTGCGGTGTCGGTCATTACAGGTCCTTACCAGACGTCTTGGCGTAACGAACGCGGACCGTCTTCTCGACGCCGTTCTTCGTTACGGTTTCGTTGCGGTGACCGACGCGAGTCGGCTTCTTGGTCTCCGGGTCGACAAGCGCGACGTTGGAGATGTGGATCGGCGCTTCGTGCGTCTCGATGCCACCAGTCTTCGATCCGCGCTGGGTCTGACCCTGACGGACGTGCTTGGTGACGTAGTTGACGCCTTCGACGATCACGCGGTTCTTCTCGACGAGCACCTCGATGACTTTGCCCTGCTTGCCGCGGTCTCCGCCGCGGGCCTGGGTTGCGCCCGAGATGACCTGAACGAGGTCGCCTTTTTTGATCTTTGCCATGACTTAGATAACCTCCGGTGCCAACGAGACGATCTTCATGAACTTCTTGTCGCGGAGTTCGCGACCGACCGGTCCGAAGATACGGGTACCGCGGGGGTCACCGTCGTTCTTCAAGATCACTGCGGCGTTCTCGTCGAACTTGATGTACGAACCGTCCGGGCGGCGAACTTCCTTCTTCGTGCGAACGATGACCGCCTTGACGACGTCACCCTTCTTCACGTTTCCACCGGGGATGGCGTCTTTGACCGTTGCCACGATCGTGTCACCCAATCCGGCGTAACGGCGGCCGGAGCCTCCGAGAACGCGGATGGTGAGCAGCTCCTTGGCGCCGGTGTTGTCGGCCACCTTGAGCCGGGATTCCTGCTGAATCACTTGATACTCCTTCTACGAAGCAAGCCCGCGGGGGCTTACTTGGCCTTCTCGAGAATCTCGACCAGGCGCCAGCGCTTCGAAGCGCTCAGGGGACGGGTCTCGCTGATGAGAACGAGGTCGCCGATGCCGGCGGTGTTGAGCTCGTCGTGAGCCTTCACCTTGGACGTGCGGCGGATGACCTTGCCGTACAGCGGGTGCTTCACGCGGTCTTCGACCTCGACGACGATGGTCTTGTCCATCTTGTCGCTGACGACGTAGCCACGACGAGTCTTTCGGTAGCCGCGGACAACAGCCTCGGCGACCTTCTCTTCGGTCTGAGCCATAGTTACTTGGCCTCCTCAGTCTCGGTCTCGGCTGCCGCGGGCGCAGCATCCTTCTTCTTGGTCTTCTTCTCCGCCTTGGCAGGTGCTGCCTCGACGACGGGGGTGGCACGAATGCCCAGCTCGCGCTCACGGATAACCGTGTAGATGCGGGCAATATCGCGCTTCACGGCACGCAGGCGGCCGTGGGTCTCGAGCTGGCCGGTAGCGGCCTGGAAACGCAGGTTGAAGAGTTCTTCCTTCGCCTTACGCAGCTCTTCGACGAGACGCTCGTCTTCGAAAGTGTCGAGCTCAGTCGAGGTGAGCTCCTTGGAACCGATCGCCATTATGCGTCGCCCTCCTCGCGCTTGATGATGCGTGCCTTGAGGGGCAGCTTGTGAATTGCACGGGTCAGTGCTTCCTTGGCCAGCTCTTCGCTGACACCGGCGACCTCGAAGAGGACGCGACCCGGCTTGACGTTGGCGACCCACCACTCGGGCGAACCCTTACCGGAACCCATGCGGGTTTCAGCAGGCTTCTTGGTGAGCGGACGGTCGGGGTAGATGTTGATCCAGACCTTTCCACCACGCTTGATGTGACGCGTCATGGCGATACGAGCGGACTCGATCTGACGGTTGGTCACGTAGGCGGGAGTGAGTGCCTGGATGCCGTACTCGCCGAAGCTGACCTGGGTTCCACCAGTGGCCTGACCGGTACGGTGCGGACGGTGCTGCTTGCGGTGCTTTACACGACGGGGAATCAGCATTATGCCGTTGCTCCTTCTGCAACCGGAGCCTCCGTGCGCGGGGCACGGCGGGGACGGTCGTTGCGCTCGCGGCTCGGCGACTTCGCGTTAGCCTGCTCGCGAGCGAGTTCCTTGTTGGTGATGTCGCCCTTGTAGATCCAGACCTTCACGCCGATGCGGCCGAAGGTGGTCTTCGCCTCGTAGAAGCCGTAGTCGATGTTCGCGCGCAGGGTGTGCAGGGGCACACGGCCTTCGCGGTAGAACTCCGAGCGGCTCATCTCGGCGCCGCCGAGGCGGCCGGAGACCTGGATACGGACACCCTTGGCGCCAGCGCGCTGCGCGCCCTGCAGACCCTTACGCATCGCGCGGCGGAAAGCCACACGAGCGGAGAGCTGCTCGGCGATGCCCTGGGCGACGAGCTGAGCGTCGGCCTCGGGGTTCTTGACCTCGAGGATGTTCAGCTGGATCTGCTTGCCGGTGAGCTTCTCGAGATCTCCACGGATGCGCTCGGCCTCGGCGCCGCGGCGGCCGATGACGATTCCGGGACGAGCCGTGTGGATGTCCACGCGGACACGGTCGCGGGTGCGCTCGATTTCGATGCGGGAGACGCCGGCACGGTCGAGCGAGGTGCTCAGCAGTGCACGGATCTTGACGTCTTCAGCGAGGTAGTCGCTGTAGCGCTGACCCTTCTTCGTGCTGTCGGAGAACCAACGCGACACGTGGTCGGTGGTGATTCCCAGACGGAAGCCGTACGGGTTTACTTTCTGGCCCATTACTTGCTCACCTTCTTCTTCGTGCCAGCGGCAGCAACGGTCTCATCCGGCGTGGCGAGCACGACGGTGATGTGGCTGGTGCGCTTGTTGATGCGGAAAGCACGACCCTGGGCACGGGGCTGGAAACGCTTGAGGGTCGTGCCCTCATCAACGAATACACGGGCCACGTAGAGGTCCTGCTCGTCCAGGTAGGTGTTCGAGGCATCGGCCTTGACGCGAGCGTTCGCGATAGCCGAAGCAACCAACTTGTACACGGGCTCCGAAGCGCCCTGAGGGGCGAACTTCAGGATGGCCAGTGCTTCCTGCGCCTGGCGGCCACGAATCAGGTTGATGACGCGACGAGCCTTCTGGGGGGTGACGCGGATGTGTCGCACACGTGCGATTGACTCCACCATTTCTCTTCCTCCTTCACACCACCGCTTAGCGGCGGCGGCCCTTCTTGTCGTCCTTCACGTGTCCACGGAAGGTGCGGGTGGGGGCAAACTCGCCGAGCTTGTGGCCCACCATGCTCTCGGTGACGAACACCGGGATGTGCTTGCGACCGTCGTGCACGGCGATGGTGTGTCCCAGCATGGCCGGGATGATCATCGAGCGGCGCGACCAGGTCTTGATCACGTTCTTGTTGTTGGCTTCGTTCGCCGTAACTACCTTGCGGAGCAGGTGGTCATCAACGAAGGGGCCCTTCTTGAGACTGCGTGGCATCTTCTACAACTCCTACTAGCGCTTCTTGCCGACGTTACGGCGACGAACGATGAGCTTGTCGCTTTCCTTGTTGGGGTGGCGGGTGCGACCCTCTTTTTGGCCCCAAGGGCTGACCGGGTGACGTCCACCGGAGGTCTTACCCTCACCACCACCGTGGGGGTGGTCGACCGGGTTCATGGCGACACCACGCACGGTCGGGCGGATGCCCTTCCAGCGGTTACGGCCGGCCTTACCCCAGTTGATGTTGGACTGCTCGGCGTTGCCGACCTCGCCGACGGTGGCGCGGCAGCGTGCATCGACGTTGCGGATTTCACCCGACGGCAGACGGAGCTGCGCGTAGGGGCCATCCTTGGCGACGAGACGAACCGAGGCTCCGGCGGAACGGGCCATCTTGGCGCCGCCGCCCGGCTTCAGCTCGATGGCGTGAATCACGGTACCGGTGGGGATGTTCTTCAAGGGCAGGTTGTTACCCGGCTTGATGTCAGCACCCGAGCCGGACTCGATGATGTCGCCCTGCTTGAGCTTGTTGGGAGCAAGGATGTAACGCTTGGTGCCGTCCACGAAGTGGAGGAGCGCGATACGAGCCGTGCGGTTGGGGTCGTACTCGATGTGAGCAACCTTGGCGTTCACGCCGTCTTTGTCATTGCGACGGAAGTCGATGACGCGGTACTGGCGCTTGTGGCCACCACCGATGTGACGGGTCGTGATGCGGCCCTGGTTGTTGCGGCCACCGGTCTTGGAGAGCGGACGCAGAAGCGACTTCTCCGGGGTCGAGCGCGTGATTTCTGCGAAATCGGAAACGCTCGATCCACGACGACCGGGGGTCGTGGGCTTGTACTTACGAATAGCCATGTCTAATTTCCTCTAATCCCGGTCGTCTTAGCCGACTGCCGTGAAGATGTCGATGGAACCGGACTTCAGCGTGACGATCGCACGCTTCGTGTCCTTGCGCTTGCCGAGACCGAACTTGGTACGGCGGGTCTTGCCCTGACGGTTCAGGGTGTTGATGGACGCAACCTCGACCTTGAAGATCTTCTCGATGGCGAGCTTGATCTCGGTCTTGTTCGAACGGGGGTCGACCACGAAGGTGTACTTTCCCTCGTCGATCAGGCCGTAGCTCTTCTCGGAGATCACCGGGGCGATGATGATGTCGCGGGGGTCTTTGTTGATCGCGGTCATGCCGAGACCTCCTCAGTAACGTCAGCCGACGAAGCCGATGCGGTGACAGACTTGCCTGCAACAGGGCCGGCGACGAAAGCGTCGTAAGCAGCCTTGGTGAAGACGATGTCGTCGGACACGAGCACGTCGTAGGCGTTCAGCTGGTCATATTCCAGAACGTGAACGGTGGGGATGTTGCGGACGGCGAGCAGGCTCGCCTCGTCGCCGCGCTCGATAACGATGAGCACGTGCTTCGAGGAGGCGATGGTCGCCAGGTACTCGGCTGCAGCCTTGGTGACACGCTCGGTCGACACCGCGAGGGTCTCGACGACGTGCAGGCGGCCACCGCGGGCCCGGTCGGAGAGCGCTCCGCGCAGGGCGGCGGCGATCATCTTCTTGGGGGTGCGCTGCGAGTAGTTGCGCGGGGTGGGTCCGTGGACGATGCCACCACCGGTCATCTGAGGGGCACGGATCGAGCCCTGGCGAGCGCGACCGGTTCCCTTCTGCTTGAACGGCTTGCGGCCGGCGCCGGAAACCTCTCCACGGTTCTTGGTCTTGTGCGTTCCCTGACGGGCGGCAGCGAGCTGCGCGACAACGACCTGGTGGATGAGGGGGATGTTGGTCTGAACGTCGAACACCTCGTCGGGAAGGTCGACCGAGCCGGTCTTCTTACCCTGGGTGTCGATAACGTCGAGTGAGGTAGACATGGAGGCTACGCTCCCTTCACTGCGTTGCGGACGAAAACGATGCGGCCGCGAGCGCCGGGAACGGCACCCTTGACCAGCAGCAGGCCCTTCTCGGCGTCGACCGAGTGAACGCGGAGGTTGAGCACGGTCACGCGCTCACCACCCATGCGTCCGGCCATGCGCATGCCCTTGAAGACACGGCTGGGGGTCGAGGAAGCGCCGATGGAGCCGGGCTTACGGTGGTTGCGGTGGGCACCGTGCGAAGCGGAGACACCCTTGAAGTTGTGACGCTTCATGACACCGGCGAAACCCTTACCCTTTGACGTTCCGACGACGTCGACCTTCTGGCCGGCTTCGAACGTGGCGTCGACGGTGAGTTCCTGGCCGAGCGAGTAGTCGCCGGCATCCGCGGTGCGGACCTCGGTGACGTGGCGGCGAGGCGTGACGCCTGCCTTGTCGAAGTGACCGGCGTCGGGCTTGTTGACCTTGCGCGGGTCGATCTGGCCGTAGGCGATCTGAACGGCGTCGTAACCATCGACCTCGGGGGTGCGAACCTGGGTGACGACGTTCGGGGTGATTTCGATGACGGTCACGGGAACAAGCTTGTTGTTCTCGTCCCAAACCTGAGTCATGCCGAGCTTCTTGCCGAGCAGACCCTTGGTGGTCTTGTTAGTCGTAGACATAGTTTCCCTTGTCCTCGCCGGCTCAGAGCTTGATCTCGATGTTGACGTCCGCGGGGAGGTCGAGTCGCATGAGCGAGTCGACGGCCTTGGGCGTCGGGTCGATGATGTCGATGAGGCGCTTGTGTGTGCGCATCTCGAAGTGCTCGCGGCTGTCTTTGTACTTGTGCGGCGAACGGATGACACACACCACGTTCTTCTCCGTCGGAAGCGGCACGGGGCCGACGACGGTTGCACCTGCACGGGTTACCGTGTCGACGATCTTTCGCGCCGAGGTGTCGATGACCTCGTGGTCATACGACTTAAGTCGAATGCGGATCTTTTGTCCCGCCATGTGTGACTCACTCTCTTTTAAGCGTCATACGTTTTATCGCATTGGACGCGCTTCGTGGCGTAGTAATACGCCGGGCACTCCTGGTGTCGCACCACTGTTCATCTGTCAAGTCTTGCCCTGCACCTCTTCACCCGGTCTGTGCCGCATTCCGCACCAGCGGACGCATTACACAGAAAGGCGCGAATGAACGCGACTGAGAAGGGGATTCGTTTAAGTGTGTGTTGTGCTGCCTGCGGCCTAGACGAGGTCTATGCACAGCCTGGCAGTGATTCCGAAGCTCTCGGGCGAATAAACGCACACGGGTAGCCGGAAGTTCTCAACTAGAAGAGTCTGACAGATGTTTGGCATCGATGCAACCCGGGCGTGTCGCGCATCGAGCCCTCCCCCGGCTGGGTCCGTGGGCTGCCCGAAACCGGATTCTCAGAGCATCCGCCCGGCATGAAAAAAGCGCTGCCCGGATCCGAAGACCCGGGCAGCGCCGGTGAAGCAATGCAGCTGAGCTGCGAGGAACTACTTCAGGATGTTCGTGACGGTACCGGCACCAACGGTGCGGCCACCCTCACGGATCGCGAAGCCGAGGCCCTCTTCCATGGCGATGGGCTGAATCAGCTCAACGGTCATTTCGGTGGTGTCGCCAGGCATGACCATCTCGGTGCCCTCGGGCAGCGTGATGACGCCGGTGACGTCGGTGGTGCGGAAGTAGAACTGCGGACGGTAGTTCGCGTAGAACGGGTTGTGACGCCCACCCTCATCCTTGGACAGGATGTATGCGGTGCCCTCGAACTGGGTGTGCGGCGTGACCGAACCCGGCTTGACGACGACCTGGCCGCGCTCAACGTCTTCGCGCTTGGTGCCGCGAAGCAGGAGACCACAGTTCTCGCCGGCCCATGCCTCGTCGAGCTGCTTGTGGAACATCTCGATACCCGTGACGATGGTCTTCTGCGTCGGGCGGATGCCGACGATCTCGACCTCGGAGTTGATCGCGAGGGTTCCACGCTCGGCGCGGCCCGTAACGACGGTTCCACGACCGGTGATCGTGAAGACGTCCTCGATGGGCATCAAGAACGGCTTGTCCTTGTCGCGCACCGGGTCGGGGATGGACTCGTCGACGGCGTTCATGAGCTCGACGATTGCGTCGACCCACTTCTCGTCGCCCTCGAGAGCCTTGAGGCCCGAGACGCGAACGACGGGGGCGTTGTCGCCATCGAAGTCCTGGCTCGAGAGGAGCTCGCGAACCTCGAGCTCGACGAGCTCAAGGATCTCTTCGTCGTCGACCATGTCGGACTTGTTCAGCGCGACGAGCAGGTAGGGAACGCCGACCTGCTTGGCGAGCAGAACGTGCTCACGGGTCTGAGCCATCGGGCCGTCGGTGGCGGCGACGACGAGGATCGCGCCATCCATCTGAGCAGCACCGGTGATCATGTTCTTGATGTAGTCAGCGTGACCCGGGGCGTCAACGTGCGCGTAGTGGCGCTTCTCGGTCTCGTACTCGACGTGCGAGATGTTGATCGTGATACCGCGCTGGCGCTCTTCGGGAGCGGAGTCGATCGACGCGAAGTCGCGCTGAACGTTGGTCGCGGACGGGAACTTGTCGGCGAGCACCTTCGAGATAGCTGCGGTGAGGGTGGTCTTGCCGTGGTCGACGTGACCGATCGTTCCGATGTTGACGTGCGGCTTGGTCCGCTCGAACTTGGCCTTAGCCACTATGGTCCTCCCTAGGACATTGGTGTAAATAACCCGGGCGCTGGAATGCGCTCGGTTCTCTACGGGATTTGTGTACTTATGTTACTTGATCGTGACTGGGCCCGATACACCGGCGGCGACCGGGCCCGTCAACGATTGGGGCTGTGAGGCTATTCGCCCTTGCCCTTTTGCACGATCTCCTCGGCGACGGCCTTGGGGACCTCAGCGTAGCTCTCGAAGGTCATCGAGAACACCGCACGACCCGACGTCTTGGAACGCAGGTCACCGATGTAACCGAACATTTCCGACAGCGGAACGTTTGCACGAACGACCTTCACACCGGAGGCATCTTCCATCGACTGGATCATGCCACGGCGGGAGTTGAGGTCGCCGATCACGTCGCCCATGTACTCCTCGGGGGTGCGCACCTCGACAGCCATCAACGGTTCGAGAAGAACCGGGCTGGCCTTGCGTGCGGCCTCTTTGAAGCCCATGGAACCGGCGATCTTGAAGGCCATTTCGGAGGAGTCGACGTCGTGCGCCGCACCATCGAGAAGGATGGCCTTCACGCCGACCATCGGGTAGCCAGCGAGGATACCCACGTTGAGGGCATCCTGGAAACCGGCGTCGATGGAAGGGATGTATTCACGCGGGATGCGTCCACCGGTGACCTTGTTCTCGAACACGTAAGTCTCTTCGGGAGTGACTTCCATGGGCTCGAGAGCGAACTGGATCTTGGCGAACTGACCGGAACCACCGGTCTGCTTCTTGTGCGTGTAGTCGTGACGCTCGACCGACTTGCGGATGGTCTCGCGGTAGGCGACCTGAGGCTTTCCGACGTTGGCCTCGACCTTGAATTCGCGCTTCATGCGGTCGACGAGGATGTCGAGGTGCAGCTCGCCCATGCCCTTGATGACCGTCTGACCGGTCTCGGGGTTGAGCTCGACGCGGAAGGTCGGGTCTTCTTCGGCCAGCTTCTGGATGGCCGTGGAGAGCTTCTCCTGGTCAGCCTTGGTCTTGGGCTCGATCGCGACCTCGATAACCGGGGCCGGGAACGTCATCGACTCGAGGACGACCTGGTCGTTGGGGTCGCACAGGGTGTCACCCGTGGTGGTGTCCTTCAGACCGATGACCGCATAGATGTGGCCGGCGGTGACCGAGGGAACCGGGTTCTCCTTGTTGGCGTGCATCTGGAAGATCTTTCCGATGCGCTCCTTCTTGCCCTTGGTGCTGTTGGCGACAGCGGCACCCGAGTCGAGGTGACCGGAGTACACGCGCACGTAGGTGAGACGACCGAAGAACGGGTGCACCGCGACCTTGAACGCGAGGGCCGCGAACGGCTCGGTGGAGTCGGGGTGACGGAGGACGATCTTCTCTTCGTCGCGGACGTCGTGACCCTCGACGGCCGGCACGTCGAGCGGCGACGGCAGGTAGTCGATGACGGCGTCGAGCATGGGCTGCACACCGCGGTTCTTGAACGCCGAGCCACAGAGGACCGGGTAGATCTCGCTGTTGACGGTGAGCTTGCGGATGGCGGCCTTGATCTCGGGGACCGTGATCTCTTCACCGGCGAAGAAACGCTCCATGAGCGCGTCATCGGTCTCGGCGACGACCTCGAGCAGCGCGTTGCGGTACTCGGCGGCCTTGTCGGCGAGGTCGGCGGGGATCTCTTCGATGGCGTACTTCGCGCCCATCTCGACGTCACCCTTGGAGTCGCCGCGCCACGTGAGCGCGCGCATCTCGACCAGGTCGACGACACCCTCGAACTCGCTCTCGGAGCCGATCGGCAGCTGGAGAACCAGCGGCTTGGCCTTCAGGCGGTTGATGATCGTGTCGACGGTGAAGTAGAAGTCGGCACCCAGCTTGTCCATCTTGTTGACGAAGCAGATGCGGGGGACGTCGTACTTGTCGGCCTGACGCCAGACAGTCTCGGACTGGGGCTCGACACCCTCTTTGCCATCGAAGACGGCGACGGCGCCGTCGAGCACGCGGAGCGAACGCTCCACCTCGACGGTGAAGTCGACGTGACCGGGCGTGTCGATGATGTTGATCTGGTTCTTGTCCCAGTAGCACGTCGTCGCGGCGGACGTGATGGTGATGCCGCGCTCCTGCTCCTGCTCCATCCAGTCCATGGTCGAGGCACCGTCGTGGGTCTCACCAATTTTGTGGTTAACGCCCGTGTAGAACAGGATGCGCTCGGTCGTCGTGGTCTTGCCGGCATCGATGTGGGCCATGATGCCGATGTTGCGGACCTTGTTCAGGTCGGTGAGCACGTCAAGTGCCACTGGGTTCCTCCAGGAAGTTGTTGTGTGTGCCGCGAGTGCTACTCACGGATTCCCGCGCGGTGTTGCCCGCGAGGGTCCGGGGCCCGATGAGGGCCCCGGCACCGGCATCCCGACCAGACCGAAAACGGCCTGGATGCGGGGTGCCGGCGTGCGGTAAACCGGGGTTTACCAGCGGTAGTGCGCGAAGGCCTTGTTGGACTCGGCCATCTTGTGAGTGTCTTCACGACGCTTCACAGCGGCACCGAGGCCGTTGGAGGCGTCGAGGATTTCGTTGGTCAGGCGCTCGGTCATGGTCTTCTCACGACGACCCTTCGCGTAGCTGACGAGCCAACGGAGGGCCAGCGTGTTGGCGCGGTGAGGCTTGACCTCGACCGGCACCTGGTAGGTGGAACCACCGACACGACGCGAGCGGACCTCGAGCGTGGGGCGGACGTTGTCGAGCGCCTTCTTCAAGGTGACGACGGCGTCCTGGCCGTTCTTGGTGGAGACACCGGAGAGCGCGTCGTAGACGATGCGCTCGGCGAGGCCCTTCTTGCCGTCAACGAGGATCTTGTTGACGAGCTGGGAGACGATCGGCGCGCCGTAGACGGGATCTGCGACGACGGGGCGCTTCGGAGCGGGACCCTTACGAGGCATTACTTCTTCTCCATCTTCGCGCCGTAACGGCTGCGAGCCTGCTTGCGGTTCTTGACGGCCTGCGTGTCGAGGGCGCCGCGAACGATCTTGTAACGGACACCGGGGAGGTCTTTCACACGACCACCGCGGACGAGCACCATGGAGTGCTCCTGCAGGTTGTGGCCCTCACCGGGAATGTAGGCGGTGACCTCGGTGCCGTTGGAGAGCTTCACACGAGCGACCTTGCGCATCGCCGAGTTCGGCTTCTTGGGGGTGGTGGTGTACACACGAGTGCATACGCCACGCTGCTGCGGGTTTGCCTTCAGGGCGGGAGCCTTGGTCTTGGAGACCTTCGGCGTGCGACCCTTCCGGACCAACTGCTGAATAGTTGGCACTACTTCTCCTTGTTTGTGCTGCACGGTGACAGCGAATGTGCTTTTAGCATTCGACGCGCCGATTGCTCGGAGCATTGAGTTCGATTGGATCCGCCAGGATGAGCAGAGGCTCAGCCAGTAGGCGACGGATATGCCGTGGGGGCTGGTCGATGGTCGACCCGACCCGATGTGTGAGAGTTGTGAACCCGAGCAGACCCTTTCGGGCACGGTTCATGGCACGACAAAGCGCACACCCCTGCAATGTTACGCGGCAGGGGTCGGGCGGTCAAGCCGGAGCGGCAACCCTCCGGGCCCCGCTCAGCCGCGGGAAATCGACGAGACGAAGGTGGCTCCGTCGGCCGTGATTTCGGTGATGTCACCGTTCACGAACACGGGGATCGGACCCGCCGTGGCCGTGCCGGTCGCACCCGACGCGTTGTCGCGAATGTCGGCCGTCAGGTTGGCCTGGCCCGTCGCGCCCGTCGACACGCGGTATCCCGTGCCGTTCCACTCGCCGATCGTGAACGTCGGCCGCGGTTCGAGCTTCCACGTCGTGTTCGTGTAGGTGTAGGCGGGGTTCTTGCCCGTGGCGTAGAAGGAGCAGCCGGCAGGGTCGAACTCGGTGGATGCCTGGCAGGCGTCCAGCCAGGCGTTGACCGCGTCGTTGGCCTTCTGCGTTCCCGCATCCGTGAGCGCGACCGTGAGATCGGCCGAAGGCGCTGCGGCCGAGCCCGTGAAGCCCTCGACCGTGACCTGCTGGGCCTCGACGGAATAGAACTCGTTGTCCTCGGCCAGGCCGACCTCGTAGGTGCCCGGGAGTGCGCGCAGGGACTCGGCTCCCTCGGGGATCGCGATGCCGCCGACCGCAGGGGCGACCGCTGAAGGACCCGTCATGCCGACCGTGATCGTGCCGAGCGGCACCTCCTCGAGCGCCCACTTGTCGAAGAAGATCGCATCCTTGCCGTCTTTCTGCAGCGTGAATTCTTCGGTGAGTTCGGTGTCGCCCTGCGTGATCGTCGCGGTGACGGTGGCGGTGTCGCCGGATGTCGTGGTGCGGCCGATCTCATAGGCGGACGGGCGGTCGGCAACCTCGGCGTAGGCCTTGTTGGTGAGGAGGACATCCGCGTCGGCGTCGACCTCAGTGCCGGCCAGCTTCAGGGCCTCGGCGGCATCCCCGTCGACGAGCGCGTCGAGGTAGGCCGTGACCTGGTTTTCCGGGGCGTGTGCCGCGGTTCCCACGGAGTATCCGACGATGCCGCCGGCGATGAGCAGGATGAGGACGACGACGGAGGAGATGATGGCGATGATGGGGCCGCGGCGGCGCCAATTGCGCGGCGTTTCGGCGCCCGACTGCCCGGACGGGCCGGAGCCGGTCGGCGGGATGGGGCCGGTGTAGGGCGTTCCCTGCTGCTGCGCGGCGGCGGGCTGCTGAGCGGCCGGGCGGGATTGAGCGTTGGGGTATTGCTGTGGAGTCGTCGGTTGCTGTGCGCCGTAGTTCTGTGGCGGCTGCTGCCCGGAGCGCTGCTGCGAGGGTTGAGCGGGGTACTGCTGGGTCGGCTGGGCCGGGTATTGCTGCGTCGGCTGCTGCTGGTTCGGCTGTTGCGCGGGGTATTGCTGAGCCGGCTGGGCGGGCCACTGCTGCGTCGGCTGCGGCTGTTGAGCGGGCTGCTGCTGACCTGGCTGCTGGGCCGGGTAGGGCTCGCGGTTCGGCTGCTGACCCGGGTACTGCTGCGACTGCTGCTGCGCGGGATACTGCTGGGTCGGCTGGGCAGGGTACTGCTGGGCCGGCTGCGCCGGGAAGGGCTGGCCGGGACGCTGTTCGGCGGGGTTCTGCTGCTGCGGGTGCTGTGCCGAGGGTGTGGGGTGCTGAGCCGGGGCGGATGCAGCGGGAGCACCGTTCGCGGGCATCGGGGGGACGGGCGGGAGCGGCGGGCGCTCGGGGCGGTTGTCGTCGTCGGTCGGCTGCGTCATGGTGTCCCCCGGGATGTGAAATGAGTTGTTGCTGGAAGTTTAGTGACGCCTGAGTGTGGCTCGAGCATCCATCACCATTGCGAAGGTGGGGCGTCGAGCTCGAGGCTGAGATCGGAGAGGAGCGCGGCGACCTGCGGTTCGACGTAGATCGCGATCGCGCGCTCGATGCGTCCGCGGTGCTCGGCCATGGCGATGCAGACCAGTTTGCCGGCGTGGATGGCGCATTCGTCGGCGAGGCGGATTTCGGTGCGCAGGGCGACCTTCTCCTCGTCGGAGAGCGGCGGGGGCGGAGCCGGGGGCGCTGCGGTCTGCGGCGTGTCGAGGTCGGCGAGGCCCGCCAGGGTGAAGAGGTAGGGGGCCGACGGGTCGGGCTCGGGGTCGAGAGGAAGGCCGTCGTATTCGGGCTCGAGACCGTGATCCGGACGGTAGGTGGCTGCCTTCCGCCGCTCGGCCTCGGTCAGCTCGTGCTTCAGGAGGGGCAGGTTCTTGTTCGTGTAGTCGTCGACGATGTCATCGACGATGGCCTTCACGCGCGTCGAGAGACCGTGCTGCACGGCGTGCGGGACATCGTGGTCGAGGCCCGCGGCCACCATGACGGGCGAACCGAAACAGCGGCGGCACACCCGCGTGCGGCCCGTGTGCGTGGACGGGTGCCAGCGGGGCAACCACTTCAGCCACGCGTCCACCGCCTGGCTGACACGCGTCTCGAGCGACCGGTCCATGACCATACGTTACCCGCGATCCCGTTCCCACGGCCAGAGCGGGCGGCGCGGATGTTCGCCACCCACGATCACGAGGATCGCGAAGACCAGCGCCACGACGAATGCGGACAGGCCCGCGGCGAGGGCGAAGGGGCCGAGGAACGTGTCACGGGCGAAGATCACACCCGCGAGGATGCTGCCTGTCGTAGCCGCGTAGAGGACGGCACCCGAGAGGGCGTAGACGAGGTAGGTCGCCAAGCCGGTCAGGACGGCCCAGCCGACGGGCACGCGGGAGGAGTTGGCGGCCGGTGGGCGCGGAGCCGCCGGAGACGGGTTCGAGGGCGAGGAGGGCGGCGCATCGAATGAGCGGGCGTCGGGAGCCGGAGATGAGGAGGGTTGCACGCCGAGGGGTGGGTGGGCACGGAGGGCGGCCGCACGGCGGAGGAGTGCGAGGAGCACGGCGGCTAGGGCGAAGGCGACCATGGACGGGCCGACGAGGGGGCCGGCATCCGGTTCGTCGATGACCTCGAGGTCGGTGAAGAGGCTGATGAAACCGAAGGCGCAGACCACGAGGGCGAAGAAGGTGATGCCCGCGAAGACCGCCAGAACGATGGGGTAGCGATTGGACTCGCCGGACGGGGTGGACATGGCTGCGCGTCAGCGACGGCGGATGTGGACGGGGTACTCGCCGAAGCGCAGGGACTCGTCGTCGGCGATGGGGGTCTTGACACCGGGGTCGACGAAACGCTCGGCGCCCGTGGCGGAGATGAGGGATGTTCCGTTCGTCGACTCGAGGTCGATGACCCAGAGGCCCGCGGAGTCGAGGCCGACCGCCGCATGGGTCTTCGAGACACTGCGCTGCGTGTCATAGAGGCGGGCCCGGGCCGTGATGTCGAGGTGCGACTGAGGCTGCGGGTCGCGGCCCAACAGGATGCCCGTGACGAGGGGCACGACCTGGCCGTCGGGGAGTTCGAGTTCGATGGCGGCGGCCGACGTGACGCCGCGGGCCGGGGTCGGCGGGGCAGGTGCGCGGTGTTGGGCTGCGTCGGGGTCCGCGATGGTTCGGGATGCCGCGGTCGGCGTCGCGGGAGCCGGAGGGGTGACGGGTGCCGGGGCGGGAGCGGGAGCGGCCGCGGGCACGACGGGAGCCGGGGTGGGGAGTGCGGAGCCGGCGGCGGGAGGTGCTGGCGGGGCTTGGGCGGGCGTCACCGAGGATGAGGCATCCGTGGGCTGGGCGGGAACCTCGGGCGTCGCGGGCGTCGACGGGACCGCTGGAGGCGCGGACGGCGCGTCGTCGGCGGGCGTCGGCAGAGGGGCCGCGCCGATGGTGCCGGGGTTGCGGGAACCGGGGGCGACCGGGATGGTGCCGCCCGTGATGCCGAATTCCGGCTTCAGAACGGGGATGGGTTCGCGCGAGAAAGCGGTCTGATCGGTTCGGGGGGCCGCGACGCCCGGGGGCAGGCCGATCTTGCGCGCCGACGGCTGCTCGGTCGGTCGCTGATCCGACGACGACGACGACGACGGCGGCTGCTGCGACGGCGCCGGTTGTCCGCCGGTGTGCGAGACGGGAGGGAGGGGCGGCGCGGGCGGAAGCGGCGGGGGCGGCGGAAGAGGCGCGCCGGGAGGGGCCGGTTCGGAACCTGAGGCACCGGGCACGGGCGGGAGTGGCGGGCGGGGCGGGATGGCAGCATCCCAGCGTTCGTCGGTCATTGCTGCTCCCCCTTCTGCTCGGGCTGTTTCGGTGTCGGTCGATTGCGTCGGAGGCGGTTCGGCTTCGACGCGGGCTGCTGCGTCGCCGAGTGTGCGCCCGGGTTTTGGTTCGGGTTCGGGTTCGGGTTCGGGTTCGGCCGTGTGGATGCCGCAGAACCCGAGTTTTTCTTCGACGCGCGTCCTACGCTACGCCGCGCGGGAGTGGGCGCGCCACCCGTCGTCGGCTCGGCGGCGGTCGAGCGGGTGGAACGTTTGGGCTTGTGGCCCGGGGCGGTCAGGCGGTCGCTGACGCGGCGCTTCGAGTTCACGCGGAAACGGCTGCGCTGACGACGCCACCAGCCGACGGCGGAACCGGTCGATCGGATGCGGCGGTCGGTCTCGCTCCAGATGGCGTCGACCTCGGCTGCGGGGACATCGACGCCCGCGAAGACGGCGCGGTCGGCATCCCGGGCGACGGCGCCGAACGAATCGCTCGCGGACGACGCCGCCGGAACGGATGGCGAGGCCGGAGCAGACGGCGCTGCCGGAACGGACGACGGCGCCGGAGCGGACGGCGAGGCCGGAGCGGACGATGATGCCGACGGCTGAGAGGACGACGGCACGGCGGCGGCCAACGCGGCGGCCGTCGCGCGACGCGTCATACCCTGCGGCACCTCGATGCCGTACTCGGCGTGGCGGTCGAGGAGTTCGTCCCAGGCACCGGCGACCTGACGGTCGGGGGTTGGCGCGTTGCGACGACGCTTCACGCGGCGGCGCTTGATGGCCATGACGATGAGGAACGGGATGAGGTAGGCGAGGATCGGCACGGCGAGCGCGGCGGCGAGACCGTACATCCACGTGGGGACGACGATCTGGTCGTCCTTCTTCTCGTCGTTGCTGTCGTCGATCTCGACGTTGGTGAGCAGGTCCTCGTCGCGCTTGTCGACGCGCGGGGGCTGGCGCACCTGCGGCTGCGGTTCGGTCTTGGGCTTCGGGTTCTGGTCCTGCGGGATCTCGGTCTCGTCCGGGGTCGGGTCGAACTGCACCCAGCCGACGCCCTCGAAAGGAACCTCGACCCAGGCCGTGACGTCGTTGCCCGTGACCTTGGTGGCACCGTCTTCGGAGACGTTCTCGGGCGCGAAACCCATAACGACGCGCGCGGGGTAGCCGAGCTGACGGGCCATGAGCGCGAACGCCGAGGCGTACTGCTCCTGGTCACCGATCAGCTGGTTGCGCGTGAACAGCTCCTCCATGCGGTCGGCACCGTGGCCGGCACGCGAGGTGGCCGTGTCGCTCGCGAGACCGTGGCTCAGATATCCGCTCGTCTTGAGGTTGTTCTCGATGGCGCGCAACTTGCCGATCGGGCTCGTGGCATCGCCGACGAACTCGTTGGTCTTGGCCTTGACGATGCTGGGCACGCGCTGCACGGCCGGCAGGGTGACCGAGGCGACGGGCACATCGGCGAGGGCCTCGTCGGAGGGCTGCGTCTGCAAAACGGACTGCAGGTCGTAGGTGAACTTGGGGCCGATGCCCGATGTGACGACGGCCGTGGCGGTGTCGGCGTTGAAACGCAGGTCTTGCGACTTGTCGGGTGTCTCGGGCAGTTCGAGGCCGGTCGGATAACCGACGACGGGCAGCCACGGGCCCTGATAACCGGTGACGGCGACGTCGATGTTGCGCGAACCCTTGGCCGTCAACAGCTCGGGCGCGGGCAGTTGACGCGAGACGAGCTGGAACGATCCGGAACCGTCGGTCTGCACATCGGCGGGCGCGAGCTTCCAGAGTTCGCCGTCGTACGTGTCCATGGTGGCGAGGCGCAGCCGGTCGCCCTTCTCGAGGCCCGTGACCTCGAACAGGTCGGTCTCGGCGAGGGTCTTGGTGTACTGCCGGAAACCGCTCAGCGGGCTCGGGTACTCCTCGGGGTCGAAAGGCGGCTGCACGTGTTCGCGCACGACGACACGATCGGCGGATGGCGGGGTGAGGAAGCCTGCACCCAGCCCGGCTACGAGGGCGGCGGCCAGGACGACGGCGCCCGTTCCGAGCAGTTTGGTGCGGACGAGACCGGAACGGTCCTGCAGGCTCACGTTCTCGGCCGAGCTGCGGCGCCAGCTCAGCCACACGAGCGCGATGGCCGCGAAGACGATTCCGCGCGCGGCGGCGAAGAAGGGGCGCTCGGTGCCGATGACGACGCTGAAGATGTAGAGCGCGGCGGGGCCCGAGAGCAGCACGGCGAGGCGGCCGGGCGTGCGGTCACGGCGCGGCATCCAGCGCAGGGTGAGGATGGCCGTGACGAGGCCCACGAGCCACGCGGCGACGTAGGGCAGCACGTTGATGTACTCGGGGGCACCGACGGGCGGGGCAAGGGTGAGGATGTCTCGCCACCCGAAGACCGCGCCCAGGGCGAGGGAACGCAGCGTGACGAGCGTGGGCAGGACGCCAGCGATGGCATCCGCCGTGACCGCGAAGGCGCTGCCGAAGACGAAATAGCCGACCAGGGCGAGGAGCGCCGTGAGGAGCGCGTTGAGGCGCCAGCGGTGGGAGAGGTAGCCCGCGGCCGTGCCGACGAGGAGGCCACCGAAGGCCGCGAGGAGGTACCAGTTGTCGCTGAAGGCGGGTGCGAAGCCCCACAGGCCGATGAGGCTGAGGAAGGAGACGACGCCGAGGTCGCGCCAGGCGAGCGGCGTGACCGTGCCGCGCGGGAGGGGCGGGCGAGGTGCTGCGGATTGGCGGCGCGCGCGGGGTGGGCGTCCACTACCGGCCGTCGGCGGGGTGATGCGCGAACCATCCCGATTCGGCTGAGGGAATACGCCGCTCATACGGCCCTCGCCATCACGCGCGGAAGGTCGGTGAGAGCACCGATCGAGATCACGCTGAGGCCCGCGACATCCGTGAGCCGTGCCTTGTGACCGAGCGCCACCGCGATCGCGATGACGTTGGTGTCGCCGCCGAAGAGGCGCTGCACGGAACGGTAGTCCGAGGCATCCATCAAGGAGCCGGCGACGATGACGACGACGCTGGGCGGGGGCAGGCGTTTGGTGGCCTCACGGGCGAAGGTGCGCGCGTTGCCCGTCTCGCCCTCGAGGGGTTCGATGCGACACGAATCATCCAGGATCGACACGACCGAATGCGTGCGCAGCTGCAGCCCCTCGGTGACGACGCTGATCTGGGTGCCGTCGCGGATGACCTGCGAGGCGATCGACGCCGTCGCCGACACGGCCAGCTCGAACTCGTCGTCGGAGGCGTAGTAGCGGCGGTCGCGCGAGTGCACGATGGTCAACTGGCTGCGCCGAGACTCCTCGAATTGGCGCACCATGAGCTGGCCCGTTCGCGCCGACGAACGCCAGTGCACGTAGCGCACATCGTCGCCCGTCACGTAGTCGCGCAGCGCGTGGAAGGAGATGTCGTTGTTGGTGATCTTCTTCGTGATCTGACCCTCGAGGTCACGCACGAGGCCCGCGGCGGTCGGGTGCAGGCGCGTGGTCACGGGGTGCACGAAGAGTTCGATGGGCTCGGTCCACTTCACGACGCGGCGGAACAGCCCGAGTTGGTCGCCACGCACCGAGACGGCGGGGCCCGCATGGATGACCGCGCGGCGGTTCGTGGGAACCGCGAACAGTTCCTCCGTGTCGGCGTTGGCGGCCAGACCCGGGATCGCGAACTCGGCGAGGCCGCGCCCGACGGGCAGCTCGAGCGTCGTGGCGGTGGAGCGCTTGTCGCCGATGTTGGTGACGAGCACGCGGCCGATGGCCCGCTCCCCCACGGTCACGCGACGCGGGTTGAGCTCGATCTCGACGCGGAAACGTGAGCGTCCGAAGAGGAAACAGGCGGCGACGATGCAGGCGGCGGCCAGCGTCGCACCGACGATGAGCAGCTCGGCCCAGCCGAAGACGGCACCCACGACGAGCGCGGTGGCCGCAGACGCGAGGACGAGCCATCCGAGAGGCGAGACGACCGCGAGAACCGGTCGCACGTAGCGCCAGGCCCAGAGCACCCACGACGACACGACACGCCGCAGCGGTTCGGTCCGGCGGGCGACGACGGCCGACGACCGGCCGAATGCCCGCGCGACAGAGCCCCCGGCCTGGCGGAGGCCGTCCAACGGCACGCTCAGGCGGGTTTTCGTCGGACGGACGGTTTCGCTCATGCGGCGCGGTAGGCCGGGGCGGGCAGGTCGACGACGATGCCCGCGATGATGTCTTCGGCCTTCACACCGGCGAACTCGGATTCGGAGTCCACGATGAGACGGTGCGCGAGGACGGGCACGGCGAGTTCGGCGACGTCGTCGGGCGTTGCGTAGGTGCGGCCCTGCGACAACGCCCACGTCTTGACCATGCGGGCGAGCGAGAGGCTGCCGCGCATGCTCACGCCGAGCGCGATGTCCTTGTGGTCGCGCGTGGCCCCGACGATGTCGGTGATGTATTCCATGACGCTGCGGTCGACGTGGACGTCGGTGGCGAGCTCGGCCATGGCGATGAGGGCGTCGGGGCCGATGATGGGCGTGATCTTCGACGCACGCGAGCGGTTCGCGGCATCCATCAGCAGGTCGACGGCGATGGAGCGGTCGGGGTAGCCGAGCGTGGTCTTGATGATGAAACGGTCGAGCTGGGCTTCGGGCAGCTTGTACGTTCCGGCCTGCTCGACGGGGTTCTGCGTGGCGATGACCATGAAGGGGCGGCCGACCGGGTAGCTCTCGCCGTCGACCGTGACCTTGCCCTCCTCCATGACCTCGAGCAGCGCGCTCTGCGTTTTCGGCGAAGCGCGGTTGATCTCGTCGGCCAGCACCACGGAGGCGAAGATCGGGCCCTTGTGGAACTCGAACTGGTTGAGCGACTGGTTGTAGATGGTGACGCCCGTCACATCGGAGGGCAGCAGGTCGGGCGTGAACTGGATGCGCGAGTTGGTGCCCTCGAGCGTGTTGGCCAGCGCCTTGGCGAGCACCGTCTTACCCGTGCCCGGGAAGTCTTCGAGTAGCACGTGACCCTCGGACAGGAGCGAGGCGACGATGAGCTTGATCACGCCCTCCTTGCCGAGGATGGCGCCGCCGACGTTCGTGACCAACGAATCGAACGCCCCGGCGAACCACGTCGCCTGTTCCTGACTAACGCTCACGTTTTGCTCTCTCTTCTCGGGTTAGAAATGCTGCGGGTGCTACTCGGGCCGACGTGCGAATCGCTACCAGACCGGGCGGTTCGACGAATCGATACCGTCCACCGTCACCCAGTGCTCACCGGGGTTTCCGTTGTAACAACCCGCCTGGGTGGACAGGTTGCCGTTGCCATCGGTGACGTAGGCCGGGGAGCCCGGGCGGGGGCCCTGCGACGTGTGATACCAGTCGCCGCCGGCGCCATCGGCACCACGGCAGATGACCGTGACGCGCTTGTTCGGCGGGAAGTTCTCCAGCGTGAAGGCGAAGTGGTAGCCGGTGCCCGAGCCGGAGACGGCCTTGATGTCGCCCTTACCGGACGTCACCTTCGGACCAGCGGGGGGTGGCGGCGGTGGCGGCGGCGGGGGCGGCGGTTTGGTCACGACGGACGCACCATTGCTGTTGGGAGACCAGGGGCTGCAGCCCGCCTGCGCGTTACAGGCCTGGACGCGTACCGTGTAGCTGCCTTCATTGACGGCACTTGAGGTCGCCCGGAGCCCGGAGGTCTTGCCCGAGCCACCGGCGGGACTGAACTCGTAGTTGTAGGTGACCGCAGCGCCACCATCGTCCCCGGTCTTCGGCCAAGTCGCCGTGAGCGTCGAGGGCGCGTAGCTCTTATCGCTGTCAGCGACCAGCTTCGGCTGTCCCGGCGTGGCCGGCGTGCCGTAGGATGTGTCCGACTTCGGCGGCGATGCCTCGCTCGTGCCGACCTTGTTGGTGGCCGTGACGGTGAACGAGTATTGCTGGCCATTCTCGCCCGCGAAGCTCAGCGTGCAGGGCGCGGCCGTCGGGCACGTCTGAACCGTGCCACCGGGCGTGCGGGTCACCGTGTACTTGGTGATCGGCGCACCGTTGCTCGAGGGAGACGGATTGACGCGCACGGTGATGTTGCGCGGGCTCGTCGACGTCGCGGGAGCCTTCGGCGCATCCGGTTCACTCATGACTGTGACAGATACTCGGCCTTGAGCTCGCCTCGACGGGTCCTTCGTTGCATCTTCGACGGTATACAACACGCTGATCGTCTGCGCCTTGTCGGGGCCCGGAGTGACCGTGATGTTCTCGCCCTTGACCGCTGCCTGGGCGTTACCCGTCTCGACGGCCGCGTCGACGATGGTGAGCGGCTTGCCGTCGTTGCCGAACGGGTTGAAGTCGTTCTTCAGCACGTTGATCGTCACGGGCTTCGACGGCCGCGCATCACCTTCGGAGTCCCCGACGGCCGACGGGAGGGGTCTGGTCGATTTCACCACGCGCACCGTGACGGTTCCGGGCACCGTGAACTGTTTGAAGGTCACGTTGAACGACAGTGTGGTGGATGTTCCCGGCTGCACTCCGAACGGTGCGCTTACCGAGATCGTGTCACCGTTCAAGACCGGTTCGATACCGCCGGACGCACCCGAGAGGCCGCTGTAGGTCATCTGCGGGATGAGCGAGGGGTTCGGGTGGTTGGTCGCCGCGCGCAAGTTGACCGTCTGCGCGGGTTCACCCGCCTCGATGGGAATCTCTTGCGCGATGAACGTCGGCGCGATGTCCTCTTGGTTCGGGTCGCCCACCGTGATGGGAAGCGTCAAGATCTGGTGGCCGGTCGACGTGCCGTCCGAAGCCTCGAACGTGATCGACGCGGGGCCGCGATAGTCGCGACGGGGCGTGAACGTGAGCGTGGTGTCATCCGGAGCATTGCGGCCACCGGCGCTGTTGGTCGACGAAACAGTGTTCACATCCAGGATGCGGATGGCTTTGCCGCCGGGCGAGTAGGCGACGTCGGAGAGCTTCCACGTCCGGGACTCGTTCATGGGCACGATCTGCTCGGCCAGGTTGGGGCGCAGCTCGGGCGGCATGCCGTCGGAGAAGGGCGGCACGACGATGAACGCAGCCGTCGAGAGCTTGTCGGTCTCGTTGGTGAGGCGGTAGGCAATGGCCGCACGCGTGTCGGTGAGGGTGACGCGCACCTGCCCGTTCGACAGCAGCTCGCCCTGGCCACCATTGGGGCCCTCGAGGGAGATTTTCAACTCGTCGTTGGTGCCGCCGGGGTTGCTGGCGCCCTCTTTCACGTCGATGTCGACGGTCTTCTTGTTGACGACGTCTTTGGCTTCGACGATGTGGTCTTGCACGATGGGCGGTTGCAGGCGCGCCGCGGTCGTGACGCGCACCTGGATGAACGCGTTGTCTGTTCCGCCGTGGCCGTTGTTCATGGCGTATTGCACGCCGAACGTGCGCTCTTCGTCGGGCGCCTGGATCTCGACGTTGGCGCCGGACACCTTCGCCTCGATCTCGGCAGGCACCTCGACCAGCTTCTTCTCGAGTTTCAGCTCGTAACCGTTGGGGTCGGAGTCGTTGGCCAGCACGGGCACCGTTACGACGCGACCCGGCTGCACCTCGACGATGTCGTCGACGGCTTTGGGCGGCGAAGCTTCTGCGGGGCGCGCGATGACGCCGATGTTGACCGTTCCCTCGGCGGTTGCGCCGTACGTGTCTTTCACCGTGTAGGCGAAAGTGTCGGTTCCGCTGGTGTTCTCGAACGAACGGTAGGTGATGCTCGTCGATGTGGAGTCGATGACCGTGCCGAGGGTGGGCGGGTTGGTGAGCCCGTCGTAGACGACCGAGTCACCGTCGGGGTCGAGACCGTCGAGCGGGATGTTGATCGTCACCGTGGCGCCGCTGAAGACGCGCGCGTTGAGCGTGCGCGGCGAGGGCTGGGAGTTGTTCTTCTCGTCGGGCGCGACGACCGTGAAGGTGACTGTCGCGACCGCGGTCTGCTGGAACTCGTCGGTCACCTTGTATTGCGCCGTGTAGGTGCCCGCTTCGGCCGGAGCCTGGTAGCGGACCTTGTTGTCGGCCACGAACGCGAGCCCCGCGCTCGGCGCCTGCTGCAGATCGGGCGCGACCTTCATGACCGTGTTGTCGGGGTGCACGTCGTTGTCGAGCACGGGCACCGACACGATGTCGCCCGCCCGCACGGTGATCTGGTCGTCGGCGGGGATGGGCGCCTGGTGTTTCTGGAGCGGCGGGATGGGCACGACTGTGACGGTCGTGACGGCGTCTTGCGTGCCATCCGAGACCGTGTAGCTGAACTGCAGCTGGCCCGTGACGGCGGCCGAGGTGGTGACGCGGATGACCTGCAGGTTCAGCACCTCGACGGACAGCTGCGCGGCGACCTCGTCGGGCACGTCGACCGACCGCACGGCGAGCACGTTGCCCGAGGCCGAGACGTCGTTCGTGAGCACATTGATCGAGGTCGGCTCATTCGGACGCAGATAGCCGATGTCGCGCACGGCGATGGGCTTCTGCGCCTGGGCCGGCTTCTCGTTGACCTGTACGCGGATGATTCCGGGGCTCGACTTGCCCGCGGCTCCGACCGTGTACTTGATGTAGAAGGCACCCGGGGCGCCCGAGAGAACGCGGATGCTGTCGTCATCCGGGTTGACCGAGGTCTGCAGGCCGGCCGTGATCGACTCGGCCGCGAGCAGGTCGAGCTTCTCACCCGAGGGCGAGACGTCGTTCTCGAGCGGGAACACGTCGGCGGGCTCGCCCACGAAGGTTTCGATGTAGTCGGGCGTGCCGACGGGGTTGAGCGAGTTCGGCGGCTTCACGTCGAGCACGAATTTGCCTTCGGCGCTGGCCGTGCCGTCGCTCACGACGAACTTGATGTCGCGCGTGCCGAGCTCCCCGGAGGTGTGGGTGACCGTGATGTAGCCGTCGGGCGAGAAACGCACCTGGTCGCCGGCATCCGAGGCCGCCTGCTGCAGGTAGATGTCGTCGCCGTCGGGATCGCGCCAGTCGGTGAGGGCGTTGTAGGTGACGCTCTTGCCCGATTCGACGGTCGTCGCGGCTTCGCGGTTGGTGATGGGCGCGGCGTTCTGGTCGGCCGCGACGAGCTTCACGTTGACGTTCGCTTCGGCGACACCGCCCGGCCGACCGTCGGAGACCGAGTAGCGGAAGGATGCCGTCGCCCCGGCGCCCGCGCTCGGGTTGGGGGTGAACTGCAGCGCGCGGCCGCCGTCGATGGTGTCGAGCGTGCCTGTCTCGGGCGGGATGGGGTCGTAGTTGTTGATGACGAGCACGTCGCCGTCGGGGTCGGTGTCGTTGTCGAGCACGCCCAGGACGGTCGATTTGCCGGGGCGCGCGCCGAACTCGTCGTCGCGCGCGAGGGGCGGCCGGTTCTGCTCGGTGCGGTCGGCGATGGTGTCTTCGAACGACTGCGTGGATGCTTTCTCGTCACCCTCTTCACCCTCGTCCTCTTCGGGCGGGGTGACCTCTTCCCAGTTCTTGACGAGGCGCATGTTCGAGTCGACGAGCCAGACGTCGCCCGACTGGATGTTGTTGAGCGCGATGACGTTGCGGTTGACGCGGAAGACGAGGCTGGCTCCCTTAGAGAGCGGCTCGACATCCTGAACGTCGGTCACCTTCGCGTCACACGCGGCGATGTAGCGGCTCGCGCCCGCCCAGGCTCCGTGGATGCAACCGTTGAGATTGACGGGCGCCGAGACGCCCTTGGGGTCGCTCACGGGCGTGGTGATGCGGGCTTTGATGGTGCGTGTGTCGCCGCCGTCGAGGGGCACGTCGATGAGCGTCGAGCCGGTGGCGACGACGACGTTGCCTGCCGTGGCGCTCGGCTGCTGCACCTTGAGGGCCGTGTCGGGCAGCTTGAGCGGCTTGCCCTCGCCCGTGATGATGCGGTTCTTGTCGGTGTCGAGCAGCACGGCCTCTTCGCCGGCGGCCGTGAGCTGGAAGTCCTTGACCGCAGGGATGGTGGTGACGATCGGGTCTCCGCCGTCGGCCTTGTAGGTGTAGAGCTTCTTCTTCGAGGGCGAGACCGCGAAGACCGTGCCCTCTGAGGAGACAGCGGCCTGGGCATCCCTGCCGAGCTTGGCGATCGATTTGGTGTCGGTGATCGAGAAGTTGAGGCCGTTCTGGATGTCGGTGATCCAGAGTTCGCCGTTCGACGGGTCGAGCACCGAGAGGCGTGTGTCGCCCAGCGCGATGGATGCTGCCGGCGGCAGTTCGGCACGTTCGACGAGGGTGACGTTGGCCGGGTCGATGCGTTCGACGGTCGAACCCGAGCGGTCGTGCATGAGCACGTTGTCGCCGTTCTGCAGCACGTCGATATCGTTCGAAACCGTGGCGACCGAGGCATCCAGCTCTTCGATCTGGCGGTTAAGGCGGCCAGCGAGCAGCTTCTGCCCGTTGGTGACCCAGACGTCTTTGGCCTGCAGCTCGACATCGGTGACGGGGAAACCCTGGTGGATGATCGCGGCCGTGACGGGCACACCGACGAGGACCGAAACGGCAACGATCGACGCGGTGACCTTACGGCCGCGCAGCCACGTTTTCATGCCCATATTCGTTCGCCCCGCCCAAGGAGATATTCACTCGCGTATCGAATCATGTGTGCCCAATGTGATGACACCCGAAAAGGCCACATCAGCTCACTTAAGTTAGCACGCACTTCTGTGGCCCCCGCATCAGGGGTTGTCCTGCTGTGGTCGGTCGAGTAGCACGAGGTCTTCGGCGTCGACCAGGCGGCTCGAAACCGCGTACTCGACGAGGCGAGCCCGGCGGCCGGTCGCCAGTTTTCCGCGGCCTCCGCGCAGCCCGCGCACGCCGATGCGGTCGAGCTTGTCGCAGACGTTGTCGAGCTTGCGATTGAACGCGGTCTGCGTCCATCCGAGTCGCGCCGCCGCCTCTGACGACGCCGGGATCTCGCCACGACCCGGGGATGTCTGCCGCAGCACGTTCTCGGCCAGCGCCACGATCAGCAGCCGCTGCGAGGTGGTCAGGTGCACGGGACCGACCGTCGTCGTGCCGGCCTGCATGGTCGTCAGCGACGAGGTGCCGAAGAACTCGGCCTCGGAGTGGATGGTGAACTCATACGTGGTCGACCCGGCGCTGAACATGACCATGAGCTGCGGGAACACGATGGGCAGGCGGGCACCGGGAGCCAACCAGGCCTGCACCTGCCCGGTGGTGTCGGTGACGGTGGCCGAGAGGAGGTTGCCCACGTTGGACAGCCACCACAGGCCGTTCTCGCTCGAGATCGACAGGAACCGGCGGTGCAGGAACGGGTTCTCGTCGATGATCAGGTCGGATTCGCGGCCGACGAAGAAGGGCTGGTCGGGCGTGAGGTCGTACCACTCCCCCACGAATTCGATACGCGGCGGCTTCATCAGCTACACATCTCCGTGGGTTCGAGCGACAGTTTTCCGCCGCGGTTGATGCTGACCTCGATGCACACCGTCTGGCCCGGCTGGACGCCCTCGATGACGGCCTCGGTGTTGGGCGTCGAGATGGGGTCGGTGGCGGGGCCGTCGGTGCGCTGCCAGACGTAACGGTCGCCCTCTTCGCCGTCGGGGTTCGACCACGTGAAGGTGAGCGCCGTGGCGTCGCCGTTGGGCGTGATCGCACCGGCGACGGGGCTCGGGATGCCGACCGTGTCGATATCGCTCGAGGCCTCTGGCGTGGGTTTGGCCGGGCCCTGGGCCGGCGGGGCGAGGACGATGGCTGCCGTGACGGCGGCGGCGAGCACGACCGCTGTGCCGGCGGCGGCCCAGATCGGCCAGCGCTTGCGGGGGGCGCGGGTCGCGTCGGGGTCGGCGCCGCCGCCCGAGGCCTGGCCAGAATCCGTGTCGGCGGCGACGCCGGGCTCGGCGATGACGCGCGGGCGGAGGACGGTGTTCTCGCCGAGGGGACGCGCGGGCGCATCGGGGGTTCCTGCGCCGGGGGTTCCGGGTGCGGGGGCCGCGGGCATATCACCGGGCGTGATGCGCGGACGCTTCGGCTCGGCGGTGCGCGAGACCGGTGCCCGACCGGCGGCGGGGGTCGCCTCCGCGGGCTGCGCGTCGACCGGCGTGACGCCGCGGATGACCGTGGGGTCGGCGGCGGGTGTGGGGGTGGGGGTCGGCGCCGCGGGAGCTGACGGTGCCGCCGATGCGGGGGTGCGCGGGCGGTCCTCGGGCTGCGCCTCGATGGTCGACACCTGGCGAATGCGCGTGGCGTCGCCGTTCTCCTGCTGCGAGTCATCCGGCCGCTGTTCGACGATCAGGTTGGGAACGTCGATGGGCGTCGGCGAGTAGGACAGCTCCATCTCGACCCGCTGCAGGGCACGCGCGAAGTCGACGGCCGTGGCGTAGCGGTTCGACCGGTCGACGGCCATGCCCTTGTTGAGCACGGCGACGAGCGAACGTGGAACGTCGGTGCGGTTGAGGGGCGTGATCGTGCCGCGCTCGATGCGCCCGATCAGGTCGACCGTGCCGTTGGGTTTGCCGGGCACCTCGAAGGGGGTGTGGCCGGCGAGCAGCGTATAGATCGTGGCGGCGAGCGAGAACACATCGCTGCGGACATCCGGCTGCGGGCGTTCTTCGAAGAGCTCGGGCGGGCACCACGGGATGCTCATGCCCACCGTGCCCGTCGACGTGGCGCCCTGCGGTGCATTCACGGCATCGGCGGCCTCGTGGGCGGGCAACTCGGTGTCGACGGCCGAGGAGATGCCGAAGTCGGCGAGCGCGGGCCATCCGTATGCATTCGTGAGCACGTTCGCCGGCTTGATGTCGCGGTGCAGGATGCCGGCGGCGTGGGCGGTTGCGACGGCGCTCGACACGCGCACCCCCGTGCGGAGGGCGTCGACGACACTGAACTTCGCTCGTTTGTATTGTTCGGCGAGGGAGGGGCCCGCGCAGTACTCCATGACGAAGTAGGGGCGGCCGTCGTCGGTCACGGCGGCGTTGTAGATCGTGACGATGTAGGGGTGCGCCGAGAGCTGCGCCATCAGGTTGGCCTCGGCCACGAACGCGCGACGGGACTCGTCGGTCGTTTCCTCGGCCGCCAGAACCTTCACGGCCACGAGGCGGCGGGGCAACTCCTGCTGGTAGAGGTAGACGTCGCTGAAACCGCCGGAACCGAGCACGCGGTCATAGACCAGGCCGGCGAGCCGCGGCGGGGCGGCGACGGGACGCTGCGGCACTATGCCTCCGCAATCGTCAGGGTGATGCCGCTGCCGAGGTCGACGACCGTGCCCACGATCACGGGCGTCGGTTCGCCGCCGCGCAACGACAGCGGGGGCTTGCCCGGCTGGATCACCTGGGTGCCGTTCGACGACAGCAGGTCGGTGACGACGACGGTGCCGCCCTCCACCGCGATGCGCACGTGATTGCGCGAGATGTCGTCGGCGCTCAGCGTGATCAGGTGCGGAAGCACCGAGGCGGGAACGTTGGAGACGCTCGGCGCACGGCCGATGATGACGGGGGCGTTGAGTTCTTGCGAGCGGCCGTCGGGCAGCACGAGCACGTAGCCGCCGGAGCGGTGGGCGTCGGAATCGGCGCCCGGGGCGTCCGCTGCGGATGCGCCGGCGCGGGCGCGGCTCTCCTCGCGGGCCTGGCGGATGTCGGTCGAGAACACCGTGCTGCCGTCGTGGTCGCCGGCTGCGACCGTGGGCGTTGCGGCCGTGGCTGTCGAGGATGCGGGGACGCTTGCCGAGGCGGGAGAGCCCGTGGCTTCGCCGTCCTCCTCGTCCTCCTCGGCGACGGCGGCCTGACCGACCGGGCGGAAGATGGTGGCACCGAAGAGGTAGTCGTAGCTGTCGGCGTCAGAGGCGGGGCCGGCAGGGCTGGCGGTGTTGGCCGCCGAGCTCGCCGTCGTCGTGTGGAAGACGCGGGTCTCCTCGACGGGGGTTGCCGGCACATCGGAGTCGGCGCTCTCGGCCAGGTTCGCGTCACTCTCGGCAGGGTTTGCGGCGCTCTCCGCGGGGCTTGCGGCACTCTCGGCCGGGCTTGCGGCACTCTCCTCGGCTGAGGTCGATGAGGCCGATGAGGTCGATGAGCTCGCCTCGGCCGCGGCGTTCGCGGCCACCTGCTCGCGGCGACGCGCGCGCGTCGGCACGATGACGGTCGCACCGTCGATGGCGTCGTCGACTTCGGAGAGCTGAGCCACGGCCTGGGCGGCGGCTTCGGCCCCGCGAGCGCCCGAGAGCGCGGAGGCTGCGGCATCCGTGGCCACCGACGTCGCCCAGACGGCTCCCCCGGTGAATGGCAGATCGAGAGGGGATGTCGCTGCGCCGCTCGCTGCTGCGGCGCCATCGGTTGCGGCGCCCGTCTCGACCGTGAACCCCGTCGCGCCGTCGACCAGCTGCTCGCTCCAGGTCATGAAACCGCCGGCCACGACGCGCACGTCGCCACCGTCACTGTGCACGGTGACCTCGGGCGTGCCACGCACGATCACGCCGAGGCCCTTGCCGCCCATGTCGCCGTCGACCCAGAACAGCAGAGCGAATGGCCCCGTCGACTCGAGCCCCTGAGAGGACAGGATGTCGACGAGGTTCGACACCGACGTGCCCGCGTCGAGCACCGCCAGGCAGCGTTCCGCGCGCGCGGCGTCGCCGTCGATGCGCGCCAACAGCAGTCGCCCGGTCGCTGCGACGACCAACCAGTCGCCCGCCGATCCAGGCGTGTAGAGATACCCCGTCATCGTGTCCCCTAAAGCCTCGGAAGGGTCTTCTCGAGATAACCGAGTGACCGATTTTCATGATATCCCGGGCCCGGCGGCGTGGGGTCGAGCGTCGTCGCTCGCACCACCAGCACGGTCACGTTGTCGCGGGCGCCGTTCTCGATCGCCAAGCGCAGCAATTCGCCCGCAGGATCGTCGGCATTGGTGGCCAGCACGGAGCGGATCTTGTCGTCGGAGACCTCACGTGTGAGGCCGTCTGAACAGATAAGGAACGTTTGTTGACCCGACGTGGGCAGCAGCCAGACGTCGGCATCGGCATCGGCATCGACCCCCACGGCGCGCGTGACGACGTTGCGTTCGGGATGCCGCTCGGCTTCGTCCGAGGTGATGCGACCCTGATCGAGCAGCTCTTGCACGGCCGAATGGTCGACCGTGATCTGCTCGAACTCGCCGTCGTCGAGCAGGTAGACACGGGAGTCGCCGATGTTGAAAGCCATCCAGTGCAGGTCGGTTTGTGCCGAGAGGGTGACGAGGGCGAGCCCGGCCACGGTCGTGCCGGCAATGCCGACCTCTTCGGACCACGACGCGATCTGGGCGTTGGCGGCCGTCAGCGCGGTGAAAACGGCTTCGGGACTGGTCGCGACACCGGGGCGGATGCTGTGAGCCAACGACTCGACGACGGCCCGACTCGCCAGGTCCCCCCGCGTGTGCCCGCCCATGCCGTCGGCGACCGCGAAGATCGGGGCTTGGGCGAAGAAACTGTCTTCATTGATCTCGCGCACGCAGCCCGTGTCGCTGACACCGGTCACCGTCACGGTGACGATGCGCTTCGCTGAGGCGATCGTGGATTCTCGGGCCATCACCCCCTCAGCCTAGGGGTTTGGCGGGCCGACGCGATGGGGACTTCTCTCCATGCGCCTCACCTCTGCCTGCGTCAGCGGACGACGGCGTAGTCGGCGCTCGTGCCCATGCCGGTGAGGAACGGCGCTGCCGACGCGGTGAAGGCGCCGACGGTCGCATCGTCGTTCGCGACCAGCTGCCGCGCGAAGGCCGCGTAGCGCAGGGTGTTGTGGGCGCCTGCGATGCCGGGTGCCGCGGTCTCGCCCTCGAGCCGGGGCGCGTCGCCCTCGAGCGTCGACCACGTTGCGCGGCTGGGGTTCGAGCGGCCGTCGAGTTTGGGCACGGCATCCTGCGTCAATTCGAGCGACAGCACCGAGACCGTCTCGGGAATGGCGAAGCCCGCGATGGGCGCCCCCGCCGTGAGGATGTGCGTGACGGTGAAGGGGAAGTCGGGGTCGGAGACGAGCTGCGCAGCCGTGATGCCGCCGAGGCTGAAGCCCACCATCATCACGTGATCGGTGGCCGTGATCCCCGCCTCGGTCATGGCAGCCGTGACCGCGCGGCCGAGCGCCGTCTGTGCGCCCGACATGGCCACGACATCGGCGACGACATCGTTGGGGTGGCTCGCCGCCATGGGGTCGATGAAGCTGCCCTGGGTGGAGGGGATCTGCACGGTCCACGCCCCCGAGTCGAGCCGGGTGATGCGGATGTCGGCGAACGAGGTGCCCCCGCGCAGGTCGATCTCCTGCTGCACGGTAAAGAGCGACCCGAAGTCGGATGCCGGCTGCGGGGTGGCCGCGATCGGCGAGACGATTTCGGCCGCCGGCGAGGTCGATGCTTCAGACGCGGTCGACGCGACCGTCGACGCGGAGACGACCGACGTGAACCCGGTCGGGCCGGCCGCAGCAGCCGTGACCGCCGCGGACGCAGCACTGGCCAGGCCGGCGATGCCGGGGAACACGCCCTGCAGGTTGGCGTCGACGAGTGCGCGATCAAGAACGGGGAGGAGCGCCACCGAGGGCGCCGTGCCGCTCTGGCCCGTCCCGGCGTCGCCGAATGCGCCGAGAAGTGAGCCGATCGACACCATCGCGGCGGCGATGCGGGTGGCACCGAATGCGGTGGCGCTGTGCACACCGCCACCTTCGGCAACGGGCTGGACGATGCTGGCGCCGACGAGGGCGAGACCCGCGGGGCCGAACAGGGTCATGGCAGAGGAACCGAGCAGGGCTCCCCCGTTGGCGGACACCCACGAGAACACCCCTGCTCCTTCACCCGTCAACACGTTGATGTCGGCGAAGAGCGATGCGGCCACCTGCTCTCCGGCGAGGGCGATCGCGTCGGCCCGTGAGACGCCGACTCCCGCGCCGAGGCTGGCGACCGCGATCAGGGTCGGCAGCGCAACCGTTCGGGGGTGACGCAACACCCGAGCGATGCCGCGGCCGCTGGCTCTCGCGGCGGCGGCGAGGGACTCGGTGAGGGTTGCTCGCACGCCGTGGAGGCTGAGCTCAGGGCTGCCGAAATCGGGAAGCGCGAACCGCAGGGTCGACCGTGACAGCCCCCTCGATTCGCCCGCGTGCGACACGTGGCACTCTCTCCCCTAGGCCCGGTGGTGCGTTCGGGCATATCTGACGGTGTCCCCGGCTGGACGCAGACACGGATGTCGGCACGACTACCGCGCGCCTTCGCCCGGGATGCTCGTGTCGCTCGACCACTTCACTGCACCCAGCCTTCTCCGTCAGACAACCACATTCACCCGCGCGCGCGGCAGGGAGTATTACCCCCAATTAGGGTACGTTTTGCGCGTTTACGGCGTGTCTGTCCTCCAAAAGGAGGACTCCCGACCCCCTAAACGGGGGCCGGGAGTCCGGGAGTAGAGCTTGCCTCACAGCGAGGCGGGGTGTTAGCCCTTGATGGCGTTGGCCAGCTCCTGGTCGGTGTTCTGCAGAGCGTCGGCAGCCTTGTTCAGGTAGTCGGACAGACCCTGGATGCCCGAGACAGCCTGCGTGGCACCGGTCGTGAACTGCGTGTAGGAGTCGTGGAAAGCACCCGACGCCGCGTCGGTGACGAAGCCCGACGACACCAGGTCGCCGACCAGACGCTGCAGCTCGTTGAGCTTGTCCTCGAGGGCGCCCTTACCGGTCGACAGCTGGCCGGCAGCGGTCTTCAGGTCACCGTAGGTTACGTTCAGGTTTGCCATGATGTGTCCAATCGGTCTCGGCCATCCCCACTGGATCGACCTTACGCATTCAAACTAACAAGGCCGTCGGCGGAAGGCGATGGGTACCCCTCCCCATGTGGACAACTTTCGGTCATCCAGCCTGGGGAGAACGATCCAGCGGGCCGACCCGGAAGGTCGAATTCGCCTCAGTTCGAGGTGGGGGCGACGCCACCCACGAGCGACTCGGCCGCCGTGAGCCTGCGGCCCGAGCGCCACGAGTTCGCCGCGATGACCAGCGCCACGACCAGGGCGAGAGCCGCGCCGATCATGAGCGGCGTCACATAACTAGGGACGCCGTCGGGATCGGCGAAGGCATAAGGCAGCAGACCGAACGTGCCGACCGCGAGGAACGCGAACACGAGTTCGAGCCTGGCCTGGTAGGACAGCAGAGCGAAGAGCGCCTCACCGCGGGCCGGCTGAACCGGAAGCCCCTTGCGTGGGCCCTTCTTCGCGACGTCGAGGCGTCCGAGACGGGCCGCGCGGTCATAAAACAGCGCTTTGACGAACGACGCGACCATGACCCCGAACGCGCCGGCGGCGAGCACGGCGTTCGCGCCGATGACGTACCACATGCTCTCGGGCGAGCCGTATTCGGGTGTCTCGTACGGGTCGCCCGTCGCAGACGCCCAAAGGGGCACGAAGACGATCGCGGCCCAGGAAAGGAGCGGCACCAGCATCCACAGGACACGCGAGACGTAGCTGCGCCGCGAGACATCGACACGGTTCGTGCCGAACCCCAGCGGGCCGCCCGCTTCGGTCTTGATGCCCTGCCGCGAGAACTCGGCCATCAGGATGGCTGCCGTGCCGAGAACGAGGAACAAGAACTCGAGGCCGATGATGCTGTTCTGCGTCCAGAAGCTGCCGCCAGGGAGGTCGTAGACGGACCCTTCGTTCCACCACGTCGTCGTGGTCCAGAGGAAGAGGCCGACCGTCAGGAGCGCGAAGAACGCGCCGACGGCATAGGCGATGGCGACACCCCGTGTCACAGAGCGGCCTGTTCTGCCGTTTCGGCCGCCGCGGATGTCTGCACCGAAGGGGCCGACGTCTCCGCCGACGTCAGGCGCACCGAGTCGATGACGAGATCGAACAGGTCGACGTAGTTCTCGGTGCGATCCACCGTAGGCAGATCGACGAGGAAACGCAGCATGCGCTGGGCTCCCGGGTCGGGCACGACATACGTGATCTTGAGGTGCGGAATCTCGTTCTCGCCCGCGCGCACCGACGTGACATAGGCCGTGCGCGCCGTGGGGCCGGGGCCGGCGTCGAGCACGGTGGCCTCGGGGAACACGCGCCCGAGGAACAGGGCAAGTTCATTGTTGTCGGCGGGCAGCACGCTCTCGTCGCTGTCATCCGGACGCTCGACCACGTCGACGGTCAGCGAGCCGGGGAATGGCATTCCCGGCACGAGCTCGAGCCACAGCGAAAGGCCCAGGATGTCGGTGGCGGACGCGTTCTCGGCCAGCTCCATGAGCTGGTTCTTGGCGTCGCGACGCACCCGGGCGAACCGGTCATCTCGGCCGACCTGCTTCTTGACCAAGGCCCGCACGGAGCGCTCGGTCTCGGCCGGATCATGCAGCGGGATGTTGGCCCACGTGCCTGGAAGCACGATCGTGAACTTCGCCGACTCCGAACCGAATGCCTGCGTCATGCGTTCTCCTTCAATTCGACCGACACCGTGGAAGCGATACTCCACGTCTCGGACGGCATGTCCTCGAATGTGCCGAAGTCGGCAGTCGTGAACGTGAATTGGACGAGTTGCCGAGTGCCTTCGACGAAGACGGCATAGACCGCGCGCTCCTCGACCCACGCATCTGCTTCGCCCGGTTCGCGGGCCGACAGCACGTGCACCACTCCGACGGCGGGCCCGGCGGCGCATTCGAGTTGCCATGACTGCACAGCCAGGTTCTGCTGACCCGGTTGGCCCGCAGCGAGAGCTTGGCGAGCGAACTGCTCGTAGGACTCGGGGGTGTCGTCCTCGTCGAGGTCGCGCACGGCGTGCACCACGAGCGCCCCCACTCGGAGGCCGCCTTCGGTGCGCACGAGCACGGCGGCCGAGGTCAGGCCGTCGCTCTCCTGACGCAGTCGCTCGACGAGGCCCGTGACGTCGTCTCGAAACAGCGGCACGTTGACATCGTCGGCGTGGCCCACGTCATCCAGGATGTCCTGAGCGACCTGTCGTGGCGAAACGGCTTCGGTGAGGTCGAGCGCGTACCACTCCGCCGGAACGTCGAAGCGGTACGTCTCGATCTCGGTGAACCCGCTCATCGAGAGGGCACCAGCACGGGCGCCTCACCCTTGGACGCCTGCTGCAGGATCGACTCGGGCTTGAGCGTCACCTTCTGGTCGTTGGGGTCGAAGGGGTTGTTCGTCAGGGTTTCGAACTTGCCGGCGAGGCCGCGGTATTCCATAACCGCCAACGATACCGTCAGCGTTTTGGGAATGGCACCGCCGTTGCGCACCATGTCCGCGTAGATGTCGGGCGACTTGAGGCCGAGCGGGTTCGCGGCGTACTCGGCGAAGTTGGTCTTGGCCTGCGAGGCGAAGCCCGACGGGGTGAAGTGCGACTTCGAGAGCGGTTTGAACGTGCTCGTGAAGGCATCCTTCCACGTGATGTTCTGCTGGCGGGCCAGCTTCGCCGCGCTCGACTTCGAGACCCCCGTGAGGCCCTTGAACTTCGACTTGCTGATCGTCGCGAGCGGCTTAGCGAGGTTGGAGGCCTTCATCGCCTTGCCGAGGATCTTCATGATGCCGGGGGCGACGACCGCGAGCACGAGGCCGACGACCGCGAATGCGAGGTCACCCCAGGTTCCGGTGCCGTTGACGAGATTCATGATCGCGTCGATCACGGCGACGAGCGACGAGATGATGGCGATGGCCACGAGGATCTGGCCGAGGATCGGCACCCAGGAGAGGAAGATGGCGAGCACGCCGGCGATCTCACCGATGGTCTTGACCACGTCGACGAAGTTGTCCCAGCCCGAGTTGTTGAGCTTGCTCTCTTCGATGGCCGTGTCGATCTTCGACCGCGCGGCCTCGGCGGCGGCCTTCCAGTTCTCATAGGCCGTGTCGTAGGCGGCCTGGGCGCTGGCGGCGCTGGCGTCCTTCGTTTCGGCCTGGTCTCGGAAGAAGTCGGCCCACTTCTGGTCGCTGGCCTGGTCGGGTCCGGGCGTCGCCGCCTTCTGGGCATACTCGTCTTGGCGGGCGCGCTGGTTCTCGGCCGCTTCGGCAGCGCCAGCTGCATCGAGGATGGCCTTGTCGGCGTCGGCCTGGTACTGGCGCAGCAGCGGGGCATACTCGGCGAGCGCGTCGGCGGTGCCGCGGTAACGCACTTCCGCGTTGTCGATGGACTCCGCAACCTTGGAGGCGTCCTCCCGCACCGCGTCGATGGCCTTCGACGTCACATCGGAGAGGCTCGCCACGCGGGTGAGCTTCTCGTTGGCCGTCTTGATGGCGTCGGCCACGCCACGGTAAGTCGCGGCGCGCGCCTCGATCACGTCGGGGTCACCGGGGATCGGCTTCAGGTCTCTACTCATGATCTTCTCTCAACCGCGTTCAGTATGCCGTGGGGCCGTGGGGTGTCGGTGCGGGCGCGTTCTCGGGCGGGGCATCGAGGGCCTTGGCCAGCTCGGCATCTGCCTCGGTGAAGGCATCGTTGATGGCTTTGAGGGTGTCGCGCAGGGTGGTCGCCGAGGCGATCATCTCCTCGCGCTTCTTGTTCCACTTGTTGCCGAAGTTCTCGACGGTTTCGCGCAGCTTGTCGTCGCCGACCGATTCGGCGAGATCCGACGCGAACGATTCGGAATCTTCGAAAGCCGTGATGGCGGTCGACATGCTCGATACCGCGTCATCCAGTGTGTCCGAACGAATTTTCAAATCCGCCATGATGTGTCCTTCGATGTGGTGGCGACGACTGTGGGTGAACAGAGGGATGGCGGGGCGCGGGCTCTGTCACCCACACCCCGCCGAGGGTGTTAGCCCTTGATGGCGTTGGCCAGCTCCTGGTCGGTGTTCTGCAGAGCGTCGGCAGCCTTGTTCAGGTAGTCGGACAGACCCTGGATGCCCGAAACAGCCTGCGTGGCACCGGTCGTGAACTGCGTGTAGGAGTCGTGGAAAGCACCCGACGCCGCGTCGGTGACGAAGCCCGACGACACCAGGTCGCCGACCAGACGCTGCAGCTCGTTGAGCTTGTCCTCGAGGGCGCCCTTACCGGTCAACAGCTGGCCGGCAGCGGTCTTGAGGTCACCGTAGGTTACGTTGAGGTTTGCCATGATGTTGCTCCTTTTGTGGGTGAAAACGGGGTGGTACTGATGTCAAGTTATGGATGCCGGTGGGTTCTGCGTCACCGTCTATATGAAACCTAACGAATGCATTCGGCGGCGTCGATGGGGAGCACTCCCCATGCCACTCCCCCTCCTCGCTACCGCCTAGGCAAGTGGCATCTGCACGCGCTGGAACTTGCCCGACGCCACCATCACGCCGCGGCCCTCCGGGAACTCGGCGCGCGTCATCCGAGGCAGGGATGTCTTCACGATGACTTCGCCGTCCATGGTCTCGGGCTGCAGCAACAGGCCCCGGCGCGCGTTCTTGAACTCGCCGAGCAGCGGCCAGGAGCTGGTCCACGAGCTCGACTCCGCCTCGCCGATGACGAGGTGGTCGCTGCGCTTGGCCGTGCGGATCATGTCGACGAGCGGGTTGTCGGCCGAGGTCTGCAGGAAGTCGGCGAGCTGCTCGATGATCACGACGATGCGTCCCTCGGTGTCCTCGTCGGACATGGCCGCGCTCAGGTCTTTCGCCAGTTCGGCGGCCTGCTCGATGGTGGTCGCCGTGGCGACGAATGCGGGGTCGCTGGCGAGCGGCGAGCGCTTGTTGCCGACGTAGTAGAGGCGGGTGTCGTCGCTCGCGCGTCGCAGCGTGGCGGCGAGCGCGCGCAGGGCGTTCGACCGACCGGATGCGGGCGGCCCCGACACGAGGAACGTTCCGGCCGCTTCGAGCCCCACCGGCCCGAGGTTCTCGTCGCCGATGCCCACGACGGGCAGGCCGTTGACGGTGGCCGGCAGATCGTCGACGGGGTATTCGCGCGGCAGCGATCGCACGGGCGGCACGGGTTTCACACCCGCGCGCGTCATGGCGGCGGCGAGCGCGGCGGTTGCCTGCGACTGTTCGGCGAGCACGGGGGTTCCGCCGAGCACCGCGATCTGGGTCTCCTCGCCCTCGACGATGGCTCGACCGGCAGGCGACGCGGCGCTCAGGATGTCGTTGGGCACGTCGAGCAGGCCGTAGCCCCCGTCATCCGCGAGCCTCAGCACGACGCGACCCTGCACGCTCGACGACACCGAGCCGGGCACCGAACCCGGGCGGTCGGCCGTGAACGCCACGTGGATGCCGAGCTGGCGCCCGTCGGCGATGATGTCCTGGAACACCCCGTACCACTGCGTGCGGCCCGAGGGAACCTCGTAGTCGGCCCGGAACGCGGGGAACCCGTCGATGAGCAGCAGGATGCGCGGCTCCTCGGGTTTGTTCGCCAGCCGCCGGTAGTCGACGATCGACGCCGCGTTGGCCTCGGCGAAGCGGGGCGCGCGCGATTCGAGCTGCTGTTTGAGGTAGCGCATGAGCCGGACGACGCGTTCGTTGTCGTCGCCGTTGATGATCGACCCCACGTGGGGCAGCGTCTCGAGCATGCGCAGGCTGCCGGCGCCGAAGTCGAGGCCGTAGACCTCGACGGGTCCGCCGCGCGGCGTGATGGCCGCGGCCGTGGCGATCGTGCGCAAAACCGTGCTCTTGCCCGTTCCACCCGTGCCATAGACGACCAGGTGGCCGTCGAGGTCAGGGCGGAAGTAGGCGGGCTTCTGCTGCTGCGAGTCGGGCAGGTCGGTCACCCCGAGGAGTAGTTCGGCGTCGCTGCGCTGCCGCAGCTTGCCGAGGTCGTACACCTTGGCGAGTTCGTCGAGCCAGGGGCGGCGGGGCGCGGGGATGGCGGCGGATGACGACGCCTGGATGATCGAGGTGACGAGCCGCTGCTGGTCGGTGGGCCCGAGGTCACGGTTCTCGTCCACGTCGGTGCGACGCGCCTCCTCCCAGCGGTTCTCGGCGCCGAAGCGCAGCTCGGAGACCTCGATGCCCGGACGCTCGGGCTCGCGCGCCGTCCATCCGCCGGCATAGCCCGACTGGAAGGTGCGCAGACGGCCGGGGCCTGTCTTGGCGAGGCCGCGGCCCGGGATGGCCGGGTCGAAGTGCGCGGCATCCTTCACGCCCACGACGTCTTGGCTATCGCTCTCATCGGCCATGCGGAGGGCCACGCGGAGGTTGGTGTTGGCGCGCAGGTTGTCCTTGATCACGCCGGCGGGTCGCTGCGTGGCCATGATGAGGTGGATGCCGAGCGAACGTCCGCGCTGGGCGATGTCGACGACACCGTCGACGAACTCGGGCACCTCGCCCACGAGGGCGGCGAACTCGTCGATCACGAGCACGAGCGCCGGCGGGCTGTCTGGGTCGCCGCGCTTCTCCAATTCGAGAAGGTCTTTCGCCTTCTTGCGGTTGAGGAGGTGCTCGCGGAAGTGCAGTTCGGCGCGCAGGCTGGTCAGGGCGCGGCGCACGAGGTGGGGGCTCAGGTCGGTCACGAGACCCACGCAGTGCGGCAACGTGACGCAATCGGCGAAGGCCGAACCACCCTTGTAGTCGACGAAGAGGAACGTGACGCGGTCGGGGCTGTACTCGGCGGCCATGCCGAGCACCCAGGCCTGCAGGAACTCGCTCTTGCCGGCACCCGTCGTGCCACCCACGAGGGCGTGCGGGCCCTGCGTGCGCAGGTCGAGGTGCATGGCTTCGACACCGGCCGATCCGACCGTCGCACGCAGCTTGCCGGCACGGCGCTTCTTCGGCTCGACGCCGGGGCGCCTGTCGTGGATCGAGTTGTTCTGGCGCCACCGGTCGATCACGGCCTCGCTCTGTTCGACGAGTTCGTGCCCGAGCAGGCTCACCATCGACACCGAGCGCGGCAGGTCGCTCGAGTCGGCCGCGATGGCGCCCGCATCGATGACGGATGCGAGGCGCTTGGCGTAGTCGAGCGCGACCGTCTCGTCGATCAGCTCGGTCACGGCGTCGTCGACAGTCTCACCCAGGCGCACGAGCCCCACGACGGCGTTCTCGTCGCCGTTCGGCAGCGACAGGTAGGTGCGGCAGACGGCGGGCAGCGCGGGCACGTCGTCGGCGACCCAGATCGGGTAGATGCCGACATCCGCGGCCTGTTCCGCAAGCTGCACGAGGCGCGCGCGGTCGACCGACACGTCGTCCGAGATGATGACGACGACGGCGGGCAGGGGCGCATCGACGCCGTCGTCCTGACCATCGCCGACATCCGCACCGCGTTCGATGGCGGCGCGGTCGATGCGCAGGGCTCCACGTTTCGCGGCCTTGCGCTTGTCCGCCGCGCGCTGCTGCACGAGACCCTCGAGCTCCGAGAGCAGGGCAGCGGCACTCGAGGCGCCGTCGGCGAGGTGGATGCCCTCGATGGGGCTCTGCGGCGACGAGGTGTGCGGCATCCACTTCAGCCAGGTCAGGCGTTCGGACCAGGCGGGGCTCACGAGGGCAGCGACCGCCATCTCGCCGGGCGAGTGCAGGGCCGTCAACTGCACAAGGATGCTGTTGAGCGCACCCGCCGCCGCGGCCCCCTTTCCGGCGACGCCGAGCGCGCCGGAGTCGTAGAGGTTGTCGATGAGGGGCACGCCCGGCACGAACGCGGTCTTCTCGATGAGGGCGTCGAGGCGTTCCTGGAATTTGGGCAGCAGATCGCCGCGTTCGCTCGTCTTGATCGAGTTGCGCGAACGCATCGAACCGACGCCGAGGCGCACGTTGAGGAACGCCCAGTGCTCGGGGCGACGCGTCCAGAGGGCCGGTCCGCGGCGCATGGCCTGCTCGAGCGCCTCCCCCGTCGATGGCGCTTCGGCGAGCCGGATCTCGCGCTCGATGATGGCTTCGCGCTGCAAGCGTTCGTCGAGGTCTTCGAGATGCGTGTCGAACTGCGCGATGGCCTTCTTCAGGCGGCGCTTGTCGCGCGTGCGCGTGGTGAGGTAGTTGCCGATGAGCATCATGGGCGTCATGGCCACGAAGAGCAGCGAGATGGGGTTCTTCGTGATGAGGAACATGGCCCCGCCGAGCAGCATGGGCGTGAGCATGGCCAGCAACGGGAACGGCTGGTTCTCTTTCTCGGCCGGCACCTCGGGCGCTGCGAACTCCTGCCCGGCATAGCGGCGCTCGACGCGGGGCGACCGGTTGAAGAAGATGGGCCCGGCCTTGGGCGCGCCGGCACCCGCCACGCTCTCGTGCACGCGGATGCGCAGTTCGGTCTCGCCGAGCAGGATGGTGTCGACGTCGCGCACGTGCAGGCGCGTGACGATGCCGCCATCCACCTCGACGCCGTTCGCCGAGCCCAGGTCGATCACATCGACGCCGTCGCCGACCTCGAGCCGCACGTGCTTCTTCGAGACCATGCGGTCGTCGAGAACGATGTCGCACACGTCTTCGCGGCCGATCGTCACGCTGCCCTCGCTGAGCGACAGGGTGCGGCCCTTTTCCGATCCCGTCAGGATCTCGAGCGTCGCGAGCGTGGGCGCGTTGCCCGTTTTGGCGGGCGAGAAGTAGCGGCCGGCCTCGGTCAGCGCGACCGTAGCGCCCGAGCCGATCCAGGCTTCACCCACGGGGGCATCGGGGGGCAGCGTGAGCCACTCGCTGTGCCCGGGCAGCGCCGCCTGCAGGGTGAGATCGGGCAGGGCGTCGTCCACGAGACCGGATGCGGGAGCCCCGGCACCAACACTCGGGCCGGCGTTGCCGTCCGCCTGGAACGGTGACGCCGGGTCGACGCGGGCGATCGTCGCCGCCACCTCGGCGATGGTGGCGGCGGCATCGGTCGTGACGACGATGTCTTCAGTGCTGCCCGAGGATCGCGCAAGAGTGAGCTTCAGTCGCATGGGGTGTCGTACCTTTCACCGGGCAGGCCCGGCGGCATGTCTCACCCCGGGACGGTCTTACCCTACCCGTGAGCGGTCGCTCTGCGCCGCCAACTCGTCGTCGTAGACGCGGCGCGCCTCGGCGTGCTGTTCGCGCAGCTTGCGTCCGCGGCGACCCACCCAGGCTCCGAACCAGATCGGAAGCTCACGGGCGACGATGAAGGCCAGCAGCGCGCGCGAGTCGATGAGCGAGCGGAAGACGAAGTCCGTGAAGTCCTCGGGGCGCGATTCGGCGAGCGAGGCCGTGACCGACAGCACGGCCACGACGCTCGCGTAGGCGAGGACACCGACGATGAGGCCGAAGAGCACGTGCAGCCATCCGCCGGCCCGGTTCACGATGAGAACCCAGAGGATGCAAGCCACCAGGTAGACGAGCACGGGCACCCAGAAGACGGGTGTTCCGAGGGCCTGGAGGACGCCCTGCGTGCCGTCGTCGACGGACGGGTCGAGGAAGAAGAAGGTGACGAGGTAGATGATCGCGCCATAGATGGCCGCGAAGACGAGGCTCGAGAGCAGCATGACGCCGATGCCGAAGCCGCGGTTGCTGCGCTTCACGGGCGTGGTCGGGGCCTGCACCTGGATGGAGCGGCGCTCCTCGTCGTTGACCGTGTGCGCGGTCGTGGTCGTCGTGCCGCGCTCGTCGCGGATGGCGGCACGCTCGCGGTCGGTGAGGTCGCCGTCGATGTGCGCGGCGGTCGCGGTGTTGTCGGTGTTCGCGGCGCGGTCGGCGTCGCCTGTGCGGTCGGCGCGCGAGTCGTTGTCGCGACGCGTGTCGTCGTGGCGCGCGGCAGCGACGGATGCGGCACCCGCGGTTCCGGCGACACCCGCGGCGGCCGGGGCGAAGCTGTGGTCGCGCGTGTCCTCGTCGCGCACGCGCGCGTCGGAGGCACGGTCGGCGTCGAGCGTGCCGTCGTGTCCCGTGTGCGAAGCCGCGGCGTCGTGATCGGATGCGCTCAGGTTGTCGGTCGCGTCCGCCTGCGTCGCCCGGGGCGACTCGTGAGTTTCGTGCGTCTCCTCGTGTGACTCAACGGGCACGACAGGTGCGGCCGGGCTCGAGTCGGCGTGCGCGTCATGCGCATCGCCCGACCGCGCGCCGCCAGCGGTGCCCGCTGCGGCCTGCTCGTCGACGACGGGATCGTACATCTCGGTTTCACGCACGGTGCGGTCCTCTTCGGCGGGCACGGCGTCGTAGTCGACGACATACTGTTCGCCCGGCTGCGGCTGTGTCACGGGGGGCTGCTGCTCACCGTTCACGTCGTGGTTGCCGCGGTCGTTCTGTGCGTCGTGCTCGTTCGTCGCCATGTCGTGCTCCTCGCTGTTCCGGGCCGGGCCCGCGTGGCGCCCACTCTACTGCCGGGCGCGGGCGGGTCGCACGAGGTGGCGCCGCGAGGCGATTTATGCGTCGGCGACCGGGTCGTCGCTGCCGAAGGGGTGCAGGATGCGCCGCAGGAACTGCTTGGTCCGCTCTTCACGCGGCGACTGGAACACCTGTCGCGGCGCCCCGCGCTCGACGATCACGCCACCGTCGAGGAACACGACCTCGTCGGCGACCTCCCGCGCGAACGCGAGTTCGTGGGTGACGACGACCATGGTCCAGCCCTCGGAGGCGAGCTCGGCGATGACGGCGAGCACCTCGCCGACGAGCTCGGGGTCGAGCGCCGACGTGGGCTCGTCGAAGAGCAGCAGATCGGGTTTCATGGCGAGGGCTCGCACGATTCCGACTCTCTGCTGCTGGCCGCCCGAGAGCTCGAACGGGTAGGAGTCGCGTTTGTCCGCCAGGCCCACGCGGTCGAGCAGCACGAGTGCTTCTGCCGTTGCCTGTTGCTTCGACATCCGCTGCACCTGCACGGGGCCCTCGATCACGTTTTCGAGCACCGTGCGGTGGGGGAAGAGGTTGTAGTGCTGGAAGACCATGGACGTGCGGTTGCGCGCGGCCAGCACACCCTGGCGGATGTCGCGGTCGGCGAAGTCCACGCGCACGTCGGACCCGATCTCGAGCACACCCGCTTCGGGGCGTTCGAGGCCGTTGAGCGATCGCAGCAGCGTCGTCTTACCCGAGCCCGACGGACCGATGAGCGCCAGCACCTGGCCACGCGCGACATCCAGGTCGACACCGCGCAGCACGCGGTTCTCGCCGAAACGCTTCTCGAGACCCGAGACACGCAGCAGAGGTTGGCTCACTTGCCCGGGGCGCCGGGCCGGCTCAGTGTGCGACATAGCGGTCCAACCTCTTCTCGAGAACGTTCTGGCCGGTCGACAGGGCCATGCAGATGATCCAGTAGACGAGGGCCGCTTCGAGGTAGAGCAGCATGAACTCTTGGCTGAACGCGGCGATGCGCTGGGCCTGCCTGAACAGCTCGGTGACGAGGATCAGCGAGGCCAGCGAAGTGTCTTTCACCAGGCTGATGAACGTATTCGACAGGGGCGGCACCGACACGCGCGCGGCTTGCGGCAGGATCACGCGGCGCAGGGTCTTGGCGGGTGACATGCCGAGCATGTACCCGGCCTCCCACTGCCCCTTCGGCACCGACAGGATGGCCGCGCGGATGACTTCGGCCGCATAGCCGCCCACGTTGAGCGAGAACGCGATGATGGCGCTCGGCCACGGGTCGAGCTTGATGCCGAGGGACGGCAGTCCGTAGAAGATCACGAACAGCTGAACGAGCAGGGGCGTGCCGCGGATGATCGAGATGTAGACGCGCGCGATGCCCGAGAGCAGGCGGTTCTTCGACAGCCGCATGAGGGCAACGCCGAGGGCGAGCACGAGGCCCACGACGAACGAGACGAGCGCGAGCGGGATGGTGCCCATGATGGCGCCCGAGACGATCGGCCAGAGCGAGGTCCAGAAGAGCTCGAGATTGTCCATCGGATGCCTCGCCTCTCTTCTTTCGCTCGTTGATCACACGCTGGGCGAAAAGCCCCGATCGGTCTATCCTCGCAGCCGCGGCTGCACGTCGCACCGGGCTTGCGCTCGAGATGACTCTTCGCCCGCCGCGACGTCGCTCTGAACGAGCGCGCCTCTCTGGGTGTGAACAGTCTGCCCTCCGCGCCCGTGTCCGGCGGCCGGCCCAGCCGAGCGGTGTGTGGCAGGAGCGCCCGGCCAGGCCGAGCGCTCCGTTCGTGCTTACTGGCTGACGTCGCTGCCGAAGTACTTCTCAGAGATCTCGGCGAGCGTGCCGTCGGCGCGCAGGTCGTCGAGGGCCTTGTTGATGGCGTCGGCCAGGTCGTCGCTGCCCTTCTTCAGGGCGAAGGCGTTGCGCGACACGTCGTCGAGCTCGGCGGCGACCTTGATGCCCGCATCCGGCTGCTGCTTCAGGTAGTCGAGGTAGGTGAGCTTGTCGTTGACGGTGGCGTCGACGCGGCCCTGCTGCAGCAGCTCGACGGCCTGCGCCCATCCTTCGACGTCTTCGACGTTGGCACCGGCCGTGGTGGCCACATCGTGCCAGTTGCTCGTGAGCGACTGAGCCGTGGTCTTGCCGGACAGGTCGTCGAGCGACGAGATGTCGTTGTTGTCCTTGGCGACGATGACCACACCGGGCGAGATCGTGTAAGGCTCGGTCATGGTGTACTTCTCTTCGCGCTCGTCGTTGATCGACACCTGGTTCGCGATGATGTCGAAGCGGCCAGCCTCGAGGCCGGCGAAGATGCCGTCCCACTGGGTCTCTTCGAACTTCACGTCGACGCCCAGCTTGTCGGCCACGGCGGTCACGACCTCGACGTCGTAGCCCGTGAGGTCGCCAGCGCCACCCTCGTGGTAGCTGAACGGGCGGTAGGTGCCCTCGGTTCCGACGACGATCGAGCCGGCATCCTTGATCTGCTCGAGGCTCGTGGGCTCTGTGCTGCCCGAACCCGAGTCTGCTCCACCCGACGAGCACGCGCTCAGCCCGAGGGCGAGCGCACCGGCGGCCACTGCGGCGAAAATACGACGTGACGACATGGGGATGTTTCCTCTCGTTCGCACCCGCAACGACCAGCGGATGCCTCAGCACAAGTTACGTGGCCCGAACCGCCCCCGCGACTCGATGTCGCGGTGTTACGGCAGCCTCCGCCGTGTCGTCGCACCAGGCCTCGGCACGACCGGCTCGGAAAGCTCGACCTCGTGCTGCAACGCGCGCGCACCCCCGCTCATTCCTGGGCCGAGCGACTTTTTTCAGCCCCAGAGCGTGCGGACCATATCGGCCGTGTAGCCGGCCTGCGGCCAGTTCAGCCAGTCGGTCGCGAGCCAGACGTTCTCCCGCAGGAAATGCGACTGCCCAGACGATCCGCCCTCGGAGTCGTCCTGCACGACACAGCGCGTGCCACCCGCCTCGGCGTAGCAGGAGAAGTCGGCCGCGCGCAGGGCGGCCAGGGCGGCCGCGGACTGTTCGGCGGTGACCTGCTTGACCTCGGTGATGATGGCGAATTCGCCGGCCTCACCCCAGCTGCAGCGCAGACCGGGCAGGTCGGCGAGCAGCGCCGCGACGGCGGGTGTCGAGCTCGCGGGTTCTTCGGCGATGGTTTCGTCGTTCAGCGGGCCGCCCGCTTCGAGCGTGGCGAACATGCGGGTGCTGTAGACCTGGTCGCAGCTCTGCGGATTCGGTCCGGTGATCACGGGCGCGGCGGCCGCGGACTCGCTGGGCTGCGGCCGCGCCGTTTCGCTCGAACCACCTGCGCCGGAGCTCGAACCGCCCGCTCCCCCATCCGACCCACCGGCGTTCGTGCCTCCGAGCCCCTGCATACCGACCAGGACACCGGCCACCAGCACGACGATCAACACGATGCCCGCGGCGATGGCGAGCGTGATGTTGCGGCGACGCACGCGGTCGTTCGGCGTGGGGGCTGCACTGTCTGCGGTCACGGTCGATCTCCTCGGTTCACGATGCCTTCACCTTACCCAGCCAAGCTGCACCGAGCTGGGCCGCGACCTGCGCCGTCCCGAGCGCGGGAACCCGTGCGGTTACGAGAACAGCGTCTCGACGATGCCTTCGCTGTAGTTCTCCGGCGCCACGTTGACCCAGTGGGTCGCGATCCAGAGATTCCCTCGCAACACGTGCGAGTAACCCGCGACACCTGTTCCAGCTTCGTCGTCGCGGAACTCTTGCGTGCACCGGATTCCACCCAACTGATCGCCACACTCAGAGCCGTTGGCCTCGAGAGCTCGCACCGCTTCGGCGCTCTCCTCGGGCGTCACCTGGACTACCCACGTCTGGATTCCGTACTCACTCGGCCCGCCCCAGGAGCACGCAAGCTTGTCATTCGCTTCGAGAAGCGCGTTCACATCGTCGTACATCGTCAAGCGTTCGTCAGAGACCACTCCCGGGTGATTGAACGGCAGGTCGGTCGCATTCGAGAGCTCGCTCCACTGCTGCGGCGTGTAGATGGCCTCACAGTCGGTCGGCACAGCCACCTGGTCCACGGCACCGCTCGCGTCGTCGGTCGGCTGAGCGGATGCGGCGGGCCCGGGTGTCTGCGACGTACCGGGCGTCTGAGCCGTCTCCGTTGCCACAGCGCTCGGCGCGCCCGCGCCTGCAGCATCGCCGCCGCTGTTCGAGGCTCCGAGGAGTGAAGCGGTCACGATCCCTCCGACGACGACGACCGCCGCGAGCACCCCGCCGACGATCCAGCCGGTGCGGCTCTTTCGAGGCGCGGTCAGGCTGTCGGCCGAGCCGTCCTCGCCCCCGCTGCGATTGTTGTCGAACCGCTCGGTCCGTCCGTCGTCGTTGCTCACTTCTGCTCCCCTGGCACGCCACGCTCGCTGCGTGTTCCCACATCATGTCAGCCCGCATATTCGCGCAGCAGCATGCCGCCATAACGGTCTCGTAACGCACGAAAAGAGGGCCCCGGCAGATGCCGGGGCCCTCTTCACACACTCAGCCGAAGCCGGGCGTTGGGTGCTGCTTAGTTGTAGGTGCCGGGAGTGAAGTCGTCGCTCGAGAAGGTGTCGAAGTCGACGAATCCGAGGTCCGCTTCATCGAACGCGCCATCGGACGCGAAGATGCGGTTCGGGTAACGCTCCGCCTTCGCCTCTTCCGTCGCCTCGACGGTGACGTCGCGGTACTTCGCGAGTCCCGTTCCGGCGGGGATGAGCTTACCGATGATGACGTTCTCCTTGAGGCCGACCAGCGGGTCGGACTTGCCTTCCATGGCGGCCTGCGTGAGAACACGCGTGGTCTCCTGGAAGGAAGCCGCGCTCAACCACGATTCGGTGGCCAGCGACGCCTTGGTGATTCCCATGACTTCCTGACGGGCCGAGGCCGTGCGCTTGCCCTCGGTGAGAGCGGCACGGTTCAGCTCGTTGTACTTCATGCGGTCGACGAGCTCACCGGGCAGCAGGTCGGTGTCACCGTGATCGACGACAGTCACCTTGCGGAGCATCTGACGAACGATGACCTCGATGTGCTTGTCGTGGATGGGGACACCCTGCGAGCGGTAGACACCCTGCACGCCACCGACGAGGTGCTTCTGCACTTCGCGGACGCCCTGCACGCGCAGGACTTCCTTCGGGTCGACGGCACCGATGTGCAGCGGCTGACCGAGCTCCACGTGCTGTCCGTCCTCGACGAGGAGGGTTGCACGCTTCAGCACCGGGTAGATCACTGCTTCGTCGCCGTTGTCGGGCGTCAGGATGACCTTGCGGCTCTTGTCCGTCTCCTCGATGGTGATGCGTCCCGGCGCCTCGGCGATCGGGGTCGCACCCTTCGGGGTACGGGCTTCGAACAGCTCCTGCACGCGGGGAAGACCCTGCGTGATGTCGTCTGCCGACGCGGATCCACCGGTGTGGAAGGTACGCATCGTGAGCTGCGTTCCGGGCTCACCGATCGACTGGGCCGCGATGATACCGACGGCCTCACCGATGTCGACGAGCTTGCCGGTGGCCAGCGAACGGCCGTAGCAGGCGGCGCAGACACCGACGCTGGACTCACAGGTCAGCACGGAGCGGACCTTGATCGTCTCGACGCCAGCGGCAACGAGCTTGTCGATGAGAACGTCTCCGACGTCGTCTCCGGCTTCGGCGACCACGGTGCCCTGGGGGTCGACGGCCTCGGCGGCGAGCGAACGAGCGAACACGGAGTTCTCGACGTTGGCGTCGCGCACCAGGGTGCCGTCGGCATCCTTCGCGGCGATGGTGAGGGTGAGGCCCTTGGTGGTCCCACAGTCCTCGTCGCGGATGATGACGTCCTGCGAGACGTCGACGAGTCGACGCGTCAGGTAACCGGAGTCGGCGGTACGAAGCGCCGTGTCGGCCAGACCCTTACGGGCACCGTGCGTGGCGATGAAGTACTCGGCCACGGACAGGCCCTCGCGGTAGGACGAGATGATCGGGCGAGGGATGATCTCACCCTTCGGGTTGTTCACCAGGCCTCGCATACCGGCGATGTTGCGGATCTGCAGCCAGTTACCACGTGCACCCGACGACACCATGCGGTTGATGGTGTTGTCTTCGGGGAAGTTCGCACGCATGGCCTCTGCGACCTTGTCGGTTGCCTCGGTCCAGATCTGGATGAGTTCCTGACGACGCTCGGAGTCGGTGATCAGACCCTTCTCGAACTGTGACTGCACCTTGGCGGCCTGCTTCTCGTAGGCACCCACGATCTCGCGCTTGTTCGGCGGAGTGAGGATGTCGGAGAGAGCGACCGTGACACCACTTCGGGTCGCCCAGTGGAAACCGGCGTCCTTGATGTTGTCGAGGGTGGCAGCGACGACCGTCTTGGGGTAACGCTCGGCGAGGTCGTTGACCAGCGTCGAGAGTCGGCCCTTGTCGGCGACGTCTTCGATGTAGGGGTAGTCGTAGGGCAGGGCCTCGTTGAAGAGCGCGCGACCGAGCGTCGTCTCGAGCAGGTACGGCTTGCTCTCGTCGAAGTCTTCGGGCGTCTGTCCTTCGGCGAAGTGAACGCCTTCGAGACGGATGCGCACCTTGGCGTTGAGGTCGAGCGAGCCCTGGTCCTTCGCGAGAATTGCTTCTGCGACGGAGGAGAACGCGCGGCCTTCGCCCTCGACACCCGACTTGAGGGTGGTGAGGTGGTGCAGACCGATGATCATGTCCTGCGAGGGCAGGGTGACCGGGCGGCCGTCGGAGGGCTTCAGGATGTTGTTCGAGGCGAGCATCAGGATGCGCGCTTCGGCCTGGGCCTCGACGGACAGCGGGAGGTGGACAGCCATCTGGTCGCCGTCGAAGTCTGCGTTGAACGCAGCACACACGAGCGGGTGCAGCTGGATGGCCTTACCCTCGACGAGCTGAGGCTCGAACGCCTGGATGCCGAGACGGTGCAGCGTGGGTGCGCGGTTCAGCAGCACGGGGCGTTCGCGGATGATCTCTTCCAAGACATCCCACACCTCGGCGCGCGAACGCTCGACCATGCGCTTTGCCGCCTTGATGTTCTGAGCGTGGCTCAGGTCGATCAGGCGCTTGATGACGAACGGCTTGAAGAGCTCCAGGGCCATCTGCTTGGGCAGACCACACTGGTGCAGCTTCAGCTGCGGGCCGACGATGATGACCGAACGACCCGAGTAGTCGACGCGCTTACCCAGCAGGTTCTGGCGGAAACGACCCTGCTTACCCTTCAGCATGTCGCTGAGGGACTTGAGGGCACGGTTGCCGGTACCGGTGACGGGGCGACCGCGACGACCGTTGTCGAACAGCGCGTCAACAGCCTCTTGAAGCATGCGCTTCTCGTTGTTGACGATGATCTCGGGGGCACCGAGGTCGAGCAGACGACGCAGACGGTTGTTGCGGTTGATCACACGACGGTAGAGGTCGTTGAGGTCGGACGTGGCGAAGCGGCCACCGTCGAGCTGGACCATGGGGCGCAGCTCGGGCGGGATCACGGGGACCACGTCGAGCACCATGGCGGCCGGCGAGTTGCCGGTCTGCACGAAGGAGTTGACGACACGCAGGCGCTTGATGGCGCGGATCTTCTTCTGACCCTTGCCCTCGGCGATCTGCAGGTGCAGCAACTCGGCCTCGGCCACGAGGTCGAACGAGAGGAGGCGCTTCTTGATGGCCTCGGCGCCCATGTAGGCGTCGAAGTACAGGCCGAAACGGTCCTGCAGCTCGTGGAACACGGCGTCTTCCGGCTTCAGGTCGCCGACCTTCAGGTTGCGGAAGTCGTCCCAGACGCGCTCGAGGTGAGCGATCTGCTCGTCGTACGACTTGCGGGTCTGGCTCATCTCCTTTTCGGCGGCGTCCTTGGTGCGACGCTTCTGGTCGCTCTTGGCGCCTTCGGCCTCGAGGGCCGCGAGGTCGTCTTCGAGCTTCTTCAGACGGTCGGCGATGCGGCTGTCGCGCTGGTCACCCAGGGTCTTGATCTCGAGACGGAGCTCGTTCTCCAGACCGGGCATGTCAGCGTGGCGGGCCTCGTCGTCGACGTCGATCACCATGTAGGCGGCGAAGTAGATGACCTTTTCGAGGTCCTTCGGCGCCATGTCGAGCAGGTAACCGAGGCGAGACGGGACGCCCTTGAAGTACCAGATGTGAGTGACGGGGGCGGCGAGTTCGATGTGGCCCATGCGCTCACGGCGCACAGACGACTTCGTGACCTCGACACCGCAGCGCTCACAGACGATGCCCTTGAAGCGGACACGCTTGTACTTGCCACAGGAGCATTCCCAGTCACGCGACGGTCCGAAGATCTGTTCGCCGAACAGACCGTCCTTCTCGGGCTTCAGGGTGCGGTAGTTGATGGTTTCGGGCTTCTTGACCTCACCGTACGACCAACGACGGATGTCGTCAGCGGTAGCCAGGCCAATGCGAAGCTCGTCAAAAGTGGTTACGTCGAGCAATTTCTCTCCTACTTAAGAAAACTCGTGAGTTCTTTACAGGGGCCTGGTTTAGATCTCGTCGATGGACGAGGACTCGAACCGGGAGGAAATGTTGATGCCGAGCTCTTCGGCGGCGCGGAATGCGTCGTCGTCGGTGTCGCGCAGGCTGACCGCGGTGCCGTCGGCCGAGAGGACCTCGACGTTCAAGCACAGCGACTGCATTTCCTTGATGAGCACCTTGAAGGATTCGGGGATACCCGGCTCCTGGATGTTCTCACCCTTGACGATGGCTTCGTACACCTTCACGCGGCCGAGGATGTCGTCCGACTTGATGGTCAGGAGCTCCTGCAGGGCGTAGGCGGCACCGTATGCTTCGAGCGCCCACACCTCCATCTCACCGAATCGCTGTCCACCGAACTGCGCCTTACCACCCAGCGGCTGCTGCGTGATCATGGAGTACGGGCCAGTGGAACGGGCGTGGATCTTGTCGTCCACCAGGTGGTGGAGCTTCAAGATGTACATGTAGCCGACCGAGATCGGGGCGGGGAAGGGCTCTCCGGAGCGGCCGTCGAACAGACGCGTCTTTCCGGTCGAGTCGATCAGGCGCTCACCATCGCGGGTGAGGGTCGTCGAATCGAGCAGACCGGCGATCTCTTCCTCGAAGGCACCGTCGAACACGGGGGTCGCAACCTTGGTGCCGGGGGCCGCGCTGTGCGCTTCCTTCGGCAACTTCTTCGCCCAGGCGGGCGAACCCTCGACATCCCAACCCTGCTTGGCGACCCAACCGAGGTGGGTCTCGAGCACCTGGCCGAAGTTCATTCGACCGGGGATACCCAGCGGGTTCAGGATGATGTCGACAGGAGTTCCGTCGGCGAGGAACGGCATGTCCTCGACCGGCAGGATCTTGGCGATGACACCCTTGTTGCCGTGACGACCGGCGAGCTTGTCACCCTCGGTGATCTTGCGCTTCTGGGCGATGTAGACGACCACGCGGCGGTTGACGCCCGAGCCCAGCTCGTCGTCGCCGTCTTCGGAGTTGAACTCCTTGACCGCGATGATCGTGCCGCGCTCACCGTGGGGAACCTTGAGGCTCGTGTCGCGGACTTCGCGGCTCTTCTCGTTGAAGATCGCGCGCAGCAGTCGCTCTTCGGCGCTCAGCTCGGTCTCACCCTTGGGCGTGACCTTGCCGACCAGGATGTCGCCGGGGCGAACCTCGGCGCCGATGCGGATGATGCCGCGCTCGTCGAGGTCCTTCAGCAGGTCGGGGCTCACGTTCGGAAGGTCACGCGTGATCTCTTCCTTGCCGAGCTTCGTGTCGCGGGCGTCGACCTCGTACTCCTCGATGTGAATCGAGGAGAGCACGTCGTCCTTCACCAGGTTCTGGCTCAGGATGATCGCGTCTTCGAAGTTGTGACCTTCCCACGTCATGAAGGCGACGAGGAGGTTCTTTCCGAGGGCCAGTTCACCGTTCTCGGTGGCGGGGCCGTCGGCGATGACCTCGCCGGCCTCGATGCGGTCACCCTCGGTGACGACAACGCGGTTGTTGTAGCTGGTGCCCTGGTTGGAGCGGTCGAACTTGCGCAGGTAGTACTCCTGCGTTCCACCCTCGTCGAGCTGCACGGTGACGACGTCGGCGGAGACCTCGGACACGACGCCCGACTTCTGCGCGGTGACAACGTCTCCGGCGTCGACGGCGGCGTAGCCCTCCATACCCGTTCCGACGAGCGGCGACTCGCTGCGCAGCAGCGGGACGGCCTGACGCTGCATGTTGGCACCCATGAGGGCGCGGTTCGCATCGTCGTGCTCGAGGAAGGGGATGAGCGAGGTCGCGACCGACACCATCTGGCGCGGCGAGACATCCATGTAGCCGATTTCTTCAGCGGGAACGAGGTCGACCTCGCCACCCTTCTTACGAGCCAGGACGCGGTCTTCGGCGAAGCGCGCGTCGGCCGTCAGAGGAGCGTTGGCCTGGGCGACGATGAAGTCGTCCTCTTCGCTCGCCGTGAGGTAATCGATGTTGGTGGTGACTTCGCCGTCGACGACGCGGCGGTACGGGGTCTCGATGAACCCGAACGCGTTGATGCGTGCGAAGGAGGCGAGCGAACCGATCAGACCGATGTTGGGGCCTTCAGGGGTTTCGATGGGGCACATGCGGCCGTAGTGGGACGGGTGAACGTCTCGCACCTCGACGCCGGCGCGCTCACGGGACAGACCACCGGGGCCCAGCGCGGAAAGACGACGCTTGTGCGTCAGACCGGCGAGCGGATTGTTCTGGTCCATGAACTGCGACAGCTGCGACGTTCCGAAGAACTCCTTGATCGCGGCGACGACGGGGCGCACGTTGATCAGGGTCTGCGGCGTGATGGCCTCGATGTCCTGCGTGGTCATGCGCTCGCGGACGACGCGCTCCATGCGGCTGAGGCCGGTGCGCACCTGGTTCTGGATGAGCTCACCGACGGCACGGATGCGACGGTTGCCGAAGTGGTCGATGTCGTCGACGTCGAGACGGATGTCGACGCCCTTGCCATCGCGCACACCGGAGTAGGTGGTCTCGTTGCTGTGCAGGCGCACCAGGTACTTGATCGTCGCGACGATGTCTTCGACGGTCAGGACCGAGTCGCTGAGCGGCGCATCGATGCCGAGCTTGCGGTTGATCTTGTAACGACCCACCTTGGCCAGGTCGTAGCGCTTCGGGTTGAAGTAGAAGTTGTCGAGCAGCGCACGCGCAGCCTCGGCAGCGACCTGCTCGCCCGGACGGAGCTTGCGGTAGATGTCGCGGAGGGCATCTTCCTTGGTGAGGATCGTGTCCTTCTCGAGGGTGAGCTCGATGGACTCGAAGCCCTTGAACTCCTCCATGATCTCTTCGGTCGTCAGACCGAGAGCCTTGAGGAACACCGTGACCGACTGCTTGCGCTTGCGGTCGATGCGGACGCCGACCTGGTCGCGCTTGTCGATCTCGAATTCGAGCCAAGCACCACGGCTCGGGATGACGCGAGCCGAGTAGATGTCCTTGTCGGACGTCTTCTCCTGCTGACGCTCGAAGTACACACCCGGCGAGCGGACGAGCTGCGAGACGACGACACGCTCGGTGCCGTTGATGATGAACGTGCCGCGCTCGGTCATGAGCGGGAAGTCGCCCATGAAGACCGTCTGAGTCTTGATCTCACCCGTGAGGTGGTTCATGAACTCGGCCTCGACATAGAGAGGAGCGGCGTAGGTCTTGCCACGCTCTTTGCACTCGTCGATCGAGTACTTCTCGGGCTCGAGGTAGGGGTTGGCGAACGACAGCTGCATGGTCTCGCCGAGGTCTTCGATCGGAGAGATCTCTTCAAAGATCTCTTCGAGACCCGAGTGGCTCGCGAGGTCGGTGCGACCCTGCGCGGTGGCTTCTTCGACGCGTGCCTTCCACACGTCGTTGCCCACCAGCCAGTCGAACGACTCGGTCTGCAAAGCGAGCAGATCCGGAACCGTCAGCGTGTCGGTGATTTTAGCGAACGACAGACGGGAAGCCCCGCGGCCGTTCTTGGGTGAGTTGGTGGATGCGTTGCGCGCAGCAGCCAAGGAAATAACCTCCGTGGACCCCGTCGGGTCAAGTTACTGTTAGTAATGGAGAACTCGTAGACCCCGCGATAAAGCCGACCGGACATGATGTCCGAGCCCGAAAGCCGACCGCAATATGAAGGCAGAGGGATGTCTAAGAGCGCAAAGGTCAAGTGTATGCCTTCCGACGCGCCGTGTCCAGTTACTTCCTTGACCCGATTTCATTTCTCCTGTATATGGGCCTCTGCATAGCCCTCTGTATGAGCCTCGACGGGTGTGAGCGCGGGGTTTTCCGCACGCTCAGGCGCGGCGGGGCGAGGCGGCGCCGTTCTCAGCCAGGCCCGGCGCAGCCCCTGAGACATGGCCCGCCAGGTCACGTCACGGATGAAGATCGAGTCGATGGCGATCATCGCCAACGAGAACCACGGCAGCCCCATGAGGAACGCGATCCCGAGGTGAAAGCCCAGCATCACGATGAGGGCGAAGATGCGGGTGCCCCGCCGCAAGAGCAGCAACGGGAATGAGACCTGGACGAGCAACGTGAGCGTCGTCGCGAACGCCACACCGGGCGCCCATGCCGTGATGAGCGCAGAGATCTCGGGCCACGTGCCGAATTGAGCCACGTGGATCGGATCGTAGATGGCCCAGCCACCCGACCACGGCGCACCCCCGGCCTTGTAGAGGCCGCCGGAGACGTAGATGAAGGAGACCTGGCAAGCGAGCACCACGATCGCGAGGTTGTGAGACAGATTCGTCGACCACTCGGGCAGGACGCGCTGGAAGCGCCACAGACGCAGGGGCCACACACCCGGTTTGCCGACCGTGCGACGGCGGCGTGCGGCATCCAGAGACCATCGCTCGGCCGGCGACGTGAAGAACATGGCGATCAGGGCGATGCGCGTGAGGTTGTCGCTCTGGTCGCTGACATATTCGTTGATCTCGACGAAGCCGACCCAGAGGATGAACAGCGGGATCATCACGATGCGGGTGCGATAGCCGATCGTGAACAGGACGGCGCAGAGCGCGAGCAGAAGATAGAGCTCGGTGAACGCGATGTCGTTCGCGGCAACGCTCGGGAAGATGTTGAACGGCCAGATCGAAGCGAATTCGCTGCTCGGATAGGAGAGCTGTCCGGTCCACGCGGCGCCGGCACCGAAGGTGTACAGCCGTGTCGAGAAGTTCGAGGCGAGGGTTCCGAGGATCATCACACCGAGCAGCATGCGCGTGACCGCCAACCCGTAGGTGGCGCGCTTGCGGTCGAGCAGCCAGTCCTCGCCCTGCGCGAAGAGGCGGCCGACGAGTTCGGCAGCACCGGAGAGGCCACGCCGCGAGAGGTCCGTCGCGACACGGAAAGCACGGCGCACGGGGCGACCTCGGCGGGGGGTGGATGCGTCGCCGGGGGCGGGACGGTCCGCCGGTGTAGGACTCTTTGCTTCGGACGCGGCGGAGGGCTTCGCAGCACGCTCGGCGGAGGGCTTCGCAGCAGGCTCGGCGGAGGGTTTGGCGAGGGACGTGTCTGGGGTCTTCGCCGGGGAGACGCGGGTCATTTCTCGAGCCTTTCGTAGCCGGGAAGGAAGACGTCGGCGAAGTCCGACGCCGACTGGTCGGGAAGCGTGATGAGGCCCCGCCATCCGGTGAGCGCGACCTGCTCCTCCGGACGTTGCGCGTCAGGGTTGTTGCGCTCGGCGAACGGGACGATGTTCTGGCGCGCGGCCTGATATTGCACTCGAGCGACCGAGTCGCCCCAGATCGCACGTGCCACCTGGGTGGCATAGGCATCCGAATAGCGTTCCTGCACGATGTAGCGCACGACGACGTTCTCATCGGCACCCTGCTCGTTCATGGCCGCCTGCATGCGGCCGAGCCAGGCATCGCCGTCGAAATAGTTGAGTGCGGCAGTCGTGCGCTGTTCATCGGAGAGCTGGTCGTAGGCCGACTTCAGCAGCGACGACTGATGCGTGCCGAGGCCGGCGGCGCGCGGGGGAAGGAGATTGTGGCGCGACAGGGCGAGCTCGACGTCGGTGGTCACGACCCAGTCAGTCTCGGTCTCGACGCCGGCCTCATCGATCAGGACGGCGCGCACCTTGAAGCGGTAATCACCGTTGATCGGTTCGGGGGCGAAGACACTCCAGCTCTGGCCGTACCAGGGGATCATGTAGCTCATGAGCAGGTTTCCCGGCACCAGTTCGCGCAACGGGGTAACGGGCGCGATCCACAGAAAGCTGGCGAACACGTGCCAGGCCGTGACGAGCACGGCCATCGTGAGGACACCCCGCACGAGGGGCCCGCGTGGGCGGACGGTTGAACGCTTCATCAGACACTCCAGGTAGAGGCGGGACTAACTTCGTATTTGAGTATATATATTTCAGAGTATTTAAGCGAGTATCGACAGAGAAGCGGGGCGCACACGCTCGATACGTGTGCGCCCCGCCCGGATGCCCTGCGGTATCGCTACTTCTGCGAGGCCGACTGGGTGCGACGACGCTTCGACGCGGCGAAGAGGCCCAAGAGGCCGCCCGCGCCGAGAAGAGCAGCAGCCGCGGCAGCGAAGCCGTTGACATCGTCGGCGCCCGTCGCTGAGAGCGACGTGTAGCGCACGCCGTTGGCGGTGGCCGATCCCTGGGTGGACGACGCAGCCGAGACCGTCGACGCCGAAGTACCGTTGGTCGAGCTCGAGGCGTTCACCGCGTGGTCGGCCGAGGCATCGGTCGACGAATCGGCGATCGATGCAGCCTTCGACGCCGCCGAGTTGTCACCGTTGGCAGCGGCGGACGCCTGAGCCTGGGTGCTCGACGAGTTGTCGGCATTGGCCGAGGTCTTCGCCGCAGCGATCGACGCGGCGTTGGCGTTCGTCTTCGACGTGGAGGATGCGTCGCGTGACGCATCCGCCTTGCTCGCGACCTGGGCCGCGATGCTCGCGTCGGGGTTGGCGGCAGCAGAGGCCTGCGTCGTGGCGTCGGCCATCGCAGCAGCCTTCGAAGCGGCGTTGGCCTTCGAGTCAGCCGATGCCGAAGCGGCGGCGTTCTTGTTCACATCACCGGTCGCCGTGGTCGACGCGTTGGCGTTGTAGTTGATGGATGCATCGGTCGACGAGTTCGCGATCGACGCAGCCTTCGACGCCGACGAGTGATCACCGTTCACGGCAGCCGAAGCCTTCGCGTTGGTGCTCGAGGAGTTGTCCGCGTTGGCCGAGGTCTTCGCGGCGGCAACCGAAGCTGCATCCGCATCCGTCTTCGAGGTCGACGACGCGTCACGAGACGCGTCCGCCTTGCTCGCAACCTGCGCCGCGATGCTCGCGTCGGGGTTAGCGGCCGAAGAAGCCTGCGTGGTGGCATCCGCGTGAGCGGCAGCCTGAGCGGCGGCGTTGGCCTTCGAGTCGGCCGACGCCGAAGCGGCAGCGTTCTTGTTCACATCACCGGTCGCCGTGGTCGACGCGTTGGCGTTGTAGTTGATGGACGCATCGGTCGACGAATTCGCGATCGACGCCGCCTTCGACGCCGACGAGTGATCACCGTTCACGGCAGCCGAAGCCTTCGCGTTGGTGCTCGAGGAGTTGTCCGCGTTGGCCGAGGTTTTAGCGGCGGCAACCGAGGCTGCATCCGCATCCGTCTTCGACGTCGACGACGCGTCACGAGACGCATCCGCCTTGCTGGCAACCTGCGCCGCGATGCTCGCGTCCGGGTTGGCGGCCGACGAAGCCTGCGTGGTGGCATCCGCGTGAGCAGCAGCCTGAGCGGCGGCGTTGGCCTTCGAGTCGGCCGATGCCGAAGCGGCGGCGTTCTTGTTCACATCACCGGTCGCCGTGGTCGACGCGTTGGCGTTGTAGTTGATGGATGCATCGGTCGACGAGTTCGCGATCGAAGCCGCCTTCGACGCGGACGAGTGATCACCGTTCACGGCGGCCGAAGCCTTCGCGTTGGTGCTCGAGGAGTTGTCCGCGTTGGCCGAGGTTTTAGCGGCGGCAACCGAGGCTGCATCCGCATCCGTCTTCGAGGTCGACGACGCGTCACGAGACGCATCCGCCTTGCTCGCAACCTGCGCCGCGATACTTGCGTCCGGGTTGGCAGCCGAGGAAGCCTGCGTGGTGGCATCCGCGTGAGCAGCAGCCTGAGCGGCGGCGTTGGCCTTGGAGTCGGCCGATGCCGAAGCGGCAGCGTTCTTGTTCACATCACCGGTCGCCGTGGTCGACGCGTTGGCGTTGTAGTTGATGGATGCATCGGTCGACGAGTTCGCGATCGACGCAGCCTTCGACGCCGACGAGTTGTCACCGTTCGCCGCCGCCGACGTCTGCGCGTTGGTGTTAGAGGAGTTGTCGGCGTTGGTCGAGGTCTTCGCCGCCGCGATCGACGCCGCGTTGGCGTTCGTCTTCGAGGTGGAGGACGCATCGCGTGAAGCGTCCGCCTTGCTGGCAACCTGCGCCGCGATGCTCGCGTCCGGGTTGGCGGCCGAGGAAGCCTGCGTGGTGGCATCCGCCATCGCGGCCGCCTGAGCCGATGCGTTCGCCTTCGAGTCCGCCGACGCCGACGCCGCAGCGTTCCTGTTGGCATCAGCCTGCGATGCGGACGTCGCGTTCGCGACCGACGTGGTGGTTCCCGTGGGGTCCGTGGTGCTCGAGGCCTGCGGGTTCGTCGCGCTCGAGGAGTTCGCGAGCGAGGTGGTCGTTCCCGTGGAGATGGTCGTTCCTGCGGGGTTCGCGTCAGCAGTACCCGTCGACGTGGTCGTGCCCGTCGGGTTCGCGTCAGCAGTACCCGTCGACGTGGTCGTGCCCGTCGGGTTCGCGTCAGCAGTACCCGTCGAGGTGGTGGTGCCCGTCGGGTTGGCGTCAGCAGTACCCGTCGACGTGGTGGTGCCCGTCGGGTTCGCGTCAGCAGTACCCGTCGACGTGGTCGTACCGGTCGGGTTCGCGTCAGCAGCACCCGTCGAGGTGGTCGTACCCGTCGAAGTGGTCGTACCGGTCGGGTTCGCGTCAGCAGTACCCGTCGAGGTAGTCGTGCCTGTCGAGGTAGTCGTACCCGTCGAAGTGGTCGTGCCGGTCGGGTTCGCGTCAGCAGTACCCGTCGAGGTGGTCGTGCCCGTCGGGTTCGCGTCAGCAGTACCCGTCGACGTCGTCGTGCCCGTCGGGTTCGCGTCAGCAGTACCCGTCGACGTCGTCGTGCCCGTCGGGTTCGCGTCAGCAGTACCCGTCGACGTCGTCGTACCCGTCGAAGTGGTCGTACCCGTGGAGGTGGTCGTGCCTGTGGACGTGGTTGTACCGGTAGACGTGGTCGTGCCCGTCGGGTTCGCGTCAGCAGTACCCATCGACGTCGTCGTACCCGTCGAAGTGGTCGTACCCGTGGAGGTGGTCGTGCCTGTGGACGTGGTTGTACCGGTAGACGTGGTCGTGCCCGTCGGGTTCGCGTCAGCAGTACCCGTCGACGTCGTCGTACCCGTCGAAGTGGTCGTACCCGTGGAGGTGGTCGTGCCTGTGGACGTGGTTGTACCGGTAGACGTGGTCGTGCCGGTCGGGTTCGCGTCAGCAGTACCCGTCGAGGTGGTTGTGCCCGTCGAGGTCGTGGAGGTGGTGCCCTCGGTCGCCGGGTTTCCGTCAGCGTTGGTGGTGGCGTCGGCTGCAGCGGGCGTCTCCGTGATGTCCACGTTGAGCCGGTGGCTGTCCTGCGGGGACTTGAGCGCGATGTTGCCGAGCGGTCCGCTCGATTCCGTCTGCTGATCGACACCGAAACGGAGCTCGGTCACCGTGCCCGTGGCCTGGACCACTCCGGTGTGCGCCTTGGCCCCCGGCGCCGACACCGTGTTCGACGTCACGGCGAGATCCCCGGACACAGCCGAGAGCGATACCCCGGGCGTCTTCAAGTTGTACTTAGCGGCGCCATAGGAGAAACCGACGAGAGGGATCGTCCACACGCCACCACCCAAGTCTGTGAAGGAGATCTTGGGGTTCGTCACCGGCTTGTTGAATTTGATAACCACGTCGCCGCGGTAGCAGTCCTGTTCGAGTTTGCAGGGGTACCCCTCGTCCATTCCGATGACGTTCAGGCCGAGCTCACCCCCGTCGGTGGTCCGGATGCCCACTTCGCCCTGAGCGGGCTCCATGCGCACGCCTTTGCCATTGGCGGGGGTTTCCGTGGTGATGGAGACGACCGTCGAGCCGACCGTAGCCGTCTGCGTCGCGCCGGCTCCGGTTCCACCCGTCCAGCCCGTGGCCAAGATGGCGGCTGCCGGGGAGATACCGGGAAGCGAAAGCGCAGCCATCGCGACCACGGCCGCCCCGACCATGACCGTTCGGCCCGACTTGCGGAAGCTCGAGCCGGACGCGCCGGTCGTGCCGGGTGAGTCGCCTCTCGAGCGACCGTTCTGTTGCGATGTGGGTTTCATACGAAGTGCTCCGTCTGTGTTCGTGTGCGGATGTCTGGCGTCAAATCAGGGCCCGCGGGTCTCTGGGGTCAGGCCAGCTGGCCTACCCAATCTCAATATATCAACATACATATCCACTGGATGAAGCACAACGGCTGCGAGGTCGGCCGCGACGGTTACGCTCGCTGTATGACGACGAATCCCGCAATCACACTCGGCATCAGCGGCTATCGGGCCATCATCGAAGAGGACCGATTCGTGCCGGAGAGCTTTCAGCTCGTCGTCGACGGCACGCCTCAATCGCATGTGAACGTGGGCGATCCTTCGCAATTGCACTTCGAATACATCCAGCGCATCGGGCACATCATCGACGAGCTGGGCGAACCATCCGCGCCGATCACCGCCGTGCACCTCGGCGCCGGGGCGCTCACCCTGCCGCGCTATATCGAGGCGACGAGACCCGGCAGCCGCCAGCAGGTGCTCGAGCTCGAAACCGATCTCGTGCCGTTCGTGCGCGAGCACCTTCCGCTGCCCAAACGAGCGAACATCAAGGTTCGATACGGCGACGCGCGCGCCTCGCTCGACAAGTTGCCAACGGGCCTCTTCGGCACCGCGGACATCGTGATCGTCGACATCTTCGCCGGCTCCCGCACGCCAGCACACGTGACGAGCCAGGAGTTCTACAAGAAGGCAGCGTCACTTCTGGCGCCCAATGGCATCATGGCCATCAACATCGCGGATGGACCCGGGCTCGCTTTCGCGCGCGGTCAGGTCGCCACCGTGGCATCGGTTCTGCCGCACGTGGCCGCAATGGCCGAAGCGCAGGTGCTGAAGGGTCGGCGTTTTGGCAACGTGGTCGTGCTCGGGTCAGCCGCGCCCCTCCCCCTCGACTACATCCCGCGGCTTCTCGCCGGCGGCCCGCATCCCGCACAAGCGGTGCACGGCGCTGCCCTCGCCGAGTTCACGCGGAGTGCACCGATCGTCACCGATCAGACCGCCGTGCCCTCGCCGCCGCCGAACCGTTCCGTGTTCCTCGCTAAGTAAATCCCGCCGACCGGCGTGTCGGCCTCGAGAGTCCGTCCCACGCGGCGCGGATGGGGCCATCGAGAGCGCTCATCTTCGACAGGCGGGAGCGGCTGCCGGGCGGGGACGGCCAATCGAGTTATGGTCGGAACACCACCATCCAGCGGAACGCGAGACCGCTATTCGAGCCACACCCCGGGGGCACCCATGAAGATCCTGCTCGGCTGGGACGCCGTCACCCTTCGAGAAAAAGTCGACCTGCGCGCCGCCGGCGAGCGTCTGGCCGAGCTGGGCGACATGCGCAATCTGCAGGCCTTGAGTGAGCGGGCCTGGTTGCTCAAAGTGACCGGCCAGCTCGATGAGGCTTTGGATGTCGCAAGCCAGGCGGTCCGTCTCGCCCGGTTCACGGGCAACCGTCGCGACCTGCTGTTGCCCCGCATCCTGCGCACTCAGGTGCTGCAATACCTCGGACGGTATGACGAGGCCATTTACGAACTGACCCTGTGTGCCGATGACGCCAACACGCAGAATTGGCCGATCCTCGAGTCCGTGGCGCTGCAGCACCGCGGCCGTGTGCTTTTCGACGCGGGCGAGTATGCGGCGGCGCTGGCCGATTTCAAAGCGGCCGTTTTCCTGCGCACGCAGGCCGGGGCCAGCGAGAGCGAGCTCGAGCCATCCCTCATCGCTATCGCCGTGACCGAATCTTTCCTCAGCGAGAGCGCGTAAGCCGAGGCCGTCTCGCTTCCCATCGATATCGGATGTCGGCGCCGCGGGGTAGCCTTCTGCCATGTCTGATCTCGCCCGTGTGCGCGTGTGGGCCGATGCCCTGATCGCGCTCCACCTCGACCCCGGCTGGTCGTTCGACTTCGACAATGCCAAGCGACGCGCCGGTCTGTGCAACTACACCGACAAGCGCATCACCGTATCGCGCTACCTCGCGGCGCGATACGACGACGACGAGATCCATCAGATTCTGTTGCACGAGGTGGCGCACGCCGTGGCAGGGTCGCGCGCGGGGCACGGTCCCCAATGGCGAAAAACAGCTGCCGAGCTCGGCTACGAAGGGTCGCGGCTGCATTCGGGCGAGACCGCCGACGAATTGGCACCCTGGGTGGGCACCTGCCCGAACGGGCACACGCTCTACCGGCACCGGCGACCCGCCCGGACGAGTTCGTGCGCCGTGTGCTCGAAGCGGTTCGACCCGGCCTTCGAGATCACCTGGGCACGCCGCGAGATCTCGGCAGCGACGCGACGCCGGGCCGCAGCGGCGGAGGGTCGCGCGTGACCACCACCTGGATCGGCCTGCTACGGGGCGTGAACGTCGGCGGCAACACGATTCGATCCGCCGACCTCGTCGAAGCCGTGACCGCAGCCGGCTTTCGGCGGGCGCGTGCCGTGCTCGCCTCGGGCAACCTCCTGGTAGAAGCCGAAGAAGACGCTGACCGGTCTGCGGTGAGGGGCTTGATCGAACGGGCGATCGACGAGCGCTACGGCTACGGCGTCGCCGTCGTGGCACTCACATCGGACGAACTGCAGCGCATCATCGCCGATTACCCCTTCGACGAGGTGGCCGAGAAGCATCCATATGTCACGTTTGCGACCGATCGATCAGTCATGACGCGCCTCATCGACGAGGCGTCTCGATTGCCGGGCTACTGGGGGGCGCTCGACGATCTCGCAGGCGCCACGTCTGGCCAGCGGGTGGTCGGCCAGAGCGATACCGCGGACGTGGAGCGCCTGGCGGGTGGCGACGAGGTCATCTACTGGGAGGTGACCAAAGGGTCGAGCACCGACAGCCCTTTCGCGAGATTGACCGCCCGGTCGACCTACCGCAGCGGCGCCGAGACGGTGACGACGCGTAATCTGCGCACACTGCGAAAACTGGTCTGGTAGGCCTCTCGGCCGGGGCCGCCTGGGCCTCGTCGCCGTGCGCGGCGTCACGGTCCGGGACGGGCCCGCGTGGCGGGCCTGCGGCGCGGCGCGGGTGCGGATGCGGATGCGGATGCGGATGCGGATGCGAGAAGCGAACACGGGCGACGGGTGCGGGAGGCAGGGCATCCGTCGTAGAGAGGGACCGGGCCAGGCGCAACCGTGCTTCTCGCGCCCGACCCAGTCACCACTGCAGGGCTAGGCCGAGACCGTGACCGAGGGGTCGAACGCGACGTAACCGGCGAAGTCCTTGCCGACGCGCGAAGCGGCGCCGTCGTAAGGGGTCGGGTAGCTCCAGGCCTTGTCGGCGTGGACGTCGCCGTCGACACGTACGTTCCAGTACTGAGCCTCACCCTTCCACGGGCAGGTGTACGGGGTGTCGGAGCTTTCGAACAGTTCCTTCTTCAGGCTCGCCGGCGGGAAGTACCAGTTGCCTTCGATTTTGATCAGATCGTCCTGCTCGGCTTCGGCGAGGACCGTGTCATTCAGAGTTGCTTTCATGGCGCGAGACTACGCCGACGCCGGCGTGAATGCGAGGGCCTCGACAACGCTCTCAGCAGCCTCACACAGGAGTCGCCGCGCGCGGACCCGGCGAGGCGTCAGGACGCGAGCCGCAGAACCTTCACATCGGTGCGGGTGTCGACCTGCGAGGCGCGGACGACCTTCTCGCGCTCGCCGGCGACGATCATCTCCTGGCCCACGACGGAGGCCGTGAAGAGGTGGCCGACGGCCTTCTGCAGGCCTTCGAAGGCGGCGCAGACGACGGCCGCCTCTGGCGAGGTGAAGTCGATGCCGGCCGTCGCGAGTGCGTCGATAACGGCCCCGGCGGCGAGCGCGTCATGACTCGCGAAGGCACCCTCGCGTCCCGCGGCGACGACCGCGATGGTCACGCGACGGCCCAGGCGCACCTGGTGCTCGAGCACCCACTGCGCCGCGGCCGTGCGGTTCGTGAGGTCGGCGGCAATGATCGTGGCGTCTTCGACGGCGCAGGCCTGAACGCTCATCGTTTCGAACTGGCCGAGCGAGTCGACCCAGATGATGACGTCGGCATCGGTCATGCGCTTGAGCCCCGGCTTGCCGAAGTCGAGGCGCACCTGGTACTTCGTCTGCGTGAGGGGGGATACGACGGTCTGCTGAACGCTCATCCGGATATCGTAACCCCGCCGAAACATGCCCGCGAACCGGCGTCAGTACCACACCCTGTCTGTGAGCGAACGCGGGGGCCTCTCATCGGCGGACGGCAGCCGCATCCCGTCACGGATGGTCTCGAAGTCGAGACGCGAAATCTCGAGGATGCCTCGACGCAACTGCTGGCCCCACATCCGCCGATCGCGCGTGAACTCCAGCAGCCCGACGAGCGGGCGGACGGGTTGGAACACCGTGTCGTCCATGAAGTCGACGCGGCGCCGCCAGGAGCGAGAGCCCGCGGACTGATCGGCGAGGAACATCCGCCCGTCGGAGATACGACCGATGGCCGTGAACGCGCGCAGACGCTCCCCCTCGGGCGATTCGTAGCGCGGGGAGTAGAAGACGATGCCGTCGGCCTCGGAGAAATCCTCGAGACCGTCTCGGCCGCCGAACGTCATCTCGACGACGCCGGCCGCGCGCAAGCGACGCACCCGGTCGAGGGGCGCGACCACCAGCCAGTATCGGATCGCCACGTGACCTGTTTACCGCACCGGGGCGGCCGCGCGTCCACGGCGCGCGTGCCGAACGAGCGTCGAGCGATGTAGGAGGAGGGATGGATGGTCGGGCGAGAAAACTGTGGATGCGCGGGATGTCCGGGCGCAAGGCCCTGCGCGAGCGCATCCGGCGGAGCAGTATGGGGATATGCATGTACAGCTGAAGTTGATCCTGGACTGTGACCCCGATGCCGCCTGGCGCGCAATCAAGTCGCCGACGGTGCTGACCGAGTTGTATGGGCCGCTCTTGCAGCCCGAATCACAGGAGGGCGCGTTCCCCACGATCTGGGGGCCCGGCTCCCACGCCGTCACGCTCAAGGCGCTCGGGCTCGTGCCGGTCGGTGGCCAAGACATCCGGCTCGACTTCCAGGAACACCGCGCCGACGGCGTACGCATGATGCACGACAGCGGCGCGCCATTGAGTGGTCCGCTCACGTTGCTGACGCGCTGGGACCACCGCATGGCGATCGCGCCGGCGCCCGGCGACCCCACCAAGACGCTGTATCGCGACAGGCTCGAGATTTCGGGGGCCGTGGCGCCGGCGCTGTGGTACCCGCTGTGGTCGTTGTGGCAGTGGCGCGGGGCACGCATGGTGCAGATGGCACCGACCTGGGCGTTCGACCCCGAGCTGGAGAAGGACGAGGAACCCGGCGCGAATACCGGGGATGCCGCAGCCGGTGCCCCCACGGACGACGGAACCAGATTCGACGCCGACGACTCGACGCTGTAGTCTGGGAGGACTTGTGGGCGCTGCGGTGCCCCTTGCGTCGTAGAACGCTTTCACACCGGCTCGGCCGGTTCACGGATTTCATACGGCGAACGGATGCGTCTTCCGACGCTTTCGCCACATCCACCCGTCGTGCCAGAGCACGCATCACCGGATCGCCCGGCAGCTCCTTCTGCCGTTCGACCACTGCCCCACCTCTTCGCCGTGCACCGGTTCATTCGAACAGGCACCGAAGGCGGCGTGGCCGAGGTATGCGTGCGTCACGAACAGGGTGCCTGCCTGAAAGGCACAACCCCATGACAGAAACAGACACCACGTTCGCCGCTCTCGGCGTTCCCACTGCCCTCGTCAACGCGCTCATCGCCGATGGCAAGACCACGCCCTTCCCCATCCAGGTCGACACGCTGCCCGACACGCTGTCGGGTCGCGATGTGCTCGGCCGCGGAAAGACGGGCTCGGGCAAGACGCTGGCCTTCAGCATCCCGATGGCCGCCCGCCTCGGCACCACACTCTCGGGTGGCCGTCGTCGCCCCGGTCGCCCCGTTGGCCTCATTCTGGCCCCGACCCGCGAGCTCGCAACGCAGATCGATGCCGTGCTCGCACCGCTCGCCGCTGCCTACAGCATGAAGACCACCACCATCTTCGGTGGCGTCAACCAGAGCCGCCAGGTCGCCGCTCTCAAGGCCGGCGTCGATATCGTCGTCGCGTGCCCCGGCCGCCTCGAGGACCTCATGAAGCAGGGCTTCGTATCGCTCGACGCCGTCGAGATCACCGTGCTCGACGAGGCCGACCACATGGCCGACCTGGGCTTCCTGCCCGTCGTCACGCGCCTCATGGACAAGACCCCGACCGACGGACAGCGTCTGCTGTTCTCGGCCACGCTCGACAACGGTGTGGACAAGCTCGTCAAGCGCTACCTGCACAACGAGGTCCTGCACTCGGTCGACGAGGCCAACTCCCCCGTCGCCGCCATGACGCACCACGTTTTCGAGGTCAGCGATCTCGACCAGAAGAAGAACCTCGTGCAGGCCGTCGCCTCGGGCACCGGCCGCCGCATCCTCTTCATGCGTACCAAGCACCACGCCAAGAAGCTCGCCAAGCAGCTGACCGACTCGGGCATTCCCGCCGTCGACCTGCACGGCAACCTGTCGCAGGCCGCCCGTGACCGCAACCTCGCCGCTTTCGGCGAGGGCAAGGTGCGCGTTCTCGTCGCAACGGATGTCGCGGCGCGCGGCGTGCACGTCGACAATGTCGAGCTGGTCGTCCACGTCGACCCGCCCACCGAGCACAAGGCGTACCTGCACCGTTCGGGCCGCACGGCTCGTGCCGGCAGCGCGGGCGATGTTCTGACCATCATCACCCCGGCTCAGCGCAGCGACCTCAAGACTCTGATGCGCAAGGCCGACATCCAGGTCGTTCCGCAGCAGGTCACACCTACCTCGCCCGAGGTCACCGCCCTTGTCGGCGATGTGGCTGCCTATGTGAAGCCCGCGCCGCGTGCGGCGTCGTCCTCGCAGGGTGGCGGTTCGTCGACCGGTGCGAACGCGCAACGCAAGCGCGCCGCTCGTGGTGCCCGTGATGGCTCGACGGCCGGTTCCGGTTCGCGCGGCGGCGAGTCGCGTGGCGGCTCCGCTCGTTCGGGTGAGCCGCGTCGCGACCGTTCGGGTCGCCCGGCGCGTTCGGGTTCCGGCGCCTCGTCCGGCCAGGGCTCGAGCTCGGGCCGCGGCGGTCGTGCCGCGACTCAGAACTACAGCACCTCGACCGGTGCCCCCGCGAACGGTGCGGGCGCTGGTTCGGGCTCGTCTCGTCAGTACGACAGCGCATCGGATGCTTCCGCCACGCGCAGCCGCCCCACGGGTTCGCGTCGCGCCAGCCACTCCGGTGGTCGCAGTGGCGGTCTCGGCGTCGGCCAGGTCGTGAACACGCGCGGTTCGGGTCGCCGATAAGCATGACGAAGAGCGGGTCTCGGTTTTTTACCGGGGCCCGCTTTTTCGTGCCCGGATGCGGGCGGCGTGAGGCGTTCTGCTGAACCGCGGAGCGCCGCCTTGGCGTGCAGCGCGGGCGTGGGTGCAGCGCGGGCGGGCACGCCGCGCGGGTGTGGGTGCTGCGCGGGCGTGGATGCTGCGCGGCGCGCGCTGCGCAGGCGTGCTGGCTCTCAGGTCTGGCAGCGCGGGCACCAGTAGGTGACGCGCATTTCGAGTTCCGTCGCGCCGAGCTCACCCTTGCGGATCGGCGTTCCGCAGCGGCGACAGGGACGCCCTTTTCGGCCGTACACCCAGGTCTCTTGCCCGGGCCGCTGGTTGCCGGTCGTGATGCGCCGGGGCCTGTCGCGGTTGGCGTGCAGTAGCCGGTGGGACAGCTCGACTGCTGCCGCGATGTCGGTGTCTCCGATGGGCCGGGTGGGCAGGATGCCGCGGATGAAGCAGATCTCGTTGGCGTATTCATTTCCGATGCCGGCGAGGTTGCGTTGGTCGAGCAGGGCGACGGCAGAGGGGCGCTCGGGTTCGGCTGCCAGGCGGGCCTGGGCTTCGGCCGCATCCCAGTCGTCTCCGAGCAGGTCGGGCCCGAGATATCCGACGGCTTCGTCTTCGTCGCGCCTTTCGAGCAGCTCGACGATGCCGAGGTCGAAGCCGACGGCCACCCATTCGTCGGTCTCGATGATGGCGCGGGCTTGATAGTTGGGCCGCTTCCATGCCGTGCCCGGATGGTAGAGGTGCCACTCGCCTTCCATTTTGAGGTGGCTGTGCAGCGTGTGCGTGCCGATGCGGTGCAGCAAGTGTTTGCCACGGCTGGCGACATTGTGGATGGTGTCGCCCGTGAGGTCGCTGGTGGCGAATCGCGGCACGCGCAGGTCGAAGCCTGTGACGGTCCGCCCGGCGAGCGCCCGGTCGAGGCTGCGGGCGGACCGGTAGACGGTATCGCCCTCAGGCACGTCGGATCCGCAATCCGCGCGGCGTCTCGGTGAACCCGGCCTCGCGCAGGGGTATGGCGATGGGTGCGCCGAGGGCGAAGTCGCCGTTGACCTTTTCGATGGCCAGCTTGTCGACCCGACCGGAGGTGACGGTGCGCCCGAGCGACAGTGCGGCGGCGTGGAGAACGTCGGCGTCGTCGGTGAACGCGAGCATGGTTTTGCCACCACGTTCGAGGTAGAGCACGAGCGCCCCGTCGACGAGCGTGACAAGGCCCCCGGCTTTGCGTCCGGGCCGGTGTTTGACGCCCGTGGCCTCACTGCCGGGCCAGGCGAGGGCCGCGCCGTAGGGGTTCGCGGGGTCGGTGGCGGCGAGGGTGAGCGCGTGGAGTTCGGGCTTTTCAGTGGTGCTGTCGACGGGCCGCGAGAAACTGCGCAACCGGTCGATCGTGCCTGATGAGGCGAACTGGGCCGCGCCCAGCTTCTCGACGAAATAGCCGCGGCGGCAGCGCCCAGATTCCTCGAATCCTGACAGCACGCGGTAGGTGAGCGCGAACCCGCCGGGCACGCCCTCGGAGACGACCGAGCCGCGCGTGACGACCCCGTAGCGCTCGAGCAGGAAGTCCGCGGTAGCGGCCGCGCGGACGGTCGTGTCTTGTTCGGCGAGGGGCAGGATCGACCAGCGGCCGCCGAGGGTCGGGCCACCGATGCGCGTCGCCATGGTGGGACGCGGCACGCTGCGGCCGCGATACATGCGGGCGCGCGGCGTGCGCCTGGCGGTGCGGTGAGCTCCTCCTCCGCCGAGGAGCGTGCGCAGGGGCGAGAACGTGTCGTTCGTGATGAGCCCGGCCCAGACGAGATCCCAGAGCGCTTCGACGAGCATCTTGTCGTCCGTCGACCCGGTGGCCTCGGCGAGCTGCCCGAAGAAGTAGGCTCCGCCTCCCCCGAGAGTGCCGAGGATCTCTTGCTGCAACGGGCTGGGCGCGTGCTCGGGCTGATCGGTCAGGGTGAGTGACAGCGTGTCGGCGAGGTGCAGGCTGACCCATCCGTCGTTGCCGGCGAGGGTGCCCGCCCCCGACCAGACGACCTCGCCCGTCGACGTGAGCTCGTCGAGCATGGTGGGCGAGTAGTCGGCGACGCGCTCGGGCAGGACGAGCGACTCCCAGGCGGATGCGGGGATGGGCACGCCGGCCAGTTGCTCGATGACGGCCGCAACCCCGTCGACACCCTTGAGGCGCCCACCCGTGTGCTGCCAGGCGGGCAGGAATCGACCGAACGCCTGCTGGTCGACCGGTTCGACCTCGTGTCGGAGTGCCGCCAGTGAGCGCAGGCGCAACCGGCGCAGCACTTCGGCGTCGCACCACTCGGTGGAACCGGCCGCGTCTGCCGTGAGCCCGGCTCGCCCGCCCGGAAGGAATTCGCCGCTGATGACGCGGCGGTCGGCGGCGAGCCGGTTGAGCGTCTGCTGCACGACGGCTGCGCCGAGGCCGAAGCGTTCGGCTACCGCGTGCGTGGTGAAGGGGGCATGGGTGCGGGCATAGCGCGCGACGAGGTCGCCGACGGGATCGGCGACCGGCTCGATGAAGGCGACGGGCACGCCGATGGGCAGGGGAACGCCGAGCGCATCGCGCAAGCGGGACGCATCTTCGATGGCGACCCACGAGTCGCGCCCGGCAAAGGTCACAGCCAGCGCGCGCTTGCTCGAAGCGAGCGCCGTGAGGTGCTGCAGCGCGTTCGGCCGATCCTCCTCGGTGAGGCGCGCCTCGATTTCTCCGACGCCGAGCGGGCCGAGCAGACGCAGCAGATCGGCCACACCTTCGATGCCATGCATCTGCCGCTCGGGGGCGAGGCGCTGCAGCTCGAGCTCGGTCTGCTCGATGACTCCGGGGTCGAGCAGCTCTCGCAATTCGACCCGGCCGAGGAGCTCGCCGAGCATGGTGCTGTCGATGGTGAGGGCGGCGGCACGGCGTTCGGCGAGGGGGCTGTCGCCCTCGTACATGAAAGCGCCGACATAGCCGAAGAGGAGCGACCGCGCGAAGGGTGAGGGGTCGTCGGTCGTGGTGTCGACGATGCGGATGGCGCGGCTCGCGATCTCGCGCGCGATGCCGAGCAGCGAGGGCAGGTCGTAGGCGTCTTGCAACACCTCGCGCACGGTCTCGAGGATGATCGGGAACGTGGGGTATTTTCGCGCCACGTCGAGCAGCTGGGCGCTGCGCTGGCGCTGCTGCCACAGCGGCGATCGTTTGCCGGGCGAATAGTTGGGCAGGAGCAGCGCCCGCGCGGCGCATTCGCGGAAGCGCGAGGCGAACAGGGCCGACCCGCCGACCTCTTCGGTGACGATCTGCTGAAGTTCGTCGGGCTCGAAGACGAACAGGTCGGCACCGGGGGGCTCTTGGTCGCTGTCGGGGATGCGCACGATGATGCCGTCGTCGCTGGCGACGGCCGACCCGTCGACGCCCAGCCGCTCTTGCACGCGCGCCCCGATGGCCAGGGCCCACGGGGCGTGGACCTGCATGCCGAAGGGCGAGTGCAGGATGACGCGCCAGTCGCCCAGCTCGTCACGGGAGCGCTCGACCACAAGTGTTTTATCGGTGGGCACATGCCCCGTCGCCGCGCGCTGCTCGCGGAGGAAGGTGGTGAGGTTGCCGATGGCCTTCTCGTCGAGGCCGGCTGCCTGCAGCCGCAGCGTGCTCTCGTCGGGTTTCGCTCCGTCGATGTCGCGGATGAAGGCGCCGACGGCCCGGCCGAGCTCGGCCGGACGACCCAGGCCGTCGCCCTTCCAGAACGGCAGCCGCCCGGGCTGACCGAAGGCCGGAGTGACGAGCACGCGATCGTGCGTGATCTCTTGGATGCGCCAACTGGTCGCGCCGAGAGCGAAGATGTCTCCGACCCGGGACTCGTACACCATCTCCTCGTCGAGCTCGCCGACGCGCGCACCCGGCCCCACGCCTGTCGTGCTCTTCTCGCCGGGCACGGCCTCGCCGACCATGAAGACGCCGAAGAGACCGCGGTCGGGGATCGTGCCGCCCGATGTGACGGCCAGGCGCTTTGCGCCGGGCCGACCCGAAATGGTGCCGGCATCGCGATCCCAGACGATGCGCGGGCGCAGTTCGGCGAACTCGTCGGACGGATAGCGGCCGGCCAGCAAGTCGAGAGTGGCCTCGTAGGCCGAACGGGGAAGATTTTGGAAAGGCGCGCTGCGGCGGACGGTCTCGAACCAGTCCTCGACGTCCAGGTCGTCGACCGAGGCCGCAGCGATGGTCTGCTGGGCCAGGATGTCGAGCGGGTTGGTGGGCACCTGCAGCGACTCGATCAAACCATCGACCATGCGCTCGGAGGCGACGGCCGTGTGCACGAGGTCGGCGCGGTGCTTGGGGAAGAGGATGCCGCGTGACGTCTCGCCCACCTGGTGGCCGGCACGGCCGACGCGCTGCAGGCCGCTGGCGACCGACGGCGGTGACTCGACCTGCACGACCAGGTCGACCTCGCCCATGTCGATGCCGAGCTCGAGGCTCGAGGTCGCGACCACGCACCGCAGCCGACCCGTCTTCAGGTCGTCTTCGATGACGGCGCGCTGCTCTTTCGACACCGAGCCGTGGTGGGCGCGGGCGAGAACGGGCGTGTCGTCGCCCTCGGCCGAAGCCGTGGATGCACCGGCGCGCGACCCTTGCGTCTGACCACTGCCGCCCATCATCTCGGCGGGCGCGCGACGTGCGGCCACCGCGGTGGACCCCGGAGCGTCGACAGAGCTCGAGCCGGGGGCAGCGTCGCCCCCAGCACCAGGTTGAGCACCGACGCCGGCGGCCACTAGGGCACCGGATGCGACGGAGGCGGTCAGCGCGTCTGCCGACCGGGAACCCGTGCCCGCGGCGTCCGTTTCGGCCGAAGCGCTGGATGCAGCGCCCAGAGAAAGGCGCTCTTCGTAGATCTCGTTGAGCCGAGCGGTCAGCCGCTCGGATAGCCGCCTCGAGTTGGTGAAGACGATGGTCGATCGATGCTCGAGGATGCGATCGACGATGGCCTCTTCGACGTGCGGCCAGATCGAACCCGTGTTTTCTTCGGGCGTGAAGACTCCCCCGGCCGAACCTTCGCGCGGCGACGTGTCGACCACGCCGGGGTTGGTCATATCGTCGACCGGCACGACGACGCGCAGATCGAACTTCTTGTTGGACGGCGGCGCCACGATCTCGACCTCGGCCCGCCCGCCCAAGAATCTCGCCACCTCTTCGCGCGGCCGCACGGTGGCCGACAGCCCGATGCGCTGCGCAGGCTTCTCGAGCAACCGGTCGAGGCGCTCGAGCGACAGGGCCAGATGCGCCCCGCGCTTCGTGGCCGCGACGGCGTGCACTTCGTCGATGATGACGGTCTCGACGCCCGTCAACGTGTCGCGCGCCTGACTCGTGAGCATCAGGTAGAGCGACTCGGGCGTGGTGATGAGGATCTCGGGGGGATGCTTGAGCAGCGCCCGCCGGTCGTTGGCAGCCGTATCGCCCGAACGCACGCCGACCGTGACCGACGGCGGCTCGAGGCCCAGGCGCTTGGCCGTCTGCGTGATGCCGACGAGCGGTGCGCGCAGGTTGCGCTCGACGTCGACGCCGAGTGCCTTGAGCGGAGAGATGTAGAGGACTCGCGTGCCCGGCTGCTCACGCGGCTCGGCCATCAGCCGATCGAGCGACCACAGGAACGCGGACAACGTCTTGCCCGAACCGGTGGGAGCCACGACAAGGGCGTTGTGGCCGCGCGACACCGCGTCCCACGCGCCGGCCTGGGCTGCGGTGGGCGCGGGGAATGCCCCACTGAACCATTCCCTGGTCGCGGGGGAGAACCGTTGCAGCACGTCGCCCATGTGACCATCCTGCCCCCGACCACTGACATTCGTCGGGGAGCGGCAGACACCTTGTGCGAGGCACCGCCGTGCACTAGCGACTCAGACGGTGAAACCGCGCTCCACGAACCCGGCGATGTCGGTGAGCTCCTGCGGCGAGACGGCGTGCCCGAGCCCCTCATAGATGCGGCCGCTCAGGGTGCTGTGCGCCGGCAGCCAGTCGGTCGTGCGCACGATGGCGGCCTCGGTGATGACGTCGTCTTGAGTGCCGCGGCCCCAGAACACGGGCGGGAGCGACTCGGCGAGCGCGACATCCCCAGGCCGTTCGCCCTCAGAGACGAAACCGGACAGGTTGACGACGAAGGAGAACCGCTCGGGTTGGCGGCGCATCAATTCGATGGCCATGACACCACCCTGCGAGAACCCGAGCAGGCCGATCTGCGCGGGCGGGGTCTCGAGAGAATCCAGCCAGGCCAGAACCGCGTCGATGGATGCCTCGGGCGTGGCGTCCGCGGCAACGGCGCGCGTTCGGGGCTCGGCCGTGTCGTCGAGACCGTGCATGGCCGTGTTTCCATCCGTGTCGTCGACGCCGATATCGCCACCGTCGGGATCGGCGACGTGGGGCGGATCGATGTCGTCGTCTGGCGCCAGACCGGGGAGGGTGACATCCGCTGGTCGTCTCAAGCGGAACCAGGAGTAGCCGTCGATTGGCCAGGGCGCCGTGAAGGGGGCCCGCAGCGAAGCGATGACGGGAGAGAGCGGGAGGTAGGGGGACAGAGAGAAAAGGTCGGCTTCGTTCGACCCATAACCGTGCAGGATGACGAGGAGTGGGCGCCCCGCTCGCTGCTGCGGGCCGGCCGACCACAGGACGGCGCTCTCATCGATCCGTACGTCGTCCATGCCGCCTCCACATCGTTCTCCACAGCCTGTCAGGCAGCATATCCATCCACACCGACACCGCCTACGTCGCTTCCGCTCGCCCGAGGGGGTAAGAATGGACCATGGCCGTTCGCACCCCAGACCCCGACCCCACGCCCGATCCCGGTGGCAACACCAACGCCGGGTGGCTGAGCGATGTCGAACTCGAGCAGATTCGCCGCCGCCTGCCCTTGCTCTATGTCGAGGCCGTGCCCGTGCGCGTCGACGGGTTGGGCAACGTCACGTCGGTGGGGGTGCTGCTGCGCGCCACCGCGCTGGGCGAGATGACCCGCACCATCGTCTCGGGCCGAGTGCTCTATGGCGAGACCCTGCGCGACGCGCTCTTCCGGCACCTGGAGAAAGACCTCGGGCCCATGGCCTTCCCGTTGCTGCCCGCCTCGTCGGTGCCGTTCCAGGTGGCCGAATACTTCCCGATCCCCGGCGTGAGCGCCTACACCGACGACCGACAGCATGCCGTGTCGATGGCCTACGTCGTGCCCGTGACCGGCACGTGCGAGCCTCGGCAAGACGCCCTCGAGATCACATGGATGACGCCGGAAGAGGCCGCCTCCGACGATGTGGCCTCTGAGATGGAGGGCGGCCGCGGGGCACTCGTGCGCGCGGCTCTCGCCTCCGTCGGCGCGCTGCGCTGACGTAACAGCGAAGCGCTCAGGCGTCGCGGATGTCTTCGCCCCGGGCGATAGCCACCCACTTCGTCAGGAACACGGCACCGGCCTCGTCGTGGATGAGCGAGTCGTGGTGATAGATCGGGTAGGGCTTCTCGGGCACCCCATCAGCGGGGCGAACATCGATGTGAGCCACATCGTGCCCGTGTTCGTGCAACCAATCGGCCATCGCATAGTCGCTCCGCGAGTCACCCATGGTGCGCCACGACACCGGCATCATCACGCCATCCTGCTCGAGCAATTCGACCAGACGCGCCGCGCCCAGGTCTTTGCCGACCCGCACCGACTCGATGTCGGTCGAGATGATCGTCGGGTCGATCCTCACCGTGACGAGCCCCTCGGCATCCGGTCGGTGATCGTCATTGCGCAGCACGCCGATGCCACGAGCCGACAGACGCTGCATCGCCTCTTCGTCGAAGACGGGTTGCACAGCTAAGTATTCCGCCGATTCGACACCCACATGCTGCTCGACCGAAACCATTGCCCGCTTGGTGCGGTCGAAGAACATGCTGTCGGCAAACCGGTCGGCAACCAGCTGCTCGATCTCGCGCGAATAATCGTCATCGAGAGCGAGCGATGCGTCGACGAAGATGTCCTCTTCGGCAATGTGCTCGGTGGCCGCGGGGATGCGGAACCACACGGCACCCTTTTCGCAGATCGCATAGACACGCGCGGTTTCGGCCAGGCCGGCCCGCCGCAACTCGGGTACGACGACGTCGCGGATGAAAGCATCCGATCGCCCCGTGTTGAAAGCGACCGGCACCCCCGCGTTGGCCAAAGCCACCAGATCGGTCGCAATGCTCGGAACGGCCATGGTGCGCGTGACGGGGCTGGCGATCGGGCCGTCGACGTCGAGCAGCAGACCAAGGGGCGGAGGTGTCGTCATATCGCCAGTTTACGGGCGCACGCGAAACGGCCCCCGACACACGTCGAGGGCCGTCAGAGGACAGCGGGGGCCCGAGAAGCTCAGGCGCGGCTGCGGATGTAACGCAGCAGCCAGATGATCGCGCCGATGAGCACGAGCGCGAGACCCAGCCAGATCAGGAACTTCAACGTGGCGACGACACCGCCGACGATGAGCAGGATGATTCCGATGACGATGAGTGCGATGAGAAGAGGCATGACCTCCACTATCCACCCGTCGGGAACCGCGGCAAAACGCCGCCACGGGGGTTGCACCCACCTCTTGTCCTGTGATGAGGCTCGAACGGCGCGCCCGACAAATGCGACAGACCACCCCTTCGCATGTGAAGATTAAACGAAAGCTCGAAGGTTAGGGATTATTTGATGAGTCTACGCAGGCGTGCCGTCGTGGCGATCGCAGCATTCGCACTCGTCTTCAGTTCGATGGGGATCGCGTCACCGGCATTCGCCGACGACTACCCGAGCTGGGACGACGTGCAGAAAGCGCGCCAGAACGAAACCTCGAAAGCGGCGGAGATCGACAAGATCAACGGCCTCATCGATCAACTCTCGACCCGGGTCGCCGAAGCCCAGTCCGCGGCCGTCGTCGCGGCCAACGCCTATCAAGAGGCGCTCGACAAGGCCACGGCCGCCGAGGAAGCCCAGGCAACACTCGAGACGCAGCTCGCCGCCGCGACCGAGAAGGCCGCCGCCTCGCAGAAGCAGGCCGGTTCACTCTTCGCCAGACTCGGCCGCATGAACAACGGCGACTCCAGCGCCGGCATCTTCGTCGACGCCAAGAACGCCGACCAGACCCTCTACAAACTCGGCGCCCTCTCGCAGCTGACGAGCCGCAGCGCCGACGTCCTCGAGAACGCCAAGAAGGACGCCAACCAGGTCACCGCGCTGACCGACCAGGCGAAGGTCGCGGCCACCGAGCTCGAAGCCCTCCGCGCCGACGCCGAAGCGAAACTTCAAGCGGCGAACGACGCCGCGTCCGCCGCGCAGGATGCACTGAGCGAGCAGGAACAGAACGAAGACCGACTCACCGAGCAGCTCGCGAGCCTGAAAGGCACGACGGCCGAGGTCGAGAAGGGCTATCAGGACGGCGTCGCCGCCCGTAAGGCCGCAGCCGAGGCGGCCGCCCGCGCCGCCGCGGAAGCAGCCGCTCGCGCCGCCGAAGCCCGTCGCGCCGCTGCCGCAGCGGCCGCCGCCCAGGCCAACGCCGGTGGCGGCGGCGGAGGAGGTGGAGGCGGCGGAGGCGCTGCCCCCGCTCCCGCGCCCGGTGGCGGAGTCGGAAGCGGCACCGGAACATTCTTCTCCCCCTCGGCACAGGGCTGGTGGCGTCCGGCCGCCGGAGGCATCACCTCCTGGTACGGTCCCCGTCAGATCCTCTGCGGTGGCACGGGTTGCTCCACGTCGTTCCACCAGGGCATCGACTTCGGTGGCGGCTGCGGATCGACGATCAAGGCGGCCACGAGCGGACGGGTCTCCTTCGTCGGCAACGCCGGTGCCTTCGGAAACCGCGTCATCATCGACCACGGCGGCGGAGTGCAGACGGTCTACGGCCACATCCTCGGTGGTTCGACACGCGTCAGTGTCGGCCAGCAGGTCTCCGGTGGTCAGGCGATCGCCGCGATCGGCCGCACGGGTGTCGCCACCGGGTGCCACCTCGACCTCAAGGTGCTGATCGGCGGGGCCCACACCAACCCGGCGACCTACCTGCGCGCACGCGGGGTCGTCGTCTAGGCTTCACCGCTCCTTCTACCCAGAGGGGGTTCTCGTCGATCGACGAGGACCCCCTCTCTGCGTGTCACCGTCAGTTTTGACGCCCGGCGGCGCTCGAACGACGGCGCCGAAGAGTCAGCATCACACCCGACAGGGTTGCGACGGCCGCGAGCACCAGCGGCAGGCTGGCATCCAACGGACCGGTTTGAGCGAGCGCGCTCTGCGGCGATGAGTGGTGGGCAGCGTCGGGAGCGGAGCGATCACCCGCCGCGGAGCCGCTGCCGTTCGCGATCGTGCCGGCCGCAGGCGCCGGAGATGCCGGAGATGCCGGAGATGCCGATGCGATTGGAGCCACGGGAGGCGCAGCGGTCGGCCCCGAGGTGGGCGCCACCGTCGGCGTCGCGGTCGGCGTTGCAGTGGGAGTGGCGGTCGGCGGGATTACCGCCCCGCGCACGACGACCGATGACGACACGCTCGACCCGTCTTGACGCACGAAGGTCAGGGTGTGCGGCCCCGCCGATGCATCCCGAGGAACCGCCCACGTCACCGCGGCCGAGCCGTCTTCGCCGGCGACGACCGTCTGCGACGGGCCCGCGGGCGGCTCGAAGACGAACGGTTCACGGGGCAGCAGACCCTCGATCGTGATGGATACGCTCTCACCGACACCGGCCTCGGCGGGGGTGACCGTCGCATGGGCAGCCACCGGGGGCCTGAGCGCCTCGGCCGCCGCCCCGAAGATCGCGACGGTCTGGTCGACGACGGCTGCACGAGCGGACTCGAACGTCGCCGAGGTGACATGCCCGGCCGGAATGGATTCATAGCCCAGCGACTTGGTGTGCAGGTGACCGCCTGCGACATCCGTGCGCCCCATCTCGAGGCGCAGGCGGTTAGCGCGATACATGCTCTCGTTCGAGAGGTAGTCACCGCCGCCGCCCTCGACGGCGAACCATTCGGGTTTGATCGCGGGCACCGCACCGCACCGGGTCGCCGCGGGTTCGCGGACCGCCGTCGGGGAGATGCAGATCCGCTTGTTCAGACGAACGGGTGCGGGGCCGGTGGTGGCGTTGACGATGGCCTCCCAGGGAAGCGTCGTCTCGATGAATTGGGGGGATGTCACGGGCTGTGGCCAGCCGAGCGCCGCAGGTGCTGCAGGCACCTCCTGACGATAGCCCTGAGCTACTCCCTCGGTGAGGTTGTCGTCGAAGCCGCCCCGCCACACCCCGGCGAACCGTTCGATGTCGAAGCCATCCGGACGCCCCTGGCTGATCGTGACGAGCATGTCGATGCTGCGTGCGCCGTAGCGCAGGCCGGGGCCATAGACATCCTCGACGATGCCGGTGTCGAAAGCCGACCAGGTGACGGGCAGGACGACCGCCTGGACGACAGCCGGACCGGTCGGCGTGTCGATCGTCGTCCCATCGAGGACGAGTGCGGCTGAACCCGAGGGATTCGAACGCTGCCCCACCTGGTCGAGCTGGAACGGGTCGAAACCGGTCGTGAGGATGCGTCGTGTGCCGGGAATGTCCGTGTGCGCGACATCGTCGAAACCGCGCGACGAGCGCTCAAGCGCCTGCAGAAGATCCGCGAGGAGGGCACCACCGCGCGCCGGATCGGCGGCGACCCAGGACTTGATCGACATACGCGCCGCGAGCCGCGCCCAGTACAGCCCCCGGTCGTCGTAGCGGTCGCCGCTCGCCGCCGCGTTGTCGCCCCGCGCCGTCGCGACCGCACGGGTCCACAACTGGGCACCCGCCTCGGCCACGATCTGCGGGGCCGAGGCCGAGGATGCTGTCGACAGACGCTCGTCGAAGGCGGCCAGGACGGGCCGCAGACCACTCGACTCGATGAACTGTTGGGATGTCGGAACCGACCCGCCCGGCACGACGGCGCTGAGACGCGCCTCTTCGACGTTTGCGGCAGTCGTCTCGCGGGGTACGGCCGCTTCGGCCGGAGCCGGGGATGCGGCGGCGAGGGGGACGGCGAGGCCGCACATGAGAGCGAAGGCGCCGAGCGGCACGACGGCCGCTCGTTTTCGACGCGACCTGGGGGACCTTCGCAGGGCGGACCGGGCGGACAGGGCGGGGGGTTCGGGTGTGAACATGGAACTCCTTCGGGCGCCGGTGGGCGCGGAATGCATTGCGGCTCTGTACTTTCAGAATATCAGAGTTGCACATGTGCTGCTCCCGGGTCCATCTCCCGGCTGCACCCCCGATGCACTGGCCGATGCACTGGCCGATGCACTGGCCGATGCACTGGCCGATGTACTGGCCGATGTACTGGCCGATGCAAAAAGCCCCTGACTCTCGGAAGAGTCAGGGGCTCGTGGCGGTGGCGGTGGGATTTGAACCCACGGAACGCTTTCACGTTCACACGCTTTCGAGGCGTGCTCCTTAGGCCGCTCGGACACGCCACCGAGAAAGAGTGTAGTTGACCGAAGCGGTCGAGCGCGAATCGAGCCGGGATGACGACATCCGCTCGTTGTCGGTGGTGCCGGTTAGGCTCCTCGTATGGCCAAACCCAGCTCCCAATTCACCTGCACCGAGTGCGGCTGGAAGACGATCAAATGGGTCGGCCGGTGCGGTCAGTGCCAGGCATGGGGCACCGTGGTCGAGAGCACCAACGACATCGGCCAGCTCGCCCGATTGGCGCCGGTGCGCGTCAGCGATGCCCGCAGCGCGCGGCCCATCACCGATCTGCCCGAGACCGAATTCCTGCGCTGGGCGAGTGGAATCGGCGAGTTCGACCGCGTGCTGGGCGGCGGCATCGTTCCCGGTGCGGCCATTCTGCTGTCGGGAGAGCCGGGCGTGGGCAAGTCGACGCTGCTGCTCGAGGTGGCCGCGCGCGCGGCCCAGGGCGCCCGAGTGCTCTATGTGAGCGCCGAAGAATCGGTGGGCCAGGTGCGTTTGCGCGCCAGCCGCACGGGCGCACTCACCCCCAACCTGTTCCTGGCGGCAGAGACCGATCTCGCCACCATCCTGGGGCAGGTCGACGCGGTCGAGCCGAGCTTGTTGATCGTCGACTCCGTGCAGACCGTGTCGTCGTCGATGAGCGACGGCTTGGCCGGGCAGCCGGCGCAGGTGCGCGAAGTGGCGGCCACCCTCATCCGTGTCGCCAAAGAGCGCAACCTGCCTGTTCTCATCGTCGGGCACGTCACGAAAGACGGCACCGTGGCCGGGCCGCGATTGCTCGAACACCTGGTCGATGTCGTGTGCCACTTCGAGGGCGACCGACAGACATCGCTGCGCTTCGTGCGGGCGCTCAAGAACCGCTTCGGGCCCACGGACGAGGTCGGATGCTTCGAGATGACGGGCGACGGCATCGAAGAGGTCCCCGACCCCAGCAGCCTGTTCCTCAGCCGGGGGCTCGCGGTGTCGGGCACGGCCGTCGCCATCGCACTCGAGGGCAAGCGGCCGCTGCCCGTCGAGGTGCAGGCGCTCGTGGCGCCGAGTTCCACACCCAACCCGCGTCGAGTGACCAACGGAGTCGATGGCTCGCGGCTGGCCATGCTGCTGGCCGTGCTCGAGCGGCGCGCCGGCGTGAAGCTGGCCGATAAAGACGTCTATGTGTCGACGGTCGGCGGGGTGCGGCTGGCCGAGCCCGGCGCCGATCTCGCGATCGCCATCGCCGTGGCATCGGCCGTCAAGGATTTGGCCATCCCCCACGATGTCGCCACGTTCGGCGAGATCAGCCTCGCGGGCGAGGTGCGTCCCGTGAACGGCGCGCGGCAACGGCGATCAGAGGCACAGCGGCTCGGCTACAAAACGATCATCGATGCCGAGGCATCGACTCTACGGGAGGCCCTGAGGCTCGCACAGAGAGCCGCATCGACGCCGCGTGAGCGAGAACTCGACGCCGCCTTCTAGCGACGCCCAGGGGGCTCCAGGCGCCGCACGGCGAGCTCCAGGTGGCGCGACGGGGCACGCCGACGCGCACGACTTACTACGGCGCGACGACACCCGGGTCGAGCGGCGGCGAACCGCCATCGAGGTCGAGCACGCGGAGCAACTCGGCCGGGTGAGCCTGCATCGGGTGCGGGCCCGCGATGTCGAAGAAGACCGTCTCGATCTCGTCGCCGTGCACCCGCAAGAATTCGTGCAACCACGCGCCATCCTGGGCTGCGACGAAAGGCGGCAGGGCTTCGGGCTTGTTCTTAGCGTCGGAGAAGACGAGCAACGCGAGGCGGCCATCCTCAGGGCGACGATACATCCACACCTCGCCCGGAGCGGTCGGCTTGTCGCGAGGCGCCGGCTTCGACAGCGGCACCACCAGGCGGTCGTTGCGCAGCGCCAGCGCCACCTGGGCCATGTCCTGCTTCTCGAGCGCCTCGGCGAGCAGATCGGAACGGAACGACACGGAAGGTTTCTTGGCCATGACAGCATTCTGCCAAAGAGCGGGCGCCGCGACATCCGACCTCGCTGAGGGCTGAATCGGCGACGTGAATGCCGACAGCCACCACAACCCGGCCGGTCGCAGACGAAAACGCATACCGGGCGCGGCATGAATCGGCAACGCCTATCCGAAAACTGCACCATCGGACAAGATTCAGGTATGCAAGAAATCACCTACGCGTCCAAGACCTTCGTCACCACGGACGCCATCTCCGACGCCCTGCTCGACCTCGTCACCTCGATCGGTCGCGCAGCGCACTCGGAAGCGGTGAGCGTGCCCGCTTATACCGAAACCGGCAAGCGCGTCGAGGCGAAGATGACGCTCGACGCATCCAGCGAACTCGTCGCTATTCCCGTCGAACTCGACATCGACGACGATTCGGCGAACGATGAGGCCGTTGAGGCGTCCCTGCGCGATATCCGCGGGCGCATCAGCAACTGGTCGACGACGGCCGTTCCGGTGAAGGCCGAAGAGGCCTTGCCCGTTCAGTACTCCGACGAGTTCTGAGACTCGGCGCGTGCAGGCGCCACGCCTCGCCGCAGCGTGGCCAGCTAGTTCAGGATGAACTGGACATAGGTGGTTGCGAGTTGTAGACACGAGTTGGGAGTCGCGACTTTCCGGGGCTGCGGTGATTGTGGGTGGCTGGCACTCACGGCCTCGAATGGATGCTGTTGCGGACTGAATGCGGACTACGCCTACCGTTGGGTATGGCTTCTATCAACTACGCCGGCACCTCGTATGAGATCAGCAACCTCGAGGCTGGGGCCTACAGGAACGTTATCCGCTCGATCGTTACGCAGTCACGAACGGAGTGGCTTCCACACATATCGTTGACTGATGCCGGTGAACGTGTTGTTTCCTACCTGCTCGTGTCTGCTGCCGTTCCGGTGATCATCGAGATGGACGACGAGGACGACGCAGCGGCCCAGTTGGGCTCTCTCATGAGTAAGTACGCGCCGCCTCTTTCATGACGCTTTGTGCCAGACAGTTCTCAAGCGCGGCCCGAGTTTTGTTACGACTCCGCGGCTTTGTCAGCTTCTTCGAGACCTGCTCGGTGCCTACGAATAGCCTCTTCGATGTCCCACCCAATCTGCGTCTGCTTCTGCGATCGCTTCTCGAGGTAAGGAAGGGCACGTAGAGCGAACTCGGCCAAGCGGTCGTAGTCGCGTTCCAGCGCGAGACGGGTAACAGCCGCCCCCGGGCCATCAACACCGGCCCACCGCGCGAGAAGGGCGACACCTGCGGGCACCTCGAGGTGACCACGCTGCCGGGCGAACTCCCTTGCCTCCGGTTCCCGCACGTGCGCTGCTTGCATGTACTCGAATACGAAGTCCTCACCGCGCTCGGTGGCACGCTTCACTTCGCCGTCGTAGAGATCGAACACCTCATCTGGCGAGAGCTCGGCCATTCGTTGAGCAATCGTCTTGGTGATGCCCCATCGGATCAGTAAGCCTTCCTCGCTGACGGGAGGTTCGCCATCGTTAGTGATTCGGCTCTCTTCCCAACCAAGGAATCGGCAAAGGCCGGACATATCTCGAACCGCACCTATGCCCATATCGACGCTGCCATAGATAGTGATGAACCCTGGGCGTACCTGTTCGAACATCGCCCAAGCGGCGTCCTGCTCGGCCGAGTCGGGCCGCCCGTCAGCTTCCAAGCGTTCCCAAACAGCTTCCCGATCCAGGAACTCAACCCGGTCAGACCAGAGAGTCTTGAGACGGCCCGCCGGCACCCACTTCTCCCGGCCTTCGTCAGGTCCCGATAGGAAGAGCACCCGTGCGCGTGGTGGATGGTCTGCAATGAGCCGCGTCACCTCGGCTTCGGTTAGCACAGCACCCTTCTTCGCCCTATAGGCCCAGCTCTCACCGACGCGCATGGCTGGACACTACCGCATGGGTTATTCGTCCTTTCCTTTGGCTTACGGTCGGGCTAGCCTCAGCGCAACGAAAGGAGTCTGACGATGGCGTCAGCACATGTAGTACCGAACGGGCCCTTGTGGCAAGTCTCGGTGGGCGGAAACGCCCTGTCGAATCACTCTACGCAGAGCCTCGCTTGGGACAGCGCCCGCATCTATCTGCAAAACCACGGCGGGGGTGAACTGATCGTTCACGGCACGAATGGTGCAATCAGGGCGAAGGACACCATCTATCCCGGCAACGATCCGCGTAATCGGAAGGGCTGAAGCCGTTTGGGGCCGGACGGACTAAATACTGCTGCCGGCCCCAATTCTCGATGTGTAACAACGCACTCACTATGGTGAAGTCATGAGCGACTTTGGGGCAACATGCAAGGTGTGCGGGGAGCCTGTGTCGGTCCAGCTCGGAGCGCCCTCGGAAAAGCCTTTCAAGCTCTCATGCATAGGGTGCGGCGATCGGCTAGCGCACGACCCGATGGCGTGGGTTCGGTTCGATTGATGCGTATTTCACCGAGCTAGGCATACTCAGGTACATATCTCGCGGACTTTTTAGCAGAGGACACAGCCGGATCAAGCTTGATGAGTCCTGCATCAATGGCATTCGCAATGACCAATGATGTGTGCGTCGACTTATTGGCGTTCAGACCAAAGCGGGCTCGGAGCGTTGAATTCGTCATGAAACCTCCGCTCACGTAACGAAGGCAGCAGTGAAGGAACGCACTCCACACGCGCTCCTCAGGGGTCATCTGTTCGAACATTCGGCGGCTCAGCAACGTAACCCGAGTGGAACTGCTGCCTTCTGAGAACAGCGGCGCAGCGACCTGGTGAAACTCGAGTTCTCCCAGCACCCGGTCTATACCGCTACCCCGGGATTCACAGATGCCGAGCTTCAACATCGCCGATGAGAGTTCTGGGTTGCGCGACTGCGAATCGTCCACGAAGCGAGTCACGTGAATAACCGGCTTCCCAGGATTCACAATCTCAAGCCTGTTCGCGTAAATGTCGATGGACAACGCCACCCCGATTTGTTCGAAGTCCTGGTGAATGTATGCGTTCGCCAAAAACTCGCGGAGAGCAACCTCGGGGTATAGCGGGACCGTGGCTCGAAGCGAAGTCTTGATGTCCTCATTGACGGGCAGCATTGCGGCTAGCAATGCCAGAACCTTCGCAAAGCTGGCTGCGTATCCTCCATTCTCGAAATGGTCGTTCACCGCCGTTACTTTGGTATCACCGTCGTACTTCGTGATGCGCAACCGCTTGTGTTCTAAGTCGGGGAAGTTCTCAAGATTGCGAGCAAAGAGCAGCGCCCCCATGTTGGTGATCCCAATGGAAGAATCAGGGGCGACGGACACAAACTTCCAGGACGCCAGTCGAGCTACAACCTCGCTTGGATCCGATGGCATCGGAAGCGATGCCAACGTGAAGAATTCGGGAATGTCCAGCAAGAGCCCCAAGTCTGCGTAGCTGAGCCCGTCCCTCGCAATGCGCTTTAGGAAATGCCCCTTTGGTTCATCGAAGATCTTTCTGAGTTCGTCTTGTGACATCGGCACAAGACTCTCGCCTGACCGCATCCAGTAGCTCCCATCAACGTGTATGGGATAACCAGAGGGGCGGTTTGGAATCTGAAAGACCAAAACCCGCTTACCCTCGTAGACCCGTTCCTGAATCATGACCTTCAAATTCAACTTCTTGAAGAGATCAAATTCGGTCTTCTCTGAGCTGCGAAATGCCGCGGTTCCATGCACAACCCTCGGGTAACTATCCGAGACTCCGAGGATGAGCGCACCGCCCCCCTCGTTTGAAATGGCCGCGCAGTACTTGAGGGTCTCATCGAAGGAAAAAGAATTCCGAGCGGCCTTGAACTCGAGAGTCCGATGCTCTTTCGGTTGCGAGATGTACTGGTCAATATAAATCTCGTCAGCGGACCGCTCTGTCATCAAATCTCCCCCGTGAAAAATCGTTGAAGTAAATGTAGCGCGGGTTTCCGGCCTCTCAGCGTGATCTAGACCAACCTGCGACATTTTGAGTTATAGAAACGCCGCACCTGTGGATAACTACCGGTACCCGGAATGCAATCCCCGGGGGCGTAATTGCAGGGGAAAACCAGGCACTTAGATTCCAAAACACGATTCCGAGACCCGAAATCGAATTACAGCGATGTAGTTATCCACAGCCCTACGGCGAATCGAAACGCGTTCTGATGGGTGGAATATCCTGTGGATAACTATGAGAGGAACTCGGACAACTCAGGTTATTTGGTAGCTGCTCTGTCCGACCGAAGGCTCTTGTCTTGGAACGGGAAAAGGCTGCGAGCGATGACCCAGAGGATGCCAATTACTTCGACCACCGTCGCTGACAGCCACGCGACCATTACTGTCGGTTCTGGATTTACCGCATTCATGTAGAGGTAAAACCCGAAGAATAGGTTTGCCAGACCTAGTTGCACGATCACTATCCAAATCGCGTAGTCGGCCAACTTCTTACGTAAGGCGATCCGCTGTTGGCGCTGACGAAGCTTGACGGCAGCCAGCGATTCCGCAGACGATTCCTCCGGTTCGACAGCCCCTTGAGCGTCTTTGGACGCCGCAGCCGCCTCTAGATCCGCTGCTCTTTTTTGCGCCCGTTCGATCTCAGCCGCTACTCGAAGCCTCTCCTCAAGGAATTTGGAGAACCCTTGATCATCAGCCATTCAAGAGGCCAAGGTTTCTCATCCGGAAGGCTAAGGCCTGGCTGGATACATCGAGCTTGAGTCGGATTGTCTCCGGCGACAACCCCTCTGCCCACCACTTGTTGAGAAGGAACGCCGGCATAAGCAGTTCCGCGGCGAATTGGTTAGCCCACCGCTCGTGAGGGTCCGTTCCCTGCGAAGACAACTCATCGCGATTCTCGACATATCCGATGGTGTCGTTGTTCTCATTCTGGATGAAATGACCGATTTCGTGAGCGAGGGTGAATTTTCGACGCTTCGGTGAGTCCGACTCGCTGAGGTAAGCCTCCGCAGGCCCCCCGTCTTGCCGTAGCAAGAAGCCAGCGACGTTCGGTTCCAGGGCCACCACATGGACCTGTATGCCGAGGTTCTTGGCAATCACGTGTGGGTCAATGGGGAGCTTCACCCTCCCATCGACGTTCCATTTGTCAATGCGCACTTGGCGCGCCGCTTGATGTGGCGCAGACATGTTCCTGGGCATGGTCATCCTCCCTCCTCGAACAGAAGCAGGTTGTGCTTCTCGAGCCGCGATGTCACTTGACACTAGCGCGTACTGCTTGGCCTTAGCGCAATGACCGGCCGTTACTCGACATCTGAACGAGCGTATGACTCTATTGGGATGCCACATCGAGAACACGGCGGTGAGCGCGATCTTCCATTTCAAACGTTTCACCCTCCGAGAAACTTCCTGTACCGCACCGCGACCTAGATCAGTGCATAGTTGGGCGTCCTCAACCACACCTTTTGAAAACGAGACTTTGCGAGCAAGACTCGTCGCCCCAATCGTCCGCCGGTCAGGTTCGCTCGGCTAGACACCCAGGGGCCGGTTCCCCCTAACCCTTCCTCCCAAACCCTCCGGGGATAGACCGTTTTCACACACAGAGAATAGGGGGCGTTTTGGGCCTGATACGGTGAAGTCGTTCGCCGGTTGAGAGTCGCTTTCAGTGGCGAGACAGGGCCAGTCGCAGCAATAGCTGCAACCTTTATAGCTGTAGTGACAACGGAACTCGCACTATTTGTTTCCGGTTGGAAGCCACATCTGAAAGGGGTGATGGGGATGATAGGTAACTGTCTGAGCGCATTGCTAATCGCGGTAACAACGGACTGGCCGTGGCTCTGAACTTACGAACCATCCCCAGGGGCAGGGGCCCTCACTCCGCATCCCCTAGCCCCTCCGGGAGTAGGCACCGTCTATTCACGACGTTTTTTCCACACCGGTTTCGGGACATTTTGGCTTTCAGCGCTTATGCCATCCGTTCCTAACTCGCCTGTCATAATCGCTGGCGGCGCGTTTGATGCGCGCGTCTGCTTCGACACGCATGCGGCCGATGAGCGACCCATCGGCGTCCCGCACCATGAGTGTTGCGCCTTCCAGCGAGACGGACGTCGGTTGTACGCTCATCGGTGCCGAAGTCCCGCTCGACGCGTAGATCGGGGACCCGTCGGCGTAGTTGTCCACGCCGAGCCGTTTCCCTGTCTCAGCCCAGATGGCAAGGGACCGGTCACGCTTGGAGGCGGCGAGAGGAATGTAAGCCTCTCCCCCGGTTTCTTGCTCGGCCCACACCCGGTACGACCCGGCTGGCGCGATTTGCGCGACATGGTTCTCGTTCAGACCACCGTTGGCGTAGAAGCTGAGCACACTACCCTCTGACTGCGTGATGCCACCCGCGCCACCGGGTCCAGTCGAAACATGCAGTTGAGCCGTCGCACCGATTCCGTTGATGAGATCTTGGATGCGCTGCAGCTTCACAGCGGCATCCTGAGTCTTCGCGAACATCTCAAACTCACGCTCCGTAGGGATGGCGTAAATCTTGTCGGTCAGACGTTGCGCTTCGTCCGCGTTCCCAGAGAGGGCCAAAGCGCGATCGTAGATCGCCTGTCGCCCAGCCTCGAGCGTCGCCTTGTAGTTCGCGGTGTTGTTGTCCAGATCAAATTGGGATTTCGCCGCCTCCTGAGATTTCTCAGCCACACCACGCAACATGTCCGCGTTCGCTGAGCCGGCGACTGTCGTCTCATCGAGACTGACCTTGTACCCGTCGACCCCCTCGCGCGCTTTCTGGATAGCCTCATCCGCGTCAGCAATTGACTGGCGGTAGGCCGCATTGGACGAAACCGCATCCTGCCCCACACCGTTCGCCGCGTTCATCGTGTCAATGAGCTGCGTGAGCTGCTCACCGAGACCCGAAGCCTCCGTGGCGGCTTCGATGTAAGCAGTGGCCGCGTCGGTGGTCTTGTCCTCGGACTCCCCCGCAGCAGCAGCCTGGTTCCCGAACGCCTCACGTGAATCGTCGAGGGCGCCCGACAGACTGCCCACGTCGGTGACCAGGGGGTCGATGCTCCACCCGGCGAAGAACTGGTCCCAGGCGGACATACTGCCGTATGCGTCGTCTGCAGCCTGCTTCACTTCGGCGTACGCCTGCGTGTTGCCCATCGCAGCATCGGTGACGGTCTCGAGCGACAAGCCGAGCTTCTTAGCGATGTCGAATGCGCCAGAATCCTGCAGCTTTTTCACGACTACAGCGCGGGTGTTTTCACTGAAAGCGCCCGTCTGCTCATCCAACGTGTCCGTCAGCTCCTGCACGACTGCACTGGCCTGAGCCTGCGCCCCCACATACAGGACTAGGAGCGACGTCGCCGCAGCGATCGCAAGCCCGATGGGACCGAATGAGGACGTCAAGAGAGCACCCGCACGTTGCGCACCGGGGCCAAGCTCCGAGACAGCAGTCTTGAACGCCGCGACCTTCGGCACCGCTGTGAAGAACGCTCCGCCGGCTAGACCTGCGACGGTCACGATGCCCCCCAAAGCCATCGCTGTGCCCTGGATGCCCTCAGGAAGGTCGTTGTAGGCGTCGACGGTGTTCGTCGCCGCCTGAGTCATCCAACGCAGCGTGTCATTGGCAGTGGCACCCGTTTGGATGAGGGCCGTATCGAAAGCGCCGCCTAATGCCTCAACGTCACCACGGAGGTTATCGAGACGCTGACGTGCCGTCTCGGCGGCGTAACCCTGATCGTTGACCGCGTTCTCCCACTCCTTGATACCGTCAGCACCCTCGGCGTAGAGAACGGTCGCAGCGCGAACCGCATCAGAACCAAAAATGGTAGCCATCGCCGAGTTGCGCTGCTCCGGTGTGAGAGTGCGGAGGGAGTCCTGCAGATTGCCGGCAAACTCCGACAGGCCGATGAACTGTCCTTGAGCGTCGTAAGCAGAGATTCCGAGTTCGTCCATCTTGGCTTTTGCTTCCGCTGACTGCGGCGTGAGTCGCTGCAGCATCGCCTTGAACGAAGTACCCGCGTCGGAACCCAAGAGGCCCTGTGATGCGAACGCTGCGAGTGCACCCGTTGTCTCCTCGATCGACAAGCCTGTGTTCTTCGCAACCTGGCCGCCCTGCGCGAGTGCCGCAGACAGGTCAGTGACGTCACCCATCGCCTTACCTGCACCAGCGGCCAGGAGGTCAGAGACGTGGCTCATATCCGAGCCCTGCAGGTTGAACGTCTTGAGCGACGTGGCGGCAATTCCAGCTGCCTCAGCAACGCCCAGACCGCCGGCAGCCGCCAGGTTCAGAGCGCCCTTGAGACCCCCGCCGAGGATGTCTGCAGTAGAAACGCCAGCCTTAGCAAGCTCCTCGATTGCGTTGGCAGCCTCAGTGGCCGAATAGACGGTGCTGGCCCCGGCCTCAATCGCTGCGTCCCGCAGTAGACCCATGTTGTCTGCGGTCTCGTGCGTCGCGGCCTGGACGTAGGACATCGCCTGGTCGAACTCGGCGAACTTGGCAACAGCGAGACCAACGGCGACGCCCGCCACCGCCCCGACTGCTAAGAGCGAGCGGCCGACCTGATCGAACGCCTGTGATTTCTGAGCCAGCTTCTCGGCCTCAGTGCCCGTCTCTCGGGTCTTGTCCGCAGCCTGCTTCATGCCCGCGAGATACTGCGAGACATTTGCTACGAGAGTTACTTTGGTTGTTCTTTCCTGAGCCAATAGCTCATTCCGTTTCCGCCCCACGGAGATTTGTCGAATAAAGGTGAGCTGCTAGTCCGCCGTCATGGAGGCAGAAAAAAAGACCCCAGAGAGGTCTTGATGTTGGTAGTCCTGCTCGTAGGACTTCCTGGTTTGTGCGATCTTCTGTGCCACGAAATCGACCGTCGCGTCGACGCGTATTCGATCTCTCATCGAGGGATCGGTTGCGATATCCATTGGCACGCCGTGCGGCCCGATTTCCCGATCACGAGCGCGAGCGGCAAGCAGTAGAGCGACTTCTGTCGGCGTGAACTCAGGCTCCGATGAAGTCACTGCGGCGATCACCCGTCCGGCATCGTCATACTCGTAGACCGTTTCCTCGGCGGGCTCCCAACCGCGCAAACGGCGGACAGAGATACCGAGACTCAGGGCTAGGCGGGCTTCGTCTCCGAGCGGCCCGCTGATGCTTTTTTTAGCTGCTTCACCCGCTGTTCCGGGTCGTACTCGTTCAGCGCCCAGATAGCGTCCGTGATAGCGGCGAACTCAGAACCTGAGATGACCTCAAGGATGTCTTTCCATGCCGCAGCGTCTAGGACCGTCTCGGAGTCGTCCTCGAGTAGCCGGCCCGTTGACGGTGCAATCTCTTTGCACACGGCGTGGAAGTTGTAGCCATAGCGCAGATCGATCAGAGTCTTTGGCCGCGCAGGGTGGCGGGATGTCACCTCAGCCCACTCACTCGAATCAGCTCGGTAGAAGACAAGTTCTGCGAGTTCCCCACCAACTACAACCGAAACTATCTGGCTTCGTTCCTTTGGCTCTGCTTTCGCGGCGTCGAGACGTTCTCGAAATGTAGACACGATTGCTCCTTGTGGTTTTGGCTTTTAGATACGCTGTGGCGATGTGGGGAAATGAGTGGTGGCGCGGAGACGGCTGGCCAACGGCTGAGGAATGGTCAGCTTTCTGGGCAGCTCTCAGCGTCCTGTTCGCTGCAGTAGCTGCGTTCGCTGCCCTAGCAGCCGTCTACATTGCCTTCCATCAACTGCGCCTGGTTGTCGAGTCGAACCATGCCCTCACCGACGCCAACCGGGACACAGCGGAGTCAAACCTCGCGCTATACCGCCCGTATGTCGTGGTCGATGTCGACGTTCGGAAGCAGGAATTACCGAAGAACTTCAACATCGTTGACGGAACCATAACGATCCGAGTTAGGAATACGGGTCAGACAACAGCACGCAATGTGAGGTTGAACGTCAGCCCTAATTTCCGATCCTCCGGCGCAAAGTACGCCGATGAGCAATCGAATTCAGATGTAATGGCGAAGATCAATACGGCGTTCGGTGGGGACATTGTCTTCAAAACGCTGGCCCCTGGTGCGTCAATTGCTTATCCGCTCGACACGGTAAAGGGCTATATGAGCAATCAGAATGATCTCCCGAGCGAATACGAAGTGGCTACGTCATACAGCACCATGGACGAGTCCCATTCCTTCGCTGAGAACTACCAACTGAATCTCGCAATCCTCGGCCCCACCATCATGGAAACCGATTCGCTGCGTCGCATTTCGCGTGATATTCAAGATCTTGGGACGATTCTGAAGCGCATGAAATGAGGCAGACCAGGGGCCTTTGGGTGGAAAAAAGGCCGGGGAGGGATCATGTCTATTCCCGGAGGGTTTTGGGGAGTGATCGACGGGAGCCCTCCCCCTGGGTCTAGACGAGGAACGCGTAGTGCATCGCTCGGGACATGCCGTTGCTCAGTTCCTCTTGGAGGTTCTGCAAGTCCGTCGCTGCTGATGCACTGTTGGGGTTCTCCTGCTTGAACAGGTTGATGACGTCCTGCCAACCAGTGTCAACACCACGACGGAACACGGCGTGCGCGAGAGTGTGGTCGTCGTTGCGGAGAGCGCGGGCGAGCATCTGCCGCGCCGAGTCCTGATCCTGCAAACGCTCGGCTCGGTCCTGCGCGTCACGGAACGCGATGAGGTCTGCACCTGAGCCGCCAACCTTGGAGTCGAGAGTGCGCTCGGCTTCGGTGATTGCACGGGTGATGATGCTCTTCTCTTCGTCACGAAGCGCAGCAAGCCGCTCTTTCACCGCTGCTGCCTTCTCACCTCGGAGTTGCTTCCGGTACGTATCACTCAGGTTGGGGTCTTTGTCGATCTGCTGGATCTCGCCGTAGCCGACATTCGATGTGCTTTCGGCGCGGGCTCGGACTGCTTTGATCTGCTCGGCGATGTGTGCGGTTGACATGGGTTCTCCTTGGTTAGTGGGTGAGGTTGATGAGTTCGATGAGGTCGGCTGTCCCGGCGGGGTCTGCGTTCCAGCGGTTGACGACTTCGGTCCAGTTCCGAGCAACAGCGACCTCGAGGATGGCGCGAGCGAGGATGTCGTCCGTCGATCGCTGAGCTCGTTCGAGGAGGTCAACTGCTTCGCTCTCAGCGCCCAGGTACGAGGCCCGGTCTGCAGCGTCACGGTACGAGATAGCTGTCTCAGAGTTGGAGTCTGCGGGGAGCCCGAACAGTTTGTGTTCGAGGTACGTGCGGCGGCTGGGCCGGGCGAGGGTTGCTCCTTCCGGAGTGGTGCCGTTCATGCGGTGTCCTTAAGTGAGTGAAGCCCCGCAGCGTTTGATGGCTGCGGGGCTTCGATGTGTTGAGTTGTTAGCGGGCGCGTCGATAGTTCTCGTAGTCGGCGCGGCTTATTCGCCATCTGCCTTCGTGCTTCTGTCCGCGGAGAGTGCCGGCGCGGATCGCTTTCCTGATCGCACTAGGGGTTATGCCTAGCTGTGATGCGATCTGGTCTGGTGTACACCAGTTTGCCAGCGGTTCCGTGAATTCCCGTGAGGGAGTTCTGTTGACGGAACCTTCCCAACTGAGGGCGGCGTAACGCAACGCGATCAGCGTTTCATCGAACTCGGAATCTCGGCCGCGGTTGCGGCTTCGTATCTCCGTGAAGTTCGTGATCCGGTCAAGCACATGCGCCATCCGCTGGTTCACGAAGACACCAGCGACGAACTTAGCCGGCCTCTCGTTCTCAGACGTGACGATCACCCCGCTCGTATGCGGCCAACCCGACTAGCAGCGTCTCGCGCAAATTTTCGTCAGCCGCCTCATCGATCTGGTCAATAGCGGGACTCAGATAGTGAGCCAACATCGAGAACGTCGCTGACACGAGGACTGCGTGAAATGCTCCCTGCCCGACCTTCTCGAGGTGCTTCGTCAGCACCGCACTGATCTCGTCTGCGGTGCCGTTCGAATGCGCGGCGAGGTCGAGTCCGAGATGAAACCCGCCTTCGGACACATCGCCGAGCCCCGCCACGCCTGACGGGTTTCCACTCGAATCGGTGAAAAGGATGGGGCGATTATTGAGGATGTCTTGGAACTGTTTGAGGTAGTTCATTTGCTCCCCTTTCCAGGGTTCGTGATTAGGCAGACGAACGTGCCGCTGCATGTTGCGTGTCCTGTTTCGGGCAAACGGTCAAAGGAAAATCAGGCTCAAGGTAGGTGCCACATACTCGGCAGCTCTTGCTCTGAGGGATAGCTGCGACTGGCCAAGATGGCACTGCTGTGTCTGTGACTTCGCCTGTTCGTTCATCAACAGTTGCTTCTTCATATCCCTCGCCTTCCCTTGCCTGTCCTGTCCTGTGTCCTCCCGGGGATATTTCCCGGGGAGTGTCCCGGGGACCATCTGAGAAGGAGGGCTGTTTGTCGGCTTTCGCCTGAGCCCTTTGTCGCGCCTTCTTTTCCCGATCAGCACGACGCGCATTCTCGAGCACTTCGAGATCGTGTTTGCTGGTCTGGTCTTTCGCGTAGTCGGCGATCACCCACCCGTTTGCCACCTCGTTCCATAGGCCTCGTTCGACCAGCGCCGGGATTGACGCATTGTTGAACATCGGCACGAGAGGGAGATCCTCGGGCTCTAGCGCTCCGTCAGTGCGGTTAGAAACACTCCACAGGCTGGCCATGACGAATGAGCAGAAGTCGGCTGGTTGAAGACGCGCGATCCGGCGGTCCATGAGATATCGTTCAGGCACTCGTAGGTCGGTCACGATTCTCCTTTCCTAGGGTCGCGGGGGTAACGGCTGGGTGTTTCACGGAGTTATGGCGAGACCGTTGCTCATCGTTGATTAGGGCCACTCTGACTTCGGCTTCTGCTCGATCTTGTGTGCCGCTTCGATGAGACGCACGCCGGCCGCGCGCGCTTCGTCAGGTGTCAGATGAATGGGGTTCTCGGTCAGCCGGATTGCGACCGTGAGCGGCTCTCGCGATTCGAGGTTCAGGCCAGTGGTGATGTGGATCATGCGTTGACCTCGACTTCCTCGACAAGCACGTTGAACTGGTGTTTGCCGGGAACGGAATTGAGCATGTGCAGGGTTCGGAAGAATCCCACGTGTTCCCAGATCCAGGGATCACCGTCGTCCTCAGCGTCATAGACGATTTGGTCGCCGGGTCGGATGCCGGGGTGTGCCGCAGCATGTCCGGTGAGGCTGTCGGGGCTGGGCTGCTCGATGACGGTTAGCTTTCCCGGTTCGTAGATGTCGGAGTTGTAGACCACCTTCATGACGTGCATGAAAGCGCCGGGGATGATGAGTTTGACGCGATCGACTTCGAGCTCTCGGACGTCGCGGCCTTCGTTCTCGGCTTCGACACGGATGAATTTTGCGGCGGTGTCCTGCAGCGCATCCACCAGCTCGAGACACTGTTCGGGTGACTCGAGCGTGATCGGGGTGTGGCCGCTGATGCAAAGCTCGAAGCCGGCAGCCCCGGGCTCTCCTACCTGGCGGGTGTAATCTGTGATCTGTACGCTAGACATTCGATCGTTCTCCTTCTTCGCAGTTGGTGCTTCGGTTGTTGCCCTCGGATGAGTTCCAGCTCATTCCGGGGGCTTTTTTCGTGAGTCGCGCTCGGTATGACTTCCCTGATCGGCTCTCGTTCACTTCTCCGTGTTCGTTGAGGAATCGAAGAAAGGCGACCACTACCGCAGGTTCGAGAAGAACCGTCACCGAGTGGCGCGACAGTTCAGGTTCGTCGCCGTCGACCACTTTGCGGGGACCACTGAGCCGCCAGTCGGTTCGAGGTGCGTGTTCGATGTCACGCATCAGGTTTCGGACAGCGGTCTCCCCTGTCGGGTCGCCATAGGCAGGTGCCGGAAGACCGAGATCCATTCCAGTTGTATCCACGACTAGTTACCCCTGTTGTGCGCGTCTTCGAATTGAGAGTCAATCCATGCGGCAACACGGTCGGCGTCGAAGAGCCTCCTACCGCCAACCAGCGCGCTCGGGGGTGCCTTGTCTACGTGGATGAGCCAGCGCAGCTGCGACGGTGTCTTGCGGAGCACCTCGGCTGTTTCCTCGAGAGTGAGAAGACGGCGAAGGCGGTGTGCGGGTTCGGGCGGTTGAATTGTCATATGCCATTCCAGCTCGTATGCGAATTCGCAGGGATCTGCGGTATCGCAACTTTACACCGTTTCGTCCAAACTGCAATAGGCTGCAACTATGCATAACAACGAGTGGACGGCCGAGCAGCGCTTCGGGTCAATGGTGCTGAGTAGCCGCCAGGCGCTCGGCATGAGTCAGAAGGATGTTTCGACACTGTTGGCAGACAAGGGCCTTACGCTCGACAACTCGGCAGTGTCTCGGATTGAAAAGGGCACCCGTGCGCTGCGGTTAAGCGAAGCGATCACGATTGCACAAGTGCTGGGCTTCTCTCTGGCCGACTTCGAAGACGCGGTACCGCCGGCTGACGATTTCAAACGTCGAGAAGAGAAGGTCGACACCGCACTGCGCTCCGCGCACCAGTCGCTTATTTTGGCCGCGGAGGAATTGAATGGACTCGCCTTCATCGCCGAGCTATACCCAGAGGTGCTGGCCGACCTTCCGTCATCCGATCCGGTCTCAGATGTCCAGGGCCTTCTGAGATGGAAGGTGCGTGAGTGGGAAGACAACTTCGTACTAAACGGCATCGGCGCGCAATTCGAGACTGAGGAGCTTCGTGACGGCGTTGTCGAGGTTCTCGCTACCGTTGCGGCATCCGCGGTGGATTCGCATGTCGGACCCATGGACAACCGATGAGCAGCATCAAAAAGAGGCCTAATGGATCTTGGCGTGCGCGTTACCGCGACAGCGAGGGTAAAGAGCACGCCCGGCATTTCCGTTTCAAGAACAATCCGAATGACCCTGAGAACAGCGCCCAGCATTGGCTGGATACGGTCACCGCGTCGGTCGTCAGCGGAACATACATCGACCCTCGGGAATCGCGACACACCCTGAAGACGTTCTACAGTGACTGGGCTCCTCGGCAGATTTGGGCAGCGAGCACGATTCCGGCGATGAACACAGCCATGAACAGTTGCACTTTCACGGACGTCGAGTTTCGAAAGCTTCGCAGGTCACACGGTGAGTCCTGGGTAAAAGCCATGCAGATAGCGGACCTGCAGCCCTCCACTATCCGAACTCGTGTCAGCAATGTGCGCACTGTCCTTCGCGCAGCGGTCCGAGATCGGTCATTGGCCTTCGATCCTCTCGACGGGGTGCAGCTACCGCGGCAACGACGCAGCGAAGTCTCCATGGTCATTCCAGAACCCGCGCAGGTTTCCGCCCTTCTCGATGAAGCCGAAGAGTGGTTCGAGCTCATGCTCAAGGTCTGCGCGTTTGCGGGTCTGCGCGTCGGCGAAGCACAAGCGTTGCAATTGACGGATATCGACTTCCTGCGACGCATCATTCGAGTGCGTCGCCAAGTGACCAGAGCGACCGGCCCCGTAGTCACAACGACGCCGCCTAAACACGGTTCGGAGCGGGACGTGTATGCAGCAAGCGACCTGATTGAAGCCATCGGCGCATATGTCGCCAAACACGGCACCGCAGGTGAGGCCCAGTGGTTATTTCGCGGTTCGGGTCACCAACCCCCGCGTTATGGCCGCGTACTGGACGCCTGGAAGCGCACGGCCCAGAGCCAAGAATGGGAGAACTTCACTCCGCACAGCCTTCGACACTTCTATGCATCAGGTCTCATTGCTGCCGGGTGTGATGTCGTGACGGTGCAAAGAGCTTTAGGACACTCCAGCCCCAGCATCACGCTAAACACGTATTCTCACCTCTGGCCCACCGCGGAAGACCGGACCAGAGGCGCAGCCGAAGCGATCATGCGGCAGGCTCTGGGGGGCACTGCGGACAGCTTGCGGACAAGCTCCGCGTAAATACGGGGAGAACGAGCTATACCGCTAGTTCAGGATGAACTGCTTCGATGTCGTGCTCTCGACGCCGGCCACCGAGGTCTTCAGGTGATACGACGCTCCCCCGGCGGGCGCCTGATCGCGCTCGCCGTCGCACGAGTCGGCCGATGAGCGCGTGCGGTCCCACGTGATGGGGGTGCTCGAGGTGACCGTCTTGCCGGGCTCGAGGTCGACCTCGGCGTCGGCCGGGTCCTTCTGGCAATCGGTCGACGTCCAGTATTGATCTGTGCCGCTCGTGATGGTGAACACCTGCTGCGATGTGCCCACGTTCAGGCGGCAGGGCTGCGTGCCCGTGTTCGTCACCGAGAGCGAGAGCTGCGGGTTGGCCCCTGCGGCGTAGGTGGAGGCATCCGTCAGCGCTTCGACCTTGACGGCGGATGGCTTGCACGTGCCATCGTCGTTCACGCCCGTTTCGGCGGGGGTGGGCGTCGGGGTCGCCTCGGGCTCGTCGTTACCGCCCGAATCGGCGGCATCTGTTGCGGCCGCGCTGGGAACGGGCGTGGATGTCGCGGCCGAGACGTCGGTCGAGCGCCCCGAGCTCGAACCCGGCTTCCAGATCACGAGCGCGATGATGCCGATGATCGCGAGCACTCCGAGCAGCACGAACAGGCGGCGCCGACGGTAGACGGATGCCGGCAGCCGGTCGTTCGTGGCCCCGCCGGGGCGCTCGGAGGAAGTCATACGTGAATCGTAACGACGCGGTCAGGCTGCCTCCGAACACGACATCGGAGGGTCGCCAGATCGACGGCCCTCCGATGTGTGTGTTCAGTTATGTGTTCAGCTAAACCGGCGGGAAAACCCGCCAGGCCCTACGACGTCGCCTCAGCCGCTCTGGCGGGTGCGGCGTGTGCGAGCGGCGGCGAAGACGCCGCCACCGGCGAGCAGCAGAAGCAGACCGGCCAGAAGACCCTGGGTCAACTCGCCACCCGTGTTGCTGAGCGAACCGGTGCCGTTGCCCGCACCCGTTCCACCCGTGCCCGTGCCCGAACCCGTGCCGGCGCCGGTGCCGGCGCCGGCACCCGCTCCGGGGTTCTGGCCCGGGTCGACACCGGGGTCGGTGCCGGGGGTCGGAGCGAGCACCGTCACATCGGTCCAGCCGATGACCGCGCCGGATGCGTCCTGCACCGCGATGCGGTGCGCACCAGGTTCGGTGCCGGCCGGAACGGTGACCGTCACGTTGCCGTCGGCATCCACCTGCGTCCAGCCGTCGCTGATCAGGACGGGCTCGGAGTACAGCCAGACCGAGACCCACTTGCCGATCCAGTCGCTACCGACGTTGATGACGATCGTCTTGCCGGCCAGGAACTCCTTCACCGTGGTGATGAGGTCCTTGAGCGCGTCGATCAGAGCGTCGACACCGGCGGGAACCGGCGGCGTGGTCGGCTCACCGGGAACGGTGGCGCCGGTGACCTGCAGGGGTACCCGCACGACGGTCTTGCTCTCGGCGGCGGTCAGCGTGACCGTCTGGGCGCCGGAGGCATTGACCGGCACCGTGAAGGTGACGGTCGCCGCACCGGCGGTGACCGGGACGGTCGCCACGGCGGTGTCGCCGACCGTGACGGCCAGCTGGGTGTTGACCGGGGCGCCGAGCGACGTCAGGTCGAGCTTCGAGACCTCGAAGGTCACGGTGGAGCCCGGCTCGACGGCCGCGGTGGGAACACCCGTGACGGCGACCGCGCGGCGGTCGAACGACGGGGATGCACCCTTGTTGGCGCTCAGGTAGCTGATCCACGCGTCGCGGTCGACGAGACCCGAGTCGCGCGTGTTGGTGCCGTTGCCGAACTCGCGGAAGTTGTCGCCACCCTGCAGCAGGAAGCTGAAGGAGCCGATCCGGTAGCTCTTGGCGGGGTCGATGGCCGCGCCGTTCACCGAGATGCTCGTGACCCGGTCGCCGGCGGCGCGCGAGGCGTCGTAGGTGTAGGTCACGTTCTTCGACAGGCCGAGGTTGAGGAACGGCCGGCTCGGCACGGTGCCGTCGGCGTTCGTCTGCCACTGCTGCTCGAGCACGGTCTTGAACTGTGCGCCCGTGAGCGACGTGGTCCAGAGGTTGTTCACGAACGGCAGTACCGCGTTGGCCTCGGCGTACGTGATGACGCCGTCCGTGCCGTAGATCAGGTCGGCGCGCAGGCCGCCCGGGTTGACGATGCCGATCTCGGCGCCACCGCGTTCGGCGGAAGACAGCGACGACACGAGCGAGTCGGCGACGAAGTTGCCGAGGGCGGACTCCGAGGCGCGGTCGTCGGTCTTGCCACCCGCGAAGGCGCGGGTGATGTCGGCCGTGATCGAACCGATGGGCTGTTCGCCGACCTCCTTGGCCGCGGCGAGGGCCGCGTCGACGATCTTCTTGACCTCGGCCACGCGCGGGTAGGCGGCGACGAGGGCGGCGTCGGAGGTGGTCACTCGGGCGATGTTCTTCGCCGTGTGCGCGGTCACTTCACCGGTCGCCTTGACGACGTCGAGCGTGATCTGGCCGATGTTCTCGCCGTAGTTGCCGGTCTGAACGATGGCGCGGGTCTTGCCGGGCTTGCCGGGGATGGCCGCGTCCCACACGTACTGCTTGTGCGTGTGGCCCGTGAAGATGGCGTCGACCTCGGGGCTCGTCTTGGTGACGATGTCGGCGAAGGCGCCGCCGGCGGCGACTTCCTGTTCGAGCGTCGCCTTCTCGGGCGTGCCCGCACCGGCACCCTCGTGGTACTCGGCGACGATGACATCCGCTTCGCCGTTGGCGGCGTTGCCGTCGCTCAGCTGAGCGGCGACGCGGTTGACGGCTTCGACGGGGTCACCGAACGTGAGGTCGGCGATACCACCGGGCGAGACGAGCGTCGCGGTCTCTTCGGTGACGACACCGATGACACCGACCTTCACGCCGTCGACGTCGATGACCGTGTACTCGTCGAGCGCCGGGGTGGTGGTGCCCTTCTTGTAGACGTTGGCGCCGAGGTAGGGCCAGGCGGCGTTCTTGCCACCGTCGATCACGCGGTCGGTCAGGTCGGCGAAGCCGCCGTCGAACTCGTGGTTGCCGACGGCAGAGGCGGCGAGGCCCAGGGCGTTCAGCACGTCGATGGTGGGCTGGTCTTTGTCGACCGCCGAGGCGAACAGCGAGGCACCGATGTTGTCACCGGCCGAGAGGAACAGCGAGCGGCTGTCACCGAAACCGAACTTGGCACCCTCGACGGTTCCGGCGAACTTGACGGTGTTCTCGTCGATGCGTCCGTGGAAGTCGTTGATGTTCAGCAGGTTGATGCTCGTGGTGGCCGACGTTCCCGTGTTGATGCCGACGACCACCGGGTCGTGGTCGCTCGAACGGAACGGCGAGGCGTCGTACAGGTTCTTCGCGTTGTAGTTGAAGCGCGAGTACTCGAGGGCGACCGATTCGACGGAGTTGATGTTCCAGACATCCGCGCCCGTCACGGTCTGGTCGGCCTCGGGCGAGGCGAACACGTGGTCGAGCGAGCCGACGGCACCGCCGAAGGCGTAGGTGTATTCGCCCGTCTTGGCTTCCTGGCTGATGTAGCCGGCCTTCTTGATGACGTCGATCGGGTCTTCGGCCGCGTAGGCGTTGAAGTCGCCCACGAGGAAGACCTTCTTCGTGCCGGCCTGCGTCTTCATCTTCTCGGCGAAGGCGACGAGGTCGGTGGCCTGGCGGGTGCGGTCGCCCGTGAAGGCGCCCTGACCCGTGTTGGCGTTGTCACCCGTGGCGGCGTCTGATGTGCTCTTCGACTTGAAGTGGTTGGCGATGACGACGAAGGTGCTGGATGCCGGGTCGCCGACGGGCTTGAAGGCCTGGGCATTGGGCTGGCGAGCGTTCGAGAAGTTGGCCGAATCGGTCAGGATGGTCGATTCGCCGACCGTCTCGATGACGGCCTTCTTGTAGATGAAGGCCGTGCGGATGACGTCTTCCTTGGCGGGGAGCTTGGCGGGCGACGGGACGAACGCCCAGACATCCGAGCCGGCTGCCTTGTTGAGCGCCGCCACAAGAACGCCGAGCGCCTCGTCACGGGGCTTGCCGGCTGCGGCTGCGGAGTTCTCGATCTCTTCGAGCGAAATCACGTCGGCGCCGAGGCCGTTGATGGCCGCGACGATCTTGGCCTGCTGACGCTCGAGGTTGGCGTCGTTAGCGGCGCCGCGCACGTTGCAGCCACCATTGACGGTGACGGGCTTGTCGGCGCGGTCCTTGTAGAACGTGCAACCGGCGACCTCGTCACCCGTGGTCGAGAAGTAGTTCAGCACGTTGAACGTGCCGAGGCGCACGTTGCCGCCAACGTTGCGGGGGGCTGCCTCGCGCGTGTTGGCGAACGTGACGGGCTGGACGGTCGCCGCGTTGGCGTCGGTCAGCTGCGATGTGGGCTGGAACTTCCACGAGCTGTTGCGGTAGTCGAGGATGACGGGCTTCGTGAACGTCACGGCCGCACCGACGCGCACCGGGTTGGTGGTCGACAGGTAGGGCAGCGGGATGCTCTCGCCGATCTGCGGCTGGTCGTCGCGCGGCAGGAAGTTGATCGTGGACGCGTCGTCGAGCTTGACGAGGCCGGCCTTGGTGCGGGCCACTTCGGCGTCGTAGGCGGCAGAACCCGGCTTGCCGAGCACCGTCGGGTTGATCGCGGGCGTCGTGCCGACCATCAGGCCGATCTCGGCGTACTGGTTGGCGGCGTAGTTGTCGGTGACCGTGTAGGCACCCTGCGGCTTGATGACCATGCCCTCGAGCACCTCGCGCTGGGCGTCGGTGGCGGGGTAGGCGACCTCGGCGGGCGTCGGGGCGACGACACCGGCCTTGTCGAGCTGCTTCAGGTCGGATGCCGCGGCAACCGTGACCTGCGTCAGGCCGAAGTACTCGGAGACGGCGCCCGTGACCTCGACGTAGTCACCGATGGTGACGGAGGCGACGGTCGACGGCGAGTAGACGAAAAGGCCCTCGGAGGCGAGGTGCTTCGTCAGGTCGAGCTTGCCGCCCGTGGCGGGCGTCTGGATGTAGTAGCCGCTGAAGCCGCCGTCGGAGTAGGCGGCCGTGACGACACCGCGCGCCGCGACGCGCTTGCCCACGAGGGGGCTGGCGTCGGTGGTGCCCTGGATGTCCTTGATGGCCGTGAGCTCGGCGGGCGTGCCGGGAGCCGGGGTCTCGGTGGGGGTCGGCGTGGGAGTGCCGGTGGGTGCGACCGTCGGCGTGGGAGTGGGTGCCGGGTCGGTCGGCGTCGGTGCAGCGGTCTCGCCGGCGGCGTTCGTCGGCGTGATGGTGGCCGAGAGGGTGAAGTCGGCGGCGTTGTCATCGCTGTCGGCGAAGCCCGTGCGGTTCAGCGACTTGACGTCGGTGTTGCTGGCGGGCGCCGTGGCGACGGCCTTCTCGAAGGTCTGCGAGGCGCCGTAGCCGAGCACGTCGGCGAACAGCGGGTTGGCCGACGTGTCGCCGGCGGGCGCCGTTGCGGGGGTGGTGCTCTTGACCAGGGCGAGGGTGCCCGTCGTGCCGCTCGGGGCGATGGTGCCCACGACATCCGGGGTGGGGAGCGCTGCGCCTGTGGGGGCCGTCGTGCTGTTGCTGTTGCCCGAGACGAGGTAGTAGCCCTTCGGGGCGATCGAGCCCGTGAGGGGCGTCACACCGCCGAAGCTGTCGGCCTCGGTGCCGGTGGCCTTGCGGTACTGCAGCGACCAGCCGCTGATGTCGATGGGGGCGTCGGTCGGGTTGTAGAGCTCGACGAACTTGTTGGTGAAAGCGGCGCCGCGGCTGCCACCACTGAGGTAAGCCTCGTTGATCACCACCCCCGTTCCGTCTGGGGCGGCCTGCGCCGGAAGCACCGACAATGGTGCGGCGGCGAGGCCGATGAGGGTCGCGAACGCGAGGAGTCTTCCTCGGCGTTGGGGCTCGGACATGGGTCTCCCTGGGGATGATGCGACGGGTGAGCACGCGAGTCGAGGGTGCGCGCCATCGCGCACCCAACTCGGGCGGCGACCTAGTCAGGCTAGGAAGCCGCCATAACCGCTCTGCGTCTGACAGATGAACAGTTGGTAAAAAAGTAACCCCAACGGGTGACACTCCAACGGGGCTGCAACAGATGAGCAGCGACACGCGCTAAGGTTGCCACTAAAGAGCAGAGAGCGGATGCTCGGGCCGACAACCGCAGCGTCAGACGATGGTCTTCATCATCCGGGTGTTGCCGAGCGTGTTGGGCTTCACCCGGGCCAGGTCGAGGAACTCGGCCACACCCTCATCCCGAGAACGAATGAGTTCGTAGTAGACCTCGGGGTCGACGACGGTCTCGCCGATGGGCAGGAAGCCGTGCCGCTCGAAGAACGGCACCTCGAAGGTGAGGCAGAACAGGCGGGTCACTCCGAGTTCGAGCGCGTCCTCCTCGAGCCGGGCCAGGATGGCTCCGCCCACGCCCGCGCGCAGGTGCTTCTGCGAGACGGCCAACGTGCGCACCTCGCCGAGGTCCTCCCACATGACGTGCAGCGCGCCGCATCCGATGAGCTCGCCGTCGGGCGTCTCGGCCACGCGGAACTCTTGCACGGCCTCGTAGAAGACGACACGTTCCTTGCCGAGCAGGATGCGCTCCTGCACGAGGGGTTCGATGAGCGCCTGGATCTTCGGCACATCGCTCGTGCGGGCCCGTCGCACCGTGTACTCGGTGCGCGCTGCCTGTTCCGTCATCTGCCGCCTCCATCCGCCTCGCCGGCGTCACCGTGATGCATTCTCCGTGCGCCGGTAGCCGTCTTCCAGCCTAGACCCGGCTCGCTCACACGATTCGGGGTTGCGCATCGAGTTCGGGGCCACGCGCAAGCGCTGGCGGCAACCCGCACCCGGGCGTACCGTTGCCGCATGAGCGATGCACACGACAAGCCCACCGAAAACGACCCCTACTCCGACTTCTCGATCCCCCAGGACACCGACCTCGTGGCCGACCAGCCGGCCGGCGAGCAGGATGCCCCGGCCAAACGCGATGCGGCCGACCGCGACGCCGACCCCGACCTGAACGGCCTCGAGGACAAATAGGCCCCGCCGGCCGGCCAGGGTCGTCAGGCTCTTCGCCGAGGCCCCCTCCCGTCGGCCCGGAACCGTGCGTTCTGAACAGACCGGCCGGATCCCCCTTAAACGCCGAATGCGGCGACACGAACCCTGAGGTTCGGTCGCCGCATTCGGCGTTACGGGCGGTCAGCACGGATGCCGACCGTGCCGACTATTCGCTGGTGATCGCGAGGTCGGGGGTGGATGCCCCCGTGCCGAGCGCCGCACCCGCGTTGACGTTCGTCGACGCGTAGCCTTCGCGCTGGCTCGTCGTGAACACGAACTTGCCATCGATGAAGTCGACGTGGACGTGGTCGCCGGCACCGAGCTCGCCGTGCAGGATCTTCTCGGACAGCGAGTCCTCGACCTCGTGCTGGATGGCGCGACGCAGCGGTCGGGCACCGAGCGACGGGTCGAAGCCGACCTCGATCAGGCGCTCCTTGGCGGGCAACGTGAGTTCGACGGTCATGTCGCGGTCGAGCATGCGCTCGCCCAGACGCTTGATGAACAGATCGACGATCTGCAGCAACTCGGGCTTCGAGAGCTGCGGGAACACGATCGTGTCATCGACACGGTTGAGGAACTCGGGCTTGAAGTGCTTCTTCAGCTCTTCGTTGACCTTGCCGCGCATGATGTCGTACCCGGTGGAGGAATCGCCCTCGACCTGGAAGCCGACCGGCCCACCGGCGATGCCCTTCGAACCGAGGTTCGTGGTCATGATGATGACGGTGTTCTTGAAGTCGACGACGCGACCCTGACCATCGGTCAGGCGGCCCTCTTCGAGAATCTGCAACAGCGAGTTGAAGATGTCGGGGTGGGCCTTCTCGATTTCGTCGAACAGCACGACGCTGAACGGCTTGCGGCGCACCTTCTCGGTGAGCTGGCCGCCCTCTTCGAAGCCGACGAACCCGGGAGGGGCACCGAACAGACGCGAAACGGTGTGCTTCTCGCCGTATTCGGACATGTCGAGCGAGATCATCGCGCCCTCGTCGTCGAACAGGAACTCGGCGAGCGCCTTGGCGAGCTCGGTCTTTCCGACACCCGTGGGGCCGGCGAAGATGAACGAACCGCTCGGACGCTTCGGGTCTTTCAGGCCGGCACGCGTGCGTCGGATGGTCTTGGAGAGCGCCGAGATGGCCTCCTCCTGACCGATGACGCGCTGGTGCAGGGCCTTCTCCATGAAGACGAGTCGCGAGGACTCTTCCTCGGTGAGCTTGAACACGGGGATGCCGGTGGCCTGGGCCAGGACCTCGGCGATCAGACCTTCGTCGACCGTCGCGGTGGTCTTGACTTCACCCGAACGCCACTGCTTCTCGAGGCGCAGCCGCTCGCCGAGGAGGTTCTTCTCCTCGTCGCGCAGTGATGCGGCCTTCTCGAAGTCCTGGTCTTCGATGGCGGCTTCCTTGGCCTCGCGCACCTTGGCGATCTTCTCGTCGAATTCGCGCAGCTCAGGCGGGCTCGACAGGATCGACAGACGCAGGCGGGCGCCGGCCTCGTCGATCAGGTCGATGGCCTTGTCGGGCAGGAACCGGTCGCTGATGTAGCGGTCGGCCAGGTTGGCGGCGGCCACGATGGCACCGTCGGTGATGGACACCTTGTGGTGGGCCTCGTAGCGGTCGCGCAGACCCTTCAAGATGTTGATCGAGTGCGGGAGCGACGGCTCGGCGACCTGGATCGACTGGAACCGACGCTCGAGCGCGGCATCTTTCTCGAAGTGCTTGCGGTACTCGTCGAGCGTGGTCGCGCCGATGGTCTGCAGCTCACCTCGGGCCAGGAGCGGCTTGAGGATGGAGGCCGCGTCGATCGCACCCTCGGCGGCACCCGCACCCACGAGGGTGTGGATCTCGTCGATGAAGACGATGATGTCGCCGCGCGTGCGGATCTCCTTGGTGACCTTCTTCAGGCGCTCCTCGAAGTCGCCGCGGTAACGGCTGCCCGCGATGAGCGAGCCGAGGTCGAGCGAGTAGAGCTGCTTGTCTTTCAGCGTCTCGGGAACATCGCCCTTGACGATCGCCTGGGCGAGGCCTTCGACGACGGCCGTCTTACCTACTCCGGGTTCACCGATGAGGACGGGGTTGTTCTTCGAGCGGCGCGACAGGATCTGCATGACGCGCTCGATCTCCTTCTCGCGCCCGATAACGGGGTCGAGCTTGGAGTCGCGTGCGGCCTGCGTCAGGTTGCGCCCGAACTGGTCGAGGATCTGCGAGCCACCCTGAGCCTGCTGCTCGGCGGGGGCACCGCCGACGGCAGCGGTCTCTTTGCCCTGGTAACCCGAGAGCAACTGGATGACCTGCTGGCGCACGCGGTTGAGGTCGGCGCCGAGCTTCACCAGAACCTGGGCGGCAACGCCTTCACCCTCGCGGATGAGGCCGAGCAGGATGTGCTCGGTGCCGATGTAGTTGTGGCCGAGCTGCAGCGCTTCGCGCAGGGACAGCTCGAGGACCTTCTTCGCCCGCGGCGTGAAGGGGATGTGGCCGGTGGGCTGCTGCTGCCCCTGGCCGATGATGTCTTGCACCTGCTCGCGCACGGCGTCGAGCGAGATGTTCAGCGACTCGAGCGCCTTCGCCGCAACGCCCTCACCCTCGTGGATGAGGCCGAGCAGGATGTGCTCTGTGCCAATGTAATTGTGGTTGAGCATCTTGGCCTCTTCTTGGGCCAAAACGACAACGCGCCGAGCTCTGTCGGTGAATCTCTCGAACATGTTCACTCCTTGGGAAGGCCAGACAGGGAGGTGGCTTCCGATACAAAGAGAGTAACCGCGGAATCTGCCAAAAAGTCCGCTGTTCGCCGTGGGCGTGACCCCCGGCATCCGGGCGGTAATCCTGCCGGGGTCGCGGATGCCTCAGCGGAACGTGACGGTGCGTGCAAGGTCGTCGAGCAGCTGGCGCATGCGCTCGAAGACGACCAGATCGTAGCTGGCCGTGTAGAGGCGAGCGACCTCCGACCCCACCGCGAAAAGGTAGTCCGTGCGCGCCACCACGGCACTCGTGCCATCGTCGAGGTCCAGGTAGCGGGTGACACGCACGCCCTCGACCCCGTCGACGTTGTGGATCGACTCGACAATCGGATTCTCGATGGAGGTCGGGTCGTTAGCGCCCGCGAGAGCGGCCAGGTCGCGCACATCGAACTCGGAACGGGCTTCGAGCACCAGATCGGCCAGGTAGGCGTCTCCCCCCGCGAACGCGAGGAAGCTCCGCGATGCACCACGTTCTGCGCGCGTCGACGCGACAATGCGGGCCGTCTCGGCATGGGCGGCCGCGTCGGCCGATGAAAGGCGCCCCTGCGCCACGAGTTCGGCGATGAGAGCGTCGGCCCAAGCGGCCACGGTCGGCCACCGATCGAACGGCCACTCCGAGGGAATGCCGATCCAGGCGTCGGGATGAGTGACGAAAACGCTCACGATCTGGGTTCTGCCTTTCTGGCCGAGTTGCCGTGATTGACTCCGATGTCGCGGGCATAGCGCCGGAACCGCAGGGTGGAGGCGATGGCGTCGAACAGTTCCTCGACGGCCGCCGATACCCGCTTGCCGTCGGGCATGTCGAATCGAGCGATGCTGGCCGTCACGCTCAACCAGCGGCTGGTGCCGGGCACGGCGGCCAGGTAGGAGATGCGACGGGTAGGCGGCACGTCGATGCCATCGGGCCCCGTGCGCGGTTTCTCGTCGCTCACGCGTCGCACCGCGAGCACCCCGCCGATCTCGGTCGCGCGCGACTCGCCCCGGGCCGCGAACCGGAGGAGGACTTCCTCAGGTGTGCCACTATCGGCGGGAGGAACGGGCTCGGAGACCACGATCCCGAGCGGCACGGGCGCCCCGGCGACCAGGTCGAGCGGGACATACAGGTCGACGCCACCGGCACCTCTCGCCTGAGCGACCGCCGAATCGAGCGCGGCCCGAACGATGGAGCGCGCCCGCGTCGCTTGATGAGGGGGCAGCTCGCGACCGACGGACCGGACGATGTCTCCTACGGCACTCCCGGCGGGGTCGCTCCCCGATGTGGTGATGTCGAGAGGGATGCGACGCCACCCCTCGGGCACCGCGAGCCAGTAAGGCAGTCGGTCAACCATTCTTCGCTCCCCTGCCTGCAGCACGGGCGCTACGCCCGGAGTTACCCGGGAGGGTCTTCCACGCGCGGGCGAGACCGATGCCGCCCACGACGACACTGAGGAGGACGGGGAGCGCCCACAGGCCGAAGCCCGTGCCCGCCGAGTAGTACAGACCCGAAAGCAGGGTGAGCGCACCGCCGAGCAGCAGGGTCAGAGCGCCGATCGACCCGGGTGACGCCCACAGCACCAGTCGTTTGGTGAACGTATCTCGGTATTGCCGCCACGGATTCCACACCGCGGCGAGCGCGCATGCCATCACCACGGGGAACAACAGAAAGAGCCACCATGGAGCCGGGAGCGGAAGTGCGCCGGCGACCTGTTCGATGCGCCCCGCATTGTCGGGAAGGGACGAACGACCAGGTGCTCCCGACATGAGAGCCAAAACGAGATTGACCACGAGGAGCACGGGGCCGTAGAGCAGATAGGCGAGGGTGTTGAGCGCGACCACGACGGCGGTGCGGCGCCCCGGAGTGTGACTCACCCTCGCCCTCTCGGTCGCCGTCACCAATTGAGGTCTCGCACGGTCGACGTGTTCGCCTCATGCGTCGTCGAGGGGGTCAAGGCCGAAATAGCCGGCGGAATGACAGCCGGGAGGACGGCATTGCCCACGTAGCCGCTGCCCCACAGGAATCGGCTGTTGCTCGCGGCAACGGCGGCCGCCGAGGTGGCTCCACTTCTCAGCGTCATAGTCGCGATGATCGCCGTCTCGGCGAGCGCGCGCGCCTCGGACCCGATGACGGGCGCAAACCGCAGGTTCTCGACACCTTCGCGCGCGGCCGTCTCGACGAGCTCGACGGCTACAGAACGTGTCACGCCCGAGACGCCGCTTCCGGCGGCGGAGGCCATCTGCGAGGTCGCGGCGGCGCTGGCCGTGGCACCCCTCGTCGCCGCGAGCCCGCCCTTGATGAGTTTGCCCGCCCCGAAGGGGAGGACGGCGAGGGCGATCTCGGTGATCGCATCGACCCAGGACTTGTTGCCCGTGAGCGCCTGCATGGTGGCGTTCAGCGCGGTAGCGACGGCGACGATCACGACGATGGCGCCCACGATGAGGTTGAGCCCGGGAACGAACATGGCGACAACGGCCAGGATGCCCGCGACAACTCCGGCGATGGTCAAAACCGTATCGATCCACGGGTTCTCCTCGAAGAACTGGTCGACGTCCTCCCAGAAGCCGTCGTTGAGGTCGCTCGCCTGCTCGACGTCGTGGATGGCATTCTCGGCGGTCGTCGCGGCGGTATCACGCGCGTCGATCGCTTCCTGCAACAGGGAGATGGCTGCCTGCAATGACGCCGCGGCCCCGTCGGCTTCCGAACGTGCACCGTCGCGCAATCCCTCGATGCGCGTGCGGTCGGCGGGTTCGAGGGCCGGGTCGTCGAGCTGGCGTTCATAGGCCGTGGCCTCCGAACCCGAGGACTCGGTCGACGAGACAGCGGTCTGCGCCTGTGTCAGAGCCGTCACGCTGGTCTCTTGGGCCGAGGTGAGCTCGGGCGCGTAAATGAGGAGAGCGTCGCCCGTGCCTCGGTATCGCTGCTCGGCCCGATCGATGCGACCCGCGACCTGTTCGGCGACCTCGCGGAAGGCGTCCACTGCCTCACTCACGGTCGCCTTGTCATCGAGCAGCGTGCGAAGGTTTTGCGAGGTCTGCTTGATCGTCTCTGCCATCGCGACGTAGCCGTTGCCGGCACTGGTCACGACAGTCGGATCGCCGGGGACGGGATCTGCCCCGTAATTGAGTGCCGTCCAGTCAGTGGGGCGTGCCATCAGTTCTCCTCCGTGAGTGCCGCCGCGAGGTCGTTGTCCACGCTCTCGAAGCCGTCCCGTACGCTCGTGAGCTGCTCGCCGAGGGAGGTGAGCTGTTCACTCAGCTCGGACCGGCGGTGATCCCATCCTTCGGCGAAAGCAAGGACGCGTTCCCCCAAAGCCATGTGGCCCACCGCGACGGCGACGTCGTGGCTCTCACCGTTGGCTCCGTCGAACTCTGCACGGATGCGCGCCAGGCTCGCGACCATGTCGTCGAGCATCGCCCCGTCGATGACAACCTTATCCACGCCCCGCCCCTCTCGTTCGTCGTCCGTCCACGGTATCGAGGTCACAACGACGAAGCCATGGGGAGGGCTCCCCTGTGGATAACTCGGGCGCGTCGTCCGCTATTGCAGCGAGGAGGTGAGGCGGGCGATGTTGTCGAGGATGGTGGAGCGGAGCGGCTGCGTGAGCCACTCGTCGAGCGTGAGCTCGCGGCTGACGCTGCGGTAGTGCTCTTCGACCTGGCGCATCTCGTCGACGAAGTCCGCCCCGCGCACCATGAGCGAGACCTCCATGTTGAGGCCGAAGGAACGCATGTCCATGTTGCTCGAGCCGATGACGGCGATCTCGTCGTCGATCGTGAAGTGCTTGGCGTGCAGGATGTAGGGCGCCGGGTACATCCAGATGCGCACGCCCGCGCGCAACAGCTCTTCGTAGTAGGAGCGCTGCGCGTGGTAGACGAGCGCCTGGTCGCCGATCTCGGAGACGAACAGGTTGACCGGCACGCCGCGTTGCACGGCCGTCGTGACGGCGTAGAGCATGGCCTCGTCGGGCACGAAGTAGGGGCTCGTGATGTTGATCTGGTGCTGCGCGTTGTAGATGAGCGCGAGGAAGAGGCGCAGGTTGTTCTCGCCGTCGAAACCGGGACCGGAGGGCACCACCTGCAGTTCGAGGTCGCCGGCGTTGGTGGCGGCATCCAGGATGCCCGTCTCGGTGGTGAGGATCTGATCGGTTTCGGAGTACCAGTCGCTCAGGAACACGGCGTTGAGGGCCGCGACCGTCGGGCCCTCGATGCGCGTGACCAGCTCTTGCCATTGCAGGCCCCGCTTGATGTTGCTGGACTTGTTGTAGCTGCGGTCGATCACGTTCTGCGACCCCATGTAGCCGACGGCACCGTCGACGATGAGCAGCTTGCGGTGGTTGCGCAGGTCGGGGCGCTGGAACTTGCCCTTGAGCGGCTGCAGGGGCAGCATCAGGTGCCAGTCCGCGCCCATCTCGGTGAGGCGCCGCAGAGTCTTCTTGTAGTCGCGCGTGCGGAAGCTGGCGAAGTGGTCGAGCAGCACGCGCACCGTGACGCCGCGTTTGACGGCCGCCTCGAGCGCGTCGAACAGCGGGTAGGTGGTCTGGTCGCAGGTGAGGATGTAGAACTCGACGTGCACGAAACGCGTCGCGCGGCCCACTTCTTCGGTCATGGCGTCGAGAGATGCCTGATAGTCGGCGATGAGCGTGGCGTCGTTGCCGCCCTGCAGGGGCATGGAGCCGAGACGACGGTTCAGGGCGACGACGCTCGCGAACCACGGCGGCGATTCGTCGGTGAGGTTCGCCCGCACGAGATCGCGGGTGGTCTGCCGGATGTAGACGTTGATGTCATCCTGTTTGCGCCGCCGTTTGCGAGGCAGCTTCGGGTTTCCGATGAGCAAGAAGACGACGATGCCGACGAGCGGGATGAGGAAGATCGCGAGCAACCAGGCCATGCCGGCCGTCGGGCGGCGGTTGCGCGGCACGATGATGACCGCGAGAACGCGGACCGCCAGGTCGAGGATGAGCAGCGCGACGCCGAACCAGCCCGTGAAGCCGTATGTGGTCACCGGCTCTCCTCACGCTCGACTCGGCCCGTTTGCGGCCTTAGCCTAGCGTGCGCACAGTGCACGGATGATTGGGGCGGCGCTATTTGCCCGCGGGCGGGAGGCCCAGGCGCACGCGCTCTTCGGCCTCGATCTCGGCATATGCCTTGCGCTCGTTGCGGTCGGACCGGATGATGGCGCGCATCAGGAACCAGAACACACCGCCCACGAGGACCGTGGGGGTGAGTGACCAGATGGCTGCGACCCAGAAGTTATCCATGACTCCTCAAGGATACGCCCTCCGGCCGGGACACGCCGAGCGAGCGCCTAGGCGAGCGCCGCAGTCAGCACCGAGGCGAGTGCCCAGGCGAGCGCCTAGCTGCCGCCGGTCAGGCCGCCGTAGACACCCGTGACGATGAGGTAGAGGCCGATGCCGCCCACCACGATCCAGATCATGACGCGCGCGTTGGTGGGCTTCTTGGGGTCGCCCGGCTCGGTTTCGTTCTTCGGCAGATAGCTCATGCTGAGGCTCCTTCGCCTACTTGACCAGCGGGAACAGGATGGTTTCGCGGATGCCGAGGCCCGTGATCGCCATCATGAGGCGGTCGATGCCCATGCCCATGCCACCCGACGGCGGCATGCCGTGTTCGAGCGCACGCAGGAATTCTTCGTCGAGGCGCATGGCCTCTGCATCGCCCTTGGCGCCGAGCTTCGCCTGCTCGACGAAACGCTCGCGCTGGATGACGGGGTCGACGAGCTCGGAGTAGCCCGTGGCCAGCTCGAAGCCGCGGATGTAGAGGTCCCACTTCTCGACGACACCCGGAATCGAGCGGTGCTCGCGCACGAGGGGCGAGGTGTCGAGCGGGAAGTCCATGACGAACGTGGGGCGCTCGAGCGAACCCTTCACGAAGTGCTCCCACAGCTCCTCGACGTATTTGCCGTGCGTGGGCACGCCCACCTCGAGCTCGACCTCGTCGGCCAGGGCCTTGAGCTCGTCGAGCGGTGTCTGCGGCGTGATGGTGCGACCGGATGCCTTGGAGAGCGACTCGTACATCGACAGGCGATCCCATTCGCCACCCAGGTCGAATTCGGTGCCGTCGGCCCACGTGACCACGTGCGAACCCGAGACCGCGTGCGCCGCGTTCTGGATGAGCTCCTGCGTGAGGTCGGCGATCTGGTTGTAGTCACCGTAGGCCTGGTAGGCCTCGAGCATGGCGAACTCGGGGCTGTGCGTGGAGTCGGCACCCTCGTTGCGGAAGTTGCGGTTGATCTCGAACACACGGTCGATGCCGCCGACGACCGCCCGCTTGAGGAACAGCTCGGGCGCGATGCGCAGGAAGAGCTCGGTGTCGAAGGCGTTGGAGTGCGTGGAGAACGGGCGGGCCGCTGCGCCACCGTGGATGGTCTGCAGCATGGGCGTCTCGACTTCGAGGAAGTCGTGCGCGTCGAACGTGGCGCGCAGCGAGGCGACGGCCTTGGCGCGGGCGCGCACGGTCTGGCGGGCCTGGTCGCGCACGATGAGATCGAGGTAGCGGCTGCGCACGCGCGATTCTTCGCTCAACTCGTTGTGCAGGTTGGGCAGTGGCAGCAGGGCCTTCGATGCGATGGCCCAGTCGCTGACCATGATCGACAGCTCGCCGCGTCGGCTCGAGATGACCTCGCCCGTGACGAAGACGTGGTCGCCCAGGTCGACGAGTTCCTTCCAGGCGGCCAGCGATTCTTCGCCAACGTTGGCGAGAGAGACCATGGCCTGGATGCGGCTGCCGTCGCCCGATTGCAGCGACGCGAAGCACAGCTTGCCCGTGTTGCGCAGGTGCACGAGGCGCCCGGCGAGTCCGACCGTGACACCCGTCGTGGCGTCTGCCTCGAGGTGGCCGAACTCGGCGCGCACCGCAGGGATGGTGGTGGTGATGGGCAGCTGCACGGGATAAGCGCCACCCGCGGCATCCGCTCGCTCGCGAATGAGGCGCTCACGCTTCTGCAGGCGCACGGCCTTCTGCTCGCTGACCTCTTCGGCCGTGAAGCCGTTGTCGGTGGCGGCGGCGGTTCCGGTCGCAGTCGAGGGGTCGGATGCGGCGGCGTCGGCCTGGGCGGGGGTGCGGGGGGCGTCGTGGCGGTCGTCACTCATTGCGGAAGCGTCTCCTTGTGGGGTCACCACAGTTTAGTTGACGTAGAAGTCGCGGGAGCCGTCGACCCGTTCCCCGCCGACGGTGAGCTGGATGACGGCGCGCACCACGCCGCGGTAGCCGTCGTCGAGAGGTGAGTTCGTCTCGGGGTTGACGAGGGCCAAGCGCGTGAGCGTGACATGGGACTCGCCCATGATGGCCGATTGCGCGGCGGCGAGGACGGCGTCGAGACCCCGGTCGGCGGCCGATTCGGCGGCGTCGAGGGCGGTGCGGAGGGGCGGGGTTTCGGAGTGGGGCACAGGCCGATCGTAGTCGAGGCGGGTCGCGCCCCGGACCGCGCCTCGGCGCAGGGGCCCCGGCCGCACGACCTCGCCGGGCGCGGCTTCGACTCCGAGCGGGTGCTGCGTCAGCGCAGCTCGTCGAGACCCGGCAGGGCGCCCGGCGGCGTGGCGCGCCGCAGGGCGTTGTCGACGGTCGAACGCACGAGGGAGGAGAGGAAGCCGCCCGGGTTGTCGACACCGATCCCGGCCAGGATGCCCGTGGCCTGCGTGACGATCGACCGCGAGAACTCCGAGGCGATCGAGACGGCCTCGGCATAGGCCGCGCGGTCCTTCTCGTCGACGACGACCGGTTCGCCGCCCATCTCGACGACGAGGGCCTGCGCGATCGGCAGAACAGGAGCGGGAGCGGTGACGGCGAACGAGGTCTCGGTGAGTCGCGAGACATCCATGCTCGAGCCCGTGAATTCCATGGCCGGGTGAATGGCGAGTGGGATGACGCCGGCCGCCAGCGCGGGTTGCAGCACCCCGATGCCGTAGAGCGGCGCCGTGTGCATGACGAGCTGCCCTGGCTGCCAGGTTCCGGATGCGGCGAGGCCGGCGACCAGCTGTGGCAACTCGCTCTGCGGCACGGCCAGGATCACCAGTTCGCTGCGCTCGACGATGACGGGGATGTCGAGCACCGGCACGCCCGGCAGCATGGCCTCGGCGCGGTCACGGCTCTCGTCGGAGATGGCGCTGACACCCACGATGGCGTGGCCGGCACCCGCGAGGGCGACGCCCAGAACGGGACCGACCCGGCCGGCGCCGATGATGCCGACGCCGAGACGCCCGGCGCGTGCGCTCATCGCTGCTCGCCGTTCTCGCTCCAGCGGTGGCTGCGGTCGGCCGCGGCAGCCCGGACCACCGCCTCCGAGACGGTCTCGAGCAAGAGCACGGCGTTGGCCGTCGACATCGTGGGAACGGTCGCCGTGACGGGGCCCATGACGGTGTGGGCCTGCGCCGACGACAACCGGAAGAGCCTCTCGAGCGGCCCCTGCGTCACCTGGATGGACTGCAGGCGCGCGAGTGGCAGCACATCGAGTTTGCGCCACACCACGCCGCGGCGAAACAGCAGCACTCCCCCGCGCAACGCGAAACCGGTGCGCTTCCAGGCGAAGGGGTCGAGCCAGCGGGCGCGGCGAGGCGCGATAGTGAAACCGTGGGAGGCGGGGTCGGTGATGGCCGCGCGCAGGTCGGTGAGCAGGCCATCCGTCTGCGCGTCGTCGACGATGAGGCCGAGAACGCGGGTCACGTCGTCGAGTTTTCCTACGGGCAGGATGGTGGTGTTACCCCGGGCCGCGTTGGCGTCGGTGAGCGAGACGCCGGCCTTGTTGATGCGCACCTGCCACCAGCCGAACGGCCGCCACAGAATGGACTGCGTCACCTCGATGGCGTGCACGCGGCCGGGCGGGATGGTGTCGTTGCTCGTCGAGAGCAGGCCGAAGCCCACGCGCACACCCGACGGGGTTCCCGCGATCGAGTAGCGCAGCGATTTGGTGATGGTCGACCAGATGTAGCCGGCGACGCCCAGGACGGCGGGGATGGTCCAGAAGAGGGTGAAGATCTGGTCGTTGGCGATCTGGATGGCCGCGGCGACGATGACGGCCAGACCGATGAGGGTGGGCCATCCGATTATCGTGGAGGCCACCAGGCGGCCGACGGGAATGCGCACGACCGACTCGGGCGGCGCCTGATCGGGGTCGAGCTCGGGCGACAAGAAGTCGTTGACGCGCTCGGTGACGACGCGGCTGATGGCGGGGTCGTCGCTGCGCACCAGGCCCGCCGGGCCCACGCTCACGACCGGAGCGCTGCCCCGCTCGGCGAGTTTGGCACCCGAGGCGAGGGTCAGGACATCCCGCCGCAGTCCATCGGCATCGCGCGCGTAGAGGTATTCGAGTTTGACGTTGGCGTCTTGGCCCGCAACGCTGACCTCCATCTTGGCGGCGCCCAGCAGGCGGGCCAGGAACGGCTTGTTGATGTTGACACCCTGCACGCGGTCGAGCTTGGCCTTGCGGTTGGTGCGGAACACGATGCCCGAACGCACCTCGACGGCCTCATTGGTGATGCGGAACGTGTGCATACGCCAGGAGAGGAAGAAGGTGCCGATGATGACCAGGAGGAGCACCAGGAGGGCGAGGAGCGCCCAGCCGACGAGGCCTTGCTCCCAGACGAACGAGACGGGGTCGCCGTATTCGCGGTACTCCTCGTCGCCGAACTGCGGCAGGAAGAGTTCGACGAGGCGCTCGCGCAGATTGGCGATGACGAAACCGGCAACGGCGATGAAGAAGATTCCTCCGCGCAGGAGGGGTGTTGCGGGGTGCAGGCGGTGCCATTCGCCGTCGGCCAGGATGTGCGAGGAGGACGGGCGCTCGGGGGCCTCGTTTGTCACAGGCCGGTCCGTCGGGTCTCGGCGACCGCGACGAGGTGGTCGCGCAGGCGGTCGGCTTCGTCGGCGGGCAGGCCCGGCAACACGACACCCGTGGTGGCGGATGCCGTGACGAACTTCAGTTCGGACAGCCCGAACGCACGCGCCACGGGCCCGCGGTTGACGTCGATGAGCTGCATGCGGCCGTAGGGCACGGCCACGAAACGCTGCCACATGATGCCGCGGCGGAACAGCAGATCGTCGTCGCGCAGCAGATAACCGATGGAGCGCACGCGGCGGGGCGTGAAGATCATGTAGATGAGGGTGATCAGAGCGATCGGGCCCGCGACCCACCACTGCCAGACGGCCTCGCTGATCACGGCGATGAAGATCGCGGCAGCCGCCAGCACGGCCAGCGTGATGACGGACCCGATCAGCTCGACGACGATGTAGCGCTTCGAGACGCGCTGCCAGCCCGCGTGCGGCAGGTCGAGGCGGCCGAGGTCGTCGGGCGTGTGGGCGGCGAGGTCCGCACGGGCGGTCTCGTCGACGGCGCCGCCGGCCGGTTGCGGCGCGAACTCGCCGCTCGAGGCGGGCTCAGTGTGAGGGTGCGGCTCCGGCAGTGTCATCGTCGTCATCATCCTTCGGAAGCGTGCAGAGGTGCTCGGCGACGAGGGCGGCCGCCAGCAGAATCGCGGATGCTGCGAGTGCGGCAATCGTCAACCAGGTCGAGCCTACCGCGGGCATCACCGGCCGGGTGAGGAGGAAGCCGAGCGCCCCGAGCGTCACGCCGATGAGCAGGCCGCCGACCAGGCTGCACGCCTTGGCGAGGACGACGACACGCATGGCCCGGAACGGGTCGATCATGCGTTGCGCCTTGCCCGTGACGGCGCGGCGAATCGGGATGGCGAAACCGACCACGATGGCGGCGACCGCGACGAGCGTGGCCGAGAACGTGACGGGCGGGATGACGAGCGGGCGTCCCCCGGCGGCGGAGGCGTATTCGATGAGGTAGCCGATGGCCAGGCCGACGATGGCGAGGCCGATGATGGGCGTGGCGCGCGTTCGGGTCATGTGCGGTCCTTTCGCAGGGCGGCGAGCAGGGCATCGACGCGCCCGAGACCGGGGAGCGCGGCATCCGGGTCGACGTCGAGCCAGGGCGCGAGCACGAAATCACGTTGGGAGGCGCGGGGGTGCGGAATGGTGAGGTCGGGTTCGTCGACCGTCAGGGTTCCGAAGGCGACGATGTCGAGGTCGAGCGTGCGGTCACCCCACCGCTCGGCGCGCACGCGGCCGTGTTCGCGTTCGACGCGGTTCAGTTCGGTGAGCAGGGCTCGGGGGCTGAGGGTGGTCGAGAGCAGGGCGACGCCGTTGAGGTAGCCGGGCGCGTCGGGGTCTTCGCCGTCGGGTTTGACCGCGACCGATTCTTGCAGCGGCGATACGCGCGTGACCGTGATGCCGCCGGTGGCGTCGAGGTCGGCGAGGGCGTGGTGGATGGTCTCCTCGCGGTCGCCCAGGTTGGCGCCGAAGGCCACGACGGCGCTCGTCACCCCGAGCGAGAGTTGCGAGGGCCGGCGCACGGGCGGGTGAACGGGGGGTTTGGCGATGGGCGTCATGCGTCGGCATCCGCTCGATCGTCACGCGTCGACCGCGCCTTCTGCGCGCGCTCGATGCTCACCGCGACATCTGCGAAGGGAACCGAGATGGGAGCGTCGGGTTTATGCACCGTGACGCGTGTGCGCTCGGCGGCCGGGTAGCCCAGCACGAGCGTCGCCACACGTTCGGCGACCGTCTCGATGAGGTCGACGGGGTCGGCGGCCACGGCACGCGCGATGCTCTCGGCCAGCTCGCCATAGTGGATGGTGGTCGACACGTCGTCGCTCGCGGCGGCCCGCGCCAGGTCGAGCCACACCGTCACGTCGATGACGAAGTCTTGCCCGTTCTCGCGCTCGAAGTCGTACACGCCGTGGTGCGCGCGCACCCGCAGGCCGGTCAGCTGGATGGTGTCGAGGCTAGCCACGTCGACCACTCTGCCATGCGCGCCAGGTGTCGAGGGCGAGCCGGGTGGCGGATGCATCGTGCACGCGCACCCCCCACGCCCCCGCCTGCGCGGCCAACACGCTCGTGACAGCCGTCGGCAGGTCCCGTTCGGTCATGGGCGCGTCGTCGGGCAGCAGCGCGCCGAGGAACCGTTTGCGGCTCGTGCCCACGAGAACGGGGTAGCCGAGTTCGAGCAGCTCGTCGAGGCGGGCCAGCAACTGCCAGTTGTGTGAGCCGTTTTTCGAGAACCCGAGCCCCGGGTCGAGCACGATGCGGTCGCCCGAGATGCCGGCGGCCCGCGCGTCGTCGACCCGCTTCGAGAGTTCGTCGCGCACCTCGGTGACGACGTCGTCGTAGTCGGCGAAGGCGTTCATGGTGGCCGAGTGCGTGCGCCAATGCCCGATGACGAAGATCGCCGGCGTGGATGCAATAGCGGCGGCCATGCCGGCGTCGGCGAGCCCGCCCGACACATCGTTGACGATGACCGCACCCTCGTGCACGGCCCGCGCCGCCGTCTCGGCGTTCATGGTGTCGACGCTCACGGCGATGTCGCGGCCGGCCAGGGCGCGGACGAGCGGCAGCACGCGGCGCTGTTCTTCGGCAGGTGTGACGCGGTCGGCTCCTGGACGGGTGGATTCGCCGCCCACGTCGATGATGTCGGCACCGTCGGCGGCGAGTTGCAGCGCATGCGCGAGGGCGGCGTCGGCGTCGACGAACTGGCCGCCGTCGCTGAACGAGTCGGGCGTGACGTTGACGACGCCCATCACGTGCGGCGTCTCGGATGTCATCACGGTGTCGCCCCGGCATCCGGCGCTGGACGCGCACCGATCAGCGCGAAGATCTCGGCCCGTGCGGCGGGGTCGCTGAGCGTTCCACGGCTTGCGACCGTAACGGTCGAGCTGTCTCGCTGCTGCTGCCCGCGCGCGACCACGCACCCGTGAACGGCGTCGAGCACCACCAGCACTCCGCGCGCCTGGAGCCCGCGTTCGAGCGTGTCGGCGATCTCTTCGGTCAGGCGCTCCTGCATCTGCGGGCGCGACGCGATGGCGTCGACCACGCGCGGCAGGCTGCCGAGCCCCACTACGTTGTCGCCGGGAACATAGGCGACATGCGCCGTGCCGAGGAAGGGCAGCAGGTGGTGCTCGCAGATCGACCGGAACGCGATGTCGCGCACCAGCACGACCTCACCGGCGCGGTCGCCGACGGGCACCGTATTGGCGAGAAACGCCTCGGCGTCGACGTGCAGTCCACCGAAGAACTCGGCGTACGCCTCGCCCACGCGGCGAGGGGTCTCGGCCAAACCTTCGCGCGAGACATCCTCACCGATAGCGGCGAGGAGCTCGCGCACGGCCGCCTCGATCCGGGGCCTGTCGACGCCCGTCATGCGGTTTACGCCGTCGCGGGACGCGGGTTGGGATTCGTCCGCAGGTCGGGACGCTCTTCCGACTCCACGCCGCCGTCGGTCACACCGGGGTCGACGGGGATCTTGGTCTTCGCAGCCACCACGATGGGCGGGCGGTCTGACACGGGACGCTTGTCGCTCGACAGCCACTGCGGGCGCTCGGGCAGCTTCTTGACGTCGGTGAAGATCTCGGCCAGCTGGGTGTGGTCGAGCGTCTCCTTCTCCATCAGCTCGGCGGCGAGGCGGTCGAGGATGTCGCGGTTCTCGGTGATGACCTGCCACGCCTCGTCGTGCGCCTGCTCGATGAGGCGGCGCGTCTCCTGGTCGACGCGCTCGGCGATCGACTCGGAGTAGTCGCGCTGGTGGCCCATGTCGCGGCCGAGGAACATCTCGCCCGAGGACTGGCCGAGCTTCACGGCGCCCACATCGGTCGTCATGCCGTATTCGGTGACCATCTTGCGAGCAATGCCCGTGGCCTTCTCGATGTCGTTCGACGCACCCGTGGTGGGGTCGTGGAACACGAGCTCTTCGGCCACGCGACCGCCCATGGCGTAGGTCAGCTGGTCGAGCAGTTCGTTGCGCGTGACCGAGTACTTGTCCTCGAGCGGCAGCACCATCGTGTAACCGAGGGCGCGGCCGCGCGGCAGGATGGTGACCTTGGTCACCGGGTCGGTGTTGCGCATCGAGGCGGCGGCCAGCGCGTGGCCACCCTCGTGATAGGCCGTGATGAGCTTCTCGCGGTCGTTCATGATGCGCGTGCGGCGCTGCGGGCCGGCGATGACGCGGTCGATGGCCTCGTCGAGCGCGCGGTTGTCGATGAGCTGCGCGTTGGAGCGGGCCGTGAGAAGCGCGGCCTCGTTCAGAACGTTGGCCAGGTCGGCACCCGTGAAGCCGGGCGTCTTGCGCGCGACGACCTCGAGGTCGACGTTCTTCGACAGCGGCTTGCCGCGGCCGTGGACCTCGAGGATCTGGCGGCGACCCTGCAGGTCAGGTGCGTCGACGCCGATCTGGCGGTCGAAGCGGCCGGGGCGCAGCAAAGCGGGGTCGAGGATGTCGGGGCGGTTCGTCGCCGCGATGAGGATGACGTTGGCCTTGGGGTCGAAGCCGTCCATTTCGACGAGCAGCTGGTTGAGCGTCTGCTCGCGCTCGTCGTGCCCGCCGCCCATGCCGGCACCACGGTGACGGCCGACGGCGTCGATCTCGTCGATGAAGATGATGGCGGGGGCGTTCTGCTTCGCCTGCTCGAACAGGTCGCGCACGCGGCTCGCGCCGACACCGACGAACATCTCGACGAAGTCGGAACCCGAGATCGAGTAGAACGGCACGCCAGCCTCGCCGGCGACGGCGCGGGCGAGCAGAGTCTTACCCGTTCCGGGAGGGCCATAGAGCAGCACACCCTTGGGGATGCGGGCGCCGACGGCCTGGAACTTGGCCGGGTCTTTCAGGAAGTCTTTGATCTCTTCGAGCTCTTCGATGGCTTCGTCGCTGCCGGCCACATCTTGGAAGGTGACCTTGGGGGCTTCCTTCGACACGAGCTTGGCCTTGGACTTGCCGAACTGCATGACCTTGTTGCCGCCGCCCTGCATGCTCGACAGCATGATCCAGAAGAAGACACCGATGAGCAGCAGCGGGATGAGCAGGCTCAGCAGGCTGCCCCACCAGCTGGGCTGGGGCACCTTGTCGTTGAAGCCCTCGGCGGGCGCGGCGGAGTCGACGGCATCGACGACATCGGCGGCGCGCGCGTTGAGGTAGTAGAACTGCACCATCGTGCCGTTGTCGCCATCGGCCGATGCAAGCGTGAGGTCGGCTCGGTTGTCACCCTCGGTGAGGATGACCTCTTTGACCTTGTCGTCCTTCAAGAGCTGCAGACCGTGCTCGGTGGACACCTCTTTGAACCCGTTGATGTTGAGCAGGCTCGAACCGACGAAGAACACGACGACGGCGAGCAGGATGTAGGGAAGCGGTCCCTTGAAGATGCGCTTGAAATTCATGTTGCTCCGGGCCGCAGCCCGTCACCTTTCTGCAGGTGGGTCGAAGAGGGCCACAATCGCCCGTGTCGCACCAGGGTATCTCTAAGAGTCTGAGCGCCCACTCTGTGTTCCCCGTGGGCGTAAAGCGCCCGGATCAGGCGTAGACGTGCGGCGCCAGCACGGCCACATCGCGCAAGTTGCGGTAACGCTCCGCGTAGTCGAGGCCATAGCCCACGACGAATTCGTTCGGGATGTCGAAACCGACGTAGCGGCAGTCGATCTCGACCTTGGCGGCATCCGGTTTGCGAAGAAGTGCACACACCTCGATGGAGGCGGCACCGCGCGAAGCGAAGTTCTCGAGCAGCCACGACAACGTGAGGCCGGAGTCGATGATGTCCTCGACGATGAGCACGTGGCGGCCCTCGAGCGGGGTGTCGAGGTCCTTGCGAATCTGCACGACACCCGACGACTTGGTGCTGTTGCCGTAGGACGAAACGGCCATCCAGTCGATCTCGACGTGGTTGCGCAGTTCGCGGCTCAAGTCGGCCATCACCATGACGGCACCCTTCAGCACACCCACGAGGAGCAGGTCTTCCCCCTCGTAGTCGGCCTCGATGCGCCGCGCCAGCTCGCGCAGCTTGTCGTGGATCTGCTCCTCGGTCACCAAAACTTGGGCGAGGTCGCCCTGAACGTCCGTCGATTCCATGATTCGAGTGTACGGATGTCTCGGGCGTCCTGGGTTACGGGTGGTCAGGGTCCGAGGTGCGCGCCGTGAAGACGAGGAGTGCGCCCTCGCGTGTGACGCTGATGCCCGGCACGTCGATGGGGCCCTGGCCGCGCCAGTCGGTGACGAGGCGGGCGATCTCAAGAGTGTGGGCGCGGTTCAGATATTGGCCGAATTCGCCCGCGGCGACCACGCGGATGATGCGGTTGCGCAGTGCCGCGGGATTCACGGCCAGGGTGCGTACGTCGACGGCGATGCCCGCCTCGGCCGGCTCGCAGATCTCCTCGATGATCTCGTCGACCATGCGGTCGAGCGCCTCGCTGTCCTCGCGCAGGATGTCGGCGGTGCGCACGAGCGCCTCGGCCACGCCCGGCCCGAGCTCGCGCTCCAGGACGGGTAGCACGGCCTTGCGCACGCGTACACGGCTGAAACGGTGTTCGTCGTTGTGGGGGTCGGTCCACGCGTCGAGGCCCAGGGCGTCGCACGAGGCGTGCGTGGTCTCGCGGTGCACCCCGAGGAGCGGTCGCAGGTAGCTGTCGGTGAGCTCGGACATCCCCCGCAGGCTCGCCGGCCCGGCACCCCGGGCGAGACCCAACAGCACGGTCTCGGCCTGGTCGTCGAGCGTGTGGCCGATCAGGATGTGGGACGCCCCCGTCTCGGCGAACACTTCAGCGAAAGCGTCATAGCGCGCCCGACGGGCCGCCTCTTCGGGCCCAGAACCCCACGACACGACGACCTTCTTGACGACGACGGGGGCGAGACCGAGCGACGCCGCCTGCTCGGCGGCACGAGCCGCGACATCCTCCGACCCGAACTGCAGGGCGTGATCGACGATGACGGCGCCCGCGCGGATGCCGAGCTTGGGCGCCTCGAACGCGACCGCCGCCGCGAGGGCCAGAGAATCGGGGCCACCGCTGAGGGCGACGAGGACGAGAGGGCTGCCCTCTTCGGCGACGTGGGCGGCCAGCGAACGCCGCACGGCCGCGCGCACCTCGGCCGTTGCCGGATCGAGAGGACGGCGATGTTCAGGGCGCGCGGAGGGAGGCATCCAGTAACGTTATTCCAGACTTCACGAGCAAGGAGAAACTCATGGCAGGTTACGACGTCGTCGTAGAAATTCCCAAGGGCAGCCGCAACAAGTACGAGGTCGACCACGAGACCGGTCGCGTCTACCTCGACCGCGTGCTGTTCACGTCGTTCGTCTACCCGACCGACTACGGCTACTTCGAGAACACGCTGGGCCTCGACGGCGACCCCGTCGACGCGCTCGTGCTGCTCGAATACCCCGTGTTCCCGGGCGTGGGCGTCAAGGTTCGCCCCGTCGGCGTTCTCAACATGAGCGACGAGGCCGGCTCCGACGCCAAGGTCGTCGTGGTTCCCGTGAAAGACCCGCGCTGGAGCCACATCCAGGACATCGACGACGTTCCGCAGCAGACGCGCAACGAGATCGAGCACTTCTTCACGCGTTACAAAGACCTCGAGCCCGGCAAGTGGGTCAAGATCGAGGGCTGGGGCAACGCGGCCGAGGCCGAGCAGATCGTGCAAGACGGTTTCACCAAGCTGAAAGAAGAGGGCGGCCACTAGTCGCTGGCTTTCTTCTCGGATGCCCTCGCTCGCGTTTGCGGCGGGGGCATCCGTGTTTTCACGCACCCGTTCAGAAGCAGCCGCGCTCGCGCTCCCCGCACCCGCGGGATACGTTTTGCCAAAGTGCCGCCGAATCCGTATGCTTGGTCCCCGGTAGTTCAGTGCCCTCGGGCACACCGGCCCCATCGTTTAGTGGCCTAGGACACCGCCCTTTCACGGCGGCAGCACGGGTTCGAATCCCGTTGGGGTCACGGTACTACTACACTGAAGAACAGCAACACCCGCACAAAACAGCTCGAAACCCCCGTGTAAAAAACGGAGGGAAACATACGGCATAATGGTCAGGTGCGAAAAGCACGAAAACACAGCAACACAGCAACACAGCAACACAATATCGAGGCCCTGTAGCGCAGTTGGTTAGCGTGCCGCCCTGTCACGGCGGAGGTCGCGGGTTCAAGTCCCGTCAGGGTCGCCAGGTCGAATGCCTCTCCTTCTGGAGGGGCATTTCACCATGGAGGCGACAGCCTTCGGCTCTGTAGCTCAGTTGGTAGAGCGTTCGACTGAAAATCGAGAGGTCACGGGATCGACGCCCGTCGGAGCCACCACAGCGAAAACGCCAGAATGTGAAATCCCCCGAACGCCTCGCGGCGCCGGGGGATTTCTCGTTAACGAAGCCTCGCGAGCCAGGAACGACGTCTCGCGAGGCAGGCGCCGATCAATCGAAGAGCTCGCTGAGCCAGTTGTCTTTGCGCTTGCGGCCGTGGCCGTTGCGGTTGTCGTTGTTGTAGCGGCGGTCGTCGTCGTAGCGGCGGTCGCTGTCACGGCTGCCGTAGCCGTTATTGTCGCGGTTGCCCGTGATGCCGCCGAGCAGGCCACCCAGTCCCCCGCGGCCGAAGTCGTCGCTGTCGTCGCGGCGGCGGTGATCGTCACGGTCGCGCGGCGGACGGTTGTCGCGGCCGTCGGTGTAGCCGCGACCGCCCTCGTCCCAGCGGTCGGAGCCTCGGCCCGGGAACGGACGGTCGGCGTCGCGCGGAAGGCCCGTGTAGGGGTTGGGGGCATCGGTGTGGCCGCCGGGCAGGCCACTTGCCGGCGCCTGCTGCACCGAGGCCGCCTCGGCCGACGCGGCAGCCGCAGCGCCGCCGAACTCGCGGCTGGCGCGGTCGAGGATCTTGTCGAGCTCGCCACGGTCGAGCCACACACCACGGCAGGTGGGGCAGTAGTCGATCTCGACTCCTGAGCGTTCGCTCATGACGAGGGGTACATTGTCGACCGGGCAGTTCATTGCGGATTCCTCACTGAAGTGGCGCGGGATGCGCGGGGTGACGCGGTTGTGCGTTCACCGAATCTAATCAGGAGGGACTCAGAAACCGCTGGGAGGCGGACTGCCGCAACCTCAGTCGTCGACGTCGCCCCAGCGGCGGGTCTCGCTCGCCGCGATGAGGTGCAGGAGCGCCTCGCGCAGAACGTCGTGCTGCGGCAACTCCGGGAAGATCGTCGCCTCGAGATCGTGTGCGCGGCGGAACGCGTCCGCACCCTCTGGCGTGATCACGACGACGTGGCGACGGCGGTCCGATGCATCGGCGCTGCGTTCCACGTAGCCGTCGCGCTCGAGCCTGTCGAGGGTGCGCGACATGGTCTGCGTCTGCACGCGCGCGCGGCGGGCCAATTCGATCTGGCTGGCGGGGCCGGTCGAGAGGAAGTGCAGCACGATGAGGCCCGCGTGCGTGAGTCCGTGGCTTTCGAGCGCCTCGGCCCAGGCGTGTTCCACGAGGCGCGAGGCCGTGGACAGGAGACGGCCGGTGGGCCAGGCATCCATCGGGCCGCCCTCGGGGTTCACGCCGGCTGGCGGTGTGCGGGAGGGCGAGGGCGAAGGCGATGACGGTGACGACGCCGCGTCGTGCGGCGCAGAACCCGCGGCAACGCCCTGTTGAGGGGTGTTGCGCGGCTCGGATGTCATGAGACTAATGTACTCCTGGTAATAAACAGTCAGCAGGCTTACTATTTTCACGTCGACGCCCCGTCGGCCGGAAAGGCACACCGTGAGTTCTCCGCGCACCCGCTGGTTCGGGTTGGTTTTCATCAGCATCGCCGTCGCGCTCATCATCGTCGATTCCACGATCGTCAATGTCGCCATCCCCTCGATCGTCGACGACCTCGGAATCAGTTCGACCGAGGTGCAGTGGGTGCAGGAGTCGTACACCCTGGTCTTCGCATCCCTGCTGCTCGTGTTCGGAACCCTCGCCGATCGCATCGGCCGGAAGCGCATGCTGCTCATCGGCGTGACGATCTTCGCGGTGGCGTCGATTGCCGCGGCCTTGGCACCGACCGGAGGTTTCCTCATCGCGACGCGCGTGGTGCAGGGTGTGGGCGGCGCGATGGTGCTTCCTACGACGTTGTCTCTCATCAACGCGACGTTCCGCGGCAAGGAGCGCGCGATCGCGTTCGCCGTGTGGGGGTCGACGATCGGCGGCATGACGGCGCTCGGGCCTCTGCTGGGCGGCTACCTGACGACGTATGCGTCGTGGCGCTGGGCGTTCGGCATCAACATTCCTCTCGGCATCCTGATCGTCATCGGCGTCGTCGTCACCGTGAAGGAGTCTCGGGGCTCGGGGCAGACACGGGTCGACCTGGTGGGTGCGCTGCTGTCGGTGATCACGTTTGCCGCGCTGGTGTTCGGTTTGATCGAGGGGCGCACGTTCGGGTGGTGGCAAGCCGAGGACGGCCTCGCGTTCGGAGACTGGGTGTGGCCGTTTTGGTTGTCACCCATTCCGCTGGCCTTCGTGGTGTCCGCTGTGGCCGGGTTCTTGTTCGTGTGGAGCGAGCGGCGCAAGGAGCGGGCGGGCAAACCGACCATGTTGAGTGTCGGACTGTTCGGCATCCCGTCGTTCCGCAATGGCAACATCGCGGCGTTGATCGTGTCGCTGGGTGAGTTCGGCATCATCCTGTCGCTGCCTCTGTGGTTGCAGAATGTGGTCGGCTACAGCGCATTGCAGACGGGTCTCGTGCTGCTCGCTTTGGCTATCGGGTCGTTCGTGGCGAGCGGCTTCGCGGGGGCGTTCGGCAACAAGATCCCGGCCGTCACGATCGTGCGCGTGGGCCTGGCGGCCGAGATCGTGGGCGTCGCGGGGCTCGGGTTCGTGATCGGTGTGGATACGTCGTGGGCGGCGCTCGTGCCGTTCCTGTTCGTCTACGGATTCGGCGTGGGCCTCGCGACCGCGCAGCTGACGGGTGTGGTGTTGCGCGATGTGCCGGTGGAGCGTTCCGGGCAGGGCTCGGGCACGCAGTCCACAGCGCGCCAGGTGGGTTCGGCTCTCGGCATCGCGATTCTCGGCACGATCCTGTTCACGAGCACGGGCGGCATTCTGGGCGGCAAGCTCGACGATGCCGGGGTGCCCGCCGATCAGCGCGACCACGTTGTGGCCGCCGTGGTCGACAGCGCGGGTTCGGCCCTTCCCGGTCTGGCAGACGATCCGCGAACAGCTGCCATTGCGGATGACGCACGCGAAGCTTTCAGCGAGGGCACGAAGTTTTCGGCGTTCGCCGCCGCAGGCTTCTTGACCCTCGGCTTCATCGCCACGCTCTCGCTAGGGTCCGGTCGACCGGCGCGAGAGCGTGACGACGTCAGCTCACCTGAATCTTTTTCGCGCGAGCCTTGAGCGTCTTCTCGTCGATCGGCAGCTCGCCGGCTTCGCGCTTGCGGGCGAAGTAACTCGCGGCCTCCTCTTGGCGGGCCTGCTCGGCGCCCGTGGCGATGGGTGCGCGCACGTGCTCGGGACCGTAGCCGAAGGCTTCGACGAGGTCGGAGGCGTGGGGTCGGAGGCGCGCGATGAGCCGGTCGATGTAGGGCCCGACGGCGCCCGCGCGCTGCGGTGAGAGGCGCCCCGCGATGAGGTACCACGCGAGGTGCTTCTCGACGAGTCCGAGGCCGAAGAGGTCGCGCACCCAGGTGAGCACCTGGCGGGTGTCGGTGTCGGTGATCTTGTCGAGCCCGGCCGTGAAGGCCTCCCATTGCAGGAGCTCGGCGTGCGCTCGCGCTGCCTCGATGAGCTCGTTCTGGTTGTCGTTGAAGAGCGCGGCGGCCTCGACGGGGCCGAGCTTGCTGGCGGGACGCAGCTTGGCGGCGAGTTGTTCCACCATGGTCTCCACACGGCCGGTGAGGAGTTCGCGCTGCGTGTCGGTGTCGCGGAGGTGTCCGACGGACCGCGCCGTGGAGCCGAGGTCGGCGACCGTCTGGGCGAGCGATCGGAGTCCCGTGCCGTGGACGGCTCGGTCGGCGACCTGACCGGCCGCGTACTTGGCGAGGACCTTGGCGTCGGCTCCCTTGAAACGCTTGGCGACGTCGCCGAGGAGGCGTTTGCCGACGAGCTGCAGGAGGACGTTGTTGTCGCCCTCGAACGTGGCGTAGACGTCGAGGTCTGCGCGCAGGCCGGTGAGCCGGTTCTCGGCGAGGAAGCCCGCGCCGCCGCAGGCCTCGCGCGCCTCTTGCAGGGTGTCGAGCGCGTGCCACGTGGACAGCGACTTGAGCGCCGCCGCCAGCGTTTCGAGGTCTTGGCGGTCGTCGTCGGTGTCGGCGGCCCCGCTGAAGACGCCGTCGAACTTCACGAGCAGGTCGTCGTGCGCGAAGATCTGCGCATAGGTGGTGGCGAGGCGGGGCAGGAGCCGGCGCTGGTGACGCTGGTAGTCGAGGATGACTTCCTCGTGCGTGTCGCTGCCGGCATTGAACTGCCGACGCTCGCTGCCATACGTGATGGCGATCTGCAGGGCGAGGGCGGATGCCGCGGTAGCCGCACCGTCGAGCGACACGCGCCCCTGCACCAGGGTGCCGAGCATCGTGAAGAAGCGTCGGCCGGGGCTCGCGATGGGCGAGCTGTAGGTGCCGTCCTCGGCGACGTCGCCGTAGCGGTTGAGGAGGTTCTCGCGCGGGATGCGCACACCGTCGAAGTGCAGTCGGCCGTTGTCGATACCGTTGAGGCCGCCCTTCAGGCCGTCGTCTTCGCCGCCGATACCGGGCAGGAAGGCGCCGTCGGCGTCGCGCAGCGGCACGTAGAAGCAGTGCACGCCGTGGTTGACGCCGTTGGTGATGAGCTGGGCGAAGAGCGTGGCGGCGGTGCCGTGGACGGCCGCGTTGCCGAGGTAGTCCTTCCAGGCGGCGCGGAACGGGGTCTGGATGACGAACTCGCGGGTGTCGGGGTCGTAGGTGGCCGTGGTGGCGATGCTCGAGACATCCGAGCCGTGGCCCGTTTCGGTCATGGCGAACGCGCCGGGAACGTCGAGGCTCATGGCGCCGGGAAGGAACGCCGTGTGGTGCTTCTCGGTGCCGAGGTGCAGAATTGCGGCGCCGAAGAGACCCCATTGCACTCCCGACTTGATCTGCAGCGACGGGTCGGCGAGCACGAGCTCTTCGAAACCGGCGATGTTGCCGCCGTGGTCGTCGTGGCCGCCCAGGCGGGTCGGGAACGCGCGGTGCACCTGGCCGTTCTCGACGAGTTTGTGCAGCTGCTCGAAGACCCGCTGGCGGTGCTCGACCATGCCGAGGCTTTCGTCGCGTTGCATGTCGGGGCGACCGGCGAGGGCGCGCGAGGCGAGGCGCGCTTCGGGCCAGCTGCCCAGGAGCGTGTGGGCGAGCGAGGGAATGTCGACGCGCGGTCCGTCGCCGGCATCACCTGAGGCGGAGGAACGCGAGCGCGACGGCGCCGGCGCTTCGGTGGCGGCCCGCGTGGGCGTTTCTGCGTCGACACTGCCGGGGCCGGGGAGGTGGGCAACCGTTTCGGGGTCGACGAGCGCGTCGGGGGCGACGGTTTCGGATGCGCCGGCGGCGGTCGCCTCGGCCGATGCGCTGCCGGATGCCTCGGGGCCCGTGTTTTCCGCGGCGAGGTCGTTGGGGGTTGCGTTGGTTCGGTTGCTCATTGAGATCTGCCTTTCCACACTGAAATCTGTGTCGATAGTAGGAGTCCGCTAACGATCCGTGAAGCGACCCGTGGGATTGCCACAAATGCGCGTGAACCGCTCGCGGCCGTCGCTGTCGATTTCTACAGGGATGCGGGCGACACCGGCGTGAGCTAGGCCGAGGCGGAGGCCTGCTCGGCGACGACGCTCAAGAGACCCTCGCCGTAGGCGGCGAGTTTCTTTTCGCCGATGCCGCTGACGCCGTCGAGGTCGGAGAGGGACCGCGGGCGCAACTCGGCGACGGCGCGCAGGGTGGCGTCTCCGAAGACGATGTAGGCGGGGACGCCCTGCTCCTTGGCCTCGGCCGCACGCCAGGCGCGCAGCGCCTCGAACAGCGGAATGTCGGCCTCGGCGAGATCGACGACCGCTCGGCGGGAGGACGACGACGACCGGCCGGAGGAGGCCTGGCGGAGGGGCTCGTTGCGCATGCGCACCGTGCGGTTGCCGCTCAGCACCTCGGCACTCGCCGGCGTGATGACGAGCGTGCCGTATTCGCCCCGCGCCGCCAGGAGATCGGCGGCGAGCAGCTGACGCACGACGCCGCGCCACTGCTGGTCGGAAAGGTCTTGACCGATGCCGAAGGTGGCGATCTGGTCGTGACCGAACTGCTCGACGCGCGGAGTGCGCTTGCCGCGCAGGATGTCGACGATCTGGCCGGCACCGAACTCTTGGTTGCGCTCACGCTTGAGGCGCACGACCGTGGAGAGGAGCTTCTGGGCGGGGATGGTGCCGTCCCACGTCTCGGGCTTCTCGATGCACGTGTCGCAGTTGCCGCACGGCTCGGCGTCCTGGCCGAAGTAATGCAACAGGTTCTGCCGGCGGCAGTCGACGGTCTCGCAGAGCGCGAGCATGGAGTCGAGGTGCTTCTGCAGTTTGAGGCGGTGCGAGAGGTCGCCGGGCGACTGCTCGATCATGCGACGCTGCTGCACGACGTCTTGCAGGCCGTAGGCCAGCCAGGCCACCGAGGGCAGGCCGTCTCGCCCGGCACGACCGGTCTCTTGGTAGTAGCTCTCGACGCTCTTCGGCAGGTCGATATGTGCCACGAAGCGCACATCGGGTTTGTCGATGCCCATGCCGAAGGCGATCGTGGCGACGATGACGACACCGTCTTCACGCAAGAACCGGGCCTGCGTGCGGGCACGCGTGACCTGGTCGAGGCCCGCGTGATAGGGCATGGCGTCGATGCCGTTCTGCTTCAGGAACTCGGCCGTCTTCTCGACCGTGTTGCGGCTGAGGGCATAGACGATGCCGGCCTCGCCCGAGCCCTCGCGCCGGATGAAGTCGAGCAGCTGCTTGCGCGGCTCGTTCTTCGGCACGATGCGGTATTGGATGTTGGGCCGGTCGAAGCTGGCCACGAAGTGTTGCGCGCGCTCGAGGTGCAGGCGCTCGGTGATCTCGCGGTGCGTGGCATCGGTGGCCGTGGCCGTGAGCGCGATGCGCGGCACATCGGGCCACCGCTGAACCAGGTCACCCAGAGACAGGTAGTCGGGGCGGAAGTCGTGGCCCCACTGCGAGACACAGTGCGCCTCGTCGATCGCGAAGAGCGCGACCTTTCCGTTGGCGAGGAACCGCTTGGTCGACTCGGACGAGAGCCGCTCGGGGGCGACATAGAGAAGATCGAGCTGGCCGTCGAGGTAGGCACGCTCGACGCGCTCACGCTCGGCGGCGTCTTGCGAAGAGTTGAGGAACGCCGCCTGCACGCCCACGGCCGTCAGCGCATCGACCTGGTCTTGCATGAGCGCGATGAGCGGCGAGACGACGATGCCCGTGCCCTCGCGCAGGAGCGCCGGGATCTGGTAGCAGAGGCTCTTGCCGCCACCCGTTGGCATGAGCACGACGGCGTCACCGCCCGACGCGACCTGCTCGACGATCTCGGCCTGCTCGCCGCGGAACTCGTCGTACCCGAAGACACGGTGCAGAACTTCGAGGGCGGGCGTCACGCCCATAACGCTACCTCCTTCTACCGACATCACTGTCTCAGCGGGCGAAGCAGGCGATCCAGCGGGTGGGCCGGTCGGCTCCTCGGCTGACCGCCGCTGCTCGGTGAGATCGAGAACGCGGGGGAAGGCGCGGCGCGGCGCTCGAACGGTGGGGCTGCCCATGGTGTTCTCCTCGTCTGCAGGAGCACCGTGCGGCACCCCGTGAGACGAAAATACGGGGGAGCCCACCCCGAGAGGTCGGCTCCCCCGCATCCGTGGAGAGATCGGCTCGATCACACCTGTGGAGAACAGAATGCGACCGAGCCGAGGGCTTAGCGCTCGCCGGGCTCTTCGGGATGCGACGACGCTGCGCCCGCATCATCCGCGACACCCGCCGGCTTGCGGCGACGCAGCACCACGAGCACGATCAGACCCGCGATCACGAGAACCGCGACGGCACCACCGATCCACAGGATGTCGCCAGCGGCCTGCGACTGCTCACCCGCCGCCGCGTCGGTCTGGGTCGTCATCTCGGGCTCGGGAGCCGGGGCCGCCGAATCCGTCGCGTCGGGCGCAGGCGCTGTCGTGGCAGCATCCGTCGACGGCTCGGACGCCGCCGGGGACGACGCCTGGCCACACACCGGGGCGCTGGTCTGCCCCTCGGCGAGCGTCTGGGCGGCATCGGGGGCCCACGTGAACGTGAACTCGTTGGAGATCGGGTGCCCGTCGGTCGAGACGACCTGCCAGATCACCGTGTACTCCCCCGGCTGCCCGAGCTGCGCGGGCATCGTGAGCGCCGGGCCGTTGACCGTCGTGCAACCGTCACCATAGAAGGTCTCGCCCGGGCCCTTCAGCTGCAGCTGGTTCGAGCCGCTCTCGCCGCCGAGATCGAGCAGGGCGTCGTTCGTCGTGATGACGATCTGGCCCGGCTGCTCGGTGACGGTCGAACCCGCGGCCGGGCTGGACGACACGAGGTAGTTGTGCGCCTCGGCCGCCGAACCGCCGAGCGGGGACACACCGAGGAGCGTGCCGACCGCGAGCGCGAGCGCCCCGGCGAGAGCGAGACCGGACTTCTTTCGAGTGGTGACAGTCATACGTCAGCCTTTCTGGGTGCGACGGCGGGTGGCGACGACGGCCGTGACGACACCGGCGGCGCCGACGACGATTCCGAGGATTCCGAGCGTGCGGGCGACGACATCCGGGCCGGCTTCGGCGGTGGTGGCGGCAGCAGCTTCAGATGATGCGGAAGCGGCCGAAGCATCCTCATCGCCATCGGCGTCGGAGTGCCCGTGGGCTCCCGCTGCCGACGCCTCGGTGACGGTCACCTGCGGTGCGGGCGACTCCAGCTCCTCGGGGTCCTGGCCGTCTTCCGCGACCTGGGTCCAGTCGGTCTGACCCTGCTCGCACGTCTGCACGACGGGGAAGCTGAGGGTCTTGCCGGCGGCATCCTCCGGCAGCTGCACCTGGAACGACACGGTGTCGCGGTAACCGTCGGCCAGCGGCGTCTTGGCCGTGTAGACGACCGTTCCCACACGCTCGGCCAGCGACGTGCCGTGACTGTCGGTGATCGGGTCCTTGAGGTCGGTCATCTGCTTCTCGATGTCCCAGTTCGGGCTGACCGTCGGCGTGACGGCGACGATCTCCTCGGGGATGTCGAAGCTCAGCTTCGTGGTGGGCGAGCCGTCGCAGCCGTGGCCGACCGCGAAGCTCAGGACCGTGTAAGAACCGGCGGCCGTGTCGGACGGGGTGACCGATACGTGGGCACTCGCGGCGAGCGGGGCGCCGAGCGCGAGGGCGACGCCGGCCGTGAGGGAGCCGACGGCGAGCAGGGGGGTGCGTTTCTTCATGCGATTAAGTCCTTGTCTGGTGGTCACGGCAGAGCCTGCGACCGATAACTGTGAAATGGGGATGATGCGACGTGCGGGTCAGGCCGCGAAGGCAGCCGAGACTCCGCACGGCGGACCGCGATGTTTCACAGAGGACAAGAAGGGAGGTGCAATGGGTGCCAGGATGCGGCGCACCACCACGGGAACCGACACCGACAACGGCGTGCTGGCCGCGGCGAGGGGTCGGAAGAGTGTGAGGAAGGTGAGGCGCAGGGTGTCGAAGAGGCCCCAGAAGACGCGTTCGCCGTGCAGCACGACGGCGACCGTGACGAGGGCCGCGAGACCGTGGGCGGCCCACATGAGTGCGTCGGAGTGGCCTGCCGCATGCGCGTGAGGACCCGCGGCACCCATGCCCATGGCGGCGTCGGCAGCCGATGACGACAACGACGACGGGGATGCCGCGGCGTGAGCCTGCCCGTGAACGTGCGCCCCCGACATCCCGAACACAGATTCGGCGCTGCCCGACACCGCCGGAATGGCTGTGAAGAGCGCGTGATAGACGGCCTGACTGACGAGAACCGCGGCGGCCGTGCGCCAGGGCGTGAGGCGGTGGCCGGCGAGCGCGATGCAGGCGAACGACGCGACCACGAGGCACAGCGCCACGGCTACGAGGCTGGGAGCCTGCGACCCGGCGGCCGCGTGCGAGAGGGCGGCGACGAAAGTGGAAACGGATGCGGCGACGAGGCCACGTGCCACGCGGGCTGGGCGTGAATGCATCCGTTCCTCCTGTTCCTGTCGTCAACGATAGTCGAGGGCGGGTTCGGGCCAGACATCGACGGGTCGGGCTTGATTCGGAGCGGATAGCGTGGATGGGTGGGTGCCGAGCGCAACCCGTTCGGAACAAGCACCGCGCGGAGTAGGTTGTGGCACACGAAGGAGCGTGCAACATGACTGACGAAACATCGCCCGACCGGGGTAACGAGACGGGCATCGAGACCGACGGCTCAGCGAGCCCGGAGGCGACCAGCGCGGCGAACTCCGACGCCGACGCCGAGTCGAACACCGAGTCGCCCACCGATGACGAGCGCGTCGTGCGCAACGACGAGCGTGAGCGCTACGAGTTGTGGCGTGGCAACACCCTGGTCGGCGTCGCCGACGTGCGCGAAATGGGTGGCGCGACGGTCTTCACCCACACGGGAATCCGCCCGGAGTTCCAGGGCGCCGGGGCGGGCTCCATCCTGGTCAAGGCCGCCCTCGAGGACACCGTGGCACGCGGCGAGAAAATCGTCGCCGGCTGCTCGTTCGTCGCCGACTACGTGGCCGAGCACCACGAATTCGACGAGCACCTGGTCTCGCCCGACACCCTCTGATGGCGGGCGCAGCGCGATGACGAGGCTCGACGGGCACAACACCGAGAGCGTGAGCCGGCGCCCCGACGTCGAGGGGCCCGAGATGCTGCTGCTCGAGCCGCGCGAGGTTCCGCTGGGCGGGGTGCGCGGCATCCAGGTACATCGTCTGTTGCCGCAGCGCGCGCTACCCATGGTGGGTGCGTGGTGTTTCTTCGACCGCTTCGACGAACAGGCGCTCATGCGCGTTCTGCCGCACCCCCACACGGGTCTGCAGACCGTGACGTGGCCCCTGCTGGGCGATATCCGGCACCGCGACAGCGTGGGCAGCGATGTGACGCTGCGGCCGGGCGAGCTCAACCTCATGACGAGTGGGCGTGGAGTGTCGCACTCAGAGTTCTCGATCGGCGAGACGGCTGGGCCGCTCGAGGGCCTGCAGTTCTGGGTGGCGTTGCCGCCCGAGGCCGCCGCGGGCGATGCCGCCTTCGAGACACATGCCGACCTGCCCGTCTTCGTCGACGGCGCACTGCGGGCCACCGTCTTCCTCGGTGAACTCGGCGGCGTGAGCTCCCCCGCCACGACGCACACTCCGATCGTGGGCGCCGACGCGCAGTTGTCTGATGCGGCGAGCGCCACCATCCCCCTCCTCCCCGGGTTCGAATACGCGATCGCGGTCCTGTCGGGCGCGCTGCGCGTGGGCGACGCCCTGCTCGCCTCGGGGCCCATGCTCTACCTGGGGTTGGGCCGCGATCACGTGGCCGTGCACGCAGAGGGTGACGCCCGCTTCATCCTGCTGGGTGGCGAGCCTTTCGCCGAGGACCTGATCATGTGGTGGAACTTCGTGGGCCGCAGCCACGACGACATCGTGAGCGCTCGGGATGACTGGGAGGCGCAGGACGGCCGTTTCGGGCAGGTCGAGGGGCACGCGGGTGCGCGGATTCCGGCACCGCCGCTGCCGAATGTGCGTTTGACTCCGCGGCGTCGCCGCCGTCCCCGCGCCGTCTGATCTCGCCCTGGCAGGCGGGGATGATTGGGCGTAAACTGTGGTCAGACCACACGCGCGCGACCCTCTCCGTGGCTCCGGTCACAGGCCTCAACTACATTGGATGAACGCGCCCCCGCCTCGACACCAGGACTCACCATGACGAGCATGAACACCCGCCTCCTTCTCACCTGTGCAGCTATCGGCGTGGGTGGCGGCCTGGTGTTCGCGGTCACCGGCTACCTGCACGTTGTCGTGCTCGCCACCATCCCCGTCGTCTATGGCGTGCTCATCGGCGTCTACTTCTTCCCCGGGGTCGTCGCTCAATCGCTGCTGCGCCGCCCGGGCGTCGCCGTCGTCACCGGTGTCATCGCGGGGCTGACCGCCTCGGCGTTCAACCCCACCAACGTGTGGCGGCACATTGGCACGGGGCTGCTGATCGGCTTGCTGCAAGAGCTGCCGTTCGCCCTGTCGCGCTACCGCTACTGGAAGGCGTGGGTGTTCTACCTCGCGGCCGCCATCGCGGGCGTCGTGTTCGGCGGCGTGGTGCTGATCGCGCTGGGCGTCGACCACTTCGCGCCCGTCGCCGAGATCGTCTCGATCGCCGTGTGGGTGCTGACGCCGCTCCTCGTCACGTGGCTGGCGCGTCTCGTGGCCGCGGGCATCGATCGCACGGGTGCCGCGCGAGGGTTGCAGCACGATATCGATCGCCGTCCGTCGCGGACGTCCGGCAGGGGCTCGGGCACAGGCACGGGTACGGGCTCGGGCTCAGGTTCCGGTCCCGGTTCGCGCCTCCCCCGCCTGGCTCACACGTGACGGATGCCTTCATCCCCGCGCCCGAGGTCCCGCAGACGTCCGGGCCGCGGCTCGTCGTCGACGGGCTGCGCATCCGCCACGACGGACGGGACCGCTTCAGCCCCGACGGCGTGACGTTCACCCTGCGGGCGGGCGAGGTCGTCCTGCTCATGGGGCCGAGCGGTTCGGGCAAATCGACGCTTGCGCTGGCGCTCAACGGGCTGGTGCGGCACGCCGTTCCGGCCGAGATGCACGGCAGCGTGCGCGTAGACGGCGTCGACACGAGGGATGCTTCGGTGGCGACCCTGAGCGAGCGCGTCGGCATGGTGTTCCAAGACGCCGACGCCCAGATCGTGACCGGCAGCGTGCTCGACGAGGTGTGTTTCGGGCCCGAGAATCTGAGCCTGCCGGTGCCCGAGATCCTGCGCCGTGCCGAGGCCGCCCTGCGCCGCGTGGGCCTGTGGGAGCGGCGGGTCGGCAACCCCGACATCCTGTCGGGCGGCGGGCGCCAGCGGGTCGCCATCGCCGCGGCACTCGCGCTCGACTCCGACACCATCGTGCTCGACGAACCGACCGCCAACCTCGATGCGGCCGGCGCCGACGACGTGTACGACGCCCTCGCCGAGATCGCCTCCGACGGGCGGCACACCCTCGTGCTCATCGAACACGACCTCGACCGCGCCGTGCGCATCGTCGACCGCGTCATCGTGATCGATCGCGACGGGCATCCGGTGGCCGACGGCACGCCGCGCGAGGTGCTGGCGGGGCGCGCAGACGAATTGCACCAGCTGGGCGTGTGGTTGCCGCCCGCGACCGAGGCGGGGCGGCGGTTGCGGAACGCCGGGGTTTTCGATGCGGACGAGCCGTTGCCACTGACCGGCGAGGAGCTGACGACGGCTCTGGACACGGTGCCTCGGGGGCGCGCCTTGGCCTCATTGCCCGCCCCGGCGGCAGCCGGAACGTCGGCTCCGGCTTCAGCTCCGGCTTCGGCACGAGCGATCACGGCCGCCACGAACGCCGCGCCCGAACATCCGCAGCCGGCCGTCGTGCTCGACCGCGTCTCGGTCACGCGCCGCCGCACCCGCATCGTGCACGACGTCTCGCTGACCATCGGGCGGGGCGAATTCTGGGCGATCGTCGGCGTCAACGGGGCCGGCAAGTCATCCCTCGTGCAGACCATGGTCGGCATCACCGCACCCTCCTCTGGCCGCGTGCGCGTGCACGGTTTCGACCCCGCCCGAACCGACGCGCGCCGCCTCTCGGAACACGTCGGATTCGTCTTCCAGAACCCCGAACACCAATTCGTCGCCCACACCGCGTTCGATGAGCTCGCCTACGGTTTGCGGGCGCGGCGCGTCGACGAGTCGACCATCGAGCGCCAGGTGACCGGGATGCTCGAGCGTTTCGGTCTGGCCGACGCCGCCCACGTGCATCCATTCCTTCTGTCGGGCGGGCAGAAGCGGCGGCTGTCGGTGGGCACGGCGCTCATCGCGGGTGCCTCCACCCTGGTGCTCGACGAACCCACGTTCGGGCAGGACCGCGAGCGCAGCGACGAACTGCTCGACCTGCTGCGGTCACTGAACCGCGCGGGCACGACCGTCGTCGTCGTGACGCATGACCTGCAATTGGCGGTCGATCACGCCGATCACCTCGCCGTCATGGCCGACGGGCGGCTCGTCGAGGCGGGCACGGTCGACGAGATCCTCGGCGACGAGGCGATCCTCGAGCGCAACGGACTGCGCCTGCCGCCGCTCGCGCGCGCGTTCCAGGCGGTGACCACGCATACCGAGTGGCGACAGGTGCGGCGGCTCGACCAGATCGCGGGCACAGCGGGTCACGGCGGCGGCGAGCACGGCACCAGCGGCCGGAGGGCCGACGCGTGACAGACCCCTACCGCAGCTTCACATCGGCCCGTCCCCGCCACTATCTGTACGCCCTGAATCCGCTCGCCAAACTGGTGGCCGTGCTGCCCGCCATGGCGGCACTCCTGTTCACGCGCGACATCCTGACCCCGCTGCTCTTCCTCGCCCTCGCCCTGATCGTCATCGTGACGGGCGCTCGGGTCGGCCGGCGCACGGCCCTGCTGCTCGGCGTCGCGCTGCCCGCCCTGATCGTCGTTTTCGCGCTGGGTTTCGGCGCGTGGACCGACCCGGCGGCCGCCCTGCGCTCGACACTCCTGCCCAAGGGCCTGTTCGGCGCGCCCGCCGACACCGTGATCCTGCAGCTCGGCGACTACCGCTACACCGTGGCCGCGCTGGGCGTCGGGCTGGCCACCTCGTTGCGGCTGTGCAGCATCCTGACCCTGTCGCTGATTGCCGGTCTGACGACGGCCGGGCCCGACCTCGTGCGGTCGCTCGTGCAGAATCTGCGGGTGCCCTACCGCTTCGGCTACACGGCGCTGGCGGCCTATCGGTTCGTGCCACGATTCGGGCGGGACCTCGAGCAGCTGCGGGCGGCCCGTCGCGTCCGTGGTTCGGTGGTTCGGCGAGGGCCCGTCGGATGGGTGGGGCGCAGCGTCGGCATGGTCGTGCCACTCCTGGCCGGTGGCATCCGACACGCCGAGCGGATGTCCTTCGCCGTGGATTCTCGAGCGTTCGGCGCCTCTCGGCACAGAACTGAGCGCTACTCGGTTCCTTGGCGACACCGGGACACCGTATTCGTGGCAATCGTGCTGCTCGCGACGGTAGCCATCTTTTTCCTGGCGTCTCGCTGAAGCGACGAATCCTCATTCTGTGAGCGGTGACCTCGGCGCATTCGAGCCCGCGCTGCGCCAACATCCGAGAAAAGTCAGCGGCTGCCTTCCCGCCGGTGCTACAGTCCCCAGCAACGGACGACAACACGACGAAGCCAGCAAGGGGACACCATGACCGAGCACAGCGACGCCGCATCAGTGCCCGCAAACGACTATGGCCCCGTCGAGGTCCTCGTACTCGCCTTCCCCGACGCGGGGCCAGGGCCCTCCGTCGCCCAGGCCGTGGCACAACTCGCCGATGTCGACTCGGTGCGACTGCTCGACCTCGTGTTCGTGAGCAAATCCGAGGCAGGCGAGGTGTCGATCCTCGAATGGGACGAATTCCACCACAACGCGCCCGAGGACTTCGAGGCGTTCCGAGACATCGTGGCGGCACTCGACCTGGCCGCCCACGGCCTCACCGGCGAAACGGATGTCGCCGACCTCGCTCCCCTCGTGACCGCCGGCTCATCGGCCGCCATACTGGTCGTAGAAATGTTGTGGGCCAAGGAACTGGCGGCGACCATCTCGGCGGGCGGCGGAGCCATCCGCCACGTCGAGACGATCCCGGCGGCCGTGGTCAACGAGATCGTCGCCGAAGCATCCGGACTCTGACGAAACGAGACGAACATGCCTTTCCTGAGACGCATCGGACGCGGGGGTCTGTTGCAGGCCGCCGCGAGGACCGCCGTCATTGCAGGCACCGCCACGGCCGTATCGGGCGGCATCAGGCGCTTTCAGGAGCGCGACCGCTACGACGAGGCACCTGCCGCCGAACCAGCGCCGCAGGGCGGCGGGCAGCAGGGCTATGCGCAACCGGGTTATGCGCAACCGGGTTACGGCCAGCAGGGCTATGGCGAGCAGGGTTCCGGCCAGCAGAGCTACGGCCAGCAGGGTTACGGCCAGCCCGCCTCTGGCACGCTGCCGACGCCCGCTCAGGCGGCTGAGCACGATCCCGCGGGCACGGCGGCTGCGGGCGGAGACGCCGGTGTGGATGGCTTCACCGGCACCGTGGGTGGTGGCCCCGGACCAGTTACCGGTTCTGGGAGCAATGCCGGCGGTGCCGACCTGATGCAGCAACTCGAACAGCTCGCGGCCCTGCACCAGCAGGGCGCGCTTACCGCCGAGGAGTTCGCCGCCGCGAAGGGCAAACTGCTCGGCCTGTAGGTTGCTTGACTCAGGCAACGCGCTCGACCCCGCGTCTCTTTCCGTCGCGCAATTCCATCGAACATATGTTCTACTAGACGTATGAGATGGAACGCGCAGGCAATCGCCACGGAAGACGCCGACGCGCTTCCCGGCCTCGCCAAGCTCAACAACCTCGTGCGCACCGTGCAGACTCCCGAGTTCGCCGGCGTCACCTTCCACGAGGTGCTCGCCAAGTCCGCGCTCAACAAAGTCCACTCGCAGTCGAGTGTTCCGTTCGGCTGGACCATCAATCCCTACCGCGGCTGCTCGCACGCGTGCGTCTACTGCTTCGCCCGCCCCACGCACACCTACCTCGACCTCAACGCGGGCGCCGACTTCGACAACCAGGTCGTCGTCAAGGTCAACGTGGCCGATGTCTTGCGCACCGAGCTCGCCAAGCCCAGCTGGGGACACCATCCGGTGGCTCTCGGCACAAACACCGATCCCTACCAACGCGCCGAGGGCAAATACACGCTCATGCCCGGCATCATCGAGGCCCTGGCGGCGAGCGGCACTCCCCTGTCGATGCTCACCAAGGGCACGTTGCTGCGGCGAGACCTGGGGTTGCTGGCCCAGGCGGCCGAAACCATCCCCGTCGATCTGGCGATGTCGATCGCCATCTACGACCCCGAGCTGCAGCAGTCGATCGAGCCGGGCACCCCGTCGGCCACGGCCCGGCTCGCCACCGTGACGGCGGCACGCGAGGCCGGCCTGCCGTGCAGCGTGTTCCTGATGCCGATCCTGCCGCACCTCACCGACACGCGAGAACACCTCGACAACGCGCTGCGCATGTGCGCCGCAGCGGGTGCGACGTCGGTGCTCTACACGGCTCTACACCTGCGGCCGGGCGTGAAGGGGTGGTTCATGCACTGGTTGCAACGCAATCATCCGCACCTCGTGGCCTCGTACACCGAGATGTACGCCGAGTCGTCGTATGCGCCGAAAGAGTACCGGCGGTGGTTGTCCGAGCGCATGGGGCCGCTGATGCGCACCCACGGGCTCACGCGCGGCGAGGAAGACCCCGTGACGGGCGGCATCCGTTCCGCCGCGCTCGGCATGTACACGGGCGGCGACGGCGAACGTCGACGGCGCCCGGCCGGCTCCGATCCGTCGAAGATGGCGTGGTCGTCGGCGGCGACATCTGCGGGCGCCAAGACGGTGGGCGCCAAGACGGTGGGGGCACCCGTGCCCAGCGGGCCGCGCTTCGAACCCAACCCGGAAGAGCCGCCGCCCACCCTGTTCTGAAGGCCCGCTGCAGAGTCAGCTAGCGCCTCATCAACGCAAGAACGGGCCGCCCCCTGAAGGACGGCCCGTTCTTGTGCGAAACGCGGGTGTTACGCCGTGATGTCCGCGAGGGTCATGCGGCCGGCGAGACCTTCGATGATGTCGTCGCCCGGACGGGCTTCGACGAAATCGGCCTCGATCTCGGCGCGGCCGAGAAGCTCGGTCATGCGACGCTGACGGCTGCGCGGGATCAGGGTGACGACGACACCCTCCTTGCCGGCGCGGCCCGTGCGACCCGAGCGGTGCAGGTAGGTCTTGTACTCGTCGGGCGCGTCGGCCTGCACCACGAGCGTGATGTCGTCGACGTGGATGCCGCGGGCTGCGACATCCGTGGCCACGAGAACCTTGACGCGACCGCTGGTCACCTTTTCGAGGTTGCGCGTGCGGCGGGCCTGGTTCAGGTCACCGTGCAGGGCGACGGCGGGAATGCCGGCATCCTCGAGCTGATCGGTCAGACGCTCGGCGTAGGCGCGGGTGCGGGCGAAGATGAGGGTCTTCTCCTCGCGGTCGGCCAGCTGCTCGATGAGCTGATCCTTGTCGCGGTGCTCGACCACGAGGACGCGGTGGTCGATGGTCGAGGAGGCCTGGTCTTCACCGGCGACCTCGTGCACGGCCGGGTTCTCGAGGAACTCGTTGACGAGGGCTGCAACACCCTTGTCGAGCGTGGCCGAGAAGAGCAGCTTCTGGTTGCCCGAAGCGGTCTCGCGGATGATGCGCTGAACGGGCTCGAGGAACCCGAGGTCGCACATGTGGTCGGCCTCGTCGAGCACGACGATGGATACCTCGGAAAGGTCGAGACGACCCTGCTCGATGAGGTCTTCGATGCGGCCGGGCGTTCCGATGATGATGTCGACGCCGCGCTGCAGCGCACCCACCTGTCGGCCCTGGGGCACGCCGCCGTAGATCTGCGTGGTGAACAGGCCGACGCTGCGGGCGATGGGCTGCACGGTGCGGTCGATCTGCAGGGCGAGCTCACGCGTGGGGGCCAGGATGAGCGCGCGGGGCTTGCGGCCCATTTCGCGTCGCTTGCCGCCGCCGTTCTCCATGAGCTTCTCGACCAACGGAGCACCGAAGGCGATGGTCTTGCCGGAGCCGGTGCGGCCGCGGCCGAGCACGTCGCGTCCCGCGAGCACGTCGGGGATCGTGGCGGCCTGGATGGGGAACGGGCTTGCCGCGCCGAGTTCGGCGAGGGCGCCGGAGATGTTGCCGCCGAGACCGAGGTCCTGGAAGGTCACACCCTCGACGTCGGTCGCCGTCGTGGCCTGGGCCTCGAGGCGCTCGAGCACGACGTCTTCGTCACCGGAGAAGCCGGGGCGGTTCGCGGCGTCGCGCTTCGGGTAGAAGTCGCTCGCGCGGCCCTCGTTCTCGGGGCGGCCGTCGCGCGTGAAGGTGCGGGGCGGCTTGGCGTCGCGGAAGGCGGGCTTGTCGTCGCGGAACGCGGGCTTGGAATCGCGGTCGAAACGGCGGGGGCCGTCGTTGTCGCGGCGGGGCGCGCGGTCGTCGCGGTTGAACGAACGCGGAGCGTCGTTGTCACGACGGGGAGCACGGTCGTCGCGGTTGAACGAACGCGGAGCACGGTCATCGCGGTTGAACGAGCGGGGAGCGTGGTTGTCACGGCGAGGGGCACGGTCGTCACGGTTGAACGAACGAGGAGCACGGTCATCGCGGTCGAAACGGCGGGGAGCGTCGTTGTCGCGACGGGGCGCACGGTCGTCACGGTTGAACGAACGGGGCGCACGGTCGTCACGGTTGAACGAACGCGGAGCGCGGTCATCCCGGCCGGCCGAACGCGGGGCGCGGTCGTCACGGTTGAACGAGCGGGGCGCACGGTCGTCACGGTTGAACGAACGCGGGCCGTCGTTGTCACGACGGGGAGCACGGTCGTCACGGTTGAACGAACGCGGAGCGCGGTCATCGCGGTCGAAACGGCGAGGCGCGTCGTTGTCGCGACGGGGCGCGCGGTCATCGCGGTTGAACGAGCGGGGCGCGCGGTCGTCACGGTTGAACGAGCGCGGGGCGCGGTCATCCCGATCGAAACGGCGGGGGCCGTCGTTGTCACGGCGAGGGGCGCGGTCGTCGCGGTTGAACGAGCGCGGGGCGTCGTTGTCGCGGCGGGGCGCGCGGTCGTCACGGTCGAATGAACGCGGGGCGCGGTCGTCGTCGGAACGCTTGGCGCGGGGCTCGTCCGAGTAGCGGCCGGCGTGCTTCGCGGCACGCTCGTCGGCGTTCCAGCGGGCCTTCTTGGGGGCGTTGGGATCGGCGGCGCGGAATCCGCGGTGGCCTTCGCTGAGGCTGCCCGGCTTTCCGGCGGGGCGCTTTGCGGCGTAGTTGGGGTCGTAGTTCTTGGCGGGTCGTCCGCCGACAGGCTTCTTTTTAGGCATGATACTTTTCCGGGTTATCTCTTTTTGCGTGAAAACAGCAAGCAAGAAGAGCCGCATACGTGAAGCGCGGCAATCTCTCTCATACCCGGGCGATCAGTGGCCGGGGACCGTTCACATCGTGTGAAATTCATCTGCGTTCTCGCAGTGAAACCGGCCCACCAGACTTACAAACCCTCTCCGCGTCACAACCGCGGTGTCTAGAGCCGACCTACATACGTTACACGAGCGGGGCACGGATGTCATCACCCCGACGGAAACCGCCGCGAAACATGTCTGCGCCATGCTGGTGACCATGAGCATCACGATCACTCCAGAACCCGCACGCCAGGCCGAACTCGTCGAGCTCATGGAGGCGGGCGCGGCCTATGCACACAGCCTGTACCCGCCAGAGGAGAACTTCCTCCTCGACGTCGAGGAACTCGAGGTGCCGGGCATCATCGTCTACGTCGCCCGCGATAACAGCGGCCGCGCACTCGGGATGGTGGCGCTCGTTCCGCTGACCGACGACACCTCAGGCACGGGCACTCCAGGCGAGACCGAAGCCGAGGTAAAGCGGATGTTCGTGCACCCGGACGGCCGCGGCCAGGGCATCGCGACGACCCTGATGGATCGCCTCGAAGCCGACGCCGCGGCATCCGGGTTCACGCGTGTCGTGCTCGAGACGGGGACGCTCCATAACGCGGCGCAGGCGCTTTACACGCGCTGCGGTTACGTCGAGATCCCGCAATACGGCCCCTATGTGGGAGCAGCGTCGAGTCTCTGCATGGCGAAGTCGCTTCACCCCGCCGCCTGAGCTACTTGCGCAAGACCTTCGCTGCCGTTGCCGCGAGCACAGCAGCGGCGCCGGCCGCGACGGAGTAGACGAGCGGACGGTGGCGGATCGCCCACGTCTGAACCGTCTCGCCGTGCGCCTTGTCGTCGAAGATGCCGTGCGCGCCGTGGTCACCGGGCGTGGGCTCGTAGAGGTTCGTCGGCAGCATGGGGTTCTTCTTCTCGGGCGCCTGCTGGCCGCTGTAGGCGGAGTTCGCCAGGTAGCGATCCATGAAACCGGCCGCGAAACGGTTGCCGAGCACGGTTCCGACGGTGGCCTCGCCGACCCAGGTGCGCTTGCGCGGCTTCTCGGCTACGTCGGCGACGACGCGGGCGCACACCTCGGGCTGCGAGATCGGCGGCACGGGCTGCGGGTGGTCGGGCAGCTGCGACTTCACCCAGCTGAACTGCATGGTGTTCATGGCGGGCATGTCGACGGTCGAGATCGAGATGTTCGACTTGTTGTGCGTGAGCTCGGCCGTGACCGACTCGGTGAAGCCCTGGATGCCGTGCTTGGCGGCACAGTAAGAGGCCTGCAGCGGGATGCCGCGGTGCGCGAGCGCCGAACCGATCTGGATGATGTGGCCGGCGTTCCTCGGCGTCATCCGGGCGAGCGCGGCTCGCGTTCCGTTCACGAAGCCGAAGAAGTTGACGGCGAACGCGCGCTCGAAGTCTTCGGGGTCAGTGCTGATGAATTCGCCGAAGACGCCGACCATGGCGTCGTTGACCCAGAGGTCGATGGGGCCGAGTTCGGCTTCGACGCGGTCGGCCGCTCTGTCGACGGCCTCGCGGTCTGCAACATCGGTGGGCACTCCGAGGCCGCGGCGCCCGAGCGCTTCGACGTCGGCGACGGCACCGTCGAGACCTTCCTGGCCACGCGCGAGGATGGCGACATCCCAGTCACGGGCGGCCAACTCGCGCACGATGGCGCGACCGAGTCCGGCGGACCCTCCGGTGACGACTGCGACTCCACGGCTCATGAACTTTTCTCCGATTTCTTCAACGTGCGTAGGGCGGAACCCTTGTGGGCCGCTTTCTTTCCCGACTTCTCCGACTCGACGATGTAGGCCGGTTCATCGCTCGTCGCGGTGAACTTCTGCCCGTCGAACGTGAAGTCCTTGTCCTTCTTCTCGCGCACGACGCCCTGCGTGCGACCTTGCGGCGTCGACCAGCTCACGCGGTCGCCGATCTTGATGCTCATGGCATCCTTTCGCTTCGGTGGTGCGGGGCGGATGGGAAGGGGTGCACCCCACGCTACGCCGAGCATTTTTCGGGGCCAGCCCCTTGTGAGTTGAGGCACGCTCGACTAGTTGACCCCGGGGACGCTTCCGTTACCGCGCCGAAACAGTCATCCGGCATGCTGGAGGCATGGAACACGAACCCATTACGGTTTCCATCGAACGGACGGTAGACCCCGCCCGCATCGGTGAAGCCACCATCTGGGTACAGGCTGGCATCAACCTCGCCAACAAGTACCCCGGCTTCCTCGGCTCCGGCTGGGTGAGGGCCGGCGAGACATCCGACATCTGGTACATGCTGTACCGGTTCCGTGACGACGAGACGTTGCTGGCGTGGGAGAACTCCTCCGAACGCGCCTGGTGGCTGTCGAGCGGCAAGGACTTCATGCAGCATCGCCGCAGCGAGAAGCGCACGGGCATCGAGGGCTGGTTCGACGCCCCCTTCGCCACGAGCGTCTCGGCCGCGCACGGGCCAGGTGGCCCCGAAGCGACGGGAACTCAGGTGACCGTGCCGTTGGCGCCCCCGCGCTGGAAGCAGGCCGTGAGCATCTGGCTGGGTTTCTTCCCCGTCAACCTCGTCTTCACGTTCCTCGTGACGTGGCTGGTGCCCGGGTGGGAGACGTGGGGCGTGCTGCTGCACGTGCTCGTGTCGACTCTCGTCCTGACGCCGATCATGGCTTACTGGGTGCTGCCGTGGGTGACGCGGATGCTGCGACCATGGTTGCAGGCACCCTCACGTTCGCGCGGTCAGCTCGAGGCCTAGCGCTTGAAGCGGGCGGCCTCTTCGCCGCTCAGTGCGGCATCGAGGCGTTCGGCGAACTCGGGTGGCATGGGCGGCAGGTCGTCGCGGCCGAACCAGCGCGCTTCGAGGTTCTCGCCGTCGGCGGGGGCGGGTTCGCCGCCGTCGTAGCGGCAGAGGAACGTGAAGTCGATGTACTGCGCGCGATCGCCGTTCGGGTACACGTGTTCGGCCGTGGTTTGGATGCTGGCGAGCCGCACGACGGTGGCGCGGATGTCGGCCTCTTCGAGCACCTCGCGTTCGGCGGCGACGGCGGGCTCTTCGCCCGGGTCGATGATGCCCGTGACGGGCGTCCAGTTGCCGTTGTCAGCCCGGCGCACGAGCAGCAGGTCGCCGTTGTCGCGCTGCACGACCGCCGTGATGCCCGACAGCCACAGAGGGTGGGTGCCGATCTTCGCGCGCAGCTCGAGGATGAAGTCCGGGGTAGCCATGGGACAAGCCTAAGGGCGGCGGATGTCTCTCCGCCGCCCTCCAGCTCAGCCGCTAGTGCTCGTGACGCTCGTCACCCTCGCGGTGCTCGTCGTCGCCCGATTGCTCGCCGTCCTCGGGCTGGTCGACGCGCTCGGTAGTGTCGGGCTGGTCGGCCTGATCCGCGTTGTCGGCCTGCTCGAGGTGTTCACCGTGCTCGGCTTGGTCGGCATCCTCGGCGTGCTCGGCGTGATCGGCATCCTCGGCGTGCTCGGCGTGCTCGGGGTGCTCGGGGTGCTCGGGGTCCTCGACGTGGCCGAGGTTCTCTGCATGTTCGTCAGCTCGCTCGCCGTTGTCGACGTCGCTCGCCTGCTGATCCGCGTGCACGCCGCTGGCTGCGTTGTCGACATGCTCGTCCGTGGTTTCGACGACCTCATCGTTTTCGGATTCGACGATGTGCGCAGCGGTCTCGGCTTGCTCCGTGCCACCGGCGACCTCAGCCTGCTCTGGCTGCTTCGCCTCCTCCGCGTCCTCAGCCTGCTCCGCGTCGTCAGCCTGCACGACACGTTCGCCCGGCTCAGCGTCAGCAGCGCGCGGCGCATCGACCGTGCCCGTAGCGGCGCCCGCGCCCGCAACCACACCGGCCGCATGGGCCGGCACGTGCTCCGCGCCGGACCGACGGCCGCTTTCGACCGCAAGCATGGGGCGCGAGCGGGCGACCTGGTCGGCGCGTGCGGCGCGCTTCGCGTTGCGGCGCTCCTTGGCACCCTCGACGAGGTTGTAGAGCGTGGGCAGCACGACGAGCGTGAGCACCGTGGAGGACAGCAGGCCGCCGATGACCACGATGGCGAGCGGCTGCGAGATGAAGCCGCCGTGCCCCGTGATGCCGAGCGCCATGGGCGTGAGCGCCAGGATGGTGGCCAAGGCCGTCATGAGGATGGGGCGGAGCCGTCGGGCCGAACCGTGCTCTACCGCCTGAGCCACCGTCATGCCGCGTCGGCGGTACTGGTTGACCAAGTCGACGAGCACGATGGCGTTGGTGACCACGATGCCGATGAGCATGAGCACACCGATGAGCGAGGCGACACCGAGCGGGATGCCCGTGACGACCTGCAGCGCGATGGCGCCCGTCGCCGCGAACGGCACCGAGATGAGCAGCAGCAACGGCTGGCGGAGCGACCGGAACGTGGCCACCATGACGATGTAGACGATCAAGATGGCGGCGAGGAGCGCGAGCCCCAGCTGGCCGAACGCGTCGGACTGGCTGGACGAGACGCCGCCGAGCGACGCCGTCACACCGGCGGGCAGGTCGGCATCGTCGATGGCGGTCTGCACTTCGGCGCTCACGGCCGCGATGTTGTCGCTGGCCGGTGTGGCGCTGATGGTCGCGGTGCGCTTGCCCTCGGAGGAGGAGATCGACGCCGGGCCGTCGACGAGGCCGACGGTCGCGAGCGAGTCGAGGCGCACGGGGCCCGTCACGGTGGGGATGGTGAGCTCGGCGAGTTCGGCCTCGGTCGTGGGCGGGTTGTCGGACTGCACGTAGATGTTCAGCGTTGTGCCGTCGATCTCGACCGTGCCGACGGTCGTGGGCTGCGTGGCCTGGGCGACGAAACCGCCGAGGGCGACCTCGGAGTAGCCTGCCTCGGCCGCCTTGTCACGGTCGATCTGCACGCCGATGTAGGGGCGCGTCTCGCTCAGGTTGCTGACCACCTGCGTGACACCCTCGAGACCCGTGACGGCCTTGACGAGCGTGTCGTTCGCGGTGGTGAGGTCGTCGCTGTTGGGCGATTCGATGTCGATCTCGACATCGCTCGAGCCGCCGAAGCCGGCCGAACCGGAGACCTCGATCTCGCCGGCGCCGTCGATCTTCTCGAGCTCGTCGCGCACGGTGTTGCGCAGCGCCTCTTGGTCGACGTCATCCGAGGACGTGATCGAGTAGGTGATCGCACCGGCGCCGCCGCCCGAGAAGGCGTCGCGCAGCGTGGAACCGCTGGAACCGATGGACAGCTGGACCGTGTCGATGCCGTCGATGGTGCGCAGCTCGTCTTCCACCGCCGAAGCCGCGTCATCCTGGGCCTGCAGGCTGGCGCCCACGTCGAGCGTCTGCGTGACCGTGAGGGTGTTCTGCCCCGAGTCGCCCAGGAAGTTGGTCTTCATGAACGGTGTCAGCGCGAACGTGCCGACGAGCACGAACACGGCGATGAGCAGCGTCGAGACGGAGTGCTTGATCGTCCAGTGGATGACCGGCAGGTAGCCCTTTTGCAGGCGCGTCGGGTGGTCGAGATCGTCGACGTCGTCCTCGCTCTGGCGACGCGCGCGGCGAGAGCCGGGCAGCGGAATGGACGACGTGGTGGGCGAGGCGGAATCGGGGCCGCCGGCTGCACGGGTGCCGGTCTCAGACGGCGACGTGGCGGATGCCGAATCGGTTGCCGCAACCTTTTTGGCCTTGGGTGCCCGCAGGAACCAGTAAGCCAGAACGGGCACGATCGTGAGCGCGACGAGCAGCGACGCGAGCAGCGCGATCGTCACGGTCAGCGCGAACGGCCGGAACAGCTCGCCCGTGACATCGCCCACGAAGGCGAGCGGCAGGAACACCGCGACGGTCGTGATGGTCGACGCCGTGATGGCACCGGCGACCTCGCGCACGCCCTCGAGCACGGCGCGCGAACGCTTCTCGGGCGAGCGGTCACTGAGCGACCCCATGGCCAGGTGGCGCTTGATGTTCTCGATCACGACGATGGAGTCGTCGACCACGCGCCCGATGGCGATCGTCAGGGCGCCGAGCGTGAGGATGTTGAGCGTGTAGTCGGCCGCCTGCAACCCGATGAAGGTGATGAGCACCGACGTGGGGATGGAGATGGCCGTGACGATGGTGGCGCGGATGTCGAGCAGGAAGAGCAGGATGACGAGCACCGCGAACACGAGACCGAGCAGGCCCTCGACCGTGAGGGTCTCGATCGACTGCTCGATGTAGGGCGCCTGGTCGAAGACGATCGTGAGCTTGGCGTCGGAGCCGATCGAGTCGGTGAGGCTCGGCAGCAGCGCGCGCACGGCCTTCGACACCTCGACGGTGTTGGCGGCGGGCAACTTGGTGACGGCGATCGTCAGGGCGGGCTCGCCGTTGACGCGCGAGATGGAGGTTTGCGGGTCGTCGGTCAACGCGACCGTGGCGACGTCGCTGAGCTTGGTGACGGCCTGGCCGGGCTGCGGGTCGGTAGCCAGCAGGGGCAGGCCGGCGATGTCGTCGACCGATCCGAGCTTCGAGCCCGTCTGCACCGAGAAGGTCTTGCCGTCTTGCGTGACGTCACCCGCGGGGATGAGCACACCGTTGGCGTCGAGCGTGTCAGAGATGGCCTGCGTGGAGAGGCCGCGCTCGGTGAGTTTGCCCTGATCGGGCGTGATGGTGATGCGCTGCCCGACGTCACCGATGAGCTGCGCCTCGCGCACACCCTCGGTGTCTTCGATCTCGGCGAGCGCGTTCTCGCGAATCTGGGTGGCCAACTCTTTGGTGTCGGCGTTCGACGTGACCGCGATCTGGATGACGGGGAGGTCGTCGATGCTGCCCGAGATGACCTGCGGGTCGACACCGTCGGGCAGTTGCGACTCGATGCGGTTGATCGCTTGATCGATTTTCTGCTCGGCCGTGGCCAGGTTGGTGCCGTAGGTGAAGGTGGCCGAGACGACCGACTGGTTGGTGCTGGACGTGGCGCTCGTGGACTCGAGGTCGGGCACACCGCGGATGGCCGATTCGATCGGGTTGGAGACATCCTCACTGACTACCTCGGGGGCGGCGCCCGGGTAGCTCGTGACGATGGCCAGCTGCGGGAACTGCACGCTGGGGACGAGCTCTTGTTTCAACCCCGTGAGCGCCAGCGCGCCGAAAATGGCGACGACGATGGTGACGAGGGCAATGAGCGCCTTGTTCTTCATGCTGAGGACGGCGAGCGAGTGCATCTGTCTCCTGGTGCGGTGAGTGTGCGCAGACAGCGCTGACTTCTCGAATTCTGTCACACGGTGCATAACGGTGACCTGAGCACCGCTCTACAGAGCCGCCCCCGCGTCACTCCGGCGCTCGCGGGCGCCCTCCACGAGGTTGTAGAGGGTTGGCAACACCACCAGTGTCAACACGGTCGAGGAGAGCAGGCCCCCGATCACCACGACCGCCAGAGGCTGCGAGATGAACCCGCCGTGGCCGGTCACGCCGAGTGCCATGGGAACGAGTGCCAGGATTGTCGCCAGCGCCGTCATGAGGATCGGGCGAAGTCGCCGCACGGCACCCTGCTCGACGGCCTGCGTCACCGTCATGCCCGCCGTCCGGTATCGGTTGACGAGATCGACCAGCACAATCGCGTTGGTCACCACGACACCGATCAACATGAGCACACCGATGAGCGAGGGCACGCCGATCGGGATCCCGGTCGCGACCTGCAGCAGGATTGCCCCCGTCGCCGCGAACGGCACCGAGACGAGCAACAGGATCGGTTGCCGCAGCGACCGGAAGGTCGCGACCATCACGACATAGACGATCAGGATGGCCACGAGCAGCGCCAGCCCCATATCCCGGAACGCATCGCCCTGGCTCGCGGTGATCCCACCCAGCGTGGCGCTCGCACCAGCCGGAAGGTCGGCATCGTCGAGCGCGGCCTGCACCTCGGCGCTCACGGCGGCGATGTTGTCGCCCGTCGGAATGCCGCTGATCTGCGCCGTGCGCACACCGCGGGAGGAGGTCAGGGATGCCGGACCCTCGATGGTCCCGACGGACGCGAGGGCGTCGAGCCGCACGGTGCCCCGCGGCGTCGGGATGCCGAGGGCGGCGAGTTCGGCTTCTGTGCTCGCCGGATGGTCGGATTGCACGAAGATCGTCACAGCCTTGTCGTCGATCTCCATCGATCCGACCGTGGTCGGCTGAGTCGCCTGGGCCACGAGCGCGCCGAGGGCCACCTCGGTGTATCCGGCCCGCGCGGCCTCGCGCCGGTCGATGCGCACGCCGACATAGGGCCGTGTTTCGCTGAGGTTGCTGACGATCTGGTCGACGCTGTCGAGGTGCTCCAGCTCTTGCACGACGGTGTCGTTCGCGACGGCGAGGTCGTCACCGGTGGTGGCCGACACGTCGACCTCGATATCGCTCGACCCGCCCCACCCCGACGCCGCCACCTCGAAAGTGCCCACGCCGTGGATCTTCTCGAGGCGTTCGCGCACGGTCTGACGGAGCGCCTCCTGCTCGACCCCCTCGTCGGTGGTGATCGAATATGTGACGGTTCCGGGCGCTCCCCCGCCGAAAGCGTCGCGTAGCGCAGAACCGGCCGAGCCGATGGAGAGCTGGACGCTGCCAATGCCGTCGATCGCCCTGAGTTCGGTCTCGACGACGGCGGCCGCATCATCCTGAGCCTGCAGGCTGGCCCCCGCATCGAGGGTCTGTGCGATGGTGAGGACGTTCTGCCCCGTGTCGCCCAGGAAGTTGAACTTCATCAGCGGCGTCAGCGCGAACGTGCCGACCAGCACGAGCGCGGACAACAACAGCGTCGACATCGAGTGCTTCATCGTCCAGCGGATGATCGGCCGGTATCCCCGTTGCAGGCGCGTCGACTGTTCGGCATCCCCTTCGTCGCGGCCCGGCGCAGCGGCTGGCGCGCGCAAGAACCAGAAGGCCAGCACGGGGACGATCGTGAGCGATACGAGAAGGGATGCCAGGAGTGCAATCGTCACCGTGAGGGCGAACGGCCGGAAGAGTTCACCCGTGACATCGCCGACGAAGGCGAGGGGCAGGAACACGGCAACCGTCGTGATCGTGGAGGCCGTGACGGCTCCGGCGACTTCGCGCACCCCCTCGAGCACCGCACGGGACCGCTCCGCGACCGCGTCACCGTTTCCCACCTCGTCCGAGAGATGCCTCTTGATGTTCTCGATCACCACGATCGAGTCGTCGACGACTCGACCGAGGGCGATCGTCAGCGCCCCGAGCGTCAGCACGTTGAGCGTGTACCCGCCCGCCTGCAGCCCGATGAAGGTGATCAACACGGATGCGGGGATCGAGATCGCCGTGACGACGGTGGCGCGGACGTCGGCGAGGAACAGCAGGATGACGATGACGGCGAACACCAGGCCGAGGAGCCCCTCGACGGCAAGGGTCTCGATCGACTGCTCGATGAATGGAGCCTGATCGAAGACGATCGCGAGCGTGGCCTCGGGCTCCACGCTCTCGGCGAGACTCGGGAGGAGAGCGCGGACGGCGCGGGAGACATCGACGGTGTTGGCCGACGGCAGCTTCGTGACGGCGATCGTCAGGGAGGGGGCGCCGTCGACGCGCGAGATCGAGGTGCGCGGATCGTCGACCAACGCGACCGCGGCGACGTCGCCGATCGTCACGACTGCGGGCGCCTGTTTCGAGGGGGATGGGACCGAGGTGGTGGGCACAAGGGGCAGGCCCGCCACATCCTCGACCGAGCCCAGCCTCGTGCCCGTCTGCACCGAGAGCGTCTTGCTGCGCTCGGACACCTCTCCCGCCGGAATGAGTGTGCCGTTATCCCGCAGCGCGTCGGCGATCGACTGCGTGGTGAGGCCCCGGACCGCCAGAGCGGCCGGGTCGGGCGTGATCGTGACGCGCTGGCTGGATTCTCCGATGAGCTGCGCCTCGCGCACGCCCGGGACTTCCGCAATCTCTGTGACGACCGACCGCCGCACCTGCGTCGACAACGCGTGAGGGTCGACCTCAGAACTGATGGCGATCTGCATGACGGGTAAATCGTCGATGCCGCCCGAGACGACGTGGGGCTCGACGTCCTCCGGCAGGTCGAGGGCGATGCGATCGATCGCCTGCTTCACCTTCTGCTCGGCGGTCGCCAGATTGGTGCCGTAGTCGAAGGTCGCCGTAACGACAGATCGGTCCGTGCTTGACGTCGCACTCGTCGTCTCGAGGCCGGGCACCCCACGGATGGCCGCCTCGACCGGTTGAGAGACATCCTCGTTGACGACATCCGGCGTGGCCCCAGGGTAGGCCGTGACGATGACGACCTGCGGAAACTGAACGCTGGGCACGAGCTCTTGTTTCAGCGCCCCCAAGGCGAGGGAGCCGAACAGCGCCACGACAGCCGTTGCGAGCGCGATGAGCGCTCGATTGGACAGGCTGAGGGCGGCGAGCGAATACATATGTCTCCCGGTGCAGAGGGGACGCGCTGGCTGCGCGAGTATTCACAATACTGACATATTAGAGCTAGACGACGGTCGCAGTGAGCGATCTCGGCTGATGGTGGGCGCCGCCGATGGCGAGCCAGGCCGCGTGCAAACGGTCGACCGCCCGCTCGAGCGTGTCGACCGGGTAGGTGATGGGCACGCGCAGGAATCGCTCGAACGCGCCATCCGACCCGAACCAGGGGCCAGCCGCCATGATGAGGCCATTCGTGCGCGCCGTCAGGGTGAGCGCACTGCTGACGGGCTGACCGAGGCCCGCCCAGACGGCCAGGCCGCCCGGCACGTGTGGCACCTGCCACGAGGGGAACCGCTCGGCCAGCAGCTCTTCGACGCGGTCGCGCGAACGGCGCAGCTGCACACGGCGCGCGGCGATGATCTCGTCGAGCTCGGGCAGTAGTTCGGCGACGGCGAGCTGCTCGAGGATGGGGGTGCCGAGGTCGAGGCTCGTGCGCGCCGCGACGAGTCGCGCGATGAGGGAACGGTCGGCACGGATCCATCCGATGCGCAGCCCGCCCCACACGGTTTTGCCGATCGAGCCGATGTTCACGACACTCGCGCCCGTGTCGCCCGCCGAAACGGGGATGAAGCGGCTGCGAGCGCCGTCGCGATCGATGTCGAGCTCGGCCGTGGTCTCATCGACGAGCACGGTGGTGCCCTGGCGCGCGGCGGCCCGCAACAGGCGGTCTCGCACGGCGGGCGACATGCTGGCGCCCGTGGGGTTGTGGAAATCGGGCATGACGTAGGCGAGTTGCGGGCTGGTGCGTTCGAAGGCGTGCTCGAGGGCTTCGGCATCCCACCCGGTTTCGGCCGTGACCGAGACGGGCACGAAGCGGGCCCCGGCCTCGAGCAAGGCGCGCTGGGCGTGCGGATAGGTGGGCGTCTCGATCACGACGCGGTCACCACGCCCCACGAGCACACGGGACAGCAACCCGATGGCGTGCTGGGCGCCGATCGTGACGAGGATCTCGTCGGCGTCGGTCGGCAGGCCCTGCGCGGTGTAGCGGTCGGCGATGGACTGGCGCAGATGCGGCAGACCCACGGCGTCGTAGTCCCAGTCGGCGGCGAATCGGGGCAGCTGCTCGGCAGCGCGCAGCACGGCCGGGCCCACCTGGGGCGCGCAAGGCATGGCCGCTTTGGTGAGGTCGATGGTGTCGAGAACGGGCGATGCGGCATCGTCGGCACGCGCGAACGGATGCCGCGGCAACCGCGCCTCGCTCCCCGACCCCTGCTGGCTCGCCACGTAGCCGTCCTCGCGCAGCCTCTTGTAGGTCGCGGCGACGGTCGTCCGGCTCACCGCAAGACGCGAGGCCAGCTCGCGTTCAGCGGGCAGGCGTGTTCCCACGGGGATGCGCCCGTCGAGCATGAGCAATCGCAGACGGTCGGCCAGGTCTTCGTTGGCCGTTCCGCCGTTGCGCCACTCGCCGAGCAGGGATTCGAGGGATGCAGCCCCCAACCGTCGCACAGTCATGAGGCCAGATTAGCCGCATTGGCATCTTGCGGGAAGGCCACTTTGCCAATTGGATGGACCCATGACCCGCCGCATCCTGCAACTCCTCCTCGGCCTCTTCCTCTATGGAATCGCGATCGCCCTGATCGTGCGCGCCGCGGTCGGCGTCTCGCCGTGGGATGTGCTGACGCAGGGCATCGCCCTCAAGACCGGCCTGCCGTTCGGCACCATCACCATCGGTGTCGGCGCGATCGTGCTGCTGCTGTGGATTCCCCTGAAGCAGAAGCCCGGCATCGGCACCGTGCTGAACGTCCTGCTCGTCGGGCCGAGCGCCGACATCGGTCTCTGGCTCATCCCCGAGGGCCTCGACCTCTGGGTGCGCATCCTGCTCTTCCCCGCCGGCCTGCTGCTGCTCGCCATCGCGACCGGCCTCTACCTCGGTGGGCACTTCGGGTCGGGTCCGCGCGACGGGCTCATGACGGGCATTCATCAGCGCACCGGCTGGCCGATCTGGGTCGGTCGCACCATCGTCGAGGTGACCGTGCTGACCATCGGATGGCTGCTCGGCGGCAACCTGGGCATCGGCACCGTCCTTTTCGCGGCACTGATCGGGCCGCTCTGCACCTACACGATCCCGTTGTTCCGCCTGCCGGTGCCGCCCACGCGCGCCGAGAAGCGGGAGGCCGCCCTGCAAGGAACGGTGCCGCCCTCGTCGCACCCGACGATCGACTCGCCCGCCAACTGATCGGGACTCAACTCGCCGCGCGAGTTCTCTGCTACCGCAGGTTGCGCACGGCGTAGACAGCCAGCGCGCCACGCACGAACGCCGCGCCTTCGACATCCCCATAGTTGGACCAGAAGAGCTCGTCGGCCACATACAGGTCGCCGAGGCCGCTCAGATACGTCGCGCTGACCTCGTGCCCGTCCGTTGCCGCCTCGAGCCAGCGCACATGCCGCCCCGCGAGGTTCTGGGCTTCGTCGCCACCGACGGGGATGCCGCGCGCCGCCGCGTCCTGCCACGCCTCGTCGAGCGCCTGCGTGTCAGCCTGCAGCGCACGACGACCCTCGTCGCCGAGCCCCTGCCACCAGGCGGCGGGGTCGGTGCCAGCCTGAGCACCCCGGTGCCCGCCGAACTCTTCGCGGTGAATGCCGCCGTCGAAACCGCCGTCGCCCCGGCTGCTGAAGGCGTCTGCGCCACCTAAGCCGTCGAACTCGTTCTCTGCCACGATCGGGTCTCCTTGTTCTCGACCCAGGGTGTGTTGCGCGACGACCCGCCGTCAAGATCAGACAGGAAACGATCGAATAACCTTCGCGTCCGATGTGAGCTCTTGCCCCGCTGCCAAACGCGTTATATCGTGAGTTCACACACGCGATATAGCTCGACCGAGCATCGCCTAGGAAAGGCCCACCATGACTCTCGAAAAATGGATCGTCCGCCCCGGCGAGCAACGCGTCATCGATCTCGGCATCGTGCGCTCGCTCAAGGTCGCCCTCGCCGGCGGCCAGATCAACCTCGTCGGCCACGACGAAGAGACCGCCCGCATCGAAGTGCACGAGGTGCACGGCAAAGACCTCAAGATCGAGATCAACGGCGATCGCCTCGACATCGACCACCCCCAGGTTGCCTGGAACAACTTCCTCGAGGTGTTCCGCAACTTCGGCGCGAACTCGGCCAAGGCCACCATCAGCCTGCTCGTCCCCCGCGCCGTTGCCCTCACGTTCGGCACCGTCACGGCGGGCGCGCTCGTCACGGGCCTCACGAGCGACGCCAAGCTCAGCACCGTCTCGGGCGAGCTGCAGCTCGAGGGCATCACGGGCAACATCGACGTGCACAGCGTGAGCGGCGAGGTCAGCATCCAGAACCACACCGGGCGGGTCGACGTGCAGACCGTCTCGGGCGACATCACGGCCACGGGGCGCATCGAGCGTTTCTCGGCCGACGGCATCACGGCCGACACGTTCCTCGACATCCGCGGGCACGTCGACAAGATCTCGTCGAACACCGTCTCGGGCGCCCTGACCGCCCGCATCGACCCGGGCCTCGGCGCGCGCTACGTGGCCAACACCGTCACGGGCGCGCTGCGTCTCGACGGCAACGTCATCACCAGCACGCGCGGCCGCGGTTACAACACCACCACCATCGGCGCCGACGACAGCTTCTACGTCGACATCGCGGCCAACTCGGTCTCGGGCGACATCTCGGTGCTGCGACGCGATCGGGATGACGCGAGCCACCCCGCCTCGGCCTCGTCCACGTCCGGCCAGCCCTCCGCTCCCTCCGGGCCCACCGCCCCTTCCACTCCCACCGCACCCGCCGCCCCCGCGAGCCCCGCCGAATGACCCCCGTCTTCGCGCACGGCAGCCTGCGCCTCTACCTCCTGCACCTGCTGCAGGAGTCGCCCAAACACGGCTACGAACTCATCCAAGCTCTCACCGATCGTTTCGGCGGCACCTACTCCCCCAGTGCCGGCACCATCTATCCCCGGCTCGCCAAGCTCGAGGAAGAGGGGCTCGTCACCAAGACCACCGACGGCCGCAAGTCGATCTACACGATCACGGATGCGGGCCGCGCCGAGTTGGCCGCCAAAGCCGATCAGCTGTCGTCTATCGAGGACGAGGTCACCGATTCGGTGCGCCGCCTGGCCGACGAGGTGCGATCGGATGTGAGCGCCGCCATGCGCAGCCTGCGCGCCGATCTCGCGTCGGCCGCGCGTGAACCCGAACCGCACGGCCAGAAGAAGTCTTGGTCGGACTGGGGATTCGGCAACCCGTGGGGCGACGCTTCGGCGCGACCCGAGCACGGCCGCGGCGGAGCAGCGCCGGGTGCCACGCCCGATACCGCCCCAGCTGGCTCCGACGCCTCCGCTGGCTCCAACTCCCCCGCTGGCTCCGACGCCCCCGCTGGCCCCGACTCCTCCGCTGGCTCGGACGCCCCGGGCAACGCGTCGGCGAGCGCCTCGGGCGACTCCGCGGCAGACGCGTCGAGCAACTCAGCAGGCGGCCTCGACCCGCGGGTGGCCGCACGCCTGGCACTCGGCGAGGCCGAGCTCTCGCTCAACGACGCCCGGCAGCAGATCCGCGCCGAGCTGCGACGCCGCGCCGCCGAGGGCTCGCTGTCGAACGACGACGTGCGCGAATTGCGCTCACGTCTCGCCGATGTGGTGATCTGGTTGCGCAAACGCTGACGCTCGAGCATCCACGCGTCTGACAGCGAGCTGAGCCCCGACTGAACACTGGTCGGGGCTCAGCTGCATGTCGGCAGCGAACTGCCGCACGCGCGCCGACCCCCGGCCGAGGGGGCCTCACAATACCGCCGCCGAACACCGCGTAAACAGCGACCTCGGACGGCTAGGCGGCGGCCCCACACAGGAGTAGGATCGCCGCTCGTGACAATAGACGGGCGCGAGCCTCAACAAGAGGGTCGGTCGGCGAAACGCTGGCTGATCGGTGATCCCCTCCCCACCGAAAAACTCGAGGGGCAATTGCTGCCGAAGCGGCTCGCTCTGCCGATCTTCGCGAGCGACGCGCTGTCGTCGGTGGCCTACGCGCCGCAAGAGTTGCTCATGATCCTGCTGCTCGGCGGTTTGGCGTTCCTGAGCTTCGCGCCGTGGGTGGCCGTCGCCGTCATCGTGCTGCTGCTCGTCGTCGTCGCGAGCTATCGCCAGCTCATCAAGGCCTACCCGTCCGGCGGTGGCGACTATGAGGTCGCCCACAAGAACCTGGGCGAGAAAGCCGGCCTGATCGTCGCATCCGCCCTGCTCGTCGACTATGTGCTCACCGTGGCCGTGTCGGTGGCATCGGGTGTCGACAACATCATCTCGGCCATCCCGATGCTGAACCCCTATCGCATCGAGATCGCCGTGGGCTTCGTGCTCGTCATCATGGCCGTGAACCTGCGCGGCGTGCGCGAGTCCAGCAAGACCTTCGCTATCCCCACCTACCTCTTCATCGCGAGCGTGCTCGTCATGATCGTGGCCGGCCTCGTGCGCACCCTGTTCGGCGACGCCCCCGTCGCCGAGAGCGCCTCCTACACCGTGCAGGGCGAGAACCTGACGCAGGCGGCCTTCATCCTGCTGCTCTTGCGCGCCTTCTCGAGCGGATGTTCGGCGCTCACCGGTGTCGAGGCCGTCTCCAACGGCGTGCCCGCGTTCCGCCGCCCCCAGATCAAGAACGCGCAGACCACGCTCGTGCTCATGGGCGGAACCGCCATCGTGCTCTTCGCCGGCCTCACCGCGCTGGCGCTCATCTCGGGTGTGCACTACGCCGAGAACGCGTGCCACCTGCAGGGCTTCGCGAACTGCGAGACGGCCCCGCAGCCGAGCCTCATGGCACAGGTCGCGACGGCCGTGTTCGGGGCCAACAGCATCCCCTTCTTCTTCATCCAGGCCGTCACAGCGTGCGTGCTGCTGTTGGCCGCCAACACGGCGTTCAACGGTTTCCCGCTGCTCGGCGCCGTGCTGGCCCGCGACTCCTACGCTCCCCGCTCGCTCAACACGCGCGGCGACCGCCTCGTGTTCTCGAACGGCATGATCATCCTCGGCCTGGCCGCGTGCGTCATCCTCGTCGTCTATCAGGCGAACCTCACGCAGCTCATCCAGCTCTACATCATCGGCGTGTTCGTGTCGTTCACGCTGGGGCAGATCGGCATGGTCAAGCACTGGCTGCGGGCGCTGAAACAGGACGACGCCAAGCCGCGCGAGATCTGGCCGTCGCTCGCCATCAACGCGTTCGGAGCCCTGCTGACGGCATCCGTGCTCATCGTGGTGACCATCACCAAGTTCACACACGGCGCCTGGCTCGTCTTCGTGCTCATGCCCATCCTCTACACGCTCATGCTCGGCGTGAACCGCTACTACCGGGATGTCGAGAAGGAGATCGAGGTCGACCCCACGACCACCTTCGGCGCCTCGGGCGACCACGCCATGGTGCTGGTCAACCGGATGCAGAAGCCCACGCTCAAGGCGCTCGACTACGCCATCGCGGCCAACCATGCGAGCCTCGAGGCCGTGCACATCGCGGTCGACGAGGAGTCGACCAAGAAGCTCGAGAAGCAGTGGTCGGAGATGAACATCCACGTGCCGCTGACGGTGCTCGAATCGCCGTACCGCGAGTTCGCCATCCCCGTGCTGAAATACATCAAGGCGCACCGCGAGGAGCACGGCTCCGAGGTCGTCACTGTGTACATGCCCATGTATATCGTGGGGCACTGGTGGGAGAGCCTGCTGCACAACCGCCGCGCCAAACGCATCCGCCAGCAGCTGCTGCTCATGCACGGTGTGTCGGTGACGATCGTGCCGTGGCTACTCGACTCGTCCGAGCTGATCTACGGGCGTCGGTCGCGGCCGCTGCCCGGTCAGGAACGACGCGGCGAGCCCGTGCGGCCCGAGAAGGCCGTGCCGCGCGGACCCGTGAAGAGCAAGAAGTAGGAAGAAGTAGCTCCCTATGATGGGAGCGTGGCAGTCTCCGACCTCTCCAACACCGCTCAGGACTACCTGAAGCTGATCTGGTCGAGCCAGGAATGGCCCGGGCAGCATGCCACCGTCAAATCGCTCGCCGCCCAGCTGGGCGTGGCCGTGTCGACCGTGTCGGATTCGCTCAAGCGGCTCGACGAGCAGGGGCTCATCACGCATGCGCCCTACCGGTCGATCGAGCTCACCGAGCGCGGCCGCCGCTACGCCATCTCGATGGTGCGCCGGCATCGGCTGATCGAGACGTTCCTCGTGCGCGAGCTCGGCTACGGCTGGGACGAGGTGCACGACGAGGCCGAGGTGCTCGAACACGCCGTGAGCGACAACATGATCGAGCGCATCGACGAGAAGCTGGGGCATCCGACCCGCGACCCGCACGGCGACCCGATCCCGTCGGCCGACGGCGACCCGCATTTGCCCGACGCCGTGCGGCTGAGCGACCTGCCCGACGGCGCGTCGGGTGTGGTGGTGCGCATCTCGGACGACGACCCCGACATCCTGCGTTACCTCGACGAGCTGGGGCTCGGCCTCGATCACCCGGTCACGGTCGTGCGCAACCGCGACTTCGCGGGCACCGTCTCGGTGCGCGTCGGCGAACCCGCCTCCACCGTCGAGCGCGAACTCGGCATGCCGGCGGCCCGCGCCATCTGGGTCACCGCCGGCGCGTATGTGTGCTCGGACGGCGCGACCTAGATGGGATCATCTAGGTCGAGGATCTGATCGGTCAGGTGTTCGAGCTCGTCCTCCTGGGCGTCGTTTAAGTTATCCAGTGCGAGCCGCCGCGCCTCCACTGTTGCTGGTACAAAGTCTGGGAAGACCAAAGCGCGGGCCTGAAGGAGCAGTCGGGCGTAGTCAGTTGCTCCCGTATCGGTGAAGTGTTTAGCCGCCGAGGACACGCGGTCGCCAGCATTGTGCAACGCCAGCCAGAGACCGCCATTCTGAATGAGGCCGAACACCAACATCGCGTTGTCTTCGTCGTCGTATCCCGACATGTCCAGGTGATTCTCCACGATTACCAGTCCAAGTTGAGGTGGCCGGCTCTGAATTGCATCAAGACCATGGTCGCATTGATCCGCTGGTCCTTATCGCCCATCTTGGCAATTTCTTCGAGCACTGCTTCTGCGTCTTCCCTCCCCCAAAACAACGAGTGGGTCGCCGCACCCAAACGTACGTCTACCGATTGATCGGTAAGAAGTGCGCTGATAGCGGCTCGGCCTTCCTCGCTCTCACGCAACTGCTTATACAACTCGTGAATCTTCTTGAACAACCTGTTTGCCTTCGCCGGCCGAGGTCGATTCTCCGAATGCGCAATCAGTGTCTCGTAATACTGAACGGCCAAGCCGCGGGTACTCTCGGTCACATTTACTCCTTCTCTATTGGGCATGCCACCACATCCCATACGAGTACTGGTAGTCGAACGGCTTGTCGCTCAACCAATCCCGAACTCTGAGCCCATTGGTCCAGTATGGGGACGAGTTATAGTGCGCGGCTTTTCGATTATTCACAACACTGTCGACTGGCTCCATATTGCAAGGATTGTGGATTATGCGCTTATCAAACCCGGAGCGTGCGCTTAGTATCTGGGACTGCTCGACCACATGATCGTAGACATCACCTTGCGGGAGTGCGCCGAGATGTTTTTTTGCAGTCTTGAAAGTATTGAAGCCTTCGTCAGGGTCGCAGTCAGGGTCGAGGATCGGGAATTGTGGCGGTTTTGAACCGCCTCCCTCGGCGGACGTAATAGGTTCACCCGCGGCGACGTTTTCTCGCGAACCAACCTTTGGAGCACCCGGACTTGGCTCAGACGGAACGCAAACGCGCGTTGTGGTATTCACGCCTCCACACGCATCGATTGTCGTTGCCTCAGATACAAGGCATGACTGCCACGAGCCGTTTAAACCGCAGGAGTCGCTGAGCGCATCGTCAGCGCCTCGAACGACTGATGTTCCTGAAAGACCCGAAAGCCCTCCCATCATGACCGAAGAGGTACGCGTGAAGTCGACCGTGGCTATGGTTTGGGTGACCGTGTTGGTGAGAACATCCCTCACGTACTGCTGTGGGGATATATCGACTTGACCGTTTGTCCAGTAGTTCGCGGTTTGCGAATACTGCTGCGTCCACCACGAAGTAGTCACCACTCGCTGTCCAGGTCGAATCTGTGACAGCTGCTGCGTAGACCAACTTCCCGAGGTGCTGGAAAGGGTCTGTGTTCGATAGATGAAGGGTGGAAGTGGCCTATTTGCTTCGGTTTGATTTGGCGGCCGCGACACCGAAACGGGCGGAGTCGAGGTTGCAGGTGGTGAGCTCGGCGCAGGCGACGCCCCTGGCGAAGAGGGTGCAGTAATTCCCGGCTGCATCGAGACGAGCATGTCGTACACGTCGCGCGCTAGGAGCGCACCCTCGACCACCCACCCGAGAATGGGGATGAATTTCAACAGGCCTCTGGCCACCATCCGTCCGCCGAGGCGCCCCCACCATTTGTCGTTATCTGGGGCGGCCACTCGCAGCGGCCTCGGCTGGTACGACTTCACGACGTCCTGCCGCGCGCTCGGACTGGCCTGTTTGAGGAGCCGGTCGATCTCCGGCTGACTACCGGGCGTGGGCTTCAGCATTTCGATGGCGTTGCGGAGATGCATGGCTTCGAAAGCGCCCTTATACCCACTCGGGTCGGTATACCGTCCCGTTTGGTCCGAACCCGACTTGGGATTTCCTGCCGCGTAGCCATAACGATTTACCGAATCGAGGTCTTCACCAGAGAGCGGGGTGTCGTCTCGAGTGAGGAAAATGCCGAGCGATGGGTCATACCAGCGTGATCCCATGCGAACGGATTGGGTTTGCGGATCGGTGTAATCTCCCTGAAAGCCAAAGCGCGACTGCTCGTCACTAACGAAAAGATTCGTATTCGCACCGAAGGCGTCAAGGCTCGTCGAGCCTTTTTTGTCCTGGGCTCCTTGTGCGCCACCGACTGCTTGTCCACCGATTAGGTCGCCATGGTTGTTCGTGATCGGTGCACGGAACCCGAGAACGGTGCTGGTGCCAAGCAGCTCACCGGCAGGCCCTCTCACCGCTGCCTCGCCGCCCGCCAGTAGGCCAGGAACATTGAACGGGTCCAACTCCAACCCTGTATAGAGGAGCGCGGCTCCATCGCGCTCGGCAAGGCGACCGAGCGCATCATATTTGTAGGCGGTGTCGCCGTCACGTACCGGTTGATCGAACGCGTTATAACGAAGTTCCCGGGTGTCCCTTTCATCCGACTCGATGCTCGTTGTCGAACCCGATGGGCTCGTGACAACCGATATCGTCTCCGCGACCGGCCCGGTTCGTACCGTGCCGCCGGTCAGGCGACCGCGATCATCGTAGGTCCAGCTCTTGTCCCAGCGCCCCTTCTCAGCCGTTCGATTGTTGGTCTTGTCCCAAGCAAACGTGGTCGCGGGGACTCCCACTCGATAAGGTCGCGAAACTACAAGACGATTGAGTTGGTCATACTCGTACGAGCTCCCATTCAATCCACCCGCGGCAGGCTCACCCAGCAGCTTTTCTGACGTGACGTTGCCGTTCCCGTCGCGTTCATACCTTATGTCTTCGAGGGTTTCCCCTGATGAGTTGGCCGTGACCATTCGCTGGGTGCGCCCGAAGCTGTCGTACGAGATGTCGGTCGAGCCCGTGACCCATGACTTGCCGACCAGCTTGCCGTCCGTCGAGTCGTACTCAAATGAGATTGGGTTTGTGTAGGCCTGGGTCGAAGACGAGAAACGGCCGTCCCAGAGGGACGTCACTTTCCCTTCGTCGTCATACTCAAAGTTCGAGCCAGTGGATGGCCCCGTGCCCACGCGGGAAACTTTGTGGAGAATCGATCCGTCTCGATTGTGTTCGTACGACTCCGCGAATCGATCGCTCGACGTCGATAGGAGGTTGTTGAAGTCATCCCACTCGAACCGCTGCGACATTCCATCCGCTGTCATCTTTGTCATGCGGCCGTCTAGATCGTACTGAAAGGACCGATTGCTAGCGACGACATTCTGCGATGTTTGTGCCTCGCCGGTCTCAGCCGTGAGTTGCCCAACTACATCGAACTCTCGTGTCACGACTACATTGCCGGGTTTCATCTCGCGGATTGCGTTTCCGGCGTTGTCAAAGCTGGTAACCCAGCTTCTATCTGCAATCCCAGAGGTCGAAGCCGTGGCGGGCTCTATAACGGCCTCCGCCAAATCCCACTCGTTGAAAACCGTCCACGTGTCCAGATTTCGAGCATTGGTGACCCGGGTACGGTTGCCGGAAAGGTCATAGCCGAAGCTCGTGATAGCGGAACTGACTTCGCTGATCGGCCTGACGATCTGCCGCAAGCGATTCATTTCATCGAAGGATGAACGGGTCGTTACACCGCGCCCGTCAATCGCCGATATGAGGTTGCCCGACTTGTCATAGCCGAAGATCTGACGCGTCCGGCTACCGTCCGTTCCGACTGAGGTCTCGCTGATAAGACGACCTGCACCGTCGTACTGATTCTCCTGAGTCCGGCCCGCCTCGTCTATAGACTTCGTTGGGCGTCCCGCGAGATCGTACTCGAACCGCTTGACCTCTGAGCGATTCTGAACTCTCTCGCTGATCTTTTCACCAGCTGCGTTGTACTTGTATTGCATCGACGGCCCCACGCGAGGCATAGTCATCGTGAGGTTGCCGAGGATGTCGTATTGGTACTCGGACCGATACGAGCCGGCAAAGCGGTGGCCAGGCAAACGGTTGAACTCGGTCGTAGACACTACGCGACCGAACATGTCGTACGCCTTCTCGACCTCTCGACCTGAATCGGTTCGCTCCTTCACCACCTGATTCGCCGCATCGTAGGTCATGCTCACCGCAGGGCGGCCGCCTTCACGCGACGGATTGACGACACGCGTTACGTTGCCGGCTAGGTCGTATTCGTAATCTGTAATGCCGCCAGATGCGGAAGTCGTCTGGGTAACATCGCCGGCGACGGAGTAACGGATTGAACTGGCGGACGAGACCGGCGCTGATTTATCCGGAGCAATATACGGTGCTCTGACGGTCTTTATGTGTCGGCCGGCGCTGTCAAATTCATAAGTCTCAACATTGCCGCGCGCATCCTTGAACTCCGTGACATCACCGAATGCGTTATAACCGATCGAGGTTCGAGGCCGCTCGGTGTCGGTGCGGACCTCTGCCGGCGCGCCACTCTCGCTGAGGGCCAGGGACGTAAGTTCTTCGAAGTCAACCGCAGGGTTGATGATCGTAACGAGCTGACCAGCTGCGTCGTGCGCGTAGTTGGTTTCATAACCACGAGGATCCGTTCTACCGGTAATAAGGCCGGAGGATGATCGCTTCGTGCGAGTAGTGAGCGCCTCTGAACCGTTGATCCACACGTTCTCCACGATCGGTGCCCCGGCTGAGTCGACCTCGTATGTGGTCCTCTCCGTAAGGCCATTAGCGGTGATGCTCTCACCAATCGTGCGGCCTGCAGTGTCACGAAGAGTTGTGAACCTCCTGTTCAAACCCGCGGGATCGAGAACGCTCGTAACGAGGCGCCCCTCTGAGTCGTAGAGGAATTCAGTCGTTCTCGTCACATTGTCATTACCTTCGACCGACCGAGTGATTCGTCCGGCACCATCAAACTCGCGAGTCCACAAAATCTCCTCGCGCCATGCGCCAGGTGTTTTCAAAGTCGATTTCCACACCAGATTGTCATCGGTGTAGTAGTACTCGGTCGTGCGAGAAAGAGCGTCTGTTTCTTGGGAAAGACGCCCGGACACGTCGTATCGCTCGACTCGGATCGGCACCATCGCCGAAGCACCGGCTTTGCCCACGTCGGCCGACGTAATAATCGTCTTTTCAAGCCCAATGAGGTACTCGATTTTGGTCTTCCGGCCCCTGGCATCCTGCACGCCCACCAGTTGATCCGGATTCACCGTGGAATAGGTGTAGGTCGTTACGCCATTCGCCGCATCGACCTGTTTGGCGAGCTCTCCTCGGTTTGTGTACGAGAAGCTCGTTACCCGCTCCGGAAGTAAGTTCGAGTCCCCTTCGCAGATAACAGCGCGTTCCTTCACGGAAGTTGGCAGGCCATCGCGATCGTACGATCGATCGATCCGGTGTTCGGATTCTTGTCCGGTGACGACATTCTTGACACATGGACCATATTCGTGCGCGACGCGGCCCTGTTTGTCGTACTCAATGAGCTTTGTGCTGGATCGCCCCTCGCTGTCCATGACCGTTTCACTCCCCACGAGCCCGCGCACGTCGAACGTTCGCAAGACCCGGCCGCCGCTGGCATCAGTGGTCTGAACTTGATCACCCCGGGCGTTGTAGCCGTAAGTCGTCGTCCCTGCGGGCGAGGACGCCGTTCGCAGCAGGCCAGCGGGCATTACGGTGCCCGGCACCGGAAGCCCGTTCGGCCCAAGCGCCGCCTCGGTACCAGTGGTGTAAGAGTAAGTTTGCTCCTCACCGGTCGGCGCTGCTGGGGTTCCGGCGCTAGTTCGTTTGGTCAAGCGACCCTGCGGATCGTAGGAGAACATATCCGGGCTTGCAGGATTTCCTTGGCGCGGCGAAACACTTACTGAGGAGAGTCTGGTGTCCGCATTCGCTGCGTTGGATAGGGGCTTGTAACCGCTACTCGAAGTGATCTGCTGACCACCCCGGAAGCTGAAAGAACCCGTGGGGTTCCCCCAGCCGTCGTAGGTGAATGCGATCACGTGTTCGTTCTCGTCGCGCATTCCCTCAAGGGCACCAGTACAAGTGATCGGATTGGCTGGGTTGCAGACCCCGTAATACCACGTTCGCCAGACACCGTCTTGGTCGGATGAAGCGGCCTGCCTTTTCGCGAGCACGCGCAACCGGCCTTGCGTATCGAATTCCATGCTGCGTTTTGCCGCACCGCATTGTTCGACTCCGCCGACAATGGAGCGGTCCTCGCAATACTCGGCTTCGATACCGCCTAGGGGGTTGTAGACCTCACGATAAAACTCGTCCCATGTTCCCCCTGGTGTAGGACGGTAGAGCGTGACAATGCGAGGAGCTGCGCCCGGCTCGCTGATCTCAATCTTGCGTTCCTGATGCGCGTCTTGAACGGTCGTCCAGGATCCGACCGATTTCAGGCCCCGGGAGGTTCTACCTTCGGGCGATACTGCCGAGAACGAAGTGGCAGTCGTCGAGTACTTCGTGACACCGCCTTCGGCGTTGGTCATTGAAGAAAGGCGCGCGCAGCTATAGGAATAGAGCCATTTCAGTGCCGGGATCCCTGCCGACTGAGGTACGGAAATGGTGGATACGTGGGGTCTAGAAGCTTTCGTTCCACTGGAGCATCCAACGCTGGACTGTGGCTCCTCCCAAGCGATGTCCACAAATCGACCAGATGGCTGTTGCGTCACCCGGCTCACACGGCCCGAGGCCCCGTATGAGAAGGTCCACTTGCCCGCCCCCACAAATTCGATGCGGGCGATCTTGCCTGCCGAATCGAAGGCGACAATTTCACCGCTGCTCTGCGTCACGGTCAGTGACCGGTCGGCATTCGTCTGCACCCTGTTCGTGACGCCCATCTCGGGACGCCCGATGTAGGTTCCGTTTGCCTGTTTTCCGAAACTTTCCTGGCGCCCATCGGGGTAGATAACCGACAACGTGCCCGCCTCTGGGTTATATGAGGCGGCGGAATCAAAAACTGACATCCAGCCAAGGCCGAATGAGCCCTCGGTTGTGGCTGCGCCGCTCGAGTATGTTCGCTCGATCGTGAGTGGAAGATTCGCCCCGGGGATCTCGATGTCCTTCTCCGAATGCACAAATGTGCCGTACGGCAGCACCAATCCGTAGGTATTCGCCATCCCGAGACCGGCTCCCACACGTCGCCAATCATCAGGGGTGGGCACAACGACCGTGAACCTCAGCGGGGCCCGTGTAGACAGGAGCGAAGTCGTCGCGATTCCATCGGAGACCTCGAAACTCCAGAAATAAGTCGACGACCATTCCAAGGCTCCTGAAGGCACTTGCCAACTCGACCCCGCTTGCGCACCGGATGAGATACACCCATCGGTGAGAGCCTCGTTCTTGCAGACCTTGAATGAATAACGCAAGGCGACCGGGGCGGGCCAAGCATCGACATCTTTTGCATCAACCGCCAGGAACGGCACCCGACTCGTCACCGTCGCGAACGCGGACGGGCTAGCGTCGGAGATTGAAGGGGCCTGATTCTGCACGGTCAGCTTCATTGTCATGGTGCAGGCACCAAGATCACTAGCCCAGCCTTTTCCAGGAATCTCGAGATCCCAGGCCAGATACCAATCCCCCGGGGCGAGCTTTCCAACCTGCGCCGGGAGTTCTATCCAGGTTCCTGCCGGGACAGCCTGAGCGATGGTGGTCCTGGACCCGAATCCGACCCCCGTTTGGGTGCTGTTTGCAAGGCGGTAGGAAAGCACCGTCCCAGCCGGCCAGGAGTTTGTGCCGAGGTTTTCGACACGCATCAGCAGTTGCCCCGGTTGATTGTTCGTTACCGGCGTGGTCCAAGAGGACGTCTTAGGCATGATTGACATCGCATAAGGGTCGCCGGGGAGCACCGGACAACCCGTCGGCGGCGCAGCGATGCGCACGGTACTTGCCACGCCGGAGGGGAGCGCAGAGCTCACCACAGTCGGCTGCGGTTCCCGCAGCTCTCCGTTGGACGCGTCGGAAAGTGACTCGTGCGTCGTTCCGAGACTCGCCGGCGACGCCGTCACCTCTTCGTTCGGGCGCTCCTCGCCAGTTGTGCCGTCTTCCACATTCGGGCTTGGCATCAGCACAATAGGCGCGTGAGGGTCCTCAGAAATCTGTACCGGGGACATCGCTTCTGAAGCCCGTTCGGTTTCTTCGGCCAGTAAATCCTCTAGCCTTTCACCTTCGATGGCCTCGAGCGAACCTGGCTCCGGAGTGTCGACCACCAGAGGCTCGGTATCAACACGCAGCCCTCCAGCGGGGGGCGTGTAAATCGTGCCCGGAAGCGGCGAAGAGTCGTTTTCTAGTTCGCGAACGATGGCCGGCGGCTCAATCTCGGCAGCCACCGCCACCTCTGGAACCAGAATGGCAGATGCGATGACCATCCCCATGATCAACCCGACGACTCGCGTAAAACGCTTCATTGCAACATCCCCCACAGACACGAACTTCAGACGGCCATGTCTATTGCGTTGAGATGCACTCTTGGTTCTCTCAGTTCAACGAGACATGAACGCCTCATGAATGTCTATTGGCTCGACGAAGCAGGCCAACCTGAAACCAAGGAAACTCATGCAGCCGAGGAGGTGGTAGGCCACTCTCACCGCCGGCTAGTGGAACTGAGGGATGATCAGGTAGAGGCCGTAGAGGACCGCAGCCACTCCGACCGCGAAGCAGGCGTAGGCGCCCACGGTGGCGGCGGGCGGCCGGTGACCGACGTCGCCGCCGGCCGCGAGCAGGCGCAGGGCCGTGGCGAACGACGAGACGATGACGGCCGTGGCGACGAGCGCCACCACGAAGACGAGGGCGAAAGCGCCCCAGTCGATGCCCAGGAAGTTCGTCATGCTGAGGCCCCTGCTTTCTCGGTGGGTGCGGCGGGATCGGCGTCACCGGCGGCGGATGAGTCGTCGTTCACGTTTTCGTGCGTGACCGGGTGGCGGCGCGACAGCACGTAGAACGTGAGGCCGCCGGCAACGGCGAGCACCGCCACGACGATGAGTCCGAACGTGCTCTGCGAGGCCGCCCAGGCCGCAAGCCCGCCGACGATGGCAGCCGCCGGCAGCGTGAAGGCCCAGGCGATGGCGATCTTGCCGACCACGTTCCAGTGCACCGATGCGAGCTTCTTGCCGAGCCCGGCGCCCACGATCGAACCCGACGTGACCTGCGTGGTCGACAGCGCGAAACCCAGGTGGGACGACACGAGGATGGTGGCCGCCGAACTGGTCTCGGCGGCGAACCCCTGCGGCGACGTGATGTCGGTGATGCGTTTGCCCACCGTGCGGATGATGCGCCATCCGCCCAGGTAAGTGCCAAGAGCGATAGCCAAACCGCACGCGGCGATCACCCAGAACTGAGGGCCCGTGCCGCTCTGCTGGTAGCCGGCCGCGATGAACGTGAGCGTGATGACACCCATGGTCTTCTGCGCGTCGTTCGTGCCGTGGGCGAGCGAGACGAGCGATGCCGAAATGGTCTGCCCGTGCCGGAAACCGGCCTCCGACCCGCGGATGCTCGCGTTCTTCGTGATCTTGTAAGCGAGGTAGGTGGCGAGCAGGGCGATGGCCCCGGCCACGAGCGGCGAGATGAGCGCGGGCAGCAGCACCTTCGAGACGACCGCGCCGAAGTTGACGGCGTCGAAGCCGGCCCCGACGATCGCGGCGCCGATGAGGCCGCCGAAGAGCGCGTGCGTCGAGCTGGAGGGCAGGCCGAGGTACCACGTGGCGACGTTCCAGAGCACGGCTCCGACGAGCCCCGCGAAGATCATGACGGGCGTGATCGCCACGCCGCCATCCCCCTCGTTGATAATGCCGCCCGAGATCGTTTTGGCGACCTCGGTGCTGAGGAACGCGCCGACCAGGTTGAGCACCGCCGAGATCGTGACGGCCACTCGCGGTTTGAGCGCCCCCGTCGCGACCGAGGTGGCCATGGCGTTGGCGGTGTCGTGGAACCCGTTCGTGAAGTCGAACACCAGGGCGATGGCGACGACCAGCATGACGGTGACGAGGACATCCATCGAGACGCTCCTTCCCCTGCGGCGACGGACCGCGGGCGGCGGCTCGCTGCCGCACCCAGACAGTCAAGTCCTGCGTCTCGCCCGCGTCATCCCAACGGCAGGTGAACATCGGATGTCGCGCCCCGCCCATCGCCGCCGCTGCCCGAGCTGCCCGAGCCCCGGCACCATTGCCGCCGGCCCGGGCCCGCCACCCGGGTCGCTACCCCGCCGGGTCGAGGAGCGCGTCGATCTGCGTGAATGCCTGGCTCATGCCCTCCTCCATGCCCATCTTCACCATCTCCTCCATCTGTTCGAGGCTCTCGAAACGGCTGAGGATGCTCATACGCGTGCGGCTTCCCGCCTCGGTGATCGTGACGACGGCGCGTGTGGAACCGAGCGACTCGACCGGGTCGCCGTTCTCGTCGGCGAAGCCATCCTCGAATTCGAAGCGCGTGGGAGGATCGACCGCCACGACGCGCCACCAGCCGCGGGCCTTCTCACCGTCGGGGCCGGTCATGTAATACGCCGCCGCACCATCGGGGTGCAGCTCGAGCTTCTCGAACGTGGCCGGCCAGGTGGGCGGACCCCACCACCGCTCGAGCTTGCGCGGGTTCTGCCAGATCTGCCAGACCTGATCGGCCGAGGCGTCGAACTCCGCGGCGATCTCGAGCGTGAGGTTCTCGAGATCTTTCTCGACCGTGACGTTGCTCATGATGAGGTTCCTTTCTAGATCATTCGGTGCTGGTGCCAGGTTCTTCGGCGAGCAGGTCGTGGATGCGTGCGAAGCGCTGACGCCAGAGGTCTTCGTAGGCCGCGAGCAACTCATTGGCTCGGCGCACGGTGTCGACGTTGCCGCGCACGATCTGTTGGCGCCCGCGACGCTCCTTCGAGACGAGGGCCGCCTGTTCGAGGACTGCGACATGCTTCTGAACGGCCGCGAACGACATGTCATAGCGGTCAGCCAATTCGGTGACCGAGAACTCGCCATCCATGACACGCGTGACGATGTCCCGCCGCGTCGCGTCGGCAAGCGCGTGGAAGAGGCGATCGACCTGATCGTCGCTCAGCGAGTTCGGGGATGTCATTTGTGCAACCATTTGGTTGTACGTTACGCCGCTCGGCCACGAAAGGGAAGACCGAGCCGGCTCCGTCACCGAATGTTCATCGCGACCCGCTCGACATCGGGCACTCGGGCATCCAAGCTGGTGCCGTGGACGCAACACGCACCCCGCAGCACCGACGTCTCTCGGCCTGGACCGTGGCCGCTCTCGCGAGCTTCGCGCTGGCGGCGACATTCTTCGCCCTCGGGGCGGGCCTCTGGGTGTCGGGTCAAGACGTCGGTTTCATCGGCATCCTCTTTGCGCTGTTCTGGTTCACGCTCGCGATCGGGCTGGACGTCGTGTCCCGCCGACAGAGGTCCCGATAGCGTCCCACTCGAACGAACGAACGGATGCCGCGGCACGCGACCTCCGAGCTGCGGTATCGTGGCTCTCGGAGTCGGCGCCGAGACTGCGCCACCACTCCTGCATACCGGCTGGGACTCGTCTCCGCCGGGCGTTAGCATTCACGCCACATGATAAGCTGGCGTTTAGTCTTTATCGTTCCCTGGTTGGTGAAACCTCCGGGCGGCACCATCCGTTCGGCAACTGATTCGTGAGGGGGTCTCGCATGGGGCGCGGCCGTCAAAAGGCAAAGCACACGAAGATCGCACGTGAGCTCAAGTCCTTCAGTCCTGATGTCAACTATGACGCTCTCGAGAGAGAGCTCACAGGGCACCCATCCGACGAATACAACGACGAACTGTCGAAGTGGTCGGAGTACGTCGGCGACGACGTCAACCGCGACGAACCCAAGCGCGCGTAGAGCACCGCTCCGCCGCCCGTTCGCTGCGCACTCCGCACACGCAACAACCTCGAAACGGCCGCTCCACCACCACGGTGAGCGGCCGTTTCGCATGATCGGCGACGAGAACGTCAGCGCCAGAGCGAACGTTACGTCGCCGTCGGAGCGCTAGAAACACTGCGAATCTCGCGGCAGCCCGGAGAGCTGTGAGACGTCAGAAGCGAGGCTGGAACTAGGCCGCGGCGCCGGCGCGCTTGCGGGCGCGGCGGGCGTTGTACCAGGCCCAGAACCGGGCGAGCTGGCGTTTGACGAACGCGGCGACCTTCTTGGCCCACGCGAATTCGGTGCCGAGGATGGCGAAACCGAGGAAGACGACGAGCCAGCCGGGGCCGGGCAGCGGAACCATGATGAGGCCGACGACGACGACCGTGCCGCCGATGAGGGCCACGGCCACACGATAGGCGGCACGCGCCCACGGCCATTTGTCGAGGTGCGCTCGCAGCGCGCGCAAGAACTGGCGCAACGGCTGGCGCGGGTTCTCGCCGATCGCGATCTCCCTGCTCATCTGCTGCTGCCGCTCGTCCATAGCCCCAAACTAACGGATGCTCGAGCCACAGTCACGGGCAACCCCGAGCCTCCCAGGCCATCCGCCGGTGTCGCTCAGCTACCGCACCGGTTCACGCCACACTGAGGCAGCCAGACCGGCGCGCGATGGACGCCCGACACCGCGACACAGCGACACAGCGAGAGGCGAGACCAGCGACCCAATCCGCGCCCCGCCGCAACCTAGGACAGCTGCGTGCGCTCGACCCAGTCGAGGTATTCGGGGGTCACGGTGCCCGTGACGTATTCGCCCGTGAAGCAGCTCATCTCGAGCTCGGTGAGCGACGAACCCTCGAGGATGGCGCTCTTCATATCGGCCACCTCCTGGTAGATGAGGTTGTCGGCGCCGAGTTCGCGGGCGATCTCGGGGATCTTCTTGCCGTGGGCGATCAGCTCGCCGCGCGACGGCATGTTGATGCCGTAGACGTGCGGGTAGCGCACGGGGGGCGCGGCCGACGTGAACGTGACCTTGTTGGCCCCGGCCGCGCGGGCCATGTCGACGATCTCTTTCGACGTGGTGCCGCGCACGATCGAGTCGTCGACGATGAGGATGTTCTTGCCCTTGAACTCGCTTCCCATGGCGTTGAGCTTCTGGCGCACGCTCTTCTTGCGCTGCGCCTGCCCGGGCATGATGAAGGTGCGGCCCACGTAGCGGTTCTTGTAGAAGCCCTCGCGGTATTCGACGCCGAGCTTCTGCGCCACCTGCATGGCGGCGGGTCGGGCCGAATCGGGGATGGGCATGACCACGTCGATGTCACCCATCGGCGTGTATTCAGCGATGGTGTCGGCGAGACGGTTGCCGAGACGCAGACGCGCCTCATAAACCGAGATTCCGTTCATGATGGAGTCGGGGCGGGCCAGGTAGACGTATTCGAACGAGCACGGCACGAGGCGCGGGTTCTTGGCGCACTGACGCGAGTAGAGCTCACCGCTGATGGTGATGAAGACGGCCTCGCCGGGCGCCACCTCGCGCACCATCTCGTAGCCGGCCGATTCGAGCACGAGCGATTCGGAGGCGACGATGTATTCGTAGCCGACCATGCCGACGGCGCGACGGCCGAGCACGAGCGGGCGGATGCCGTAGGGGTCACGGAACGCGAGCAGACCCTGCCCGGCGATCATCGAGATGACGGCGTAGGAACCCTCGACGCGCTCGTGCACCTGCTCGACGGCCGCGAAGATCTGGTCGGGGTCGAGCTCGAGGCCGGACACCTGGCCCTGCAGCTCGGTGGCGAGCACGTTGAGCAGCATCTCGGTGTCGCTCGTGGAGTTCACGTGGCGACGGTCGACGTGGAAGAGGTCATCCGCCAGCTCGCGCGTGTTCGTCAGGTTGCCGTTGTGCACGAGGACGATGCCGTAGGGGGCGTTCACGTAGAACGGCTGCGCCTCCTGCTCGTTGGCCGCGTCACCCTTGGTGGCGTAGCGCACGTGGCCGAGACCCATGGTGCCGAGGAGCGAGCGCATGTCGCGCGTGCGGAACGCCTCGCGCACCTGCCCCTTCGCCTTGACCATGTGCACGGTGCGGCCGTCGACGGTGGCGATACCCGTCGAGTCCTGGCCGCGGTGCTGCAGAAGGAGAAGGCTGTCGTAGACCTGCTGGTTGACCGGCTCGGTTGAGACGATGCCGACGATTCCGCACATGCTTAGTGAGCTCCGGGGTGCTGAGAGGTGAGGGAGGAACAGGAAGAAATCATCAGGAGGCGTATGAGCCGACGAGACGCACGGCGCCTCCGTCGACACCCTTGGCGCCCTGCTCGAAGCCGGCGAGGTCGCGCTCGCCCATGTGGATGGTGCCGACAGGCCACGTGGGGATGCCGGTGTTGGTGAGGTGTGTGGCAATGGCTGCGGCATCCGCTGCACTGACGACCGCGAAGAAGCCGATGCTGAGGTTCCAGGTGCCCTCGGCGCTCTCGAGCGTGGTGCCCGCGAGGTCGCTCAGGATGCGGAACACGGGGGCCGGCGACCAGGTGCTGCGGTCGACCTCGACCCACGAGCCGACGGGCAGCACGCGCGCGAGGTTGGCCGCGATGCCGCCGCCCGTGACGTGCGAGAGCGAGTGGATGCTGCGCCCCAGCGTCTCGTCGGCCAGCAGGTCGACGAGCGGCGACGTGTAGAGCCGCGTGGGCTCGAGCAGGGCCTCGCCCACCATGCCGCCGAAGTCGTCGGAGTGGTCGGTGAAGCCGATGCCACGCTGGGCCAAGATGTGGCGCACGAGCGAGAAACCGTTGGAGTGGAGGCCCGAGGACTCGAGCGCGAGCACGACGTCGCCGTCGGCCACGAGGTGGGCGCCGCGCACGTCGTCGGCCTCGACCACACCCGTTGCCGCGCCGGCGACGTCGTAGTCGTCGGGGCCCAGAAGGCCGGGGTGCTCGGCGGTCTCGCCGCCGACGAGGGCCGTGCGGGTGTCGGAGCAGGCGCGCGCGATGCCGGCGACGATATCGGCGATGCGCGCGGGCACGACCTTGCCGCAGGCGATGTAGTCGGTCATGAAGAGCGGCTTTGCGCCCACGACCACGATGTCGTCGACGACCATGCCGACGAGGTCTTGGCCGATGGTGTCGTGCTTGTCGATGGCCTGCGCGATGGCGACCTTCGTGCCCACACCGTCGGTCGACGTGGCGAGCAGCGGCTTGGACATGCCCACGAGGGCGGATGCATCGAAGAGCCCGGCGAAACCGCCCACCCCACCCTGCACCTCGGGCCCGTGCGTTTTCTGCACAGCGGCCTTCATCAGCTCGACGGCCAGGTCACCCGCTGCGGTGTCGACCCCGGCCTCCCGGTAGCTGGCCGACCCCGTTGGGTCTGCCGCGGTTGCGGGGGCGGTGCTGTTCGACACGGAAGAGTTCATGCTCAGGCGTTGCCCTCGGGTTCGTGGGGAGGAATGCGTGCACCCAGTTTATCTGCTCGGGCGCGCATCTCACGACGGCCGACTGTGCGTTCGAGCAGGATGGCGACGAGGCTCAGCAGCGCGATGCCGATGACGCCGCACACCAGCAGCAGGAATCCGAAGACCTGGATGCGCGAGTAGTCGGGGTTCTCGGGGAAGACGAGCGTGAGCACGAAGGCGACGATGGCGCCGAGCAGGGCCCCGAGCAGGATGAAGTTCAGGTAGCGCGGCGACCGGCGGATGACGATCTCTTCGTCGGCGTCTTCGAGGGTCTCGACGAAATCGGGCTCGGGCTGCGGCGCGGGCGCCTGTGCGGGTGCGGGCTGCGCGGCGGGGGCCGGCTGCGGTTGCGCGTCGCCCTGCGGGTCCCGGTCTCCGGGGGAAATGCTCATGGTTCTATTGTCGCGCACTTTGGGGAGTCACACGCCGAGCGGATGCCGGGGCACACGCCGAAGGGCCCGACATCCGAAGATGTCGGGCCCTTCTCGTCGTTTCTCAGCGGGTGAGAAGCGGCGACCCCAAACTGGTGCGTGTTACAGGTGGAGCTGGATTACTTGGTGGCGACGGTGATCTTGGCGACACCGACGAGCATTCCGCCGGCGACCTTGTCGGTGCCGAAGGTCTCGTTCAGAAGCGCAGCAGCGTCATCAGAGATGTGGACCGTGGTGCCCTCGAGGATCGCGTTGTCGCCATCCATCTGGAGCGGCTTCAGGGTGCCACCGTGCAGGTCGAACAGGACGGCGTCTTCAACAGCGACGGTTCCATCGACGGACACGTCACCCATGAGCTTCGAGGTGCCCGGGTCGATCACGAAGTTGCTGAGCTCGACGACCTTCGCGCCGGCGGTCAACGACAGGCCGGAACCCTCGTGGTCGATGGTGCCCTGAACGTAGGGACGGTAGTCCTCTTCGGGGTCGTAGTAGTCGACGTTGCCACCCGTGATCGGGAACGAGAACGTGCCATCGGTGAACGTGGCCGTTCCGACGGTGCCGGGAGTCAGACCCAGCGAGGTCAGAGCATCGACGAACGACGCGTCGACGGCGACCTGCGTGTCGACACCCTTCGAGAGGTCGGGGATCGACGCAACCGGAGTGGGCGTCGCGTCAGCCGACGACGAGGAGCTGGAAGAAGGCGAAGAGCTGGACTCGGTGGTCGTGCCACCGGTCGAGCAAGCGGCCAGAGAGAAAGCGAGAGCGCCAGCAGCAGCAACTCCGAGTGTGGTCTTCATGTACTTACGCATGGTGTCAATCCTTTGTTCGTGTGTGGGGCGGATGTCCCGGTGGATCGTGCTCGGTGATGTCAGGGGTTCGGGACCCTGCCCGAAAAGGATTGGTGTCGTGACCTTTCCGTTATATTCCGCCCCGCTAACTCTCAGGAATGGGGGTGACCGGGCACACGAAAAGGCCGCGAATCCGGGGATTCGCGGCCTTTCGCCGTGCGGGCTGTGTTGCGTCGGTCGGCTGTCGGCTGAGGTCAGCTCCAGGTCCAGGAGGCCAGGATCGACTCCGAGATCTCGACGGCCTCGGTGTCGGCGACATCGGTGCCGAAGGAGAACGTGACGATGTAGGTCTGGTCGTCGTTCGTGCCGTAGTACTGGTGGATGCGGTAGGTGGCGCCGCTCGCTGTCATGCCGGCGCTGATGTGGGCGGACTCCTTGCCGCCGAACATGATGCGGGGCTCGACCGTGACGTCGGTGGCTCCGGCGGCCTCGAGCTCCTTGGCGGCCATGCTCTCGACCTGGTCGGGAGTCAGGGCGCCCGCGGGGCTGAGGATGACGTTGACGTTGTTGGCGAAGTCGGTCGTGGTGGTGACATCCGCCGCTGCCGTGTCGGTCCCGGGGGCGATCGACTTGTCCTGCAGCTCCCAGCCTTCGGGAACGTTGTAGGTGTAGCCGTCGCCCGTGATCAGGGCGCCGGCTGCGGGGGCGACATCGAGTTCGTTCGACTCGGAGGTGGGCGTCGACGAGGGGCTTTCGCTCGTGGAGGACTCGGCGGCGGGCGAGGAGTCGTCGTTCGACGGGGTGGAGCATCCCACGACGCCGAAAGCGAGCGTGAGTGCAAGGGCGGACACGGTGAGGGCGGGAGTTCGGCGCATGGCTCCGAGCGTAGTGGCACGGCACACACCACTAAAGATGCATTGTGCGAGCCGGTGGCGCGTGATAGCGCTCGGAGCCGCCGACATCCCGTCTACCAGTCGTACTCGGCCTGGACCTCGCGCTCGTCGGCGTACTCGGTGAGCACCGTCAGACCGGACGTCAGGGTGAGCGCGACGAGCGTCGCCAGCGTGGCCGTGATCGAGCCGAACTTCTTGAGCGTCATGAGGCGTCATCTTTTCGTTCGGGGGCGGATGTCGGGGCCGTTTCGCCTGCCGCGGTCGAGCGTGAACGGCGCGCGCGGGCGATGACGAAGACCGCGATGCCCGCGAGCAGCAGGACGGCCGCGGCGCCGATGGCCATGAGCGGGGTGGCACCGGTCGACGCGAGGGCTGAGGCATCCGACGGGCGGGCCGGAGCCGTGCCCGGCGTGCCCGCAGGGTCGGAGCCGCCCGGCGTTGCCGAGGGCGCAGGGGTCGGGGCGGGCGACGGCACGGGAGCCGGGGCGACCGCGTCGGCCAGGCAGGCGATCGTTCCCTGGCGGAGAGAGTGGCCGTCGGTGCCGTTATCGTCCGACCAGATGGCCGGCTTCAGGCCGTCGGTGCACTGCGCGTTCGGCGCGATGGCGAAACCCTCGTTGTTGACGTTGGGCATGCCGGTCGGGCGTTCGAGAACGGCCGTGACGGCGAAGCGGCCGGGCGCGGCGGCAGGCGCGGCGGCAGCAGCGGTGGGGGCCGCCGCAGCAGCGGCACCAACCGGCTTCTGCGCGACGCTCAGGAGCGCCGAGCGGCCTTCGCACGTGTCGTCGCAGACGGCCCAGAGCAGGTCGGTCGCGGGGTCGTATTCGAGTTCCATGATCGACGGGAAGCCGCTCGTGATTGTCGCCACACGGTTTACAGCGCCTGAGTTCTGGTCGAGGGCGTAGGCGTAGATGCTGCCGTTCGCTTCGAGGCCCACGAAGAAGAGCCCATCGCCGTGGTTGGGGTAGCTGGCCGGGTTATAGGCGGCGCCCGTGCGCTCGTCGACGAAGCCCTGAGCGACGAGGTCGGCGTCCGGGATCCAGGTGATGCCCTCGAGGCCGGCGTTGGCGCCGATGGTGGGCACGTCGGTGGCGAGGTCGGCGGCGAGGTTCCATTCGCGCGTGGCCGAGAGTGCGGCATCCGTCGTGGTCACGTCGTATCGGATGATCGAGGGGCGGCCGATCTTGGAGTCGGCGTTGTTGCGCTCGGTCGAGACGAAGATGCCGGCCGACGGGCCCGCGGCGGTGAACGTGACGCCCTCGGCATCCACATCGCCTGTGCCGTCGGCGTAGTGCAGGAGTTTGCCGTTCGACCAGCCCGCGTCGGTCGAGGGGGCCCAGCCGGTGGCGGAGGCGTCGAGGCGGTACAGGGTTCCGGGGCCGTTCTTCACAGCCCAGAGGGTGTCGGCGTCGGAGGGGTCGGCGGTCTGCTCGAACGCGAGGCCGCTGAGGTTGGTGCCGAACAGGTTGGCCGGGTCGACCGTGTCGACGGTCTGCTCGCCGGCCCACGGGAGCGTGGCGATGTCGCCGCCGCCCGTGCCGCCGTCGTCTCCCCCGCCGGTGCCGTCGCACACGTTCGGGGCGCCCTTGGTGGAAGACGTCGTCGCGGCGAAGGGGCCCGTCGCGTCGGGGCAGCGGCCGAGCGTGAGGGCGGCGTGGCTGGTCCAGGAGTGCTGGTCGACCAGCGTGACGCCGTCGGGCGCGAAGAGGCGCACGGAGTCGGCCGAGCCGAGACCGTAACCGAGCGTCGATTCCTCGACGATGAAGAAGGCCCCGGGGGCGACGGTCGAGCCGGCGGGCAGGACCGTGACGTGGTCGTCGGCGCTGTCCTTGACGATCCAGCCGCTCAGGTCGATGGCCGCGGCCGTGGGGTTGAAGAGTTCGACCCAGTCGCCGGGCGTTCCGCCGTTCGACTCGATCTCGTTGATGCGCACACCGGCGCCGGCGACGGGGGCACACGCGTTGGCGGCGCCGCGCGTGGGGGCCGTGGTCAGGGCGAAGGCGCCCGTGCCGTCGGCGCAGCGGCCGTAGGTGGTGGCGGCGTGGGCGGTCCAGGAGTAGCTGTCGATGAGGGTCGAGCCGTCGGCGGCGAAGAGGCGGGCCGCGTCGGCGCCACCCAGTCCGAAGGTCACCTCGGGGTCGCCAACGGCGAGGAAGCCGCGCGCGGGGATGGTGCTGCCGGCCGGGAGGACGTAGGCGTGGGTGTCGTCGTCGTCGCGCAGGACGAGGCCCGAGGCATCCACGGCGGTCGTGCCGATGTTGGTGAATTCGACCCAGTCGCCGGGGGTGCCGCCCGAGGATTCGACCTCGTTGATGCGCACGACGTCGGCGGGGTCGACGACGCAGGCGTTCGGGGCGCCCTTGGTCGGCGCGGCCGTGAGGGTGAAGGCACCGGTGCCGTCGGCGCAGCGGCCGTAGGTGGTGGCGGCGTGGGCGGTCCAGGAGTAGCTGTCGACGAGCGTGGTGCCGTCGGGCGCGAAGAGGCGGGCCGAGTCGGCCTTGCCGAGGCCGTAGCTCATGGCCGGCTGGTCGAAGACGAAGAATGCTCCGGGAGCAAGGATGGTGCCGGCGGGCAGCGCGTCGGTGCGGGTGTCGGTGTCGTCCTTGACGATCCAGCCCGAGATGTCGACGGGCGCCGTGCCGATGTTGGTGAGCTCGACCCAGTCGGTGGGCGAGGCATCCGATTCGACCTCATTGATGCGGATGGAGGCGGCGGCATCGGCTGCGATCGGGGCGGCCGCTGCATCGGCAGCACTGGCCGGGGCGGCGAGCGCGGCCGGGGCGAGCAGGGCGGCGGCGAGCGGCAGGGCGAGCGTGAGCGCACCCCACGAGGACCGAGAAAGTGAGCGCACGGGCAAGCCTTTCGGGCGAAGAACGAGGGATTCTTCGATCGTGGCGGTGCTGGGCGAACCGCAGGTGAACGGCAGGCGAATCGCGGGCGTCGCCTCGATGAGGCTCGGCAAGCGAGCGAACCCGCCGGACGCGAACGAGCGCGAACGGCGGGCGGTCGGATCAGGTCGGATCTGGCCGGATCAGGTCGGACCTATTTACTGGCGGGTTCGGAGATGAGACGCAGGCCCCCCGTGCGGTTGGCGACCTCGAGCAGGGCTTCGACCCACGCCTTGTTGAGGGGGCCGGACGGGTGGCGGTCGTAGCTGAAGTACAGGGAGGCGGCGCTCGAGAGCCACACGGTGCCATACCGTCCCTCCTCGCCGTCGAGCGCGACGTCTTCACCGACGAGGGGTTCGTCGCCCCAGCTGAAGGTGAAGCGCTCGTCGCGGCGCAGCTTGGTGAAGATGGCGACCTGCAGGTGGCGGAGGCCGCGGTCGTCGATTTCGATAGCGGGGGCAATCCCGTAGATGAGTTTTCCCATGGTGCTACATCCCTTGTTGGAGCGCGTCAGGCATTTCTGACTTGGGGGGACAGTATCAGGCGGGAAGTGCGCAGATGAATCGCAATCGGGTGCGGGATCGCAATCAGACGAAGTCGGGCAGTTTCGACACCGGCACGATCACAACGTCCTGCACCTTCCAGTCGACGGCAGCACAGCCGTCGCGCGCCTCCTCGAGGGCTTCGAGAGAGGGCAGGCGGCGTTTGCGCGGCACGACGAACGCCTCGATATGGAAGACGTGGCCCTCGTCGCGCGTGCGGCATCCGGCCTCGGCCACCCAGTCGAGGCCGCGCAGATAGTCTTCGACCTCCGCCGCCACCGGGTGAGGTTTCTTCTCGTCGAACGTCGTGGCGCGTTCATCCATCAAATCGAGCACCGCCGACTTCAGGTTGCGCACGCCGTCGGACAGGATGCTGCCCGCGATGAACAACGCTGCGGTCGAGTCGAGCCACCACAGCCCGAGGCCGATGCCCGAGACGCCGACGATCGACCCCACGGCCGTCATCCAGTCGGCCTTGTTCATGTCGGCATCGGCGTAGAGCACCTTGTCGTGCAATTCGCGAGCGAGCTTCATTTTGGCGCGGCCGATGAAGACGGGTGGCAGCGCCGTGAGCGCCATGACGCCGATCATGAGCCAGCCGAGCCAGATGACGTTTCCGAAAAGGTCGACCGTGCCGATGGTCGGATGCTCGCCCGAGATCAGGCCGATGGCCGAATCGATGATGAGGTAGGTGCCCATGGTGGTGAGGGCGACGGCCGCGACGAGGTGACCGACCCCGACCGAGCGGTAGTAGCCATACGGATGCCGGCGCGTGGGGGCCAGGCGGTTCACGCGGATCGCGACGAGGAACGCGATGGGCGGGATGAAGGAGAGTAGGTCCTCGATCCACGCCGTCTTCATGGCCTGCGAGTTGCCGAGCACGAGGAAGACGAGGGACACCGTGACGGCCAGGAAGCCGATCGTGATCCATTCGAGGCGGATGGCTCGGCGCAGCACCTCGGTCTGGCGCTCGGGCAACTCGGTGTGGCCGAGCCGCACGGGGGTCTGTGACGATGAACGGGCCACGGTCAGCCTTCCGTCCGTGTGTAGTCGCTGAGGAAACGTTCGAGTTCGCTGAGGAACGCGTTCTCGCCGAGTTGCACGAGCATGACGTGCTTCTCCGTGCGGCCGTCCTCGCCCGGGTGCTCGGCGTAGGGGCGGCTGACGCCCGCCTTGTCGACCCAGGGGGTGTCGTCGGTGATGCCCGCTATGAGCAGGTCGATCTCATCGTTCTCGAGCTTCTTGACGAGGGCCTGCTCGGATCCGATGGTCCAGTCCACGTCGGCGTCGAGGGTAGCGGCGAAGGCGCGCACGGCCTCGGGTTCGCTGCCGCTCACGTCATCCCCGTTTACCACCGTGTAGTCGTCGTTGGGTGAGACGCCGACCCGCAACTCGCCGCCGCGCACACTGTCCAGCGTGCCATCGGGGTCGGAGGGCACGATGATGCCGCAGCCGCTCATCAGTGCGACGAGCGAGCCGGTAACCACGATCGATGCCCACTTTTTCACGGCACCAGTTTAGGAACGGCGGCGGATATTCGGCAGGCTCGCGCCCGAAAAGGGGCGGGGGTGGACAGGAATCGGATGTCGGAGTAGCGCGCTCGATGAACTCCGAAACGTGCGCGGCACCAGAATCGCCCCCGGCGCGTGGGCACCGGGGGCGATCTGGCGGGGGCCGCGTTTGGGGCACGGCCCTCGCGGCGTGAGGCTAGGCCAGGGGGCCGGGCGTCACGTCGTTCGAGGCGGGGCCGGAGCCGGGGCCGGAGCCGGAGCCTGTTGCCGCAGCGGCGGATGCAGCCCGGCGACGGGCGACCACGAGCCATACGAGCGCCAGGGCCGCGAGCAGCACGAACGCGGCGACGATGGTCCAGACGATCCACGAGGTGTCGCCCGTGGATGCGGCCGGCGCGGCGAGCTCGGCCTGGGTATCGGTCGTCGTCACCTCGGCCTCCTCCTCAGCAGCCGGGGCCGCGGCGACGCCGCAGTCGGCGGGCAGCGGAACCGTGAAGGCGACCGGGTCGAGTTCCTCGCCGGCGGCGTAGGTGCCGAACGCGGCGGCCCCTTCGTCGGTGAGGACCGCGGCGATGTCGGCACCCGTGACGCTGCCGGCAACCTGGTTCACCGTGCCCGACGCGAGGTCGAGTTTCGCGAACCGGATGGCGGAGTCGGCGATGGCCTGACCGTCCTGCGTCGTGCCCGAGACGTCGAGCAGGATGTAGGCCGTGGTGTCGTCGACGAACTCGATCTGAGGGTTCGTCAGGGTCGTGTTCAGGGCGCCGTCGTGACCCGTGAACCGGATGCTGCCGCCGAAGGACACCACACCCGAGGACTCTTCGGGGTTGTAGGAGCCCTTTCCACCCGTGAACCCGAACGTCGGGTAGGTGTAGGTGGCGCCGTCGGCGAGCTCCCACCCACCGCGGGCGATGCCCTCGATGTAGTTGCGGAACGACTCCTTGAAGCCCCAGTCGAGTGTGGCGTTCTCGACCAGGCACGACCCCGCCGCGAGCGTCGTGACCTCGGGCAGCTCGAAAACGACACCCTTGCTGATCGACCCCTGGAACGTGAGTGTGTGCTCACCGGGTTCGAGCGTGGCGGGCAGCTTGCCCGTCCAGGTGACGACACCGGATGCGTCGGCGCTGAGCCCCGAGGCGAGCACGGTGGGCGTCGAGTAGACGACCACGCGGATGTTCTTCTCGCCGGGCTGGAAGCCGTCGGCCGAGACCGTGACCTCGTCGCCCGCGATGAGCTTTGCTCGCGTCTCATCGGTCAGGACGATACCCGTGCTCGCGGGTGCGGTGGCCGGCAGGCGAGGCGTCGTCGAGGCCGAGGCGGCGGCACCGGATGCCTGAGCCACCGTTCCCGCAGAGCCGGCCGGAGCAGCCCCCGCCACACCGATCGTGAAGGTGAGCGGATCACCCGTCGCATAGCGGCCCTGGAAGACCTCGGAACCCGCGGCCGTGAAGGTGACGGGCGCATTGCGGTAGGTGACCGAGTTGCCTGTCGTGGAGCGCGCGGCGGACTGCAGGTCGAGCGTGGCCAGCGTGGTCGGCGTGCCGTTGACGGTCGCCGACAGTGTGCCGGCGGTGGCCGAGGTGACCTGGATCTGCGGGTTGGCGAGCGTGACGTCTAGCGCCCCGCCGTGGCCCGTGAAGCGGACGGCACCCGAATAGCCGGCGGAACCGGTGTTGGTCGCGAGATCGAACGAACCGTTCGACTGGCCGAACTGGAAGGCGCCGCCGGAGCTCGTGGCACCGCCAGAGACCTGGATGGAACCCTTGGCGATCGGGCCCGTGATGTAGGCGCGGAAGCTCGAGACGACACCCCAGCTGAGCGAGCCGGCCCGCGTCGGGTCACTGACGGGCGCCGTGGGCGTGGTCGGAGATGTCGGGGGTGTGGGAGGAGTGGGCGGCTGGGGCGGGATGATCGACGACACCGAGATCGTCACACGATTCGAGGTGCTGGGTTCGAGACCCGTCGACGGGTTCGGCAGGAAACGCGCCGTGATCGAGTGGACACCGGCGGAGAGCGTCGAGGTCGAGAAGGACCCCGAGCCCGCGCGGACGGGCACGTCGCTCGCGAGGACGGTGAAGCCATCCAGCAGGGTGACGGTGCCGTCGACGGCGGGGCTCACCGTGAGGTCGAAGCGCACCGATTCGCCTACCGAGATACTCGTCGCCGAGGCGGCGAGCGTCGTGCTGGTGGATTTCGCGGGCTGCGGCACGAGCGTGAGCGGCTGGAACGTGTCGAGCGAACGGTTCGTGACCGACAACCCGTGCGCGGCGCTCGTCGCGACCTGATAGTCGACGCCGTAGGCCAGCGCGCCGGCCGGGATCTTGATCGTGAGCGTGAAGGCGCCGTCGACGATCTGGCGCGGCATGACCCAGTTGGTCGACAGCCAGCCGTCGGCGATGAGCGGGCCGTTGCCCGACCAGATCGCGCGGTCACCGAGCAACACATAGGCGCCGTTGGCGGCCGCCTCGCCCGTGAATCCGGTTCCCTTCACCGTGAAGGTGTTCTCGACGGCGGGGTCGATGGCGGATGCGGGCGTGACCGTGATCTTCGGCTGCGCGACGGGCACGGGCTGGCGGATGGCCAGGCCCGCGAAGGAGTCGAGTGTGCGGTTGGTCACGGACAAACCGTGAGCGGCGCTCGTGGCAACGTGGTAGTCCTTCGACGGGTCGAACGTGCCCGCCGGAATCTTGAGGGTGACGGTGAATTTTCCGTCGACGATCTGGCGCGGCATCACCCAGGAGAGCGCGGCCCAGCCGGACGAGGGCAGGGGGCCTTCGCCCGCCCATTTCGCTTTCTCACCGAGCACGACGTAGGCGCCGTTGACGGCGGCGTCGCCGACGAAACCGCTGCCCGTCACCGTGAAGGTGTTCTCGACGGCGGGGTCGATATCGGATGCGGGCGTGACCGTGATCTTCGGGTCGGCGACGGGCGTGGGCTGACGAATGCTCAGGTCGGCGAACGAGTCGAGCGACCGGTTCGTGACCGACAGGCCGTGCGCGGCGGACGTGCCCACGTGATAGGCCTTCGACGGGTCGAATGTGCCAGCCGGGATGGTGAGAGTCGTGGTGAATTTTCCATCGACGATCTGGCGCGGCATGACCCAGCCGAGTCCAGCCCAACCGGTTGCCGGCAGGGCGCCCTCGCCGGACCACTTGGCCTTCTCGCCGAGGACGACATAGGCACCACTGGCGGCACCGGGGCCGACGAAGCCCGTGCCCGTGATGGTGAACGTGTTCGCCACGGCCGGGTCGATATCGGATGCCGGCGTGACGGTGATCTTCGGGTCGGCGACGGGCGCGGGCTGGCGGATGCCGATGGCCGCGAAGGCGTCGAGCGAGCGGTTGGTGACCGACAGGCCGTGCGCGGCCGACGTGCCCACGTGATAGGCCTTCGACGGGTCGAACGTGCCGGCCGGGATCGTGAGCGTCGTGGTGAATTTTCCGTCGACGATCTGGCGCGGCATCACCCAGGAGAGTGCCGCCCAGCCCTCGGCGGGGAGGGGGCCTTCGCCCGCCCACTTGGCCTTCTCGCCGAGGACGACGTAGGCGCCGTTGACGGCGGCGTCGCCCACGTAGCCCGTGCCCGTGACGGTGAAGGTGTTCGAGACGGCGGGGTCGACATCCGTCGCGGGCGTCACCGTCAGAACAGGCGCGGCGACAGCGGCGGCAGCCTGGGGCGCGGCGGTGGGTGCTGCGGCAGGAGCGTCCACGGCAGGAGCGTCCACGGCAGGAGCGTCGGATGACGCGGCACCGGCTGCCGGGCTTTCGGCCGCGGGGTTTGCGGCCGTCGCGGCCGCGGTCGAGGAATCGGGGGCGAGCGCCTCGGCCGTCGCGGCCGTCGCCCCGGCGAACGAACCGCCGACGATGAGCAGCGCCGCGGTGAGGCTGGCGAGGGCGGCGCGCAGGGGGCGCCGCGTGCGCGGCCCGGGCTGTGCGGAGGGGTGTGTTGTCACGGGTGTGTGCTCCTGATGGCATACCTGTTGACGGTCCGAGAAGGGGTCGGACCGCTGGTGGCGGGGCGCGCGTGGCGCGGGTCGAGTGCTGTGTCAGCCCCGGAATTCCGCCGATGTGGCGGGTTAGGTGAGGCTATGCTAAGAAAGTATCGGGGCCGTCGAGGCCCTGTCAAGCTCAGGTTAGCCTTACCTCATTAACTTCCACAGAATCGGCCTCGTGCGCATCCTTCACCGCCCTCGTCACCGCTCCCAGACATCGACCGCCCGCGCGACGTCGTCCGGCCTCCCAGCCTCGGCTCGTCGGCCGTTCGGGGTCGGCATCGCGACCGTAGCGGCGGCCGCGGCCGTCACCCTCGCGCTCACCGGATGCCAGACAGCCGGCGCTCCGTCATCCGGAAACGCCTCGGGCGGCAACACGTCGACGGCCGTGCCGGCGTGCCCGGGCAGCGCCACACCGCTCAGCGAACTCGCGCTCGCCGACGATCCGGCGGCCGTCGAGGGCGGCACGACGGCGTGCCTCGAAAACCAGGGCGTGCAGCCCGTGGCCGAGGCTCCGGCATCCGATCTGCCCGTCACCGTGACCGACAGCGAGGGCACCGCCGTGACGGTCGAAGATGCGAGCCGCATTCTCGCCATCGACATCTCGGGCACACTGGCCGCGACCGTGTGGGGGCTCGGGCTGGGCGACAACCTCGTGGGCCGTGACACCTCGACCACGTTCCCCGGCACGGCGGACCTTCCAGTTGTGACCTCGAGCGGCCACTCGCTGAACGGCGAGGCGATTCTCGAGCTGGCACCCACCGTCGTGCTCACCGACACGACCATCGGGCCGAAAGAGGTGCGGCAGCAGCTGCGCGATGCGGGCATCCCCGTCGTCGTCATCACGCCCGACCGCCGCATCGACAATGTCGACCAGATCATCGACGAGGTCGCAACGGCCCTCGGCGTGAGCTCGGTTGGTAAGCAACTCTCGACTCGGGTCGACGGCGAGCTGGCCGCGGTGACGGCGCAGGTGGACGAGGTGGCGGCTCGAGCATCCGACCGCCCGCGCGTCATGTTCCTCTATGTGCGGGGCAGCGCCGGGGTCTATTACATCTTCGGCGAGGGATCGGGCGCCGACACCCTGATCGAAGCCATCGGCGGCGTCGATGTCGCGGGCGAGATCGGCTGGCAGGGCATGAAGCCCATGACCGCCGAAGCCATCGTGCAGGCCGCCCCCGACGTGCTGCTGATGATGACGGACGGCCTCGAATCGGTGGACGGCATCGACGGGTTGATCGAGCGCATTCCCGCCATCGCCTCGACGCCCGCCGGCCAGCACAAACGCGTCATCGACATGGCCGACGGCGATGTGTTGAGCTTCGGGCCGCGCACACCGCAGATCGTGGATGCCTTGGCGCGGGCTTTGTGGGCACCCGACAGCGTTGGCACCACGACGACGACAAGCAGCAGCCCGAGCGCCGAATGACCGCCGCGAAACCCGTGGACATCTCGGCCGCAGCCGCAACCGCAGCCGCAGCCGCAACCGAGCGACCGGTGAACGCGAGCGCCGAGATGCCCGCCGACACGGTCGCCGCTCCCCCGCGCCGCGCCGGCCGTCACCCGTTCCGCACCCGCAAGGCCGTCCTCTTCACCGCGCTGGCCATCGCGCTCGTCGTGGTCGCGCTCTTCTCGGCGGGCACCGGCCAACTGCCCGTGCCGCCGCACGAGGTCGTGCAGGTGCTGTTCGCGCGGCTCGGGCTCGACCTGGGCATTCCGCTCACGCATCCGAATGCCGAGCAGGCCCTCGTCACCATCCGTTTTCCGCGCGTGCTCATGGGGCTGCTCATCGGGGCCGCCCTGGCCGCCGCGGGCATGCTCATGCAGGCCGTCTTCGGCAACCCGCTCGCGGATGCCGGAGTCGTCGGCGTCTCGTCGGGCGCCGCCCTGGGTGCCGCAACGGCCATCACTCTCGGCTGGACGTTCGCGGGTCAGTGGACCGTTCCCCTGTTGGCCTTCGCCACGGGACTCGCCACCGTGCTCATCGTCTATGCCACGAGCCGTTCCAACGGCAAGACCGAGGTCGTGACACTCATCTTGACGGGCATCGCCGTGAACGCGTTCGCGGGCGCCGGGCTCGCACTCATGACGTTCATCGGCGATACGTCCACGCGCGAGCAGATCATCTTCTGGCAGCTGGGCAGCCTGAACGGTTCGCAGTGGTCGCAGGTGGGCATCGTTGCGCCGCTCGTGGCCGTGGGCCTCGTGGTCGCGTTTCTCAGTGCCCGCACGCTCGATCTGTTCTCGCTCGGCGAGCGCAACGCGCGGCACCTCGGGGTCAACGTCGAAGGCGTACGCATCCTCATCATCGTGGTCGTGGCCCTGCTCGTGTGCGCGGCCGTGGCGTTCGCCGGAATCATCGCGTTCGTGGGTCTGGTCATCCCGCACCTGATGCGCATGATCATCGGGCCGGCGCATCTGCCGTTGCTCATCGCATCCGTGCTGGGCGGTGCCTTGCTGCTCGCCACGGCCGACCTGTTCGCGCGCACGGCCGTGCCCCTCGCCGATCTGCCCATCGGCATGATCACGTCGCTCGTGGGTGGGCCGTTCTTCTTCTGGCTGCTGCTGCGCACGCGGCGCAAGGCGGGGGGATGGGCGTGAACGCCGTCCTGCACGCGCAATCGGTTTCGGTGTCGATCGGGGGCGCGCGCATCCTGACCGACGTCGATCTCACGGTCGAGGCGGGTCGCGTGCACGCATTGATCGGGCCGAACGGAGCGGGCAAGTCGACATTGCTCGCGGCATTGGCCGGCGACATCCGACCCGCAGCCGGCAACGTCTCGGTGCACGGCACACACCTGGATGCCTGGAAACCGAAGCAGCTCGCCCGCGAACGCGCCGTGCTGCTGCAGGAGAACCGCGTGTCGTTCCCCTTCACCGTGGACGAGGTCGTGCGCATGGGCCGCTCCCCCTGGCGCGGAACACCCGCCGAGGCGGAGGACGAACAAGCCGTCGCCGACGCGATCGCCGCGACCGAGCTGCATCCCTTGCTCGAACGGCCCGTGCCGTCTCTCTCGGGCGGTGAACGCGCCCGCGCAGCCCTGGCCCGTGTGCTGGCCCAACGCGCCGGCATCCTGCTGCTCGACGAACCGACGGCCGCCCTCGATCTCAAACACCAGGAGGACGTTCTGCGGCTGGCCCGCGAACGAGCACACGCCGGGGATGCCGTCGTCATCGTCCTGCACGACCTCAACGTGGCCGCGGCCTTCGCCGACACGATCACCCTGCTCGAGAACGGCCGAGTGGTCGCAACGGGAACCCCCGCCGAGGTACTCACGGCCGAACGCATCCGCGCCGTCTATCGCCAGGACGTGGACCTCGTGCCGCACCCCGCGACGGGTCAGCCGATCATCGTGCCCCGGCGCTGACCTCGGCAGCCACGGCCACGGCCAGCGCGATGCGCACGACCGACGCATCCCCGGGATGCAGAGGGTCGACGCCCGTGACCTCCTTGAACCGCCCCAACCGATTGAGCACAGTGTTGCGGTGGCAGTAGAGCGCCTGCGCCGCGCGACTCACGGTGCCCTCGCGCAGCACGGCCGTCACGGTCTCGCGCAGCAGCGCTCGTTCGCGCGGCGGGCAACTGTCGAGAGCCCCGAGCACCGACCGCTCGAGCACGCGCCCGAACTCGCCCAAAGACGCCGCCGTCACGGCGTCCCAGTTCTCGCGCACCGAATAGGAGCCCTCATGGTTTTCGGGGATCGCGGTCGCGAGGAGCCGGGCCGTGCGCCACATCCGACTGACCTCGGCCAGGCCGTCGGCGCGCGGCGAGATGCCGACGGGAAGGGCGAGCAACCAGGGTGGCGTGGCATCCGCCCCCGGTTCGCACTCGAGCAGAATGAGCGAGCTTCCCTCGATATCGTGCAGCTGGTCGTCGAGCCCGCGCGCGGCTGCGGCACGCCTCAGCTCTGAATGTCGATCGGCGGCCGAGACGGCCACGAGAAAACGGCTGCGCGGGTCGACGCGCAGCGCCTCGGCCACCTGCCCCACGAGCCGCGGGTCGTGCTCCTCGGCCGCGAAGAGGCGGCGCAACAGGAAGGCACGCTCGTGTTCGGCCTCGCGTTCCATGACGGCGAGTTCGGCCAGATATCCGGCGTGGATGTCGGTCGTATGCACCTCGACCGCATCCCAGATCGGCACCACCTGTTCGGCGAATTGCACGAGCGATTCGGGCGGAACATGCCGCCTGAGCGCCCGCCAGATCAACCGGAAGTCCATGCGCACCGCCCGCAACAACGAGTCGATCGGGATGCCTTGGCGCGCCCGCTTGCGCCCGGTCTCCGTCGACACGACGCGCAGATCCTGCGTGACGGGCAGGTCGCCGATCAGGCGCAACAACAGCTCGAGGGATGCCGTGGCCGTGTCGAGGATCTCTGCGTCCGTGATGGCCGAGGCGGGGTAGCCGCTCAGCTGCCGCACCTCGTCGAGATACTCGGCCGCGAGGGCATCCAGCTCGCCCAGGCACGCGAGGATGGCATGCTCGACGGGTGTGCCGCTGACGGCCGGCCAGAGCTGCTCGGTGTCGTTCGAATTGTGCATCCGCACAAACCTTCCGTCTCATGGGTTGCGCGCATCCATTGCCGCCACCCCGCGATACGCCCAGGATAGAGCGAAACGCACGGCGCAGTCATCCGTTCTTCACACGCCGTTCACCGACGCCGATGGGATTCCCCACAACATCGGTCCCTGTTTCTTCTGCACGGAGGGTCTCCCATGGACACGCCTACGCCCCACCCCGAGTCATCCCGCAAGACCACCGACACGGCCGCCGCCCCCGGCACGCCCGCCCCCACTGTTTCGGGTCACGACGCCGCCCGCATCGCCCGCGCGGCCTTCGTCGGGACGGCCCTCGAGTGGTACGACTACTTCCTCTTCGGCACGGCAGCGGCCCTCGTCTTCAACCGCCTCTTCTTCACCGAGCTCGACGCCACGGCGGCCACCCTCGCGGCCTTCGCCACCTTCGGCGTCGGCTTCGCGGCCCGCCCGATCGGCGCCCTGCTCTTCGGCTACATCGGCGACAAGTACGGCCGCCGCCCCGCGCTGCTCACGACCATCGTGATGATCGGATGCGCGACCGGGCTCATCGGGTTCCTGCCCGACTTCGGCACCATCGGCCTCGCGGCGCCCATCATGCTCGCCGTGCTGCGCCTGCTGCAGGGCCTGGCCGTCGGCGGCGAATGGGGCGGGGCCGTGACCATCGCGGTCGAACACGCACCCCTCGAGAAGCGCGGCCGTTTCGCTGCGCTCGTGCAGATCGGCTCGCCCGTCGGCACGCTCGTCTCGTCGGGAGCCTTCGCGCTCGCCCTGCTGCTGCCGCCCGACGTCTTCGACGCGTGGGGCTGGCGTCTGCCGTTCCTCGCCGCCTTCCCGCTTCTCGGCGTGGCCCTCTACATCCGCCTGAAGGTCGAGGAATCCCCGATCTTCCAGGACCTCGTCAAGCAGGAGCAGCGCTCGCGCATCCCCGCCGTCGACGTGTTCCGCAAGGCGGGTGGACGCCTACTCGTTGCCATCGCGGCGGCAATGCTGGGCGTCGGCGGTTTCTACATGATCACCACGTTCGTGGTCAGCTACGGCAGCAACACCCTCGGCGTCGACCGCGGCGTCATGGTCAACGCGACGCTCGTGGCCGCGGCCTTCCAGATCGTCGTCACCGTATTCGCCGGACGCCTGGGCGAGAAGTTCGGCGCCGGCCGCATGACGGTTATCGGCGGACTGCTCACGGCCGTCGCGGCGTTCCCGATGTTCTGGCTCATCGACACCAAGAACCCGCTCGCCATCATCGTCGCCGTCACCGTGGGTATCGCCATCGTCACGATCGCCTACGCCGTGACGGGCGCCCTGCTCACCGAACTCTTCCCGCCCGAGCTGCGCTACTCCGGCGTGGCCCTCGGCTACAACATCGCGGGTGCGCTGACCGGGTTCCTGCCGCTCATCGCGACGGCGTTCCTCGCGGCATCCGGCAACGCCTCGTGGTCGGCCGCCCTCATCCTCATCGTCATCTCGCTCATCACCGTGCTGGGCGGCGCCCTCGGCGAGCGCCTGCGCATCACCGACAAAGCAATCGTCGAATAGTCAGTCAGTAAGGAACTCTCATGGATAACGCACTCTCCGAACGCATCTGCCGAGCCGTCGACGACGCCTTCGACGCGCAGCTCGCCCTCACGCAGCAGCTCGTCACCCACCCGTCGCGCCGCACCAGGGAGGGGTCGGCGCAGGACCTGCTCTTCGCCGAGATGCAGCGCCGTGGTTTCGACATGGATCGCTGGGAACTGGATGCCGCGCAGCTCAGCGAGCACATCGGCTATGGCCCCAGCACCGTGTCGTACGAGGGCATGACCAACGTCGTGGGCACGTATCGGCCGGCCGAGACATCCGGTCGTTCGCTCATTCTCAACGGGCACGTCGACGTGGTGCCCGAGGGGCCGGAGCAGGTCTGGTCGCGTTCGCCCTGGGATGCCCCGATCATCGACGGGTGGCTCTATGGCCGTGGCAGCGGCGACATGAAGGCGGGCCTCGTGGCCAACCTGTTCGCGTTCGACGCCGTCGTCGCCGCCGGACTGCTGCCCGCGGCGCCCATCCATTTCCAGTCAGTGGTGGAAGAGGAGTGCACGGGCAACGGCTCATTGTCGGCGCTTCTGCGCGGCTATACGGCGGATGCCGTCATCATCCCCGAGCCCGAAGAGGACATGCTGGTGCGCGCCAACACGGGTGTCATCTGGATGACCGTGCGCGTGGCCGGCGAGCCGACGCACCCTCGCGAAATGGCCTCGGGTTTCAACGCCATCGACGCAGCCCACCACGTCATGACGCAGCTGCGCCAGGTCGAGGAGCGGTGGAATGCCGAGAAGGGCTCGCACCGCTACTTCGAGGATCTCGAGCATCCCATCAACTTCAACCTCGGCACCATCTCGGGCGGCGACTGGCCCTCGAGCGTTCCCGCCTGGTGCGAGATCGAGGTGCGGGTGGCACTCTACCCGGGCGTGACGGCCGAGGATGCCTGGGGCGAATTGACCGAGGCGCTGGCGGCAATCGGCACCGACCCGAACGGGCATCCGATCACGGCGACGGCCACGCGCACGGGTTTCTACTCCGAGGGCTATGTTCTCGAAGAGGGCTCGGATGCCGAGGCCACCCTTGCCCGCGTGCACGAGACCGTCTTCGACAAGAAGCTCGAATCCTTCACGACGCCGGGCTACCTCGACGGCCGTGTGTTCACGCTCTACGGCAACACGCCGACGCTCGTCTACGGGCCGGTGTCGGAGGCCATCCACGGTTTCGATGAGCGCGTGGACATCGAATCGGTGCGCCGGATCACGAAGAGCATCGCGCTGTTCATAGCCGAATGGTGCGGCACGACGAATAATTCGTAGCGCCGCGGCCGGGCGGATTGGAACCCTATCCTCAAAGCGTTGAATAGCCTGTTCAAACTGGCAATTCGCCCGGCTCTCGTTTGGAGCACCCTGTGAACGATAATCTGCGGACTAGCTCACCTTGAGCTGTTGCTCCCCCGCTCATTCGGGGGCGGATTGGGGTTCCCATGGGAACCGACACGCAGAAACACATCACTACTCACCGCGCCGGCCTCCGTCGGCGCCCGATCGGTCTGTTCGGGGGCGCGGCCCTAGCCGTCGCCGGCACGGCCGCACTCATCATCAACCTCGGCGCGCCGGCGGCCTTCGCCGCCGAAGCGCCCGTCGGCCTCGGAGCCGTCGCCAGCTACTCGGTCCTAGGCGGCGAGACCGTGACCAACACGGGCCTCACGGTCCTCGACGGAGACCTCGGCACCACGCCCGGCTCGGCCATCACGGGCTTCCCGCCCGGCATCGTCGGCGGCACCACCCGCGTCGCGGCCGCAGCGGCCGACGCCAAAGCATCCCTACTCGTCGCCTATGACGACGCCAGGAGCCGGGCCACCACCGCGAGCGTCGCGGGCGACCTCGTCGGCCAGACCCTCGTCGGCGGCGTCTACACCGCCTCGGGCCCCCTCGCCGTCTCGGGCACCCTGACGCTCGACGCGCAGGGCGACCCCAATGCGGTGTTCATCTTCCAGGCAGCCAGCACCCTCATCACCGCCTCGAGCAGCCGCATCGCGTTGCTCGACGGCGCCTCGAGCTGCAACGTCTACTGGCAGGTCGCCGAATCGGCCGTGCTCGGCACCAACTCCCGTTTCACCGGCACCATCATGGCGCTGCAGTCGATCTCGGTGACCACCGGCACCCGTGTGGACGGCCGCGCGCTGGCCCGCAACGGGCAGGTCTCGCTGCAGTCCAACGTGTTCCAGTCGACCACCTGCGTCACGGCTCCGCTCATCGGCACGCCGACCGACACGGCCACACCGCCCGGAACAGGCACCCCCACCGAAACGGCCACGCCTCCCGGAACGGGCACGCCGACCGACGGCGGAACGACCGGTCCGGGCACCCCCACCGACAGCGGCTCGCCGACACCCGGCGACGGAACCGGCGGCACGACCGGACCCGGAACCCCCGGTGACGGCACGGGCAACGGCAACGGCACCCCGGGCGACGGAACCGGAACCGACGACGGCGCAGTGCTCATCATCCCGAGCTCCACCCGCGGGGCCAACGGGGGCGGCGGCAACTCGGCCGACGCGCTCGCCAACTCGGGCGCTTCGGCGGCCAACGGATGGATCGGCGTCACGGCCCTGGGCCTCGTCATCGGTGGCCTCGGCCTCGCCGGAGTCAGCCTGCGTCGCCGCGAGAACGCTCGCACGAACGCCTAACCACGGCTCGACCGACGGCCGCTCGTTCCCCTCGGGGCACGGGCGGCCGTTTTCGTCTGCACCTTCCCCGGTCCGGGTGCGCACCGCGCTGCTCGCCCGTCGACGACGGGGGCGACCCGCCGGCGGGGGCACTACTGTCGAAGACAGCCCGTCCGCCCGCCGATCTCACGTTCGGGTGTGCCCGCGCGTCTTCCCCATGATGACAACGAAACCGCCTTTCGACAGGGTCGTGACCGAACACGGCGAGACGGTCCTGCGCGTCTGCCGCGCCGTGTTGGGGCCGCACACCGACGCCGACGACGCGTGGTCCGAAACGTTCCTGGCGGCCCTCGGCGCGTGGCCCACCCTGCCCCTGACGGCCAACGTCGAGGCGTGGATCGTGACCATCGCGCATCGCAAGGCCATCGACATCACGCGTGCCCGCAGCCGCCACGCCATCCCCGTCGGCGACCTGCCCGAGCGCGCATCGACGACAGGCATTCCGGATGCGGGCGAGCTCGACCTCTGGGCAGCCCTCGCCACCCTGCCGCACAAGCAGCGCCTGGCGGTGGCCTATCACCACCTTGGCGGCCTGCCCTATCGCGACGTCGCCGAGATCCTCGGCGGATCGACGGATGCCGCCCGCCGCGCCGCCGCCGACGGGATGACGTCGCTGCGCGCCATCCTCGTCGAACCACCGGCCGCACCCCGGCCAGCCTCGGCCCCCGCCCCGGCACCCCCCACCGCTTTCCTGTCTGAGGAGACCTCATGACCGACCACAGCCAGCCCCGCGCGGCCGACACCGCGCCCCCCTCGCCGACAACACCCGCGAACCCCACCGAGCGGCCCATCCCGGCGACGCAACCGGCACATCTCGACGCGACGCCGGTCTCGCCGAACCCGCTCACCCACGTCGATGGGTTGCCCGTCCCGCCGACACCTCCCGCGCACCTCGACACCCTGCGCGCCCGCCTGGCCGACGCCGCCGCCGACGCCGAACTGCTCGACCTGGCGTTCCGCACGATCGACAGCCCCGTCGGAGACCTTCTGCTCGCGACATCCGCCGCCGGTCTCGTGCGCGTGGCCTTCGCCAACGAGAACTTCGACGCCGTGCTCGACACGCTCGGTGGCGCGGTGGGTCGCCGCATCCTCAACGCCCCCGCCCGGCTGGATGCCCCGGCCCGCCAGCTCGACGACTACTTCGGTGGTCGCCGCACGGCCTTCGATCTCAGCCTCGACCTGCGACTCTCGGCCGGTTTTCGTCGGCTCGTGCAGCAGCACCTGCCGGAGATCCCCTACGGTCGCACGGCGTCGTACAAGGAGATGGCGGCGCTCGTCGGCAACCCCGGTGCCGTGCGAGCAGTCGGGACCGCATGCTCGACCAACCCCTTGCCCATCGTGGTGCCGTGCCACCGGGTCGTGCGCTCCGACGGCTCACTAGGCGGCTACATCGGCGGGTTCGCGGCCAAACAGGCGCTCCTCGACCTGGAGCACGCTGCCGCAGAGCGGTAATTCTCGTGCGCCGAACGCCGCCGCGAGACGGCTCTCGTCAGGCGCCGGCCCCGGCTCAGAAGCGCTCGGGTTCGGCCTTCGCCTCGTCGATCAGGTCCTCGAACATGACCAGCACGTCATACCGCCAGCGCAGCGGGATGTCGTGCAGCGCGTCACCCCGCCGATCGATGTCGGTCAGCGCGGCCCAATCGAGCGCCGCGTCGACCTCGTCCGGGAGTGAGGCATCTTCGAACGCCGCCTCGGCCTCGGAGAACTGCATGGTCTCTTCGATGTCCTCGTTGACGCCGTCCTGGCTCTCGAGCACGAACTGCTCGAGGTCTTCGAGTTCATCGGCGTCGACCGCGGCGAGCGCCGCCAACGCCTGGTCGTAGCTCACCAACTGGTCGGTCGGAAAAGCCCTCAGGTTGATCGTGCCATCGCTCGTGAGCCACATGCTTCGAGCTTAGGCCGTCGCGCGGGGGCCGTGCCCCGACATCCGCCCCGAGAGGGGCCGCGCTGTCACCCGAACGGGGGCTATGCTTCGTGCAGGCGACTCAGAGTCGAGCCGTTTCCGCTGTCATCGGGAGTACCAATGAGCACCAACGATCACGCGCGTTCCATCATGCGCAAGAAACCCATCGACGCACCGGGCGACGAGTCGCAAGGCTCGAAGCTCTTCAAGAGCCTCGGCCTCTGGCAGCTCACCGCCATCGGCGTGGGCGGCATCATCGGCGTGGGCATCTTCTCGCTCGCCGGCCTCGTGGCGCACGGCAGCGAGACATCCGCCGCCGTCGGCCCCGGCGTGTTGTTCTCGTTCCTCATCGCGGGTCTCGCGTCGGCCGCCGCCGCCCTCTCCTACGCCGAATTCGCGGGCATGATCCCGCGCGCCGGCTCGGCCTACACCTACGGCTACGTCGCCCTCGGCGAGATCATCGGATGGTTCATCGGCTGGGATCTGCTGCTCGAATACGTCGCCATCGTGGCGGTCGTGGCGATCGGCATCTCGGGCTACTTCGATGCGGCACTGTCGGGCATCGGCATCCACATGCCCGCGTGGATGACGTCGACCGCCGACGAGGGTAAGGGCGGCGTGATCAACCTGCCCGCCATCGTCGTCTGCCTGCTCGTGACCTTCATCCTGAGCCGTGGCACCAAGGCGTTCGGGCGATTCGAGCTCGTCGCCGTGGCCATCAAGGTCGTGCTCATCCTGTTCATCATCGGACTCGGCGTGTTCTACATCGACACGGCAAACTACGACCCGTTCCTGCCCAACGGCTTCGGGCCCGTTTTCGCGGGTGCGGCCACGGTGTTCTTCGCGGTGTTCGGCTACGACGCCATGTCGACCGCAGCCGAAGAGGCCAAGGACGGCAAGAAGCACATGCCGAAGGCCATCATCCTGTCGCTCGTCATCGCGATGCTGCTCTACGTGGCCGCCACGCTCGTGCTGACCGGCATGCAGAACTACACCGAGATCGACCCGACGGCCGGGTTCGCGTCGGCGTTCTCGAGCGTGGGGCTGCCCGTGATCGCCACGATCATCGCCGTGTTCGCCGTGCTCTCCATCCTCACCGTCATGCTCACGTTCCTGCTGGGCGTCACGCGCGTCTGGTTCTCGATGAGCCGCGACGGCCTGCTGCCCGGCTGGTTCGCCAAGACCGACCGCCGGGGCGTTCCGCAACGCGTCACCTGGATCGCCGGGGCCGCCGCGGCCGTCCTCGCCGGCATCCTGCCCATCAAGCAGGTCGCCGATCTGACCAACATCGGCATCCTCGCCGCGTTTGTGGTCGTATGCGTGGCCGTGATCGTGTTCCGCCGCACCAAGCCCGACGCCCCGCGCACCTTCCGCCTTCCGTGGATGCCCGTGGTGCCCGCATTCGGCGTGCTCGCCTCAGGCTTCCTCATCTTGCAGCTGCACTGGGAGACCTGGCTGCGCTTCGGCATCTGGCTGCTCGTCGGCCTCGTCATCTACTTCGCGTATGGCCGCCGCCACTCCCTCATGAACCCGGACAGCCCGAGGCATCAGGTGGATCAGCGCTCGTAGACGTCCTTACGGCTCAGTCGAGGTCCGCTTTGGCCTGATCCCAGGGCACGTTGTCGCCCTCCTCGGCCATCGCATGGTCGAATGCTGCAACGTCTTCGGCGTCTTCCTGCGCCTCCTCCTGGTCGGAGAGATCGTGGGCCCGCTCGTCGATCTCCTCCCCCGAGGCATCGTCGTCGTCGGCCGCTTCGGCGGTGGCCGTCATCGAGGCCTCCGCGAAGGCATCCGAGGCGAACACGTTCAGGCCCAGGGCACGTGACAGGAACGCCGTGGCCTGTTTGCCGCGCACGCTGTTGCCGGCGTCGTCGAGCGGCGGCGAGAACACGCCGATGCCCGCCTTGCCGGGCGCGACCGTGACGATGCCGCCCGAGACGCCCGATTTGCCGGGGATTCCGACCTCGAACAGCCACTCGCCCGAGCGCTCGTAGAGGCCGTTCGCCGCGAGCACCGCCAGGGTGTCGCGGCACACGTGCGGCGCCACGACGCGCTCCTTCGTGATGGGGTTGACCCCGCCATCCGCCAGCGTGGCCCCCATGACGGCGAGGTCGCGAGCCGTCACGAGAAGCGAGCACTGCTTCGTATAGACGTCGACCACCTCGAGCGGATCCTTCTCGATGCGCCCATAGCTCTCGAGCAGGCGCGCGATGGCCTGATTGCGCTGGTTGCCGGCCCGCTCCGAGCGATAGACGTCGTCGTCCAAGACCAGGTGGCGGCCCGCGAAAGCCGAGAGCCCCTTCCAGATCCAGCGCCACTGTTCATCGCCCGTGCCGGGGGCGAGGGATGTCGTGGTCAAGGCACCGGCGTTCACCATGGGGTTCATGGGGTGCCCCTCGTTGAGCTCGATCGCGACGACCGAGTTGAACGGCATGCCCGTGTTGTTCACGCCCACGCGCTCGTAGGTGGCGTCGTGCCCGAGCTCTTCGCAGACGAGCGCATAGACGAAGGCCTTTGAGATCGACTGGATCGAGAACGCGTGGTCGGTGTCGCCCGCGTCATGCGCATCACCTGAAACGTCGACCACCGACACCCCGAAAAGGTTCGGGTCGGCATCGGCGAGCGCGGGGATGTAGTCGGCAACGGCCCCGCCATCGAGCGAGCGGTTCCTCTGGTGCGCCTCCTCCACGAACTCGTCGACGAGATCGGGTGCGGGCAGCGTGCCCGTCGAGACGCGTTCGGGAACGTCGTGCAGGTCGAATTTCATGCGGTCCTCTCCGGCACCGCGCGGTCCACGGCCTGTGTGCCCATTATCCCGGCCGCTCATGAACCGACTCCCGAAGCCGCGTGCATTCACCGCGGTCGCTCATCCCGGCCTTGGCCGATCGGCCGGGTCGCGATCATCCTGCAGGACCGTTTCGCCCGCGCGAAGGGGGCCCACAGGCTGAGGCGCCCTCACGAACGCCTGCGTAGCGTCGGATCGAGGGAAAAGGGGACCGATGCACACGACGGCAGAACTGACGGTGGATGCCGCAGCCATCGCCCACAACACGCACCTGTTCAGCGAGCGCACCGCCGGGCAACTCATGGCCGTGCTCAAGGCCGACGGTTTCGGACACGGCAGCCTCGCGCCCCTCGTGCTCGCGAACGGAGCCGATTGGTTGGGCGTAACGAGCATCGGCGAGGCACTGACGTTGCGCGCCGACGCGCCCGCGGCCCCGCTCTTGAGTTGGCTCAACCCGCTCGACGCCGACTACGAGGCGGCCATCCGCGCCAACGTCGACCTGGCGGTGTCGAGCATGAGGCAGTTACGATTCGTGGCGGCCGCGGCATCCCGTGCCCGTCGCACCGCCCGCGTGCACCTGCACCTCGACGTTGGCATGAACCGCGACGGTGCGCCGCGCGGTGAATGGGCGGCGCTGTGCGAGATGGCGCGACTGTGGCAGGCGCAGGGTTCGATCGACGTGGTGGGCATCATGGGGCATCTGTCGAGCGCCTCGGATCCGACCTCCCCCGAGACCGACCGCGAGCGCATGATCTTCGAGAACGGCGTGCGGGTGGCTCGCCGCCGCGGACTCTCGCCGAGGATTCGTCACTTGGCGGCGAGCGCGGCGACGCTCACCCGGCCGGACACGCACTATGAACTCAGCCGGGTGGGGGCCGGGCTCTACGGCATCGACCCGTCGCGCACGGTGGCGCTGCGACCGGCGCTCACGCTCACGGCCCCGGTCGTCTCGGTGCGGCGCGTTCCGCGCGGTTCGGGTGTCGGCTACGGGCACACGTATACAACCGATTCCGAAACCACGCTCGCGCTTCTCCCACTCGGCTACGGCGACGGGTTGCCGCGGACGGCCTCGGGCCGCGCCCTCGTGCAGCTGCGCGGCCGCCGCTACCCCGTCGTCGGCCTGTTCTCGATGGACCAGATCGTGGTGGATGTCGGCGACGACGGCATCCAGCCCGGCGAACGCGCCACGGTGTTCGGCCCGGGAACCTCCGGCGAACCGACCGTGGCCGAGTGGGCCGACTGGGCGGGCACACTCGAACACGACATCGTCGTGGGCGTCGGTGCACGTGTGCACCGGGTGGACCGACGCACCATCCCGGCGGCCCCGAATGGCGTGCGCGAACCCGCGGCCGCGCCCACCCTCGCCCGTTCGACCGATCGACCCGCCGGCAGCGACCGGGCCCTCCCCCGACGAAAGAAGAATTGTGCAGCGATCTGATCTGACCCCCGACGAACGCGTGCGCGTCTGCGTGATCGGGGGCGGCGCCTCCGGCGAACACGACGTCTCTCTGGCCTCGGCCGCTGGCGTCGCGGGGGCACTCGACCGTGAGCGGTATGACGTCTATCGCCTCACGATCGGCCGGGACGGCGGGTGGTTCGATGGTTCGGCCACTGACGAACGCTCGCGTCTGACGGCGGCCGAGGCGGTGGCGGGGCTCGAGGGGATGGATGTCGTGTTCCCCGCGCTGCACGGCGTGAACGGGGAGGACGGCACGATGGCGGCCCTCATGGGGGTGGTGCGGGTGCCTGTCGTGGGGGGAGGCATCCGCCCGGGCGCCCTGGCGATGGACAAATGGGTCACCAAGCTCATCGCCGGGGCGCTCGGCATCGCGACGGCGCCGGCCGTCTACGTCGTAGGGGGTCGGGTCATGGCGGAGGGCGGGGTGTCATCTCCCGCGGTCACGGTAGCCGAGAGCGTCTCGGCCGCTGGCCTCACGTACCCCGTCGTCGTAAAGCCCGTGGCCGCCGGGTCGAGTCACGGTGTGACCGTGGTGGCCCGGGCATCCGACCTGCCGGCCGCTGTCGACGAGGCCCGCCGCCACGACGAACACGTGCTGATCGAACAGTTCGTCGAGGGGCGCGAGGTGGATGTCGCGGTGCTCGAACACTCCGACGGCCACCGCACCATCGGCCCCGCGCTCGAGATCGCCGTCGCATCGGGGGACGTCTTCGGCACCGACCAGAAGTACGGCGGCCACGTGCCCTTCGTCATCCCGGCGCGCGTCACCGACGCCGAACTCGACGCCCTGCGCTCGGCCGCCAACACCCTGTTCACGGCACTCGGCTGCCGCGGCATCGCGCGCTTCGACTTCTTCGTCACCCCCGACGGCGTCCTCCTCAACGAGGTCAACACCATGCCCGGCTTCACGCCCGACTCGCAGGTGCCGAAGATGTTCGACGCCGTCGGCATCCCCTACGCCACCCTCCTCGACGAACTCCTCGCCACCGCCCGCGCCTGAGTCCTCGACGCGAGGTCACCCGAGGGCGCACGTCACGTCGAGCGGAGGCGCGCGCATCCCGTATTTTTGAGGGAGGGCCGGTCGGGCCCGACGACCAGGGGGATGCTGCGTGACCACGTTCGCGGGCCAGAATACGACTCTCAACACCGCGCCCCTGACGGCGCGCGTGAAGCGGCGCGATGTGCGGGCCTTCTACAAGAGGTTCGTGCAGGACTATCCGATCGCGCGGGCCCCCATGGCCCGTTTCCGGCGGTTCATCCTCGGCGTCGGCGTGTTCATCACGCCCTTCGGCGTGTTCGGCCTGCTCATCGGCTTCTTCGCCGAGCTGGCCGACGACGAGCCCAACAAGAACTCCGAGCTCGCCGGCATGTTCGGGTTCGGCATGCTCCTTCTCGTCGCCTTCTGCGTGATCCTGTGGGCGTGGCTGCGCCTGCGCGCGCGACGGGACACGCCCAAGCGGCACTACCGCTTCACGTGGTTCGCGTTGGTCAACCGACTGGTCTACGTTCCAGGCCCCTTCGTCACGATGCACCTCACACCCTGGGCCGATCGCGGCATCTTCCGCGTGGCGCGGGTCTTCCGCTCGACCGGGCCCCGACCCATCGAGATCGCGAACTACGAACTGCTGACGGGCGTGCAGGGCAGCCGCAACACGCAGTTCGGCGGCTACGCGGCCCTGCGCCTCGCGACGAGCCTTCCTCACATCGTGCTGCAGTCTCGGGGCCCGGGCTCGCGGCGTCTGTCATTGGCGACCGTGCCGAGCGGCGCGCAGAAGCTGTCCCTCGAGGGTGATTTCGACGAACACTTCACCCTGTTCTGCCCGCGTGGCTACGAGCGGGATGCCCTCTACCTGTTCACCCCCGACGTGATGACGCGCCTCATGGACGACGTGCGCGGCTATGACGTCGAGATCATCGACGACTGGCTGTTCCTCGTGTCCACGCGCGACGTCGTCACGCTCTCCCCCGATCGCTGGGATGCCCTCACCGACGCCGTCGACGCCGTGAGCGCCAAGCTGACCCGCTGGGAACGCTGGCGCGACGACCGCCTCGGCGGCGAGAGCGGAATCGACCGCGCGCGCGCCCTGTCGACGGCCGGCTTGGCGGGTTCGGCGGCCGAGATCGAGGTCGACGTTGCGCGCCAGGCGTCGCTCGCGGGCGCCGGCATGACAGCGATCCCGGGCGACCCGCGCCGAGCCAATCCGAGGACCGCCCAGCGCGGACAGGTGAGCAAGAAGGGCCGACGCCTGCGCATGGGCTTCGGCATCGGGTCGCTGATCTGGATCGTGCCGACCGTGATCATCGGCGGAGCGCTCATCCTGGCGCAGGTGATTCCGAACTGATCCCGGTTGACGGCGTGGTCGGCCGGTCGTGCACCCAGCGCCTCGTCAAGCCGCTTTTGCGTGACTAAAGTTGCTTTCATGACGCAGATACGGATTCGTGAAGCATCCCAGTTTCTCGGCGTGAGCGACGACACGGTGCGCCGTTGGGTCGAGAGCGGCGCCCTCGAAAGCGAGAAGGATGCATCGGGGCGCACCGTCGTCGACGGCCTGTCGCTGGCCCGGCTGGCGCGTGAGAATGCCGTGCTGCCCGCCGACCCGTCCGAGATCGGCCGGTCGGCCCGCAACCGTTTCGTCGGCATCGTCACCGACATCGTCATGGACACGGTCATGGCGCAGGTCGAGATCCAGGCCGGTCCGCACCGCGTGGTGTCGCTCATGAGCAGCGAGGCCGTGCGCGAACTGGGCCTCGAACTCGGCTCGTTGGCCATCGCCATCGTCAAGGCCACCAACGTCATCGTCGAGACGCCGGGACGCAGCTCGTGAGTCGGCCTCAGCGCGACCGACCGCTGTTGCGCCAGGCCTTCGGGGGCAGGCCGAGCACAGCCGGCGCGCTGCGCATGGGTGAGCGGGGCACGGCCAGGCATCGGCTCCGCGACATCGCGCTCGCGCTTGGCGTCGGCATGACGCTCGTAGCCGGAGTGGCGGCCTGTTCGTCTCCGTCCGATGGCGGGGCCGCGGCAGAAACCGGCGAATCGGATGGCTCGCGCGCAATCACCGGCGAGATCACCGTGTTTGCGGCCGCATCCCTCACGGGCACTTTCACCGAGCTGGCCTCGGGTTTCGAGGCCGCCTATCCGGGCACCACGGTGACGCTGAACTTTGCGGGATCGTCCGACCTCGTCACGCAGATCGTCGAGGGCGCGCCCGCCGACGTGTTCGCGTCGGCCGACACGACGAACATGGCGAAGCTCGCCGACAGCGACCTGCTCGACGGCAAGAGCACGGACTTCGCGACCAACACGCTCGAGATCACGGTGCCGCCGTCGAACCCGGCCGAGATCGGGTCGCTCGACGACCTCGCTCGCGCCGGCGTGAAGACCGTCGTCTGCGCGCCGCAGGTGCCGTGCGGTGCGGCGACGGCGGTCATCGAGAAAGCGTCGGGCGTCGACATCCGGCCCGTCAGCGAGGAATCGTCGGTGACGGATGTTCTGGGCAAGGTGACCTCGGGCGAAGCCGACGCCGGGCTCGTCTATGTGACCGATGTGCGCGCTGCGGGCGACGCCGTGCGGGGCATCCCGTTCGACGAGTCGTCCGAAGCCGTCAACACCTACCCGATCGCCTCGTTGCGCGGCACGGCAGAATCGGATGTCGCGCGCGCGTTCGTGGCCTACGTCGCGAGCCCGGCCGGCCAGCAAGTTCTGGCCGCGGCCGGATTCGGTGCCCCGTGAACCCACTCGCGGTGCCGAAGGTGACGCCCCGGCGCGCCGCGGGCGCGAACGCGGGCGGTGGGACGCCGGCGCAAGACGTCGGCGTTCCGCGGTGGCTCCTCGTCGTTGCGGCCTTCGGCGGCTTGTTCGTGGTGGTGCCGCTGGTCGCGATGATCGCCCGCGTGAACGGGGGCGAATTCATCCCGCTCGTCACGTCGGAATCGTCGCTGCAGGCCCTCGGGCTGAGCCTGCGCACGTCGCTCACCGCCACGCTGTTGTGTCTCGTCTTCGGCGTGCCTCTGGCCGTCGTGCTCGCGCGCACACGCTTTCCAGGACAGCGCGTGGTGCGTGCGCTCGTACTGTTGCCGCTCGTGCTGCCGCCCGTCGTCGCGGGCATCGCCCTGCTCTACACGTTTGGACGGCGCGGGCCCATCGGCCAGCTGCTCAGCTCGTGGGGCATCGACATCGCCTTCTCGACGACCGCCGTCGTGCTCGCCCAGACATTCGTCGCGCTGCCCTTCCTGGTGCTGAGCCTGGAGGGCGCCCTGCGCACGTTCGGCGGCCGTTACGAGACCGTCGCCGCCACCCTCGGGGCCGGGCCGACGACCACGTTCCTGCGCGTCACGCTGCCGCTCCTGTTGCCCGCCGTCGTGTCGGGCGCCGTGCTCTCGTTCGCCCGCGCGCTCGGCGAATTCGGTGCCACCCTCACCTTCGCGGGCAGCCTCGCCGGCACCACCCGCACGCTGCCCCTCGAGATCTATCTGCAGCGCGAGACCGACCCGGATGCCGCGGTCGCCCTCTCCCTCGTGCTCGTCCTGGTCGCGGTGCTCATCGTCGTCGCCTCGCAGTGGCTGGCCGGGCTGCAGCCGGGCGCCCGCAGAGCCAAGCTGGCCGGCCGCCCCGAGGCCGACCCGGAGTCGAACGACGACCGAGCCGCGGGCGGCAACTCCCCCAGTCTTCGAGGTCGCCGTCACAAGACCGCTGGCAGAGCCGATGCGATTGACGTCGGCGTGCCGCCTGATGAGGACGCGGACGTGGTGCCTCAGCGACGCAGACCGGGCGTTGGGATCGATACTGCTTTCCGGCACGATGCACGCGACGTCGAGGTTTCCTTCGAAGTAAGGGCGGGCGAGACGGTGGCGGTGCTCGGGCCGAACGGGTCGGGCAAGTCGACCGCTTTGGGCGTGATCGCGGGGATCATCGCGCCGGACGCTGGCTCCCGCATCCGCAGCTCTCGCCCGCTCTTCGACCACGGGGTGAGCGTGCCGCCGCATCGCCGCGGTGTGGCCCTGCTGGCGCAAGATGCCTTGCTGTTCCCGCACCTGTCGGTGCTCGAGAACGTGGCATTCGGCCCGCGCAGCGCGGGGGCGTCACGACGGGTCGCGCGCGAGACGGCGATTCGGTGGCTCGAGCGGGTGGATGCCGCATCCCTGGCCGATCGCATGCCGGCGACTCTCAGCGGCGGGCAGGCTCAGCGCATTGCGATCGCGCGTGCCCTTGCCACGGACCCCGAGGTGCTGCTGCTCGACGAACCGATGTCGGCGCTCGACGTGCGGGTGGCCTCAGACCTGCGCCGCCTGCTGCGGACAGTACTCGCCGATCGCACGACCGTTCTCGTGACGCACGATGTGGTCGATGCGCTCACACTCGCCGACCGCGCGCTCGTCATGAACGGCGGCCGCATCGTCGAGCAGGGCTCACCCCGTGACCTCATCGAACGACCGCGCACGCCGTTCATGGCGCAGCTCGCGGGCCTCAACTTCTTCGAGGGTGAGCGACGCGGCGATGTCCTGCACACGGACGACGGGCTCCGCATCCCGCTGCCTCCGCGTGAACGCACCGAGCCGGCTGTTGTGCCGGACTCGCCTCGCGAAACTGCCGACGCAACGGAGCGGGCGGCCGCGCGCTGGGTAGCCGTCCTCCCGCCTGCCTTGGTCGGACTCACCCGTCCGGAAACGCTGCCGATGCGATCACGGGTGGGCGACGACGCGCAGCTGGACTCTGCAGCGCGACCGGTCGACGGGATTCCGACCGGCCTCGATCGTCGCGGCGAGATCGTCGACACCATCCTCGACGTCGAACCGCACGGAGACACGGTGCGAGTGCGGACGGCGCTGGTGTTCGCCGACGTACCACTGCGATTGTGGGCATCCCTCGACGTCGACGCCGGAGATCGCGTCACCTTCTCCCTGCCAACACATGACATGGTCGCTTTCCACGCGCCGCGCACACGCACCGACGCATCCGCCCCAGACGGCACCGACCCCGCCACCCCGGGCGTTTTCTGAGAAAAGCTCAATAGGCTGCGTCCATGACACGCACCGTCGAACCATCGACCGACTGCCATAGACCCAGCGCCCGGGTGACCCCGAGCGCACACCGCACCTCGCAGGGGGTGGCCCGATGAACGGCGACCTTCTGCTCAACATCGTCCTCGTCTTCGTGTTCGTGCTCATCGGAGGCGTGTTCGCGGCCACCGAGATGGCCCTCGTCACGTTGCGCGAGAGCCAGGTCAACGCCATCGCCCAGCGCGGCAAACGCGGCGAGAAGGTCGCGAGCCTGGCCCGCAACCCGAACCGCTTCCTCTCGGCCGTGCAGATCGGCGTCACGGTGGCCGGCTTCGCGTCGGCGGCCTACGGAGCGTCGTCGATCGCGCCATCCGTCGTGCCGCTCTTCGTGGCCTGGGGTCTCAGCGAGCAACTCGCCGGCACCATCGCGACCATCACGCTGACGCTCATCATCGCCTACCTGTCGCTCGTGCTGGGCGAACTCGCGCCCAAGCGGCTCGCCATCCAACGAAACGCGCAGTTCGCGTACGCCGTCGCGCCCGTCCTCAACGGTTTCGCGCATCTCATGCGGCCCGTCATCTGGCTGCTCTCGCTGTCGACCAACGCCGTCGTGCGGCTGCTGGGCGGAGACCCGAACAAGTCGAGCGACGAACTCTCGGACGAAGAGCTGCGCGACATCGTGTCGAGCCACGAGGGCCTGCCCGAGGACGAGCGCCGCATCCTCGACGACGTGCTTTCGCTCCGCGACCGCCAGATCAGCGAGGTCATGCGTCCGCGGCCCGAGGTCGTGGCGCTCGACGGCGCGGGAACCATCGCGGAGGCCGTCGACCGCGTGCAGGGCCTGCCGTTCTCGCGCTACCCCGTGGTCGACCAGTCGATCGACGACATCACCGGGTTCGTGCACGTGCGCGACCTGTATGACGCCGCCGCCACCGACAGCTCGCGGCCGCTCGGAGACGTGAGCCGCGACATCCCTTATCTGCCGTCGACCGCGCGTGTGCTGCCCACGCTCACCGGCATGCGCGCCCAGAACCAGCAGATCGCGGTGGTCGTCGACGAATACGGCGGCACCGACGGCATCGTCACGCTCGAAGACCTGGTCGAAGAGGTCGTGGGCGAGATCTTCGACGAATACGACACGGATGCCGCACCCCGCGAACTCGCCGACGAGGGCGGTGTCGTCGACGGCCGTCTCAACATCCAGGACTTCGAGGAGGCCGCGGGAGTGAGCATCCCTCGCGGCACCTGGGACACCATCGCCGGGTATGTGGTCCACCGGCTCGGGCGGCTCGCGGCCGTCGGCGACGTCATCGAGCTAGAGGATGCTTCACTGAAGGTCACAGCGATGGACCGCCGCCGGATCGCCGAGATCCTCGTGACGAAGCGACCCGCGGGCGACCCCGCTCCCGCCGACGCGGCACAGGGCGATAGCGCGGGGACCGCTACTTCGGGGCGGTAACGCCGAGAAGATGACGCGGAGATCGTGACCGGGAGGTAGGCTCGCGGCGTGGAAAACAGCGAACAGACGACGCTCGAAGCCCTTCTCATCCGCGCGGCCGATACGGGGCAAGGCATCCCGGATTTCCTGGCGGCACTGCTCGACAGCACCGTGCTGGTGCCGGGGTGGGCCGAACCGGCCGCAGACGGCGAGGGGCAGATGGCCACGTTCGCTCCCCTCACGTCGGCCGACGGCAGCTCGGTGCAGCCGTTCTACACGTCGGAGGCGCGGCTCGCCGAGACCCAGGCCGCTATCCCGGGTTACGAGACCCGCTACCTCGCACTGCCGTGCCGCGCGTTCTGGGACATGACGCGCGGCGCACGGCTGGGGCTGAACCCGCATTCGCCGCAGGGCAAAGAGTTCCTGCCGGGCGAGATCGCGCAGCTGCTCGACGGCATCGCCCCCATGACCCCGAACGTGCTCGCGAAAGACACCGAGGTTCTCGTCGGCGCGCCCGCGCAGGTTCCGGATGGCATGGAGCAGACCCTTGCCGAGCTCTTCGCGCGGCATCCCCAGGTCGAGCGTGCGTTCCTCGGCTGGAAGGTCACGCCCGAGAACAACGACCAGGCCTACCTGCTCGTACTCGTCGGGTCACGCGACACGCGCGAGGCCGTGAGCGACGACCTGGGCAGCGCCCTCGTCTACTACTCCCAGGTGCACCCCGTGGATGTCGCATTCGCCGGCCCGCGCGAGAAACACCTGCTCACGAGCCTCCAGCCCTTCTACACGCGCCCCTCGTCCCGGCGCTCCCTCTTCGGCCGCCGCGGCTGAGCGGTCAGACTCCGTCTGACCCTGTCGGGGAGCGAGATCGCGGAGTAGGATTGAATCCTATTCATCGGAGGTCGATCATGCGCACGACTCGTCAAATGAGCATCACGCTGCCGAAAGATATGGCTGACGCCGTTCGCGAGCGGGTCGAAACGGGCGGGTATGCCAGCGAGAGCGAAGTAATTCGCGACGGCATCCGCAGCCTTCTCGCACGAGACGCCGCCATCGAACGCTGGTTGCGCGAGGACGTGGCGGCTGCCGCCCAGACGCTCGAAAACGATCCCGGTGCCGCGAGAACCATCGACGACGTTCGCGCTCGACTCGCTCAGCTCCGCGGCGACACCGCATGAGACGGGCGCTCGTCTTCGCCCCGCAGGCGGAACGAGCGCTTCTAGACCTCCAGCTCTACATAACCGAGCAAAGCTCGGTTGATCGGGCATCGCGCTATGTTGATCGCATCTTGGAGCACTGCGAACTCCTCGCCGACTTCCCCGATCTCGGCAAGGCCCGAGACGACATCGCGCCGGGTGTGCGGGTGACCGGCTTCGAGCGCCGCATCACTGTGGCATACGACCTGACGGTTTTTCAGGTGCGCATTCTCGGGGTCTACTCCAGCGCGATGGACTGGGAGCGGCCTCTGCGCGACGAGTCAGCGCACCCAGCGGTAGGGGGTCGTGGTCGAGACCTTGACGAGGCCTGAGCGCTCGAGGATCGGGCGCGAGTACTCGGTCGAGTCGCTGTGGACGAGGGTCTTGCCGAGGGCCAGGGCGGCTCGCGCGCGGGCGGCCGTCAGCGCGCGATAGATGCCGCGGCCGCGATAAGCCTCGAGGGTGGCGCCGCCCCAGATGCCGACGAAGTCCGTGCCGGGCACCGGTTCGAGGCGGCCGCCCGACACCATGCGGCCGTCGGTCTCGGCCACCCAGAGCTGCATACCGTCGTTGCGGGCGAGGCGGGCGAGCAACGCATCGGCGATGCCGGGGTCGACGTCTTCACCGAATGCCTCGTCGATCATGGCGCTCATCGCGCGGACATCCGCCTCGTCGGTGACGACGCGAAGGGTCACACCCGGGGGTGTCGGGATGTCGCCGGCCAGGGCTTCGAGCGGACCGATCATGATCGATTCGACCTCGTCGGGCTCGAAACCGTTCGACCGCAGGGCCTCGTGGAGGCCGGGCGCCCGGTCGTGCCCACGGGTCTTCCACTCGACACGCGTGATCTCGGGCTGCACGACGTAGTGCGCCAGCGCATCTTCCACGAGCGCGGAGATGGCTCCGGAATCCGCATCGCCGAGGTCTTGGTAGGTGATGAAACCTCGGCCACCGGCGAAGGTGACGAGCCGGAGCGGGCCGAGGTGGGTGACGCTCACCGCGCTCGGGGTCTCGGCATCCGTTCGGAGCTGTTCGTCATAGGCCTGGAGGTAACGCTCGGTATCAGTCATCGGGGTTCATCGTCGCAGGCGGGCGGCGTGGGCACAATGCCGGCGGGCACACGATAACCGCGCGTCCGGCGGGTGGCCATGCCCTGTTGCGGGGTCGAAGCGGCGGTTTGACTGGTGTCTCGACGAAAGTACGACACAAGACACGAGACATGACACGCGCAGCGGGAAACGAGGGTTCATCATGAAGGCAGTTGTCTGGCACGGTATCGGCGACATCCGACTCGACGAGGTGGCGCAGCCCACCATTCAGGACCCGCACGACGCGATCATCCACATCACGCGCAGCGCCATCTGCGGCACCGATCTGCACTTCGTGCGCGGCACCATGGCGCCCATGCGAGAGGGAACGATCCTCGGCCACGAGGCCGTCGGCGTGGTCGTCGAAGTGGGCGACGCCGTGCGCGGTTTCAGCCCCGGCGACCGCGTCGTCGTGAATTCGACCATGTCGTGTGGCGCCTGCCGCTACTGCCGCATGGGCAAGACCAGCCAGTGCGATGTGGCCAACCCGAACGGCCCGCAGGCCGGCACGAGCTTCTTCGGCGGCCCCGAGACGACCGGCCCCATCGACGGCCTGCAGGCGGAGTACGCGCGCATCCCGTGGGCCCAGAACAGCATGCACCCGCTGCCCGACAACGTCTCCGACGAACAGGCGATCCTGCTCTCCGACATCTTCCCGACCGGATGGTTCGGCGCCGAGCTCGCGGGCGTGACCCGTGGCGACGTGGTGGTCGTCTTCGGTGCCGGCATCGTCGGGCAGTTCGCCGCGGCATCCGCATTCAAGCAGGGCGCCGGACGGGTCATCATCGTCGACGGCGAGGAGACGCGTCTCGCCGCCGCCCTGGCCCAGAACTGCGAGATCGTCGACTACAACCGCGAAGACCCCGTGCAGACCATCATGGATCTCACGAACGGCATCGGAGCCGACTGCGTGATCGATGCCGTGGGTGTGGATGCCGAGCGCCCGAAGCGCGGGCCGGCCGCGGTCTCCGACGAGGACGCCGCGAAATTCGACGCCGAGGTCGCGCAGATCGCGCCGGATGCCGACCCCGACGCCACCCAGTGGAAGCCGGGCGACGGCCCCTCCCAGGCGGCGCGCTGGGCGGTCGAGGTCGTGGCCAAATACGGCCGCATCGGCATCATCGGCGTGTATTCACCGACGGTCGAGCAGTACCCGATCGGCGAAGCCATGAACAAGAACCTCACGATTCGAGCGGGCAACTGCGACCACCATTCGGTGACACCTCCCCTCATCGACCTCGTCGCGTCTGGCCAGTTCGACCCGACCGCGCTGATCACCGAGCACGAGCACATCGGCGACGCGATCGCCGCCTACGAGGCATTCGACCGTCGCGAACCCGGATGGATCAAGGTGGAACTCGTCTGAGGGCGGGCGGCCCATGTCCCCCGGTGACGAAACCGCCTCCGCGCAATCCGGCGCGCCCAAATCCGGTGCGCCCGATAGCGAGGCGACCGACGACGAGCGCTGGCTCGTCGTCAACGGGCGGCGCTGGCGACGCACCGACCCGAGCCTGCCCGAGGACGTCGTCGCTGCGCTGAAATCACATTTGGGCCGCGGGCGCTCGGGCGTGCGCACGGCGAAGAAGGATGCCGACGACGATGCCGTTGCGGCGGCACGCAGGCGTGTCGGCCTCGCCAAACACGGGCTCGGCGAGCGCGGGCCGTATTGGTGGGACGACACCCCCGCCGACAGGTTGGACCGGGCCAGGAAAGCCCTCGATGAACTCGACGCCCTCGACGCGCCGTCCCCTTGCTAGGGTCGAAACCGACGAGTGACGAGGGGCGGGAACATGACTACCGACGAGGATGCTCTCGGGCTGTTGCTGGCCGAGAACGAGGAAGACATCGACGACAACACGTCGACCGAGGCCGTGCGCGCCGGGACATCCGCGGTCGTCCTGCTCGTCGTCGCCACCGCCGCGGTGAGCATCACGATCTCGGCCGCCGCCTGGATCGCCGTGTCATCCGCGCCCGTCTGGTCGCAGCTCATCGGCTGGTGACTGCGGGCTCGCCCACGGAATACGGCCAGCCCTGACACGTTGGGTTGAGCATGACTACGATCGTGCATTTCGAGATCCAGCTCGACCCGGCGAAGCTCGCCGATGCGTCCGAGATCCTCAGCGAGACGCTGGCGGCGACCCGCGCCTGGCCCGGTAACGAGGGCCTCGAGGTGCTCGTTTCGGACGACGACCCTGCCAACATGATCGTCGTCGAGAAGTGGGCGAGCACCATCGACCACACGCGGTACGTCGAGTGGCGCGCGACTCCCGAGGGCGGGGGCGGACGCATCCGCGAACTGCTCGCGGCGCCGCCCACCACGCGCGTGTTCTCGGAGCAGCTGCCGCTCACGCTGGCCGAATAGCAGCGCCTAGCCGACGGGCAGGAAGACCGGGAAGGCAGCCGTTGGGCCACCGCAAACCTGGTCGTCCGGAAGCCACGTCCACGCGAGAGGCGTCGTGATTGCGCCGGCGGTCGAGCCATCCTCCCGGTAGGCAGTCACGGTAGCTTCGGGCACCTGTCCCGCGAATAGCGTGACCTGCCACGTCGAGCCGTTCACGGGCACGACGTCGTAGACCGAGCCGACGGTGTCGTCCTCGGCGCGTTGCTCGGCGGTGAGCGAACAGCGGCCCTCAACGTCGCAGAACTCGATGGATGCCACCTCCGCCACCTGCCCCACCGTGACGACGGTCAGCGACTGGGTGTAGCCGATGGCGGTGCACGCGACGCCGCCACCCCACCCGGCACATCCGGTAAGTGTGAGCGTGAAACCGACGAGGGTGAGCGACGCCGCGGCTGACGAGACCGAGCGTGGGTGGCACCGTGGCGAGCTCATGACTCGACCGTGCCACACCGCATCCCGAAGCGGTATGCCGGCGCATATTTCGTTGCCTAGAGGTTATGCGCGCTCGAACTCCACCTCCGGCGAGGCCCGTTTCGGCCGCGGGGCTCGCGGACAGCCGGGCCGCGGGCTAGCGGGCGACGAGGCCGCGGATGAAGGCGGCGACGTCGACGGGGGCGCGCTCGGCCATGTAGTGGCCGGCCTGGCTGGGCTCGTAGGTGAGGTCGGGGGCCCAGGCGGCCCAGAGCGACGATGCGTCGAAGCCCAGCTGTGAACCCCAGTCCTGAGAGAGGATGCCGACGGGCATGGCGAGTTGTGCACCCGCGGCGCGGTCGGCTCGGTCGAGGTCCAGGTCGATGCCGGCCGAGGCGCGGTAATCGGCGACGATCGAGGGGATGGCCGCGACCGATGCATCGACGTAGTGCTGGCGGATGTGCGGCGGGAACGTCGTGCCGTCGGTGTCCCATGCGTCGAGGAATGATGCGAAGAACTCTTCGCCGGTGGCCGCGATCATGCGCTCGGGGAGGCCGGCCGGCTGGGCCATCAGGTAGAGGTGCCACGCCACTTTCGCGTCGACGCCGTGCAAGACATCCCACATGTCGAGGGTGGGGAGCACATCGAGAATGCCGAGGTGGGTGACGACTTCGGGGTGGTCGAGGCTCGCTCGAACCGCGACGAGTGCGCCGCGGTCGTGGCCGATGAGCGAAAACTTCTCGTGGCCGAGTTCGCGGGCGATGGCGACGATGTCGGCACCCATGGTGCGCTTCGAGTAGACGTCGGGCGAGGTCTCTTCGGGCTTGTCGCTCGCGCCGTAACCCCGGAGGTCGGGGACGATGACGGTGTTGGTCGCCGCAAGGTCGCGCGCGACATCCCGCCACATGAGGTGGGTTTGCGGAAAGCCGTGGAGGAGGACGATGGGGGCGCCCGAGCCCCCGACCGCGACGTTGAGCGAGACACCCGGCGCGGCGGCGATGCGTTCGGTGCGGAAGCCGTCGATGGCGAGCGGGGCCGGGCTGGAGATGTCGTTCATGATGCCTTTCGGGAGGGGTCAGTCGGAGGCGGGCGCGCCGGAGAAGATGCCGCGCGGCGGTTCGGAGGGGGCTGTCGCACTGGCGGCGAGGGCGGGGATGAGGATGCTGTCGATGAGCGTGTCGAGGTAGGCGTCGTCGACCGTGAGGCCGTTCAGGCGCCGGAGGAGGAGAACCGAACCCGTCACCTCTTCGTAGGGGAAGGGCTTCGCGCCGGCCGGGAGCTCGCCGCGGGCGATCGCGGCCTCGAGCACGGGGGCGGGCAACCGCGCGCCGGTCGGGCCCGTGGCGACCTCGAGATACTCGCAGAGTTCGGCATCCTCGAGGCCGGCCTGCAGCAACATGAGGCTCATCGAACCGTCGCTGGCGCGCAGGGTGTTGTTGAGGCGGTGGCACAGCGCGAGAAGGTCGCCGCGCAGCGAGCCCGTATCGATGGCGTCCTGCGTGTGGCCTGACGACGGCCCGGCTTTGACCGCGGCGACGACCATGTCGCGCTTGGTGGGCCAGCGACGGTAAAGGGTGGCCTTGGATGCCTTGGCGCGACGCGCGACCTCCTCGAACGTGATGCTGTCGTAGCCCGTATCGGCGAGCATGTCGAGCACAGTCGCGAGGATCTGCGCCTCGCGCACGGCGTCGCGGGGGCGGCCTCCCGTGGATGTCGTCGAGGTAGGCGTCGACGATGCGGAGACTTCGAGCGGTTGATCAGAAAGATACGGCACGTTTCGTATCGTAACACGAATGTGTCACTGCTGAATGACGAAGGGCGCCCAACCGGTTAGAGGTCGGGCGCCCTGTCAGGGAAGCTGCTTACTCCTCGCTAGAAGCATCGACTCCAGCATCAGCGCCGGCGGCGCGAGCGCGGTAGCGGCGCGCAAGGACGAGGCCGGCGGCGACGAGGGCCGCGGCCAGGAGGACGCCCAGCGTGGGGGCGACACCGCTCTGAGCGAGGTCGCCGGGACCACCGCCGCCCGGGGTCGCACCCGGAGCCGGCGATGCGGAGCCGGCGTTGTCGGACGGGACGCCCGGTGTCGGCGCGGCCGTCGGAGCCGGGGTCGGGGTCGGGGTCGGGGTAGCCGACGGGTCGTCAGCCGCGACGACGACCGCCGACGCGCGTGCGCTCTCGAGGTACGGGTCCTTGCCGGCCGCGTGCGCGAACACCCAGACCGTGAGGGTGGTGCCGAGTTCGTCGTCGGTGGGCGTGAAGGTGGCGCCCGTCGCATCCTCGATCAGGGTGCCGTCGGCGTACCAGCGGTATTCGACGGGATCTCCGGCCGGATCGAAGGTCGGCAGCGTCACATCGACTGCCGAGCCGACGCGCGGGGCCTCGCTCATTGCGAGGGTTCCGGTGGCCGCGACCGCCCCGTCCGCGACCGCGGGGATGGCGTGCGCGCCGTAGTCGACGGTCTCCCCCGCCTCGATGGATGCACCGAGAGCGACGGGCGCGGGCGTACTGCCCGCCGAGCCGACGTAGGCGACATAGTTGCCCACGGGCACGCGAGGAATCGTCACGAGCCCCTCTTCGTCGGCGAAGGTCTTGGTGGTAGAGACGGTCGCGCCGTCGAGTGTCTTGCCGCGCAGCTCGGCGGCCGCATCGTCGAGGTCGATGAGCGGTGTGCCGTCGGCAGCCGTGACGGTCAGTTCGAGGGCACCGCCCAGCAGGCGCAGGTCGACGTCGGCGAAGGGCGTCGCGGATGTCGCGGCCCCCGTCACCGCGAACTGCGGCTCGTCGTCGCTGTAGTCGTCGTCGCCCGCCAGGGATTCGCCCAGTGCGAAGCGCGCCGACGAGAATTCGGTGCCGTAGTCGAGGGTGTATTCGCCATCCGGAAGGAACTCGAGCGTCCACGAACCGTCGCCGGCTGTGTCGGTCTCCTGCTCGAAGACGTAGGCGTCGGCCGCCGAATCCCAGCGGTAGGCCGAAACCACGACCTCAGAGACGGGGCGGTCGAGTTCGGTGACCACGCCCGAGATGGATGCATCGGCGGGCGCAGCCGCTGCGGCGCTCGCTCCGAGCCCCACCGTGGCGAGCGAGAAGACACTCACGGCGCCGAAGACGCGCACGACACTCGCGCGCCGCTTGCCGCCTTTCGGAGCCGACTCCTCGTTCCGCCGGCCGGACATCTTCAGCATCTCTCCCCTTCGCATCGCGCCACGCGCGCTTTTCGCGTCACTCACGCTCATCACGCTTCTCTGCATCCCCACTTCACGGCCGGGCATCAGATGACCCGCGCAATGCCGTAGGGGCGCACCTGCACCGGACCGAGCAGCCCGTACGCCTGCGAGCCCACCGATGAATACACCGTCGGGTTCACGACGCGCAGCCGGTTGATCAGGGTCGAGGCCACCTCGACGCGCACGGTATTGCGGCCCGGCCTGGCATAGGCGCTGATGTCGAGGCGAGTGTCGAGGATGTCTCGCTCAGCGACGAGTTCGCTGTTCACCCACACCTTGAAGGTGTCGATGACCTGGCCCAGGTCGAGGTGGATGCCGACGCGGCCGATCTTCCACGACGCGGGGTCGAGCGTGAGGGTCGTTTTGTAGACACCGATGCCCGAAGCATCCACGACCCCCGGGATCTTGTTCCAGGGTTGCAGGCTGTCGAGCGCGATCGTGTGCATGACGTGTTTCGTCTCGATGCGCGCCGGGTCGACGGGCTGCCAATCGTCGAGTTCGAGCTGCCACGACGGCAGGTCGATGGCCGCGGGCAGCTCCTTCACGGTCACGGTCTTGGTGCGTCCGTCGGACAGCGTCGCCTGATAGGTTCCGGTCGCCTCGGCGACGAGTTCGGCGGCACCTGAACCCGCACCCGCGCCCACGGCGAAGCGCGCACCCGTCGCGGTGGTCTCGACGACGTGCACGAGAGGCGCCGTCACCCCCGCGAACGAGCGTCCGGCCAGCACGATGATGGTCGACTGCGCGGGGGCCAGGCGCACCCGAACACGCACGCGCGAACCCTCGCGCCGGTAGTGCGCCACGGGCGTGATGCGACCCGTCCAGGCATCCAGCTCGTAGGGGATGCTGTCACCCGACTCGGCCGTCAGCCACACATCCTGATCGATGAGGACGAGCTTGTCCTTCGGCGGATTATGACGCGTATTGGTGAGGAAGTAATAGTCGACCTTGCCGTCCACGCGACGGATGTGTTTGAGCATGGACGAGGAGTGTTCGACATCCCGCCCAATGCCGAGCGCCGCCAAAGCGATCGGGATGTCGTCGTTGCCGAGCGCGGTCGTCGAGGTGGGCAGCGCCTTCACCTGCGCGAGAATCGAGGCCACCTGCTGGTTTGCGGATGCATCGCGCAGCCCGGTCGCCTCGGGATTCGTCCAGTCGCCGAAGAAGATGACCGGCAGGCCGGCTTTCGCGTGGGCCAGCAGCTTGGTGGCCGCGGCCACCGACATGGTCGCCTCGTTGCCGCGGAACCGGTCGATGTCGAGGATGACGACGCGATAGTTTCCACCCTCGGGCGCGAACCGGCCGTTCTTCATGACGGCACCCGGCGCATCGAGCGACGAGTTGGCCAGGAACCCGTGCGTCCAGCCGATGGGGATGCCCGATGCCGTCGCCCAGGGTGCGCCGATACCGGTCTGCGCCCACCCCTTCTGACGCAGGAACAGGATGTCGTAGCGCGGGCGTCCCGTCTGCAGCACCTGCTGCGTGCGCGCGACGAAGGCTGAGATATCCCGAGCGTGGGTCCAGTTCGGCGTGCGCGGACCCCACGCCTCCGAATAGCCGACGGCGTTGTTGTAGTACGGGCTGAAGGCTGCGAACCCGGGCCAACCGAGCCCTGGCGCGGTGGCGTAGGGGAAGCCGTGCAGCACGGTCTGGTTGACGCCGCCCGCGAAGGTCTCGTTGAGCGTGTTGAGCACCTGGGTCCACGTGGTGTTGTAGGCCTTGCCCAGGAACGCGGCCGCCTCGCACGACAGGATGGTGTGGCCCGCGAGGTCGCGCCCCGACGCCAGCACGCGGTAGTCGTCGAGGTTCTTTGCGCCCAGCGACTCGGTTTCGGGGATGTCGACGATGCCGGCCTGCTGAATCGAGTCCTGCTCGAGACCGTAGGCCTGCACGCGGTAGGTGAGGCCCAGTCGGTGCGCCCAGTCGCGCAGCGGGACGAGGTGATTCTCGGTGTAGAGGTCGCTCAGGACCTGGTTGTAGTCATCCCGAACCCGCATGTTCTTCACATCGTCGAAGTCGTAGAGGTACTTCTCTTTCTGCTCGATGATGACGGGCAGGTAGGGCAGCAGGTCGTAGCCCATGCGCTTCTGGAACTCCTCGACGAGGTTGCGCGTCCAGATGGTCGAATGCGTCTCGATCTCGAGCGAGTCCTCGAAGAAGCTGCCGCCGGCACGCGTGAGCAGATCCTTTACGCGCGGGGTGACGATGTTGGCCTCCCAGTAGTCGATCACCGCCTGGGCGCCGGACTGGCTGAAGTGGTCGACGACATAGGCGGTCGGCGATGTGTGCGGGCCACCCTCGGCTTCCTGGCCCGAGCCGCGCCGCCAATAGGCGAGCAAAACCCACAGTTCGCCGGATGCCCCCAACGGCGCCGTCCAGTCGAGCGACCCGTTCGAGACCTTGTTCGTGAGGTCGACGAGCGAAGATCGCTGCAGAACGATCTGCCCACGCGTCGGCTTGGTGAGAATCTTTGCGGCGTGCACCTTCAGAAGAATCTTCTCGGTCACACCGGCGGATGGCGCCACCACGGGCTCGGGCAGTGCGGCGTTGAAGCGTCCGCCCGCCGGCACCTCCGCCAGCCCGTGCGCCACCTCGGTGAGGGCCTCGACGGACTGCGGCGTGATGTTCGGCAGGGCCGCGGGCCACGACGGCCCGAGCGTCACGTCGAGCGTGATGCCGCGCTTCTCGGCCGCCACCAGCGCAGCCTCGACGGCGGCCAGCCAGCGGGGGCTCCCCCATCCGAAATTCTTCACGTCGAGCAGGTTCTTGGGCACGCTGTGGTGCACATCGGCGATCTCGAGCCCACCGAAACCCGCGTCGGCGACCTGGTTCACCTCGCGCACGATCTCGTCGATCTCGACCTCGCCGTTGGGCCACCACCAGCGGAACTTCGGCGCGACGCTGGCGGGCGGCGTGGCAAAGGAGGCGGCGTTCGGCGCGGCGGCCGCCGAGACCACGGGGGCTCCGAAGGCCTGGCCGGCGGCACCGCGCGCGGCGGTCGCGGCGAGCGCGGCCCCCATCGACGCGGCGGCCGTATAGCCGATCAATTGGCGGCGGGTGAGGTGGGGTGCGCGAGACGGAGTCATCGTGGCCTTCCGGACAGAACGCGCGCACCTTCGCACCGCGTTGTGCAAACCTGTGAATCGTTTCAGTAAGAAACTTCACTGACCATATCCCGGCCCCCGAGCAGGGGTCAAGCGTTTGTTCACAAACGCAGGCCGCATTACATTCAAGCCATGAAGCCTCGTGCGATTACCGTCGGTCTTCCCGTTCGCGATCTCGACGCCGCCATCCGGTGGTATCAGGCCGCCTTCGATCTGGGCGAGCCCGACCAGCGCCCGATGGACGACCTGGCCGAATTCGACCTCGGGCCTTTCTGGCTGCAGCTGGCGCATGCACCCGAACTCGCCGGCAGCGAGGGAATCTCGGTCAACCTCAGCGTAGAAAATGCAACGGAACAGCGCGAGACCTTCGCCGCGCGGGGCCTCGAGGTCAGCCCTCTGCAGCGCTTCGAGGGCGTGGTCGAATTCTTTGAGCTCACCGACCTCGACGGGAACAAGATCGGCTTCGTCACCGAACTCGCCTGAATCGGCGCACCAGTCCCTCAGTGCGCAAGGGTCTAGCCGGCTCCGGATGTCGCCGCCTAGCGTTGTCGCATGGCAGCTCTCGTCTCCACCGTCGTCGGCCGCATTCTCGAGGCCGGAATCGCGGTTCTGCGCAGTGTGCGCGGCTCGCGGCCCATGCATCCGCACGGCGTGAACGTGACCGGAACCCTGACCCCGCGCGCCGGCCGGACCCCCTCGGGGCTGACCTGGCTCGATGAGCTCGAGGCGTCCCAGCCCGTCCCCATCACCGGCCGCATCTCGCGGGGTGCCGGGCTTCCCGCGGCTCTGCCCGACATCCAAGGGCTGGCGATCCGCGTGCCGACCCCGAGCGGCGGGCTCGTCGACATCCTCACGTCGGCTTCGGGTCTCGGCGTGCCCGGGCGGTTCGGGCTCACCCTGCGCCGCAGCATCGCGGGCGCGCGTTTGTCGACGATCATGCCCTACCGCGGCGCAAACGGCCCGGTGCTGCTCATGCTCATCGCGGATGCCGAACCACAGCTCCCCGGTGACCTCGACGCCCTCGCGCACACCCTCACGAGCACGCCGCTCAGTCTGCGACTGCTGCACGCGAGCCCGCGCGGACGTTGGCGTCTCGTCGGCCACGTCGAACTGCGCCACGACCCGGCAGCCCCCGTCGACAGCGACACCCGCTATGACGCCGTGCTCTCGGCCCCCGCCGAGAACACCTACGCCTGGACGCGTCGCGTACGCGAGCCCGGTTACCGCCTGTCGCGCGCGGGCCGCCGAGTCGCCTCGGCCGATAAGCGCTGAGCGCTGAGACAGCCGATATGAAGTCGGTCGTCTCGGCATACATCGACGCAGCACCGGTCCGCGCGCAGACGATCGGGTGGCGCGGAACGACGCCACCCCGACGAGCGTCCCGTTGACTAGCGCGCTGCCGAACCGGTGCGCGTGATGATGGCGCGCAGCGTCTCCATCGATGCTTTCGGCGTGCGGTCGTCGGCCAGCAGGCCGTTGGTCTCCTGCAGCGTGTCGACGAGCTGCGTGTAGCAGAATCCGGCCACGAACGAGCTGGCGGCGACGGCGCCCACGACGGCCTCGAGGCGGTCAACGAAGTCCTCCGAGCTGGTCGCCCTCGAATAGCCCCAGGCGTCATCGGGCACGGCCTTCGAGGCATACGAGATGCCGCCGAATTCGGTGACCATGACGGGCCGGTCGCCCACCTCTTGCCCATCGAGCAGCATGCGGCGGCCGGCCGGGCCGAAGCCGCCGAGCACCGCGTTGCAGGCATCCTGATCGAGGTAGCGGGCACGCAGCACCTCGCCCGACCATTCGTAGTCGTGGATGCTGAGGATGTCGGAGTCCACGTGCTCCCAGCCGTCGTTCGACACGACGGGCCGAGAGGGGTCGAGCGTCCGCGTCAACGACACGAGCGAGCGGGCGTAGGCCTGCATGCGCTCGTCGTGCGCGATGTGCTGCACACCCCAGCTCTCGTTGAGGGGAACCCACGTGACGATGCACGGGTGGGACAGGTCGCGCTCGATGACCGCGGTCCACTCGGCACTCATGCGGGCGACGGCGCGCGGGCTGAACTCGAACGTGCCGGGCGTCTCGGCCCAGACCAGTAACCCGAGCACGTCGGCCCAGTAGAGGAAGCGCGGGTCTTCGAACTTCTGGTGCACGCGCGTGGCATTGAAACCGAGCTCTTTGATGAGTTCGGCCTCGCGTTTGAGGGCCGCGGGGCTCGGGGCGGCGAGGTGCGACTCGGGCCAGTAGCCCTGGTTCAGCACGCTGCGCACGTAGTAGGGGCGGTCATTGAGCAGGAAGTGCCCGCCCGCGACGGCGGCCGAGCGCAGGCCGAGGTAGGAGTACACCTCGTCGACCACGGCATCGTCGGCGCGCACCGTGACGCGCACATCGAGCAGGCGCGGATGCTCGGGCGACCACAGCAATTCTTCATAGGCCTGCCCGTTCGTCTGCGCGGGCAGCGCCACCACGAGGGCCGTCGTGACGTCGAGCGCGCGCACGGTCTGGGCGGCGAGCTGCTCACCCTCGAACGAAACGACCACGTCGAGGCGCACATCTGCGTCGGCCGCGGGTCGACGGTTCAGATCGAGCCGCAGCGAGATGGTGCCACCCGGAACATCGGGGGTCGCATGCACGAGGGTGACGAAGGCATCCGACGTCGACTCGAGCCAGACGGGCTGCCAGATGCCCGACGTGCGGTGATACCAGATCGAGTGCGGCTCGAGCCGCCAGTCCTGCTTGCCGCGTGGCTGCGACACGTCGAAGGGGTCGTCCTCGGCCCGCACCACGAGCGTGTGCGTGGCGCGCTCGGCACCCGTATCCGCATCCGCACCCGCACCTGCACCGGCACCGGCACCGGCACCCACACCGGCACCGACGACGTCGGTCACGTCGAACGAGAAGGGCGTGTGCCCACCCTCGTGCGCCCCGAGGTGCACACCGTCGAGCCACACCTGCGCGCGGTAGTCGACGGCGCCGAAGTGCACGTGCAGTCGGCGGTCGGCGCCGAAGCCGGCGGCCGCCAGATCGTCGGCGGTCAGCTCGCGGGAGTACCAGACCACGGGGTGGAAACCCGTGTCATGAATGCCGGAGGCCTCGGATTCGAACGGGAACGGCACCTGGATGCTGCGGTCGAAGTCGGGCGACGCGAACCACCGCTCGGCCAGACCCTCGTCGGCATCGTCGAAGGCGAACGACCACGTGCCGGTGAGATCGGCCCAGTCGGGGCGCACCAGTTGCGGTCGGGGGTAGGTGCCGTCTTGGCGGCTGGCTCGAAGGGCCTCGTCATCGAGGCGCGCGGGGCTACTGCTCATGCACACATCATGCACGCAATTTACTGCGCTGTAAACTCTGCAATCCCGACACCGGCGTGTCGCCGCGAGTCGTGCGGGTCAGGCCGAGAGAGAGTGCGAAAGCGATCCAGATGCCCCCGCATCGACGGCGGCATCGGCGCCAGAGGCGTCGTCCGAGGCAGCCCCGGAGGCCTGCAACGAACCCGGCGCGCTCTCGCGCAGAGCCAGCTCGAAATCGACCAGGCGGTGCCGGCCGATGCCGTCGTAACCCTCGATGCGTTCGGCCAACATCTCGAGCGCTACGCGGGCCAGTTCGTGCGTATTCGGCGACACCGACGACAGGCTCGGGAACGTCGTGGCGTCGAACGCGATGTTGTCCCAGCCGATCACGGCGACGTCATCCGGGATCGAAATGCCCCGCTCGTGCAGGGCCCGCAGGGCACCGATGGCCGCGAGATCGTCGCGACACATGAGCGCATCGAAGCGGATGCCGCGATCGATCGCCTCTCCGACCGCCCGGGCCGCCTCATCCGATGCGATGGCCCCCGTGGGGATCAACAGATCGTGTTCGACAGGCAGACCGCGGCTCTCGAGCCCCTGCTGATAGCCGACGATGCGCTGCCTCGACGTCCACGACAGCCCCTCGTTCTCGTGCCCCACGAAGGCGATGCGCGTGCGCCCGAGATCGGCGAGATGCTCGGTCGCCACGGTCGCCGCCGCGACGTTGTCGATCATGACGCGGTCGACGCTGAGCGGCGCGGGCCCCTCGCCCAGCAACACCATGGGCAGGTCGCCGTGCCGCTCGGCGATCTCGCGCGAGGACATCTGCGAGGGCTGCAACAGCATGCCGTCGACGAGGCCGGCCTCGCTCGCGGACAACACCGCGCGCTCACCCTCGATGGTGCCCTCGGTCTCTTCGAGCAGCACGCGGTAGCCCGAGCCCGTCGCCGCGGCCGCCTTCGAGACGACGTTGGCGAGCTCGGAGAAGTAGGGCAGCCGCACATCCGCGAAGGCCAGCGCAATGAGGCCCGTGCGGCCCGTGGCCAGGCGGCGCCCGATGGCATTGGGCCGGTAGCCGAGCTCGTCGATGGCGCGTTGGACGCGCTCGCGCATGGGCGCCGACACGTTGGGGTGGGCGTGCACGACATTCGAGACGGTCTTCATCGACACCCCGGCGTGCTCGGCCACGTCCTGTAAACGAACTCCCGCCATGGTTCCTCCGATGTCGCGTGTGGTGTCTCGCGTGTGGTGTCGGTGCCACGACGGCGGATGACTGCACCCGCGTCGCTCGCCCCGAACTCTAGACCCGGAGCATCCCGTGCCGCCAGATTACCGCGCTGGAGAATTGTCTAGATCTTGACGGCCGACTTCTAGCGCTGTAAATTCACCTTCGACGCCCGATCATTCTTGAGGGGCGCCACCCTGTGCACCGCCCATCGGGCGTAAAACTCAAAGGAGAGTACTCATGAAGAAGGGAACCGCCCGCAGAGCACTTGCGGCGACACTGGCGCTCGGCGTCGGCCTGGCCCTGACGGCCTGCGGGTCATCGGGCAGCACCGGCGGAGGCGCCTCCGTCTCTGGCGAGGACTACGACGGCCCCAAAGTCTCGATCAGCTTCTGGAACGGCTGGACCGGTGGCGCAGCCCCCGTTCTCGTGCCGAAGCTCATCGAGAAGTTCAACAGCGAGCACGACAACATCGAGGTCAAGAACGTGCCCATGGAATGGGCCGACGTCAACAAGAAGCTCCCCCTCGCGGTCAAGGCCGGCAAGGGTCCGGATGTCGCGGTGGCCCACGGCGACGACGTGGCGACCTATGCGGCGCAGGGTCTACTGCTGAAGGCCGACGACATCGTCAAGGCGCTCGGCTACTCGGCCGACGACTTCCCCGAAGGCCTCATGGACGCGGGCGCATACTCGGGCAACCAGTACGGCATCCCGTGGAGCGTCACGCCCCTCGGCCTCTACGTCAACAACGATGTGCTGAAGGCCGCGGGCATCGACCCGGCCACCGTCCCCTCCGACAAGGACGCCTACATGAAGGCGCTCGAAGCCCTCAAGGCGGCCGGCGTGCAGGGCGAATGGGTCGACGGCTACGTCTTCACGGGCACGTTCGAGTTCCAGTCGCTGCTCTGGCAGTTCGGTGGCGACCTCTACAACGAGGATGTCTCGAAGGCTACGTTCAACTCCGACGCGGGTGTCCAGGCGCTCACGCACATGACCGACCTCATCAAGGACGGCTACAGCCCCGCCAACGTCGCCCAGGACGGCAACATCAAGGGCCTCCTGGCCGGCAAGACCGCCTACAACTGGAACGGTGTCTGGCAGACCACCAACGAGGGCTTCAACTCGATCGACTGGACGGTTGCACCCGTTCCGCAGATCGGCACCGAGAAGGCCGTCTGGTCGAGCTCGACGCACTGGATGTTCCTGAACAACAAGGGCCAGGACAAGAACAAGACGGCCGCGGCCGCCACGTTCGTCAAGTGGATGAACGCCAACTCGGCCGGGTGGGCCGAGACCGGTGAGCTCCCCGCCGCCAACGAGGTGCGCAACGACCCGGCCCTCGTCGAGAAGTACCCCAACCTGAAGCCGTTCCTCGACCAGCTCCCCTACGCGCACTACGAGACGAGCGCCCCCGGCATCACCGCCGCGAACGCGTTCATCACGACGGCGCTCAACGAAGCGGTCACCGGCAAGAAGGACCCGAAGCAGGCCCTGGACGACGCGGCCGCCAAGGCCGACGAGGTCCTCAAGCAGAACAAGACCAAGTACGGTGACTAATTCCAGCACGATGGCCGGTCCCAACCCGGCCGCGCCCGCTGTGGCGGTGCCCCCGGCTCGCCGACGTTCACGCGTCGGCAAGTCGGGGGCACCCCGCCGCACCGGCACCGCCTACCTGTTCCTCGCGCCCTTCCTGATCCTGTTCGGCATCTTCGTGATCGCGCCGGCCATCTTCGGCCTCGTGATCAGCGTCACCGACTGGAGCCCCTACAAGGCCGAGCAGGCCTTCATCGGGTTGCAGAACTACATCGACCTCTTCACCCCCGGGTCGATCACCTTCGGCGACTTCTGGCAGAGCATGGGTGCCACCGGCATCTTCACGCTGCTGAGCGTGCCCGTCATGCTCGTCGTGCCCCTGCTGCTCGCCGTCTTGCTCAACAACAAGATCAAGGGCGGCACGGCGTTCCGTGCCATCTTCTTCGCGCCCTACGTGCTCGGCGTCGCCGTCATCGGCGTCGTGTGGCGCTATGTGCTCGACACGCAGTCCGGCATCCTGAACTACCTGCTCGGGCTCGTCGGTCTCCCCTCCGACCTGCCGTGGACGGTCGACGTTCCGTGGGCCTGGGTCTCGCTCGTGGGCGTGACCGTGTGGTGGACGCTGGGCTTCAACGCCGTCATCCTGCTCGCGGGCCTCAAGGGCATCAGCGCCGACCTCTATGAGGCGGCCTCGCTCGACGGCGCCGGCGCGATTCGCAAGTTCTTCAGCGTGACCCTGCCCGGGCTGCGACCCGTGATGCTGTTCGTGACGACCACCACCATCCTCGCGTCGGCGAACATGTTCGGCCAGTCGTTCATCCTCACCAAGGGTGGGCCGGGCAACGCCACGCGCACGGTCATCATGTACATCTCCGACCAGGGTCTCGCGCAGAGCAATATGGGCGCGGCCTCGGCCATGAGCTACATCCTGTTCGCCGTGCTCGCCATCATCAGCGTCATCAACTTCCGTCTACAGCGCGAACGCGCGGAGTAAGGACAAAGATGTCTACCTCAACCCCCACCCGCCCCCGCGGCGGCGACGACGGCGTCGAGGGTGCCGGCAGCGCCAACGGTAACGGCGGCGCGAGCAGCGGTTCGGGCAACGGGCGCGGTCGAGCGAACGCCTCGGCGACCGTGGCCCCGAAACGCCGCTTCCGTCCCCGCACGGTGCGCCAGGCCATCCTCTATGTGCTGCTCGTGGTCGTGTCGCTCATCATCGTGCTGCCGCTCCTCTGGGTGCTCATCACGTCGTTCAAGACCGACGGCGATGTCATCACCAACCCCTACGGCTTCATCCCGAACCCGTTCTCGACCGAGGCCTACGCCACGCTGTCGTCGGGGCAGCAGCCCATCTTCCGCTGGCTGTTGAACAGCTTCCTCGCGGCCACGCTGCAAACCATCCTCATCCTCGTGACCGCGTCGGCAGCCGCCTATGCACTGGCCCGGCTCGAGTTCCGCGGCAAAAAAATCGTCTTCGGCCTCATCATCGCGACGCTGCTCGTGCCGCCGGTCATCTTCCTCATCCCCAACTACCTGATCGTGCAGAACCTCGGATGGCTCGACACCATCTGGGCCATCTCGATCCCAGGTGCCGCGAGCGCCTTCGGCGTGTTCTTCCTGCGGCAGTTCTTCATCGGGCTGCCCATGGAGATCGAGGAGGCGGCCCGCATCGACGGCGCCGGCGACCTGCGCATCTTCCTGCAGATCATCGTGCCCCTGTCGCGCCCGGCGCTCGCCACCCTCGCGGTGCTGAGCTTCCTGGCCAACTGGAACGACTTCCTCTGGCCGATCTACGTGCTCCTCAGCCCCGAGAACCTCACTCTGCAGCCCGGTCTGTCGCAGCTGCAGGGCGCCTACTCGACGCACTTCTCGATCGTCATGGCCGGTGCCGTGATCGCGTCGGTGCCCGTGCTGATCTTGTTCGCGCTCGCGCAGCGCCAGATCGTCGACAGCGTCGCATCCTCGGGTGTGAAGGGCTGATGCGGGTGCGGATGCCGGGGGCCCTGGCCGTCCTCGCCGCGGGGGTTCTCGCCCTGACCGCGTGCTCGGGCAGCGGCTCGGGCGACGCGGGTGGCGCCGACACCGAGGCTCCGGCATCCGCAACGCCTGCCTTCGCGGTCGACCAGGACTTCCCCGACCCCGACGTGTTGCGCGTCGGCGACACGTATTACGCCTACGCGACCAACAACCCGGCGGCGAACCTGCAATACGCCACCTCGACCGACCTCGAGACGTGGCAGCCGGCCGGCGAGGATGCCTTCCCCGATCTGCCCGCCTGGGCCGACGAGGGCCGCACGTGGGCCCCCGATGTGACCGAGCTGGCCGACGGGCGTTTCGCGCTCTACTTCACGGCGCAGGATGCCGAGTCGGGCCAGCAGTGCATCGGCGCGGCCACGGCCGATGCGCCGACCGGCCCGTTCGTGGGCACGAGCGACACCCCGCTCATCTGCCCGCTCGACGAGGGCGGCGCGATCGACGCGTCGAGCTTCACCGACACCGACGGCTCGCGTTACCTCGTGTGGAAGAACGACGGCAACTGCTGCGGGCTCGACACCTGGTTGCAGCTGTCACCCCTCGGCGCGGATGGCGTCACGCTCGCCGGTGAGCCCACGCGCCTGTTGCAGCAGACCGAGGCGTGGGAGGGGTCGCTGATCGAAGCGCCCGTGATCGTGAAACACGACGACGCCTACGTGCTCTTCTACTCGGCGAACGACTATGGCGGCGAGGCCTATGCCACGGGTTATGCCACCGCCACGGCGCTGGCCGGCCCCTACACGAAGGCCGACGGCCCGCTGCTCACGACCGAGATCACCGGCGACGCCTATGTCGGCCCCGGCGGCCAGGATGTCGTCGCAGGCCCCGACGGTGAAGATCGCATCTTCTTCCACTCGTGGGACCCGGCCATCGTCTACCGCGGCATGAACGTGCTGCCCCTCTCCTGGGAGGGCTCGACGCCCGTCGTCGACCTGCCGTGACCCCACACCTCACCCTCAGACACCCCGCTCGACCAACCCTCAACGTGGAGGAAACATGAGAAAACTCTCGCTCGCCGCCGGCTTCACCGCCGCGGCCCTGCTGCTCGGGGTGGCGCCAGCCGCAGCCGCGGGCGCAGGAGTCACCCAAGCGGTATCGACCGGCGCATCCGGCGCGACGACGACAGCGACCGCAGCGACGGCCGGCAACCCGGCATCCGCCACCGTAGCCTCGGGCGCCCGCGCCGCCGTCGCCGCCGACACGTTCACGAACCCGCTGACGCTGACGCTCGCCGACGGCCGGCCCGCCGAACAGTGCGCCGACCCCGACGTGATCCGCTCGGCCGACCCGGCCGACGCCGCCTGGTACCTCTTCTGCACGCGCGACGCCCTCGACTCCGAGGAGAAGAACGCCGACGGCAGCCTGCGTTTCTACAGCATCCCGACTTATCGGTCGACCGACCTCGTGACGTGGACGTTCGTGACCGAGGCGCTGCCCGAGAAGCCCGCCTGGATCAACGACGGTGATATGTGGGCGCCGGACGTCGTCTTCCTGAACGGCAAATACAACCTCTACTACACGGCCACCAAGACGGTCGGCCCCGACACCAACGGCGACGGCGTTCCGGATGACGGGGGCGCGGCCATCGGCGTCGCCACCTCTGACAGCCCCGCCGGGCCCTGGACCGACTCGGGCGGACCCGTCGTCGCCCCCGCAGCCCCTCCCGGCGGCAACCCCAACGACCGCCGCTGGACCTTCGACCCCGAGGTCATCACGGCCGACGGCCAGAACTACATCTACTACGGCAGCTACTTCGGTGGCCTCTCGGTGCGCGAGCTGAGCGCCGACGGCCTCACGACCGACCCCGCCACCCAGGTGCAGATCTCGATCTCGAACCGCTACGAAGGCACCAACGTCGTCGAACACGACGGCTACTACTATCTGCTCGGCTCGGCCACCAACTGCTGCGCCGGGCCACTCACGGGCTACGGCGTCTTCGTCGGCCGCTCGACCAGCCCCACGGGGCCCTTCGTCGACAAGACGGGCACGTCCCTCCTCGCCGGCCGCGTGGGCGGCACCCCGCTGCTGCACCAGAACGGCAACCGCTGGATCGGCACAGGCCACAACACCATGGCGACCGACCTCGCGGGCACCTCCTGGATCGTCTACCACGCCGTCGACCGCAACGACCCCTACATGGTCGAGGGCGAGACCTACACGAAGCGACCCGTCCTCATGGACCGCATCGACTGGGTGGATGGCTGGCCCACCGTGCGCGGCGGCGCCGGGCCGAGCGACACCCCGCAGCCCGCACCCGTGACGGTTGCCGGGCAAGCCGCGGCTCCCGCATCCGCCCCCGTCGTGCAGCCGAAACCCGGCGAGACGATCGCGGCGCTGTCGGATGACTTCGACGGCGACGCCCTGGGCAGCCAGTGGACGTGGATCCGCCAACCGGACGCCTCGAGCTTCGGTGTCGCCGACGGCTCGTTCAGCTTCGACACGCAGGCGGGCGACCTCGGCCCAGAGGCCAACGCCGCCGGACTCGTCACCGAGGCCGCGCCCGAGGGCGACTATGTGGTCGAGACGCGCGTGTCGGTGAACGTGCCCGCCGAGGGCTGCTGCCAGAACTACGTGCAGGGCGGCATCGTGCTCTACACCGACGACGGCAACTTCATCAAACACGCGGTCTCGTCGATCTGGGAGACCCGCCAGACCGAGTTCGCCAAGCGTCAGAGTCCCGTTCCCGCAGGATATCCGGTGTACGGCAACGGCGTCGGCGGCCCCGTCGGCGACGAGACCTACCTGCGCATCGTGCGCCAGCACAGCGAAACCGAGAACCTCTACACGGGGTACACGAGCCTCGACGGCGAGACCTGGGATGAATCGGGCACCTGGACGACGCCCCTCGGCGTGACGCCGCGCATCGGCCTCGTCTCGATGGCGGGCTCAGGCTTCACGACCACGTTCGACTATGTGCGCGTGTCGGGCCTGGCTGCTGCGCCGGTCGAGCCGACCGAACCGCCCGTCGAGCCGACCACTCCCCCGGTGCCGCCCGTCACGCCGACGCCCTCGGCCACGGCCGTGCCGATCGTGCCGGGCGCGACCTCCTCGGCCGCTCCCGCGGGTGACCCGGATGCCATCCGCCGCGGTTCGCTTTCGCAGACGGGCGCCGACGGCTCGACGCTCGGGCTTGTCGGCGGCATCGCCGCCTTGCTGGTGGTGGCGGGTCTCGTGCTCGTCCTCCTGCGCCGACGCGCCGCCAAGCGCAGCGCCGACCGCGGCTAACCCGCCGCACCACCGAGGGCCGGGACGACACGTTCGCCCCGGCCCCTCGATGCTGCTAGCGGTGGCCGAGGGCCGCGAGGACGTCGGCGACGTCGACGACGTCGCGTTCGTCGTTCCAGAGGTGGAAGGCGACGCGGGCTCGGCCGGCTCGACCCGAGGCGGTGATGCCGTGTGCGGTGAGGGCCGCGAGGTCGTGGGCCGAGGCATCCGGCCACGTGACGATGGCCTGGCCCGCGCGAGGGAGGCCGAGGCCGTCGCAGAGCGCGTCACCAAGGGCCGTGTTGTGGGCGTGCACCTCGGCGAGGTCGAGCGAGGCGAAGAGGTCGATGGCCGGTTCGGCGCCCACCCAGACGGGCCAGGCGGGCGACACGTCGAACGCGCGTGCGTCGGTGGCGAGCCGCATCTCGGGGCCGTAGCACGAGGCCCAGACGTCGTCGCCGGCATACCAATTGGCCTGGATGGGGATGAGCGTGCGCTGATAGTCGGCGCCGAGGGTGAGGAACGCGGCGCCGCGCGGGGCACACAACCACTTGTAGGCGTGGCACACGGTGGCGTCGAACAGTGAGGCATCCACGGGCATAGCGCCGGCGGCTTGTGTCGTGTCACACAGCGTGAAGGTGCCGGTGGATGCCGCAGCCTCGACGATTGCCGCGACATCCGCCACCCGCCCCGACGCCGATTGCACGAGCGAGAACGCGACGAGGTAAGTGTCGGCCGTGATGGCGTCGGCGAGCGCCTCGACGGGGACGTGTCGCACACGAACGCCGCGGCGCTCGAGCACCATGAACGGGAACACCATCGAGCTGAAGTCGCCGGCGACGCACAGCACCTCGGCCCCGTCGGGCACCCCGGCGGCGAGAACGCTGACCATGGCGGAGACGTGCGAGCCGATCGCGATACGGTCGGGCGCGACAGTGACGAGGCGGCCGTAAGCGTCGCGCGTGCGGGCGATGCCGGCGTCGAAGGCGGCGGGCGAGCACGTGCCCTCGGCCCAGTTCTGCTGGTCGGCGCGCATGGCCGCGAGCGTGTCCGCGCTGGCGAGGCCCACCGAGCAGGCCCCAAGATAGCGGCGACCGCCCACGAACTGGGCGCGCGCTTCGTCGAAGGTGCGGCGGGGGTGCGCGAGCGTGGTCATGCCTCCAGGGTGCCCGTGCAGCATCCATTCGACAATGACAGGCTCTCTATCGACGACATAACCCGGGGTTATGCTGTGCCCATGACCGAGCCCCGCACACCCTTGGCCGCCGACCTCGACTCGCAGACCCTGCGCGTGGTGCGGGCCATCGCCGACACTGGGTCGATCACGGCCGCGGCCGCGTTACTCGGCTACAGCCAGCCCGCCGTCAGCCAGACGGTTCGGCGCCTCGAACAGCGGTTGGGGATGCCGGTGCTCACGCGTGTTCCCCGCGGCGCGTTGCTCACCGAAGCCGGCGACATCCTCGCCCGACACGCGGCGACGGTACTGCGCTCGATCGACTCGGCGGCCGAGGAGCTGGCCGAGCTCGCCGGGCTACGAACAGGGTGGGTGCGCATTGCCGCTTTTCCGTCGGCGTCGTCGACCATCGTGCCGCGGCTGATCGAACGTATGAGCGCCGACTATCCGGGGCTGCGCTTCCGCTACATTGAGGCCGAACCGCCCGAAGCCGTCCAGGCGGTGCGCGATCACACGGCCGATATCGCGCTCACGTTCAGCTATCCGGGTGACCCCGACGACCCGCATGGGGCGAGCGCCGCCGGGCTGACCGCGACACCGCTGTGGCGCGAGGACATGATCCTGATTCTGCGGCGCGATGCCGACGCGCCGCGCGGCACGCTAGGCGACTCGGGCCCGCCGCCAGGAGTCGCAGTGGGCGCCGAAATGGGGGCCGACGCCCAGGATGTGACGGCCGCGCGTCTCTCCCCCGTCGCATCGCCCCTCGCCCTTGACTCCCTCGCGAGCGCCGCCTGGATCGCGGGCTGCCCGCGCTGCCGGGGCCACCTGTTGCATCTGTGCGCGGCACACGGTTTCACGCCGAGCATCGACTACGAGACCGACAACGTCTCGGCCGTGCTCGCCATGGTGGAGGCGGGGCTCGGGGTGGCGCTACTGCCGTCGCTGGCGCTCGCGAGCGTGCCGCTGCCCGCGAACGTGGTGGCGCGGCATCCGGCGACCCCCGACTCGCGTACCGTGCACCTGGTGTCGGCCGAGGCGTCGCATCGGGTGCCCGCCATAGCCGCCACCATCGCGGCCATCGATGCGCTCGACACCTCCGCCTGGGGGCTCGCCGCCGCTCGCTCCTGACCATCCACCGGCGTATACTCGCCGACGTGAGTCTGACCGTTTCGAACCTGCCCGCGGGGCGTCTGGGGGTTGCCGGCGTATCGTTCGCCGGCATCAGGTAGCCGCCTTTCCCGGTGTTTCCGGCGCCACTCGGCGCCACCCCGCCGCGGTTGCCCGCGCCCGCTCGACAGGAGTGGGCCCGATGCGTGCACCCGGCATCCGCGAATCAGCAGAGTACGAGAACGAGTAAGACACGAGCGCATCGACGCTCGTGCGACCCAGACAAGGCGATCACCCATGCTTCCCCTGACGGAAAAAGACATCCGAGCATCCTTCATCAACGCGTCGCAGCGCGAGCGCAAGGAGCTCAACCTGCCCGCCCACCTCGACAGCATCGACTGGGAGGCCATCGACTATCTCGGATGGCGTGATCCCAAGGCCCCGGCCCAGGGTTACGTGGTGCTGCACCTCGACGGTGTGGCAACCGGCATCCTGCTGCGGAAGGGTGACGTGCAACCGCGCACCCGACCGCAGTGCGCCTGGTGCGAAGACGTGGAATTGCCCAACGACGTGGCGTTCTTCAGCGTCAAGCGCGGCGGAGCAGCCGGGCGACGCGGCGACACCGTCGGCACGCTCGTGTGCGCCGACTTCGAATGCTCGGTCGACGTGCGCCGCCGCCCGACGGTCGCCTACGTGGGCTTCGACGTCGAGGCCGCGAAACAGCACCGCATCGACGTGTTGCGCGAGCGTTCGCAGAGCTTCGTGCGCGGCATCCGCGGCACCGATTAGCGACTGCGCCTCAAACATCACCCTTCGATAACGTTTACCCCCCGAAAGGGTGTCGTAACGTCCCGTTCACAAGGGGTGGATAGGTTCTCTCACATCCACCACTTTTCTTGAGACAGGACAACTATGCGCTTACATCGCATCGTCGGCATCGTGGCGTTGACGGGGCTCGGCATCGTCGCCGCAGCACCCGCCACCGCCGCACCCGCCGCAGCCGGTGACACCGTCGAGCTCACACTGCTCGCCACCACCGACACCCACGGACACGTGTTCAACTGGGACTACTTCGCCAACGCCGAATACACGAAGGACGCCGACATCCTCGGCCTCACGCGTGTGGGAACGGTCGTCGACGAGGTGCGCGCCGCCAAGGGTGCCGAATCCGTCATGGTCTTCGACAACGGCGACGCCATGCAGGGCACGCCCCTCACCTACTACTACGGCATGGGGGATGGCGCAGCCAGCGTTCTCGACAACACCATCGAGCACCCCATGGCCCAGGCTTTCAACGCCATCGGCTACGACGCCCAGGTCGTGGGAAACCACGAGTACAACTACGGCCTCGACATGCTGAGCGCCTATGAGAACGACCTGCAGGCACCGCTCCTCGGCGCCAACGTGATCGACGCGAAGACGGATGCTCCGTACCACAAGCCCTACGAGCTCATCGAGCGCACCATCGACGGCAAGCAGGTCACCGTGGGCGTGCTCGGCGTGGTCACGCCCGGCATCCGCATCTGGGACAAAGCAAATGTCGAAGGCATCCTCGAATTCGATGACATGGTCGAGACCGCCAAGAAGTGGGTGCCCGAGATCGAGGCGCAGGCCGACGTCGTCGTCGTGCTCGCCCACACCGGCCAGGGCACCGTCGCCGACGCCGACTACGTGCCCGCCGACCTGAACGAAGACGTGGCCAACAACATCGCCACGCAGGTGCCCGGCATCGACGTGCTCGTCGCCGGCCACAGCCACCAGGACAAGCCCGAGACCGTGCTCACCAACGTGGCCGGCGAGAAGGTTCTCATCACGCAGCCGAACTATTGGGCGCGCGGCGTGACCGAAACCACGCTCAACCTGGTCGAAGACGCCTCGGGCAACTTCGACGTGGACTGGTCGGATGCGGCCAAACCCACCGTCAAACCGCACTACGGCAAGGACACCCCCACCGAGAGCCAGAAGGTCGTGGCGGCGCTGCAGGACGAGCACCAGCAGACCATCGACTACGTGAACACGCCCGTCGCCCGCTCGACCGAGGCGCTGCCCGCCGAGACCTCGCGTTACGAGGACACGGCGATCATCGACTTCATCAACTACGTGCAGGCCGACACGGTCGAGACGGCCCTCGACGGCGGCCCGCTGGCCGACATCCCAGTCATCTCGCAGGCCTCGCCGTTCTCGCGCACCGCCATGTTCCCCGAGGGCGAGGTCACGATTCGCGATATCGCCGGCCTCTACATCTATGAGAACACCCTGCGCGGCGTGCAGATCACGGGCGCTCAGCTGCGCGAGTATCTCGAATTCTCGGCGCGGTACTTCAACCAGGTCGCCCCCGGCGCGACGTTCGACCCGGCCACGGGCACCAACGCCGTGACGGCCGACCGCCCCACGGGCATCCCCGACTACAACTACGACGCCCTGTCGGGTGTCGACTACGAGATCAACATCTCGCAGCCGGTCGGATCGCGCATCCAGGGCCTGTCCTACGCCGACGGCAGCGCCATCGCCGACGACGACCAGTTCGTGCTCGCCGTGAACAACTACCGCCAGTCGGGCGGTGGCGGGTTCCCGGCCGTGGCCGACGCCCCCATCGTCTACGACGAACTGCAAGAGATCCGTCAGCTGCTGATCGACTGGGCCGGCGCGCGCGGCACGATCGACCCCGCCGACTTCTTCGTGCAGAACTGGGCCCTGTCGACGGCCGCCGTCGTGGCACCCGAGCCGACGCCGGTCCCGACCGACCCGGCCGACCCGACCGACCCCGCCACTCCGGCCCCCGGCACGGGTGACGAAGCGGGTTCCGGCTCGGGCACCGGCACCGGCTCCGCCAGCGCGGGATCCGGCTCCAACGCGGGCTCGCTCGCGAACTCGGGCGCCGAGAACGGCGCGCTCGCCCTGGGCGCGGCCGCTCTGCTCCTGATGCTCGGCGCCGGCTCGACCGTGATCGCGCGTCGACGCCGCCAGCGGGCATAAACTCGGCACGACCTCAGCGCGAGGGGCGCTCACCGGATGCGGTGGGCGCCCCTCGTCGCTTCCGTCCCCGTCTGATCACCCAACCCGAGGAGAACTCGTGAACGACGTCGACCCCTACGGCCTGCCGACGTTCCCGGGCGAGGACGTTCTCGACGGGTGGGTCGACCACTCCGAGATCCAGCTGCGCGATGTGCGCGTCTTCACGCGCGGCAGCCTCACGGCGACGCTCATCTCGCATCCGGGCGTCTGGGATGTCATCGTCAGCGACGGCGCGGGCAACGTCGAGTTCCTCGTGGCCGATGTCGAAGACGTCGCGCCCACGCTGTACGAGGTCGCGCGCCGCCTCTAGGCGAGGGCGCTCAGGCGGTTGCGCGCACGTCGGCGGTTTCGATGTTGCCGGCGAGGATTCGATCGAGTAAGCGTTCGTACCCGTCGACCATTCGCGTGACGGTGTAGGGCGCTGCGGATGCCTCCACCCGGGTGCGGTCGCGGCGGCGGGCCGTGCGGATGGCACGGCCGAGCGAGGCGGCGCTGTCGTCGCGAGCCAGTGCGCCGTTGGCGGTCGAGATGAGCTCCGGGAGGGCGCCGTTCGGCAGGGCCGCGACCGGGGTGCCGAGTCGCAGCGCCTCGACCACCGAGAGTCCGAAGGGTTCGGCCCAGAGTGGTGACGCCACGAAGACCGAGGCGGCGGCGAGGAAGCGGTCGAGCTCGTCGGAGTCGAGGTGACCGACATAGGTCGCTCCCCGGCCGAGCAGGGGTTCGATGTCTTCCTCGAAGTAGCGCGGGTCGGCGATCGGCCCGGCGATGCGCAGCTCGATCCCCGCGCGCGCGGCGGCCTCGATGGCCACGTGCAAACCCTTTTCGGGCGTAATACGTGCAGCCCAGGCGGCGTAGGGGGTCGGGGTGACGGGGTCGGCGTAAGCACGGGCCCCGCTGTCGGCGAACCCGGCTACGGCTTCGCTCAGCGTCGCGGCGAGGTCGGCGGCGTCGGCATCGGCCGGGGTGACCCCCTCGGCGGAGGCCGGGCGGGGCAGCACGCCGTTGTGCACGACGTGCACCTCGGGCAGGATCAAGCGCCAGGGTGCGGCATTCGACTCGGACACCGTGACGAAGAGGTGTTGCGGCGAGGGCGTCCACCCCGGGCTCGTGACGATGGCGTTGACGTCCGCGAGCGTCGGCGGCGTGTGAAGAATCGTCAACATCGGCAGGTGTCGCATATGCGTATAGGGCAACACACTGAGCGAGTTGTTGATGACGATATCGAAATCGCCCTCACTGATGATCTGGATGCTGTGGTGCACGGCCTCGGCCAGGAAGCCCTTCTGCTGCACCCGCACGAGCGGCGACGCCGCGAACACGAACTCGAAGTCCGCGGGCACGAGCGGATACACCGCGGCCGTCGTCTCAGAGCCTTCCTTCGCAAAGAGCGTCACGTCGTGACCGCGCGCCACAAGCTCATCCGCCAAGATCGCCGTATGGGTCTCGGTTCCGCCCTGAAAAGGCTCGGCGATCGGGTGATGCATGTGGCACAACACGGCGATTCTCATCTGCGGGCGGGTCTCCGTTTCTCGCGGGGGTGGGACGGCGACAACGCCGGAGCGGGACTCGGCCCACTAGCCGATCATCGCCGAGAAGCGCTTCTCGGAGAAGGCCTTGCGAGAAGTGTTCACCGGGGGTACAACTCGGCGTGACACGCCCGAAACACGGCCGGAGGCTCAGGAACGCTCGGGGGGCTCCGTGGCGAAGAGTTCGGCCGCCTCCGCGAGGTAGGAATCCACGCGGTCCGCTTCGACGAGTCCCCGCAAGACGACCCCCCACATGACGTCCAGGGCGGCGTAGACATCCGCCCGGCCCGTCAAGACGTTCGAGACGACGTGGGTTCCCGTGAAGGTGGCCACGATCATGCGGCTCAGCTGCGCGGCCTCGAAATCCCGGCGCAGGATGCCGCGCCCGGCGGCCAGCTCCACCAGGTCGGTGATGCCGCCGATCCAGTCGGCGTAGAAGCCGTTCGTGGGCGCCGACAGCGTTCCCTGCTCCATCGAGAGCCGGATGCCGGCCCGCACGACCGCGTCGGTGAGCAGCTGATCGGCTATGGCTTTCGATCCGTGCAGAAGGGTCTGCACGGTGTCGTGGCCACGGCCCGCCTGCTCGAGCGAACTGAACGTGCGCGCGTTCTGTTCGGTGATGATCGCGAGCGCCAGCTGCTCCTTCGAGGGGAAGTAGAAGTAGAGCGACCCCATGGTCGCGTTCGATTCGCGCGCGATGTCGCTCAGGCTCGCCTGCGCGAAGCCGACGCGGTCGAAGACGCGTGAGGCACCCTCGAGCAGCGCGCGCCGTCGTTCGCGGCCTCGCTGCTGCTGGGGCGCTCGTCCTGTCTCCATGCTGGTCCGATCTCGTCCCCCGACTGGCCTTCCATGATATGTGCCCCGGCCTGTCGGCTCGTCAAAGGCTGCGGGCGCAGATGCCCGTGCCATCGCGGAGAGTCAGGGGCGCAGCATCCGCTCGTAGTCGCCCGTAGCCGGGTCGAGGCGCACGAGCCCGCGCTCGACGAACTGGTCGAGCCAGCCCTGCATGGGCCAGAATCCCCAGCGCTCGGCGAAGAGCGAGCCATTGCGCACGATGTCGTCGACGTGCTGCACCGGCGGGTTCGTCGTCGGGTGGTACTGGTGGAACGCCTCGGCGCCCCCCACCCAGCGCAGGGGCACCCCGGCCTCACGAGCGGTCACCGCGAAATCGGTGTCCTCGCCGCCATACCCCGTGTAGCCCTCGAAGAATCCGCCGATCCTTCGCCACGTGTCGGGGGTGGTGGCGAAGGAGAGGGACCAGAAGGCGAGGTGGTCGCCGGGGCTGGTCTGGCCGACATCCAGGCGCGGGCGGAAGCCGTGGAAACGGGCCGCGTCGGCGAACAGGCCGGGGCGGTCGTAGTCGGTGCCCTCTGGCAGGTAACCGACCGCGCCACAGACCAGGTCGTCCGGATGTGCGCGCACGGCCTCGTCATAGCGCGCGAAGAGACCGGATGCGGGCAGGCAGTCGACGTCGAGGAACACGAGCACCTCGGCACCCCGTTCGCGAGCGGCCGCGGCGCCGGCGTTGCGGGCCGCCGCCAGCGGCAGGTGAGCACCCGTCGAGGGGCACTCGATGACGAGGGTGCGCGGTCGGTCGGCGTAGCGCTGGGCTACGGCCGGGTCGTCCATGGCGACGATAATGTGCAGCTCGGGGACAGCCCCCGCGCTGTCGATGGCCGCGAGCTGGCGCGCCAGGTGCTGCTCGCGCCCGTGCACGATCGTGATGAGAGTCAGGCCCGTGACGATGCGCGGCGTGTGCCGCCGGCTCACTTCGACGGCGGGCTTCACGTGCGATTGCGAGTCGCGCTGCGGTTGCTGCGGCGCGGCCTCCGTCGGATCAGTCATGAGCGATCCTCGGCGACGTCGCGGATGACCTGTGCCGCACGCTCGGCCGCGGCGCCGTCGACCCAGGCCGCCCACCCGTCGCCGTCGGCTGCCTCGAGTCGAGCGGCGAGTGCGGTCCAATCGGCGATCTCGGCACTCTCGGGAGTCATGACCTCGACGGGCAGGTCGGAGGCTGCGAGCGCCGCCGCCATGGATTCCTGCTCGGCGAACGGGCGCTCTTCTGCCACGAGCACCGCGGGCACCCGAGCCGAGGCGATCTCGGCGACGGCATTCTGCCCGCAATGCGAAAAGACGAGGGATGCTCGAGCCAGCGCGGCCTCGACCTGCGCCGCCGAGGCATCCACCAATTCGGTGAAGCGACGATCGGGCAGCGCAGCGCGCGCCGCCCGCACGACGGCAGCCAGGGCCCCGGGGCCGGTCCCGCCCGTCCCCGAGAAAACGAGAATCTCTCCCGGAGCCGGAGCCGGAGCCGGAACCGGAGCCAGCGAGCTGCCGGCCGACGACGTATCGCTGGCCGAGCTCCGAGGGCGCCGCGCATTTTCTACACCCGCAATCTGTCTTCCGCGCCCGCCGTCGGTGGTGGTGTCAGTGCTGGTGTCTGAGTCGGTGTCGCCTTGTCGTCCAGCGACATCGAACCGGCTGAGCGCGCCGACGGTCGCGAGGCGCTCCCCGAGCGGCTCCGCCGTCTGCAAGACATCGAAGTCCGCCGGCCAGAACCCGATCACGCGATCGGCGATGCGATAAGCCAGACGGTGTGCCTCGTCATCCCGCCGCCCGGGTTGGGCAACGACCACGACGGGGATGCCGTGGAGCCGCGCCAGGAGCGCGACCTCGACCGACACATCGGTCACGAGCGCGCGCGGACGGGCCTGCTCGAACCAGGCGGACAGGGCCGCCGCCCGCGCTCGAACCCCGGCCGCCCGCCGCGGGACCCAGTGCAGGGCCCCGCGCGCGGTCGGATCGACAGGTTTGTCGGTGTCGGGACCGGTGTCGGCGGGCAACTGAAGCCAGTCGCCCGTCCACGCGGCGGGTCGTGCGAGCGACGAGAGCCCGGTGAGTTCGTCGCCGAGCACCCGGGCGAGCGCGCTGGCGCGGCTCAGGTGCCCGGACCCGTGATGGTGGACGTAGTAGCCGATCATGCGGTCCTTACTGAGGGGAGTTACTTGTCGAGCGTGTCGCTGCTCTCCTGGGCGGCCAGCGGCTGCTCGTCGGCCGCGTGCTCGGCGGCTTCGGTGGCCTCGTCGACCTTGTCGTCCGAGACGCCCGACGATGACTGGTCGGGTTCGTTGAGCGATTCGACGGTCTCGTCGGGGTGCGCTTCGTGTGCGTCGTTGTGGTGGTCCATGTCGAGCTCCTTACGTGTCGGAATGGTGCTCTTCAACCATCCGTCATCGCCCGCCTCACGTATAGCGGGTTGCGTTCGCCGACATTCTCACTGCGGTCGACGGAGGATGGGCAACTCGCCCGTGAGGTCGGCTCGCGAACCGGAGGCGTGCACGCGGCCGGCGGCCACCGCATCCGCCCACGCTTCTCGGCCCGTGGCGAGGGCAAGCCAGGTGGCGGCATCCATCTCGACGACGTTGGGCGGGGTTCCGCGCGTGTGGCGGGGGCCTTCGATGCACTGCACGGCACCGAACGGTGGCACGCGCACCTCGAGCGTGTTGCCTTCGGCGCGTTCGGCGAGCAGCTGCAGCGTGTAGCGCACGGCCGTGGCGGTGTCGTCGCGCGCGGGCTTCGGCTCGGCCTGCAGGGCTCGATAGACGGATGCCTCACCAAAATCATCGGGGATACGCGCGCGTGCCATGCCCAATAGGCTAGTACCCGTGAAAATCCTCGTACTGGGCTCCGGTGCCCGTGAGCACGCCATCGTCCTGTCCCTGCTCGGCGAAGAGGCCGGCCACGACATCCAGGCGGCCCCCGGCAACGCGGGTATCGCGCTGGATGTGCCCGTGGTCGAGCTCGACGCCAACGACCCCGTCGCGGTCACCAATCACGCCATCGCGTGGGGTGCCGACCTCGTCGTCGTGGGCCCCGAAGCTCCCCTGGTGGCGGGTGTCGCCGACGAGTTGCGCGAGCAGGGCATCCCCGTTTTCGGGCCCGGCAAGGCTGCCGCGGCGCTCGAGGGGTCGAAGACATTCGCGAAGCGCATCATGGAGGCCGCGAACGTGCCGACGGGTCGCGCGGTTCGCGCGGGCACGCTGGCCGAGGCCACGGCCGCGATCGACGAGTTCGGCGCGCCGTATGTGGTGAAGGCGGACGGTCTGGCCGCTGGCAAGGGTGTCTTGGTCTCGGAGGATCGCGAGGCGGCTATCGCCCACGCCGCCCACTGGTTGCAGCACGGCAGCGTTTTGGTCGAGGAGTTCCTCGACGGCCAGGAGGTGTCGCTGTTCCTGGTGAGCGACGGGCACACGGTCGTTCCGCTGTCGCCGGCGCAGGACTACAAGCGCCTGGGCGACGGGGATGCCGGGCCCAACACGGGTGGCATGGGCGCGTACTCGCCGCTGCCGTGGCTTGACGACACGTTCGGCAGCGAGGAGGCGTTCACGCGCGAGGTCGTCGAGACGATCGCCCGCCCGGTGATCGCGCAGCTCGCGTCCGAGCGCACGCCGTTCATCGGTCTGCTCTATGCGGGGCTCATTCTCACCTCGAAGCGCGAGGGTGCCTCGGATAACGGCATCCGCGTGATCGAGTTCAACGCGCGTTTCGGCGACCCCGAGACGCAGGTCGTGTTGCCCCGCCTGGCTTCGCCGCTGTCGCAGCTGCTCTTCGCCGCCGCCACCGGAACGCTCGGCACCGTGCCCGCGCCGGCGTTCTCCGAGACCTCGGCCGTGACGGTCGTGCTGGCCAGCGAGAACTACCCCGACACCCCGATCACGGGCCGCCCGCTCACGGGTCTCGCCGAGGCATCCGCGCTCGAGCACGTGCATATTGCGCACGCCGCCACCCGCACCGCGGATGCTCCGGATGCTCCGGATGCTTCGGACGACACGCTCTTGGCTTCGGGGGGCCGCGTCCTGAGCGTCGTCGCGCTCGGTACCACGTTCACCGAGGCGCGCACCCGCGCCTACGACGCTCTCGGCCGCATCACGCTCGAGGGCGGCCAGTACCGCACCGATATCGCGGCCCGCGTCGCCGATTAGCGGCGGCGGCGCAGCCCAGCCGCATCGCTCTGAGTGGCGCGGGTTGTCTGGCGTCGCGGGCGGCGAGGTGCCTGAACGGACACCAAGTCGCGGTGAACTTTCGTGCGCCGCCCCTTAAAGACGACGTCTGGCGTCTCGTTCGAGGACCCGATTCAGACGGGCTTGTAGCCGTCGAGCGCGTGCCGACGGCGCCGCGTAGACAACTGAATATCGACCGGTCAAGGGATCTTGTTCTACCGCGTGTCCCCGCCGTCTCAATCGGGCCGATGCGATCTCGAAGATCTCCCTAGCCAATTCTTGGGATAGTTCGCTGTATACGGTCATTATCGTCGCCTCGCGTTCGTCGTTCGTTTCAGTGGCCGTGCGTCTGACAGCCGAGGATGCTGCGAGGACGTCTCGCCGATCAGCGTCGAGACGGCGATCACCAGTTCGTCGTCCTCGGTCAGGGCCCACGGAACGGTGATCGGAGCTCGGAGCGTGGAGAGCCCCACCTCGGATTCCTGGGCGACAGTGCTGACGGCCTTCTCACACGCCCAGGTGAATCGCGCCCACCACTGCTCGCGGCCAATCCACACTCGGGATCGGTGAGCGTTGAACCCGCCGAGGACGGCAGCGACCACGGCGGCAGCCGCACCCGTTGCCGATGCCCAGAACGTTGGATCGCCCGGCAGGGAGGGAGAATTGATCATGGAAGTAGCTGGCACTTTGTATCTTTCCCCCGCGCTGCGCTCGTGGACTCTCGCCCCGTGAGCCGCCGACTTGCGGCCTCGCTGCCAGTATGGGGGCGCCAAGAACGTGCCTGTTCGACACATCGAACTAGCGCCTGAGACTTAACTGGGATCGACCTATCGCGCCAGTTCGCTCGTCACGGCGGACGGCAGAAAGCACCAATGACGGGTCACCAAAAGATGCGGCCGAAGTTACGGTTTCGGATTGGCAAGGGACTGCCGAGCCAGAAAGTCTCAGCCACAACAAAGTGAGTGCCACGAATAAATGTGTGACGCCCGGATGTCATGATTCATTCTGACGTCGGCGGGGAGACTTCTCGACAACGTCGAATCCTGCGCCGAGCGCCGCGAACGTGTCCATCACTTTGGACATATCGACAGAAGGCTTGCCGTTTTCGAAGTCCAGCAGCCATCGTCTTGAAACGCCGGCAAGCGCAGCCAGCGCGGCTTGCGATAGCCCCGCATCTTCGCGCATGTTACGCAGGATCATGCCCGCCTCGCGAGGTGTCTGAAACATGCTCTCTCCGCCCGCCAGTGGTGCACGTGCGTGCACTGTACCAAAAGCGCACGATCGTGCACCCTGGATCGATGGGCGACCACACGCTACTCCCGGGTCGCTGGCTTGGACGCCTGGCCGTCGAGCCAGAGCGTCTCGGACTCGTCGCTGTGAGTGCCGCCCGACCCGACATGCTTCGGGTCGATAGCGGCACCCTTCTTGATCACGTGCACGAGGGCCATGCCGTGTCCACGACCCAGGTCGTAGTCATCCTTCAGCCAGGCGAGGATCTCGCCCGCCTTCACGGCCGGATCGTCATAACCCCTCCTCAGCGCGATAGTGACGAGCTGGCGCGGCGTGAGGCCGGTCTTCGTCTCGATGGCATCGAGGTAAGCCTGGAACGACATGATTCTCCTCTGGTCAGAAGCGGCGGGGCTGGGTGTAGTAGACCGCGCGTGCGGCGGGGGTGTCGACGAGGTTGAGAGTTTCACCCGACAGGATGAACGGGGCGCCGTCGCGGCGCGGGTTGAGTGCGAGCAGGTCCGGCACGGTGATTCCGAAGCGGTCGGCCACGGCGCGGAATGTGTCATCGCGCTCGACCGTGTATCGCACGGGGACCCCGTCCTCCTTCGTCGCGACTCCTTCCGCTCCGGCGGTGGGCCCCGTGGGATCGGTGACCACGGCCGGGGGACGGTTGGAGTGATAGGCCCACGTGACGGGGGCGATCGCGAGCACGCGCTCTATGCAGCCATCCGGGTCGTCGAAGTCTTGACGAATGAGGACGACTGATTGCAGCCAGCGCGGGTCGGCCGTGAACTGGCGGTCCCACCTCATGATCGACACGCGCGCGGCCGTCTCGTCGCCGACAGCCTCCTCACCTTCGGCGCCGAGCGCGCCCGGCCCAAAGTTGCCGCCCAGGAGCTCGTTGCACGCACCCGGCTCCACCGACGCGTCGGCGACCAGCCGCGGGAAGATACCCTCGCCCTGTGTGTTCTGGATCGCGGTGATGTCCAAGGCGACGGTGTCCTGGGTGCCGTAGACGATGTCGATATGCGCTGATACCGAACCGTCCGCGGCGGCGACATCGGCCGAGCCGAGCAGAGTGTTGACATCGAGGGGCGGATGCAGCGGGCGGAGGTCGAGGTCGTGTCGGAACGCCTGCTGCACATCGACGGTGGGCATCGAAGCATCCGCTCCGGGAGTTTCGGAAAGCCAAGACAGCGAGCATCCGGAGAGGAGGGCGGAGAGGGCGACAGCGCCGGCCAGAATGACCGCTGCACGGCTCCGTCGGGGGCGGTTCATCAGAAACCGTCCTGCGGGAACGTGCGGGCGCGACCCTGCGGCGTGTTCTCGAGGTTGAACGTCTCCCACTTCTCGGCCGTATAGGTGCCGGCGGCCGACTCGCGCAGCGGGTTGAGGAACAACAGGTCTTGCACCGTGAGGCCGAATCGGCCGGCGATCTGCCGCAGGTTGTCGCCGCCGCGCACCGTGTAGGTCGACAGGATGCCGTCGCGCAGGCCGGTCTCGCCAGCGGCTCCGATGGCCGGGCCCGCGTCGATGGCCGCGATATCGGGTCGGAGCGGCGGCAGCGTCCACGTGATCGTTCCGATCGCGAGGAGCGGGCGCTGGCATTCGTTCGGTGTCCATCCCTGCATGGGCCGCGTCAACGCGATGCCTCTGACGAACGACGGGTCGACCGTGAACGTCGACGCGCGGCTGCCGAGGGGGTAGGTGCTCGAGACCTCGGGATGGACGTCACGCACGGCCGCACCCACATACGAGTCGGCGCACGTTTCGCCGAACCTGAGGTCGAACGGCGTCACGACGAGCTCGACATCTCCGCCGGGCAACGCACGACCGTCGCTCGTCACGACGCGCATGGATGTTCCCGTGCCCGCCACGATCGACGCGTGCATCAGCGCGGCGCCGTCGCGGTCGACCAGATCGGCGATGCCCAGCTCCGTGCCCTCAGGGATAGCCGGAGGCTGAAAGGTCTTCTCGGCGACAGCCGGGCGAGCCGGGCCGCTGGGTTGCGGGGTCGCGGTCGGTTCGACAGGCTCGTGCGCGCGGATGCCAGGGAACGGCGGGAAGCAGGCCGTCGTGACGACGAGCACCACCACGGCCAGCGCGCCGCTCGCGAGCGTCCTGAGCGGCCGTCGGCGTCTCAGGCGCCTCGATAGGTCGACCGCAGAAGAGACAGCCCGTGCCATCTCCGTATGCGTCGGCTTCGACATCCCCACGGTTCTCCGCTTCCGGCGGAAGCCCCCTCCGCGCTGAGTCGATCCTAGGGGTCCCACGCGCTTTTCACCGTCGAAGATCCGAAAAAAGCTGGCTGTTGTTCGACGGGTCGAACGACCGCCCTTTCGAGGAGGTTAACGTTTGTGAAACACTGAAACATTGAAGGGATGAACTGTCATGAAGAAGAAAACCGGATCAGCTCGAACCGCCCTTGCATCCGCTTTGGGCGCACTTCTGGTGATCGCGCCTGCGACGGCCGCGCACGCAGACCAAAGCTCGGAGATTCTCGACGCGCTCTCTCGAGCAACGCCAAGCACCGTCAGCTCAGCGTCCCCCACTACGTCATCCGGTAACCATGCCGAGATCCTTACCGGCTCGCCCGCGGGGACGCACATGGCCATCCCGCGGGAAGCCACTGACGGACTGGGGATGGGCGTAGGCGAGAACCAGTTGTCAATCGGTCTCCCGTTCGCCAGCGAAGCTGAGGGCGCCCACCTGGAAAAGGCGGGGATTGTGTCTTATGACAATGGGAATGAATCGACCACAGTGCCCATCATGGGCGCAGACGGCGGCTTGCAAATCAATACAGTCCTGCGCAGCAGTCAAGCGCCCCGTCGATACGCTTACCCCCTTGATCTTCCTGATGGGCAGTCGCTCTCGCTGGCCAACAATGGCGGAGCCATTGTTGGCGATTCGACAGGCGCGTCCGTGCTCATCGCTCCACCCTGGGCAAAAGACGCGTCCGGATCGAGCGTTCCGACACACTATGAGATCGATGGCTCGACTCTCGTACAAGTTGTTGAGTTCACCGACGATGCAGCGTTTCCCGTGGTGGCCGACCCGCGCTTTTGGTGGGGCTGGAACGTCTTCGCAAGCAATCGGGCTGTCGACAAGGCTCTGAAACTCATCGGGGCCGGAACGGCCACGGTTGGCCTCGTCACCGCAGCACTCGGCATCGGCGGCGCCGCGGGCGCTGCTTCTGTTTCAGGCCTTGTTGCCGCACTGATGGCCTTCGGCTACGCCTTTCTCGACGGGTGCAACTACAACAACCGTGGCGTACTGCTCGGACAGTCCTGGGCGCTGAACGCGGTCCAATCGCTGTGGCCCGGGGTCAAACCGATGCCCGGCGGCTTCTTTTGTATTCCTCGATGAGCGGGGTCCTTGCCGCCGTGGTTGCAGTGGCCGCGGTGATTGTCACAGCCAGAGGTGCACGAGGGGGGTTTACGGCGTTCGTGGCGCTGCTTCTCGGCGTCGTTGCAGTGGTGGGCGCAAGCTTCGGTCAGGACCTCATTTCCATCGCATTCTCCGTGGCGTCGATACTGTGCAGCATCGCGGCGTTCCTCTCGTTTTCGAATCGCGAGCATCGCTGACCCCCAACGCATGACGCCTCCCGCGAAGGATCGACCCGTGAGTGCCGGGCCGATCCCGAGCGGCGGGCGTCACGGCGGGTCATCGAATTGCCGGTGGGGCGGCGCATGCGGTTGGATCGAGCATGGCCTCTCGCGACGCATCCGAATCTCGAGCGTTTCTCGTTTTGCACGGGTATGACAACTTCCGGCCCGCCGGGCATTGGCAGCATCACCTGGCCGCCGAGCTGGGCGAGCGCGGCGAGCGTGTGGTCTATCCGCAGCTGCCCGATGCCGACGCCCCGCAGGTGGATGCCTGGGCCGACGCGGTTGCCCGAGCCCTCGCCGAAGCATCCGACGACGGCCGACGCCGCGTGATCGTCGTGTGCCACAGCCTCGCGTGCATCGTCTGGCTCGCCGCGCGGCCCACCGAAGACTCCGTCGAACGCGTGCTGCTCGTCGCGCCGCCCGAACAGGATGTCTTGGCCGGGATCGATGCCCTCACCGCCTTCGCCACGCTTCCACTCGCCACCCCGTCGACGCCCACGCTCCTCGTCGGCTCGGATAACGACCCCTATTCACCGAAGGGCGTCACGGCATCCTTCGGCGAACCCCTCGACATCCCGGTCACCGTCATCCCGAACGGCGGACACCTCGAGCCGGGCGCCGGTTACGGGAGATGGCCGTCCGTGCTCGACTGGTGTCTCGACGGCAGCACGAGCATCGTTCCGGCCGCGGCCTAGAACGGGAGCGCGCGCAGGCACCTCGAGCGGGGCCTGCCGACGGCAATAACCGGCGTTAGAAGTTGCCGTCGATCTCGCGCACGACATCCCACGCGCCGTCTTCGCTGTTCGAGAGCACGACCACGTCGACACCGGCCGCCGGGTAGTGCCGCACGATGCCGCTCGAGCCGGCGCCCACGCCATCCGCGTAGTAGGAGCGCACCTCGCCGTTGTCGTCGAGGTCGAATTCGAGGCCGAAACCGTAGAAGAGGTCTTCGTCGAACTCGACCTGCGGGGTGAGGAATTCTTCGGTCATCTCGGCCGTCAGCAGGCCGCCGGAGCGCAGCGACCTCAGGAAGGCGAGCAGGTCGTCGGCCGTGGCCTGGGCGCCAGAGGCCGGGTTGCCGATGGGCGGGGCCGCGAAAACGCTCTCGGTCCACGTGCCGTCGTCGGACTTGTTCCAGCCCTCGGCGATGGCGGAGGCGTCGCTGCGGCGGTCCCAGAAACCCGTGCCCGGCATGTCGGCGACGTCGAAGATGGCCGAGGTGACGACATCCCGATAGCGGCGTTCGGTGACCGATTCGAGCGCGAGACCGGCCAGAACGTAGCCGCTGTCGCTGTAATAGGGCTCGACTCCGGGCTCGGTGACGGCCGGTTTCTGGGCGAACGTGGCGAGCAGGTCGATGGTCTCGGTGAGGGTGTAGACGGGCACGCGGCTCCACAGCTCGTCGTAGCTCTCGCCCGCCTCTTCGTCGACATCGTCGGCCACCCCCGACGTGTGAGTGAGCAGGTGCAGCAGCGTGACCTTGGGCGAAATGGTGGTGTCGTCGAGGTCGACATAGTCGTGAATGGATGCCTCGAGGTCGAGCTCGCCCGTCTCGACCAGTTGCAGCACCGCGACGGCCGTGAACAGCTTGGTGATGGATGCCGTGTCGAACCGCGTATCGAGGGCGATGGGCACGTTCCAGCGCCGCGACGCCAGGCCCGTGGCCGACTCGAACAGCGTGCCGCTCGCATCCACGATCTTCACCACACCCGAGAACTCGGTTTCGGCGATGACTTTTTCGAGCGCGACGGTGTCCATCAGATCAGTTTGCCACCTCCGCCCCGGGTGTCGGCCGTCCTTCCTATACTCGGGGCATGGTGAGCTTTGCCGACAAGCCGATTCTCGATGTGACCCTCGACGGGTGGCAGGCCTATCTCGAGGGCACACCCGACGACGGCGGCGTGCGCCTGAAGCTGCGCAAGAAGAACTCGGCGGCGCCCGGTTTCACGTGGTCGGAGGCGCTCGACGTGGCGCTCTGCTATGGCTGGATCGACGGGCAGGCCGGGCGTTTCGACGAGGATTACACCCTGCAAGCGTTCACCCCGCGCCGCAAGAACAGCCCGTGGTCGCAGGTCAACCGCGAGCATGTGGCACGCCTCATCGATGAGGGTCGTATGCGCCCCTCAGGTCTCGCCGAGGTCGATCGCGCGAAAGCCGACGGGCGGTGGGATGCCGCCTACCGCCAGAAAGGCGCAGAAGCCCCCGCCGATCTGCAGGCGGCCCTCGACGCCAACCCCGACGCGGCCCGCTTCATCGCGCGGCTCAACAAGGTCGACACGTTCCGCATCTATTTCCGCATCGGCAACATCAAGACGCCGTCGGTGCGGGCGGCGCGCATCGCCGATGTCGTCGAGAAGGCCGCGCGCGGCGAACACCACTATCGCTAGCCGCGACACTCCTGCTCAGGAAAGGACGATCGCATGGCCAAGAAGACCGCGGACACCGGGCCCAGCACGCCGGCGACGGTGGCGTTGACGCGCGCGAAAATCACCTTCACGCCGCACGCCTATGCGCACGACGACGGCGCGACCGATTTCGGCGCCGAGGCGGCGCGCGCTCTGGGCGTCGAACCGGCTCGCGTCTTCAAGACCTTGATGGTGCAGACCGACCACGGGCTCGGCGTCGGCATCGTGCCCGTCGACGGCCTGCTCGACCTGAAGGCGGTCGCGGCGGCTCTCGGCGGCAAGAAGGCGACCATGGCCGATCCGGCCCTCGCCGAGAAGAAGAGCGGCTATGTCGTCGGCGGCATCAGCCCCATCGGCCAGCGAATGCCCCTCCCCACCGTGCTCGACGATTCCGCCCTCGCCCACGCCACGATCTTCGTCTCGGGCGGTCGCCGCGGCTTCGACATCGAGCTGTCGCCCGCGGACCTGCTGCGGGCGACGAACGGCCGGGCTGCGCCCATCCGCCGCTAACCTGTGTCAGCCACTAAACGCTCGGCATAAGCCGGCGCCGCCGACCGGGCAAGGGTGATCCGGCTCAGGCTGCGGGAGCGCCGAGCGCGAGCGTGTCGTCGGCCATGGCGGCCGCGTCGGTGTCGTGGGTGGCGAGCACGACCGTGACGCCGCGATCGCGGGCGTCGCCGAGGGCCGCGAAGACGAGGTCGCGGCCCGCGTCGTCGATGCCCGTCGTGGGTTCGTCGAGCAGGAGGAGTTGCGTGCGCGCGGCGAGACCCTGGGCGACGAGGGCGCGCTGGCGCTGTCCGCCCGAGACGTCGCCGAGGGGTGCCCGCGAGAGGTGACGGATGCCGAGCAGGTCGAGCGTGTGGTCGACGATCGTGCGGTCGGCCGAGGTGGGGCGGCGCAGCATCCCGAGATCTGACCAGCGGCCCATGGCGACGGTTTGGCGCACCGTGAGGGGAAGTGTGTCGGCAACGGCACTGCGCTGCGCAACGAAGGCGACGCGCCCGGGCAGGTTGCGCCGGACGGTTCCGGAGGTCGGCGAGATCACGCCGGCGACGAGCCCCAGAAGCGACGATTTGCCCGATCCGTTCGGGCCGGTCAGCGCGGTTATCCGTCCGTGCGCGATGCGGGCGTCGAAGCCCTCGAAGACGGTGTGCCGGTCGTAGCGCAGGCTGACGTTGGCGGCTGTGATGGCGGCATCCATGGGTTCCCTCGGTTTAACGATAACGGTTCTCATTACCTATAGTAGCGAGCATGGATTGGATCGTGGAGCCCTTCGAGGTGGCCTTCGTGCAGCGCGCGCTGTGGGGCGGCATCCTGGCCTCGGCGTTGTGCGCCATCGTCGGCACCTGGGTCGTCGTGCGCGGCATGGCCTTCCTCGGCGACGCCATGTCACACGGCATGTTGCCCGGCATCGCGATCGCCTCGCTGCTCGGCGGCAACGTGCTGATCGGCGCGGCCGCGAGCGCCATCGCCATGTCGCTGGGTGTCACCGCCATCACGCGCCGCTCGAAGCTCTCGCACGACACCGCCATCGGCCTGCTCTTCGTGGGCATGCTGTCCCTCGGCGTCGTCATCGTGTCGAAATCGCAGTCCTATGCCGTCGACCTGACCGGTTTCCTCTTCGGGGATGTCCTCGCGGTGCGCCCGCAGGACCTCGCCGTGCTCGCGGCCGCCCTCATCGTCGCCGGGATCGTCAGCGTCGTGTTCAACCGCGCGTTCGTGGCGCTGGCGTTCGACGAGCGCGTCGCCCGCACCCTCGGACTGCGCCCCCGCCTCGCGCAGGCCGTGCTGCTGAGCCTCGTGACCCTGGCGCTCGTGGCCTCGTTCCACGTCGTCGGCACGCTGCTCGTGTTCGGTCTGCTCATTGCACCACCCGCCGCCGCGGCCGTCTGGGCCCGCAGCATCCCGGCGATCATGGCGGGCGGCGCGGCACTCGGGGCGTTCTCGGTGTTCGCCGGGCTGCTCGTCTCCTGGCACGCGTCGACCGCTGCGGGGGCGACCATCGCGGGGACGTCGGTGCTCGTGTTCTTCGTCTCGGTCGGGGTCCGCGCCGTCGTCCGCCGCGAGACCGGGCACGCGCGGCGGGACATGAAAAGCGACAGCGACCACACCGACACGACGACACCCGCAACACCCGCAACACCCGCATTGAAAGTGAGCTCTACATGACATCCCGTCAGCAGCGCGCCGCCATCGGCGCGACGACGTTCGGCCTCGCCGCCGCCCTCGCCCTCGTGGGGTGCGCACCAGGCGGCGGTCCGAGCAGCACCGACAAAAAGGGCACGGATGCCGCATCCGACGCCGCCCAGCCTCACGGCTACGTCGAGGGTGCCGAGGAATCGGCCGAACCGCAGAACGGGTTGATCTTCGCCGACGCCGCGACCGGCGAGGTGCATCTGCTCGACCTGCTGTCGGGCGACACGAGCACCTTGAGTGACGGCGACAGAAAAGCGCCCACGATCGATGCTCTGCGCACCGACGGACGCTACGCCTACGCCTCGACCGCGTCGACGGGCGCCCTGTCGGTCTTCGACGGCGGCACCTGGACCGTCGACCACGGCGACCACAAGCACTACTACCGCACGGCGCCCGACGCGGTCGGCGTCATCGGCGGGGCCGCGGGAGCGAGCGTCGCATCCTCGCGCACGTTCGTCGCGATCAGCGGCGCCGGCGCAACCGCGAACAGCGTCCTGGACCGGGCCAAGCTCGACGATGGATCGGTCGCGGCGAGCGCCGACCTCACCGCGGCCGCGGCCGGCGCCGCCCTGGTCGTACCCTTCGGCGAGAACCTCGTCACGGTCGCCGGGGACGCGTCCGACTCCCCCGCCGGCACGGTCCAGGTGCACGGGCCCGATGCCGCCGACCTCGGCACGCTCGCCGACACCTGCACGGCTCCGTCCGGCACCGCCACGGCCCGCACGGGGATTGTCATCGGTTGCGACGGCGGAGCCCTGCTCGTCACCGACACGTCAGGCAGTTTCGCGAGCGAGAAGATCGCCTACCCCGACACCCTGCCCGCCGGTTCGCGCGCCACCTCCTTCGAGTACCGGCCCGGGGCCAACTACCTCGCCGCGCGCGCCGCCGACAACACGGTGCTCTCGCTCGACGTCTCCGATCGCGCCTGGTCGGTCGCCACGACCTCGGCCCCCGTCAGCGCCGTCACGTCGCCGGGCGACGGCTCCACCGTGCTCGCGCTGCTGGCCGACGGCACGCTCAACTCCTACTCCACCGAGGACGGCTCGTTGTTGACGAGCGTGCCGCTGCTCGAGGGCGGCGCAAGCACGGGGGCGGATGCGGGGGCGGATGCGGCGAGCGGCACCCCCAGCATCCAGATCGACACCGCGCGCGCCTACGTCAACGACGCCGGCACCCGCCAGATCCACGAGATCGACTACGCCGACGGTCTGCGCCTCACGCGCAGCTTCGACACGACGATCACGCCCAGCCACCTGGTCGAGGTCGGGCGATGACGGGCGCGACGTTCTTTCCCGCCGCCCATCGTGCCGCCGGCGGCATCCGGATGCCGGTGCTCGCCGCTCGGGGACGCCGCCGCTCCCAGGTCGTCGCCCTCGTCGCCACGGCCCTGACCGCCGCGGGTGTGCTCACGGGCTGCAGCCCCGCCGGGGATCACGCCGGCACGGTCGTCGTCACCACCAACATCCTGGGCGACGTCGTGCAGAACATCGCGGGCGACGAGGTGGAGGTGACGGTGCTCATGGGCGCCAACGCCGACCCGCACTCGTTCGGCATCTCGGCTCAACAGGCCGCCGCCCTGCAAGACGCCGACCTCGTCGTCTACAACGGGCTGGGTCTCGAGGAGGGCGTGCTGCGCACGGTCGACGCGGCGGCGACGGATGGCGTGGCCACCCTGGCCGTCGGCGAAGAGGTCGATCCCCTCACGTTCGAGTCCGATCATGCGGGCGAGGACGCCGCCGCCGACGAGGACGCCGAGCACGATGAGCACGCCGAAACCGGCTCTGAGCACAACGACAGCGCCGGCCAGCTCGATCCGCACTTCTGGACCGACCCGGCCCGCATGCGCACGGCCGTCGACGTGATCACGGCCCGCCTCATCGCGGACGTCCCCGGAATCAACGCGGCGGCTGTCGAGGCCAACGCCGACCCCTACCGTGACGAGCTCGCGGCCCTGGAATCCCGCATCCAAGGCGCCGTCGACGACATCCCCGCCGAGAACCGAGCACTCGTCACCAACCACCACGTGTTCGGCTACTTCGCCGAGCGGTACGGCTTCGAGGTCATCGGCGCCATCGTGCCGTTGGGCACCACGCTGGCCTCGCCGAGCGCCTCCGATCTCGACTCGCTGGCCTCGGCCATCCGCTCGTCGGGTGTGCCGGCGATCTTCGTCGACTCGTCGCAACCCGACACGCTCGGGCAGGTGCTGGCCGACGAGGCCGGGCTCGACGTGGCCGTGCTCTCGCTCTACTCCGAGTCGCTGACCTCGGCGAAGGGAGGTGCCCCGAGCTATATCGACATGATGGATGCCAATGTCGAGACGCTCGCCCGCGGACTCTCCCCCTGATCCATCCCACAGCACTCACCCTCGTTTAGAAACGTGAAAACATGCAGAAAAAGACTCGCACCACCACGGCCCTCGCGGCCCTCCTCGCCGGCGGTCTCGCGCTCACGGGCTGCGCATCGGGAGCCTCGAGCACCTCGACGCCCAGCGCCTCCTCCGATGACAGCCACTCCGATTCCCACTCCCGAGGCTCGGGCGCCATCGCCGTCACGTACGACGGCGGCATCTACCTGCTCGACCCCGAGACGCTCGAGGTCACGAGAGACATCCCCCTCGACGGCTTCAACCGCCTGAACCCCGCCGGCGACGACCGCCACCTCTTCGTCTCGACGAGCTCGGGCTTCACGCTGCTGGATGCCCAGGCGGGCGAGCTGACCGACCAGACGTTCGGCGGCGAGAAGCCCGGCCACGTGGTGCGCCACGACGGCCGCACCGTGCTCTTCACCGACGGCACGGGCGAGGTCGAGATCTTCGACACGCACGACATCGAGCACGCGAGCGACGACGGCGCCACAGCCCTCGAACCCGAAGAAACCTACAAGACAGCGGATGCCCACCACGGCGTCGCGGTCGAGCTCGCGAACGGCGAACTCGTCGTCACCCTCGGCACCGAGGAATCCCGCCCCGGCATCATCGTGCTCGACGAGAACCGCACGGAGATCGCGCGCAACGAGGACTGCCTGGGCGTGCACGGCGAAGCGACGGCCGAGGACGAAGCCGTCGTCATCGGCTGCGAGTCCGGCGTGCTCATCTACCAGGACGGCGAGATCACCAAGGTCCCGAGCCCCGACGCCTACGGCCGCATCGGCAACCAGGCCGGCAGCGACGAGTCGCCCATCACCCTCGGCGACTACAAGACCGACAAGGATGCCGAACTCGAGCGCCCCGAGCGCATCTCGCTCATCGACACCCGCACCCAGGAGCTGAAGCTCGTCGACCTGGGCACGAGCTACTCGTTCCGCTCGCTCGCGCGCGGACCGCACGGTGAGGGCCTCGTGCTCGGCACCGACGGAGCCATCCACGTGATCGACCCCGAGGCGGGAACGGTGGAGAACAGCATCCCCGTCATCGCCGAGTGGAGCGAACCCCTCGACTGGCAGCAGCCCCGGCCCACGATCTTCGTGCGCGACCACGTGGCCTACGTGACCGAGCCCGAGTCGAAGAAGATCCACGCCGTCGACATCGAGTCGGGAGAAATCCTCACCTCGGCCACCCTGCCCGAGGCCTCGAACGAACTCTCGGGCGTGCTCGCCCACTAAAGGCACGGCACGGCACAGCCCGGCACGGCACAGCCCGGCACAGCACGAGGGGCGGTTCGCGGATGTCGCGAGCCGCCCTTCTGCGCACACCCCTCTGCGCACACCCCTCGTCGAACGCAACCCGTCGCACGCCACCCACGGCCCCGAATACACTGCCCTGAGACCGACCGGCACCGCGGATATCGCCTCCGCTCGAAAGGATCCCCGTGAACGACGAGCTGCACCACTACCGTCCCGAAGGCCTGCCCGAGACCGATGTCTACCTGAGTCGCACGTTCGCGGCGCCCGTCGAACGCGTGTTCGCGTACTTCACCGAATCCGACCTGCTCGCGACCTGGTTCGGCCCCGAGACCTTCACGACGCCGCGCGAGACCGTCGAGATCGACGCGCGCGAGGGCGGCGTCTGGAAGCTCGCCATGCAAGACCCCGAGACGCACGAACTGCTGCCCATCGACGGCGTCATCACGGCCTTCGACGCCCCCACGCACCTGGCCGTCAGGCTCGACGCGCAGACGGGCGGCGGCGCAGAACTCAGCGACGTGCAGCTCGACATCCGCTTCGAGGAGCGCGACGGGCACGGCCGCCTCACGCTGCACGAGACTCCCTTCGACCTCGAGGGCCGCCACCAGACCGAGCAGGGCTGGCGCCTGTCGTTCGACAAGCTCGACGCCGAGCTCGCCATCCCGGCCGAATAGCTTCTCTCGAACTTTTATCAACCCCTCGGGGGCGTCGGATGTCGCGGCTAGGGTCGAGGCATGGAATCACGCATCCTCGGCCGCACGGGCCGCAACGTCTCGGTCATCGGTCTCGGCACCTGGCAGCTCGGCGCGGACTGGGGTGACGTCTCGGAAGACGACGCCCTGGCCGTGCTCGACGCCTCGGTCGAAAACGGTGTCACCTTCTTCGACACGGCCGACGTCTATGGCGACGGCCGCAGCGAAAGCCTGATCGGCCGGTTCCGCGCCGCGAACCCCGACCTCGACCTCACGGTCGCCACCAAGATGGGCCGCCGCGTCGACCAGACGCCCGAGAATTACACGGCCGCCAACTTCCGCTCCTGGGTCGACCGCTCGCGCAAGAACCTCGGCGTCGACACGCTCGACCTCGTGCAGCTGCACTGCCCGCCGACGGCCGTGTTCCACAACAACGCCGTCTACGACGCGCTCGACGCGCTCGTCGAGGACCAGTCGATCGCGGCCTACGGTGTGAGCGTCGAAGAGGCCGACCAGGCCCTCGCGGCCATCGAGCGTCCCGGCATCGCCACCGTGCAGATCATCTTCAACGCCTTCCGCCTGAAGCCGCTCGACGCCGTGCTCCCCGCGGCCGCCGAGGCGGGCGTCGGCATCATCGTGCGGGTGCCGCTCGCGAGCGGACTGCTCTCGGGCAAGTACACGGCCGAGACCACGTTCGCAGAGTCCGATCACCGCACGTTCAACCGGCACGGCGAGGCCTTCGACCAGGGCGAGACCTTCAGCGGCGTCGACTTCGAAGAGGGCGTGGCTGCCGCGCAGGAGTTCGCGCGCGCGGTTCCCGAGGGCGTGTCGGTTCCGCAGGCGGCGCTCAAGTGGATCGTCGAGCAGCCGGGCGTGAGCACCGTCATCCCGGGCGCGCGCAACGTATCGCAGGCGACCTCCAACGCGCAGGCCGCATCCGTGCCCGCGCTCGGCGCCGACTTCGACCGCGTCGTGCACGACATCTACGACCGCCACTTCCGCGCGAGCATCCACCCGCGCTGGTAGGCATTCGCCCGAGCACGGCGAAGCGCGGGCCGCGCGCAGCGGTCACGCTCGACGCTCCACGCACGGCGAAGCGCCCCTCCCCCGCACAGTCGAGGGGAGGGGCGCTTCTTCGAGGGTCCGGCCGGGCACCTTCGGGTGGCGCCGGCCGGAGGTTGGAGCGGCGGACGGGTCAGCCGCAGGCCTTCAGCGCGGCGACGTCGGCCGAGAGCACGTTCGGGCCACCGAGGAGGGTCACCACGGTGGTGCCGAGCCGGTCGATGGCCTGCAACACGCTGGGCACCACGCATCCGGGGCCGGTCAGGTAGACCGGTGAGCCCTTCGTGCCCGCTAGTGCCGCACCTACGAGGGCGTCGGGGAACCCGACCCCCGAGGCGAGGTAGACGGTGGCGCTCGAGCCGAACGCGTCGAGGTTGATGGCCTCGGCGGTGGCGTAACGGTCAGCACCCGAGAGGCGCTTCACCGCTGTGGACCCGAAGCCCGCCTTCAGGCCGTTCTCGATGCCGACGCTGACGGCGTTGGGGCCGCCCGCGATCTTCACCGCGGTCGTCTTGAGCGTCTTCAGCGAGGCGAGCGTCGCCGCGTCGAGGGTCGCGTTCGTTCCGGGGACGAGCACGACGGGCGCCTGGGCTTTCGCCGCGGCTGCCGATGCCGTGAGGGCGTCCGGGAAGTCGTAACCCGTGGCCACGTAGGCCGTCGGCGCGTTGGCGCCGAAGGCGTCGGAGGCGATGGCCCGAGAGGTGCCGAAGCGGTCGTCGCCCGAGAGTCGAACGGTCGGCGCGAGCGTCTTCAGCTCGGCGAGCACGCTGTTGCTGACGGCGTTGACGCCACCCGCGATGACGATTTTCGTGGGTTTCAGCCGCTTGATCTCGGCTTTCACGGCGGCCGGGAGCGCTTCGGGCGCCGTCAGGAGCAACGGCGACGAGAAGTGGGCGGCGGCCGGGGCGGCGCTCAGGGCATCCGGGAACCCATAGCCGTTGGCGATGTAGAGGCGGGCGACACCGGGGGCGAATGTCTGCGCCACGGCGATCGCGGTGCCGAAACGGTCGGCCCCGGCGAGACGATTCGTCGTCACGTTTCCGGCGAGCACGGCCGTCGTCGCGGCCGAGGTTGCGGTCGCCGTCGGCGGCGTCCAAGCGGGCGCCGAACCTGTCACCCGCACCGAGAGCTGTGCGCCCCGGTCGGCGGCCGTCGCCGTGTAGGTCGCGGCCGTCGCGCCGGCGATATCGGTCGCCCCGCGCAGCCACTGATAGGTGAACGTGGTGGATGCCGGGGTCCACGTGCCCGGGCTGGCCGTCAGCGTTTCGCCGACCTTGGCCGTGCCCGTGATGGTGGGGGTGCCGGCGACGAGCGTTCCGGGCACGGCGGGCGCACCCACGGTGTCGTAGAGGGCGTAGTCGTCGGTCATGATCTCACCGTTCTGGAACACGTTGAGGCCGAAGCTCAAGCCCGTGGTCCCGGCGGGCAGGGCGGGCGTCGTCCATTCGGCCTGTGTCCAGGTGGATGCGGCCGCGAAGTATGCGCTCGACGTGTAGTACGACCAGAGGCCGGCCGTGTTGCGCAGGTAGACGTTGACCTGCGTCGGCACGGTCGACTGATACCAGGCCCGTAACGAGTAGGTGTGCCCGGCCGTCACGGTGGGGGCGCAGGCGCCCTGATCGAAGGTGGACAGTAGTTGGCCGTCGCCGTCGGTGTGGCCCGTCACCACGAGCTTCTCGGCGACCACTCCGGTGCGCCCGGGGGTGACGGTGCTGAAGGTGCGGGTGTTGGTGCCGAAGCCGGCCGTCGACCAGCAGGACGGGATACCGGATGTCGCGACATCCTCGAGGCTCGGATTGACGATGCCGTTGACCCCGGCGCCCGGTGCGGGCGGGAGCGGCTGACTGACGACCGGTTTGACGGCGCCGCCGATGGCGTCGCCCACGGTCTTGACGACGGTGTTCTCGGTGGCCGCTCGGGGGGTCAGCCAATCCGTGAACTGCTGCAGCAGGGCGGGCGAGATCGCGAGCGAGTCGCACGCGTTGTCGCACACGTGATGGAACGTGAGCTGCACCCATCCGCCGCCGTTGTTCTCGGCGTTGAGCACGGCGTTCTGCAGGTCGGTGAGGGTCCAGGATGCGTCGAACTGGTCGAGGGCGCGAGTGTAGAAGGGGTCGGCGGGCGGCAGCGCCTCGGAGAAGCCGCAGCCGGCGCAGCCGAAGCGGGACTCGATGTCGCCGAGGCCGCGGGCGGAGTTGTAGCCGCAATCGGAGACGGCCTTCTCGGCGGCGGCGTCGACGGCCGCGAAGGGGTAGGCGAAGCTGCGCACGTTGGCGAAGCCCCAATCGGCGAGGGTCGCTCGGCTATTGCACGCCTCGCGGGTGGCCTCGGCCGCCGTGATGGTGGTGAAGTCGGGGTGGGTGACCGAGTGGCCGCCGATCTCGTGGCCGCTCGCGCCGAGGCCCTGCAGCTGAGGAAGAGTCATATATCCGGGGGCGCCGATGTAGCCGGTGATGGCGTAGAAGGTGGCCTTGATGCCCGCGGCGTCGAGGATGGGCACGGCCGCCATCTGGTCGGCATTGGTGTCGTCGAACGTGAGGCTCACCACCGTTTGCGGGTCGGTGATGGCGGCGCGGACGGAGGCGGCAGCGCCTGTCGTCGGCGCGGCTTGAGCGGCCTGAGCGGCGAGGGGCATGACCCCGAGCGCGAGGGCGGCCGCCAGTACTGCGGCGAAAGGCCGGGCCCTGAGGGCGTGCGGCATCGCAAAACGTGGACTCATGGGAGGCTCCTGATTCGGGTGGCCGGGAGGTGAACGGCCGATGCCCCAGTCTTGAGGCGCGCTCAGGTGCGCGGCAACGATTCGGCGCAGGCGTGCGGATTGCGCCCCGGGAACGTGCGGGTCTGCGCGCCTTGCGGAAACCCGCCACGCCCGGATCGGAGCTAGCTGCGCGGCAGGTATCGGTGCTCGGGGCGCCCCGTGCTGCCGTAGTTGAGTTGCACGCGGATCGACCCGTCGGCCGCGAGTCCCGAGAGGTAGCGCTGCGCGGTCGCGCGCGACACACCCACGCGCTCGGCGACGTCGACGGCCGAGAGCTCGCCATCGGCGCGTTCGACGGCGTCGAGCACGGCCTGCTCGGTCGCCGACCGCGAGCGCGACCCACCGGGGCTGTCCCCCGAGTGCACGATGCGCAGGCCCCGTTCGATGGCTTCCTGGTCGAGGGTTCGTGCGGGGTCGGCGGGCACGACGTTGGTGAATCGCTGGAACGCCGCGATGCGGTCGGTCAGCGCCTCGGCCGCGAACGGTTTGATCAGGTAGCAGAGCGCCCCTCGGCGCAGGGCCGTGCGCACGGTGTCGGCGTCCGAGGCGGCGCTCAAGAGGAAGACATCCGCGTCGATGTCGCGCAGGAGGTCGATCCCGCTTTCGTCGGGCAGATAGGCGTCGAGCAGCACGAGGCCCGGGCGGTACTGCGCGATCGCCTGTCGAGCGGCGGCAGCCGTGCCGACGGGTTCGAGCACGCGCACGCCGGGCACCCGCGCGGCGTATTCGGCGTGCAGGCGGGCCACGCGGAAGTCGTCGTCGACGACCAGGACGACGAGATCATCGGATGCTGCGCTCACGGTGTTCCTTCGCTCGAGTTGTCGGGGCGGGCGGGCTCGACGGCCCCGGGCATGCGCACGCAGAAGACCGCGCCGTGTTCGCCGGGCACACCGCGCGAGGCGAGCCAGAGGTCCCCGCCACTGCGCCGGGCGATGTCGCGGGAGAGTGGCAGCCCGAAGCCGAGACCGTGCACGGCGTCAGGGTCGGGCTCTGCGCGGTCGCCGTCCTCCTCCAGGGCATCGACCCCGTTCCCGGAGTCCATCACCGACAGATAGAGGTCGCCCCCGTCATCCAGCACCTCGATCTCCACCCACGCCGGTGTGGTGCGCCCCATCACGGCCGCCGCGACGGCATTGTCGATGAGGTTGCCGAGCACGGTCGTCACGTCCTCGGCGGCGACCACGTGACCCGTCACCAGCGTCTCGGCGCCGATCGTGAGCAGCACTCCCTTCTCGGAGGCTTCGACACCTTTCGCCCCCAGGAACGCCTGCAGATAGGGCTCGGTCAGGCGGTCGGCGTGCTCGACGGGGTATTTGAGCGGACCGTGGTTCAGCACATCCGCCAGATAGCGCTCGGCCTGGTCGTGCTCCCCCGTGGCGATGAGGCCCGAGATGGCGTGCAGGCGGTTGGCGAACTCGTGGCGTTGCACGCGCAGCGCGGTCGTCATGGCGTTCACGGCGTCGAGTTTGCGGCTGAGCGCCTCGACGTCGGTGCGGTCGCGCACGATCACGACGCGGCCGAGGTGGGCTCCGTCGCGCGACACGGTGCGCACGTCGATGAAGACCACGCGGCCGTTCAGCAGCAGTTGTTGTTCGGTGCCGTTGCCCCGCACGAGCGCGCGGAAGTCGGCGGGCAGGTGCAGGTCGTCGAGCGTGTGGCCCACGGCATCCGAGACCCCTAGCAGCCGGGCCGCCTGGTCGTTGCACACCGTGATGCGGTCGTCGGGGCCCAGGCCGATCACGCCCTCACCCACGCCCGAGAGCACGGCCTCCTGATCTTGCACGAGTGCCCGCAACTCCTCCGGTTGCAGGCCGAGGGTCAGCCGACGCAGCCGACGCCGAATCAGAATGGATGCCGCCACACCGACGCCCAGGGCCGCCAACGCCCCGATCACGACGGGTGCGATCTCGTTGCCCAGCGTGTCGAACACCGTGGAGGCCGCGAAGCCCACGCTGATCTCGCCCACCACGTCGTCGGTCGAACCGGGGGCCGCTCCGGGCGCCAGCACGGGCACCTTGGCGCGCGCGGAGTCGCCGAGCGTGCCGCGTTCCCAGGAGACATCCTCGCGTCCGGCGAGAGCCACGTCGGGGCTCGTGCTCACGGTCTCGCCGAGCTCGTCGGGGTTCGGATGCGCGAGCCTGATGCCCTGATCGTCGGTGATGACGACGAACAACGCGCCGGTCCTGACGCGCACGTTCTCGGCCACGGTCTCGAGCGGACCGTTCGCGAGCTCTGCCGCGGACGGCGTGCCCGGATCGGCCGACCACTCGGCAACGTCGGACCGCACATCGGGGTCTTCGGCCACGCTGCGGGCGATGGCCAGCGCGGTCGCCTCGGCCTCGCGCACCAGCTGGCCCGTGCCCACCCACACGAAGACGCCGGCCGAGATGGCCACGGTGGCGAGCACGACGGCCACCTGCAGGATGAACACCTGCGTGACGAAGCGCAGCGGTGCGCGGGGTGTTCGCGGTGCGCGGGGTGCGCGAGGTGTGCGCGTTGCGGATGTGCTCGGCATGCGACCTCCTTCGCCTCGTCGCCCTTCAGGGTATCCAGACGGGCCCCCGTCGGCCTCATGAGCACAATGCGCAAAACCGGTTTTATGCGTGCTTTCTCCTAAACGAGGCAAAGCGAGACAGCGGATGCCGCGTCTGCGAGCCTCTGGGGGCGGCGCACCATTCCGCAGACAAAACAGACAAAGGAGTCAGTGTGTCTCTCGTCATTCTCGGTTTCGCCATGATCGTCACCTTCATGGTGCTCATCATGACCAAGAAGCTCACGCCCGTCGTGGCCCTCATCCTCGTTCCCACCATCTTCGGTCTCTTCGCCGGCGCGGGCCTGGGGCTCGGCGACATGGTCATGGAATCCGTCGGCAAACTCGCGCCCACGGCCGCCCTGCTCATGTTCGCGATCATCTATTTCGGCATCATGATCGACGTCGGGCTGTTCGACCCGCTCGTGCGCTTCATCTTGAAGGTCGCCGGCAACGACCCGGCCAAGATCGTCGTCGGCACAGCTCTCCTCGCCGGCGCCGTCTCGCTCGACGGCGACGGTTCGACCACGTTCATCGTCACGACGGCGGCTCTGCTGCCCATCTACCTGCGTCTCGGCATGAGCCCGGTCGTGCTCACGTGCGTGGCCGGTCTCGCCAACGGCACGCTCAACATCGTGCCATGGGGCGGTCCCACGGTTCGCGCCGCCGCGGCCCTCAAGGTCGACGCCAGCGACATCTTCGTCCCCATGATCCCCTCGCTCATCGCGGGTCTCGTCATCGTCTTCCTCTTCGCGTGGATGCTCGGGCTCGCCGAGCGCAAGCGCCTCGGCCGTTTCGACGCCGACGGCAGCGCTCTGGGCACCGACGGCACGCTCGCGGGCACCACATTCGGCCGTGCCCGTGGCACCACCGACACGGACGACGCGACCCCGGGTTCCGGTTCCGGTCTCGCCGGCTCTCGCGGCCGCTTCGGCTCCGCCGGCACCGGTTCGAGCTCGGGCGTCGCCGCCTCCTCCCCGGGAGGCTCCCCCGCCACCGTCGACGCCTCGGGCGTCGCGGTCATCACGCAGCCCATCGCGACTGCCATGTCGGACACCATGCTCGACGCCGACCGCTCCACGCTGCGCCCCAAGCTCATCTGGTTCAACCTGGCGCTGACGCTCGCGGTCATGACGCTCCTGGTGCTCGACCTGGTGCCGCTGTTCTACGTCTTCATGATCGGTTCGGCCATCGCACTGCTCGTGAACTTCCCCAAGATGAAGAGCCAGGCGTCCGAGATCGTGGCGCACGCCCCGAGCGTCGTCGGCGTCGTGTCGATGGTTCTGGCCGCCGGCGTGCTGATCGGCGTGCTCGACGGCACGGGCATGGTCGACGCCATGGCGAACTGGTTGGTCGAGGTCATCCCGGCGTCGATGGGACCGTTCCTGGCGGTCATCACGGGCCTGCTCAGCATCCCGATGACGTTCTTCATGTCGAACGACGCGTTCTACTTCGGCATCCTGCCCGTTCTATCGCAGAGCGCCGCGAACTTCGGCATCGACCCGGTCGAGATGGCTCGCGCGTCGATCACGGGTCAGCCCGTGCACCTGCAGTCGCCCCTGGTTCCCGCCATCCTGCTGCTCGTCTCGCTCGCCAACGTCAACCTCGGCGACCACCACAAGAAGGTCCTCTGGCGAGCCGCCATCGTCTCGGTCGTCATGCTCGTGGTCGGCGTTCTCGTCGGCTCGATCCCCTGGGGTTGAGCGCCGCGAAGCTTCGGCCGACGCGGGGATGCGATCAGCGCAGGCGTTTGCGCATCTCGAGTTCGCGAGTGCTGGGGTCGAGCACGTAGGGCACGGTGACACCCGTCGCGTGAAATCCTCGTCGCTCGTAGGCGGCGATGGCGCGCGGGTTGCTCTCGTGCACATGCAGCAGCAGCTCGTCGCCTTCGCCCCGCGCCCACTCTTCGACGCCCGCGAGCAGCAGGTCGGTGACGTGAGAGTTCTTGCCGCGATAGGCGGGTGAGACGTACACGCCGACGAGCAGCGGTTTCGACCCGACGGCGTCGTCCACGTAGCCACCCATGATGCCGGCCCAGGCTCCGGTGTCGAGGTCGATGGCGACGAGGGCCGTGCTGTGCGGGTTGGTTCCGCGGCGGCCGCGCTCGCGCCATCCGGCCTCGGTGACGCGCTGCGCGGCCTCGAGGGTCTCGCCGAACGCGATGGGGGTGTCGGCGAGCATCTCGAGCCGCAGTGCGCGCACCTGCTGCCAGTCGTCGGCCGTGGTTGCGCGCACCTCGATACGTTTCTTCGCCATCGTCACACCCTAACCGGATGCCTCAGCCCCGGTTCCCCGCTACGGCCGCGTCGTCTGCGTTTCCTCTGCGGCGTCTGCGGTCGCTGCGGCGTCACCCGGCGCAGCCTGGGCCCGCGGACCCCACTGGGGCGGTTTCGGCTTGGCGAAGAACACGACGATGACGGCCCCGATGAGCGCGACGGCGGCGGGCAGCAGCAGGGCCTGAGCCATCGCCGCGGTGAACCCGGCGTGCAGCGCCTCGGGCAGTTCGCCGCCGGTCGTGGGCGTCTCGCCACCGGGTGCGGCTCCGGATGCTCCGCCCCCGAGTTCGGCGCTGATGCGGGCCTGCATGAGCGCGGAGATCGACGCGCTTCCGAGCACGGCACCGATCTGCCGCGTGGTGTTGTAGACGCCCGAGCCGGCGCCGGCGAGCTGCGGCGGCAGGTTGCGCGTGGCGGTCGTCGAGAGCGGGCCCCAGATGCCGGCGTTGGCGAGGCCGAGGACGGCGCTCGGCAGCAGGAACATCCAGATGGGGCGGTCGGGTGTGAGCAGCAGCGAGTACCAGACGAGCGCGACGGCCAGCAGCAGCATGCCGGTGACGGCGATGTAGCGGGGGTTGTAGCGGTCGATGAGTTTGCCGGCGACGGGTGCGAGCACGCCCGAGATGACGGCCATGGGCACCATCATGAGCGCCGATTGGGTGGGCGTCAGGCCGAGCACGGTCTGGTAGAAGAAGATGAGCGGCAGGCTCATGCTCGTGATCGTGAAGCCGACGGTGGTGATGGCGCCGTTGGCGAGCGAGAAGTTGCGGTCGCGGAACAGCTTCAGCGGCAGGAGCGGTTCGCCGCGGTTGTAGCGCTGCCAGACGACGAAGCCGATCAGAACGACGATGCCTGCGACGATGAGGCCCCAGACGGTGATGGGCCCCGCGATGGTTCCCCAGTTGTAGGCCTCACCTTCCTGAATGCCGAACACGAGCAGGAACAGGCCGACGGCCGAGAGCACGACGCCCAGGATGTCGAATTTGTGCGGGTGCTTTTCGAGGGACGGCACGAGGCGCGCGGCGAGCACGAATGCGACGATGCCGATGGGCACGTTGACGAAGAAGATCCATTCCCAACCGAACCCGTCGACGAGCACGCCGCCGAGGATGGGGCCGACGAGCGTGGCGACACCGGCGGTGGCTCCCCAGAGTCCCATGGCGGCGCCCCGGCGGTCGGGCGGGAAGATGCGCGTGATGACGGCCATGGTCTGCGGGGTCATGAGCGATGCGCCGAGTCCCTGGAACACGCGGGCCACGATGAGCATCTCGATGCTGCCGGCGAATCCGCACCAGGCGGAGGCGAGCGTGAAGATCACGAGCCCGCCGAGGTAGAGGTTTTTCGGCCCGAACCGGTCCCCGAGCCGCCCGGTGATGAGAAGCGGCACGGCGTAGGCGAGCAGGTAGGCGCTGGTCACCCAGAGCACGGCGTTGAGGTCGGCGCCGAGCCCGCGCATGATGGCGGGGTTGGCGACCGAGACGATGGTGGTGTCGATCAGGATCATGAAGAATCCGATGACGAGTGACCAGAGTGCCGGCCACGGTTTTGCGATGGTTTCCACGGTGTCCTCAGGATGCGTGGGCTCAGCGTCAGGCTGGCCCGGGTGGGGTGGGGATGCTTCTAGGCAGAGTTTGGTGGGACGTTCTCGGTGCCGCCGTCCCGTGGCGCATTAGTTCGTGGGTTCGGCGTCAGGCGTTCGGGCCATTGAGCGGAGCCATGCTCGCGCCGCTTCTTCACGCTGCGCGCGTTCCTCGAGTTCGGCAGTCCAGTCCCGGGTTGCGCCGGCCGGGTTCGTTTCAGGTTCTCGGGTGTCTTCTCCGATGGCCACGCCGCTTACCCGGCGCTCGTGCGAGGCCCTATCGAGCGTTCCACGAGCCGTCGCTGTTTCTTCGAGCGGCGGCTCAGGAACGTTGTCTGAACGAAAACGCCGCCCGGATGCGTCCCCCGCTGCCATTCGACGCCGACCGCTTCTCGTGCCCACGTGCGGCGAGGCGGGTCCGTTGCGAGCGCGCTCTTCGGGGCTGCGGTCGTCGTGCCAGGGGATGTCTCGGGCGTCGAGCCTGGCCAGGAGCTGCTCGTTCCAGTCGATCTCGGCGCAGATCATGTGCCGACGGAACTGGCGGTGCAGGACGTACATCTCGGGCACGCCTCGCTCCTCGGACTCCCTGGTGGCTTCGTCGATGGCTTCGATCTCGGCGGCCAGGTGACGATTGCGTCGCGTGACGGCTTCGTGAACGACATCGGCCGCGAGCGCATGCATCCCAGATATCGCGAGGATGTATTCGGGATACTCCTCGGCAGGCACTTCTACCATGTGCTGCAGTTCGCGCTCGAAGGCTTCCCGTCCGGCCTGAGTGATTTCGAATGTGGTCCGCTCCGGTCTCGGACCTTCACGGAATGTTTCGAATTCGGCCGCGTACCCGCGGTCTTCCAGCGCGTACACCGCTCGGTAAAGAGATCCTGGGCTGACGTTGACGACGCGATCCTCGCCGCGCTTCAGGGCCAGCTGATACATCTCATAGGCATGCATCGGTCGTTCCGCGAGAAACCCGAGGGCCGCAACGCGGATCATTGGCATACCGAGGCCTTCGCCCTGTTTCCGTCGCTTCATATCGTCACCGCCCTCATCGTCGTCTCGGCGACAGGCACATTCTTTCTGCGTTTCCACTATTCCAGGTGGACTATTCCATCTGGAATAGTCCACCTGGAATATACCGCCTGGAATAGCTCAAACCAAGAAGGAAGTGCAAGCCCGGGCCGCGCGGAGGTTGATCGGGCGCTTCCGCATCCACAACGACATCCGAATGACACGATGCGGCGCTCGAACGCCGCTGCGGTCTCGCCAACTGCAGCAACGCGCGGCGAAGTGGCGGGCCGCGAGGAGGCGTGCCACGACGAAGCTGCGTGCAGCGAGACGACGGGGTACGACGCACCTCGAGGCGAGGTGGTACGGGTCGAGGCAACGTGGCGCAGAGAGGTGACCAACGGCACGACGCTGCGCGGAGACGCAACCGACGGCGCGACGCTGCGCAGAAACGCGACCAACGGCACGGCGTGGCGCAGAGAGGCGACCGACGACGCGACGTGGCGCGGACACGCGACCAACGGCACGGCGTAGCGCGGAGACGCGACCAACGGCTCGACGCGGCGCGGAGAGCGGCCGACGACGCGAAGGGAGGCGGTGCAAGGAGGCGCCGCATCAAGGGGGGACGCATGGAAGAGGATGCCTCGCCGGACTGGACGTGGCGGGCGGCGGGCGGCGGGACCGCGAGACGGTGCGGCGAAGCGGGCCTTCCGAGACCCGCTGTAGCGCTAAGGGGTGGGCGCGGTCGGGCAGTAGAGCTGCGTGCGTTCGCCCGAGCGGTCGACGCGGTGCTCGGACATGGGCGCACCGCAGATCGGGCACGGGTTGTCGACAGATGAGGGTGCCTGCGGCTCGTTGCGGTCACCGAGGGGCGGCGGGCCCAAATAGGGCAGCAGCGTGGCGGTGAGCCAGCCGGTTATACCGCCGGCTTCCTTCACCGTCAGACGCTTCTTTTTGCTTCGTGCCATAATGATTAGTGTACATACTAAATGCGGAGGATGCTCGGATGTCGACAGCTGAACGAACGCACGCAACGGCGCAGACCGCGGCAGGCACCGAAAAGCTGCCCGCCGAGGCCGATGTGCTCGCGCTCGAGAATCAGGTCTGCTTCGCATTGGCCGTTGCGTCGCGCAGCGTGTTGGCGCTGTACCGGCCCGTGCTCGAACCGCTCGGGCTGACGCATCCTCAATATCTGGTGATGCTCGCGCTATGGGAGAACGAGCCGCGCTCAGTGAAAGAGCTCGGGCAGGTGCTGCAGCTCGAGCCGGCCACGCTGTCCCCCTTGCTCAAGCGCTTGGAAGCAGCCGGGCTTGTTCAGCGCCGGCGCTCCACGCACGACGAACGCGTTCTCGACATCACGCTGAGCGACGCGGGGCGGGAGCTGCGATCGAAGGCCGAAGGCATCCCGACCACCATCGTCGGAGAACTGGGCATGACGCTAGACGAACTCGACGGCCTGCGCTCCACGCTGCACAAGCTCATCGCCGCAGCGGCACCCACCGAGCTGGCACCACCCTCCGCGCCTCGGTAGCGCAACCGCCGCCGATGCGGGGGCCTCATGGAAGCCGCTGTGCCATGGAGGTCGCCGCCTAAAGGAATACGCCGCACAACCGCCACCGAAGCCGGGGCCTCATGAAAGCCGCTGTGCCATGGAGGTCGCCGCCTAAAGGAATACGCCGCACAACCGCCACCGAAGCCGGGGCCTCATGAAAGCCGCTCTGTCACGGAGGTCGCCGCCTAAAGGAATACGCCGCACAACCACCACCGAAGCCGGGGCCTCATGAAAGCCGCTCTGTCACGGAGGTCGCCGCCTAAAGGAATACGCCGCACAACCACCACCGAAGCCGGGGCCTCATGAAAGCCGCTCTGTCACGGAGGTCGCCGCCTAAAGGAATACGCCGCACAACCACCACCGAAGCCGGGGCCACATGAAAGCCGCTGTGCCATGGAGGTCGCCGCCTAAAGGAATACGCCGCACAACCGCCACCGAAGCCGGGGCCGCATGGAAGCCGCTCTGTCACGGAGGTCGCTGCCTCAAGCGATACGCCGCACAACCGCCGCCGAAGCCGGGGCCGCGTGGAAGCAGCTGTGTGGCGGAGGTCGCCGCGTGACGGAATAGGCCGCGCAACGGGCGCAGCGGCCTCGCGCTCGGGCGGCCTCACAGAGAGGTGGCGCGAACCGTGGTCGGGTTTGACGCCCCGGTCAGGGCCAGAGCGTCGACTCGATCGAGGACGTCATCTCTTCGGTGATCGTGTTCTCGTCACCGATCGTGCCGGCAAGCCAGGTGGACACCCACAGGCCGTCACGGAAGAAATACTCTTCGGCGGTGTACCACTCGTCCAGCCGCTCGAAGATGCGGCATTTCGTGCCCTGCTCCCAGGCTTCGCACGAAGCCCCGTTCGCGACGGCGAGCGCGATCGCATCATCCTGCTGCGCCGGCGTGACCGCGTTGACGGAACTCGCCGTGCCACCCTCGGTCGGGCCACCCCAGCGGCAGTCGATACCCGGCAAGCTCGCGCGAAGCGCCTCGATATCGGGGATGCGCGAAATGACCGGATCGAGCAGGGGGCTGTTCAGTTCGGCCGAACCATAGGTGTCGAGATAGGCCTGGTCGAAGATCTCGTAGCAATCGGTCGGCAGGGCGACAGGCGCCGCCGGTTCGACGGGGGCCGAGCTGGACGTCGCCGAGGCCGGGGCGGTGGGCGACGCGGTCGGAACCGCGGTCGACGACGCGGGGGCAGAGGATGTCGGAGCGGAAACGGGATCGCCGCCCGGTCGGGTGAGGAAGAACACCACGACGAGCGAGACGATCACGACCGCCGCCACGATCCCGCCGACGAGCAACCAGACCCGGCGCCTCGAGGAAGGCGCCTCCGGGCTCCCGCCGCTCGTGCCGACGTCGGGCGCTCCGGAATCATCCGGCTGCAGACCATCGCGCGAACCCATCGACATGCGAACCCCCCTCGTGCGGGCGCACGCGCCCTCCCCGAAAACCTTGCTGTGAGCCAATCTAGCGGGCAACAACACGCATCGATGAGCACACAGACTCCGCGATAATGGGCGTGTGAGCGATTACCTCGAACTGCCCGGCTTCACCCACGTCTACTCCGGCAAAGTGCGCGACCTGTACGAGCCCGCCGCCGGGCGCACCGACGGGGCCGCCGGCCGCATGCTCGTCGTCGCCAGCGACCGGGTCAGCGCCTTCGACCACGTGTTGTCGCCCGCCATCCCCGGCAAAGGTGAGCTGCTCACCACGCTGAGCCTGTGGTGGTTCGACCAGCTGGCCGATGTGCCCAACCATCTCGTGGCCGATCACGAACTGACCTCGGATGACGCCGCCAGCGATCCGTCCACCGTGCGCGAGATCATCCCCGCCGAGGTCGTCGGGCGCAGCATGCTCGTCAAGAAGCTCGACATGTTCCCCGTCGAATGCGTGGTGCGCGGCTACCTGACCGGCTCCGGCTGGAAAGAGTACGAGGCCGACCAGAGCGTGTGCGGCATCCCCCTGCCCGCCGGCCTGCAGAACGGCGACCGGCTGCCCGAGCCGCTCTTCACCCCCGCCTACAAGGCACCGCTCGGCGAACACGACGAGAACATCAGCTTCGAGCGCGTCGTCGAACTCATCGGCGCCGACGATGCCGCGGCCCTGCGCGACCTCTCCCTGTCGATCTACCGCCGCGCCTCAGCCCTCGCCGAGCCCGCCGGCGTCATCCTCGCCGACACCAAGTTCGAATTCGGCCGCGACCCCCACACGGGCGAAATCGTCCTGGCCGACGAGGTGCTCACCTCCGACTCATCCCGCTATTGGGATGCCGAGGCGTGGGCATCCGGCGGAACCCCGGCCGAGCGCATGGCCTCGTTCGACAAGCAGATCGTGCGCGACTGGCTGGCCGCCAACTGGGACCAGACGGGCACGCCGCCCGAGCTGCCCGCCGATATCGTCGCGCGCACGACCGAGCGCTACCAGGACATCCTCACGCTTCTGACGGGTGCCGCGAGCGCCTCCCGATAGAGGTCGGCGCACAACACGTCAACCACTTGTCTGGCGGCAGTGGCTGGATAGCCTGAAAGCATGGCTGCCACAGAACTCTGGCTCATCCGCCACGGCGAGAGCATCGCCAACCGGGCCGCGAGCGCTGCCGAAGCGGAGGGCGCCGAAGTCATCCACATCGAGATGCGCGACGCCGACGTTCCCCTCTCCGAGGACGGAGAACGGCAGGCGGCCGCGCTCGGCTCGGTCTTCGCCGACAACGACGAGCGTCTGCGCCTCGACAGCACCCGGCTCTGGGTGTCAACTTATCTGCGCGCCCGCGAGACCCTCGAGCTGGCGCTTGATGCTGCGCAGCTGCCGCTGTCGCCGCGACGGGACGAGCGTCTGCGCGACCGCGAGCTCGGCATCCTCGACCTGCTCACGCGCCACGGCGTGCAGACGCGGCATCCCGAAGAAGAAGAGCGCCGCGACTGGCTCGGCAAGTTCTCCTACCGACCGCCCGGCGGCGAATCGTGGGCCGACCTGGCCCTGCGGCTGCGCAGCGTGCTGCGCGACATCGAGGACGATGCGCACGACACCGGGTCGAAGAGCCTCGGTGTGATCGTCGCTCACGACTCCATCGTCATGCTGCTGCTCTACGTGTGCCTGGACTGGGACGAAGCCGAGCTGCTCGAATTCGCGTCATCGCACTCGGTCAAGAACGCGTCGCTGACCCGCATCAGCCGCGGCGCCCCCGGCGAGCCCTGGCAGCTCGACGCCTTCTCGGACACCACCCACCTCGAACGCGCCGGCGCACCCGTCACCCACCACTCGGGCGAGCGCGACGACACCCGCAGCGAAGGGTCGCCCGAGGCGGCCGTCATCGGAGGAACAGCATGAGCGACACCGACACGACCTCGGCAGACCACACAGATGCCACGCCCACGCCGACCGTCATCACACCCAACCTGCTGCGCGAGTGGACCCTGCCGGGTGGCGGCGACTCGAAGTACGGCCGCGGGCAGGTCGTCGTCGTGGGCGGCGCGCTCCGCTCCCCCGGGGCCGCGCAACTGGCGGGACTCGCCGCCCTGCGCGTCGGCGCCGGACGGCTCACGCTCGCCGTCGCGGGATCGGTCGCACCGCACGTCGCCGTTGCCGTGCCCGAATCGGGCGTCGCCCCGCTGGCCGAAACCGACGGCGGCCACGTCGCCGGCGCCTCGGTGAAAGACATCGCCGACGACCTCTCCTCGGCCGACGTCGTGCTCGTGGGCCCGGGCCTCGACGACGCCGACGAAGCCGAAGCGCTGCTGCGCGAGCTTCCCGGCCTGCTCGGAGACGACACCATCCTGGCCCTGGATGCTTACGCACTCGGCGTGCTGCCGAAAGTCGAGGAGATCGCGCAGACCTTCGCGAACCGGCTCGTCCTCACGCCCAACACGAGCGAAGCCGACCGCCTGCTCGAGCGAGATTCCGACGACGATGCCGACACCGATCTCGTCGCCGACACCCTCGCCATCGCGCACCGCTACCGCGCCGTCGTCTCGTGCCACAACGTCATCGCCCACCCGGACGGCCGCGTGTGGCAGTCGGGCACGGGCCACAGCGGCCTCGGCACCTCCGGCTCGGGCGACGTTCTCGCCGGAGCGATCACGGGCCTGTGCGCCCGCGGGTCCGAACCGGCGCAGGCCGCCGTCTGGGCGTCTCATGCGCACGCGGCAGCCGGCGACCGGCTCTCGGTGCGCGTCGGCCCCCTCGGGTTCCTCGCTCGCGAACTGCTCGACGAGCTGCCCCTCATCCTCGTCGAGGTGGAAGGCTAGGCGCCGTTACGCGTCGCGACGCTTCAACATCACGGCCGCAATGGCCAGCGACACGGCGGCCCAAGCGACGCTGACGATGACGGCGACCCAGCCCTCGACATCCGTCGACCCGTTGGGGATGGTGTGCATCTGCCCGCCCGCACTCGAGAGCAGGTAGGGGTAGAGGTCTTGCAGCCATTTGAGCGGCACCAGCATGAAGAGCGGCGGCAGGATGAGCAGAACGCCGACGGCGGCCGCGATCGCGCCGGCACCGCTGCGGATGATCGTGCCGAGGCCCAGCGAGAACACGGCCACGATGGCGAGATAGGCTGCGCCACCGATGAGGGCGATGACGGTCTGCGGGTCGTCGAGATGAGCCTCGAAACCCTTGCCTTCGAGGATGGGCGTGACGATGAGGTAGGTGCCGAAGAGCGTGATGAGGCCCACGCCGAACGTGACGAGCGCCAGCACGACGGCCTTGGCGAACAGCACGGGCAGGCGCTTCGGCACGGCGGCGAGCGAAGAGCGGATCATGCCGGTCGAGTACTCGCTCGTGATGTTGAGAGCGCCGAGGATGGCGGCCACGAGCGAGGCCATCGCCATGCCGGCGGTTGCCGAGGTAAGGGCCCAGTCGGTGGCGGCGGCAGCGGCAGCATCTGCCGGGCTACCCGGGCCGCCGGGGCCACCGGGGCCACCGGCATCCCCCGCCTCCAGGAAGGTGGCGATCAGCAGGCCGAGGCCAACGCTGATCAGCACGAGGACGGCGAGCGACCACACGGTCGAGCGCACGGTCGTCAGCTTGATCCACTCGGAGACGAGCAGACCGCCGAAGTTGAGCTTTCCACGCTGTGCGGGTGCGGGGGCGCCAGCGTGGGAACGGCTGGGGGCGGATGTCGTGCTCATCGGGTCGCCTCCTGGGCGTCGGAAGCGGAAGAAGCGGAAGCGGACGCGGAAGCGGACGGTGCGGCGGCGTGGGCACCGGATGGCATGGAGCCCTGTTCGCCCGCGCCGGTACGATACTCGACCTCGTCTTGCGTGAGGCGCATGAACACGTCCTCGAGCGACGCGGAGGTCGGGGTCAGTTCGTGCAGCGCGATGCCGTTGGCGGCTGCCGTGTCACCGATGAGCTCGGCGGTCAGGCCCGTCACCGACGCGGTTCCGGGAGAGACGGGCGCGAGCGCGACGTTCGGCCGGCCGAGCGCCACGAGGGCTGCTGCCAACTCGTCGAGCCGAGGGCTCTTCACCTGCACGGCCGCGGTCTGGTCACCGGCCAGGATGTCGGCGATGGGAGCATCCGCAATCACGCGGCCCCGGCCCAACACGATCAGGTGATCGGCGGTCTGCGCCATCTCGCTCATGAGGTGCGACGACAGCAGCACCGTGCGCCCCTCGGCGGCCAGGTAGCGCACCAGCTGGCGCACCCACAGCACACCCTCGGGGTCGAGGCCGTTGACGGGCTCGTCGAGAATGAGCACGCGCGGGTCGCCCAGCAGGGCCGCCGCGATGCCGAGGCGCTGCCCCATGCCGAGCGAGAAGCCGCCGACGCGTTTCTTGGCCACGCCCGTGAGACCCGTCATCTCGATGACCTCGTTCACACGCGACGTGGGGATGCCGTGGGTTGCCGCCATGGCGCGGAGGTGGTTGTAGGCGCTGCGGCCCGTGTGCACGGCCTTGGCATCGAGCAGCACACCGACCTCGTGCAGCGGAGCCGGGTAGTCGGCGTAGGGCTTGCCGTCCACCGTCACGGAGCCGCTCGTCGGGCGGTCGAGCCCCACGATCATGCGCATGGTGGTGGACTTGCCGGCGCCGTTGGGCCCGAGGAACCCCGTGACCTTGCCGGATTGGACGGTGAAACTCACGTCGTTGACGGCGGTCTTATCGCCGTACTGTTTCGTGAGCGAACGGGCTTCAATCATGCGGATGTCCTGACTGTGGCGGAGATTCCATGCTGACAGGGCGACCATACGGGCCACAATCGTCCGTGAGGGGGACATTCCGCCCGCGACTGCACCCACCGGAGTAGGCCCCCGGAGTCGACCGCGGGGCGAGGGCGAGCGATTCTACGCTCACCGTTGCACGCGATGAAAGCCCCTGCAGAGCATCCGCACCGGGCGTAGGTTGGAGTCATGAGCGACAAGATCGAGACCCCAGAGGAAGATTCCAACGGTTCGACCAACGTGTCCGACGAGGAGACGCAGAAGACCGACAACCTGCCCGACGGCACGGGCACCGATGGCAACGACGACGAGCCTCAGGCCGACACCGTCTCGGGCGGTTCACCCGAGTAGGGCGCCCACCCACCATCGCCCCCGTCATTCGGAGAACACTCCGGGAGGCGGGGGTTTTTCTCTGCCGTGTGCCTGCGCCTGCTGTGCAAGAACCGAGGACCCATGCAAACCTTCGTGCCCTTCGCCGACTTCGACGAGAGCGCCCGCGTGCTCGACGACCGCCGCCTCGGCAAACAGCGCGTCGAGACCCTGCAGATCATGCGCGCCCTCACCATCCCGACCTACGGATGGCAGAACCACCCCGTCACGCGCATGTGGCGGGGTTATCGAGCCGCCCTCATGGACTATCAGGAGGCGACGTGCGCCGAGTGGGTGCGCCGCGGTTTCGGCGACACGTGCCTCGAGAAGACGCTGGATGACCTCGCCACCTCCCCCGCCGACCTCGACGCCTACATCGCCGAAACGTTCGAGCGCCCGCCCTGGCTCGCCGACGAGTCGATCATGATCTCGCACCGCTCGAACCTGCTGCGCAAGTATCCGGAGTTCTACGCGCCCCTCTTTCCCGACGTGCCGCCCGACCTCGACTACGTCTGGCCCGTCACGGGCCCGACGGCCTGAAACCGCCACCCCGCGAACCCAGACCGGCCCTCGGATCCGCGGGGTGAATCCGCAGAGCCGAGGGCCGGATGATGCAGCGGCGCGCGCTGCCGAGCGCGCCGGCTAGATGAGGCCCTCGGACAGCGCGTTGGGTGTGCCGAAGCGGTGCGCCGTGATGCTGACGGCCTGCTCCTGCAGGAACGGCAGCAGCTCGACGCGGCCCGACTCGGTGACCGGGTTGCCATAGATGCCGAGGTCGGGACGACCGCCCGTCGCGGCGGCCAGAGCCGACATCGAGCCGCCGATGAGGCGCACGCGGTCGGCGCGGCTGCGGCCGGCGCGCGTGAGGAACGCCTCATCCGATTCGACCGTCACGCGCAGGTCACGTGCCTCGAGAACCGACCGGATGCGTGCGGGCAACGCCTCGGGCACCGAAACCGTGGGGCGCGCACCGGCCGCGAAGGCCGCCGCCACGACGCGCACGAGATCGGCGAGAGACTCCCCCTCCGACAGGCGGATGGCGGTGTGACGCGGCAGGTAGCGGAACACGTTGCGTTCGGCGCTGAGCCCCGAGACATCGGTCGCGGTTCCGAAGCGGGTCGCCCACGCTTCGGCGTCGCTCGCGAGCGAGCGCTCGAGGCGGTCGATGGCGGGGATGCCGGAGGTGGCGTCGAGCGCGCCGGACGCGAGGGCCGCGTCACGCAGCGCCACGACATCCGGGTTGGTGACGGGCGTCGACGCGGACGACGTGTCCGACTGCCAGGAGCCCAGCCCGATGAGGTAGTTCGGTCCGCCGGCCTTGGTGCCGGGGCCCACGGCCGACTTCTTCCAGCCGCCGAACGGCTGACGACGCACGATGGCGCCCGTGATGCCGCGGTTGATGTAGAGGTTTCCGGCCGCGACATCCGACAGCCACACCTCGAGGTCGGCGGGGTCGAGCGAGTGCAGCCCCGCCGTCAGGCCGTAGTCGACCTCGTTCTGCATGGCGATGGCCTCGTCGAGCGTTGCGGCCGTCATGATGCCGAGGATGGGGCCGAAGTACTCGGTCTTGTGGAACGTCGAGCCGCGGCGCACACCGTCACGGATGCCGGGGCTCCACAGACGCCCGGTGTCGTCGAGTTTCTGCGGCTGCACGAGCCAGCTTTCGCCCGCGCCCAGTTCGGTGAGACCCGAGAGCAGCTTGCCCGCGGCGGGTTCGATGACGGGGCCCATCTGCGTGGTCGCATCGGTCGGGTAGCCGACCGTGAGCGACGATACGGCGTCGACGAGCTGGTCGTGGAACCGGCGCGAGCGGGCGACCGAGCCGACGAGGATGACGAGCGACGCGGCCGAGCACTTCTGGCCGGCGTGACCGAACGCCGAGTTCACGACATCCTTCACGGCGAGGTCGATGTCGGCGCTCGGGGCGACGATGATGGCGTTCTTGCCGCTGGTCTCGGCCAGCAGGGGCAGGTCGTGGCGGAACGAGCGGAACAGCTCGGCCGTCTCGTAGCCGCCGGTCAAAATAACGCGGTCGACGCTCGGGTGCGCGACGAGCTCGCGGCCGAGGGCGCCCTCGTCGACCTGCACGAGCTGGAAGACGTCGGCGGGGATGCCGGCCTCCCACAGCGCGTCGGCCAGCACGGCACCGCAACGGGATGCCTGGGGCGCAGGCTTCATGATCACCGACGACCCCGCGGCCAACGCGGCGAGCGCCGACCCGGCGGGAATCGCCACGGGGAAGTTCCACGGCGGGGCAACGACCGTCAGGCGCGCGGGCACGAAGGTGGCGCCGTCGACGCGGTCGAGTTCGCGCGCCTGCTCGGCGTAGAAGTGGGCGAAGTCGATGGCTTCCGAGATCTCGGGGTCGGCCTGGTCGACGGTCTTGCCGGTTTCGGCGGCCATCACCTCGATGAGGCGCGCTCGGTTCTGTTCGAGCACGTCACCCACGCGGTGCAGCAGTTCGGCGCGGCCGTCGCCGCCCCGTGCGGCCCAGTCACCGGCGGCCTGCGTGGCCGTCTTGATGCGCTCGGCCAGCGCCTTTTTCGTCGTGACGGTGGATGCCTCGAGGGTGTCGAGCCCGAGCCGCGTGTCGGCGACGCGCGACAAAATGTCGCGGGCCCACTCCCGGTTGGCGGGCAGCGACGGGTCGGTGTCGGGCGTGTTCTCGAACGTGTCGGAGGGCGCGGGGGCGGCGGGCAGCTGGCGGTTCTGCGTGCGGTTCGGCCCGGGCACGGCGCGGTCGAAGTCGGCGAGCGAGGCCAGGAAGCGGTTCTTCTCGCGCTCGAACAGTTCCTCGTTGGCCGACAGCTCGAACACGGCAGACATGAAGTTCGACGACGAGGCGCCCTCTTCGAGGCGGCGGATGAGGTAGGCGATGGCCACGTCGAACTCTTGCGGGTGCACGACGGGCGTGTAGAGCAGGAGGCTGCCGACATCCTTCTTCACGGCCGCGGCCTGGCCCTGCGCCATGCCGAGCAGCATCTCGAATTCGATACCGTCGCGCGCACCCCGGCGACCGGCGAGCAGCCAGGCGAAGGCGATGTCGAAGAGGTTGTGCCCGGCCACGCCGATGCGCACGTTCTTCACGCGGTCGGGGTGCAGAGCGTAGTCGACGACGCGCTTGTAGTTGGTGTCGCTGTCCTGTTTGCTGCCCCACGTGGCGAGCGGCCAGTCGTGCAGCGACGCCTCGACCTGTTCCATGGGCAGGTTGGCGCCCTTGACGATGCGCACCTTGATGGCAGCGCCCCCGGTGGCGCGGCGGGCTGCGGCCCACTCCTGCAGGCGAATCATGGCCGAAAGTGCGTCGGGCAGGTAGGCCTGCAGCACGATGCCGGCCTCGAGGTCGTGGAACTCGGGCTTGTCGAGGATGCGCGTGAAGACCGCGATCGTGAGGTCGAGGTCCTTGTACTCCTCCATGTCGAGGTTGATGAACTTGGGCGTGGATGCTGCGGCGGCACGCTCGAACAGGGGTGTCAGGCTCTCGACGACGTGGTCGACATCCTCGTCGAACGCCCACGGCGAGTGCGGGTTGACCGTGGAGGACACCTTGATCGACACGTAGTCGACGTCGTCGCGCGCGAGCAGGGCGTGGGTTCCCGCGAGGCGGCGGGATGCTTCTTTCTGGCCGAGGACGGCCTCGCCCAGCAGGTTGACGTTCAGGCGCACGTCGTCGCTTTTGATCTTGGCGATGGCCGCGCCGAGCTTCTGGTCGGTGGCGTCGACGATGAGGTGGCTCACCATCTGGCGCAGCACCTTGCGGGCGATGGGGATGACGACACCCGGCAGGATGGGCGCTGCGATGCCGCCGAGGCGCACGGCCGCGCGCATGGGCACCGGCAGGAACGCGGGCACCTTGGGGGCCAGGCGGGCGAGGTTGCGCGCCGCGACGGTGAGGTCTTCTGGCCGAACGACACCGTCGACGAAGCCGACCGTGAAGTCGAGGCCGTTGGGGTCTTTCAGCACGCCCGCGAGCTGTTGCGCCGAGGCGTCGACGGGCTGGTCGTCGGCGGCGGTGAGCCAGCGGCGCACGAGTGCGATGGCCTCGTCGGAGAGCCCGGTGAACTCCTGCTCGAACGATGTGTCGGCGGCAGCGGAAGCGCTGGCTGAGGCATCCTCACGCGCGGGTTCGGGGGCCGGAGCGGAGCGGTTCTCGGTGACGTCGGTCATTGACTGTCCTTTACGCGGAGACGGCGCCGGTCGGGCGTCGCCTGAGGAGGTGGGGGTGAGTTCAGTATGCGGTCGCGCTCCCGTTATGAATAGCAACTCTTTTCGAGCGGTATCCATTAGGATTTCCGAAGAATGAAAGGGGTCGGATGCTCGACGTGCGACGATTGCGCCTGCTGCGCGAACTGAGCATCCGCGGCACCCTCGCCGATGTCGCCGCGGCGCTCAATTTCAGCCCCTCGACGGTGTCTCAGCAGCTCTCCATCCTCGAGCAGGAGACGGGCGTCGAGTTGTTGCGCAAGGTGGGTCGCCGCGTGCAGCTCACCCCCGAGGCCGAGATGCTCGTGGCGCACACGGCCGAGCTGCTCGACATCCTCGAACGCGCCGAGGGGCAGCTGCGCGGGGCCCGAGATCGCGCGAGCGGCACGGTGCGCGTGGCCGTGTTCCAGTCGGCGGCTCTGGCGCTCATGCCCGACGCACTCAACACCATGCGCACGCAGCATCCGGATGTCCGCGTCGAGATGACGCAGCGCGAACCCGAGACCGCGCTCTCCGAGACCTGGGCGCGCGACTACGACATGGTGGTGGCCGAACAATACCCCGCCCACGCCGCGCCGCTCTGGCCCGACCTCGACCGCCAACAGCTGACGACCGACGCCATCCGCCTGGCCGCGCCACCCGAGAGCCGCCAGCTGCACACCGTCGACCGCATCGAGGATGCCGCCGACCTGGCCTGGGTAATGGAGCCGCACGGCACGGCGTCGCGCCACTTCGCCGAACAGCTCTGCCGCCGGGCCGGCTTCGAACCCGATGTTCGCTATCAGACGGCCGACCTGCAGGCCCAGATCCGTCTCATCGAATCGGGAAACGCCGTCGCACTCATGCCCGATCTCGTCTGGACGGGCCGCGACACGTCGTGCCGCCTCATCGATCTGCACGACGCTCCGCGCCGCACGATCTTCACCTCGGTGCGGCACTCGGGCGCCGAACACCCGGCCACGGTCGCATTCCGCGCGGTGCTCGCCTCGACCGCCCGGGCTCTCGCCGACGCGAATGGTGCCACCGAGCGCTGCTGATTCCATCCAAATACATGGTTTCCTCAGGTTCGGAGGGTACTTTTTCCTCCGCAAGGGGAGTAATCCACCAACGGAAGCTTCGTCAGTACGGACCCATAGCCGCGTCCCGGAGCAACGGCCATCACACGCGCAATCCACGCGATGGCGGATGAGACTTTGGATCCTATTTCGTCGACCCCTTGGAGCCTCACGTGAACGTGACCCCCACCATCTGGCTGATCACCATCGCGGTGACCATCGCCTTCTTCGTGTACGAATTCTTCGCCCACGTGCGCAAACCGCACGAGCCCTCCATCGGCGAATCCGCCCGCTGGTCGGCCTTCTACATCGGCCTGGCCCTCATCTTCGGCGTGGGCATCGGCATCTTCTCCGGCTGGAGCTTCGGTGGCGAGTACTTCGCCGGCTACCTCACCGAGAAGGCCCTGTCGATCGACAACCTCTTCGTGTTCCTGATCATCATGACGGGCTTCGCGGTGCCGAAGGCCTACCAGCAGAAGGTGCTGATGATCGGCATCATCATCGCCCTCATTCTGCGCGGCATCTTCATCGCCGTGGGCGCCGGCCTGATCGAGAACTACTCCTGGATCTTCTACATCTTCGGCGCGCTGCTGCTCTTCCTGGCCTACCGCCAGGCGTTCAGCAACCACGAGAGCGACCCCGCCAACGGCAAGATGATCTCGTTCGCCCGCCGCATCCTGCCGCTCACGAACGACTACCACCGTGACCGCATCACCGTGAAGATCGACGGCAAGCGTTTCTTCACGCCCATGCTGCTGACGATCATCGCCATCGGTTTCGTCGACCTGGTGTTCGCCGTCGACTCGATCCCCGCCATCTACGGCCTCACGAGCGAGGCCTACATCGTGTTCACGGCCAACGCGTTCGCCCTCATGGGTCTGCGTCAGCTGTACTTCCTCATCGGTGGGCTGCTCGAGCGTCTCGTCTACCTGGCCCAGGGGCTGGCCGTCATCCTCGCGTTCATCGGTGTGAAGCTCGTGCTGCACGCCCTGCACGTGAACGAACTGCCCTTCATCAACGGCGGCGAGCACGTCGAGTGGGCGCCCGAGATCCCCATCTGGTTCTCGCTCGTGTTCATCGGCCTGACCATCGCCGTGGCCACCGTGCTCAGCCTGCGGAAGACGCGCGGTCAGGCGGCGCAGACCGCCAAGGTCGGGGCCCCGGATGCTTCCACCGCGCACGCCGCCGGTGCACCGGTCGAGGGCTCGGCCAAGCCGGCTCACCCCACCGAGTCCGGTGTGCAGCCGGGCACGGCGCCTGACGCGGGCGACAAGCGTTCGGTGGACGGCAACCGCTAACCCCCTGCAGCACCTCGCGAAGCGCGCGGGCATCCTCGGATGTCTGCGCGCTTCTGCGTTGCTCCACCCGTCGTCCGCGCCCTCTGCGGGCATCGTCGCGCGCGTCTCTGAGCGAACACGGCGAGGGTGTCTATCGTCACGCCTCCTGCCGGCCTCATCTCAGCGCGTCGTCTCCGTGTGTCATCCTGGCCAGATGACTCGATCCACCTTGCCCGCCCCGCGCCGCGCCCACACGAAGGCGTCGCGACCGCTCGGCAGCCTCGGCAGGGTGGGCGTGCTCGCGGTGGGCCTCGCGGTTCTCGCCGGCTGCGCGTCGTCGAACCCGGCGAGCTCCGGCGTGACCACCGAGTATTCCGGCTCGTTCGTGCAGCAGACGCCCGGGCAGGTCATTGTCGATTGGCCGGCCGGCGCAGCCGTCGACTATCAGCTCGGGGGCCCGTACGAACCCGACGCCGGGGTCGGGATCGTCGTGCGCGACAGCGCCGAAATGCCCGCGCCGGGGGTGTACTCGATATGTTACGTCAACGGGTTCCAGACGCAGCCGGGCGCCGAGTGGCCCGACGAGCTGATCCTGCACGATGCGTCGGGCGCCGAGGTGTTCGACCCGGGGTGGCCGGACGAGCGCGTCCTCGACAGTTCGACGGCGGAGAAACGTGAGGGCATCGCGCGTCAGTTGACCGCGGTCGTGGGGCACTGCGCATCCGACGGTTATCAGGCGGTCGAGTTCGACAACCTCGACTCCTACACGCGATCGGATGGCGCGCTCGACGTGGCCGACGCCGAAGCGCTCGCGACGCTGCTCGTCGGGCTGGCGCACGAGAACGGTCTCGACGCGGGCCAGAAGAACACGGCCGAGCTCGGCGACCGCGGGCGCAGCGAGATCGGCTTCGACTTCGCGGTGGCCGAGGAATGCCAGCGGTACGACGAGTGCGAGGTCTACACCGACGTCTACGGCGACCGCGTGATCGACATCGAATACACGGATGACCTGGGCGGCACCGTCGCCGAGGTGTGCAACGACCCGCAGCTGCCCGCATCCACCGTCATCCGCGACCGGGACCTCGTGCCCGCGGGCGCCGAGGGTCACGAGCTGCGGCGCTGCTGAGCGGCGCTCATCCCGTCATTCTTCGTCACAGTTCGGGATTTCGAACCGGTCTCCAGGGTGGGTCCTTAGCGTGGGGGCAGTCCATCCGCATTCCGAGGAGTTTCGATGACCGACATCCGCACACTGCCCTCCGCCGAACCGCTCAAATTCGCCTACTGGGTGCCCAACGTCTCGGGCGGCCTCGTCGTCTCGACCATCGAGCAGCGCACGTCGTGGGACTACGACTACAACGTGAAACTCGCGCAGACGGCCGAGCGCGTGGGCTTCGAATACGCGCTCAGCCAGGTGCGATACGCGTCGAGCTACGGCGCCGCGCAACAACACGAGTCGACCAGCATGAGCCTCGCCCTGCTGCTCGCCACCGAGAAGCTCAAGGTCATCGCCGCCGTGCACCCGGGCTTCTGGCAGCCCGCCGTGCTCGCGAAGTTCATCCTCACGGCCGACCAGTTCTCGAAGGGCCGCGCGGCCGTCAACGTCGTGTCGGGATGGTTCAAGAACGAGTACACCGACCTGGGCCTGCCCTGGCTCGAACACGACGAACGCTACCGGCGGTCCGCTGAATTCATCGAGATGCTGCGGGGGCTGTGGACGACGGAGGAGTTCGACTTCAACGGCGACTTCTACCGCTCGCACGGGTTCAGCCTGCGGCCAGGGCCCTACCCGGTCGAGGGGCGACCGCATCCCGAGATCTTCCAGGGCGGCAACTCGACGGCGGCCCGGTTCAACGGTGGCGCCCACGCCGATTGGTACTTCTCGAACGGCAAGGACTTCGACGGTTTCACCGAGCAGTATGACGATGTGACGGCTGTCGCACGGGCGCACAACCGGGCGGTGCGCTTCGGCTTGAACGGGTTCACCATCGTGCGCGACAGCGAGGCCGAGGCCCGCGAACAGCTGCGCGAGATCATCGCGCACGCCGACGTGAAATCGGTCGAGGCCTTCCGCGCCTCCGTGCAGCAGGCGGGAGCCTCCACGGGCGACAAGAAGGGCATGTGGGCCGACTCGTCGTTCGACGACCTCGTGCAATACAACGACGGCTTCCGCACGCGGCTCATCGGCGACGCCGAACAGGTGGCCACGCGCATCGTCGACTACAAGAAGCGCGGCGTCGACCTCATGCTGCTCGGCTTCCTGCACTTCATCGAGGAGGTCGAACAGTTCGGCGAGAAGGTTCTGCCGATCGTGCGCAGCCTCGAGGCCGATCTGCTGCGCGCGGGCGACGTCGCCGACTAGCTGGCTGGCTGAGTGTGCGGCCGAGCAGACATCTCTCCGGCCGCACCGGCGCGGCGAACCGTCACACGGATTGCCAGGAACCTGAGGCATCTGCCATCCTCGATAGTCCCCGCCGCACGGGCGGACGCACCATCGGGAGATCCACCATGAGCATCTGGCGCACGAAGAGTGTCGAAGAATCCTTGGCCGACAGCAAGCTCGAGGGCCAGAGCCTGAAGCGCTCGCTCGGACCCGTCGACCTCGCGCTCATGGGCGTCGCGGTCGCCGTGGGTGCCGGAATCTTCTCGGTCGGCGCCAAGGCCGCGGCCAACTATGCGGGCCCGTCGGTCACCATCGCGTTCGTCTTCGCGGCCATCACGTGTGCGCTCGCGATTATGTGTTACGCCGAGTTCGCCTCGGCCGTGCCCGTCGCCGGGTCGGCCTACACCTTCACCTACGCAACACTCGGCGAGCTGCTCGCCTGGATCATCGGCTGGGACCTGATCCTCGAGATGCTCACCGCGGCGGCCGTGATCGCCAAGTACTGGGGCATCTACCTGGCCGACGTCTTCGCCATCCTGGGTTGGGACGTGCCCAAGACGCTCGACGTCTTCGGCGTGCAGATCAGCTGGGGCGCCTTCATCATCGTCGCCATCTTCACCACCTTGTTGGCCATCGGCACGCAGCTGTCGTCGCGCGTCAGCTCGGTGTTCACGATTATCAAGATCGCGATCGTGCTGTTCGTCATCGTCGTGGGTGCGTTCTTCATCCGGCCCGAGAACTACTCGCCGTTCATCCCGCCGGCCGTTCCCACCGAGGGCGGCGCAGCGGATGTCTGGACGCAATCGCTCTTCGCCTTCGCGACGGGTGCGCAGCCCGCACAATACGGTTTCTTCGGACTCATCGCCGGAGCATCCCTCGTCTTCTTCGCCTTCATCGGCTTCGACGTGGTGGCCACGAGCGCCGAAGAGGTGCGCAACCCGCAGAAGAACCTGCCGCGCGGAATCTTCGCGGGCCTCGCCATCGTCACCGTGCTCTACATCGGCGTCACGCTCGTGCTCACGGGCATGGTGCCATACACGACCCTCGCCGAAGCCGACGATCCCTCGCTCAGCACGGCTTTCACGGCCGTCGGCGCCGACTGGGCCGCCGGCATCATCTCGGTCGGCATCCTCGTGGGCCTCACGACCGTCATCATGGTGCTGCTGCTCGGCCTCGCGCGCGTGATCTTCGCCATGAGCCGCGACGGCCTGCTGCCCGGATGGCTGAGCAAGACGTCGTCGAAGAGCAAGACGCCCATCCGCACGCAGATCATCGTCGGCGCCCTCGTGGCCGTCATCGCGGGCTTCACCGATGTCGGCGTGCTCGAAGAGATGATCAACATCGGCACCCTGTCGGCGTTCGTGCTGGTCAGCATCGGCGTCGTCGTGCTGCGCAAGAAGCAGCCCGACCTGCCGCGCGCCTTCAAGGTGCCCCTGTCGCCGTTCCTGCCGATCCTGTCGGCCGCGCTCTGCCTGTGGCTCATGTTGGGGCTCACCACGCTCACGTGGGTGCGGTTCGCGGCGTGGCTGGCACTCGGCCTCATCATCTACTTCGCGTACAGCCGCCGTCACTCGCGCGTGGGGCTGGCCGAGAAGGCCGCGTCAGGTGCGTTGCGGGACGGGTCGTCCGAGCCGCGGGCCTGATCGGGAATGCCGCGGGCGCGACATCCGTTTTCATGAATATGAATACGTTTGAGGCGACCGTGCCCGTGCCCGGCGACAAGCTCGCCGCCGATACCGCGATGGGCCCCGTGACGCTGCTCGTGGCCGACCTGGATGGCATGACCGCCTACTACCGGGACGCCGTCACGTTGCGCGTGCTCAGCGCCGACCGTCACACCGTCACGCTCGGCCGCGGCACCACGCCCGTCGTGATCCTCGAGCACTCCCCCGCCCTGGCGCACGCACCCAGCGGTTCGGCCGGGCTGTTCCACACCGCCATCCTGTTCGACACGCAGGCCGCCCTCGCGGCATCCCTCTACTCGGTGGCCCGCCACGCGCCCGGAACCTTCACGGGCAGCGCCGACCACCTGGTCAGCCAGGCCTTCTACTTCACCGACCCCGAGGGCAACGGCGTCGAACTCTATTGGGACCGCGACCGCAGCGACTGGAGCTGGGTGCACGGCCAGGTCGAGATGGACACGATCTTCCTCGACCCCAACCAATACCTCGCCGACCACCTCACCGACGAGGCCGCCGACGCGCCGGGCGACGAGACGCTCTTCGGCGGCGCCCGCGTGGGCCACATCCACCTCTCGGTGGGGGATGTCGCGACCGCCCGCAGCTTCTACGTCGACACGCTCGGCTTCGACCAGACGGCCGCCGTCGGCAACACGGCCGTCTTCGTGTCGGCGGGCGGTTACCACCACCACATGGCCATGAACGTGTGGAACTCTCGCGGTGCCGGTCCACGCATGCCCGCGCTCGGCCTCGGCCGCGTCGACATCGTCGTGCCCGACGGCAACGCACTCGGGGCCCTCGGCGAGCGCCTGGCGCACTACCGTGTCGAGCGTCAGGACGACGGGCGCACCGTGAGCTTCGACGACCCGTGGAACAATCGGCTCTTCGTCACGACGGGCACCGCAGCCGTCTAGGCGTTCGCGCCGCAACTTCGCAGCTTTGAGAGGCCCCGGCCCCCTAGTGTGTGACCGTGACACACGGCGGGGATGATCGGGGCGCGCGGCGCCGCTTGCGGTCCCCGTGGGCGATCGACCTGCTCGGCGTGCTCGCGGCCCTGCTCCTCACCCTGCTCGCGGTGTTGCACCTGCTGTCGACGCAGCGCTCCTGGCTGCTGTTCTTCGACGGCGACTCGGTCATCCTGCCGCTCTTCGAACGCTCGCTGCAGGCCGGGCAGCCGTTTGAATGGGCGATGTCGACGACCGTCTTCCTCATCGAGATCCCGGTCTACCTCGTGTTGGCGTTCCTCACCGCGAACCCGTTCGACGCGCTCACCGTCAACGCGATTCTCAACTTCGTCGCGCTCTACGCGTTGATCCGGCTGATCGCCGGGCTGAGCCTTCCCGGGCGCGGCCGGCGGTTCGTCGTGGCGGTGAGTCTCGTCACGTTCGCCGTCCCGCTCGCCGCGACCCTGCTCGAATCGACCACCAACGCCGACTCCTTCGAACTCTTCTCGCTGCTCGCGACGACCACCTATTACTACCCCACCGTTCTCGCCATGTTGGCGGCTGCCTGGTTGCTCGCACGGATGGTCGCCCGTGACGCGCCGACCGAGACCACCCCGTCCGTAGCGCCGGATGCGTCCGATGGACCAGCGCGGCCCGCACCGCCGAACGTCTCCCCGGCCTCGGCCGCGTCGGGCCATCGGGGGGCACTGCTGGTGGCGCTCGGCATCCTCACTGTCGTGAGCGTGACGTCGAACCCGCTCTACGGCGTCTGGACGGCCGCGCCCGCCGTGGTCACGCTGCTCGGCCTGGCGGGCCTCGGCCGCATCGGGTGGCGCACGGCCCTCGTTCCGTCGGTGGTCCTCATCGCCGGATGCTTCGGCGGCGTGCTCCTGCGCAAACCGCTCGCCCCGTACCTCTCGATGGACCCGGCCAACTACCTGCACATCGGAGACATCCTCACGCCCCTGCGGTTCTACGGCGCCGCGATTGCCGATATGTTCTCGCGCCCGACGGGCGTCATCGAACTCGTCCTATTGTCCGCCCTCGGCAGTGTCACGCTCGTGGCCGGCCTCGCCGCGCTCCGGATGCCGCAGCTCCCCCTGCGCCGCCAACTCCTCTTCCTGCTCGCCGCCGTCACGGTCCTGGCGGTCGCCGTGGGCTCCGTTCTCGTCGGCACAAACGCGACGCGCTATCTGCAACCGCTCGCCTTCGCACCGCTGCTTGTCCTGCCAGCGCTCATCGGCTTGTGTCTCGACACGGTGCGCGAGAAGATGCGAGCCGGCCAGCCCCGCGCACGACTTCTTGCGGGACCGGCTCTGACTCTCGCGCGACGTGACCGCGCACAACCGACCGCCTCTGCGCCCGATCATCCGACCCCCTCGCCGAAGCAGACCCCGACGCCGAAGCAGCGCCCCGCCGCCCTCGGCCTGCTACTCGTGGTCCTGCTGCTCGGCGGCATCGTGGGCGCGGGCTCCGCGGTCGCCGCGTCGGTGTCGCGCGCGCACCTGCCCGGCGCGGCCTGTCTCGAGGGGTGGCTGGCCGGGCGCACGCTCACGGGCGCCGGCCAGTTCTGGGCCATCCGCGGGCTGAAGACCTATGGCGCGCCGAACGTGCACCTGCTGCAAATCGACGAATACCTGAACGCCCGGCCGTGGATGGTGAATCTCGCCGACTATGACGGCGGCCGGGTGTCCTATCTGGTCCTCGACGACCGTTCGGCCTGGGGCGAGGAACTCGTCGACACGCTCGGAGCGCCCCGCGCGAACATCTCGTGCGGCAGCTACACGATCCTCGACTACGAGGGCACGGCGGGTGAGAGGGTCTTGACACACCACATCGCCGAATCAGGCCTGTCGCAGAGGGCGCAACGGGGCTTCACCCGCGAGTCCGGCGGCTAGTGGTCGTGCTCGTAGTCGCCGGCGCCCGTATCGGCGTCGGCCTTGCTCGCGCTCGTCTGCGGAAGCGTTCCGTAGTCCTCGTGGGGCACATCGGGTCGCTCATCGTCCTCGGTCGAGACCTGCGAAAGCGCGATGGACACCTGCGAGTTGATGAGGATCTCGACCGGCTGCGGTTTGCCCTCGCCGAAGTTCACGGTCATCCACTGCGGGCCCGTGGCTGCGAACGCATCCTCTATCGTTCGTTTCACCTCGTCGACCGTGGTGCGGGGCAGCGAGTAAGTGGTTCCGCCGTAGGTGATGTCGACACGTCGCATATGGTGTGTTCCTTAGACCAGGGGTTCTTTGACAAGGTGGAGGCCGCCGGGCGAGTTCGCTGTGGCGGTCAGCGCTTCGATCCAGGCCTTGTTGATTTGCGGCGGACGCCCGCCGAGGAATTTGTAGACAAGAGAGATCGTCGGGTCGAGCCAGACGGTGGTGCGACCATCTCCGACGTCGGCGTCGTCGCGCCAGCTGAAGATGAAGGATTCGCGGCGGCGGAGCTTTGCGGTGATGACGATCTGCAGGTGAGCCAGAGTCCGATCATCGAAATCGATCACGAGCGATGCGTCATAAGTGAGTTTTCCCATGGCGTCTTTCCGTTAGGTGTACCTTCCACCCTCCTCGCCTTGTCCAATTAGCGCAATACATTTGCTCAGGGATTGACTTGGCAAGGAATCATCAGGGCAACTCGTGGTCGCCCTGCTCGACATCCCATTCGTCGAAGGGACGGCCGCTCCCGCCACCCAGATTTCTGATCTCGGCGTTCAGCGTCTCGACGAGTTCCGCATCCTCGATTTCGGTGGCGTCGTCGGCGTATGTTTCGGCGACGAGCTGACTGGCCGGGCCGAGAAGCAGGTTGGCGCGGCCCACGGTCCCGTCGGCGCGGCGGACCGGGATATCTATCGTTGCCGACGACTTTCTTCGTGCAAGCGCACCCGCGTAGGCGAGGACCGCCCGCGAGATCTCTGTGCCGGTGCGAATTGTGTCATTCGCGTAGTAGATCATTTCCATCTAGCCAGTAGACGACGCACCCCATGTCCTGGCAACCCACTTGCTTTAAGACGTCTCGACCCGAATGCCGCGATTGGAGAGTGTCCCGCGAGAACGAGCGCAAGGGCGCCATGTCAATTCGCTCTGTGCCGGTGACACCGGAATGATGTGAGCAGGTCAACAGCGAGGGGCGCACCGTGAGCGACGTAGGACAACACGCAGATTCGCGTTCCGAAACGCAGCCATCGTTCACGCCGGGGCGGGCCGGAGGCGTTATCGCGGCGATCTTCATGCCGGTGGGGCTGCTCGTCGGCTGGATCGTCCAGTTCTCGGCGTTGCTGGCTCGCGACTTCAGCGGGGCGGGCGGCGACTCCGACGACGTCGTGCTGCTCATCTGGTTTCTGGTCGGGGCGGCGATCGGTGTCGGCATCCCGCTCGTGGTGCTCATCGTGACCGTGCGGGGCCTGCGACGCGACCCGCGGTTCTCGCGCATCGCGCTCGTCGCATCGATAATCGTGCTCGTCTTCGCGGTGCCCTCGAACCTGATCCTGCTCGGCTTCCAGATCCCTCAGGCGATCGAAGAGGTGGTGTCGAAAGCTCAGCCGCCCACCGCCGCCGAGACTCACTTCTCGAACGGCGGCGCGGCATCCGAGCTCACCGAGCTGGGTGATCGCACGGTCGAGATCCTCGGCGGCGATCCCGACAATTCGTTCTCCCCGAATGGCTTGCCGGTGCGGGCTTTGGCCGAGGAGTGCACGCTCGAGAATTCGCAACCCGGCACCAGCTGGAGCTACTCGTTCTCGGCCGAACTCTTGGTCGACGCTGACGGCCTACCCCTCGTGCCCGAGGGCGAGGAACGGCTCCCGACGGCGACCGACGATCTCGACGGCGTGCGCGCCTATTGGGAATCGAAGGGGATCGCCTCCGAGGCCGACTCGGCGTCGGAGGTGGGCAACCAATTCGTTGCCCAGGCGGACTGGCTGGATTTCTACTCCTACGCCCGCCCGGGCCCCGATGTGATCTTGACGACGATCTGTCTCGCCGACTGACGACCTACTTGATCTTGGCGCGCAGTGCCGCTGCGGCCGCTCCGACGTCGGGGGCGCTGTAGATCGCGCTGCCGGCGACGGCGACGTCGGCACCCGACTCCTGCACCGACTCGATGGTGTCGACGGTGATTCCGCCGGCGACCGAGAACGGCACACCCGAGGACTTTCCGTCGGTCAGCAGCGTGCCGAACGTGAAGCCATCCTCGGCCTGCTCGTCGAGGCCCGCGTGCATCTCGACGAACTGGGCGCCGAGGGCGACGACCTCCTTGGCACGCGCGGACTTGTCGGCGACACCGATGAGGTCGACGACGATGCCCTTGCCGTGCTTCGTGGCAGCCTTGACGGCTCCGACGATGGTGCTGTCGCCCGCGACACCGAGAACGGTCACGAGGTCGGCTCCGGCCTGGAAGGCGATGTCGGCTTCGAGCTCACCGGCATCCATCGTCTTGAGGTCGGCGAAGACGATCTTGTCGGGGTGCGCGTCCTTGATGGCCGTGATGGCGCTGAGGCCGGCGCTCTTGATGAGCGGGGTGCCGAGCTCGATGATGTCGACGTGGGGTGCGGCGGCGGCGGCCAGTTCGAGGGCGGCGTCGGTCGTGAGGGTGTCCATGGCGAATTGCAGTTTCATTGTGTTCTTCCTTGACGGGTGTCGATGGATGGAGGAGCGAGAAGCGTGAGCCCTACTCGAGGTTTGCGTGGCGTGGCCAGATGTCGTCCGCCGTGAGGCCCGACGCCTTCCACAGCTGGTGGAACACGGCGTCGCCGATCAGCACCACCGACTGCTCGAACAGGCTGCCGGCGTATTGCGCCGAGGCGGTGCCGGATCGGTCGAGCTTGGTGGCGGCGGGGACGACGACCGTGACGTCGGCGAGGTCGGCGAGCGGCGAGTCGGCCGCCGTCGTGATGGCCGCGATGCGCGCCGAAACCGAACGCGCCGTCTCGGCGGCGTTCACGACGCTGCCGGTGGTGCCAGACCCGCTGGCGGCGAGCAAAACGTCACCCTCGCGGATGGCGGGCGTCGTGGTCTCGCCGACGACGAACACCGTCAGGCCGAGGTGCATGAGGCGCATGGCCGTCATCTGCAGCGCGAAGCCCGAGCGGCCGGCGCCCTGGACGAACACGCGGTCCGCCTGCGAGAGCAGGGTCGCCACCTCGTCGAGCTGGCCGTCGTCGATGTTCTCGGCGAGGGCGTCGAGTTCGGCCATGATGGCGGCCAGAGCGGTCGATTCGGTGTCGGAGTCTGCGGGCATGCCTCCAGTCTGCGAGGGGCGGCTCGCGCGTGCGGCCACCCGTTCGAACCGTTCGACCTACCCATTCAGACAGGGTGGGTCGCGAGAGTAGGGTGGGTGGCATGGAGACCGAGCCCGCCCCCGCCGAACTCGCCACGCGCGAGCTGCTCCTCGAGCACGCGCACACGGCCGCCGAGCAGGCCGACCGGCAGGCCCTCGCGCTCGAGTCGATCCTGGCGATCCTGCGCTCGAGCCGCCTCTCCGACACGGCCGCGCGCACCATGGCCATCGATGTCGCGGCCGCCGCGCTCGTGCAGATCCGCGTGGCGACCGACGAGCAGCGCGAGGCCATGCTCGAACCCGTCGTCGGTGCGTTCGCGCGCCTTCAGGCCGATCTCCGCCCGCTCGCTCGATTCGGCGACCTCGACGTGCAATTCGTCGAGCCACCCGTCACGGGTCGAGCCCTGCCCGGTGAGGTCGCGCATGCCGCGCGCGCCATCGTGCGCAGCGCCGTGCTGGCGTTCGTTGACACGGGGGTGACACGTCGAGTGCGCATCCAGTGGGATTGCGACGGCCTCAATCTGCTCATCGGCATCCGTGACGACGGCCGCGGCGAGCTCACGGCCCACGACGATTCGCTGCGGCCCATCGCCGAGCGGGTCACGGCCCTCGACGGCAAGCTCAACGTGGCGTCGACGCCCGGCTGGGGTTCCGAGCTCTCGATCGCCCTCCCCCTCGATCCGCCGGCCGAGCCCGATCATCTGACGGATGCCGTGACCCTCAGCCCGCGCGAACGCGAGGTCCTGCGCCTTCTCGCCTCGGGGTCACGCAACAAAGACATCGCCCGCACGCTCGGCATCAGCGACAACACGGTCAAGTTCCACGTCTCGAACCTGCTGCGCAAGGCCGGCGCCCGCTCACGCGCCGAACTCGTCGCCCAGGCCCGCTAGGCCGGTTCAGGCCGCGCCGGCGCCGACGCCGATGCCGACGGATCAGACGAGGTCGTCGCCCGGCCGCGTTTCGGTGAGCGGATGCGGGTGGCCCGGCGTGCGCGGCGCGGGTGGGTAGCCGAGGCGCGTCGCGAGGGAGTCGGCTTCGGCGAGCGCGAGGTCGCGGCGCAGACGTTGGCGGTCGACATCCGCTTCGGTGACGGCTTCCGCTCCGGGTTCGTCGCCATCCTCGGAGCGACGGGCCGCGCCACGCGGCACGGATGCGTCGTGGCTGCCCGAAGCCGCGTCGGCCTGCCACTTCCAGTATTCGAGGTCGTCGAGCGCGGCTTCCTCGTCGTCGACGACGGCGTAGGCCGAGGCGAGCTGCCACAGTGTCGACCAGGGCGTCGAGTCGCCGACGGGCACGCCGTAGCCGTCGAGGCTCTGCAGGCTGAGCGCTGCCCCCGACTCGATGACATCGTCGGCCGGCACCGTCTGGCCGGGGCGGTAGAGCAGCGGCAACAGGATGGAATCGACCACGATGCCCGCGCCGATCGCGATGAAGATGCTCGAGAACGTGTTGTAGCCGATGGCGCTCAAGATCGCGAAAACGGCCACGAGCGTGATCACGAAGATGACGATGGTTCGCACACGCCGGCTGCTCTTGCGCGCGGCGGCAGCCTCCCTCAGCGCCTCGAGCGACAGCTCTGCACGGGCCGGGGTGTGCGCCTGGGCCGGATCGACGACGTACAAACCGGGGTAAGTCGGATGCTTGAAAACACCCTCGTGCGCCTGCGTGACCGCCATGCGAAAAGCCTAACCGCGCTCGTCGAGAAGACGCCCGAGCGGAGTCTTCGTCACATTGTCGCTGACGATGCGCTGCACCACGGGCGACGGGTCCTGCTCGAGCGCGTGCCAGAGCGGCAGCACCTCGTCGGGGTCGGCCAGCACGATGATGCTCCACGCGTAGGACATGGTGGCCGCGAGTGAACGCTCCTCGGCGCCGAGCGGCCCGTCGACCTGCGCGAGCAGGGCCATGGCGCGCTCACACGCGTGCACGGCCACCTGGCGGGCGGCGGCGTTCTCGAGCACCCGCGGCTCGCAGACGGTTTCGACGGCCGTGCGCACGAGCACGATATCGCCCGAATCGGCCCACCCCTCGACCAGGCCGAGAACGGGTTCGACGTGCTCGTCGGCACCCTTCTGCAAACCTCGGGCCACGGCATCGCGCACGCGCCAACGGGGGTCGGCGGCGAGCGCATCGAGATCTTTCGCCAGTTCTTCGGCGAGGTCGTGCGGGCCACCGAAAGCTCGGGCGACACCCGCGGCACCGACCATGGCGAGGTATTCCTCGCGCGAACCCGACAGGCGTCGCAGCTCGTCGAGCGGGAGCGCCTCGGAGGCCATGTCGAGCAACGCCACATTGGCGCGCTGACCGGGCAGACCCGAGCGTTTGTACAACGCCTCGTCGAGGTCATCCGGCTCGAGGGCGAGGAGGGCGTCGCGGCTGATCGGGGCGGGTTCTTGACGGCGTGCGGGTGTGCGACTCATCTGTGAAGCTTAACGGCCGCCGCCGACAGACGCCCCGGATGTCGGCGGCGACGCTTGCGCGACGCGGTCCGTCGGCACCGACCGCACCCTCCATACGGCCCCGGCGGCGACCTGTCCAGGGGGAGGACACGGCGGGGTGCGTCCTCTACAGTTCGAGGACGATGACAGATCCCCTCCCGCCATCCACCGTGTCCGTCGTCATCCCCGTGCTCGATGACGCCGAACACCTGCGCACGTGCCTCACTGCCCTCCTGGCCCAGACGCGACCGCCCGACGAAATCGTGGTCGTCGACAACGGGTCGGTCGACGACAGCGCCGCCGTGGCCCGGCAATTCGGCGCGCGCGTCGTCAGCGAATCCCGCCGCGGAATCCCGGCGGCATCCTCGGCCGGTTTCGATGCCGCGACGGGCAGCATCCTCGCGCGCCTCGACGCCGATTGCGTGCCCGGCGAGCGCTGGCTCGAACGCGTCGAAGAGGCCATGCTGCGCGAACCACAACCGGCCGCCGTGACGGGTCCGGCCGCCTTCCACGACGGGCCGGCACCCCTGCGCTACGTCGGCGCTTTCGCCTATCTCGGCGCCTACTTCGCGCTCGTCGGCCTGGCGCTCGGACGCCCACCCCTGTTCGGCTCGAACTGCGCCATCAGGGCGGATGCCTGGGCCAGCATCAGCGGCGACGTGCACCGCCATGACTCCCACCTGCACGACGACATGGATGTCTCGCTGCACCTCGACCCGCTCTGGCCCGTGCGCTTCGTCCCCACCGTCGACATGCGCATCTCGGCGCGACCGTTCCGCAGTATGTCGTCGCTCGCCACACGCTTCGACCGGGGCATGCATACGCTGCGCTCGCACTGGCCCGACGAGCTGCCGTGGCGCCGCATCCTGCGCCGCTTCAACGCATCTCCCCCACACCGAAACCCGCGATTCTAAGACACGTCACTTCGATTTGTCGCCCCTCTTTTGACGATTCCGGCACCCCCCTAACGTGGGGTCCAACGCGCAGCCACCAGGGCATTCCGCCCGCCCACTCAAGCCGCGCGACGGATCAGTGAAGGAGTGAATGTAGATGTTTTTTCACCGTCAAGAACTGCAGCACAGCGCCACCCCCGATAAGCCAGACGCGCTTTTCGCCCGCAAACTCCAGGAGGTGCTGGGAGGTCAGTACGGTGAAATCACCGTCGCGATGCAGTACGGCTTCCAGGCGTGGAACTCGCACATTCCCGGCAAGTACCGCGACCTGCTCTACGGCATCGGTGCCGAGGAGATGGGCCACGTGGAGATGCTCGCCATCATGATCGCCCAGCTGCTCGAGAAGGCCCCCGCCGAAGAAACCGAGCGCGCCGTCAAGAACGACCCGACGCTCGCGGCCGTCATCGGCGGAACCGACGTGCAGCACGCCATCGTCGCCGGCGCCGGTGCACGCCCGGTCGACAGCAACGGCAACCCCTGGCAGGGCAGCTACATCACGGCATCAGGCAACATGCTCGCCGACTTCACGGCCAACGCCAACGCCGAGATGCAGGGCCGCCTGCAGGTCGCCCGCCTCTACAACATGACCGACGACTCGGGCGTGAAGAGCCTGCTGTCGTTCCTGCTGGCCCGTGACACGATGCACCAGAACCAGTGGATCACGGCCGCGAAGGAACTCGAGACCGACGGCCTCGAAATGCTGCCGGTGCCGAACAAGTTCCCCATCGACAAGGAGGAGCGCGACGTGTCCTACCAGTACCTCAACTTCTCGGACGGCCAGGCCGCCAAGGAAGGCTCATGGGCTTCGGGCCCCACACCCGACGGCCACGGCGAGTTCACCTACCACGACGGCCCCACGTCGAGTGTCCCCATGCCGCCGCCCACCACGCCGGACCCCACGCTCTACGGCACCATGCCCGACCCGGGCGGACTCCTCTCGAAGGCCAAGACGGCCGTCAAGGATGCCCTCCAGTAGGTCGCCGCACGGGCCCGGCCACGCTCGGTGATACAGGTGGCGGCCGGGCCACACCCCACAGGGCGGGATGCTTTCGAGCTCCCGCCCTGTCGTGTGCCCGATCGCGACACGCCGAAAGAGGCGCGTCATTCCGGGCTATTGAAATCTTGAGATTGCGGCACCTGAGATCGCGCTCCTAGCCTTGCGGTGTTTTCAACGACCACCACAGGATGGAGCGCTCAATGATGAACCGTGAACCACGTCTGCTCGCCACTGGACTCATACTCTGCATGGCTTTGTCTTCGATCGGCGCGGCAACGCCGCCTGCACCCGCCGCCGAAGGCATTGCAGCGACCATTCGGGGGGTAGCTCCCGATCAGGGCGAGGTTGTGGCCCCTGCTGATGAGGGTGACCATTTGGAAGTCAAGACCGCACAGGGCGAGATTCAGATTCCGCGAGATCCCACGGAGTTCATCACGACCTCTGCGTCCGCACCTGGGACCGTCCCTGACTTCGGGGTAAGCCTCCCGTCAGAACTTTCCCTCGCCGACCCGCGGGTCACGGCGGATGGCACCGTCGTGTTTTCGTCAACGGATGGCGGTCCCGACGCCGCGGTTCAAGTGCTCGATGACGGCAGCACACGCATTCAGACCGTCATCCCTGAAGGGAACTCTTCCAACGAGTACACCTACACGTTTCCCGATGGATACTCCCCGTTGACTCTTCCTGACGGAAAAATTGCGATCGTCGGTCCCGACGGCCCCGCGGGAGGATACGCGCTATTCGACGATGCTTGGGCGGTAGATGGAGCAGGACATCCCGTGGAAACCCTCTACGAGGTTAGAGACGTCGAAGTCGTGCAGGTAGTTCGGCCCTCGCAAGACGCTATCTACCCTGTCGTCGCCGACCCCAAGTGGACATGGCATCTCGCGGCGTACGGTGCGAAATTCAATAAAGCAGAAACGCGCTCATTCGCGAACGCGGGCGGGATCACGGGAGCCTGCGCGGCTCTCGCTAAACGCGCGCCGCAGCTCGCCGTACTCTGCGGAGCCTACGGCGCATATTTCTTTTCACAGGCGTCGATCGCCAACGGCAATCGGGAATGCATTTTCCTTTCCGTTGCACCCGCCCCGCTCGTGTGGCGTTATAGAGACGGGGACTGCCGATGAACGTCCCCTTCGAAATCGAAAGACGAGCCGAGAATGTCTGAACCCCTTATGTTCGTGTGCGTCGTATGCGCCGGATTAGGTATCGGTGTCCTTCTTTCGATCACATCGACGCCTCGAGGTGACGGGCTGGCGCAGGCCGCGGTGTTCGTCCTTCTCGCTGTTGCGGTGCTCGTGTTGACCTCGGGAGGAGCAGGAGTGCTCGCGAGCGTCCTCTTCGGAGCGTCCGCAGCCGTTGCGAGCGCTCTGACCGGTGGCTCGCGGTGGAAAGACAACCCGCTCGTCTCTGGACAGTCCTACTGGCAACGCGTGTGGACGGCGTTTTGGCATACCGGCGCCCTTCGTGCCGCCGAGAAAGAGAGGCAGCACGCGCAATCAGGTGCGTGAGAGTCAGCGGACGACAGGGCGGGATGCTTTCGAGCTCCCGCCCTGTCTTGTGCCCGGGATTGCGGTTCCCGCGCGCTGACCCTGGGGTCCGAGCGCTGGGCGCTCGGCGCTAGGCGCGCTTAGGGGGCTAGGCCGACGCGCACGTGGGTGCCCGCCGCGGCGAGCTCGAGCGCGTCATTTGCTCGGGCGAGGGGGAGGGTGTCGCCGACCAGGGCGGCGAAAGGATGCCGGTGCCACGCCATCCGTGCGAATTCGACCGCTCGCAACAGATCTTCGGGAAGGTAGTCGTGCAGACCGGCGACCGTGTGGCGGTGCCGCACGAGCGCGGCCGGCGCGATGTCGCCGCCCGCGGCCAGGCTCTCGGTCGAAGGCGGGCTGCCCGTGGCATCTGCGGCCCCCGCGAGCACGAGCACGCCCCCGTCGACGAGCACCGCGCGGGCCCCATCCACGGCGGCTAGCGCGCCGGAGGTCTCGATGGCCACGCTGACGGGTTCGCGGCCCGCGATGGCCAATTCGTTGAGCGCCCAGCCGAGGCCGCCGGGTGCCCGGCGACCGAGCGACGGGTCGGCGACGGCGGTCGCCCCGAAGTCGAGCGCCAACTGGCGGCGCGCCTCGTCCGGCTCCGACACGATGACGATTGCGCCGGCCTCGGCGGCGAGGGCGGCGGCCGCGAGGCCCATCATCCCGGCGCCCGCGACGAGCACGGTGCGGCCGTCGAGCCCGCAGCTGGGGCCCGATCGGCCGACGGAGAGTAAACGGAGGGTGGCGGCGGTGCGCAGGGCAGCGGCCGCGCGAGCGACGGCCCCGGGAGTCGGCGCCAGAACGGTCGCGGGCGTCGTCTCGTCGACGATGGCGACGGCCGTGCCCGCCAAGACCTGAACGTGGCTCGCGAATCCGCCCGAGAGCTCCCACCCGCGGTGCACGCGATCGTGCCCGTAACGTGAGGGCCGGGTGCAGTCCCGCGGCGCGTCGGCCAGGCAGCGGCTGCACGTGCGGCAGGCAACGGTCTCGGCCCACACCACGCGCATGCCCACGACGAGTTCCCGGCCGTCGGCCGCGATGGCCCGCCCGCCCGAGATGGACACGCCGTCTGAGCCGGGGGCGCCACCCATCGCCACGATGCGGCCGACCTGTTCGTGACCCAAGACGAGCGGTGCACCCGTCGCCTCGGCGACAGCCCGCACATCGGCACCCGACACGGTCGCGAGTTCCACGGCGACCAGCAGATCCCCTTCTGCCAGCGCCACCCCCGGAACGGCGATCTCGGCGAGGGACGAACCGGCGCCCGTCCACACCATGGCCACGGGCGCCGGCTTGATCAAGACGTCGGTGCTGTTCGCGGCGACGATGGTGTGCGACATCCGTTCGCCCTCCCTCGGTTGTGTCGGATGCCGGTGCCAACTGCGACGGCGGCGCCCCCAGATCTCCGACAGTAGGTAGCGGCGGGGTCGATGCCCTGGCCGCTCGGTAACCGGCAGGTGAACGGGCCGCGAAGGTTCAGCTTTTGCGCGACAGAGGGCGGATGATCTCAGCTCACGAACATGCGTGATCGCCCGGCTCGTTCGGCCCAGGCGGCCGACGGTCGGAACTGCCCGGTCGCGGCGAGCACGACGACGAGCACAAGCGGCACCAGCCATCCGGACCAGCCGAGAATGCCCGCGTGCACGGTGTCGACCTCCTCACCGCTCGCCACGAAGACGATCGAGAGCCCCGCGGCCGCGTTGAAGGCGCCGTGGGCGATGGCGGCGGGCCACACCGACTCTGAGCGCAACCGCAACCAGCCGAACACGGCACCCGTCACCGTGCAGACGCCGACCATGAGGAGGAGCGCGAGCCAGCCGGGCGCGCCGGGATAGTTGTAGCCGAGCAGGATGAGGGGCGCATGCCAGAGGCCCCAGATGAGGCCCGAGAGAAGCAGCGCGGGCACGAGGCCGAGGCGCAGGAGGTGCGGCAGCAGCCATCCGCGCCACCCGAGTTCTTCGCCGAGGGCGGGGAGCACATTGAGCAGGGCGCCGATCAGCACGTTGAGAAATTGGGCGGCGACGAGCAGGGCGATCGGGGCGGGCAGTGCTGCGGCGTCGCCCGTGAGACCGGCCCGCGCGATGGACTGCTCGATGAGCTCGCGGAAGCCCGAGAAGGTGACGAAGTCGGCGGGATAGACGCCGAAGAGGGCGCCGACGGGCAGTAACGCGAAAACGAGGGCGATGGTGCCGAACAGTGCGATGGCGCAGTAGCCCAGGAAGCGGGGTGCGGGCGTGAGCGGCCAGAGGCCGAGACGACGCAACGGCCTGCGGCCCCGGTCGACCGTGGCGATGACGACCCCGACGGCCATGGTCGGGGTGAGCATCATGGCGATGGCCAGTTGCGGCGCGAAGGGGTTGGCGAGGCCGCCGTCGATCCAGAGCGGAGCGGCGACGAACCAGGCGAGCCCGAAGGACAGGACGAGGAACAGGGCGAGCGCGAGGGTCCACCGCGCGGTCGAGAGGGAGCGGGCGCCCGCCGGCTCGAACGGGGCCACGGGCGTTGCGCTCATGGCGACGCTGGAGTTCGCCGTCGAAACCCGCGCGGCGGGATCGGTCGGTCTCGTCTGGGAAACACCCGCGGCGTCGGAACCGGGCTCGTGAGGGGGTGCGCCTGCGTTCGTCATCCGTCCCCTCGTCGTTCACAGCCGAGGATTCGGCAGCCCCCCGGCGGCTCCAGGGTATCGGACGAGGGGTTCTGCCCTCAGTGCGCGAGAATCGTGACATGACTGCTCCCGTCGAGGTCGACGCCTTCCTCCCCATCGACGGGCCGCTGGATGTGCGATCGCTGCGACGCTTCCTCGACGCGCATGTCGTGGCCGGGCTCGATGTCGTCGACCAGGCGGCCGGCACGACGACACGCTCGCTCGACGGACCGCACGGACCTGCCGTCGCCACGGTCTTCTGGCCCGACGAGCGGGGTGAGCCGGCGGGTTCCTCATCCCTCAGCGTCCGGTTGCGGCTCTCGCACGATGACGACCGCGATGCCGTCGTCGCGCTGCTGCGCCGCTGGCTCGACCTCGATGCCGACTCGGAGCGCATCGCCGCCGACCTCGGTCGCGACGGCCGACTCGGACCGCTCGTGGCCGCCCGCCCCGGTTTGCGCATCCCGGGATCGGTCAACGGCGCCGAGACCGCGCTCTTCACGGTGCTCGGGCAGCAGGTCTCGCTGGCCGCCGCCCGCACTTTTCAGGGCCGGCTCGTCGCCACGCTCTCACCGGTGAACGCGCTGGGGTTCCGGTCGTCCCCCGACCCGGCCGCCGTCGCCGACGCCCACACCGAGGATCTGCGCGCGGCCCTCGGCATCACGCGCAGCCGCGTCGCCGCCCTGCAATCGCTCGCGCGCGTGCTCGCCGACGGCCTCGAACTCGCCCCGCACGTCGACCACGTCGACGCCCGGCGCCGCCTCCTCGCCGTGAAAGGTATCGGCCCGTGGACCGCGGACTACGTGGCGCTACGCTGCCTGCGCGACGACGATGCTTTCCCCTCGGGAGACCTGATCCTGAGGCGCGCTCTCGATGCGAAGACGCCGGCGGAAGCCATCCGCCTGGCCGAACCCTGGCGCCCCTGGCGCGGCTACGCCACACTGCACCTGTGGACCGCGGCCGTCTTCGTCGACGCGCAGCAACCCGAGGACGCCCTTCCGCCGGCCTGACCCGACCCCGCACGCACGCACGCTTGCAGGCACGAACGCACTGATGGCACCGCAGACGGATGTCCTGTCGAGCCATCCGCCGTACCGTGAGCGCATGACGAGCCACGCCAGCGCCCCGCATCCGAGCACACCCGTCGGCGATCCACCTCGCGCCTCGGCCACACTCCTGCTACCGACCCGCCGACGCCGGCGCACACCCCTCATCCTCACCGCGGCGGCCATCTTCGCCTCGGGCCTCGCCACGCACTACCTCCTGACCGGCTTCTTCGCGGATGCCCTCGCCGACGCCCTCTACACGGCCCTCATCGCGGTCGTCATCCTGCTGATCGCCCCGCGCCTCCGCCCTTGGACCGGCGCAGCCGCCGCATTCCTCCTCTCCGCCGCCGTCGAGTTGCTGCAGCTGACCGCGCTGCCGGCCGCGCTCGCCGAAACCGTGCCGCTCTCGCGCCTCATCCTCGGGACCACGTTCGCGCCACTCGACCTCGTGTTCTACGCCGTCGCCGCCCTCATCGTCGGCGTTCTGGATGCCGCAATCCTGCGCGCACGCCGCACCACCCCACCCGGGCTGGGGGTACAGGCGTCGCCTTCCTCCAACTCTGGAGTCACATATTACTGAGGCGGCCCGGTAACCTTAGAAGACCTAACTAATCGCTCGGGGGAACACTGATGGCAAACGTGCTGATCGTCGAAGACGACCGCGACCTGGCCACGCTTCTCAGCATCCGCCTGAAGAAGGCCGGCCACGACGTGTCGCGCGAGGCCGACGGCGCCTCGGGGCTCGCGGCCGTCACCGCCATCCACCCCGATGTCGTGATCGTCGACTGGATGATGCCGGGCCTGTCGGGCATCGACGTGTGCACGGCCATCCGCAACGATCCCGCCCTCGAGCGCACGCCCGTGCTCATGCTGACGGCCAAGACGTCGCCGGCCGATGCCGAGGTCGCTTACGGCGCCGGCGTCGATGCGTTCTTGTCAAAGCCCTGTTCAACGGCCGAATTGCTGCAGCGGGTCAACGCCGTCCTCGAGAGCCGACGCGCCAGCTGACGAGCCTGTTACCTCGGCAGCACCAGGGCGACCGTGGTGCCCCGGCCCGGGGTGCTCTCGATCTCGATGCGCCCGCCGTGGCTCTCGACGATCGCCTTGACGATGGACAGGCCGATGCCCACACCCTGCACCGCGTCGTCCCGCACGCCCTGGGCGCGGTAGAACTTCTCGGTCGACTGCCGCACCTCTTCGCGGTTCATGCCGCGCCCGTCGTCCGACACCGTGATGCGCGCCTCGGCGTCGTCGAAACCGAAGCCCACGCGCACGATCGATCCGGCGGGTGAGTACTTCACGGCGTTCGAAATAAGGTTGTCGATGGCCTGCTCGAGCCGGTGAGCGTCGCCCTGCAGGCGAATGTCGCCCGCAATGGTCTGCGTTAAGCGGATGTCCTTCGACCGCGCCATAGGCCCCAGCTTGTGCACCGACTGCCGCACCACCTCGGCGGGCGAGATGTCGGTCAGCAGCATCGTCATGCGACCATCCGACACCGAGAGAAGTTCGGTCACGCGCCTCAGCAGCTCTTCCGCGTTGCGTCGGATCACGGCCGTGTATTCGTCGACCCCCAGCGCCTCGGAATCGATCTCCTCCTCGACCAACTCGAGGAACCCCAGAATGGATGCGAGCGGCGTGCGCAGTTCGTGCGACACCGTGGCCAGAAACTCTTCGCGCAGGTTCACGGCCTCGGCGAGCGCCGTCACATCGTGTCCCACCACGACCGTTCCGAGCAGCTCACCGTTGGGCCGGCGCACCTGATCGGATGTCACGAGGATCGCGATCTGGTCACCCTCCGGCCCCAGCCATTCCAGGTGGTTCTTGATCAGGTCGCCCCGCAACGCTCTCGGGATGACCTGCTGGTCGAGCGGGATGAGCGTCACCCGGTCGGCCTCGCGTGCCTCGGGGCCGGCGTAGGGCGGAACGTCGGCTCGGAAACCCGACCGCTCGGTCATCTCGGCGGCTCGCGGGTTGGAGCGGGACAGCTTGCCTTCGGCGTCGTAGAAGGCGACGCCCGCGTTCACGGTTTCGAGGATCGCGGTAGACAGCGCCTCGGCATCCTGCGACCGGCGCAGCGTGCGGTTCACCTCGCGCCCGCGCGTCGCGACGGCCGCCTGAGCCCGCCGCAATTGCGCCGCCGCCACGTTGACGGTCGCCGTGATGCCGATAGCGATGGTGGGAAGCATGACGATGTTCAGCCACTCGAGTGGCGTGCGCGGCAATGCCCCCGACGCGAAGAACGGGAACACGACGATGAAGAGGGTGCCCGCGACGGCGACGACGGCCGCCCAGCTGCGGAACCCGTAGGCGATCCAGAGCAGGGGGAAGACACACAACAGGCCCGTCGACGGCACGAACGGCAGCAGGATGTCCCGCATGAAGGCCACCGCGACCAGGTCGAGGGCCGGCACGAACAGCATCCAGTGCGGGTTGAACTTCTCCCACGGCACCACGAGGGCGGCCACCGTGGCGACGCCGGCGATCACGAAGCCGATGAGCAGGATGGGCACGTTGAGCGTGTAGGGCAGGATGACGGCCACGGCGATGAGCAGGCCGAGCGCGCCCAGCGCGAAGGGCAGCTGCGTGCGATAGAACACCCGGAAGCGTCCACGCAGGGTCGGTTGCGGTTCGAGAAGGGGCATCATGCTCCGAAAGGCAGGCGGGTAAAAAGGTATTCGGGGTACGTCGAACACTAAGACATGCGCAGCACTCTCGGCGCCGCCACGCAAGGACGTTCCTCCCGTGCGCGGCCGTCGGTAGGCTGTCCGGACGCCAGACCGGTGCTCCGAACGGGAAGGACGACCATGCCACTCGATCCCTACTTCGACGAGATGCTCCGCGCCAAACGCGTCGACACGTTCGCCGGGGTGCGCGCGCAGATCGTCGACGCGGTGCGCGACATCCTGCCCTTCGCCGTGCCTCCGGCACCGGCCGGCCCCACTCCCCCGTCGGCCTCGGCGACCTTCCTCTTCGGAGCGGACAGCGTGGGCAACCCGACGGAACCCCCGAAGGCCCGCCGGGCCGCTGCACCCTCCACCCCCACCGGCGCGCCGACGGACACACCCGTCGACCGCGAGGCACAGCGCGCCCGCGAGCGCGAGAAGAAGGAGCTGCACAAGACCGCGGCCTGGAAGTACCGAAACGCGCAGAAATGGGACACCAAGCTCTATAAGAAGGTCGGCTGGCCCGCCCCCGAGCTCGCCTCCGACGACCACACCGTCGTCGTGCCGGGCTACCCCGACGTGCGCGTGCGCATCTACCGGCCGGATGACGCGGCCCCCCGCATTCCCGCCGTCATCACCTTCTTCGGCGGATCCTTCCAGCTGGGCGGCATCGACTGGACGAGCGTCGACGCCTCCTACCGTTTGCGGACGCGTGATTCCGGTGTCGCCCACGTCGCGGTCGACTACTCGCGCGCTCCCGAGTGGCGCTACCCCACGCCCGTCGAGCAGGGCTATGCCACGCTCGCCTGGCTCGTGGAGAATGCCGACGACCTGGGCATCGACGCCGCGCGCATCGCCCTGAACGGCACCTCGGCCGGGGGCAACATCGCCGCGGCGACGGCCCTGATGAACCACGATCGGATGGCGCATCCGCTCGCCCTGCAGCTGCTCGAGGTGCCCGTCACCGATCTCACCGGCAGCCATATCGACCTGGCCCCCATCCGCGCCATGGGCATCCCCACGTTCCTGGCCCGGCGCGAGCTGACCTCGGTTCCTCAGACCTATCTCGGCGACCGCTCACGCGATCGCGAGCGCTACGCATCGCCTCTTCTGGCCGACGACCTGAGCGGCCTGCCACCGGCCTACGTCTTCACCTCGGAGTACGACGCCCTCCGCGCCGACGGCCAGGCCTATGCCGCGGCCTTGCGGCGTGCCGGGGTCGAGGCCCATGCCGTGCAGTATCAGGGCGCCAATCACGAGGCCGCCATGTTCACCGCCGTCGTTCCGCTGGCGCGTCGCTGGCACCACGATGCGGTTGCCGTCCTGCGCACTCTGCACGAGCCCGGCACGGCCGGCGAAACGGGTCGTTCGAGCTCCCCCGCACAGAGCGTGGATGCACGGAAGAGTTAGGTAGCCCTCATTTGCATAGGGCGTCTTGTAACTAGATCGTCTAGGGTTGGGTTATGCGGCGAGAAGAGACACGCGAGTCGACGGGGTATTGGTACTCCGACGATGACGCGAGCCCTCGCGGGGTCGACGTCCTCAACGCATTGCGTCTCTACCGCTCATCCGAGAGTGCCCTGCGCCGCCGCACACGTTCCGCCATGGGCATGGGCGAGACCGATCTCGTCGCCGTGCAATACCTGCTGCAGCAGCAGCGGGCCGGCAAGACCGTCAGCCCGAAAGAGCTGGCGGCACATCTGAACATCTCGTCCGCGAGCACCACGATCTTGATCGATCGGCTGGCCAAATCCGGACACGTCGAGCGAGTGCCGCACCCCACCGACCGTCGAGCGCTCATCATCGTCCCCACCGTCGAATCCGACAGTGAGGTGCGCGCGACGCTCGGCACCATGCACACGCGACTGATCGAGGTCGCCGACTCCCTCCCCCCGCAAGACGCCGTCACCGTTATGCGCTTTCTGGAAGATATGCGCGCAGCGATCGACTCGGTCGAATAGCCCCGCCGCCTGGGTTTTCGCCCGCACGAGCCGGGCAATCCGAGGTATCCGGCAGGTGAACTTTCGTCTCTTCGTTGCGTCCGTGACTATTTAGCTAGTTAGACTAGCTACTAGACGCACGGAGAACTCGGCGTCTCACATTCTGAAGGAGAACGACCATGGGAACACTCATTTACGGCGCGGATGGCTCCAACATCACCTTCGAAGACCGCCTGCTCGCCCACCTGCAGATCGCCATCATCACCAAGCTGCGTCGCAACGAGCCGCACACGCTGTCGTGGGAGACCCCGTCCTATGAGGGCAGCGGCCGTTCCACCGTCTGGTTGCACCCCGCCGTGCCCATCCAGTTCAAGTTCTCGGGCAGCAAGAAGCCCGTCATCAACCGCATCTGGGTCGAGCAGCTGCTGCACAGCGCCAACAGCACGGGCGGCCTGCAGGTCATCCCCGAGCCGCGCCCGACCAACGTTCCCGAGGGTTCGGAGCAGAGCCCCACCGCGACGCAGGCCACGATCCCGGCGGCCCGCCTGACGCGCTCCTCCGGGGCACCCGCCGCCGCCCCCACCGCGGCTCCGGTCGCACGCCGCACCCGCGCCGCCCGCGAGACCGTCGGCGCGTAACAGCACCACAGCACCACAGCACCACCGACGGGCCGAGCCACTCGCTCGGCCTCGTCCAGTTAATGAGGAACAGGGATGAAAGACCTGCCCGCCGAAGCCCGCCCCGCTATTCTCGAAGAGATGAATACTTTCGACGATGAGCAACTCGAAGTGGGCGAGACACGGACGATCGACGTGGACGGCGTCGAAACGCACATCAGTCGCGTCAGCGCCAGCCGCTGGACGATCATCGAAGAGCCCGGTTCGTCGCTCGCGGGCTGGATCAAACGCTCCTGGGACGCCGACGCCGTGAGCTGGGAGGCCCACTCGGTGCGCGTGGCCACGCCGTTCGAATCCCAGTCCTTCACCGAAGGTGTGCGCTTCATCGTCGCGGCCGGCCGCTAAAAGAAGCACGCCGCAGCACAGTTCCGCCTGCGAATCTCGCGCAAGGGGTTGTCGTTCTCGCCTCGCCCGGGTGAAATAGCCACAGACCGACGACGACGTCGGTTCCCGCACCCTTCGCGGCAGTCCGTCGACCCACCCGAACACGAGTCGACCTCATCGATCACAGGAGATCGACATGAGCGCACCGATCCCGACCGAGCGGCCGCGCGGCCGCCACGCCGCCCCCGCATCCGCCGACGACTTCGTCATACCCGACGCCTCCATCTACGACGTCTTGTTCGGCGACCTCACCGAAGACGAACTCGCGGCTACGGCCATCATCGACGGACCCTCGGGTGCCGAGACCAGCTACGGGCAACTCGTGCGGCAGATCGACCTGACGGCCGGCGCACTCGCGGCACGCGGCATCCGGGTCGGCAGCGTCGTGGGTGTGCTGTGCCCCAACGTGCCCGTCTTCGCCACCGTTTTTCACGGCATCCTGCGCGCGGGTGCGACCGCCACCACCATCAACTCGCTCTACACCGCACGCGAGGTCGCCAACCAGCTGCGGGATGCCGACGCCCACTGGCTCTTCACCGTCTCGGCCCTGTTGCCGCACGCCGCCGTGGCCGCCGTCGAGGTGGGCATCCCCAAAGCGCAGGTCATCGTGATCGACGGAGCCGACGGACACATCTCGCTCGCCGACCTGCTCGCCGAGGGACGCGAGGCACCCGACGTGCGGTTCGACCCCGCCGAGCACCTCGCCGTGCTGCCCTACTCGTCGGGCACGACCGGCAAGCCCAAGGGCGTCATGCTGACCCACCGCAACCTGGTCGCCAACATCCTGCAATCGCAGACGCACATCAGCCTCGGCCGCGACGACCGGGTGCTCGCCGTGCTGCCGTTCTTCCACATCTACGGCATGACCGTTTTGCTCAACTACGCACTGCTGCAGCGGGCCTCGCTCGTGACGGTGCCGAAATTCGACCTGCCCGAGTTTCTGCGCATCGTGCAAGACACGAGGTGCACGTGGGTGTTCGTGGCGCCGCCCATCGCCGTGGCGTTGGCGAAACATCCGCTCGTCGACCAGTTCGACCTGTCGAGCGTGCAGGTCATCTTCTCGGGCGCGGCCCCACTCGACGGTGCCCTGGCCCGCAGCGTGCAGGACCGCCTCGACTGCATCGTCTGCCAGGGCTACGGCATGACCGAGACCAGCCCTGTGACGCACGCCGTGCCCACCGACCGCACCGACATCGACCGCAGCGCCATCGGGCTCCCCCTGACAGCCACCGAGGCGCGCCTCGTCGACCCCGAAACGGGCGCGGATGTCGCGGCCACCGATTCCGGCCCGTCGACGCCCGGCGAGCTGCTCATCCGCGGGCCCCAGGTGATGAAGGGCTATCTGAACAACCCCGAGGCCACGAGCGAAGCCCTCGACGCGGACGGCTGGTTGCACACGGGCGACATCGCGTCGGTGGACGAGAACGGCATCTACACGATCGTCGACCGGTTGAAAGAACTCATCAAGTACAAGGGGTATCAGGTGGCGCCGGCCGTGCTCGAGGCCGTGCTTCTCAGCCATCCGAAGATCGCCGATGCGGCCGTGATCGGGGTTCCCGACGACGACGGGCAGGAGATCCCGAAGGCCTTCGTGGTGCGGCAGCCGGATGCGGCGCTCACCGACGCCGAGGTCATGGACTTCGTGGCCGCCAACGTTGCGCCGCACGAGAAGGTGCGCCGCGTCGAATTCATCGACGTCATCCCCAAATCCTCCTCCGGCAAGATCCTGCGCAAGGACCTGCGGGCGGGCGTCGGGCACTGAGGCGCGCTGCCGAAACGGGGGACGGAGGCGCGGGGGCGCAGCGCGGACGCAGCGGGTAGACTGGGCGCATCCATCCCCCTGACACCCGGGAGTCACAGGTGCCCACAATCGTCGTCGAGGTCATGCCCAAGGCCGAACTGCTCGACCCGCAAGGAAAAGCCGTCGCCGGCGCACTGCACCGGCTCGGCAAGAACGAGTTCACCGGTGTGCGCATCGGCAAGCGTTTCGAACTCACCGTCGAGGGCGAGGTGACCGAGGCCACGCTCGCCGAGGTGCGCGCCCTGGCCGACGACATGTTCAGCAACCAGGTGATCGAAGACGTGGTGAAGATCTACGTGGCCGAAGACGCCGTCGTTGCGCCCGCGGGAGCTTAACCCCATGCGCATCGGTGTCATCACCTTCCCCGGCTCGCTCGACGACCGCGACGCCCAGCGCGCCGTGCGCATGGCCGGCGCCGAGCCCGTCGCGCTCTGGCACGGCGACCACGACCTGCAAAACGTCGACGCCATCGTGCTGCCCGGTGGTTTCAGCTACGGCGACTACCTGCGCGCCGGCGCCATCGCCTCGCACGCGCCCATCATGTCCGAGGTCATCGACGCAGCCGAGCGTGGCGTACCCGTGCTCGGCATCTGCAACGGCTTCCAGATGCTCACCGAGGCGCACCTGCTGCCCGGCGGCCTCATCCGCAACGACCACGGCTCGTTCATCCGCCGCGACCAGACCATCGTCGTCGAGAACGCCGACACCGCCTGGACGACGGACTTCGAGCGGGGCGAAGAGATCGTCATCCCGCTGAAGAACGCCGAGGGCGGTTTCATCGCCTCGCAGACCGAGCTCGACCGCCTCGAGGGCGAAGGCCGCGTCGTGTTCCGCTACGGCGGCATCAACCCCAACGGTTCGCTGCGCGATATCGCGGGCATCACCAACGAGCGCGGCAACGTGGTGGGCCTCATGCCCCACCCCGAACACGCCATCGAGGCCGGTTTCGGCCCCGACACCACGCTGGCCATGCGTTCCGGCATCGACGGCCTGCGCTTCTTCACGAGCGCCATTCGCGCGCTGCAGACGGTTTAGCCCTCACCGGATCGACCGCGTGACGACCGACACGCAGGTGCCCCGGCCGGCCGGCGGCCGCCCCGAGTGGGCGCGCCGGCTGACCGGCATCGAGGGCCTACGCGGTCTGGCCGCCCTGGCCGTGCTCGTCTACCACGTGCAGCGCAACCTCAACCGGTCGAGCGCCGACGTGTGGCCGCTCGGCGAGGTGTCGTTCCTCAGCCACGGCCTCACGCTCTTCTTCACCCTGTCGGGGTTCCTGCTCTTCCGCCCGTTCGTGGCGGCGCTCCTCGACGGGCGCGAACACTTCGGCACGGCCCGCTACCTGCTCAACCGGGTCATCCGCATCTTCCCGGCCTACATCGTGGTGCTGCTGTTCTCGAGCATCGTGCTGCAGGTGGCCTATCTGCCCCGCCCGGTCGACGGCCAGAGCGCCGAGTTCGGTCGCCTCGACGCGGGCGACACCCTGCTGAACGCCGTGCTGCTGCAGGGCTACTTCCCGCGCACGGTGCGTTCGGGGCTCGAGGTCGCCTGGACCCTCGGCGTCGAGGTCGCCTTCTACGTGCTCATGCCGCTGCTCGCGTTCGGCGCCGCCTGGCTCGCGCGGCGCTTCGTGCACCCGTTGGTGGGCAGCATCCTGCCGGCCGCGTTCTTCGCCGTTCTGGGCATCGCCGGAAAATTGTGGATGCTGTCGAGCGAGGCCGGCATGGACGGCTCCGAGAAGCTCGGCTTCGAGTGGGGTGCCAACTGGACGACCGTGGTGGCGCGCAGCATCCTCGTGCACGGCGATCTCTTCGCCTACGGCATGATCGCGGCCATCATCTTCATCTATGCCGAGTCGGGGCGCATCTCGCTCAAGCGCCTCAACCGCTGGCGCTGGGCCGCGGCGCTCGTGGGCGTCGGCGCGCTCGTGCTCGCGACGACCGATATGACGGGACCGTTCTCGTCGAGCCTCGTGGCGATCGCGTCGGGTGCCGTGCTGCTGTTGGCGGCGACGCCGCGGTCGGCGGGGCATCCGGGGTGGGCGGGCCGCCTGTTCAGTTCGCGCGGGCTCGGATGGTTCGGCCTCGTGTCGTTCAGCATCTACCTGTGGCATCTGCCGGTCATCCGGTTCATGCAGGTGAACGGGCTGGCTCTGCCCGACACGTTGCCCGGGTTCTTCGGCAACCTGGCGATCGTGTTCGTCGTGACCATCGGGTTGTCGGCGCTCACGTACTACTTCGTCGAGGCACAGGCGCTGAAGTTGAAGAAGCGCAAGGCGCCGGCGCCGGCGCCGAAGCAACCGTCGTCGGCGGCCGATGGCGAGACGTCGGGGCTCGGCTCGGCCGACGCAGGACCGCGCTGACCGACGGCGGCCGTGCGTTCCCGCGGAGGACGCAGCCGCCGGTCACCCGCGCGACGTAGAATCGGCGGCTATGCGGCGAATTCCTCAGACGCCCCGACCCGCGTGGCGTGAACGCTGCGACGAGGTGGGCTTCAGTTTCTACGACCTCGAATCGGAGGGCGGCCGGCCGTACTGGAACGAGACGGCGGCCTACGCCTTCACCATGCCCGAGATCGAGCTGCTCGAGAGCGCCACGAAGGAGCTCTTCGACCGCTGCATGGATGCCGTCGAACACATCGTCCGGCAGGGCCGCTTCGAGGAATTCGGCATCCCGGGTCGCTATCACGAGCTCGTGCGCGCCTCATGGGACGACGACGATCCCACCGTCTACGGGCGTTTCGACCTCGCCTACGACGGGGCTGGCGGCGTGAAGCTGCTCGAATTCAACGCGGACACTCCGACATCCCTGGTCGAGAGCGCCGCGGCGCAGTGGCAGTGGCTCGACGATGTGAAGGCCGCGGGGCAGCTTCCGGCGGGCACCGACCAGTTCAACGGTCTGCACGAGTTGCTCATCGAACAGTGGGAGCACGTGCGGCAGGCGCGCTGGGGTCTGGCGCCGGGCGCGCTGTTGCACCTGGCCTCGCTGCACGACTCGGGCGACGGCGCGCTCATCGTCGAAGACTTCGACACGGTCGCCTACATGGCCGAGACAGTGAAGGCCGCCGGTTTCGAACCCAAGCTCGTCTTCATGGAGGATCTGCGCTGGGATGTCGACAGCCAGCGCTTCCTCGACGGCGACGACGTTCCCGTCAAGCAGATCTTCAAGCTCTACCCGTGGGAGTGGATGATCACCGAACAATTCGGAGGATTTCTTACCGTCAGCCGCGGCACGACGCAGTGGGTCGAGCCCGCCTGGAAACTCTTGCTCAGCAACAAGCAGCTGCTCGTGGTGCTGTGGGAACTCTTCCCCGACCACCCCAACCTTTTGCCCGCTTTCACCACGCCGGATGCCCTGGCCGGACGTTCCTACGTGTCGAAGCCGCGGCTCGGGCGCGAGGGCGCGAACGTGACGGTGTTCGACGCGGAGGGCGGGGTGGAAGCATCCGCGACGGGCGCGTACGGTGACGAGGGATTCGTTTTTCAAGAGCGTGCCACCTTCGCCCACATCCCCGGCAAGACGGCGGTGATCGGCAGCTGGATCGTCGGCGAGACACCCGCCGGCATCGACATGCGCGAGACGAGCGGGCCCATCACGGGCGACCTGGCCGAGTTCCTGCCGCACTACATCGAGGAGACCTCATGAGATCGGTTCCGTCATCCGGGCCGTCGTTGTCGGGAATCGCGCGCACCGAGCGGGCCCAACGCGGGGTCGCCGTCGTGTCGATCGCGGGCGCCGTGCTGGCGCTGTCTGGCTGCGCGCCCACCGAAGAGGGCATCGTGCTGGAGGGTGCCGACGGCGAGAAGTACGTCATGCCCGAGAACGCCGAGCGGCCCATGTACGACTCGAAGGAGGCGTGCATCGCCGATGTGACGGCGCAGATCCAGCAGCTCGAGAGCCAGGGCGAGACCATCGCCGACAGCCCCGAAGACCTGTGCGAATCCTCGGATGCCTACCCGCAAGGCCACTACAGCCACCTCTGGCTCGGCCCCATCCTGTTCGCGGGTTCGCGGTGGAACTCACCCGCCGTCGCCGGGTGGGCCAATGTGCCATCGGGTGGTTTCGCGGCGCCGGGTTCGAAACTGCAATCGGATGTCGTCACCCCCGCGCCCGCCGGTGCGACCACCGGCCAGCGCGCGCCGCTCAAGGGCGGCTTCGGGTCGTCGGGCAAGTCGGGCTTCGGCTCGGCCGTCGGCGGAGGCTCGTCGGTCGGCGGCTGACGCGTCGAGCGACCCCGCGATCGGCAGACCGCGGACGTGCGCGTCGAACGCTTGGCCGCTCATTCGCTCGCCTGACCGGTTTCGCAGGGCCGGCAGCACCCCGCCGGGCTTAGACGTCGCTGCGCTCGGAGGCGATGCGTGACCGGCCATCCTTCGTCGGCAGGATGACGTAGTCGGTGTGTTTGGCCGAGAGCCCGTCGCCCGCTGTGCGACCGCGCAGGCGCCGCAGGGCCCAGGGCGCGACATCGCGCGAGAACCACGTGCCGACGGGCGGCTCCTCGTCGTCGGCGTGCAGGGCGGCGTCGAGCCCACCGAGCGCCTCGGCGTCGGGCACGCCCAACATCTCGGCGGCGCGGTAGGCCAGGAAACGGTGCCCACTCGAGCGCAGGTGCACGCGGTCATCAGCCCACAGGTCGATGGCGCCGATGGCCGGATGGGATTCGACGTCGAGCAGGATGGCGCCCGTCTCGGCCGCAATGCGCCGCAGCTCGGAGTTGAAGGCCGCGAACCGCGGGGCGAGCAGGCGCGCGGCCCGACGACGCGGGAGAAAGGGCGTCACCAGCAGGACGTCGCAGCCCGCCTCGCGCAAACGCGTGACGGCCGAGGCGATGTCGGCCGCGAGACGCACCGGGTCGGCGGCGGGCGACACGAGGTCGTTCGACCCCATGAACACCGAGACGAGATCGGGTTTGAGGGCGAGCGCCGCGGGCAGCTGCTCCTCGAGCAGGTCGCGGATGCCCCGACTGCGCACCGCCAGGTTGGCGTAGCGGAAGGGACCTGCGGCGGTGTTCGCGAGCAGTTGCGCGAGCCGGTCCGCCCAGCCGCGATAGGTTCCGGCCGGCATGCGCGAGGTGTCGCACAGGCCCTCGGTCAACGAGTCGCCGAGCGCCACGAAGCGCGACCAGCGGGGTGGGGCTGCGGCATCCGATCGGGCGGCGGGCGCCGAGGGGCGGGTGGATGCGCGGGCGAGCAACGCGTCGTCGATGGGACGCAGCAGGCGCGCCTCCTCGTAGTGAGCCACCAGTTGACGGGTCAGGGCCTGCCAGGTGCGCTCGCGGACGCTCTCGCGGGCGGCGGAGGCGAAAGCGCGGCGCTTGGCCGCATCGCCCAGCAGGTCGGCGACACGGGCGCGCAGATCGTCGAGGTCCCCGGGGCGATACAGCCAGCCATCCACGCTCGATCGCACGAGGTCGACGGGACCGCCGCGACCCGTCGCCACGACGGGAACCCCGCTCGAGAGCGCCTCCTGGATGGTCTGCCCGAACGTCTCGCTCTCGCCCGGGTGCACGAACACGTCGAAGCTGGCCACGGCCTCGCCGAGCGCGTCGCCCGACAGGTGGCCGAGGAAGACGGCGTCGGGGATGAGGCGCTGCAGGGCCGCGCGCGAGGGGCCGTCGCCGACGACGACGAGGCGGGCCCCCGGCAGGTCGGCGAGCGCGCGCAGATCCTCGACCTGCTTCTCGGGGGCGAGGCGACCCACGTAGCCGACGATGAGTTCGCCGGGGGCGACACGCTCACGCCAGGCGTCGCTGCGGCGCTCGGGCCGGAACCGTTCGGCGTCGACCCCTCGGCCCCAGCGACGTAGGCGGTCGACGCCCAGCGACTCGAGTTGCGCGATCGACGAGGAGGACGGGGCCAACGTGAGGGTTGCTCGTCGGTGGAGGCGCGTGACGTGGCCGGCCGCGAACGTGGTGGCCTGCGGCATCCCGTATTTGGCCGTGTAAGCCACCACATCGGTCTGATAGATGGCGACGGTCGGGATGCGCAGCGCGTCGGCCGCACACACGCCCTGCCAGCCGAGCACGAACGGCGACGCCAGGTGCACCACGTCGGGCGAGAACTCACGCAGGATTCCCGTGAGGCGAGCCGTCGTGGCGAACACCACGCGCACCTGCGGATAGGAGGGCAGCGGCAGCGAGCGCAACAGGCGCGTGTGCGCGGCGAGCGACTCGGCGATGCCGGTTGCCGGGGCTTGCGACGCGCCGGGCGTCAGCCGCGCGGGCGTCTCGGGCGCGATCACCAGGGTTTCGTGTCCGTCGGCGGCGAGGTGGGCGAGGACTTGCAGAACGGAGTTGGTGACCCCGTTCATGTGGGGGAGGAAAGACTCGGCGATCAGCGCGACCTTCATGTCTTCAGGATGCTCTCCCCCACCCGTTTTGGGGCCGGATCACGCCATTCTTCGTCGGCTGTTCACCGAATGCACGACGACGGGTCACCCGCGGTTCTCCCGATCGGCCGGTGGGCCAGCCCGCTGAGTGACAGCATCCGCTTCGACGCCCCTCGTTCCGACCGCGTTCACCCTGGCGTGCCACCCTGGCCGGCGTGGACGACGTGATCAACGCACTCGCCGGCAGCCCCTGGCTTCTCGCCGCGCTGTTCGTCCTCGTGCTGGGCGACGCGTTCCTCGTCATCCTGCCGGGCGAAACCGTCGTCACGGCGGCCGCCGCCCTCGGCGCCTCGACGGGCACACCACCTGTTCTCGCCGTCATCCTGGTCGCCGCCCTCGCCGCCTTCCTAGGCGACGCCGCCTGTTTCCTCATCGGCCGCCGCGTCGGCCTCGACCGCTGGGCCTGGATGCGAGGGCGCCGCGTCCAATCCGCGTTTACCTGGGCTCGCGGCCGCCTGCACGGCAACACGGCAGTCGTGGTCTTCACGGCCCGCTTCATCCCCTTTGCGCGCCTGGCGGTCAACCTCACGGCCGGAGCCTCTGGCCTCTCCCCCGCCCGCTACCTCGGCGTCGCAGCCATCGCGGCGACGGCCTGGGCCGCCTACCAGAGCGTCGTCGGCGCCGTCGTCGGCCTCCTCGTTCCGGGCGGCCCCGTCGTCGCCGTCATCGTCTCCATCGTGGTCGCAATCGCCCTCGGCCTCGCCATCGACCTCCTCCTCAAGCTCCGCACCCGCCGCCGAGAAACGTCGAGCGGCGGCTGACCGCTCCCTCCCCTCTTCGGCTACTCAGACGGCGGTACTCACTCTCACTTCTTTGTGGCTCGTTCCAGCTCCCCTATTACTCAGGTCCGGGGCAATTCGACGCTCACATCCGCGCCATCTACTCATCTTTCCGATCGCACTACTCAACCTGCCGCGGAGCCATTGTGTGGGCCCACTGCCCTCTAGTTCACTGATCCTCAGGCAGCAGGAGGAACAGACTATGTCGATCAGGATCACATCGCCATCCGCGAAGATAGGGCTCGTCGTCGGATGCGGAGCCCTCTTCCCAGCGATCGGGTTTCTCGCAATAACAATCAGCGGCTACAACGTGGGTTCGCTCGTGATGACCGTTTTGGTCGTGCTGTTCGTCAGCTTCTGCTCACGAACCTTCCGCGGGCCGAGCGAGGATGTCCGGAGCCGCCGACCCATTTGGCGCATGACCGAGAAACCTCTCGCGGGCTACGTGGCCGCGGCATATCTCGCGTTGGTCGGATTCGGATTGATCACTCAGCGGCCTGAGCCCGTAGCGCCGGGCATCGCCTGGTTATGTTGCGGCATCTTGTTTGTCGCTGCCGCCGTGTTCGTGAACTCCTCACTCAAACTCGCTCGCGGGCCTCACCTAGCCGGGGTCTGAACGCGAACCGCACCCGCCGCGGGGCGGCGTCAGACCGAGGCGCCGATGAAGGCGAGGAGGGCGCGGCCGTAGGCTTCGGCCGGTTCGGGATGCTCGAACACCGAGCGTTCGCCGCGGAACTCGATTTCCACCTCGAACGCGTCGACCGTGCGACGCAGAGCCCGGAACGTGGCCCGCAGCAGTTCGCGCAACTGGTCCTCGCGGGGCAGCCACAGCGCGTCGGCGATCGACACCGAGTCGAGCGCCCACTCGGTCGTGCCGTTGAAGCCCAGCACGGTTCCGCCCGGGTAGTGATGCGCCTCGATGGTCATATCGCTGACCGTGAAAACGTCGGCCTCGCTCTGGAACTCGGCAGAATCGGGCAGGTCGATCTGGAAGCGGTCGCCGGATGCGGGATGCCACACCAGGCCCGCCTGGCGGAGTTCGAGCGCCAAATCGCGGGAGATCATCGTCCCATCGTGGCCCGCCGAAGCACTCCTGGCGAGGGGCTGTCGGCGTTTTCCCGGCTGGGAGCATGGACTGACGCTACGGGCTGGGCCGGGCGAGCGAAGGTCCGCAACGCGCCGAAGTGCCGAGGCCGTCGGAGAGAGCTACGAGACGGGTGCCTCGGTCGGCAGGATCGTCGGCGTCGGCGTGGAACGTCCCGCCCGCTCATCCAGAATCGCCACCACGAGGGCCCGAGCCGGCCCATAGAACTTGGTGTAATGCTCGCTATCGGCGTTGAGCTGAACGGCATGCGCGGCCTCGGTGGGGCGCAGCGCCTGCCATCCGGGCACCTTCTGCAGGTCGCGGAAAAACATGCCCGACGAGTGCACGGGGTCCATGCGCTGCTCGAGCGTGCCCCAGTGCCCGTTGTCGCGCTGCTGAAAAAGCCCGCGCGAATCGGGCCCGGCCAGGTCGCCATAGTCGATCGTGCGCAGCCCCGACTCGCCCATGGCGGTCATGACCCCGATGGTCGCGGCGTCATCGCCCAAACCCTGAGCGGATGCCACGTCGATGATCGTCTCGGCGTTTGCCCGCTGTTCGGGCGTGTACAGGTCGAGTGTCGACAGCGGCGCCGGAGGCTGCGCCAGCATCGACGACGTGATGCCGGATGCCGCCCAGAAGTAGGCGGCCGTCAGCCCGCCGATGCCCGTGACCATGAGCCCGACCACCACGAGAACGGCTATGGTCGTGCGCGACAGACGACGGCTGCCTCCGCGAGGACGGGGTGGGCGCCGCCCGTTGGAGCCGGGGCGCGCACCTCCTGCGCCGCCCGATGCACCGCGGCCACCCGCTGCCCCGCGTCCGCCAGCCGCACCGCGACCTGTTCCTCGGGCCGAAGCGGCGGGGCGAACAAGTTTTGCGGGCGCACGACGGCGGCCCACGCCATCCGACGCTCGCTTCTTCTGACCGGCCGTTTGACCGGGGGGCGTTTTGACCCGGGGGATGGTGGACGACGCGGCAGCACCGGATCGCCCGGCACGCGCGCGCGGGGAGGAAACCGCTCTGCTCGAAGCCATCCGCGCATTCTTCCAAACCAAGATGACAAGCACGTGTACGGCGTCTGGGAGGGACGTGTCGCTCACCTAGAATGGGAGGCGTCCGGCATCCACTCTCTTGCCTAGGAGTCCCTTCCCCGTGACCGACACCACCACACCAGCCCGCATGCACGTTGCCGACACCGTGCAGAACGCTGCGTCGACGCCCGAGAAGGAACAGCCTTACGCTGCCCTCGGCCTGAAGCCCGACGAATACGCCTCGATCAAAGAGATCCTCGGCCGCCGCCCCACCTCGGGTGAGCTCGCCATGTACTCGGTCATGTGGAGCGAGCACTGCTCCTACAAGTCCTCGAAGAAGTACCTGCGCCAGTTCGGCCAGAAGGTCACCCCCGAGATGACCAAGAACCTCATGGTCGGCATGGGCGAGAACGCGGGCGTCGTCGACGTCGGCGAGGGCTGGGCCGTCACCTTCAAGGTCGAGAGCCACAACCACCCCTCCTACATCGAGCCCTTCCAGGGTGCGGCAACGGGTGTCGGCGGCATCGTGCGCGACATCATCTCGATGGGTGCGCGCCCGGTCGCCGTCATGGATCAGCTGCGCTTCGGTTCGCCCGAGCACCCCGACACGGCGCGCGTCGTGCACGGTGTGACCTCCGGCATCTCGTTCTACGGCAACTGCCTGGGCCTGCCCAACATCGGCGGCGAGACCTACTTCGACCCGGTATATCAGGGCAACCCGCTCGTCAATGCGCTCTCGGTGGGCGTGCTGCGGCACGAAGACCTGCACCTCGCCAACGCGACCGGCGTGGGCAACAAGGTCGTCCTCTTCGGCGCCCGCACGGGTGGTGACGGCATCGGCGGCGCCTCCATCCTCGCCTCCGACACATTCGCCGACGGCGGCCCCACCAAGCGCCCCGCCGTGCAGGTGGGCGACCCGTTCGCCGAGAAGGTGCTCATCGAGTGCTGCCTCGAGCTCTACCGCGAGAAGCTCGTCGAGGGCATCCAAGACCTCGGCGCGGCCGGTATCAGCTGCGCCACGAGTGAGCTCGCCTCGAATGGCGACGGCGGAATGTACATCCAGCTCGAGAAGGTGCTGCTGCGCGACCCCACGCTCACCGCCGAAGAGATCCTCATGTCCGAGTCGCAGGAGCGCATGATGGCCGTCGTCGAGCCGTCGAAGCTCGACGCTTTCCTCGAGGTCGTCAAGAAGTGGGATGTCGAGACCAGCGTCCTCGGCGAGGTCACCGACACCGGCCGCCTCGTCATCGACTGGCACGGCGAAGAGATCGTCAACGTCGACCCCCGCACGGTCGCGGTCGACGGCCCCGTCTACGACCGTCCCGTCGCCTACCCCACGTGGATCGACGCACTCCAGGCCGACACGGCCGAGGCGCTCCCCCGCCCCACCGATCCGGCCACGCTGCGCGAACAGTTCCTGAAGCTGCTCGGTTCGGCCAACCTCGCCGACAAGAGCTGGATCACCAACCAGTACGACTACTACGTGCTCGGCAACACGGCCCTGGCCTTCCCCGACGACGCCGGCATGATCCGCGTCGACGAAGAATCGGGTCTCGGCTTCTCCATCGCCACCGACGCCAACGGCCGTTACTGCCAGCTCGACCCCCGACAGGGCGCGCGCCTGGCCCTGGCCGAGGCCTACCGCAACGTGGCCGTCACGGGGGCCGTTCCCGCGGCCGTCACCGACTGCCTCAACTTCGGCAGCCCCGAGAACCCCGAGGTCATGTGGCAGTTCTCCGAGGCCGTCGAGGGCCTCAGCGACGGCTGCCTCGAGCTCGGCATCCCCGTCACGGGCGGCAACGTGTCGTTCTACAACCAGACCGGTGACGTGCCCATCTTCCCGACGCCCGTCGTGGGCGTGCTCGGCGTGATCGACGACGTCGCTCGCCGCGTTCCGAGCGGCTGGCAAGACGAGGGCGACAACATCTACCTGCTGGGTGTCACGGCCAACGAGCTGAGCGGTTCGGCCTGGGCCGGCACCATCCACGGCCACCTGGGCGGACTGCCCCCGCGCGTCGACCTGCAGGCCGAGAAGGACCTCGCCGGTCTGCTGCACGCTGGCGCGCAGTCGGCCCTCATCGGTTCGGCGCACGACCTCGCCGATGGCGGCCTCGCGCAGGCCCTCGCCGAGAGCGTCATGCGTTTCGGTGTGGGCGCGCGCGTCTGGCTGGGCGAGATCATGGACCGCGACGGTGTCGACGCCTCGACGGCGCTCTTCTCCGAGTCCACCGGTCGCGTCATCGTGTCGGTTCCCCGCGAAGACGACGTCAAGTTCCGCGGCCTGTGCGAGGGGCGCGGCTACCCCGTCCTGCGCATCGGTGTCACGGTCAAGGCGGATGCCGGCACGCCCGCGTCCCTCGAGATCCAGGACCAGTTCACGCTCACCGTCGACGAGCTGCGCAGCACGCACCGTGCCACGCTGCCCGCGCTCTTCGGCCCGACCGTCGGCTAAATCCACTCGCTCATTCAGAGAAGGCCCCGACCATCTGGTCGGGGCCTTCTCCGTTAAGAAGCATCCGGATGCCGCACCTCACGGCGTTGCGACGAACGCTCCCGGTCAGGCGACGGGCTCGGTGAGGCCGAGGAGGACGGCGGGGAGGACGCGACGCGCGTTTGCGCGGGCCAGGTCGTCGGTGGCGACATCCGGGCCGGCGAGGATGGCGTCGTAGGTGGCCTGCTGGGCGAGAGTCGTGATGATGCGCGTGGCCTGCAGCGAGTCGATCGTGAAGCGCAGGCCGACCGTGCCGACGGCGTCTTCGAGCAGGCGGGCGAGACGCGTGTCGATGCGGGTCTCGTAGTCGATGTAGCGCGCGGCGACCTCGGGGCTGCGCAAGGCGAGCGTCCGGAACTCGGACTCGACGATGCACCAGTGCCGGTCGTTGGGTTGCAGCAGCATGAAACGGTCGACGATTTCGGCGACCGCCTCGATGTCAAGGGACTCGACCGGTGTGCCGAGCGTGGGGAAGATGATGTCGATCCCCTCCTGCAGGCGATCGAGGCGCACGCTGTTCTCGCGCTCAGCCAGAGCGAAGAAGAGCTCCTCCTTGCTCGCGAAGTTGGAGTAGAAGGCACCGCGTGTAAAGCCGGCGCGTTCGGTGACGGCCTCGATGGATGCGGCGTGCACACCCTGTTCGGCGAAGACATCGAAGGCGGCATCCATGAGGCGTTCGCGCGTCTTCTGGCGGCGAGCGGATTCGACAGCGGGTTCCACGTCTACGGGCTGGGTCGTCATCCTGAATCCTTCCTGACACCGCGAACGAACGTTTGCGATACACGATTGTATCGAATACATTCGTGTATTGGATACGTCGTTGTATCGTAACTTTTCCGTCCCCAAAGGAGAACCACGTGTCCTCTCTGCTCTATGCCCTCGGCCGCTGGTCGTACCGCAGCCGCAAGCTCGTCCTCGTGCTGTGGATCGCCGTGCTGGCCCTCGCGGGCGGCAGCGCGGCGCTCTTCAACCAGGGCACCGACAACGCGTTCTCCATTCCGGGCACCGAGTCGCAAGAGGCCCTCGACACGCTGTCGAGCACGTTCCCGCAGGTGAGCGGCGCGTCGGCGCAGATCATCGTGACGGTGCCAGACGGCGACGACATCAGCGACCAAGACGTGCAAGACGCCGTGAAGACGGCCGTCGACGACCTGGGTGACAGCGAGCAGGTCGCCGCCGCCACCGACCCCTTCGGCGAGAACGCGGCGGGGGCCATCGCCGACAACGACCGAGCCGCGCTCATTTCGGTGCAGATGGATGTCGGTCAGTCCGAGGTCACGGCAACCGCCAAGTCCGATCTCGAGAAGATCACCGACGAGCTCAACGAGGCTCTCCCCCAGGGCGCGAAAGCCACGCTCGGCGGGTCGCTCTTCGCCACCGAGCTGCCGACCGTCACCATCACCGAAGCCGTCGGCCTCATCGTCGCGCTCGTCGTGCTCGTGCTCACCTTCGGCTCGTTCCTCGCCGCCGGCATGCCGCTCCTCAGCGCCATTCTGGGCGTCGGCATCTCGATCGCCCTCATCTTCGTGGCCACCATCTTCGGCCCCATCTCGTCGACCACCCCGCTGCTCGCGCTCATGCTCGGGCTCGCCGTCGGCATCGACTACGCCCTCTTCATCATCTCGAGGCATCAAGACCAGTTGCGGCAGGGCATGCAGCCCGAAGAGTCCGCGGCGCGTGCCGTGGCCACCGCCGGTTCAGCCGTCATCTTCGCCGGCCTCACGGTCGTCATCGCCCTGCTGGGGCTGAGCGTGGCGGGCATCCCGTTCCTCACCACCATGGGCACCGCGGCCGCCGTGGCCGTCGCCCTGGCCGTGTGCATCTCGCTCACGCTCATCCCGGCCCTGCTCGGTTTCGCCAAGGGCCGCATCAACCCCAACCGTCGCGCCCTGCGCAAGCAGGCCAAGGCCAACGCAGAGGCGGGGGCAGGTTCACGCGGCACCGATCGAGCGGATGTCGCCGCCGACGATTCCTCGACGCGCGCGGGCTCGAGCGACACGACCGTCGGCACCCACGCAGCAGACGGCGGCGCCGACTCGACCACGCCGGCCGCATCGTCCGGCCCCGTCTCGGCCGCCGCCGCCTCGCGCGTCGACTCCGAGCCGGTCCTGCTCGAGAACCTCTTCGCCGATGTCGACGGCGACACCGTGCAGACCACGCACGGGCGTTCGGGCGCCCACGCGGCCGCCATCACGACGCCGCCCGCCGCGACATCCGCCCGCCCGGCCGGCTCGCCGCTCACGCAGGCCGAGCAGAGCCGCCCCGCCATCGCGCCGCCGCCCGCCCCGGGCCCCAGCGACCAGGCCGTGCACCACCAGAACAAGTTCTTCAACGGCTGGGTGCGCGCCGTCACACGCTTCCCGCTGCTCACGATCGTGCTGGTCGTCGGCATCCTCGGCCTCGCGGCCGTGCCCGCCCTGCAGCTGCGCCTCGGCCTGCCCGACGCCGGTTCGCTGCCCGCGTCCTCCAGCGCACGCCAGGCCTACGACCTCATCGGCGAGAACTTCGGCGAGGGCAAGAACGGCCCGCTCATCGTGACCGGTTCGATCGTCACGAGCACCGACCCCGTCGGCCTCATGAACGACATCGCCGACGAGATCCGCGACATGGACGGCGTCGACTCGGTGCCGCTCGCCACCCCCAACGAGACGGCCGACACGGGTATCATCCAGGTCGTGCCGACGGGTGGGCCCGACTCGCAGTCCACCAAGGACCTCGTCGCCGACCTGCGCGCCCAGCACGACCACTTCGAGGACAAGTACGGCGTCGACCTGGCCGTCACGGGAACCACCGCCGCGGGCATCGACGTCTCCGACCGCCTGGGCGCAGCTCTGCTGCCCTTCGGCATCCTGGTCGTCGGCCTCTCGCTCATCCTGCTCACCATGGTGTTCCGCTCGATCTGGGTGCCCATCAAGGCCACGCTCGGCTACCTGCTCAGCGTCATCGCGTCGTTCGGTGCCGTGGCCGCGGTCTTCGAATGGGGATGGTTCGGCGAGGCGTTGCATGTGGAACAGACGGGCCCCGTCATCAGCTTCATGCCGATCATCCTGATGGGCGTGCTGTTCGGTCTCGCGATGGACTACGAGGTGTTCCTCGTGGCCCGTATGCGGGAGGACTACGTGCACGGCAAGGATGCGCGCAAGGCCGTCACGACGGGCTTCGTGGGTTCGGCCAAGGTCGTCACGGCCGCCGCCGTCATCATGTTCGCCGTCTTCGCGGCCTTCGTGCCCGAGGGCGACACGTCGATCAAACCCATCGCCCTGGGCCTCGCGGTCGGCGTTTTCGTCGACGCGTTCATCGTGCGCATGACGCTCGTGCCCGCCGTGCTCGCCCTGCTGGGCGAACGCGCCTGGTGGCTGCCCAAGTGGCTCGACCGCGCCCTGCCGTCGTTCGACGTGGAAGGTGAGGGTCTGCAGCGCGAGCTCGACCTGGCCAACTGGCCGGCCCCCGGCAGCACGGATGTCGTGGTCGCCGACCGCATCGGCCTGAAACCGAGCGCCAACGCCGAACACGCCCTCTTCCACGACCTCAGCTTCGTGCTCCCCGTCGGCCACACGCTCGTCGTGCACGGCGAACACCCCGCCGCGGTGCGCGCACTGTTGCTCACCATCTCGGGGCGCGCCAAACCCGACCAGGGCACGCTCAAGGTGGCCGGCCTGGTGTCACCAATCCGCGCCACCACCATCCGCTCGCGCGTCGCCTTCCTCACGGTCGACGACTCGGTCGACGCCGTCGGCCGCATCCGTGACATCGTCGACGAGCAGCCCGCGCTCCTCGTCATCGACGGCATCGACCGGCTCACCGACCACGCCGCGCGCAAGCAGGTGTTCGTCGAGCTGAGTGAGGCTCAGGCATCCGCCGCCCGTCGCGACGCCACCCTCACCCTGGCCGTCGGCACCGTCGAAGAATGGCCGCTGTCCGACGCGATCCCGGCCGGCGACGGGTTCGTCGACCTTTCCCTCGAAACATCTCGCACCCGCACCACGAACACCGCGGAGGTCCCCGCATGAGCATCCTCACCCGCCTCGAACGCGCGCGTTCCTCGAAGCGCATCACCGTGCTGTCGCTGATCGGCATCGTCCTGGTGCCGCTCGTCGTGGCCGGCATCCTCGTGTGGGCCCTCTTCAACCCGCAGGACCGGCTCGACCAGGTCACCGCGGCGATCGTGAACGAAGACGAACCCGTGCAGGTCGAGGGGCAGACGGTGCCGCTCGGTCGCCAGCTCTCGGCCGGACTGGTCGACGGTGGCGCCTCGTCCGATGCGGGCGAAGACGGCACCTCGAAGGCCGCCGCCAACGACAACACGAGCGACACCAACTACGCCTGGAAGATCACCGACGCCGACGAGGCGCGCGAGGGTCTGACCTCGGGCAAATACGTGGCCGTCGTCACCATCCCGAAGAACTTCTCGAAGGCCGCGACCTCGTTCGGCGGCGACGCGGCCGACGCCGAGCAGGCCACCATCGACGTGGCCACCTCGAAACAGAGCCGCCTCGTCGACGACGCGATCACGCAGACCATCTCGTCGACGGCCGCGAACCTCGTCGGAAACGGCCTCACCACGAGCTACCTGCAGAACGTCTACGTGGGCTTCAACACGCTCGGCACGCAGCTCGGTCAGGCGGCCGATGGCGCGCAGCAGCTCGCCACGGGAACCGACTCGTTGCGCGACGGTGCCGTGCAGCTCGCCGACGGCGTGAACCAGCTCGCGGCCGGCATGCCGCAGCTCACGTCGGGGGCCTCGCAGCTGGCCTCGGGCGCCGCTCAGACCAATACGGGTGCGCAGCAATTAGCCAACGGGCTGAACGCCGCGGCGACCCAGGTCGGACAGTTGCCCGCGGGCATCCAGGCCATCGCCACCGGCTCGCAGACCCTCGCCGACGGTGTGCAGGGCGTGGCGACGGGTATCGCCGGCACCGGCGGATTGAACGAGCAGCTGGGCAAACTGTCGCAGGCTGCCGCTCTGTGCACCTCGGGAGGACCCGGGGCCGAGCAGGCCTGCCAGGGTGTGGCGCAGGGCGTGACCGCCCTCTACGGTTCACCGCAGTACCAGCAGCTGGTCGGCGGCGTACAGCCTCTCGCCGACGGCGCTCAGACCGCGGCGACCCAGATCCAGGGCTTCGCAGGCACCGCCCCGCAGCTCGCCTCCGGCATCCAGCAGCTCGCCGCCGGTTCGACGCAGCTCGCCAACGGCACCGCACAGCTCTCGACGGGCGCCTCCGGACTGTCGACGGGGCTCACGACCCTCGCCGACGGCGTCACCCAGCTGGGCACGGGCGCCACGGGCCTCGCCGACGGGTCGAAAACCCTCGCCGACAGCACGCACACGCTGGCCGACGGCCTCGACACGGCCGTGCAGTCCATCCCGAGCTACAGCGAGTCCGACCGCGACAACCTTGCCAAGGTGGTGAGCCAGCCCGTCACGACCGACGGCGCCGAGGCGAACGCGCTCTTCGGCACCACGAGCATGCCGTTCTACGCCGTTCTCGCGCTGTGGCTGGGCGCGCTGGCAACGTTCATCGTGTTGCGCGCCATCCCCTCGGCCGTTCTGTCGTCGACGCGCTCGTCGCTCAGCCTGGCCGTGCGCACGTGGCTGCCCGCCGGACTCGTCGGCATTCTGCAGGGCCTGCTGGTCTCGGCCGTGATGCAGCCCGCGCTGAAGCTTGACGCGCCCGAGTGGATCGGTTTCGCGGCCATCGCCATGGTCGCGGGGGCCGCCTTCGCCGCCGCCAACCAGGCGCTCATCGCCGTCTTCGGCGGGTTCGGTCGCTTCATCTCGATGATTGTCACGCTCGTCACCCTGGCGACGGGCATCATCGCGACGGTGCCCGATCTGCTCGATACGGTGTTCGAGTACACGCCCGTGCACCCGGCGCTCAACGCCCTGCGCGCCATGGCCCTCGAGACCGGCGGCGTGGTCGCGGGCATCACGGGCATCGTGCTCTGGCTGCTGCTCTCGCTCGTCGTCACCACGCTCGCGATCGCCCGACGCCGCAGCGTGTCGGCGGCGCAGCTGCGGGCCCTCGGCGAGGCATCGGCCCCCGAACCGTCGTCGGCCCGCGCCGGCGCCCGAACCCCGGCGACCGTCTGATCAGCGGCGCCGTTCTACAGCTGATCATCGCGCGCCCCCGGGCGTGACGAACGGATGCCCCGAGCCACATGGGCTCGGGGCATCCGTCGTCTCGTCAGCTATCGGTTCCGGTTCGAGCCCCGTGCGAATGCCGGGGCGCCCAGCACTCGGGCGGTCAGCACGGAGCAGTCAGCACGGAGCAGTCAGCACGCGACGCGACCTGCCTAACTCTTCGCGTTCTCGGACGAGCCTTCGCTCGCGCTCAGCGGTTCGGCGATGTCCTCGAGCGACTTGCCCGCGGCCTCGACACCGATGAACACTTCGACGAGACCCGCCGCGATCATGAGGCCGGCTCCGATGTAGTAGCCCACGGCCACCGCCTGGATCGAGTCCTCGACGAGGCGACCGAACAGGATCGGTCCGACGATGCCGCCGAGGCCCGTGCCGAGCGCGTAGAAGAACGCGATGGCCATGGCCCGGGTCTCCATCGGGAAGATCTCTGACACGGTCAGGTAGGCGGCACTGGCACCGGACGAGGCGAAGAAGAACACGATGACCCAGGCAATGGTGAGCGTGGTTGCATCCAGAACCTCGTTGCTGAAGAGCATGGCCGTGACCACGAGCAGCACACCCGATCCGATGTACGACACCGAGATCATCACCTTGCGCCCGATGCTGTCGAAGAACCGGCCGAGGATGAGCGGGCCGGCGAAGTTGCCGAGCGCGATGGGCACGAGCGACCAGGGCGCCACGTCGTCGGGCACGTCGAGCAGCTGCGTGAGCACGAGCGAGTACGTGAAGAACACCGCGTTGTAGAGGAAAGCCTGACCGGTGAACAGCGAGAGGCCGAGCACAAACCGTTTCGGGTATTTGGTGATCGCAACCTTGGCGATCTCTCCGAATCCGGTGGATTTGCGTTGGCGGATTTCGAGCGTCTTGTCGACGGTCTCGAGCTTCTCGCCGGTCTCTTTTTCGATCTCGGTTTCGATCTCGCCGACGAGTTTCTCGGCGTCCTTGTCGTGGCCGTGGATGAACATCCAGCGCGGCGACTCGGGCACGTTGCGACGAACCAGCAGGATGACGACACCCAGCACGGCGCCCAAACCGAACGCCAGCCGCCATCCGATATCGGCCGCGAAGAAGTTCTCGTTGAGCAGCAGCACCGACACCACGGCACCGAATGCGGCACCCAGCCAGTAGGAGCCGTTGATGGCCAGATCGACGAGTCCGCGGCGGCGCGCCGGGATGAGTTCGTCGATGGCCGAGTTGATCGCCGCGTACTCGCCGCCGATGCCGGCACCGGTGAAGAAACGGCAGATGAAGAAGAAGATCGGGTTGAACGAGAAAGCCGTCGCGACGGTCGCCAGGAGGTAGACGCCGAGGGTGATGAGGAACAGTTTCTTGCGCCCGAACCGGTCGGTCAGATAGCCGAAGAAGAGTGAGCCGATGCAGGCCCCGGCGACATAGATGGCGGCCGCCAAACCGATATCGGATGCACTCAAACCGAGCCCCGCTTCTGGGTCAGTCAGCCGGCTTCCGATGGCGCCGATGATGGTCACCTCGAGGCCGTCGAGAATCCAGACGGTGCCGAGCCCGATCACGATCATCCAATGCCATCTGGCCCACGGCAATCGGTCCATCCGGAACGGGATGCTCGTCGTGATCGTGCCCAGTTTCGTCTCAGTCATCGTCGCCTTCACTTCCTGGCCCGGGTGGCCGACAGACACACTACTCTCGGCGAATACTCAGATTCGAGGGGGCCTTGGGGGCTAGACGTGAGCAAAACTTCGGCGTAATGTCCTGGTCACACCTTTGGGGGGTGAATGCGATGACGCTAACTGCAGATCAGGTACCCGTTCGGGAGGGAAACACTCCGAACGGCCCTCGGCTTGCGTCAGTCATCGAGCGCCCCGCCCGCGCATCCCGCCTGGCCCGAATCCTCCTGCTGAGTTCGGCCGTCACATTCGGGTGGATGCTCGCACTCTTCTTCTTCGGCACCTCGTCGGCCCACGCCGCCGACTCGTCCACGCCGCCCGACTCGAAGCCCGGCCTCGTCGGCAACCTCGTCTCAGGGGTCGTCGGAGCCGTCGAACAGCCCGTCAACCAGGTCGTCTCGGGTGCGACCAACACGGTTTCGCAGGTCACCGAGAAGGTCGTGGCCCCCGTCGTCCAGCACGCTCCGGCCCCCGTCCGCGAGGTCGTCGCCGTCGTTCCCGCCGTGACCGACACGGTTTCGGATGTCGTGGCGCAGAAGCCCGTGACCCAGATCGTGAAGCCCGTCGCGCAGACCGTCGACACGGTCGTCACCGAGCTTCCCGTCGTCGGCGACATCGTCACCTCTCCCGTCGTCAGCGACATCGTCGGCAGCAACCCGGTCCAGGGCATCACCGACCCGATCACCGGCACCGTCGACGGCTCGCTCGGCACCGTCGTCGGTGGCACCGACACCATCGTCGACGGCAGCATCCCCGGCACCACGCCCGGCACCGGCGGCGTCGTTCCCGGCCTCCCCGGTCTTCCCGGCGGCGACATCGTCGACGGCGTTCTCCCCGACCTCGGCGGACAGGATGCTTCCCCCGCCGCAGCCGCCGTCGCCGAGCTGCGTGCCACCGCCGCCGACGCGGCCCTCGCCCTCTCCCCGGCATTCGGCCCGGCGGGCTCGTCCCTCCCGGCCATCCCGTTCGCGGGCACCGGCACGGGCATCGGCTCCCCCACTTCTTCCGCCGCTGGCGCTGTCGCCACCGACTCCGCCCCGTCCGAATCCCCGCTCGGCGGCTCACCCTTCGGCGGCCCCGACGCCCCGTTCGGCCCCGCCGCGCCCGCCAACGGCAACGGCTCCGGTTCGGGTTCGAGCGGTTCGTCCGGTGGCCCCGGCGCGGGCACCGCCCTCGACAGCGCCGACTACCTCTTCCAGGCCCACCTCCTCGGCCTGGTGTCCCACACCTCGGTCTCCGACGACCTCCCGTCGTCGCCCGTCTTCGAATCCGACGTCACACCTGATTGAGCCGGTCCGGCCACGCCTCTGAGCGCGTGGCACGCGACCATCCGCCCCACTCGGGGCACCATTTCTCAATCATTTGGAGTGCAAGGATCATGAACATCAACGTCAAGAGAGGGCTCTACTGCGCCCTCGCCATCGGGGGCCTGTCCCTCCTCGGCACCACCGCGGCCCACGCCGCAGACGGCACGTCCGGCGAGGACGGCCTCATCTCGGGCAACCAGGCCGGCATCTCGGTCAACCTGCCCATCTCGCTGGGCGGCAACGGCATCTCGGTGCTGGGCGACAGCTCATCCTCGGATGCCTCGACCGGCACGTCGCCGGCCCCCGCAGCTCCCAGCGGCACCACGTCCGGCACCGACAGCGCGGTGGGTGGCAACCAGGCCCTCGTCTCGGTCAACGTGCCCGTGACGGTCGGCGGCAACTCGATCTCGGTCGTGGGCGACTCGTCCTCGAGCGATTCGGGCACCGCGGTCGCACCGGCACCTGCTCCGGCTCCGGCTCCGGCTCCCGCACCGGCTCCGGCTCCCGCTCCCGCACCGGCTCCGGCTCCGGCTCCGGCTCCGACCACGGATGGCAGCGACTCGCTGCTCGGCGGCAACCAGGGTCTTGTCGACCTGAACCTCCCCGTCACGGTCGGCGGCAACGCCATCTCCGTGGTCGGCGACTCCGAGTCCACCGACTCGGGCACCGACGTCACCTCGGGCGACTCAGCGGGCACGTCGAACGGTTCCGGCTCCACCACCACCGGTGACGACGGCATCCTCGGCGGCAACCAGATCGTTCCGGGCGTCTCCGTTCCCGTGACCGTCGGCGGCAACGCCATCTCGGTCGTCGGCGACAGCGCCTCGAGCGACACCACCACGGGCAGCACCTCCGGCACCGGCACCGGTTCGGGCACCGGCAGCACCACCACCGGCGAGGATGGCATCGCGGGCGGCAACCAGGTCATCCCGGGCGTCACCCTCCCCGTCACGGTCGGCGGCAACGCCATCTCGGGCCTCGGCGACTCCGAGTCCACCGACTCGGACACCGATGTCACCTCCGGCACCGGAACCACCGGCACCGGAACCGGAACCGGCTCTACCACGAACGGTGACGACAGCGTCGCCGGCGGCAACCAGCTCATCCCCGGTGTCTCCCTCCCCGTCACGGTCGGCGGCAACGCCATCTCCGGCCTCGGCGACTCGGAGACCTCCGGCACCAGCACGGATGTAGCCACGGGAACCGGCACCGGCTCGACCGGCACCGGCAGCACCACCACCGGTAACGACAGCGTCGCCGGCGGCAACCAGATCATCCCCGGCGTCACCCTCCCCGTCACGGTCGGCGGCAACGCCATCTCCGTCGTCGGAGACACAACCTCGACCGACTCGGGCACCACGGTGACCGGCGGAACGGGCAACGGCACCGGCACGACCGGCGGCAACGACGGCATCCTCGGCGGCAACCAGATCATCCCGGGGATCGACATCCCCGTGACGATCGGCGGCAACGCCATCTCGGTGATCGGCGACAGCGAGACGGAAGGCGGCGACACCACGGTGACGACGCCCACCACCCCCACGACGCCGACCACCCCGACGGACCCGACCGACCCCACCACCCCGACGGACCCCACGGACCCCACGGACCCGACCACCCCGGTCGACCCCACGGACCCGACGGACCCCACCACGCCGACCACACCCACCACGCCGACGACCCCCGTCGACGGCACCGATGACACCACCGTCACCGGCTCGGTGGCCGTGACCGGTCAGGCGCAGGCTCTCGCAACCTCGAAGGCCGGCACCAACGGCACCGACGCCTCGGCTCTGGCCGACACGGGCGTCGACACCACCGCTCCCATCCTCGGCCTGACGGCCCTGCTCCTGGTGCTGGGCCTCGCCCTCGCCGCGATCAGCCGTCGCCGGATGGGCGCACGCCGCTAAAGCAGTACACCCGCAGCGATCGCCCGGGTGTCGTCGGTCCGCCGACGGCTCCCGGCATCGCCATGCCCGCTAGGCGTTGCTCGAAAGAGTCAACGCGCGTTAGACCTCACAGACGCTGGTGCCCGCTAGACGCCGACGGCGCCTCAGCCCGCTAGACGTCGAGGTAGTCGGCGCCCGTGAGGGCTCGCGCCTCGGTCCAGACGGCGCGACCCACGTAGGGGCCCGTCGTCGAGTCGGCCGGCTTAGCGTGGATCGGGGCGCCCTTCACGCGGAAACGCGGGCCGTAGAAGACCGGGGCGGGCGCGACATCCGTGTCTCGGCTCGAATAGTCGAAGGCCTCGGGGTCGGCCGCCGCGCGCACGATGGGCCAGGCGCCGCGGTCTTTGCCCTGGGCCCAGAGACCCTGCAGGTTGTCGGCGAAACGCTGGCCGAACGAGGGCTCGGAAACGCCGGGGACGATGGGGCTGCGGCCCGTGATCGCGTAGCCCGGGTGGGCGACGAGCGCCCGCACGCCGCTGCCCGCGAGCCCCAGCCGACGGTCGAGCTCGTAACCGAAGACGCTCATCAGGATCTTGGACTGCCCGTAGGCCTGCCAGCCCGAGTACTTCTTCGTGAGCTGCAGGTCGTCGAGGTGCAGGCCCGTGATCTCGGTCGCCAGGCTGCCGAGCGTGACGATGCGCGAGCCGGGCGTGCGCTCGAGCGCGGGCAGTACGTGCTCGACGAGCGCGAAGTGGCCCAGGAAGTTGGTCGCGAGCACCAGTTCGAAACCGTCCTCGGTTTCGCTGCGTTCGCGCGGAAAGTGGACGAGGCCCGCGTTCTCGATCAGTCCGTCGAGCCGGGGCAGCGCGCCCAGTTCGGCACCCGCCGTGCGCACGGATTCGAGCGAGGAGACGTCGAGGATGACGATGCTGACGTCGGCCGCGGGCAGGCGGCGGCGGATGGCTGTGGCCGCCGCCTCCGCTCGCTCGCGATTGCGGCAGCACAGAATGACGGATGCCCCGGCCTCGGCCAGCTGGAACGCCGTGAAGAACCCGAGCCCGCCGTTGCCGCCCGTGATGGCGAAGACTTTGCCGGTCTGCGACGGGATGCGCCGCGGGTCCCAGCTCATGCGCGCGGCTCAGACCCTGAGGAATCCTCGACCTGCGACGCGATCTGCTCATGGTGATGGATGACCTCGGCGACCACGAAGTTGAACCATTTCTCGGCGAACGCGGGATCGAGCTGCGCGTCTTCGGCGAGCGCCTTCAAGCGGCCGATCTGGCGGCTCTCGCGGTCGGGGTCGGCGGCCGGCAGACCGTGCTCGGCCTTCAACCGGCCGACGGTCTGCGTGCACTTGAACCGCTCGGCAAGCAGGTGGATCAGGGCCGCATCGATGTTGTCGATGCTCTGCCTCAGGCTGTTCAGTTGCGCGCGCGCCTCGGTGTCGACCATTGCCCAAATCTACCCTCGACACCGGGCGTCCGCACACAGGATGTCGCGGGTGTCGGCCCCTCCCCAGAGACCGTTCACCCGCGACACCTGTTCTTCGGCCGGGCGGGCGCATGCGCCGACACCCCTGACGCGACATCCGCTCACCACCCGGCCGGGCTTATCCGCGCTAGACCCGCTCGGGTTCGCGCAGCACGCGTGTGAGCACGGGCCGGGTCGACCGCAACGCCAACCACACGAGCGCGATGCCGAGCACGAACGACGCCGCGATGAGGGCGAGCGAGGCCGGCGCGATGATGAGCGCCAGGCCGACGAGCGGGAAGACGAGGATGCCTCCGAGAATCGCCGATCCCAGCGAAACGAGCAGCACGGGCAACATCACCTGACGGCGACGGGCCGTCTCGACCGTGGGCCGCGGCATGCCGAGCCGATCGAGGCTCACGTAGAGGTCGCGGCGGTCGAGCACCGCGGCGGCCTGGCTCACGCCGATCGAACAGGCGACCATCACGAACGAGATCACGAGGGTCATGACGATTCCCGTGCGCATATCGGTGAGGATCGGGTCGCCACCGGCGTCCCCCGCGAAGGACACGCCCGTGCCCGCCACGACGGCGACGAAGCTCGTCATCGCCAGCCCCGAACACAGCCGCCAGGCGGCCTTCGGCGATTCGAGGATGCCTCGAGCCGCGATGAGCTTCTCGGCCGTGCGCGCCGTGCGCAGCTGGATGCGGGCCATCACCCGGATCGCGAACGGGCCGATCAGGTTGAGTGCCGCGACGGCGACGCCGAAGCAGCCGGCGAGCACGAAGATCATCGTGATGATGCCGCCCGCCTCCTCGGTGATGGCGCCGAGCAGGTTGAGACCGGCGAAGGCCGCGACGACGATGACGATTCCGGCGACGGGCGCGATCCATCCCGTCTTGGGCGCGTTCTGGCGCGTGCGCACACCGAGCGGCGAGATGGCGACGGCGCGCAGGCCCACCGCGGCGCTGACGGCGGCGAGCGCCGCGATGGCGACGACGACCAGGGCGAGCGGGCCGAAGCCGACCCACAGTTCGCCCGCACCGATCGCCCGGCCGGCGAAGTGCACGAGTCCCACGAGGGGCATGAGCGCGACATAGAGCACGACGCCGACGAGCGCGCCCGCGACGGCCACGAGGGATGATTCGAGCACCGTCATGCGCACGACCACACCGGGCGTGGCCCCGAGCAGTCGCAGCGTGGCGAGCCGGTCGTCGCGCCGCCGGGCCGACAGGCGTGCCGCCGAACCGCCGAGCGACAACAGCGGCACGATCAGCAGCGCCAGGGCGAGCATGCTGAGCGCCTGGTAGGTGATCGCGTCGGCGATCGTCCACCGCCAGAACATGAGCACGCCGCCCAAGACGATGAGGATGAGGGCGGTCGTCACGGCGAAGGCGACACCCGGCAAGATGAGGGTCGCGGCACTCTGCGCGCTGGGGCGGCCGAGCAGCCAGGTCAGTTTCACAATGGAGGGGCGGCCCGGTGCGCGCGACGACGTTGCGGCGGCGCGCGGAGGCGTGAACGGGGCGGCGACACTCATCGGTGCTGCCCACCGTTGTGGTGCGGGCGGCCCTGGGGCTGCTGCGGGTAACCGTAGGGGGCGGCCTGCTGCGGGTATCCGGAGGTACCCGGCTGCAGGGGGTAGCCGCGCGGAACGTTCGCCGGAACCTGGATCTGCGAGGCGGGCATCTCGTCCGCCGGAAGTGTTGCCGCCGAGGCCACGCCCCAGCCGTCTCCATAGAACATGGGTCGAACCTCTTTCTGTGCGCCCGACGGCGCCTGCTGCCCCTGCGGGTTGTAGGGGTTCTGGCTGAACTGCTGGGTCTGGTGGGTCTGCTGCGTGTGCTGCTGGCTCTGCGGTGCACCGCGGTGGCCGGCCTGGACGCCGGCGTTGGCGTGGCCGCCCGGGTTGCCCGGTGCCGGGGTCGAGGCGCTGTCGCTCACGATGCGTCCGTCGCGCACACGGATGACGCGCGAACACCGCGCGGCAACTCCCTCGTCGTGCGTCACCATCACGAGCGTGTGGCCCTGGCTGACGGTCGATCCGAGGAGGGCGTTCAAGACATCCACCGAGGTGTTGGAGTCGAGCGCGCCGGTAGGCTCATCGGCGAAGACCACGGTGGCACCGGTGACCTGCGCGCGGGCGATGGCCACGCGCTGCGCCTGACCGCCCGACAACTCGCCGGGGCGACGTGCCTCCATGCCGGCCAGGCCGAGCGCCTGCAACCAGTGCTGGGCGCGGGCCTCTGCCTCGCGCCGCGGGTAGCCCGACAGCATGAGCGGAACGGCGACGTTCTCGACGGCCGTGAGTTCGGGGATGAGGAGTCCCTGCTGGAACACGAAGCCGAAGGATTCGCGGCGCAGCCGGGAGCGCTCGGTTTCGGAGAGGGCCGACACCTCGACGGGCGAGGCCGGGCCCTGAAAGACGACCTGCCCACCATCCGGCGTGATGATGCCGGCGAGGGTGTGCAGCAGGGTGGTCTTACCCGAACCGGATGCACCCATGATGGCGACGGATTCGCCGGCGCCGATGGCCAGGCTCACCCCGTCGAGGGCCTGCGTGGTGCCATAGGACTTCACGAGGTTGTGTGCGCTGAGCAGTGGTTGTGTCATGTATCCAGCCTCGCGGCGGCGAGGTTTCGGCACATCGGGCACGGGGGCGAACCGGGGTCATCCGTTCGGACCACGCAGCTGGCTGCGCGGCGGCACTACGGGGTCAGGCGCGTTCGGCGGTCTCCCCCGCTGTGACGACGGGTGCCGGATAGGTGTCGAGCCGGGCCTGCAACGACGCGCGCACCTCTGGCCACTCCTCGACGATGATCGAGAACAGCGCCGTGGTCCGCCAGGTGCCGTCGGCGCGGCGTTTGTCCCGGCGCACGAGGCCCTCGAACGTGGCGCCCAGTTTGGCGATGGCGGCGCGCGAACGGGCGTTCCGTTCATCCGCCTGGATCTTCACGCGGCCGAACCCGTTGTCGAACGCGAGCGCCAGCATGAGCAGCTTCGTGTCGACGTTGACGGCCGTTCCCCACACGCGCGGGTCGTAGGCGGTCCAGCCCAGGTGCGCGTGTTCGCTCGGCAGGTCGAAATCCCCCAGCGTGGATGTCCCCACCACACGCCCGTCGTCGGCACCACCGTGCAGCCGCACCACGTAGGGCTGGTTGCCGCCCGCCGTGCTGAAATAGCTGGCCGCGAAACGCCGGAACCCGTCGATGTCGTCGGGCAGACCTTCGGGCCCGCCGCCATACCCTCCGGCGAACACCTCCGGGTGCCCGATGGCCTCGTACAACTCGCCGAAATCCGCCTCGGTCAGCGGTTCGATCCGAACGAAACGGCCGACATGCACGGCCGGCTCGGGCACTCTCGCGGTCATGCCTCCACCCTAACCGGCGGTGGGGACCGGGAGGAGGTAGGTGGGCGAGGGGGCCTCGGTGGCGCCGAGGAACTGCGAGGGGATGCCGCGCGCGTCGAGGCGGAACGACGTGACCTCGTCGGACAGCTGGTTGGCGATGTGCACGAGGTCACCGGCGACGCGGAAGTGGCGGGGATGCTTGCCGCGCGTCTCGACGTCGGCGAGGGGTGAGAGATCGGCGCCGTCGCCGCCGATGCGTAGGGTGCTCAGCCGGTTGGTGCCGCGGATCGCGACGTAGAGGCGGTCGGCGTCGGGCCCGGCGATCTGCAACTCCGAGGCGTTGTCGCCGTCCTCGAGCGAGTCGGCCGTGGCGAGCTTCGAACGCACGACGCGTAGGCGTCCCCGATCGCGCGGCGCGAGCACGAAGATCTCGTTCGAGTACTCGGTGACGACGAAGAGGTGGCCGCTCACGTGCCAGGCGAGGTGGCGCGGGCCGACGCCGAACGGCAACATGATGGTGTCGTCGAGCGTGAGGCCGGCTCCGTTTGCCGTGCGCCGCCAGACGCGCACGGCGTCGTGCCCGAGGTCGGTCGACACGATGCGACCGTCGGGCAGCGTGAGGGAGGCGTGGGCGCGCGACTGTCGTACGGGCATGGCTTCGAGCACCTGCTGCGCGAGCGAGAAGTCCGTGAGGGCGCTCTCGCCGAAACCACTGGCCTCGAGCGCCGAGCCCGCAAACGGGTCGGCGTAGGGGTCGATGGATGCCGCGGCCTCGACGGGACGGCCGGAGGGGCGGCCGGTCGGGGCGAGGGGGATGGTGACGAGGCGGCCGTCGCCGTAACAGCTGGCCACCAGCATCCCGCCATCGGGGGTGACGTGCAGGTGACACACCGCCTCGCCCACCTCGATGGGGTCGCCGACCGGCACGAGGCCGTCGACGCCGCGGCGTTCGAGCACCTGGACGGCGCCGATGCCCTCGAGTGCCGCATAGACGACATCGGTCGAGGGATGCCTGGCCAGGAACGACGGCGAATCGAGCGACACCGTGGGCGCGTGCCTCAGGGTGCCGTCGGGTTGCTGCCGCAGAACGCTCACGCCCCGCGCATTGCCCTGCGAATCGGGCGTATAGGCACCCAACCAATAGGAAGGAACACTCGCGTCTTCGCCGTTCACATCGCTCATGGCCCCAGTCTGCCAGTCGGGGTGGGCCGCGGGCCGGCGCGACGCCATACTGTGCACATGGCCGAGACAGAGGTGCAGCGCGTATTCGACCGCTTCGTCTTCTTCAGCGACGCCGTCGTGGCCGTCGCGGCGACCCTGCTCATCGCGAACAGGATCATGGCGCGGCGCGCACTGCGCGGTTAACGGCCGAAGGACCCGGCCGGGTGGCCGAGTCCTTCGAGCTCGTTGTGGAGTTGCGCGCAGTCCGCGCAGCCCGCGTTCTAGTCGATGAGGTCGTGACGCACGACGATCGCGTCGCGGCCGGGCCCGACGCCGATCGCAGAGATGCGCGAACCCGACATGCCCTCGATCGCCAGCACGTAGTCCTGAGCGTTCTTCGGCAGGTCGTCGAACGTGCGGGCGCCCGTGATGTCTTCTTTCCAGCCGGGGAAGATCTCGTAGATGGGCTTGGCGTGGTGGAAGTCGGACTGCGAGACGGGGACCTCGTCGTGGCGCACGCCGTCGACCTCGTAGGCCACGCACACGGGGATCTCGTCGAGGCCCGTGAGCACGTCGAGCTTGGTGAGCACGAAGTCGGTGACGCCGTTGATGCGCGCCGTGTAGCGGGCGATGGGCGCGTCGTACCACCCGGTGCGGCGCGGGCGGCCCGTCGTGGTGCCGAACTCGAAACCGGCCGAGCGCAGGAACTCGCCCGACTCGTCGAAGAGTTCGGTGGGGAACGGACCGGCGCCGACGCGCGTGGTGTAGGCCTTGACGACGGCGATGACGCGGTCGATGCGGTTGGGCGCGACGCCCGAACCGGTCACGGCGCCACCCGACGTGGCGTTGGACGATGTGACGAACGGGTAGGTGCCGTGGTCGATGTCGAGCATGGTGGCCTGGCCACCCTCGAACAGCACGGTCTTGTCGTCGTCGAGCGCGCGGTTGAGCTCGAGCACGGTGTCTTTCACCATGGGGCGCAGGCGCTCGGCGTAGGACAGCAGGTCGTCGACGATCTCGTCGACGTGGATGGCGCGCCGGTTGTAGATCTTGACCAGCATGTGGTTCTTCATGTCGAGGGCACCCTCGACCTTTTGCCGCAGGATGTTCTCGTCGAACAGGTCCTGGATGCGGATGCCCACGCGGTTGATCTTGTCGGCGTAGGCCGGCCCGATGCCGCGGCCCGTCGTGCCGATCTGGCGCTTGCCGAGGAAGCGTTCGGTGACCTTGTCGAGCGTGCGGTGGTACTGCGTGATGACGTGGGCGTTGGCCGAGACCTGCAGCTTCGAGACATCCACACCGCGCGCGCTCAGCGCCTCGAGCTCGTGGAAGAGCACCTCGAGGTCGACGACGACACCGTTGGCGATGACGGGCGTGACACCCTCGGTCAGGATGCCGGAGGGCAGCAGGTGCAGCGCGTATTTTTCGTTGCCGACGACGACCGTGTGGCCGGCGTTGTTGCCGCCGTTGAACTTGACCACGTAGTCGACGCGCGACCCCAGAAGATCGGTGGCCTTACCTTTTCCTTCGTCGCCCCACTGGGCGCCGATGAGAACGATTGCTGGCATAACGAATGATGCCCTTCCGGTCGGGATGCTTCGAATATGAGCCGGCTGATGCTGCCGAACTCGGATTCCCGGCCGGGCCGGGAATCGCGTGGTGCTCTGATCAGTCTAGGCCGCGGATGAAGAAGGCCTCGGTGGCGGGCGGAGGCGTGCGCGGCTCGCCCTCGGTCTCGATCTGGGCGGCGGCGGTCTCGTCGGCCCCGCGCAGGAATTCGGTCAGGCGCTCGACCTCTTCGGTCTCGCCGATGGCCTCGGCGGCGGCGCGCAGGGCGTAGAGCGAGCGCAGCACGCCGCGGTTGGGCTCGTGCGACCACGGGATCGGGCCCTGCCCCCGCCAGCCGGCCTTGCGCAGCGAATCGAGCCCGCGGTGGTAGCCGACGCGCGCATAGGCGTAGCTTTCGAGCGGGTTCATCGGGTCGAATTTCTCGACCGCCAAGACGGCCCAGGCGAGCGACGACGACGGATGCTGCGCCACGACGTTGGTGAGGGCGACGATCGGGTTCTCGGACTCGGCGGCCGCGGCGAGTGCACCGACGACCTCGGGCTCGGCGGGAAGGAGAACCTCGGGCTGGGGCATCAAGTTGTTTCCGGTCACACTCGATCCTACCAACGGGGGTGCTGAGGCGGCCGGGAATCTGAGCGCTCTCGGAGGCTGTCGCGGCGCCCGCCGTGGAACTCGTCGAGGGGCCCGGCGCCGGACCGCCCACAGCCCCGGAACGCGAAGAACCCGGCGCCGTGACGGCGCCGGGTTCCCGGTCGAGACATCCGCTCAGTTGCAGAGCGGCGTGGTGCAGGCTAGATCAGACCCTTTTCGGTCAGCCAGTCCTTGGCCACCTTCTCGGGCGAGAGCTTCTGGTCGCCCTGGTTGAGGGTGTTGAGGTCGATCAGGTCGTCGGTCGTGAGCTCGGCCGAGACCTTGTTCAGCACATCCTTCACCTTGTCGCTGGCCTTGTCGGACGAGATCAGCGGCAGGATGTTCTGCGGCAGGATCAGGTTCTCGGGGTCTTCGAGCGTGACGAAGCCGTTCTCCTTGATGGAGGGCGTGGTGCTGTAGATGTCGGCGAGCTGCACGGTGCCGTCGATGAGGGCCTTGGCCGTCAGCGGTCCGCCGCCGTCCGAGACGGGCGTGAAGGTGAGCTTGTCGGCCGGAACGCCGTAGACCTCGGTCAGACCCTTGGGGCCGTACGGGCGGTCGGCGAACTCGGGGTTGGCGCCGATGGCGAGCGTGCCGTCGTAGTCCTTGAGGTCGGCGAGGCTCGTGATGCCGTTCTTCTCGCTGAACTCCTTGGTCACGTTGTAGCTGTCGGCATCCTGGGCCTCGGCCTGGTCGAGCACCTCGATGCCCTCGGGCAGGGCGTCACCGATGGCGGCGTAGACCTCTTCGGACGTCTTGGCGGTGGTCTCGGCGTCGTAGAACTGCAGCAGGTTTCCGCTGTAGTCGGGGATGAGGTCGATCGAGCCGTCTTCGAGGGCCTTGAGGTAGACGTCGCGCTGGCCGATCTGGCCGGCGAACGTGACCGTCACGCCTTCGGCCTCGAGGGCCTGCGTGTAGATCTGGGCGATGATCTCGGACTCGGCGAACGAGCCGGCACCGATGGTGATCGAGTCGGCCGAACCGGACGAACCGGAACCCGAGGTGGAGTTGTCGAGCGGGTCGCCGCTCGAGCAGGCTGCGAGGGAGAGGACCGCGCCGGCGGCGAGAGCCGCGACGGCCAGGCGGCCACGTCGTGATGAGAACATGCTGCTTTCCTTACTGTCGGATGACAAGGGTGGTGCAATCGGAGTGCAATAGAACGCTGTGGAGTGGGGCTAGCTGGAGGGCGTCAACGCCGCCTGGGCGCTGGCGCCCTTGGCGGTTCGTTGCGGAACACGGGACCGGATTGCCCGGACCCCTGCCGGGACGACGAGTCGCTGCACGAGCACGAGCAGGCCGTCGAGGACGAGAGCGAGAAGGGTGACGAGGAGCGCGCCGACGAGCACCTGCGTGTAGTCCCTGACGGGCAGGCCGTCGAAGATGAACCGGCCGAGGCCACCGAGAGAGAGGTAGGCGGCAACCGTGGCGGTCGAGACGACCTGCAGCACACCCGAGCGCAGGCCTCCCACGATGAGCGGCAGGGCGAGCGGGATCTCGACCTTGGCAAGGATCTGCCATTCGGTCATGCCCATGGCGCGCGCGGCATCCACGGTTTTCGGATCGACGGCCTCGATGCCCGAGTAGGTGCCCGCGAGGATCGGCGGGATGGCCAGCACGACGAGCACGATGATCGACGGGATGATGGCCTGCGCGATGCCGAACCCGAAGGCCACCGCGAGGTAGACGAGCAGACCGAGCGTGGGCAGCGCGCGCAGGGCACCCGTAACGATGACGGAGGTGCCGCGGAACCGCCCGGTGTGGCCGATGTAAAGGCCGAGGCCGATGGCGATGACGCCCGCGATGAGAATGGTGAGGCCCGTGTAGGCGAGGTGCTCGGCGAGGCGGGTGGGGATGCCGCTCGGACCCGTCCAGTGCTCGGGGTCGAGAATCCAGGCGATGGCGTCGCTGATGGCGTTCACGCGGTCACCGCCTTGCGTCGGCGCGGAGCGCGGTCACCCGTGCGGGCCACGGCCTCGATCTTGGCCCACGGCAACACGACGCGGCCGAGCAGGATGAGCAGCAGGTCGAACACCACGGCGATGACGACCGTCAACACCACGCCCGTGAAGATCTCGGTGGCGAAGCTGCGCTGATAGCCGTCGGTGAAGAGGTAGCCGAGGCCCGACAGGCCGACGAGGGCACCGAGCGTGACGAGGCTGACGGTGCTGGCCGAGACGACCCGCAGGCCGGCGAGCAGCACGGGACCGGCGAGCGGCAGCTCCACCTTCCAGAAGCGGCTCCACGGGCCGTAACCCATGGCGGTCGCGGATTGGCGCACATCGGGCGAGACGGAGTCGAAGGCATCCGTCGCCGTGCGCACCATGAGCGCGATCGCATAGATCGTGAGCGTGGCGATGAGGTTGAGCGGGTCGAGGATCTTGGTGCCCAGGATGGCCGGCATGGCCACGACGAGCGCGAGCGACGGGATCGTGTAGAGCAGACCCGAGACCGTGAGCAGCACGCCGCGGGAGACGCGGTAGCGGTGCGCGATGTAGCCGATCGGAACGGCCAGTATGAACCCGAGCAGGATCGGCGGGATGCTCAGCAGGATGTGGTCCCGCGTGAGCATGACGATCTGCTCGATATTGGCGAAGATCCAGGTCATGAGGGGCCACCGCCGTCGCTGAGGATTCCGGTGAGCCGGCCCGTGCCGTCGACGACGACCTGCTTGCCGTCCACGTTCTTGATGTGCAGGGCGCGCGACCCGCGGTCGGAACCCACGAAGCTGGCCACGAACTCGCTCGCGGGGTTGGCCAGGATCTGCTCGGCCGTTCCCGCTTGCGCGATGTGCGCGCCCTTTTCGAGGATCACGATCTGGTCGCCGAGCAGCAGGGCCTCGTCGATGTCGTGCGTGACGAAGACGATGGTCTTGGCGAGATCGCGCTGGATGCGCAGCAGCTCTTGCTGCAGCTCGGCCCGCACGAGCGGGTCGACGGCCCCGAAGGGCTCGTCCATGAGCATGATGTTGGGGTCGATGGCGAGGCCGCGGGCCACGCCCACGCGCTGCTGCTGACCGCCCGAGAGCTGGCTGGGGTAGCGCGTGGCGAGCGAGCGGTCGAGTCCGACCGTGTCCATGAGAGCGAGGGCGGCGTCGTGTGCCTGTTTCTTCTTCACGCCCTCGAGCAGCGGCACGGTGGCCACATTGTCGATGACCGTGCGGTGCGGCAGCAGCCCCGAGTTCTGCATGACGTAGCCGATGCGGCGGCGCAGCTTGACCGGGTTGAGCGTGGAGATGTCTTCGTCGTCGATGACGATGCGGCCGCCGGAGGGGTCGACCATGCGGTTGATCATGCGCAGGATCGTCGTCTTGCCGCAGCCGGACGAGCCGACGAAGACCGTGGTCTTGCGCGAGGGGATGTCGAGCGAGAAGTCGTCGACCGCGAGCGTGCCATCGGGAAAACGTTTGGTGACGCCATCGAAGCGGATCATGACTGCCGTGCCTTTCTGGCTGAACGCGAGGGCATTCATGCGCCGTGAACACGCGGTGCGGAAGCGGTGCGTGTTCCGTGTCTACTTGGTACGTACGACACCGGCCAGAAGGGGCGACACAATCCGGGGCGTGCAGAGTGAGCGATAAGAGAATCTCTCGCTCCACCTAGCCGGTAGATGTTTAGCGTAGGCACAAGTCGGGCCAATATCCACCGCCGAGAATCCCCTGGCGAAACAAGTCGTCATGATGTACGCAGCTGGCTAACTGTTTTTTGTCGAATCTCACGGCTCGCTTATCTTGCACACCGCTGTGCAAGATCGTACGATGGATGTCGTGACCACACCCACCCCCGACCGACCAGCGCGCCGCGACGCCACCCGCAACCGTGCGGCCCTCATCGACGCCGCCATGGCCGAGTTGCGACACGACCCCGATGCGAGCCTCGACGCCATCGCCGCAGGCGCCGGCCTGTCCCGTCGCGCCGTCTACGGGCACTTCGCCACGCGCGAAGACCTGGTGCTCACGGTCGTCGAAGCCGGCGCGGCGCGCATCGCCCAGAGCATCGGCACCGTCGACACCGACGACAGCCGCGTCGCGATCGCCACCATCGGCGCGCGGCTCTGGGCCTCCGTGTCGCATGTGCGTGTCATGGCCGACCTGGCCGTGCGCGGGCCCTACCGGTCCACCGTGGCCGCCGCACTGGCCCCCATCCGACGCACTCTGCGCGATGTGATCGAGGACGGCGTGTCGCGGGGGCAACTGCGGCGCGACATCCCACCCGCCGTCGTCGCGCGACTCGTCGAAGACGCCGCCCTCACGGTTTTGGCCGAGGCCACCCGCTCGGGCATCGACGACGACCACGCCGCGCGACTGGTCATGCTCGCGGGCCTGAGCGGCGCCGGACTCGGATGGCAGGAAGCCGGGCTTGTGGTCGAAGAAACCCTGCGCAACGGATTGGTGAACGCATGAGAGTCGAACTCCTAGACGTGACAAAAGGTCGGGATGCATCTTCGCTTCCTGCGACCTCACTGTCGTTCCAGACGGGCAGCGCCACGTTCTCGCGCGCCGAGACGGCGCAGCGTCCCACGGTGTTGGGGCTCATCGCATCCGGTCGCATGAAGCCCGAAACCGGCAGCGTGACGATCGACGGCACGCCCGACACCAAGCGCATGCGGGCCGAGATCGCGCTTATCGACGCACCGGATGTCTGCGAGCCCAACAGCAACGCCACCGTCGCGGGGGTCACGGCCGAAGAGCTCATGTTCGCCGGCCGCCCCGACCACCCCATAGCCGTCAGCCGCTGGCTCGCCGAACACGGCTGGCAGGAGCTGTCGCGCATCACGATGGCCACCCTCGAACCCACCACCCGCGTGCGCCTGCTCACCGAGCTGGCCATCCTGCGCCAGGGCGTCGGCGCGCTCGTCATCGTCTCGCCCGACCGCCACGGCGGCAATCCGCTCGACTGGTGGCGTGTGGCCCGGCAGCTGGCGGCGCGCGGCTATGCCGTACTCGTCATCGCGGGCGACGCGGCGGCCACCGCCATCGACGCGAACACCACCCAGAAAGTGTCGAGCACCGTGCCCGCCGACACCGTGCCCCTCTTCGGCACCACCGACGAAACTTCGGAGAACCCGGCGTGAAGATCTTTGCCATGGTGCGAGCCGAGCTCGCCCGCCTCTGGTCCACCAAGATGGCCCGCCTCGCCCTCGTGGCGCTCATGTGCGTTCCCATCATCTATGGCGGCCTCTACCTGTGGGCCAACCAAGACCCCTACTCCAAGCTCGACCAGGTGCCCGTGGCGCTCGTCGTCAGCGACACCGGTGCCGACGACAACGGCGCCACCACCAACTTCGGCGACGACGTGGCCGACCAGCTGATCGAAGACGGCAGCTTTCAGTGGCACCGTGTCAGCGCCAAGAACGCGGCCGTGGGCGTGAAGAACGGCGCCTACGACTTCTCGGTCACTCTGCCGAGCAACTTCTCGCAATCGCTCACGTCCTCCGACAGCGACAACCCGCGCCAGGCCGAGGTGCTGCTCACCACGAACGACGCCAACAGCTACCTCGCGTCGACCATCGGCGAGCAGGCCGTCAAGACGATCCAGACCTCCATCGTGAAGACCGTCAACGAGAAGGCCGCCAACACGTTCCTAGATGGTTTGGCCGAGGTGCGCGTGAACCTCGTCGACGCGGTCGACGGCACGCAGAAGCTGCTCGACGGCGCCAACACGGCGGTCGACGGATCGGCGCAGCTCGCCGACGGCACGGCGCAGCTCGCCACGGGAAGCGCCACGCTGCGCGACGGCCTGGCCGAGTTGCAGTCGAAGTCCGCGTCGCTGCCCGCCCAGAGCGCGCAGCTGGCGTCCGGAGCCGCCCAGGTGGCCGCCGGAAACCAGAAGATCGCGGGCTACGGCACCCAGGTCGCCGGGGTCACCCAGCAGATCGCGGACGAAGTGCCCGCCGCGCGCGCCCGCATCCAACAAGACCTCGTCGACCTCGGGCTCGACCAGGCGCAGATCGACCGGGTGCTCGCGGGCCTCGACCCCCTCGGGCAGCGCATCACGTCGGGCAACCAACAGGTGCAGGCAGCGGCCGGGCAGCTCAACACGCTGGCGTCGGGCGCGCAGCAGGTGGCCACGGGTGCGCAAGCGTTGGCGGATGCTTCGCCGGCGCTCGTGCAGGGCATCGGGCAGGCCGCATCCGGCTCGAGCCAGCTGGCCGATGGAGCGAGCCAGGCCAACGACGGCGCCCAATCGCTCGCCAGCGGTCTCGTGACGCTGCGCGACGGGTTGCAGACACTCGAAGACGGGCTGTCGAGCGGTGTCTCGCAGATCCCCGACAACACGGATGCGCAACGCGACGCCCAGGCGAAGAACATCGCCGACCCGGTGACACTCAAGAACACGGCCGTCACCTCGGCGGGAACCTATGGCGCCGGGCTCGCGCCCTTCTTCGTGTCGCTCGCCGCGTGGATCGGCATCTATGCCCTGTTCCTCATCGTGAAACCCGTGTCGCGGCGCGCCATCACGGCGCTGCACTCGCCCATCAAGGTGACGCTGGCCGGCTGGATCACACCCGGCGCCCTCGGAGCCATCCAGATGGTCGCCCTGTTCGGCGTGTTGGCCGGGGCGCTGCACTTCGAGATTCAGAACCCGATCGGCACCTACGGCATGATGGTGCTCGCGTCGCTGACATTCACCGCGATCATCCTGGCGCTGAACATCTGGCTGGGCAGTGTGGGGCAGTTCCTCGGGCTCGTGCTCATGGTGCTGCAGCTGGTGACCGCCGGCGGCACGTTCCCGTGGCAGACCCTGCCCGAGCCGCTCGCGTGGTTGCACCACTTCCTGCCCATGGGCTTCGCGGTCGACGGCATCCGGCAGCTCATGTACGGCGGCGATGCGGCGGCGGCCGGGCACGACGCCATCCTGCTCGCTCTCGTACTTGTCGGGGCGCTCGTGGTGGCCGCCATCGGGGTCACCCGCATGACCCACTTCCGCACACTGCGCGACCTGCAGCCGAGCCTCATCGGCTAGCGCCGCTGCGCAGCAGCCCGTGCCCGGACTACTCAGGCGGGCGCGCGCTACGCGGAGAGGGACTGGAGGTAATCGTTGCGCTGGCGAATGAGGCGCTCGAGGTAGCGGGCCAGGACGAGCTTCTCGACGAGACGGCCGAGGGGGCCGAAGGGGGCCGCGAACGAGACGTGGTCGGTCATGCGCGTGCCCCCGCCGTCCGACCGAGGTTCGAAACGGTGCTCGTGGCGGAAGTAGAGGAACGGTCCACGCTTCTGTTCATCGACGAACGATCGCGGGCGGTCGAATGCCGTGATCCGGCTGGTCATGCGGATGGGCACGCCGAAATGCCAGGCGCGCCACGTGACCTCCTCGCCCAGACCGATGAGGCCCGACGTGACGCCCGCGACGGCCCGCTCCCGGGATCGTTGCATCGACGACGTGTGCGCGCCGATGTCGAGCGACAGGTCGAAAAGGCGCTCGGGCGCGAGCACCGAATCGGTCGTGCACACGAACGAGACCGACATGTCAGGCGCCGAAGGTGACGTGTTGCAGGATCCAGGCGTGCATGGTGACCGCGGCGGCGGCCGAGGCGTTGATCGAGCGGGTGGAGCCGAACTGGCTGATCTCGACGACGGCATCGGCGGCCGCTATGGCCTCATCGGAGAGGCCAGGGCCCTCCTGTCCGAAGAGGAGGAGGCAGCGCTCGGGAAAGGCGAACGTCTCGATGATGACCGAGCCGGGCACGTTGTCGATGGCGATGATGGGCATCGACTGCTCGCGGGCCCAGGCGACGAGGCCCGCGACATCCGCGTGGTATTCGACGTGCTGATAACGGTCGGTGACCATGGCGCCACGCTTGTTCCAGCGGCGACGACCCACGATGTGCACGGTGTCGGCCGCGAACGCGTTGGCGCTGCGCACGATCGAGCCGATGTTCATATCGTGCTGCCAGTTCTCGATGGCGACGTGAAACGGATGCCGGTGCCGGTCGAGGTCGGCCACGATCGCGTCCATCGTCCAGTAGCGGTAGCGGTCGATCACGTTGCGGGTGTCGCCGCGCTCGAGCAGCTCAGGGTCGTACCACTCCTCGACGGGCCACTCGCCCACCCACGGGCCCACGCCGTTGGTCGACAACTCGTTCGTCGGATTCGGCGTTTCGTCAGGCATCCGCCAAATCTACCGCTCGGGGATGCACACGCCGTTTTGGTAGCATCGGCTGGCGGTGAGCTACCGCCCCTCCCGACAGAAAGCGGCCCTCGTGACCTCTCTCCCCCGCCTCGTGGCCTTCGACCTCGACGACACCCTCGCGCCGTCGAAAACAGCCATCGACCCGCGGATGTCTGAGCTGCTCCTGAGCCTGCTCGACCAGGTCGAGGTGTGCATCATCTCGGGCGGCAACTTCACGCAGTTCCAGAACCAGGTCGTCGACCGCCTCGAGGGCGCCAACCCGGAGCGGCTCGCGAAGCTGCACCTGATGCCCACGTGCGGCACGCAGTACTACCGTTACGTCGACGGCACCTGGGCGCAGATCTATGCCCACAACCTGAGCGACGACGAGAAGTCGCGCGCGCTGGCGGCCGTCGAAGCATCCGCCCGCCGTTTGGGTCTGTGGGAGACCGAGGTCTGGGGCCCGATTCTCGAGGACCGCGGGTCGCAGATCACGTTCTCGGCGCTCGGCCAGCAGGCACCCGTGGCCGCCAAGCAGGCGTGGGACCCGACGGGTTCGAAGAAGGAGTCGCTGCGTGAAGCCGTGCAGGCCGAGCTGCCCGACCTCGAGGTGCGTTCGGGCGGTTCGACGTCGGTCGACATCACGCGCCGCGGCATCGACAAGGCCTACGGCATGAACAAACTGGTCGAGCTGGCGCACACGCCGCTCGACGACATGCTCTTCGTGGGCGATCGCCTCGACGAGGGCGGCAACGACTACCCCGTGAAGGCGCTGGGCGTCGAGTGCATCGCGGTCGAGGGCTGGGAAGACACGGCCGCGCACCTCGACGCGCTCATCCCCCGCCTCGCGGCGCGGTAGGCGCCCGCTCCGCTGATCGGTTGGTTCGTTCGCGGGGAAGTCGCTCGCGCGCGAGCCGTTCTCCCCAGGGCGCTTTCTTGCTTTCTCTCCACAGATTTCTATAGGCTCTAGATACGCCCTCAAGAGGCCCTAGATTTGCCGCATGGTCAGGGCAGTCAAGTATCGCGAGGTCGAGAAGTTTCTTCGGCGGAGTCAGTGGCATAAGAAACGGACGACGGGCAGCCACGAGACATGGGTGTCTGCCGACGAGACCCTGCGGGTGACCGTGCCGCACCACAAGACCGTGGCGCCGGGCATCGTGCGGCAGATCATGAACGTCGTACCGAACGCGCCGGAGAAGTGGCGATGAAGGAGAAAACGATGAGCAAGGCCGACACAGAACACATCTACCGCGGGACGGCTACCCGCCAGGGCAAGTGGTGGTTCATCGAGATCCCCGAGCTCAACACGGGTGGGCAGGCCCGCACGCTGCGCGAGATCGACGAGGCGGCGCGCGAGGTCGTAGCGGGCTGGCTTGATCGCCGCATCGAAGACGTTCACGTGAGCATCGACGTGGTCGTCCCCGCATCCGCGCAAGATGCCTGGCGTGCGGCCGAGGAAGCGGAAGCAGCAGCCCGGCGGCAAGCATCCGAGGCGGCAGTGTTGCGACGGCAGGCGGTGGCCCAACTGCGCGATGCGGGCATCACCCTCAGCGACGCCGGAACGCTCTTGGGTGTTTCTACGCAGCGGGTCCATCAACTGACACGGCCATAAGTCACGCGAAGCTGCCGATGAGCTCAGTCGCGTGAAGAGCGTGAAGAGCTTCGATCAGCCGACGCGGCGGTAGGCGATCAGGCCGGGGACGCGGCCTCGCTCGGCGAGGGCGTCACCGCGCGCGAAGTCGCCCCACAGTTGACGCAGGATGGTGCCGTTGGCCTCGATCTCTTGACGGGTGGCGCCCGCGACGAGGGCCGCGTCGCGCCAGGCCGCCTCGTCGCCGAAGAGCAGGGGCAGGTCGATCATGTGCGCCGCCCCGAAGGGGTTGCCGGGCGCCTTCCACGACACGACGTAGCTGTGCACGCGGCCGCCCGCCCGCGCGTGACGCCGGGCGAAGCGCGCATCGGTGCGCCCGTAGACCAGCCAGGTGGCCAGGCCGACAATGATGCGCTGGATGACGGGGCCCACGACCGGCAGCCCCACCCACGGCTTCAGCTTGGGCAGGTTGGGCACGAAGAGTCGGCCCTCCTCCGACGTGTGCCCGATGAGCACGTTCACGCGCGGTGCCGCTTCGTTCCAGGCCCGCTCGATGTTGCGCTCGGCGGGCAGCGGCTCGAAACCGTATTGGGTGCTGAAAGGCATGCCGCCCTTGAGCCCGAACGGCGCCGCGATGCGTTGCAGCTTGGCCGACAGGGCGACGACCTTGTCGACGGGCGTCTCGGGTGTGACCTCCGCGGCGGCTTCGGCCATGAGGGAGGTCATGCGGGCACGACCTCGCGCGAGCCCGAGGGGTGCACTCTGGATGATCGCCCGCGAGAACAGTGAGGATGCCTCGGGCACGGCAAGAAGGTGAGCCACGGCATCCGCGCCCGCCGATTGCCCGAACGCCGTGACGCGCGCCGGGTCTCCGCCGAACGCCGCGATGTTGCGCCGCACCCAGCGGAACGCCTCGAGCATGTCGAGCAGGCCGAGGTTGGCGGGCCGGCCGTCGGTGCCGTCGCCGAGAAAGCCGAGGATGCCGAGGCGATACGTCACGGTCACGACGACGACACGTTGCTCGGCCACAAGGGCCGCCGGATCCATCACGGGCAGGTCGCCGGCACCGTTGGCATAGGAGCCGCCGTGGATCCAGACCATGACGGGCACGGCCTCGTCCGGCTCCAGATCGCCCGGCATCGTGACGGACAGATGCTTGCAGTGCTCACTCGGGTGCCGGTCGGGCGTCGCACCGAGCACCTGCTCGAGGAACGCGTTGTAGGGCTGGGGCGAAGCGTGCGACCACTCGGTGGCGCGCAGCACGTCACCGGCCGCGCGGTCGGGCACCGGCCGCGGCCGCTCGAAGCGCTCGGCTTCGGCATAGGGGATGCCCGTCGCACGCACGACGGCGCCGTCGTTCCAGCCCTCGACCGGTCCGCTCGGCGGCTCGAAGCGGGGCGCCGAGCCCGAATCGAAACGTCGCCCAGACGGATTCGGCGACCCAGAGGATGCGGGGGCGGCAGAGGCGGAAGCGGGCGGCACGTAGTGGTCAGACATCCCCCTCATTCAATCACCGCGTCGGGCGGGCCACCTCGGAGCGGCGTGAACGTTTGCGGCGAGGATCGTGGGAGCACAGACATCCCCTCGCCTTGTCACCCCGAACCTCTAAACTGGCCACGGACAGAAAGAGGTCGCAATGAACACTCGTCGCGAAGACGTCGAATGCTGGTTGACCGACATGGACGGCGTTCTCGTCCATGAGAACCGTGCGCTGCCCGGCGCCGCCGAGCTGCTGCAGCAGTGGCGTGACCAGGGCAAGCCCTACCTCGTGCTGACCAACAACTCGATCTTCACGCCGCGCGACCTCAGCGCACGCCTGCGTCAGTCGGGCCTCGAGGTGCCCGAAGAGTTCATCTGGACCTCCGCTCTCGCCACCGCCGATTTCCTCAAGAACCAGGTGCCGGGCGGTTCGGCATTCGTCATCGGTGAGGCCGGCATCACGACCGCGCTGCACGAGGCCGGGTTCATCATGACCGAGACCGACCCCGACTACGTGGTCGTCGGCGAGACCCGCAACTACTCGTTCGAGGCCATCACGAAGGCCATCCGCCTCATCATCAAGGGCGCCCGCTTCATCGTCACCAACCCCGACGCCACGGGTCCGAGCGCCGACGGCGTGCTGCCCGCGACGGGCGCAATCGCGGCCCTCATCACCAAGGCAACGGGCAAGGAGCCCTATGTGGTGGGCAAGCCCAACCCCATGATGTTCCGCTCGGCGCTCAATCGCATCGGCGCGCACTCCGAGAACACGGGAATGATCGGCGACCGCATGGACACCGACGTGGTGGCGGGCATCGAGGCCGGGCTGCACACCATCCTCGTGCTCACGGGCATCAGCGACCAGGCCGAGATCGACCGCTACCCGTTCCGCCCCGATGAGATCCTGGGCGGCGTGATCGACCTGCTCGATAAAGATCCGGTCGAGTCCGACGACTTCGAGGGCAGCTCGACCGTTCCCGCGTCCTAGCTCAGGCTCAAGTCCCGTCTCAGCGCAGCTGCTCGCGCGCCACACTCTCGACGACGCTCGAGACGGCGTCGAGTGTCGGTGAGGCCAGGTTCCACCGCTGCCAATACAAAGCGATGTCGATCGGATGCTCGGGCGCCAGGTCGAGCAGCACCCCCTGGTCGATCTCGGCCGCGCACTGCTGTTCGGGCAGCATCCCCCACCCCATTCCGAAGACGACCGCGCGCGCATAGTCGGCCGACGTGGGCACGTAGTGGCGCGGTGAACGCAGCGAGCGGCCCGTGCATTCGCGGTAGAACTGGCGCTGGATCTGGTCTTTGCGGTCGAAGTTGACGACGGGGCCCGACCCGAGCGATTCGACCGAGGCGTGTTCGTCGAGAAACCGCCGCGCGAACGACGGGCTGCAGACCGCGCGATATCGCATGCGGCCGAGCGATGTGACCGAGCATCCCTGCACCGCCTGTGAGGCCGAGGTCACCGCCGCCATGACGGCCCCCGAGCGCAGCAGCTCGGCCGTGTGGTCTTGATCGTCGCGATGGATGTCGAACACGGCCGCAACCCCGGTCTCGTCGTGCAATCGGGCTGCCGCCTCGAGAAACCACGTGGCCAGGCTGTCGGCGTTGACCGCGACGGGCAGGGTGACGACGCCGCCATCGGATGCAGCCCGACCGAGTTCGCGCGCCGTGTCCTGCTGCAGCAGCTCGACCTGCCGGGCGTAGCGCAGCACGACGTCGCCCGCGGCCGTCAGTCGAACGGGGTTCGACCGCTCGACCAGGATCTGGCCCGCGGTGAGCTCCATGGCCTTGATGCGCTGCGAGACCGCCGACGCCGTCACGTGCAGGCGCCGCGCGGCACCCTCGAACGTGCCCTCGTCGAGGATCGTACTCAGCGTGCTGAGCTGTTCAGGCGTGAATGCGATCATAAGCGCAGCTTACGGGGACGAAGAAGCTTTAGCTGTACTGCATGGGCCGTCGACCGTACCGTAGCGATGTGACCTTCTCCACCACCCTCCTCCCCGCCCTGCTGGGTTTCGGCACGGGCCTCGCGCTCATCGTCGCGATCGGCGCGCAGAACGCCTTCCTCCTGAAGCTCGGCCTCACCGGTCGCAACGGCCTCGTCGCCGCTGTCGTCGCCATCTGCGCGATCTCGGATGCCGTGCTCATCGTCGTGGGCGTGCTCGGCATCGGCGCGGTCATCGAGGCGGCCCCCGTGGCGCTCGTCATCATCCGGGTGCTGGGTTCGGTCTTCCTCATCGCCTACGGACTTTTCGCCGCCTGGCGCGCGGTCAAGCCGAAGGCGCTCGAGCCGGGTGCCGCGTCACCGCGCATCTCGCTGCGTGCGGCGGTCTTCACGGCACTGGCGCTCACGTGGCTCAATCCGCACGTCTATCTCGACACCGTGCTGCTGCTCGGGTCGGTGGCGAATCAGCAGGGCGAGGCCGAACGCTGGTGGTGGGCGGCGGGCGCGGTGCTCGCGAGCTTCACGTGGTTCACACTGCTGGGTTTCGGCGCGCGACTGTTGCGACCGTTCTTCGCCAAACCGTCGTCTTGGCGCGTTCTCGACGCACTCATCGCGGTCGTCATGCTCGCGCTCGGCATCCGGATGGCGCTCGGTCACTGAGGCTGTGGTGATCAGCTTCCGGCGAGAGACCCCGTGATGGGCTGGGCGCTCGACCGGCTGACGAAGCAGTAGTAGCTGCGCTCGCCCGCGGCCCATTGCTCGGCCGTGACCGGGTAGCTGCCCTGTACCTGCACGTCGTTGAGGGCGCCTGCCGCAGCCAGGTCGAGCACGCCAGGCGCGCTGCACAGCAACGAGATCTGGCCCGCGATGGCCGCTTCGCCGGGGAACGCGGCTGCCGGGTCTTCCGACACAGGAGCTTTCTTCACCATCTGGGCGGCGTGGGGAGTTGCGCAGTCGACCACGGTGAATTCTTCGGCCCACGGGTTCGTGTAGGGCTCGAGGCATTCGCCGCCGGCCAGCAGCTTCCAGTCGTAGGTTCCCGGCGCGAGCGGTCCGGCAGCCGGGGCCGCAGGAGCCTCGGGCGTCGGCTCGGGTGCAGGCTCGGCCGTGGCCGTCGGGGTCTCGGATGCCGCGGGGCTCGCGGTCGGGGTCGCGGTCGGCACGGTCGCGGGCCCGGCTACCAGCCCGGGGATGCGCGTGCCCAGGAAGAACAGTCCGACGAGGATCAGCACCAGGACGAGTGCCCCGGCGACCAGAATCAGGGGGCGCGGAAGCTTCGCCGCTGCAGTGCCACCAGCGGGCGGGCGCGTGCTGCCGGCACCGGCGGCACCGGCCGAAGCGTCGCGCACGGGGCTCGTCGATTCGCGGGCTCGGTCCGCCGCGGTGGCCGCTCCGGCGGTGCCGAGAAGCTGCGTCGGCGCGTTGTCCGGTCGACCGGGCTGGTTGACGTCGCCGCCGAAGGGGGCTTCCGAGTCGGCGACGGGCAGCACCACGGTCGCATCGTCGCCGTCGGCCGGTCGGTCGGATGCCTCGGCGCGAGGTCGCCCGTCCGCATCCGTCTCGCCGCCCTCTCGGGCATCCGAATCGTCATCGCCGAAGAGCGACCACGAGTCGGTGTCGGTCTTCGCGTCGCCGTGACTGTCGCTCGAAACCTGAGTGTCGTTCGAGTTGGAGGCCGGTTCGCGGTCGTCGTTGCGCGATGCGAATTGCAGCTCCGAGAAGTCCATCGCCTCCGTGGGGGCGTCGACGGATGCCGAGCGCGAATCCGTGCCCGATCCGGCGGCGGCAGCGGCTGCGGCAGCAACTCCAGCGGCGCCGGCGGCTGCAGCCGTACCGCTCGCAGCTTCGCGCTCCCGCATGGCGGCGAGCTGTCGTTCCAGGGCCGCCTCGTGTTCGGCGGCGGCCGCTCGAGCCGTCTCGGCGTCGGCAGCGCGCCGCAGTTCGGCCTGCCGCTCGACCTCGGCGGCATGCTTCTCCTCGGCGACGCGGGCGACCTCGGCGGCACGGTCGGCTCCTGCCTGACGCTCGGCCTCAGCCGCACGTTCTGCTTCCGCGGCTCGTTCGGCTTCCGCGGCGCGCTCGGCTTCTGCCGCTCGTTCAGCTTCCGCGGCGCGCTCGGCTTCTGCGTCGGCCCGCTCGGCCTCGGCGACGCGCTCTTCTTCGGCCACGCGGGCGGCCTCGCGGCGCGCATGCACGCGCGGATCGAGCTCGTCGTTGCGGCTGAGCTCCCACGAGAAGGGAACCTCGCCGAGGTCTTCGGTCAGGAAATCTTGCGCGTGGCCACCGACGCGACCGTCCGCGTCACGCTCGTCCACATCATCGCGTCCCGAAGCGGAGTTCTCGTTCGACGACTTCTCGTCGACTCCGGGCGCCTCGGCCGCAGCGGACGACGAATCGGCGGAAGCAGCCTCGTAGGGGCGTTCACCGCGCACGGCGGCCAACTCCTCGGGCGTGAAACTGAGGGCTTGCGGATGCCGCAGCGAGGAGCGCGGCGCAACGACCGGGTCGCCCGCACCCTCGGCGTCGGCATTTCCATCGTCCTCGAGCTCGGTGTCGTCGGCCTCGGTGTCGGCGGCCTCGGTGTCGGCGGCGGAGTTATGGGCGGCGGAGTTGTCGACGTCATCGCCATCGCCATCGTCATCGCGAGCCCATTCGGGCACGGCGGCCTCGCTGGGCGGCGGCGTGAACGTCGCACGCCGCGGCGCGTAAGGCTCGTCGTCGGCGGCCGGCACGTCGATCAGATCGGTGTCATCCAGCTCGTCGGCCGGCAACTCGTCATCGGCGCCCGACTCATCGGCGACAACGGGCATCCGTTCCGTGCGCAACTCGCGCCGAGTGGCCGGGACGTCACCGGCGGCTTCGTCATGAGCGCTCTCGTCGCGAGCACTCTCGTCCTCAGGGTTCTCGCTACCAGCGGTCGCATCATCCGCCGCCCCGCGCGATCCGCGCAGTCCGTCGAGCCCGAGCGCTCCGGCATACGTCGCGGTGCTGGACCGCGACGACCCTTCCTCGCTGGGGTAGGCATCCGTGGCGCCTTCGCTCGAACCCTGCTCCGACGCGCCGGCATCCGGCTGCGCACCCGGTCGGGCACGCCACCACGGCGACAGTTCAGGGGTCTCGTTACGATCGGCCGGGTTCGCGGGCGCCCGGAACAGATGTTCGGTCGAGGGCGACGCGGGGATTCCACCGGCGGGCGTGCCGAAAGCGGGCATGACGGGCATGGGACCCGTGTCGACATCCTCGGTGCCCGAGGCATCCGGAGCTTGGGAGGCCTTCTCACCCTCGCGGTCGGGGCTCGCGCCCAGCCACGACATGAGCTGCTCCTCGGCCTTGCGCACGGAACCACGCACACCGGACGGGGCCGGGGCATCGGCATCGACGTCAGACCCAGACCGCGCCGAGCGCGGCGCGCCGGACGAACCGTCGCTCACCTCATCCGCAGCATCGTCAGCGTCGGCGTCGTCGTCATCGTCCTCGTCGAGCTGCCCGAGCAACCATTCGGTTCCGAGCGGCAGTCCCGCCGTCTCGACGGGCGGCTCATCGGGGTGCGTGCCGGGCGCGCCCTCGACGGCGTCGCGGTCACGGGCCTCATCGCCGTCGTTCCGTTCGGGCTCGCCGCCCCGCCGTCGCTCGTCGGCCACGGTTACTCCAGGCCCAGATCTGCCAGCCCGATGGCGGCGAAGTAGGGGTAGCCGGCTTTCTCGATGATCTCGCGGGCACCCGTGTTGCGGTCGACGACGACGGCGACGCCGACGACGATGGCGCCGACCTTCTCGAGCGCCTCGGCGGCCTTCAGCGGCGAACCGCCCGTCGTCGAGGTGTCCTCGAGGACGATGACGCGCTTGCCGGCGAGATCGGGGCCTTCGACCTGCTTGCCGCGGCCGTGGTCCTTGGGTTCCTTACGCACGACGAACGCGTCGTAGGTGAGGCCGCGTGCAGCACCCTGGTGCAGAATCGCGGCGGCGACGGGGTCGGCGCCCATGGTCAGGCCGCCGACGGCGAAGACATCCGGAACCTGGGCGATCAGGTCGATCATGACCTGTCCGATCAGCGGAGCGACACGGTGGTCGAGGCTCACCTTGCGAAGGTCGACGTAGTACGTGGCCTTCTTGCCGCTCGTCAGGGTGAAGTCTCCGTGGAAGACTGCCTCGGCCGAGATGAATTCGATGAGTTGTTGGCGCGCATCCGTCACAAGACGACAGTTTACGGGTGAACGGGCCCGGAACGTCCACACGACGGGCCCGGATAGCATTGTCGGCATGCGCATCGCCACCTGGAACGTCAACTCCATTCGCACCCGTGTGGGCCGCGTCGTCGACTGGATGGTCCGCGAAGACGTCGACGTCCTGGCCATGCAAGAGATCAAGTGCCGTGACGACCAGTTCCCGCACGACCCCTTCACCGAGGCGGGTTACGAGGTCGTCACTCACGGCCTCAACCAGTGGAACGGCGTGGCCATCGCCAGCCGCCTGCCCATGGATGACATCGCCACCTCGTTCGCGGGCATGCCCGGTTTCGGCAAAGCCAACGCCACCAAGACGACCCCCGTGCTCGACCCCGACGGCAACCCGCTCGAGGCGCGCGCGATCGGCGCGACGGTCGACGGCGTGCGCGTGTGGAGCCTCTACGTTCCGAACGGCCGCGGCGTCGACGACCCGCACTACGAGTACAAGCTGCAGTGGCTGAACGCCTTGCGCGAAGACACGCAGGCGTGGCTGGCCGACGAAACGCTGCCGCTCGCGCTCATGGGCGACTGGAACGTGGCCCCCTACGACAGCGATATGGGCGACCCGTCGTTCGGCCCGGGCAGCACTCACATCTCGGGTCCCGAGCGCGACGCGTTCCACGCCTTCGAGGCCGTCGGCATGGTCGACGTCGTGCGCCCGATCGTGCCAGAGGGCTTCACGTTCTGGGACTACAAGCAGCTGCGCTTCCCCCGCAACGAGGGCATGCGCATCGACTTCATCATGGGTTCACCCGCGTTCGCCGAACTCGTGACGGATGCCTCGATCCACCGCAACGAGCGCAAGGGCGACTCGCCCAGCGACCACGTGCCGGTGCTCGTCGACCTGGCGCTCGACGGCGAGGACGAAGACCGCCCGATGATCTTCGGCTGACTCGAGCGCGACTCACTCATGCGGCGAGCTCGCGCATCCGGCACGTCCAGTCATCCGGCTAGGTTGGTGGGGTGACGACGCGACGACGGGGATGGATGCGCTGGGCGATCGCCGCGGCATCCGTCGTGGTCGCCGCCGGCCTCTGTGCTCTGCTCGTGGCCACGGGCGTGCTGTGGCCCAATCGTTTCTTCGCCGCCGGGTATGCCGTGCGGGGCGTGGACGTGAGCGTCTATCAGGGCGACATCGACTGGGACACGCTGGCCGACCAGGACATCGACTTCGCGTTCATCAAGGCGACCGAGGGCTCGGGCAGCCAGGACTCGCAATTCGCCGAGAACTGGGAGGAGGCGCGTCAGACCGATCTGCTCGTCGGCGCCTACCATTTCCTCAGTTTCGACAGCCCGGGCACGACGCAGGCCGACAACATCATCGCCACGGTGCCCAACGAGACCGGCGCGCTGCCCGTCGTGGTGGATGTCGAGTGCTACGCCGACTATTGCGCGACGATGCCGACGAAACAACAGGTTCGAGACATCCTCGACCCCCTGCTGGCCGACCTCGAGGCGCACTACGGCGCTCCGCCCATCCTCTATGCCACGGCCGATTACTACGACTCGTATCTGCGCGACGGCTACGCCGAGAACCCCGTCTGGATCCGCTCGGTCGTGACGCCCCCGACGCTGCCCGACGGGCGTGCCTGGGACCTGTGGCAGTACTCGAACCGCGAGAAACTGCCCGGTTATGAGGGCGACGAGGACTACATCGACCTCAACGTGTTCCGCGGCACACTCGACGAGCTGAAGAGCCTGCGCGCGTCGGGCCAGCGCTAGAAGCGACCCGTCGCCTCCCAATAGCGCACCAGTTTGAGCGCGAGGTGCAGCGAGCTGCGGCTGATGCCGTCGTCGAGCGCGGCCTTGACGGGCGCGGGCATGTTGTCGAGGCGGTAGTAGAGCGTGGTGCGGTGGATGTGCAGGCGTTCGCAGGCGTCGCGCGCTCGACCCCCGACATCCAGATAGGTTTCGACGGTTTCGCGTTGCAGCGGATCGCCGCCGCCTGTCGTGAGCGCGTGGGCAGCGGGCGAGAAGGTCTCCAGTTGTGAGCGGTCGGCCTGGATGGCGGCCAGCATCGTCCAGGCGCCGAGCTCGCTGATGTCGGCCCGGGTGACGCCCGGTTTGATGGCGCCCGCGAGGTCGGCCGCGAGCGCTGCCTGATCGGCGGCGGCGCCCAGGTCGTCGTGGTCGCGCGAGTGGTGTGCCGAGCCGATCGAGTGGATGGCGATCGCCAGCTTGGATGCTTCGGCCGGGATGATGCGGTCGGCCACGTCGTTGTCGGTGGCCCGCCCGACGAAGAGCAGTTTGCCGTCCCGATCGCCGAGGAAGCCGATGTTCGGACCGCTGAGGGCTCCGACATGCCGGCCGAACGCCACGCGCTGGATGGGGCCGACGCCCGGATCGACGGCGACGGCTCGCACGACGGTGTTGCGGCCGCGTTCGAGCCAGTTCTTGCGCAGCGCCTCGGCGAACGCGGCGCGGCGCTCGACGGCATCGGCCGAGATGAGGCGGCCCATGACGGCGGCGCGCAGCGAGGTTGCGGCGCGGGGGTTCTCGGCGAGCAGGTGCCGGGCGAGCAGCACCGAGGCGTCGATGGCGGCGTGCTGGGCTTGGGTGAGCGCGGGCAACCCGCCCACGATGATGGACATCATGGCCAGGAGCGAGTCCTCGTCGCGGATGGGCACGACGAGCCGGGCGTGGGTTCCGAACGGCGCGAACGAGACGACGACGGGCTTGGTCGCCTGCAGCACGCCCTCGCTTTCGAGGTACTTGCGCGGCTCGGGCGCAAGGGCTCGCCGCAGCAGGCTGTTGGTGCGGATGTCATCGATGTCGTCGCCCTGCGGGCTGGCCGCGAGGGGCCGGAATTCGCGGTCGCCGATCACCACGGACCGCCCGAGCGCGAGGGACAGCTCGTCGACAAGCTCCTGCAGATTCATCGACTCCCTCTCTGATCGGGCGATGCTCTCTCTGCATCATTGTGGAAGAAAAACGGCACCGCAGAAAAGACGCTGGACAGGGCGGTCGATTGTTCCTTGGACAGGTGACGGAACAGGTATCGACTGCGCGCTGTATCGCTCGGGACCTGCTTCGCCGTAGGTTCGGCATGACCGAAACTTTCCGGCTCGCGAGAGGGACAACACGCATGCCTTACATCACCACCACCGATGGAACCCAGATCTATTACACCGAACAGGGCTCGGGTCAGCCCGTGCTGCTTAGCCACGGCTGGCCGCTGTCGTCGGACGCCTGGCAAAAGGAGCTGAAGGTCTTGGCCGATGCCGGCTACCGCGCGATCGCGCACGACCGCCGCGGCCACGGACGCTCGTCGAAGACCTACACGGGCAACGACATGGACACCTACGCTCAGGATCTCGCCGAACTGGTGGAGGCCCTCGACCTGCACGATCTCGTCGTCATCGGCCACTCGACCGGCGGTGGAGAGGTCGTGCGTTACGCGGCCCAGCACGGTGAGGGTCGCGTGGTGAAGGTCATCACGGCCGGTGCCGTTCCGCCCCTCATGGTGAAGACCGACGACAACCCCGAGGGCACGCCCATCGAGGTGTTCGACGGCATTCGCGCCGGCGTGCTCGAGGATGCCTCGCAGTTCTACCAGGACCTGACCGAGTCCTTCTTCGGCGCCAACCGCGAGGGCAGCTCCGTTTCTCAGGGGGCCAAGGATGATTTCTGGCGCCAGGGCATGCTCGTCAACCTCGCCGCGGCCTACGACTGCGTGAAGGCGTTCTCCGAGACCGACTTCACCGAAGACCTCAAGGCGCTCGATGTGCCGATCTTTATCGCGCACGGTGACGACGATCAGATCGTGCCCATCGCCGCGGCCGCCGAGAAGACGATCAAGCTCGTCAAGGACGGCACCCTGAAGGTCTACTCGGGCGCTCCGCACGGCATCTACGGCGCCTACCAGACCGAGCTCGACCAGGACATTCTCGAGTTCATCAAGAAGTAGCCCGGCACTGCGCCCGAACGGCGCGGCGGTCCTCAGGTCGCAGACCACGAAGCGGCTCACCCGAGGGTGGGCCGCTTCGTGTCTTATCGCTGCGCTCTGCGGGCATCTGCGCCCACGCCAGCGGCTCGCACGCGATAGCGAGAACGGCCCGAGGGCCCCTCGTTATCGGCGAGAGCCGGTAAGCCTAGGCGACTAGTTCTTGAAGACGTCTTTCACGTCTTCGCCGGTCTGCTTGACGTTGGCCTTGGTCTGGTCGGCCTTGCCCTCGGCGACGAGCTTGTCGTTGTTGGTCGCGTTGCCAACGGCTTCTTTGGCCTTGCCTGCGAGTTCTTCAGCGGCGTTCTTGATCTTGTCTGCTGCGCTCATGGTGAGCCCCTTTCACGAATCGGGTTACGTACACGGATAAGACGGGTGGTCGACGGGTTTCATCACGAAATTCGTCGACTTTTTCTTCATCCCGTGTTCGCGGCAGCGCGCGCAAACGGATTGTGACCACTTCGGGGTCACCGTGAAGCGGCCACCGCGCCGCCCGGTCTCAACCGCCGAAGAGCTTGCCGAAGAAGCCCTTCTTGCGGGAGTAGCCCGCCGCCGTCAGGGCGTCGATGAGGGGCTGCTTGATCTCGTCTGTGTCGAAGCGATAGCCGAAGAACTGGCCCGTGTGCGTGCCCTGGCGGTCCTTCGACTCGGCGAGGGGCGCGAAACTCTTGTTGAGCGTGAACGACTTCTGCGAGCCGCTCTGCCACTTCTTCTCGCCGTGCAGCCCGTCGGAATTGACGGTGGCCTCGGCATCCGCCGAGGTTTCGTCGAATTCCCATGTGCCATCGTCGGGGTCGAGCGTCACGTAGAGGTCGTACGACCCCTGGCGCACGCCCGCGCCGAAGAACCCGAGCCACTTCTGGTCGGCGTACTTCCACGTGGCGTGGATGCCGACGGCGGTGGGTTCGTAGAGGAAGGGGCGGTCGTCGCTGTTGAGCGCGAGAACCCGGTTCTGAGCATCCTGAATCGATTCGGCCATGCGGTGAGCATAGGGCAGGATCGCGCTGACCGGCAGTGGCGACTTGGCCTCTTGCCCGGGGAGCATGGCCCTCGCCAGACTGGGAGGATGACCGCTGACGTGCTGCGCCTGAGCGCCTTCGCCGATGGAAACCCCGGGGGCAACCCCGCCGGTGTCGTGCTCGACGCACGCCCCCTCGACGGCGAGACCATGCAGGCCATCGCGCGCCGCGTGGGATACGCCGAGACGGCCTTCGTCGTGGAGCACGCGGTGGGCGGCGACCAGCGGCACGTGCGCCTCCGCTACTTCTCGCCCGGAGCCGAGGTTCCCTTCTGCGGCCACGCCACCATCGCCACGGCCGTCGCCCTCGCCGAGCGGGATGGTGTGGGCACCTACGTGTTCGGCACGGCCGCGGGCGATGTGCGCATCGAGACCTCGACGGGGGCCGACGGCTCGGTCACCGCCGCGTTCACGAGTGTCGAACCCGAGGTGCGCGAGCTCGACGGCTCCACCACCGATGAGCTGCTCTCACTTCTTGGCATCGAGCGGGATGACCTCGACACCCGCTTCCCCGTTCGCGAATCGTTCGCGGGCAACTGGCATCCGGTCGTCGCCCTCCGCGAGCTCGAGCGCTTCGACGCGTTCACGTTCGACCCGGCCGCCATGCGGGCGCTCATGGACGCGCGGGGCTGGGCGGGCACCGTCACGGTCATCCACGTGCCCGATTCGGATGCCGGAGGCGACACGCCGCCCGCCCACCTCGAGATCGAGGCGCGCAACCTGTTCCCCGTCGGGGCCATCACCGAAGACCCGGCGACCGGTTCGGCCGCGGCGTCCCTCGGCGGCTACCTGCGGTCGCTCGGTGCCGTGACGACGCCGGCCCGCGTGTTGGTGCGGCAAGGGCGGCACGTGGGATTGCCCAGCCTGCTGACGGTCGACATCCCTGTCGCCGGCGGCGTCACCGTGACGGGCACGGCGACGCCCATCGACGAGCCGGAGCTTTAGGCCTGACGACCTGACCGCTAACTGTTCGGCAGCTCGGCGGTCTGACGCAGAAATTCCTCGGGCAGCGAGAGCATGGCAGCGCCATACTGAGACATGGGTAGAAGCGACGCTGCGGCGGACGAGTATTGGGCGGGGCTCGAGCATCCGATGGCCGAGTCGGCCCGTGGCTTGCGCGCGGCGCTCCTCGATGCCGCGCCCGGCGTCGTCGAGACGCTGAAGTGGAAGGCCCCGAACTTCGCGACCGTCGACGACTTCGCGACCTTCAACTTTCGGCGGCCGACGGCGGTTCAGGTGATTCTGCACACGGGCGCGAAACCGAAGCCCGAGCATCCCGAGATCATCGTGGATGCCCCGGCGGGCCTGTTGCGCTGGGCTGACCGCAACCGAGCCGACGTCACCTTCGGCTCATCCGACCAGATCCTCGAACACCGCGATGCCTTCGCCACCCTCGTCAGCTCATGGGCCGCGCAGCTGCGCTGAGCTCCCGATTTCCGTTCGAGACGCTCATGCGTCCGTGGGCCACTCAGCTGAGCTGAGGCCCTCGGCGCGCTAGCTACCCGCCGAGCCCTCCGTCGATCGACTCAGGATGCTCAGCGGCCGGGGCGGCGGTCCGACGGGTCGCCGTCGCCGGACGCGGGGCCGCCGCCGATGGGTGAGCGGTTGGCCACGGCCGGGAACGCACCCGTGTGGCCGTCGCGCGCCTTGGCGATTTCGAGCACGCGCGGCTTGGCGAAATGCCAGCCGACGATGAGGGCCGGGATGATGAGCACGAGCGACGAGACCGTGAGGGTTCCCGTCGGCCAGTCGAAGGCCATGAGCACGAGCACGACGGCGAGGAAGACGAGCGTGATCCACGACGTGACGGGCGCCCCCGGCATCCGGAACGACGGCCGCTTCAGGCGACCCTGAGCCGCCCAGCGCTGCAATTGCATCTGGCAGATCACGATCATGGCCCACGTGCTGATGATGCCGAGCGCGGCCACGTTGAGCACGATTTCGAAGGCTTCCTCGGGGACGAAGGCGTTGAGGGCGATGCCGAACAGCGCGATGACGACCGTGAGCATGATGCCGCCGTAGGGCACACCCGCCTTGTTCATGCGCGTGGTGAATTTCGGCGCCGCGCCGGACATGCCCATCGAGTGCAGGATGCGGCCCGTCGAGTAGAGGCCGGCGTTCAGGCTCGAGAGCGCCGCCGTGAGCACCACGAAGTTCATGATCGACCCGGCGATCTCGCCCGTCTCGGGGTTGCCGAGGTGCGAGAAGAACGTGACGAACGGGCTCTGACCCGCCTTGTAGGTGTCGTAGGGCAGCAGCAGCGAGAGCAGCAGGATCGAGCCCACGTAGAACACGGCGATGCGGAACACGACCGAGTTGATGGCGCGCGGCATGACCTTCTCGGGGTTGGCTGTCTCGCCGGCCGCCGTTCCCACGAGCTCGATCGAGGCGTAGGCGAAGAGCACACCCGTCACCGTGATGACGCCGGGCAGCAGGCCCGTGGGGAAGAAACCGCCGTTGTCCGCCAGCATCGCGACGCCCGTGACACCCTCCTCGGTGGGCCAGCCGGCCGCGAGGAACACGGTTCCGATGCCGAGGAACGCCACGAGCGCGACGACCTTGATGAGCGCGAACCAGAACTCCAGCTCACCGAAGACCTTGACCGACACGAGGTTCACGCCGAGCACCACGACGAGCGCGATGAGCGCGAGCAGCCACTGCGGCACGACCGTGAACATCGACCAGAACTGCGCATAGAGCGCCACGGCCGTGACATCGACGATGGCCGTCATGGCCCAGTTGAGGAAGTACATCCATCCGGCCACGAAGGCGGCCTTCTCACCGAAGAACTCGCGCGCATAGGACACGAACGACCCGGACGACGGACGGTGCAGCACCAGCTCGCCGAGCGCGCGCAGGATGAAGAACGCGAACACGCCACACACGGCGTAGACGATGACGAGCGACGGGCCGGCGATGGCGAGCCGGCCGCCCGCGCCCATGAACAGCCCCGTGCCGATGGCGCCACCGATGGCGATCATCTGCAACTGACGCGACTTCAGATTCTTCTGGTAGCCGGCCTGCTCGGCGTCGAAGCTCGAGTTCGGCTGGTAGTCCGGAAGATCGGCCGCGGTGTCGGCCGGGGCCGAGGGGGAACGATCGGCGTCGGGGGAATGCGTCATGGGGGTCGTCCTTTCGCAGACGGCCAGCATGCCACGCCTCCGCAAAAACTGAGATTTCGACGCCCTCCGCCCGGCGTGTCGCGCGGGAGGGCAAATCTTATTGGTCGGCCCGGGTCTGTTACGTCGTGTGACAGGCGGCGAAACATCTGCGCGAGGCCCTGGGTAGCGTTGAAACATGGCCACCCCCACACCCACCACCGCTGCCAATACGGCGTTCTCGGTGCGTTTCGACGGGCTCAGCCGCAGCTTTCCGGTCGAGAAGAAGCGTGGCCGCGCGGCCGCGTCGGCGGATGTCGCCACCCCGGCCTCGGGCGAACGCACCGTGTTGCGCGACATCGACCTCACGATCGCGCCCGGCGAAGTCGTCGCCATCCTGGGCACGAGCGGATGCGGCAAGTCCACGCTCCTGCGCATCGCGGGCGGCCTCGACACCGCGTCGACCGGTGGCGCATTGATCGACGACCAACCCGTCGCGGGCACCGACGGACGCACGGCCATCGGCTTCCAGGAGCCCCGCCTGCTCCCCTGGCGCAGCGTCACCGACAACGTGGCCATCGGCCTGCCGCCCGGCACCGACAAGAAGGCCGGCGCCGAACGCGTCGCCACCCTCATCGACCTGGTCGGCCTCGGCGAATTCGCCGGGCACCGCCCCCGCGAGATTTCGGGCGGCATGGCGCAGCGCACGTCTCTGGCCCGCGCGCTCGCCCGCAATCCCGGGGTGTTGCTGCTCGACGAACCCTTCGGGGCGTTGGACGCGCTGACCCGGTTGAAGATGCAGGACCTGCTGCTCGACATCCACCGCGCCGCCCCCACCACCGTGCTGCTCGTCACCCACGACGTCGACGAAGCGCTGCAACTGGCCGACCGGGTCATCCTGCTCGGCCGCGAAGACGGACGCGACGGTTCGACCATCGTCGAGACCCTCACCGTGCCGGGCGAACGCCCCCGCGACCGCGGATCGGCCGACCTGGCCGAGTTGCGCGGACGCCTGCTCGACGGACTCGGCATCGACCGGCACACCCGCCGCTGACGCATCCGGCCCGACCCACTCTTCCGTTCCACCCCTCCCCCACCGCCCTCCTGCACCATCAGCCCAGAAGGACCCCCATGCGCAAGAAACGTCTCAGCATCGCCGCCGTCGTCGCGGGCGCTGCCACCGCCGCCCTGCTGCTCTCCGGCTGCGTCGCCGGCGAAACCCAGAACCCGAGCGCCGGCTCCGACAACGACCAGGCCTCGTCCGACACGAAGACCGAGGGCGGCACGCTCAACATCGACTTCGCCACCTACAACCCGCTGTCGCTCGTGATCAAGGACCAGGGATGGCTCGAGGACGCCCTCGAAGACCAGGACATCACGGTCAACTGGGTGCAGTCGGCGGGTTCGAACAAGGCCAACGAGGCCCTGCGCGCCAACGCCATCGACGTGGGATCGACCGCCGGTTCGGCCGCGCTGCTCGCCCGCTCGAACGGTTCGCCCATCAAGACCATCGACATCTTCTCGCAGCCCGAATGGTCGGCCCTCGCGGTCGGCCCGAACTCCGACATCACGTCGGTCGAGCAGCTCAAGGGCAAGAAGATCGCCGCCACCAAGGGCACCGACCCCTACTTCTTCCTCCTGCAGGCGCTCGAGGAGAACGGCCTCTCGGCCAGCGATGTCACCATCGAGAACCTGCAGCACGCCGACGGCTGGGCCGCCCTGCAGAACGGCTCGGTCGACGCCTGGGCCGGCCTCGACCCGATCATGGCTGGCGCCGAAGAAGCGGGAGCGAAGCTCATCTACCGCAACGTCGACTTCAACAGCTACGGCTTCCTCAACGCCACCGAGACGTTCCTCGACGCCAAGCCCGACGTGGCGCAGACCGTCGTCGACACCTACGAGCACGCCCGAGCCTGGGCCGCCGAGAACCCCGACGAGACCGCCCAGATCCTCGCGGATGTCGCGGGCCTCGACTCGGCCGTGGCCACCAAGGTCATCACCGAACGTTCCAACCTCGACGTCGACAACGTTCCCGGCAGCGCGCAGGAGAAGGTGCTCAAGATCATCGGACCGATCTTCGTCGAATCCGGCGACGTGCCCGACCAGAAGCAGATCGACGACGCCCTGTCGTCGCTGCTCGACCCCGAGTTCGCCGAGAAGGCCGACCCGGACGCCGTCGGCTCGAAGTAACGACACCGCACGCCGCAGCCCGGCCTGCCCGCCCGCACTCGCCCCGCCCTTCGAACGCAGAGGATTCGATGTCTGACAACGACCAGCTGACGAACAGCGAACAGGTGCGCCGCGGCGCGGTCGGCGTGGTGCCGCCCGCCGCTGAATACGCGACTCCGGCCGCCACGCGCGTGCGCCCCGAAGTCGCGGCCCGCAGCGAGGCCAGCGACCGCCGGGCCGACTCCGCTCGCGGGCGCCGGCCGCTCACGCGCCGCACGTGGTTCGTCATCGTCGGCGGCAGCATCCTGCCCATCCTGATCCTGGTGGCGTGGCAGCTGTCGACATCGCTCGGCCTCGTGCCCGTGTCGCAGCTGCCCTCGCCCGCCATGGTCTGGAACGCGGGCATCGACCTCATCCAGCGCGGCCTGCTCGGCCAGTACATGGCCATCTCGTTGCAGCGCGTGCTCATCGGTTTCGCGATCGGCGCCGTGCTCGGAATCATCCTGGGCGCCGTCGTGGGGCTCTCACGCCTCGCCGACATCCTCGTGGCCCCCACCCTCGGCGCCATCCGCGCGGTGCCGTCGTTGGCGTGGATTCCGCTGCTCATCCTCTGGCTGAAGATCGGCGAAGAGTCGAAGATCACCCTGATCGTCATCGGCGCGTTCTTCCCCGTCTACACGACCATCTCGGCGGCGCTGCGGCACGTCGACCGCAACCTCGTCGAGGCCGGGCGCGCGTTCGGGCTGCGCGGCGTGAAGCTCTTCACCACCATCCAGCTGCCGGCCGTGCTGCCCTCGGTCATCTCGGGTCTGCGCCTGGCGCTCGCCCAGTCGTGGCTGTTCCTCGTGGCCGCCGAGTTGATCGCCTCGTCGATGGGGCTCGGCTTCCTGCTGATCGATTCGCAGAACAACGGGCGCATCGACCGCATCTTCCTCGCCATCATCCTGCTCGCCGTCATCGGCAAGCTCACGGATGCCCTGGTCGGCCTGCTCGAACGCTGGGTCAACAAGCGCTGGGCGTGACCCGTTCGGGGCCACTTGCGTGAAGGACCGGTTTTGCGGATGATTTCGCGCGCCGTTTGCCGTCTGCGCACACCTTTTCGCTGAAAGACGCAACCGAAAAGCGCGTCTTCTTCGTTAGCGTTGAGCCACACGCTCGATCTCGCGAAGGAGGTTCACCATGTCCGAAAACAGCACACCTGCGCACACCGCAGCCGTCGTCGGCGAACCGGAGGTCGTGGAAGACGAACTCCTCTCGCAGGCTTCCCCCGCGACGCGCGCGAACCGCGCCCTCGTCGAGACGCCCGCGTGGCAGAACCTGAAGCGCGCGGCCACGCGGTTGCAGGAGTTGCAGCTGCGTGACGGCTCGATCGGCGAGGCGGGCGACACGACACACCACCCCGAAGCCGCCCGACTCGTGCAGACGCTGCGCGACAGCATCCGCGAGCTAGCGCCGTCGTTCGAGCACGACGCCGACTACCTGCGACTCGTCGACCTCGACTTCGAGCGGTGGGCCGATGGCGGTTTCGGCGTGCCCGACTTCCTCGACTCGCTACGCGCCTTCCAGCCGCAGCAGAATCGCGTCGACGGGCTCGCCCACCTCGTCGTGTTCCCCATGTACACGCAGAACGGCAGCACCAACCGGTTCGTCGAGGCCGTGCTCGTCGAGACCATTTGGCCCGAGTTCGTGCACGATCTCGAGGCCGGTGACTACGAGAACAAGCTGTTCGTTCCGATCCGCTTCCTCGACTTCACGCCCGGTTACGACACCAACTCGGCCGTGCTCTTCCCCGAGACCGTCGCCATGCGCGAGGTGCCGACGTTCACATGGGGTGCCATCTTCGCCGACCGCGAGGCCGCTCGATTCCGTCGCGTCGTCACCGAGGCCGCGAGCATCACGCGCCTCGACCTGCCCGACGAGGCCGCGGCGCTCCTGGCCGACCAGCAGCTGGCCGAGCATACGTTCGTGATGTGGGACCTGATCCACGACCGCACGCATATGCGCGGGGACCTGCCGTTCGACCCGTTCATGATCAAACAGCGCATGCCCTACTTCCTCTACTCGCTCGAGGAGTTGCGCTGCGATCTGACGGCCTTCCGCGAATCGGTGGCCGTCCAGGCGGCACTCGGCGCGCGCGACGACTCGTCGCTCAGCGACATCGAGCGCACGACGCTGCGCATGGCCGGCCTCGTGCAATACGCCATCCTGTTCGACCGGTTGTTCCGTTTCCCGTTGACGGGCGACCGCGTGCGCAACTACGACGGCCTCGGCGGGCAGCTGCTCTTCGCCTGGCTGCACCAGCGCGGCGTGCTGCACTGGACCGACACGCGCCTGGCCTTCGATTGGGATGCCGTGCCCGCCGTCGTCGTGGCGCTCAGCGACGCGATCAACGAGTTGTATTGGCGTTCGATCGACCGGCCGAAGGTGGCGCACTGGCTGGCCGCGCACGAACTGATCTCGGCGACGCTGGCCCCGCATCCGGCATCGGCGTGGGCGCGCGGGCTGCCCGACGAGGTGCTGCAGGGGCCGCCGAAGGGCTACACGGATGCCGTGCTCGACGACGAATTTCCGCTGTCGATGTTCTATGAGGCGCTGGGCAAGAAGATGGCGCCCGTGATCGCGTCGACGAAGGGGCTGCACTAGACGGAAGCGGGTGGCGCGCCGGGCCGGGTACGTTACGCCTCGTACACCCGTGCCGCAAGGCCGCGCCACCCTCTGCCGTTCCCGAGACGGATTCGATACCGTCGGAGAAACGACGCGCCCAGCACATTCGCCGAGCACACTCGCCGAGACGACCTCAAGGAGACCGGACCAATGCGCCCCAAGTTCATTTTCATCCTCATCATCGCTTTCTTCGCCTACGTGCTGGGAGCCAAGGCGGGTCGTGCCCGTTACAAGCAGATCTCCAAGTCGGTCAAGAAGTTCTGGAACGACCCGCAGGTGAAGAAGGCCCGCGCCCGCGCCAAGAAGGAGCTGGCCAAGGCCGAGAAGGCCGCGAACAAGAAGGTCAAGAGCCTGCGCTAGCCAGCGCGCTGCACGACCGAGGGGGCGAAGGGACACGGTCTTTTCGCCCTCCGCTCCGTTACCCATCTGCCAGGAGAAACCATGACGTTCAAGAAATTTCTGACCCTGACCGTGATCGCCGGAGTCGTCTATGCCCTCGGCTCGCGCGTCGTCCGGTGGTCGAACGAGACCGCCACCTCGACGAAGAAGGCGGCCAAGAAGTCCTCCAAATCGTTCGACGCCCTGCGCAAGCACGGCACCCCTCAGGGAGCGAAGCGGGACCGAGAAGACTCGGCGAACACGGCCATCGGCGCCCGGGCCACCCTTTCCATCGCGAAGGCCTACCGCGACGCGAACAAGAAGCGTGCCTTCGGCGCCTAGCGCTGACGCTCGACCGGCAGGCCGAAGCGGCCTGAGTGCTGCGCCGGCCCTCGAGAACCGCCCGGCCGTCTGGCACGGAAAGTTGCCCGTCTCGCGATCGCTGATCTCGCGGGGGAGGTGTCCGCCGAATTCGTGAGCCTCCCTCGGGCGACGGAGGCCCCGCGGCCGGGCGGCGGCTACGTTAGAAGCATGACCGGCGCCGCCTTCCTCGACCCCGACGAACCGGGATGGACCCGCCCGGCTCCCACCCTCGGCGAGCGCCGCACCGACCTGGTCCTCGCCGCTGGCCTCTTCGTCGGCTCCATTCTGAGCCTCATGCTCTACACGGTCGCCGGGTTCTATGACGATCCCGCCGACCTCGGCATCAGCATCCTGACCCTGGCGCTGATCACCCTGCCGCTCGCGCTCCGGCGCGTGTGGCCCGCCTCGGTCGCGCTCGTCCTCTCGGCCGCGTTCATCGTGATCGGACAGCTGCACGTCAGCGAGCTGCTCTTCTGCAACATCGCCCTGTTCCTGTCGCTCTACTCGGTGGGCGCCTGGACGTCGGACCGCCGCCGCGCGTTCGTCGTGCGCATCGTGATCGTGTTCGTCATGCTCGTGTGGCTGCTGATCTCGATGTTCCTGGCCACCACCGACCCCGACGCCATGCCGGGTTTCTCGCGCGCCGGGCTCTTCTCGCCGCTCGTGGCCTACCTGCTCATCCAGATCCTCACGAACATCCTCTACTTCGGCGCGGCCTGGTACTTCGGCAATCGGGCGTGGGATGGCGCGAAGGAACGTGCCGTGCTCGAACACCGCACGGCGCTACTCGATCGTGAGCGCATCCGCTCGGCTCGTCAGGCCGTATCGCTCGAGCGTCTGCGCATTGCGCGCGAACTGCACGATGTGGTGGCGCACCACGTGTCGGTGATGGGCGTGCAGGCGGGGGCGGCTCGCACCGTGCTGGACCTCGATCCGGTGGCCGCTCGAGCTGCTCTGGGGGTCGTGGAGGACAACGCCCGGTCGGCGATCGACGAGTTGCGCGGCATTCTCGGCACGCTGCGGGAGCCCGACGCCGAGGCCGAGAGTGCGGCCGAAACCGACGTCGACGCCGCCTCGACCGTGAGCGTCGACCGGTTGCCCGCGTTGTGTGAGGCCTCGACCCAGGCGGGTGTGCCGACGCGCTTCGAGACGATCGGCCAACCGCGGCCTCTGCCGAAGTTGGTGTCGCTGACCCTGTATCGGGTCGTGCAGGAGGGCCTGACGAACGCCCGCAAGTACGGCGGGCCGGATACTCGGGCCGATGTGCGGCTGCGCTACCTCGACGACGCCGTGGAGATCGAGATCACCAACAGTGGCTCGCTCGCCGTGGCTTCGCCGTCGAGGCGGCGGGGTGCCCGCACGGGCACGGGGCTCGGGCACGTGGGCATGCAGGAACGCGTGCGTGCAACCGGAGGAACGCTCGAATTGGGGCCTCGGCCCCGCGGCGGTTACCTCGTGCGGGCGCGCATCCCCGTTTCTCTCGACGAGCGGCTCACGGGCCCGAACGACTCTCACGAACGGATGGCGTCGGCATGACCGATTCGACGTATGGCAGCACGCACGCAGGCGCAGGCGCAGGCGCGGGTGGCGCGGGTGACGCTGGTGACGCTGGCCCGACCGGGGCGATCCGGGTGTTGCTGGTCGACGACCAGGAGCTGCTGCGCGCGGGCTTCCGCATCATCCTCGGCGCCCAGCCCGGTATCGAGGTGGTCGGCGAGGCGGGTTCGGGGGCCGAGGCGATCGTGGCCGCGGCATCCCTCGCGCCCGACGTCATCTGCATGGACGTGCAGATGCCCGGCATGAACGGGCTCGACGCCACGCGCGCGATCACGGGCGACCCGTCGATCGGCGCTGCCGTCCTGATTCTCACGACCTTCGACCGCGACGACTACCTCTTCGAGGCACTGGCGGCGGGCGCGAGCGGGTTCCTGCTGAAGAACTCGTCGCCCGAGCAACTGATCGAGGCCGTGCGGGTGGTCGCGAGCGGCGAGGCGCTGCTGTCGCCCACCGTGACGAAACGCGTGATCGCCCGCTTCGGTGCGACGGCCGGGCGGATGTCGCAGCCGTCGTCGCCCGCCACGTCGGGCCTCAGCGCCGCGCCGGGTGCCCTGCCCGACCAGCCCCGTGGTCACGACGCCGTCCCCGCGACACACAGCGGCCCGAACGACGCCGAGCGCGCGGCTTACGCCCTGCTCACCGAGCGCGAGCGCGACGTCTTCGCGCTGCTCGCCGATGGCCTCTCGAACCAGGAGATCGCCTCGAAGCTTTACGTCGGCGAGGCCACGGTCAAAACCCATGTGTCGAGCATTTTCGCCAAGCTGGGCGTGCGGGACCGCATCCAGGCCATCGTGTGGGCGTTCCGCAGCGGCTACGCCGTCTCCGACGCCTGAGCCTCGGATTCCGCGCCCTCCCCCGCCAGGCGGAGACGCGAGAACCCGCCCCGCGGCTGATGCCCGCGACCTCTCCCCCGCTCTAGCTTGTAATCACGCAGAGAATCGGAGGAGCCAGCGTGCTTCAGCTAGAGAACATCACCCGCTCATACGGCGACCGGCAGGTGTTGCACGACGTGTCGTTCACGGTGCAGCCCGGCCGCATGACCGGTTTCGTCGGCGGCAACGGTGCCGGCAAGACCACGACCATGCGCATCATCCTCGGCGTTCTGTCGGCCGACGGCGGCACCGTCACGAAAGACGGCAAATCGCTCACGGCCGGTGACCGCCACCGCTTCGGCTACATGCCCGAAGAACGCGGCCTCTACCCCAAGATGAAGGTCGAGGAGCAGCTCGTCTACCTGGCCCGCCTGCACGGCTTCTCGTCGTCGCGCGCCACGCAGAACACGCGAGAACTGCTCGAGTCGCTCGGCCTTGAGGAGCGCGCCAACGACACGCTCGAATCGCTGTCGCTCGGCAACCAGCAGCGCGCCCAGATCGCTGCGGCCCTCGTGCACCAACCCGATCTGCTCGTGCTCGATGAGCCGTTCTCGGGCCTCGACCCGCTGGCCGTCGACGTCGTCGTCGGTGTGCTCAAAGAGCGAGCGGATGCCGGCGTGCCCGTGCTCTTCTCCTCGCACCAACTCGATATCGTCGAACGCCTCTGTGACGACCTCGTCATCATCGCCAACGGCGAGATCCGCGCCTCGGGGTCGCGCGAGGCGCTGCGCGAGAAGCACGCCACGCGCCGCTTCGAGCTGCAGGCCGGCACAGACATCGGCTGGATCCGCGGCCTGCCGGGCGTCGACGTCGTCGAATTCGACGGCGGCTACGCACTCTTCGACGCCGACACCGACGAAACCGCGCAGCTCGTGCTGCGACGCGCGGTCGAGGCCGGCGCCGTCACCACCTTCCACCCGCAGCGCCCGTCGCTCGCCCACATCTTCCGAGAGGTCATCCGATGAGCACCCGCACCTCGCCCTCCCCGTCGTCGCCGTCCTCGCGCGGCACATCATCCGCGTCGAGCCCCGCATCGGCTCGGCCCGCCGCCCCGCAGGCCCCCGGTTTCGCGTCGAGCGTGTGGCTCGTCTCCGAGCGCGAGATCCGCGCCCGCCTGCGCAGCAAGGCGTTCCTCATCTCGTCGGCCCTGCTGCTCGTGATCATCCTGGGTTCCATCCTGTTCGCTGGGTTCTCGGCCAACTCGGCCGGCAGCGAGACCACGAAGGTGGCGGTCGTCGATGCCACGAGCGAGGTCATCCCGGCCGCCGCCGCGAAATCGTTCGACGTGACCGTGGTCGACGACGAGCAGGCCGCCGAGAAGCTCGTGCGCGACGGCGACGTCGAGGCCGCCATCCTGCCCGACCGTTCCGGTGACTCGCCGCTGCTCTTCGAGGTCGTGGCCACCGATTCGGCACCGACGTCGGTCGTGCAGGCGCTGAGTACGTCGCCCAAGGTCGTACTGCTCGACCAGGGCGCGGATGCCGGATTCCTCGGCTATCTCGTCGCCATCGCGTTCGGCCTCGTCTTCTTCTCGTCGGCCATGACGTTCGGTTCGACCATCGCGCAGAGCGTGGTGGAAGAGAAGCAGACCCGCGTGGTCGAGATCCTCATGTCGGCCATCCCGGTGCGCGCGTTGCTGGCCGGCAAGGTGCTCGGCAACAGCATCCTCGCCTTCGCCCAGATCGCGCTCATAGCGGTGATCGCCATCGTGGGCTTGACGGTGACCGGGCAGAGCGATCTGCTGACCGGTCTCGGCGCCCCCATCGTGTGGTTCGTGATCTTCTTCGTCATCGGCTTCGTGCTGCTTGCCGCGCTCTTCGCCGCGACGGCCGCCCTGGTCTCGCGCCAAGAAGATGTCGGATCGACGACCATGCCCGTCACGATGCTCGTCATGCTGCCCTACTTCGCGGTCATCTTCTTCAACGACAACCCGACCGTGTTGGCGATCATGTCCTACATCCCCTTCTCGGCGCCCGTCGGTATGCCGGTGCGTCTGTTCCTCGGAACGGCGGAGTGGTGGGAGCCGCTGCTCTCGCTCGCGATCCTCGCCGTGACCACGGTCGTCGTGCTCCTGCTCGGCTCGAAGATGTACAGCAACTCGCTTCTGCGCACGGGGGCGCGCGTGAAGCTCGGTGAGGCGTTGCGCGGCTGACGCGTTCGTTCTCCCCAGGCAGCGGCCGCCCCGTTCATCCACAGTTTTCGGCCAGGATGCGCGGGGCGGCCGCTCTGTGCGAGATTAGGGGTGTGAGCCTTCCACTGCATGATTCCGATGTCCGCAACTTCGCCAGTGACAACTACGCGGGGGTGCACCCCGAGGTCATCGAGGCCATCGCCCGGGCCAACGGCGGGCACCAGGTTGCCTACGGCGGCGACCAGTACAGCGAGCGCCTGACCGAGATCTTCCGCGGCCACTTCGGCGAGCAGGCCGAGGTGTTCCCCGTGTTCAACGGCACGGGCGCCAACGTGGTCGGCATCCAGTCGATGCTGCCGCGCTGGGGTGCCGTCATCGCCGCCACCACGGCCCACATCAACGTCGACGAGGGTGGGGCGCCCGAGCGCGTCGGCGGCATCAAGATCTTGGGCGTGCCCTCCCCCGACGGCAAGCTCACACCCGAGCTGATCGACCGCGAGGCCTGGGGCTGGGGCGACGAGCACCGCGCGCAGCCGCTCGTCGTTTCCATCACGCAGAGCACCGAGCTCGGCACGCTCTACACGCCCGACGAGATCCGCGCCATCGCCGACCACGCCCATGCCCACGGCATGTCGCTGCACCTCGACGGCGCCCGGCTGTCCAACGCGGCCGCGGCCCTCGGCCTGCCGTTCCGCGCCTTCACGACCGACGCGGGGGTCGACGTGCTCTCGTTCGGCGGCACCAAGAACGGCCTCATGTTCGGCGAGGCCGTCGTGTCACTCAACCCGGCCGCCACGCAGGGTCTCGTCTACCTGCGCAAGCTCAACATGCAGCTCGCCTCGAAGATGCGCTTCCTGTCGGCGCAGCTGATCGCACTGCTCGAGGGCGACCTCTGGCACCGCTCGGCCAGCCACGCCAACGCCATGGCCGTGCGCCTGCGTTCCGCGCTCGAAGAACGCATCGCGGCCGGGCAGGCCCCCGGTCTCGGCTTCAGCCAGCCGACCGAGGCCAACGCCGTCTTCGCCGTTCTGCCCCCCGGTGTCGCCGACACCCTGCGTGAGTCCTTCCGCTTCTACGACTGGGATGCGGCGACGGGCGAGGTGCGGTGGATGTGCGCCTTCGACACCACCGAGGCCGACATCGACAGCTTCGTCGAGGCGATCTGCGCAGCCTTGGCTGCCGCGCCGGCTGCCGGTGTCGCGCCCGCGTCGCACCTCGTCGGTCACCCCATTCCGGGCGAGGCCCTCTAGCGCCTGTTCGGGCGTCAGGCCGGGCGTCAAGTCGGGCGTCAAGTCGGGCTCCAGGGCGGGCGCCAGGACGGGCGCGCCCGGACCGTGGGCTCGTCGCGGCCCGCGCGCAGGACGCGCCGATAGCGCCGGAACCCGCCTCTCCAGTATCCCCAATCCGGGCCACCCCGGGATGGGTTACCGGTTCGAGCGAAAACAGGTCTGTCCGGGAGATTTGCGCAGCCGCCCCGTTGCGCAGGTGCGAACCTGACGTGCAGCATCCCGCCAACCTGGGAAGGGCCCGTCACAAGGGGGTCACCCTTCATAGCCCCCGGAGGTATCCTGTCCCCGATAGGCCGGAGGACCCCATGCCCAAACAGGAACGCGCTCGCGCGACGCGACAAGCGATCGTCGAAGCCGCCGGCGTGGTGTTCGCCCGATCGAGCTATGCCAGCGCCAAACTCAGCGAGATCATCACCGAGGCGGGCGTCACACAGGGGGCCCTCTACTTCCACTTCGAGTCGAAGCATGCCCTGGCGCTCGAACTCATCCTGCAGCAGCACCAACTGTGCGTCGACGCCGGCGCCCGCCTGCTGAGCGACTACATGCCGGGTGCCGAGGGCCTCGTGCGACTCACCCACACGTTCGCCCAGCAGCTGCGCACGCTGCCGATCGTTCAGGCCGGCATCCGGCTCAGCACCGAATCGGCCGGCTACTTTCCCGAGCACGCTCGCGCGCCCTACGAGTTCTGGATCGCGCAGAGCGCCGAACACCTGCGCAAGGCCATCGCCGAAGGCGACGTGTCACCCCGCATCGAGGTCGACAGCATCGCGCGCTTCGTCGTCGAATCGTTCACGGGCACCCAGATGGTGTCGGCCGTCTTCGACGACTGGGCCCGCCTCGACAACCGCATCACCAACATGTGGGACATCATCTTCGCCGCCATCGGCTGCCCCGACAGCCGCGACCACCTGCTCGCCGTCCCGCGGCTCGTGCACGGAGACGGGGCCCCGCCCTCGATCTGAGGATCAGCGGCGAGCCCCGGCGCGCAGACGTGCATGATCGGTCGGCCGGGCGTCGGCGTGCATCATGCAGAGATGCGCGCCGACGCCCCCGAGCCGACATCCTCCCCCGAGGGTGTCGATCTGGGCCCCCATCAGTGGTTCCCAAACGGAAACCGACTGGGCCGTTTGTTTACGATAAACGACGGACAGCCGGGACGCAAGAGACCGAGGTCGTTCCGTGGGAACGAGACCAACGGGCGGACGCCGCGTCAGTGCGCGCGCGAAACCGGGTACGTCTCGCCGACCGGCACCTCGACGGGCAGCGTGTTCTCTTGCTGCGCGAGCGGGCAGGCCCAGGCGGGGTCGTACGCACAGGACGGGTTGTAGGCGAAGTTGAGGTCGAGCACGAGGCGACCCGCACCCGCGCCGTTGTCGGGCGTTGCGGCATCCGAGGCCCAGGATGCGCCGAGGTGCGCGCCCTTGATGGTGTCGAGCAGGTAGCGGCCGCCGCCGTAGGTGCCACCATCGGCACCGGCGAGGCGGTCTTTGACGGGGACGAAGAGGCCGCCGCCGTAGCCCGCGTGCTTCCAGACGGCGAGCGAACCGCGGTCGCCCGGCAGCTCGGCCGCGCCGATGAGCGTGAAGCCGACGACGCCGTCGGTGCCCGTGGGGACGGCGATGTCACGGCCCTCGTCGACGGGTGCAACATCCACCTCGAAACGCCACGACGCGTCGTAGTCGGCGACGGGTAGACCCGAGAACGTCTCGGCATCTTCGGGCAGCAGAGGTGAGGCCGGATGCGTGGCGAAGAGCTCGTCGCGCCGGTCACGCCAGTTGCGGTGCGCGGCCGCCGGGTCTGTCGCCGCGACGCGTCGCACGTCGGCGTAGAGCTCGAAGATGCGGAAACGCCAATCGGCGGTGTCGAGGGCAGTGCCGAGAGTAGCCATCGGGCCACACTACCCCCGTCGTGTGAACGAGCGTTTCACTCGGCCGCACACCGCACTCCGCGCCCGCATAACCTGGAAGCATGCCCGACGACCTCGCCCCCGCATCCGCCGACGCCACGCCTGACTCGAGCGCGCCGGGCCGCCCGAACACCGCGACGACCGCCGACGCCACGCACCCGACGATCGCGAACCTGCTCGACGAGACGCGCGCCTACCCCGCCCCCGCGGCCATCGCGGCGAGCGCCAACGTCGACGCCTCCTGGTGGGCACGAGCGGATGCCGACCCCGACGCGTTCTGGGCCGAACAGGCCGCGCGGCTCGACTGGCACACCCCGTGGCAGAGCGTGCACACCTGGAAACCCGCCGCGCCCGACGCATCCGGCGCCCTCTCGGTGCCCGAAACCACCTGGTTCGCGGGCGGGCGACTCAACGTTGCCGTCAACTGCGTCGACCGGCACGTGCAGAACGGCCTGGGCGACAAGGTGGCCGTGCACTTCGAAGGCGAGCCCGGCGACCGACGCAGCCTCACCTATGCCGAGTTGCAGCGCGAGGTCTCGAAGGCCGCCAACGCGCTCACCGACCTCGGCATCGGCGTGGGCGACCGCGTGGTCATCTACCTGCCCGTCATTCTCGAGACCATCATCGCGACGCTCGCCGTGGCCCGCATCGGCGCCATCCACTCGCTCGTGTTCGGCGGGTTCTCGGCCGAGGCCCTGCGGTTCCGCGTGGAGGACACGCGCGCCAAGCTGCTCATCACGACCGACGGCCAGTTCCGCCGGGGCAAGGCCGTGGCCGTCAAGGACAACGCCGACCAGGCCGTCGCGGGCGTCGAGAGCATCGAACATGTACTCGTCGTCAAACGCACGGGCGACGATATCCCCTGGACCGATGGCCGGGACGTCTGGTGGCACGACACCGTCGACGCCGCGAGCGAGGTGCACGACCCCGACTACTTCGACGCCGAGACGCCGCTGTTCATCATCTACACCTCGGGCACCACGGGAAAACCCAAGGGCCTCGTGCACACCTCGGGCGGCTATCTCACCCAGGCTTCCTTCACCCACTGGGCCATCTTCGACGCCAAACCCGACGATGTGCACTGGTGCACGGCCGACCTCGCGTGGGTCACGGCGCATACCTACGAGATCTATGGCCCGCTCTCGAACGGCCTCACGCAGGTGATCTATGAGGGCACGCCCAACACCCCGAGCCGCACGCGCCACTTCGAGATCATCGAGCGTTACGGCGTGACCACCTATTACACAGCGCCCACGCTCATCCGCACACTCAGCACGTGGTTCCCCGACGGGCCGCCGGCCGAGTTCGACCTGTCGAGCATCCGCATTCTCGGCACCGTGGGCGAGGCCATCAACCCCGAGGCCTGGATGTGGTTCCACACCCGTATCGGCCGCGGCGAGGCGCCCATCGTTGATACGTGGTGGCAGTCCGAGACGGGGGCCGCGACCATGGCGCCGCTGCCGGGTGTCTCGACCCTGAAACCCGGTTCGGCCAACCGCGCGCTGCCCGGCATCTCGACGCTCATCGTGGACGAGGACGGCGAGCGCGTGCCCTACGGTTCGGGCGGCTACCTCGTCGTCGACCGCCCGGGGCCCGGCCTCGCGCGCACCGTCTGGGGCAACCCCGAACGCTACCGCGACTCCTACTGGGCGAAGTACTGGAAGCAGGGCTACTTCTTCTCGGGCGACGGCGCCAAATGGGATGCGGACGGCGACATCTGGGTGCTCGGCCGCGTCGACGACGTCATCAACGTTTCGGGACACCGCCTGTCGACCATCGAGATCGAATCGGCGCTCGTCGCGCATCCGGCCGTCGGCGAAGCCGGTGTGGTGGGGGTGAGCGACCCAATCACGGGGCAGGCGATCGCGGCCTATGTCATCCCGTCGTCGCTGCCCCAGGATGCCTCGGGCGCCGACGACACCTATTGGGTGCAACAGGCCGACGCACTGCGCGAGGTGCTGCGGGCGTATGTGGCGCAGGCCATCGGGCCCATCGCCAAACCGCGGGATGTCGTGATCGTGCCCGACCTGCCGAAGACCCGCTCGGGCAAGATCATGCGCCGGTTGCTGGGAGACATCAGCGACGGCCGGCCGCTCGGCGACACCACGAGCCTGCAGGAGGAGTCGACACCCGCCCGCATCGAAGCGATCGTAGCCGCCACCCGGGCCGCCCGCTAGCGAAAGAACTCCCCATCGACGGCTCTGACAGGATGGACGGATACTCGATAGACAGCCACCGCCTTCGACGATGACAGTGAGGATGCCTCGCATGACGAACCCCGACGGAACCCCCGCCGACCAGCCGACGCCCGCCCAGCACCCCGGGCACGAGACGCAGCAGCCGTCGCCGTACGGCCAGCCGCAGTCCCAGCCGGAGTCCCAGTCGCCGTCACCGTACGGCCCGCCCGTGCCGTTCGCCGAGCAGAACCCGTCGCAGGATTCCGCCGAGGGGCAGTCGGGCGCCTACGGGGGCCACGACCAGCCTGCCTACGACCAGCCTGCTTATGACCAGTCGGGCTTCGGTCAGCCTTCCTACGCCCCGCCCGTTTTCGGGCAGCCCGGTTATGGCCAGAACGGCTATGGCCAGCCCGAATACGGTCAGCACGGCTACGGTCAGCCCGGCTACGGACAGCAGCCTTACGGCCAGCCGGGCTACGGCCAGCCCGCTTTCGGCGCCCCCAACTACGGCGGCCCCGACCGCGGCGCCGACAAGTCCGGCGGTCAGCTCGTCTGGCTCATCGGCCTGGTCTCGCTCTTCGGCTTCTTCTACCTCTCGCCGTTCTTCTCGATCATCGCCACGCTCATCGTCTGGTCGACCGTGCGCCACCGCGGCCCCCTCTCGGCCGGCAACGCCCGCAACGCCATGAATTGGCAGATCACCTACCTGCTCGGCCAGATCGTGGCGTTCGTCGCGCACTTCCTCGTGCTCGCGACCTTCGGCGGCGGCGGTTTCGTCTCACCCCCGCTCTTCACTGTCCTCCTCATCGTCGTGTGGAACGTCGTCAACCTCGTCGCCCTCATCCTGGGCGGCGTGCGCTCGTCGCGCGGCGAGGTCTACCGCTTCCCGCTGACGGTGCCGTTCCACATCCTCACGCAGAAGTCCGAGTAGCCCGACAACGAGTAGTCCAACAGACGGGCGCCGGATGCCGAGAGCCTCTCGCCCCGCATCCGGAATAGTCGCCGCATCCATGCGTTTACATACGTTGTCAACGGCGACGCTCAGACACACCTCCCCAGAACCACGACGAAAGAGCACGGATGACCGACATCACCACCTCTGCCCGCACCGCTGACACGAGCGTTCCCATTCTCGACGTCCTCTCGGACCGCTGGAGCCCGCGCGCCTTCGACGCCACCGCCACCATCGACGAGCAGACGCTCACCGCCGCCCTCGAGGCCGCTCGCTGGTCGCCGAGCGCCGCCAACACGCAGCCCTGGCGTTTCATCATCGGCCGCCGCGGCTCCGACACCTTCGACACCATCGCCGCGAGCCTCATGGGCTTCAACAAGGCGTGGGCCGGCAACGCGGGCGCGCTCATCGTGGCCGTCGCCGAGGTCACCGACGCCGACGGCAAACCGCTGCCCTGGGCCATCTACGACCTGGGCCAGTCCATGGCGCACCTCAGCATCCAGGCCCACCACGACGGCCTGCACGTGCACCAGATGGGCGGCTTCAAGAAGGATGAGCTGGCCGAGGCATTCGACCTGGGGCCCAACCACCAGATCCTGACCGTGTCGGCCATCGGCCACGTGGCCAGCCCCGACACGCTCGAGGACAAGCTGCGCGAACGCGAGGTTGCCCCCCGCGAGCGCAAGGCACTCGACGAGATCGTCCTCGTCAACGAGTAGACCACTCGTCACCCCGCACGACGCGATGCCCCGACCGGATGATTTCGGCCGGGGCATCCGCGATTTTGAGGGTCCGCACAGCCGGGGGTAGTCTCCCGACTATGAACACCACCATCGATGCTGTTGTTCGCCCGGTTCGCGACGTCGACGCCGAATCACTCGGGCGTGTGCACGCCACCTGCTGGCACGAAACCTATGACCACCTGATCAGCGACGAAGCGCTGCGGGCCGTCTCACCGCGCCGCATGGCCGAGCTGTGGACGCACTACTCGTCGCTCGGCGACGGCCGCTGCCTCTACGCCGCCCTCGTCGACGGCGTGATCGTCGGCTTCTCGGGTTCGGGCCCCAGCCGCGACCCCGAGATCACCGACCGCTCCGAGCTGTACTTCACCTATGTGCTGCACGCCTTCCACGGCACGGGCATCGGCCAGCAGCTCTTCGACGCCGTGCTCGGCGAGCAGCCCGCGTTCCTCTGGGTGGCCGAGGACAACCCCCGCGCGCACCGCTTCTACGCCCGCAACGGCTTCACGCCCGACGGCGCCCGCCAGACGCAGCCCTTCCTGGGCGAGGAGATCACCGAGGTCCGCCTCGTCCGCTGACGCGTCATTTGCGCAGGTGCCCGTGGCATGCGAAAGGGGGGTCGCCCGTAGGCGACCCCCCTTTTGTGCTGCGTGGTGAGACTTAGTTGCAGACCTTGCCGAGGTCGGTGAAGGTGGTCTGCACGTCGGTGGCGCTCTCGGTCAGAGCGTTGACGTCGGCCGAGGTCGGGTCGTCGGCGTACTTCTCGAACTCGTCAGACATGGCCGAGATGGCCTTCTCTGCCTTGTCGGCGGTCGGCTTGACCTCGTCGTTGGTGACCTTCTCGGCGTTGTCGCTGAAGGTGTCGGCCAGCTCGCTGATCGCGTCGGACGCGGCGGCGGGGTCGGTGGCGAGGCTCGAGGAGCTCTCGGTCAGCTCGGTCTGCAGCTGCTGAATGCCGCTCTCGAGCTCCTTGCACGCGTCGGCCTTGCTCTGGCCGCCGGCACAGCCGGACAGCAGGAAGCCGGCGATAGCGAAGCCGGCGATGAGTGCGGTGGTCTTGGTGCGTCGTTCCCTCATGGGGTCCCCCTCGGGTAATTCGGATGTTCTTGGCGAGATAACGCTATCGAACGCGAGGCATGCTCGCGATGGGTACCTCTCCCCGAGCGGTATGCACTAGAGCGCGTTAGACCGCGTCGGCCGTGAAGAGTTGCGCCTGTTCGGGCGCGAGGAGCGGCACGGCCAGGCCGATTTCGGCGAGGATACGGCCCGAGAGCACGGTTTCGCCGGCCGCGATCCAGGCGGGCGGGGCATCCTGGATGGCGCGCGGAGCGGCCCCGAGCGTGAGCGGGCGCACGCGGTAGAGGCGGTCGGGGTCGAGGCCCGGCAGGCGGAGCGGCGACGGCACCGCGGTGCGCGGGGCGGCCAGGGAGACGTGGGCGAAGAGCGCGGACGTCTGGTCGCGGGAGACGACGCCGTGGGCGTGCAACGCGGGGTCTGAGGCATCCGATCGCACGACGGCGCCCGTGTGCAGCAGCCCGCGCAGGCGCTTGTAGGTGTCGATCCAGGCGGCGATGGTGTCGAGCTCGGCGGGTGAGGCCTCGTTCAGGTTCCACTCGATGCCGGCGCTGCCGAAGAGGGCCGTGACCAGCCGGAACTCCAGGTCCGAGGTGCGCCAGGTGGTGTGCGATTGCGCCGCCCCCAGGTGCCCGCCGAGGTATTCGGGCGGGATGACGAGCGAGGTGTAACGCTGGATGGCCTGGCGCTCGAGCGGGTCGTTGGTGTCGCTCGTCCACACGCGTTCGACGCGTTCGAGCACGCCCAGGTCGATGCGCGCACCGCCCGACGCGCACGACTCGATCTCGACGTGCGGGTGGGCCGCGCGCACGGCGTCGAGCAGGCGGTAGAACGCGGCGGTCTGCCGGTGGGCCGAGCCGCCGAGCAGGTCGCGGTTGTGGTCCCACTTGAGGAACGCGATGTCGTATTCGCCGAGCAGCGCGTCGAGGCGGCCCAGAATGTAGGCGAAGGCCTCGGGGTTCGACAGGTCGAGCACGCGCTGGAAACGCCAGGTCGGGGCATCCGCGTGACCGAGAATCCAGTCGGGATGTTTGCGCGCGACATCCGAGTCGTGGTTCACCATTTCGGGCTCCACCCACAGACCGAAGTCCATGCCCTGCGCGCGCACGGCGTCGATGAGCGGGGACAGCCCGTCGGGCCAGCGCGCGGCGTCGACGAACCAGTCGCCGAGGGCCCGGCGGTCGTCGGTGCGCCCCTCGAACCAGCCGTCGTCGAGCACGAAACGTTCCACGCCCACGCGCGCGGCCTGGTCGACGAGGGTCAGCAGGGTGGGCAGGTCGTGGTCGAAGTAGACGGCCTCCCACGTGTTCAAGACGACGGGGCGGGGGCGGCGGATGCTGCTCCACGAGCGGATCCAGGGGTGCAGGCGGGCCGACACACCGTCGAGACCGGCGGCCGAGTAGACGGCGACGGTCCACGGGGACTCGTACTGCTCACCATCCGCGAGCACGATGTCGCCGGGTGCGAGCAGTTCGCCGCTGCCCGAGACGGATGCCCCGAGCGGCGAGCGTTCGGCCCACAGCACCTTGTCGCCGCTCCACGCCAGGTGGGTGGCCCAGACCTCGCCCGTGCGGAACGTGAAGCCCGGGGTGCCGGCCGCGAAGAGGAACGCGTCGTCGTGGCCCGGGCGGCCGTGGCGGTGTTCGCGGCTCCAGATGCCCTGGCCGAGGGTGTGGCGCTGCGGGGTGCGTTCGTGGGTCCAGAGGCCCGTGAAGTCGAGGAGTTCTCGGGCGCGGTCGGGCAGCGGCAGGGCTGCGGCGACGCTGTCGACGGCAAGAGGTGAGGATGCGTCGTTCCGTACGCGGTGGCGCAGGCGCAGGACGCCCTCGGGGGTGAGCTCGAGCGTGACCGTCACGGTGACGTCGGCTGCGGCATCCGCGAGCGTGAAGACGAGGGTTTGTGAAGAAAGCGAGTTCGGCGCGCCAGCAGAAGTAGCGGCATCAGCGTCAGCGTCGGCAGTGCTAGCAGCGGCATCAGCGACCGAGTCATCGGTCGCGACGAGGCGCAACGCGAGCGGCCGCGACACAGAGGGCGCGGAGCGCGCGGAAGCCTCAGAAGCTCCGGGGCCTGCAAGCCCGCCGACCCGGTGAACCTCGAGCCCCGGCCGCCCGCTCCAGCCGTCGAACAGGGTGGGCACGAGGCTCAGGCGAGGCGGCTCGTCGATCGACGAGGGCGGCACGGCGGCAACCAGGGCCCCGGCCAGGCTGTCGAGGGCAGAGGAGTCGAGCTCGCCGACATCCGCCCCCCAGTGCAGAATCGAGGGCACCTTCGCGCCGCGGGCATCGACGATCAGGCTGACGCCCGCGGCGCGAAGGTGGTGAATCACGGTGCAACTACTCCTTGACGGGGATGGACTGGGCCTTCAGCGCGTCGACGGTCGCCGACTGGCCCTTCTTGAGTGCGTTGAACAGGGTTCCGTCGCCCGAGACGGCGGACTTGAAGCCATCCGACACGTCGTTGTAGGTCTGCGTCATGGTCGGACCCCAGGCGAAGTCCTTCGAGACCTCGGCGGAGGCGTCGGCAAACACATCGTAGATCGGCTGGTTGCCGTAGAACTCGACGCCTTCCTTCAGGATCGGCAGGTTGAGGCCGTCCTTGGTGGCGGGGTAGATGTTCGCCGACTCGTTCAGCATGGTGAGGGCCTCTTCAGAGGTGTTGAGCCAGAGCGCGAACTTCGCGGCCTCGTAGGGGTGCTCCGAGCCCGTGAAGACGGCCGTCGACGAGCCGCCCCAGTTGCCGGCAGCCTTGTCGCCGGCTTCCCACTGAGGGGCCTGAGCGACAGACCACTTGCCCGCGGTGTCGGGTGCACCCGAGGCGATGGAGTTGGCGCCCCAGACGGCGGAGTTCCAGCTCCAGGCGGCGCCCGTGTTGTAGGCGTTGTCCCATTCGGTGGTCCAGGCGGGAACGGTGGAGACGAGGTCTTCGTCGATGAGTTCCTGCCAGTAGTCGGCCACCTTCTTGGAGGCGTCGTCGGTCAGGTCGACGGTCCAGTCGGTGCCGTCGTTCTGGAACCAGCTGCCGCCGGCCTGCCACACGAATCCGGCGAACTGGTTGATGTCGCCCTGCGAGAAGTTGGTGATGTAGCTGCCGGTGGCGCGCACCTTCTTGGCGGCTTCCTTGTATTCCTCCCACGTGGTGGGGATGGCGATGCCGTTCTGCTCGAACAGGTCGGCGCGGTAGAACATGGCCATGGGGCCCGAGTCCTGCGGGATCGCGTAGACCGAGTCGGTTTCGCCGAGCGAGACCTGACCCCAGGTCCAGTCGACGAATTTGTCCTTCGACGCCATCACGTCTTCGCAGGCGCCGAGGTCCATGAGGCCGTTCTGCACGCGGAAGTTGGGCAGCGCGTCGTATTCGATCTGGCCGAGGTCGGGCGCGTTGCCGGCCTTCAGCTGGTTGAAGAAGTTCTGGTAGGTGCCGCTGTTGCCGTTGGGGCCCGTCTGCACGGCGACCTGGATGTCGGGGTTCGCCTTGTTCCAGACATCCACGGCGTCTTCGATGCCGGGAATCCAGGAGGTGAAGCTGAGCTCGACTTTTCCGTCGGCCGGCGTGCAGGCTGCAGCGTCGCTGCCCTCACTGCCGGTGGTCGACGAGCAGCCGCTCAAAACGACGGCCGAAAGCACCGCTGCGGCGACCGCTGTTCTCTTGAGGTTCATGCTGTTCCGTTTCTGTGGGTGTGCGTGGATCTGTTGGGTGAAGGTGAAAGTGAAAGTGAAGGTGATGCCGGGGGGGGGGTGAAGAAGTGGGGATGCCGCGGGCGGGCGCTACTTGACCGACCCGGCACCGAGACCCGAACGCCAGAACCGCTGCAGCAGCAGGAAGGTGATGACGAGCGGGATGATCGAGAGGAACGCACCGACCAGCACATAGAGGCGCAGTTCGGGAATCTGGTTCACCTGCGAGTTCCAGGCGTAGAGCCCGAGCGTCACGGGGAACAGGGTCTCGTCGCGCAGCATGATGAGCGGCAGGAAGAAGTTGTTCCAGATGGCCACGAACTGGAACAGGAACACGGTCACGAGGGCCGGGAACATGAGCCGCACCGAGATGGTGAAGAAGGTGCGGATCTCGCCGGCACCATCCAGTCGGGATGCCTCGAGCAACTCGTCGGGCACGCTCGACGCCGCGAAGATGCGGGTCAGGTACACGCCGAACGGGCTGACGAGCGACGGCAGGAAGACCGACCAGAACGTATTGGTGAGCCCCACCTGGCTGAAGATGAGGAACAGCGGCAGCGCCAGGGCGGTCGCGGGCACGAGCACTCCGCCGAGCACGACGTTGAAGATGGCGTCGCGGCCGGGGAAGCGGTATTTGGCGAGCGCGTAGCCGCACATGGCCGCGAACAGCGTGCCGAGCAGGGCACCGAGGCCCGCGTAGAGCACGGAGTTCAGCATCCATTTCAGGTAGACGCCGTCGCGGTAGGCGATGAGCTGGCCGATGTTCTCGAACAGGTTGAAGTCCGCGAACCACAGGGCGGGCGTGTTGCCGAACTGCGGCGCCGACTTGGTCGAGGCGATGAACAGCCACCAGATCGGAATGAGGAAGTAGAGCGTGAAGACGAGCATCACGATCAGGGCTCCGGCGCGCGACAGGGGGCTCTCGCGGGGGCCGCGGGCCCGGGTCGTGTCAGAGCCGGCGGGGCCCTGGTGACCGTGACCGCCACCCGCCTGGCCGCGACCGCCGCGACGGATGCGTGAGGTGGGCGCGACATCCGACGCCTGATTCGAGTCGGGCGAACCGTTGGCCGGGGAAGACAGGATGGCGCTCATTTGTCGTCCTTTCGCTGCGTGAACTTGAGGAAACCGAACGACAGGATGAAGGTGGCCAGCGCCAGCACGACCGAGAACGCGGCCGCGAGGTTGACGTTGGGAATCGCCGACGTCGTGTAGACCGTGAGGTTCGGGGTGAACGTGCTCGACACGGCCGAGCTGAAGGTGCGGAACACCTGCGGTTCGGCGAGCAGCTGCAGCGTTCCGATGATCGAGAAGATCGCGGTGAGCACGATGGCGGGCATCACGAGCGGGATCTTGATCGACCAGGCGATGCGCATCTGGCCGGCACCGTCGAGGCGGGCGGCCTCATAGATCTCGGTCGGGATGCTGAGCAGCGACGAGTAGATGATGAGCATGTTGTAGCCCACGAACACCCACGTGACCACGTTGGCGATGGCCCACAGCACGAGGTCGGCCGACAGGAAGTCGATGTTCTGCGTGACCGCGGTGAAGGGCGACAGGTTGGGCGAGTAGAGGAAACCCCACATGATGGCCGCGATGACGCCGGGCACGGCGTAGGGCACGAAGAACGCGAGGCGGAAGAAGCGTTTGCCGCGCAGGATGGGCGAGTCGAGCAGCAGCGCGAACAGCAGGGCGAGGCCCAGCATGACGGGCACCTGCACGGCGCCGAACAGCAGCACGCGGCCGACGGACTGCCAGAAGGGTCCGTTTTGGAACACCTGCACGTATTGCGCGAACCCGCCGAACACCTCGCGCGCCTGGCCGAAGGTGCCGTCGCGCTGGATGACGAGCAGCGACTGGTAGACGGCATAGCCGATGGGCACGAGGTAGAACAGGGCGAACAGCACGGCGAAGGGTGCGATGAAGATCGCAATCGCCTTCTTGTGTTGCACGACCAGTTTGGGCGGGCGCACGCGGCGCCGGGGAGCGCTCACCGCCGCTGTTTCGACACTGACGCTCATCGCGCGGGGTCCTCTCTGATCACGCGCACGGCGCCGGCTGGCACGCGTGCGATGTTGTCGACGGTGTCGCCGGTGACGAGGTCGAGGCCCCGGGCCGGCGTCTCGACGTCGTGCGCCGAGTGGTTGATGAGGAAGAGGTAGCTGCGCGGGGCGTCGCCTGCGGCCGTGTTGGCGGTTGCAGCGTGGCCGGCGGTGGCGCGGCGGATGACCTCGAGCCCGGGTTCGCGCTCGTCCCCCTGGGGGCGGGCGGATGCTTCGGCCGCGGCGTCGCGCAGCACGGCGTCGAGCGCGTCGGGGTCGAGGCTCGTGGCGAGGTAGCGGGCGACGCCGGGGGTGTTTGCGCTGTCGCTGCTGCTGTTGCTGGCGACGACGTTGCGCGTGAGGGCGGGCCTTCCGGCTGACGGCCCGTCGGCGAACGTGTCGAGAACCTCGGCGCCGCGGGCTCGCACGCGCTCGGACCAGGCGGTCGCGGTCATCCCCGAGGCGAGCGTCAGCCGCTGCCCCGGCAGAACGGGTGCGAACTCTTCGACGTTGATGCCGAGCAGCTCGCGGAACGCGCCCGGGTAGCCGCCGGCGCGCACCCGGTCTTCCTCGTCGACGATTCCGCTGAAGAACGTGAGGACGACGTGGCCGCCCGCGGCGACGTAGTTCGAGACGACCTCGGCTTCGGCATCCCGAACCAGGTAGAGCGACGGCACGATGACGAGTTTGTAGGCCGAGAGGTCGGCGCCGGGGCGAACCAGGTCGACGGTGTGGCCGAGGCGGCGCAGCGAGGCGTGGGCGGCGTGCACCTGCGAGAGGTAGTCGACGCCGTGGCTCGGGCGGCTTTCGCCGTCGGCGGCCCACCAGTTCTCCCAGCTGAACAGCATGGCCACGTCGGCCTGCACGCGCGTGCCGGTGATCTCGTCGAGGCGGTCGAGGGTGTGGCCGAGGTCGACCACTTCGCGCCACAGGTCGCTGTCGGTTCCGGCGTGGGGCAGCAGCGCCGAGTGGAACTTCTCCGAGCCCTGCAGCGACGCCCGCCACTGGAAGAAGCACACCGCGTCGGCGCCCTTCGCCACGTGGGTGAGCGAGTTGCGGGTCATCTCGCCGGGGGCCTTGGCCAGGTTGTGCGGCTGCCAATTGACGGCGCCGGTCGACTGTTCCATGAGCACCCAGGGTCCGCCCTGTGCGAGGCCGCGGGTCAGGTCGGCGGCGAACGACAGCTCGGCGGTGGGGTCGGCGAGACGGTTGTCGAGGTAGTGGTCGTTGGCGATGACATCCATCTCGGGCGCCCACTGCCAGTAGTCCAGGTTGCGGATGTGGGCGGTGACCATGAAGTTGGTCGTGACGGGCACGCTGCTGTGGCGGCGCAGCACCTCGAGCTCGGCTCGGTAATAACCGAGCAGTTCGTCGGACGAGAAGCGGTGGAAGTCGATGACCTGGCTCGGGTTGCGGCTCGACAGCGTCAGGCGCGGGGGCAGGATCTCGGCGAAGTCGCTGTACTGCTGGCTCCAGAACGAGGTGCCCCACGCGGTGTTGAGGCGTTCGATCGTTGTGTAGCGGGCGCGCAGCCAGCCGCGGAACGCTTCGGCGCTTTCGTCGTCGTAGCAGAGGGCGTTGTGGCAGCCGAGCTCGTTCGACACGTGCCACAGCTCGACGGCGGGGTGCTGGCCATAGCGCTCGGCGACCTTCTCGACCAGCTCGAGCGCATAGCGGCGGAACACAGCGGATGACGGGCACCACGCCTGGCGTCCACCCGGAAAGCGTGTGGTGCCGTCTTCGACCTGCGGCAGGATCTCGGGGTGCCGGGCGGTCAACCACGGCGGGGCCGAGGCGGTGCCCGTGCCCAGGTTCACGCGGATGCCGGCGGCGTGCAACAGGTCGAGAATCTCGTCGAGCCCGTCGAAGTCGTACTCCCCCGGGCGCGGTTCGATGTGCGACCAGCCGAAGATGTTGAGGGCCACGAGGTCGACGCCGGCCTCGCGCATCAGGTCGACGTCTTCGCGCCAGACCGATCGGTCCCACTGCTCGGGGTTGTAGTCGCAGCCGAACGCGATGCCGTCGTGCGAGAACACCGGCCGTGCGCCTGATGCTGGATGCTGCGTGCTCATGAATCCTTCCGCCCCGACTCGCGTCGGCGTCCTGTGAACGTGCACAGATTACGGAGTGACAACTCCTCGTTGAGAGTCTGTGAACGTACACAGAGTACGCAGATCTCTTATTGAGTGTCAACATGGGGGACATGCAAGCAGGGAACGGTTGGGGCGTTTACGAGGTTAGCCAGCCGTTCAGGCACGATCTGAACATCGATTGAGGGCACGGAACCCGCCTGTCACTAAGCCACCAGGCCGAGAATGGTTATTATGTCAACAAAGCTGTTTCGAGCCCTCCCCGCCCGGCGAACTCAGTGAGCGAAGTCGCGGAGGGAATCAGCGGGCCGACCGAGGCGGCAACAGGTCGACACATTCTCCCCGCAGCGGCGTCAGGATGGCTTCGGCGAGATCTTCGAGCTGATCCAGCTGCTGATCGCCGAGCAGGTCGAACACCCGGGAACGCACCTCGGCCACATATCCGGGTTCGACGTCGGCCAGCAGCCGGTCGCCCGCCGGCGTAAGCCTCGCGAACGTCTTGCGCGCATCTGTCGGATCGGCACTTCGAGCGAGAAGTTCTCGTTTCTCGAGACGCCCGACGATTCTCGACAGATGGGACGGCGTCACACTGGCCGTGGCGGCCAACCGGCTCATGTGGATCTCACGGTCCTCCCCCAGAGCCAAGCAGCGAAGCACGCCGAACTCGGCATGACTGAGATCCGCGGCCTGTTCGAGATACGTATCGAGTTCGGCGGGCAACCACATCATGACGCCGACGAACAACGACCAGGTGCGATCCTGCTGAGGCGAGAGGCGATCTGAGGTGGTCACGACACCACGATACCGATACTTGCCACGGAAAGGAATCCGGGTTAGCGTTACTTTCCACAGCAAGCATTTGCTGCACTCCCCCTCGAAAGGTCTGATCCGATGCTTGCTGCGCGCTTTCACACGTACGGCTCCCCCGACGTTCTCCTCGTCGACGATGCGCCCGAACCTCATGCGGGTGACGGTTCCATTCGTGTCCGGGTGCTGGCCACCAGCGTGAACCCGATCGACGTCATCCTGCGCGCCGGCCACCTGCAGCAGTTCCTGCCTCTCACCCTGCCCGCGATCCCCGGCCGCGACGCCGTCGGCATCATCGACGAGGTCGGTCAGGGGGTGTCAGGCGCACACATCGGCGACCGCGTCTTCGGCCTCGGCGGGATCAGCGACACGACGGGCGAATTCGCGGTGCTCACGGCCTGGGCCGACGTGCCGAGCGGCTGGTCGGCGGCTCAGGCCGCGGCGGCCGGGCTCGCATCGGCGACAGCGGCGGCGGCCCTCGAAACCCTCGGAGACCTGAACGGGCGCACCCTGCTCATCGAAGGCGCTTCTGGTGCCGTCGGCAGCGCCGCGGCCGCGTTCGCTGTCGCGTCCGGCGCCACCGTCATCGGCACGGGTCGCCCGAGCAACCACGCTTACCTCGAATCGCTCGGCATCCACCCGACCACCTATGGAGCGGGTCTCGCCGATCGGGTGCGCCAGCTGGCACCCGACGGGGTCCACGCAGCGCTCCATTCCGCACCGTCGAACTCGCTACCGGATCTGCTCGCGATCGTCGGGGACCCGTCGCGCGTCGTCACGGTCATCGACGATCAGGGGGCTGCGCGACTGGGCCTCCGCAAGGTGGACGCTCGCAACGATTCGGCGCTCCTCCGATACGCCGCCGCGCTCGGCGAGAAGGGCCTCTACACGCCGCGCGTCGATCACGAATTCCCCCTCGCCGACATCGTCGAGGCGCACACCGTGGCCGAGAGCGGCTCCGGCAAGGTCGTGATTATTCAGCCCTGATCGTCATCGCCGAGGCGCCGCAGCCGGGAGTTGTACGCGACGAGCTCCGCGTCTCCATCCCGCTCGGCGCGTCGGTCGTAGCGTTTCGCCGACTTCTCGTCGCTCTTCACCCACTGCGCCACCACGACGAGCGCGATCAATTTACCGGTATCCCCCGGGCGCGTTGTTTCTCGTGGGATACCGCACTGTAGAGATCTTATAAACGTGATGCTTCGAAACGATCTCGCGCAGAAGACGCGCCGGCGCATTGTCGTCCAGCTGCGGGTTCATGCCCTGGAACCAGGACTGCACCGTTGCTTTGCCTTCGCGCTCATACAGCAGGCCGGCCACGTGATAGGCAACCCCTTTTTGAGTATCGGTCCCGAGACAAAAAGGTTGCGAGACACCTGGACAAGCGGGTCGGCTATCACCCAGAGACCTACCGGGCCTGACCGTAAAGCGCGGCCAGCCGGGGGCCGTCTTGGCCATCGAGGCCGCAAGCTCATAACTGCACACGCGATGAACAGACAAAAGTTGGTCCCACCTAAACCTCCCCGCCCTCTACGATTTGGCTATTCCTACATATGCAGGCTTCGGCCCCAACCACTCGGAGCGAGGTAGCTATCCACCTATTGGTGGCGTACACAGGTCACCGGGCCGAAGATCATCAATGGGGAAATCTCATTCGGTGTCGTCTGACATCTATTGCTATCAATAGATTTGCTAGCCGGGCGTGCAGGTGCCCTGCGAGGATCAATCCGATTCCGAAAAGCGGCAGCAGGGGTGCTTCTTTTCTCACGAGACCCGGATTCATGCCTTTGAACCGATGAGCGTTTCATCAATCAGCCCCCGCTCTTGCCGGAGATCGAAGCCCCCGAACCGCCCGTTTTGTCTGTAATGACGATGGCGCAGCCAGCCTCGATATACCGACCGACAGCAGCTACCCCTCCGGGTACGAGCCGGTGTACGGATTGTGCCAACGCTTATCAAGTCCGCGTTTGCGTGCTCGCCTGCGATTCACTTGGTCCGATGACAAGCGTGCTTCATGGCGACCCTGTTTCTGCGCGCGAGCCCAGAGTACTGGTCGATGGTGCGCATCCGGTGTTCCTAGCTCTGGTCGGGCAGGCCGAGAAATCCGTCCGTGTGAACATGGTCACCATGGACCCCATATTCCCGCAGGGTCGAAGCGGTTGTTTTGACAAATGGGGTGCTTCCGGTGATGACCCAATGAGCGTCGGGAGTATTGCTGAGACTCACACTGAGGGCGGTAGCGAACGTGTCCCGGTCCCACGGGTAGCTGGCGGTGTCGGTGAGCGAGGTGAGTTCGTCCTGGAAGTACGGACGGCCGACGTGGATGAGGTGGCGCCTTCGGGTGGAGGGTTCGCGGAGGAGGGAGCGGGCGACGGTGATGCCGATTCCCTGGGCGACGAACACGATCGGTCGTCCGTCGTCCGGCGGTGCCACGTTCCCGAAGGGTGCGAGGAGGCGGGCGCGGTCTCCGGGGCGGAGCGCGGTGAGGCCGCGTTTGATCGCGGATCCGTTGTGCAGGTGGGTTCCCAGCTGGACGAACTCGTCGCGAGGTGCGGACGCAATGCTGAAGGGGCGCAAGGCGCCGCCACAGAACCAGAGGCCGAACTGTCCCGCCTTATGAACAAACGGGTGGTTCGCCGTGAAGGAGAGCAGGGATCCGCCTGCCTCATCTGTGGTGGTGTTGACGTGGGTGAGGGAGGTCAGTTGCATGGGTCGGCGTTCTTATTCGTATCGGAGGGATTCGACGGGGTCTGCTTTCGCGGCACGTGCGGCGGGGAGGGTGCCAGCGAGGAACGCGATGACCATGACGAGGACAATGATGCTGATGATCGCGACGGGGTCGAACGCGATCAGTGTGAGTCCTGGGAGGTCTGAGAGCAGGCCTCCGGAGAGGATGCTGCTCAGGCCCGTGCCGGCGACGATGGCGATGCCAGCTCCGATGGCGCTGCCGAGGAATCCGAGGAACGCGGCTTCGAGGCTGAAGAGGGTGAAGATGCGCCCTGATCCCATGCCCATGGCTTTCATGAGCCCGATCTCGCGGGTGCGTTCCTGGACGGACATGTAGAGGGTGTTCACGATTCCGAATGCGGCGGCGAGGAGCGCGATGATCGCGAACGCGTTGAGGACGAGGACAATGCCGTCCACAACAGCGGTGAACGTGCCGAGCTGGTCGGCGATCGTACTCCCGGTGAAGCCCTCATCGGCGAGCCGGTCCTTGAGCGCCTGGATCTCGTCGTCGGTGGCGGCGGGGCTGAACCAGACGGTCGCGGACGCGTACCGGTCAGCCTGCTCCGAGGGGAGCCCGGTTGTTTGGGCGTTGAACAGGGCGTCGCTAAGGGCCGTGTTCACAAGGATGCTGGACCCGGTGGGGCTGGCAAGACCGGCCTCGGTCACGCCGACGATTTCCGCGTCGATGGTGTGCTGGGTGCGTTCGGCGTCCGTGATAGCGAGGGAGACGGTGCTGCCGATGGCGTCGGTGTTGCTGCTGAAGCCGAGCGGCTCGACGTAGGCGACGGGCAGAGCGACCTGGAGTGTGGTGGCATCGGGGTCGGGTTCGGTGCCGTCGGCCAGGACGGTGCTCTGTCCGGGGACGAGACTGCCGATGGTCGCGACAAACTTGGTGCCATCACCTGCCTGGATGTAGTCGGGGGTGATGGTGCGGATTGCGTCGACGCTGAGCACACCGTCGGTGTTTTTGATGGTGGTGATGTCGGCGGGAGTGAGGGTGATGACGGTCATGCCCGGGAAGCCGCCGGAGATGGCGTCCGGGTCATACTCTCGGGGTTCGCTGGATGCTCCGGGAGGTCCCGCGGTGGCGCTTTCGTCGGTTTTGGTGACGGTCATCGCGTCGGGTGCACCGACGCCGGAGATGGTGTCGTCGATGTAGTTGTTGATGCCGGTGCCGAGACCGCTGGTGAGGGTGAGGGTGAACGCGCCGACGAAGATTGCGAGGATCGTGAGGATCGTGCGGGTCTTGGAACGGAAGGTGTTGGCGACGGCGGTGCCGATCAGGTCGGTCGTTTTCATGCCGCAGCTTCTTTCGTGTTGGTGTCTTCGATGATCTGACCGTCACGGATGACGATGCGGCGGTCGCAGCGAGCTGCGAGGTCCTCGTCGTGGGTGACGATGATGAGGGTGATGCCGTGCTCTCGGTTGAGGGTGAAGAGGATGTCTTCCACCACGCCACCGGTGGTGGTGTCGAGATTGCCGGTGGGTTCGTCGGCGAAGATGATCCGCGGGTTGTTCACCAAGGCCCGTGCGATCACGGCGCGTTGCTTCTGGCCGCCGGAGAGGTTGACGGCCTTGTTTTTGGCCTTGTCGGCGAGGTCGAGCTGCTCGAGCGCGGCGATGCCACGTCGCTTGCGTTCGCCACTACCGACGCCCGCGATCTTCAGAGGGAGGATGACGTTCTCGAGAACAGTGTTGTTGCCGGTGAGGAAGAACTGCTGGAACACGAACCCGAACGTCTTGTTGCGGGTCTTGTTCAGCTTGCCGCCGCGCAGGCTCTCGGTGTCGGCGCCTTCCAGAAGGATGCGGCCGGTGTCGGGTGCGTCGAGCAGCGCGAGCACATGCATGAGGGTCGATTTCCCTGAGCCGCTCTTGCCGATGATCGCGACCGATTCGCCTTCCTGAATGTCGAAGCTGACGCCCTTGAGGGCGTCGAAGCGGTTGGGGCCGCGGCCGTAGGATTTGTGCACGTCAGTGACTTGCAGGATCGGGGTGGGCATCAGAGGGCTCCGTTCATGATTCGGTACTCCTCAAGAGTCGCCGGTTAGCGGCGATGGCGCGTCCCGCAGCCGCAGACACTTCACGTACTGCGTTCGTGGTATGCGAGGTACCGCGGTGGGTGGATGGCGTTCTCGGCTTCAGCGGGCACACTGGAGGGGTGCCCACACGATCCATTGATCTACCTGCGATCCCCGCGGACCCGCGTCCGCGGGCTCCGGGGTGGGTGCCTGATGTGATCGTGAGTGCGATCCTGGTGGTCTCCGCGTTCATGCCGACCCCGTTCCCCGACCTTCAGCCGGAGGGGCCCGTCGCGACCGCCCTGGTTCTGCTGCCGATCGCGATTCTGCCGTGGCGACGGCGGTGGCCGCGCTTGGTGTTGTCCGTGTTGCTGGCCGTGTTCGGTGCGGCGGCTGCACTTGGCACCCTCTCGCCTGGGCTGGCGATCGCCGTCGGCCTGGCAATGTTCCAGGTGTCTTCTCTGGGGCCACGCCGGCGGGCGGTGATCATCGCCGGATGTGCGATTCTCGCCATTGTCCTGCTGGCCCAGCTGCATTCGCTCACGACTGAGTTCGATCCGCGCGCCTTCCAGTTCGGGTTGATCGTCGCCTTCGCCGGTGCTGCCGGTGACGCCGCCCGCTCCCAGCGGGCCTACATTGCAGCGCTCAACGAACGTGCTGAGCGTGCCGTGCAGACGCGGGATGCTGAGGCCCGCCGACAGGTCAGCGAAGAACGACTGCGCATCGCCCGCGATCTACACGACGCGGTCGCCCACCAGATCGCCGTCATCAGCTTGAATGCCGGCGTCGCGACCTCGTCCGTGGATGCGCGCCCGGAGAAAGCGAAAGAATCACTGGCCACGATTCGGGCGGCTGCCCGCACGGTGCTCGGTGAGATCGGAGACCTCATGGCTATGCTGCGCGCCGACGGCAACGGTGACGGGGGCCCAACTCCGCAAGCAGGACTCGACCGCCTTGATGAGCTGGTGGGGCAGTTCGCCGCGTCCGGATTGGACGTGCACACACGTATCGAAGGCGATCTGGATCAGGTCACGGGCGCGGTCTCGCTGGTCGCCTATCGTGTCGCGCAAGAAGCGCTCACCAATGCCCACAAGCACGGTGCCGAGGGCCGCGCCCACGTCCTCGTTCACGTCAACGCGGACGAGGTCACCGTCACGGTCACGAACCCCATGCATGACGGCGTCGACCCCAGTCAACCGTTGGCGAGCTCCGGCCTGGGCCTGGTCGGACTGCGTGAGCGGGTGGCGTCCGTTCGAGGGACCGTCAGCGCGGGACCGGCAACGGCTGGCTGGAAAGTGGAAGCTCGACTGCCACTAGTGCGGGAAGGAACGCGATGACGACCGTGCTCGTTGTGGACGATCAGCCAATGATTCGTCAGGCGGTGATCGACATTCTCACGGCCCAGGATGACATCGACGTGCTTGGACAAGCTGTCGACGGACGGGAAGCGGTTGCCCTCGCAGAAACGCTGAGACCTGATGTGATCGTGATGGACATCCGGATGCCGGAACTCGACGGGATCGCCGCCACCGCACAGATCTGCGCCTCACCCGAGCTGGTAGACACGCGGATACTGATCCTGACCACCTTCGAAGAAGACGAATACCTGATCGCCGCTTTGCGTGCCGGTGCGAGCGGGTTCATCGGCAAGGGAGCAGAACCCGACGAGATCGTTCGTGCAGTCCGTTCCGTTCACGCCGGCGACGCTCTCCTTTCGCCGCTGGCTACCCGTGCCCTCATCGACCGCTTCATCACCGCCCCCGCAACACCACCGGAACCGGCACAAGTTTCACCGGTCTTGGCCGCTTTGACAGAGCGTGAGCAGGAAGTACTCCTGATGGTCGCCCAGGGCCGATCCAACCAAGACATCGCTGACGAACTCGTCATCTCTCCGCACACGGCGAAAACCCATGTGAACCGGATCATGACGAAAGTGCACGCCCACGACCGCGCCCAGCTTGTGATCCTGGCCTACGAATCCGGACTCCTCACCACCCACAGCTGACGCGGACGTACTGCGTTCGCAGTACGTGAAGATGCCGCATCCGTGGGACGCGCTCCCGAACTCCCCCGGTGAGTATGGAATGGTGACTCAATCGACTGCCGCCGCCACCCCGGAACTCCACTCAGCCCAGCCGCCGACGGACAAGCGCCGCATCCTGCTTGTCTTCGCCGGGCTCCTCGTCGCGATGCTGCTGGCGTCGCTGGAGCAGACGATCTTCTCCACCGCGCTGCCCACGATCGTCGGCGAGTTGCACGGTGTGGACCACATGCTCTGGGTGACGACCGCGTATCTGCTTGCGGCGACGATCATGATGCCCGTCTACGGCAAACTCGGCGACCTGATCGGTCGCAAGGGCCTGTTCATCGCTGGGCTGGGTATCTTCCTCATCGGTTCAGTCGTCGGCGGCCTGGCACAGGACATGACCTGGCTGATCATCGGTCGAGCGGTGCAAGGCATCGGCGGGGGAGGCCTCATGCTCCTCTCCCAGGCGATCATCGCCGACGTCGTCCCGGTCCGTGAGCGCTCGAAGTACATGGGCGTCCTGGGATCCGTGTTCGGCATTTCCGCGATCGTTGGACCCCTGCTCGGAGGCTGGTTCACTGGGGGCATCGGTTGGCGGTGGGCATTCTGGATCAACATCCCCCTCGGTGTGGCCGCGATCATCCTCGCCGTCATCTTCCTGAAGATCCCCAAGCACAAGACAAAATTCACGTTCGACGTGTGGGGAACTCTGACCCTGGCGATCGCCGTCACCGCGATCATCCTCGTCGCTTCCTGGGGCGGGACCGAGCACGAGTGGGTCTCCCCGACAATCATCACCCTCATCGTGACGGCCGTACTCTTCACCGGGCTGTTCGTGTCCGCGGAATACCGCGCGAGTGACCCGATCATCCCGCTCCCCCTGTTTAAGAGCCGCAACTTCGTGCTCGCCACCGCAGCCGGACTGTTCATCGGCGTCGCCATGTTCGGTGCCCTGGCGTACATGCCCACTTACCTGCAGATGGCCGCCGGCGTGGACGCCACGACCTCCGGCCTCTTGCTGCTCTCGATGATCGCGGGGCTGATGATCACCATCATCAGCACGGGAGTGATCGCGTCCAAGACGGGCCGCTATAAGTGGATGCCGATCGCGAGCATGATCGTCATCGCGATCGGACTGCTGCTGCTGTCGACCCTCACCCTCGAAACTCCCTTGTGGCTGCTGCTGAGCTACCTGTTCATCATGGGCGCAGGCATCGGCCTCGGTATGCAGATCTTCGTGCTGATCGTGCAGAACTCCTTCCCCGACTCCCAGGTCGGCACCGCCACCGCCGCCAACAACTTCTTCCGCGAGATCGGCGCATCCCTCGGCGGAGCCATCGTCGGCGCACTGTTCACCTCACGCCTGACCAGCCTGCTCGCCGACAGGCTTCCAGCCGGCACGGGCGGGGACACGAACTCCTTCACCCCTGCTGCCGTCAACGCGCTGCCCGACCAGATCCGCGACGTCATCGTCGGCGCCTACAACGACGCCCTCACCCCCGTCTTCGCGATGCTGATCCCTATGCTCATCGCCGGCCTCATCCTGGTGATCTTCATCAAGGAAACACCCCTCCGGGCAACCCTCGACACCCCCACGGACGACACGCTGGATATCTTGTCCACGCCGTCTGAATCTGCCACCTCGACACGCCCTGAACTCGACCAGATCGACTCAACGCCTTCCGCTGGAAGAGCCGAATGAGCAACTGCCCCTACCTGCCGCCGATGCGCACCGTAGCGATACCGTCGAGACTGGGGTCATGAGTTCCGCCAACGTCTACAAGCCCGGTGTGTGCAACATCGGTCCCGCAGAAATCCGACAACGACGCACATCCGGCTACATCGGACTTGCGGTGTCCGTGGTGTTTCTCATCGTGGTCTTCGCCCTCGAATGGCCCGCGTGGGTGCGCCTGCCGGTCGCCATTCCTGTCATGCTCACCGCGAACGGATTCCTTCAGGCGGCGTTTCACTTCTGCGTCTACTTCGGAACCAAGGGGCTGTTCAACTTCGGCGATATCGGCACGCAGGAGACCGTGCACGAAGCCGAGTACCGTCGCAAAGACCAACGCAGGGCGATACTCATCACAGCACTCGCCGTACTGATCGCGGCCGTCGTCGCAGTAGCGGCATTCCTCATCCCGCAACCGTGATCCCTGTCGGTCATCAGCCTGTCAGGCATGGTGTTTAGGTCACCGCCATGATAAGCGCCGCAGCGGCAACCGTAATTGCCCTGCTTGAAGCTCGGTGCCCTGTCGTCTCACAAAGCTAGGCTTACGAGACGTCTCACCACTCCCCCGCACCCGAATCTCGCGCCGCGGACATCCGCCCCACACAATTCCTATCGCTATGTCTCGCAAGTGTCTGACGGAATCGGTATATGCGAAGTGTGTTGCGAGACAGCGAAGTGAACGTCATTCGCCTTTCACCAAGCGCTGTGACGCCCTTCCCTGATTCGTGGATCGTCGCCACTTCGTACTTGGTACCTGCGAATATGAGCGCATGAACCATGAACAAAACGCATCCGCCAACAAGCTAATTGGTAGCGGCATTGCCGTGATAGCTGTCGGTGTACTTGTCATAGTTTCGCTGCCCGCAGTCCTCGATCTGATGAATACGGGAGCAACGAGTCAGGGACAAACAATCCGCGTTCTCGTCGATCTAGCGCTACGCATTGTGCGGGAGGCGGCGCTACCACTCGGTACAGCGCTTCTAGCGGCGGGGATAACTATTCGGGTGGTTTGCAAGAAACAGCTCCGCTCTCCCCTCATAGGCGCCTAGGACCGCGCCGTCTCGTGCCCAGCCGCGCCGACGTGAACTTTGCTGGAAGCAGTTGCTCCGCGAGGAATCGTGACTCAGCAGTTATGACCCTGAATCTTCCAAGTCGGCTTCAGCTTGAACACTCAATGCCGGTCGCTCCCCACAGGTCACCGTTGAAGGACGTACACGTTCTTACTGACGGCCTGGAGACCGTCGCTTTCGGCCCCATCCGTCAGCACTGCATACGCACGCTGCGAACTCGCACTAACACGCAGACCCGCCCGGGCCGCACCCCACAACCCAGTCACTGGCATCCGAGTAAACCAACAGCTGTCGTGTCACCGCGAGCTGATCGACGATCGCGGGCGCGATACAGGGTGCCTTGCGACACCCAGAAGATGTCTGCTACCTCGCCCATCGTGTGTTCGCCCACCGTGAGGCAGAGTGGAGTCATGAAACTGAACACGATTCTCGACCGCACTGACACTGACGACGTCCTGCGGGAGGTAGCCGCGTTGCCGACTTATCGAACAGTGCGGGTTCGAGGTGTTAGGCAGGAAAGCCCCTCGGTTCATTATCAGTTCTATGCGGAACTCGATCGGGTGAACGAGAGCTGGTACTACTTCCGTGACGTCGCCGGCGGTCAGGCTCGCAGCTACTCCGACGGGGTTTTCCGGTCATCTGACCCGGATATCGAGGTCGACTACCCTCGCGGAATGCCATCCGAGATGCAGATGCTCGATCCGCGGCACCTGCACATGTGGGGCGGCCATTCGAGCTTCTACCCAATCCTGGCGCAGGACATCGGACAGCACTCTTCGGTGATCACTTTCGAGCACACCGACGACCCGGCCACTCGGCCCACGCTGGCCATCGACAAGCGAACCGGCATCGCGAGTCGAATGGTGAACCTGGGCGAGATCACGATCCTCACCAATGTTCGTGTCAACGTCCCGCTCATCAGACCGGAATCCTTCACGTTCAAGCCGATCACCGATTGGATTCGGCCGAACTACTGAACGGAGTCACAACACATCGATGAAGCGTTGCGGCAGGGCCACGTTCGGTCCCGCGTGCGCGAAGAGCGGCGCGACTTGATCGGGCGTGTACCCGGCGATCCCGCATCCGATCTCGGTGACGAGGAACGTCTGGTCCCGGTGCGCTCGGGCGTAAGCAAGGAAGGACGCGATACTGGCCATCATGTGGTTCATGCCCGACATCGTGTTGATTCCGAAAGAGTCACCTTGAGGGCCTGTGCCCTGGCCCCAGATCGCACCGAAGTTCTCATAGGCGAACCGTGCAGCGTCGCCGCCGTGTAACCCTTCGGCATTCGAACCGAACACAAACACCTCCCCCGGTGCCAGCGATCGAATATCAGCCGGCGATGTCCGTCGACTCACCACAGCTCACTCCCCCTCGACGCGTGGAAGAGCGACGATTGCCGTTCGATCTCCGCGGGCAACCCGGCGATCACGCGCTCGATACAGCGTTCCGCGAGAAACACCAAACAGCGAAGCCACCTCCCCCATGGTGTGGTCGCCGCTATCAATCAGCGCGAGAGCATGTGCTTCTTGACGAGCCGTCAATTTTGGCGCACGGCCTTTGAGTCGTCCCTTAGCTTTAGCTACTGCCATGCCTTCCCTAGTTCGCGCACGAATGAGGTCCGATTCAAACTCAGCCATCATCGCCAACACATTGAAGAACAACCGCCCCGTAGGGGATGTTGGGTCGTAGCTCTCGCCTCCGATACTGAGGCGTACTCCCCCGCGTGCCAGCTCATCGGCGATATCTCGAGCATCCGGCATCGACCGAGCAAGCCGGTCAAGCTTCGTCACGATGAACGTGTCACCTTGCCGACAGGCCGACAGTGCAGCGGTCAGGGCCGGCCGGTTCCGATTACGCCCGGTGAGGCCCTGGTCGACGTAGATCCTGTCAGCGTCGACGCCAAGGGCGCGCAGCGCGTTCGTCTGCGCCGTGGTGTCCTGTTCATCCGTCGATACGCGCGCATAACCGATCAGCACCGCGGCCTCCTAAGTTGTTCCGGTTGAGGTACCCATCCAACACATAATATCGGACGGGGTATACGGACACGCCAGAAGGCGGATCCCACTCGGTGAGAAGCGTGTCCGGTGAAGGATCCCCTATCGGACAATGCGCAGCGAAGGCGGCGATCGGTTTGAATGGCTTCATGTCAGCGGATATCGGGATCGCGCTTGGTTCGCCCATTACGAGCGAACGCGCGGCGCCGTGGGGAAACAAGAACCACACCGTCATCGCCGAGCTCACCGACGGACGTCGGGTTGTGATCCAGCACTATCCCGAACGCGGTCCCGCTGACCTTCGACTCCTAGCCGCTCGCCTGGTTGCAGAAACGCCTCAACTCGGCGCCGCGCTGAGCGTGCCGAGGCTAATCGCTCGCGGCGACGATTGGGCAGCATTCAATTTTCTCGAAGGAGAGAACGCATATGTCGCAGCTGGACCAGACCTCGCCGGTGCGGCATGGCTTGATATCGCTCTCGACATGGGCCGCCTAGCAGCCGAATTCCGGACAGTTCCTCACTCCGCGCTTCCTGCTAGTCCGTGGGACTCGACCGATGCACTGAGAGATCACGCCGAACCGTGGCTCGCCCACCTGCGGCCGCACGTTTCAGAGTCGGTCTTCTCTTCGGCCCGTGCGGTCATACGCGATGCGCCGCACGTGCCGACGTCGGAGCTGATCTTCGCGCACGGGGATTTCGGCCCACAGAACGTAATGGTTCAGGGCAGCCGCGTAACGGGCCTTCTAGATTTCGAAGACGCTCGGCGCGCTCACCCCCTACTCGACACCGCCTGGTGGATCTGGCTCGTGCGCACGCATACCCCGAACGCGTTTGAAACAGGATGGCCAGCTTTTCAAGAAGGCCAAGGCCGCCGTCTCAACCCCGACGACCCAGAACTTCATGCGCTCATGACGCTGAAGCTGCTTGAAACCGCAGACGCTTTTCGACGGACAGCGCCGGCGAAATACCCATCCTGGGGTCAGCGACTCACAAACCTACTCGAGACGTGACAGCACGGCGCGAGCGGTTCGTGAAACCAGCGTCACCGCTGCGCCGTTTTCACGCCTGACCTGTTCGATAGCGCCTCCCCTTGCTGACGCTGTGGCGCGACCCGCGTACCTCTTGCCCACAGCCGCACTGAAGGGTTCGGGCCCTATCCGCGTGCAGACCGAAGCCCCAGTTGGGGCTCGTCATGGCGAACCCGGTCGCTTTGCTGCACCCTAGTAACTATGGCCAGCACCGAGCGTTTGACGAGTCGCATCCGGGTATACATATTCGTGATGGTCGCCTGCTTCTTCCTTCAAGGAGCTTTCTTGGCGTCAGCGTTGAGGAGCGATGCATCAGCAACGGCGTGGATTGTTTGGGGGGCAGTTCTTGCGTTCTGCGTGCCTGCCGCTATCTACGCCGGTATCAGCGCCAGCAAGCTATCGAAGCAGTACAGGAAGCTGAAGTGGGGAGCTGAATAAAGGGTCAAGGAGGGGTTCACGAGCTGCCCCGCGCCCTCTACTGTTTCTGACGCTACGCCTCGGTGGAGAGCACGAGTCGAACACCTACCGTTCGAAGATGAAAGTGGCGAGCGCGTCTATCCATTGGTCGAAGGCGTCGAGGTGCGCGTCGTGGGACGCTCCGACGAGGTCGACCCGCTGGACGTCCGCTCGGCCGGCAACGAAGCGAGCTTCTTGTTCTTCCGTGAACATGCCGCCGTCGGCGTAGATGACGAGGGTGGGGGCGAGGACGCGCGTCCACTCTTCCCAGCGGGGAGTTGCCAGGTGGCGGATTGTTTGGGCCATGACATCCGGGTCGAAGCGGGGGTGGAGGCCGTCGGGGCGGGCTTCGAGGTCTGCGGCCCAGGCCTGGGCGAGGGGGCCGCCGCCGAGAGACTGCTGGGCCTGCTCGCGGGTGGCGAAGGGGACCTGCCACGAGTGGAAGAACTGTGCGAGGGCCGCGTGCTCGTCCGGTGAACCGCCGCCCTCGTTGCCCTCGAAAAGCACCAGTTTGCGGATGAGGTGCGGGTGCGCGGCCGCGACGAGCATGGCCGTGTGGGCGCCCATCGACTGGCCGACGAGATCGACCGGCTCGGATGATTCGGCCTCGATGACTCGCGCGACGTCGGCAACGAAGGCCGCCCGGGATGCGTCCGCCGGCACCCGCGTGCTGCGACCGTGACCGCGCTGGTCGATGAGGATCACCTTGCGGCCCGGCAACGCTTCGGCTGTGGGGGCGAACTCCCGGCTGCTTCCGGCGAGGCCATGCAGGATCACGACAGCTGGGCCGGCGCCGTCGAAGACGGTGTACGAGATGACGGTGCCATCCGACATCCGAATCCCGCTCAGTTGCTGTTGCACCCCGCAACCTTACTCTCGCGCCAGGTCCACGGACCCTCGCCTGACTCCTACTCTCGGCCGAGCACTATCCACGCTTTCCCTCGAGCCATGGCTGCACGAGCTCGACATACCGGCGAGCCATTGTGGCCACGGTGTCGGCACCTGAAGCAGCCCAGACATCCGCGTTGAAAATCTCGACCTCCACATCGCCGGCATACCCCGCGGCGGCAACGGTGCGTGTGAAATGGGGGAAATCGATGTGCCCGTCGCCCATCATGCCCCGGGAAAGAAGCGTGTCTGCCGGAAGCGGCGTGATCCAATCGCACACCTGATAGCTGACGATTCGATTCCCCGCGCCCGCTCGTGCGATCTGCGTCTCCACCCCGGGCTCCCACCAGAGGTGGAACGTGTCGACAATGACTCCGACTTCGTCGCTGGCGAACTGCTCGGCGATATCGAGAGCCTGGCCGAGGGTCGAGACGACCCCGCGATCGGCGGCGAAGATCGGGTTCATGGGCTCGATGCCCAGTACGACACCACGCTGCTTCGCCGCAGGTGTGAGCTCGGCGATCGCCTCGGCCACTCGGCTTCTGGCCCCGATGAGATCTCTCGAAGCATCCGGGAGCCCGCCCGGCACGAGCACGAGTGTAGATGCGCCGAGAGCGGCCGCTTCATCCAGGGCGCGCAGGTTCTCGTCGTGTGCCGCGCGACGGGCGGCCGGGTCGATCACCGTGAAGAAACCACCACGACAGACGGAGGACACGCGCAGACCCGAGTCGGCGATCCATCGCGCAGCGGTTGCGAGTCCGACCTCGGCGAGCGGCTCGCGCCACACGCCGATAGCGCCGAGTCCGGCGGCGACGCTGCCATCGATGGCCTGACGCAGGCTCCAGTTCGCGGTGGTGCGCTGATTCAACGAGAGTCGCGCGAGACGAGGGTCACCCGGTTGCGGTGTAGCTACCGCGGCCGCTCGTCCACTCGGAACGTCGACCTCGATCATCGGCTGGCACCCAGCGTTTCGGTGACGAGTCCGAGACGGTGCGCGGCCAGGTGCGGATCGGGCAACAGGCGCGCGTCGTTGGCGAGCTCGAAGATTCGTGCGAGATGCGGAAGGCTCCGTGCCGACTGTAAGCCGCCGACCATCTGGAACCCCTTCTGTGCGCCGGTAAGCCATCCCATGAACGAGATTCCCACCTTGTAGTGAAAGGTCGGCGTCTCGAAGAGGTGGCGCGAGAGCTCGAGCGTCGGCGCCATCTCCGTGTCGTACCCGAGGACGTCGCCCTCGTCGAGTGCGGTGAGGGCGGCGGATGCTGCGGGAGCGATCGCGGCGAATGCCCCGAGTAGTGCGTCCGAGTGCCCGTGATCGTCGCCGCGGATCAGCTGGGGGTAGTTGAAATCGTCGCCCGTGTACATGCGGACTCCTTCCGGGAGCGCACGACGAAGCCCGATCTCATGCTCGGCCGACAGCAACGACACCTTCACTCCGTCGATCTTCGCGGCGTGCGCAGTCACGAGTTCCAGGAAGGTGGAGGTCGCAACAGGGATATCGCTTGATCCCCAGTAGCCCGCTAATTGTGGGTCGAACGCCTCGCCGAGCCAGTGCACCACGACCGGGCGGGATGCCTGGCCGAGGACGTAGTCATAGACCTCGAGGTAATCTTCCGCCGATCCCGCCGCTCGGGCGAGATGGCGAGAGGCCATCACGATGGCCTGCGAGCCGGTTCCCTCGACGAACTCGAGCTGTTCCAGGTAGGCGTTCCGCACCTGCTCGAGCGTCACGGAAGTCGTTGCAGAGGCGGCATCCGGCAATTGATCCGTGCCGACCCCCGATGCGATGCGGGCACCGAAGTCAGCGGCCTGGACGGCGCTACGCGACACGAGTTCCTTCACAGCCGACCAGTCGAGACCCATGTTGCGCTGCGCCGTGTCCATGGCCTCTGCCACGCCGAAACCATATTCGAACAGGCCCCGACGTATGGCGAGAGTCGCATCCCAGTCAATGGCCGCTCGAGCCCCCGGCACGTTGTTCCCGCGCGGGTCGGCGACGACATGAGCCGCCGCGAAGGCAACCCGCGAAGAGAAAGGTTCAGGATGTGCCACCCAGTCCCTCGGCGTGTTCAATTCGACCTCGCGCCACCCGTCGGTGGTCGGGAGGGAAATGCGCGCGCGATCGGTAGCGGGACTCACTGCGCGACCTGCTCGATCTCGATGCGTCGCCCCTCGGCCGACGAGAGCAAGCCGGCATCCACCAGCTGCAGACCGCGTACACCTGCTGCCAGGTCATACGGATGCGGCCGGCCGACCACGACATCCTGCAGGTACTGCTCCCACTGCGCCCGGAAACCGTTCGTGAACGCCTGATTGTCGGGAATCTGACTCCACTGGGTCGTGAAGTCCTGGTCGGTAGGGAGGTCGGGATTCCAAACGGGTTTCGGGGTGTTCACTCGCGGCTGCACTTTGCAGCCGAAGAGACCTGCGACGGCAGAGCCGAGCGTGCCGTCGACTTGGAACTCGACGAGCTCGCCGCGATCGACCCGAACGGCCCAGCTCGAGTTGATCTGCGCGATGATGTCGCCCTCGAGCTCGAAGATGCCGTATGCGGCGTCATCCGCCGTTGCCGTGTAGCTCTGGCCCTGCTCGTCCCACCGCTCGTGGATGTGTGTGACCGCCTTGCTGCTCACGGCCTCGACCCTGCCGAACAGGTTCTCGAGCACGTAGTTCCAATGGCAGTACATGTCGAGTGTCATGCCGCCCCCGTCTTCGGCGCGGTAGTTCCAGCTCGGTCGCTGCGCCGGAAGAAAATCGCCTTCGAACACCCAGTAGCCGAACTCACCGCGCACACTGAGAATGCGTCCGAAGAACCCGGAGTCGATCAGACGCTTGAGCTTGAGGAGCCCCGGAAGATACAGCTTGTCGTGCACAACGCCGTTGATCACGCCTGCTTCGTCGGCTGCCGCGACGAGCTCGAGCCCGTCGGCGACCGAGTTTGCGATCGGCTTTTCGGTGTAGATGTGTTTACCGGCGGCGATCGCGCGAAGAATGGCATCTTTGCGGGCGCTGGTGACCTGGGCGTCGAAGTAGATCGTCGCCGTCTCGTCGGCCAGGGCAGCGTCGAGGTCTGTGGTGTATTCGGCGATTCCGTGCAGGGCAGCAAGCTCGGCCAGCTTGTCCGCGTTGCGCCCGACCAGGATGGGCTCGACGTGGATGCGGTCGCCGTTCGCCAGCAGGATGCCACCGTCGTCTCGGATCGCGAGGATCGACCTCACGAGATGTTGGCGGTACCCCATTCGGCCAGTCACGCCATTCATGATGATGCGAAGAGTCTGCGATGACATCGGGGTCCAATCGTCGGGGCCCTCCGTTGGAAAGCGCTTTCCATGACAGTAACGGACGGCATACTGCGACACAAGAGCCGGCTCCGAGCCGACCGAGCCGAGGGTCAGCTCGACTTATCCGGCCGTGCGCGGTCGTGCGCTATTCGGGGGCGGGTTCTTCAGCTCGATTCAGATGGCGGGCGTACTGTCCCGAACGTGCACGTTCGCAGCCACGGCGCCCGCGAGCACCTGCTCATCGATTGCACCGACGTCGTCAGTTGCACCCAATGCGGCGGCCAGGGCTCGCGCTCCGATCTCGCGCAGGGAGATGCCGACAGTCGTCAGGCTGGGGACGACGTCTCGCAACAGCGCAATGTCGTCGAACCCAGCGACCGCGACGTCCTGCCCCGGCACGAGGCCATGATCCCGGATGGCCGTCAGGGCGCCAAGTGCCATGGCGTCGGTTACGGCGAATACGCAGGTCTCCGGCTCGATGCGGTCGGCGAGAAGCAGTTGCATGGCGCCGTAGGCGCCATCCCGAGTGAGATCGCTTGCGATCAGGGTCGGTTCCACAGCCATCGCCACGTCGGCTCCGAGCCCCTCGACGAAGCCCTTCACCCGCTCGCCGGGAGTGGCCAAGTCGACGGGCCCAGTCAGGACGACGAACTGCCTGTACCCCCTGCCGACCAAGGCGCTGGCCAGATCTCGCGCGCCCTTCCGGTTCTCAACCTCGACGACACCCCAGGAGCCGTCGCCATCAGACGGAGCGTCGACCGGGCGCGACCCGACGAACGCCACCCGGCCTCCGCGCCCGGCATAGGCGGTCAGTTCACGGACGAGGTGCCTGCCCCGCTGAGGGTCATCGCGCCTACTGCCCGCGAGCACGATCGCGCGGGGCCGCTGCGACCGAAGGGCAGTGACAGCGCGAATTTCTGCATCGGGATCCATGCCCGTGGCGATGAGAGTGACCATGATGCCGAGCCCCTCGGCGGCCGCGGTCAACCCGGCCGCGATGCCGGCGAAATAGGGATCCGAGATATCGCCGACGATCAGCGCCACTGTCTGAGCGGAGCCGAGAGCCATCGCCTGAGCACGCGCGTCGACGACATAGCCGAGATGTTCGGCCGCCTCTTTCACCCGGGCCTCGAGCTCGGGGCGGACGGTGCGCGTGCTTCCGTTGATCACTCGCGACGCCGTGGCGAGTGACACCCCGGCGTGCGCAGCCACGTCGGAGAGCGTGACAGGTCGTGGGTCGAGGTGGGAGGCCCCCCGTGCCGTGTTGCGCATTGCCAGAGCCTTTCCGAATCGGTCGTCGAAGTCACTGAACTCACCAACACCAGGTCACCTCACAGTAGCAAGACCGACCAGGGCGCGTCTTTCGGCTGGCACTGCGCACAGTGATTGCATTTGCTGCGATCCCGTGGAAGACTCCATTTCGGATAGCGCTGTCCAGGGCGGTTCTGCGATGAAGGAGAAACGATGAGAGTGCAACGACGACGGTTTTCACTACGACGATGGGTCGCAGTCACGGCGGCGGCAGGCATCCTGTCGGCGGGGATTGTGACGACAAGCGACGCGCCGTCGGCGCACGCCGCGGCGACCCCACCGCTGGTCGAGATCCTCACTTCGACGGGTCCGGAGGGGATGCATCATCCGGGTATCGGCGTAACCGCTGAATCCCTGCTCACGGCGCAGACCGCAGTGCAGCAGCGCACTGAGCCGTGGGCCAGTTACTTCGACGCCATGGCGATGACGAGTTATGCCTCTCGCACGCTCACCCCGGCGAACCAGGGAACGGGCGACGGGGTGCCGGCCTCGACCGCATTCGACAGCCAAACGGTAAACAGCAAGTTCGTCCCCGACTCACTTGGGGCCTACACGCAGTCACTGATGTACCTGTTCACGGGCGACCCCGTCTACCGAGAAAATGCGCTCAAGATCGTTCGCGTCTGGAGCCACCTCGATCCGAGTGCTTTCGCGAAGTTCCCCGACTCGCACATTCACACAGGCGTACCCCTCTACCGCATGACAGCGGCCGCCGAACTGCTGCGATCGACGAGCGTCGTGCCCAGCACGGGCGCCTACCCACTCGAGTGGTCGCAAGCCGACACGGATGCCTTGACCACGAACTTGATCGTGCCGGCGACGGAGACGTTCCTGCACGACAACACCCACTACTTCAACCAACACACGTTTCCGATAACCGGCGCCATGGCCGGATACATCTTCACCGACAACCGCGCGCGCTACGACGAAGCAGTCGAATGGTTCACTGTCAACGCCAGCGCCCCCGACCAGAGCACCAACGGCGCCCTCGCCTCCATGTTCCGGTTGATCAAGAAAGCCGACCCCCTCAACTCGTACGGGTACAGCTTCGTGCAGCACACAGAGATGGGGCGGGACCAGGCTCACTCTGGCGGCGACGTCAACGTCCTCACCACGCTGGCCCGACTCGTGGACGCACAAGGAACCAAACTCGATCCGACCACAGGTGCACCTTCCACGGGAAAGAAGGCTGTCGACCCTTACCGGTTCCTCGACAACCGGCTCCTCAAGGGCGCCGACGTCTTCACGGGTTTCATGATGGGCCACGACGTGCCGTGGGTGGACACATCGGGTGGAGAGACGAAACTGTCCCAGTGGTATCGCGGCCGCTGGTCGAACTCGTTGAACGAGCTCTACACGATTTACACGGACCGCGGTGTGAACGTCGAGAAGGTCGCTCCCTATATTGCCGAGCAACACCGGCAAGCTGACGGCGCTTTGTTCTACAACGGCAACAGCGCCGAAATCGGCACGGGGGTCGGCGACAATGGGCTTCGGAGCTTCTGGGGTGGCACCGACCCTGGAGCCGAGTACTGGCTTTCCCTCCCGACCGACATCGCAGGCGCTACTCCCCCGGCCCCGGCGGACTCGAACCTGCAGTTCGAAACCAAAGGTGCAGCCATCGACAAACGCTCCAAGATCGTGACCGAAGGTGACCGCACCTTCCTTCGCGTAAATCCGTCACGCGATGGGACCACGATCTCAATGCGGTCGATGTCGTACGGGCCCCGAAGCTCCTACTCCCCCGTCGGAGTCATGGTGCGCACGACTGACACCGCAACCCTCGAGATTCGCAGCAAGCTCGACGGAAACCCCTATCAGGTCCTGACCATCCCGAACACGGACGGGCAGTGGCGATACATCACCTACGACATGGACACTCACGTGGTGCCGTTGTCAGCTATGGGCGACAACAACATCGCGTTCTACACCGTTGTCGGAAAAGGCAAGAAGCTCGACTTCGATTTCGTCAACCTTCTCGCCCCCGCGCAACTGACCCCGCCGCGGTTCACGCAGGGAGCGGCGACGACGATCATCGGCGTCGTCGGCAGCGCGATCACTGCCGACCTGGCGGCGATCGACGCCGGCGGCGATGCTCTCTCGTACACGGCAGTCGGCGCCCCGAAGCGGTCGACGCTGGACAAGCGGACCGGCGCGTTCTCATGGACACCCCGGCCCAGCGAGGTCGGTGACCGCGCCTTCGTCGCGCAAACCAGCGACGGAACGACCGACACAGCCCTGGCGGTGAGTCTTCGCGTCGCGGCGAACCGGGCCGACGCGATCACGCTGGCTCAGGACGGATTCGATGCCGACGCTGAGTACACGAGCGACACTCTGGCTTCCTGCGATTCCGCGGTCACCGCCGCCGAAGCGTTGATCCCCGGTGCCAGCGCTGACGAGTTCGAACGGGCCCTCACTGTTGTGCAGGAACGGGTAGAACAGCTAGCCCTGTTGAACCCGGTGCGAGCCGATGGGACTCTCGATTACGCGAAGATCTCCACGTCATCGCTCGGAGGAGACGTGATCGGGAACCTCTCCGACGACGACAACGCCACCTTCTCCGGCGACCTCTTCACCCCGTCGGTCACGATCGATTTCGGTGCGGGCTACCGCGTGATCGCTTCCGCATTCGAGCTGCAGGCGCGGATCGGGTTCGGTAACCGCTCGCAGGGAGCGAACGTCTACGGCTCCAACGACAACGTCGTGTGGGCACGACTGACGGACACTCCCACCACGAATACGGACGCTCTGGAACGACTGGCCGTGATCGATGCGGAAGTGTCGACCCCGTACCGGTTCTTCAAAGTGCAGGTCGACGACCCCGGAGTTCCGACCGACCCGAACTACCCGGGAATCTTCAGCCTCTCCGAGCTGCACATCGATGGTGTTCGCTCCGAAGTCGTGAACGCAATCTCCACCGCAACCATCACTTCATCTCATCCGCTGCCGGGTCGAGCGGCGAACGGCGACACCGTGACCGTGGCATTCACCAGCACCGATGACATCACCGATGTCCAGGTGTCGATCGAAGGCGGGCCCGCGCAGGTGACGGGCGGCCCTCGGGACTGGACGGCAAGCCGGGTGTTGCCCCAGACCGGTGAATTCGGCCGTCAGGTCGCTTTCACAGTGGACTACGCGACCTCTGCGGGAGTGAGGGCGGATGCACTGGTGGTCACCACTGACGGCACCTCGCTGTATCTCGCCGACGAGACGGGGTTCATTCCTGACGCCGCCTCGAAGGTGACCGCCGTCACCCTCGACGGAGAACCGTCTCCCTCGACCACACCGCACGTCGCGAAAATGTTCGACAGCAATCCGAGCACGTTCAGCGATGTGGGTCCGGTGAACGGCCAGTACGCCATCACCCTCGACACCGGCGAGCAGGCGTCTTTCGCCCTCACCCGGGCCGAGATCCTGGTCCGCCAGGACGCATTCGGCCCTGGGCGAGCATCGGGTCTCTCTCTTCAGGGATCGAACGATCTCAAGACGTGGTCCAAGATCACCCCGTCGGCTGCCGCGACCATGGGCTGGCAGAACCTCACGGTCACCCCGAGCGCTCCGTTCCGGTATGTACGCATCTCCAACAACAACTGGATCAATATCGCTGAACTCCGCCTCTACGGTGAGCACACCCCACCGCCGGCAACCGCCATCAGAGGCGTGAGCATGGCGAGTTCGAACGCACTGCAGAACCTCGCGGTGCCCGGTGACACAGTTACCGTGTCATTCAGTACCGCGACCTCGGTCAGAGCGACGTCGGTGACGATCGAGGGCTCCGTGGTCGCGGGTGCCAGCAACGACGGTCTCACCTGGACGGCTTCCACGGTCGTCGACGAAGCGTGGGCGGCGAACAAGAAGGTCGATTTCCGGATCGGCTACGTCGACGCGGCCGGTGCAGCCGGCCCCGGAACGAATCGCACAACGGATGCGTCGAGCGTCTACCTGACGCGCGATGAGGGCCTGATCACCGGTCTCGCTTCTCAGGCGGTCGCCATTTCACCCACGAACTCACGGGAACCGACGAAGGACAGTCACATTGCCAAGCTGTTCGACCGCTCGGTCGGCACGTTCACGGATGTGGGCCCGGTTGGCGGTCAGTTCTACCTGATCCTCGATCTGGGCGCCGGCAAGACAGCAACGGTGAACCGTGCGGAGCTCCTTGTCCGTCAGGACGGCAACGGCATCAGTCGCGCTGGAAGCACATACCTCCAAGGATCGAATGACCTGAACACGTGGACGCGGATCACACCGAATGCGACCGGGACGTTGGCGTGGCAACGCCTCACTTCCGCCACCCCGAGCACCGGGTTCCGGTATCTGCGTGTCAGCAGCACCGACTGGATCAATATCGCCGAGCTGCGCCTCTTCGGAACGGCCGATTAGTCCCTCAGGCTAACGGGAGCGGTGAGGCTTCGGGCGCACGATAACTTCGGCCGGAAGCCTCACCGTTTTCGTGGCCCCGCCATCCGAGCCCTGCTCGAGAACAAGCTGCAAGCAGGCTTCCCCGAACTTCTCGAGCGGCATGGCAACGGTGCTGAAACCTGGGACGAGGTCGGCCAGCAGGGGGACGTTGTCAAAACCGGATACCGTCATATCGTCGGGGACTCGAAAGCCATGCTCGTTCAGCGCGGCGATCGCTCCGACCGCCATGGCATCGCTCATTGCTGCGATGAGGTCGACCTCGCCCAGTCGGGACGACAGCTCGTGCACGGCAGAGTAGCCGCCATCGCGCGAGAACTCCTGATGCAGGACCGCCACAGGCGTGACGCCGGCCGTTTCGAGTCCGGCTTCGAAGCCTGCGACCCGCTCCATCGACGTCACTTCTCCCTCCGGGCCGGCCAGGATAGCAATTCGTCGATGAGTAACGGCGAGCCGGTTGGCGAACTCCGCAGCGGCCGACACGGTGTCGACGGTCACTTGCGCGAACGGCAGTTGGCTGTCTCCGATGATGACAACTCGTGCACCGCTGGCTTCGAGACGTCTCAATTCCCGGCTCAGTCTCGCCTCACGGGGTTCATCGGTCGTGCGGCTCGTCGCGACGATGACGCCGCGGTGGCGTTCCCCCCGCAGGGTCCGCACGATCTCCAGCTCGCGGGCCGGATCGTCATGGGTGGTGCGCACGGCAACCGACATACCATGGCTCTCTGCTGCAGCCATCACACCGGCCATGATCGTCGCCGATCCGAAGTCTCGGATGTCACTGACGATCAACGCGACGGTGCGGGCCGCGCCCACGGCGATCGCTTGGGCCGCCGGATTGACGGCGTAGCCCAGTGCAGTTGCGGCTTCATGAACCTTGCGACGACGTTCCTCTGAGCCGCTGCTGGCGCCACGCACACCGGGATTGAGAATGCGCGATGCCGTGATGAGCGACACCCCGGCTGCCTGCGCCACATCGGACAAAGTGGGCGGACGGGAGGGTCGATCACCGATCGGACGAGAACTGTCGGCCACGGCGCCCCCTCTCAGATATGGGCAGCTCCCAGGCTAGCTCACACGGAAACGCAAGATCCGTGCCGAAACGCCCGCCGTCACCTCCACGACCGGTTGGCCCTCCGTCGAGGTCACTCCCCATTCCCGGTGAGAAGCAACCGGCGGGAAAACCTGCTCTGCCGCCCACGTTTGACCACAAGGCAAATCCAAGGTGAGGTTTGACCCGGCATCCCCGCGGGACCAGATAGCAACGAGCACGCTGCCATCACTGAGTCGCAGGCCGAGGGACAGGACGTCGTCGCTCCAGCCGGGAAGACCCGTCGGGTAGAACGGCAGCGACGCCGCAATGTCGTCTCGAAGGTGCTGGTGGACGTTCACGGCAGCCTGAACGAGAGCGAATTGTTCCTCGTCGAGCTCGGTGAGGAACCCGGATAGATACAGACGCCCCATGATTCCCGCGACGAGAGAGAACGCGGTCTCTTCCTCACTCCATCCCGCTGCGGGGTATGCCCAGTTTCCGCACCGCTCCGGTGGCATCGATACCGGTGCCGACGCGGCGATCGGAGGGTACAGACGGTAGTCCTGCTGGTCACTGGTCGATTGAAGGTGGCTCACCGCGACCAACGAAGAATCCATCCGCATGGCGCCTGAGCTGCAGTTTTCGAACAGCACTCCCGGGTGGCGCTCCTGCGCGCCGATCAGCCAGTCCCGGAAAGCGCGGGTGTGCCCGAGGAGACCATCCCCCGGCCATGTTCCCTCGACGTCGGTTCCGACACCAGGGTTGATGTTGTAGTCGAGTTTGAAATAGCTCACCCCATAGTTGCCGACGAGGTGGTCCACTGTCCGGTCGAGGTGGGCCCGCGCTGCGGGATGGCGGAAGTCGAGGTGGAATCGGTCGTGTTCCCGCACGCGCACGCCCTGGCGTTGAAAGAAGGCTTCGTCCGGCAGTTCGGTGGCGGCTGGACTGATAGCGCCGACGATCTCCGGTTCGAGCCAGAGCCCGCTGCGCATGCCGGCGGCGTGGATGGCGTCGATGACCGAGCCGAGGCCGTCGCTGAATCGGGACTTCGCTTCCCGCCATTCCCCGATTGCCGACCACCAGTCGCCGATTGCCGGGTCGGCGAACCACCCCGCGTCGATGCAGAAAAGCTCCGCGCCCGCGCGCGCTGCGCCGTCGATGAGTGGCAGTAGCCTCTCCGTCGAGGGTTCACCCATCAGCGTGTTCATGAAGTCGTTGTAGATGATCGGCAAAGCGTCGTCGGCGGGTCGGGCCAGCCTAATAGCGCGCCGATACTGCGTGAGGGCACCGATCGCGGCATCGCGCCCGCCAGCGGCGACCGCGACAGTGGCAGGGACGCTCTCGAATGAGGCGCCCGGCGCCAGCTCATGGGCGAAGCTGTGCTCCGCATCCGTCGGTCCGAACAGGCCGAGAACCGCTCCCGCCGCGCCTTGGCTGATCTCGTGGTGCCAAGCCCCGCTTGTTTCGATCTGCCACGCCATCGCCGTGCCATCATCATGTCGAGTGACGACCCCGGCGGGAATATGCTCGCCCGTCGACCAGGCGCCGTGGCTCGTTCGCGCGAAACGACCCCGCCCGTCTTGGCCGTGGAAGCCGAGGTTCAGGTACGGGAGGAGTTCCCTGAGTGGCCGCTCGGTCCATCGACCCTCAGCCAACCACTCGCTCTCGCCGAGAGCCAACGTCGTCTCTGCAAGGTCACTCTCACTCGATCCAATTCCGACCAACAAGGAGCTGAGCATCGTGATGGTCACGGGAGCGGCAGATTCATTCTTGATCGTGTTCATAACCGTTATCGCAGGAACGGAACCGAATCTCGTGAGCTGAGTGCGCACGACGAGCCCGCTGTCGGAGTCTCGCTGAATCAGCGTGAGAGTTCTCGAGCCCTCAGCACCCCCCGTTTCGAACCCCTCGAATCGCAGGCGCTCCCCCACCGCGCTCCGCACATACGCCTGACTCGTCCGGGCCCGCTGCTCTCGAAGCGTGAACACTTCGACCATAACGACGCCCTGCCGACCAAAGCCCGGACAGCCGAATAACCCGGCAATGGAGACCGGGTGATCCTCAGCGATGCTCAGAGTCAGTCCGAGTTTTTTCGCTTCGCGAACGGCCGCTTCACTGTGGATCGAATTCATGAGGTCGACTCCTTCGTCTGAATTGGATAGCGTTGTCCAATCATAGAGGGATGGCTGGGGCGCCACCTTCCACACAACGAGGGCGGTAACGGGATGTCGAACGATGGCGGCAACGACACGACGGTTGAAAACCCGGTTCTCCGCGGATTCAACCCCGACCCGTCGATTACGACCTTCCAGGGCGAATACGTCATTGCGACGAGCACATTCGAATGGTTCCCCGGAATCCGCCTGCACCGCTCACCCGACCTGCTGCAGTGGACGACGGCTGGCCACGCTCTCGACGAAGGGGTGGGCCTCGACCTCGCCGGCATTCCCGACTCGGGCGGCATCTGGGCCCCCAGCATCACCGTGGTGGACAACCGCATTTGGTTGGCCTACTCGGTGGTCCACACGATGGACGGCGACGACCTCGACGCGAAAAACTACCTCACAACCAGCGACTCGATCGATGGGCCGTGGACACAGCCCGTTTTTCTCGGTTCCCGCGGCTTCGACTTCTCTTTCTTCCACGACGATGACGGCCGGCATTGGCTCGTCGGGGTTCGCTGGGATCACAGACCCGACAAACCGAGCTTCTCCGGTATCGTCCTCGAAGAGTTTCTCGTCGATGCGCAGAAGATGTCCGGCGAATCACACGTCATCTTTCAATCCCCAGGACTTGTTGAGGGCCCGAACCTCTACAAGATCGACGGCACCTACCTCTTGACCCTTGCGGAAGGGGGGACCGGATGGAACCACGGCATCACGGCCGCGCAATCGACAATTCTGACCGGCCCCTATCAGCGGGACCCGGCGTCCGCGGTGCTCACCTCGCGGGACGCGCCCGGCCTGACCCTCCAGAAAGCGGGTCACGGCGAGTTGATCTACGGCCCCAACGGCGAGCTAGTACTCGTTCACCTTGCGGCCCGGCCCGTTCTGCATGAGGGGCACAGGTACAGCACTCTGGGTCGGGAGACCTGCCTCCAACGCATGCGACTGGACTCCGACGGCTGGCCTCGTCTCGCTGGTGGAGGCCATCACGCCTTCACGCTTTTCTCGGTAGACGGCGAGGCTACGGGAGAACTCGAGGGTCCGGCTGCCTCCCCTGTAACTATCATCGACGAGTTTTGGCGAGGCCACGATATCGACCGGCGTCGGTGGAGCTCGCTTCGGCAGGCGTCGACATTCGCGAGGCCGGCGCCCGGGTCCGGTTTGCGCCTACTCGGCGGCGAGTCGGCGGCATCCCTGTTCAATCAAAGCCTCATTGGGCAGCGCGTCACTGAGCACGCGATGCGCGCCGAGGCCATCGTCGAGGCAGACCCACCTACATTTCGCCAATCGATGGCCCTGACCCTCTGGTACGACACGCGAGGATGGTTTGCGCTCGCGGTCACGCGCGACTCCGAGCTCGGCCGGGTCGTCAGACTCACAAGCCGAATCGGCGGCACAACCACCTTGATGTCGGTCGCCGCAATTCAGGATGGCCCGGTACGCCTGCTCGTTTCGGTGCAAGGGGACGCGGCCACCTTCTCCTACGCCGTCGACGACTCGGAGCCTCGACGAATCGGCGACCCCCTCCCGGCGTGGAAGCTCTCGGACGATTACGGAGACGGGCTGCGTTTCACCGGATTATTCGTCGGCGTCCGCGCAGACGATCTCGATGGCTCGGGATGGCACGGCTTGCTGCGCACGTTCGTTCTTGAACACCGCTGATTGGATCAGATCGGGTCCGACCAGCAGCACAGCACGGCACAGCGGAAAACAACCTCGGTTCATCTCCGCTCGGGGGTATTGAATGGCTCCCCCTTCGCGTACCTCATGAGCTCCGCAGCGACATGATTGCCCAGACGGCGTAGTTCCGTCCCCATAGAGCCTGCTACGTGTGGTGTCAGGACCACGTTCGGCAGATCCCACAGGACCGAGCGCGAAGGAATCGGTTCCTCGGGGTCCGTTACGTCAAGGATCGCCGACAATCGGCCCGACGTCAGTTCGGCGGTGAGTGCCTCCATGTCTACGAGTGCACCGCGTGCGGTGTTGATCAGGGTGGCGCCCGAAGAAAGGGAGGCGAGCTGCTCGGCACCGATCATCGACTCGGTCTCGGGAGTGACGGGAGCGTGCAGACTGACGACCTGGCTTTCTGCAAGCACATGCTCGAGGCTGGCTTTGTCCACGCCGAGCGACGCGGCATCAGCGTCGGAAAGATATGGGTCGAAGACGAGCACACGCACATCGAAGGGGCGCAGCAACTCGATCACGCGCCGACCGATTCGCGATGCTCCGACGATTCCCACCACTTGACCGAAGTTGCCCGCGTCCGAGTAGGTTTCTTCGCGATCGATGTGCCCGCGTATGCTGCGGTACAGCTGTTGCGAAGCGAAAACCCGCTTGTTTGCGAGCAGAATCATGGCAAGCGTGTACTCGGCCACGGGGACGCCGTTGATGTCAGCCGCGGATGAGAGTTCGACCTGCCGTTCAGTGTGGGGAGGCAGAAGAGTTGAGGCGACGCCACCGGCGTGGATGAGGGCCCGCAGTGACGGCATTGATGCCAGATCATCATGGGTGAGCGAGGGTGTCCCCCATCCGGTCACCAGAACCTCGATGTCGGTAAGCGCGGCCTGCGCGTCAAGCTCGGCGACAGACGTTGCTACTGGCGCAACGCGATGTGCAGGAACGTTTGCGAACGCATCCAGGTCTTCACCGAACAGCTTCTCGGCCAGGAGCGATGAGCCGAGAAGGATGGCGTAATTCGTCATGTCGTGACTCTCGCGTCGCTCCACGCGGCGACGGAACGGGCAAACCTCTTCGGATCTTCCAGATGAAGATAGTGCCCGTGCCCCTCCCACACCTCCACGCGGGAGCCTTCGGGTGACCACAGCCTGGACTCGCGCTCCGCCGCCGACGGGGTGGAATGCACAGCGAGCACGGGACGGGTTCGCCGCTTCACCGCCTCCTCCGTCCGCGCCCGGAGACCGATCGAATCAGCTTGTGCGTACTCGGAACGGAGATACCGGGCAATAACGTCGGCCGGCGTTGCTGCGACATCGTCGAGGACTCGCTTGCGATCGGGCAGCGGCATACGGTGCCCGACAGCACTCTGGAAGAATTCACGGACGACCTCGTGCCCGCCTATCTCGATGCGATCGGCCCATGAGGCATTTTCTGCCGGCGTCGAATCCGATCCATAGGCAGGGTCGATGACGATCTCGCCGGCCAGGGCAGCGCCCATGATCTGGTGCACTAAAAGAGTGATCTGGGCTCCCATCGAATGACCGACAAGCAGAGGTGGGCGCTCGGACTCCGCCGCCACACGGGCGACGTCGTCGGCTGCAGCGCGCACGGTGAAATCCGAATGCCCCGTCGCCCCCGGTGATCCGGGCAACTTCACCGCGACGACATTCTCGAACCCCTCGGCGCGGAGAGCGGGAAAGACGGAATCCCACGACCGTGCTGAGCCTGCCCAACCATGGACAAGGATTACGGGCACGTCAAGACTGCTGGGGGTCACTGAGTTCCTCACTGAATCGAATGATGGATTCCACTTTGCCCTACTGCGTGCAAATCGCGCAAGCGCTGTCCTTTCCATCAAACCTCATATTTAGCTTGACTCGAACCAAGAAGGGACTTTATGGTGAGAGCGCTTGCTCTACACAACGATGTGGGGCACCTTCATCAAGGGAGAGAAGATGGCAAGTCGCATTAAGTGGGTCGCCGGCGCAGTCGCGATCGGGATGGCACTGACATTCACAGCATGCAGCTCATCCGAGACGCCAGGCTCAGACGGCGAGAAGGTTGCTTTGACCTTCTGGGGTAACACGAAGGGCCAGCAGGCGCAGGTCGACCTCTGGAATACCGAGAACCCGGACGCGCAGGTCACGTACGTGGAGCAGGGCGGCGACGCGGACATCACCACCGCGATCCAGAACGCTGTCGCGGCCAAGAACGCACCGGATTTGTTCCAGATACCGCGGGGACAGTCGGTTTCGTTCCTTGTCGAAGGTGTCACGCAGGACATCTCTCAGTGGTACGACAACGACGACAAGGCGTTCGCGCAGGGTGCCTTCGACTTTGTGCATGTCGGCGACGTCGTAGCCGGTGTTCCCTATGGAACAAACCCCACGTTCAACGCCATCAACACCAAGACATTCGCGGAGTTCGGACTCTCCGCGCCGACTTCCTGGCCGGAAGCCGTTGAACAAGCTGTCACGATGGGTGCCGGGGGCGAGATCAAGAGCTTCAACTTCCCGGGCGAAGACCCGTCCTACCTTCGCGACTGGGCAACGCAGGCCGGAGCCGAGTGGTGGGAGTCCGAAGGGGATGCCTGGAAGGTCGGATTCACGTCGCCCGAATCACTTGCAGCAGGCGAACTGGTGCAGACGGTTATCGACGACAACATTTCCGGCAACTACACCTACATCGAATTCGATGCTTTGATGCAGTTCTTCAGCTCGGGCAAGCTCTCCCAGTTCACAACATCGACCTGGCAGTTGCCGGTCTACGAGCAGAACTTCGCGAGCTCGGTCGGGGACTGGGCGCTCGCTCCTTACCCGACGTTCGAAGGCGCTTCGGAGCTGGTGTCACCGAGCTACTACAACGCATATGGCGTGACCTCGACGACCGAGCACCCAGAGGCTGCAACGAAGTTCGCGCGCTGGTTGGCGACCGATCCCGATGCGGTGAAGCTTTTGGCCGACACCGTCGACGGCTCGGCAACCTTCCCGGTCGTGGCAGACCCGTCGGGCTACATCGACGCTCTCCTTCCGGCGAACCTTCTGGGCGATGCGAAGGCCGCCGCGCCGGAAGTCATCCAGAATGCGGTCGACACAAGCCGTTCGATGAAGGACGGCCCGAACCAGGGGCCCGCCCTTGAAGAGCTGGCGACCTGGTGGGCCAAGGCACTGACGAAGGAGGTCACGGTGCAGCAGGTGCTCGAACACATGCAGGAGTGGACCGTGAATGACCTCACATCGAAGAACCTCAAGGTAAGCGAGTAACACGAATCCATGACAGTGAACAGCGCCACCCGCACCAAACGAGGGCTCTGGCGCCCGAGCCAGAATCGTTCGGGCGCATTGCTAGCCGCCCCCTTCTTCCTCGGCTTCGCCTTCGTCTTTGTCTTGCCGATCGCTTATGCGGTCGGTCAAAGCCTCTTCGCTGTGAAAGGCGACGGTGGGCTCGGGCTCACCGAGTCGACCACGGTGTTCGCAGGCTTGGATAACTACGCGAGGGCCTTCGGAGACGCGGCCTTCTGGGGCTCGATGGTGCGGGTGGCGCTCTTCGCTCTGATTCAAATTCCCATCTCGCTCGGCCTGAGTCTGTCAGCGGCGCTGTTGCTCGATGCCGTTACGAGCGAGAAACGCGGAGGCCTCTTCCGCTCGCTGCTGCTGGTGCCGTATATGGTGCCCGCGATCGTGGCCACGCTCATCTGGGTATATCTCTACAGCCCGCGCACCGGACCGTTGACGGCGGCCGGAGACCTCGTCGGTGCGGATATCAACTTCTTCAGCCCGGAACTTCTGTGGGTTTCGATTGGCAACCTCATCGTGTGGATGGTGCTGGGCTTCAACATGCTCATCATGTACAGCGCCTTGCGAGGGGTTGACCGCTCAGTTCTCGAAGCAGCCACCATGGACGGCGCCGGGGGTTTTCGAATCGCCTGGTCCATCAAGATTCCAAGCATTCGCGGCTCTCTCGTGCTCACCGGCCTGATCTCGATCATCGGAATGCTCCAGGTCTTCAACGAGCCACTCCTGTTCCGAGGCGCTTCCCCACAGACCGTGACCAAAGACTTCACGCCGATCATGTCCATTTACTTCCAGGCCTTCACGAGTAACAACTACAACTACGCCGCCGCCCTGTCCGTCGTACTTGCGGCGGTCATCGGAATCTTCTCCTTCGGATTCTTCAAATTGACCAACCGGAAGGCCAACTGATGACCGCGCTTCTGCCCGAAAAAACTCGGCACTCGGATCACGGCGTGGGCGAACCTTCCGCCGTTCCGCACAACAAGGCGCCCCGCCGCCGCGGACAACTTCTTGTCACGGTGGGGCTGGTGCTCTTCGCCATCTACTCCGTTGCACCCGTGTGGTGGTTGATCGTCAACGCAACGAAGAATCGTCGCGACCTCTACAACACGAACGGCCTCTGGTTCGGCGAATTCAACCTCTTCGACAATCTGACCCAACTTTTCACGTACAACAACAGCATCTTCCTCCGGTGGTTGGGAAACACCCTGCTCTACGCCGGTGGTGGCGCTATCGTCTGCACCATCATCTCGATCGCGGTCGGGTACTCCCTCTCGAAATTCACCTATCCCGGCCGTGGGCTCGGACTGGCCGTCGTGATCGGCTCATTCCTCGTCCCCAGCACCCTCATCACAGTTCCCCTATTTCTGCTGTTCTCGCAGATCGGCCTCGTCGACACGGTTTGGGCTGTACTCATTCCGCTCTTCATCTCGCCGTTCGGCGCCTACCTCGCAAAGGTCTACGTCGACGGCACAGTGCCCGACGAGCTTCTCGAGGCCGCACGCATCGACGGCGCGGGCGAGTTTCGAATCTTCGTACAGATCGTTTTGCCCATGATGCGCACGGGGGCCGCCACCGTGTTCATCCTGCTCTTCGTGACCAACTGGAACAATTTCTTCCTCCCCCTCACCATGCTCCGCGGCTCTGAGAAGTGGACGATCGGCGTCGGCCTCTACAGCTGGTTTGTCGACAAAGACCAATCTTTCGTCGACCTGACAGCCCTCACCCTCACCGGCGCGCTCATCTCCATCATTCCGCTCGCGGTCGTGCTCATCAGCATGCAGCGCTTCTGGCGCACCGGGGTGACTCTTGGCGCCATAAAGTGAAGGCGAGCCGAACATTCGGTTCACCCGCGAACAGTAAGGGAGCACCGATGACCGCGCGACGAATGGTCACCCTCGAGGATGTCGCGCGCGAGGCCGGCGTCTCTGTGTCAACGGCATCGCGCACTCTGAACGGAACGCCGTCGAAGGTGGGCGCAGCAACCCAGGCCCGCGTGCGCGACGTGGCACTGCGCCTCGGATACGCACCCAATCTCGCCGCTCAGGCGATGGCACTCGGGCGGTCTCAATCGGTCGGTCTCATTGTCGGAAGCATCCCTGAGGACTATCAGAACCCCGTGACCGCGGGTGTTTTTCGCGCGGCAGCGGACCGGGACCTCCTTGTGTCGACCGCGATCACAACCATCGCCGATGTCGAGCGCACAACGCGTGCCGTTCGACAGCTCCGTGGGCAGCGAGCATCCGTCATCGTCGTCGTCGGAACGGAAGCGCCCGAAGATGAGGGTGTGAGCGAGCTGGTCGACGAGCTCGAACGAGCCGAGAGCGAAGGTTCACGCGTCGTGATGATCGGCATCAGCGGAACACCGTTCGACAGCGTGGTCGTCGACGATCACAAGGCCGGATCCGACATGGCGCAGGCGCTGGTCGGCGTCGGATACCGCGAATTCGCCGTGTTTGCGGGCGGTGGACACGGCCTCCTCTCTCCTCATCGGGTGAGCGGATTCCGTGATGGCCTGAAAGAGCACGGCATCGAGCTTCAGCCGGATCGAGTCATCTGGCAGGACTTCAACCATGACGGTGGTTATCGGGCCGCCGGAGAATTACTGCGCCGGCCCAGCGTCGAAGCCGTGTTCTGCGTCAATGATGCGATGGCGATTGGGGCCTGCGTGAGACTGCGCGAAGCCGGGATCGCGATCGGACCCGATCTTGCTGTGGCCGGATGCGACGACATTCCCGCTTTGAGGGACATCGACCCGCCGCTCTCCACGATGCACCTGCCGTGGATCGAAGCAGCCGAGGCGGCGTTCTCGCTGGCCGAGCACGACCGCTCCGACGGACGTTACGTTGTCCTGGAGGGTTATCCGCTTCTCCGTTCATCGACGCCTGGGGTCGTGCGTGACTGACTCCCCCACCGTGTTGCTGTTGTCGGGCTCTGGAAGATATGCGGACCCCTGGCATCCCTTCGCCCGCACCAGTGATGCCCTCGCTGATATCGCCAGGCTGCGCGGCATGTCGGTGACGAGGGCTGACGATGTAGACGACGCCCTCGCGGCGCTGGCCGTCGGGCCGCTTCCAGATCTCGTGATTGCCGATTTGGGCAGACCCCGAGATGGGGCAGCGTCACCGGCCACAGGTGCCGCGACCGCCGGTCTCACTCGCTTGCTCCAAACGCGACCTATATTCGCCGCGCACGCCGCCGCGTCATCGTTCCCGGACTCCTCGGCGTGGGCTGCCGCCGTCGGCGCGCGGTGGGTGCCCGGCACGTCCTGGCATCCCGACTACGGCACATTTCAAGCCGTGCCCCTGCCGGCGTATGAATCCAGCTCACCGATCGGCGCACTCGTTCCATTCGAGCTCGAGGACGAACGTTACCTCGACCTCAGACAGGATGCGCCGGCGAGGACCATTCTGTACGGCCACCACGGCGACGACGCACCGCAGAACCCGCGGCATCCATCGATCTGGCTGCAGGACAGAGGTGGTGTCCGCTCCGCCTACGACGCTTACGGGCACGACACCGCGTCATACGACGTCGACGAGCACCGCGATGTCATCGGGCGCATTCTCACGTGGCTGAGTGGAACGACGTGAACGCCGCCATCGTGCCGGGTACCGTTTTTAGAGACCACCGCGGCGAAGTCGCCCAGCTTCATGGGATCGGCATCCTGAAGAGTGACGGGCGATATTTTGCATGGGGTGAGGACAAGAGGGAGGGCGACCGCTTCGCCGGAATCTCCTGCTATTCATCGGAAGACCTCGCGCAGTGGCGATTCGAGGGGATCTCGCTGGGAACGGGGCGTGGCGACCTCGCACACAACCGGATCATCGAACGCCCGAAAGTGCTAGCCCATCCGGCTGGTTACTTCGTTATGGCGTTGCACATCGACTCACTCGACTACGCCGAAGCCCGGGTCGGGTTCGCCATTGCCAGGTCCCCCATTGGGCCTTACGAGTATCTGGGCAGCGAGCGGCCGCTGGGTAATCTGAGTCGCGACATCGGAGTATTCCAAGAGGACGGTGTCGGGTTCCTGCTCTCAGAAGACAGAGACCAGGGCCTGCATATCTACCGACTCACTCCTGACTACCTGGGTATCGACGGCGTCGTTACAACACTCACGGGTGACCCGGCGACTTCTGGTCTCGAGTCCCCCTCCCTCATTGCACACGGCGGGCTCTACTACCTCTTCGGGTCCAGCCTCACCGGTTGGAATCACAACGACAACAGCTATACGACCGCGCCCGCCCTCACAGGACCATGGACGCCGTGGCGGCGGTTCGCCCCGGAGGGTTCGCGTACCTTCGAATCGCAAGTGAGCGTCGTTCTCCCGGTCGAAACGGCCAGGGGCAATCGGTTCATCTACATCGGAGATCGCTGGACCCCAGCGTCACTGGTCACGTCCCCGGCCGTCTGGCTGCCGTTGACCGTCGACGCAGGGGTGGCCTCACTCGAGTGGGTGGCGAAATGGAGTCTCGACGAACTCTGCTGCGCCTCAGTGTTCCCGGATCCGCTCCTCACAGCGCGCATGGGTCGACCGCTAGCTCGCGAGCCGGATGGAGACAGCCAGTGGCGCCCGCTCAAGACCTTCACGATCGGTGATTCGACACCATAGTGAAGTGCCAGCGCAAGTGCCCCCGCCGCGAATGCCGCGAGTGCTGTGCCCGCCAGGGCGGTGAGGAGATCGGCGCGGACACCGGGAAAAGTGCCGAGGACGGCTTGTAAGCAGAGCAGATGTAAGACGTAGAACGCGAACGACGCTTTGCCGGCGACGACGAACGCCCTGGTCGATAGAACGCCCTGCTTGTGCTCGAGGTCTCGTCGAGCGAGAGCCGCGATGAGCAAGCCGAACCCGACGAGCGTGAACGCGGCAGCACTGAGCGGTGATTGCGTGTTCAGTGATGCGACCGTGTAGCCGAGGATCGCAACGGGGGCCGCGACGATCAAGCGGGGCCCCACCCATCCGTGGTGACGCATGAGGGTCGCGAATCCGATACCGAAAATGAACTCCGGAAGCCGGCTCGCCGGATTGCTGTAGGCGCTGATCTCCGGGAGGAGATCGGCCAAGAGGAACGGAACACACCAGGTCGCGACGAGACTGATCATCGTGATGGCGACAACGCCAAATGTGCTGAGGCGCTGAACTCCCCGTATGAGAAAAGGGAACAGAAGGTAGAAGAACGCCTCGCACACGAGCGACCAGCTGACCGGGTTGCCTGCCTGCCACCAGTCAGCGCGCCATGCGCTGACCAGACCAGCATTCGCGAGGAGCGCGTGAGCGTCGTTCGTTTGGATGGACGGGTACACAGTCGCGCCCACCCCAGCCGCCGCCATCAGACCGACAATGTGGAGTGGATAGATCCGCACGAAACGTCGCCACCACGTTGTTGTGATCGCGGCGCCAGCGACGTGCGACCAGGCGAGGACGAAACCGGACAGAACGAAGAACAGAGATACCGCCGAGGATCCGGCACCAAAAACGCCCGTGAGTACGTCCTGCGGTACACCAGTGAAGTACGACATGTTTCGCAAGTGATAGATAAATACCATGCCAGCAGCGAGGGCCCTCAGCCCGACGAGCGATGGGAGGTGAAGCGGAGGCCGTTGCGGCGGGGCGTCGGTGACGTACAGCTGAGAAGTCATCAGAGTCCTTTGGTCTCTTCGATGACACCGTGTTCCCGGTAATGGGAGCGTGAGCTCTGCTCTTTACGCTCAACAGACATCAGGTGTGGTGAAGTTGACCTTCAAACGAAAGGCCGGACCAAAATGAGAGTGCTGATCGTGGAAGACGAGCTTTACCTCGCCGAGGCCATACAGACTGGCTTCAAGCAAGAGGCGATCGCGTCAGATCTCGCCTCAGATGGCCAGCAAGCTTTGGACGCAGCTGAACTTGTTGACTATGACGTTGTGGTGCTCGACCGTGATGTCCCGCGTGTTCACGGCGACGTTGTCTGCCAGCGGCTGGTGGAACGAGAAATGCCTCCGCGGATCTTGATGTTGACGGCGTCGGGGACGCTGACAGAACGTGTGGGCGGATTGGCACTGGGCGCCGACGACTATCTCACGAAACCGTTCGAGTTCGACGAGTTGGTGGCGCGCGTGAGGGCCCTTTACCGGCGGAGCGCACCTGCACAGCCTCCGGTCATGGAGCTGGGAGATGTCATCGTCGACACATTCCGCCGAGAGGCGTATCGGTCCGGTCGATATCTTCACCTCACGAAGAAGGAGTTCGCTGTGCTCGAGGTGCTCATGCGATCGCAGGGCGGCGTTGTCAGTGCGGAACGTCTTCTCGAAAAGGCGTGGGACGAGAACGCCGACCCCTTCACAAACGTGATCCGGGTGACGGTTTCGACGCTGCGAAAGAAGCTCGGTGAACCAGCAGTCATCCATACCGTGGCGGGTGTCGGATATCGACTTTCAGACCGGGAGTTTCCCGCATGAGGAGCGCTCGTTCGACCGTATCTCCCCCGCTTCTCAATGGAGCGATTTGGGGCGTTGGAACGTTGGCGGCGGAAGCTATCCTGCTCTCGATCGCGTATGTCGCCATCGCGCAAGCCGGTGGTTCGCAACGTTACGACGCGACATCTGGCGGCTACCTGTATGACCCTTCCTTCCCATCGGAAGGGGCAGGCTCCTTCCTTCAAATCGCTATTCCCCTCGCGTTTCTTCTCGCGCTTCTGATCGGCCTGGCTGGCTGGTTCGTGACCCATTGGACGTTGACGACGACGCGAGAGTCTCTCGCGCACGTCGATCATTGGAACGCACGTCATCCGGGAAACACCATCGCACCTGCGGCCACACGAGACGAGCAGCGTGACCTCGAAAACGTCGTCGCGCAGCTGCTGGAGCGGCTGGAGACCGGATTCGCCAACGGATCACGTTTCGCGGCAAACGCCTCCCACGAATTGCGGACCCCTCTGGCAGCATCGCGCACCATGATGCAAGTGGCGATGAAAACACCGAAGGATGACGAGACCACGCGCGTTCTCACTCGCCTCCTCCAGCTGAACGACCGCATGATCGGAATTACTGGAGCCCTTCTCGATCTTGCCGCCGCGGAAAACGAGTTCGCGATCGCCGATGTTGAACTTCGGGCGGTCGTCGCGGATACGATCGCGCTTCTCGAGCCGGAGATATCCGAGCGCCGCGTCCGGCTGCATCTCAATCTGGATGACGTCACGGTGCGAGGACACGATGCACTGTTGCGCCAATTGGTCACCAACCTGATCAGGAACGCGATCGTCCACAACGATGTCGGTGGTTCGCTGGCCGTGACACTGCACGGCGGAACGTCAACAGTTTTCGCGATCGAGAACGATGGGTCACGGATAGACCTCGACGACCTGACGTTGTTGACGCAACCATTCACCCGACTGGAGGAGCGCACGAGCCGTAGGTCCGGAAGTGGCCTCGGGCTCGCAATCGTTTCGAGCATTGTCGATGCTCACAAGGCAGAACTCATCATGACGGCGCGCCCGCGTGGCGGACTCATCACGCAAGTGGTCTTTGCTGCGGCCAACTCGACCGCCCCGCCTCCCTCGAGTACGACTCGATGAGGACTCGGTGGCGGGGCCAGCCGTCACGAGACCGGTACCCACGTCGTCGCGGAGCAGGCCCGGACGAACGATGACCCAGTCCAGGTCGGAGCGGGTCCCTTAGACGTCGGCGGTTTTCCTCACCCGCATGTAGTGCTCAAAGTCGTCTCCAGCTGCCGACTGAATATGCCGTTACTCCGCGAATTCTGCTACGTTCGAGGTGAAAGTCGCACTACGGCGCGACTTTGACGCGATCACTGCTCGAACGCGCGCACACTGACGACGGAGTTAACGCAGCTATGGACAGCACACTTCTCAGTTCCCTGCCTGACGATTTTTCGGGGTTCCAGTCCGTCGGTCGCCTCCCGATGAGCGCTCTCCGCCGTGAACCACACACCGTCTTGGACGGCACGTGGGAGTTTCAGCTGCTTTCGAGCGCTGCTGCTCCACTCGCCGAAACCTGGTCACCGGTCACCGTGCCGAGCCTCTGGACCATGACCGACCCGACCGACCCGCCTCAATACCTGAACGTCCGGATGCCGTTCCCCGAGACACCGCCCACCGTGCCCTCCCGCAACCCGGTCGGCGTGTATCGCAGGAGCTTCACGGCACCTGACGTCTCCGATGGCGCGCTCATCCTGCACGTCGGAGCAGCCGAAGGGTTCCTCCGCGTCTTCGTCAACGGAACGCTTGTGGGCACCAGTAGCGACTCGCATCTGGCCGCGGACTTCGATATCAGTGGTCACCTTCACGCCGGAGAGAACTCGCTGGTCCTGGCTGTATCGAAGTGGAGCTCGCAGACCTACCTCGAGGACCAGGACCACTGGTGGCAGTCGGGGCTGTCCCGTTCGGTGTCGCTGTTCGTCGTCCCGAAGGTTCGACTAACCGACGTTCAGGTGGTGGCGGACTTCGATCCTCACACTCGTTCCGGCACGCTCTCCGTCGTGGCCTCCACGACCGGACACCTGGACGCGGCGGCGCCTGCTCACCGCATCCGCATCACCGCGCTCGGCACCAGCGAGGTTCTCGAGATCGCGGCGTCCGCAGAACATGCCACGATCAACACGACCGAGTCGACCCGACGCGTCGATCGCAGCGTCCGACCCGAGCCTCTCATCCCCCCGGACGCGATGGAGTTCTTCAGCGATATCCCGTCCGGCGCCGAGATCCCCGAAGAGTGGGCGGCGGCGGCCGACATGATCACGCAAACCTATCTGTCGCATCGTCCCGCACCCGGCACCGTCGAATACCGCCTCGACGAGCTGGATGTGGAACCGTGGTCGGCCGAGACCCCCCACCTCGAGGAAGTTCTCGTCGAGCTCATCGATTCCGCGGACGGCGTCGTCGACAGCACTCGCGTCTCGGTGGGCTTCCGGCGCGTCGAAGTCGTGGGTCGGGATCTTCTCGTGAACGGCGCCCGAATCCTGATCCAGGGCGTCAACCGGCACGACGTACATCCGCGAACCGGGCGCGTGTTGACGCACGACGAGATGGCGCAGGAACTGGCACAGCTCAAACGCTTCAACGTCAACGCCATCCGCACCTCCCACTACCCCAACGATCCGGCCGTGCTCGACCTGTGCGACAGGTTCGGCCTGTATGTCGTCGATGAAGCCGACATCGAAGGTCACGCATTCATGGACACGGTGAGCGAGGACCCCCTCTACCTTCCCGCCTTCACAGAACGCGTCTCGCGAATGGTGCTTCGAGATCGCAATCATCCGAGCATCATCTCCTGGTCCCTCGGAAACGAAACGGGTTACGGCGCCAACCACGATGCGGTCGCCGCCTGGGTGCGACGATTCGACCCCACCCGGCCCGTGCAATACGAGGGTGCCGTGTCGAAGAACTGGCACGGCGGGCACGCAGCCAGCGATATCGCCTGCCCCATGTACCCGTCGATCCGCAGCCTGGAGTCCTACTCCGCCGACCCGCGAAGCGATCGGCCGCTGATCCTCTCCGAGTACGCCTACTCCCAGGGAAACAGCACGGGCGGGTTCGCGCGGTACTGGGAATTGTTCGACTCGCTGCCCGGCCTTCAGGGCGGTTTCATCTGGCAGTACCTCGATCACGCCCTCGATCCCGAGGGGGATGGCCGGTACAAGTCCGGAGACGATTTCGGTGACGGGCCGAACGACGGAGACGTCATGCTCAACGGCATCGCCTTCGCCGACAGGACTCCCAAACCCGCGATGCTCGAGGTGCGGGAGGTGTGCGCACCGGTCCGGGTCATCTCCACCTGGCAGGATGTCTCGCGCGGCGTTCTGCGCATCCGCAATCGGCAATCTTTCGCCGACCTCGACCGTTTCGCGTTCGAGGTGTCCGTAGACGCACAGAGCGGCACCCTCGCAACCGCGCCCGTCGCCGGTGCCGCAGCGGCGAGCACAGAGGCGGTCATCGAGCTTCCGGCGACCATCCGCGCAGCACTCGCCGCCGATGACCTGCTCGGCGTGACACTGACCGCGTCGCTCGAGGAATCGACCTCCTGGGCCGAGGCCGGCACGGTCCTGGCAGCCCATCAAATCGAAGCGCCCGTCATGCCCGTGGCCCTGCCGCAACCGCACCCCGAGTTCATGGCCCCGCTCGACGAGGGCGGACGCGTGCAACACCCACTCCTGCAGGTCGGGCCTCACCTGTGCCTGTGGCGTGCGCTCACCGATAACGACAAGGCGACCCCGCTGGACGAGCGCTTCGTGCGCTCGGGGTTCTTCGCCCTCGAACCCGTCGACGTGCAGATCATAGAAGACGCTCAGCGGAAGACCGTGACAACCACCTACGCGTCGGCATTCGGCGACACCGTCACCCACACCCAGCGCATCTCTGCGGTCGCATCGAACTCCTTCGTCTTCCACGAAAACGTGCAGCTCCCCGAGGGCACGACAGACGGCTTGCGCGTCGGGGTCACGTTCACCCTGGTCGACGGTTTCCAGCGCGCATCCTGGATCGGCCTCGGTCCGGTCGAGAACTACCCCGACCGACGGAGCGCAGCGCGCCTGGGGCGATGGGAGAGCGACATCGACGACCTCGCCGTGACGTACATGCCACCCCAGGAGAACGGCGGGCGAGGCGACGTCTCAGAACTCCACCTGTCGGGTGCGCGCCGCGCCGTTCTCACCCGCCACTCGACGCCCCTGCAGGTCAACGTTTCGCGCTACACGCCCGGCCAACTCGAAGCGGCACCACATTGGTGGGAATTGCCGACAAGCTCCAGCACGGTCGTGCACCTCGACGTCGCGCACCGAGGGCTCGGCACGGGCGCCCTCGGCCCGGACACCGCTCACGCATTCCGCCTGACGGGTGATTCCTACGAATGGGAGTGGCAACTGACCCTCACGGATCAGGACTGACCCCACACATCCAGAACCTCCGCAGCACCACTCCTCGACAGAAAGTAGCGTCATGACCCAGTCCGAACTCTCCGCGCACTCCACCATCGGCGAATGGCTCGCCGACCCCGCCGGCGCCGAAGCCCTGCAGCAGCTTCTTCGCCAGACGGGAGCAGCACCCGGCGCCTTCGACGGGGCCGTTCAGCTCACACTCGCGGAACTCGTTCCGCTCAGCAGTGGCGCGATCACGCCTGAGATCATTGCGGCGCTCGTCGCCTCTGTCGGAGGCACGGCCGTCGAGATCCCCGCACAGGCCGCACCAGGACCGGTGCAGCAGAGCTGGGAAGAGAAGATCGTCGCCGACAGATTCGCCGGACACACCGTGATCGTCACGGGAGCCGGCTCAGGCATCGGGCGTTCCACCGCGCTGAGAATCGCTAAAGAAGGAGGGCGCGTCATCGCCGCCGACATCAGCGCCGACCGCCTGAACGCCCTCGCGGAAGAAAACCCCCAGCTGGATCTCGTGCCCGTCGCCGGTGACATCTCGAACCCCGCCGATGTGCAGCGGATCGTGGACGCAGCGGGCGGGCGCATCGACGGCCTGGCCAACGTGGCCGGGATCATGGACGACATGACCCCCCTCCACGAGGTGAGCGACGAAGTGTGGGAGCGGGTCTTCCGAATCAACGTCACCGGCCTCTTCACCCTCACCCGTGCCGTCCTGCCTCTGATGCTCGCGGCCGGGCGCGGTTCTGTCGTGAACATCGCCTCGGAGGCCGCACTCAGGGGCTCCTCGGCCGGACTCGCCTACACCGCGGCGAAACACGCCGTCGTCGGCATGACGAAGAGTTCCGCGTTCATGTACGGACCGAGCGGCATCCGAGTGAACTGTGTCGCTCCGGGGAGCACGGTCACGAACATCCAGGCGTCGTTCGCCTCCGCGCTCGGCCGTGAGCGCATCCTTCCCGTACTGGCCCTCGCGCCCGCGCCCGTGGAGGCAGCACGCGTGGCTGCGGCGATCACCTTCGTCCTCAGCGACGACGCGATCAACCTCAACGGCGTGATCCTGCCATCGGATAGCGGGCAGTCCGTGATCTGATGGCCGACGTGTCCTATCGTCGCACTATGCGCATGCTACTTGTGAGGCACGGAGAGATCCCCCCGAACGTCGACGGTCGACTCGACACCGTGCCGCCCGGCCCCTCGCTCACTCGCGAGGGGCGTGGGCAGGCGGATGTGTTGGCCTCGCGGCTCGTCGAGGAAAATGTCGATGCCGTGTTCCGTTCTCCGCTCGCCCGGACTCGGGAGACGATCGCGCCCTTCCTGCGCCTGAGCGGTCTCGACGAACACGTCCTCGACGGACTCGCCGAGATCAGGGCCGGCGTCTATGAAGGCCGGAACGACGAGGAGGCTCGTGCGGAGTATCACCGCGTCGTTCTGGGCTGGGTGGGCGGCGACCGGGGTTTGCGCGTTACCGGCGGGCCGGACGGGCACGAGTTCTTCCACGCGTTCGACTCCGCGGTTTCGTCGATCCGCGAGACGGGTGCGCGCACGGCGGTGGTCGTTTCCCACGGTGCCGCGATCCGCGCCTGGGCCGGCGCGCGCGCCGAGAACCTCGACCGCGACTTCATCGCCCGTCGGCAGCTCGGAAACACCGGCGTCGTCGAGCTCGAGCTATCGGACGATCGCTGGACCTGCACCACATGGGAGAGCGCGTCTCTCACGGCCGGCGCCTCCGACATCCCCGGCGACGAAGTGATCTAGCTCGTGTACGTTTGTACACATGACTGACGATTTCTTTGCAGGCGACCCCCGTTCTCAGCGAGAGCGCATGCTCGCTGGCGATCTGTACATCGCTGACGACCCCGAGATCGCGCAACTCGCACACCGGGCCGTGCGCCTGACGGACGAATACCAGAAGGCGTTCCTCGCCGATGACGGCCGGGCGCCCGGCATCCTCACCGAGCTACTCGGGTCGATCGGCGAGGAATCGTCTATCAAGCCGCCGTTCTTTGTCGACTTCGGATCGAATATCCACCTGGGCGCCCGCTCCTTCGCCAACTACAACCTGACCGCGCTCGACGTGGTCGAGATCACCATCGGCGACGACTGCCTGATCGGGCCGAACGTGCAGTTGCTCACGCCGACCCACCCCATCGAGCCCGGGCCGCGCCGCGACAAGCTCGAGGCGGCTCAGCCGATCACCCTGGGCAACAACGTGTGGCTGGGCGGTGGAGTCACCGTCTGCCCCGGCGTGACCATCGGCGACAACAGCGTCATCGGCGCCGGGTCGGTCGTCACGCGAGACATCCCCGCGAATGTGGTGGCGGTCGGCAACCCCGCCCGTGTGATCCGAGAGATCTAGGATCACGAACTTGCCGGCGAGCCCTCCCCGACCGTCAGAATGATCCGCCGGAAGGCCGTCGGCCCACCGATTGCCGCGGTGGCTTGAACGATGACATGGATGGTGTCACCGGGACGAGCGGATGCCGGCACGGTGAGCGTAGTCCGTTCCCCCTCGTCGGTAGACACGGCGACATCAGCCGCCACGGTGCCGGCCTCGTTGTACACCCACCAGGTCACGTCGGTGTGATCGCGAGCCGACTCGACGCGCCCGCCCAGTTCGACGACCTGCCCCGGCCGCACCGTGAGGTCACAGCCCGGAGATATCGACAGCTTCGGATGGTGGGGCGCGTCGTCGAATCGGGGGGTCACCGACCAGCGCAGACGAGTGGCGAAGTCGGTCTGCGCCTCGGCAAACCAGCGCGTCACCGAATATTCGGGAGGGGCGCTTCCATCTGGTGCACGGTCGGCGCTCCGCTCGACGCTCCACTCGTTCGAGGGCGCCGCGGTGCGCTCGGCCCGCCCACCCCAGCCTCCGAAAGCGGGGTGCTCGGCGCTCCTCAGCCCGTCGGGAAGGAGGTGGAGCAGGTTCGTCGAATCGCCTTCCGAGACCCATTCGCCGGCGGGCTGCGGGTCGGTCCACACCTGGAATCCCTGGGCGGCCAACTCGTCCGCGGTGAGCCCGGAGAGGTGGAAATAGTCCGTCGGATCACCGTCGACCATGCGCCGGCCATCGCCCCACGTGCGATAGAGGGCGCCGAGGGGGCCCACACTCGTCACGTTGTCGCGCATCCACTCGGCGCCGAGCAGATGACGGTCCGTGGGCAGGACGAGGTGCCGCGCCGAGTAACCCCACGTCCAGGTTTTGACGTCCGTGACCATGATGTCGGGCCAGCGCGGCCGGATGTATTCGTCATAGGTGTCGTCTTGTGAGTCGAACTTCGTGATGCGAGCCGTGCGGGACACACGATCGCGGATGTCGGGCCACTCCTCGGTGCCCCCGAACCGCTCTTCGATCGACATCAGAGCGCGCGCGATAGTGCTCGTGCCGGCCCACACCTGCAGGTGAAGCGGACGAGGATCGTCCGCGAGCAGCGCCTTCTCGATGAGCGTCGAACCCGGGGTCACCTGTGAGACGTCGCCTTCGAAAGCGACGTTTCCCTCGGCGATCACCCCACGCAACGCGTCGGGGTGCGGGTAGCGGGGATCGTGCACGACGAGGTTCGCGTGGACGGCTTCGTATGCGTCGACCACGTCGTCGATGAAGCGTTCGCCCGGCGCCCACCGCCACGAGGTCTGCGGCGTCGAATACTCACGCTCGGGCCGGAGACAGGCTGTGCCCTGACCGTCGCCTTTCCAGTGGTAACGACTGCTTGCATAGATCAGACCCTCGATGTCGATCTCGTTGGTGTAGAGCATGAGCCGGATCATCGAATTGAGGTCGTCCAGTTCGGGATCGGCCGAGACGATGGTCCTCGTCCGCAGCGACGTGGTCACTGTCCGGCCTTCGTGAGCGCCGTCACGAGCCGCACGAGGTGCGCGGCGTTGTCCCGCAGGGTGGCGGCCGAGAGCCGGCCCGATTCGACGGCGTCGACGATCTGAGCGGTATAGGTGTCGTCGGCGCCTCCCGGCGTGATCCAGTTGTTGCCGCCGATCATCATCTCGACGACATCGCACGTGTCATAGGTGCTCCAGTCCGTCATCACTGCACCCTCGTAGCCGAGCTCGTCGCGGAGGAAGCCGCGGATCAGTTCGGGGTCGGCGGCGGTCGGAACTCCGTTGATCGCGTTGTAGGCGGTCATGACGGATGCAGCGGGATACGTGTCGATCGCGACCTCGAAGGCGCGCAGGTAGAGCTCTCGCAGCGCGCGTTCGGGGATGATCGACTGGTTCCGTTTGCGCGCCGATTCGGCGTTGTTGGCCGCCAGGTGCTTGTAGCACGCGCCCACGCCGGCGGATTCGAGGCCCCGGGCATAGGCTCCGGCCAGCGAGCCGGCGAGCAGGGGGTCCTCAGAGAAGTACTCGGGGTGCCGACCGTTCAGCGGATTGCGATGCAGGTTGAGCGCGGGGGCCAGGATGAGGTTGACGTCGAACGCCTGCGCCTCCTCTCCGATGACCCGCCCCATGTCCTCGGCGAGTCGGCGGTCGAATGTCGATGCCAGAACGACCGTGGTGGGCATGCCGATGTTGGGGGTGCGCATGTTGACGCCGGAGTTGCCGTCGGCGACCTGGAACAGGGGGATGTCGCGCCCGGGCAGCTGCGCGACGACCCCGGCGACCCCGGTGCCCTCCATCCCCCAGCCGTCCTGCCCGCAGACCACGAGTCGCGCGAGTTCGGGGACCGTGAGCGACGCGACGAATGCCTCGGCCGTCATCGCATCCGAGACGACGTCGCGGAAGCTGACGCGGTGGGACTCGCTGGTGGTGCCACCCGCGGCTGCCTGTGCCGAGCCCAGGTCGGAGGCGAGGCGATCCGCGCCGCGCTCGTGGCTGATTCGACCGGGGGCGAATCCGGTCGCTTCTGGCCGGACGCCCGACGCTGCGCCGGTCGGGAACGTGCCGCGCGGGTCGTGGTGCGAGAGCACCGTGACCGGCTGGGCGGGAAGCATGCGGTGCTGCGCGGAACGAACGGTGACGGGGGCATCCAGCGTGAATCGCGCGGCCTCGGTCAACTCGGCCGAGGAGCGCCCCACCGAGACGATGTATTCACCCGGGAATGCCACGTAAGCCGCTGCGCTCTCATCCCAGCTGGCCAGGGCCGACGACGGGATGTCGAACGACACGGTCTCGGCCGAACCCGGCTCGAGCAGCGCGGTCTTCTCGAAGCCGACGAGCTCGATCGCGGGCTGCTCGAGGGTGCCGCCGGGCTTCGAGACGTAGGCCTGGACGACCTCGCGCCCCGCGACCGCGCCCGTGTTGCGCACCGTCGCCTCAGCGCTCATGCGACCGAGACCATCACCCGTCAGCGGAGGTGCCGTGACCGAGATGCGGCTGATGTCGAAGCTCGTGTAGCTCAGGCCGTGGCCGAACGGGAAGGCGACGTCGACGCCGAAGGTCGAGAAATAGCGATAGCCGACGTAGATGCCCTCCTCGTACACGGTGTCGATCCAGACCGGGTCGTTGCCGGCCAAGCGGTCACCATCGGTCGAGCAGTCGTAGAAGTTCCGGCTCGCCGGGATGTCCGTGTAATCCAGGGCCCACGTATCCGGCAGACGACCGGACGGGTTGACGGCACCGCTCAGCACGTTGAGCAGAGCCGGGCCCGCCAGCATCCCGCCGACCCCGGCGAGGACGAGCGCGTCGATGCCGTGCCGGCTGACGAACTGCACGTCGATGGGATAGGGGGTGTTGAGGACGACGACCGTGCGGGCGAACGTGCGGGACACCGTCTCGATCAGCGTCTCTTCGTCGGCGGTGAGCGAATACTCGCCCTCGCCCGACCCGTTGTCGGTGTTCTCGCCCGAAGCGCGGGTGAGCACCACGATCCCGACGTCGGACCCCTCTTTTGCGCGCTGCAGCATGTCGAGTGGCGGCACGAGGTCGCCCCAGAGGCGGGAGTACTCCGCCAGCTCTTCGTTCAGCGAGAAGTGCTCGTGCTCCTGGATGGCCCGGCGCAGGCCGACGATGTAGCGCGCGTTGATCTTTCCGGCCCCGACGACCGACGTGCGGAAGGCGTGCAGCGCGCTGCCGAAGATGTTGAGTCGCCCCGGCGCGAGGGGCAGCGCGCCGCGCAGGTTCTTCAGCAGCACGATGCCGTCTTCGGCGATGCGCTGAGCGATGCGCTCGTGTTCTGCGAATTCCGGTTGCGCTGTTGTTCGAGGAAGGGTCGTCACGACGAGATCGCGGGGTTCCATGCGGTTGCCATAGATGTCCGTGAAACCCTCGACGTGCAGTGTGTGCTCGGTGCCGTACTCGTGCAGCCGCGTTGCGACCTTGGCACCCAGGAGCCAGGGGCGGACCTGACCGAAGTCGGCTTGACGGAGGACGAAGTCGATCGGTTCCCCGTCGAGGAGCACCGACCCGGGGATGGTCGGGTCCATCTCCTTCGAGAAGGGAGCCGAGACGACGCCGCCGAACGCACGGTCGAGCATGAACAATCCGCCGTCGATGTCGTCGATGTCGTAGTCGATCGTCGGGGCGAAAGTGACGAGGATCGGGGCGTCGTCGGGGGCATGCGGGATCATCGAAGCTACATCCATGGTGGGTCGTCTTTCTGTAGGAGCCGGGGCGGAGAGGGGGCGGAGACGGGTGCCGTCAGCGGGCGGGGATCTCGTGCACGGATTCGGCGAGGGTGTCCGACGAGACGGCCACGGAGATGGCCCCGGGGCCCGTGCGGCGGATGATCGCGAGGGCGCGACCGCCGAAGGTGCGTACTCGATCGTTCGCGTAGGAGTTGCTCGTCTGCGGATCGGCGCTACCGAGAGCCTGGAGTTCGCCGGGTCCACTGACCGCCACCTTCACCATCGCGTCCTGCCCGACGACGATCACGTCCTGGCCGTCGCTCAGCTCGATCGCGACGAAATGAAGGCCGTCGGCGGTGTGCGCCTCCGACGCATCCTCGAGGCGTGTCGTGATGTGTGCGGACCCTTCCGCCGATCGCAGAGTGAAGCGTTCCGCTTCTTCGCCGTTGCGATGGGCGACGGCGATCAGCTGGCCGGCCTCGTAGGGCACGGTGAACACCGCGCGGAACCGGTTCTCGGCGCCAGCCGGCACTCGGCCGATGGACCGCCCGTTGAGAGTGAGTTCGACCTCGTCCGCATCGCTGTACACCTCGACGACGAGGCTCGTGCCCGCCTGCGTGTTCCAACTCCAGCTCGACACGCTGTCGCTCCACGCCCACGCGCTCGAGTACGGGCCCGTGGCTGTGACGCCGGGGCGCAGCACAGCGATATACGGTTCACGACGCAGCCCGAAGACGATCTCGCGGTAGTAGGAGAACGGGCGGCGGTGTCCCGTGATGTCGACGTCACCGCACCAGGCCGCGATCCACGGATAGGGCGCGGAGAGGTCTTCGCCGGGCGTGTCCGAAGAACGACCGATTCCCACCTCGCCGAGATAGTCCCAGCCGGTCCAGGTGAAGTCGCCGATCACGTGGGGCAGTCGTTCGACGAGCGCCCAGTTGCGGTCGATGTTGGCCGGGTAGGTTTCGCTGCCGACGATGAGACGGTTGGGAAACAACTCGGCGTCGCGTTCGTAGCGGCCGTCCAGGTAGTTCATGCCCGCGACATCCAGCAGTCCGAAGCTTTCGGCGGTCTTCTCGCTGACCAGATCCGAACTGCCGACAGCATTGAAGTAGTCGACGGCGCCGGCCATCATCGTGTTGATTCCCATGGCCTCCATGGCCCCGCCCGGGCCGTGCTCGGCCGACAAACGCTTGAGGTCTCCCATGACCGCGAGCAGCCCGTTGATGCCGTTGGTCACATACCGGGTGGGGTCGAGCCGGCGAATCTCTTCTGCCAGTTTGCGCCCCGTGATGCCACCCGCTGGCGAGCCCGTCTCGGGGATCTCGTTACCGATGCAGTACATGATGACCGATGGATGGTTGCGGTCCTTCTCCACCATGGAACGGATGTCGGCCTGCCACCAGGTCGGGAAGGCGAGGGCATAGTCGAACCCGGACTTGGTCGAGGTCCACATGTCGAAGGACTCGTCCATGACGTACATGCCGAGGCGATCGCAGGCGTCGAGCAGCGCTCGGCTGATGGGGTTGTGCGCGGAGCGGATGGCGTTGAAACCGGCCTCCTTGAGGATCCGCACGCGTCGCTCCTCGGCGTCGGCGAAGGTCGCCGCGCCGAGGATGCCGTTGTCGTGGTGCAGGCACGTGCCGCGCAGCTTCACGGTCTCGCCGTTCACCCGGAGGCCGTTGTGGGGGTCGAGCTGCAGGGTGCGGATGCCGAAGGCGACCGTCTCTTCCTCCATGACCGCGTCGTCGTGCCGCAGCGAGATGACCGCGGTGTAGAGCCGAGGGTGTTCGGCGCTCCACCGTTCCGGCTGGGCCACGTAGAGCCGTTGCCTCACCGCGAGCGGCTCATCGGGTGAGGCCGTTGCCGGCACCGTCCCCGTGGCGACGACCGCGCCACTTTCCGCACGCACTTCGACGTCCACGTGAACGGATTGCAGGCGGGCGGATGTCGTGGCGATGGTGGCGGCCACCTCGATGACGGCGAGGTCATCAGCGACATCGGGGGTCGTGATCGCGACGCCGTTCGGGACGATGTGTGTGGCGCCTCCGCGCAGCAGCCACGTGTCGCGGTAGATGCCCGCGCCCGTGTACCAGCGCGAGTCTTCGTGCGCGCGAGCTTCGACGACGATCTCGTTGTCGTCGCCCACGTGCAGATAGGGGGTCGCGTCGATGGTGAAGCCCGCGTACCCGGAGGGACGTTGGCCCGCGAAAGCCCCGTTCACGGTGACGATCGCGTCGCGATAGACGCCCTCGAACTCGATGACGAACCGGTCGTCGCCCGCGTCGGCCGGCACCTCGAGGCTGCGCCGGTATTGCACGGTGGCGCTCGGGAAGTAGGCGTTGGCTCCGCGCCCCTCCGGCTGCCGGTCGCGGGCGATGAGAGCGTCGTGAGGGATGGCGACGTCGACGTAGGCGGCCGCCGGGGAGGACGCCTCGTCGAACGGGTTGACCTTCTCGCGGACCTGCCATCCAGCGTTGAGGGATGTCTTCTTCACGGTTGTCTCCTTTGCCTGCAAGCGCCTGCTCGACGGCTGGCCGCGAGCGTCAGTGTGTGGTGTGCCGCTGGTGTGCGGTGTGGTGTGCCGGTCCGTTCAGGGGGCGGCGGTGTCGCCGAGGGCCGCGTGCAGCTCGATCCGCACGTCGTCGGTGGCGGTCGGGATGTATGCCAGCAACGCGTCGAGGCTGAGTGCGCCCGCTTCGGGCTGGGCGGGGTCGATGGCCATGCCCGGGAAGTGCCGTTCGAGGATCTCGGACACCCGGTACCAGGTGGGTCGATCGGCGGCGATCTCAGCGAGCGGCGTCTCGAAGGTGTGCACCGTTGGCGTGCTCAGGCCGGGCACCGTGTACGTCCAGCTGTGCTCGCCCGCCGTCAACGTCTCCCGGGCATCGTCGGGGTGCCGGGGAAGGACGATCTCGGCGTCGACCCCGGAGGGTATGGACGCCGTGACGGTCATGTCGTCGCCGTCGATGCGCCAGCCCACGCTCAGACGTCCGTGCACGGTGTCGTGTGACGCGTGAGCGTGCGTGAGCCCTCCCCCGGGCCGGGGTTGCAGGAGCACCCGGCGATAGCCCGGCTCGAGCCGTCGAATGCCCGCCGTCGTGGTGTAGAGCCAGGTGACGATCGCCCCGAGCGCATAGTGGTTGAGCGAGGTCATCCCCCGGCCCTTCAACGACCCGTCGGAAAGCAGCGAGTCCCAGCGTTCCCAGGTGGTGGTGGCGCCGAGCGTCACCGGATAGAGGAAGGACGGGGATTCCTTCTGCAGAAGGAGCAGGTAGGCCTCCTCGATATGGCCCGTCCGCGTCAGCGCTTCGGTGACATATGGGGTGCCGGCGAAGCCCGTCGTGATGTGGAAACCCGATTTGGCTACCAGGGCGACCAGGCGATCGCCCGCCTTGTCGAGCTGTCCGGGTTCGAGGATGCCGAAGCAGATGATCAGGGCATAGGCCGTCACGGTCTCGGCGATCACACGACCCGACGCCGTCACGTATTCTCGCCGGAACGCGTCCCGCACGCGCGTGGCGAGGGCGTCGAAGCGTCGCGCATCCTCGTCGTGGCCCAGGAGCGCAGCGGTGTCGGCGAGCTCTCGGGTCGTTCGGCAGAGGAATGCCGTGGCCACCAGGTGGCGGTCCGTCTTCCCGTCGGCGGGCTCGTCGTAGGGGGCGTCGGGGTCGAGCCAATCGCCGAACTGGAAGCCGCTGCTCCACAGGCCGGTGGAGTCGAGTTGCGCCTCGACCTGACGCATGAATGTCGTCATCGAGTCGTAGCTGTCCCGCAGAATCTCGACGTCACCGTATTCCTGGTAGAGGGACCACGGCAGGCTGATCGCGACGTCGCTCCAGATCGCGGTGGGGGCCGAGGGTGTGGGCAGGACATCGGGTACAGCCCACGGCACATAGCCCTTTTCGAGCTGCTCGGCGGCAAGGTCGCTCAGCCAGGAACGCAGCACTCCTCGCACGTCGTAGAAGAGTCCCGCGGTGGGCGCGAACGCGTTGAGGTCACCCGTCCAGCCGAACCGTTCGTCGCGCTGGGGGCAGTCGGTGGGAACGCCGACGAAGTTGCTGCGCATCGACCAGAACGCGTTGTCGTGCAGGCGGTTCACCATCGGGTCGGAGGTCTCGAACCACCCGGTGCGCGTCATGGCGCTGTGCACCACGACCCCGGTGACGTCTCCCTCTTCGATGTCGCCGGGCCACCCCTCGATCTCGACATAACGGAAACCGTGGATGGTGAACTCGGGCTCCCACACTTCGACGCCGCTGCCGGCGAGGGTGTAGGAGTCCGTCGCCTCGGCGGTCCGGTTCGTGTCCGGTTCGAGGTCCCCGGACGGCGTCAGCAATTCGGCGAAGCGGAGGACGACGGTGCGACCGGCATCCCCCTGTACGCGGATGCGCAGCCATCCCGAGAAGTTCTGGCCGAAGTCGACGAGGTGGCGGCCGGACTCCAGGCGCCGGATGCTGCTCGGTGCGCGCTCCTCGATGCGTTCGATCGGCGGCGCCGCGTCGACCTGCACGACCTCGACCGGCCAGTCGACGGTGTGCGCGACATCCCACGCGGAATCATCGAAACCGGGACGGGACCACCCGGCCGGTTCGGCACGGGCGTCGTGGTGCTCGCCGTCGTAGAGACCGTGCGCTCGGGTGGCGCCCTCACCGATGCGGAATGACTCGTCGCTCACGATGTGTTCGATGGAGCCGTCGTCGTACTCGAGGGTCAGCGAGAGGAGCAGCGCCGGCCGATCCGACCAGTTGTGGCGCGTGTTTTCCCACCCGAGCCGGCCGACGGCCCAGCCCTCGCCCACGACCGCCCCCACGGCGTTCGGCCCCGCGTGCAGGCGGGCCGTCACGTCGTGCTCACGAGCTCCCATACGGTGACGGTAGGAGGTCCAGCCCGGGGCGAGGACCTCCGTCCCGACGCGTTCGCCGTTGAGCATGGGCACGACGATTCCGAGCGCGGAAACGGTCAGGACGGCTCGTTTCAAGCCGGGCCGGACGACGAATTCTCGACGCAGGTAGGGGGCCGGAGCGCCGGCGTCCGAGGGCGCGGCGGCACCGATGAATCGGGCGTTCGGGGAGAGGGTCACGGTGATTCCTTGGTCGAAGACTAGCGGCGGTTCGCCTCGGCGAGGACCTGCTCGACGAACTCGCGCGTCAGGCCCGTCTGTCCTTGGCCCAGGTAGCGGCCGACGGGGATGGACGCGGCCATCTTCGCGACATCCATTCCGAGCTCGTCTCCGCCCTGATCGGCCTGATCTCCGCCACCCAGGCCCGCTTCAACCATCTTCTGCATGAACAGCGGTCCGGCGACCGGGTGTTCGGTGACCTCGAGGAAGGAGCTCTCCATCGTCAGCGGGATGAAGACGTCGTCGCCGTCGACCTCCACGACGGTCTCGAGACGGATGTCGCGGCTCGAGGAGCCCACCCGCACGGCGTATTCGCCCTGCTCGACGGTGAAGCGGTCGACGCGCGTGTCCCAGACGGCGAGATCGTCGCGGCGGATGGTCATCTCGACGGTGCGGCTCTCACCGGCGGGCACGTCGACGGCGGCGAATGCACGGAGTTCGTTGACCGGTCGGGCGACGGAGGATGCGGCGAGGCCCGTGTAGACCTGAACGATCTCGCGCCCATCCCGGCTGCCGGTGTTGGTCACCGTGACGTTGACGGAGAGGCCGTCGCGGGCGTCGCGCACCACGAGGTCGGAGTAGTCGAACGAGGTGTAGCTCAGGCCGTGTCCGAAGGGGTAGGTCACCGAGAGGTCACGTGCGTCGTACCAGCGGTAGCCGACGAACAGGCCTTCCGCGTAGCGGACGCTTCCGCGCTCGCCCGGGAACGACATCCACGCGGGGACATCCTGAATGCGTTCCGGAACCGTCTCGGTCAACCGCCCGGACGGGTTGGCCTCGCCGAAGAGGATGTCGGCGATGGCACCTCCGCCGGCTTGACCGAGGAGCGCACCGTCGAGCACGGCCGGCGCGGCCGTCACCTCGGCCAGTCGCACGACGCCGCCGTGCGAGAGGACGACGACCGTGTTGGGCTGCACGCCCAGAACCGCGGACAGGAGGTCGAGCTGCTCCTGGGGCAGATCGATGTCGTCGCGATCGAAGCCCTCGGACTCCTGGTGGGCGCTCAGGCCCAGGAACACGACGGCCCGATCAGCCCGGCCGGCCGCTGTGACCGCTTCGTCGAGCAGGGTGTCGTCGTGTTCACCGCGGGTGCGGAAACCCTGCGCATAGGTGACGTCGGCCGAGGGAGCGAGCGCCCGGATCTCGTCGAGGGGCACGTCGACGCGCGTGGGGTTCACGTGCGAGCTTCCGCCGCCCTGGTAACGCGGTGACGAGGCGAATTCGCCGATGACGGCGATCGAGCCCGTCGTCGGAAGAGGGAGAAGGTCGTTGTCGTTTTTGAGGAGTACGACAGCGGCTCGGCCCGCCTCGCGGGCCAGTGCGTGGTGCGCGTCCACGTCGAAGACCGCATCGGCACGGTGGCCCTCGGCGCCGAGCTGCGCGACGCGAGCCATCTTGCGGGCGGCCCGCTCGAGCGCTGAAGCGTCGAGTCGGCCGTCCTCGACAGCCGCGGCGACCGCTGCATCGGCGTCGGCGTCCGGCCCGGGCATCTGCAGATCGAGGCCTGCCTCGACCGAGGCGACCTTGTCGACGACCGCGCCCCAGTCGCTGATGACGGCACCCTCGAAGCCCCAGTCGTCGCGCAGCACCTCGGTGAGAAGCCAGTGGTTCTGTCCCGCATGCACGCCGTTGATCCGGTTGTAGGAGCACATCACCGTCCAGGGCTGCGCGTCGCGCACGACGCGTTCGAAGGCACGGAGGTAGATCTCGCGCATGGTGCGTGCGTCGACGTCGGAGCTGATGCGCATCCGGTCATGCTCCTGATTGTTCAACGCGAAGTGCTTGAGCGATGCGCCGACGCCACGACCCTGCAAACCGCGCACCCAGGCCGTTCCGAGCTCGCCGCTCACGTGCGGGTCCTCGGAGAAGTACTCGAAGTTGCGCCCGCACCGCGGGTCCCGCTTGATGTTGATGCCCGGCCCCAGCACGATGGCCACGTCGGCGGCCTGAGCCTCGTCGGCCACGGCCTCACCGATGCGACGCGCGAGATCGCGGTCCCAGGTCTGACCGAGCCCGACGGCGGGCGGGAAGCAGGTGGCCGGCACGCTCGACGCGATGCCGAGGTTGTCCGTCGCATCCAGCTGTTTGCGCAGCCCGTGCGGGCCGTCGGTCATCATGATCGACGGGATGTCGCCGACGGGCGTGGTGCGCCAGAAACCCTCGCCCGTGGTCAGGGAGATCTGCTCCTCGACGCTCAGGTCGGTGATTGCCGTCGTCTGGGTGGTGCTCATGGTCGTACTCCTCGGTTGCGTATGTGTGGCGGCCGGACATCCGGGCGCTGGTCGGTGCGGGATCTCGGTGCTACTTGGCGCCCTTGACCGGGATGATCGCGAGCCCGGCCACCAGGGCGAGGACGAACGCGATCGGCCAGATCAATTGATAGGAGCCGGTCGCCGCGACCACACCTCCCGCGATGATCGGGCCGAGCGCCTGCCCGACGTTGGTGGCGATGCCGGCCATGCCGAGGTCGCGCCCGGCAGAGTTCTCACGGTCGGGCAGCACCTCGATGAAGAGCGCTTGGTCGATGGGCAGGAAGATGCCGAAGGCCAGGCTCGTCAAGATCGACTGGATGAACAGCGCGGGCAGGCTCGGCCAGACGAACGGCACGAGCATCGACAGGGCCATGAGCACCGACGCGATCATGACGAACGGCTTGCGGCGCCCGAACTTGTCGGAAAGTTTGCCGACCACGGCGATGGCGATCATCGTCGCGGGCAGACCGGCGAGCGACATGAGCGGAAGAATCGACGTGGCTTCGGCCTGGCTGAGCGCCGGGCGGATGTAGCTCTGCATCATGAAGAAGCCGAGGGCGGAGGACAGGGTCCATCCGAACATGAGGAAGGCACGCGAGATCCAGACCCACCGGAAGTCGGGCGTGCGCAGCGGGATGAGGAACCCGCTGAGCGTCATCTTCGAGCTCTTCTTGGGGACATTCAGGGTGAGCGACGAGCGGTCTCGAAGAATGACGACGAACATGCCGAGGAACAGCACGGGCAGCACGGCGAAGACCGCATAGGTGCCGAGACCGAAAATGGGGAAAAGCACGCTGGCACCGATGGTTCCGACGAGTCCGCCCAGGAAGTTGCCGATGGACCCGGCCGATGACGCTCCACCGCGTCGCTGCTCGGGGATCCGGTCGGCGAGCGTGGTGTTGAGCGGTCCCTGAGCGAAGTTCAGCACCACGGAGATCACGATGTAGAGCGTGACGAGCAGTGCGAGCGTGGGCACGAAAGGCATGAGGAGAAGGAGGGCGGAACCCGCCACCCCACCGAAGAGGATCCAGGGTGCTCGGCGGCCGAATCGCGACCGCGTGCGGTCGGACAGCACACCGATGATCGGCGCGACGAACGCGATGAGGACGACCGACAGCGAGCTCAGGATCGATGACGCCGAGGCCCGGGCGACCTCGAATTGGCCGAGGATGCCGAGGAGGCGGGTCTGATCGGTGGTCGCCGTCGCCGTGCCGGCGTCGACGGCCGCCTTGAGAGCCGTGAGGTCTTGCAGGTTGGTGCCGGCGTCGGCCCCCGTGAACCAGCTGCTGAACGCGAGTTCCTGAATGTGGTTCGGAATGACTACTCCACCGACACCGCTGAAGATCGCGGATGTCGCGGCGAGCCCGGCCGCGAAGAGAACGCTGTACGTGACCAGGGGACGTCCGCGCAGGTACTGCAGTGACATGCCCTGCGTCTGCGGTTCGGTGATGACCGGACTCGTGTCCGCCTTGCGCTCGGCGCGCGTCGGTTTGCGGCCCGATCGGTCGGTCACCTGGGTGGTTCCTTGTGATTCCTCGGTTGAGCCCGACGGCTCTTCGGAGTGGTTGCTCGACATCCGATCCTCCTCGATCGACAGCATGAATATGCCGCTTCTGCGCGACTTTCGATGAAGTTAGCACAAAATCGCGCTGTGATGGTATTTTTGTTCGCGCCAGCATATTGGGGAGCATGATGACGACGTCCGCACCGACCACACCTCGCCCGCGAGGACCTTACGCCAAGACCGCACAGGTCCGACAGCGCATTCTCGAAGCATCGGCGATTGTCTTCGCCGCATCCGGTTTCGCGGCTGCGACGATGAAGGAAGTCGCGGAACGCGCCGGCATCAGCGAGCGAGGCCTCGTGCACCATTTCGCGTCCAAAGCCGAGTTGCTCGCGGCGGTGCTCGAGAAGCGTGAGGCCGAGAACACCGCCCGCATACCCCTTGTCGCCGGGTCCGACGTGCTTCTCGCGATGGTGGCGATCGTGGAATCCGACAGCCTCGACCCCGCGATCGTCGAATTGCACAGCATGATCTCCGCCGAGGCCGCTTCGGCGGACCATCCGGCCCACACGCACTACCGGCAACGCTATGAACTGGTTCGAGAATTCGCCGAACGGTCGTTCGGCGAGCTTCGGCGCATGGGGCAGCTCGAAAGCGGTCTCACCGACCAGGAGCTGGCGGCGATGTTCATCGCTCTGAGCGATGGATTGCAGCTTCAATGGCTCTACGACCGCGAATCAGTGCAGAGTGCAGCCCTGCTGCGCCGCTTCCTGGAGTCGCTGACGCCCTCGCTGAGTCGGCCGGCCGAAACCCGTCCCTGACACGAACGGGAGGCACGACCATCCCCCGAGGCAGACTCTTCGGCCCGTCGGCCCGCACACGTCGGCGTGCCGACGACCTGAGCGAGGAAGGCCTAATGATCGTGGCCGCCGGGTTGCGCATGCGCGCCAAGAACCGGCTCATCATGCAGGCGTTCACGGGACCGGTCGCCGGCACCGCATTCTCGGTGACAGACACCGTGCAGTTTTTGCGCGACGACATCTCAGAGACGATCGACGATAAGCGCGAGGAACTGCGCGCCCTGCGGGAGGTCATGCGGGGAGTGCGCCACAAATACGGCTGGCCCGAATCGCCGAGCGACTATCGACGGCAAGACCTCTCCGCCCTGAAACTTCGCGCTCTCGTCACAGAGTCCCTGATCGGGCGCCTGTCAAGAGTCATCCATGACGAGCGCTACCTCATGGATCTGTTCGAAACCGCCCGGAACGCGGCACTCGACGAATCCTTCGCACCTCGTCTCACCGTGGCCGAACACCCGCGATACGCACATTCCGCCAGCGAGCGGAGTGAACGCATGAACCTCATCAAGGAACAACTAGAGCAGGAGATCCACCATGGGCGTCAGACTTGACGGCAAGACAATACTGGTCACCGGCGCGGCGTCGGGCATCGGCCTCGCCATCGCATCAAGGTTTGCTCACGAGGGTGCGACCGTCGCCTTCTCCGACCTGAACATCGACGCCGCACGAACGGCCGCCGACAAGCATCCGGAAGCTTTTCCCCTCGAGCTCGACATCACAGCGGAAGCGAGCATCGAGCGGGCCTTCGCCGACATCGCGGCCCGCGGACTCACGGTCGACGTCGTCGTCGCCAACGCCGGCGTGCAACTCTTCGGCCGCGACGCCCCCATCGCCGACCTCGATCTCGAGGCCTGGCGCCGCACGATCGACACCAACCTGACCGGCACCTTTCTCACGGTCAAACACGCCGTGCGTGCCATGCGCGGCCGGGGAGGCTCGATCATCCTGACCGGTTCGCCGACCGGCCTCAACGGCGAGGGTGCGGACTTCACGGCCTACAGCGCCTCCAAAGCGGGCATCCACGGACTGGCACGGACGGTCGCGGCCGCCTACGCAGCGGACGGCATCCGGGTGAATACCGTCGTGCCCGGTTACACGGAAACCCCCCTGGTCTCGGCGATCTCGACGGACACCGATTCGCGACGCTCGATCATCTCGCGCATCCCCCTCGGCCGGGCCGGCTCGGCGGCCGACGTCGAGGGAATCATGGTCTACCTCGCCAGCGACGAATCGTCGTTCGCCACCGGAAGCCTCTTCCGAGTCGATGGAGGAATGACAACCCTCTGATGTTTAGTGGCCGAGTTCGACCAGGAACACGCCGGCGATAATGAGGCCGATACCCGCGAGCATCGTGCCCGTCAGCGGGTCCTTGAATAAGACGCGTCCGAGGATCGCGGTCAGCGCGACCCCCGTTGCGGCCCAGACGCCGTAGGCGATGCCGATCGGTAGGCCGAGGGTGAGCGCGACCGCGAGCAGCGAGAAGGCGACGAGATATCCCGAGACGACGGCGATGTACCAGCGCTTCTTGCCGTCGGTTGCGAGTTTGAGGCTGATCGTGGCGAATACCTCGGTGAGGATCGCGATTGCGAGCAGGAGCCAGCCCATCAGCGTGCCGCCTTTCCGCGCGCCGCGAGGGCCCGCTGTGATCCGATTTCGACGAGGAGCACGCCGGCTGCGATGAGCGCGATGCCGCCGAGCATGACCGGTGTGAGGGCCTGACCGAACAGAACCGCCGCCATCACAGCGGTCAGCGCAACACCCGAGGCGCCCCAGATGCCGTAAGCCACGCCGATCGCCATGCCGGAACGCAGCACCCGGATGAGGAGCGCGAAGGACGCGAGGTATCCGGCGACGACGAGCGCATACCAACCCGGCTGATCGACGGCGGCCTGCATAGACAGCGCGGCCGTAACCTCGGACAGGATCGCGGCGCCGAGATAGATCCACTTCATGCTGCGTCCTCCTCTGCCAGGGTGGCGAGAGTATCCGCTGCGACAGCGATCGATTGCTCGGCCGCCGCATCATCCCGGTCGCTGAGCCACGACGAGGTGATGCCCTCGGAAACGGCGATGAACACCCGGGACACCTGAACCACGGGCCTGCGCCACGAGATGCCGTGTGCCGACGACCACGCTTCCACGTTGGCGGTGACCTCTTGGAGGTAGGAATCGTGTTCCCACCGGGCGAGGTCATGCAGCGCGGGGTCGCGCCGCGCCAACGAGATGAGCTCGGTGAGCGCGAGGGCCGCGTCTGGTCGCGCCCGAACAAGGTCGAGATTCGCTCGGATGCCGGCCGTGATCTTCGCGGTGACAGCCGGCGAGTCGATCTCCACGGCGAAAGCAGCCGCCATCGAGCGGCGAAGCTCCCGTTCCAGAACCGCGCGGAACAGATCCGCCTTCGAGCCGAAGCAATAGTGGAATGCACCGTGCGGCAGGCCGGCGCGAGCCGTCACGGCCCGCGTGGTGACGGCCGGAAGCCCGTCGTCGGTCATCACGGCGAGGGCGGCGTCGACCAGTTGCTCTCGCCGCTCCTCGACGCTTCGGTGTTCTTGGGGTGTCGTCATGCGTCGACCATAACCCAAGTTGGCCAGTTGGCCAAGTCTGTGTGACAGCCCCACATTTGCCCTGGCTTTCCTGTTGCGCATGCCGCACTTGGCCAAGTGGCCGAGTTTGTCCGTATGGTCGATCCATGACCACTCTCAACGACTCCCCCACCGACCGGAACCACCCCGGCGAGGCTCGCCACATCACCATCCGGCGCGCGCATCCCACCGAGCGGGCCGCGGCACTCCCGCTGGCGGAAGCCTTCAGCGACGACCCCGTGATGGCCACATTCGTCCCAGCCGGGCCCGACCGTCGCCGCCGGTTGGAGAACCTGTTCTGGGCGATGCTGCGCTCAGGCCCACTGCAGTCCGGATCCACGGACGTCGCCGTCGACGAACGGGGCACGATCGTCGGTACCGCGGTCTGGGAGGCACCGCACACGGGACGCGAGCCCATCCTGCCAACCGTCGAGCAGATCCCGAACTATGTCCGGGCCCTCGGCCTCCGAGGATCCATCGCCGCCCTCCGCCACCGCGCCGTTCTGCAGCATCCCCGCCCGCGGTTACCGCACTGGTACTTGGCCGAAATCGGCGTATCGTCGGCAGCGCGCGGATTCGGCGTGGGCACCCTCCTTCTCGAACACCGCCTGGAACTCATCGATCACACGCGGGATGCCGCGTATCTGGAGTCATCGACCGAGCGGAACCGGGCCCTCTACCGCCGACATGGATTCGTCGAACTCGGCATCATCGAGGGCCTGCCTTCAGGCGCACCGATGGCCATGTGGCGTCCGCGCCGATGAATGAGCAGGGATGCGTGGACCGAACCCCGCGCATCCCTTGATTCGTTACTGCTGACTCGGTTCGCTTGACTCTGCCGTTGCGTCAACTGGGATGGTTGCAGATATGGGAGAGAAGGGAGCAGGCATGCGGGATTGGCCGATCAAAGATGTGGCCCGCGCGACCGGGCTGACCAGCCGAACGCTTCGGCACTATGAGCAGATCGGGTTGCTGCGGCCGTCGCGTGTGGCGAGCAACGGGTATCGGTTCTACGGGGATGCCGAGCTGTCGAGGCTTTATCGCATCCTGTCGTTACGTGCGCTCGATGTGCCCCTCGCGGACATCGCGATTGCGCTTGATGACGACGCGTCGTTGGCCGAGACGATCCGCTCCCACCTCGCGCTTCTCGAAGAGCGCCGAGACCGAACGAATCAACAGATCGCCGTCGTCAGGCAAACCCTGGACGCGGTGCAGAAAGGACAAGAGATGAGCATCGAAGAGGTGTTTGCGGGCTTCGACCCGAGCCAGTACGAGACCGAAGTGCGACAGCGCTGGGGCGACGACGCATGGGAGGACAGCGCGCGGCGCCGGGACCGGATGACGGAGGACGAACGCCGGGCTGGCGATGCACGCAGCCTGGATGTGAATGCTGCGCTGCGGGCGGCGGCCGATGCGGGCACAGACCCGGCATCGGATGCATTTCAGGCGCTGGTCGGGAGCCACCACCAGTGGGTCACGGAACAGTGGAACGGGCGGAAGCCTGATCGGGACTCGTACGCGGGGCTCGCTCAGCTTTACGTCACCGACTCACGGTTTGCGGCGACATACGGCGGCCAGGCCAATGCCGAAGTCATCCGCGCTGCGATTCAGATCTGGATTGACGGGAACCTGAGATAGAGCGTAGGAAGTTGCGCCGCGACGCATGGCCTGACCGCCCACGAGAACGACTCGACGTGTCGGACTCGCATGAGGGCGGCGCCGGCCACTCGTGGTCCGTCAGACGCTCGGGCGCCCGGCGCCCGGCGCCCACACCCAGTTCTTGTCGTCGACGCGCGCGCCGCGGGCAAATGTGACGGAGCCGGTCGAGACGGCGATTCCTGATGCCGCAGCGGCCTGTTCGACGGCCCGCGCGAAGGCCGTCCACTCCTTCGCCCCCTGCGGGAAGCCCAGGTAGTCGCGGAACCGGCTCACGCTCAACACGCTCGCACCCGAGGACGGCTCGGTGGTGAGCTGCGCGACGACGTCATCCTTCTCGACCCACTTGATCGCCCAGCCGCCGCCGACGTGCGCGCCGGCCTTGCGGGGCATCGTCGCCACGGCCGCGTCGACCACGTGATGCGCGGCGGCCTCGTCGGCGTGGATGACGACCGTGCGGCCCAGGGCCTCGAGCACGCCGGGCAGTTTGCCGGCCGCATATTTCTCGCCTGCCTCACGACCGGCGGCGTTAGCCCGACGTTTGAGGAAGGGCCGCGCGATGGGCCATCCGATCAGCATCACGAGGATGAGGACGGCGAGCAGGATGATTCCGATGTTGTCCATGATGGTGAGTAACGCTATCGGCGGGCAACCTCGCGCACCATGGGCACCTGTGCCCACCCAGCCCGAGGTTGTGGGCCGAGGCAATATGGCCGTTCGTTCGAGCTGGAGGTCGGAGTTCAGGTGAGACGTTCGGTCAGATGAACGGTGACCGAATCGCCGAGGTCCTTGCCGAGCTTCTTCCGCAGCTTCGCACTGATCGAGAGCATGTGCCCACCGACACCGGTTGGCATCAGCCCGGCTGTCAACGGCTCCCCGTCGACGGTCGCGACGACCTTCACCGACTTGCCGGTGCCGAACAGTTCGACCGAGCCTGGGACCTCGACGCAGGACCAGAGATCGCCCTTGACCGTGACCCCGATGGGGGCGGTGAAGGTCACGTCCATCTGCCCGGGGCTTGTACTCACGGTGTGCTCCTCTGCTCTGTCGACGGTGACGCTGACACTGACACTGACACTGACACTGACACTGATCTGCCTCGAGAGTATCGAATGGCCGCAGACGAATCCCCCAGTTGGAGAGAGTCGGCTGGGGGACGTCTCGAACAACGTGTCGGTCAGAAGTTCACGATGAGACGCCACCGATACGGGACGTCATTGATGTAGGCACCGCTTACCTGAAAGTGCGTAGGCGGTCGCCCTTGAACCTCGCTCGCCGACGCGGGAGGCTTGCAAGGGCCCGTTGAGCTACCAGGCCGCGGCCATTAAGGGCGGCGAGACATCCGCCGTCACCATCGAGGAGGACTTCACGTGAGCGACACCCAGACGAATGCGGCTGCGGCAACACTGGCGGTCACCGGCTCGACCGGGGTGGTCGGCGGATACGTGGCCCACGCTCTCGCCGATCGCGGCGTGCCCCAGCGCCTGCTGGTGCGCGACCCGGCGAAGGCACCGCAGTTGGCCAAAAGCACCGTGCACCGCTCCAGCTACGGCGACGCCTCGGCGGCGTCCGAAGCACTGGAGGGGGTCGAGACCCTCTTCATGGTGTCCGCGTCCGAGAGCGCTGATCGACTCGAGCAGCACCGCACGTTCGTCGACGCGGCCGCCTCGGCTGGCGTTCGTCACGTCGTCTACACGTCGTTCGTCGCCGCGGCCCCCGACGCGATCTTCACCCTCGCCCGCGACCACTTCGCCACCGAGGAACACATCAAGGCATCCGGCATGTCGTGGACCTTCCTGCGTGACAGCTTCTACATCGACTTCATGGAAGCCCTCGTCGGCGAAGACGGCGTCATCCGCGGACCCGGCGGCACCGGCCGCGTCGCCATCGTCTCGCGCGCCGACGTCGCCCGCACGGCTAACGCGGTGCTCCTCGATCCCGCCGCGCACGCCGGGCGAACCTACGACATCACCGGCCCCGAGGCGCTGAGCTTCGCCGACGTCGCCGCCACGATCAGCCGCATCCGCGGGCGAGACGTGACCTTCTACGACGAAAGCATCGAGGAGGCCTACGCATCGCGAGCGCCCTATGGGGCACCCGATTGGCAAGTTGACGCTTGGGTGAGCACCTACACCGCCGTAGCTAGCAATGTCATGGCACCCGTGAGCGACGCCGTCGAGACCATCACCGGCGAGGCCCCGGAAAGCCTCGCGGCGTTCCTGCAAAGAACGCCGCGCTGACCGTCTCCCCTGGCCTACCACCCGGCCGAGCCGCGAGCGGGCCAGGCAGGTGCGGAGTCGCACGCCACGTCACCCGCCCACCCCGCCACGGAACGCTAGACCAGACCAGAGCAGTTGGCTCCGACTAAGAGCTCAGGCCCGACGTGATGACCACGCGGGTCACCTCGGGGTTCTTGAGCTCCTCATAGCCGGCCTCGATGTCCGTCAGCGCGATCTCTCGCGACATGAGGTCGTCGAGGTTGAAACGCCCCTGCAGGTAGAGGTCCGCATAGAGAGGAATATCGTGCTTCGGGGTGGTCGAGCCCATGTACACGCCCTGGATGCGCTTCTGTGTGCCGATGAGCCCGATGGTCAGGAGGGGCAGCGTGGCGGTCGGGTCGATGATGCCGACGAGGTAGAGACCTCCGCCGGGGCGGATCATCTCGAGGCCCGAAGCCGTGACCGCGGGGATGCCCACGAAGTCGAACGCCGCGTCGGCACCGCGGCCGGTGATCGCCAGAACCTCGGCCACGGCATCCGTCGTCGTCGAGTTGATGACGTGGGTCGCACCGAAACGGCGGGCCTTCTCGAGCTTGTCGTCGGCCACATCGACCGCGATGATCGTGGTCGCCCCGGCGATGAGGGCACCGTTGATGGCGTTCAAGCCCACGCCGCCGGCACCGATGATCACCACGGCGTCACCGGCCTGCGTGTTCGACGTGTTGATGACCGCGCCCGCGCCCGTGACGACACCACAGCCGAGCAGAGCAGCCTGCGCGAACGGGATGGCGTCGCTGACCTTGACGAGCTGGTTCTCGTGGATGAGAGCCTGCTGCGCGAAACCTCCCAGGCCGAAGACCTGCTCGACCTTCGCGCCGTGGGTGTCGATGACGCGAGCGGGCTCGTCACCGGTGCGCAGGGTTGCCTCGGGGTGCTCGCACTGGAACGTGCGGCCGGTCAGACACGCCTCGCATTTTCCGCACGACTGCACGAGACAGCCGACGACGTGGTCGCCGACCGAGAACTCGGTGACGGCGGGGCCCACAGCGGCGACGACGCCGGCGACCTCGTGGCCGAGCAGCATCGGCAGCGGGCTGCCCAGATCGTTGCGCGAGTAGGTGAGGTCGGTGTGGCAGAGCCCCGACGCCTTGACGTCGATGAGCACCTCGCGACCGACCGGATCTGCGAGCTCGACGTCTTCAGTGACGAAGCCCGCGCCGATTTCTCGAACCAGGGTGGCTTTCATGGGTATTCCTTTCTTCGGGCAGGGCTCAGCGAATGCCGCTGAACCAACTCGGCAGGAGGCGGGTCAGGTGGGCCGCTAGCTCCTCCTCGCCGAGCACGATCTCATCGGTGATCCAGGCATCCAAGAGCCCGAATGCGGCACCGGCGATGTAGCGCGCGGTCGGCTCGGGTTCGAGCCCCTCGGGGCGCTGCGGATGATCGCGCAGCGCGTCCTCGATCACGGCGGCCATGGCCCGCACCCCGGCCAGGTATCCGTCTTTGGTGACCGGCAAGGCACCGACGGCGGAGTACAGGACACGGTTTCGGGCGAAATGTGCGACCAGGCGGTCTTGGGAGGCGCGCATCGCATCGGGCGTCTCGTCGCGCTGATACAGGTCGGCGATGGCGACGAAGGCGTCGCGCCGCAGAACGTCTGCCAGCTCGTCGAGGTCGGAGTAGTGCGCATAAAAACTGGCCCGGCTGATGCCGGCGGCGCGGACGATGGCGGCCACGCTGATCTCGCCATCGGACGCCGAGAGCTCGGTGACTGCGTCGGTAATGGCCATGCGCGTGCGGGCGACGCGGGGATCGAGCGAGCCCTGCAGGGTGCGACGGAGTTCCTCGTTCGACCCAGCGACTGCGCTCATAGTGGTGATGGTACGCCTTTTCTGGACAGCTGTACAGAACTGCCGTTAGGACGTCATCGATTCAGACGGATGCTGCGGCGTTCGTTGTAGAGGTAGAAGAGGACGTAGGCGATGAGCGAGAGGCCGATGCCCGCGCAGAAGACGAGGGATCCGTTTGATCGCTCCGCGCACGGCCTGACGCTCCTCGGCCAGGTCGCGCAACGTGGAGCTGACGAAGACGCGAAGGAGTTGATCGGGGGTTCTGATCGAAACGGGAGTGAGATTCATGAAGCATCCGATGTGAGCGCTCTCTTGACCGCACGCGGGCGGCGTGAAAATGAGGATGTCCGTGGCGGCAGCTTCGGCGGGAGGACCCCGTGAGGCTCGTGCGGCCTCGAACGGTTGCAGTCGATCAGGCGCGATCGACCGGGCGGGATGCAGTCACCCTATCCCGCGCTCCCCCCGCGCGGCCATGGTCCTCAAGTACATGAAACCTCGGCTTCGAGGCTGAGGCTGGGACGCCGTCGGCATCCGCGGGGCGTAGTGCGCACACAAATACCTTGACGCGCGGCACCACCGAGATCAGCATGGCCGCATGACCATATTCATCACGTGCCCGGTCGAGAGCGTCGAACGCGCGACCGCTTTCTACACGGCCCTCGGCTGGCGTCGCAACGATGAGATGTCGGGGCCCGATGCATCCTGCTTCGCGATCGCGCCCGATCAGTACATCATGCTCGGCAGCCGGGCCATGTACGCCAGCGTCGGCGCCACCGAGGACCTCATCGGCGGGCCCGAAACCCCCTCCAAAGTCACGGTCTCGTTCGACCTGGACAGCCAGGAGGCCGTCGACGAGCTCATCGAACGTGCAGGGGCCGCGGGCGGCCGCATCGGCGACACGGATGACTACCCCTTCATGTACCAGCGCCAATTCGACGACCCGGATGGCTACCACTACTCGCCGTTCTGGATGAGGCCGGCGGTTGACTAGCGCGGAGTCTCAGCCGGGCCACATCACTTCGCCACCCTCTTGCTTAACCGGATGGCATGTGAAATGGTTTCCAACATGGAAAGTCATTACGAAGGCTCTCACTACCCTGCCGACGACCGCAATAGGGATGCTCGCGAGGCGCTGGGTGCGCTCCAGTCCGACCGTTCGGCCCTAGCCGATCGGGTCGCCACGCCGCGCTGGTACTACCCGCTTCTCAGCTTGGCGACCGCAGCGATCATCGGCTCGCCCATCGGCACCGGGACGATCTGGCAATCCCTGCTGGTCACGTTCGCCTCGCTCGGCATCGTCTTTCTCGCGCTGGCCTATCAAAAGAAGACGGGCGTGACGATCACCCACACGGCTGGACCGCGCAGCCTGACCGTCGCCATCGTCATGGGTGTCGTCATCGTGCTGCTGCTCGGGGTGTCGTTCGCCCTTGCCGCCACCGGGAACGGCGTGTGGATCATTGCGAGCGCCCTCGCGGCGTTCCTGGTGATGTGGCTGGGCGGCCGCGCCTACGACCGCGCCTTCGACCGGGAGCTGCGGCGTGGCCGATGACGCGCGCTTCTCCGAAGCGATCCATGCACCGAACCGCCTGCGGATCTGCGGCCTGCTGCGCCCCGTCGACAGCGCCGAGTTCTCGGTTCTGAAAGACACGCTCGGGTTGTCGGAGGCGAACCTCTCGAAGACGGTCCGCAGCCTCGTCGAACTGGGCTTCGTGACGGTGAAGAAGTCGACCTCCTCGAGCCGCACCGACAAGCGCCTCACGACCACGCTCAGCCTGACGCCGCTCGGGCAATACACGTTCGACGCCCACATCCTGGCGCTGCAGCGGCTGGCCGCCGAGGCCCTGGGCGATCAGTAGCTATCGCGAGACGCCTGCGGTCGCCCGGCGAAGAGTTTCACGGCCGAGGTGACGGCAGAGAGAAACTGACAATCATGCACGTTCAGACCCATTGCCTCTTGTGCCCCTGAATAGATAGTGCCACTATCGGAGAGTGCGAATATCCGAAGTTGCCCAAGCCGCCTCCGTCCCATTGACGGCCGTGAAGTACTACCAACGCGAAGGGCTCTTGCCCCCGGGCGAGAAGTCCGCGCCCAACCAGACCACCTACGACACGCGACACGTCGAGCGCGTTCGACTGGTTCGCGCGCTCCTGGAGACCGGTGGCCTGTCGGTGGCCGTGACCAAGCAGATCCTGGCCGTGCTCGATGCCGACGCAGCTCCCCTCGCCGAAGTCTTCGCCGCCGCGCAATATGCGATGACGAGCAGTCGATCACAGGACAACGGCGCCAGCCAGGAGTCGCGGGACCGCATCGAGGGGCGCGTGTCGGCGGCCGGCTGGTGCACGACCTCGGACAACCCCGGCCTCGAGGCGGCCGCCCGGGCGCTGGACGGGCTTCGCACGATCGGATTCGATGCCCCCGACGCCTACCTCGATGCCTACCTGAACGCGGCCGCGACCGCCGCGCGGGCAGATGTCGCCGCGCTGCACGGCCGCCAGGAGCGCGACGCGATCGCGGAGTTGATGGTGGTCGGCACCGTGCTCGGCGATCCGCTGTTCGCGGGGCTCCGTCGCCTCGCGCAGCAGGACGCGACGCACGACCTCTTCCCGGTGAGCGATCATGCTTCGAACGCCGGCGCCGACATGGAAGGCGCCCAGTCATGACGACCCGCGTCACCCTCACACCCATGGGCGACGACGCCGGGGCCGGCCCCGGTTCCGGCTCCGGCCCCAGCAGCGGCCATCCCTTGATCGCGGCCATGCGCCGCGCCTTCGCCTGGCATCCGCCGCTCATGACGGTCGCGGGCCTCATGGCCGTCTGCGCCGTCATCGCGCTCGTGGGAATGTGGCTCGACCCGCGCGTCATCCTCGGTGCTCCGGCTTGGGCGAAGCCGCTCAAGTTCTCGTTGTCGATCCTGCTCTACACCGTGACCTGGGCGTGGCTCATCGCCCACTTGCCGCGCTGGCAGAAGTTTGCGCGGCGCCTCGGCACCGTCATCGCCGTCACCCTGGCGATCGAACAGGTGCTCATCGTGTGGGCCGCGGCGACCGGCACGACGAGCCACTTCAACGTGTCGGATGGCGTGCACGTCATCGTCTGGGCCATCATGGCCGTTTCGATCACGATCATGTACTTGGCGACCTTCCTCACCTCGGTGGCGCTCGTCTTCCTTCGCCTGCCGACCCCGGCGCTCACCCTCGCCGTTCGAGCCGGCGCCGCCATAGCGCTCGTGGGCATCGGCGTAGCCTTCCTCATGACGGGTCCGACCCCGAGCCAACTCACCGAGCCCACCGGAATCATCGGGGCCCACGCGGTCGGTATCGCGGACGGCGGGCCCGGCCTACCGATCCTCGGCTGGAGTCTCGTCGGCGGCGACTACCGTGTCGCGCACTTCGTCGGCATGCACGCGCTCCAGATCCTCCCGCTCTTCGCCCTGCTCGTGAGCGTCGTCGGCGCGCGCATCCCACGCCTGCGCAGACCCGGCACGCAGACGCGGATCGTGGCCGTCGCCGCGGCAGCGTATGCACTGGCAACCGTGTTGCTCACCTATCAGGCTTTCGTCGGCCAGTCCGTCGCGCACCCCGCGGGGGCGGTTCTCGTGGCGGCAGTGGTCATCACCGTCGCGGCCCTCGAGGGCGCGGCGATCATCCTGCTCCGCGCGCAGCCTCAGTACCGCAACGCCACGACCGCAGCCTGAACCCCTGCTGTCGTGCCCCGGCCGATCAGGGGCGCAGGATGCGGCGCACGGCCTCGACGACGAGTGCATCATCCGGCCGCGTCACGTCGAGGGCGCGGTGGATGGTGAGCCCCTCGATCAGGGCATCGAGCAAGCGTGCGGTCGACGGGTCGAAGTGCCGCTCGAGGGCCGCGCGGCTGCGAGCCATCCAGGTTTGCGTGATCGTGCGGTATTCGGGTCGGCGAGCCGCGAGCGTGTAGAGCTCGTGGGTGAGGACCAGATCGCGGTCGGTGCCGAAGGTGTCGTGCAGGATGATGTCGACCACGGCGCGCTCGGCCTCATCGTCGGATGTCGCGCTGTCCAGGCGGCGCGCGAACTGCGTTGCGACCTGATCGGCGAAGAGCGTGAACGCTTCGCGCAGGAGCTCGTCCATGCCGGTGAAATGGTAGGTCATGGACCCGAGTGGGACGTCGGCCGCGGCGGCCACACGACGGTGGGTCGTGCCGTCGACCCCGACGTCGGCGATGACGTCGAGGCAGGCCTCGATGACGCGCTCCCGCCGGTGCGGGTCGGTGCGGCGCGTGGCCCGCTCAGGGCCTGCCGACGTCACCGCGACTCGTCGATGGCGCGGACGACGCGGGCGGGGTTGCCGACCGCGACGACACCGGCCGGGATGTCGCGCGTGACGACCGATCCGGCGCCGATCACGCTATCCGAGCCGATGGTCACACCGGGGCACACGATGACGCCGCCGCCCAGCCACACGTTGTCGCCGATCGTGATGGGTTTGGCGCCCTCGATCTTGTCGCGGCGGGGCTGCGCCTCGACGGGATGCGTCGGAGTGAGCAATTGCACGTTCGGGCCGATCTGGCAGTCCTCGCCGATGGTGATGGCGGCGACATCGAGGGCCGTCAGGTTGTAGTTGACGAACGTGCGCGCGCCGATGTGGATGTGCTCGCCGTAGTCCACGAAGAGGGGCGGCTTCACGACGGCGTCGGGGCCGAGCGATCCGAGGAGTTCGACGAGCAGGGGACGGGCGGCCGCTTCATCCGCGAGCGTGGCTCGATAGTAGGCGTCGGCCAGGCGATCCGCGCGCCCGGCCCGACGCGCCATCTCGGGGTCGTCGGCGATGTAGTCGTCACCGGCGAGCATCCGCTCGTAGTTGCTGCGGGAATCTCCGGGGAAGTGGTCGATCATCATGTGTACAAGTGTACGCTGGGGCCGTGGCCGGCCGGGCCGCGTTGAGGAGAGGACATCCGCCATGACCGATATCGACTGGACCGCAGGCACCTGGACGACGCCCCCGGCGCGCGTAGATATCGGCGACGACGGCATGCGCGTGACCGCCGTCGAAGAAAGTGACGCCTGGCGCATCACGTCCTACGGCTTCATCCACGACACCGAACACGCCCTGCTCGTGCCATTCGAGCAAAACTCGGCCATGGAGGTCGCGTTCCACCTCGACTTCGAAGCACAGTTCGACCAGGCGGGCATCTTCGTCAAGGTCGACGACACCACCTGGATCAAGACCGGCGTCGAACGTAGCGACGGCGAAGACAGCCTCGGAGCGGTCGTCACGCGCGGCATGTCCGACTGGTCCCTCTCCCCCATCCCCGGCTGGCATGGACGGCTCGTCACGATTCGCGCCAGCCGATCCGGGGATGCTCTCACCATCCGTGCCCGCGTCGACGACGAAGCCTGGCGCCTCGTTCGCGTCGCACCCCTCGACCCCGACGCGGCGGTCACCGCTGGCCCCATGTGCTGCGCGCCATCCCGAGCCGACCTCACCGTGCACTTCACGTCGTGGCGCGTCGTCGAGGCCGACGAGAGCCTGCACCCCGAGGACTGAACGATCCCGCCGACAGAAGCCCCGGGCCGGAAACTAGCGGGCGGATTCGGTGAGGTCAATCCCTGACGCGCACGCCGGGGGGTCATCTAACGTCGTCCTCAGAACCAGTCACGAGGAGGGGGACGAAGACCATGCAGAAGCTCTTCTACGCGAGCGGATACGTCATCTTGGGAGATGAGATCTGCACGGCCGTCGTCGAGTATGCGCGCGCCCTGGCCAACGTCGGCAAATCGGACCTCGTGACCGTTCCGGCCCTCTCGGACGAAGCCTTGCGCGGTGAAGCCCGCCTTCTTCTCGGCCCTGCGAGCCAACTCTTCTCCTCGCCGGCAGTCGACCGGGCCGTCGATCTCGACGATCCGACGGCACTGGAATCGATGCGGGAGAAGACCCGCAACCTCCGGCCGCCCAAACCCCGCGAGGGCGCCGAAGACGATCAAACGTCGGGCTTTGACGACCTCTAAAGCAGAAGAAGCCCTCGGCACGCGCGGACGTTCTCCCGCAACCGGCCGCGCTCGACGATCCCTCGATAGAGCAGTCGCGTGCAACCATTGCGCAGGGGGAATTCATGCGACTCGTCAACATGTCTGTTTTCGCCGTGGCAGCGACCGCGGCGACCTGGCTCGGGCTGATCGTCTGGAATGTCCTCCTTTTCGGCTGGGCCGGTGACGGAAGCCCGGGAACGCCTCTGTTCGCGAGCTTCCTGCTGCTCATTCCGCTCCTCGGGTGGTGCGCGCTCGGCGTGCTCTTCTACGCCGGGGGCATGTTCACGATTCCGCTGCTCTTCACCCGCCCGAGCTGGTTCGCCGGAGCAGTCTCGGGGGTGACGGTCATCCTGCCGTTTGTGTTGTTCATGGTGCTGTCTCTGAGCCCCCTCAATGGCGTTCACCAATCCGCTTCGTCACTTTTTCTGAGCCTCGGAGAATATGCGGTCTCCATCTCGTGGGCGGCGCTCTGCGGCACCTTGTGCTCGCCGTTGATGCGTTCCGGCACGGGAACCGCCCAGCGAGCGGACAGCCGCGCGGCCTGAGGCGCCGGTTCGCCTGAGCTGCCCGACCTGCTCCCAGCGCTGTGCCAGACTCGAAGGGTGACGACCGAGGAACCGGCACAGCCGCCCGCAGACGCGGCGGGGGCTGACGCTTCAGACGAACGCATCCCCGACCCGGCCCCGAAACACAGCCCGTTGTGGGTCGTGTTGTCGCGGTGGCTGCTGGCGCTCGAGGCCTGGTTGCGGTCGAAGGGCGGCCCCTGGCTGCGCTACAGCCTGCGCGGGTTCTGGGCGCTCGTGGCGTTCGCCGGCATCGTGCTGCTCGTGGGGCCGGTCATCAACAAACCCCTCACCCTCGACGACATCACCGAGTCGGCCTCAAACGTGACCGACACGTGGATCGCGCGGCAGTTCACCGCCGACTACCGCGTCACGCGCACCGACGACGGCCGCATGGACGTGCAGGTCGAAGAGCGCATCACCGCACAATTTCCGGATGCCTCGGGCGACGAGGGTGGCGGTGCGGGCGGCGAGCGCGGCATCCAGCGCACTCTCGCGAGTCAGTACCAGGGCCATGCCCTCACACCGGATGCCATCGCAGCCACGATGGATGGCAAGACACTCGACGTGGGCCGATCGGACACGCCCACCCAGGTGCAGCTCACGCTCGAGGGCGACGACACCCTGCAGGGCACCCACGAATTCGTGCTGCGCTATAGCCTGCACGACCTGGCCTTTTCGTCGACGGACGCCGACACGGGCCGCCCGGTCGATCTGCTCAAATGGGATGTCTTCGGCCCGTCCTGGCCGCAAGGGCTCTCGGGGCTCGACGTCTCGGTCACGATCCCGCGCGACGTGGACGAGCAGCTCATCCGGCAGCCGCGCAGCAGCCTGACGTGGCTCATGGCGGCGGGCGGCGTGTGGCTCGACCCGGAGCCGCAGTCGGCGACGGGTTCACCCGACGACGTCACCTACCGCTTCATCTCGGACGAGAACGTGCCGCCGCACGCGCACGCCGGTTTCGTGATGTCGTTCGAGCCCGGCGCCTTTGCGATGCCCCCGCAGACGCCGCTCTACTGGGTGCAGGTCTATGGCCCGATCGCGCCGCTCGTCTTCCTCGCCCTGACCTTCTTGCTCGCCTTCGCCGCGCGCGCCGTGGCGTGGAGTGACGCGCGCGGTCGGCCGTGGTTCGTGGCGCAGTACGAACCGCCGCCCGGCATCAGCCCACATCTGGCGGCCCAGGTGTTGCGTCGTCCCCGTGCGGCGCAGCTCGCGGCAGCACTCAGCGCCGCCCAACGGCGCGGGCTCGATTCGGATGAGCGCACCTCACGTTTTGCCGCCGCCGCCCGCGTCGCCCGGGGCACCGGCACCATCGGCGACCTCCCTCTTGCGCTGTTGCGATCGGCCGTCGCCACGGAACGCCGCACCCAGCTGACGATGGGCCTGCGCCGCACCCCCCGCGGGTTCGTGCGCGACCTCTTCATCGCGGCCCCGCTCGCGCTCACGGTGGTGCAGTGGGGTCTGCTGCGGCAGCTCTCCTATCAAGCGACGCTCTCGGTGGTGTGGTGGCCCGTGGCCTTCGTCGTTCTGTCCTCTGTGCTCGCGGTGTTCGTGCTGGTCATCGCCCTGTCGGCGCGGCCCCTCACCCGGCGCGGCGCCCTGGTCAAGCAGCACCTGCGCGGCGTGGGCGTGTACTCCGAGCGCACGCAGCTCACCGCCCGCGGGCCCATCGGCGACCGGCTCCTGCCCTACGCCGTGCTGTTCGGCCCGCCGCGCCAGGCGGGCAAGCGCGTCAGTGCGCTCATCGAGGGCAGCATCGGCGAGACGGCCCGCTCGCGCGAATCCCGGGGCGACTTCTCGTCGGCATCATCCCTCTCGGCGGGCGCCCGCACGGCCATTCGTGGCCTCTCGCTGCTCCTCGTGGCCGGTTCGATCGTTGCCGTCGCCGTGCTGCCGAACCCCTACCCCGGCCCCGTCGAGTATCGGTCCTACAGCGGCGACGTGCCCGGCACGCTCTACACGAAGGTGCAGTCCCTCGAGGCGGTCGCCGAACTCACGCGCACGGATGACGGGGGTGCCCGACTCGCGGTGACCGAGGAGGTCTCGGTGTCGTTCGGCGACGAAGGCGCCCGCGTGCCCCAATTCGCCCAGCAATGGCGCAGCAGCCTCGACGGCTATGACCTGGGCCTCGAGGTGTCGAGCGTGAAGGTCGATGGCGAGCCCGCGAAGTTCTCCGTGACCCCGGATGCCGACACCCTCCTGCTCGCCACCGAGCTCTCCCAGGTGCTGACAGGAACTCACGACATCCGCATCGAATACGCCCTCACGTCACCGATCGTGGCTGCCGAAGATTCCTCAGGCATAGCGGTCGATCGGATGGCGTGGGGCGCGCTCTTGACCGGATGGGCGAACGACGCGAACTGGGGCGGCGACCCCGCTCCCTCTCCGCTGCGGCTCGAGCTGCGCGTGCCCGACGAACTCGCCGCCGAGCAGACCTCCGGTGGCTGGAACACCTCGGGCATCGCGTCATCCGACACCTCCGGCGCCCCCGGCGACGCGGTCATCCCCTTCGGCGAGTTCGAGGCGACGCCCGGCACGAAGGTTCCCTCTGTCGAGGAATCCTCGGAGGCGGAGGGCATCCAAACGCACGCACTCGACCTGTGGCGAAATGGCGAGTCGGGCTATCCCTCCGAGCTCACGGATGACGATGCGGGAGCAACCCTCGACTTCCCAGCCGGCACGTTCGACCGCCCGAACACGGAACAGACGCGCACACCCGAGCAGCAGACGGCAGCCGCGGTAACGCTCGCCGTGTTCGTGCTCGGCGGCCTCGGCTCCGTGCTCGGTCTCGCCGCCGCGATCGCCGGCGCCCTGAGCAACCCGCGTGTGTTCCGCCGCGGCGTCCCCCGCGACCTCGCCCGGTGGCTGCTGCCCTCCGTCGTCCTGTCGGGCGCCATCCTCTTCGGCTGGCTCAGCGCCCAGATGCCCGGCGAAGAACCCTCATTCCTGCCGCTCGCGCTCGTCACGCTCGCCTCCGTCGTGCTCGGCGTGACGGGACTCGTCCTCACCCGGCGGGCACTTCTCCCCATCGCTCCCGTCGGCGACCCGACCTAGTCTCGAGACACGACCCGCCCGACTCGAACGACCAGAAGGACTCGCCGTGACCTACCCCGCATACCCCGCCACCACCGCCGGCGCCCCCGCACCCGGGCCTGCGCCCATTCCGCCGGGACGCCCCGGTGACGCGCCCCGACCCGGCGCATCTCCGGGTGTTGCGATCGGGCGCTTCTTCGCCCGCTATGCCACCTTCGCGGGACGATCGAGCCGCAGCGAGTACTGGTGGATCGCGCTGCTCAACGTGGTCGTCCTGATCGGTGGCCCCATCCTCGCCGTCGTGCTGCAGCGGCTCACCGCCGGCATCGACCAGTACGGCGAGGTCAGCGAGAAGATCACGTTCCCGGCCGGCCTCACGGGCTTCATCGTCGTTCTCTACCTGCTGGGCACGCTCATCCCGAACCTCGCTCTGAACGTGCGCCGACTGCACGACCTCAACCTGTCCGGATGGTTCGTGCTGCTGGGCCTCGTGCCCACGATCGGCGGCCTCGCGCTCCTCGTTTTCGCCGCCTTCCCCGGCAGCCCCTACGCCGCGCGCTACGACCGCCCCGCCCGCTGACGGGCGCGCTGGATCAGGCCGCGCAACCTGCCGGCGAGCCCCCGCGCTCCCCCGCCTCCGGGCCTCCGCCGGCCCACGGGCCTCACCGCTCGCGAATGTCCCAGCGGAACAGTCGAGCCGCGAGCAGAGTCGCGACGACCGTGGCCGCGGCCATGAGCCCCCACAGCACGTAGATGCTCGCGAAGGGCGTGTACCCCGACAGGTCGGCGCCGGCCGCTTGGATGAACCAGGCCGTGGGGATGGCGTTCAGCACGGGCACCAGCCAGTCGGGAAAGAGCGACGGCGGGAACACGGTGCCCGACGTCAGCAGCACAATAATGGGGATGAGCCCCGTGAACTGGTTCGCCACCTCGGCATTGCGCAACCGCGACGCCAGCAGGTAGCCGAACGAGAACAGCATGACGAGGCCGAGCAGCAGCGTGACGCTGAGCCGCAGCGTCTGCATCGGGTCGAGGTAGCCGCGCGCGATGGCGATCGCCAGGATGACGACGGCCTCGGCGGCTCCGAGCGCGAAACGGGCGGGGGTTTGCGCCAGCAGGAACGTGAGCCGTTTGAGCGGTGTGGTGCCGAGCAGGCGCAGGGTTCCGCGTTCGCGCAGGGCGACGAGGGGCACGGTCGTTCCCGTGATGGCGATGGCGAGATAGCCGACGACGATGCAGGTGGCCAGGTTGAGGCGCAGATAGTCGCCGCCCGGGACATCCGGACTGTCGGCCAGCACCGCGTCGAGCCACACGATCAGCAGCAGGAAGAACCCGAACATGAACATCATGGATGCCACGATCTTGCCGTTGCGCAGCAGCTCGAGGGCGCTCGCGCGGCTCACCTCGACAAAGGGCGATCGGCGCGCGGGTTGGGCGGCACGCGGGCGGGCGGTGGGCGGCGTGACGGCGCTCATTCGGCGCTCCCCTCGGCATGGGTCGACGCGGTGTGGATCGGCGCGGGGCCGGCCGATCCGTTCTCGGCGAGCTCGACGAACAGGTCCTGCAACGAGCTGCGGTGCACAGCGAACTCGCGCGCCTGCAGCCCCGGAGTGAAGGTGATGGCGCGCAACAGGCCGTCCGGGTCATCCGTTTTCACGACGACACGGATGCCGCCAGCCACGTTCTCGGACGACACCGCGTTGGCCCCCTCCATCCGCTCGACCGGGCCCAGGTCGGTGCCCGCCGCCACCACGAAGCGCACCGTGCTCTCGCCCGCGCTCTGACGCACGAGGTCGGCCGGCGAACCCGACGCGACGATCTCGCCGCGCACCAGGATGGCCACCCGGTCGCACAGGGCCGTGGCCTCCTCCATGTCGTGCGTGGTCAGCAGAACCGTGACGCCGCGGTCACGCAGAGCCCGGATGGTCGACCACAGGTGCAGGCGCGCGCTCGGGTCGAGGCCCGCGGCCGGTTCGTCGAGGATGACGAGCTCGGGGTCGCCGACGAGGGCGACGGCCAGCAGAAGTCGACGCGTCTGCCCGCCCGAGAGATGCTTGGCGCGGATGCTCTGATCGGCCGTCAGACCAACCTCGGCGAGGAGGGGTTCGAGGGCGGCGGGGCGCTCGTGAAAGGACGCGAACAGGCGCAGCGTCTCGGCCACGGTGAGGTGGTCGAAGAGGCTGGCTGCCTGCGGTTGAACGGCAACCCGGGCGGTGAAGGCGGCCCGGTCGGCGACGGGGTCGAGGCCCAGCACGCGCACCGAGCCCGATGTGGCGGCGCTGAGGCCGGCGAGGCAGTCGATGGTCGTGGTCTTGCCGGCACCGTTGGGCCCCAGGATGCCGAACACCTCGCCGCGCGCGATCGAGAGGTCCACGCCGCGCACCACCTCGGTGTCGCCGAAATTCTTGGTCAGCGCACGCACCTCGATGGCGGTTTCGTGCCGCGGATCGTGGCCCGCTCGGTCGTCGTTGATCCCCATGCTTCGACGCTAGTGACGCGTCGCGCGCGTCGCCTCCACCGGCAGGTGGAGCGGCCTCCGCCGAGGGGCATCGAACCGGTGTGGCCCGGCGCCCGCGCCCGCACCGCGCCCGCCTCGGTGATGGCGCTCGTTCCGCTCATCCCGCTCATTCCGCTCATCGCGTGGCAGGATCGAGGAAGACCAGAGGGGGATGCATGCGTTCAGAGGATGTCGCGGCCAAGAAGTTCGGCACGACGCGGTGGCGCGAGGGCTACGAGCCCACTGAAGTCGACGAGTTGATGGACCGCGTGCGCGAGACGCTCGCCGGCTATGAACGGCGCCGCTCGGTGGACCCCATCAGCGGGGAGGAGGTCGTCGTTTCGCGTTTCAGTCCGACGAAGTTCCGTACCGGCTACGACCAGAATCAGGTCGACGATTACCTTGACGAGATCGTTGCGGCGCTGCGCGAGCACGAGGCACGCTGAATGACGGGCGAATCAGGCACTCGCCCGAGCTCGGGCCCTCGTCGGGCGGATGTCTCCGACCTCGAGCTCGTGGGCGGCCCCGAGGCCCTGCGCGTGGGCCTGCACGACTACGACGAGCGCTGGCCCGAGATCTTCGAGCAGCACCGCCGGCGCATCGCGGATGCCCTCACCCCCGCATCCGTCGACATCGCCCACATCGGCTCGACCTCCGTGCCCGGCCTGGCGGCGAAACCCATCGTCGACATCGTCGTAGCCGTCGCCGACATCACGGCCGAGGAGGACTACCTCGACGCCCTGCTGGCGGCCGGTTACGCGCTGCGCGTGCGGGAACCCGGGCATCGGATGGTGCGCACCCCGGAACGCGATGTGCATGTGCACATCTACGAACGCGGCAACGCGGCCATCGACGAATACCTGCTGTTGCGCAATCATCTGCGCTCCGACACCGCCGACCGCGCGCTCTACGAGAGCACGAAGCGCGCCCTCATGTCGCAGCAGTGGGACGACATGAACGCCTACGCCGACGCCAAGACCGACGTCATCCTCGAGATCAAGGCGCGGGCGCGAGCCCGCTCGGCCGCGAAATCCGTCGACTAGGCCACATCGAGGCGAACGGCGCCAGGGGTTAGTGACCGCCGCCGAGGTTGCCCGCCAGGCGCGTGCGCAGCGAGGTACTCGCCTCGTTGAGGCCCGTGATGGTCGCCGTCTTGCCGTGGCGCTCGTATTTGCTGATGATGGCGTCGAGTGCGGCGACGGTCGAGGCATCCCAGATGTGCGATCCCGACATGTCGATGATCACGCGGTCGGGGTCGTCGGCGTACTCGAACTGGGTCGTGAGGTCGTTGCTCGAGGCGAAGAAGAGCTCACCCTCGACGCGATAATACGCCGTGGCGGACGAGGCGCCCGAGCGAGCGTCGGCTTCGGCGCCGAACGTGTGGCTGCCCGCATCCGAATCGACCTCGCGGATGTCGCGCGTCACGGTTGCGAAGTGGGCCACCCGCCGCGCGAACAACACCATGGCCGCCAGCACGCCCACGATGACGCCGATAGCCAGGTTGTGCGTGATGACGACGACGGCCACCGTCACGACCATGACGAGCGTCTCGCTCTTGGGCAGGGCCTTCAGCGTAGACGGCTTGATGCTGTGCCAGTCGAACGTGCCCACCGACACCATGATCATGACGGCCACGAGCGCGGCCATCGGGATGACGGCCACGATGTCGCCGAACACCACGACGAGGATGAGCAAGAACACGCCCGCGAGGAACGTCGAGATGCGCGTGCGGGCGCCCGACGCCTTCACGTTGATCATGGTCTGGCCGATCATGGCGCAGCCGCCCATGCCTCCGAAGACGCCCGACAGCATGTTCGACACGCCCTGACCCCAGGCCTCGCGGGTCTTGCGGGAGTGCGTGTCGGTCACGTCATCCACGAGCTTGGCGGTCATGAGCGATTCGAGCAGACCGACGAGGGCCATGGCGAGCGCGTAGGGCGCGATGATCGCGAACGTCTCGCCCGTGAGCGGCACGTTGGGGATGAAGAGCGACGGCAGGCTGCGCGGCAACTCGCCCTGGTCGCCGACCGTCGGAACGTTGAGCGCGGTGACGACCGTGGCCACCGTGAGCAGCACGATCGCGACGAGCGGGGCTGGCACCACCTTGGTCAGGCGCGGCAGGAACACCAGGATGACGAGGCCGATCGCCACGAGCGGGTAGACGAGCCACGGCACGCCGATCAGGTGCGGAACCTGCGCCGTGAAGATGAGGATGGCTAGCGCGTTGACGAAGCCGACCATGACGCTGCGCGGAATGAACCTCATGAGCTTGGCCACGCCGAGCACCGCGAGCAGCACCTGGAAGATGCCGGCCAGGATGACCGTGGCGATGAAGTAGTCCATGCCGTAATCGCGGGCGACGGGCGCGATGACGAGCGCGACGGCACCCGTGGCCGCCGTGATCATGGCGGGGCGTCCGCCGAGGAACGCGATAGACACCGCCATGACGAACGAGGAGAAGAGTCCGACGCGCGGGTCGACGCCCGCGATGATCGAGAACGAGATCGCCTCGGGGATGAGGGCCAGCGCGACGACGAGGCCGGCGAGCACCTCGCGCGTCAGGATGCGGGGCGTCTTCAGGGCTGTGAGCACGGACGGCTCTGGCCGATAACGGTTGGCGTCTGACGGGGACTTTTTCTGGGTGATAGCCATTGCGGCTCCTTCATGCTGGGGCACCTCGCGAGGGGCCGTGATTAACGTGTCGGGGCGCCCCATTGCGCAGCCCACCGGGGCCGGTATCGGCCGGAGCGGTGGGGGAAGAAGAGGGTCGTCGAAGATGTGGTGACGACATCCCCACTCTACGCGGGTGCTAATACTCGTCGGGGCGAAGCGCAAGGCCCGGCACAGCCGGGCGACGAAACCTAGTGTGAAGGTATGACTTCTGGCGATCAGTACACCTTCGGAAACCCCGTCGAACGCTACGGCCGCGTCGAGCCGCCGGTGCAGCACCAGCCCGAGCCCGGCGTGCAGGCGCAGATGACGCCCGTGCCCGATCTGGGCGAGAAGACCTACCGCGGCAGCGGCCGACTCGCGGGTCGCAAAGCGCTCATCACGGGCGGCGACTCGGGCATCGGCGGCGCGGTTGCGATCGCCTTCGCGCGCGAGGGGGCGGATGTCGTGATCGTGCACCTGCCCGCCGAACAGGAAGACGCCGACCACATCCTCGCCCTGATCGAGGAGGCCGGCCAGACCGGTCACGCGATCGCCGCCGACATCAGCGATCCCGCCCGCTGCCGGGCCATCATCAACGAGACCGTGAGCGTGCTCGGCGGCCTCGACATCCTCGTCAACAATGCCGGCAAGCAGGTGGCCGTCGACCGGCTCGAAGACCTGAGCGACGAGCAGTTCGAGCAGACGTTCCGCACCAACGTGTTCGCCAACTTCTGGCTCACCAAGGCGGCGCTCCCCCACCTGCCCGCCGGCGCCAGCATCGTCAACACGGCGTCGCTCGAGGCCTACAAGCCCGCCCCCGACCGCCTCGACTACGCGGCCACGAAGGCCGCCATCAACAACTTCTCGAAGGGCCTGTCGCAGCAGCTCGCGCCGCGCGGCATCCGCGTGAACGTCGTGGCCCCCGGGCCCGTCTGGACCGCGTTGCAGGTGTCGGGCGGTGTTTCGGACGAGCAGATGAAGGCGTTCGACGACGAGAGCACCTACCAGCGTTCCGGCCAGCCGGCCGAGCTCGCGCCCGCCTATGTGTTCCTGGCCTCGGCCGAGTCGAGCTACGTCTCGGGCGAGACGCTGAACGTCAACGGCGGCATGGTCACGCCGTGACCGCGGGCGCGAACGACCTCGATCACGACTGCACCGTCTTCTTCCTGCCCGGCCTCGGTTTCAGCGCGGCCGCCGCTGCGCCTCTGGCCGCCGCACTCGGCGACCGTTTCCGCGTCGTCGGAATCGACCTTCCCGGGCAGGGCTCTGCTCCCGACGCCGACGACGGTTCGGTATCCGCTCAGGTCGACGCCGCGGTGGCGACCATCGAGGCCGAGATCGACGGGGGCCCCTGGATGCTCGTCGCCCACAGCATGGGCGGCAAGATCGCGGCCCTCGTGGCGGCCCGGGCCCTCGACGGCAGCGCCGAGGTCTTCGGCCTCGCCGGCGCCGTGCTGCTCGCACCGTCGCCGCCGACGCCCGAACCGATGGACGACGACAAGCGCGCCGAGATGCTCGCGTGGGCGGCCGACGGCCCCCTCGACGAGGCCGCTGCCCGCGAGTTCGTCGGGCAGAATGTGGCGACGGCTCTGTCGGGCGTCGACGAGAGCCGGGCCATCGAACAGGTGCGCCAGACATCCGCGCTGTCCTGGCGCCGCTGGCTCGACGAGGGCAGCCGCGAAGACGTCTCGGCCGAGGTCGGCACGCTCGACCTGCCCGTGACCGTGCTGGGCGGCGAGGATGACGACGACCTGGGTTCGCTCGCGCAGTCCCGTCTCGTCGCACACGTCTACCCGCGGGCACGGTTCGTGTCGCTAGCCCACACCGGGCATCTGCTGCCTTACGAACGACCCGCCGAGGTGGCGGCCGAAGTGGTGCGCCTCTGGGAGGGTGTGGCCGCGGCATCCCCGACGGTTCCTCGCGATTGGGGTCTCGTGATCGCGTCGGGCCGCACGGGCCGCGAAGCCCGCGGACTGCTCGCGCGCCGCATGCTCGCCGACGACCCCGACTACCGGCCGCGCGCCCTCACGCCGCGGCAGCTCGACACGTTGCGCTCGCTCGCCGACCGGTTGTTGCCGCAAAACGGGGCGGGTCATATCGACCTCGCAGCGCGCATCGACCGCGACCTGGCCGACGGCCGCACCGACGGGTGGCGCCCCGCGAAACTGCCCGACGACCCGACCGCCTACCGCTTGGGTCTCAGCGCCCTGGCCGATGTGTGGCCGCACGCCGCAGCCGAGCAGGATGACCTCATCCGCGGCATCATCGACGGCGACGGCATCAGCGGCGGGCCGTGGGAGGGCGACATCGTGCGCCGCTGGTTCGAAGACGTGCGCAACGATCTGACGCGGCTCTGGCTCGCGCATCCGGCCTCGCTCGCGCGTGTGGGTTATGACGGTTTCGCGACAAGTGGCGATCACGCCGAACCCGCCGGCTATGTCGCCCTCGCGGCCGGCCGACGCGACCCGTGGGAACCCGCCGACCTGGGCGATCTCGGCGAGGTCGGCAAGGTCGGCAACACTGAGAACGCCGACACCGACGCCGACGTGGCGCCATCCCGCTCGGCCAGCACCTCTGATTCATCCGAAACCCCCGATACGGAGAACGCCGCATGAACCTCACCGACATGCGCACCTATGCCGAGGACGACGTCGTCGACGTGGTCGTGGTCGGAACCGGAGCGGGCGGCGCACCCCTGCTGGCCCGCCTGGCCGAACGCGGGCTGCGCGTCGTGGCGCTGGAGGCCGGACCCAACTTCGACCCCAACGCCTACACCAACGACGAGGTCGAGGCGCCCCGCATCAACTGGATGTCGGAGCGTCTGAGCGGCGGCGACACCCCGACGGCGTTCGGCCCCAACAACAGCGGTTTCGGCGTGGGTGGCAGCACCCTGCACTGGGGCGCTTTCACGCCGCGCCCCGACCCGCGCGATCTGGCGCTGCACACCGAGACGGGTGAGGGCAAGGACTGGCCCGTCGATCCCGCCGAACTGACCGGTTATCTCGCCGAGGTCGAGCGGGTCATCGGCGTCTCCGGCCCCACGCCCTACCCGTGGGATGCCGAGCGCGAATACCTCGAGCCGCCCGTCGACCGCAACGCCTCCGCCGATCTCGTCGCCATCGGCTGCGAGCGACTCGGAATCCGCGCCACCGATGCACCCGCCGCCATCCTGAGCCGCGAGCGCGACCAGCCGCACTTCGGGGCCCGGGCCGCGAGCAACAACCTGGGGTCGATTCACCAGGGCGAGCGCTACGGCACCAAGGCGACGACGGCCATCACCTACCTGCCGGCCGCCGTCGCGAACGGCGCCGAGATCCGGCCCGACGCCATGGTGCACGGCATCGAACTCGACGCACTCGGCCGCGTGTCGGCCGTCGTCTACCGCCAGGATGGTCGCGAACACCGTCAGCGCTGCGCCACCCTCGTGCTCGCGGGCGGCGGCATCGAGACGCCGCGGCTGCTGCTGAACACGGGCCTCGCCAACTCGAGCGGACAGGTGGGGCGCAACTTCCTGGCCCACGGCGCGGTGCAGGTGTGGGGCCGTTTCGAGGAGCAGGTTCGCGGTTATCGCGGCTACCCGTCCGCCCTGATCAGCGAGGACTTCGTACGCCCGTCCGACGCGGACTTCGCGGGCGGCTACCTCATCCAGAGCCTCGGCGCCATGCCACTCACCTATGCCACCTCGCTCGTGCGCGGCGGCGGCCTGTGGGGCGACGAGCTGGTCGATGCATTGCATGCCTCCCGTTACTCGGCGGGTATCGGCATCAACGCCGAGTGCCTGCCCTCCGAGGACAACCGCCTCATTTTGTCGGACGAGCGGGATGACTGGGGTGTTCCCCGCGCCATCGTGTCGTTCACGCCGGGTGACAACGAGAAGGCCATCGACGAGCACGCCACGGCGACGATGACCCGCATCCTCGAGGCGGCCGGGGCCCTCGACACGCGAGTTCTCGCCCGCACCGCGCACACGCTCGGAACGTGCCGCATGAGTGCCGACCCCGCCGAGGGCGTCATCGACGGCGACGGTCGCAGCCACGACATCCCGAACCTCTGGATCTCGGACAACTCGACGTTCCCGAGCGCCCTCAGCGCCAACCCGGGCCTCGTTCAGATGGCCCTGTCGCTGCGCACGGCCGATCGGATGCTGCGCTGACCGTGTCGGCCAGGCGGCTCGACCCCCGCGCTAGGGTGGAGCCGTGAGCACCCCGCCGATTCGCCGCAAACGCGCGACGATTCACGATGTCGCGATCGAGGCGGGGGTGTCTCGCGGCACAGTCAGCCGCGTCGTCAACGGTGAACGATATGTCTCGGCCGAGGCGCGCGAGGCCATCGAGTCGGCGATCGCCAAGGTCGGCTATGTGCCCAACACGGCGGCCCGCAACCTGGTCATGCAGCGCACGCAGGCCGTCGGTTTCGTGGTTCACGAACCGCATAGCCTGTTCGTCGACGACCCCAACATCGGCAACATCCTGCTGGGTGCAAACGAAGCCCTGAGCGAGGCCGACCATCAGCTCGTGTGCCTGGTCGTCGATTCGGAGCGCGACACCGACCGCATCACGCGCTACCTCTCGGGCGGTTTCGTCGACGGCGTCATCATGGTGTCGGCGCGCGAGAACGACCCGATCACGCGCGTCATCGAGCGCTTGGGCCTGCCCGCCACATTCGTCGGCCACCCGCCCGATCTGCGCGCCCTCCCCTTCGTCGGCATCGACAACCGCAAGGCCGCGGCGGATGTCACGGCCGAACTCGTGGGCCGAGGCCGTCGTCGCATCGGCATGATCGCCGCGGCGCTCGACCGCGACTCGGGCTCCGACCGCCTCGCCGGTTTTCGGGATGCCCTGGGCGACCGTTTCGACGACTCCCTCGTGGTCGACGTCCCCCTCTACTCTTACGACGACGGTTTCGAGGGCATGAGCGTGTTGCTCGGCCGCGACCCGTCGATCGACGGCGTGTTCGCCGCATCGGATGCCGTGGCCGCGGGTGCCCTCGAGGCGCTGCGGGTGTCGGGGCGCCGCGTTCCCGACGATGTGTCGCTCGTCGGTTTCGATGATTCGGCGTGGGCGCTGCGCTGCCATCCCCCTCTGACGACCGTGCACCAGCCGGCCGCCGCGGTGGGCCAGCGTGCCGCCGAGGTGCTGCTCGCCCAGCTGCGCGGCGAGGACGTCTCGCTCGACGGCTCGCTCGTGCCCACCTCGGTCGTCCGCCGCGGCACGGTCTGACTTCCGCCGCGAGACGGTGTGGCTCGGGCAGGGCACGCCTCGGCAGAGTCCACGCCCTGCGGTGCGTGCCGGAAAGAGTCGTCGACACGGTAAGCAGAACGGCGGCGTCTCCCGTGGGGGATGACGCCGCCGTTCCTCCGACTAGCCGACCGTTTCGGGCGCGACCGCCGAGACGGTGAGGGCGTCGGCGACCGGGTCGAGGTCGACGCGCACGGTGTCGCCGTCGCGGATCTGGCCGGCGAGGATGCCCGTGGCGAGCCGGTCGTCGATCTCGTTCTGCATGAGGCGTCGCAGCGGCCGGGCCCCGTAGATGGGGTCGTAGCCGCGCTCGGCCAGCCAGCTACGCGCGTCGGGGGTGACGGCGAGCTCGAGCCGGCGTTCGCCGAGGCGGCGCTGCAAACGCTCGATGTAGAGCTCGACGATCTGGCCGAGGTCTTCTTCGCTGAGCGTCTGGAACACGACGATGTCGTCGAGTCGGTTGACGAATTCGGGTTTGAAGGCCTGGCGCACCATCTGCTGCACGGCCTCCTCTTTCGCGGCCGGGTCGAGCGTCGGGTCGACGAGGAACTGCGAGCCGAGGTTCGACGTCAGGATCAGGATGGTGTTGCGGAAGTCGACCGTGCGACCCTGACCGTCGGTGAGCCGACCGTCGTCGAGCACCTGCAGCAGGATGTCGAACACCTCGGGGTGTGCCTTCTCGACCTCGTCGAGCAGCACCACCGAGTAGGGGCGGCGACGCACGGCCTCGGTGAGCTGGCCGCCCGCCTCGTAGCCGATGTATCCCGGAGGGGCACCGACGAGCCGCGACACGGAGTGCTTCTCGCCGTATTCGGACATGTCGATGCGCACGAGCGCTTTCTCGTCGTCGAAGAGGAACTCGGCGAGCGCCTTCGCCAGTTCGGTCTTGCCCACACCGGTGGGCCCGAGGAACAGGAACGACCCGGTGGGCCGATCGGGGTCGGAGATGCCGGCGCGCGTGCGGCGCACGGCGTCGGACACCGACCGCACGGCACGCTTCTGCCCGATCAATCGCTTGGCGAGCTCTTGTTCGAGGTGCAGCAACTTCTCGGTCTCGCCCTGCAGCAGGCGGCCGACGGGGATGCCCGTCCACGCGGCGATGACGGCCGCGATGTCTTCGCTGGTGACCTGGTCGTTGACCATGCGCGGCTCGGTGTTCTCGACCAGCTCGGCTTCGGCCAGCTCGCGCTGGATGACGGGGATCTCGCCGTAGAGCAGGCGCGACGCCTGCTCGAGGTTGCCCTCGCGTTGAGCCCGGTCGGCCTTGATGCGCGCGGCATCGAGCTTCTCTTTCAGCTCACCTACGCGGTTGAGCTGCGACCGCTCGCGATCCCACCGCGCCTCGAGTTCGAGCAGCTCGGCTTCGCGCGTGCGTAGGTCGTCGCGCAGCGTTTCGAGGCGCTGCTTCGATGCCTCGTCTTTCTCCTTCTTGAGCGCGAGTTCTTCGAGCTTCAGCCGGTCGACGCTGCGGCGCAGCTCGTCGATCTCGACGGGCGCCGAGTCGATCTCCATGCGCAGCCGGCTCGCGGCCTCGTCGATGAGGTCGATGGCCTTGTCGGGCAGCTGGCGGGCCGGGATGTAGCGATTGGACAGCGAGGCCGCCGAGATGAGCGCCGAGTCGGCGATCGTCACCTTGTGGTGCGCCTCGTAGCGCTCCTTGAGACCGCGCAGGATGGCGACGGTGTCGATGACCGAAGGCTCACCCACGAAGACCTGCTGGAAGCGTCGCTCCATGGCGGCGTCTTTCTCGATGTATTCGCGGTATTCGTCGAGCGTGGTGGCGCCGATGAGCCGCAGCTCACCGCGGGCCAGCATCGGCTTCAGCATGTTGGCGGCGGCGACCGAGCCCTCGCCCGCGCCGGCGCCCATGAGCGTGTGCAGCTCGTCGATGAACGTGATGATCTGGCCGTCGGCGTCGTTGATCTCTTTCAGCACGGCCTTGAGGCGCTCTTCGAACTCGCCGCGGTATTTCGCGCCGGCCACGAGCGCGGCCAGGTCGAGCGAGACGATCTGCTTGCCCTTGAGTGAGTCGGCCACGTCGCCCGCGACGATGCGCTGCGCGAGGCCCTCGACCACGGCCGTCTTGCCCACGCCGGGCTCACCGATGAGCACGGGGTTGTTCTTGGTGCGCCGCGTGAGCACCTGGCTGACGCGCCGGATCTCGGCGTCTCGCCCGATGACGGGGTCGAGCTTGCCGGATGCCGCGACGTCGGTGAGATTGACGCCATATTGCTCGAGCGCGCTCTTCTGGTCTTCCTGCGGCGGCATCTGCCCAGCTTGCATGTGGTTGATCTCCTCCCAGAGATAAGTTGAGTCGTTGTGACTCAATTTTACCTCGCGACGACCGAGAATGGTAGCGCCGCGAAGAAAACCTGAGTCCGAGAGGCTCAAGTTATCTCGACGGGAGGTTGCCGCGGGGGCGGGAGAGCGGTTTGTGGAGAGATCGCGGGATCAGCGACTGTGGAGAACGGATTCGTAGAGGCGCAGCATCCGGCCCGTCTGGTAGCTCTGGCGGAACTCGATGGCCTCGGCCGGCACGATCGTGGGCCACGAACCCGAGCGGATGTCGGCTGCCGCAGCCACCAGCGCATCGGCGAGCGCGCGCACCGAACCATCCCGCGGCTGCCGGAACACGCCCGGGGGCAGTTCGCCCGCGATGTTGGGGTCGCTCACGATCGAGGGCGTTCCCACGGCGGCGGCCTCGAAGACCGTCATGCCCTGCGTCTCGAAACCGATCGACGTCTGCACGAGCGCGTCGGCCGCTCGGATGCCCGCGAGCGAATCGGCGTAGGGCACCTTGCCCATGAACTGCACGGTCGAGCGCAGACCCGCCGCCTCGGCCCGCTCGACGAACGCACGCGCCTTGGCGAGCAGCAGCCCGCCGCCGTAGAGGCGGTACTCGGCATCCGCATCGGCCAGCCGCACGGCCTCGAGGAACTCCATCAAACGCTTCTCGGCACTCATGCGCCCGGTCCACAAGAACACCGGGCGGCGCTCCCGCGGGGAGACGAGCGCCCCGACGACCGCAGCCGCGCCGGCGAGCTCGGACTCGGGCTCAGCCTCGGGCTCGGGCTCGGATCCGGCCGACCCCGCCGCTTCGCCTTCAACACGCCGCGCCAACACCTGCTCCACGACCTCGTCGTCGACGCCGTTCCAGATGACCTCGACGTGCGGGGCCACACCCTTCTGCTCGAGCAACCGCGCGAAGTGGCCGGACGGCGCGGTCACGGCATCCGCCCGCAACGCCAACTCGTTGAGATAGCTCCACGCCGACGGCGCCAGGGTCGACCGCTTGCGCAACACCCGGTGCTGCCACCACAGCAGCCCCCGAATCGCGAGGCGCGGGAACGGCACCACCTGTTCGATGCCGAACTCCATGTGGTTGTGCATGGTGTGCACCACCGGCAGCCCGTGCCGCTCGGCGAAGCGATAGCCGATCAACGCGCCCCAGAAGTCGCCCTGCACATGCACCAGATCGACGGGCGCGTGGGCCGGGATGCGCGCGTCGATGAATCGGTCGGTGCCGCGCCCGGGCAGCGTAAGCGAGTATTCGCGATCGACCGTCACGGGCACCGACGGCAGGTCGAGATAACCCGCATCGCCCGGATGCTGGCGATGCATGCGCGGCGCCACGACCGTGACGGTGTGCCCCGCCCACTCGAGAAAACGCTTCTGCAACCGGATGGAGACCTGCACGCCCCCGAGTGAATCGGCGTGTTGATCGGTGACGATCAGAATGTGCATCGAGAACCTCCGGAAGACCTCGCCAGCCTAGCGGGAACACCCTGCGCGACATCCGTGTTGCACCCCACATGACTACTCTCGGACTTATCGGCGCAGGCAACATCGGTTCCCAGCTCGCCCGCCTCGCTGCGGCCAACGGCTACGACATCGTGATCAGCAACTCGCGCACCCCCGACACGCTCAGCGACCTCATCCACGAATTGGGCGACAACGCCCGCGCGGCCACCCCGATCGAGGCCGCAGAGGCCGCCGACATCGCCGTGGTCACCATCCCTCTGAAGGCCATCGACCAGGTGCCCGTCGAGCAGCTCGAGGGCAAGATCGTGATCGACACCAACAACTACTACCCGCAGCGCGACGGCAACATCGCCGAGCTCGACGACGAGTCGACGACCGTCTCCGAGATGCTGCAGAAGCTCCTGCCCGGCAGCTACGTCGTCAAGGCGTTCAACAACATCGCGGCCGCCGACCTCACCGCCGACGCCCGTCCGGCCGACGCCGACGACCGCCGCGCGCTGCCCATCGCGGGCGACGACGAGGACTCCAAGGCGAGCGTCGTGACCTTCATCGAGAAGCTCGGCTTCGACGTCGTCGACGCGGGCCCGCTGGCCGAGGGATGGCGCTTCCAGCGCGACACCCCCTCCTACGGTGTGCCCATGACGGCCGAAGAGGTCCACCCGAAGCTCGCCGAGGCCAAGCGCTACCGCGACATGTAATCGGATGTCTGAGCCGCAGGGCTCATGACGCCACAGGGGCTTGCCGGGCATCAGTGCTCGCCGGGCCCCTGTTTTCGTGGGGCCGAGTCAGGCCGGCAGGCTCTCAGAGAGCGCCGTGACCAGCGAGTCCTGCACCCAGCCCAGCCAGTCGTAGATGTCGAAGATCGCCGCGGCGTCTTCGTCGGTCGGCTCGGGCTCGTCGCCGTCTTCCTCGATGCCGAGGCGCGCGGCGAGCGTCAGCCGCAGGTCGGTCAGCGAGCGAATCCACGCCTGCACCTGCGCCGGGTTCAGCCGCACGAGCACATCGTCGGCGCCCGACAGGGTCGCCGCGATCGCCTCAGGGTCGCGCCCGTTCACGAGCGACGCGATCAGGTCTTCCACGTTCTGCAGCTTGCGATCGGTCGAAGCCTCGATCGTGTAGCGCCGGAAGTCGACGGATGCCTCGGGGTCCTCCGGGTAGGCGTCGGGAAAGAGTCGCCGCACGGCCGGGTCGTCCCACACCGGGTCGAGGTCCCCCTCGGAGACATCCGCGAAGATGCGGCCGTCATCGTCGCCGAATTCGGCGTCGGGGTCGAAGAATGTGCCGGAATCCGCGTCGGCGTCGGCGTCGGCGTCGGCGTCGGCGTCGGCGTCGGCAGAACCATATGCACCCGCCGAACCATCTGCACCGTCCGCGCCAGCTTCATCGTCTGCGCGGGCCGCGCCATTCGAGCCCGCCGATCCGGAACCCCAGCCCCGCGACCCCAGGATGCGCGCCGCTTCGTCTTCGTGAAAACCGTCGCCCGAGTCATCCCGAGCCCGCTCGCTGACGGCCTCGAGCAGCGACCGGAACTGCATGCCCAGGTCGGCCAGCAACATGACCTCGCCCGGCGTCAACTCGGCCGCGAGCAGCCCGTCGGCGAGGGCGCTGAAACCCTTCACTCCTCGACCCGCGACAGCGTCGCCCACAGGCCGAAGTCGTGCAGCGCCTCGACGTGACGTTCCATCTCTTCACGGTTGCCCGTGGCCACGACCGCGCGGCCGTCGTTGTGCACGGCCAGCATGAGGGCCTCGGCCTGCTCCCGGCTGTAGCCGAAATAGCTGCGGAACACGTAGGAGACGTAGGACATCAGGTTGACCGGGTCGTTCCACACCACGACCTGCCACGGCCGCGAGAGCGCCGAGGCCAGGTCGACACCCTGTTCGGTGTCGAGGTCGGGCGTGGCAAAATCCATGTCTTCAGCTTTGCACGGTCGGCGGAACGGCGCGACCGGGTTGCGTTCCCGCCGCAGCCGCATCCGCATCCCCATCCGAGCCGACCGGTGTCGCACGCGCCAGCATGGGCAGCGGCAGACCCGGTCGCGTGTAGCGCCGGAACAGCTCGAACTCGAACGCCGCGACGATCAACACGATGCCGATCACACCGATCCAGCCATAGACGATGGGGATGGATGCATCCGCCCGCAGTCTCTCGATGAGATCGACCTGCTCCCCCGAGATGCCGACGAACATGAGGAACGCGGTGACATAGATGAGGAGGCGCACCTGCCACGCGCGACCGAGGCCCGCGATGCCGAAGAGCGTGATGAGCCACAGGCCGTACCAGGGGTGCTGCAGCGGCGAGAACAGCACGAGCGCCGAGAAGACGCCGGCGAGCAACCAGAGCGGGTCGGAGCGACGCTTCACCGTGACCAGGTAGGCGGCGACGAGGCATCCGAGGAAGAGGAAGATTCGCACCACGGCCGTGCGCGCCACATCGCCGTCGAGCCCCAGTCCCGGGCCGAAGTCGCGCGCGAACAGCGACACGATGCGCGGAATCGAGTACCACGAGCCGATCTCGATGGGGGTTCCGAGGCCGGCCACCCAGCCGATGCCCACGCCCAGCCCGAGGCCCAGCCCCAAGAGGCCCACGAGTGCGAGCCCGGCGACGGCGGCCCAACGGCGGATGAGCGCGCCCCACGTTGCGGTCGACCCCGCCCAAATGATGCCGATGATGGGCAGCGCGATCATGGCGATCGGTTTGATGCCGATGGCGGCCGTCACCAACACGGTCGCGAGAATCGGCCGGTCGCGCATCGCCCAGTAGACGCCCGCGACGATGAGACCCAGCATGAGCGCGTCGTTGTGGCCGGCGAGCACGAAGTTCATCAGCACGAGCGGGCTGCACGCCACGGCCCAGAGCACCGCGGCCTCGTTGAAACCACGCAGTTGGGCGATGCGCCATCCGTAATACGCGATCATGGCCAAGCCCGCCACGGCCAGCAGCCGCACACCGATGAGCGCCGCCTCCATGGGCAACCAGGATGTCGCGACCACCACGATGCGCGCCAACAACACGAACAGCGGGCCGTAGGGCGTGACCGTCTCGGCCCACTTGATGTCGACGCCCGCCTCGAACCAGCCCGGCACATCGGCCATGGTGTCGGTGTAGGGGTCGAGGCCCGCGATGAGGATGCGGCCCTGCCCGAGGTAGGCGAACATGTCGCGGCTGAACAGCGGCAGTGCGACGATCAGCGGTGCCGCCCAGACGATGGTGGATGCGACGACCTGGCGGAGGGGGCTGGGCGCGTTCGCGCGGCCGCGCGTGCGGGCATTCGGCCGCAGGGCGAGCCCGAGCGACAGCCACGCGAAGAGAAGCAGCAGCAGCCCCGCGGCAAGGAGGAACGTGCAGAGCACGACGGCGGTGCGCGACGTGCGCACGAGATCGAAGAGCGGCAGGGTGCGCAGCACCGAGGCGGGAGCGAGCCATCCGACCCCCATCGAGCCCGCGAGAACGGCCAGGGAACCCAGAAGACCGATCAGCAGGCGCACGCGATGAGAGAGGGAGAACACAGTAGTTCTTACCATGTTCGCCGTGGCGGGCAGGGTTTCGACCGGCCGTGCGCGGTCTTCCGGTTAGGCTCGCTCACCGACCGCGCGCGAGCGCGTGACCGTGAACTTGGTGTTGCGGCCGCGCTGCTCCGTGGGGCCGACGAGGCGTTCGAGGGCCGGGCGGTAGCCGAGGTGGGTGTTCCAGACCGTCCAGAGCTCGCCGCCGGGTTTCAGCACGCGGGATGCGTCGGCGAAGAGTTTGAGCGCGATGCCCGCGTGCACCGTCGAGCCCACGTGGAACGGCGGGTTCAGCACGATCAGGTCGGCCGACGCGTCGGGTTGAGAGACGAGGGCGTCGTCGCGCACCACCTCCACGCGGTCGGCGACGCCGTTCAGGCGGGCGGTCTCGCGGGCCGAGCGCACGGCCGCCGCTGACTGGTCCGTGGCGGTCACGCGCAGTTCGGGCCGGGCGCGGGCAAGCGAGGTCGCCAGGATGCCGGTGCCACAACCCAGATCGATGGCGTGCCGTGCGTCGGGCGCCATGTCCGGGAGAAACTCGAGCAGGTAGCGCGTGCCGATATCGACGCGCGTGCCACCGAAAGCGGCGCCGGCGGCGGCGACCCAGAGGTCGAGGGCGTCGTCGTGGCGGGAGGCGAGGGTGAGAGAGGATCGACCCTTGATGTCATCGCCTGTGGCCGCCCCGGTCGTGGTCCCGTCGCCGTCGGCATCCGCGGTAGCCGCACCCGCGACCCGCGGCTTGCTCGCGATCAGCAGGCGCGACTTCTGGCGGGCCCGAGACACGCGCACGTCGCCGAAGTGCTTCGAGAGCACCTCGTTCATGGCCAGGCTCATGTGTTTGATGCGTCCGCCGGCGATGACGACGACGTCGGGGGCGGCCGTGCGCGCGATGAGGGCGGCGAGTTCGTCGAGGGCATCCAGCTGGCGGGGGAGTTGGAGGAGGACGACGCGGGCGCCGTCGACGAGGGAGGGTTCGACATCCATGGACCGGAATGCGGATGACTCGATGCCCTGCGCTTCAGCGTTGCGGCGGAGCGCAAGCTCACCCGAGTAGGCGTCCTGGTGCACACGCACCTCGTGAGCGCCGTGAACGGCGATGGCGCCGAGGGTGAGCGCGCCGTAGCGATCGTTCGCGACGACGACCGAACCGGCGGGCGCGGCCTTGATCAGCTCGGCGGCCTCGTCGAGGATGAAGCGGTCGGTCGGGTCGACGGCAAAGAGGTTGGGCGCCTCCACATCGGGGGCGCGGCGCAGGGCGTCGAAGTCGAACTCGGGCACACTCCAGGCTAGCCGCCGCACGCTCCCGCAGGAGCCGCGGCCGAACGCCTACTCGCTCAGAACGCGATCGATCGTCGACTTCATCTGCTCGTACGTCCACAGGTTGATGCGTTGGCCGTTGAGGAAGAGCGTGGGCGTGCCTTCGACACCCGAGAGCGTGCCGTCGGCCAGGTCCTTCTCCACGACGGCGGCCACCTCGGGCGAGACGAGATCGGCGGCGTATCGCGTCATGTCGAGACCCAGGCCCGCGGCATACCCCGCGAAGATGGGCAGCGCCTCCGCTTCGGGCAGGTCCTTCCACGACTGCTGCCCACTGAACAGCGCCGCGTACATCTCGGCGAACTTGCCCTGCCGGCTAGCCGCCTCGGCCACGCGCGCGGCCGTCACGGCCTTGTCGTGCATCTCGAGCGGAAAGTTGCGCACCACGATCGTGATGCGGCCGTCGTATTCGTTCGCGATGCGCTCGACGAAGCCCGAGATCTGGGCGCACGGCGGGCACTGGTAGTCGGCATATTCGACGAGCGTGACGGTGTCGTCATCCGACGTGGTGAGCGTGTTGTGCACGTCGCCCTCGAGCACGGCGCGGTCGACGACGGGCGACGTCGGCGAGGGCACAGTCGTGGGGATGGCGGGAGCCACGGGCTTCGCGGCCGCGCATCCGGACACGCTGATGACGGTGGCGAGCAGTAGTGCCGCCGCCGCGATGACCCGACGTCGTGCCACGGCCCGGGCGGCATGAGCCGTGAGGGCGAGCGCGGCGGGGTGCGGGCCCGGCGAAAACTCGGGGGCGGGCGTGGCGGCGGATGTCATGGGCTTCTCCGGTCTCGGTCGGCGCTGCTTTCGCACACGCTAACATTGTGACCTACCGAAGTTTCACCACTCAGGAGGTGGGGTGTGACCCTCCGCGGGGTCGCCAGACCATGAGTTCGGTGCGTCGCTGGGCGCGGGTTCCGCTGCGCAGCGAGACCACATCTCCTGCGGCGCCGGCGGCGAAGATGCGTCGGCCGGGGGTGCGCAGCAGGGCGTCGGCGAGCGCGTGTTCGAGTTCGCTGACACGGCCGGTGAGTTCGGTGACCTGGTTCTCGAGCGCGAGAATGCGCGAGATTCCGGTGAGGCTGACACCTTCGGCGCTGAGCCGGGCGATCTCGCGCAGCTGGGCGACGTCGCGCATCGAGTAGCGGCGGGATTTGCCCGCCGTGCGGGTGGGCGAGACCAGCCCGAGGCGGTCGTATTGGCGCAGGGTCTGGGGGTGCATCCCGGCCAGTTCAGCCGCCATCGCGATCGCGAAAACGGGGGAATTCTCGTCCATCGGTGTCCTCTCTCAACGGCGTGTCGTGGATGCGCGAGGGGCGGCGCACCGGTGAACGACGACTCGTGTCGACATTCTCTGGTGCACCGCCCAACGCAGTGGTGCCTTTAGCCCTTGGCCCGCTGCAGCAGATCTTCGCGCGGGTTCTCGGCGGGTTCGGTGGCGTGGAACTTTTCGAGCGCCTCGCGTGCTTCGGCGCTGAGGTGTGACGGCACGGCCACCTGCACGACGGCCAGCAGGTCGCCGGTGCCCTTGGAGGTGGTGACGCCGCGACCCTTGACGCGCAGCACGCGACCCGACGGTGTGCCCGGTGCGACCCGCAGTTTCACGGGGTCGCCACCCAGCGTCGGAACCTCGATCGTGGCGCCGAGGGTGGCCTCGACGAACGTGATCGGCACCGTGACGCGCAGGTTGAGCCCGTCGCGCTCGAACACCGGATGCTTGCGCACCGACACCGTGAGCACGATGTCGCCCGGCTCACCGCCGTCGGGCGACGGCTGACCTTTGCCGCGCAGCTTGATCTTCTGACCGTCGCTCACGCCGGCCGGAATCTTGACCTTGATCGACTTGCCGTCGGCGCCCTGCAGGGTGATGGTGTCGCCCTGCGTGGCGGTGATGAAGTCGATCGTGGTGTGCGCCGTGACGTCGCGGCCGCGGCTGGGCCCGCCGAATCCGCGGTAGCCGCCCGACGGCTGGCCGAAGCCGCCGCCGTTGTTGAACATGCCACCGAGGATGTCTTCGAAGCCGTTCTGCTGGTAGCTGTACCCCTGTCGGGCACCGCCGCCGAACATGCCACCGAAGACGTCGTCGAAACCGCCGTTGCCGCCGCCCGAGCCGGGGGCCGTGAAGCGTGCCCCCGAGCCCATGGCGCGGATCTGGTCGTATTCTTTGCGCTGCTCGGGATCGTTGAGAACCGAGTAGGCCTCGCTGATCTCCTTGAAGCGTGACTCCGACTTGGTGTCTCCCGGGTTGGAGTCAGGATGGTACTGCCGGGCCAGCTTGCGATATGTCTTCTTCAGTTCCGCCGGCGTGACGTCTTTCTTCACGCCGAGGACCTTGTAGAAGTCCTTGTCGAACCAGTCTTGACTTGCCATCGCGCCTACCCAGCGGGGACGGCGACGACCACTTTGGCCGCGCGCAACAGGGTGGAGCCGACGTAGTAGCCGGTCTCGACGACATCGGCGATCTGCTCGCTCGTGACGTCGGGGCTCGGCTGCTGGAAGATCGCCTCGTGGATGGTGGGGTCGAAGGCCTCACCGGCGACACCGAACGGGGTCACGCCCAGGCGTTCGACGGCCGCACGCAGTTTCTGCGCGATGGTCGTGAACGGGCCGCCCTCTTCGAGGTCGCCGTGCTTTTGCGCCCGGTCGAGGTCGTCGAGCACCGGAAGCAGCGCCTTGACGGTGTCGCCGACGGAGCGCTCGCGCTCCACCTCGCGGTTCGCCTCGGTGCGCTTGCGGTAGTTCGCGTATTCGGCCGTGACTCGCTGCAGGTCGACGAGGCGCTCGTTGGCGAGATCTTCTGCGCTCGACTGACCCGACAGGAAGTCGAGGTCTGCGTCGCTCAGAGAGGTCTCGACGTCGGGGCCTTCGGCTTCGATGAGCTCTTCAGCCTCGATGTCGGGGCCCGGCACGTCGGCGACGGCCTGGTCGTCCTGGGCGCCGGGCGTGGTGCCCGACGCCCCGCCAACCTGACCCTCGCCCGGTTCGCGAACCGCCCCGGTCTCGGGGTCGATCTTGCGCTTGTCGTTGACGATGGGGTCGTCAGACCCCTCGTTTTCGGGGGTGGGGTTCTGGTCGGTCATTGCTTACTTCTTCTCGTTCTTGTCGTCCTCGTCGTCGACCACTTCGGCGTCGACGACGTCTTCGTCAGAGGAGGTCTCCTGCTCGGTGGGTGCCGACTCGTCGGCGGCCGGAGCGGACTCGTCGGCCTGAGCCTGCGCGTAGATGGCTTCGCCGAGCTTGACCTGCGACTCGTTGAGCTTGTCGTAGGCGGTCTTCACGGCATCCTCATCGTCACCGGCGAGAGCCGACTTGAGGGCGTCGACATCGCCCTGCACGTCGTTCTTGACGTCGGCGGGGAGCTTGTCTTCGTTCTCCTTGATGAGCTTGTCGATCGAGTAGGCGAGCTGCTCGGCCGTGTTGCGCGTCTCGGCCTGCTCGCGGCGCTTCTTGTCTTCGGCCGCGTTCTCTTCGCCTTCGCGAACCATGCGCTCGATGTCTTCCTTCGCGAGCGACGAGCCGCCCGTGATGGTCATCGACTGCTCCTTGCCGGTGCCCTTGTCCTTGGCGGACACGTGCACGATGCCGTTGGCGTCGATGTCGAACGTGACCTCGACCTGCGGAACGCCGCGGGGCGCCGGAGCGATACCCGTGAGCTCGAAGGTGCCGAGGTTCTTGTTGTCGCGCGTGAACTCGCGCTCACCCTGGAAGACCTGGATGGCGACGGACGGCTGGTTGTCGTCGGCCGTCGTGAAGGTCTCGCTGCGCTTGGTCGGGATGGCCGTGTTGCGCTCGATGAGCTTCGTCATGATGCCACCCTTGGTCTCGATGCCGAGGGACAGCGGGGTGACGTCGATGAGCAGAACGTCTTTACGCTCGCCCTTCAGCACGCCGGCCTGCAGGGCGGCGCCGACGGCGACGACCTCGTCAGGGTTGACACCCTTGTTGGGCTCCTGGCCGCCCGTGAGCTTCTTGACGAGCTCGGAGACGGCGGGCATGCGGGTCGATCCACCGACGAGCACGACGTGCGCGATGTCCTGCACCTTGACGCCGGCCTCTTTGATGACGTCTTCGAACGGCTTCTTGGTGCGGTCGAGGAGGTCGGAGGTCATCTGCTCGAACTGGGCACGCGTGAGCGTCTCGTCGAGGTTGGCGGGGCCGTTCTCGGTGAGCGACAGGTAGGGCAGCTGGATGCTCGTGCTGGTCGAGGAGGAGAGTTCCTTCTTGGCCTGCTCGGCGGCTTCCTTGAGGCGCTGCTTCGCGATCTTGTCGTTCGAGACGTCGACACCGGTCGACTCCTTGAAGCGCTTGATCAGGTGGTCGACGACGCGCTGGTCCCAGTCGTCTCCACCGAGGCGGTTGTCACCGGAGGTGGAGCGCACCTGGATGGTGCTGAAGTCTTCGTCCTTGCCGACTTCGAGCAGCGAGACGTCGAACGTTCCACCACCGAGGTCGAAGACGAGGATGAGCTCGTCTTCCTTACCCTTGTCGAGGCCGTAGGCCAGGGCGGCGGCGGTGGGCTCGTTGATGATGCGGAGCACGTTGAGGCCCGCGATCTCGCCGGCTTCCTTCGTGGCCTGACGCTCGGCGTCGTTGAAGTAGGCGGGAACCGTGATGACGGCGTCGGTGACCGTGTCGCCGAGGTACTGCTCGGCGTCGCGCTTCAGCTTGGCCAGGATGCGGGCCGAGATCTCCTGCGGCGTGTACTTCTTGTCGTCGACCGCGAAGGTCCAGTTGGTGCCCATGTGGCGCTTGACCGACGCGATGGTGCGGTCGACGTTGGTGACGGCCTGACGCTTGGCGGTCTCGCCGACGAGGGTCTCGCCATCCTTGGTGTAAGCGACGACCGAGGGGGTGGTGCGCAGACCTTCGGCGTTGGCGATGACGGTGGGTTCTCCACCTTCGAGGACGGCCACCACAGAGTTGGTGGTTCCGAGGTCGATTCCTACTGCTCGAGCCATGTGTGTTTATCTCCTTAGGGGGTGGAACAAGTTTCTCCGGCTGCTCAGTAGTTGAGCGCCGATGACTCAAGTTTACTCGGATGGCTGCGAGCGTCAAGTTCTCTCGGCGAATCTTGAGCCTTGCCGACTCAACTTCGGCGCAACATCCGATTGTGAGGGTAATCATCCGCCTCGGCGTTACGGCGTCTCGCTAGGATGACCGCATGAGCGACAACAACCAGACCCCGCAGCACGACCCCGAGGGTGCGAACGGCGCCGGCCAGCAGCCCGAGCAGGGTTATGGATATCCGCCGCAGGGTTACCCGCAGCAGCCCGATCAGCAGGGTTACGGCTACCCCCAGCAGGGCCCGGGGCCGCAGGGCTACCCGCAGGACCCGAACCAGCAGGGTTATGGCCACCCGCAGCAGCAGCCTTACGGTCAGCCCGCCTACCCGCCGGCTTACTACGACCCCGAGGCCAAGAGCCGCCTGGTCGCCGGCCTGCTCGGCATTCTGCTCGGCAGCCTGGGCATCCACCGCTTCTACCTCGGCTATGTGGGCATCGGCATCGCCCAGATTCTGGTGACCATCTTCACCTTCGGCTTCGGCGCTCTCTGGGGCTTCATCGAGGGCATCATGATTCTCGTGAAGGCACAGTCGTTCGCCACGGATGCATCGGGTCGCCCCCTGCGCGACAACTAATCTTTTCGCACCAATTCGGCCGCAGTTCGACCCCTCGAACTGCGGCCGTTTTGCTGCCCTAACGTGGAACATGGCACCCGCCGAGGGCCGCGCACCGGGTGGGGACGCCACGTGCGCGGCCCAACCTCTGCCGGCTCTCTGTATGGGCCCTGACGCCTCGATATCTGATGCGCGCCCCGAACTGCCGGAATCTCGCGCCGACTACTAAGGACGTCCTTGCTGGCAAGGTGCGCAAGGCGATGCTGGCAAGGTGCGCAAGGCGATGCGGGCACTGTGCGCAAGGCGATGCGGGCACTGTGCGCAAGGCGATGCGGGCACTGTGCTCAAGAGGCATTGTCTCGGCACTTAACGAATTAGGCCCCGGGGGGTTTCCCTAGCCGAAGCTGGTACGCCGTGAATCCCGGGGCTCTCACGAACAGCTTAGAACAATCGACGAAATTTGTCACGAACGAAGGGGGCGCAGGGCATGAGCACATTTGGGCCGACTCGGAAGGACATCCATCGACTCATCGGCCCGGAGCGATTGGCGAAATACAAGGCTGCCGCCAAAGGCGACCGCGCTCTTGCCTTTGAGCTTTACCGCTGGAACGTGCAAATTTCCGCTGCACTTTTCGAATCGATGCACTATTTCGAAATCGGGTTTCGCAACACTGCGCATGAAGCAATGCAGTCCAAAAAAGAACTGGTCGACCCAGGTGGGCCGCCCTGGTTCGACAATCCCCATTTTCCACTTCAGGGACAAGGTCCGCGCGTCGTGAACCTAGCGCGTCGGCGAGCGTCTACCGACACTGAAACATACGACGATGAAGGCCGGATTATCGCGGAGCTCACGTTCGGGTTTTGGTCGAGTTTGCTGTCTGAAGGCTATAACCGTCTCATTTGGCGGGGAGGGCTGGCGGCTGCCTACCCTTTGGCTAAGCGGAAGACGCTCCACGCCGAGGTTTCTCATCTTGTGCGGCTCCGGAACCGCGTGGCGCATCATGAGCCGATCCATACGTGCGATCTGCATCGCGCCTATCAGCGACTCATCACAACCAGCGAGTACGTGTCACCGCGGCTTGGATGGTGGATCGGTAGCACATCAAGAATCCCTCAACTCCTGAGGGAACGACCTCGCGCCGGATCATGAACCGTCGGCGGCCGATCGCGCGGCAGATATCGATCGCCTTGGCCAACGAAGATTATGTCGACGAAAGTTCGGGTGGGGGTCGCCGTGGCGAAACCCGCGCGCAGTAGCCTGTGCTCATGAGCGAACTCGCGGGCAGCGGTGCCCCCACCCTCGTGCCGGCTTTGGCCGAAGCGCCGGCCGCCGTGCCGAAACGAATCGTGCTGGCCTGGGGCCTGTGGGACTGGGGTTCCGCCTCGTTCAACGCCGTCGTCACCACGTTCGTCTTCACCGTCTACCTCACCACCGCCGAGGGGTTCGGCGGCGAGACCGTCGTGTCGGCGCAGCTCGGCTGGGCACTCGCCGGCGCCGGGCTGCTGATCGCCCTACTCGCACCCGTCACCGGGCAGCGCTCCGACAGCTCGGGCCGCCGCAAGTTCTGGCTCGGCGTCAACACCTACATCGTCGTCGCCATCACGGCCGCCCTCTTCTTCGTGCAGCCCGACCAGAACTACCTGTGGCTCGGCCTGCTGCTCGTCGCCGCCGGCAACGTATTCTTCGAATTCGCGGGCGTCAACTACAACGCCATGCTCGCGCAGGTCTCCACCCCCGCAACCCTCGGCCGCGTCTCGGGCTTCGGCTGGGGCATGGGCTACATCGGCGGCATCGTGCTGCTGCTCGTCGTCTACTTCGGCTTCATCAGCCCCGACGTCGGCCTGTTCGGGGTCACGAGCGACGACGGCATGGATGTCCGCGTCTCCATGCTCATCGCCGCCGCCTGGTTCGGCATCTTCGCGCTGCCGGTGCTGTTCGCCGTCCCCGAATACAAGGGCGTCGGCGCGCGGCGGGAAAAAGTGGGCTTCTTCGCGTCGTATGGACGACTGGCCGATGACATCCGCCACCTCTGGAAAGACAGCCGCACCACCGTCTACTTCCTCTTCGCGAGCGCCGTCTTCCGGGATGGCCTGGCCGGCGTCTTCACGTTCGGCGGGGTTCTGGCGGCCGGGTCGTTCGGTTTCAGCCCCGGCGAGGTCATCATCTTCGCCATCGCCGCCAACGTGGTCGCCGGGATATCGACCATCACGGTCGGGTTGCTCGACGACAAGGTCGGGCCGAAACCCGTCATCATCGTGGCCCTCATCGGCATCGTCGTCGCCGGGTTCGCCGTGTTCTTCCTGCACGACGGCGGGCAGACCGTGTTCTGGATCTTCGGCCTCGCGCTCTGCCTGTTCGTCGGGCCCGCGCAATCGGCGTCCCGCTCCTACCTCGCACGCGTCATCCCCGCCGGCCGCGAGGGCGAAGTGTTCGGTCTCTACGCCACCACGGGCCGCGCGGTCTCGTTCCTCGCCCCGACCGCCTTCGCGATCTGCGTGACCATCGGCGGCGCGCAGTACTGGGGAATCCTCGGCATCATCGTCGTCGTCCTGATCGGCCTCGCGCTCCTCATCCCCGTCGGCCGTCGCCTCAAGCGCTGAGGCGTTGAACTCCAGGCACGCGAAAAGGCGGTCGGCCTCCAGCTAGACCGACCGCCGCACCCGGCACCCCTGCCGGGAGCAACCGCTGCTACCGAGGTCGCACGCGGAGGTGGGTGACACCGCCGTCGACGTCGAGCGCCGTTCCGGTGGTGGATGCCGCAGCCGGCGACGCGAGATAGGCGATCGCGTGGGCGACCTCCTCGGGCGACACCATGCGGCCGATGGCCTGGCGCTCGTCGAGGGCCTTGCGCTCAGCCACGGGGTCGGGGAAGTTCTGCAACATGCGGTCGACGAACGGCGTCGCCACCGTGCCCGGGCTGACACAGTTGACGCGCACACCCTCGCGCACGTGGTCGGTGGCCATCGCAAACGTGAGAGCCAGCACGGCCCCCTTGGTCGCACCGTAGAGCGCACGCTGCGGCATGCCGTTGAGCGCCGCGATCGAGCAGACGTTGACGATGGCAGCGTGCGACGAGGCCCGCAGGAGCGGTAGCGCCGCGGCCGAGACGCGCGCCATGCCGACGACGTTGACGTTGAGCACGCGGGCCCACTCGTCGTCGTCGTTGTCCTCGACCGTGCCGATGGCCGAGATGCCGGCGTTGTTCACGACGATGTCGAGGGCCCCGATACGCGACTCGATCTCGCGGATGGCGTCGATGACCGAGGCGCGGTCGCCCACGTTGCAGGCGATGCCGACGAGCGGGGCGGGGGCATCCTGCGGGTTGAGGTCGAGCACGACGACCTGGGCTCCGCGCGAAGCCAGCAGCTGCGCCGTCGCCAGGCCGATGCCCGAGGCACCGCCCGTGACGGCGGCGACGAGGCCGAACAGCTCGCCGGGCGTCGACGAGGAGGAGTCGGAGGGTGGGGCAGAAGGCGAGGCGGAACCGGTGCCAGACGAGGGGTCGGTCGCGCCGGTGTCGTCGGCGGCGCCGGCCGGGGTGGATTCGGTGGTGCTCATCGTGCGGCTCCTTCGAGAGTGGTGGGGGAGGCGGGGGCTGAGGCCGGGCTTGTGGCCGAGGCATCCGCGAAGGTGTTGGTCATGTCGCCGAGGCCGTCGATCGAGAGCTCGACCACGTCGCCCGCCCGCAGGTAGGGCGTGCCCTCGATGCCGAGCGCGACACCCGCTGGCGTGCCCGTGTTGATCAGGTCGCCTGGGCGCAGCACCATGAACTGCGACAGGTACCAGACGATGTGTCGGATGCCGAAGATCATGTCAGCGGTCGAGCCATCCTGTCGCTCCACGCCGTTGACGCTCAGGCGCAGCCGCAGGTTCTGGGGGTCGCCGACCTCGTCGCGCGTGACGAGCACGGGACCGAGCGGGTTGAAGGTCTCGCAGCTCTTGCCCTTGTCCCACTGGCCGCCGCGCTCGAGCTGGAACTCGCGCTCCGACACGTCGTGCGACACCACGTAGCCGGCGATCACGGCATCCGCGTCGTCGGGCGAGGCGAGGTAGCGCGCGGTCTGGCCGATGACGACGCCCAGCTCGATCTCCCAGTCGGTCTTGGTCGAGTTCAGGGGGATGAGCACCTCGTCGTCGGGGCCGACGATGGTCGAGGGGTCCTTCATGAAGACGACGGGTTCGGTGGGCACGGCCAGGTTGGATTCGGCGGCATGGTCGGAGTAGTTCACGCCGATGCAGACGATCTTGCCCGGCCGGTCGAGCGGGGCGCCGCGACGCTTGCCCGAGGCGTCGAAGGCGGGCAGCGTGCCGTCGGCGAGCGCCGTGCGCACGGTGGCGAAGTCGTCGGCCGCGTGCGTGGCGAAGAAAGCCGGGTCGATCGTCGGGGTCACCGAAGACAGGTCGAAGTGGCGCCCCTCGGATTCGACGACGGGGGTTTCGCTTCCGGGCACTCCGAAACGGGCAAATCTCATATTCTTTCTTCCTCTTCTACGTTCGGGTCTGCGATCGCATCGAGGCCGGCGTGCGAGCCTCCCGCGAGATAGGGCGGGCGGATGCCGCCTGCGGCCGACGAGTCATACGCCGCCTCGACGATGGCCATGGTGTCGAACACGTCGTCGACACTGGTCGGCAGCTCGGAAACGTCGCCGCCGACGAAACGCTGCACGGCCCCCATCGAGCCGATGAAGGCATCCGGAAACCAGCTGCCCTCGAACGGGATCGGCTGCCAACCCGCGGCGTGATCGTCGTCGTACTGCACCTCGAGGCGGTCCTCGCCACCCGTCGGATAGTCGAGCAGCAGGCCCATCTGGGCGCGGATTGCACCGCGGGTCCCCTCCCACTTGATGTAGCTCTCCTCGTATTTCTCGCCGTAGTCGTGATCGTGGTTGGTCGAGATGACCACGCGGATCTGCCGGCCGGGGTAATACAGGATGATGTCGCTGCGCGAATTGGCGTGCGCCTTGGCGGGATGATTCACCGTCACCGCCGCGACCGACTCGGGGTTGCCGAGGAACGACCGCACGAGGTCGATGTAGTGCACGCTGTGCATGTTGATCTCGAGCCGGTCGAGCGTGAGCACGTGCGGAAACATCTGCCACGGCGTGTTCACCTGCACGCGGATCTCGAGGTCGTAGAGCTCGCCGATGTCGCCGCGCGCAATGCGTTCGCGGGCAGCGGCCACATAAGGCGCGAACCGCAGCTGCGTGTTGACCGCCGCGACCAGGTTCTTGCGGCGACACAGCTCGAGAATGGCGCGCCCGTCGGCCAGGTGGTTGCCGAGCGGCTTCTGAATGAGCACGGGCGCACCGTCGGGCAGCTGCTCGAGCACCTCGAGATACTGCTCGGGCATGAGGGCGATGTCATAGACCGCATCGGATGGCGCGGCCGCCACGGCCTCGGCCACCGACCCGAACACGCGCTCCACGCCGAACTCCGCAGCCAACGCTTCGGCGCGCGCGACCGTGCGGTTGTAGATGCCGAACACCGGGTAACCCGCCTTGCGGTAGGCCGGGAGGTGAGCATCGCGCACGATCCCGCCCGCACCCAGGATGACGATGGGCCGCGGGTTCGAGGGCAACGCGAGTGTGTATGCAGCGGCCGGGTGAAACTCGGCACGTTCGGGGGCTGGCACGAACTCGGGCGCGGAGGCGTCCCCGGGGCCCGGCGCGCCCTCGGCCGGGGCGGCGGACGCAGGCGCGGGCGCGCCGACGGGATCGGTGTGTGCAGACATCCGCTAGCCCTTCACCGCGCCGACGGTCTGGCCGCGCATCAGGAACCGCTGCGCGCCGATGAACACGATGAGTAACGGAATCATGCTGAGGAACGTGGCGAGCGCCAGCTGCGGCATGTAGAGCTTCACGTTGAGGCCGGCCGCGACCGTCGGGTTGAACAGCGGCGACGCACCGATGAGCTCTTGCAGGCCGATCGAGATGGTCTTGTTGCCCTGCACCGAGCTGAGCAGCGCGAGCGGCAGGAAGTAGTTCGTCCAGTTAGCGACGAATGCGAAGAACGTGACGAGCGCCACGGCCTGCTTCGAGATGGGCGTGGCCACCTGGAAGAAGATGCCGATCTCGCTGAGCCCGTCGATGCGCGCGGCTTCGACCAGTTCCTGAGGCATCGTCGTCATGAAGTGGATGTAGGCGAGGTACACGCCGAACGGGAAGAACCCCATGATGACGGCGACGGGCCACAGCTCGCCCGAGGCGCCGATCGCGTTGACCTCGAGGAACAGCGGGATGACGAGCACCGTGTTGGGCATGACCATGGCGAGCAGCGTGACGAAGAGCACGGTACGGCGAAAGCGGAACCGCAGGCGCGCGAGCGCGTAACCGGCGGGGATGGCGGCGACGACCGCGAGGATCGCTCCGATCACGGCGACGAAGAGGGAGTTGCCGACCCACTGCAGGAACAGGCCACCCTCGCCCGGGCCGAAGCCGTTGACCTGCGACCAGCTGTAGACGACGTTGTCCCACGAGACGCCGCCGAGCCCGAGGATGCCGCCCTCGCCGGCCGCGACCTCGTCCTGGTCGCGGAACGCCATGGCGACGAAGCCGATGATGGGCACGATGAAGATGGCGGCGACGAAGAGCATGGTCGCGACCCGGGCGACCCGGCCAACGCTCATCTGGTTGCTGCCCACGGGGCCGGCGAGCGCCTCCTGGTGGGCGGTCTTGGCGCGCTTCTGCGGTTTGGCCTTGACGAGTGACATTATTTCTCCTCCTCGCCGAACAGGCCGCTGCGGAACACGATGAGCAGGCCGATTCCGAGGGTGATGACGAGCAGGATGAGGGACATCGCCGCTGCGGCCGGGAAGTTGTAGTTCGAGAACGCGAATGCGTAGCCGAGCTGGGTGGGGGTCGTCTGGTCGGGCAGGGCGTTCGACGACACCTGGTCGAGCAGCTGCGGTTCGAGGAACAGCTGGAACCCGTAGGCCAGGTTCATGAGCGCCGCATAACCGATCCAGGGCCGGATGATGGGCAGCTTGACGTGCCAGGCGGTGTGCCACGCGTTGGCACCGTCGATCGAGGCCGCCTCGAGCACCTCATCCGGAATGCCGTTGAGGCCGCCGTTGACGACCACGATCCACGTGCCGATGCCCTGGAAGAAGAGCATGCCGGCCAGGATGAAGGGCAGGTTGCCGTCGGTGGCGACGACGGCCTTGATGGTGTCGAGGCCCATGACGTTCCAGAGCCCGGCGATGGGCGACTGGGCGGGGTTCAGCAGGTAGACCCACAGCACGAGGTTCGCGATACCCGCGAGCGCACCGGGGATGTAATAGAGGAACCGCATGGTGTTGCCGAAGCGCCCGGGGCTGGCGTGCACGAGCAGCGCGAGGCCCACGATGCCGAGCATCATGATGGGCAGCCAGACGATGAGAACGCTGAAGATGTTGCCGAAGGTCTGCCAGAAGCGGAAGTCGGAGAAGACCGTGACGAAGCTCGAGATGCCGCCGAATCCGCCCTCGGGTTGCACGGGCGTGGCCGGTCGCTGCAGTGCGGTGTAGACCGCATAGAAGATGGGGATGATTCCGCCGATGAGCAGCAACACCATGTAGGGGCTCAGCAGGGTCCAGGCCCCGCGCACCTCCCGCTGGTGCAGCTTGCGGCGGCCGGCCGCGCTCTGGCGTTTGGTGCGCAGGCCGCGGCCGGGTGGCTCGGGCTGGGCCTCCGCGTGCGGCGGGGCGATGGTGCCTTGGCTCATGACATCTTCCTCGATGTGTCGCTGGAAAAGCGGGCTGGAGCAGTGGGGTGTGGTCGTGCGGTGGAGCCGCAGCGTCGAGGCATCCGGTCGGGGGAATCCGGATGCCTCGACGCGCGTGTTACTTCTCGGTGATCGTGTAGCCGAACGTCTTCGCCTGGTTGACGAGTTCGTCGCTGAACTTCTTCCACGCGTCGTCGAACGAGTTGCCCGAGACGAGCGACGGGGCCATGGTCTCGGTCCAGATGCCACCCGTGTTGTAGAGCATGTAGGAGTGGTCACCGGGCACGGCCGCGGCCGCTTCCTTGAAGGCCGCGAACGTGGTGTCGTTGTCGGCGAAGTAGTTGGCCGACTTCTGCTTCTCGATCCAGGCATCCTGCACCGGGCCGTAGCCCGGAAGACCGGTCGACAGGTCGACCTGCCAGGCCGGGTCGGTGGCCACGAACTTCATGAAGGTCTGCGCGTTCTCGAGCTGCTTGCCCTTGATGTGGCTCGACATGCCCCACAGGCCGCCACCCTCGTTGCCGGCAGAGGGCTTCGAGTCGCCGTCGAACTTCAGGGGTGCGACGGCCGACATCTCGCCCGCCGGGATCTTCCAGGTCTGGTTGAACAGGTAGTCGCCCCACCAGAGGGCGCCGGGGCTCATGACCATGTCGGGGCCGACGGTCGCGGCATCCGCGTCGAAGATGCCGAGCGTGGAGAGTGCCTTGCCGTCGTACATGGTGGCGAGGAGGTCTTGGGCCCGGGTGCACTTCTCGTCGCTGAGGTTGATGTGCACCTCGGTCTCGGATTTGCGGTCGTTGGTGGGGCAGCCGCTGGCCCACAGGTAGCGGTCGGGGGCGTAGGCGTCGCCCGTGAAGCCCGAGATCTTGCCGGGGTGCTCGGCGGCGATCTTCACGGCCAGCTCGGAGTACTCCTCCCACGTGGCGGGCACCGTGTAGCCGTTCTCGTCGAAGAACTTCTTGTTGTACCAGAACACGTCGGGGGCGGCGTCGTTGCGCAGGCAGCGGATCTTGTCGTCGAAGTTGCACATGGAGAGCACCGCCGGGTCGTAGCCCTCGATGGTGTCGGCCATGATGTCGGTGAGGTCGGCGGCGTAGTTCGACTGCGAGCTCGTGGCCCACGCGATGTCGTCGTTCGAGGGGAAGAAGATGGCGTCGGGCCAGCCCTTGCCGGCCTGGTCGAACTGGGCGAACTGCTGCTGCACGCTCTTGCCGCCGACGGTTCCGTCGATCTGGTTGACCGTGACGTCGATCTCGGGGTGTGCCTTCTTGAAGGCGTCGGCCGCGGGAACGCGGGGCGGGTCGACCCAGACGGTGATGGCTCCGCCCGAGTCGGTCTGCGCGTCGGCGCCACCGCCCGTCGATCCGCCGCCGCTACAGGCGGTGACGGCCAGCATGGTGAGGGCGACGCCGATTCCGGCAGCGCCTTTCAGAACCCGGCGGTGCCGGGAGTTCGAGGTCTTCATTGACGCTCCTTCAGTGTGAACGGGACCGCGGGCACTGCTTCGTGCGCGCGGGGTGAGGGCCGATCTGTGTGGCGTGATCAAACGTTATATCAGCAGGATGCGCATGGTCAATCGTTTGTTCACATCAGGTGAGGGGCGAAGATCGCGTCCTCGTTGCGAGCATACATCAGATGAATCTGGCGGCAAAGGGTTGTTCCGTGTTTAGAGGAGCCCCATTTGGGGCCTTCCGGCACCTTTTCAGCGTCAGACATTCGACTAATCAGTCGGATGCGGCGGCCGCCCGCTCGAGCAACCCCGTGTCGATGCAATAGAACTCCGCCGCCGTGCCCCCGAAGATGCGGTCGCGATCGGTGTCGCCGAGATCCGAGGTGACCTCGCGCAGCCCCTCCCACACGCGCTCGTAGTCGCCCGCGAGCACTGAGATGGGCCAATCGCCGCCGTACATGAGCCGTTCGGGGCCGAAGAGGGCGAGCGCGCGGTCGAAGAAGGGGCGGATATCGTCGGGCGTCCAGTCCGCCATCCGCCCGGGCACGGCCGAGTAGAGCCCCGAGACCTTGGCGTGCACGAGCGGATTCTCGGCGGCGCGTTCGATGAGCGACCACCAGGGCTCTCGATCATCCGTGCCCAGGCCGATGGGCGGCTTCGAGAGGTGGTCGATCACGATCCTGAGATTCGGATGCCGCTCCCCCAGCGTCGGCACCAGCTCGAGGTGTCGCGGCAGCACCGAAACCAGGTCGAACGTGACATCCGCTCGTTCGAGAACCGAGAGGCCCTCGTCGACATCGGGGCGCAGCAGCCACTCGGGGTCTGGCAGGTCGTGGATGAGGTTGCGCACACCCACGACGTGCGGGTTGCGGCGCACCTCGTCGAGGCGGGCGGCTGCGCGGCGCGGATGTTCGAGCGGAACCGACACGACGACGGCCGCGACCTCGGGGTTCCGCGCCGCGACATCCAGCATGTAGTCGGTGTCGGCGTCGTTGTCGGCGGATTGCACGAGCACCGTGGCGTCGACGCCCGCTGCGCGCAGGTGTGGGCGCAGCTCGTCGAACTCGATCGTGCGGTTGATGGGCCCGTGCTCCGGCCCGAGCCACGGGTAGCTCGCGCGGTCGAGGTTCCAGACGTGCTGGTGGGCGTCGATGATCACCGGATGCTCCCGTCTACGGGCTCGGCGGGCAGCTGCCACACCTGCGGAATACCGCTGTCACCACCCGAATAGTCGTCGGGAACATCGAGCAACTCCCCCATGCGCGCCTGCCAGGGAATGTTCGCCGGATGCTCGCGCAGGAACGCCCGCATGGCCGCGTAATCCTCGCAGTCCACCACGTGGAAGAGGTCGAGCCCCGAGCGCCAGATGCGCCAGTCGAGCACGCCGGCCTCGCGCAGGGCGGCGTCGAGTTCGGGCGGGATCACGGCGTGGATGCGGTCGTAGTCCGCCTCCTTGCCGGGGGCGAGTCGGGTGTGCAGGGCGATCGTTTCCACGGGCAACTCCTTCGTTGGGCCGGGCGGCGGGGTGGGGCAGCGGGTTGGGGCAGCGGGTTGGGGCAGCGGGTTAGCGCGTCGGGGTCGGGCCCCCGAGTGGGCCGGAGGCGGATACATCTGACGTTCACGCCATCCGGATGTCTAATCTAGCCATAGGGCGGGCCGATCGCAGCGGTTTTCCGCCGGCTTCCCGCTCCGTCGCTAGAATGATCGGATGACAGCACAGGGCGATTCGGCAACGCAGGGCGACTCGGCGGCTCCGGGCAGCTCGCCGCAGGCCCGCCTCGCGGTGACGGGCCGATCGCAGACCGACGTCGTGCTGCACGGCATCAAGAAGATGATCACCGACGGCACGCTGCGGGCCGGCTCGCGGCTGCCGGTCGAGAAAGATCTCGCCGCCGAGCTGGGCATCTCGCGCGGATCACTGCGCGAGGGGGTGCGCGCGCTCTGCATCATGGGCGTGCTCGAGACCCGCCAGGGCGACGGCACCTACGTGACCTCGCTCGACTCGAGCCTGCTGCTCGCTCCCATGAGCTTCATGGTCGACCTGCAGACCCCGGATGGCGCCGAGCACCTGCAATCGGTGCGACGCGTGCTCGAATCCGAGGCCGCCGCCCGAGCCGCGCTGCACGTTCAGCCCCCGGCGCTGGCCGAGGCCGAAGCCGTGCTCGCGGGCATCGAGGACATGTCGCTGGGCGACGAGCCCGTCGACCACCGCCGCGTGCTCGACGCCGACCTGGCGTTCCACAGCATCATCGCCCGCGCGAGTTCGAACCCCGCGCTGGCGGCGCTCATCGAGGCGCTGTCCTCACGCACCATCCGCGGCCGCATGTGGCGCGCGATCAGCGAGCAGGGCGCCATCCGCGAGACGCACCGCGAGCACCGGGCCATCCTCGCCGCGCTCGTGGCCGGAGACCCCGACCGCGCGCGCCTGGCGATGGGATCGCACCTGCTCGCGGTCGAGGACTTCATGCACACTCACCCGGCCGAGACGAGCGACGCCGCGGCCGACCTCCCCGCCCAGTAGCTGCCGGCCGGGAACGCGAACTCGGCGAGCGATGCCTCGTGCATCTCGGCGCTGTAGCCGGGAAGCGTGGGAAGCCTGTAGGCGCCGTTCTCGACGATGCACGGGTCGACGAAGTGCTCGTGCAGGTGGTCGACGTATTCGGTGACGCGGCCCTCGAGCGAGCCGGAGACGGCCACGTAGTCGAAGATGGACAGGTGCTGCACGAGCTCGCACAGGCCGACCCCGCCGGCGTGCGGGCACACCGGCACGCCGAACTTCTTGGCCATGAGGTAGACCGACAGGATCTCGTTGATGCTCGCGAGCCGGGCCGAGTCGAGCTGGCAGAAGTCGATGGCCTCGGCCTGGAACATCTGCTTGAAGAGCACGCGGTTCATGCCGTGCTCACCCGTGGCCACACCGATGGGGGCGACGGCGCGGCGCACGGCAGCGTGGCCCAGGATGTCGTCGGGGCTCGTCGGCTCCTCGATCCACAGCGGCTTGAACTCGGCGAGCGCGTTCACCCAGTCGATGGCCTCTGGCACGTCCCACACCTGGTTGGCGTCGATCATCAGGTTGGCGTCGTCGCCCAACACCTCGCGCGCGATGCGGCAGCGGCGGATGTCGTCGTCGAGGTTCGCGCCCACCTTCAACTTCACGTGGCGGTAGCCGGCGTCGACGGCCTCCTGGCAGAGGCGGCGCAGTTTCTCGTCGGAGTAGCCCAGCCATCCGGCGCTCGTCGTGTAGCAGGGGTAACCCGTGGCCTCGAGTTCGGCGATGCGGGCCTCACGTGTGGGCTGCAACTCGGTGAGCATGGCGATGGCTTCGGAGCGGGTGAGCGCATCGGAGAGGTATTGCAGGTCGGCGACGTCGACGAGCTCTTCGGGCGTCATATCGGCGAGCAGGCGCCAGAGCGGTTTGCCGGCCACGCGGGCCGCGAGATCCCAGACGGCGTTCATGACGGCGGCCATGGCGAGGTGCTCGACACCCTTCTCGGGACCGAGCCAGCGCAGTTGCGAATCGGATTTGAGCGAGCGGTAGGTGCCCCCGAGGTCGCCAACGACATCTTCGACCCTGAGACCGATGAGCGGCAGCGCGCGTTGCTCGGCGGCGAGCACGCAGATGTCGTTGCCGCGGCCGATCGTGAACGTGAAGCCGAAGCCCGACAGCTCGGGGTCGTCGGTGCGCAGGATGACGTAGGCCGCCGAGTAGTCGCCGTCCTTGTTCATGGCGTCGGAGCCGTCGGCGGTCAACGAGGTGGGGAAGCGCACGTCGACGACCTCGGCGGCGGTGATGGTTGTCATAGGGTTTCTCGGTTCTGTGGGGTGGTTTCGTCGGGAGGCAGCAGGCCCTCGTCGGTGAGGTCCTGCCAGAGGTCTTCGGGCACGGGTGCGTCGTAGCGCTCGACGTTGCTCCCCACCTGGCGGGCCGTACGCGCGCCGATGGGCACAGACACGACCGCCGGGTGCCGCAACACGAACGCGATGGCGGCCTGGGGCAGCGTCACGCCGTGGCGCTCGGTGACCGCGGCGATGGCGTTGGCGCGCTCGATGAGGGATGCGGGCGCCTCGGCGTAGTCGAAGGTGGCGCCCGGTTGCGGATGCTCCGTCGCGAGCAGCCCCGAGTTGTAGACGCCCGCGAGCACGACGCCCACGCCGCGTTCGAGCGCGGCCGGCATGAGGTCGGCCGACGCGCCCTGGTCGAGCAGCGTGTAGCGGCCGGCCAGCATGATGAGGTCGATGTCGGTGCGCCGCACGAATTCGGTGGGCAGCGCCGACTGGTTCATTCCCACGCCGACGGCCCCGATGACGCCCTCGTCGCGCAGTTTCACGAGCGCGGGAATGGCCTCGTCGATGGCCTGCTGGCCGTGGTCGTCGGGGTCGTGCAGGTAGACGATGTCGATGCGGTCGAGGCCGAGTCGCTCGAGGCTGTCGTCGATCGAGCGGCGCACGCCGTCGGCGCTGAAGTCCCAGCGGCGGCGCGTGGCGGCGTTCACCTCGAAGATGTCGTCGTCGCGCTGATTCTCGCCGCCCGGGTTGGGCTCCAGCAATCGTCCGACCTTCGTCGACAGAACGTACTCGTCGCGGGGGTGCCGCCGCAGCGCCTCGCCGAGCCGTCGTTCCGACAACCCGAGGCCATAGTGGGGCGCAGTGTCGAAATAGCGGATGCCGCGAGCCCAGGCCTCTTCGACCGCTCCTGCCGCCTTAGCATCCGTCGTTTCGCGATAGAGGTTGCCGAATTGGGCCGTGCCGAGGCCGATCTCGCTGAGCCGGAGCCCGCCGCGCGTGGTGCGTTGCTTCACCTCGTGTCTCCTTCGTCTCGGGGTGAGTGCTTCTCCTACAGTACGGGATTCATCGGATGTTTCGCAGCAATCGCCGCGTCGAGTTCTCGGCGCGCCGACACCGCGCGCCACCGAGGGCGCACCGGGGACGGCCCGAAGGGGCAACCGAACGGATCACCGCCGGCGGACGTGAGCTCGCCGAGAAGAGGGACGACGCGCCCAGAGCAGGCGAGAAGGCGTCGCGGGAGGGGAAAGACACGCGGTGCGAAGCGCGAGGGCGAGACGCGCGGTGTGCGAAGCGCGAGGGGCGAGACGCGCGGCGCGCGAAGCGCGCGAAACGGCCGGGAATGCGCCTTGTGCGCGTGTCGCTAAGACGCGCGCTCGTAGCCGGGCAGGTCGGCGACGGTCTCGGCACGGGTATCGACAGCGGCCCACAGGTCGTCGAGCGAGAGGTGAAGCACGCTCGCGATCGCCGCGATCGTCGAGAACGAGGGAGTGGCAATGCGGCCGGTCTCGATCTTGCGCAGGGTCTCGGGCGAGATGCCCGCGGCAGTGGCGATGCCCACCATCGTGCGCTCGCCCCGGGCCGCGCGCAGAATCGAGCCGACTTCCCGGCCGCGCGCGAGCTCTTCGGGACCCAACGGAATTCGAACCATACCCACGATTCTAATCACGGGATAGTATTACCGGTATTGTTATTCGAAACGTGAGGGATGCCCTGTGATTGAACTGTTCGACAAGACCGAGCTCGTGCGCGCCGAGGCCAGCGGCCACTTCGTCGGCGATGTGCTCAGCACCCTGCGCGACCGCGCGACCGTCGGCATGAACCTGCTCGAGATCGACCGTCTCGCCGCGCAGATGATCGCGCAGGCCGGGGCCACCTCCTGCTACGTCGACTACGCGCCCTCCTTCGGCAGCGGCCCCTTCGGCCACTCCATCTGCACCTCGGTCAACGACGCCGTGCTGCACGGCAAACCGCACGACTACCGCCTCGCCGACGGCGACCTCGTCACGCTCGACTTCGCCGCCTCGCTGGGCGGAATCGTCACCGACGCGGCCGTGTCGTTCATCGTGGGCAGCACCAAACGGCCCGAGGACGAGAAGCTGATCGCCGCGACATCCGACGCCCTGCAGGCCGCCATCGACATCGCCGGCCCGGGCACGCGCATGGGCGACATCTCGCACACCATCGGCGGCGTGCTCGAGGCGGCCGGCTACCGCGTCAACACCGAATTCGGCGGCCACGGCGTGGGCAGCACCATGCACCAGGACCCGTCCGTGCCCAACAACGGCCGGCCGGGACGAGGCTTCAAGCTCCGCCCCGGCATGCTGCTCGCCATCGAACCCTGGGTCATGGCCGACACCGACCGGCTCATCACCGACACGGATGGCTGGACCCTGAAGAGCGCCACCGGTTGCCGCACGGCGCACTCAGAGCACACCATCGCGATCACCGACGACGGCGCGCAGATCCTCACCGTCCCGCGCTAGATCGTCTGCCCCGCATCGGCGAGCAGCGTGCTGCCCGTCATGATGAGCGACGCGTCGCTGGCGCAGAAGAGCACCACGCGCGCGATGTCGTCGGGGGTGCCGAGCCGGCCGATCAGGCTGTTCGTCATGACCGCCATGTCGACGGGTTCGTCGCCCGCGTGGGCGGCCGCGGCGGCCAGGTTGCCCTCGGTCGGCACGAACGTGGGGGCGACACCGAGCACGCGGATGCCGAGGGGCGCGAACTCCAGCGCCGTCTGTTTCGTCAGCCCCCGCACGGCGTGCTTCGACCCGACGTAGGCGGCCAAACCCGGCGCCGTGCCCCGGAAACCGGCGGTCGACGCCACGTTGACGATGACTCCGCCGCCCGTCGTGGACATGCTGCGCGCGGCCTCCCGCGAACCCGTGAAGACGCCGCGCGCGTTCACCGCGAAGACGGCATCCCACTGTTCGTCGCTCATGTCGAGCACGGGCACGCTGGGGAAGACGCCCGCGTTGTTGATCCAGACGTCGATGCGGCCGTTCTGCTCCTCGGCGTGTGCGGCCGTCGCCGCCACGGACCGCGCGTCCGTCACGTCGAGCGTCACGCCGGATGCGCGCCCACCGAAACGGGATACGAGATCAGCCGCGGCCTCCTGGGCGCGCGCGCCGTCGAGGTCGCCGATGACGACGTGCGCGCCCGCCTCGGCGAGCCGCACCGCGATGGCCTTGCCGAGCCCCTGGGCGCCCCCCGTGACGACGGCCGACCGCCCCTCGAGCGACAGCAACCGGGCGAGCGGGGTGGCCGAGGCGTCGGCGAAGGGATAGGTCATGCGCTGGCCTCGGCGTTCACGCTGGCGCCACTCTCAGCGGCCGACACGATGGCATTGCGACGGGCGACCTCCCCGAGCCACGCGAGGCTCGGTTTGGGCGTGCGCCGGAAGGTTTCGCGGTCGACGGCGATGAGGCCGAAGGTGGGCTCCCAGTGACCCCACTCGAAGTTGTCGAGCAACGACCAGTGCAGATATCCGCGGACATCGATGCCCTCGCCCAGGGTTGTGGCGAGCCCCGTCAGGGCTTCGGCCGTGTAGCGGATGCGCTGATCGTCGTCGGCCGTCGCGATGCCGTTCTCGGTGATGAGCACGGGCACGCCGCCCGTCACGTCCCACGCGTGGCGCACGGCCATGGCGAGCGAGTCGGGGCGGTAGGAGGTTCCGACGAGGGTGTTGTCGGGCAGCTTGGGATGCGGCACCAACCCCCGCGCGTCGACCTCCTGGCTGGAGTAGGCCTGCACACCCACGAAGTCGTCGCCGCGGCTCCCCTCCCAGTAGACGTCTTCCTTGCCGTAGCGGATCTCGAGCAACTTCTGCTCGCCGCCCGGCGCAGCCGTCAACGCGCCAGCGGCAACGGTCCAACCGACCTTCGCGTCCGTCCGCGCACGGAGGAGCTCGCGCGCCTGGTGGTGGATGCGCGTGAACATGCGGCCGATCTCGGGGTCGGCGTAGGTCAGGAAGTCGCTGTGGGTCTGCTGCTCGCCGTCCCCTTCGACCGTCGGGCTCTGCCACTCGCCGCTCTGCGATTCCTGCATGCGGCGCATGGCCGTCATGATGGCGGCCTGCATGTTGGGCTCGTTGAATGTGACCACCCATTCGACGCCGTCGAGGATCGTGATGGCGTGCTCGACGTAGGCCAGGAATCGCTCGGGGGCGTCGGGTGCCATCCATCCGCCCGCCTCGGCGAACCACTGCGGCGTCGTGAAGTGCTGCAGCGTGACGACGGGGGTGACGCCGCGATCGAAGCAGTGCTCGATCATGCGGCGGTAGTGCGCGAGTTCGGCACGCGAGAAATGCCCGCGCACGGGTTCGATGCGCGACCACTCGAAGCTGAAGCGGTAGGAGGTGAGGCCCGCGTCGGCGAGCAGATCGATGTCTTCGCGGTAGCGGTGGTAGCTGTCGCAGGCATCGCCCGAGAGCTCCATGCCGGGCATGAGCTGCTCGCGCGCCCACCAGTCGCTGTTCACGTTATTGCCCTCGATCTGGTGGCCGGCGGTGGCGGCGCCCCAGAGGAATCCGTGGGGGAAAGCGGTCATGATGCTCCTTCGAATGAGAGTGCTGGTGCAGGTGAAAGTGAGGCGAGGATGTCGGGGCGCAGCGGCGCCTCGGCCGTGACGCTGCCGGGGCCCACGTCGCGCGCCGAGCCGTCTGGAAAGACCAGGCGCGCCCGCGAACCGGGAGGTACTTCGACGCTGATCGTCATGCGGGCCGACGCATCGTCTGCCGGCGACGAGCCGGTCGTGATCTCCCAGCGCACGCGGATGACGCCGTTCGGGGTATCGAGCGAACCCTCAGCCCACGTGAGACCGCCTCCCGGAACCGGTTCGACGACGAAGGATTCCCAGGCCACCGAATCGTCGAGCTGGCGCAGGCCCAGCGTGTGCGAGTGCAGAAAGCGCGCCACCGTGCCCTTGCTGTAGTGGTTGAGCGATTCGTGGGCGTCGCCGTTCTCGTCGATGCCGTCCCAGTCCTCCCACACGGTGGTCGCGCCCCGGTCGAGCATGGTGAGCCACGACGGCGAGGTGCGCTGGAACAACAGCTCGTAGGCGACATCCGCTCGGCCCGCGTCGGCCAGTACGGGCAGCAGGAAACCCGTCGCCAGGAAACCGGTGCCGAGATGCGTGCCAGCCGCGCGGATGAGGTCGACGAGACGGTCGAGGGCCGCCGACCGCAGCTCGTCGGGGATCAGGTCGAAGGCGAGGGCGCGCGTATAGGCCGCCTGGGTGTCGGTGCGGGTCGTGCCGTCCGCGTTCAGGTAGGCGCTCCTCCACGCGTCGCGGATGTCGTCGGCGAGCGCCGTATAGCGCACGGCGTCGTCTGAGCGACCGAGCACCTCGGCCGCTCGCGCGAGAGTGCGGGTCGACGAGTACAGGTACGCCGTGCCGACCTCACCCTTGTCGGCCATGAACCAGGCCATCGGGTTGGACTTCACGGGGTCGATGCGCGCCCCGTCGGCGTCGCGGGCCTGCGGTTCGGTCCACTCGCCCCAATGGAACGTGCCGTCCCAGAGGTACTGCTCGAACGGTGCCGGTTCGGGCGAGGCCTCGACGCGGGCGGGATGTCTCACGGTACGCGCCTTGTCGAGTGCCCACTCGACCCACCGCTGCATGGCCGACCAGTTCTCGCTCAACACCTGCTCGTCGCCGTAGGCCTCATAGAGATGCCAGGGCACCGAGACGATGGCGTCACCCCATCCGGCCGAACCGGTCATCATGGCGAACTGGTCGTCGAGGTGGTGCTTGATGCGCCGGCCGTCGGGCGAGAAGTTGGCGATGCGCCCGTCGTCGAGCTGGTCGTCGCGCACCGATTGCAGCCATTTGCGGCTGAAACCGAGCACGTCGTAGAGGCGCGTGGCCGTCGAGACGAAGACCTGGTAGTCCCCCGTCCAGGCGAGGCGCTCGCGCGTGGGGCAGTCGGTCGGCACGTCGACGGCGTTGCCGCGAAAGCTCCAGTCGACGATGTCGTGCAGCCGGTTCAGATCGGGGTCGCTGCACGCGAACGACCCTGCGCGGCGCAGGTCGGTGTGCACGATCTGCATGGTGAGGGACCGGGGGTCGAGGGACGCGCCCTCGCGGGTGATGCGGGCGTATTGGAAACCATGGACGGTGTGGCGGGGCTCGAAGACGTCGCCAGCGGGGCCGGCGATCACCACGTCGCGCTGCACGAACTCCTGCTTCGGCTCGCCGGGTTTCTGCGCGTCGAGGTGCGACGTATCGAGGTCTCCGGCGGCGTCGACGTATTCGCCGTAGTCGATGGTGGTGCGGGTGCCGGCGGGGCCCAGATCGGTGAGCCGCAGCCATCCCGAGGCGTTTTGGCCGATGTCGACCACCCAGGTGTCTGGTGCGGTCTGCGTCACACTGACGGGCGTGCGGGACTCGACGACCCGCACGGGCGGTGCGGGCGACCACTCGATGCGCGGAGCCTCTCTGGCTGGGAGCAAGACGTGCTGCGGCGCGTCGGCCGGTGCGCTCAGGTCGGTGGTCTGCCCCGCCATGAGGTCCGCCGCCACGGTGTGCGAGCGGCGCGACACCCAGTCACCGTCGGTGCGGATGACGCGCGTCGAGCCATCGGCCAGTTCGAGGTGCAGTTCGGCCCGGGCAGCGGTGGTCGTTCCCCAGCCCGCGGGAAGGCGGAACGCCCCGACCTGACCGCGGTACCAGCCGTCCGAGAGCTCGATGCTCAACCGGTTGATTCCCGGCGTGAGCGCCACGGCGACATCGGATGCCTGCGCGTAGAGAGTCCGGTCATAAGACGTCGACCCGGGCAGCAGTTCGGCACCGCCCGCCCGATGGCCGTTGACGTGCGCCGTGTAGACGCCGAGCGCCGTCGAGTACAGCCGGGCCCGCACGACGCCGGCGGGAACCTCGAACTCGACCGACAGGTCGTAGGCGGGGCGTCGGCCGGGGCCCGCGTCGACGCTTTCGCGGGGGGAGATCCACGCGCCCGACCACTCCTCGTCGAAGAGGCCCGCCTCGAAAGCCGCCCAGGCTGACCACGACCCGCCGCCTCCGTGCGGGCGCACCCGCCACCGCACGCCTTGACGGCTCGCGAGCGGCTTCCATGGCCACGCCACGTGTCGGTAGCGCGCGGTGGTGAACAGGTGCCGGCTGCCGTCGATGTCGGCCTCGACCTCGTAGCTCACGACATCCGAAACGGGTTTCCACGACAGGCGGGGCCTGGGACCGCTGACCGCGAACTGGTCGCCGCCGAAATCGATCGCGAGGCCGTGAGGAACGTCCGAGATGCCGGGAGCGTCGGAGCCTGCGTCGTTCATGTGCACGTGCTCCTCGCTCATCGGACGGAACGCACCTTGGCGAAGATGATGGCGCCACCGACGAGGGCGAAGACGGCACCCGTCAGGTAGAGCGCGGTGTAGTTCTTCTCGGGGCCGACCGCGCCGATCGTGATGACGACGGAGGCAATGAGGGGCGCAACGGCGCTGGGGATCTTCTGCGCGAACGCCACGACGGCCATGTAGCGACCGGCCTCTGAGCGGTCGGGGATGATGGCGTAGATGATGGCCTGATCGACGGTGGCGAAGACGGCGATGGCCATCTGCATGAGCACGGCGCCGATGATGAGTTGCGGCAACGAGTGGGCGAAGGCCTCGGCCACGGCTCCTCCCACGAACAGGACGGCGGCGATCAGCACGAAGAGACGGCGGCGCTTGAGCTTGTCCGACAGGAACCCGCCGAGGATGGCCCCACCGGCGGCCGCGACGACGCCGAGCATGCCGACCGTCGCGACGACGCCGGCCACCTCCCGCACCGGCAGCTCGAGCCGCTGGGCGTAGAAGAACGTGCCGAACGTGGTGTTGAAGTAGAGGCCGACGAAGAAGACGAAGCGCCCGAGCCAGTTCCAGGCGAAGTCGGGGTATTTGCGCACGTTGAAGCCGTAGCTGCGCACGAGCGAACCCACGGTGACGGATGATCCGTGCGGCAGGTCCTTCGAGCTGCCCTCCGGTTTGAACAGCGGGAACAGGGCGATGAGGATGGCGCCGACGAGTCCCGGAACCACGAAGACGAGCAGCGTGCTCGACGACACGGCATAGGCCACGCCGATGCCGAGCACGGGCGCGATCTGGTTCATCAGGTTGGTGAGGGCCGAGACGCTTCCGCGCTGGCGGTCGGGCAGCTTGTCGGCCTGCAGGGTCTGCACGGCGGCCCCCGAGATCGACCAGCCCATCATGCCGAGAACCCAGCCGGCCCCGACGAGGAGCAGGTTGGGCGCGAGGCCCATGATGACGAGGCCGACGAGACCGATCGAGATGCCGAGATAGAGGAAGGGCGTGCGACGGCCGAAGCGCGAACGGGTGCGGTCGCTCCAGAGACCGACGAGCGGGCTGATGACCAGGTAGATCAGCTGAGCCGTTCCCGTGATGTAGCCGAGCACTTCTTCGTGGCCCGGTGCCAACTCGGAGACGCGCAGGGCGATGCCGTAGGAGAGCGGCACCATCATGGCCATCGAGCCGCCGAAGCTGGCGAGCATCAGCCAGACGATGTAGCTCTTGCTGACGGGCTTCTGCGGTTCCTGGGCGACCGGGTCGGGCGTCTGCTGCCCGTCGTCGGTGAGGTCGCGGCCGCCGGGAACGGGCTGGGCTGCGGCGATGCCCGCGCTGGTCTCAGCTCGGGCGTCGGGATCGTTCGTTGTCACCATGACTCCTTTATCACGCGGACGTCTGCCCCCCCAGCAGCCGAAACGTAACCACCGTGGTTACTTTTCGCAACTGTAACCACACTGGTTAGAATTGGCAAGTCACATCTGTGGGATGTGTCGAAAGGGGGCCTTTGATGACCGCGACACCCGCCCAGGCATCCGCAACGGCCGCAGCGCCGCAGGCCGACGCAGAAACGCGGGCGGCCTCTGCGCGCGGACCCCGCGGGCCCTACACCGCGACACCCGCGCGGCGCGCCCAGATCGTGCGCGCGGCCTGCGCGAGCATCGCCGACCACGGTTACGAACGCGCCTCCTTGCGCGATATCGCGGCCCGCGCCAACGTGACCCACGGCGCCCTGCTGCGCCACTTCGCCACCAAAGACGAACTCCTGCTCGCCGCGCTCGCCCAACGCGACGCCGACGACGAGGAGTTTGCCCGCCGCATCATGGAATCGCGCGTGCCGGCCGACCAGGTGCTCAGCAGCGTGCTGCGCGACGAATTCGAACATCCCGAACAGCAGCGCAACTGGCTCGCGATCACGATCGCGGCCACCAACCCCGAGCATCCCGCCCACGAGTTCTTCGTGTCACGACGCGAACGCATGCGCGAACACTTCCACACCGGGCCTCTGGCAAACGCGCACGACAGCGAAGAACTCTCTGCCGACGACAAGGTCACCATGGTGCTCGCCATGATCGACGGTTTGCGCATTCAGGCGTTGCTCGACCCCGACCGCGCCACGTTGCCGCTGCTCGAGCGGCTCATGCGCCTGATCGCGACGCCCGAGCCATCCATCGACGTCGCCGGCACGGCCGGCACTGCGAACCCGTCGGGCGCCACAGGCGCTGCAAGCACTGCAGGCACTGCAGGCACTGCAGGCACTGCAGGCACTGACGACAGCACGGTGACCCCATGAGTTCTGACGACCAACGACCGCCGATGCGCGAGCTCGAACCCGCCCTGGTGCCTGAGCTGCTCGTGACCGATGTCGACGAGAGCCTCGCCTTTTGGCGCGACCTCTGCGGTTTCACCGTGACATACGCGCGGCCGGACGAGGGTTTCGCCTACGTCGTGCGCGGGTCGGCGCACGTCATGCTCGAGCAGGCCGGTATCGGCCGCAATTGGGTGACGGGTCCGCTCGAGAAACCGCTGGGCCGAGGGATCAACTTCCAGATCGAAGTCGACGATATCGACCCCATCGTCGCGGCCCTCGCTGCGGCGGGAATCGACCTCTTCATGGCGCCAGAGACGAAGAGCTACCGGGTCGGCGACGCCGAGCTCGGCGTGCGCCAGTTCCTCGTCACCGACCCAGACGGTTATCTGCTCCGCTTCCAGTCACCCATCGGGCCCCGGTAGCGAAGCGGCACGCTCGGATCACGCCGGGTAGGGGCGTTCCTTCAGCAGAGCGGCCAGGTGCGCGGCGTTCTGGGCGGCCGTGGAGGTGGCGCTGGCGACGGCGTCGGGGGTCTCGTCGAGGTCTTTGTAGTCGGTGGTGTGCATGGCCTCGCCGTTCCAGTAGGTCGCGCCCTGCGCTGGAATCGTGAAGCCGTAGTCGTTCAAGGCCTGGAACGCGTGCGCGACGATTCCGTGCGCGCCGTCCTCGTTGCCGACGACGCCCACGATGGCGACATGGTTGAACAGGATCGGGCGGCCAGCGGCATCCTGTTCGGACAGCTCGGCGTCGAGTCGCTCGATCACGCTGCGGGCGACGCTCGACATCTGGCCGGCCCACGTGGGCGTCACGAAGACGAGGATGTCGGCGGCTAGAACTTTCTCGCGGATGGCGGGCCAGTCGTCGCCCTCGCCCATGTCCTTCTCGACGCCGGGCGTGACGTTGTAGTCGACGACGCGCAGCTGCGACCCGGTGACGCCGTGTTCGGCGAGCGCCTCGAGCATCTCGGTGGTGAGCTTCTCGGTGCTCGACGCGGCGGGCGACGGCGTGAGGGTGCAGTTGAGAGCGAGTGCGGTGAGCATTTCTGTCCTTTCGTGAGGTGTCGGCCACGCTACGCGGCGCGAGCATTGACGATCTTTCACTCGATCTAGCCAAGTCCGGGTCGGGCAAGAGGCCAAGGGGCTTGCGCGATCCGGGCGCATCGGTCAGAGAAGAAATGTCAAGGATTCGCACGAGAAGTGCAAACGGACTCGACACCCGGGGCCGACTTCCGCTGAAATAGACGAACACGCAGAAAGGGTCGCCGGTGAGATCCATGGCACGGCGCAGTATCGGGGGTGGGGGCGGCTTGTCGACCCCGAATCCGGTCTCCACCGGGTGGAGGATGACGCCGCGTGAGTGACGTGCCCGAGCTGGACGACTACGACGAGCCACTCGGCATCTGCCAGCGTGGGCCCGACGGCATCGAGACGGTTGCGACCGGTCATGCCGGGTTTGCGGATGCCTTTGCGCACTTCGACCGAGCCGTCGAGATCCACGCCGTCATCCTGCCGGATGGGCACACGAGCGAGGGCGACGACGAGAACTCGGGCGAGGACGGCGACGACGGCACGGGCGACGAGCTCAGAGAGACGCCGTCGACTCCCGCTCGATGAGCTCGGGGGCCACATCGGCGACCGTCACGTCCGAGACGGCTCCGCCAGCCATGCGTGCGAAGACCGCCTCGGCGGCGCGTCGACCCAGCTCGTAGAGCGGCATCCGCACGGTGGTGAGCGGCGGCCACGTGTTCTCGGCGGTCCAGGCGTCGTGCAGTGCCACGACGGAAACGTCCTCGGGCACCGAGATGCCGAGCGACCGGGCCTCGGCGAGCGCCCCGATGGCCGCGTTGACGTTGGCGACCAGGATGGCGGTAGGGGCGTCATCCGCCGTCAGGAGTGTGCGAAAAGCCTCGCGACCGGCCCGCGGTTCATAGCCCAGCCGCGTAATGAGCGCCTCGTCGACGTCGACGGATGCCGCGGCCATCGCCTGGCGAAAACCGTCGGCGCGCCGTTGCCCGCTGAACGATTCGGGCACACCCGTGATGAGCCCGATGCGGCGATGCCCGAGCGCCAAGAGGTGTTCGGCACCGAGGCGCGCGGCCCGCTCGTCGTCGAGCACGACCGACCCCGGATGCCCCGCCTCGACCGAGTTGATGAGCACGACGGGCGCGCGGCCCGCCATGAGCCGGTCGACATCGGCCGAAGTCACATCTTCGGCGAGTTGCACGAGCATGCCATCCACGCGCCCCTCGCCGATCAGGCGTTCGATCATGGCGCCACCCGGCTGCATGTCTTCGGCCCGGCCGAGCAGCACCATGTAGTCGCGCGCGATCGCCGCGTCTTCGACCCCGCGCATGAGCTCGGTGAAGATGGCGTTGGTCAAGTCGGGCACGACGAGCGCGATCACCTGAGAACGGGATGTCTTGAGCGCACGCCCGGCGAAGTTGGGCCGGTAGTCCAGGGTTTTCGCGGCCGCGTGGATGCGCTCGCGGGTGTCGTCGCTCACGCGCGTGGCCGGAGCGTTCGAGAGCACGCGCGAGACCGCCGACACCGAAACTCCGGCGAGCGCCGCCACGTCACTCAGTGTTGCCATGTGGTCAGTTTGGCTCAGCGCGAGCGGTTACGCCAGGCGCGCCACGCACCCGTGCACCACAACGCCCAGAGCACCAGCACGGGCTGGAAGATGAGGCGCAGACCTCGGGCGGCGTCGCTGTTCAGGCCGAACGCGTCGGTGCGCGTGACCAGCTGCGAGATGTTGCCGGGGAAGATGACGACGAAGAACGCCGCGACGATCCATCCGACGTGCACGCGTTTGCCCGGCAGCGCGAGCAGTGCACCGCCCAGCGTGATCTCGACGATGCCGGATGCCACCACGACCGTGTCCTTGTCGATGGGCAGCCACTCGGGCACCTGGGCACGGAATTCCTCGCGCACGAACGTGAGGTGACCGATGCCGGCGAACAGCAGGAACGAGCCGAGAACGATGCGGCCGAGCAGGCGCGGTACGGTGCGCGGAGGATTGGCGGTCGCGGCCTTGACCGTGGCGCCCAGCGAACGGGTCGTTTCGCGCGCGGCGACGGCCGCTTTCTTCGAGGTACGTGACATTCCTTCAGTCTCACACCGCGAAGCGTCTGGCGCGCGAGAAACTGGTGGAGTGGAACATATGCGCAACATCCTGATCACGGCTCCCGAACTCGCCGAGGCGCTCGACGCCGGCACCCTCGACGGCGCCCCCGTGCGCGTTCTCGACGTGCGCTGGCGGCTCGACCGGCCCGACGGTCGCCCCGCGTTCGCGGAGGGGCACATTCCGGGGGCCGTCTATGTCGACCTCGAGAACGAGTTGGCCGCACATGTGCCCGCGGGCCAGGCACCCGTGGACGGTCGGCATCCGCTGCCGTCGATCGAGGCGCTGCAGGCGGCGGCCCGCGGCTGGGGCGTGGATGACGGGGACGCGATCGTCGTCTATGACGATCTGAAGAATATGTCGTCGGCGCGCGCCTGGTGGCTGCTGCGGTGGGCCGGGGTGGCCGATGTGCGGCTGCTCGACGGGGCGCTGGGCGCCTGGACGGCCGCGGGGCTTCCGCTCGAGACCGGCGCCGGGGCCGCCGGCGACGACGACGACGCGGATGCCGCGCAGCCGGCCGCATCGCGCCGCCAGGCTTCTCGAAGCGGCACAGTAACGCTCTCCCCCGGGCACCTGCCCACGATCGACATCGAGGAGGCGTCCCTGTGGCCGTCATCGGGCACTCTGCTCGACGCGCGCGCCGCGGAGCGTTATCGCGGCGATGTCGAACCGATCGACCCCCGCGCCGGCCACATCCCGGGGGCTGTCAGCACACCGACCGCGAACAATGTGGATGCCGAAGGCCGCTTCCTCTCGCCCGAAGCGCTGCGCGAGCGCTTCGCGGCCGCCGGCATCGCCGAAGACACGCCCGTAGCCACCTATTGCGGCTCGGGCGTCACCGCCGCGCACAATGCGGTCGCCCTCACACTCGCGGGCTTCGACCCCGCGCTCTACCCCGGCTCGTGGAGCGAGTGGTCCAATCATCCCGACCGCCCCGCCGCCACGGGCGATGCCCCCCGCTGACTATCCCGAAACGGCATTGATCGGACACGCCGAGGCGAGTGACATCCCACGAATCGTTTTGGCGGCGCTCACGAAGCTTTTCTGAGGACGTGATCGGCGGCATTGAGGGAGTGGTCGGAACGGCAGTGAAATCATCCTCATCGCTGCCGGTTGCGAGAGCTTTGCGCGCCGAATTCATGGGCCCACGAAGCTCCGTGCGCGGTAGTGCCACGCCAGCTCGAGTCGCTGCCGACGGCTCGGCGCTGGCTGCCCCTGTCCGCTGGCGCTAGGCCGCGGCGAGTGCGCGCTTGTTGCTGAGGTAGAGGTGCGTGAGCACGAGCACGGTGTCGCCCGTCTGGTTCACGACGCTCACCTTCTCGTGCACATAGCCGAGCGTGTCGGGGCGTTTGGTGTGGTCGGTCTTCTCGGTGATCTCGGCCGTCACCGTGATGGTGTCGCCGATGAAGACGGGTCGGATGAATCGCACCCGGTCGTAGCCATAGCTCATCGCCTGCGGGTTGATGTCTCCGGCGGTCATGCCAACGGCCACCGACATGATCAGGGTTCCGTGGGCGATGCGTTGGCCGAACGGCTGCGTGGCCGTCCACTCGGCGTCCATGTGGTGGGGGAAGAAGTCGCCCGTCTGGCCCGCGTGCAGCACGATATCGGTTTCGGTGATCGTGCGGCCCACCGAAGTGCGCGTCTCGCCAATCTCGTAGTCCTCGAAGTAGCGGTCGACGGTGTTCATCGGGATGCCTCCAGGGGCAGATCGGTCGGGTCGGGCTGGTCGAGCAGGCTCGGCGGGGTGGCGGCGACGTCGAGCAGTTCGGCGGCTGCCTCGTTGAGGCGACGGGCGAGGGTGGCCTCCGGCATCCGAGCGGCTATCGTTTCGGTGACCCACGGCGAGACGCGGTCTTGGAACTCGATATAGCCCGGGGTGCGCGGCCGCACGTAGGCGGCTTCGAGCGTGCGACGCGTGCCGCGGAAGAAGTCGAGCGTCTCGCGGTTGAGCCGGTCGTCGTCCCAGGCCGCGGCGTTGCCGGGTTGCCCGCCGCCGTCGAAGTAGACCGAGCGCTGGGCGTGGGCCGAGGCCACCCAGAACGCGTAGCGGCGGGCCTCGTCGAGGTGCGATGTGTGCGCCGAGACGGCGATTCCGGCGCCGCCGAGAAGCGAGCCGGAGACCGAGCGGGGCGAGTCCTGGGTGGCCGGCGCGACCGTCGGGATATCCCCGTATTGCAACCGATGCTGCCGGAAGGTGACGCGCGAGTAGTTCGAGTAGCCGAACAGCAGCGGCGCATAGGCAGACGGGTCGTCGGAGACCAGCATCTCGGCGACCTCGATAGGGTTCTGCTCGAGATTCACCGCCGGCACGAGTTCGGCGAGCCGTCGCATATCGGCGAGCGCCGCGAGCGCGTCCTCCTCGGCCAAGAAGTGACCGGGCCGGGATGTCGGCGCCTCCCCGTGCCCGGTCGACGCCCGGTTGCCGGCGATCGTGATGAGGCTCGAATAGGCGTCGATCGGTTTGAGCGGCCAGACGACGCGCCCGTCAGCGGCCAGCTCGAGCACCTCATCCCAGGTCGTGGGCGGTGCGGCGAGCAGGTCGGGGCGGTGCGCCGAAACCTGGGCGGCGGCATCCGAGGCCAGGCCGTATTGGTGCCCGTCGTGCGCATAGCTCTCGTGCGAACGACCCACGCTTTGGCCGGCGAGCGCGGCCAACTCGTCGTCGAACCCGGCGCCGTCGAGGCGCGCGAAGGCACCGGCTGAGGCCGCGAGCGGAATGTGGGGGTGGTCGATCACCAGCAGGTCGTAGCGGTCGGCGAGGTCCTCGATAGGCGCATCGGCGAAGGCCTGCAGCGAGCGATACTCCCAGCGCACGACGATGTCAGGGTGCAGCAGCCCGAAGGCCGTCGAGCAGGCCACCTGGCAGTCGTAGCCGCGCGGATGCTCCCACGTGATGCCGCGCAGGATGACCGTCATCGCGCGGCCCCCGCCGGCTGCGGGGCGGTCGCATCCGAGGATGGCTCGCCGGGAGCGATGCCGTGCGCCCCGATGCCGAACTCGGCGCGCACGGCGTCGTTGTGCTGCCCGAGCTTGGGGGCCGGGGTCTCGCTCGTCAGGATGCGCCCGTCGATGCGGATGGGGCTGCGCGTGGTGGTGAGCGTGAGGTCGGCGCCCGAGGCGGTGTGCGCCGCATCCCGCACCACGCTCTGCGTCATGCGCACAGCCTCGAAGCCGTCGTGTTCGACCAGCTCGTCGAGGGTCAGCACGGGCGCGCACCAGACATCCGCCCGGTCGAGGATGTCGAGCCAATGCGCGGTCGTGTGCGTCGCGAAATGGGCCGCCAGCAGCGCTTCGATCTCTTTCTGCTGCGACCACCAGGCGTCGGGGTCGGTCAGGGCCACGAGCTCGTCGATGCCGAGGAGTTCTCCGATCACGGGGATCGGGTTCATGGCAAGCGCGAGATAGCCGTCGGCCGTCGGGTAGGTGCCGTAGGGCGCCGAGAGGAACGCGTGGGCCGAGTGCGCGCCGCCCCGCGTGACGGTGACGGTCGGGTCGTTGAGCCGCGTCGACAGCAGCTCGAATTGCAGGTCGAGCATGGCCTCGAGCAGGCTCGTCTGGGCGTGACCGCCGCGGCCCGTGCGTTCGCGGCGGAACAGCAGCGCCGTCACGCCCTGAGCGATGTGGCAGCTGGTGAGGTGGTCGGCGATCGAGAGACCGACCGGCACGGGGCCGTCGTCGGCCGAGCCGGAGAGCCAGGGCAGGCCCGACACCGATTGGGCGAGCAGGTCTTGCCCGGGGCGGTCCTTCCAGGGGCCCTCGTCGCCGTAGCCGCTGGCCGAGCCATAGACGATGCGCGGGTTGATGGCGGCGACCGAGTCGTAGTCGAGGCCGATACGTTCCATCACGCCGGGGCGGAAGTTCTGGATGATGACATCCGCCTGCGCGACCAGTTCCTTGACGCGCGCCAGATCGTCGGGGTTCTTTAGGTCGGCCGTGATGCCCTCTTTGTTGCGGTTCATGGCGTGGAACGAGATGGTGTCGCCGTCCGCCGTACGACCGGCGAAGGCGAGGGTCCGTCCGATGTCGCCACCCTTCGGCCGCTCGATCTTGATGACGCGCGCACCCAGGTCGGCGAGGCGCATGGCGGCGACCGGCCCGGCCAGGAACTGGCTGAAGTCGAGCACGAGCACGCCCTCGAGCGGTTTGACGAAATCGTCGGACATGTTCTCTCTTTTCTCGCGACACTGCGAGCGGTGGATGGCGGTGATCAAACGTTTGTTCACACAGTAGCGCGCGCCCCGGCCCGGCGCAATCGGTCGTCACGCCGGCCGACGGCCGCGGGCCGCTCCGCCGCCCCGAGCGGTCGGCTTCTAAGCTGAAGTCGGACCCGTGACGCTCGCAGGTCCGCGCACCACACGCGCCGCACGCGCCGCCACCAAGGAAGACATGACCAGCATCGTCTCGCTCATCCACACCGACCGCCTGTCCGACGTCGCCGAATACGCGTACGCATCGACGATTCCCGCCGACGCCCGGCTCATCTTCCTCGCCGGCTCCTGCCCACTCGATGCCGCCGGCGAAACGGTCGCGCCCGGCGACTACGCGGCGCAGGCGGCCCGGGCCTTCGAGAACCTCGTCGTCGCGCTGGATGCAGCGGGCGCAACCCCGGCGGATGTCGTCAGCACACGCGTGCTCGTCGCCTCGTCGCAGCAGGCCGACCTCGTGACCGCGTGGCAGGTCGTGCGCGACGCCTTCGCGCCGCACCAGCCGCCGAGCACACTCATGGGTGTCACCGTTCTGGGCTACGACGACCAGTTGGTCGAGATCGAGGCGACGGCGGCCGTCGCGCGCTAGACCCCTCGTCGTGTTTGATGTAGCCATGAACGCCCACCCGTCACCGGCCGCGGCCCGCCGCCTGCACCTGCGTTCGCGTTGGCAGAACGCGGCGCGTTGGCCGCTCGTGGCGCTCGGGCTCGCCTTCGTCGTCGGCTATTCGGTCTATGTGCTCGCCGAAGATCTTCCGCCCGAATCGCATCGCACGATCTTCGCGGTCCTCGCCATCGCCTGGGCCTGCTTCCTCGTCGACTACATCGTGCGGTTCGCCCTCACGCCGAGGGGGCACAGATGGATGTTCGTCCGCCACAACGTCGTCGACCTCTTGTCGGTCCTGCTGCCCGTGTTCCGGGCGTTGCGCGTGCTCGACCTGTTGCGCGACATCCCCTATCTGCAGCGCCGCAGCGGGGCCGCCGTGCGCACCCGCATCATCATCGTCGCGGCGGCCTACGCGGTCTTCTACGTGTACTTCCTGTCGCTGTCGACGCTGCAGGCCGAGCGGGATGCCCCGGGCGCCCGCATCCGGGACTTCGGCGACGCGATCTGGTGGGCCTGCGAAACCCTGTCGACCGTCGGCTACGGCGATATGTACCCCGTGACCGCGGCCGGCCGGTTCAGCGCCGTGCTGCTCATGATCGGCGGCATCATCATCGTCGGCGTCGTCTCGGGCACCGTCGTGTCCTACCTGTCCGATCGCATCCGCCACGTGCCCGAGTCATCCAACGAGGATGCCTGAGGGCTCGGGTTCAGAGTGCAGCGCTCAGGGCAGCTCGGGCGGCGTGCGCACCATGCGGTAGATGACGCTGCGGTTGACCTGGATCATCTGCTGCGGATAGAAGCCCAGCCGCTGCAACTCGGCAATGTCCTCGAGTGAGCGCCCCTCGCGTTCGACGGCCCACACGGTGTCGTGCTCGAGCAACGCGGGGGCGGCCTCGGGCAGGGGGCGCACGACATCCCACAGCTGGTCGCGTGCGAGGAATGGCGTCACGAGGGCCACATCGGTCAGCCCCGCGAAACGATCGGGGTAGAGGTCGATCGACAGGCGCGGTTTCTGCGACGGTTTGATGTCCTCGGCGAAGACGACGGCGTCGCCCGGGGATGCATTGCGCGCGATCGCGTCGGCCACCTGCCGCAGATCGCTGCCGCCGTCCTTGCCATACGGGCCACGCTGCGCGAGGTAGACGGGGGCGGCGAGCGCGGCGACGAGCAGGACGGCCAGGGCGGGCAGCATCCAGCCGGCCCTCGTATCGCCCCGTCGGGCGAAGGCTGCGAGCGCCGTGACACCGAACCCCATGAGCAGCGCAACGGCGGGCGTGCAGAAAGCGACGTAACGCAGGTTGTACATGGGCGTGATCAGGGCATTGCCGAGGAAAAGTAGCGCGGTCGGCGCGATGACCCACACCCCGAGCACGAGCGCCGCGCGCCGACCCGAGCGGATGGCCGCCACGAGACCGACGACGATGAGCGCCCAGGCCGCGACGGCGAAGAGGGCCGATCCGAACCACTGGCCGACGAGCGCCGACTCGAGCGTGGCGTAGTTGCGGCGGGCGAGGAAGCCGATCTGTCCGCGCTGCGCGAGGCCGAAGACGACGACGGGGGCGGCGAGCACCGCGGCGAGAACCAGCGAACGAGCCCAGGCCCGCCACATCCGCGCGCCCGGTTTGAAAGCGATGAACACGGCGACGTGAACGAGGGCGAGGAGCGCGAGATAGAGGAACAGGTAGAGGCACCCGGCGACGGCCACCCCGAAGAGCGCCCAGATGCGGGGGCGCAGGTCGCCGCGGCGCACGAGGGCGACGAGCCAGTTGGTCAGCCAGACGGCGGCGGCCATGCCAAAGGCGTAGGAGCGCGCCTCCTGACCCATCATGGTGACCTGCGGAATGACGGCGAAGACCAGCCCGGCCACGATCGCCGCCCGGCCACCGAGCAGCTGTCGGCCGAGCATGACGGTTCCCGCCGCGGCGACACCAGCGGCCACGGCACTCGGCAGGCGCACGGCGAATTCACCCGTGCCCACGAGACCGGTCCAGAAGTGCAGGAACAGATAGTAGCTGCCGTGCACGGCGTCGATATTGCCAAGCAGGGCGAAGAGGTTGGGGATGCTGCGCTCGGCCGACATGACGCTCGCGGCCTCGTCGCCCCAATACGACGCGTTGCCCGATCCGGCGGCCGAGACGACGGCGGCGAGGAGCCCGATCGCCCAGGGGATCAGAGCACGTCGAGAGAGGGCCGTGCGGAATCTCGGGAGTGAGCCGGGATCGCGGAGGCCCCGGCGTCCGCTCCCGGCACGAGTCACCTCGGGCTCGTCAGCGGCCTCGCGCGATCGAGCAGGGCTGGCTGCACCGACCGTCGCGGTGGGTTCGGTGAGAGGTGACGCGCTCACGACAAACTCCTCCCGACGGTCCCACTGTGCCGGAAACGAATGAATCGGCCAGACGTCCGAGGCAACCACCCGGCGGATTGCCGGTGAACGTTCGGGGAACCCGTCTCCGGGGTCGCACCTCAGCGCTTCCGGCCCAGCGCTTCCAGCTCGGCGCGTCGGGCCTACCGCTTCAGGCTCATCGGGATGTGCGGGATTCCGTCCTCGTCGTAGGGCTCCCCGTCGAGCGCGAATCCGAACCGGCCGTACCAGCCCTCGAGGTGCGATTGCGCCCCCAGAAGAACGGTGTCGGCGTCGGCCGTGAGCTCGAGGCCGCGGCGCATCAGCACGGCCGCGAGACCCCGGCCCCGAGCATCCGCCGCCGTCGCCACGCGCCCGATGCGCTGCACCGGTGAACCCAGCCCCAGCACGCGGATGGTGGCCAGCACGTGACCCTGTTCGTCTTCGGCCCATACGAGCAGGGTGTCGGATGCCGCATCCAGCCCGTCGAGGTCGGGGTAGGCGCTCTGCTGCTCGACGATGAACACGTCGACCCGCAGTTTGAGGATGGCGTAGAGGGTGGGGGAATCGAGGTCGGCGAGTGCCGCTTCCTTCACGATGACGGTCATCCCTCGATCGTATGTGCCCGGCGCGCGCCTAAACTTCGAGGGTGACCGAGCATGACGACGAGAGGGCCATCGACGAGACCACCATCGGCGAGCTGCGGGCGACGATCGCGGCCGCCGTCGAGCGACTGAGCGCCGCCGGCGCCCGCACAGAGGCGCTCGCGCAGTATGTGCCCGAGCACCGCACCCTGCTGATCAAACGCAACGCGGTCATGACGCCCATCGGTCGCGTCTGGCGTCTGGGCGTCTTCTTGCTGGGCGAGGACGGCACGCTCTATCGCACGGGTTCGCTCACGCGCGCCGTCGAGCCGGGTCGGCCGGCCTACCAGTCGCTCTCGGCCGAGACGCGGCGCGAATACCGGGCGGCCGCCTCCCGCGGCAAGTTCACCGAGGGCGAGAGCGTGAACTACGACGCCGAGGTGATCGAGCTCGCCGCCGAGGCGCTGCACGACGCCGACGGCCCGCTGTTCCTGCACGGCGGGGCCGCGCTCGTGCGCTGGAACCCGCGCGCCACCGCCGACACCGCCACCCCCTTCTCGGCCTACCTCGCCGACCGCGTCGAGTTGGCGGTCAACCCGCCGGCCGGCGCCAACTGAGCCCCTTCCAGCAGGCCCGCGCACTCTCCGCAACCCTCAGCGCGATCGAGGCCGCGCCACCTACCCTGGGTGGATGCTTCTGCCGCGCGTCCTCCGCCCCGTCCACACCCAGCGCCGCGCCCAGGTGCTGCCGGACTGGCTGCTGAGCCTCGACCGCACGATCGGTTCTCGCATCAACACGCATGCGACGCCCCCGGGCGTCGACTCAGCCCTCTCCCGCCTGTCACAGGCGGCCGACCACAGCAAGCTCTGGTTCGCCATCGGCGGCGTCCTGTTTCTGGTCGGCGGGCGTTCGCGCAGCGGTGCCGTGCGCGGCCTCGCGGGTCTCGCGGTGGCGAGCGCCGTGAGCAACCTCGTCGGCAAGAGCCTCTTCGGCGGCGACCGGCCCCTCCTCTCCGATGTGCCCGTCGGCCGACGCCTGCGCCGCACCCCCACGTCGCCGTCGTTCCCCTCCGGACACTCGGCGAGCGCGGCCGCCTTCGCCGCGGGGGTCGCGCTCGAGTCACCCGCCGCGGGCGCCGTGGTCGCGCCCCTGACAGCCGCCGTCGCCTATTCGCGCATCCACACGGGCGCCCACTGGGCCTCGGATGTCGTGGGCGGCCTCGCCATCGGCGTCGGGGTCGCGCTCGTCGGCCGCGCCCTCGTGCCGACGCGTCACCAGTTGCGCCGTCGCGACCCGGGCCCGCGCGTCTCGCTGCCCGTGCTCGACGAGGGCGACGGACTCTTCGTCGTGGTCAACCCGTCGTCCGGTTCCGGCCGCGCGTCGGCGGCGCTCGGGCCGGACCCCGAGCAGCAGATCCGGCGCGCACTCCCCCGCGCCGACATCCACGTGCTCGCGCCGCGCGACGACCTGGCCGATCTCTTCCGCGAGGCGGCCGGGCGGCAGGGCGTGCTCGCGCTGGGCATGTCGGGCGGCGACGGTTCGGTCGCGGTGGCGGCGCATGCCGCGCGCACGGCCGACCTGCCCCTCGTGGTGTTCCCGGGCGGAACCCTCAACCACTTCGCGGGTGCCGCGGGAATCGACAGCTTCGCTGACACCATCGAGGCCGTGCAGCGCGGCGAGGGCACCACGGTCGACGTCGCCGAGGCGCGCATCGACGGCGACGACCCGATCACGGTGCTCAACACCGCGTCGATCGGCGTCTACCCCGAACTCGTCGAGGAGCGAGAAAAGCTCGAGGACAAGATCGGCAAATGGCCGGCGGCACTCGTGGCCGGGCACAAGGTCCTGCGGCGCAGCCAGCCGGTCGAGTTCCGGCGCCAGGACGGACCGGTCCGGTCGTGGACGCTGTTCGTGGGCGTCAACCGCTACCACCCGCGCAACATCATCCCGCTGTCGCGGCGGTCGCTCTCGGACAACCTGCTCGACATCCGGTCGATTCGAGCGGATGTCTCGGCCTCCCGCCTGCGCGTGTTCGCGAACCTGGCGCTCGGCAGCTATCTCTCGTCCTGGCTGCGCTCGGTTCCCGGCGTGGGAACTCTGCTCGCCGTGCACACCGAGACCCGCACGACCATGGATTTCCGGGTCGACGCATCGGTGGCGTTCGCGCACGACGGCGAGGTGCGCGACGCCGCGCCCGCTGGTTTCCCCGTGTCGATCGTCATGGTGCCCGGCCGACTGCGCATCTACCGCAGCGACCGCAAACGCCGCCGCACCGTGAAGTGACGGTGCGGCGGCGTTCAGCGCTCGCGCGGATCTAAACGGCCGACCAGCCACCATCCGAGGGCAGGATCACGCCGTTGAGGTTCACGGCATCGTCGCTCAGCAGGAACGTGATCGACGCGGCCAGGGCGTCGGGCTCCACGGCATCCGGCATGGCTGCCATGGCCAGGCGCACGCGTTCGGCGCCGAGCTGGGAGCCGAATCGCGCCTCGATGTTGGTGATGGTGGGCCCGGGGGCCACGGCGTTCACGCGGATGCCGGTGCCCGTGTACATGAAGGCGCTCGACTTCGTGAGTCCCGCCACCGCGTGCTTCGACGCCGTGTAAGCCGCACCGGCGGCTGATCCGCGGAGCGCCGCCTCGGACGCGACGTTGACGATCGAACCCGTACCGCGCGGCAGCATGACGGGCACGACGGCGCGCATGAGCTTCATGGTGCCGGTCACGTTGATGGCGAAGACGCGGTTCCAGATGTCGTCCGAGATCTCGTGCACGGGTGTCATGTCGTCCATGATTCCGGCGACGTTGGCGAGGGCGTCGATGCGGTCGCCCGCGGCCTCGACGATCGCAGCGACGGAGGCGTCGTCGGTGATGTCGCCGGCGACCGACACGATGTCGGCGTCGGGCAGGCTCGCGGCGAAGTCATCCAGGCGTTCGGTCGAGATGTCGACGGCGACCACACGGCCGCCCTCGCGCGCGACCCGCGAGGCCACGGCCCGCCCGATGCCCGAGCCGGCCCCCGTGACGACGACGGTCTTGCCGGTGAAGCGTCCCTCGGTGACCTTCTCGACCCAGTCGACGCGGGGCGCACGGGGGCGTGCGGGCTGAGCGGGCACGGGTGCTGCGGCCGCTGCCCCTTCGGTGCTCGGCAAATCGCCGGCCGCGGCACGGGCCACGAGCACGTCGACCATCTCTTGCGGAAAAGCGCCCTGGCTCATGGCCACGAGGCGGCCGAGCGTGAGGTTGCGCACGGGTCGCAGCGAGTCGGGCGTCTGGCCGCCCTGCGCGAGCAGCTCGGCGAAGAGGGCGCCGCCGATCGGGTCGTCGAGCCAGTCGGCGATGGTGGTCTCGGCGGTGAGGTGGGGGGCGTTCTGGGTCACGATCATTCCTTCGTCTCGGTGGAGCGAGTCATACCGGACAGCACTGTCCGGTTGTTATGCTACACCGATGCCCTCCACGCCGAAAGCGAATCGCGGCCCCAGCGCGGGCCCCGAGAATCGCCGCGCGCTCATCGCGGCCGCGCGCGAGGTGTTCGCCGAATCGGGCTTCGCGGCACCACTCTCGGCCATCGCGCGCCGGGCCGGCGTCGGTCAGGGCAGCCTCTACCGGCATTTCCCCGATCGCCTGTCGCTCGCGGTGGCGGTCTTCGACGACAACATCGCCGAGCTCGAGGTGCTCGTGGCCGACGACGACGCCACGGTCAGCACCCTGTTCGACGCCCTCACCGAACAAGCCCTCGCCTCGACGGCCCTCGTCGAGGTCATGACCACGCATCGTCACGACCCGCTCGCCGAACCGCTGCGCACGCGCGCCACCGCCATCGTCGAGGCGCTCCTCGTGCGCGACCAGGCGGCCGGCCGCATCGCCGACCACGTCGAGACGGAAGACGTCCTCCTCGCCATCGCCATGCTGGCCGTCCTGCTGTCACGCACCGACGAACGCGACCGCCCCGACGTCGCGACGCGCGGCCGCCGCCTGTTCCGCGCCGCCTTCGCCCTCCCCGGCTGACCCCGCCCCGCACGCGGACACGACGAAGCCCCCTGCCGGAGAACCGAAGGGGGCTTCCTGTCAGCGCCGAGGGGTGCGAGCTAGCTCACGAACGTCAGCGTGTTGGTCACCGAGATGACCGTCACGACCGAGGCGATGATGAAACCGCCAAGGTAGGGGTTGTTCGTCGCGCGGTAGATCTTGCGCGAGATCACAGCCGCCGCGGCCAGGATCACGATCACGGGGAACAGCCAGATGCCGAAGATGCCGGCGAATCCGGGGATCAGGTCGCCCGTCACGAAGAACGTCCAGTACTGCGCGATGACGAGCACGAGCACGGGAAGCGCGTTGAACAGCGCCAGGATCGCCGTGTTCACCCACTCCTTCTTGCGAATCGTGAAGCGGTTGAAGCTGTTGATGGCCACCGAGTTCGCCACGTAGTAGACGAGGAATAGGGGCAGGTAGAGCACCGCGATCCACACCTTGTCGGGCGTGAACGCCTTGACCGCGAGCACCCAAATGCGGAAGTCCGTCTTGAAGAAGTAGTCCACGAGGAACACGATGCCGAAGGCGGCGACGACCACGACGAGGCCGAGACCGATCGACTGCAGGATGGCCTTCCACCCCGGCAGGATGCCGACCTCGCGCAGGTTCTGTCCGTTCTTGCGGCCGAACAGCAGGTAGGAGACGACCATGACGACGATGCTGAACACACCGTTGATGGCTGCCCACAGCCCGATGAAGAACGGCGCACCCTGAACGATGAAGGTCGGGGCCGAGTTGTAGATGATGGGCGCCAGCGCGGTCGACTGGCTGAGGGCGATGTAGCTCCAGCCGGAGAACAGCGCCGAGACGACCAGTGCACCCCAGAACCAGTAGAGACCCTTGCGGGTGGACGGGTTGAGCTGGAACGGTTCGGTGCGTCGCAGTCCGGCGAAGGCGCGCGTGCCCAGCAGGGCCTTGGTGAAGGCCACGAGGAACATGCCGAAGCCGATCAGGCCGATGGCGTTGAAGAACGCCTTGATCTGCCAGGTCTGCGAATCGGCGGCCAGGGGGCTGGGGGCGCCGAGCGTCTTCTCGAAGAAGTCGATGGTGTACTCGGTGGTCTGTTTCGAGAACGGTCCCCACGGGTGGGTCTGCGCGGGCGTGTAGAGCACGCGCACCGCGTCGTCGCCGTCGACGGACTGCTCGTAGTACTCGCCGGCCGTGCGCTTGTCGGTGCTGTCACCCTCGCCGAAGTGCAGGAACGACTGCGCATTGGGCGTGCCGACGAATTCGCGCGGGGTGGTGATGGCGGCGCCGTCGGCGTCGTAGCTGCGGAAGAAGAACTCGTCGTACTGATCGGCGACGAGCCCGACATCCCGGGCACCGTAGTTGTTGACGTAGGTGGTGGGGTCTTCGAGGTCCGAGTAGAACGCCTCGTTGTCGACCAGCAGCACGGCCGAGATGAGGGGCGTCTCGGCCTGGTTGTCGGCGATGACCGAGTAGTTGGCCGCGCGGGCGCCGTTGGAGTGGCCCTCGATGCCGATCTTGGCGGGGTCGATGTAGGGCAGCTGGGCCGCGAGCTTCACGGCGTCGTACATGCCCGTGCCGTTCTCGGACTCGCCGCCGAGGGGCAGCGGGTCGGAGTTGCCGTGGCCGTACATGTCGATCGAGATGACGACGTAGCCGCGCTTGGCGAGCTCGACGTAGTTGGCGTCCTGCATCTCGCGCGAGTTCCACCAGCCGTGGCTGACGACGATGACGGGGGCCTTGTTCTCGGCGGTCGCGGTGTCGGGTTTGAACAGCAGGGCGCTGAGTTCACGGCCCGAGCTGGTCTCCCAGCGCATGTCCTTGACGGCCACGGTGGCACCGTTGGTCTGCACGAAGAATGCGCCGACGGCCGAGACGAGGCAGAGCAGCAGCGAGAGGGCGAGCCAGAAGTTGTTGCGGCGGATGAATGGGAGCGGCGATGTCGAGCCGGAGCCCGTTGCCGGGGCGTCGTTGTGAGGACGCGAGGGGGTGGCCGATCGGCCGGCGGATGAGGTATCCATGAACTGCTGTGCATCTCCTTTGATTCCGAGCGCGCCCATGTTTCTGGCGCCCTGTCGATGCTATCCGCCGGAAAACCGCGGAGAGGCCCCGAGAACTGCACGGTTGTGCGTTTCTCTCGGCCCGGATCGTCGGAGTGTGCGCTCCGGCGACAATCGCGTGCACGGATGCCTCAGCGAGCCGATGGGGCGCGCCTCATCGCCGTCAGAGCGAGATGTTTGCGACCGTAAGCGCTTCCGCGACGAGGCGCATCCCTTCGGCGTCGAGCGGCCGCACCGGACGGCGCAGATTCATCCGCCGCACCAGGCCCAGCTGCTCGGTGAGGGCCGCGACCACAGGATAGGTGCCGTAGCGGGCGAACAGTTGCCAGATCGGTTGCAGCCGAGCGGACGCAGCGCTCGCGTCGTCGGCCGAGCCGGCCCGCGCGGCCCGCACGAGCTCGAGGCATTCGACCGGGAGCGTGCCGCCGAGCACGCTGAACCAGAGGTCGCATCCGGCCGAGAGGCCCGCGGCGGCCGCGTCGTCGCCGCTCACGCCGATGGCCACGGTGGCGGGGATGAGCGCGCGCAACCGCGCGACGCGGGCGGCGAGGACATCCACGCCGGCGGCCGGCAACGGCAGTTTGATGGCGGCGACGGGCCGCAGCTGGGCGACGCGGCTGTGCAACTCGTCGCTGAACGTGACGCGTGTGGCCACGGGATTGTCATAGACGGCGAGGGGAACCGACAGGTTGGCGCACACCTCCTCGTAGAGCGCGAAGACCTCGTCATCCGAGAGGGCTTCATAGGTCATGGGCGCGAGAATGACCGCCGCCGCCCCCGCCTCCTGGGCGTCTTCGATGTGATGCAGGATGTCGCGCATACGCAATGCGCCCACCCCCGCTATCACGGGCACCCCGTCGGCGTGCCGCACCGCGACCGTCACGGCACGCGCCCGTTCTGCCCGGTCCAGGTAGGCGTAGCTGCCCGTCGAGCCGAGTGCACCGATCGAGTCGACACCCGCCCGCGCCAGGCGGGAGATCAGGCGCGCGTACTCCGCTTCGCCGATAGCCGCCTCGGTGAGCGGGGTGGGGGCAAAAGCACTGAGTCCTGTGAACATCGCAGCTCCTTCGGTAAACGGTTGAACTTCTGATATTCACATTCTGGTGCGTGAGCATGTTAGCTGATACGGTCTGAGCATCGGCGCGTGCGCTAGGGTTCGCCAACCTGCCGCGTGTCGCCGGCTGCCGGCCAACCGAAGGAGCTGCCGTGAAGACCAGATCCCCCCTCCGCCACCGGGTCGCGAGCCTGGTGGCCGCGGGCGCCGTGATCCTCGGCCTCGCCGCCGGGCCCGCTCAGGCGCGCAGCACCGCACTCTCCGACCCGCTCCTCGAGGCCACGGCCCGCGACACCTGGTCATCTCTCGTCGCCATGACCGACGAGCGCACGGGCCTCACGGCCGACGGCATCGCGGGTGATCTCGCGCACGATTCCCGGTCCGGTTACACGTCCACCACCAACGTGGGCGGCTACCTCTGGTCGACCATCGCGGCGCGCGACCTCGGCATCATCACGCCTGGCGAGGCGAGCGAGCGGTTGGCCGCCACGCTCGGCACCCTCGAGACCATGCCGCGACACGCCGCGAGCGGCATGTTCTGGAACTGGTATCGGCCCGTCGACGGGCAACCGGTGATCGACACGAACCCCGACGGGTCGTCGAAACCGCCGTTCGCCAGTTCGGTCGACAACGCCTGGCTGGCCGCGGCACTGCGCGTGGTCGTGGGTGCGGAAGCTCCGCTCGCGGCGCGCGCGACGGCCCTCTACGACAGCATGGACTTCTCGGTCTTCTACGATCCTCAGGCCGCAAGCGCCCGCGGCACGGGGCTCAACCGCAATGGCTTCTGGCCCACCTCGCCGGCCGAGTGCAGCATCCCCGGCAACTTTCAGAGCGGCCAGACCGAGACCCTTTTCTACAACTGCTCGACCTACGACACGACCGTCAGCGAGACGCGGATGACCACCTACCTGGGCATCGACAAGGGCGAGGTGCCCGCGAACGCGTTCTACGGCACGCTGCGCACCATGTCGCCGGGCTGCGACGCCGATTGGCAGGAGCACAAACCGCACGGCGTCTCGCGCACTTACGACGGCATCACAGTCTTCGAGGGCACCTACCGCTACCGTGGCATGAGCATCGTGCCCGGGTGGGGCGGCAGTATGTTCGAGGCGCTCATGCCCGACCTGTTCGTGCCTGAGGCGACGTGGGGGCCGCGATCGTGGGGACTCAATCATCCGCTGACCGTGCGGGCCCAGAAAGAGCACGGCATCGATGAGGCCGGCTACGGCTTCTGGGGCTTCTCGCCCGCGAGTGACCCGTTCGGCGGGTATGCCGAATACGGGGTCGACGAGCTGGGCATCAAGGACGACGGCTATCACTCAGATCGCGAGCGCACCAACGTCGACCGCGATCACGCCGACTGCAACACCGGCGCCAACCCGGCTCCGACGTTCGGCGACGGCGTCGTCACACCGCACGCCAGCTTCCTGGCCCTCGGTTATGACCGCGCGGGAGTGTTGGACAACCTGGGCCGGCTGCGCGCGCAGTTCGAGTCCTACGGCCCGGGCGGTTTCTACGACGCCGTCGCCGTGCGCAGCGGCACCGTGGCGAAACGCTACCTGTCGCTCGACCAGTCGATGATCATGGGAGCAATCCTCAACGCCGAGCGGGGGGACGCGCTCAAGGGCTACTTCGTCGACGAGCGATTCGAGAACGCCATCCGGCCGCTCATGCAGGCCCAGATCTTCGGCTCGAGTGCCGAACCAGAGGCTCCGGCCTTCACCGCCCCCGCTGCGGGTCATCCCCTCCCGGCCGGGCCCGTCGATTTCGAAGGCACGGCAGAACCGGGCGCGATCGTCTCGGTGGGCGGCACTCCAGAACCCGTCGTCGGCGCGGGCGGCGCGAAACCCGATTCGGATGGCTCGAGCTCCGGGCCCGGAGGTGCGGCGGCCCCGGCCGATGCGCTGTGCCGGGCCGTCGTCGCCGCGAATGGCACGTGGGCGTGCACGGCCGCCGATACCGACGGGGTGGGCGATTCCGTCGCACTGAGCTCGCGCGCCGACGATGGCGTCGAGGCGCGCGGTGCGACACTCTCGCTCGTCGCCGTGGTTCCGACGCCCACGCCCACACCAACACCCACACTCGCCCCCACCCCGACGCCCACGTCGACACCCGCGCCCACCGCAAGCCCGACGGCTACCGCGTCGCCCAGCCCAACGGCCACTCCGGTGCCCAGCGCAACTCCGGCGCCGAGCCCGACGAGCTCGCCCACTCCGACCGTCGTCCCGACGCCTTCGGCTACGCCCACGCCGACGCCGGTCCCGACCGCCACGCCGTCACCGACCGCGACACCGTCGAGCACCCCCACACCGACACCTGTCGCAACAGGGTCGAACACACCCACACCCACACCGCCACCGACATCGACACCGATCGATACCCCCGATCCGACCGATACCCCCGATCCGACCGCCGTGCCGTCACCGGGCACGCCGACCGACCCGACCCCCGACACTGCCGGCCCCGCCGCGCCGCGCCCGAACGATCCGTTCGCCCCCGTGCCGGGCCTCGTCTCCCCGTGGCCGGGCACCGCAGCCCCGTTCGCCGACGCGTCGAACGTGCACCCGGCCACCGAATGGCCGCACCACGCTCGCCCGTTCCTCTCCCTGACAGGTCCGTCTGAGATCGTGTTGGCCGTCGCCGCGCTCATCGGCGGGCTGACACTCACACTCGGGCTCCTCGCGGCGCGCCACAGCCGACGCCGTCACGACGCAGCGAACTAGGTTCCGCTCAACGCAGAAGCGGCCGCATCCGGGTGGATGCGGCCGCCGACGTGCGTGAGGCCGGGCCTCAGTCGAACGCGATCAGGCGAGACCGCCGCGCTTCGCGACATCCCCGAGCCAGGCGAGGCTCGGCTTCGGCGTGCGCACGAACGTCTCGCGGTCGACGGCGATGAGGCCGAACGTGGGGCGGAAACCCGACGCCCACTCATAGTTGTCGAGCGCGGACCAGTGCTGGTAGCCGAGCACCTCGACACCGTCTTCCATGGCCGCGTGCAGGCCCGAGAGGGCACCCTCGGTGTAGGCGATGCGGCGCGTGTCGTCGGCCGTGGCGATACCGTTCTCGGTGACGATGACGGGCGTGTGGTCGCTCTTCTCCCACGCGCTCCGCACACCCAGCTGCAGGGCATCCGGGAAGAATTCCCAGCCCGTGAGCGTGGTCTCGACCTCCTCCGAGACCGGCAGGGGGCCTTCGGGCCCGATGAACGTGCGCGTGTAGGCCTGCACGCCGACGAAGTCGTCGCCCGCCGACTGCTCGAGGTACCAGTCGTCGCGCGGGTAGCCGTATTCGTGCAGCTTCTCGTCGGCGCCGGGCTCGCCCGTGGAGTGGAACGCCTGCGTGGCGACCGTCCAGCCGCTCTTCACGTGCGACAGCTGCGAGAGCACCTCGCGCGAGCGATGGTGCGATTCGAGCAACGTGTCGGCCACGCCGAGGTCGGGGTTCGGCAGGCCGAAGGCGACGAGGTTCGAGGCATCCTCGCCACCGGCCAGCATGGCGGCGATGTTGGGCTCGTTGATGGTGCACACGTAGGTGACGTCGTCGAGGATGGGCAGCACGGCCTCGGTGTAGCGCGCGAACAGGTCGGCGGCGTCATCCGCTCGCCAGAAGCCGTCGTCGAACATCCAGCGCGGCACGGTGAAGTGCATGAGCGTGACGGTGGGGTCGAGGCCCAGGTCGCGCGCGGTGTCGACCATGCGGCGGTAGTGGTCGAGTTCGGCGCGCGAGAAGAAGCCGCGTTCGGGTTCGATGCGGGCCCACTCGATGCTGAAGCGGTAGGAGTTGAGCCCGGCATCGGCCAGCAGCTTCATGTCTTCGGGGTAGCGGTGGTAGCTGTCCATGGCGTCACCCGAGGGTTCGACCATGTTCGAGTTCTCGGCGTGCTCCATCACCCACCAGTTGCTGTTGATGTTGTTGCCTTCGATCTGGTGCGCGGCGGTCGCCGCACCCCAGAGGAATCCGTTCGGGAAGCTCTTCACGATTCTCCTTGAGCTGATGGTTGGGGACGGGAGGGGGCGTCACGCCGCGGCGTGCGCGCCCCAGAAATCTGCGAGGGTGTCGGCCGTGGCCTCTGGCGCCTCGACCTGCGGCGAATGCGCGCCACCAGGGATGACGGCGTACTGCGCGCCCAGCCGTTCGGCCATGTCGCGCTGCCAGTCGATGGGCCACTTGTCGTCGTGCTCCCCGTGGGCCACGAGCGTCGGGATGCGGGCCTGCCGCAACTCCTCGGTCGTGTCGGGGTCGTTGCGCAAGATGTCGGCGGCCGCGAGCAGGTTGTCGCTCGACGTGCGTTCGGCGCGCAGCCGCAGGAACGCCAGCTCGGGGTCGAGGTCGGCGTCGGATACCCCGAGCGTGTCGGGGTTGTCGCGGTACCAGAGCCCGGCACTGCCACCCGCCGCGACGGCGTCGGTCGTGTCCTGGTGTCGCCCCGGCCATCCGTTCGGGCCCGAGCACAACAGCGTCAGGCTGCGGAACGCCGTGGGCTGGGCGATGGCCGCCGCGCGCGCGACGCATCCGCCGAAGCTGTGGCCGAGCAGGTGCACGGGTTGCCCGTCACCGACGAACCCGGCCACCTCGATGGCATCCCGCGCAAAGTCGGCGAGCGCGTAGTTCTCGACGCCGACGGGTGCCACTGAATCGGCCTGACCGCGCTGGCTGTAGGCCAAGACCTCGAACCCGCGCTCGGCGATCAGGGGCACGAAGGTGCGGAAGTCCTCCTTCGAGCCGGTGAACCCGGGCACGATCAGCACTTTCCCGCGCGACTGGCCCGAGGGTTTCACGTGGAACGCCGTCAGCTCGCCGACCGCGGCCGGGAGCGCGACGACGGAGACGCCCTCACCGACCGGGAGCGCCCCGAAGGGAGCGATCTGCCGAAAGCCCGTCACTACGCAGCACCCCGCTTCGCGCGCGCCGGGTTGGGCACGGCATCGAGCAACTCGATCGTGTACGGATCGGTCGGGTTCCGCAGCACATCGGCCGTCACCCCGCGCTCCACCACGCGACCCTGGTTCAGCACCATGATGTTGTCGGTCACGAGCCGGGCGCTCAGCAGGTCGTGCGTGATGTAGAGCATCGAGACGCCCCACTGTTCGCGCAGGTCTTCGAGCAGGGCCAGCACACCGGCGCGCAGCGAGACGTCGAGCATCGACACGGGCTCATCGGCGATCAGCACCTGGGGGTCGCTCGCGAGCGCCCGCGCGATGACCACGCGCTGCCGCTGCCCGCCTGACAGCTGATGCGGCAGCTTGGCCGCGAACTGCTCGACGGGCGAGAGCCCCACCGTCTCGAGCAGCTCGAGCACGCGGGCCCGGGCGGCGTCGCCGCGCAGGTCGGTGAAGTTGAGCACGGGTCGCGTGAGCGTGTACTCGACCGTGTGGAGCGGGTTGAGCGCGGCATACGGGTCTTGGAACACCATCTGCACGTTCGAGTGCAGCGAGCGCAGTTGGCGGCGGCCCAGCTTGTCGATCTGCAGGTCGCCGAAGCGCACGGCCCCCGAGGTCGGCTTCTCGACGCCCGTGATGAGCTTGGCGATGGTCGACTTGCCCGAGCCCGACGCGCCCACGAGGGCGAGCGACTGCCCGGGTTCGAGCGTGAAGGACACGTTGTCGACGGCGGTCACGGGCTTCTCGCCCCGGCGCGGCGGCGGGTACACCTTCGACACGGCGTCGACCACGATGGGCGAGTCGGCGGAGCGGGCCCCGCGCGTGCGCACCGAGGCGGGCGAGCTGGCCACGTCGGCGCGCGTCGTTCCGCGAGCCTTCCGCGTGGCCAGGTCGACGAAACCGGGCAGTTCGACGACCTCGGCGCGCGGGTCGGCGTAGTGGCTCAGCAGCATGCGCGTGTAGTCATCCTGCGGGCGTTCGAGGATGTCGATCGACGGCGCGTCCTCGACGATGCGGCCCTCGTGCATGACGAGCACGCGGTCGGTGGCCTCGAGCACGATGCCCAGGTCGTGGCTGATGAGCACGGCCGTGAAGTTCTCACTCTTCTGCAGCGCCATGATGGTGTCCATCACGGCGTGTTGCACGAGCACGTCGAGCGCCGTGGTCGGCTCGTCGAACACCATGAGCTGGGGTTCGAGCGAGAGCGCGAGCGCGATCGACACGCGCTGCCGCATGCCGCCGGACAGCTCGCCCGGGTAGCGGTCGAGCACCTCGGGCTTCAGGCCCACCTTGGTCACCAGCTCGACCTCGCGCGTGGCCCAGCGGGCGCGAGGCACATGCCCGTGCGCCTTGAAGATGTCGACGAAGTGGTTGCGAATCGTGCGCACCGGGTTGAGCGCATTCATGCCCGATTGCAACACCATCGCGAAACCGCCCTGGCGTTGTTCACGCAGCTGCTCGGCACCCAATTCGCGGATGTCGACGCCGCCGAACAAGATCTGCCCGCCGTTGGTGCGTGCCGGCGGTTTCTGCAGCCGCGTGAGCGCGAAGCCCAGCGTCGACTTGCCCGACCCCGACTCCCCCACGAGCCCGACGAACTCGCCGCGCTTCAGCTGGAACGACACGTGGTCGACGGCCTGAACGGGCTCGGAGTCGTGCGACTCGTAGACGACCGACAGGTCGCGCACCTCGAGCAGCGGCTCGGAGGACGATGGGGCGGGGGTGGTCACGGCATCCGTGTTCGTCATTTGGAACCCTCTCGTAGGCGCGGGTTCGAGATCCCGTCGACGCCGAAGTTGATCAAGGTGAGGCTCGTCGCGAGCAGGGCGATGCAGAGGCCGGGGGCGAAGAGCAGCACCCACTGGCCGGTCAGCAGCGCGTTCGAGTTCTGCGCCCAGAAGAGCATGGTGCCCCACGACACGGTGGTCGAGTCGCCGAGCCCCAGGAACTCGAGGCCCGCCTCGGCGAGGATGGCGGCCGTCGCGGCCCCGAAGAAGCTGCCGACGATGAGCGATGTCATGTTGGGCAGGATCTCGCGGAACACGATGCGGAAGGCGCTCTCGCCCGAGAACCGGGCGGCCGTCACGAAGTCGCGCGAACGCAACGACTGTGTCTGGCTGCGCAGCACGCGGGCGCCCCACGCCCATCCCGTGATGACGATGACCGCGATGATCATCGCGATGCCGCCGTTCTGCAGGTAAGCCGCGATGACGATCATGAGCGGCAGGCCCGGAATGACGAGGAACAGGTTGACGATGAAGTTGATGACGTCGGCGATGAAGCCGCGCGCGTAGCCCCAGCTCAAACCGATCAGCACGGCGACGACGGTGGAGAAGAAGCCGGCGACGAAACCGACGAACACGCTCACACGGGTGCCGTAGATCAGCTGCGAGAGCACGTCTTCGCCGGCCGCCGTGGTGCCCAGCCAGTGTGCGCCCGAGGCATCCGACGATCGTTCGAAGCCGTCCTGCGAGGCCCCGTAGGGCGCGATGAGCGGCGCGAAGATGGCCACCAGGATGAAGAGGCCCAGGATGATGAGGCCGAGGCGCGACTTCCAGTTCGACCACAGGGTCGAGCCGATGCGGGCAACGGTCTTCCAGCGACTCGGGCGCCCGACCGGCGCATCCGACACGGTCTTGATCTGCTCTGTGGTGGTCATCGGCGGGTCCTAGGGTCGAGAACGCCGTACAAGATGTCGACGAGGAAGTTGGCGATGAGCACGCTCACGGTGATCATCAGGAAGAGGGCCTGCATGAGCGGGTAGTCCTGGTTGACCACCGAGTTGTAGAGCAGGTAGCCGATGCCCGGGTAGTTGAACACGCGCTCGACCAGGATGGAGCCGCCCACCACACCGCCGAGTGCCAGGCCGAAGCCCGTGAGGTTCGGCAAGATGGCGTTGCGGGCCGCGTAGCGCAGGGCGACCGTGCGGCTCTTCAGACCGTTGGCTTCGGCGAACGTCACGTAGTCGTCGCCGAGCGTGTTGATCATGGCGTTGCGCATGCCGAGGATCCAGCCACCCAGCGAGGTGACGAGAATCGTGAGCGCCGGCAGGGCCGCGTGATAGAGCGCGTCGCTGATGAAGGCCCAGTCGAAGGCCGGCGTGGCGGTCGGCCCATAGGCGCCAGACGTCGGGAACCAGTGGAACACATAGCCAGCGAAGAAGAGCAGCAGCAGGGCGGTCCAGAAGTAGGGGAACGCGCTGGCGAAGGTGCCTGTCAGGGTGGGCAGGGCGTCGAGCCAGGTGCCACGCTTCCAGGCCGCGAGCACACCGGTCAGGGTGCCGAGCACGAAGGCGACGATGGTGACGGTGCCGACGAGGATGATCGTGTAGGGCAGCGCCTGGGTGACGAGCTCCGAGACGGGCTGCGGGTAGAACGTGAACGAGGTGCCGAAGTCGAGGGTGACGACCTGGCGCAGGTAGTCCACGTACTGCTGCCACAGGTTGCCCGTCGGCAGACCCAGCTGGGCTTCGATGGCCGCGCGCGTGGCCTCCGAGACGGGGCCGTTCTGCGACAGCTTGGCGATGGCGGCGTCGGCCGGGGTGCCCGGCATCAGCCGCGGCAGGAGGAAGTTCAGGGTGACGGCCGCCCACAGGGTGAGCAGCAGCAGCCCGACTTTACGGAGTGCGTAGGCCACGGATCACTCACCGTCTTTCTGGGTTTTCTTCAGCGACGTGAAGATGAGGAGCGGGGTGGATTCGTAGGTCATGAGCGACGCGTAGGGGTTCTCGGCGGTCGGCCATCCGGTGAATTTGGTCGTGTTGTAGAGGCCCCATGAGCCGCCGTAGTACACGCCGATGGCGGGCACCTGGTCGTACATGACCTTCTGCAGCTGGTAGCCGTAGTCGAGCTGGTCTTTCTCGTCGATGGCCACGCGGAACTTGGCGAGGATGTCGTCGACGGCCGGGTCGGAGAAGCGTTCGAAGTTGTTCGTCGCCTCCTCGCCCGCCGGCACGACGAACTCGCTCGACAGCAGGCCGTTGAAGTCGCGGTAGACGTCACCGGTTCCGCCGATCGCGCCGATGGTCATGTCGTATTCGCCGTTGCGCATGGCGAGCTGGTAGGCGGCGGGCTGAGGCTGCACGACCTTCACGGTGATGCCGATGTCGCCGAGCTGCTTCTGGATCTGCTGCACGGCGCGCAGCCAGTCGGTGTAGCCGTTTGCCGTCATGAGCGAGAACTCGAGCGGTTTGCCCGCGGCGTCGACGAGTTTGCCGTCGCGCGGGGTGTAGCCGGCCTTCGCGAAGTATTCGAGCGCCAAGGCGGTGTCCTGCGTGACCTTGCCGTCGTTCGGCAGGTCGGGGCTCAGGTAGTCCTTCTGGTTGGGCAGCAGCAGGTTGTTCTGGCCGGCGCCCTGCATGTACCCCTCGGTGGCCGCGTCGGCGATCTTGTCGCGGTCGATGGCGTGGGAGAGGCCCTGGCGGAAGTTGACGTCGTTGAACGGAGCCTTTGTCAGGTTCGGCAGCATGGCGATGGTGCCGCCCGGCGGGAACCAGTACTTGTTGTCTTTATTGGCGGCCCCCCAGGTGCCCTCGACGTCGGAGATGTACTGGTAGGCCCAGTCATACCCTTTCGAGACCGTGTCGAGCTGCGTGTTGCTGGCGGGCAGCACGAGGTGCTCGGCGGCGACCTTGTCGGCCTGCCAGTAGCGCTTGTTCTTGTCGAGCGTGTACTGCTGCGGCGCGAAGTTGCCGAGCGTGTACGGACCCGTGCCGACGGGCTCCAGGTTGCGGAACGTGCCCGGGTCTTTCACGTCTTTCCAGATGTGCTCGGGCACGATGCGGGTCTGGGCGATGAGGTTGGCCGCGGGCACATCGGGCTGGCTCAGGTGGATCGTCACGGTTTTGCCGGATGTCTCGACCGTGTCGATGTACTGCCAGGCGCCCAGCATGTCGAGCGTCGGGTATTTCTTCAGCAGCTGGAACGTGAAGTCGACGTCCTTGGCCGTGAAGGCCTTGCCGTCCGACCATTTCACGCCTTCGCGCAGCGTGAACACGATGGTCGATGCGTCGGGCTGCTCGGTGGATGCCGCGAGCCACGGCGTTCCCTTGCCGTCGAGGTTGTTGATGACCGTCAGCGGCTCATAGATGTAGAACGCGCCGATGCGTTTGTTCGCGAGGTAGGGGTTGAAGTTCTTCTCGAACATGGGCGAGCCGTTGTCGGCGCCGATGAGCATGGTGTCGTCGGGGATCGACGGGTCGGGCTGGCTCTCGATCTGAATGCTGCAGCCGGATGCGACGAGCGCGACGGCCGTGAGCAGTGCGACGGCCGCGGCACGCGCGCGTCGGCGGGGTCGGCGGGGGCCGGACCGGACTGGATGGTCGGCGCGGGATTCGCGCCGGGGTGTGTGCGTCATTGACACCGTTTCGTCCTCATGTCTTCTCTGTCACGAGGCAGTCCGTGGGGGCTGCGCTGTTGTGGGGCTCGACGATCTTTTGCCGGCGGACGCTCGGGGGCGCGTCCACAAAACTGAGTGTAAGCGCATACATTCATGAAACGCAAGAGCAGATACCGAGAGCGGATGTCGAGGCGGCCTGCACGACCCGCGGGCCCGCCGCATCGCTAGCGGCGTTCGGACGACTCGCGCAGCAGCACCTTCACGGGCAACCGGATCGAGAGCGGTGCCTGCTCGCGATCGTCGAGCCGGCGGGCCATCACCTGGATGGCCGCGCGCCCCAGGTCGTCCATGGGCTGACGGATCGTGGTGAGTCGCGGGGTCGCGAGCGCACCGGCCTCGATACCGTCGAAACCCGTGACCAGGACGTCTTCGGGCACGCGGATGCCGCGGGCCTGCAACGCCTCCATGAGCCCCAGAGCGGTCTGGTCGTTCGCGCACACGATGGCGCGCGGCATCCGCTCGCCCGCCACCAGTTCGGCCGCGGCCGAGCGGCCCGCCTCGCGCGTGAAGTCGCCGCGCAGGATTGGCACGGTCGAGGCGTCGACGCCCCGGGCCTCGAGGGCCTGGCAGAACCCCTCCCACCGCTCGGCGTCATCGGGCGAGTCGGCCGGCCCCGAGAGGTAGAGCAGTTCATCGGGTTCGAGGCCCGCGGCGACATGCTCGGTGAGCGCGCGCATACCCTCGGTGTTGGCCACCGACACGTGGTCGTAGGAGTCGTCGCGCCGCGGCCCGGCCACCACCACGACGGGCACGCGGCGGGACAACCGCGCCAGCACGTCATCGGGCACACTCTGGGCCAGCATCACGAGGCCGTCGACGCGACCCGCCATATCGCGCACAGTCTGCTCGGCGTTGTCGCCCCGGCCGATGCCGACCATGAGCACGAAACCACGGCGCCAGGCCTCGAGCTCGGCGCCGCGCAGCACCTCGTCGAAGTAGAGGTTCAGGGGGCGCACTTCGGCCGCTCCGCCGATGTCGTCCACGAGCTCGGCACCCGTCGCGTGCGGGGCATCGTCGACGCCCGTGAACACGGCGTCGTCGATCTCATCCATGGCGTCGAAGCCCGGGAAGTACAGGCCCAGCACACCCGTGCGCCGGGCGGCCAGTCCGCGGGCCGCCCCGGACGGCACGTAACCCAGCTCGCGCACCGAGGCGAGCACCTTCTCGCGCGTCGCGGCGCGCACGTCGTCGGGCCGCGTGAGCACGCGCGACACCGTGGCGATCGACACCCCGGCGTGCGCGGCAACGTCATAGACGGTGGGTGCCTTGGCCATCCCGCAATCCTAGCGATGGGGCTCTGCGGTCAGGTCAGCCCTTGCCACCGACGAACGCGAAGTCGTAAGGGGTGATGAGGAACCAGTACCAGATCATGAGCATGGTTACGAGGAAGCCCGTGAGGTAGTTCAGCGTGAGGAAGCGCCGCCATCCGCGGTTCGCCGTTTCGGCCGTGGCATCCGTCACGTTCCAGAAAACCGCGGCGTTGGCCGCATACGGCAGCACGAGCAGCGCGGCGAGCGGCCCGGGCCACATGGTCGGCAGCATGAGCAGGCCGGCCGCAAGGTAGAAGAGCACCGCCATGCGCACGGTGGGCCGCGCCCCGATGACGGTCGCGACCGAGCCGATGCCGGCCTCGCGGTCCGCCAGGATGTCTTGCACCGCTCCGAATGCGTGGCTCGCGATGCCCCACAGGAAGAAGCCGGCGAGCAGCGACAACAGCTGGGGGTCGCCGAGATCCGCACCCGCGAGGGCCAGCGCATAGACGGCGGGGCTGACGAAGTGCGTGCTCGACGTGAGCGAGTCGATGAACGGGCGCTCCTTGAACCGCAGCCCCGGCGCGCTGTAGGCGACGACCGCGAAAACGCTCACCGCGAGCACCAGCCACGACAGCGGCGAACCCACGATCACGAGATATACCAGGAACGGTATGTTCGATCCCACGGCGGCCACGAGCGTCACGCGGTGCAGCCGCCGGTCGAGCACGGCGCCCTCGACGCCGCCCTTCCGCGGGTTGCGCATATCCGACTCGTAGTCGAAGACGTCGTTGATGCCATACATCGCGAGGTTGTAGGGGACCAGGAAATAGATCGTGCCCACCCAGAAGGTGACGTCGAGGCGCCCGGTCGTCAGCAGATAGGCCGCGGCGAACGGAAAAGCCGTGTTCACCCAGCTGATCGGGCGCGACGACAGCAGCAGCGTTCTAACGGTTTTCATTGCGCCTCCCGAGCAGCACCCACAGCGACGGTAGCAGCAGCCCGGCCGCGATCGCGTAGGCGAAGTCCTCGAGCGGCGCCGCGCCCAGGAATGCGCCGCTGATGCGGGCCGGGTCATAGGCCACAAGCCCGATGCCGATCATCACGTTGTCGAACACGGCGGTGAAGGCCAGCAGGATGAGGAGAGCCCCGGCCACGGCGCCCACGAAACGCCCGGCGCCGCCGCGCCGCGACGCCACCAGGACGGCTGCCACGAACACCATCGCCGCCGGCACCAAGAACCAGAGGTTGAGCAACCAATACGTCATCGCGTTCCCCCCGGCCGCGCCGTTCCGTCGGCCCCCGAAGCACCCGAAGCACCCGAGGCACCCGCGGCTCGACGTCGATCCGCCGCGGCCGCCAACGCCAGCCCCACCCCGGCGAACAGGTTCATCGCGAAGTAACACAGCAGGCACAGGAAGAACACTTCCTCGAGCGGCAACTCCGGCCCCACCAGAATGCCCGTCATAAAGCTCGTCTCCCCGCGGAAGAAGATGCCCAACGTGATGCCGAAGACATCCCACACCAGGAAGAACGCGACGCCCACCACGAGGATCACGGCCGCACGCACGGGCCCGCGCCAGAAGAAGAGGTGAAACCGCCGGTCGAGCGTGACCATGCCCGTGAGCGAGACGGCGAGCGCCGCCAGGTAGATGAGCCCCATTCGGTTCAGCGCTGTCGGCGTCGAATCAACGGCTCGGGCAACGGACCCGTCGAGGTGTCGCCGTGCACGCGCTTCAGCACCAGCTCGGCGCTGATCAGGCACATGGGCAACCCGATGCCGGGGATCGACGACCCGCCGGCGTAGTACAGCCCGGTCACTTTCTTGCTCACGTTGCCGGCCCGGAAGAAGGCGCTCTGCGACAGGATGTGTGCGGGCCCGAGCACGCCGCCCTTCCACGAGTTCAGGTCCCGCTCGAAATCGGCCGGCCCCACCTCTTCGCGCACGACGATGCGCTCCTCGAGGTCGGGGATGCCGGCCCACTCGGCGATCTGACGGATGGCGGCGTCGCCGATCTGGCGCACCCGGTCATCTCCGGCGCCGCCGATGCTCGGGTCGGCCGGGATCGGGATGAGCACGAAGAGGTTCTCGTGCCCCTCGGGCGCCACGGTGTCGTCGGTCGCACTCGGCCGGCACACGTAGATCGACGCGGGGTCGGGAACCGAGGTCGGCTCGCCGAAGATGCGTCCGAAGTTGTCGGCCCAGTCCTCGGTGAAGAAGAGCGAGTGGTGCAGCAGCTCGGGCAGTTCGCCGCGCACGCCCAGATAGAGCAGCACAGCGCCGGGGCCGGAAGTCTTCTTGTTCCAGTACTTCTCGGGGTAGGTCTGCAGGTGCGGCGGCAGCAGTTGCGTCTCGGTGTGGTGCAGATCGGCAGCCGACACGACGATCTCGGCGTTGAGCGTGCGCGCCTCGCCGTCGGCATCCACATAGGCCACACCGGTTGCGGCCGGGCTCTGACCGCCCGCGGTGAGGATGGCTGTGACATCCGCGTTCGTGACGATCTCGACACCCTCGTCGCGGGCCAGCTCGGCGATCGTCTCGATGAGCCGCACGAAGCCGCCCTGCGGGTAGAGCACGCCATCTTCGAGGTCGAGGTGGCTCATGAGGTGATACATGCTGGGTGTGGAATACGGCGACGAACCGAGGAAGACGGCGGGGTAGCCGAGCACCTGGTTCAGGCGCGGGTCTTCGACATAGCGCTTGGTGAACGTCGACAGCGGTTCGGCCAGCAGCCGCAACAGCTTGGGTGTGCGCGAGAGAACATCGGGTCGCAGGAGCGGCAGGAACGACTGGAACGTCGTATAGAGGAAGCGCTTCTTCGCCATCTCGTAGGTGTCGGCCGCCGAGTCGAGGTATTCGGCCATGCGCGTGCCGGCCCCCGGCTCGATCTCGTCGAAGAGGGCCAAGCTCTTCTCCCGATCCGAGCGGATGTCGAGGGTGTCGCTCCCCCGCCCTTCGAAGAACACGCGATACCCGGGGTCGAGCGGCGTCAGCTCGAGCTGTTCGGCGCTCGTCGTGCCTAGCAGCTTGTAGAAGTGGTCGAACACCTCGGGCATGAGGTACCAGCTGGGGCCGGCGTCGAAGCGAAAACCGTCGCGTTCACGCAGGCCGGCGCGGCCGCCCACGGTGTCGCCGCGTTCCAGCAGGGTGACGCGTTTGCCGTCGCGCGCGAGCAGCGCGGCCGTGGCGAGTCCCGTGATGCCGCCTCCGATGACGACGACCCGTTCGTTCTCGGTGATCTCGATCATCGGGGCATCCTTCCGGCCGCGGCGCGCGCGGCGAGCGCCGCCTTGACGGGGTTGGGCACACGCACGCGCGTGCTGGCGAGGGTGGCGGCGGGGGTCGCACGAATGCGTTCGTTCAGTTCGGCGAAGAGCGATTGCGCGAGCACCACGGCGCGGCGACTCGAGTCGGGCAGCTCGGGCAGCACGGCCGCCGAGATGGCCAGATCGGTATCGATGTCGGCCACGAGCCGGTTCTTGTCGGCGTCGCTGAAGGCGTCGAGGTGCACGCCGGGGAAGTAGTTGCGGCCGAGCACATCGAAGTCGGCCGACAGGTCGCGCAGGAAGTTGACCTTCTGGAAGGCGGCTCCGAGGTGTTGCGCACCATCCACGAGCCGTCGTTCCTGCTCGGGCGAGATGCGGTGGCCATGCAGGAAGGTCTTGAGGCACATGAGCCCCACCACCTCGGCCGAGCCGTAGACGTAGGCGTCGAAGCTCTCGGGCGTGTGCTCGGTTTCGGAGCAGTCGGCGCGCATCGACGCGAAGAACGGTTCCGTCAGCTCGCGCGTGATGCCCACGCGGCGGGCGGTGAGCGCGAAGGCGTGCACGACCAGGTTGGTGCTGTACCCGCGTTCGACGGCCCGGTCGGTCTCGGCCTCGAGCGCGTCGAGTTCGGCCAACACCGCGGCACCGTCGAGGCCGGCATCGGATGCCACGCCATCCACGATCTCGTCGGCCAGACGCACCAGCGCATAGATGTTCTGCACGTGCACGCGCACGCTCGTGCCGAGCAACCGCGTGGCCAGCCCGAACGACGTCGAGTAGTGCTTGATCACCACGGCGGCGGTCTGCACGGCGACCTCGTCATAGAGGCGGCGGCCCGTCAGCGGCTGGCCCGAGCGTGGGGCTTTCGGCGGCGTCATCGCGCACGCTCCAGCACGTTCGCCACGATGGGTCGCAGCTCGTCGCGCGTCGCGTCGGGGATCGACGGGGACGTCAGGGCCTCCCAGGCCCGGTTCGCATAGTCGCGCGCCAGGGCTTCGGTGTATGCCCGCGCGCCGCACTCCTCGAGCACCGCGCGGATCTTCTCGGCGCCGTCCTCCTCGAGGGCGGGCGATCCGAACAGTTCGCGCACGCGCATCCATTCTTCGCACGTCGAGGCGTAGGACACCAGGACGGTGCGCTTGCCCTCGCGCAGGTCGCCGATGGTCGATTTGCCGGTCGAACGCTCGTCGCCGAACACCCCGAGCACATCGTCGACGATCTGGTAGGCGATGCCGATGAGCCGGCCGAATTCGCCGAGAGCCGTGACGGTCGCGTCGTCGGCGCCGGCGAGAACGGCTCCGGATTGCAGGGGCGCCTCGAACGAGTACACGGCCGTCTTCAACCGTTCCATGTCGACGACCTCGTCGACGGTCGGGGCTTCGGGGCGCAGCGAGAAGTCCACGTCGGCCAGCTCGCCCGCGGCCGAGGCCGACACCGCGCCGTCGAGCAGTTCGCGCAGACGCAGGCGGGTCACGTCATCCGCGCCGGTGCGATCGACGAGGCCATAGGCGCCCGACAGGGCGAGGTCGCCCGCGATGACGGCCACCGACATGCCGCGGTGTTCGGCGGCGGGGGTGGCAAACCCGGCGGTCGTCGCCTGGTCGCGATAGCTGCCAGAAACATTGGGGATGCCGCGGCGCACGAAGTCCCGGTCGATCACGTCGTCGTGCACGATGAGGGCCGTGTGCAGCATCTCGTAGGCGGCCGCGAGCTGTCCCGCGGCGGGCAGGTCGTCCCCGCCCAGCGACACATAGGCGGTCATCACCATACGGGGCCGAAAACGCTTGCCGCCCGAGGTGTTCTGCTCGATGACGTTCCACAGTTTGAGGTAGCCGTCGCCCCACTGTTCTGCGCGGCGTTTCGCGAGCACGAAGTAGCGTTCCAGTGCCTCTTCCGCGTGCTGCAGTCCGCGAGAGGAGCTCTCGACCAGATCGGGGTGGTCCATGCTTTTGAGGCTACTTCATCGTTCTGAGAAATTAGTACGCTGGCTGACCATTTGGAGCACCCCTTGCCGTGGCGCAGAATAGGGGTATGACTTCGTCCGTCGAACAAGTGGTGCTCCTCGCAGAGGACGGCGCCCCGATCGGCGTCGCCGACAAGGCCACCGTGCACGATCTCGATACCCGCCTGCACCTGGCCTTCTCGTGCCACGTGTTCGACGAGGCCGGCCGCATCCTGGTCACCCGACGGGCGCTCTCGAAGCTCACCTGGCCGGGTGTGTGGACGAACTCGTTCTGCGGCCACCCCGGCCCGGGCGAGGACCTCACCGAGGCGGTGCACCGACGCGCCGAACAGGAGCTCGGCATCCCCGCCGGCGCGCTGCTTTCTCTCGAGGCCGTGCTGCCCGATTTCCGCTATCGCGCGGTCGACGCCTCGGGTGTCGTCGAGAACGAGATCTGCCCCGTCTACCGCGCCATCGTCGATGCGAGCGCGCTGCAGCCGAGCGCCGACGAGGTCGCCGAATACTTCTGGGCCGAGCCGCACACGCTGCTGTCGGCCGTCGAGGCCACGCCCTTCGCGTTCAGCCCGTGGCTCACGCTGCAGCTGCCGGGCGTCATGGCGGCCCTGCACGCGGTCTAGGCCCCGGTCGCTCCCGCGTCGGTCACGCTGACATCGGTGCGGTGGAAGTTGAACGACGAGCGGGATGCCGTGGGCCCGCGCTGCCCCTGATAGCGCGAGCTGTACTCGGCCGAACCATACGGTTTCTCGGTCGGCGACGACAGCTGGAAAAAGCACAGCTGCCCGATCTTCATGCCCGGCCACAGTTTGATGGGCAGCGTCGCCACGTTGCTCAGCTCGAGCGTGACGTGGCCCGAGAAACCGGGGTCGATGAAGCCGGCGGTCGAGTGCGTGAGCAAGCCGAGCCGACCGAGCGAGCTCTTGCCTTCGAGGCGGGCGGCCACATCATCCGGCAGCGTCACCTGTTCATAGGTCGCGCCCAGCACGAACTCGCCGGGGTGCAAGATGAAGGGCTCGTCGGGTTTCGTCTCGATCAGACGCGTCAGCTCTGGCTGGTCTTCGGCCGGGTCGATGAACGGGTACTTGTGGTTGTCGAAGAGGCGGAAGTAGCGGTCGAGGCGCACATCGACGCTGGATGGCTGAACCATCGCGTCGTCAGAGGGCGCGAGCCCGATGCGCCCGGAGGCCAGTTGAGTCTTGATGTCCCTGTCGGATAGCAGCACGCGCACAGTTTATCGACGGCCGAGCCGCCCCCGCTGACACACTTGCTAGGATGTCGGAAGCGCTCACCCTTGCGGCGAGCGCCGCCCCGGGCCCCGGCCCGACTCTTCGCGGATGTAGTTCAATGGTAGAACTTCAGCTTCCCAAGCTGATAGCGCGGGTTCGATTCCCGTCATCCGCTCTCTTTTTTCAGCGCGTCACATCCCACAGGTGGTGCACCGGGTCGTGCACGAAGTACCGCGCCAGCGTCTCCACCGTGAAGCGCGAGCCGTCACTCCGCAGCCCCGTGCGGTCGCGCAGCTCGGCGGGCACACGCTCGAAGTCGGCCGCCACGCGCTCGGCCGCGGCGACGAGTTCCCGCGCCACCACAGCCGGGTTCTGCGCGGCGTAGTTCTCTTCCACGGCCGTGCGGTCCTGATCCCAGTCCTCGAACTCGGGCGCGTCCTCTTCGAGCATGAGCGCCAACCGCGTGTCGAACCGGCGGAACACGTCGCGCACATGCGCCGCATACTCGAGGGCCGACCACGTCGCGTCATCCGGCCGCTCGGCCACATCGGCGCGCTGCAGCAGGGCGGGCCACGCCTGCGCGTTCTCGCGCACGAGGCCGGGCACCGCGTCATAGGGGGTGGCCGACGAGTCGAAACCGCACTCGTCGCACCGCCGCTCCAGCACCCAGGTCCAGTTCTTGGTATCAGGCTCGATCGTCATGTCCACACCTTATGAATGGATGCCGCGCCACCGCCGCCCCACAACCGCCACCCTCCCCCGACATCCCGCCACGGGCTAACATCGCACCCATGACCTTCTCCTTCGAGCCCGCGATCGTCGATGCCGTCCTGAAGCACATGAACGAGGACCACCCCGAAGACAACCTGCTCATCGCACGTGCTTTTGCGACAGAGGCAGCGGATGGCGCCACGATGACGGGTCTCGACGGCGACGGCGGTCTCTGGCAGGTGCGGTCAGGAACGGCCACGGCCGACGTCCGGGTGCCCTGGTCGGGCGCTATCACGGAACGCTCGGAAATTCGTCGAGAGATCGTCGTCCTCTACGACCGTGCGTGCGAGAAGCTCGGCGTCACGCCCCGCCCGCACGACTGAGCACTGCACCAAGCGATTCCAACCGAATCATCCCTTGATCGGGCTTTTTTAGCGCGCCTACCACACGCCCCCGCGTACACGCCAGGCCCCCCATGAATTGGCACCAAACCTATTCTGTGAGTCCTCCGAATGAATAGCATGTGCAAACAACCGTTGCACTCAGTTATTTGGAGGAACTCAAATGCGCACATCACCTAACCGCCTCGTGGCGACCATCTTCGGTGCCGTCTACCTGCTCGTCGGCCTGCTCGGCTTCGTCGTCGCCGGTGGCGTCGGCTTCATCGCCACCGAGGGTGGCCTGCTGCTCGGCATCTTCGAGGTCAACCCGCTGCACAACATCGCCCACCTGCTCATCGGTGCCGCCCTGTTGATCGCCGGTCTGTCCAACACGGCCGCCGCCAAGTCGGTCAACGTCACCATCGGTGCCGTCTACCTGCTGCTCGGTATCGTCGGGTTCTTCCTCGTCGGCACCAGCCTTAACATCCTCGCCCTGAACACGGCCGACCACTTCCTGCACCTCGCCAGCGCCATCGTGCTGCTCGGTGTCGGTCTCGCCGCCGACAAGGCCACGCCCCGTTCGGTTGCCGTCTAACCGGCACACAGCATCACGATTCGGCCAGGAATAACGGAGAGAGGAGTCACCGTGTCTCACACGACGCGAATCTGGATGGCATTGGCCAGCTTGGGGGCTGGTCTCGTGCACCTCGCCATCGGCGCGGGCTCCCCTCTCCCCCTGGCGATCTTCCTCATCGGTTTCGGTGTGGCCGAGATCGTGTGGGGCCTGTCGATCATGGCTCGTGCGCACACTGTGTTGCCGCGCACCGTCATGGTGGCCTCACTGATCCCGGTCGCGCTCTGGGCGCTGCTTCTCACGGTTTCGATCGTGGCGGGCAGTTCATCCCTGGCTTCCACCGTTCCCCTCCTCCCGATGGCAGTCGGGTCCCTGTTGAATCTGTATGTGTCGGGGTCGCTCGCCGTGGCCCGCCGACGTTTCGATCGCGAGTCGGATGCTGCGGCATCCGTGTCGTCGTCGACGTGGGCGGATGCGGCGGCGGGTCAGCCCCAGGCGGGCCGCTACGTTCTCGGCCTGGTGTTCGGCGCTTTGCTCGTCTCGGGCATGGTCACGCCGGCACTGGCCGCCACGAATGCCGGCCAGTACGCCGTGCCTCACGGCTCGCACGGATTCGACGTGACCGATGGGGGTCATAGCAACCACTGAGGCATCCGCGGTTTCGGCCGCGCGGTGTCCGGCGCAGCGGGCGTCATCCAGACTTCGGGTCAGGATGGCGCCCGCTTCGTTTTCGCCCGACCACTGGACAACGACACTTCCCCTCCCACTAAACTAAGCCTTACCTAACTTCGCTTTGTCTCTGGGAGCCGCCATGACACCCGTAATCCCCTTCTCCGCCGCCCTCCGCGAGCGCACCCGCACGGGTCACTCCTCCAGCGAGGGCGCCGACTTCATGGGCGATCTCATGAGCGGCAAGGGCACACGCGACGACTACGTCTCCCTGGTGGCACAGCATTACTTCATCTATGAGGCCATCGAGCGTTCGGCCGAGCAGATGAAGAACGACCCGGTTGCCGCCCCCTTCATCTCCTCGAAGCTCACGCGTCTGCCCGCCATCGAAGAAGATCTGCGCTTCCTCATCGGCGACGACTGGCTCGAGCGCATCGAACCCCTCGTCACGACCCGCGCCTACGTCGCTCGCATCAACGAGGTGGGTGCCACCTGGGCCGGCGGTTTCGTCGCGCACCACTACACGCGCTACCTCGGCGATCTGTCGGGCGGCCAGATCATCCGCACGCTCATGCAGCGCCAGTTCGGTTTCGACACCAACGGCGTCGGCTTCTACCTCTTCGGCGATATCGCCAAGCCCCGCGAGTTCAAAGACGTCTACCGCGCGCAGCTCGACGCCGTGCCGTGGGACGACGCCGAGCGCGACCGTGTCATCGACGAGGTCATGCTCGCCTACCGCTTCAACACCGAGCTCTTCATCGACCTGGCCGAGCAGAAGGCCGTCCGTGAGGGCACGTCCACCGAAGCCGTCGTCGCCTAGCTGCGCTCCCCGCGTCCTCTCCCCGTAGAGGACGCGTGCTCACGGCCGTGGCGCGTGTCGGCCTTGCCAGGCGCGCTTTCCTCGAAGGCCACCTCCAGACGGCGCCGAGTGCGCGCTCTTAGCGCTCGATGCCCCGCATGAACCGCTCGACGTCCTTGTCGACGATCACGTCGGAGGGCCGCAGCGGCCGCGTGAGGTAAAGCCCCTCGAGCGCGGTCAACCGGCTCAGCGCCACATAGGTCTGGCCGGGACTGAAGGCGCGCGCCCCGAGGTCGACGATCGCACTGTCATACGTCTTGCCCTGTGATTTGTGGATGGTCACAGCCCACGCCAGGCGCAACGGGAACTGCGTGAACTCCGCAACGATCTCTTTGCGCAGCTGCTTCGTCGCGGCCGAGTACGTGTAGCGGTACTTTTCCCAGACGACGGGTTCGACCTCGAACTCGTGGCCCTCGACATCCACCCAGACGTTGGCGTCGATCTTGGTGACCTGCCCGATGGTGCCGTTCACCCAGCGCTGCCCGTCGCCCCCGCCGCCCGCGTCGTTGCGCAGGAACATGACCTGGGCCCCGACCTTCAGCTCGAGCGCCTCATCGGCCGGGTAGGCGCCCTTGCCGAAGTCGCCCGACACCTCGGCTTTGGCGGTCAGCGCGCGGCCCGGCAGCTTGGCGAGCGAGGCGTGGTTGATGCGGTTGACGGCGTCGTTGCGGCTCGCCAACGTAATGGTGCCGTCGTCGGGGGGCGTGCGCGCGCCCGTGCTGTTGAGCACGCCGGCGATCTCGGCCGTCACCTGCCCGTGCCGCACGGCGTTCAGCATGTACTTGAAGTGGTCGTCGGATTGCCGGTGGATCTGCCCCAGCTCGATCACGTTGAGCGGGGTCTCCTGCCACACCTTCGCGTCGAAGAACCAGAACGAGCGGTAGTTGTCGTTGATGTACTCGAGCTCGTCGCCGCGGCCGGGCACGGGTGCCAGCTGGTAGGGATCGCCGAACAGCACCACCTGCACGCCGCCGAAGGGTTCGAGGCGGCGCTGCCGTGCCTGGCGCAGGCTGCGGTCGATGCCATCCATCAGGTCGGCGTTGACCATCGAGACCTCGTCGATCACGAGCGTGTCGATGCTGTTCAGCAGTTTGCGCACGTTGTCGGGCTGGTCGAGATCGTGGTCGGCGATCAAACCGATGGGCAGCCGAAACAGAGAATGGATGGTCTGGCCACCCACGTTGAGGGCCGCCACCCCGGTCGGCGCGCAAATGACGATCTGCTTCTCGGTGTTCCACGACAGGTGGTTGAGGAGCGTCGATTTGCCCGTGCCGGCGCGGCCCGTGATGAACAGATTCTCACGCGTGCCCTCGATCCGCTCGAACACCGCCTGCTGTTCGGCGGAGAGGGTGATCTTGTTCTTCACGGCTGCCTTCGTAGTGCGGCGATCGGGCTCCTTTATGATAGCCGGGTGAGCAACGACCGCCCGACTGACCCCGCCTCCGCCGCGCCGACGCCGGCGCCGGGTGCGCCAGCGGGCCCGTACGCCGCCGGCGCGCCCATTCCGCCCCGCCCGTCCATGCCCCCCGCGGGCCCCCCGCAGCCGCCCTACGGCTCCGCCCCCGCCCCCGCGCCGCGCACCCCCGCTTCCCGCCGCCGCACGGTCATCGCCCTCATCGTCGTCGCCGCCCTCCTCCTCGCAGCCGTGGGCGCCACGATCGGCGCCCTCAACCGCGACTTCTACTCGGCAGCCGGTTTCGTGCGCACCTACCTCGGCCACCTCACCGCGCGGGATGCCGCAGCCGCCCTCGCGGTGCCCGGGGTCGCGGTCTCGGCCAAACAGCTGGCCGCCGACGAGCTGCCCGCCGACGCCTCCGATGCGCTCCTCCGCCGCGCCGCCCTCGGCACCCTCACGGACATCGAGCTCGTCTCCGACACCGATCGCGGCAACGGCCGCCACGAGGTGCGCTACTCCTACAACGCGGGCGGCGTGTTCGGCGAGTCGACCTTCGACGTCGAATCGGCCGGAACCCGGTTCCCCCTCATCCCCGCCTGGCGTTTTCACACGAGCCCGCTCTCGGTCGTCAACCTCACGGTTGAGCATTCGACGTCGTTCCGCGCCAACGGCTTCGACGTCGACACGCGTCAGGTAGCCCCGAAGGGCGAACAGCCGGCCTTCGACAACGTGGTCAACCTGCAGGTCTTCACCCCCGGCCGCTATACCTTCGACCACGAGTCCGACCTGTTGACGGCCTCCCCCGACAAGCTCCTCGTCGAGAAGCCGGCCGCCGTCGACGAAGCCACGGTCACCACGGCCCCCACCGACGCGTTCGTCGACGCCGTGCAGAAGGCCGTCGACGACCAACTCGACGCCTGCGCCGAACAGACGGTCCTCCTGCCCACCGGTTGCCCCTTCGGCACCACGATCGACGACCGCGTGCAGGGCGAAGCGGCCTGGTCCATGACCGAATACCCCGAGATCGAGATCGAGGCCGGTGAGGATGCCTGGAGCATCCCGTCGACGCCCGGCACCGCGCAGATCGAGGTCACCGTCCAGTCACTCTTCGACGGCTCGGTCAAGCAGCTCGACGACGACGTCGACTTCGACATGGTCGGCTCGGTCTTCGTCACGGGCGATCAGAAGGTCACGGTCGTCACCGAACCGGCCCCCAGCTCCCGCCGCAACTAGCCCTCGCTAACGGGAGTCGCGCGCCGCCATCTTCTCGAGCCGCTCGTTGTACTCCTTGAGCTCGGCGTCGTCGGTGCGGTCGGCGTTGCGGTCGACGCGCTTCTGTTCCTTCGTATCGCTCTTCGCCCACTGGATGGCGACGACGATCGCCAGCGCCACGGTCGGGATCTCGCCGACGCTCCAGGCGATGCCACCACCGGTCTGCTGATCGATCAGCGGCGTGTCACCCCATGTGCGCCCCATGGCCCCGAACCAGTCCGCGAGGAACAGCCCTGTGCTGGACATGATCGCGAGCCCGAAGAACGCGTGGAACGCCATGGTCGCCAGCAGCAACAACAGCCGGAACGCATAGGGCAAGCGGTACGGCACCGGGTCGATGCCGATCAGCGACTGCACGAAGAGGAAGCCCACGATGAGGAAGTGGATGATCATCCACTCGTGTCCGAAGTGGTCGGTCATGGCCCAGCGCAGCAGAGGCGTGTAGTAGAACACCCACAGCGAGCCCGCGAACAGCACGGCCGCCACCAGCGGGTTCGCGATCACACCGGCGAACTTGGAGTGCACGGCCAACAGGATCCACTCACGGGCGCCGCGTGAGCCATCCGACCGCTTCTGAATGGCCCGCATGGCCAGCGTGACGGGCGCTCCCGGCACCAGCAGCACGGGCACGGCCATCGTGAGGCCCATGTGACCGAGCATGTGAATGCTGAACAGGTAGTCCTGGTAGGCGTTGATGCCACCGTTGGTCAGGTAGAACAGCACGAGCATGCCGAGCACCCACAGCACCGAACGGTAGACGGGCCAGGCATCCCCACGCTTGCGCAGGCGTCGCACGCCGGCGAGGTAGAAGAAGATGCCGAAGGCGCACACGAGCACCCAGATGAGGTCGAAGTCCCACGTCGTGAAGAGACGCACGAAGGTGAGGGGCGCCGGCAGCGGCTCGTCGGTGAGCAGCTGCGCGGGCGTCTGCTCGGGCGGAACCTCTTCGCCTACGGGCGTCGCCGTGCGGGCCAATGCGGCGGCAACACCCGATGCCACACCCATGAAGGCCAGCTCGGCCGTTGCCAGCCACCAGAAACGAGCGGTGATGGATGCTGTCACCGACGTGCTCGCGGCGGCCATGCGGTCGATCACCCAGTTGCGGTGCAGCGCGCCGAACATGCCCAGCACGATCAGCGCCGCGACCTTGACCAGCACCAGCACGCCGTACGGGGTGAGCAACCGGTCGAGGCTGCCGATGCGCAGTTCGGCGCTCACGTAGCCCGAGACCGCTACGACGATGAAGCAGACGAGCGCCAGGGTGGAGTAGCGTCGCAGCACCGCGATGAGTCGCCCCTGCTCGAGGTCTTTGCGAATGAAGACCAGGGTGATCAGGCCGCCCAGCCACACGGCCGCGAACAGCAGGTGCAGCCCCAGCGCCGTGATGGCCGCGTTGTGGCCGGAGGTGCCGGCCGCGTGCCCCTGCTGGGCCATGGGGATGAGCGAGGCAACGGCCAGCAGCCCCACGAAGAACATGAGCGTCTGCCCACGGATGGCGAAGCACAGCACCGTGACCGTCGCGCCGATGAGCGTGGTGGCGAGCCAGGCCTGGCCCACCTCGACCTGCGTGAAGAACAGCCCGAGCTTGGCGCCGAAGGAGTCGTCGAACGACAGCGCCGTGTTCGTGACGCTCAGGAAGGTGAAGAAACCCGTCAGACCGGATGCCACGGTGAAGAAGCCGGCGCCTGCAGCGGCGATGTCGAGCGCATGCCCGTATTCGTCGCGTTTCGGGCTGAGCGCGAAGAGTGCCAGCGCCACCGATCCGATCATCACGGCCGCGCCGATGTTGACGAGCATCTTGGATGCCGGCAGCCCCCAGCGCACGAGAGCGCCCGGGTCGGCGAGCAACTGCGCCGTCGCACCCCCGCCATAGGCGAGTGCGGCGATGAGCGCGAGGAATGCGACCACCAGAAGGGCCGCGGGCGCGGCGATACGGGGTAGGCGTGGCACCAGATAAGCCTACGCTCTTCACCCGAGCGTTCCCTGCCCGCAGCTCAACCGCGCGGCCGGCACACAAACGGCGCGGCCGGCACACAAACCGCGCGGCCTGCACGCAAACCGTGCGTTAACGCCAGAAGGGGCGCCGCTCTCGCGACGCCCCTTCCGAACAGTGCAGGTGAGACTACTTGACGGCAGCCTTGAGCTTCGAACCAGCCGAAACCTTGACCGAGTGGCCGGCCGGGATGGCGATCTCAGCGCCGGTCTGCGGGTTGCGGCCCGTGCGGGCAGCGCGCGAGGTGCGCTCGACGGCGAGCCAGCCCGGGATGGTGACCTTGACGTCGTTCTTCACCGAGTCGGCGAGAACGGAGAAAAGGGAGTCGAGGACGCCACTGACGGCGGCCTGGCTCTGGCCGGACTCGGATGCGACCTTGGCAACCAGTTCGGTCTTGTTAAGCGTCTTATCAGCCATTGAGTTGTCCTCCTCGGACGTGCTGTGTTGCACAGCGAGTTTGTTGTAGACGAATCGATGCGACCTGGGTCACATCCTTACCGGTCTCATCGACCGCCTCGAATGTACCAGGATTCCCCGCGTTTTCGCGGTTCATTGGGCCTAAAAGGCGTTTTCCGTCGGCGTGTCCCAGCAAACGTGGAGGCGCCGGAACGCCGAAAGGGCGACCGACGTGATGTCGATCGCCCTTTCGGAACGTGAATGCCTGCTGATTACCAGCTGGACTTGGTGATGCCGGGTAGCTCGCCCTTGTGCGCCATGTCGCGGAAACGAACGCGCGAGATGCCGAAGCGCGAGAGGTGTCCACGGGGACGACCGTCGACCGCGTCGCGGTTGCGCAGACGGATGGGCGAAGCGTCGCGGGGAAGCTTCTGCAGGCCGAGGCGTGCGGCCTCGCGGGACTCGTCGGTGCCGTTCGGGTCGACGAGCGCCTTCTTCAGCTCGAGGCGCTTGGCGGCGTAACGCTCGACGATAACCTTGCGCTGCTCGTTCTTGGCGATTTTGCTCTTCTTAGCCATGTTTAGCGCTCCTCACGGAATTCAACGTGCTTGCGCACTACGGGGTCGTACTTCTTGAGCACGAGACGGTCGGGGTCATTGCGACGGTTCTTGCGGGTCACGTAGGTGTAACCGGTGCCAGCCGTCGAACGGAGCTTGATGATCGGACGTACGTCCTGGTGCTTTGCCATTAGATCTTCTCCCCACGGGCCAGGAGGTCCTTGACGACGGACTCGATGCCGCGTGCGTCGATGACCTTGATGCCCTTAGCGCTCAACGTGAGAGTCACGTTGCGACGCAGGGACGGCACGTAGTACGTCTTCTTCTGAATGTTCGGGTCGAAACGACGCTTGGTGCGTCGGTGCGAGTGCGAAATGTTGTGCCCGAAGCCGGGAGTGGCGCCGGTCACCTGGCAGTTTGCTGCCATGGTTTCCTCCAATTACCGCAGAGCGAGTGCTCTGCCCAAGATCTCTTGTCGGCACAGTTCATCCCTGATCTGAAAGAAAAGGGGTATATGTGCGGTCTAGGCGGCGGAATCCACCCAGCCAAACATCAAGCTTAGACGCAGACACCCGGATGCCGCAACTCTCGTCGCCGGACTAGCGGGCGGAGGGGTGGGCCGCGGCCGCCTTCTGCGAGCAGACCTCGCAGAGTCCGAAGATGTCGACGATGTGCTGCGCCTCGGTAAACCCGTGCTCGCCGGCGACCCGGTGCGCCCACTGCTCCACCTCCGTCGCCTCGATCTCGACCGTCTTCCCGCAGTTGCGGCAGATCAAGTGGTGGTGGTGAGCGGTCGACTCGCACGCGCGGTAGAGGCTCTCCCCCTCGGGCGACTGCAGCGAATCGGCCTCGCCTTCGGCCTGCAGGTCGGCCAGGGCGCGGTACACCGTGGCCAGGCCGATGGGTGATCCGGTGTCGCGGAGCGAGGAGTGCAGGCTCTGGGCGCTGATGAAACCCTCGTTCTGGTCGAGCGCGCCGCGAACGGCCTCGCGCTGCCAGGTGTTCCTTTTCGCAACCATCATGTCTCCTTAGCTCCGCCCCGGGATGGAACGCTTATCGCCGCACTCGATCCGATCCGGATGCAGGCACCTCGCCGGCATTCCAGCTCAGGCGCCGACGTTCTGCCGATGCATCCGGCCGGCCCGCGCGCTCGTCCTCAAACCGATGACCCGGCAGACAACGTAGATCGCGAACGAAATCGTCGTGATGTAGGGGCTGATCGGCAGCGAACCACCGATCGCCAACAGGATACCGCCGACCGCTGACACAAACCCGAAGATCATGGAGAGAAGCGGAACGAGGACGGGCGATGCGGACACGCGCAGCGCCGCGGCGGCTGGCGTCACGAGCAGCGCCAGCACCAGGAGTGCACCGATGATCTGCACGGACACCGCGACCGTGAGGCCGAGCAACACCATGAAGACGAGCGAAACCGCGCGGGTGGGCACGCCTCGGGCCGCCGCGACATCCGCGTCGAGGCTGTCGAACGTGAGCGGTCGCCACATGAGCAGCAGAGCCACCATGACGACGATGCTGATGGCGATGAGGATGCCGAGCTGGGGGTCGTCGACCGAGATGATCTGCCCCGTCAGCAGCCCGAATTTGTTGGCGCTGCGCCCCGGGTACAGCGCCAGGAACAGGATGCCGAGTCCCAACCCGAAGGGCATGAGCACGCCGATGATCGAGTTGCGATCGCGCGCCTTCGACCCCAGCAGCCCGATCAAGATGGCGGCGACAAGCGACCCAACGAGTGAACCCGCCACCACGTTCGCCCCGAAGAGCAGGGCAGCGGATGCTCCGGCGAACGACAGCTCGCTGATCCCGTGCACCGCGAACGCCATGTCGCGCTGCATCACGAACACGCCGATCAACCCGCCGACGATGCCGAGCACCGCACCCGCGATGATCGAGTTCTGCACCAGGCCGAGTAGCTCGCCGTAGTTCTCGAAGTTGAAGAGGCGCCCCCACAGTGAATCATCCATCTTCAGGGCACCGCCCACGGCGGCGACCACGCCGAGTACGCTCACTGCCCCGCTCATCGTCCGCCGCCGCTCTGCACATCGGGCAGCCGCGGTGGCACGCCACCGAGTCCGCCGCTGACGTCCGAATCGTGGTGATGCTGAGGCTCGCTCTCGGGGATTCCGACCACGACCACGCGTCCGCCCGTACGCAGCACATCCACCGGGGTGCCGTACAGCTCCGACAAGACGTCCGCGCGCAGCACCTCGTCCGGCGTCCCCTCCCGGAATTGCCCACCGGCCAAGTACAGGATTCGGTCGACCATGCCCAGCACAGGGTTCACGTCGTGCGTGACGAACACGACGGCGGTGTCGTGCTCCCTCCGGCGTCGATCGATGAGTTCGCTCACGCCACGCTGGTGCTGCAGATCCAGGCTGAGCAGGGGTTCGTCGCAGAGCAGCAGCAATGGGTCGCCCGCCAGCGCTTGGCCGACACGCAGCCTCTGCTGCTCACCGCCCGACAGCACTCCGACGGGGTCATTGCCGTATGCTGTGGCGCCTACGTCGGCCAGCAACCGGTCGACCTCGTCGCGCTCCCGCCTACCCGTGAACGGAATGCCGAATCGATGTCCATTCACGCCGAGCGCAATCAGGTCCCGACCGCGCATGGGCGTTCCCGCGGGAATCAACTTCTGCTGCGGGATGTACCCGATCCGCCGGTCCCCACGGCGCGCATGGTGCCCACCGACCCGCACGCTCCCCGCGTCCAGCTGTTGCTGACCCAAAATGGTCTTCAGCAAGCTCGTCTTACCGGAACCGTTGGGCCCCAGCACGGCGAGAAACTCCCCGGGCCGCACGTCGAGATCCAACCCGTCCCACAGCGTCCGCCCGCCGAAACCGAGCTTCGCCCCACTCAATTGCAGAGCGGATGTCGCGGCCCCCGACTTCCTGCCCAGGTTCGCGTCGCCTGCCCCCGATCGCGCAGTGCCTTCGCCCATGCCGCCAGACGATGCGGGGCGCGCCGAAGCGCCACCGGCCGTTTCGGCGGTGGCGCCCAGGTCTTCGTGCGGATGGCTCACTACTGGAGCACGTCCGAGACAGCGTCGATGTTTGCGGTCATCCAGCTCACGTAGGTGTCACCTTCTGGCATGGTTTCGGTGAAGGACACGACCGGGATGCCGGCATCCTTCGCCGCCTTCTCGACATCAGCCGTTTCAGGCCCGCTCGTCTGCTCATTGTAAGCGAGCAGCGCCACCTCGTGATTGCTGAAGATCGCGAGCGTCTCCTGCAACACGGACGGCGAGACGTCGGTGCCTTCTTCGATGGCCTCGCTGAACGCGTCGGGCGTCTTGTTCTGCAGCCCGATCTCCTCGAGCAGGTACAGCGGCACCGGCTCGGTGATCGCGGCACCCTTGCCGTCGGCCTGAGGCTTCAGAGCCGCGGCGGATGCTTCGAGCTCCTTCAGCTGCGCTGAGAACGCCTCATAGTTCTTCTCGTAGGTCTCGGCGTTCGCCGCGTCCTTCTCGCCGAGCTCGTGTGCAAGTTCGTGCGCCACCTCATCCATCGCCGAGAAGCTGTACCACACGTGCTCATTGAAGCCCTCGATGTGGTCATGCCCCTCGTGATCCTCGGCGGCCTCGGTGCTCTTCCCCTCGGCGGCCGGGCTGGATGTCGAGTCCTCATGTTCGTGGTCGTGCTCTTCACCCTCGTGCCCGGGCATCAGTCCCGACAGCTCGGATGCATTGATCACCACGACACCCTCGGTCGATCCGGCCTCGAGAAGCGTGTCGACGAATGGGTCGTAGCCGCCGCCGTTCTCCATGACCACGTCTGCGCGGGATACCGCCAGGCGGTCCTGCGCACTCGCCTCGTAGCTGTGCGGGTCTTGGGCGGCGCTCGTGATGAGGCTCGTCACCTCGACGTCGTCCCCACCCACCTGCTTGGCGATATCGCCATAAACATTGGTGGATGCCACGATCTGCACCTTGCCTGAGTCAGCCGTGCTTCCACCCGTCGACGAACATCCCGACAGGATGAGTGCGGCGACCAGTGGAGTGGCTACGATGGCGCCCAGAGCAGTCTTCTTCATACCGAAAACGCTACCTTATTGATAACCGTAATCAAAATCGCTGGTGGCGCTGGGGGCGGCTGGAAGCTCGAGCTCATTAACGACGGAAAGGCCGCCTTTCGGCGACCTCATCTGGTGGTGTTAAAGCGAAAATGGCCACCCAAACGTGTTGGGTGGCCATTTTCAATGTTAAGTCCGGCGGTGTCCTACTCTCCCACAGGGTCCCCCCTGCAGTACCATCGGCGCTGAGAGTCTTAGCTTCCGGGTTCGGAATGTGACCGGGCGTTTCCCTCTCGCTATGGCCGCCGAAACATTAGGGATCATACGATCAGTTCATGTTCCGAAGACTTCACCCGTGACCTTCCACAACACGGGTGTTGTGGGGTTCTGAACGGGTGTAGCTGTTCAGTTATGTTGTGTTGCTTTGTTCTCGACCGTACATCGAGAACCACAGAGTGGACGCGTAGCATCATGTCATTCGATACGAATTTCATGCTTCACCCCTCAAAGGGGGTGGGTGATTATCAAGTTATCGGCTTATTAGTACCGGTCAGCTCCGAGAGTCTTTAGTCCTCTCTTCCACATCCGGCCTATCAACCCAGTCGTCTGGCTGGGAGCCTCTCGCCCGAAGGCATGGAAATCTCATCTTGAGGCCGGCTTCCCGCTTAGATGCTTTCAGCGGTTATCCATCCCGAACGTAGCTAATCAGCGGTGCTCCTGGCGGAACAACTGACACACCAGAGGTTCGTCCAACCCGGTCCTCTCGTACTAGGGTCAGATCCTCTCAAATTTCCTGCGCGCGCAGCGGATAGGGACCGAACTGTCTCACGACGTTCTAAACCCAGCTCGCGTACCGCTTTAATGGGCGAACAGCCCAACCCTTGGGACCTACTCCAGCCCCAGGATGCGACGAGCCGACATCGAGGTGCCAAACCATGCCGTCGATATGGACTCTTGGGCAAGATCAGCCTGTTATCCCCGAGGTACCTTTTATCCGTTGAGCGACAGCGCTTCCACAAGCCACTGCCGGATCACTAGTCCCGACTTTCGTCCCTGCTCGACTTGTCAGTCTCACAGTCAAGCTCCCTTGTGCACTTACACTCGCCACCTGATTGCCAACCAGGTTGAGGGAACCTTTGGGCGCCTCCGTTACTTTTTGGGAGGCAACCGCCCCAGTTAAACTACCCACCAGGCACTGTCCCTGAACCGGATTACGGTTCGAAGTTAGATATCCAGAGTGACCAGAGTGGTATTTCAACGATGACTCCACGAACACTAGCGTGCCCGCTTCACAGTCTCCCACCTATCCTACACAAGCCACACCGAACACCAATACCAAGCTGTAGTAAAGGTCACGGGGTCTTTCCGTCCTGCTGCGCGTAACGAGCATCTTTACTCGTAGTGCAATTTCGCCGAGTTCGCGGTTGAGACAGCTGGGAAGTCGTTACGCCATTCGTGCAGGTCGGAACTTACCCGACAAGGAATTTCGCTACCTTAGGATGGTTATAGTTACCACCGCCGTTTACTGGGGCTTAAATTCTCAGCTTCGCCTTACGGCTAACCGTTCCTCTTAACCTTCCAGCACCGGGCAGGCGTCAGTCCGTATACATCGTCTTGCGACTTAGCACGGACCTGTGTTTTTAGTAAACAGTCGCTTCCCACTGGTCTCTGCGGCCCTGCAGCGCTTACTGGAGCAAGTCCATTCACGCCTTAGGCCCCCCTTCTCCCGAAGTTACGGGGGCATTTTGCCGAGTTCCTTAACCACGATTCTCTCGATCTCCTTAGTATTCTCTACCTGACCACCTGAGTCGGTTTGGGGTACGGGCAGCTAGAACCTCGCGTCGATGCTTTTCTTGGCAGCATAGGATCATCGGATCATGCCCTTACGGGCTCCCCTTAAGTTCTCAGCCTTGATGAGAGACGGATTTGCCTATCTCTCGGCCTACAACCTTGGCCTAGGACAACCATCGCCTAGGACCGACTACCTTCCTGCGTCACACCTGTTAATACGCTAACCGCACCAGCATAGGGTCGAGCGCTAGGCCTTGACCGTCACCCCGAAGGGATCAGTGACAAGGATTCAGACTCTTAGCATCACTGGATTAGTTTGGGCGGTTCTTCGCCGGTACGGGAATATCAACCCGTTGTCCATCGACTACGCCTGTCGGCCTCGCCTTAGGTCCCGACTTACCCAGGGCGGATTAGCCTGGCCCTGGAACCCTTGGTCTTTCGGAGGACGGGTTTCTCACCCGTCTTTCGCTACTCATGCCTGCATTCTCACTCGTGTGGCGTCCACGGCTGGTTCACACCGCCGCTTCACTCGCCACACGACGCTCTCCTACCCATCCATACGCCTGGACCCACAAGTGGGCCGGGCTAAAATATAAATGCCACAACTTCGGTGGCGTGCTTGAGCCCCGTTACATTGTCGGCGCGGAATCACTTGACCAGTGAGCTATTACGCACTCTTTCAAGGGTGGCTGCTTCTAAGCCAACCTCCTGGTTGTCTGTGCAACTCCACATCCTTTCCCACTTAGCACGCGCTTTGGGACCTTAGTTGGTGGTCTGGGTTGTTTCCCTCTCGACTATGAAGCTTATCCCCCACAGTCTCACTGCTGCGCTCTCACTTACCGGCATTCGGAGTTTGGCTGACGTCAGTAAGCTTTTGGGCCCCATCGGCCATCCAGTAGCTCTACCTCCGGCAAGAAACACGCAACGCTGCACCTAAATGCATTTCGGAGAGAACCAGCTATCACGAAGTTTGATTGGCCTTTCACCCCTATCCACAGCTCATCCCCTCCATTTTCAACTGAAGTGGGTTCGGTCCTCCACGACGTCTTACCGTCGCTTCAACCTGGCCATGGATAGATCACTTCGCTTCGGGTCTAGGACATGCGACTGAATCGCCCTATTCAGACTCGCTTTCGCTACGGCTACCCCACACGGGTTAACCTCGCCACATATCGCTAACTCGCAGGCTCATTCTTCAAAAGGCACGCTGTCACCCCTACAAGGAGGCTCCAACGGTTTGTAAGCAAACGGTTTCAGGTACTATTTCACTCCCCTCCCGGGGTACTTTTCACCTTTCCCTCACGGTACTTGTTCACTATCGGTCATCTGGGAGTATTTAGGCTTATCAGGTGGTCCTGACAGATTCACACGGGATTTCTCGGGCCCCGTGCTACTTGGGATACTCTTCGGGCGATAACTGCATTTCGACTACGGGGTTCGCACCCTCTCTGACTGATCATTCAAAATCATTCGTCTATACAGCGCTCTAACCCTTCTCCATCGGCAGACAGAAAAGAAAAGTCCCACAACCCCGACCATGCAACTCCTGCCGGATATCACACATAATCGGTTTAGCCTGTTCCGGTTTCGCTCGCCACTACTCACGGAATCGCTTTTGCTTTCTCTTCCTGAGGGTACTGAGATGTTTCACTTCCCCCCGTTCCCTCTACCCGCCCTATATATTCAGGCGGGAGTCACCAGGTCACCCAAAGGGCCTGGCGGGGTTTCCCCATTCGGAAATCCTCGGATCACAGCTCGTTTATCAGCTTCCCGAGGCTTATCGCAGATTACTACGTCCTTCTTCGGCTCCAGATGCCAAGGCATCCACCGTTTGCTCTTAGAAACTTGAAATCACATGAGTTCGAATCGAATTTCTCGTAAGAAATTGACCAATGGATCACCAACACCGAAGTGTTGGATAAATCATTGTGTTTATCAAGACACGGAACATAAAGTTCCGCATCTAAGATGCTCGCGTCCACTGTGTAGTTCTCAAAGTACGGGCGGTACCTGCCCAACCGGCTAGTAATGCCGATCAACCCAGGTCCCAGACCAAAAAGGTCCGTAAGAGTCAGTCCCGCAAATCCCCCTCAATAGGAGGCCTTCACGTTTCTGGTCCCTCAGGACCCAACAGCGTGCATACACCACCACTCCCCTGCCACAGCTTTCCAATCTCCCGAAGAAGACGTACTCGCCGTGAACACGTTCACGATGATGTCAATGTCAATGTTCCACCCATGAGCACCACGCGAGAACATTCGTCTCGATCGCGGCTCTGGACACCTCAACGAAGAGGCGCCATATGCTCCTTAGAAAGGAGGTGATCCAGCCGCACCTTCCGGTACGGCTACCTTGTTACGACTTAGTCCTAATTACCGATCCCACCTTAGACAGCTCCTTCCACAAGGGTTAGGCCACTGGCTTCGGGTGTTACCGACTTTCATGACTTGACGGGCGGTGTGTACAAGGCCCGGGAACGTATTCACCGCAGCGTTGCTGATCTGCGATTACTAGCGACTCCGACTTCATGAGGTCGAGTTGCAGACCTCAATCCGAACTGGGACCGACTTTTTGGGATTCGCTCCACCTTGCGGTATTGCAGCCCTTTGTATCGGCCATTGTAGCATGCGTGAAGCCCAAGACATAAGGGGCATGATGATTTGACGTCGTCCCCACCTTCCTCCGAGTTGACCCCGGCAGTATCCCATGAGTTCCCACCATTACGTGCTGGCAACATAGAACGAGGGTTGCGCTCGTTGCGGGACTTAACCCAACATCTCACGACACGAGCTGACGACAACCATGCACCACCTGTATACGAGTGTCCAAAGAGTTGACCATTTCTGGCCCGTTCTCGTATATGTCAAGCCTTGGTAAGGTTCTTCGCGTTGCATCGAATTAATCCGCATGCTCCGCCGCTTGTGCGGGCCCCCGTCAATTCCTTTGAGTTTTAGCCTTGCGGCCGTACTCCCCAGGCGGGGAACTTAATGCGTTAGCTGCGACACGGAGACCGTGGAATGGTCCCCACATCTAGTTCCCAACGTTTACGGGGTGGACTACCAGGGTATCTAAGCCTGTTTGCTCCCCACCCTTTCGCTCCTCAGCGTCAGTTACGGCCCAGAGATCTGCCTTCGCCATCGGTGTTCCTCCTGATATCTGCGCATTCCACCGCTACACCAGGAATTCCAATCTCCCCTACCGCACTCTAGTCTGCCCGTACCCACTGCAGACCCGAGGTTGAGCCTCGGGATTTCACAGCAGACGCGACAAACCGCCTACGAGCTCTTTACGCCCAATAATTCCGGACAACGCTTGCACCCTACGTATTACCGCGGCTGCTGGCACGTAGTTAGCCGGTGCTTTTTCTGCAGGTACCGTCACTTTCGCTTCTTCCCTGCTAAAAGAGGTTTACAACCCGAAGGCCGTCGTCCCTCACGCGGCGTTGCTGCATCAGGCTTTCGCCCATTGTGCAATATTCCCCACTGCTGCCTCCCGTAGGAGTCTGGGCCGTGTCTCAGTCCCAGTGTGGCCGGTCACCCTCTCAGGCCGGCTACCCGTCGTCGCCTTGGTGAGCCATTACCTCACCAACAAGCTGATAGGCCGCGAGTCCATCCTTGACCAAAATTCTTTCCACAACCAGACGATGCCGTCGGTTGTCATATCCGGTATTAGACGCCGTTTCCAGCGCTTATCCCAGAGTCAAGGGCAGGTTACTCACGTGTTACTCACCCGTTCGCCACTAATCCACCCAGCAAGCTGGGCTTCATCGTTCGACTTGCATGTGTTAAGCACGCCGCCAGCGTTCGTCCTGAGCCAGGATCAAACTCTCCGTAAATGTTTATTTGCCAGCCACTCCCAAAGAAGCGACGGCACATTCAGATGTGCGAAAAGCCACCGGAATAGGCGAACAATCCACACGAGTTCAATCTGACCAAATCCGAATATCAACTGACATTCATTTTCAATCTCAAAGAAATCTCAAACACCCTAAAAAGGATGCCGAGGTTATTTGGCATTTGACATTGTGCACGCTGTTGAGTTCTCAAAGATCAGACGCTCCCAACAAACCCACCCGAAGGCAGTTCATCAGGGCAACTTCTCTAACCTACCACATCTTGAAGTCTTGTCAAATCGAACCGGTTTGTCATTTTCAGGCAGACTGATTCACATCGAAGATTTCGTTGTGTGGGTTTTCCACGCTGACACGATGATCCGTAATCGGATTTTGTGCTTCTCAGCGGGGGTTTTGGTTGACTTCGGTTCTGGGCCTTTCGGCTTCCGTCCCCGGCAACTTGTCTACTGTACGACAGATTCAGAGGCCGTAAAAGCCATTTCTGTCACACGGGCCTTTTCGACGGGCACGATGAGGACAGGAATGGGTTGTTTACCGGGGAAAAGTGATTCTGGAAAAACTTCTGAAGAATTTTCGGGATGCCCCGGCTGCCCCGTGTATCCGCGGAATGGCGGGGATACGCGGGCAACGCTGCCGCTCTGTTGAACGAGAAAGGCCGCACTCAGTGAGTACGGCCTTTCAAGCGGGTAGTGAACCCTGGGGGTGTTACGTCTGCGCTACTACTTCGTCAGGGAATCCACGTAGTCGCGGTTGTCCTCGATCCACTTCGCCACGATGGGCTCGTAGTCGTCGCTGGAGTTCTCGTTGAACATGGCGTTCTCCAAGGAGTACAGCTGGTCGCTGTCCATGGTGAAGTTCTTGATCCATCCCTCGAGCGTGGGGAACTTGTCGCCGAACTGCTTGCTGGATACCGAGTGGATGCTCTCGGCATCCCCCAGCGTGCCCTGCGGGTCGGCGAGGTCCTTGAGGGGGAAGGCGTCGTAGGCCCAGTGCGGAGTCCAGAGGGTGACGACGACGTTCTCGCCGGCATCCGTGCGGGACTTCAGTTCGGAGAGCATGGCGGCCGTCGACGAGGTCAGGTACTCCATGTCTTCCAGACCGTAGCCGGGGATGACCTTCTCCTGCGTGGCCTCGGTGAGACCCGCGCCCGGTTCGATGCCGATGAGACGGTTGTCGAAGAGGTCGGCGTTCGCGGCCAATTCGTCGAGAGAGTCGATGGGGGCATCCTCGTTCACGGCGATGGTGAGCTTGGCGTCGTCGTTCCAGGCACCGAGGTCGGTGACATCCTTGCCGTAACGGTCCATGTAGGTCTTGTGGGTCTGGGGGAGCCACGTGTCGAGGACGAGGTCATAGTCGCCCGAAGAGAGTCCCTCATAGACGGGGGCGACGTCGGCATCCTCGAGTTCGACGTCGTAGCCCTTCTCCTCGAGGACGGCCTTCCAGAGGTAGCTGGCGGCCACCCCTTCGTCCCAGCCCTGGAAGACGGCGATCGTGACATCCTTCTGGTCGCCGTTGTCGAGGGTTTCGGCGGTGCCGGACGAACAGCCGACGAGGCCGACCATTCCGGCGAGCGCGACGGTTGCGAGGGTTGCTGTGGTGCGGTTCTTCATTGTTTCCTTTCGTCCCGTCAGAGAAGACGGGGGTGGGGGTATAGGGGCGCCGCGGGGTCAGCGCGACGCAGCTGCCGGGGTGCGGGCGTCAGAAGCCGGGGCCGGGGGGAGAGGGGCGCTCGAGGGGGCGGGAGATGCGACATCCGCTGCGCGTTCCGAGCGAGAGGGGCGGCGAGCGCGACGCGTGCCGAAGGATGCCGTGAGGCGGTCGAGGAAGATGGCGAGGATGACGACCGCGAGACCCGCCTCGAAGCCGAGACCCACATCGACGCGACCGAGGCTCGCGACCACCTCGGCGCCCAGACCGCCAGCACCGACCAGGCCCGCGATGACAACCATCGAGAGCGACAACATGATGACCTGGTTGATGCCCGCCGAGATACTGGGCATCGCGAGCGGCAACTGGATCTGGCGGAGGATGCGACCCGGGGAGGCCCCGAACGCCTGACCGGCCTCGACGACCTCCTTGTCGACACCGCGGATGCCGAGCTCGGTGAGCCGCACACCGGGAGCCATCGCAAAGATGATGGTGGCCACGATTCCGGGCACGACACCGACACGGAACAGGATGAGCGCCGGGATCAGGTAGACGAAGGCCGGCATGGTCTGCATGAAGTCGAGGATCGGTTTGATGATCTTGGACGCCGTGTCGGAACGCGCCGCCAGGATGCCGACCGGCACGCTGATCGCGATCGCGATGGCGCTGGCCACGAGGACGAGCGCCAAGGTATCCATGGCGTTGTCCCACTGGTCGACGCCGACGATCAGGAGGAAACCGACGGCCGAGCCGAGCGCGAACTTCCAGCCGCGGACGAAGAACGCCAGCGCGACCGCGACGATGATGATGGCCCAGAACGGGGGAGCCGCGAGCACGAGGTCCACCGCGTCGTAGAGGGCGGCGAAGATGGCTCGCAGGACGGAGAAGAAGCCGCCGAAGACATCCGTGATGAAATCGACGACGCTTTCGGCCCACTCGCCGAGAGGAATGCGGAACTCGTTCATACGAGGGTCCCTTCTGTGCTGCTGTTCGGGGCCGTGACGCGCAAAGTCTCGGTGATGGTCTCGACCGAGACGCTGGGCGCTGGGTCGATGGTGTCGAGCTCGGATGTCGTCGTCGGCACGTTTCCGAGCGCGGCGAGCAGAGTGACGCGTGGGATGGCGCCGAGCAGACGGTTCTCGGCGTCGAGCACGGCGACGGGCAGCGGGCTCTCGACGGCGCTCTCGAACAGGTCGGTCAGGTGGACGTCACCCGTGACCGTGGCGGCGTCGTTGCGGATGATCGTGCTGAGGTCGGTTTCGTTGGCCTTGACCAGACGCAGCACGTCCTTGTCGCGGACCACGCCGAGGAGGCGACGACCCGGGCCGACGACGAACGCCGCGGAGGTCTGCAGGTCGCGCATGGCACGGAGGGCGGCGCGCGGGCCGGCGGCCACCGAGACGACCGAACGGGCGGGCTCCATGACACCCGCGGCGGTAAGCACACGGGCGCGGTCGACATCCTGGACGAACTGCGCCACATAGTCGTTGGCCGGGTCGGTGAGGATGTCGTTGGGCGTGCCGACCTGCACGATGCGGCCGTCGCGCATCACGGCGATGCGATCGCCGAGGAACATGGCCTCGTTGAGATCGTGCGTGATGAAGATGATGGTCTTGCCGAGCTCGGCCTGCAGTTCGACGAGCTGCTCCTGCATCTCGCGCCGGATGAGCGGGTCCAGAGCCGAGAACGCCTCGTCCATCAGCAGGACGTCGGTGTCGGCGGCGAGCGCGCGGGCCAGACCGACGCGCTGCTGCATGCCACCCGAGAGCTGCGCCGGCAGCTTGTCGGCCCACCCGTCGAGACCCACGCGCTGGATGATGCGCTCGGCCCGTTCGCGGCGCTCGGCCAGGGGCATGCCCTGAATCTCGAGACCGTAGGCGACGTTGTCGCGCACACTGCGGTGGGGGAGGAGGGCGAAGTGCTGGAAGACCATCGAGACGTTCTTCTTGCGCACCTCGCGCAACTGGGCGTCGGAGATGCCAGAGATGGGCGAACCCATGACCTCGACCGCTCCCGAGGTCGGTTCGAGCAGACCGTTCAGCATGCGGATGAGCGTGGACTTGCCCGAACCGCTCAACCCCATGACGACGAAGATCTCGCCCTGCTTCACCTCGAACGAGGCGTCGATGACCGCGGCTGTGCCGAGGCCGGTCAGCTCGTCGCGCGCACTTCCCGCCGCGAGGCGCTTCACCACCTCCCGCGGTTTTCGACCGAATACCTTGAATAGATTCCGTGCGCTGACGGCAACCATTTCTGACACGTGTTCTCCAGCGCGTTGCCGACGCCGGGCGCGGGCAACGCATTTCGTTTCTCACGGCCGGGTCTCGGGGCGCGCGTCGGAACCCGCCACATCAAGCGGCGCGCGAGTCGTTGCGGAACGGACTCGGCGCGGCGATACGGGTTCGCGGTCTGGCTGCTTCGGAGCCGGCCAGAACGCCCTGGACCATACGACCGCGGCACGCGGACCCGGAGGCCCTGCACCCCGGTCGCGGACTGGGTGTGTGGTCGTCATGACCGTCGTCCAGCCTAACGACGGGCGGCGGTGTCGCCTATTCGGGGGACATCGATACGGGTCGAATGACACTGCGCTCGAGGCTTCAGGAAGCCCCGAATCAGTCGCTGATCAGGGTAACGTCATTGTTGCTCTACCGTTATCTTCGAGGCGCTTTCGAGCGCGGAAGAGGGGCGTCAGTCGAGCAGCAGCGCCGGCTCTTCGATGATGGCCGCGACGTCCGCGAGGAAGCGGCTGGCCACGTCGCCATCGACGACGCGGTGGTCGAACGAGGCACCCAGGGTCGTGACGAAACGGGGGCGCACCTCGCCGTCCACCACCCACGGCTTCTGCTTGATCGTGCCGAGGGCGACGATGGCCACCTCACCCGGGTTGAGGATGGGCGTGCCCGTGTCCATGCCGAAGACACCGATGTTGGTGATCGTGATGGTGCCCTGCTGCATATCGGAGGGCTGCGTCTTGCCGTCGCGCGCCGTGAGGGTGAGTTGCTCGAGGGCGCGGGCCAGTTCGAGCAGCGTCATCGCCTGAGCGTCTTTCACGTTGGGCACGATGAGGCCGCGCGGGGTGGCCGCGGCGACCCCGAGGTTGACGAAGTGGCGCACGATGATTTCTTCGTCGGTCCACGCGGCGTTGACCATCGGGTTGCGGCGCACGGCCCAGATCATGGCCTTGGCCATGATGAGCAACGGCGACACCTTGACGCCCGCGAAGTCGGTGGATGCCTTCAACCGCTTCACGAATTCCATGGTGCGGGTGGCATCGACATCCACGAACAAGCTCACGTGGGGAGCCGTGTAGGCCGACTGCACCATGGCGTTGGCGATGGCCTTGCGCACACCCTTCACGGGGATGCGCTCCTCGCGCTCGGGCGCCCACTCGGGTGTCTCGATGTTGCGGAAGACCTTCGGCTGGCTGGCCGCGCGCACGACGTCGTCACGCGTGATCTCGCCCGCGAGACCGGTGCCCTCGAGCGTGTCGAGCGCGACACCCAGGTCCTTGGCGAGCTTACGGATGGGCGGCTTGACGATGATGGGGACGGCCGCAGCGGCCGGCACCGATGCCAGCACCGAAGCCGGGGGAGCGGGGCGGAGGTTCTGACGTGAGGTGGCCGTGCGGCGACTGGAGACCTGGCCGCCCGTGCCGTAGCCGACCAGGACGCTGCCCTGTTTGGGCTCCTCGGAGGCGATGGAGTCGCGCGTGTCGGAGACGGACTGCTGGGCCGATGCGGAGGCTTCGGCCTGCGCTTCCGCCTGTGCCAGTGTGGCCGGGACGTCGGCCGTGCCCGCCATGCGGAACTGGGCGCTCTCGGCGGGACCGGCGGCCGCTGCAGCCGAAGGGATGTCGCCCACGCCGGCTGCGCCCGCAGCGCCCGCAGAGGAGCTGTCGCCGCCCGAACCGGAGGAGGGGGCGGTGGCAGAGGAAGCGGGGCCGGATGCGGGGGGTGTGGCTGCGGCATCCGCCGACTCGCCCGACTGGATGGTGACGATGTGCGTGCCCACGTCGACCGTCGTGCCCTCGTCGACGAGGATCTCGCCGACCGTTCCGACGAACGGGGACGGCAGCTCGACGAGCGACTTGGCCGTCTCGATCTCGACCAGCACCTGGTTGAGCGCCACGTGGTCGCCGGGCGCGACCTTCCACGACACGATCTCGGCTTCGGTCAGGCCCTCGCCCACATCGGGAAGAGGAAAGCGCATCTCGCTCATGAGTTAGTCCATTCGGTGCGTGCGTGCCGCTCGGGGCGGTGCGGGTGAAGCGGGGATCGCCGGCGCGAGGCCGACTGGGTGGTGGCCTGCCGGGCTAGTAGGCCAACGACCGATCGACGGCCTCGAGGATGCGGTCGGCGTCGGGCAGGAACAAACCCTCGAGTTTGGCGGGCGGGAACGGCGTGTCGAACCCGGACACGCGCAGGACGGGCGCCTCCAGCGAATAGAACGCGCGCTCGGTGATGGTGGCCGCGATCTCGGATCCGATCGAGGCGAAGCCCGAAGCCTCCTGCGCGACGACAGCGCGGCCGGTCTTGCGCACGCTGTCGACGACGGGACCGTAGTCGACAGGGGAGAGGGAGCGCAGATCGACGACCTCGACCGAAGTGCCCTCGGCGGCGGCGAGCTCGGCCGCCTGCAACAACACCGTGACCATGGCGCCGTGGCCTACGAGCGTGACGTCGGTGCCCGTGCGCACGACCCGCGACGCGTGCAGCGGCACGGCCGAGGACGAGAAGTCGACCTCACCCTTCGGCCAGTAGCGGCTCTTGGGCTCGAAGAACATGACGGGGTCGTTGGAGGCGATGGCCTCTTGAATCATCCAGTAGGCGTCGTTGGGTGTCGACGGGCTGACTGCGCGCAGGCCCGGCGTGTGCGCGAAGTAGGCCTCGGGGCTCTCCTGGTGGTGCTCGACCGCGCCGATGTGCCCGCCGTAGGGCACGCGGATGACGAGGGGCATGCTGAGCTGACCCTCGTGCCGGTTGGTGAGCTTCGCCAGCTGCGACGTGATCTGGTCGAAACCGGGGTAGATGAAACCGTCGAACTGGATCTCGCACACCGGGCGGAAACCGTGCATGGCCAGACCGATGGCCGTGCCGATGATGCCGGACTCGGCGAGGGGCGTATCGAGCACGCGGTCGGTTCCGAACTCGGGCTGCAGGCCCTCGGTCACGCGGAAGACGCCGCCGAGGCGACCGATGTCCTCGCCCATCATGAGCACGCGCGGGTCGTCGAGCATGGCCTGGCGCAGCCCGGCGTTGAGGGCCTTCACCATGGGCAGGTTCTCGACGCCGCGCGGGGCCTCGGCTCCGCTGCCGCCGGCGGCCTGAGTATTGGTCATCGTGTCGCTCATGCGGACTCCCCGCCGTTCATCGAGTTCTCGTACTGGGTGAGCCACGCTTTCTGTTCCTCGAGGAGCGGGTGCGGCTCGGAGTAGACGTGGTCGAACATGAGGCTCATGTCGGGCGTCTCGAGGGCCAGGGTGCGGCGACGGATGTCGGACGCGAAGTCTTTGGCCTCGGCATCCACATCGTCGAAGAAGGACTGCGGGGCATCTTGCGAGCGCAGGTAGGCCTCGAAGCGCGCGATGGGATCTTTGGCCACCCACGAGTCGAGCTCTTCCTGCGTGCGGTACTTAGTGGGGTCGTCGCTCGTGGTGTGCGCGCCGATGCGGTAGGTGAGCGCCTCGATGAGTTGCGGGCCCTGACCGGAGCGCGCATCGTCGAGATGCTTGGCCGTGACCGCGAAGCTCGCGAGGACGTCGTTGCCGTCGACCTGCACGTTGGGCACGCCGAAGCCATCGCCGCGGCGGTGCAACGGGGTGCGCGATTGCGTCGTGACGGGCACGGAGATGGCCCAGTGGTTGTTCTGCAGGAAGAACACCTGCGGGGTCTGGTAGCTCGACGCGAAGACGAGCGCCTCGCTGACATCCCCCTGGCTCGTGGCACCGTCACCGAAGTAGACCATGGTGGCCTCGTCGGTCTCGGGGTTGCCCGTGTTGGTGCGGCCGTCGAGCTTCTGCCCGAGTGCATAGCCCGTGGCGTGCAGCGTCTGCGAACCGATGACGAGCGTGTAGAGGTGGAAGTTGCCGTTGGTCGGGTCCTTCGGATCCCAGCCGCCGTGCGTGACACCGCGCAGCAGGCGCAGCACGTTGAGCAGGTCGATGCCGCGCACGAAGCCCACGGCGTGCTCGCGATAAGAGGGGAACAGGTGGTCTTGCGGCCGGGCGGCGTGGGCCGAACCCACCTGGGCGGCCTCCTGCCCGAAGCTCGGCACCCAGAGCGCCAGCTGACCCTGACGCTGCAGGTTGGCCGACTCGACGTCGAATGCGCGCACGACCGACATGTCGCGGTAGAACCGGCGGTGGTCGGCCTCGGTCAGACGCTCGAGGTAGGGAGCGTACTGCTCGCTCTGCTCGGAGACGCTGAAAACGCCGTCCGTCGACAAGAACTGCACGGCAGGCGAAGCCTGTTCATGAAGAGGTACTGTCACCGTTCTAACCTAACGTCGAGAGGGGATGTGCGGCAGGGAGCAGCTGGGCGATCTCGTCGGCCGCGCGGAACAGGCTCACGATCGACTCCTCCTCGCCGATGCTGATGCGCACGCCGGAACCGGGGAAGGCGCGCGCCACGATGCCGTGGGAGAAGAGGATGTCTTGCACGCGGTCGGTCTCGTCACCGGCGCCCAGCCAGATGAAGTTGCCCTGCGCTTCTGGGACGCGCAGGCCGCGGTCGAGGAAGCCGTCGCGGATGACATTGCGGCGAGCGCGGATGTGCGACACGCGCTCGGCCAGCTCGGAGTCGCGCTCGAGGGATGCGAGGGCGGCGACCTGCGAGGGTTCGGTGACCGACAGCGGGATGGCGCTCGCGCGCGCTGCGTTGAGGATGTCGACGGGCCCGATCGCCCAGCCGATGCGCAGCCCGGCCAGCCCGTAGGCCTTGGAGAAGGTGTGCAGCACCACGAGGTTGGGATAGCGACCCGTGAGCGCCAGACCGTCGACGGCGTCTTCGCGGTCGATGAACTCGTAGTAGGCCTCGTCGAGGAGGACGAGCAGGTCGTCGGGGATGGATTCCATGAAATCGGCGAACTCGGCCGCGCCGACAACCGTGCCCGTGGGGTTGTTGGGCGAGCAGACGATGACGACACGCGTGCGCTCGGTCACGGCCTCGGCGAGCGCCGGGAGGTCGAGCGAATCATCCGCTTTCAGTGGGACCTGCACGCTCGTCGCCCCCGCGACCGTGACGAGACCCGGGTAGGCCTCGAACGAGCGCCAGGGGTAGACGACCTCGTCGCCCGCTCCCGCGGCCGCGCTGATGAGCTGGCTGATGATCGACACCGAACCGGCACCGATGTGCACCTCGTCGACCGAAACGCCATTGCGCTCGGCCAGCACCTCGCGCACGGCGAGCGCTGTGGCATCCGGATAGCGGTTGAAGGAAGTCGCTCGCACGACCTGCTCGATCACACCGTCTAGGGGAGGGTAAGGGTTCTCGTTGCTCGACAACTTGTAGGCGTCGACGGGAGCCGGTTTGCCCTGCTTATACGGGGGCAGGGCGACGATTTCCGGGCGCAACTTGACGGGTCGTCGTTCGGCGGAGGTCATTGTGCGATTCTACGGCGCTGAGATTCCGAGCACGGAATACGGCCAGCGGGCGAATAACAGCTTTGTCACGACGGGAGGCCGATGGGATAGTGGGTTCCATGGGCAAATTCTTGATACGGATCGTGATCAACGGCGTGGCGATCTGGCTCACGACCCTCATCGTGGCCGGCGTGCATGTCACCCCCTATGACGACGGCATCCTGCCCACGGTCGTCACCTATCTGGTGGTCGGGCTGGTGTTCGGAATCGTGAACGCGATCATCGGCACACTCATCCGCATTGTGGCGTTCCCCCTCTACATCCTCACGCTCGGGCTCATCTCGTTCATCGTGAACGGCATCCTGCTGCTCATCACCGCCGGCGTCACGTCGTGGTTCGGCTTCGGGCTGACCATCGACGGCTTCTGGTGGGGTGTGCTCGGCGCCCTCGTGCTGGGCATCATCAACTGGATCTTCGGGGCCATCCTGAAGCCCCAGTTGAACGAAGGTCGACGCTGAGTTGACCGGCCAGACGGCCGACCTCGACGCCGAGCCCCCGCAGAAAGAGATCGTCCCCTACCGCGTCAGTTTCGTGTGCGCCGGCAACATCTGCCGCTCGCCCATGGCCGAGGTCGTGTTCCGCTCGCTGGTGCGCGCGGCGCGGCTCGAAGAATACGTCGTCACCACCTCGGCCGGCACGGGCGACTGGCACGTGGGTGAGCAGGCCGACCACCGCACCGTGGCAGCTCTCGCCCGGCGCGGCTACGACGGCTCGGCGCACCGCGCGAAACAGTTCGATCCCGGTGAGTTCGGCAAACTCGACCTCGTGGTGGCCCTCGACCGCAGCCATGACCGCATCCTCAAGGCCTGGGCGCCCACCGAAGGCGAGCGCAGCAAGGTGCAGATGCTGCTGAGCTTCGACTCGCGGCAGGCGCACCTCACAGACGTGCCAGACCCCTACTATTCGGACGATGCGATGTTCGACCAGGTTCTTGGGATGATTGAGCAGGCGTGCAAGCACCTCTTCCGCCAACTCGAACCCGCCATCCGACAGGGAGCCCTCCGATGACCTCACTTCCCCCTCAGCCGCTCAGCCCGCTCGACGGCCGCTACAGGGCCTCGGTGCAGCCGCTCGGCGAATACCTGAGCGAGGCCGGTCTCAACCGGGCACGCGTGCAGGTCGAGGTGGAATGGTTGATCTACCTGACCGACCACAGCATGTTCGGCTCGTCGCCGCTCGAGGCGGCGCAGAAGGAGAGCCTGCGCGCGCTCTACACCGAGTTCTCGCAGGCCGACATCGACTGGCTGGCCGAGAAGGAAGCCGTCACGCGCCACGACGTGAAGGCCGTCGAATACCTCGTGCGGCACCGCCTCGACGAACTCGGGCTGGCGTCCATCGCCGAGCTGACCCACATCGCTTGCACGAGCGAAGACATCAACAACCTCAGCTATGCGCTGACGGTCTCGCTGGCCGTGCGCGAGGTGTGGCTGCCGGCCTACCGCGGCGTGATCGCCGAGCTGACCCGTCAGGCGCAGGCCTTCCGCGCCGACGCCATGCTGAGCCGCACGCACGGGCAGCCGGCCACGCCCACCACCATGGGCCGCGAGCTGGCGGTCACCGCCTGGCGCCTGCGCCGCATCGAGACTCAGATCGAGGGCACCGAATACCTCGGCAAGTTCTCGGGCGCCACGGGAACGTTCGCGGCACATGTGGCAGCCGACCCCGACGCATCCTGGACCACCATCTCGCAGGAGTTCGTCGAATCGCTCGGGCTCACGTGGAACCCGCTGACCACGCAGATCGAATCGCACGATTGGCAGGCCGAGCTCTACAACCGGGTCTCGCACGCCAACCGCGTGCTGCACAACCTGGCGACCGACATCTGGACGTACATCTCGATCGGCTACTTCCGGCAGATCCCCGTCGCCGGTGCGACCGGTTCGTCCACGATGCCGCACAAGATCAACCCCATCCGCTTCGAGAACGCCGAGGCCAACCTCGAGCTGTCGAGCGCCCTGCTCGACTCGTTGGCGGCCACGCTCGTCACCTCGCGGCTGCAGCGCGACCTCACCGACTCGACCACGCAGCGCAACATCGGCGTGGGTCTCGGGCACTCGCTGCTGGCGCTCGACAACCTGGCGCGCGGCCTGCGCGAGATCGACCTCGACCGCGATGCCCTGGCCTACGACCTCGACCACAACTGGGAGGTTCTCGCCGAGGCCATCCAGACCGTCATCCGCGCCGAGGTGGTTGCCGGGCGTTCGTCGATCGACGACCCCTACGCCATGCTGAAGGATCTGACCCGGGGTAAGCGCATCGGGCGCGACGACCTGGTCGCCTTCGTCGAGAAGCTCGACATCGGGGATGCCGCGAAGGCGCGTCTGGTTGCGCTGACGCCCGCCACGTACGTGGGGTTGGCCGACGAGCTGGTGGACCGGTTGCCGCAGGCCTGAGTTCTGAACGCTGAATAGGAAGAAGCCCCGACTGGATGCGGTCGGGGCTTCTTCTGTGTGTGCCAGTGATTAGTGAGGAGAGACCGGGGACTCGTTGTCTTCGTCGTCGATCTCGTGGCGCTCGATGTCGTCGGGTTTGATCGACAACACGAACATGGCGATGACGACGAGCGTGACCACGAACGCCACGCCGAAGGCAACGAGGGCGATGACGGGCTCCCGCGTGGACATGAGCACGATCACGCCGGTGAAAACGGCCGCGATGGCGGCCATCACGAGAAGTTCGATCGGTTTCAGGATCTCGCGACGGGACGGTTTGCTCATGAGGAGGACTCCACGGGTGTAGCTTCGGTGCGTCGATCGGCCGAGGCGCCCCATTTGAGGGAGAGCCCGCCGATGAGCAGGTAGACGCCGAGCACGGCGGCGTAGGCGCCGAACATGCCGACGGTGACGACCGCGGACGTGAGCGAGCGCTCGACGCCGTCGGGGCCGACGAAGTGTTGGTCGAGGCCGCCGGGCACCAGCAGCACGGCGATCGCGAGGATGAGCCCGAAGGCTCCGGCGGCGAGCCATTCGCGGGCGGCGGCGAGCGTCTTGCGAGCGCGCACGCCGGCGATGAACTCGGTGGCGCCCGTGATGGCGGCCCAGAGGACGATGAGCCACATGAGCGCGCTGGTGCCGTTGCTGCGCACGATCAACGCGATAATGCCGGCGACGGCCGTGAGGGCACCCGAAATCATGATGAGACGAATGCTCAGCGCGTCGACGTGGCTGCCCGCTTCGGCACGACGCGCCAGGACCGCTGTTGCGATGCCCGAAGGAAGCGCGAACAGGGCGAAGACCGTGAGCCCGAATTCGGGGGAGTGGTCGGCCGAGAAGGTCACGACGGCGGCGATGACGAGCGCGAGCACGGCACGGACCACGAGAGCGATCCAGTAACGCGAGCTCGTGGGCTCAGCGACAGCGGATCGTGCCACGTGCGGCGCCTCATTTCTCGTCGGGGGGGGATGCATCCATCCTACGCGCTCGCGCTGAGCGGGGGCGGTGTGCCGATCGCGCGGGAGACGGCGCGCGCCGAGCTACATGCCCGGCGCGAGGTCCGCGAAGCGCGAGTAGTGGCCGTGGAACGCCACGGTGACGGTGCGCGTGGGGCCGTTACGGTGCTTGGCGACGATGAGGTCGGCCTCGCCCGCGCGCGGGTTGTCTTTCTCGTAGGCGCTCTCACGGTGCAGCAGGATGACCATGTCGGCGTCCTGCTCGAGCGAACCGGACTCGCGCAAGTCGCTGATGGCGGGCATCTTGTCGGCACGTTGCTCGGGGCCACGGTTCAGCTGCGACAGCGCGATGACGGGCACCTTGAGTTCTTTGGCGAGCAGCTTGAGCGCACGTGAGAACTCGGAGACCTCCTGCTGGCGGCTCTCGACGCGCTTACCGCTCGTCATGAGCTGCAGGTAGTCGATGACGACCATCTTGAGGCCCACGCGCTGCTTGAGGCGCCGGCACTTGGCGCGGATCTCGACGAGCGTCATGTTGGGGCTGTCGTCGATGTAGAGGGGAGCGTCGTTGATCTTTCCGCGCGTCGACGCGAGCTTGGTCCAGTCGCGCTGGTCGACGTTTCCCTTACGCATGCTCTGCAGGGGCACGGATGCCTCAGCCGAAAGCAGTCGCATGGCGATCTCACTGCGACCCATTTCGAGCGAGAAGACGATGGTGGGCTGGTCGTTGTGAATGGCGGCGGCGCGCGCGAAGTCGAGAGCCAACGTGGACTTACCCAATGCCGGGCGGGCGGCGACCAGGATGAGCTGGCCCGGGTGGAAACCGTTGGTGAGGTCATCCATCTCGATGAAGCCCGTGGGAACACCCGCCATCTGGCCGTCGGTTCCGCTGGCGGCCTCGATCTCGTCGAACGCTGCGCCCACGGCGTCGCTGAGCGGCACGTAGTCTTCGCTCTCGGTCGAGCCGGTGACGCCATAGATCTCGGCCTGGGCGTTGTTGACGAGGTCGAGCACTTCGCCCTCGCCGGCATAACCCATCTGCACGATGCGCGTGCCTGCTTCGACGAGGCGGCGCAGCAGTGCGCGCTCGGCGACGATGGAGGCATAGAACCCGGCGTTCGCGGCCGTGGGCACGAGGCTCGTCAGCGTGTGCAGGTAGTCAGCGCCGCCGGCGCGCGACAGCTCGCCCTGTTTGATGAGCTCGTCGGTGACGGCGATGACGTCGGTGGGCTCGCCCTGCGAGTACAACGCGAGCAGGGCGTCGAAGATGATCTCGTGTTTGGGCACGTAGAAGTCGGGGCCGCGCACGACCTCGACGACGTCGGCGACGGCGTCCTTCGAGAGGAGCATGCCGCCCAGGGCGGATTGCTCGGCCAGCAGGTCGTGCGGCGGGGTGCGGTCTGAACCGTAGGACGGGTTCGAGCCCGAGCGATCATCTGCGAGGCCGAGGTGGGCGATTGACACTCTGGTCTCCTTCCCTGGTGCACACGTGGTTTTCGGGGCGCCACAGGCGCGGAACGATCAACGGATGCTGGAGCAGCGTGTCGCTTCGGGTGCGGCGTCGGCTCTAGTAAACCTCCGACCGCTGACAGTGCGGGATCGGTGATTCGTTCTCACGTCTTCGCTCGGGAACGAGGCGCTGCCCCACACTAGGGACAGCCGTCTCTCCACAGCAAATATGCCTGTGGATAACTATGTGCATAACATGGGCGAAACGCCGGATGCTGTGTGCACAACCTGTGTGGAAAACTGTGGATAACAAGAAACTTTCGAGAATTAAATTGCTTCTGAACAGGGTATTTAGAGTGCACAGGGGGGCGGTGGAAAACTCTTTCGATCAGACCTTGAATGTTCACAACGTGCCGTTAACCTGTGCATAGATCGACTTGACGCGCAACTCATCCCAGGTGTACGACAGCTCACGTGTGCCCGCACGACGACGCCCGGCGGCTCGAACACGAGCGACGCCGGGCGACGACTTTCTGGCGGAATAGGCCGCCGACCGGCCCCTCCCGTTGCGACTTTATTCGTGCACCGCAAGACCCTTCACTGCCGGCCCCTCGAGCAGATGACCCTGCGCCGTGAAGCGGGAACCGTGCAACGGGCAGTCCCAGGTCCTCTCCTGGTCGTTCCACGACACGACACCCCCGAGGTGCGGGCACACGGCACTGACCGCACACGTTTTTCCATCAACCGTGGAGGTTCCGACGGGAGCGAGTCCATCCGAGGCGCGCGTGACCACTCCCTCGCCCTCGGCCGGGGCCTCGGAGGGCGCACCCGTGAGCACATGCGCCCACCCCTTCACGATCTCCACACCGACCTCGGCGTTGTGCAGAGCACCCTCGGCGAAGTCGGAAGGCGTCGTAATGCGGGTGCCCCACACCTTCGCCCAGCCGGGCTGCTCGGCATCCGTCAATTCGGCCGTCAGACGCAGGGATGCCGCGGCCGCGTTGGTCATGCCCCACTTGTCGTAGCCCGTGGCCATGTAGACCTTGCCGCGCGCCCGGGGGAGCGCCCCGACGAACGGGATCTGGTTGTGCGAACTGTAGTCCTGGGCCGACCACGAGTAGGCGACCTCCGCACCCGGGAAGTGTTCCTCCGTCCAGCTCACGAGGTCTTCGACCTTCTCGCGTTGCGAACCACCGCGGCCGACCGGGTGGTCGTTGCCGCCGACGACGAGGTAGTCCACGCCATCCACTGTCGCCTGGCGCACCGAACGGCTCGGGGTGTCGGCTGAGAGGTACATGCCCTGGGGGATCGTCGAGGCACCCGTGAAGGCGATGGCATAGGAGCGTGTGGGGGCGACCTTGGCGAAGTAGCCGCCACGGTCGAGGATCGGGATGCCCGTCGCCAAGACGACATTCTCGGCGTGCACGTCGCCACGCTCGGTCTCGACGAGGGTGGGCGATTCGACGTCGACGCCCGTCACGCGCACGCCCGACACCACACGGCCGCCGTGCGCCCGGATGTCGGCGATGGCTGCGGGGATGAAGTCCATGGGGTCGAACTGCGCCTGGTCAGGCATTCGCACGGCACCCTTGATGTCATAGGGCAGCTCGGATGTCTCGACCCACGCGACACCCAGACCGAGCTTCTCGTTGGCCTCGAACTCCTTGCGCGCCTGTGTGAGCCCCTTGTCGGACACCGCATAGGTGTAGGAGTCCCGGATATCCACCGGGACTCCCCACTCGGCGCACAGGGCCAGCAGAAGGGCCTGCCCGTCGGTGTTGGCCTCGACATACGCGCGGCCCAGCTTCTCGGAGTGGTGGGACAGGATGGTCGACAGCTTCGTGCCCTGCAGGACGCTGATCTTGGCGGTGGTGTTTCCGGATGTCACGGCCCCGGGCGTGCGTGCCTCGAGCACGAGCACATCGACGCCCGCGCGGGCCAGCAGGGTGGCCGTGATGAGGCCCGTGAGGCCCGCACCCACCACGATGACGTCGGCACGATCTTCGACGACGAACGGGTCGCTCACGAATTCGGGGGCGTGTGCGTTCCACAGCGATACGGGGCTCATCGTCATCCTCCTCGGGCGGCCAGGCGTCGCGGCCACGTCTCCATGATCGGATGACGCGCAAACGACGGTCTACGGCTCGACAGACCTCGGATGATGCGCTAACAACCCCATTGCGCGCCCGAGAGCGGGCACTTAGCGTCGAACCGCACGGCTGCACAGCCGAGCACCGCATCACGACGAGAGGACGACACATGTCTCATCACGACGACGACATCGCATCGGGCGACTACCTGCGAGAGGACGAGGCGACGGCTCCCGTTGCCGACGAGGACAACGAGGTCATCAAGAAGGTCGACCCGGATGACTCGGACGAGGTCGCGGGCGAGGCCACCGACTGAGCGACACTCACTCGAGCGCACGCAAAAGCGGGGGCCCAGGCACATACCCGGACCCCCGCTTTCGTGGTGTTACTTGGCTGCAACCACCTGAAGGGTGATCGTGGCCGAGAGGTCTTCGTGCAGGCGCACCGTGGCGGTGTGCTCGCCGACGACCTTGATCGGGTTGGGGATCTCGACCTTGCGCTTGTCGACCTCGCCGACGCCCGACGCGGAAACCGCGTTGGCGATGTCGGAGGTCTTCACGGAACCGAACAGACGGCCTTCGGCCCCGGCCTTGACCGTGAGCTTGACCTTGTTGTTCTCGAGCTTCTGCTTGAGGTCCTGGGCTTCTTCGAGCGTCGCGAGCTCACGAGCGGCGCGAGCCGCCTTGATCTGCTCGATCTGCTTCTCGCCACCGCGGCTCCACGTGACAGCGAAGCCCTGGGGAACCAGGTAGTTGCGGGCGTAGCCGTTCTTGACGTCGACGACGTCACCCGGCTGACCGAGGCCGGTGACCTCGTGCGTCAGAATCAATTTCGACATGGGGTTGCTCCTTAGCGGCCGGAGCCGGCGTAGGGGAGGAGCGCCATTTCGCGGGCGTTCTTCACGGCACGGGCGATGAGGCGCTGTTCCTGCACGGAGACGCCGGTGATGCGACGAGCACGGATCTTGCCACGCTCGGAGATGAACTTGCGGAGCGTTGCGACATCTTTGTAGTCGATAACGCCGACGCGGATCGCCTTTGCGGGTGCGACGACCTTTGCGCCCTTACCGCGGGCGGGCTTGCGGCTTGAGCCGCCAGACTTTCCAGCCATAGTAGGTTTCCTTCGTTAAAGTTTTAGAACGGGGTGTCGTCGCCGTACGAGCCGGGAGTGTTCCAGCTGTCGGCGCCTGACGAGGACGACTGAGCGGGGGCGCTTGCGGCCCACGGCTCGTCTTGGACGGCTGCCGGTCCGCGACCTCCACCGCCGCCGGCGCCACCAGGGGCTCCGGAGGACTGGGCGCGCTGAACCTGAGCGGTCGCATAGCGGAGCGAGGGGCCGATCTCGTCGACCTCCAGCTCGATGCTGGTGCGCTTCTCGCCCTCTTTCGTCTCGTACGAGCGCTGCTTCAGGCGACCGGTGGCGATGACACGGCTTCCCTTGGTGAGCGATCCGGCGACGTGCTCGGCGAAGTCACGCCAGACACTTGCACGCAGGAACAGCGCTTCGCCGTCTTTCCACTCGTTGGCCGCGCGGTCGAAGCTGCGCGGGGTGGAAGCGATGGTGAAGTTGGCAACCGCGAGGCCGTTCTGCGTGTAACGCAGCTCCGGGTCGCTCGTGAGGTTGCCCACCACGGTGATTACGGTTTCGCCGGCCATGGGGACTAGGCGTCCTTCTTGGCGGCGCTCTGTGCCTTGCGGGCAGCCTTCTCTTCGGAGCGCTTCTGCTCGAAAGCGACCTGAGCGATGGCTTCTTCGGCCCGCAGCACCTTGGTGCGCATGACGGCTTCGGACAGCTTCAGCTGACGGTCGAGCTCCTGCGTGGCTTCGCTGGTGGCCGTGAAGTCGACGACGGCGTAGATGCCTTCGGTCTTCTTGTTGATCTCGTAAGCGAGACGACGACGGCCCCAGATGTCGACCTTGTCGATCGATCCGCCATCGTTGCGGATGACATTGAGGAACTTGTCCAAGCTCGGAGCGACGGTGCGCTCATCGATCTCGGGGTCCAAGATAACCATGAGTTCGTACTGATGCGTCATTAACCCACCTCCTTCGGACTTAACGGTTGCAGACTCTCTGCAACAGGAGGGTTGTGGCATCGTGCCCGGCTAGACGTAGCCCAGGCAACCTGCCTATCGTAGCCGACTCCGGCCCGATTACCTACTTGTTGATGGCGACGTTGGCCGCGTCCTGAGCTTTCTTCAGGCCATCGGATACGGGGGTCTGTCCCGCGAAGATCTGCTTGAAGATGGGGTCGTAGGCGGCGAACCCGGCGGCGTAGTTGACGCCCGAGGGGGATTCGATGGGCTTCGCGGCCTTCACGGCGTCGAGGAACGGGGTGACGTCGACATCCTGTTTCTTCCAGTAGTCGAGGAAGACCTTCTGGGCCGAGTCGACGGCGGGCAGCGCGGCGCCGTCGGTGGCGAGGTAGGTGTCACCCTCGGTCGAGCCGAGCCAGGTGAGCACCTTCTTGGTGGCGTCTAGGTGCTCGCTCTGCGCGTTGCCGGCGGCCACGATGCCGTTCGTGACCGTGACGTTGCCGGCGGGACCGGCGGGCGCGGGTGCGACGCCCCACTCGAAGTCGGCGCCCTCGTCGATGCTCTTGAGGTTGTAGAGGCCCGACTGGAACAGCGCGATCTTGCCCTCGAGGAACGCGTCGCGGCTGAAGTCCGAGTTGTCGTTGGTGTCGGATGCCGGGGGCGCGACCTTCTTGTCGTTGACGGCCTTGACGACATACTCGACGGCCTCGGTCGTCTTGGCATCAGCGAAGTCGAAGTTGTCGCCGTCTTGGAACTGGCCGCCGTTGGAGCCGATGTAGGGGAGCAGGATGGCCTGCAGGTCGTAGCCCAGGTTGGTGCCGAAGGTGGCGATCGCGTTGGCATCGAACTCACCGTTCAGGCGGTCTCGGCCCGACGTGTCCTTCGTGAGCTTTTGGGCGACGGGCAAGAAGGTGTCCTTCGCCTCGTCGGGGTTCCACTCGAGGTCTGCGAGCGTCGACGGGTCGATGCCGGCCTCGTCGAGCAGCTTCTTGTTGTAGTAGACGGCGATGCCCGCGTCGTAGGTCTGCGGCACGCCCCACAGGGTCTTGTCCCGCGTGAACTGCTTCACGACGGACGGGGTCCAGTCTTTCTTGGCGTCCTTGCCCAGAGCCGTGTCGACGTCGATGAGGTTGCCACTGTCGGCGTAATTGCCGAAGTAGGAGTTGTTCATCCAGAAGACGTCGGCCGCTTTGCCCTCGGCGACGTCGGCACGCAACTCGGTCCAGTAGTCGGCCCAGGGCACGACCTCGACGTCGACCTCGATGCCGGGGTTCTGCTTCTCGAACTCGGCGAACGACTTCTCGTAAGATGCCGCGGCCGTCTCGTCCCACAGGCGGAACGTCACGGTCGTGTCGGCGCTGGAATCGGCCGAATCGGATGACGTGGAGGAGCCGGCCGAGCATCCGGCGAGCGCGAGGGCTGCGGTGAGGGCGACCGCGGCCGACTGGAGGAGTTTGTGACGCATGGGGAGCTTTCTATCGGGTGTGTGTCATCGCGGCACGCCGGCGAGTAATCGCCAGGCGGTGCTCTCAGAGGCTCGCGGTGGGGTGCCGCGGCCGCTTCGCGATGCCGACCGCGCACATCGTGCGCGTCGGGCTACAAAGGGGTCAAATTATCAGGCGCACCGTAAAGTCGGCTGAAAACCGCCCCAGATCAGCTCAAATCGGTCGGGGTGAAGTTCTTGTCGGCGAGCTGCGTGCGACCGGTCGACCCTTCGCCGGCACCGAGAGCGGGTTCATCCTCGCCGTCGGCCTCGCTGGGGTGACCGAGCGAGGTGGGGGCGGCATCCGCAGTGCTTCCGGGGCCGATCAGCTCTTCGTCGTTGGGACGATCCGACATCGATGTTCCTCTCCGTTGACCGTTATGACTTCCCTCCACTGTAGGACAGGAGCGGATGGGGGCGCCAGGTAACGCACGACGGCCGCCCGAGGGCGCGGGGTTTCACGTGAAACACCGCGCGGCCCGAGCGGCCGACGCTGGGAAGGAGTTGGGGTCAGTCCTCGGAGATCGCCGAGTTGTTGCCGGGGGTGGCGTGCGGCACGTGCTTCTCGGCCTCGTGCTGGGCGTCCGCGATGGGGACACCCGGGGTGGCGACATCCGCACCGTCGTTGTCGTCGTCGTCATCGCGGTGGGGGTTGCCGGGCGTCGTGTACTCGACGTCGCCCTCCTGCTGCTCGTGGACGGGGTTGCCCGGGGTTTCGTATTCGACAGCGTCGTCGTTCTTCTCGTGGCTCATGGCATCAAACTACGCCGCAGGGGGAGCGGTGTGAAGAAGATTGCACGAACTTTCAGGCGGAGCGCTCGGCCCACCACGCGCGCAGGCGGCGGATGGCTTCTTCCTCACCGAGCGGTCCGTTGTCGAGACGCAATTCGAGCAGCCACCTGTAGGCCTCGCCGACCTCGCGCCCCGGAGGAATACCGAGGACCTCTTGGATGCGATTGCCGTCGAGGTCGGGGCGCACGGCATCCATTTCTTCTTGTTCGCGCAATTCGGCGATGCGCTGCTCGAGGTCGTCGTAGGCGAAACCCAGTCGGTCGGCCTTGCGGCGGTTGCGCGTTGTGACATCGGCGCGCGTGAGCATGTGCAGGCGCTCGAGCAGCGGCCCGGCATCGCGCACATAGCGGCGCACGGCCGAATCGCTCCAGGCGCCCTCGGAGTAACCGAAGAAACGCAGGTGCAGCTCGATGAGGCGTGACACGTTCTTGATGGTGTCGTTGTCGTAGCGCAGGGCACTGAGACGCTTCTTGGCGAGCTTCGCGCCGACCACGTCGTGGTGATAGAACGTGACGGTTCCGCCCGACTCGAGCTTCTTGGTGGCCGGTTTGCCGATGTCGTGCAGCAGGGCCGCCATGCGCAGGGTGAGATCGGGGGGCGTGCCCGGATGCCGCTGCTTCTCGTAGTCGATGGCCTGATCGAGCACGGTCAGCGAGTGCTCGTAGACGTCTTTGTGGTGGTGGTGTTCGTCGACCTCGAGGCGCAGCGCGGGAATCTCGGGCAACACCAGGTCGGCGAGGCCCGTGTCGACGAGCAGCTGGATGCCCGGGCGCGGGGTGTCGGTGCACAGCAGCTTGGTGAGCTCGCCCTGCACGCGTTCGATGCTGACGATCGACAGGCTGTCGGCGCGGCGGCGCATGGCCTCGACCGTGTCGTCACTCGGAGTGAAACCGAGCTGGGCGGCGAAGCGGGCGGCGCGCAGCATGCGCAGAGGGTCGTCGCCGAACGAGACGTCGGCCGTGCTCGGGGTGCGCAGGACGCCGGCCAGCAGGTCTTCGACGCCCGTGGACGGGTCGACCAGTGCCATCTGCGGCAGGCGCAAGGCCATGGCGTTGACCGTGAAGTCACGGCGGGCGAGATCGCTCTCGAGGGTGTCGCCGAAGGCCACGACGGGTTTGCGCGTGACACCGTCGTAGGCGTCGGCGCGGTAGGTGGTGATCTCGACCTGGTCGGTGAGGGTGGCGCCAGATGCATCGCGCGCGCTGACCCGGGCGCCGATGGTGCCGAACTCGCGGCCGATGTCCCAGTGCGCGTCGGACAGGGGCGCGATGACCGCCAGGATCTCGTCGGGGCTCGCGTTGGTCGTGAAGTCGAGGTCGTGCACCTCACGGCCGAGCATGGCATCGCGCACGGGCCCGCCGACGAGGGAGAATTCGAACCCCGCCGCATCGAATGCCTCGGCGAGCCGGGCCACGATGGGGGACTGTGCGAGTGCGCCGAGGCGTGCCAAAGAATCCGCCATGCTCACCATGCCCCCAATCGTAGCGGGCGGCGCGGGGGCCGGTGGGCTCGGTGCTCGGGTGCTCAGGCGCTCAGTGCTCAGTGGTCAGGCGAGGGGCTGCACGAAGCCGTTGAGGATGAGTTGGCGCAACCGGGGCAGGAGTTCCTGGCGGAGGGCCGGCACATCGGCCTCGAGCAGCTGAGCGATGGCCTCGACGATGACGCCGACCGGCAGCTCGCCATCGGATGCGCCGACGAGGGCGGCGAGCGCCGTATCGAGCTTGACGGTTCGGGCGAAACCGCCGCCCTGCTTCAGGGTGATGGTCGAGGGGTCGTCGTTGCCCGGCCAGTAGTTGCGTTCCTCGGTGACGTCGGGCGCCACCTGCAGCGTGGAGCGCCAGAGCGCGTCGTCGTCGTGCGCGGCGATCCAGTCGTGGGCCTCGAGCACGGCGGCGATGTGGGTGCCGAGGCCCGATGAGGCGGCGAGGGCGTCGGGCATGCGTTCGAAGCGTCGCAGGGGCTCGGGCTCGATCTGCGGGGCGCGGCGCAGCGTGAGGTAGCCGAAACCGACCGATTCGACGCCGCGGTCGGCGAAGTCATCCAGCCAGGCGTCATAGAGACGGTCGAAGTCGGGGGTTCCACTGCGCGTGCCGCCGTCGCGGATCCAGGTCTCGGCATAGGCGGCGGGGTCTTGGCGTTCGCGTTCGATCAGCCAGGCATCCAAGGGCGTGTCGGATGCCTGCACCCAGCCCCGCACGCGGTCGAAACCGTCTTCGCCCACCCGGTACTCCCAGTTTCCGAGCATCTGTGCAATGCCACCGGGGTTCAGATGGTGGCCGACACCCGTGACGACCTCGCGCATGATGCCGTCGCCGATGCGGCCCCCGTCGCGGTATTCGTAGGCCGGGACATCCGCTCGTCTGGGGGTGATGACGAAGGGAGGGTTCGTCACGATCTGGTCGAAGCGTTCGCCCTCGACCGGTTCGAACATGTCGCCCAGGCGGAACTCGATGTTGTGCACACCGTTGAGCCGCGCGTTCAGGGCGGCGATCTCGAGCGCGCGGGCCGAGATGTCGGTGGCGACGACGTGCCCGGCGTGGCGAGCGGCGTGCAGGGCCTGGATGCCGCATCCGGTGCCCAGGTCGAGCACGCGTTCCACCGGCCGCGACACCATGAGACCGCTCAAGGTGAGGGATGCTCCGCCGACGCCCAGAACGTGATCGGTCGTGAGTGCGCCCTCGAGCACCATCTCGCCGAGGTCGGAGACGATCCACCAGCTGCCGGCGCCGGCCGCGTCGACGAAGCTGTAGGGACGCAGATCGACGAGAGCGCGCGCCTGGCCGCCGTCGATGGCGATGAGGCCCAGGTCGACGGCGCCGTCGAGGCCCAGGGTCGGAAGGGCTACGGCGAGCGCCGACGCGTCAACGGGTACGCCCAAGAGAAAGAGGGAGGCCAAAGTGACCGCCGGCTCCGCGTACTGCGGCCCCTGTGCAGCCCGTCGAGCAGCGAGCGCACGACGTGCCGGAACCCGCTCGCCGCGGTGCAGAGCCTGCTCGGCCCGCTCGCCCCACAGTTCGGACAGCGTGCCGACCGAGAAATCGGAGGTCTCGAGGTCGGCGGCCAGGCGGTCGATGAGGGTGTCAGTCACCTCACTATTCAACTGCATGCCCCCGCACTCGACGCACCGAACAGTGCACGTATGATGAGCACAGAGCCCGAACTCGTCCGCGCACCGCATCCCACCGATCGCGCGCCAGACAGGGTGCAGGGCAGCGACGACGACGTCGAGGCGGGGAGAGCCGAAGCTCCGCCGCCGCGGACATCCGACCACCGGTCGGCCCGCCACACAATGACGATGCTCCCGCCGAACGGCGCGCATCGTGAGCACCACTCGTTTACAGCACACGGAACAGGCCTCGCGGCCACCGCAGGCGGACGGACTCGACCCGAGAACCGCTCGCACAACACCCGCACCGGAAGGGGGACGCAGATGACAACAGAAGCCAGCACGCAGTCAAGCGGAGGAGATGGATCCTCGTTTACGCGCTCAGCCCCGAGCCTGCCGGAATCGCAGATCTCTACCGCCCCCGAACTCGTCCTCATCGCCAACAGCACCCGCCCGCGCCGCCTCGAGCGCGACGACATCGTGCAGCGCAAAGGCAAGTTCGCCCTGCTCAACGGCCACCTGACACCTCGCGACTCGATGATCGAAGACCTCATCGCCGTGCGCGAAGCCCTCGAGGCCGCCGGCATCCAATACCTCTTGGTTCGTGGCGACAACGACCGCCTCGTGATCGCCGTCGACCGCAAAGAGCGCCGCGCGCTGCAGGCCGCCTTCGCCGACGCGTTCGCCAATGAGCCCTTCTATTCAGAAACCGTCGATCGGGATGCCGGTGAGCCCGTGTTGCTCGCCGACGGAGCCCTTTCCGACACCCGCAAGGCCGCCATCTTCCGCCTCTACCGCCCGCGCGTCGAACCGCTCGGCCGCCTGCGCTACGGACCCGAGACGGCCCTGCAGCTCGAGCTCTGGCGTTTCGGCGACGACGAGATCGTCGCGCCCACCGAGAATGCGCTCATGCGCCGCGAACTGCCGCGCTCCGAAGCCGTCGAAGACACCGTCGAGATGTTCGGCCGCACCTGGCCCACGCTCGAGAACATGTTCGCCCCGCTCGCGAGTGACCTGAATTTCGACATCGACATGGTCTTCAGCTGGGTGGATGGCTCGGACATCGAGTTCCAACGCGCCCGCGCCAAGCGCATGAAGAACTACGTGGTCGGCGACGGCGACGACTCCGAGGCCCGCTACCGCCAGATCGACGAGCTCAAATACGCGCTGCGCAGCGTCTACATGTTCGCGCCCTGGGTGCGCCGCATCTTCATCGCCACCGACTCGCCGCGCCCCGCGTGGCTGGCCGAGCATCCCCTCGTCACCATCGTGCCGAGCGAGACGTTCTTCCCCGACACCTCGGTGCTGCCCACGCACAACTCGCACGCCGTCGAATCGCAGCTGCACTACATCGACGGGCTGGCCGAGCACTTCCTCTACTCGAACGACGACATGTTCTTCGGGCGCCCGATCGGCCCGCAGCTGTTCTTCTCTCCCGGCGGCGTCACCAAGTTCGTCGAAGCGCACACGCGCATCGGCCTGGGCGACAGCGACCCGTCGCGCAGCGGTTTCGAGAACGCCGCGCGCGTGAACCGTCGACTGCTGCGCGACCGCTTCGGCAAGGTCACCACGCGCCACCTCGAGCACTCGGCCGCGCCGCTCCGCAAGAGCGTCATGCGTGAGCTCGAGAATGAGTTCCCCACCGAGTTCAAGCAGACCGCTGCCAGCCGCTTCCGCTCGGCGACCGATATCTCGGTGACCAACTCGCTCTACCACTACTACGCGCTCATGACGGGCAAGGCCGTCGTGCAGACCGACGCCAAGGTGAAGTACATCGAGACGACCCTGAAGTCGTCGCTGCGACAGATGGACCGGTTGCTGAAACGTCGCAACCAGGACATGTTCTGCCTCAACGACGGGTCGAAGCCCGAAATCTCGGTCGAAACGCGCACAGAAGCCGTGACCGACTTCCTCGAGCGCTACTTCCCGATCGTGGCGCCGTGGGAGAAAGCCGCGGTCAGCGAAGCACCGGCACCGAAGTCGGCTGAGGCACGATCAACGGCTCTTCGCGGGTCGGTGCACGAGTAACGGGTCCGCCGATCGTGACGCCGGCCCGCAACAGACGGCTGGCGCTCTCGTCGGCATCCACATAGCCGAGCGTTGGGAACTCGCCGAGAGGCACCACCGAGTGCAGCACGGTGGACGGGTAGACGTGCACCAGGTTGAACGCCCGCGCGCCATCCTGAGGCCGTGTGCCACCCGTCGGCACGGTGAGGTCTTGCGTGTAGCACGTGGCCGACGCGACCGATACGGGGATGCCCGCAAACGTGCCGCTCGACGAGTAGTGCAGGTGACCGGCCAGGATGCTGCGCACATCGGTGCCCTCGAGCACCTCGGCCAGGCCGCCCTGATCGCGCAGCTCGACGCTCACGGCCAGGTCGAGCACGCTGGGCAGCGGCGGGTGGTGCATGGCGAGGATCGTGCCGTGCGGCGCCTTCACCGAGAGTTCTTCGGCCAGCCAGTCGAGCTGCTCGTCGGCGATCTCGCCGTGGTGCAGGCCGGGAACGGTGGAGTCGAGCGTGATCACGCGCAGACCGTTGATGTCGTAGACGCGGTCGACCGGGCGCATGGTCGGCACCTCGTCGAACAGCCCCTCGCGGAAGTTCTCGCGGTTGTCGTGGTTGCCCATGACCCAGATGACGCGCGCACCCATGCGGGCGGCGGCCGGTTCGACGATCTCGCGCAGGCGCTGGTAGGCCTCGGGTTCGCCTCGATCGGCGAGATCGCCCGTGAAGACGATGGCCTCGGGGCGGCCGCGCGACGCCTCGAGTTCGACGAAGAGTCGGCGCAAGTACTCGGTGCTGTCGACCTGCCCGTAGAGGCGCTTGGTGCCGGCCAGCAGGTGAGTATCACTCACGTGAAGAATGAAATGGTCCGGCCTCGGGTATTCGGCCGTTCGGAGATCCACAGGATGTCCCATTCGTCGAGCGGCCCAAGCCCACTGCCCAAGCCTTCGTAATACCTAGCTCAGCAGACTATTCCGAACATTCGGTGAACGCCACACAAAAGACGGAAGCGGATGTTCGAGCACGATTCGACCCATGTTCGACCGATCAGAGTGTCGGATGTCGGGCGTAACATGGCCGCATTGTGAAGATCGCGCCACACCAACTCGAAAAAATGCGCGCCGACGCTCGGCTCGAACTCTACGTTCTCTATGAGCACCGGTCGCGTCAGGGTGAAGACCCCGCGGATTTCGTGCACGAACTGCCGAGTGCCGACGAGCTGGTGGTCGCCGCCATCCGCGACGACGAATTGCACGACTCCGGTTTGGCAGCCCAACACGGCATGGCGCGGCTGGCGGGGCTCAGCTCGCTGCCCGACGCTGCACAGCACCGACAGAACGCGGATGACGTGGAGTACGAGTTGTTGCGACGCATCGCGCTCGAGCATCCGTCACTCATGAGGGCCGCCTGGTCCATGATGGGGCGCATTCGTCGCGCCTGAGCATGCTTCGGATCACGGTTCGCGCGCCGTGGGGGCGGCGCACAGCGAGTCGCCCTAGAATCGGGAGTTATGTCGGCTCGAACGTCGCTCGCCGGCAGGCAGCCTATGAACCCATTCCGATCAGCAGCACGACTGCGCCAGGTGCTCGCCCTCGCAGTCGGTTCGGCGTCCCTGATCGTCGGCGGCCCGGCCTCGGCGGCCATCGCCGTGGCGAGTCCCGGGGGAGTGGCGTCGGTCGCGAATTCCGCATCGGTGTCCGCGTCGACATCCGCGTCGGCATCGGCGTCGGCGATAGCCCCCGCGGTCGCCCAGGCGGACGACATCACAGCCAACCTGCACCTCAATGGCAGCCCCGTCGCGCCGGGCGGCATCATGACCGTCATGGCGTCGGTGACGAACCGAACGGCCGAGACCATCCCCGCTGGTCGTCTCGTGCTGTCATCCGGAACGTCACGCATCGACGCGACCGACGCCTTCGACGCGTGGATGGGGACGAACCCGGGGGCGGGGGATGAGGGCGCCGCCGAGGCCGATCAGCTGGTCGCCGGCATCCGCACCGACCACGAGATCACGAGCATCGACGTCGACGAGATCTCGCCCGGAGCATCCTTCTCGACCGAGGCGGTTCTCGTGCCCGCCGACTCGCTGGCCTTGCCCGGCGACTACGGCGTCTACCCGATTCGCGCCGCCTTCTCGTCTGGCGCCGCCACCGCCGAATCTCGAGACACCTTCATCTTCACCCCGGCCCCGGCGCCGGCCACCGTCGGAGTCGCCGTCGCCGTGCCTCTGACCGTGCCCGCGAGCGCCGACGGCCTCATTCCCGCCGAGCTGCTCGAGACCTACACCGGGCCCTCAGGCGTGCTCACACGTCAGCTCGACGGGGTGCGCGACCGGCCCGTCGCGATCGGTATCGACCCCCGCATCATCGCGTCCATCCGCGCGCTGGGAACGGCCGCCCCCGAATCGGCCACAACCTGGCTCGAACGCCTCGAATCGGCCACCAACGAGACCTTCGCGTTGCAATATGCCGACGCCGACCCTGCCGCTCAGTCGCAGATGAACCTCGGCTCGCTCATGCAGCCGACCTCGCTTCTCTACGGCATGAACGCCGCCGACTTTGCGGGCATGACACCGCCGCCTGCCGCACCAGCCGAACCCACGGAGCCCTCGGCCGCGGGCACCGACGACGCCCAGAATGCACCGGCGGCGACCCCCACGGCGACCGCTCAGCCCGACGGATCTCCCGCACTGCCCGACCTCGCCCAACTGGTCGACTGGCCATATACCGATGACGGCATACTGTGGCCAGCCGACACCAGCGTCATGCCGGGCGACCTGCCCGTCTTCCAGGCATCCGGCGCCACGCAGACCATCCTGTCGAGCACGAACACGCAATTGGATGCCGCCGCCACCGCATCCGCATCGGCACGTGTCGGCGACGCGTCGCTGCTGGTGTCCGATGCCCCCGCCTCGGCCGAATTCCGCGCTGCGACCGTCACCGCCGTGACGCCCGACCAGCAGCAGGACGCGCTCAACGCCCTGTCCTCGCGCCTAGCGGTGCTGTCGAGCAACGCCGCATCCGACGGTACGGTCGTGCTGCTGACGCTCGACCGCGGCGTTCCGCCCACCTCGTTCCGGGTCGGCGAAGCCATCGGCTCGTTGCAGAGCCTGGCCGGCACGCGTGTCGCCACGCTCGACGACGCGCGGTCTCAGCCATCCGTCGAAACCGCCATCGTGGACGCCGGCGAACCGACCGACCGACTGTCCTCGCTCGAGGACCGCTGGAAGAACGAATCGCGCCTCGCCGACTTCGCGACCGTTCTCGACCAGCCCGAGCTGCTGACCGGCCGAGAACGCGCCGAACTGCTGGCCCTCACCGGGATCGGATGGCAGGAGACACCCGACACGTTCGACGCCGCGGTCGACAAGCACCGCGAGCAAAGCTCTCGCACCCTGCAATCGGTGCAACTGGCGACGACCAGCCAGATCACCATGATCAGCGGGCAGGCGTCGCTGCCTTTCGCCGTGCGCAACGACCTGGGCTATCCCATCACCGTGCGGCTCGACGCGAGCGCCAGCAACCCCCGTCTCGACATCGACGGTTCGGTCACCAAGAAGGTGCCGGCCAACTCTCGCGAGACCGTCTCGGTGCCCGTCGAGGCGCGCCTCGGCAACGGCGACGTCACGGTGCGCCTGCAGCTGTTCAGCGCCACAGGCGTGCGTGTGGCCTCGGATGCCTTCGTTCCCGTGGTCGTGCGCGCCGACTGGGAGGGCATCGGCGCCATCATCCTCGGCACGTTCGTGTTGTTGTTGTTCGTCGGAGGCCTGGTGCGCACCATCCTGAAGCGCCGCGCCGAACGACGGGCCGACGAGACATCCCCGACGGTCGAGCGGATCGACGCGCCTGATGCGCCTGATGCGCCCGCAGCATCCGGCGCACCCACGGATCCCGCGGATCCCGGAAAGCCGGACAGCAATGACTGACGCCGCCAGCCCCGCACGCGGCAACCGTTCGTCGAGCATCGGCCGGGCCAGCGCCCTGCTCGCCTCCGGCACGCTGGTCTCGCGCCTCTTGGGCTTCGTGAAGGCCATCATCCTCACCGCCACGCTCGGCCAGATCAGTGTCGGCGGCAACGCCTTCGCCAACGCGAACCAACTGCCGAACACCGTCTACGCCATCATCGCCGGCGGTGTTCTGGGCGCGATCCTGGTGCCGCAGATCGTTCGCGCCACCCTGCATGCCGACCGCGGCCACGCCTACATCAACAAACTGTTGACCATCGCGATCGTTGTGCTCGCGGGCGCCACGGTGGTCGCCACCTTCGCCGCTCCGGTGCTCGTGCGACTGGTCGCCGCAACCCTGCCGCCCGACCAGATGGCCTTGACGATCGCGCTGGCCTACTGGTGCATCCCACAACTGTTCTTCTACGGTCTCTACACGGTGCTCGGTGAGATCCTCAACGCCCACAAGATCTTCGGTCCGTTCACGTGGTCGCCCGTGCTCAACAACGTCGTCGCGATCGCCGGACTCGTCGTCTTCCAGGTCGTCTACGGAGCCGAGGCCGTGAGCCCCCGCGAGGCCGGCGATTTCACGCCCGACATGATCGCGGTGCTGGGCGGATCGGCCACCGTGGGCGTCGCCGTGCAAGCCGTCATCCTGTTCGTGTTCTGGCGCCGGGTGGGCCTGCACTTCCGCCCCGACTTCCATTGGCGCGGCGTGGGCCTCCGCGCGACCGGTCGCCTGGCCGGCTGGACCTTCGCGATGATCATCGCCACGCAGCTCGCGGGTCTCGTGCAGTCGCAGACCGCCAACGTGGCTTCGGGCCAGGGTCCGTCGGTGCTGGCGCTGCAGAACGCCTGGCTCATCTTCATGCTCCCGCATTCGGTCATCACGGTGTCGCTGACCACGGCCTACTTCACGCAGATGTCCGAGCATGCGCGCGAACGTGACTTCGTGGCCCTCAGGTCGGATGTCTCGACATCCATTCGCCAGGTGTCGCTGTTGATCGTGTTGGCGGCGGCCGGGCTCATCGTCTGCTCGTACCCCTTCGCCAGCCTGTTCTCCAGCTCGTATGCCGAGACGGTCGACTTCGCGCTGCTGATCGTCGGTTATGTGCTGGGGCTCGTGCCCTTCTGCATCCTGTTCGTCGTGCAGCGCGCGTTCTACGCCCTCGGCGACACCCGCACCCCCTTCTTCTTCACGGTCTTCCAGGTCGTGCTGTTCTCGGTCATGGCCTCGGTCGCGCTGCTGCTGCCCGCGGATGTCATCGCCTTCTGGTTGACGCTGACGAGCACCGTCGCCGGCACGCTGCAGATGTTCCTGGCGTTCTTCCTCCTCCGCCAGCGCCTGAACGGTCTCGATGTGCAACACGTCGTCAACAGCGTCCTGTTGTTCAGCTTCTCTGCCGTCCCGGCCGCGGTCGCCGGTGGCGTCGTCGGCATCGTGCTCGGCATCGATTCCCCGGATGGTTTCGCCGTCGGCAGCGCGTTCGGGGCACTCGTCTCGATGGGCATCATCGGGGCCGTCATGACGCTCGTGTATGTCCTCTTCCTCGCGATCTTCCGGGTGCCCGAGCTGCGCCAAGCCCTGCGCCCGGTGCTGCGCCGACTCGGTCGCTGAGCCTCCGCCCGGGCGCTCAGGCGCCTCGGAATACTGCGCGGCTAGGATGTGTTTTAGCCGTCACGAGCACAAAAGCGAGGAGCATCCGTCGTGCGTAACGTCATCATCATCGGTTCGGGTCCCGCGGGTTACACCGCGGCCATCTATGCCGCACGTGCCAACCTCAAACCCGTCCTCATCGCGTCGAGCGTCGAGGCGGGCGGCGAGCTCATGAACACGACCGAGGTCGAGAACTTCCCCGGCTTCCCGCAGGGCATCCAGGGCCCCGACCTCATGTTCAAGATGCAGGAGCAAGCCGAGCGTTTCGGCACCGAAGTCATCCTCGACGACGTCACCGAGGTGTCGCTCGACGGCCCCGTCAAAACGGTCACCACCGGTTATAGCGGCACCCTCGAGGCCCGTTCGGTCATCTTCGCCACCGGTTCGGCCTACCGCAAGCTCGGTCTGGCCGACGAGGAGCGTCTGAGCGGCCGCGGCATCTCGTGGTGTGCCACCTGTGACGGTTTCTTCTTCAAGGAGAAGACGATCGCGGTCGTCGGCGGCGGCGACTCGGCCATGGAAGAAGCCACCTTCTTGACGCGTTTCGCATCGAAGGTCTACGTCATCCACCGCAAGGACTCGCTGCGCGCCTCCAAGATCATGCAGGAGCGTGCCTTCCAGAACGAGAAGATCGAGTTCCTCTGGAACAACGAGGTCGTCGGCATCAACGGCGAGAACGCCGTGGAGTCGGTCACGCTGCGCAACACGGTCGACGGTTCCGAGCAGGTTCTGCCGCTCGGCGGCTTGTTCGTCGCGATCGGCAACGACCCCCGCGTGCACCTCGTGCACCAGCAGCTCGAGCTCACCTCCGATGGCGTCATCGCCGTCGACGGGCGCTCGTCGCGCACGAGCCTCGCGGGCGTCTTTGCCGCGGGCGACGTGATCGACCCGCACTACCGCCAGGCGATCACGGCGGCAGCCTCTGGCACCGTGGCCGCCCTCGACATGGAGAGCTACCTCGCCGAGCTCGAGCAGGCCGAGGCCCACCTCGATGCGCCGGCGGAGCACGAGGCCGAAGCCGAGGCTGAGGCCGTCGAGAGCGCCAGCGCTCGAGCCGCTGCCAGCGCGAGCGAAGCGGCCACCGTCGGCGCCTAACCGGCCCGGCCGCGTTCCCCGGCCGCCACCATCCCCGGCTCGCACGTCGAGCCGTTCAGACTCACCCGACCACCAACAAGGAGTAGATAACAATGAGCGCACGCGCCGTAACCGAGCAGTCCTTCAACCAGGAAGTGCTGCAGTCCGACAAGCCGGTCCTCGTGGACTTCTGGGCCGCCTGGTGCGGTCCCTGCCGCATGGTCTCGCCGATCCTCGACCAGATCGCCTCTGAGAACACCGACAAGCTCGACATCGTCAAGGTCAACGTCGACGAGAACCCTCAACTCGCCGTCGACTACCAGATCACGTCCATCCCCGCCCTGAAGGTCTTCAAGGGTGGCGAGGTCGTGCAGTCCATCGTGGGTGCGAAGCCCAAAGCCGCCCTCGAGGCCGACCTGGCCGCCTTCCTGGCATAGCCTGACGCACTCGAGTGACCCGTCCGGCAATCTGCCGGGCGGGTCACTTTTGTTTAAGCACCCAAGAAGCCCCGATAGCATGTGAAGAGATCAGAACGGATTTGACGTGGAAGAACCAGGCACCCCCCGCTCCGTCGGGAACAACCTTGACCCGTGGTATTCGAACTACGCCGAGCGCACCGCCGGCCTGTCCGCTAGCGAGGTTCGAGCCCTCTTCGCCGTGGCCAGTCGCCCCGAGGTGGTGTCACTCGCCGGCGGCATGCCCAACGTTTCGGCCCTGCCGCACGATGTCATCACCGACTCCATGGCCCGCGTCATGCGCGAGCAGGGCGCCGCGGCATTGCAGTACGGCTCGGGTGCCGGCCAGCCGGCTCTGCGTGAGCTGATCCTCGATGTCATGGCGCTCGAGGGCATCCGCGGCACCGTCGACAACGTCGTGACCACGGTGGGTTCGCAGCAGGCGCTCGATCTGGTCACCAAACTTTTCATCGACCCGGGCGACGTAATTCTTGCCGAAGCCCCCAGCTATGTCGGCGCGATCGGGGTGTTCCGGTCCTACCAGGCGTCCGTCGTGCATGTCGCCATGGACGACGATGGCCTCATCCCCGATGCGCTGCGACAGACGATCGCGCAGCTGCGCGGCCAGGGCCGTCGCATCAAGTTCCTCTACACCATCCCGAATTTCCACAACCCGGCCGGCATCACGCTGAGCGCCGAGCGACGCCCCGAGATTCTCGAGATCTGCCGGGCCAACGAGATTCTCGTGGTCGAAGACAACCCCTATGGCCTGCTCTACTTCGATCGACCTGCTCCGGATGCTTTGCGCTCGATCGACGACGAGGGTGTCATCTATCTCGGCTCGTTCTCCAAGACCCTGGCCCCGGGTTTCCGCGTGGGCTGGGTGCTTGCGCCTCACGCCATTCGCGAAAAGCTCATCCTCGCCGCCGAGTCGGCCATCCTGTCGCCCAGCGCGTTCAGCCAGCTGACGGTCGCCGAGTATCTGAAGACGGCTGACTGGAAGGGCCAGATCGACACCTTCCGCGGGGTCTACCACGAGCGTAAGAAGGCCATGGTGTCGGCGTTGGCCGAATACCTGCCCGACCTCTCGTGGACCGACCCGAACGGCGGCTTCTACGTGTGGCTGTCATTGCCCGATCAGCTGGACTCCAAGCAGATGCTGCCACGCGCGGTGAAAGAGCTCGTGGCGTTCACCCCCGGCACCGCGTTCTTCGCCGATGGCCGCGGTCGTCACGCCATGCGTCTGTCGTTCTGCCACCCGACGCCCGAGAACATCCGCGTCGGCATCCGTCGCCTCGCGACCGTGATCAACGGCGAGATCGACCTGCTCGAGACGTTTGCGGGCACCGGCATGCTCGAGTCGCGCTCGAACGATCGCCACGTCAGCACACCCCCGCCGAACCTGAACTGATCCCCGAGAGGCCGATCGATGTCATCCGAGAACTCTTTGTCCGTCGTCGTCCTGGCGGGCGGCATCTCCCACGAGCGGGACGTCTCTTTGCGTTCTGGCCGCCGCGTCGCCGATGAGCTCGTGGCCGCCGGTCACCGCGTGCGCTTGCTCGATCCGGGTGCCGGCACCCTAGCCGCGATCCTCGAGGCGGGACCCGACCTGGTGTGGCCGGCCCTGCACGGCGCCAGTGGTGAGGATGGCGCTCTCCAGGCCCTGCTCGGTGCCCGCGGCATCCGTTACCTCGGCAGCGGCCCGCACGCGGCCTCCCTGGCCTGGTCGAAGCCCACGGCGAAGATCCTGGTCGACCGCGCTGGGATCAAGACCGCGCCCTGGATCAGCATGCCGCGCGAGACCTTCCGCGAACTCGGTGCCGGGGGAGTGATCGTCGAACTGGCGGCTGCTATCGGCACACCGTCGGTTGTGAAACCCGCGCAGGGTGGCTCGGCGCAGGGCGTCACGATCGTGGCGGACGAGTCCGACCTACCGCGCGCACTCGTCGATGCCTACACATACTCCGATGTAGCGCTGGTCGAGCAAAAGATCGAAGGTACCGAGCTGGCGATCTCGATCATCGATACTGGCGACGGGCCCGAGGCACTTCCGGCGGTCGAGATCGAGCCGGTCTCGGGTGTGTACAGTTTCGAGGCGCGCTACAACGCGGGCGAGACCACGTTCTACGCACCCGCTCGAGTCTCGGACGCGGTGGCGGCTCGCGCATCCGCGGTCGCCCTTCAGGTGCACGAGGTTCTGGGTCTGCGCCACGTCTCACGCATCGACGTCATCGTGGATGCGTCGGGTGACGTGTGGTTCCTCGAGGCCAACATGATTCCCGGCACGACCGAGACATCGCTTTTCCCCCAGGCCATCGAGGCGGCGGGCCGCTCGCTCGCCGAAACATATGGGGCCCTCGCGGAGTTCGCGGCCCGCGGCTGACACTCCGCTCCTCCTTCACCACGTCAGGCGCCCCCGATTCATCGGTGGGTGCCTGACGTGTTTCACGTGAAACATGCCGATTCCCGATTGGGATGGTGAGCGCGAGTGTCGCACGTTCCCCTGTCGACGGTAGCGACGCAAGTCCTGACGGGTGAGCACGGTTCTACGCCAGGGCCATGACAAGAGGCGGCCTGGTTTTCACCACGGCCGCCTCCTACTACGCCTGTTCAGCTGGTTGTACTACTTCTTCTCTGCCGAAGCTGCCGTGTCGCCGTAACCGGGTTCGCCCAGGATTCCGAGAATACGGTTGAGGTCGCCGATAGTGGCGAAATCGATCGCGATCTGGCCTTTTTTGGCGGAGAGCCCGATGCGCACGCGCGTGTCGAGCCGGTCGCCGAGACGATCGGCGATGTCATCCAGAACCCCGCGGCGGCTGCCGGCCGACGGCTTGCTCTTCTTCGCCGAGGACTGGCTCACGGCGGCCTCGGCCGCGCGCACCGACAGGTCTTCGTTCACGATCTTGTCGGCGAGTTTCTGCATGGCCTCGACATCACCGGCGGCGAGGACGGCGCGCGCGTGACCGGCGCTCAGCACACCGGATGCTACCCGGCTCTGAACGGTTGCGGGCAGCTTGAGCAGGCGAAGGGTGTTCGAAATCTGCGGGCGTGATCGTCCGATGCGCTCAGCCAGCTGTTCCTGCGTGATGCCGAAATCTTCGAGCAGCTGCTGGTAGGCCGAGGCCTCTTCGAGCGGGTTCAGCTGGGACCGGTGCAGGTTCTCGAGAAGAGCATCGCGCAGCATGTCCTCGTCGGCGGTGTCCTTGACGATCGCGGGGATCGTCGTCAGGCCGGCTTCCTGCGAGGCGCGCAGACGACGCTCGCCCATGATCAGCTCGTACTTGCCTTCCGAACCCGGCAGTGAGCGCACGACGATCGGCTGCAGCACACCCACCTCGCGGATGCTGTGGATGAGCTCGGACATGTGCTCAGGGTCGAAATAGGTCCGCGGCTGAACGGCGTTGGGGACGATGTCGGACTGCGCGATGCTCGCGAGCCGTGCACCGGGCACGGCCACGAGGTCCGACGAGTTGTTGGTCTCCGGGCTCGGATTCTCATCCGCAGCCGAAGTGACTGAATCGCCCTCCGCCTGCTCTGCCGCCGAAGCAGCTTTGGCCGCGGCAGTGGCCTTCGACGCATCACTCTGCGGGAAGAACACATCAACCGGCCGTGCGGCAGAGCCTTCGGGAGCGGTCGGGATCAGGGCGCCGATGCCCCGGCCGAGTCCTGTTCGTTTCGTCGCCATGTTTGTTGCGCTCCTTAGTTCTGCGGGGAAGTTGTGAGTTTGTCGCCGTACCGGCGCGCCATTTCGTTGGCCGCTTCGAGGTAGGAGATTGCACCGAGCGATGACGGGTCGTACGAGATGACGGTCTGGCCGAAACTGGGCGCCTCAGAGATGCGCACGGCACGGGGAATGACCGCCTGCAGCACCTTGTCGGTGAAGTGGCTGCGCACATCGTCGGCCACTTGGTTGGCCAGATTCGTGCGCCCATCGAACATCGTCAGCAGGATCGTCTGCAGGGAAAGCGCCGGGTTGAGGTGCTTCTGAATCAACTCAATACTGCCCAACAGCTGACTCAATCCCTCCAGCGCGTAGTACTCGCACTGAATCGGGATCATGACTTCGGATGCCGCCACGAACGCGTTGATCGTCAGTAGACCGAGAGACGGTGGGCAGTCGATGAAAATGTAGTGATAGGGCTGCTCGACGGTGCGCTGCAGGTCTTCGACAGCCGTTCGCAGACGGTGCTCGCGCGCTACCTGCGATACGAGTTCGATTTCCGCTCCAGCCAGGTGAATTGTGGAGGGCGCACAGAAGAGCGTGTCGAACTCGGGGCTCTGTTGGATGACCTCCGTGAGAGGAAAGTCGTCGATGAGGACGTCGTAGACGCTCGGCACATCAGCGTGATGCTGCACTCCAAGGGCCGTCGAGGCGTTGCCCTGAGGGTCGAGGTCGATCACTAGAACGCGCGCACCCAGTTTGGCCATCGCAGCCGCAACGTTAACGGCCGTCGTGGTCTTACCCACACCGCCTTTTTGGTTGGACACCGTGATGACTCGGGTCGTGCGGGGGAGCGGTGCCGTCACATCCGCGACGCGCTTGCGTCGCTTCGTGAGGTCGGCCAGCTCGCGCGCCAGCGGGGAATCCTCGAATGAGCCGAAGCTCATGTCGTCGCCGCTTGGCTCTGATTGTTTCACGTGAAACCTTCTTGTGTCGGGGTCATATCAACCGTACCGGACAGCACCGATGACCGTCGCCACCGGACGCTCAGACTTACGGTCAGGCATCCGATTCGAGGTCGGGAGCGTCGATATTCGGTCCAGAAGGCGCGATTCTCGTTGATGTCAGTTCAACCGAGGAGCTCTTAGAATCAATCTCAGCCCGGTTTTTTCGGCACAAGTCGCCTAGCCATGCCAACATGACACCGTCCTTACAGTCGTAAATCCGCTTCGACCCCTTGTCTCGACAAGCGGAACCGCTTGCAAGATGTCAGCCGAACACAGGAGAGGGGTATCACCTGTCGACTGCTCGGCTGCCGAACGCCGCCCTGCCCTGCCCCGCCCTGTGGGCGAGCCTCTCTCGCGCGCGGCGCACGGCCAGTGACTCTCCGCAATATGGGCGCCGGATCATGTTTCTCAGCCAGCGCGCCGCGCCCCCAGATATGTTTCACGTGAAACATGAAGGCCTCCTCGGAATGACGCCATAAAGAGAACGGGCTCTGGTGTCGACTGAGCATACGTAGAAACCGCCCGCTTGACGTCGCCTGTCCAGTCAACCCAGTGACCGTTCGCGAATTCGACGAATTGCCCGCCGACACGTTGTCCAACCCGAATCCGGGCCCGGCAATACGGAGTTTCCGCTTCGACCGCGAGAACCCTAATGCTTTTCGAGTCAGCCCGAGCCCCGCACCTCACATGCATCGATCGGAGTCCTCCGATTGGAGTCCTATGCACGACTCATTGTTCACAGCCTCCGCCCTTGTTTCGCGTGAAGCAGGCCTGGGGGAACCGCAACCGACTCCGCGCAGCGCTCGAAGAAGATCCTCAATGCCAGTGCGTAACCCCCGGTCAATCAGCGAACATCCGAACCATCCCAACCATCCCAACAGGGTGTATCACTCGGATCGAGGTACCAGGATCCCACTCGGATGTTTCACGTGAAACGGCTCTGTGAAACTGAACGGAGCCATGCGAACCACTCAAACGAGATCCCCACCGTCAGTCCGTAAAACGCGATCAACCCAGGGCCAGCCGAATCGTCCCGACAGAGCGCGTCACTCGGATTGAGGTACCGCGACCCATCGCCCATGTTTCACGTGAAACATGCTGCTGGGAACGCCGGATCGCCGGTTCGGAAAACCGCTCACCGTCAGTAGCTGACCACACCTGCACTAGTCCTGCGGCCGGGGGGGCTTCCATACGATGTTGAGATCGACCGCGGTCTCCACGTCACGACGACGGCGACTGACCATGCGAGACGTACACCGCGAGCAGTCTGGCGAATACCGAAGGGAGGCGAAGTGCTCGCCCACGCTCGCACGCGAACGGCTAAATGAAGTCCACTACTCCAACCTCGTACGCGGACAGTAAAACCCTGATGAGGGGCCAATAAAAGGCATCGAATCCGTCAATATAGAACGGGTGGATGCACCGGGCAGGCGCACCCAATGCGTATCCACCGCGGCCACCCGGACAACCCCATCGCTTATTAGCGAACGGTACCCAGCAGCGCACGGGTGGGCTCAGCGACGACACCCTCGCCCAGAAGCTCCACTCGGACATCCTTCACACGGTATCTCTTGATCTCGCGAACGGCGGCGTCGATCTCGGCCTGAGCGTTTGCGCCTTTGAGGAGCACGAGCTCACCGCCGTCACGCACCAGGGGAGCAGTCAACGCAAGAAGCTTCTTGAAAGCACTGACCGCGCGCGCGGTCACTTGGTCGAGCTGACCTTCGAGACCAGACTCCTCGGCACGAGCACGACGCACCTCGACGTTCTCAAGACCCAGCTCTCGCGCCTGCGACGACAGCCAGTCCGTGCGGCGCTCCATCGGCTCGACCAGCACGAACTGCACGTCAGGACGCTGCAGCGCCAAAACAAGACCGGGCAGGCCTGCGCCCGAACCGATATCGCCCACCAAACCGGGCCTCAGCAGCGGGCCCAACAGGGCCGAGTTGAGGATGTGTCTGGTCCACAGACGGGGGAGTTCGAGCGGTCCGATGAGACCGAGCTCCTCGCCGTGCTGCGCAAGGTTGTGCGTGAAAGCACGCACGGCATCGAGACGATCGCCGATGACCGTTCCTGCCGCTGCGGGCTCAGGCTCGAGCGCCTCGAGGATCTGGGGAGAGAGTGCCACGTCAGGAGCGCGTGATCACGGTGTGACGGTCGCGACCTTCACCCTCGGACTCCGACACGAAGCCGCGCTCGGAGACCACGTCATGCACGAGCTTGCGCTCATAGCTCGACATGGGAGGCAGGGCCGCCGACTGCGCGCCGGCCTCGATCTGTTCGATCGCGCGCTCGACGAGCTCGGTCAGCTCCTGCTGACGCGCCTCGCGCGAACCGCCGATGTCGAGAATGAGTCGCGAGAAAGCGCCAGTCTTGCTCTGGACGGCAAGGCGCGTGAGCTCCTGCAGAGCGTTCACGACATCCGTCTTCGCCAGCACGCGAAGGCTGCTGTTGTCGGTCGCCGTGACGCCCACGTAGGCCCGTCCGTTGCGAGCGTCGATGTCGAGGTCGCCGTCGAAATCACAGATGTCGAGGAACTCTTCGATGTAGTCGGCCGCGACTTCGCCCTCTTCTTCGAGCTGGGACAGAGTGGGGGCTTCGTCGAGAACGCGTTCCTCGGCGTGGGTGGTGTCAGACATCCGTCTAGCTTCCGTTCTTGATGTTGGGGGAGCCGGGGGCGCCGCCGGTCTTCTTGGCACGGTTCTTGCCCATGGGCTGCTGGCGCTGCGTGGGCTTCTTCTCCTGCACGACGACGGTCTCGGCCGACGGGGACTCGACAACGAGCTTTCCCTTGCGTGCCAGCCGTTCTTCGCGCTGCTTGGCCGCTTCGGTTCCGGGCATCGGCATGTTGCGGATGATGAGGAACTGCTGAACCATCGTCCAGATGTTGGAGGTCAGCCAGTAGAACATGACGCCCAGCGGGAACGTGAAACCGGAGAACAGGAAGACGAAAGGCAGGATGTAGAGCAGGACCTTCTGCTGGCGGAACATCGGGCTGGCCTTGGTCTCGTCCGAGATGTTCTTCGAGACGATCTGCAGCTGGGTGATGAACTGCGAGGCGGTCATCAGCACGACCATGATGGCTGCGACGATCATGACCCCGACCTCGGGGCCGCCTACGGCGTTCATGGCACCCGAGAAGCTGAGGTGCAGGGGAGCGAAGCCGAACAGGGACGCATCGCCGAACTGGTCGGCGAGCTCGGCGTTTAGCGGTCCGACACCCTCCTTGGAATGCTGAGCATCGTTCAGCACCGAGAACAGGGCGAAGAAGATCGGCATCTGCACGAGGAGGGGAAGGCACGAGCCGAGCGGGTTGGTGCCCGTCTTCTTGTAAAGCTCCATGGTCTCGCGGCTCATTGCCTCACGCGAGAACTGGTCCTTCTTGCCCTTGTACTTCTCCTGAATCTTCTTCAGCTGGGGCGCGACCTCCATCATGCGTCGCTGGTTCTTGATCTGCTTCACGAACAACGGGATGAGCGCGGCACGAACGACGAGCACGAGCCCGACGATCGAGAGAACCCACGTCAGACCGGCTGCCGGGTCGAGGCCGATGGCGCTGAACACCCAGTGCCAGGCGACGAGCAACAGCTCGACCACCCATTTGAGTGGCCAGAGGATGGTCGACAGAAGGTCCATTGCGGGGTTACGCCTTTCTCTGGCTGTTCGTAATGACGAACCCGTGCGGGGTGACGTCGTAACGGAAGTTCTTTCTTGCGGGCGCATCGTCGACCCCGCCGGCCGCCCACGGGTGGCACCGTGCGATACGAGCGGCTCCGAGCGCCGATCCGATCACCACACCGTGCTGCTGGATCGCCGCGACTGCATATGCAGAACACGATGGATAATACCTGCACACCTCGCCATAAAGCGGTGAGATCACTGTGCGATAAGCCTTGAGCGCCGCCACGGCCGAGTTGCGGGGGAGGAGCAGTACCGAATCGACGACGGCGTTCATCGCGCATCCTTCGGTGCCATGGCGCGGGCGAGCTCGGCGCTCAGATCGCTGAACGATGCATCGGATGCTTGCGGCAAAGCGCGCACCACCACATCCGTTCCTTCGGCAACAGTGGGAACGAGCGCATAGGCCGCTGCCTTTAGGCGTCGGCGGACACGATTGCGGTGAACCGCATTACCTACGTTTTTTGCAACAATGAACCCGAACCGCGGGAGTCCGCCATTCGGGTTCATCGTGATGTAGGTGACCGTATTCGCCGCCGCGCGCCTCTTGCCGCGTCGCACTACACGTCGGTAGTCGTCGCCGCGGGTGATTCGATGCGAGGAGGCGAGCACGGAGAACCGTAGCTGCGCTGTTACGCGGAGAGCTCGGTGCGCCCCTTGCGGCGACGGGCGCCGAGGATGGCGCGGCCGGCGCGGGTGCGCATACGCAGACGGAAGCCGTGCACCTTGGCGCGACGACGGTTGTTCGGCTGGAAAGTTCGCTTGCTCATAGTTTTCACTCCACTTGGGATCTCACTGCGACATAGGGATCACAGGGAAAGATTTAGCGCCCGGAGGCATACGTCAACTGATTAAAACTACGGCCTCGAAGCCGTGCGGTCAAACCGAGGGCAGACCAATCTACGATTATGGACGAACTCACGGGGAAATCGGATGCTGACACGCGGGGCCTCGTGGAGTAAATTTGGCCGGATCACTCCATGGTGGTTACCGTTGGGGAAGTTATCCCCAGCTTTCTGCGCCGAGTTCCCGATCATTGCGGGCATGTGCGAGCATCGGTGGATAAACCTGTGAATAACTTCCCGAGGATGTATGTCAGACGCTACCGATCCAACCACGCGCATGTGGCAAGACGTGCTCGGCGTACTCGCCACTGACGAACGCATCACTCCGCCGCTCCACGGCTTCCTCAACCTGGTGGTGCCCAAGGGCGTCATGGCCGGCACGGTCTACCTCGAGGTGCCCAACGAATTCACCGCGGGCCAGCTGAACATGCGCATGCGTGCTCCGCTTCTGCAGGCGCTGACATCCCTCGAAGGTCAATACGGCGCGAGCACCTTTGCGGTGGTCGTGAACCCAGAGATCATCGAGGAAGAGTACGAGGCTTATGCCGAGACGGCCGCCGCGGTGGCAGCTTCCGAGCCGCAGGGCTACATCGACACTCCGCAGTCGCAGTTCCCCGGCAACGGCATGGGCGGCATCAACGGTGTCAATGCGGGAGCGGGCGGCATGGCGCCATCCGAACCCGTTCTGCCGCCCCGGCAAAACGACACGCGCCTGAACATGAAGTATTCGTTCGACAACTTCGTGATCGGTCAGTCGAACCGGTTCGCCCACGCTGCAGCGGTCGCGGTAGCCGAGGCTCCCGCCAAGGCATACAACCCGCTGTTCGTCTATGGCGAGTCGGGGCTCGGCAAGACCCACCTCCTGCACGCCATCGGTCACTATGCGATGAGCCTGTATCCCGGTGTGCGTGTGCGCTATGTGAGTAGCGAAGAGTTCACGAACGACTTCATCAACTCCATCGCGAATAACCGCGGTTCGGTGTTCCAGGCGCGCTACCGCGACATCGACATCCTGCTGATCGACGACATCCAGTTCTTGCAGGGTCGCGCCGAGACGCAGGAAGCGTTCTTCCACACCTTCAACACGCTGCACGACCACAACAAGCAGGTGGTCATCACGAGCGACCTGCCCCCGAAGGCCCTGACCGGATTCGAAGACCGCATGCGTTCGCGCTTCGAGTGGGGCCTCATCACCGACGTGCAAGCGCCCGACCTCGAGACGCGGATCGCCATCCTGCGTAAAAAGGCGCAGAGCGAGAAACTGCAGATTCCGGATGAGGTGCTCGAGTTCATCGCCACCAAGGTGTCGTCGAACATCCGTGAACTAGAAGGAACGCTCATTCGCGTCACCGCGTTCGCGAGCCTCAATCGCACGCCCATCGATATGGTGCTCGTGCAGACGGTCTTGAAGGACCTCGTCACGCTCGACGACGACAATGTGATTGCGCCCGTCGACATCATCAATACGACCGCGGCCTACTTCAAGCTCACGGTCGACGATCTCTATGGTTCCTCTCGCTCCCAAGCCGTAGCCACTGCGCGCCAGATTGCCATGTACCTGTGTCGTGAGCTCACGAACCTCTCGCTGCCGAAGATCGGCCAGTTGTTCGGCAACAGAGACCACACCACGGTCATGTACGCGAACAAGAAGATCGGCGACCTCATGCAGGAGCGTCGTTCCATCTATAACCAGGTCACCGAACTAACCAGCCGCATCAAGCAGGGTCACCGCTTCAATAACTGATCTGTTGCGCCGCAGGGCCACCCGTTCGTTGCGCTCCCTCCTGACGCTGACACGTCTCAGCGTCGCTCTAGGCACCTCGTTGCTTCGACGTGCCTCGATGTTCCCTGACGTGCCTCGATGTGCGCCGGCACGCGCCGAAACTAGAGGCACTTCGACGCCCTCCCCGGCGTGCTCTGCCGGCCCCGCTGTCTGTGTGGCCATTCGTCTGCGCGGTTCCAGCGCCCGTCGGCGACGTCAGAACGACCAAAACGTTCTCCAGAAACGATCCTGAGCGCCCGGACGACGACCCCTCGAGAACCTGGGGACCGCGCTTCGGGGGCTGGATGACGACGTTTCACCGGAAGATCGCGATTGCCTCGAATTTTTTTGGGATGCCGGCCGCTGACGGTCTTGAACCCGTTTCACACAAGCCATGCTCACGATTGCGTCCGCACAGGTGCCGAAACGCGGCGATTCGCCTCGAGTTATCCACAGGCTAAGAAGTAATCCACAGGCTGGGGAGAAGCGAATTACGGCCGTGTTACACAATGTGGACAACCTGTGGATAACTGTGGATTACTCCGGGCGTGTCTGTTGAAACTCGACCACGGCCTGTGAATAGACCCGTGTTTGTGCGGAATTCTTCGGCACCGGCATCCCCACCCGTTTCACACCCTGTCAACAAGTCACACGGTTGTAGTTCCCAGTGTTTGAGCGCTCTCCACCGAGTTATCCACATTATCCACAGGCGTTAACACCATTAACAGTTCTTTAAACATTTCTCTGGCCGACAACCTTTTGCGGCCGGGCCGAACGACGTCGGTTCGTGGAACTACAGCAATCCAGGCATCCGGCTAACATGGTGACGACTCGTACCTCGAAATGACAGGGGAACCACTGTGCGATTTAGCGTCAACAGAGATGTCTTCAGCGAAGCCGTCTCGTTCGCCGTCAAGCTCCTGCCCCAGCGCACGACCCTTCCGATCCTGAGCGGTGTTCTCATCGACGCCCGCGAAGACGGTCTCGTGCTCTCGAGCTTCGACTACGAGGTCTCCTCACAAACTCAGATCCAGGCCGATGTCGAAGAAGCCGGAACGGTGCTCGTCTCCGGTCGTCTGCTGGCCGATATCGCCAACCGCCTGCCCAACGCCCCCGTGCAGTTCAGCACCGACGAGAACCGCATCCTCGTCTCGTGTGGGTCGGCCAACTTCACGCTCCTGTCGATGCCCGTCGAGGAGTACCCCAGCGTTCCTCAGGTCGACGAACAGTCGGGCCTCGTTCCCGCCGAAGAGTTCGCAACGGCCGTCGCCCAGGTCGCCGTCGCCGCGTCGCGCGACGATGTGACCCCCGTCATCACGGGTGTGCAGCTCGAAGTCTCGAACAACTCGCTCGGCCTGGTCGCAACGGACCGATACCGCGTCGCCGTGCGCAACATCGACTGGGACAACGGGACATCCGAGGGCGGCGACTTCACGGCCCTCGTCCCGGCCAAGACCCTGCAAGAGGTCGGCAAGACCTTCGGGCACTCCGGCACCATCTCGGTCAGCTTCACCAACAAAGACGACCGCGAACTCATCGCCTTCAGCGCCGACAAGAAGACCGTCACCTCGCTGTTGATCAAGGGTTCGTTCCCGCCCGTGCGCCGCCTGTTCCCCGAGAACACCGAGAACTACGCGGTCATCAACACGGCCGAGCTGATCGAGGCCGTGCGCCGCGTATCCCTCGTCCTCGAGCGCGAAGCTGCGCTCCGCTTCAGTTTCACCATCGACGGACTCATCATGGAGGCCGTCGGCAGCGAACATGCGCAGGCATCCGAGAGCATCGACGCTCTCCTGACCGGCGACGACATCGTGCTCTCACTCAAGCCGCAGTTCCTCATCGACGGTCTGAACGCCGTCCGCAGCGAATTCGTGCGCTTCTCGTTCACCAAGTCGGAGAACACGAACAAGCCGGGACCCATGTTGATCACGAGCCAGAGCTCGAAGGACCAGCCGGGCGCCGACAGCTACAAGTACCTGCTGCAGCCCAACCTGCTGCTGCGCTAAGTCAACAGAAGAAAGCGTGATTGCAATGCACATTGGCCTCATCGGTCTCGGCAAAATGGGAAACAACATGCGCACCCGCCTGCGCGAGGCCGGCGTCGAGGTGACCGGTTTCGACCGTAACCCCGATGTCACCGACGTGCCCACGGTCGAAGCGCTCGTCCAGGCCCTGCCGGCACCCCGCACCGTGTGGGTCATGGTTCCGGCCGGTCAGATCACCGACTCGGTCATCGAAGAGCTCAACGGGCACCTCGAAGCCGGCGACCTCGTCATCGACGGTGGCAACAGCCGCTTCACCGAAGACTTCAAGCACGCCGCCCTGCTCGCCGAGAAGGGCATCGACTACATCGACGCCGGTGTCTCTGGCGGAGTCTGGGGTGTCGACAACGGCTACGGCCTCATGGTCGGCGGTTCGGCCGAGCAGGTCGAGCGCGTCATGCCCGTGTTCGACGCGCTGCGACCCGAAGGCCCCCGCGAAGAAGGCTTCGTGCACGTGGGCGAGGTCGGCGCCGGCCACTACGCCAAAATGGTGCACAACGGCATCGAGTACGCCATGATGCAGGCCTACGCCGAGGGCTACGAGCTGCTCGAGAAGCGCAGCGACCTGATCAAGGACGTCCCCGGAACCTTCGAGGCCTGGCAGCGCGGCACCGTCGTGCGGTCCTGGCTGCTCGAACTCCTCGTGCGTGCACTCAAGGAAGACCCGACGCTCGCCAAGATCGAGGGCTACGTCGAAGACTCCGGCGAGGGCCGTTGGACCATCGAGGAAGCCATCGACAACGCCGTGCCCGTTCCGACGATCGCCGCGTCGATCTTCGCGCGCTTCGTGTCGCGCCAGGACGACTCGCCCGCCATGAAGGCGGTCGCGGCCCTGCGCAACCAGTTCGGCGGCCACGCGGTCAAGGCGAACGACTAACACCTCTGCCGCTGGGGCCGAGGTTCCAGTGACGGATGACGAGGGTAAGGTGACGGCGTGATCGTTCGGCACCTTACCCTCTCTGATTTCCGCAACTACGCGGCGGCCGATGTCGAACTCGCGCCCGGCACCAACCTTTTCATCGGTCGCAACGGCCAGGGCAAGACCAACCTGGTCGAGGCCATCGGATACCTGAGCACCCTCGGTTCGCACCGGGTGTCGTCGGATCAGGCCATGATCCGGGCCGGCCGTGACTCCGCGATCATCCGCACCCGCCTCGAACACAACGGGCGTGACCTGCTGGCCGAGGTGCAGATCAACCGCTCCACTCCCAACCGGGCACAGGTCAACCGCGGCCAGATCAAACCGCGCGAGCTGCCCCGCTACTTCTCGAGCGTGCTGTTCGCACCAGAAGACCTGGGCATCGTGCGCGGCGACCCATCGGCCAGGCGCAAGTTCGCCGACCAACTCATCGTCCTGCGCACACCGCGCATGGCCGGGGTCTATGCCGACTACGACCGCACGCTGCGCCAGCGCAATACGCTCCTCAAGTCCGCCCGCGGGTCGGGGTTGAAAGAGTCTCAACTGTCGACGCTCGAGGTGTGGGACGACAAACTCATCACGCTGGGCACCGAGATCATCGGTGCACGCAGCCGATTGGTGGCCGAGATGGCCGCGCCGCTCCAGGCCGCCTATCGCTCCGTCGTGGGCGAAGACCACGGGCCTCGCATCAGTCTCATCATGTCGGTCGACGGTGTGGATGCCGACGACGACGGTTTTCCGAACGCCCCGGCTCCGGCATCCGCTGCGTCTGGCGGTTTGGTTGAGTTCGGGCCGGCGTCGAATGGCGTCGACAGTACTGCGTCCGCGACCGGCGGTTCCGGTGCCGCTCTGCCGACACCGGCCGAGGTCGCCGAGGCTTTCCGTCGCCGCATCGCCGAGCGTCGCCGCGCAGAACTCGACCGCGGAGTCACGCTCGTCGGACCGCACCGTGACGACCTCCTCTTCGAATTGAACGGCCTACCGGTGAAGGGATACGCGAGCCACGGCGAATCCTGGTCGTTCGCGTTATCGCTCAAGCTGGCGTCGGCCGAGCTGCTGCGCCGCGAATCCAACCTGGGCGATCCCGTGTTGATCCTCGACGATGTGTTCGCCGAACTCGACCAGTCGCGCCGCCGCCGCCTGGCCGAGGCCATCTCCGGCTACGAACAGGTGCTCATCACCGCGGCCGTGCTCGACGATGTGCCCGAGCAGCTCACGGCGCGCACCGTGCGGATCGCCGCGGGCGAGATCGTCGGAACGAGCGACGCGGCAGCCTCGAACGATAACGCGACGGCCAGCGCGGCAGCCTCCAGTGAACCCTCGAGTGAACCCTCGACCGCCGCCGCCGCCGGCGCCGACGCGGAACCCGGGGCCGACCGTGGCTGACAACACCGAGGCCGTAAGGGTCTACGAGCACTTCAAAGAGATCTTCGCCGGCGAACGCCCGAGATATAAGGGACGCAAACGGCGCGAGACTGTGGATGCCGACACGGTGCCCTATGGCAAGGGCCGCGAGCCCCGCGGCCTCGGCGACGTGGTCATGTCGCTCACCTCCGAACTCGGTTGGGATTCACCGCTCGCGCAGAGCGAGCTCGTCGATCGGTGGGCCGAGCTGGCGGGCGAAGAGACCGCCAACCACTCCACCCCGGTGGGCGTCGAAGAGGGCGTGCTCATCGTGCAGTGCGCCTCCACTGCGTGGGCCACGCAGCTGCGCATGATGCGCGTCGAGATCATGACCCACATCGTGAAGCGTTTTCCCGAAGCCGGGGTTCAGAGCATCCGCTTTCTCGGGCCGGACGTCCCATCCTTCAAACGGGGCCTCAGATCGGTTCAAGGGCGCGGCGTGCGCGATACCTACGGATAACCGGACAAAACAGGTCACCCACGCGAAAATAGTGGCTCAGATCGCCAAATACGCCCGTGAACTGGGACTCAACTGATAGAATCGACTGTCGAGTAACAGACGGTTTGGAGCCCAATTTCATATGTCATCAGAACCGAAAAGCGGTACGACGCAGCACGAATACGGCGCCAACGATATCCAGGTTCTCGAGGGGCTCGAAGCCGTTCGCAAGCGCCCGGGTATGTACATCGGTTCGACGGGCCCCCGCGGTCTGCACCACCTCGTGTACGAGATCGTCGACAACTCCGTCGATGAGGCCCTCGCCGGTTACTGCGACACCATCGACATCACGATCCTCGCCGACGGCGCCGTCCGCGTGATCGACAACGGTCGAGGCATCCCGGTCGACATCCACCCCGTCGAGAAGAAGTCGACCGTCGAAGTCGTGCTCACCATCCTGCACGCCGGCGGCAAGTTCGGCGGCGGCGGATATGCCGTATCGGGTGGTCTGCACGGCGTCGGCAGCTCGGTCGTCAACGCCCTTTCCAAGAAGTTGGATGTCGAGGTGCGACGCCAGGGCAACGTCTACCGTCAGAGCTTCCAGAATGGTGTGCCCGACGCGCCCCTCGAAAAGGGCGAGGCGTCGGACAAGACCGGCACGACCATCACGTTCTGGCCGAACGACGACATCTTCGAGACCGTCGACTTCGACTACGACACGCTGCGCACGCGTTTTCAGCAGATGGCGTTCCTGAACAAGGGCCTCAAGATCGCCCTGCGCGACGAGCGCGCCGGCCAGGTCGTCGTCGAGACCGGTGAAGACGCGGCCACCGAGGGCGAAGACGTCACGGTCGAGGAGAACGCCGAGCGTTCCGACGTGTTCCTCTACGAGCGCGGCCTCGTCGACTACGTCGAATACCTGAACCAGGCCAAGCGTTCCGAGATGGTGCACGACGACGTCATCTCCTTCGAATCCGAAGACACCGAGCGCAAGATCGCGCTCGAGGTGGCCATGCAGTGGACGACCGCATACACCGAGAGCGTGCACACCTACGCCAACACCATCAACACGCACGAAGGTGGCACGCACGAAGAAGGCTTCCGAGCCGCGCTCACCTCGCTCGTGAACAAGTACGCCCGGGAAAAAGGCATCCTCAAAGAGAAGGACGACAACCTGTCGGGTGAAGACGTGCGCGAGGGCCTGACCGCCGTCATCTCGGTCAAGCTCGGCGAGCCTCAGTTCGAAGGCCAGACGAAGACCAAGCTCGGCAACACCGAGGCCAAGGCGTTCGTGCAGAAGGTCGCCGGCGATCAGCTGGGCGACTGGTTCGGTCGCAACCCGCTGCAGGCCAAAGAGATCATCCGCAAGGCCATGCAGGCCAACACGGCGCGCCTCGCGGCCCGCAAGGCGCGTGAGACCGCGCGCCGCAAGGGTCTGCTCGAGGGTGGCGGCATGCCCGGCAAGCTCAAGGACTGCCAGTCGAAAGACCCGTCCATCTCCGAGATCTTCATCGTCGAGGGCGACTCGGCCGGCGGTTCGGCGGTGCAGGGGCGCAACCCCGAGACCCAGGCGATCCTGCCGTTGCGTGGCAAGATCCTCAACGTCGAAAAGGCGCGCCTCGACCGCGCCCTCGGCAACGCCGAAGTTCAGGCCATGATCACGGCGTTCGGCGCCGGCATCGGCGAAGACTTCAACCCCGACAAGGCGCGCTACCACAAGATCGTGCTCATGGCCGATGCCGACGTCGACGGCCAGCACATCACCACGCTGCTGCTCACGCTGCTGTTCCGCTACATGCGGCCGCTCATCGACCAGGGCTACGTCTACCTCGCGCAGCCGCCGCTCTACCGTCTCAAGTGGACCAACGCCGAGCACCAATACGTCTACAGCGACCGGGAGCGCGACGCACTGCTCGCCGACGGAATCGCCGCCGGCCGACGCATCCCGAAAGACAACGGCATCCAGCGCTACAAGGGCCTCGGCGAGATGGACTACAAAGAGCTCTGGGAAACCACCATGGACCCCCAGACCCGCACACTGATGCAGGTCACGCTCGATGACGCCGCCGCCGCCGACGAGATCTTCTCCACGCTCATGGGCGAAGACGTCGAAAGCCGCCGCACATTCATTCAGAAGAACGCGAAAGACGTGCGGTTCCTCGACATCTAACGGGTTCGCCCGCACGATGACGACGACCGCGTACTGAGCTAGACGAAGCGAACGAGAAAAGAAGACATGGCTGACGAAACCCCCACGACCGGCGACGCCGACGAGCAGGCCTCCACCCGCGAAGCCGACGACGCCGCGGCCGAGGCCGCCGAAACGCTGCGCTTCAACCAGCACGGCCGCATCGACCAGGTCGACCTGCAGCTCGAGATGCAGCGCTCCTACCTCGACTACGCCATGAGCGTCATCGTGGGTCGCGCGCTGCCCGAGGTGCGAGACGGTCTGAAGCCCGTGCACCGTCGCGTCATCTACGCCATGTTCGACGGCGGATACCGCCCCGACAAGGCCTTCTCCAAGTGCGCGCGTGTCGTCGGCGACGTCATGGGCCAGTTCCACCCGCACGGCGACTCCGCCATCTACGACGCGCTCGTGCGCCTCGTTCAGCCGTGGAGCCTGCGCTACCCGCTCGCGCTCGGCCAGGGCAACTTCGGCTCGCCCGGCAACGACGGCGCCGCCGCCCCGCGATACACCGAAACCAAGATGGCGCCGCTCGCCCTCGAGATGGTGCGCGACATCGACGAAGAGACCGTCGACTTCCAGGACAACTACGACGGCCGCACACAAGAGCCCTCCGTGCTGCCCTCTCGGTTCCCGAACCTGCTCGTCAACGGTTCGGTCGGCATCGCGGTCGGCATGGCCACCAACATCCCGCCGCACAACCTGCGCGAGGTCTCCGAGGGTGCCCTGTGGCACCTGGCCAACCCCGAAGCCCCCCGCGAAGAGCTGCTCGAGGCGCTCATGCAGCGCGTCAAGGGCCCCGACTTCCCGACCGGCGCGCAGATTCTCGGCGTGAAAGGCATCCACGACGCTTATCGCACGGGCCGCGGCTCGATCACCATGCGCGCCGTCGTCAGCGTCGAAGAGATCCAGGGTCGCACCTGCCTCGTCGTCACCGAGCTGCCCTACCAGGTCAACCCCGACAACCTCGCGATCAAGATCGCCGACATGGTGAAAGACGGCAAGATCGGTGGCATCGCCGACATCCGTGACGAAACCTCGGGTCGCACGGGCCAGCGCCTCGTCATCGTGCTCAAGCGGGATGCCGTCGCCAAGGTCGTGCTCAACAACCTCTACAAGCACACCCAGCTGCAAGAGAACTTCGGCGCCAACATGCTCGCCATCGTCGACGGTGTGCCGCGCACCCTCGCGCTCGACGGCTTCATCACCGCGTGGGTCGCCCACCAGATCGAAGTCATCGTCCGCCGCACCACCTACCGCCTGCGCGAGGCCGAGGCCCGCGCCCACATCCTGCGCGGATACCTGAAGGCGCTGGACGCCCTCGACGACGTGATCGCGCTCATCCGCCGCTCGCCCACCGTCGACGACGCACGCAAGGGCCTGATCGACCTGCTCGAGGTCGACGAACTGCAGGCCAACGCCATCCTCGAGATGCAGCTGCGACGCCTCGCGGCCCTCGAGCGCCAGAAGATCATCGACCAGCACGACGAGATCGAACGCCAGATCACCGAGTTCAAGGCCATCCTCGCCAGCCCCGAGCGCCAGCGTGAAATCGTCTCAGAAGAGCTCACCGAGATCGTCGACCGTTTCGGCGACGACCGCCGCACCGAGATCATGTTCGGCTACGACGGCGACATGAGCGTCGAAGACCTCATCCCCGAAGAAGAGATGGTCATCTCCGTCACGCGCGGTGGCTACATCAAGCGCACGCGCAGCGACAACTACCGCCAGCAGCACCGCGGCGGCAAGGGCGTCAAGGGCGCCCAGTTGCGAGCGGATGACGTGGTCGACCACTTCTTCGTCACCACCACGCACCACTGGCTGCTGTTCTTCACCAACAAGGGCCGCGTCTACCGCGCCAAGGCGTACGAGGTGCAGGAGGCCGGCCGCGACGCCAAGGGCCAGCACGTCGCCAACCTGCTCGCCATGCAGCCCGACGAAGAGATCGCCGAGATCCTCGACATCCGCGACTATGAGACCGCCAAGTACCTCGTGCTCGCCACGCGCAACGGCCTCGTCAAGAAGACCGCTCTCACCGAATACGACACCAACCGCTCGGGTGGCATCATCGCCATCAACCTGCGCGAAGGTGACGAACTCGTCGGTGCGCTGCTCGTCGAAGAAGACTCCGACATGCTTCTCGTATCGCGCCAGGGCATGTCCATCCGCTTCACGGCGTCCGACGAGACACTGCGCCCCATGGGCCGGTCGACGTCGGGTGTGATCGGAATGAACTTCCGCGGGGATGACGAGCTGCTCTCGGCATCCGTCGTCAGTGACGAAGGATACGTGTTCGTCGTGACCGAAGGCGGCTACGCCAAACGCACCTCGGTCGACCAGTACCGCCTGCAAAACCGAGGCGGAATCGGCATCAAGGTCGCCAAACTGAGTGAAGACCGCGGAGAACTTGCGGGTGCCCTGATAGTCCAGGAGGACGACGAGGTGCTCGTGGTTCTCGCCGGAGGCAAGGTGGTAAGGTCTGCCGTGGCCGAAGTTCCGGCGAAAGGCCGCGACACCATGGGGGTTGTCTTCGCTCGGTTCGCCGAAGAAGACAGAATCATCGCCCTCGCGAAGAACAGCGACCGGAATCTCGAAGTAGCGGAAGCAGATGTTCCCGCAGCCGAGATCGAGCCGGTCGCCGAGGCGGAGAAGGAAGAATAACCACATGAGTACTGTTGCCGAGAAGCTGGCCAAGAAATCGACCAAGCGACCCAGCACCAAGCAGGTGCGACTGAAGCTGGTCTACATCGACTTCTGGTCGGCCGTGAAGCTGTCCTTCCTCGTCGCCGTGGCCCTCGCCGTCATCACCATCGTGTTCTTCTTCCTGGTGTACACGGTGCTCGACCGCACAGGTCTGTTCGGCGAGATCGACAAGCTCTACGAAACCGTCGCCGGTGAAGGCATGACCCTCACCGACCTCTTCGGCCTCGGACAGGTCATGGGCTTCGCCGTCGTGCTCGCCATCCTGAACCTCGTCGTCATCACCGCTCTCGGCGCGATCACGGCCGCTCTCTACAACTTGAGCGTCAAGATCACGGGCGGTCTACTGGTCGGATTCACCAACAACTGACCACAAACGGGCCAGGCGCAGCGCCGATTTACGAATCCCACGGAAATCCGGTAATGTCTAACCTGCCCAGACGGGGCTATAGCTCAGGCGGTTAGAGCGCTTCGCTGATAACGAAGAGGTCCCAGGTTCAAGTCCTGGTAGCCCCACTCGGGGAACGTCACTGATTCTCACCAATCACAACAATCCCCAACGGGGACGTAGCTCAATTGGCAGAGCACCTGCTTTGCAAGCAGGGGGTTAGGGGTTCGATTCCCCTCGTCTCCACGTGCCTATGGCCCGCCGGCCCCCGTCCGGCGGGCGTACATATTTCTGAACCCGCCGGTCCCCACCCGGCGGGTTTCGTCGCTTAACGTGACGATCTGGGTGCGACGCTTCGAGCGGTCCCTCTACCGGGAAATTTGCTGCGCCGCCGCGAGGGGCGGGAATAGATTTGCGTGGCGGGCGTTGGAGTGTTTGTATGCAAATGCATAGACATGGAAAGAGGCGATGAGCATGCAGTTCGGCATCTTCACGGTGGGCGACGTCACCACCGATCCCACGACCGGGTACACACCGACCGAGGGTGAGCGCATCCAGTCGACCCTGCGCATCGCGCAAAAGGTCGAAGAGGTGGGCCTCGACGTGTTCGCGACCGGTGAGCACCACAACCCGCCGTTCGTGCCCTCCTCGCCGACCACCATGCTCGGCTACATCGCGGCGAAGACCGACCGCATCATCCTGTCCACCTCGACGACGCTCATCACCACCAATGACCCCGTGAAGATCGCCGAAGACTACGCGATGCTGCAGCACATCGCCGGTGGCCGCGTGGACCTCATCATGGGCCGCGGCAACACGGGGCCCGTCTACCCGTGGTTCGGCAAAGACATCCGCCAAGGCATCCCCCTGGCCATCGAGAACTATGCGCTGTTGCACCGCCTGTGGCGCGAAGACGTGGTCGACTGGGAGGGGCACTTCCGCACGCCCCTGCAGGGCTTCACCTCGACGCCCCGTCCGCTCGACGACGTGCCGCCGTTCGTGTGGCACGGCAGCATCCGCAGCCCCGAGATCGCCGAGCAGGCGGCCTACTACGGCGACGGATTCTTCGCCAACAACATCTTCTGGCCCAAGGAGCACTACATGCGCCTGATCCAGCTCTACCGTCAGCGCTTCGAGCACTACGGCCACGGCCGCGCCGACCAGGCGATCGTGGGCCTCGGCGGCCAGGTGTTCATGCGCAAGAACTCGCAAGACGCCGTGCGCGAATTCCGCCCCTACTTCGACAACGCGCCCGTCTACGGACACGGCCCGTCGCTCGAGGACTTCACCGAACAGACGCCGCTGACCGTCGGCAGCCCGCAGCAGGTCATCGACCGCACGCTCGAGTTCCGCGAATACTTCGGCGACTACCAGCGCCAACTGTTCCTCATGGACCACGCCGGCCTGCCCGAGAAGATCGTCATGGAACAGCTCGACCTGCTGGGCGAGGAAGTCGTGCCCGTGCTGCGAGCCGAGTTCGCCAAGTTGCGCCCCGCCCACGTTCCCGAGGGTCCGACGCACGAGGCGCTCGTCCTTGCTCGCGACACCGAGCTCGCGGCCGCTGAAGCCTCGAACAACGCCGAAGCCGATGCGGACGCCGCGGGCGCTGCAGGCGCACAGAGCGACGCTGCGGCATCGACTGACACTGACTCACGTTCTAGCGACGCCCAGCGCGTCGTGGCCTAAGGAGGGCCGTCATGACCGAGAAGAAGATCGTCGTGCTGAGCGCCGGGCTGAGCAACCCATCGTCCACGCGCCTGCTGGCCGACCGACTCGCGGATGCCACGGTGTCACGTCTGGCCGAGAGCGGAGTCGAGGCATCCGTTCGTGTGATCGAGCTCCGGGACCACGCGCTCGATGTGACCAAGAACCTGTTGACGGGCTTTCCGTCGGCCGAATTGCGTGAGGCGCTCGACGCCCTGTCGGCGGCCGATGGCATCGTCGCGGTGACGCCCATCTTCAGCACGAGCTACAGCGGTCTGTTCAAGTCGTTCATCGACATCCTCGACCGCGAGGCGATCGTCGGCACGCCCGTGTTGTTGGGGGCGACCGGCGGCACGTCGCGCCACTCGCTCGCGATCGACTATGCCATCCGCCCGCTGTTCACCTACTTGCACGCGGCGCCCGTGAGCACCGGTGTGTTCGCGGCCAGCTCCGACTGGGGTGACGGTGCCGACACGGTGGCCGACCTGCCCTCCCGCATCGCGCGCGCCGCAGGCGAGCTGGCCGACGCCGTGCTCGGCTCGTCTCCGCGCACGCCTCAGGCCGACCCGTTCGCGCTCGAGATGTCGTTCGAGGACATGCTGCGGGCGCAGGGGCAGTAGCTCCGGCGAGTGAGGTATCCCCGCGTCTGACCTCGGGATGCCCGCGTAGGCTGTGCGCATGGACATTCGGGTTGCGGCATACGGTGTGATCATCGAGGGCGACAACATCCTGCTCGCCCACTGGAACGAGCGTGGGCACGACGGCTGGACGCTCCCCGGTGGAGGCATCGACCCCGGTGAAGATCCCTCGGATGCTGCGGTTCGTGAGATCTTCGAAGAGACGGGTTATGAAGCCGAACTCGACGGTCTCATCGGCATCGACTCCTATGTCGTGCCCGCGACGCGTCGGCTCGACCCGGCGGCGGAGGGCCCGTTGCACGCCATCCGCATCCTCTACCGAGCGCACGTGACCGGTGGCGACCTCACGTTCGAAGAGGATGGCTCGACCGACTATGCCGCCTGGCACCCGCTCTCGGCGCTGCCGACGCTCAAGCGCGTAGGGCTCGTGGATGTCGCCATGCGCATGCTCGACGAGACACCCTGACCTCGGCGCAGCGAGAATACGAAGAAGGGCGCACCCTCGATGAGGATGCGCCCTTCTTCGGTGTGACGGCCGCGATCTGGTGGAGCGGCCGGTCAGCGTCTTACAGGTTCGGCAGAACCGGCTCTTCTTCGGCGACCCAGAGCTCGTCGTCGGCGCGGAAAGTCTGCCAGACGGCGTAGGCCACGCCGGCAGCGGCGACGACACCGACACCGATCGCGATGACCGTGCCCGCACCGGGACCCTTCTTGACGGGAGGCTTGCCCTGCAGACGGTTCAGCGCTGAGCGAACACGGGTGTCCTTAGCGATGTCGCCGACGCTGAGGACTGCGCCGAGCGCCGTTCCTACAGCGGGGAGAACGTTCTTGTTGAATGCACGGTTGGCCTCGTCGGCCACCTTGTGCGTGACCTTGACGCCGCGGTCGACGACCGGGGCGAGACGCTGGTCGTAGGCACCGCGGACCACGGGAGCGACCTGCTCGCGGCTGTAATTTCCCAGTTGACGGCCTGCTTCTCGCGCGACGGCGTTGGCGTGGTCAAGGATTTCCTGCTGCGACTGCCACAGATCGTTGGCGTGGTTCTTGAGCCGTTTCAGCTCCTTCTTGCGCTTGCGTGACAGACTCACTGCTGACCTCCATCGATCATCGATTTCGTGCGGACGAATGCCCCCATCTTGCCATTGAATGCTCGGAGGGGCACATGGGTTGCGCAGGTGGGCATGTGTAAGAATTAGGAACATGTCATCGCACACCGCTGTCGCAACGCTCCACACCAACTATGGCGACATCGTCGTCAACCTGTTCGGCAACCACGCACCGAAGACCGTGAAGAACTTCACCGGGCTTGCAACGGGCGACATCGAGTGGGTGGACCCCACCTCCGGTCAGCCCACCAAGCGCCCCCTCTATGACGGTGTGATCTTCCACCGCATCATCCCCGGCTTCATGATTCAGGGCGGCGACCCGCTCGGCACCGGAACGGGCGGCCCCGGCTTCCAGTTCGACGACGAGATCCACCCTGAGCTCGGCTTCACCGAGCCCTACATCCTGGCCATGGCCAACGCCGGCACCATCGGCGGCAAGGGCACCAACGGCTCGCAGTTCTTCATCACCGTCGGCCCGACCACGTGGCTGCAGGGCAAGCACACCATCTTCGGCCAGGTCGCCGACGATGCCAGCCGCAAGATCGTCGACAAGCTCGCCGCCGTCCCCACCGACGCACGCGACCGTCCGCTCGACGACATCGTCATCCAGAACGTCACCGTCACCGAGGCGTAAGCCCCGGCCGGCGCGTCCAGCGCTTCCGCGGCCTCGGCGCCGACTCCTTCCTCCTTCGGGCGGTCGGGTTCGGCACCGGGGCCGTTTTTCTTACCGCACGTCGTCGATCCGCCCCAACCTCGAGGAGCTGAAGGTTCGCATGAGCCAGGCCCAACCCGACCGCGACAACTTCTGCTACCGGCATCCCGATCGTCAGAGCTTCGTGCTGTGCCAGCGTTGCGGTCGCACCATCTGCGGCGAATGTCAGACGCCGGCCGCCGTGGGCGTGGTGTGCCCCGAGTGCATGGCCGAGCAGCGGCGATCGGCGCCGCGACAGGTGCGCCCCACCATCCTCACCGCGTCTTCCGAGGCACCTGTCGTCACCTATGCCATCATCGCGATCTGCGCCGTGGTCTATGTGTTGCAGTTGGTGACGGGCAACCTGGTCACGAACGCGCTGTCGTATGCGGGCGCCTACTCGATGCCCGGCACGGGGGTCGCCTTCGAACCGTGGCGCATGCTGACCGCCGCGTTCGTGCACGGCAACTTCCTGCACCTGGCGCTCAACCTCTACACGCTGTTCCTCTTCGGCCGCATCCTCGAGCCCATGCTCGGGCGGGTCCGCTACCTGGCGCTCTATCTGATGTCCGCGTTCGGCGGGTCGCTGGCCGTCATGTTCCTCGCGAACCCGTTCCAGGGCGTGGTCGGTGCATCGGGCGCAATCTTCGGCTTGATGGGCGCGTTCCTCGTGATCCAGCGGCGGCTCGGCGGCGATATGACCGGACTGCTCGTTCTGGTGGGCATCAACCTCGTGATCGGCTTCGTTCCCGGCTTCGGAATCTCGTGGCAGGCTCACCTCGGTGGGCTCGTCGTCGGCGCGATCATCGGCCTCATCCTGTTCGAGACACGTCGACGCAATCAGAAGAACACGCAGATCGCGCTGCTCATCGCCGTGGCCGTCGTGTTGGTTGCCGTGAGCCTGACGTTCGTCTTCGTGTAGACCGCCACAAAGTTATCCACAGGTTTATTAACACTGGGGATAATTACACGCGTGTAATTGCGGTATGGGCTCGGGGGACTCCCACGCCGCGCCGATGGCACGAAAAAGCCGCCGCACCCCGGTGTCAGGATGCGGCGGCTGAAGTTCGGCAGCGCGAAAGCGTGTGTGGCTTGGCTCGCTAGCGCCAGCGGGTGGTCATGAGGAAGCCGATGAATGCGATGCCGAAGCCCACCGCGATGTTCCACGACGCCAGCGCCGGGATGGGCAGAACGCCCTGGCTGACGTAGAAGACGATGATCCACGCGAGGCCCACGAGCATGAAGCCGAACATGACCGGCTTGAACCACACGGGGTTCGGAGCCTGCTCGCCCGATCGCTCGGTGTCGGATGCCAGGGGCTTGGTGTTCTGCTTGGTGCGTGCCATGCCGCCCATTGTAGCGGGAGGAGCGACCCCTTCGCTGAGTGAACGGTGCTGGTCGGGACACGCTTCTGCTGCCCGCCACCGACGCTCCCACGGCACTCGCAGGGTTTGCGTCGCGTGCGCTCGGTAGAATCGCCACCATGACCACTGCCCACGGCACACCTGTGACCCGCCGCGAGCGTCGCACCCGCAAGACGGCCAAGCGGCCGCCCAAGGTGACGTTCCTCGGCGTGCTCGGCGAGCTCCTCTTCACCGCCGGGCTGCTCGTCATGCTGTATCTGGTGTGGCAGCTGTGGTGGAACGACATCGTGGTGCGTGCGGAGCAGGACAGCGCCGCTGCGCAGTTGAGCGAGAGCTGGACCGGCGACCTGGGTGACCTGCCGAGGTCCGACGAGACCGATTTCGGGGCACCTCCCGTTTCTCCCGAACCTGTCGATGGCGAGACGTTCGCGGTGTTGCAGGTTCCACGTTTCGGTTCGGAGTATCACCAGAACATCGCTGGCGGCGTGAGCAAGGCCCGCACGCTCGACAAGATCGGCATCGGGCATTACCCCGACACGCAGGTGCTCGGAGAGAACGGCAACTTCGCGTTGGCCGGCCACCGCAACACCTACGGCAAGCCCCTTAACCAGATCGCCGAGCTGCAGGTGGGCGACTCCATCATCGTGCAGACGAAGGATGGCTGGTACACCTACAAGTTCCGCACGCTCGAGTACGTCACGCCCAAGGCCGTCGACGTCTTGAACCCGGTGCCGCAGACCGAGGTGACCGAGATGACCGATTCGTTCATCACGCTCACGAGCTGCAACCCCAAGCTCTCGACGGCCGAGCGCATCGTCGCCTACGGTGTCTTCGACTCGTGGCGGCCGACGGACGCCGGCCCGCCCGCCGAACTCGCGGCGCAGAAGTAGCCCCCACACTCATCGAGTAAGAACCAGTAAGAAGAGGACAACACATGTACGGAGCGTTCTGGCGCATCCTGCCCGGGCCTTGGTGGATCCGGCTGCTGATCGTGCTCGTGATCGTCGCTATCGTGTTGTATAGCCTCGTCACGTGGGTCTTCCCCTGGGTTCAAGAGCTCACCAACGCGACGGATGTCACCGTAGGAGGTTGACCGCATGACCCGAGTACTCGTCATCGATAACTACGACAGCTTCGTCTACACGCTCAACGGCTATCTGCAGCAGCTGGGCGCCGAGACAGAGGTGTTGCGCAACGACGCGTTCGCAGCCGGCGATTCTTCCGCCAAACTCTCTGAATACGACGCCGTTCTGGTGTCGCCCGGCCCCGGCAAACCGTCGGATGCCGGCGTCTCCATCCCCATGGTCCACGCCGCTCTCGAAGCGGGCACACCCCTCTTCGGCGTGTGCCTCGGCCACCAGGCCATTGCCGAAGCGTTCGGCGCCACCGTGACGGTGGCCGAAGAGCTCATGCACGGCAAGACGTCGCTCGTCGAGCACGACGACAGCGTGATCTACAACGGCGTTCCGCAGCCGTTCACTGCCACGCGCTACCACTCACTGGCCGTCGTCGACGGCACGACGCCCGCCGAGCTGGCCGTGACCAGCCGCACACAGGGCGGCGTCATCATGGGCGTGCAACACGAGAGCGCACCCATCTACGGGGTACAGTTCCACCCCGAGAGCGTGCTGACGCAGGGCGGGTATCAGATGCTGGGCAACTGGCTCGCGGCATCCGGTCTGCCCGAGGCCGCCGTGACGGCGCGAGGACTCAGCCCGCTCGTTCAGCTTTAGGGCGTCGATAGCCGGCGTCGCTAGCCCTCGTCGGGCGCCGGTGCCGAGGGCGTCGAGGGCGCGCCACCCGAGCAGTAGCTGAGTTCGATGGTCGAACCCTGGGGCACATCTCCGGGAGCCAGTGACTGGTTCGTGACGGGGCTGTTCGCCTGCGCAGGGCACGAGGGGTCGGGCTTGGGCGCGACCGTGAGGCCGACGGCCGGGTCGGACATCATCTCGGTGGCGACCGACAAGATTTGGCCGCGGACATCCGAAATGGTCACGAGGCCGGATGACACGATCAGGTTGACCGTGCTGCCCTTGCCGACGGGTGTGCCGGCCGCGGGGTCGGAGCGCATGACCGTGTCGGCGGGCACCGTGGGAGAGTTCTCTTTATTCTGGGAACCCGCGACGAGACCGGCGGCCTGGAGGGCCTGCACCGCGGCATCCGTGCCCTGGCCTGTGACCTCAGGCACCACAGCCTGTTCGGGGCCCGAGGAAACCGTGACGCGCACGTTCTGCTCGCGCGGAACCTTGAGGCCCGCCGCCGGGTCGGTGCGGATGACGATGCCCGGGTCGACGGTATCGCTTGCCTCGCGCTGCACGACGGGAACGAGATCGAGCCCGTTCAGCGTGTCGAGCGCGTCTTGTTCGGCCACGTTGACCACGTTGGGCATGGTGCGGGTGTCGGTGGGGAGCGTGGAACCGGTGGGCAGCGTGAGCACCCAGATCATGACCGCGACGAGCATGACGGCCACGGCGGCGATGCCGGCCCAGATCCAGACGACCGGGGGTCGGCGCTGGGTGCGCGTGACCGTGGTGTCGGTGGTGAGCTGGCGGAGCGCCTGCTCGGTGCTGGTGGACGTGGGGACGGCCGTGCCGAAGAGCGCCGTGCTGGCGTCCTCCTGGCGGCGGTAGAGCGGGACCTTGCCCGAACCCGCGAGCACGAGGTCATCCCTGAACTCGGCGGCTGTCTGGTAGCGGTCGTTGCGGCCCTTGTGCAGGGCGCGCAGCACGACGACGTCGAGCGCCGGCGACACCTGCGGGTTGACCGAGGACGGCTTCACGGGGGTTTCGCTGACGTGCTGGTAGGCGACCGCGACGGCCGTGTCACCGCGGAACGGTGCGCGGCCCGTGAGCATCTCGAACAGCACGACGCCCGTTGAGTAGAGGTCGGTGCGTGCGTCGACCGTCTCGCCCTTCGCCTGCTCGGGCGAGAAGTAGGCGGCCGTGCCGAGGATCGCGGTGGTCTGCGCGACCGTGGTCGACGAGTCTGAGACGGCGCGCGCGATGCCGAAATCCATGACCTTGACGCGACCATCGGGCGTGATCATGATGTTGCCGGGTTTGATGTCGCGGTGCACGACGCCCGCGCGGTGCGAGTATTCGAGCGCGGTGAGGATGCCCTCGGAGATGCGCACGGCCTCGGACTGCTCGATGGGGCCCTCGGAGATCATCGCCTTGAGCGTGCGCCCCTCGACATATTCCATGACGATGAAGGGCTCGCGCACCGTGCGGCCGTCGTCGGCCGTGGTCGTCTCTTCGCCCGCGTCGTAGACCCGCACGATGGTGGGGTGTGCCATGCGCGACGCGGCCTGCGCCTCTTGGCGAAAACGGGTGCGGAAGGCGGGGTCGGTGGCGAGCTCGGAGCGCAAGATCTTGATCGCGACCGTGCGCCCCAGGCGCGTGTCTGTGCCCCGGAACACCTCGGCCATGCCCCCGTGACCGATGAGGTCGCCGACGAGATAGCGTCCGGCGAGGACGCGTTGATCGTCAGCCACGCAGGTACTCCTTCTCTTCGACGATCCGGCCTCCCCGTGGGGAGAGGATCGTGGTCGTCTTAGCTTTTGATACTAGGTCAATTAGTCGGCGTGGGTGTCGGTTGCGACGCCGCGGCGATCGTGGCGTTGGCCGACGGGGACTGCGAGCTCTCGCCCTCGTTGCAGAATGCCGAGTAGGAGGCCGTGAAGGCTCCGGGGGCATCGTTGATGAGCACCTGCGCGCTGTTCGACTTGACCGCTCCGCCGGGCGCGTTCTGCACGACGCCGCCGGAGGTGGTCAGGCGGTAGCCCGTGAGCTCCTGGCCGGCCGGGCATCCCGTGAAGGTGGGCCACGTGACCGTGACGGTCGACCCGGGCTCGACCGTGCAGGCGGCGCCCGAGCATCCCGAAATGGTGGGGCTGGTCGTGGGCGTGGGGATCTGCGCGATATCGCCGTAGACCGTGACCGTGACGACCGAGCCGCGCGGCAGGTTGCCCTCGGGTTCGATCGAGTAGACCTTTCCGACGTCGTCAGCGGTCGAGGCAGAGCTTCCGACGGCGCGCTTGGAGGCGAGGCCCAGTTCTTGCAGGCGCGCGGCGGCCTCGTCGTACGTCATGCCCACGAACTCGGCCTGGTCGACCGCGATGAGCGACGGGGTGGGCGTCGAGGAGGGCGTCGGCGTCTCGGCGGGCTGCGATTCGGTCACCGAGGGCGCCGGAGTGGTGCTGGGGTCGGTGGACGCGTTGTTCTGGTTCATCAGGGCGATCAGCGACAGCACGAGCACGATGACGAGCAGACCGACGAGGGCGATGAGCGGCCACGTCCACGGGCTGCGCTTCTTCTTCTCGGGGTCGATGGGCGTGGGTGCCGTGGTGACGGGCGGCTCGGATGCCGTGAGCAACTGTGTCGCGTCGTCGGCACCACCGGCGGCCAGCAGCGTGGTGGCCGCATCGGAGCCCGCGGCCGCACCGGCGATGGCGGGCACGGCGATGGTGGCCGCCGTGATATCTCCGCGACGCAGGGCCTGAGCCGCACGCGCGACGTTGGCGGCCGTGGAGGGACGATCGGCCGGCTTCTTGGCGATCATCGACATCACGAAGCGGCGAACCGGTTCGGAGACGGTGACGGGCAGGTCGGGCGGCATCTCGTTGATCTGCGCCATGGCTATGGCCACCTGCGACTCGCCCGTGAAGGGGCGGCGGCCGGCGAGAGACTCGTAGGCCACGATGCCGAGCGAGTAGATGTCGGTTGTCGGGGATGCGGGGTGCCCCGAAGCCTGCTCGGGTGACAGGTATTGCACCGTGCCCATGACCTGGCCGGTCGCGGTGAGCGGAACCTGGTCGGCGATGCGTGCGATGCCGAAGTCGGTGATCTTGACGCGGCCGTCGGGCGTGATGAGCAGGTTGCCCGGTTTGATGTCGCGGTGAACGAGACCCGCGGCGTGCGCAGCCTGCAGGGCCGCGGCCGTCTGGGCCACGATGTCGAGCACCTTGTCGGCCGGCAGCACGTTTTCGCGCTCGAGCAGGCTCGACAGGGCTTCGCCCGGGACGAGTTCCATGACGAGGAAGGCGCTGCCGTCTTCTTCGCCGTAGTCGAAGACGTTGGCGATGCCCTCGTGGTTGACGAGCGCCGCGTGTCGGGCCTCGGCGCGGAAACGCTCGAGGAAGCCCGGGTCACCCAGGTATTCGTCTTTCAAGATCTTGATCGCGACGGTGCGGCCGATCACCTGGTCGGTGGCCTGCCATACCTCTCCCATGCCGCCGATGGCGATCCGGGACTCCAGCTCGTATCGCCCACCGAAGGTGAGCCCTGCTGTGGGTCTCATTTGTTCAGCACCGCCTCCATGACTTTCTTGGCGATCGGAGAAGCCACGATGTTGCCCGAGCTGTGCCGCCCGAGGTTTCCATCGTTCTCCACCACGACCGCCACAGCGACCTCGGGATTCGCAGCCGGCGCGAAACCGGTGAACCACAGCGTGTACGGATCGTCATCACCGTTCTGCGCGGTTCCGGTCTTACCGGCCACGTCGACCCCCTCTATTCTTGCATTGTTGGCCTGGCCGGTATCGACGTTGGCGATCATCATCTGGGTCATCTGCTTGGCCACATCCTCTGAGATCGCGGTTGATTTGACGCTGGGTTCGAACGTTTGCAGGGCCTCGAAGTTTCGGCCGACGACGCGGTCGACGAGGCTCGGATTCATGACGTCGCCGCCGTTGGCGATGCCGGCCGAGACCATGGCCATCTGCATGGGCGTGGCGCGCACATCGGATTGGCCGAAGGCCGACAGCCCGGTCTGCGGTGCGTTGAGGTCGTCGGGGTAGACACTGCCCTCGACGGTGGTCGGGATGTCGAAGCCGCTGTTGAAGCCGAACTTCTCGGCCTCGGCTCGGATGACGTCGTCGCCCAGCTTGATGCCGAGCTCGGCCATGGGCACGTTGCAGCTCTGGCGCAGGGCCTCGGCGATCGTCACCGTCTCACCCGGGCCGCACGCGCCGCGCGTGAAATTGAAGACCTCGGTGGAGGTGCCGGGCAGCGTGTAGGAGACCGGGTTGGGCAGCTCGGTGTCGGGCGTGTAATCGCCCGTGGACAGCGCGGCCGACACGACGACCAGCTTGAAGGTCGACCCGGGCGGGTTCATGTTGCCCTGGATGGCGCGGTTGATGAGCGGCTGCAGCGGGTCGGCGTTGAGCGCCCGGTATTGCTCGAGAACCTGTTTCGAGTCGTGCGACGCGAGCGAGTTGGGATCGTAGTCGGGGCTCGTCACCATGGCGAGGATCTTGCCCGTCGTGGGGTTCATGGCGACGACGGCTCCGCGGCGATCGCCGAGGGCATCGGAGGCTGCCTGCTGCACGACGGGGTCGATCGTGAGTTCGACGGCCGCGCCGCGGGGCGCCTGGCCGGCGACGATGCGGTTGAGCGTGTCGAAGAACTGCGTGTTGCTGGTGCCCGACAGGTATTCGTTCATCGAGCGCTCGATGCCCGTGGACCCCTGCGTGGGGTTGTAGTAGCCCGTGACGGCCGAATAGAGGTCGGCCTGCGGGTACTGCCGCTGGTACATGAACTCGTCGCCCGTCGGCACCGATTGCGCCACCACGGTGCCGTCACTCGCGAGGATGGCGCCGCGCTCGACGTCGTAGGAGTCGTAGAGGGCACGCGTGTTGCGGGCATCCTTGGCGAGGGCCTCTGCCTGGATGACCTGGATGACCGTCGTGCTGCCGAACAGGGCCAGGAACATGGCCAGGACGACGACGCTCAGGCGCCGGAGTTCGCGGTTCATGCCGACACCCCCTGGTTTCGTTTGACGCTGTCGCTGAGGCGCATGAGCAGCGCCACGATGATCCAGTTCGCCACCAGCGATGATCCGCCGGCGGCCAGGAAGGGTGTCGTCAGACCCGTGAGGGGGATGACGCGCGTGACGCCTCCGACCATGATGAAGACCTGCAGGGCCACCGTGAACGAGAGTCCGACGGCGAGCAGCTTGCCGAAGTCATCCTGGCTCGAGAAGCCGATGGCGATGCCGCGCGACACGAGCAGCAGATAGAGGGCGAGGATGGCGAAAACGCCCGCGAGGCCGAGCTCTTCGCCCAGGCTGGCAATGATGTAGTCGCTCTCGGCGAGAGGCGTGATCTGGGGGCGACCCTGTCCGAGGCCCGTGCCGAGCAGACCGCCGTGGGCGAGCCCGAAGATGCCCTGCAACAGCTGGAAACTGCCACCCTGCGCGTCGTAGGCCTGCTGGCTGAAGGCATCTAACCAGTTGTTGAACCGGCCGTTGACGTAGGTGAGCGACTGACTGGCGATGGCCGCGCCGCCGAGGAACAGCGTGAGGCCGATGAGCACCCAGCTGAGGCGCGCGGTCGAGATGTAGAGCATGACCGTGAAGAGACCGAAGTAGAGGAGGGCCGTTCCGAGGTCGCGCTGGAAGACGATGATGGCCATGGACAGCGCCCAGACCACGAGGATGGGGCCGAGGTCGCGCAGGCGGGGGAAGCGCATGCCGAGGAACTTCTTGCCCACCATGGCCAGGCTCTCGCGTGTGCGCACGAGGTAGCCGGCAAAGAAGATGGCGAGGGCGATCTTGGCGATCTCGCCGGGCTGGAAGCTGAGGACGCCTCCGATGCCGACCCAGACGCGCGCGCCGTTGACCTCGCGCCCGATGCCCGGGATGAGCGGCAACAGCAGCAGGAGGAACGCGAGCAGGCCGAAGACGTAGGTGTAGCGGAACAGCACGCGGTGGTTGCGCACCACCAGGATGACGACGATGGCGGCGACGATCGCGATGGCGCTCCACACGATCTGGCGTGTGGAGAAGGCGCTCCACCCCGAGTACTTCTCGGCGATGTCGAGGCGGTAGATCATGGCGACGCCCAGGCCGTTGAGCACCGTGGCGATGGGCAGCAGCAGCGGATCGGCGTTGGGCGCGACGTAGCGCAGGCACACGTGCAGGGCCAGCACCAGCGCGCAGAGACCCGCGCCCAGCATGAGTAGCTCGGGTTCGACGGCGCCGAGGGCCCCCAACTGCACCAGCACGAGGGCCGAGAGGTTGATGACGCAGGCGAAGACGAGCAGGGCGAGCTCGCGGTTGCGCAGCTTCTTGGGCAGCCGCAGCTTTTTCATGGTGCGGATGACGCCCGTGTCTGCCTGGAATTCGTTCGTGCGGTTGTGCACGTCGACGACGGGCCCCGACGCGCGGTTCACGCCGACCGTCGGTGTGTTGTCTGCCGCGCTCATTCGGTGCCCCCCGCCGTGGTGCGCAGCCTCGAGACGATGTCTTTGGCATCCTTCAGCGATTCGGCGCTGATGGTGCCCTCGATCTGCTGGCGGTCGTAGGTGGACAGGAGCGACAGGGGCACACCCGTATCTTCATACCGGTGCGACAACGAGATGGGGCCGACGTCTTGCTGGATGCCCTGATAGATCACGACCGTGTTGGTGTCCGACCCGACGTAGAAGCGGGTCTGGGTCCAGGCGTAGGCCAGGAGAACGGCGAGGATGATCGCGAGCGCGATGACGATCGAGCCGACCAGCCATGTGAGTCGCCGGCGTTTGGCGCGGCGCGCATCTTCCTCGATCAACTCGTCGTAGTAGTCTTCGGCGGCCGATTCGAAGTGGCTGGGGCCGGACGGCGTGGCGCGGCCCGAGTGCAGGCGCAGCGAGGGCAACAAACCCGTGCGGCGCTGTTCGTGCGATTCGAACGCGAGCGGTTTCGCGGCGGAACCCACGACGACAGGGGATGTCGCGGCCGGCGTCGGCTCGGCGCCCACGTCGTAGATCACGACGGTGACGTTGTCGGGCGCACCGTGGTCGAGGCTGTCTTTGACGAGTTTCTGCGCGACCTGGTGGGCCGGGAGCTCTTCGGCCAGGGCCTTTTTGATGGAGTCGTTGTCGATGACACCCGACAGGCCGTCGGAGCAGATCAGCCACCGATCGCCCGGATGCGTCATAAGCACCTGCGTGTCGATCTCGGGCGCGGAATCGACGTCGCCCAGCACGCGCATGAGCACCGAACGGCGCGGATGCACCATGGCTTCTTCGGCCGTGATGCGGCCCGAGTCGACGAGCCGCTGCACGAACGTGTGGTCGACCGTGATCTGCGACAACTCACCGTCGCGGTAGAGGTAGATGCGCGAATCGCCGATGTGGGCGAGCGCGATCTCGTCGCCGACCACGACGATGGCGTCGACCGTCGTGCCCATGCCGGTGAGCTCCGGATGCTCGAAGACCGTGTCGGCCAGCTCACCGTTGGCCGCCGTGATGGCCTCTTGCAGGGCGAGTTCGGCTTCGGCGGCGGTCTCGTAGGGGACATCCGCCTCGATGATGCGCTTGAGGGCTATGGCCGAGGCGACGTCGCCGCCCGCGTGCCCGCCCATGCCGTCGGCAACCATGAACAGCCGGTTTCCGGCGTAGCCGGAATCCTGGTTGTTCGAGCGGATCTTGCCCACATGGGAGATCGCCGCGCTGTTGCCTGAGGCCATTGTGCTTACCGTCGCAGCTCGAATGTCGTCGCGCCGACCTTGATCGGGGTGCCGAGCGTGATCTGCGTGGGCGAGGCGATGCGCTTGCCGCCCAGATAGGTGCCGTTGGTCGAGTCGAGGTCTTGCACCATCCAGTCTTCGTTCCAGAGCAGGAGACGGGCGTGGTGTGAGGAGGTGTAGTCGTCGCGGATGACGAGCGTCGAGTCGCTCGACCGCCCGATCGTGAGCGGCTCGCGCCCGAGGGGCACCTCGAGCCCCTCTTTCGGCCCGGCCGTGATGACGAGCCGCGTGGTGTTGTGGATGGTGGCGGCCTCATGTCGTCGGCCGCTCGCGACCGGCGCAGCTGCCTGTTGGCGGGGTTTGGGCTTGCTGGCCGTTGCGGCGGCGGCGTTGGCGGCCGCCAAACCGGCTCCAGCACCAGCCCCGGCAGCGCCGGCAGCGGCGGGCGAACCCGCCGCGCGTGCACCCTTGCCATCGGTGGGTTTGCGGGTCCCCTGACCGAACATGTCCGAGCGCAGCGCGTAGACCACGCCGAACACGAAGAGCCACAGCAACACCAGGAAGGCGATGCGCAGCACCAGGAAAGTCAGTTCACTCATCGGCCGGGCCCCCAGAAACCGTCGTTCACATCGTTGAGGCGCGTCACATCGTCGGCTCGGCCGGCGCTCGCGCGGCCTGCGTCGTCGGACTGCGGCAGGATGCGGAAGATGATGCGCGTGCGGCCGATCTGAATGGCCGAATCTGGTTCGAGGGCGGCCTGCGTGAACGGGCGCCCGTTGAGTTCGGAACCGTTGGTCGAGCCGAGGTCACGTGCCTGGGCGTTGGTGCCGTCCCACAGGATCTCGACGTGCTTGCGGCTGGTGCCCGAATCGTCGATCGTGATGTCGGCGTCGCTGCCGCGGCCGATGACCGTGCGGCTCTGCGTGATCGGGTAGCGCTTGCCGTTGACGTCGAGGACAGGCGTCCAGTTGACCTGGCCCTTCACATTCTGCGAATCGACCTGGACCATGCCCGACGACAGTGTTTCGTCGGCCGCGAGGTCGATGCGCACGCCGCCCGCGAACTGGTAGCCCTGCTTGGTCGCGTGCGACTGCACGACGTCGACGAGTTCGTCGATCAGAGCCGGGCCGAGGCCCTGCATGCGCGTGAGGTCGGTCGTCGCCATGCGCACCCGAAAGCGGTTGGGTGCGAGGATGCGCTCGCGCGTGACGACGGCGGCACGGGTGTCGAGCTCGCGCTTGAGGGCGGAGCTGATCTCGACGGGCTGCAGCCCCGAGCGGAAGGTCTTTGCGAAGGCGCCATTGACGGCGCGCTCGAGACCTTTCTCGAAGTTGTCCAGTATGCCCACGGGTCTCCCGATCCAATAAAAGCGTGCTCAAACGGCTAGGGACATGTTAGTGGGATGTACTGAGAGACGCGTTCAGAGCAACGGAAACGCGGCCCGACGGGGGCTATTTGCGAGCCGCCTCCGGGCGACCCCTGCGCCAAATGGCGCGGAGGAAGTCTACGTGCTAATCTCGCTGAGTTGACACGTTCGCGTGTCGCGATCGCGCGAGTGGCGGAATTGGCAGACGCGCTGGCTTCAGGTGCCAGTGCTCGAAAGGGCGTGGGGGTTCAAGTCCCCCCTCGCGCACAGATCGTACGCAGTGAATAGAAGGCCCGACCGGGAGACCGGCCGGGCCTTCTGTCATTCGCCACGGGGCCCATCACCACGGGGCCCATTCACCACGCGGCCTATTCACCACGCGGCCCGTTCACCACGCGGCCCGTTCATCACGCGGCATGTTCGTACCGCGGAATGCGCGCTCCGCAAGGGCCTGGGGGATGTCGGTGGGGCGTTTTAGCATGGGGGCATGACAGACAACAGTGGTGAGACCCTGGGCGGTCGGGGAGCCGACGCCGACACGAGCGCGAGCAAAGATCCGAGCGACTGGGTGACGGGCGACGAGCCGATCACCGAGGCGCAGAAGAGCTACCTCGACACGCTGGCCCGCGAAGCCGACGAAGAGTTGTCGGCCGATATGACGAAGGCCGAGGCATCCGAGCACATCGATCGCCTGCAGAAGAAGACGGGGCGCGGCGAGTAATACCGCCTGACTCCTTATATAGAGCGCCCGTTCTGCCGAGAAGGCAGGGCGGGCGCTTGTGCGTCCGCACGGTGCGCGTGGGAGAGCGGCCTGGCGGTGACCGGCCGGACGTTTCACGTGGAACATCGCGTGAAGCGAGCTCGGGCGGTGCGCGGGCATTCGGACGTCGAGAAGGTGGGGCGCTCGCGGCACGGGTATCACGGGCGCCGGCGCGGGGGCGAGAGGGCGAGACGGTCTGGAGGAGGCAGGACGGGGCAGCGTGACGGGCGCGCAACGGGCTTCAGCGTTCTGGTTTCGTGAGGGGCGGGGGAGGGGGCGTGAGGAAAACGTGAGGATCGTTTAGGCGAGGTGCGGGCGGGTGTCTGATGGCTCTGGCGCCGAACGGGTGCCCGTGTGCCGCGAGGTGCGCGAAGGAAGCCTGGATGGAGTCTTGCCGTGCTCGACGTTCTCTATATCGTCGGCGTGATCGCAGTTTTCGCGGTCGTCGCCCTGGTCGCCCGGGGGGTCGAGAGACTGTGATCGTCTTCAACATCCTCGCGGCCGTGTTGGCCGTCGCAGCCGTCGGCTACCTCGTGTGGGCGCTCGTGAAACCGGAGCGCTTCTGATGGACACCTGGTTCGGCATCCTGCAGGTCGCCACGCTCGTTGCGGCACTCGTGCTCGTGAACAAGCCCCTCGGCGAATACATGGCGCGCATCTACACCTCCGATCGCGACCTGCGGGTCGAGCGCGGCTTCTACCGCCTGATCGGCGTGAACCCCCGCTCCGAGCAGACGTGGCAGGCCTACCTGCGTGGCGTGCTCGCGTTCTCAGCGGTCGGCGTGCTGTTCGTCTACGTGCTGCAGCGGGCCCAGGCGGTCCTGCCGTATTCGCTCGGGTTCCCCGCGATCCCCGAAGACCTGTCGTTCAACACGGCCGTCTCCTTCGTCACGAACACGAACTGGCAGTCGTATTCGCCCGATGTGACCATGGGCTACAGCGTGCAGCTGGCCGGTCTCGCGGTGCAGAACTTCGTCTCCGCCGCCGTCGGCATCGCCGTGGCCATCGCGCTCGTGCGTGGGTTCGCCCGTCGCCGCTCGGGCACCATCGGCAACTTCTGGGTCGACCTCAGCCGCGGCATCCTGCGGCTGCTGCTTCCCTTCGCCGCCGTGGCCGCCGTCGTGCTCATCGCCGGCGGGGTCATCCAAAACCTGAACGGGTTCACCGACGTGAACACGCTCGCGGGCAACGCGCAGTCGATCCCGGGCGGGCCGGTTGCCTCACAGGAGGCGATCAAGATGCTGGGCACGAACGGTGGTGGGTTCTTCAACGCGAACTCGTCGCATCCGTTCGAGAACCCGACCGCGTGGACCAGCCTCGTGCAGGTGTTCCTCATGTTGGTGATCCCGTTCAGCCTGCCGCGCACCTTCGGCAGCATGGTGGGCAACAACAAGCAGGGTTACGCGATTCTCGCCGCCATGGCATCCATCTTCCTGGCGTCGTTCACGGCCCTGACGCTGCTCGAGCTCGGGGGAGCCGGCACCGCGCCGCAACTCGCCGGCGGGGCGATGGAGGGCAAGGAGATGCGATTCGGCATCATCGGGTCGACGCTGTTCGGCTCGACATCCACGCTCACGTCGACGGGTGCCGTCAACTCGATGCACGACTCGTACACGAGCGTCGGCGGCATGATGCCCATGATCAACATGATGCTCGGCGAGGTGGCGCCCGGCGGCGTGGGTTCTGGCCTCTACGGCATGCTCATCCTCGCCGTGATCGCGGTCTTCGTGGCCGGCCTGCTGGTTGGCCGCACACCCGAACTGCTGGGCAAGAAGATCGGGCCCAAGGAGATCAAGCTCGCGAGCCTCTACATCCTCGTCACCCCGACGCTCGTGCTGGCGGGAACAGCGCTCAGCTTCGCCATCCCGGCGGTGCGCGGCAACGTGGAGGGAACGTCGATCTGGAACCCCGGCCTGCACGGCCTCTCCGAGGTGCTCTACGCCTTCACGTCGGCCGCCAACAACAACGGTTCGGCCTTCGCCGGGCTGACGGCCAACACGCCCTGGTTCAACACGGCCCTGGGCGTGGCCATGCTGCTCGGCCGATTCATCCCCATCGTGCTCGTGCTGGCGCTCGCCGGCTCGCTCGCGGCGCAGGACAAGGTGCCCTCGACCGCCGGAACGCTGCCCACGCACCGACCGCTCTTCGTCGGCATGCTCGTCGGCGTGACGGTCATTGTCACCGCACTCACCTATTTCCCCGTACTCGCGCTGGGTCCCCTGGCGGAAGGGTTGTCATAAACATGTCCAGCTCGAACACGATCGAGAACACCCCGGCCGCCGACGGCGCGCACGACGCCCGTCAGCTCGGCGCCCCGAATCGCAGCGCGAAGAAGGCACCGGATGGCGCAGCCCCGGCACCCCGCGTCGGCGCCATCTCGCCCGCGCAACTCGTCCAGGCCCTGCCCGGCGCCTTCCGCAAGCTCGACCCGCGCCTCATGTGGAAGAGCCCCGTCATGTTCATCGTCGAGGTGGGCGCGGCGCTGACCACGCTCATCGCGATCGCCGAACCGTTCGTGGGCGGCGCCGGCACCTCGGGCGGCCAGAGCGTTCCCGGCGGCTTCACGTGGGCCATCGCCGTGTGGCTGTGGCTCACAGTGCTCTTCGCCAACCTGGCCGAGGCCGTCGCCGAAGGTCGCGGTAAGGCCCAGGCCGACAGCCTGCGCCAGACCCGCACCGACACCGTGGCCGAACGCGTCACCAGCTATGACCCCGACGCGGATGCCGCAGCCGAACACGCGCCCACCGAGAAGGTGTCGTCGGCCGAGCTCACCCTCGGCGACACGGTCATCGTGCGCGCCGGGGAGTCGATCCCGGGCGACGGCGACATCGTCTGGGGCATCGCCTCGGTCGACGAATCGGCCATCACGGGCGAATCGGCCCCCGTCGTGCGCGAATCGGGCGGTGACCGCAGCGCCGTCACGGGCGGAACCCGCGTCCTGAGCGACCGCATCGTCGTGCGCATCACGTCGAAACCCGGCGAGACCTTCGTCGACCGCATGATCGGCCTCGTCGAGGGCGCATCGCGGCAGAAGACGCCCAACGAGATCGCCCTCAACATCTTGCTCGCCAGCCTGTCGATCGTTTTCGTGATCGTCGCGCTGACGCTCAACCCGATCGCGTCCTATGTGGGGGCGGCCGTGAGCGTGCCCGTGCTGATCGCGCTGCTCGTCTGCCTCATCCCGACCACCATCGGCGCGCTCCTGTCGGCCATCGGCATCGCCGGGATGGACCGTCTCGTGCAGCGCAACGTGCTGGCGCTCTCGGGCCGTGCCGTCGAGGCGGCGGGCGATGTGACCACGCTGCTGCTCGACAAGACCGGCACCATCACCTACGGCAACCGGCGCGCGACCGAGTTCGTGACGCTCGGCGGTGTCACGCTCGGCGAACTGGCGGATGCCGCATCCCTCGCCTCCGACGCCGACCCGACCCCCGAGGGCAAGTCGATCGTCGACCTGGCCCGCAACGAGGGGCTCGGATCGCGCGAGGAGGGCGCGGCACTCGAGGTGGGAACCGTCGTCGTGCCGTTCACCGCCCAGACCCGCATGTCGGGCGTCGACCTGCCCTCCGGCGAGCAGATCCGCAAGGGTGCCGGTTCGGCCGTGCTCGCCTGGGTGCGCGAAACCGGCGAGGTGAACCCCGGCGTGGCCGGGCGCCTCGACAAGGAGATCAACCGCATCTCGCAGTCGGGTGGCACACCGCTCGTCGTCGCCGTGCGCGAGGCCCCGACGGATGCCGCAGCATCCCACACACGCATTCTCGGCGTCGTGCACCTCAAGGACGTCGTCAAGGAGGGTATTGCGGAACGGTTCGCCGAACTGCGCGCCATGGGAATTCGCACCGTCATGGTGACGGGCGACAACCCGCTCACGGCCAAGGCCATCGGTGCCGAAGCCGGTGTCGACGACGTGCTCGCCGAGGCGACGCCCGAACAGAAGCTCGAACTCATCCGCCGCGAGCAGGAGGGCGGCAACCTCGTCGCCATGACGGGCGACGGCACCAACGACGCCCCCGCGCTCGCGCAGGCCGACGTGGGTGTGGCCATGAACACGGGCACATCGGCGGCGAAGGAGGCCGGCAACATGGTCGACCTCGACTCCGACCCGACGAAGCTCATCGACGTGGTGCGCATCGGCAAGCAGCTGCTCATCACGCGCGGCGCGCTGACCACGTTCTCCATCGCGAACGACATCGCCAAGTACTTCGCCATCATCCCGGCCATGTTCGCGGGCGTCTTCCCGGGCCTCGCGGTGCTCAACATCATGCAGCTCAGCTCGCCGGCCTCGGCCATCCTGTCGGCCATCGTCTTCAACGCTCTCGTGATCGTCGCGCTGATCCCGTTGGCGCTCAGAGGCGTGAAGTATCGCGCGGCGAGTGCGTCGAGCATCCTCGGGCGCAACCTGCTGGTCTACGGCCTCGGCGGCGTGATCGCCCCGTTCATCGGCATCAAGTTGATCGACCTGATCGTGAGCCTCATCCCCGGGTTCTGACCCGGCCGCGCTCGCCACAGACGACACACACACGAACATTCCGTCACAGAACATCCGAGAAAGAAGAAGGAATCATGGGCCAGGCCCGGAACGCAGCGAAACAGTATTGGGTGGCGGTGAAAGCGATGCTCGTCTTCACGGTGGTGCTGGGCCTCGCCTACCCGCTCGTGATCCTCGGCATCGGGCAGGGCGTGCTGCCGGCCCAGGCCAACGGATCGCTCGAAGAGGTGGGCGGCCGGACCGTCGGTTCGGCGCTCATCGGGCAGTCGTTCAGCGACGCCGACGGCAACCCGCTGCCCGAGTGGTTCCAGCCCCGGCCGAGCGCCGCGGGCGACGGCTACGACTCGGCGTCCTCGTCCGGCTCGAACCTGGGCCCCGAGAACGCCGACCTGATCGCCGCCATCGAGGAGCGTCGCGCACAGGTCGCCGAATTCAACGGTGTGCCGGCCAGTGAGGTGCCGGTCGACGCGCTGACGGCCTCGTCATCCGGCCTCGACCCGCACATCAGCCCCGAATATGCGCTGTTGCAGGTGCAGCGGGTCGCAACCGAGCGCGGCCTGAGCGCCGACGACGTGCGTGCCCTGGTCGAGTCTAAGATTCAGGCAAGGGATGCCGGCTACCTCGGCGAACCGACCGTGAACGTGCTGCAGCTCAATGCCGCTGTCGCCGAGATGGGTTGATGACCGCATGAAACGTGGGCGGCTGCGGGTGCTGCTCGGCGCCGCTCCCGGCGTGGGCAAGACGTTTGCGATGCTCGAAGAGGGGCACCGGCTGCAGCAGCAGGGCGTCGATGTGGTCGTGGCGATCGTCGAGACCCACGGCCGCACGGCCACCGCCGCACTCGTCGACGGGCTCGAGGTGGTGCCGCGGCGACAGGTCGGGCATCGGGGTGTCGAGCTCGACGAGATGGACACGCAGGCGGTGCTGGCGCGGCATCCGGATGTCGCACTGGTCGACGAATTGGCGCACACCAACGCGCCGGGCGACGACCGCGAGAAGCGCTGGCACGACGTGGAGGTGTTGCTCGACGCCGGCATCGACGTGGTCTCGACCGTGAACATCCAGCACATCGAATCGCTCAACGACGTGGTGCAGCAGATCACGGGTGTGCCGCAGCGCGAGACGGTTCCGGATGCCGTGCTGCGCGGCGCCGACCAGATCGAGGTCATCGACCTGGCGCCCGAGGCGCTGCGCGATCGCCTGTCGGGCGGACTCGTCTACCCTGCCGCACGCATCGACGCGGCGCTCTCGAACTATTTCCGTCTCGGCAACCTGACGGCCCTGCGCGAACTGGCGCTGCTGTGGCTGGCCGACGAGGTCGACAGCGCGCTCAAGCGGTATCGCCGGGAGCACGGCATCGACCACAAGTGGGAGGCGCGCGAGCGCGTGGTGGTGGCGCTGACGGGTGGGCCAGAGGGCGAGACGCTGCTGCGCCGCGGCGCGCGCATCGCCGCCCGGTCGTCGGGTGGCGAACTGCTGGCCGTGCACGTCATCAGCCAGGACGGCCTGCGCGACGCACAGCCCGGGGCACTGGCGGCGCAGCGTGCGCTCGTCGACACGCTGGGTGGCACCTATCACCAGGTGATCGGCGAGGATGTGCCGCGCGCCCTCGTCGACTTCGCGAAGGCGTCCAATGCCACGCAACTCGTCATCGGCGTGAGCCGGCGGTCGCGGCTGGCGGCGGCCGTCACGGGGCCGGGCATCGGCCAGACCGTCATCCGCGAATCGGGCGATATCGACGTGCACATCGTGACGCACGGCGCCGCCGGCTCGCGGTTCACGCTGCCGGGGCTCGGCGGATCGCTCAGCCCCAAACGCCGCATCATGGGTGCGCTCGTCGCGCTCGTGGGTGGACCGCTGCTCACGTGGTTGCTCGTGCAGTTCCGCTCGGACGAGTCGATCACCTCGGATGTCCTGTCCTACCAGCTGCTGGTCGTCGTCGTCGCGCTGGTCGGCGGCATCTGGCCGGCCCTCTTCGCCGCGCTGCTCTCGGGTCTCACCCTCGACTACTACTTCGTGCAACCGCTCTACACCGTGACGGTGGGCGACCCGCTGCACCTGCTCGCCCTGCTGCTCTACATCGTCATCGCCGTGCTCGTGAGCGTTGTGGTCGATCAGGCCGCACGTCGCAGTCGGTCGGCGCGACGCTCGGCCGCCGAATCCGAGCTGCTCGCAACGGTCGCCGGCAGCGTTCTGCGCGGCCAGGACGCCCTGCAGGCCCTCGTGACCCGCACCCGCGAGGCCTTCTCGCTGACGGGCGTGCGGTTGCTGGATGCATCGAGCCATGCGGTTCTCACCACCGACGGCGAACCGGCCGCCGACGATCGCGTCACCACCATGCCCGTGGGGGACCGAGCCATCCTCGAATTGCACGGCCCCGACCTGGCGGCCTCGGAGCGGCGGCTGCTGAGTGTCATCACGACACAGATCGACCAGGCGCTCGAGCACAACGCACTCGCCGAGACGGCCGACGTGGTGGGCTCGCTGGCCGAGGCCGATCGCATGCGCAGCGCGCTGCTCGCGGCCGTCGGGCACGACCTGCGGCGTCCGCTCACCGCCGCGACCGCCGCCGTCAGCGGTCTGCGGTCGACCGAGGTGGCCTGGACGGCGGCCGATCGCGACGAACTGTTGGCCACGGCATCCGAAAGCCTCGAATCGTTGGCCGTGCTCGTCACCAACCTGCTCGATGTGAGCCGGGTCGAGGCCGGCGTGCTGGCCGTGTCGCTGCAGCCGACCGATGTGGCCGAGGCCGTGCTGCCCGCGCTCGACGAGCTCGACCTCGGGCCGGGCGACGTCGAACTCGACCTGCCGAGCGGGCTGCCCGCGGCGCTCGCCGACCAGGTGCTGCTCGAGCGCGTGGTCGTGAACCTGCTGTCGAACGCCGTGCGCTACTCGCCTGAGGGCAGCCGCGTGCGTGTGGCGGGGAGCTCGTTCGGGGGGCGGGTCGAGATCCGCGTGAGCGATCAGGGTCCTGGCATTCCCGCCGACCGGCGCGCCGACGTGTTCGTGCCGTTCCAACGACTCGGCGACACCGACAACAGCACGGGTCTCGGGCTCGGCCTGGCCCTGTCGAAGGGATTCGTCGAGGGCATGGGCGGAACCCTCGAGGCCGAAGACACCCCGGGCGGCGGGCTCACCATGATCGTGGCCCTGCCCGCGGCCGAACTCGGCTGCGAGCCGGGTGCCCGCGACGCCCAGCCGGCACCCATCGAGGAGACCCCGTGAAGATTCTGATCGCCGACGACGACCCGCAAATTCTGCGGGCCCTGCGCGTGACGTTGGGCGCGCGCGGCTATGAGATCGTGACCGCCGCCGACGGGCGCGAAGCCCTCAATGCCGCCATCGAGCAGCATCCAGACCTCATCATGCTCGACCTCGGCATGCCGCATTTCGACGGCATCGACGTGATCGAGGGTGTGCGCGGATGGAGTGAGGTGCCCATTCTGGTCGTGTCGGGTCGCACGGGCGCCGCAGACAAGGTCGATGCTCTGGATGCCGGAGCCGACGACTATGTGACCAAACCGTTCTCGATCGACGAGCTGCTGGCGCGCATCCGGGCCCTGACGAGGCGCAAGCCCACCGCGGCCGACGAACCCGTCATCGAGTTCGGAGACGTGCGCGTCGACCTCGCGGCCAAACACATCGTGCGGCGCGGAGCCGACGGCACCTCGGCGCCCGTGCGGCTGACACCCACCGAGTGGAAGATCCTGGAGTTACTGCTGCGCAACCCGGGCAAACTCGTGACGCGCGACGCGTTCCTGACCGAGGTCTGGGGGCCGCACCACACCGAGGACACGGGTTACATGCGCCTCTACATGGGGCAGTTGCGCAAGAAGTTGGAGGCCGAACCCTCCCGGCCCCGGCATCTGCTCACCGAGGCCGGCATGGGTTATCGCTTCGTGGCCGACGGGGGTGTCGAGCCGTAAGCCGTGCCCGGGTGGATGGTGGGGGTCGGCGCGGGCGCGGTGGCCGGGGGAGCCGCGGCCGGGGGAGTCGCGGCCGGGGGAGTGGCGGCCGGCGCAGGCGCTGCGGCGGGAGCCTGTGCTGCGGCTGCGGGTGCGGGTGCGGGCGTGGGTGCCGGGGGCTGCCAGGCCGCCGGAGCGGCACGATCCGCGGGGGCGGTGGCGTTCGATGCGGGTGTCTCGCGGTCGAACAGGGTGGAGTACACGAAACCCGCGATGAGCGCGCCGAGACTCGGGAACACGAGGAACACCCACACCTGCACGAGCCACGGCGTGCCGGCGAAGACGGCCGTGGCGAGCGAACGGGCCGGGTTGAGTGAGGCGTTGTCGATGGGGATGGCGACCAGCAGCAACACGGTCAGCGTGAGCCCGATGGCGATGGGCGCGAACCCGGCGTCGGCACGAGCGTGCGTGACACCCAGGATGACGAAGAGGAACAGCGCCGTGGCGACGACCTCGACGATGACGACCGAGAACAGCGAGAACAGGTTGGGGGACAGCTCGCCGTAGCCGTTCGACGCGAAACCGTCGACGAGCGTGCGTTCGAGGTAGCCGAGCGGCCCGCCCGAGGCGATGGCGAGCACGGCGGCCGCGCCCGCGATGGCACCGACCACCTGCGCCGCGATGTAGGCGGGAACCTCGCGCCACGCGAATCGCCCGGCGGCCGCGAGACCGAGCGTGACGGCGGGGTTGAAGTGCCCGCCCGAGATCGGGCCGAACGCGTAAGCGCCGATCATGACCGCCAGGCCGAGGGCGAGGGCGACGCCCAGAAAGCCGACGCCGAGGGGGTTGGAGGGCTCGACGCCGAAGAAGGCCGAGAAGGTGGCCGTGCCGGTCAGCGCGAAGACGAGCAGGAACGTGCCGGCGGCTTCGGCGAGGAGTTTGGCCGACGTGTGGGGCCGAGGGGTCGCGGGTTGGGGCGCATCAGGGTAGCTCATATGCGTCACTCTAGAATATCAAGGTCCGCAAAGGAAGAAATGTGCCGAGAACGTCGGCGCGTCGCACTCACGCCCCCATCGACGCACCGAACCCCCGCCGCTCGGCGTGCTTACGACTCCGGCGCGTCCCGCTCCTCCATGCCCCACGGTGAGCCGTAGCCCGCCGGTGCCGGCTGGGCCAGCAACTCGAGGAACGGCCGCGCGTCGAACGCCTCGGGGCCCAGCACACCCGCGCCCGACCAGACGCCCCGCGCCAGCAGCTCGAGTGCCACCACCGGGTTCACGGCGGTCTGCCACACCACGGCCTGCGAACCGTATTCGCGCATCGACCACTCGTTGTCGACCACGTGATAGAGGTAGACGGCCCGAGGGGTGCCATCCGTGCCGCGCCCCGTGACGTAGAGCCCCGCGCACGTCTTCCCGCGCATCTTGTCGCCGAGGGTTGCGGGGTCGGGCAGCGCCGCCGCCACGACATCCCGGGGTGACACCTGCACACCCTTCACCGTGAGCGGCTCGGTCTTGTCGAGACCCAGCTTGTTGAGGGTCTTCAGCACGTCGATGAACTCGTCGCCCAGACCGTATTTGAAGGTCACCTTGCGGGCGTTCGTCCAGCGCGGCATGAGGATGACCTCCTCGTGCTCCACGTTCACGCATTCGACCGGGCCGATGCCCTCGGGAAACTCGAACACCTCCGGCTCGGAAAACGGCTCGGTCGTGTACCAGCCGCGGTCGCGCTCGAACACGACGGGCGGGTTGAGGCATTCTTCGATCGTCGTCCAGATCGAGAACGAGGGCGCGAAGTCATAGCCCTCGACCGTCAGGTTGGCGCCGTCACGAACGCCCAACTCCTCGATCTCGGAGAAGAGCTCGTCTTCGGCATAGCGCGCGAAGACATCGGAGAGGCCGGGCTCGACCCCCATGCCCACGAGCGCCAGGCGCCCCGCATCCGACCAGGTCGAGGCCGCCGCGAATTGCTCGTCGCCCAACATGACACCGGTCTGGGTAAAGGGGTGCTCGGGATGCCGCGCCGACAGGCTCATGGCCATGTCGAGGTAGGTGGCGCCGCCCTGGAAGGCCCCCTCGAAGATGGGCATCACGAAACGCGGGTCGACGGCGTTGAGCACATGCGTGATGCCGTGTTCGCGGATGAGCGCGGCGACGGCATCCGCGGATGACGCATCCACCTGTGCGGCACGCAACCGGTCGTCGCCGAGCGCATCGACCAGCAGCTGCGGGCGGGCCGGGTCGTAGTCGGCCACCACGAGCAGCTCGAAGAATGGGCGACGCACGGCGATGCGCACGGCCGCCGAGCCCACGCCTCCCGCTCCGACGATGAGAATGCGCAGGCGTTGCTCGGTCATGGACTACTTCCCTTCGGGGCGGGCGGTCGGGGCGGTGTGGTCGGTGTCGGGCGTCGTGACGCTCAGATCGGGGGAGTCCGGCACCAGCACGGGCGTCTCGCGGTTGAGGCTCTCGCCGCGGTAGAAACGCTTCGAGCCCGGGAACGCCCACCAGATGATCGCGAGCACCAAGCCCAGCGCGAGCGAGCCGATGCCGACGACGAAGGTTCCGCCGATGCCGAGCAGCGTGCTGTAGCCGTAGTCGACGCTCACCATGTCGATGGCCGACTTCACGAACGCGGCCGTGAGCAGCACGGCACCCAACAGCGGGAACAGGAAGCGGAAGAAGAAGTTGTGCGACGAGTCGAACAGGTTGCGGCGGAAGTACCAGACGCACGCGAAACCCGTGATGGCGTAGTAGAACGCGATGGCAAGACCCAGCGACAGGATGGAGTCGGCGAGGATGTTGCTCGACACCGCCGTCATGATCACGTAGTAGGCGATCGACGCCGCGCCCATGACGAGGGTCGAGAACGACGGCGTCTTGAAACGCGGGTGCACAACGCTGAAACGCGCGGGCAGTGCCTTGTAGACCGCCATCGACAGCGTGCCGCGCGCCGTCGGCAGGATGGTGGTCTGCGTCGACGACACGGCCGACACGAGCACGGCCACCACGAGCAGCCACGCCCACGGCCCGAAGAGCGCATCCTTGAGCGCGAAGAAGATGTCATCAGAGCCGTCGGGGTTCGCCAGACCCAGCCCCGACTCGCCGACGCCCGCGTACATCATGGCCGCGACCGCGACGCCCACGTAGGTGACCAGCAGGATGACGGTCGAGATGATGGCCGAACGGCCCGGGATGCGGCGAGGATCCTTCGTCTCCTCATTCAGCGCGAGACAGGCATCCCACCCCCAGTAGATAAAGAGCGCGAGCAGGATGGCCTCGGTGAAACCCGTCGCATCGGTGAACGCGAACGGGTTGAACCAGTCGAGCGTCGGCATGGTCGGGTCGGGCGCCGTGCCGTTGACGACGCTCGCGATGGCCAGGATCGCGAACAGGGCGAGAGCCGCGTATTGGATGACGAGCAGCACCACCTGCAGCTTCTCGCCGATCTCGAGCCCGCGGTAGCTGACATACGTCATGGCCGCGATGAAGAAGACGCCCGTGGCCGTGACGAGGAAACCGTTCTCGGCCAGCGAGCCGTCGCCGATCAGCAGCCAGAGATAGGTGCCCGCGATCTGGGCGAGGTTGGCGAGGACCACGATGCCGGCGACAGCGACACCCCACCCCGCCATCCAGCCCACCCACGGCCCGAAAGCCTTGGTGGCCCAGGTGAACGACGTGCCGCAGTCGGGGATCTCGCGGTTGAGCTCGCGATAGGCGAACGCCACGAAAAGCATCGGGATGAAGGCCAGGATGAACGCGATCGGCGCCTGGGCGCCCACCGCCAGCACCACGAAGCCGAGCGTCGCGGCGAGCGAATAGACGGGGGCCGTGGAAGCGAGCCCGATGACGACCGAACCGGCCGTGCCGAGCGTGCCAGCCGCGAGGCCCTTGCCCGCGCCGTTCTGGGGAGGGACCGCGGGACGGCCGGGGGTTCGGGTGGACGGTGCGTCGGTCATCGTGCGGGCATCCTTGTCTCTGGGCCGCTCGGGGCGGCAGATAACGCCGATGGTGCTGTGGTGGGTTCACACTAGACCCGCGGGGCTCACGTCGTGAGGGTTTTTCCCGGGACACGCGGAACGGCGGCATCCCGTTCGAAACGAGACGCCGCCGCCGTGGTCGTGCTGTGCGAGGTTTAGGCCTCGACGTCACCGCGCCAGGCGCCGTCGGGGGTGCCCTTCGACTCGATGTACTCCTTGAAGTTCTTCAGGTCCTTCTTGATGGCGTGGTTGTCGACGCCGAGCGTCGAACCGAGCTTCTCGAGCAGGCCCTTGGGCTCCCAGTCGATCTGCACGGTGACACGCGTCTCGGTGTCGGACAGCTTGTGGAACGTGACGACACCGGCGTGGTCGACCTCGCCGCCCGTGCTGTTCCAGGCGACACGCTCGTCGGGGTGCTGCTCGGTGATGTTCGCCTCGAACTCGCGCTCGACCGTTCCGACCTTGACCTTCCAGACCGTCAGCGTGTCGGTGACCTGGGTGATCGACTCCACCTCCTCGAGGAAGTGCGGGAATTCCTCGAACTGCGTCCACTGGTTGTAGGCGACGGAGAGAGGAACGTTGACGTCGACGGTTTCGATCGTTTGGGTCATGGTGATACTCCTATGCGTTGTGCGGTTTACGAGATCGATATCGACGCTACGCCGGGGCTTCTCTTCGCGCGCGGGGTGTCAAGAATGCGGATGACGTGCTAGTGGACGCGCCGCGATCGGGGGCCGGGTTTGCCACCCCGTCGGGGGCCGCCGGTAGCATGGCTGACGCGACCTGGGAGGTGCACCATGGCCCGAAACCGAACGACGACCGCGCTCGCCGCGACCGCCCTGGCAGGGCTCGTGGCCCTGACCGGCTGCACGGCATCCAGCCCGACGGGGCCGAAGACGCCGTCCGCCGCGCGCACCGTGCTCACGGCACCCACCGATCCGCTCACGGTCGCCGACGGGGATGCCGCGGCGAACGCGCTCGTGGCCAGCCGGCAGCTGTTCGGCGAAGCATCCGTGGTCGTCGTGGCCGCGAACGACGATGCCGACGCGCAAGGGGCCGGGGCCGCCGAAGCCGAGAAGCTGGGTGTGCCGTTGTTGCTGGGCGCGGCGACTCGCGACTCGGGGTCGACCTCCTCTGCGTCGCCCGAAGATGGCTCCGACGACGAGCCGGCCAACGCTGTCGATGACGAGCTCGACCGCCTCAAGGCGCACACGGTGGTGACCTACGGTGCGGTGGATGCGCGCCAGCTCGATGTTCCGGGCGACGGAGACGACTCGGGCTCGGAGCAGGCGGGCGAACGCCGCATCATCGCCGGGTCCGCCGACTCCGACGGCGACGCGCCCCGACTCGAACGCGGAGAACCCGCCGGCAAGACCCTCGCCCTCGTGACAGACGACCCCAGCGCGCTCGCCGCCGCGGCGACCGCGCGCGCGGCCGGTGTGCCCGTGCACGCTGTGCCCGCCGCGAACGCCAACCCACAAGCATCCGCCGACGCCATCACGGCGCTCGCCGCCGCGCCCGACGACGCCGTGCTCGCCCTGGGCGCCCCCTTCGCCGATCAGCAGGCGCTCGACTGGAAGGTGCGTTCGGCTCGCACCGGCTACCAGCTGCCGGGCGGCGGCCAGATCCTCTTTCCCGGCCACCAGTTCGTGGCCCTCTACGGCGCCATCGGCACGGGTGCGCTCGGCGTGCTCGGCGAGCAAGATGCCGCGGCCACCGTGCAGCGCGCGAAAGACGTCGCCGCGCCCTACGAGAGCCTGAGCGACAAAACGGTCGTGCCCCTGATGGAGATCATCGCGACCGTTGCGGCGGGGGCCGCCGGCCCCGACGGCGACTACTCCAACGAGATCGACCCCGAAACCATCCGCCCCTGGATTCAGGCCGCCGCGGATGCCGGGCAATACGTCGTGCTCGACCTGCAGCCCGGCCGCAGCGACTTCCTCAGCCAGGCCAAGCGCTACCAGTCGCTGCTCGAACTGCCCAACGTGGGCCTGGCGCTCGACCCCGAGTGGCGGTTGAAACCCGACCAGGTGCCGCTGCGCCAGATCGGGTCGGTGTCGGCCGCCGAGGTCAACGAAGTGTCGGCGTGGCTCGCCCAGCTGACGAACGAGAAGGGCCTGCCGCCCAAGATGTTCGTGCTGCACCAGTTCCGTCTCGCCATGATCCAAGACCGGCAGACGCTCGACATGTCGCACCCCGAACTGGCGATGCTCATCCACGCCGATGGCCAGGGTGGCCAGCCCGACAAACAGGCCACGTGGCGGGCGCTGCACCAGGGCGCCCCCGAGGGCATGGCGTGGGGCTGGAAGAACTTCTACGACGAAGACAAGCCCATGCTCACGCCCGACCAGACGATGCGGGATGTCGCGCCGCTGCCCGACCTAGTCACCTACCAGTAGCGGCCGGAGGCGAGGGCCGCGAGGCCCGCGATGTCGAGGCGCAGGCCGGCGGGGGAGCGGTGCAGCGTGAAGAGCGTGTGCGTGCAGCCGCGGCAGATGACGATGTCGGCCGTGTCGTCCCGCTCGACGACGGCCGTGGCGAGTGGGGCCTCGTCGCCGCAGTGGCGACACGTGACGAGCGCCGTCGTGAGGTCGGCGGCGAACAGGGCCGAGAGGGGCCCGGCCAGGGCGTTACCGTCGACATTTTCCACGGTCGAGGTGACACCATCCGCCAGGTGCGGGAACGGGTGAGACGACATCACGAACCTCCGAAGCGTTCGGTGCGAATGCGTTGCGGGTCGTGGCCGAGGGCGACGAGCGCCTTCGCAGTGGCCTCGACGAAACCCGTGGGGCCACACACGTAGACGGTGGGGGCATCGGATGCCGGAAGCGTCGTCTCGGCGAGCAACTCGCGCGTGACACGGCCGGCGGGGCGAGGCCATCCATTCGGGGTTTCGCGCGAGTACACCCAGTCGAGGGCGAACGACGGGTCGACCAGGGACAGCAGCTCGTCGGCGAAGTAGGCGTCGGCCGGGGTGCGCACCGAGTAGAGCAGGCGGAACGGGGTGACGCTCGCCGCAGCGTGGTGGGCGCGGGCCATGGCGACGAGCGGAACGCTGCCGCTGCCGCCCGCGATGAGTTGCACGGGTTCGGGTTGCTCGACATCCCAGACGAAGTAGCCGCCGAGCGGCCCGCGCACCTCGAGCTGATCGCCCACGAGGACGTCTTCGACGAGGTAGGGCGACACCTCGCCGTCTGGCAGCTCGTCGACGGCCAGCTCGACAGCCTGGCCGGGGCCGAACGATGCGATCGAGTAGGAGCGAACCGCCTGGTAGCCGTCTTCAGCAGTGAGCCGCAGGTCGAGGTGCTGGCCGGGGCGGTTGCCGGGCCAGCCGGGAACGTCGACGAGCAGGCGTCGGCCCGTACGCGTCAACATCGTCGCCTCGGTCACCGTGCCCACGAACCACTCGGCCCTGGTCACCAATACCGTTGCTCCTGCCACGGGTCGCCATAGGTGTGATAGCCGTTCTGCTCCCAGAAGCCGGGGTCGTCGTCGCCGTGCATGACGATTCCGCGAACCCACTTGGCGCTCTTCCAGAAGTACAGGTGCGGCACGAGGAGCCGCGCGGGGCCGCCGTGCTCGGGGTCGAGCGGCTCACCGTCGAACTCGGTGGCGATCCAGGCTTTGCCGTCGAGCAGGTCTTCGAGCGGCAGGTTGGTCGTGTAGCCGCCGTAGGAGTGCACCATCGTGAAGTCGTAACTGGTCTCGACCTCGGCGAAGAGCGTGTCGAGCGAGACGCCGCGCCAGGTGGTGCCGAGCTTCGACCAGCGCGTCACGCAGTGGATGTCGGTGTCGATGGTCTCCTGCGGCAGCGCCTGCAGCTCATCCCACGACCACTTCTTCTCGTCGCCCGTCTCGGTGCGGATGAGGAACTCCCACTCCGCGGTGTCGACCTCGGGTGTGGGACCGGCCGAGAGCACCGGGAAGTCGGTGGTGAGAAACTGCCCGGGCGGCAGATCGGGTGTCGATTCGCGGCGGCGTGCGCCGAACCCGCGTGAGATGACGGCCATGGTCTCGCCCTTCGTTCGGTGCGCGGTGGCGCGGCGGATGGCTCGGCCGCCGCCCGTGCGAACGCGCAACGCGTGCCCTGCGGCTGATTCTGGTGCGTGCGGCCGGGGCCGCGCAACACTTATTTGTCGAAGGATTCCTCGTCGAAGGACGGAAGGGGGAACGCTCGGCGACCCAGTCGCGAAGGCCCCCGTGGTGGCCGAGTCGTTCAGCGGCGGGGGCCGCGCCCGTCAGCCGCGGATCGGAGCCTGGCGCGGCCCCGCGTCGTAACGGGCGAGCGCGTCGGCGTCCTGCGCGAGGCGCGCGGCACGGCGAGCGATATCGAGCGCTTCGACCGGGTCGGCGGAGGCGCCGGCGAGCACGATCTGGCGTTCCGCCTCGGCGAGGCGCGTGCGCGCTTCGGGGCCCACGCGCGACCGGTTCGACGTGATGAAGTCGGCGGCCACCTCGATGTAGCTGTTGGCCGAGAAGACCGCGCCGCGCAGGGCGGCCTGTGCGTTCTTGATGCGCTCGACGTTGCTGCGGGCCTCGGCCAACGCCTGGTCGAGCTGCAGGGATGCGTCGCGCAGTCGCCCAATGGCCGGCAGCGGATTGAGCGCGCCGACGGGAACGAGTTCGCGCTCGGCATCGGTCGCCGCGTCTCCGTCGGCCTCGATCGGCGTTGTGTCGTTGCTACCGGCGCCCGACGCGGGGAGGCTCGCAGCGAGGGCGCGAACGTGGGTCTCGGCGTCATCGGCCGCGCGCTGGGCGACGGCGATCGCATCCCCGATCAGATCGGCCGCGTCGGGCAACGGGTTGGAGTCGCGCGCGGCGCGGGCCTCGGCGATGCCCGCGCGCGTATCGGCGAGCGAACTCTCGAGTTCGGTCGCGGCGCCGTTCAGCGTATCGGCGATGTGCATGACCTGCGCCAGCGTGGTGCGGGCCGTTCCGAGGTGGCGCGCGACGGCGTCGAGGTGGGGCGCCGCGAGCGTTCCACGTGAAACGGCGTCGGTCGCGGCATCTGCCGATCGTCGCGCTTCGGCGAGCAGGGCCGCGGCGGCGCGCGGTGCGTCGGCGGCGGCACCGATCGCGGCGGGCGAGAATCGTCGGGCGAGGGCGTCGAGCGTGGCCTGCGCGGCGGGGAGGGCAGCTTCGGTTTCGGCGAGACCGGCGGTCAGCTGAGCGAGTCGTTCGGGGGCGTCGCGTTCCACGGAGCGTCGCTCGCTCAGCGAGGAGTTCTCGGTTTCGACGAGTCGCGTGGCCGTGGCGCACAGCTCGATGATGCGTGTATTCCAGCGCGTGCGGTCGGATTCCGTATCGGGAATATGATCGTCGAGCTTCTGCCGAAGGAGGAACGCTTCGCGCAGAGCCTGCCGTGCCGAACTCACCGCGCGCGCCACCTGGGCAGCATCGGACTTGCCGAACTGCGCCTCGGCGAAACCGACCTCGTCCTCGGCCTGCCGCACGACGTCGTCGGCCTGCACGAGCGCCAGGCCCGCGCGCTGGTCGAGGGCCTCTGGAGTGCGGCCCTCGGCCTGGAGGACGCGGCGGCCTCGGGCGCGCAAACCGCGCACGAGCAGAACGGCCGCGATGGCGGCGCCCCCGAAAACGATGAGCGAGGGAAGCCACCACAGTGCGCCAGACATACGCCGATTCTAGGCAGTGGCGGTGTGTGAACCCTCAGAACCCGGCCAGTCCGGCGGATCTCGTAGCGGAATGTGCCCCGGTACTCGTAGACAAGCCCGACGAGCGGGAGTGAGAGGGTGACGTCGACGCGCTGCCGATCGTTCGATTCGTCGAAGGCCTCGCGAAGGGTCACGCGGGGAGCGACGACACGAGGGATGCGGAGATGTCGCGAGCCGAGGCGCAGGGCGACGGCATTCGATCGAAGCGCTAGTGCACCGTCGTCGGCGCGGGCGTCGAACCGGGCCCAGAGCGGCGCTCCGACACCCAGGCGGTCGACCAGCGAGCCGTTCTCCTCGGCGATGACATCCACCATGTCGCGGTCGCGGCGGGCCGATCCCGAGCGCCCGGCCAGCCGAAACGTGCGCGTGGCCGCGACCCCGGGGTGCCCACCCGCATCCGCGATGGGCCTGTTCTCGACCGTGAAGGGCACGTCGCGCTGCCACACGGGAAAGAGGATGCCGCGCCGGGCCAAGACCGCGAGCACGGGCCACATCCACCGGCGCGGCGTGCCGACCGTGTGGAAGACCCCGTCGCCCCGGCCGACCGACCCACGCGGGATGGACGAGAAGTAGAGGCGCAGACGGGGATGCAGGAGCGCCAAAACCTCGGGGATCGTGGCTTCGTACGGCGACGGCGCTGGCATAAGGGCGACTCTAGCCCGGTGCGGTCCGCTAGCTCAGCGCGAGGGCCTCGTCGAGGGAGATGGACGGGAGGCCCAGGGCGCGCGCGACCGGGGCGTTGGTGAGCGAACCGGCGTGCGCGTTGAGGCCGAGCGCGAGGGCCGCGTCATCCGAAACCGCCTTCTTCCAGCCCTTCTCGGCGAGTGCGATGGCGTAGGGCAGCGTGGCGTTGGTGAGCGCACGAGTGGATGTTTCGGGCACCGCACCCGGCATGTTGGCCACGCAGTAGTAGACGCTGTCGTGCACGGCGAAGGTGGGATTGTCGTGGGTGGTCGGGCGTGAACCCTCGAAGCATCCGCCCTGATCGATGGCGATATCGACGAGCACCGAACCGTGCTTCATGGTCGAGACCATCTCGTCGGTGACGAGCTTCGGGGCCTGGGCGCCCGGGATGAGAACCGAACCGATGACCAGGTCGGCCTCGCGCAGCTGTGCGGCGATCTCGTAGGTCGACGACACGCGCGTCTGGATCTGCCCGCCGAACCGCACCTCGAGGTCGCGCAACCGCGGGATGGACAGGTCGATGATGGTGACGTCGGCGCCCATGCCGAGCGCATTCGCCGCCGCATGTTCGCCCGCCACGCCGCCGCCGATGACGACGACCTTGGCCTTCTGAGTTCCGGGCACGCCGCCCAGCAGGATGCCGCGCCCGCCCGCCGCGCGCATCAGATGGTAGGCGCCGACCTGGGTCGAGAGTCGGCCCGCCACCTCGCTCATGGGCTGCAACAGCGGCAGCGACCGGTTCGGCAGCTGCACGGTCTCGTAGGCGATGGCCGTTGTGCCCGAGGCGAGCACGGCGTCGGCGCACGGCTTCGAGGCCGCGAGGTGCAGGTAGGTGAAGAGCGTCTGCCCGGAGCGCATGCGCGGGTACTCCTCGGCGATGGGCTCTTTGACCTTGAGGATGAGATCGCCTGCGGCCCAGACCTCGTCGGCCGTCTCGGCGAGTGTCGCTCCCGCCGCCGTGTAGTCGTCGTCGGAGATGGACGAGCCGAGACCCGCGCCCCGTTGCACGATGACGTCGTGACCCAGTCGCACGAGCTCGTGCACCCCGGCGGGCGTGATGGCCACCCGGTTCTCGTTGTTCTTGATTTCGGTGGGGATGCCGACGCGCATGCGTTTCTCCAATCGAGAGGCCGTCTCAGCGCCGGCGTCGTTGCCGGTCGTTCGCGACAGATCTATGCTCCGGATTCTGCGTTACACGGACGTAAACTGTGCAGAATCAGCGGTGGGATGCATCCAATTCGCATCTTTGTGCGGCGAGAAGGGGTTTCGATGACGGTGTCGCCGAAGAATGTGCGGGAACGGGGCCCGGAGCGCGGGCGAGATCAGGGGCGCGACCTGGACGATATCGACCGCGCAATCCTGGCCCAGCTGGCCGGTGACGCGCGTATGCCGAACAATCAGCTGGCCGAACGCGTCGGCATCGCGCCCTCGACCTGTGTGGCTCGGGTTCGATCGCTGGTCGACCGGGGCGCGATCCGGGGCTTCCGAGCGGACATCGACCCCGCGGCGGTCGGTCTCGGCTTGCAGGCGCTCATCAGCGTCAACATCCGGGCCGGTGCGCGCCAGCAGATCCGCACCTTCACCGAAGAGATGCGTTCACTGCCGGACGTCGTGCAACTGTTCTTCCTGGGCGGCTCGGAAGATTTCATCGTGCACCTGGCCACGCGCGATTCGGACCACCTGCGTGACTTCGTCGTCACGCATCTCTCGGCCCACCCGGCCGTCGCCTCGACGCGCACGAGCGTGATGTTCGAGCACTACCAAAACAGCCCGGCTCTCGACCCACGTTAATCGCGAAAACGCACTGGTCACCGAGAATTCCGCCGTCTGTCTGAGCGGAAGGTTTCGCGCGCCTTGCAAACCGAGATTATAGAGCAAATGTGCCTCAAATTTCGCCCCCTTGCGACGAGATTTCTGGAAGTGGAGCGGGCTCCATAAGATCGGAATTCGATCCCCCATGCCCACCCCCGGAGCCTGGTTCGATCGTTTGATGAGGAGACTGGCGCGGCACGATGGGAAAATTGATCTACGGTGACGGAAGCACCGAAATCGAATTCGAGGACCGCCTGCTGGCCCACCTCAAGGTGGCAATCGTCACCAAGCTGCGTCGCGGCGAGACCTTCACGCTGTCGTGGGATCACGGCCACGATCAGGGCAGCGGCCGCAGCACCATCTGGCTGCACCCCGGCATCCCCCTGCACTTCCTCTTCTTCGGCGGCCGCGAGCCCGTTTTGAACCGCGCGTGGGCCGAATCGATGCTCATCTCGGCGTCGAGCACCAACGGTATGCAGATCATGCCGGAGCCGCCGCAGGCCTGAACGCCGGCATATCTGAACGCAAAAAAAGGGACCGATCGTTTGATCGGTCCCTTTTTCGTCGGCGGGCGGGCGATGGTGAGCCGCCCGGCCAGCTCGATGCGTGCTTAGTACTTGATCTCGGCCAGGGCGTCGGAGATGGGCGTCTCGCCCGAGACGACCTCGAACTGCGTGCGCACGGCCGTTCCCTCGAGAATGGCGGTCGCGACGATCTCGGCGACATCGGCGCGCGGGATCTCGCCGCGGTCGACGGTGGAGCCGGTCGTGATCTGTCCCGTTCCGGCGTCGTCGGTCAGGGCGCCGGGGCGCACGATGGTCCAGTCGAAGTCGCGCGAGCGGATGTCGGCGTCGGCCTCGCTCTTGGCGCGGCGGTACACCTCCCACACGGCGGCATCGTCGTTGTCGTCGACGGGCAGCGTGGACTTCTCGACGTCGAAACCATCGACCGACATGGCCGAGATGATCACGTAGCGGTCGACGCCGGCCTTCTCTGCGGCATCCGCCAACAGGATCGCGCCGTCGCGGTCGACCGTCATCTTGCGCTCGGCACCGCTCTTCGCTCCGCCACCGGCCGCGAACACCACGGCGTCGGCGCCCTGCAGGTGCTGGGCGAGCGTGTCGGCGTCGACCGACTCGAGGTCGAGCACCAGGGCTTTCGCTCCGGCCTTCTCGAGGTCGGCGGCGTGGTCGGGGTTGCGGATGATTCCGACGACCTCCTGGCCGGCATCCGCCAGTCGACGCTCCAAGAGCTGGGCGATCTTTCCGTGTCCTCCTGCGATGATTACTGTCATCTTCGGTACAACGTCCCTTCGGGGTCAGAATTCCATCGGCGTGGGTCGCTAGCGGGGCTTCGTCAGGAACACCCGCCGCAACGACCGCAGTATCAGGATGAACCCGACGAGCCCGATCGTCGACCCCAGGAACGCGAAAAGTCGCACATCGGGCACGATGTAGGGCCCCGAATCGGTCACGACGAGAACGATGCCGACCACGACGGCCGTGATGGCGATGAGCACGCCGACCGTCTCGGAGACGAGCGTGGACACCCACCAGCGGTCGTCGCCCGTGGCGAACGAACGCACGCGCACGCTGAAGGTGCCGTTCTCGATGCGCGACGACACCGATTCGATGCGCCGCGGCAGCTTGCGCAGGGTGGCCAGGGATGTCGCGGCCTGCGCCTGAGCCGACGCGAACAGTCGCTCGGGGCTGAGCAAATGTCGCATGAAGTGGGGCACGCGTTTGAGGGCGTGATCGACGAGATCGAAATCGGGGTCGAGCAGGGTGAGGCATCCGTCGAGCGTGACGATGGTGCGAAAAGCCGAGCTGAGGGATGCCGGCAGCCCCAGGTGGTAGGCGCGGATGACGTCGAGCAGCACGCTGAAGATCGAGCCGTCGCCCTTGCGGCGGTGGCGCATCAACGTGAGCACCTTTCCGATCTCGCGCTGCATGGCCTGCGTGTCGGTGCCGTCGGGAACCGTGACGACGAGCAGGAGGGCATCAGTCGTCGCGACGTCGTCCTCGCTCGCCGCGGCGAGGAGCAGCGTGGCCAGGGCCTCGCGCATGCTGCGCTCGAGCACGCCGATGGCACCGAAGTCGATCATGCCGAGCGTGCCGTCCTCGCGCAGGATGAGGTTGCCGGGGTGCAGATCCGCGTGGAACACGCCCTCGACGATGACCTGCTGCAGCACGGCGTCCAGCAACGCCTCGGCCAGCGCCTGGCGGTCTGCCATCGGCATGCTCGCCAGGTGTTCCTGCGCCTTGCCGAGGGGGATGCCGTCGACCCGCTCCTGCGTCAGCACGCGGCGGCTGCTCGCCTCGGCGAACACACGCGGCACCGACAAGACGTGGGATGCCGTGTGCTCGACGGCGCTGCGGATCATCTCGGTGTTGCCAAACTCGATGCGGTAGTCGAGCTCCTCTTCGAGGGTCTTGGCGAAACCGTTGGCGAGCGACACGGCCCCGAATTCGGCACCCCAGGATGTTTTCGCCTCGATGCGGTCGGCGATGCGCAGAATGATGTCGACATCGGCGCGCACCTGGCGCTCGGCATCCGGCCTCTGCACCTTGAGCACCACATCGGTGCCGTCGAGCAGTGTGGCGCGGTGCACTTGGGCAACGGATGCCGCGGCGAGAGGTTCATGGTCCACCCACGCGAAGACCTCGCCGAGGGGTCGGCCGAGCTCGCGTTCGACGACGCGCTCGATATCCGACCACGGCAGCGTCGTGGCGCTCGTCTGCAGCGACGACAACGCCTCGATGAAGCGCGGGGGCAGCAGGTCGCGGCGCGTGGACATGACCTGGCCGAGTTTCACGAAGGTGACTCCGGCGTCGTTGAGGAACGAGACGATGGCGTCGGGGGAGCGGGAGGCGCCGGAGGGCGACGGCGTGCTGCTGGGGTTCGTCGCCACGGACGCGCCGGCCGTCGCATCCGCCGAGGTGCGCCGGCGCGGGTGACCGTGAATGGCGTGCCCGACGCCGTGGCGCGAGGCGATCGCGAGGATCTGCAGGTAGCGCTGCGTGCGGCGGCGGCGGTGAACGGCCTCCTGGAACGCGTAGATGGGGTTCGGCACCGACGCGGTGGGCCAAATGGCTTCGCTGCCGACGAGGAACGCGACGCCGAACGCGAAGGTCCACCCGAAGGCCAGCAGGATGAACGCGAGCGCGACGACGGGGTGCACATCGAGGCCGCCGGCACCGTCGAGCAGGCCGGCCTGGCCGGCCGTGTACTGCGTGAACGGCACGCTCGCGGCGAAGACGACGAGTCCCACGACGAAGGTGCGCGGCCATCCGACCGGGGCGCCGAGCAGGCGGCGCGTCATGAAACCTACGGCGAGGGCGTAGACGATCGCGAGGGGAATGACGATGAACAGATACACGTGTGAAACCCCCGGTGTCGGTCGCCTGGCGCGTGCGCTCAGCCTAGTGCGGGGCGCGGGTGTGGGGTCGGGAGAAATGTCCGCGGGGATGCCGCGAGTCCAGGTCGATCGTTACTGCGATGCCTTCGCAGCGCGGACGGGCTTGGCGGCGCGTTTCGCGCGGTTGAACTCGATGGCGCGGCGAACGAGACCCTGCAATCCGGGCACGTCGAGCGTGTCGCCGGCCGAGAGCTCGTAGGAGCGGCGCTGATTGCCGCCCAGCTCGCCGTTGAACAGGCCGTCGGGGTCGTCCAACGAGGCGCCGTACATGAAGCCGAGCTTCACCTTGGTCTTGAAGATGTTGCCGACCACGAGGATGCCGTCGACCTCCCACACCGGGGCGCCCATCCACTTCCACTCTTCGACGATGGCGGAGTCGACCTCGAGGATCGCCTGCCGAGCCTGCGCCAAGACCTCGCCGCGCCAATCGGGATGCTTCGCAATCAGCGCGTCGATCTCTTCAGCGGGTGTCACGTGATCCTCCATCTGCCATCGACGGGTTCCGTCGGCCCGACACTACTCGGGTCCAATGCGAGCTTGAGTATGCCGAATTATTCAGCCAGCCCCGGTCAGGCGCGGTGGCGGCGGATGCGGATGGGGCCGCGAGCCGTGGAGGGGTCGACGACCGAGCCGCCCTGCGTGATGTCGACGACGCCCGCTTCGACCAGGCGGCGGGCGGCGCGGCGGGCGGGCTCCATGAGGTCGCGCCAGTCGTCCTTCGTGCCGACGGCCCGCGCCGCATCCGACGGGCAGATGGTGGAGGTGGCGGCGCGTTTGTCGAGGAGTTCGATGATGGTTTCTTCGAGACGGCGGTCGACGTCGGTGACGCCGCGGCGTCGGCAGGCGTCCGAGCAATAGCGCACGGCATCCCAATTGTCGGCCCACTTCGATCGCCACTGCATCTCGCGGCCGCAGGAGGCGCAGACCTTGCTTTCGGGCACGGGGGAGGCCGCCGCGCGTTGTTTGTGAGCCATCCTTCAAGTGTGCGCGGCAGTTCGCCAGCGTCAAGGGGCTGGTGAACCGCCGCGCTGAGACCTTCTGATTGGCTAGTAGTCGATGCGGCCGTGGCGGCTGTGGAACTCGCCCGTCGGGCCGTCGGCGCCGATGAGGGCCAGGGCGACCGTCGCATCGGTTCCCTCGGTGACGGTCTGATGGCCGCCGTGGCCGTTGAAGTCCGTGGCGGTGTAACCGGGGTCGCTGACGTTGACGCGGAAGTCGGGAAGATTCTTCGCGTACTGCACCGTCAGCGCGATGACCGCGGCCTTCGAGGAGGCATAGGGCACGGCCTTCACCGGGTACTCGTCGGCCGTCTCGGTGGACAGGAATCGCGGCCAGCCCACGCCCGAGGCGACATTCACGATGACCGGATGCTCGGACGCACGCAGAAGCGGAAGCGCGGCCTGCGTCACCCGCACGATTCCGACGACGTTGGTCTCGAGCACGGTGCGCATGGCGTCGGCGTCGAGGTCGTCGACCCCGAACGATGTGCCCAGGATGCCCGCGTTGTTCACGAGCACGTCGAGGTTCGGCAGGGCGGCGATCGCGGCATCCACGCTGGCCTGGTCGGTGACGTCGAGTTGCACGATGTGGGCGCCGAGGGCCCGGGCGGCGTCACCGTTGGCGGGGTCGCGCATGCCGGCATAGACCGTGTGGCCCGCGTCGATCAGGCGGCGGGCGGTTTCGAGGCCGAGGCTCTTGTTGGCCCCGGTGATGAGTGTCGTTGTCATGTTCACAGCCTGCGCCCCGATCGGCCCGGCGCACAGGCCTTGGTCGACGGTAGGACTGCTGATACCACCGACCGGCCACGCGACCGGGGCATGATGGGGTCATGAGCGAGTTCGCGAGTGTGCTGAGGTCCTGGCGTGAACGGCTCAGCCCCGCGGATGTCGGGCTGCCGGCCGGTTCGGGGCGACGCGCGGCCGGTCTGCGACGCGAAGAGCTGGCGGCGCTCGCCGGGGTCAGCGTCGACTACATCGTGCGGCTCGAGCAGGGGCGGGCGCAGCATCCGTCACCCCAGCTCTTGGGCGCTCTAGCCCTGGCCCTGCGCCTGAGCGTCGATGAGCGCGACCACCTCTACCGTGTCGCGGGGGCCGCGCCGCCCTCGCGCGACCTCGTGCCCCGCCACGTCACGCCCGGGGTGCAACGCCTGGTCGACCGGCTGGGCGATGTGCCGCTCGCGGTCTTCAGCGCGGCGCACGACATCATCATGTGGAATCCGCTCTGGGCGGCCGTCAACGGCGACCCCTCGGCCGAGTCGGCCCTCGAACGCAACCTCGTGTGGCGGCACTTCACGCACGGGCACGACGGTGTCGAGTTCGACGACACCCATGAGGAAGAATTCGCCAGCGACCTCGTGGCCGACCTGCGTGCCGCGGTCGGTCGCTACCCGCGCGACCCCTCGCTCGCTGCGCTCGTGGCGCGCCTGCGGTCTACCTCGCCCGAGTTCGAGCGGCGCTGGGGTTCGGCGCGCATCGCGGAACACCGGTCGAGCCGCAAGGTCGTGAGCACACCCGTCGGCCCCATCGAGATCGACTGCGATGTGCTCGCGGTGCCGGGCGGCGACCTGCGCATCGTCGTCTACACGACCGTTCCCGGCAGCCGGGATGCAGAAACGCTCGAGCTGCTGCGCGTCACGGGTTTGCAGACCTTCGCCGGGCCGGCGTCAGTCGTCGAGGTGCCGTAGATAGCGCTCGGGTGCGTCGAGGAACGCCCGCCAGTTGCGCACCAGGTCGAGGTCGTCGTAGTCGCAGGCGCGGATGCCCCACTCGCCGATCTCGTACAGCTCGGCACCGGGGATGGCCGCCAGCACGGGTGAGTGCGTCGACAGGATGATCTGCGAGCCCCGGGCGACGAGATCGCGCAGCAGACCGATGAGCGCCAGGCATCCGGGGAGGGAGAGCGCCGATTCGGGCTCGTCGAGGATCCACAGGCCGCTGATGCGCGAACGCTCGACCACGATGTCGAGGAACGACTCGCCGTGGCTGCGCTCGTGGAACACCCCGGAATCGCCGATCGACTCGAGGTAGGTGAAGAAGCCGTGCATGGTCTCGGCGCGCAGGAAGAAGCCGCGCTTGGATGCGCCGCCGTTGCGCACGAGTTGCAGATGCTCGGCAAGCCCGGATTCGTCGACGCGCGACTGATATCTCGAACTCGTCGACCCGCCCTCGGGGTTCAGGCCGTAGACCGCGGCGATGGCCTCGACCATCGTGGACTTGCCGGCGCCGTTGTCGCCGACGAGCACCGTGATCGCGCCGAGCTCGAGGCCGTCGTCGAGCAGCTGCCGCACGGGCGCCAGGGTGGCCGGCCAGCGAGTGCGCGCCATCGGTTTGACCGACAGCTCGCGCACCTGCCGCACGGGCAGGCGACCGAACGCGTCCGAATCATCCTGGGCCATGTGAATACTCTGACAGACCCCACCGACATGGAATAGGGATGCCGCGCGAGCGTTTCAGCGTTGGTACCGATCTCTCGAAAGGCTTCATCAATGGACCTGTTCTCGCCCGCCACCTTCGGCGACCTCCACCTTGCCAACCGCATCACCATGGCCCCGCTGACCCGCATGCGCTCGAGCGCAGACGGCGTTCCCGGCGACATCGTCGTCGAGCACTACACGCAGCGCGCCGGCCTCGGCATGATCGTCACCGAGGGTGTCTTCCCCGTGCAGGAGTCGAAGGCCTACTCGGGCCAGCCCGGCATCGAGACCGACGAGCAGGTCGCCGGCTGGAAGGTCGTCACCGATTCGGTGCACGCCGCCGGCGGAACCATCGTGCTGCAGCTCATGCACGGCGGGCGCGTCACCCACACCGACATCACGGGCACCGACCGCATCGTCGCCCCCAGCGCCGTCGCCATCGAGGGCGAGCTCTACACGCCAACGGGCAAGCAGGCCTTCCCCGTGCCGCACGCGCTCACGCTCGACGAGCTCGAGACCACCAAGCAGGCTCTCGTCGCCGGCGCCCGCAACGCCATCCGCGCCGGTTTCGACGGCGTCGAGGTGCACAGCGCCAACGGCTACCTGCTGCACGAATTCCTGTCTCCCGTCGCCAACGTGCGCGAGGACCAGTACGGCGGATCGCCCGAGAACCGCGCCCGCTACGGCGTCGAGGTCACCACGGCCATCGCCGAGGCCATCGGTGCCGGTCGCACGGGCATCCGCATCTCGCCGGCCCACAACATCCAGGATGTCTGGGAGAAGGACGACGCCGACGTGCGCGCCACCTATGAGGCCCTCGTCGACGGCATCGCGCCCCTCGGCCTGGCCTACGTGAGCGTGCTGCACGCCGAACCCACTGGCTCGCTCGTGCAAGACCTGCGCCACCGCTTCGGCGGCAACTGGATCGCCAACACCGGATTCGGCGTCGTGACGACGCGTGACGAGGCCCTCGAGCTCGTCGGCGGCGACCACGCCGATGCCGTGGCCGTGGGTCGCCTCGCGATCGCCAACCCCGACCTGGCCGAGCGCTGGGCCCAGGATGCCGAGCTCAACGAGCCCGACCCGTCGACGTTCTACTCGCCCGGCCCGCACGGTTACACCGACTACCCGACGCTGGCCGAGGCCACCGAGTCGCGTGAAGGCGCGAACGCGTAACCTCTGCATCTGTCGAAACGACGCCCGCCCCGGCACCGCCGAGGTGGGCGTCGTGGTCTTCCGGCGCGTAGTCGAGGCGAATCGGTTCGATGTGCCCGAGGCGGGCCGAAACCGGCGCGGGGGCTGATCGCCTGCGGTCTCAGCGCATGTCGGCGAGAACGTCGTCGACCGTCGTCAGCTCGATGAGCGGCGCGTACAGCGCCATGGCGTCGAGCGCGCGCTGGTGGTCGGCGGCACTGGCGCCCGCGCACGCGTCGGCGGCCACGCGCACGTGCACCCCGGCATCCGCGGCGGCGAGGGCCGTCGAAAGCACGCAGCAGTCGGTCGACACGCCCGTGAGCACGAGGCTGTCGGGGTTGCCGAGCGCGACCCGGGTGTCGGCATCCCATTTGCCGAACGTGGTGCGCGTGATGACCGTGGCGTCGTCGATCGGGAACTCGGGCATCAGCTCGTAGAGGGCGGCGTTGGCGGGATCGTGGGCGAACGGCCAGTCCTCGTAGTAGGGCACCCACGCGCCCTGCGGGTCGGCCGGGGCGACAAACCGGGTGAGGGCGACGCGTTGCCCGAAGGCGGCACGCAGGCGGCGCGAACCCTCCGACGCGGCCGCGAACTCGGGCGTGAACCATCCGCTCGTCTGTTCACCGAAGATGCGTTGCATGTCGATGATCATGAGCGTGCTGGTCATCGCTCGAGCCCCGTCGGCGTCGTGGCCTCGGCGGCCGCACCCGAGATCTTCTCGTTGTCGGTCGGCAGCGACTCCTGGCGGCGCACCGAGGCGCGGCCGAAGACGAGTGTGCCCAGATATCCGATCACGAGGGCGAACAGCACGCCCAGGTTGGCGTAGGCCCACTCGCCGTCCTTGCCGCCGACGAGACCCAGCAGGTAGCCCTCCCACTCGAAACCGGGCGACGAGCTGACGACGAAGCCCCAGCCGACGACCGCGCCGACGACGATGAGCAGGATGGCGCGCACGTTCCAGTTGCCGTAGCGCCCCTTCGGGTCGAACAGCTCGGCCAATGCGTAGTCCTTCTTGCGCAGCTGCAGGTCGGCGATGAAGATGCCGCACCACGCCGCGACGGGAACGCCGAGCGTGATCAGGAACCCCTGGAACGGGCCGAGGAAGTCGGCGGCGAAGAACACCACGTAGATGGCACCGGCGATCATCAGCAGGCCGTCGATCGAGGCGGCAACATAACGCGGGGCCTTGAGGCCCGTGCTCAGGAGCGCCAGGCCCGACGAATAGATGTCGAGCACGGCGCCGCCGACGAGGCCCAGGATGGCGACGATGGCGAACGGCACGAGGAACCAGATCGGCAGGATGGTGGTCAGCGCGCCGATCGGGTCGGAGGCGATGGCGGCGTTGAGCTCAGGGTCGCTGCCCGCGAGCAGCAGGCCGAAGAAGAGCAGCAGCAGGGGTGCGAGCGAGGCGCCGAACGTTGTCCAGAACACCACGCCGCGACTGGAGGCCGACTTCGGCAGGTAGCGCGAATAGTCGGCGGCGGCGTTCACCCAGCCCAGGCCGAAACCGGTCATCATGAACACGAGCGCACCGATGAATGCGGGGGCCGAACCCGCCGAGATGGCCGAGACGGCCGCGAAGTCGATGGTCGGCGCGACGAGCACGATGTAGACCACCGTCAGCACGCCCGTGACGATCGTGATGTACATCTGCAGCTTCATGATGAACTCGAAACCGAGGATGCCTCCGCCCACGATGAGCGCGGCGACCACCACTAGCGCGACGACCTTCGTGACGACGCCGCCCTCCCAGCCGAGCGCCTCGAACACCGTGGCGGTGGCGAGGACGGCCAGCGACGCGAGCACGGTCTCCCAACCAACTGTGAGCACCCACGAGATCGCGGAGGGAACGCGGTTGCCGTTGACGCCGAAGGGCGCGCGGCTGAGCGTCATGGTCGGCGCGTTGCCACGTTTGCCCGCCAGCGCGATGATGCCGCAGAAGAGGAACGACACGACGATGCCGATGAGGCCCACGATGGTGGCCTGCCAGAACGAGATGCCGAAGCCGAGCAGGAACGAGCCGTAGCTCACGCCCAGCACCGACACGTTGGCGGCGAACCACGGCCAGAAGAGGTCGCGCGGGCGCCCCTTGTGCTCGCTCTCGTGCACGACGTTGATGCCATTGAGCTCGACCCCGAGCGTGCGGCTGGCGGCATCGGCGGCCGACGTTGAAGCTGACGGTGAGCCCGCCGGCCGCGAAGACGAGGCGGATGAGGAGGGCGTGCTGTTCGCGGACATGGCGGTCCCTTCGTCGGCGGCGGCCCGGGCATCGGCCGCGCTCAGTGTGTCAAAGGTAACGGACGCCGCGCGCTCGCTCATTCCCGGCACGAGCAATCGGTCCGGCACCCGCCGAGGTCCGGCTCGGCGGCGACACGCCGTCGCAGCTCTTATCCGGCGGTTTACCCTGGGGCTCATGGATATCGGGGAGATGCAGGCGGCATTCGACGACGTGTTCGACGAGGCGATCGTCTTCCACGGCTTCACGACGTACATGAGGGATTACGAGGTCGTGGTCGAGACCGGTGCCGCGCCGGGCACCGGCATTCCCACGGCTTTCCTTCGGTTCCTCTTCGTGAACTGCGTGCGCGCCGAGGTCGCGACGGCCCTGAGCCCGGCCGGCTGGGCGGGTTCGCTCGACGAGCGCCTCATCGATGTGTCGACCGGGATCGACCTCGACGGGTATGTCTGGGGCGTGAAGTGGCAGGCGCTCTACCCCGGTTTCGCGTTCGTACCCGATTCCGAGCTCGCGCGCTCCTGGTCGACCGAGGTAGGGATCCCGTTTCACGAGGTCCGAGCGCAGGCGAACGGGCACACGCTGACGCTCGTATTCTCCGATCTGCGCGTCGAGCCGGCACCCGCGGGCTACGCACCCTTCGTCGTGCCCGCGCCCGGTCGTTAGGCTGTGGCGATGGTCGGAATCCGCTATCCACGCCCCCTCGTCGCCGACGATCTCGTCGGCGTAGCGACACCGTCTTCGGGGGTGCCCGGGTCGCTGCACGACCGGCTCGACGCGGCGCTCGAAGCGGTTGCCGCGCACGGTTTCCGCACACGTGTCGGCGAGCTGGCCCGCGTGAACGGCGTGACGTCGGGCCCGCCCGAGGCCCGGGCCGCCGAGCTCACCGCGATGATGACCGACCCGTCCGTCCGCGCCGTCATCCCGCCGTGGGGTGGCGACCTCGCCGTCGACCTGCTCGACCGCCTCGACGTCGACGCATTGGCCGTCGACCCGACCTGGTTGATCGGCTACTCCGACCTCTCCACGCTCATGACGCCGCTCACCCTCGCCACAGGCGTCGCCACGCTGCATGGAGCAAACCTCATGGACACGCCCTACGAGCTGCCCGTCGAATTCTCCAGCTGGATGGATGTCGTCACCGCGCCGGCCGGGGCCACCCTCGTGCAATCGGCCGCCCCTCGCCGCCGCATCCGGCCCTGGGGTCCCTGGGCCACCGAACCCCGCACGCGCGACGACGCCTACGAGGAGCCCACGCGCTGGCGCCGCCTCGACGGCGACGACCCCGTCACGGTCGCGGGACGACTCATCGGCGGATGCCTGGAAACCGTCGCGCTCCTGCCTGGAACCCCCTACGGCGACCTCGACGGATTCGCCCGCCGCCACGCCCCCGAGGGCCTGCTCGTCTACCTCGAGGCGGCCGAAGCCGACACCCTCGAAACCGCGCGCCTGCTGCACCGCCTGCGCCTCGCCGGCTGGTTCGACCACGCCAATGCCGTGCTCATCGGCCGCACCCCGGCGCCCGAAAGCCCGGGCTACCCGCGGTTGCAGGCGCTGACCGACACGCTCGGCGGCCTCGGCATCCCGGTCTTGTACGACGCCGACTTCGGCCACGAACCGCCGCAGCTGCCGCTCGTCAACGGCGCGCTCGCCGAGGTCGAGTGGCATGCCGCATCCGCCCGCATCACGCAACGCCTCGTCCCCTGAGCGGGCCTCCTCGCTGAGAGAACCTCGCGGGCAGCCCGGTGCCCGAACCTCGCGCCAGCCGGCGACCGACTTTAGGCTGGACGCATGAGCGACAACGGCGACCGCATCCGATTCGGCATCGTGGGCAGCGGATGGCGCAGCGAGTTCTTCCTGCGCATCGCCCGCGCCCTGCCCGACCGCTTCGAGGTCACGGGCCTCGTCACGCGCAACCCCGACACGGCCCGCGCCATCGAAGCCGAGTGGAACGTGCGAGCTTTTCCCGACATCGACGCGCTCCTGGATGCCTCGACCCCCGAGTTCGTGGTCGTCTCCGTGCCGCGCGACGCCGCGCCCGCGATCATCGCGCAACTCGCCGAACGCCGCATTCCCGTGCTCACCGAGACGCCGCCGGCCTCCGACGTCGCGGCGCTCGAACGGTTGCACGAGCTCGTGCTCGGGGGCGCAATCATCCAGGTCGCCGAGCAGTATCACCTGTCCCCGCTGCTGCGGGCGCAACTCGGGGTGGCGGCATCCGGTCGCCTGGGCACGGTGAGTTCGGCCCTGGTCGCGCAGTGCCACGACTATCACGGCGTGAGTGTGCTGCGGCGGGCGCTCGGCATCGGTTTCGAGGATGCCGTGATCACCGCGTCGCTCTTCGCGTCGCCGCTCGTGCAGGGGCCCGACCGCGACGGCGACCCGCGCGAGGAGTCGCACGTGACCGCCCGTCAGCTCTCGGCCCGCCTCGACTTCGGCGACCGCCTCGGTGTCTATGACTTCGCCGACGAGCAGTACTTCTCGTGGATCCGCGCGAACCGCATCCTCATCCGTGGCGACCGCGGCGAGATCAACAACCTCGACCTCGCCTACCTCGACGATTTCCGCACGCCCGTGTTCACCGAGTTCCGCCGCGTGGCGACGGGCGAAGGCGGCAACCTCGAGGGCATGTTCCTGCGCGGCATCCTCGTGGGCTCGTCGTGGGAGTACGTCAACGAGTTCGCACCCGCCCGCCTCAACGACGACGAGATCGCCATCGCCAGCTGCCTCGTGCGCATGCGCGACCACATCGCGGGCGGCCCCGCGCTCTACAGCCTCGCCGAGGCCAGCCAGGACCACTACCTGGGGATGCTCATGCACCGCGCCGCCGAGACGGGCGAGGCGATCCGCTCCGAGCGCCAGGCCTGGGCCGACTGACCCAGTTACTCATAACCGTCAGCCCAGAGATTATGAGTAACTGAGTTACTCATAAAAAGCGCCGCCGAGTTTATGAGTAACTCGGATACTCACGGGACGGAAACGCAGTTGCTGGCCGGGTCGCCTCAGGCGTCACGGCCGCTAGGCTGACGGCGTGCATGACCGGGGGAGTTCTGACGATATGAGTGTGACCGCTGCGGGTACCGCTACCGCCACCACAACGGCGAAGACCTGGAACGTGTGGCTCTACGTGCTCATGGGCGTCGGGGCCGCCGTGGTGGGGCTTCTGCCCTGGATCATCACGGGCATGCGGCTGCCGCTGCAGAACCTGTGGGCCGACGAGGGGGCCGGGCTCGCCGAGCCGATGCCGTTCGTGTTGCTGCCCTTCAGCCAGTACTTCGTGACGCTGCTCATCGGGGTGATCGCGGTGGGTTCGGCGCTCGGCGGTCTCGTCGCGCGCCTGACGAAGCAGCACCGGCCGCGATTTGGAACGGCAGCGGTGGCCGTCGGGGTTTTGCTCGTGCAGCTGATCGCCGTCATCCAGACCGCCTCCGTCGTCGAGGACGGTCTGCGCGAAACCAGCGCCACCGAGCTCTATTTCTACGGCCTGACGGGCGGTGCCGTGGCATCCATCGTGATCGGGATGCTCGTGCTCGGCCTCATCGCCGCCGCCCCCGCCGCGGGCGTCCTGGTCGGCACGAGCCTCGCCGCCGTCGCGCTCGGCCCCTGGCTGAGCGGCCTCATTCTGCCGCACACGCTTCAGCCGGTCCCGCCCGAGTTCCTCGCGTTCCTGCAGTCGGCCTCAGTGTGGATCCCCGCCATCGTCGTCGGGCTCACGATTGCCTGGTGCGGGCTCGGGTCGGCGGGCCGCATCGTGGCCGCCCTCTTCAGCCTCCTCGTGCTGTGGATCGGCCCGGTCACCTTCACGGCGGTCACGTCGTCCATCGGCTCCCGCGGCCTCGCCCGTTACCCCGCAGAGATGCTCGAATACGGCCTACAAGTCTTCCAGGCCGCGCTTCTCGAGCCCGGCGTCTCGCTGCGCTACGTCGCCCTCGCGATCGTCGTCGCCGCGCTCGGCCTCGCCGCCCGAGCGTTGCGAACCCGGTCAGGCGGGGGTCGCGTTCGACCCGTCGACGTCGGCGAGCGTGACGGTGTAGCTGAGCGCAGCAGCTGAGGCCGCGTCATCCGGGGCGTCGGCGTCGGGCCAGGTGACCGTGGCCGTGACGATGCCGCAGTTGGGATAACCCGACGGCGGCGCCACATTGGTGGGCACGAGATGCCGCAGGAGGCTGCCCAGCATGGTGCCGTGCGTGACCACGATGACGTCGCCCGAACCCGAGCGAGCCTCGGCCAGGATGGTCTCGAAAGCCGTCTCGACGCGCGCGCGAACCTGAGCGGATGTCTCGGCCCGGCCGAGCGGGTCGTGCGCGTGGATCGAGTCGATCACGTGGTCGAAGCTGTCGGTCGTGAGCGCGGGCCAGCTGCCCGAACCGGGTTTGTAGGTGAAACCGTGGTCGGCGTAGACGGGCGTCCACATGTCCGGGTTGGGCTGCCCTTCCCATCCGCCGTAGTGCCACTCGCGCAGCGCCGTCATGGGCACGGGATCGAGGTCGGGGTGGCCGACCAGCGCGCCCGCCATGGTGGTGCGCGTGCGCGTGAGATCGCTCATGAACGCCGCCGTGAGCGGCACCCCACGCATCCACTCGCCCAGCGCGGCGACCTGGCGTTCACCGCGTTCGGTGAGCGGCGAATCGCACCACCCCTGCAGCTGGCGGTTGACGTTGAACAGCGTCTCGGCGTGCCGGACGAAATGGATGCGCGCGACGGAGGGCACTAGGCGTCGAGGTCCGACTCGAGCAGGGCCTGCAGTTCGTCGGCGACACGCTCGGCGTCGTCGCCCGTCACGTCGAGGGTGACCTCGTCGCCGTGGCCGATCGACAGCGCGATGACCGAGAGCAGGCTCTTCGGGTCGATGGTCTTGCCTTTGGCCGTGAGGGTGACCTCGTGGCCGGTCTTGGCGACGGCCTTGGCGAGCACGGCGGCGGGGCGGGCGTGCAGGCCGACGGACGAGGCGACGGTGGTGGTGCGTTGTGCCATGGGTGGTGCCTTTCTTCTGTGATCAAATCTATTCGGATGACGCCCGTGCGATGTGCAGGGCGAGGAACGCGACCTCTTCGTTGGGGAGGCCGGCGTCATATTCGTGGCGCACGAAGGTGCGGACCCGCTCGGCCGAGGCGACGGCCGCTGGGTAGCGCTCGCTCAGGCTGCGGAACAGGAAGTCGTCCTCGCTCGTGAGCAGCTTGCCGGCGAAGAACCGCTCGGCGAAGTACTGCAGATGCGCGACGAACCGCGAGGAGTGCAGGTCGTCGCGGTTCACGCGCACGCCGCTCGTGTGCGACACGATCTGGGTGACCTGCGCGATGAGCTGCACGACGCGTTGCGAGTCGATGCCCACTTTGCCGACCTCGGCGTTGACGAGGTGGAAGGCCACGTTGGCGGCCTCCTCGGCGGGCAGCTCGACATCCAGGCGCTCGCGCAGCCGGTCGACCGCGCGCACCCCGACGGCGTGTTCGGTGGGGTAGACGGTGCGCATCTCCCACGCGAGGCGGTTGGCCACGAACAGACCCCGACGCTGCCGGTCGACGGCGAAGTGCAGGTGGTCGGTGAGCGTCAGGTAGATGTGCGGGTCGAGCTCGAGACCGGAGGCCTCGGCATCCGCCACGATGGCGCGCGTCAGTTCGACGTATTCGGCGGGAATCTGGGCGAGCAGTTCGACGAGGTTGCGGTGGTCGGAGTCGTCGAGCGCCACGAACACCTGGTCCGCGGCGGTCGACGGCAGGGCGGTTCCGGCCTTTTGACCGAAACCGATGCCCTTGCCGAGCAGCACCCGCTCGACGCCGCGCTCGTCTTCGACGAGCACGACGGACGAGTTGAGCACCTTCTTGATGATCTGCATGCGTGACTCCATCGACACCCACCGCACCGGGCGGCGGGGCGACTACTCCAGGTCGGTGCCGTTCGAGGCGATGACCTTCTGGTACCAGAAGAACGAATCCTTGCGCAGCCGGTCGCCGGAACCGTTGCCGAGGTCGTCCTGATCGACGTAGATGAAACCGTATCGCTTCGAGATCTGAGAACTCGATGCGCTGATCAGGTCGATGGGAGCCCAGCTCACGTAGCCCATGAGGTCGACACCCTCATCGACGGCCTGGATCATCTGCTCGAAGTGCCGGCGGAAGTAGTCGATGCGGTAAGGGTCGTGCACCCTGCCGTCATCCGTCAGCTCGTCGCGCATGCCCAGACCGTTCTCGACGATGAACAGCGGTTTGTTGTAACGGTCGTAGAGGTCGATGAGCGAGATGCGCAGGCCGACGGGGTCGATCTGCCAGCCCCATTCGCTCGACTCGAGGAACGGGTTCTTCACGCCCAGGACCGTGTTGCCGGGGGTGCGCTCGGCGTCGGGGTTCACCGATTCGGTCATGGTCATGTAGTAGCTGAACGAGATGAAGTCGACGGGATGCTCGCGCAACAGCTCGACGTCGCCCTCGACGAACGGGATCTCGACGCCCATGCGGCCCAGCGCGTTGAGCGCGAGCGAGGGGTAGGCGCCCGCGGCCTGCACGTCGGTGCACAGGTAGAGCAGGCGCTCCTTGGCCTGGGTGGCGGCCACGTCGTCGGGGTGGCAGGTGTTGGGGTAGGTCGTCAACATGGTGAGCATGCATCCGATCTGCGCCTCGGGCCACAGCTCCTTGAGCATGCGGGTGGCCGACGCGGATGCCACGAACTGGTGGTGCAGGGCCGTGTACGACGCCTGCAGCACGCTGCCCTCGACGGTCTCCTCGATGATGCCGCCCGACGTGAACGGGTGGCGGATCATGCCGTCGATCTCGTTGAACGTGAGCCACATCTTCACGAGGTGACCGAAGCGCTCGAAGCATGTGCGCGAGAACCGCTCGAAGAGTTCGATCGTGCGGCGCTCGACCCAGCCGTTGTGCTTCAGCGCCAGGGCGATGGGCGGGTCGTAGTGCGACAGGGTGACGAGGGGCTCGATGCCCACGCGCTGCATCTCTTCGAACAGTGCGAGGTAGTAGGCGACGCCCTCCTCGTTGGGTTCGAGTTCCTCGCCCGTCGGGTAGAGGCGGGTCCACGCGATCGAGACGCGCAGGGTGGTGAAGCCCATCTCGGCGAACAGCGCCAGGTCTTCGGGGTAGCGGTGGTAGAAGTCGATGCCGCGGCGCTTGGGGTAGTAGACCGTGTCGTCGTCCTCGAGGGCGGCCGTGATGCTCGCGACCGTGTTGACGTGGTGGAGCGCGTACTCCTTGGGGTCGGCCTTGGGCTTGTAGGTGGCGACATCGGAGACGGCCGGCCCGCGGCCCCCCTCGCGCCACGCGCCCTCGACCTGGTTGGCGGCGAGTGCGCCACCCCAACGGAAACCTTTAGGCAGCGCCATGGGCGTTCTCCTTCTCTTTCGCTGTGACCGAGACGAGCGGTTCGCCCGCCTGAACGGCCCCGGTCTGGTCGACCGTGACGGTGTAGTCGTCGCTGTTGACGACGACGACCGGTGTGATGGTGTCGTAGCCGGCCGCGCGGATGGCGTCGAGGTCGGCCGTGACGAGCAGCTGGCCCGCGTCGACGCGGTCGCCGATCGAGACGTGTGCGGTGAACGGGGCTCCCTCGAGCTGCACGGTGTCGAGGCCGACGTGCACGAGCACCTCGACGCCGTTGTCGCCACGGATGCCCACGGCGTGCTTCGAGTCCATGAGCGCCGTGACGGTGCCGCCGAGCGGGGCGCGGACGGCGCCGTCGGTGGGTCGCACGGCCGCGCCCTGGCCGAGGATGCCGGCCGAGAAGACCGCGTCGTCGACGCTGTCGAGCGGCACGACCTCGCCCGTGAGGGGGCTGAGCAGGGCCGTCATGGTGGTGCCGGCCGCGGCGGCCGAGGCGTCGGCCGCGGGGGCCTCAGCGTCGGCGTCGGCGTCGGCGTTGGCCGACGAGGCCGTGTTCGAAACGGCGGCGTCCGAGGCGGCGTGGCGCGGTGCTGCTGTGCCGGCGACGACGGATGCGGCGGGGACGGCTGCGGTCGAGGTGCCCGTGGCTGCGGCATCCCGCCCGCCGTTGGCGTTCTCGAGGGCGCGCACGGTGCCCGAGTCGGAGTCGCGCCACAGGATGGCCGACACCGTGAACGAGACCGCGATGGCGATGACGAGGCCGATGAGCGCGTTGAGGAAGTTCCACGGGTTGGCGCCGTCGATGAACATCGAGATGCTGGCCGCACCGGGGCTGACCACGGCGAAGGCGGACACCTGCGTGAGGCCGAGGTAGGCACCGGCGGTCATGCTACCCGCGACCACCGAGATGAGGGCGCGTCGGTTCTGCAGCGTGACACCGTAGAGGGCGGGCTCGGTGATGCCGAAGAGGGCCGAGACACCGGCCGAGATAGCGGTGGCGCGCAGCGTGCGGTTCTTGGTGCGCAGGGCGACCGCGAAGCTCGAGCCGGCCTCACTCATGTTGTGGGCGAGCGACGCGACGAGGTAGAACGAGTCCTTGCCGGATGCCGCGACCGTGGCGAGCGTCGGCGGGATGAACGCCTTGTGCATGCCGACCGAGATGATGAGCGGCAGCACGCCGGCGAGCAGCATCACGGCCACCCATCCGAGCGTGTTGTAGAGGCCCAACATGGCGCCCGTGAGCAGCGTGCCGAGGCCATAGCCGAGCGGGCCGAGCACGAAGATCATGAGCGGCGCGACGATGATGAAGCCCATGAGCGGCACGAAGAACGTGCGGATCGGCGCCCACGTGATCTTGGTGAACAGGCGCTCGACACCCCACAGCACGACGACCGAGATGATGGCGGGGAACACCTGCGCGTTGTAGTTGACGTTGGGCACCGTGAGGCCGAAGAGCGAGACGCCGCCCTCCTGCGCCACGAGCGCCGTGAACGCGGGGAACAGCAGCAGGCCGACGAGGCCGAGGGCAACGGGCCGGTTCACGTCGAGCTTCTTGGCGGTCGTGTAGGCGACGAGCAGCGGCAGGAAGCCGAAGACGGCGTCGGGGATGGCGCTCAGCAGCTTGAAGTTGTCGGTGGCCGGGTCGAGCCAGCCGAGGGCCGACGCGAGCACGAGCAGGGACTTGAAGATTCCTGCGCCGGCGATGGCGGGAATGATGGGCGTGAAGACGCTGACCACGAAGTCCATGAAGACCGAACCCGTGCGCTTCCACGAGAACGGCTTGCGGCCGCCAGGGCCACCGGATGCCGCGCTGCCCGTCGTGGCCGAGCCACCCGCGCCCGAGCCATCCGCCGCAGCGCCGGCAGCGGGGCCGCCCGACGTGCGCAACTTCTCGACCGCCGTGTACATCTCGGCGACTTTGCTGCCGACGATGACCTGCGTCTGCGGGCCCTTGACCACGCCGATGACGCCGGGAACGGCCTTCAGTGCGGCCTCGTCGGCCAGGGTGTCGTCGACCAACGCGAAGCGCAGTCGGGTGGAGCAGTGCTGCAGTTTCGAGATGTTGGCGGCACCGCCGACATTGTCGAAAATCGCTTGCGCGCTCTCTGTGGTCGTCATGGATCCTCCTTGAACCGGGGTTGTCAGGACTGTTCTGGGCACAAAAAAAGGACCCGACCTCGCGCAACGTGCACGAATTGTCGGATCCTGCCTGCATGACCAGTCACATGTCCGCGAGAAAACTAACACGCGGCTGCGAGAGGGCCAAATCGGCCGTCGCTAGCGGAGGCCACTCGCACGTCTCTACCCCCTTGTGAGGTACACGGCCCTCTCCGACAATTTTCGTATGCGACGTATTCACTATTCGGGCGGTCAGCTGCTCACGGGGGATCTTCTCTGCAAGGCCGTCCTCCGCTATGCCCGCGCCCTCGCCAATGCCGGCAAATCCGATGTCATCACCATTCCCGTGCTCACCGAGGAGGGGACGCGCGGCCAGGCGCACCTGCTCGTGGGGCCCGCCAGTCAGATCTTCTCGACGCCCGTCTCGGACAGCATCGACGACCCGGTGGATGCCGAGGCGATCGCGTCATTCGAGCGCGAGACCCGCAAACTCGACCCCAGCCGTCCGGCGTGGCCGCTCGAGATGGACGACATCCCGGATCTGCGCGATTACGGCATCGAGTACGCCTAGCCCCGTTCGTCTCGCACGAAAAGGCGGGCCGGATGCGGGGCTGTTCGCCCAGCATCCGGCCCGCCGATCTTCTCTCAATCGCGTGCCCCGCGCCCGACGCGCTAGGGGAGTGCGACAGTGGGCCCGGCGGTGGCCGTAGCGAGAGAGAAGTAGACGAACCCGTTGGTGGGGGCGGCCGCGTCGACGAGGCCGATGCGCAGTGCCGAGACCGCGTATTCGGGGCTCTCGAGCGGCACCGCACCCGGGTCGAAGGTGCTGCCAGGCAACGGGTTCGGTTGATCGGGCTGCACGTTGACGCCCAGGGACAGCACGCTCGGCAGGGCGTTGAACACACCGCCGACGGCCGTCAGGATCGGGTTCACCGCGGTGGCGAGCGTCGATCCGAGCGTCGAGACGAGGCCGAAGAGGTTCGTGCTCAGCGTGGCGGCGATCGGGGCCAGGAGGCCCGTGGTCAGGCCCGACGTGAGGGTGCTCAGGATGGTCGTGATGGTCGGGAGGCCGAGCCCGCCGAGGATGATGTTGACCACCGTCACGGCGCCCACGACATCCGTGTTGACCACGACGGGTGCGGTGCCGGCGCGGATGGAGGCGATGCTCGCGTTCACGTCTACGTCGAGCGTGGCCACCTGCAGGCCGCTGTTCGGGCCGGTGCCGAGGATGCGCACGGCGCCCGCGAGGTCGATGGTGACCGTGGCGTTGTCGAGGGCCGTGGTGAGGGCCTGCGTGACTTGAGTGGTCCAGGCATCCAGCAGGTCTCCGACCCGGTCGACGAGCGGGTTGAGCACGGCGTTGTTGATGAGCAGCTCGGTGTTGGGGGCGAGCTCGTTCAGCCCGTCGGCGCCGTCGCCCAGCAGCGTGGCGAGGTCGACCGACACGGTGCCGGCGCTCAGATCGATGGTGACGGTTCCGTCGGTGAGCGGCGTGGTCAGCAGGTTCTGCACGGCGCCCGTGAGGTTGAGGTTGCTGATGGTCACGTTGCCGCCGAGGTTGACGCCCAGCAGCCCCGGGAGGTTGGCGGCGACCTGTGCCCGCACGAGGTTGGCGATGCCGCCATTCACACCGGACAGTGCCGTGACGGCCGTGTTCAGATCGGTGACGGTGTCGTTGACCTCGGTGACGAGGCCCGAGACGAGGGGGCTGTCGACGACGAGGTCGAGCCCGGCGATGCCGTAGTCGCGCGTGACGCCCGTGACGCTGCCGTCGCCCCATTCGTCGCTCTCGCGGGTGGCACACCAGTCGAGGGCCGATGACGCCGCGACCGCGCCGACCTCGAGGGAGACATCACCGACGCCCGTGAGGGGGCCGAGAACGTTCGAGAGCTGCAGTGTGGCGGGTTCGGGCAGCTCGGAGTCGGGCGTGCTCGAGGTGACGCCGACCCCGCCCGAGTTGGTCACGAGGCCCGCCGCACCCGCCGAGGTGCCGAGCGTGGATGACTGGCTGTACTGGTTGACGGCGCCCGTCGAACCGGCGGGGAGGCCGACGCTGAGGCCCGTGAGGTCGAGCACCACGAGGTCGTCGAGCGCGCTCACGGCGAGCGGGTTGGCGTAGGTGCTGACCTCGGGGTTGGTGCCGCCCAGATCGACGGCGTTCGGCGGGTCGACGACGGCGGGCTGGCCGGGTTCGCGCACGGTGCGGATGTCTCTCAGCTCGGCGATGTCGTCGAGGTCGATGCCGAGCAGCTGGCCGCTCAGGAACGTGCCGGACGACGTGGTGCGGTAGTTCGTGTCGGTGCCGCAGTCGAACGCCGAGGTGCCGACGGCGGGGGCGTGCACCCACTCGCTGTCACCCCACGACGCGACGGTCTGGCCGACGGTGGCGGGCACGGTGGCCACCACGAGGGCGGCGGCGGCCACCCCGGCGAGCGAGCCGAGCAGGCGGTTGTTGGCGGTGACGCTGCGTAGCCGGCCCCGCAGGGAGCGGGGTGCCGGGGCGAGCCCGTGCCGGGACGGTGTCGTGCGGGTCATCGCAGGTCTCCTCGGTCGTCGGTGATGAGGGGGGCGCCGGTGGGGGCAGCGGCGGCGTTGCGTCGGCCGGCCGTGCGGGCCGACGAGACCACGAGGCCGAGGCCGATGGCTCCAGCGCCCAGAGCTACGAGGGCGACGATGTCGACGCCCGTTGCCGCGAGGGGCGAGCGGCCGTTGGCGCCGGGTTGGCCGCCCTGGCCGGGCTGGGCAGGTTGCCCGGGTTGGGCGGGGGCGCCGGGCGTGGCGCTCGGGCCGGGCGTCGGGGGCGTGCTCGGCGTGGGTGTCGGCGTGGGCGTGGCCCCGATGCTGTCACCCGTCGCCGTGAGGGCGAACGCGATGTCCCCCGTGAGATTCATGAGGCTCTCGTCGGCCGCGGCCTCGGGCGAGTCTTCGACGGCGAGCGTCACGAGCAGGTATGTGCCCGAGGCGGCGGTGAGGCCATCCAGGTCGAAGACGGGGCTCGTGGACGAGTAGTCGTCGAGCGGTGTGGCTTCAGTGACGAGCACCGGGTTGGCGGCGCACGTGGGAGCATCCGGAAAACCTGTCCATTCGGCGTCGCAGCGCTCGACCGTGACTTCGAGGCCGCGCGGGTGGTCGACGAGTTCGCCGTCCTTGCGCATCTCGAGCGTGAGCCGGGCGGTCTCGGCATCACGCAGATCGGCGGCGATCTGCCAGCGGGCGGGCGAGCCGGGCGAAAGTTCGAGGAACTGCGCGGGGTGGGGATCCGACCGCAGGGAGAGATAACCGGGGATGCCCGTCTCGGGCACGTCGTTCAGCACGGCGAACGCGCGAACCGAGAACAGGCTGGCCCCGGCGACGAGCACGAGGGTGGCGACGCTGGCGAGCACGAGCCGCAGCGGGCTCCACGCTCGGTGCAGCTTCGTCGATGCGCCGATGGTGTGCACGAATCCTCCTCAGGATGTACGGACGGGCCAGAAGGCCCAGATGACGAGCAGCATGACCCCGAGGGTGAGGGCGCCGAAGAAGATCGGTGTCTGCATGATGGTGAGCGCGTGACCGATGAACGGAGCCCCGACGATGACGCGGTCGGCGGCGGTGACGATGTAGGTGTCGCGGTCGTTGGTGTCGTTGTCGTCGCCGCGCAGCGTGAGCTCGCGGGCCTCCGGTCCGGCACCCGACAGCGGGTCGACGGGGGAGATGTCGACGATGCGGTGGGTCACGGGCAGCGGCTGGCCCTCGCGGGGGACCGTGACGACGTCCCCGACCCGCAACTCGGCGGCGGGCACGGCATCCTTCACGATGGCGGCCGCGCCCGTCGGCAGCGTCGGCGACATCGAACCCGTCATGAAGATCACGATCGAGAGGCCGAAGACGAGCGAGGCGATGAGCCACAGGATCGACAGGATGCCGCCGATCCCGGCGATGAGGAGCAGGACTTCTTTGATGAGGCGGGTGGCGCGCGAGCCGTTGGCGCGGGGGCGCCGGGGTGCGCGGCCCGAGAGCGACCGACGGGTCGGGAGGGGGGCGGATGCGGGGGCGATGGGGGTCTCGCCGCCCACATCCGACCCGTCACGGTCGTGCGTGGCAGTCGTACCGACCGTGTTCATGGTGTCCGTCCCGCCCGTCTCGTCGTGCTCGTGTGTGATGTGCCTCAGCGGATGATGCGGGTTACTCGGATTCCGCGGCGAACTCCCACGCGGGCGCCACGGTGCGACCCTGCAGGTCGTCGAGAGTGGTGCCGGTCGGCAGGGTGGGTGCATCGGGCAGCGTCAGCTCGAAGCAGTAGTACTGGGTGTTGCCCGAGTCGGCTGTCAGGGCCTGAGCGGCGTTTCCTTCGGCGGCGGCGAGCGTGCCGTCGGCGATGGTGCTGGTGGCAGTGAAGGCGCCGGCGTCGCAGGTGACGGCGGTCGCGTTCACGGCGACGCGCAGCTCGAGGGCTCCGAAGAGGACGTCGTCGGCGTCGGTCACGGTGATGCCGTCGGCGGCGACGGCCGACTGCAGGTCGATGGTGCCGCCGATGGAACCGTCGACCGTGCGCAGGGCGACGGGCGCGTAGACGGAGTCGCCGGGGCTGAGGCTCAGGGCGTCGAGGCCGAACGTGAGCGGCGAGCCCGGGTTCTCCTCGTCCTGCACGAAGCCCGCGGCGGCGAACGGTGCCGTGACGTTCTGTTCGACCTCGAAGGCGCTGGTGCCGACGCCGGGCCCGTCGCCCGCGGCGTTGCCGCCGAACACCCATTCGGTGTCGGTCCAGGCGGCCAGGGTGGCGGCGGTCGCGAGCCCGATGACGAGGCCGCCGGCCGCGATGGCCATGACCTTTCCTCGACGGGAGCTGCGCGGTGCGGAAACGTGTTGAGCCATGGTTTTCCCCTTGCTGATGCACGGTGACGTGCCCGTCGTCGAGCTGCGTCACATCACGTGTGCCACCCCGGACGGGGTAGCTGAGGAAAGCTTCTGGTTTCGGAGCGCGGCCGACCATACTGTCCCCGCGTTCTCCGTGTTTACCCCCGTGTCGGGGCCGCTCGCCCCCGCAGTTCTGGCGGCCGCCGGGCCCGTGTTCTCCGAATTCGCCACGCACTACTGGGACAACTCAGTGGTCGAACTCAGTACTTGGACGAGATAATCGGGATAAATTCTCGGCATACTGGGGTGAAAGAAACAGGCTCAGGGGCAGCAGCGTCGCCGCACCGGAGCAATACCCGAGTGCGAGTCTTTGGGGGACGAGTGCGATGAATGACGCAGAGCGAGGGACGGCTCCGATATCCGTCAGACGGTGGCCGGGGAGCCATCGCATGGTGGGCCGGGGGAAAAACCCGAGGAGGCTCTCGGAGTGTCTGATGGCGGGCCGCAGCGTCGTGATCGTCGGCGAATTCGGCTTCGGCAAGAGTTACCTGGCGTCGGCCGTGGCCGAACTGCTGCGCACCGAGGGCATCGAACCCGTCACCCTGCTCGGCCTGCAGCGCGACGGCACGACGGCGCTCGACGGATCGCCCCGGGCCGGAGGGCTGGACGATGCGCTGGGCGTCATCACCGAACGCATAGAGGCGGGGCCGCCCGCATCCGTTGCGCCCGTGGTCGTCCACGTCGACGACGCCCAGACATTGCACCCGCGCATCATGCGCCGCCTCACCGAACTGGCCGAGGCCGGGACGGTGGCGCTCCTGCTGACCTCCACCCCGGTGGCACTCGGGAGTGCGTCCGGAAGTGCACCCGAAGGCGATCACCGCTACGACCGCGACACCGTGCGGGCCATCAACGAGCTGTGGATCGAGCGCGGTGCCGAACGCGTCGACGTGGCGCCCCTCACCGCCCGCGAGGCCGACGAGTTGTTGGCACAGGTGATGCCCGACGCCGTATTCGACACCGTGTCGCGTGCGCTGATCTTCGCCAACAGCGGCGGTTCGCCCCAGCTGATCAAAGAGCTCGCGGCGGCCGTGCACGCGCTCGACCCGAGCGAATCGCCCATCGCCGCGTTCTCGAACCTGCCGGCCCAGTCGCCCCGCATCCTCGACCTGCTGGAGCACCAGCTGCGCGTGCTCACCGAGCGGCAGCTGACGGCGCTCGCTGCGTTGCACGTGACCGGGGCGATCCCGCTCGGCGTGCTCGGAGCCGCGGTGTCCCGTGGCGATCTGCGCGTGCTGTCACAGCACGGTTTCATCGCCTCCGACTATGCCTCCACGCAGCTCGTCGTGCCAGGAGCCCTGTTCGCCGGTGCGGCCTTCGAGATCGCCGACCCCGACCGCGTGCACCAGGTCACGGGCGCTTTCGGTGAGTCCATCCTGCGCGACCTCGATCACCTGCCGAGCCCTGCCCAGGCCATCGCCATCGCCGGGCAGTGGGGGTATGACGAAGAGCCCGCTGCCCTCGCGGAGTGGGGCGAGGAGCGTGTGGCCGAAGTGTTGTTGGCCGCCGCGTCGGGCTCGAACCGCCAGGGCGAGTATGTGCGCGCCGAACGGTTCGCCCTGCGCAGTCGGCGCCTGCACACGTCGGTCCTGGCGGATGTCGAGCGCTCCCGCTCTCTCGCCCAGCGGGGTCGTCAGCGCTCAGCCCTGACCGTGCTGGCCGAGGCCGATGTGCGCGGCGCAACCCAGCCCGAGCTCGCCCGTCTCGTCATCTGGTGGTCCGAGCTGGCCGTGTCTCTGCCCGACCCGAAAACCGAACTCGGCCGCCTCTTCGACATCGTCACCTCGTGGGTGGATGACGGCCTCGCGGGCCCGTGTCTCGCGACGGGCGTCGCCGTGGTGCGCGCCAACGTGACGGGCGACCAGGAGGCGGCCATCCGACTCGGCGATCCCCTGCTGCGCGACCCCTCGGCCGATCTCGCCACCCGCATCGTCGCCGGATGCCTGACGGCCCTGTTGCTCTGCCACACCGGCCGCTGCGAGCGGGCGCTCGACGCCATCGACGTGCTCGACACTCTGATCGACGACATCTCGCCCGCGACCGTCGCCTTCGGGTCGGTGGATTACCGCGCGAAGGTGCGGGGCACCGAGGCCGTCATCCGGTGCACAGCCGGTTTCGACGTGGGCCTCGCCAGCGACAGCACGGTCGAGCTGCTGTCGCGCCCCGACGCCCTCGACGATCGCTATCTGCTCGCGGCCATCAGCATGGTCGCGGCGCTCGTGGCGCTGCACGAGGGGGACGACGCCCGCGCCACGGTCGAGCTGCGCAGCGCCCAGCAGCGCCTCGACCCCTTCGACATCGCGGGATGGCGACCCTGGATGCTCGTGCAGCTCGCCCTCGTGTCCGCACGCCGGGGTGACGCCTCCGCGACACGGCGCAAGTTGGCCGCCTCGATCGGGCGCACCACGCTCGAGGGTCAGCACGCCTGGTTCAACGCCATCCTCGCATTCGTTCCGGGCGAAGGGGCCGACACCCGCACCGAACGGGATCGCGCCATCACGCTCATGCTCGATCAGGATGACCCGATGGGGAGCGCCGTCGGCGCGTGGGGCATCTTCGAACTCTTCCGGTTGGGGGCGCAGAGCGAGCGTGTGGTCGACCGCCTCGAGCGTGTCGCATCGCTCACCGACGCGCCGCTTCTGCACGCCAAGGCGGCCTACGCGCGTGCCCTTGTCCAGGGCGATCCGGGCCGGCTGGATGCAGCGGCGTGTCGATTTGCGCGCATGAACGCGTTCGGGCTCGCCGCCGATGCCTCGCGTCACGCTGCGGTCATCCATGCCTCTCTGGGGGGCCATGCGGCCGCCCAGCAAAGCCGTGCGCACGCCGAACGACAGGAGTGGCGGCGCGCCAGCGACCAAGGTGCCCTGCCGGTGCCCATCGTCGAACCCGAGACCGCGGCCGCTCTCACCCGCCGCGAACTCGAGGTCGCGACCCTCGCGGCCACGGGACGCAGCGACCGCGAGATCGCGCAGACGCTGTTCCTGTCGGTGCGCACCGTCGAGTCGCACCTCTACCAGGCGCGCCTGAAGCTCGGGGTGGCGTCACGACGCGGGTTGGCCGCGGCCCTCGGCGTCGAACCCTCGGCTTAGGCGCCCGCGACTGAGGCGCCCGCGACCGAAGCGCCCGCGGCGCGGGCGGCTCGTCGGCTCAGACGTCGCGTCGCGCCGAGGCATCCTGTCGGTTGCGGGTGAAACGAGCCGCGAAGTAGAGCACGGCACCCACGGCCAGCAGGATGGCGCCGAACAGCCACACCTGCGGGCTCTGCTGCGTGAGCAACAGGATGCACGAGGCGACGCCCAGCACGGGCACGAAGGTCCACACGCGGAAGTGGTCGTGCTCGACCGGATCGCGGCGCAGCACGAGCACGGCCACGTTGGTGCTGATGAACACGAAGAGCAGCAGCAGCACGACGGTCTCGGCGAGCGTGGAGACATCGCCGACGAGGGTCAGCAGCATGGCGACGAGGGTGGTCGACAGGATGGCGGTCCACGGCGTCTTGCGCTTCGACAGCACCTTGCCCAGAACGCTCGGCAGGAGGCCCTGCTCGGCCATGCCGTAGGTCACGCGACTGGCCATGATCATGGTGAGGAGCGCGCCGTTGGCGACGGCGACGAGGGCGATGAGGCTGAAGATCCAGTTGGGGATGCCCACGCCGGTCGCGGCCACGACGTCGAGCAACGGGCTGGAGGAGCCCTCGAGGTCGGCCGGCGGCAGAGCGATGGCGCTCGCGAGGCCGACGAGGATGTAGACGACACCGGCCGTGGCCAGCGAGCCGAAGAGAGCTCGGGGGTAGACCTTGCTCGGGTTCTTGACCTCCTCGGCCACGTTGGCCGAGGTCTCGAAGCCCACGAACGAGTAGTACGCCACGATGGCGGCGCTGAGCGTGGCGAGGGCCGGCACGGAACCCTCGGGGAACTCGCCGATGCGGCTGACGTCGCCGTCGCCGCGCCCCAGCATGACGGCCACGACGACGATCACGATGACGAGGCCGCTGAGCTCGATGATCGTCATCACGAGGTTGCTCTTCATCGACTCCGAGATGCCGCGCGCGTTGAGGGCGCCGATGAGCAGCAGGAAGACCATGGCCGTCGGGATGGGCGGCAGGTCGATGAAGACCGACAGGTAGTCGCCCGCGAAAGCGAGCGCGAGACCGGCGGCCGAGACCACGCCGGCGGCCAGCATGCTGAAGCCGACGAGGAACGAGATGAGGGGCTGCTTATAGGCACGCTCGGCGAAGATGGCGGCTCCGCCGGCCTTGGGGTACTTCGTGACGAGTTCGGCGTAGGAGCCCGCCGTCAGGAGTGCGAGGAGGAGCGCGACGGCGAGCGGGGCCCAGAGCGCGCCGCCGACATCCGCCGACAGGCTGCCCATGAGGGCGTAGATGCCCGCGCCGAGCACGTCGCCCAGGATGAAGAGGAAGAGGAGCGGGCCCGTGATGCCCTGCTTCAGCTTGGAGCCGGAGTTCGAGCCGGAGCCCGAATCGGTGTCGGAGGCCGAGACGGAGGAACCCGGGCCGGCGGCGGGGCGTGTCTTGTCGCTCATGATTGTCGTCTTTCGTGTGGGGCGTGGCCTCGAGGCCGGTTAGACGGTACTGCGCACGCCGCGACCCGCGAAAGGGGGCGAGAAATCCCCGTGGATGGGCTAGCGGATTCGGCCCATCATGCGCCGAGGCGATTAAAGCCGCCACCGCCGGTTCGTCAAGGGTCTTTCGCTGTCACCCGTTCGGGGGTTTTCTGGTGGCATCAATTTGTCGATCCGAGGAGGAAACGATGACGGTCAATCCGATCGAACTGCAGAAGCACCTGGGCGGCGTCGACTACCCCGCCAACCGTGACGACCTGGTGGCGGCGGCCGAGAAGAACGGGGCCGGCGACGAGGTGCTCGACGCGCTGAAGGGTCTGCCCGAGCAGGACTTCGACGCCCCGACCGCCGTCACCCAGGCGGTGAGCGGCGAATGAGTGACGGCCAAGAGAGCGGCGCGGATGCCGGAGTCCGGGTCGAGCGCTCGCCCGAGTTCCGACCGCGCGTCGCCATCGTGACGGGCGCCGACTCGGGCATCGGCAAGGCCACGGCCGTCGTTCTCGCCGAAGCGGGTCTCGACGTGGGCATCACGTGGCACGCCGACGAAGAGGGCGCGCAGGGCACGGCCGAGGAGGTGCGGGCGCTCGGTCGCACGGCGGCGGTGCGACACCTCGACACGACCGATCTGGAGTCCGCCGGCTCGGTCATCGATGCGCTCGCCGACGAGCTGGGCGGCGTCGACGTGTTCGTCAACAATGCGGGGACGGGCGACAACGCGCCGTTCCTCGAGATGTCGCTCGCCGATTGGCGGCACACCGTGGCCACCGACCTCGACGGCGCGTTCGTGTGCCTGCAGCGGGCAGCCGCGCGCATGGTGCAGTCCGGCCACGGCGGCCGGATCATCGCCGTGACGAGCGTGCACGAACACCAACCGCGCGTCGGGTCGAGCGCCTACGACGCCGCCAAGCACGGTCTCGGCGGACTCATGAAGACCATCGCGCTCGAGCTCGGCCGCTACGGCATCACGGCCAACTCGGTCGCCCCCGGCGAGATCGCGACACCCATGACGGGTCAGACCGACGAAGATCCCCGGCAGACCGAGCGCCCCGGCATCCCACTCGGCC
>NZ_CEEDBR010000002.1:0-88453 GCF_979253355.1 Okibacterium sp. AC114
GTTTACGATCGTCATGCTGTTCGCGCTACAGGGGCAACAGGTCATCGACCGGCCGCTTGACGTCGTGCGCATCGCGTTGCCGCTGCTGGTATATTTCGCGGTCACGTTCCTGGTCGCGTTCTTCGCCGGCAAACTCATCGGTCTGGCTTATGAACGCACTGCAACGCTCGCGTTCACGGCAGCGGGCAACAACTTTGAGCTAGCGATCGCTGTCGCCGTCGGCACGTTCGGAGCGACCAGCGGGCAAGCTCTCGCGGGGATCGTCGGCCCCCTCATCGAAGTTCCAGCCCTCGTCGCCCTCGTCTACCTGTCGCTGTGGCTACGCCCCCGCATCTTCCCAACGAATCGACCCGCACCGCGTATCTCCGAGCGCGTCTAACCATTACCCGAGAAGGAAAAGATCATGACCGAGAAGCCCACCGTCCTGTTCGTGTGCGTCCACAACGCCGGCCGCTCGCAGATGGCAGCCGGCTACATGCAGCACCTCGCTGGCGACCGCGTCCAGGTGCTCTCTGCCGGCAGCGAACCCAAAGACCAAATCAACCCGATTGCCATTCAAGCCATGGCCGAAGAGGGAATCGATATCGCCGGAAACCAGCCTAAGGTTCTCACCACCGAAGCTGTCCGCGACTCCGACGTCGTGATCACGATGGGATGCGGCGACGCCTGCCCGATCTTCCCCGGCAAGCGCTACGAGGACTGGGAACTCACCGACCCCGCCGGCCGCGGCATCGAAGACGTCCGCCCGATCCGCGACGACATCAAAGCGCGCATCCAGGCGCTTCTCGCCGAAATCATCCCCGCGTAACAACCCCTTTTAGGACAAGAGAGCACACTCATGAGCGAGCTGAACACCAGACGGGGCCTACCCGGCCTCGCGTTCCCCGAAGAGGCATTGAAACGGTCCGCCGCCGACCTGGTGTCCCGATTCGCGGGAACCTTCAGCGCGGAAACGATCGAACGGTGCGTGTTGGAGTCCTACACGGCACTTCTTCGCACCTCCCGAGTGCACGCGCACCTCGCGATGCACGCCACCCGGTTCGCGGCCGAACGCCTCACCGCCCTTGGCCAGGCCACCGGCACCATCGAACGCGCGGTCCCGGAAGTGCTGTTCGTGTGTGAGCAGAACGCGGGCCGCTCGCAGATGGCCGCGGTCTTCACCTACGCTCTCTCCGGTGGAAACGTTCACGTGCGTTCGGCCGGTTCCGCGCCCGCCCGAGACCTGCACCCGCTCGTCGGACAGGCGATGCAGGAACTTGGTTTGGACCTGTCAGAAGCGTTCCCGAAACCTCTGACCGACGACGTCGTACAAGCCGCCGACATCGTCATCACGATGGGTTGCGGCGACGCATGCCCCATCTACCCCGGGAAGACCTACCAGGATTGGCACCTCACCGACCCCGCCGACCTCCCGATCGAGAAGGTCCGTCTGGTGCGCGACGACGTCCGCAAACACGTCGAAGCGCTCCTTCGCACCCTCGGCATCGAGTCGAAAGGGCTCCCCGCATGACCACCGAAAACGTTGTCGTCGTCGGCTCCGGACCCTCCGGTTACACGGCCGCGATCTATCTGGCCCGTGCGGGCCTGAACCCGATCGTCCTGACCTCATCGGTCGAAGCTGGCGGCGCTCTCGTGAACACCACCGAGGTTGAGAACTTCCCCGGTTTCCCTGCCGGGATCATGGGCCCCGAGCTGATGGAGAACATGCGGGAACAAGCCGAACGGTTCGGCGCCCGGGTGATCTCTGACGACGCCACCCACCTCGACCTCGCCAGCCCGGTGAAGACGGTGACCACCGGGTCCGGCACCGTGTTCCAGGCGCACGCGGTGGTGCTAGCGATGGGGTCGGCGTATCGGAAGCTCGGCGTCGACGGAGAACAACGCCTCACCGGCCATGGTGTCTCCTGGTGCGCGACCTGCGACGGGTTCTTCTTCCGCGGCCAAGACGTCGTCGTAGCCGGCGGCGGCGATTCCGCCCTCGAGGAAGCCATGTTCCTCACCCGCTTCGCGCGCAGCGTCACACTGGTGCACCGCCGCGACACCCTGCGGGCGTCGAAAATCATGCAGGACCGCGCGTTCGCCACCCCGGGGCTGCAGATGCGGTGGAACTGCGAAATCATCGCCGTCAACGGTGCCGAGAAAGTCACCAGCGTCACCGTGAAAGACACCATCACCGGTGCTGAATCCGACCTGGATGCGACCGGGTTGTTCATCGCGATCGGGCACGACCCCCGCAGTGAGCTCGTCCGAGGACAGATCGACACGGATAGCGAAGGCTACGTGCTGGTCGACCACCCGACGACGTTCACCAACATCCCGGGTGTGTTCGCAGCCGGCGACCTCGTGGACAAAAGATACCGCCAAGCAATCACCGCAGCCGGCACCGGATGCGCGGCAGCCGAAGATGCCGAACACTACCTCGCCTCTCACGGCCTGGCCACCTACCCGCAGCAACTAACCGCGAACCTCGACGCACCCGTCACCGCGTAACGGAAGGCACCCTGATGAGCCTCACCCTCACCGTCCCACCCCGCACCACCGCGTCACGCGTCACGGGGCTCCCCGTCGCGATCATCGGCGCCGGGCCTGTCGGCCTTGCCGCTGCCGCGCAGCTGCTTGAACGCGGCATCGACGTCGTCATCTACGAAGCCGGCCCGACAGTGGGCACCGCCGTCAGAGCGTGGGGCCACACCCGCCTGTTCTCACCGTGGGAATACCTGGTCGACGAGGCCGCCGGACGCCTTCTCGATCAAGCCGGTTGGGATGCTCCGCCCGCCAAGAAGCTACCCTATGGTTCCGACCTCGTCCGCGAGTACCTTGAACCATTAGCGAACACCCCCGCACTCGCCCCACGGATCAGCTACCGAACCCGGGTGGCTGCCGTCTCGCGGGAGGGAATGGACCGCACCCGCTCAACCGGCCGAGCCGACACCCCGTTCCTTCTGCGTCTCGATCACGACGGTGAAACCCGGAGCGCAACCGCACGGGCCGTCATCGACACCTCAGGCACCTACACGACACCCAACCCGCTCGCCTCCTCCGGCTTAGCGCCCGCCGCCAGCCAAAACGTCTCGGCAGCTATAAGTCATGCGCTGCCGAACGTTCTTGGGGTGGACAAGGAACGGTTCGCTCGCCGGCACACCGTTGTGGTGGGCGCCGGTCACTCGGCAGCGAACACACTGCTGAAACTCGCCGCTCTGTCGGAATCCGAACCGGGCACGACGATCACCTGGGCGATTCGCAGCACCAGCCCGGTGCGTGTCTACGGCTCCTCCGCCGATCAGCTCGAAGGGCGCGGCCAACTCGGCAGCGCTGTGCACGATCTCGTCCGAGCAGGCACAGTCACTCTGGTCGACCGGTTCGAAATCGATGACGTTCAAGAAGCTCACGGTGGGGGTGTTGAGCTCGTTGGTCGACGCCGCGGCGAAAGCACGACACTGCACGCCGACGTCGTCGTGAATGCCACAGGCTTCCGGCCCGACCTCGACATGCTGCGAGAGATTCGGTTGTCCCTGGATGAGATCGTTGAGGCGCCCCGCCAACTGGCACCGCTGATCGATCCGAACCTGCATTCGTGCGGAACCGTCTATCCGCACGGTGTCGCAGAACTCAGCCATCCGGAGCCGAACTTCTTCATCGCCGGGATGAAGAGCTACGGCAGGGCGCCCACCTTCCTGCTCCTCACCGGGTACGAGCAGGTGCGCTCCATCGCCGACGAACTCGCCGGAAATCATGCGGCGGCACGCATGGTCCAGCTCGAACTCCCCGAAACCGGCGTCTGCTCCACAACTGCACCAGAGGTCAACACCTCGGTCTCAACGAGCGAGGGGCAATCCTGCTGCCGGTGAGCGATGTCGGAGGCTCGATGTAGCGTCAAAGCAGGTTACGAGCAACGCGGATTGAGAGGCCACAAGTGAATCTCTACATCAAAGGCTCCTGGTCAGGTTGGACGGGCGACACAATCGTTGAGCTCAGTGATGGCTCGGTGTGGCGGCAAGACCAGTACCACTATGAATATCACTACGCCTATCAACCAAAAGTCGAGATCTCTAACGGCAAGATGCTGGTCGCCGGCACACAACGTGCCATCCCGGTCCGCCGCCTCCACTAACTCTCTACCTGCTAACCGCAACCTCCCAGCTTGCTATTACGACTGTTGAACTGGCCCATCTCATCGAGTACCATCGCTTCTGGTAGCTAGGGATGAAACAGTTCCCCGAGCGCCAATTCGAGAAACCCACGCCTAGGCGTGGGTTTCTGCGTTAGCGAGACATACTGGTCCCTGTGCTACTTGCCTACATCGACGAGATTGGTGAAACGGGGGCGTTCGTAAGCCGGGATCATCCCCGCTTCAACACCAGCCCCGCGTTTGGGTACGCCGGCTTCATCATCCCCGAGGCGAACGCGCGCCGCTTCGGTGCCCTGTTCACAACCGATAAGCACGCTCTGTTTCGTACGGAGATGGAAGGCGCTGAGCACCCGGGTCGATGGGAGAAAAAAGGCGCGAGCATATTTCGACCAGAAACCTATCGCGCCTACCCCCATCAACTGCGAGTGTTCGACGGGCTCGTCAAGCAGGTGCGTAACCTCGGCGGGCATCTCTTCTACTACGCCGACGAAAAACCATTGGGCACGGAGAAACAAACCAAAGTCGAGCCGGCTGCCCGGGAAACATTGGCCATGCGCGAAACACTAAATCGAATCGCCCGGTATGCCGACGCTCACGGTTCAAACGTGATGGTCATGATCGACCAGATCAATGAAAAGACCCGAGCCGAACGACTCCCCACTATGTACGGTCACATTCTCGGTCGAGCCTCAGAACACCGGGAAATGCAACGGATCATCGAACCCCCGATGCACGTCGACAGCAAACTGAGCTCGAACATTCAATTCGCCGATTGGGTCGCAGCGTGTGTAACCCGTGCGATCGACTACCAGGTCATCAAAGAATCGCTCTACACCTGGGTGACAGAGAAGAAGGCGATGCCCTCCCTGCGTGGCGCGTTCACCCATGAGTCCAAGATCCATTTATGGCAGAGCAGTGTCCAAGACCTGCATCACTACGAGATTTTCCACGCTGAACGAGGCTTACATCCCATCCAGGGACCGCTCAGCACCAACCTCGCCCCGGCCGATTGGCGGAGGATCAAAGCGGCCGCAGAACGCTCAAGAGACCGTTCCTAATAGCCGTTTTATATGCCTTAGCAGAGCCCCGTCGGTGTGCTCATCACACCGACATCGTCCGTCGTGATTTACGATGAGCCCAATTCTGAGCCAGGGGTGAGCGAGATCGAAGGTGAGATCCTGAGCGATCTCGAGTGGACTAACTGGGCCGGCTTCTAAAAACCCGGAGGTTCTATGTCGAACCGAACCGGCGCCGCAGCTCGTGGCGTTCCGGGATGCGTTTCACGGCGGCAAGGATCGCGGTTTCGAACCGGTCGACGATCATCGGCGGGACGGCGGCGGCTGACCACACTTCCCATTGACCGGGGCGGCCGCGCTGCACCCATGTGCGGCGTTCGTCGCTGATTTCGAAGTGCACTTCCCACCGGTCGACGCCAGCACGGAGGATGAACCCGTCGACGCCCACCGGGGCGAGCGGGTGGCGCTCTCCGACGTCGAGCTCGTTTTCTGTGGGCAGTAGGCCACTCATGCGGGTTAGCCTCTCAGATCGGCGCTCAGAGCGCGCACGTAGAGCAGAACATTGCCCTCGGGGATCTGCGCTCGAGCAGCTGTGACCGCGGCGCCGCTCGTGGCTGCGTCGACGGCGATCCGCTCCCCCGGCTGATCGGTGCGAAGGCGGTGGGCGAGTTCGTATTGCATTGGTGTTCCTAGATCTTGTCGACGGCGGATGACCACACCCACGGCTGTTGCGTGGCGCCCTGGGCATCAGTCCATTCAATGTGCACGGCGCGGCTGGTCCACGCGATCGCGCGACCCTCGATGCGTGCGGACGTTTCCGGGTAGCAGGCCCACGCGCGAACGCTTATGGGCTCTTTCGGTGTCACGACGAGGTCGTTGTCGGTGTCGAGCTCCGCGTCGGTCAGGGTGACGGGTTTCCGGCGGATCAGAACCTCGGTGATGCGGCGTTCCATGAGCTTGTCGTAGTGCTCCGCGTAGCGTTGGTTCGACCCCATCGCCTCAGAATAACCCGATTCGAACACATGTTCGAATTAGTGTTTACACGGGCCCCATGCCAACGAGCTGCGTAACGATCGTCAGGGTGAGTAGCCATGCAGCTGCGAACCAGAGCCCTGCTCTCACGCCGTGGTCGGGGCCCTGGCGGATGAAGAAGATCCGGGCGGCTGCGACCAGGCAGGCGGTGGCGGCGGTGAACAGGATGAGTCCCTGTCCGAAAAGCCACGCCGCTTGTGCCCCCATCGTCGGAGCCTAACCCCGCTCGAGGAGGAGGTGGCGACCGGCGAGCCCCAAACCACCGCCGGCCACCTCCAGCAGCGTGCTGCAGGTGCGCTCACCCTACGCCCCGACGTCGCACAAAAAAGAGGCCCGGCAGGGGGTGTCGGGCCTCTCGGAATGCCACCAATGGGGGGGGAGGTGACACGGTCAACGTACTGCCGGCCCATCAGACTGCGATAGCGCCTTGTGGTGCGATCCCCCGGCCGGGAGAGTCAGCCGGGGGATGTGTGCGGTTACGCGGGCGGGGTGTTGCTTTAGGGAAGCATCCGGTTCTCTTCGGCCTTTTCGAGATCCACGACGGCGCGCATCGCTTTCTTGATGGCCAGCTCGTCGCCGCCGGCCTGTGCTTCGGCGAGATCCAGTCGAGCTTCCTCGAGGAGGGCTGCAATGTCGTCGCCGTAGCCGACGAAGCCACTACTGGGGGCGTCAGGATTCGCGGCCTGCCCGACAGGGGCCACTTCCCATCCCACAGCGTCTGAGGCGGCGTCAGGGGCTTCCTGCGTGGTGTTCCGGGTTCCGGCGCGCCCGTTGGTGATGCTGGTGCCGATTTGGTCGGCTTCTATGACGCGTTTGTATTGGGTTGCGCCGTCTTTGGTCCAGGTGTTGGTGCGTTCGTAGCCGACGACGATCACGAGGTCGCCCTTGTGGAGGTCTGCGGCGGCGGTGCCGAGCTCGAACTTCGCTTCGATGTGGTGCGGGGTGGCGGCGTCATCTGGAACCCACTCCCCCGCCCGGTACCGTCCGGTGTTTTCCATGACGGTGAATTTGGTGATGTCCATGCGTCCGGCTTTTTGCACGACCGGGTCGGCGGCGAGTCGTCCGGTGATTGTTCTGGTGCTCATGATGTTTTCCCCCTGTTGATTGCTTCGAGTTGTTGGGTAGCGGTGCCGTATTCGGCCCGCCAGAGGCGTTTCCGTTCCCTGCGATCTGCCCACATGCGTTCTTCGTCGGCATCCTGGCGCAGACGAGCGACACTCAGGACGGTCTGTTCTTTTGTGAGGCCGCCGGCCTGGCCGTGGGCTTCGAGGAAGTCTGCAGCGGCGTCGAGTTCTGGGGCTTCTGCGAGTCGTTTCATCGTCAGTCCTCCCCTACTTGGCCAGTGCGGTGATCTTGTCGGGGCGGAAGCCGGACCAGTGGTTTTCGTCTGTGTGTTCGTCGACGACGACGGGTGCCTGGCTGTATCCGAGATCTTCGGTGATGTAGCGGAGCGCTTCGGGTTTTTCTGTGATGTCCACGACGGCGTATTCGACCCCTGCCCGCTCGAGCGCCAGGTACGTCATCTTGCACTGCTGACAGTTCGGCTTGCTATAGACAAGTACCCGCATGTTCTCGCGGACAGCTTGGCTTGGCTGCTCATACTGAGACTGCGAATGATGCATCCAACTACTCGACGCGCGTGGCGGTTTCTCGACCGGACGGCCTCGCGTGGGTACTCACGAGGAACTCATCTACGTTCGGCAGATGTTCGCGAACACTGCGAGCTGCCTGGGCGCTGACCTCGTCAAGCTGCTGTCGGGATGCCCTCGAATTAACGGTGAGAACCGCGTCGCCCTCCAGACGATGCCCGTTCCAGCGGAGGCGGATCCGATCGACGTGCTCGATACCTTCGACATGGTCGAGCGCGTGCGCGACTTTGTCGACGAGTTCGGGTTCGACGCCGTCGAGCAGGCGGCGGCCGACGCTGCGAACGGTGCCGATGAGGAGGATGAAGATCGCGGCAGAGATGATCAGTCCGACGATGGGATCGGCGAGAGGGAATCCGAGGAGGACACCAACCCCGCCGGCAACGACGGCCAGTGAGGTGAACCCGTCGGTGCGTGCGTGGATGCCGTCTGCGACCAGAGCTGCGGAGCCGATGCGCTGCCCGACGCGGATCCGGTACACGGCGACGATCTCGTTGCCGAGGAAGCCGATGATCCCTGCGGCGATGACCCATCCGATGTTCCCGATCGGCTGCGGGTGGATGATGCGGTCGATGGATTGCCAGGCGGCGACGATCGCGGACAGCGCTACGACGAACACGATGAACAGGCCCGCGAGGTCCTCCGCACGGCCCAGACCGTATGTGTAGCGGCGTGACGCGGTGCGGCGGCCCAGCACGAACGCGACCCAGAGCGGGACGGCAGTAAGCGCGTCGGAGAAGTTATGGATCGTGTCCGCCAGTAGGGCGACGGACCCGCTGAAGACGACCACGACACCCTGGAGGACGGTGGTTGCCAGCAGGATGAGGAGGCTGATCTTCAGCGCGCGGATGCCGGAGCTATTCGCTTCCATCGCATCGTCGATCGAGTCCGCGGCGTCATGGGAGTGCGGCACGAACAATCCGTACAAGAAGCCCTTGAATCCGGTCGGGTGACTGTGATCACCAGGCCCGTGCGTGTGATCACCGTGGGCGTGATCATGTTCAGCGTGCGCGTGCCGGTGGGTGTTCTCGTGCTCGTGGCCGGTGTTCATTCGCTGACCCGATCCGCGTGGTGGTGGCGCGGAGTGCCCCCCAAGGAGTGCTCGGCTTGGAAGATGGCGTCCGCGACCAGTCGCGACGCATGCTCGTTCTCCAGCCGGTAGAAAACCTTTTGGCCCTCTTGACGGGTCGCAACGATCCGGGCGAGACGCAGTTTGGCGAGGTGCTGGGACACCCCGGCCGGCGATTTGTCGACTGCCTCGGCGATGCTGTTCACGGACAGCTCCGGTGCGTCCTGCAGCGCAAGGATGATCCGTACCCGGGTGGCGTCCGCCAGCATCCCGAAAACCTCCACCGCGAGCTCCACATACGAACTGTCGGCACGGTACCCGCATTGCTGCTTATCTACGCTCATACGCAGATGATACGGCATGTAGGGGTCGATGAATCCGCTGACCGGGAAGCGGCTTGCGCGGTTATACCGTGGGGGGGTATGGTATGAGGATGAACGGTTACATGGCGAACAAGGATGACCTGCTGAAGCGGCTGCGTCGCGCGGAAGGGCAGGTGCGCGGGATCGCGCGGATGGTGGATGAGGACCAGTACTGCATCGACATCCTCACGCAGGTGTCGGCGGCGACGAAGGCGCTCGAGACGGTGGCTCTATCGCTGCTCGGCGACCACCTCTCCCACTGCGTCGCGGAAGCCAGCGCCGAGGGCGGCCCCGTAGCCGAGCAGAAGATCCGTGAAGCCAACGAGGCCATCGCTCGCCTCGTCCGTTCCTGACCCACCCCACCCCTATTGGAGGACTCAAAATGACCGCGAACGACCGCACCGACCTTGGCCTGACTGACTCAGCGGCGGCCTGCTCGTGCTGCGCCACCGCATCCACCCCCGCCGAGGCCGAGGTGCCCACCCCGGCCACCGTGACTGAAGAGGTCATGGTCTCCGGCATGACCTGCTCCCACTGCGTGATGAGCGTCACCGAGGAACTCGCCGACATCGATGGCGTTCAGAACGTATCCGTCGATCTGAACGCCGGTGGCGCGTCGCGGGTGACGATCCGCAGTGCCACCCCGATCCATGCCGAGGCCGTGCAGGCCGCCGTCGAGGACGCCGGCTACACCCTGGTGAGCAGTCCCGCATGAGCAACGTCGACGTCGAGCTCGAAATCACCGGGATGACGTGCGCATCGTGCGCCACCCGAATCGAACGCAAGCTGAACAGGATTCCCGGTGTGGAAGCCACGGTGAACTACGCCACCGAGAAGGCACGCGTCCGCGGAACCGACGTCGACACCGCAGACCTCATCTCCGCAGTGGAATCGGCCGGCTATCAGGCCGCGCTCCCAGCGCCGCCCGTCGCGACTGACAGCGAGGCGAAGCCGCCGGAGGATGCCGAGCTGGTAGCGCTGCGGCGTCGACTGCTGATCAGCGCCGCCCTGGCACTGCCTGTCGCGGTGCTGTCGATGATTCCGGCACTGCAGTTCACCTACTGGCAGTGGCTCGCTCTCACCCTGACCGCACCGGTCGCGGTGTGGGGTGCGTGGCCGTTCCACCGCGCCGCGGCGGTCAACGCCCGGCACGGGGCCGCGACGATGGACACGCTGATCAGCCTCGGAGTGATCGCCGCGTTCGGGTGGTCACTGTACGCTCTGTTCTTCGGCGGCGCCGGAATGGCCGGGATGACCATGACCTTCACCCTCATCGGCGCCCCGCAAGCCGGAGGCCACGAGATCTACCTCGAGGTCGCCGCACTGGTGACGGTGTTCATCCTCGCCGGCCGGTATGCCGAAGCTCGCGCGAAGAAGTCTTCCTCCGAGGCGCTGCGGGCGCTGCTGGAGTTGGGCGCGAAGAACGCCACGAAACTGGTCAACGGCATCGAACAGGCTGTCCCGGTGTCGCAGCTCGCGGTCGGCGATCTCGTCCTGGTCCGCCCCGGCGAGAAGATCCCCTCGGATGGGCTGGTCACCGACGGGTCCTCCGCCATCGATGCCAGCATGCTCACCGGGGAGTCCATTCCCGTCGAAGTCACCGCGGGGTCGCGTGTAGTCGGGGCCACCGTCAACGTCGGAGGGCGCCTGACGGTCGAGATCACGCGCGTCGGTGCCGACACAGAACTGGCGCGGATGCGTCGTCTGATGGAGGAGGCCCAGACCGGGAAGGCGCAGGTACAGCGCCTTGCCGACCGGGTCTCGGCCATCTTCGTTCCCGTCGTCATCGTGCTCGCGGTCGCCGCGTTCGCCGGATGGCTGCTCGTAGGCGGCTCGGTCGAGCTGGCCTTCACCGCCGCCGTCGCGACGCTGATCATCGCCTGCCCCTGCGCTCTCGGACTGGCAACGCCGACGGCCTTGCTGGTAGGCACCGGCCGCGGTTCGCAGATGGGCATCCTCATCCGCGGACCCCAGGTGCTGGAGCAGACCCGCAAGGTTGACACCATCGTGCTGGACAAGACCGGCACCGTCACCACCGGCCACATGGCGGCCACCGACGTCCTCCCGGCTCCCGGAATCACGCGCGACGAGCTCCTGCGCGCCGCCGCCGCCGTCGAGGCCGGGTCCGAGCATCCCGTCGCCCGCGCCATCGTCACCGCCACGCCCATTGTGCCGCTCGCGGAAACCTTCGCATCGCACGCCGGGTTCGGAGTGCAGGGGGTCGTAGACGGATCCCTCATCGTGGCCGGGCGTCCGTCGTGGGTGCAGGAGCAGTGGGGAATCCGCCCTCCGGCCGACGCGCACATGCATGCCGAGGCACTCGCCACCGCTGGGGCGACCGTCGTCATGGTCGCCCGCAACGGCGAGTACCTGGGAGCGATCGCCGTGGCTGACACGGTCAAGCCCACCAGTGCTGAGGCGATCCGCCGATTCCGGGCGCTCGGGCTGCGCCCCGTGCTGCTCACCGGCGACAACGCCGGCGCCGCCGCGCAGATCGCATCCACGATCGGTATCGACGAGGTCCACGCCGGTGTCACGCCCGCAGGAAAGCTCGACATCATCCGCCGGCTGCAGAGCGAGGGTCGAGTCGTAGCGATGGTCGGCGACGGGGTCAACGATGCCGCTGCTCTCGCGGCCGCCGACCTGGGTTTGGCGATGGGCGGTGGCACGGACGCGGCGATCGCAGCCAGCGACATCACCGTCGTCTCCGGCGACCTGCTCGTCGTCGCCGACGCGATCCGCCTGGCCCGCCGCACCCTGGGCACCATCAAGGGGAACCTGTTCTGGGCGTTCGCATACAACGTCGCGGCCATCCCGATCGCCATGCTCGGGCTGCTCAATCCGCTCGTCGCCGGGGCGGCGATGGCGTTCTCGTCCGTCTTCGTCGTCACCAACAGCCTCCGCCTGCGGCGATTCGCGCCCGCCCCCTCTTCATCGACCATCGCCGCCGCGCACACCCCGATTCCCGAACCGGTCTGACATCGTGCACCCGCGCTTCCGCGGCCGACAACAGTGAAGGAACTCATCATGAGCCAGCACGACCCCCAGCACACCCCCGTCACCACCCCCGACCCGCACGCCGGCCACGGCCAGGAGGAGATGAGCCACGATCACGAGTCCACGACACGTGGTGAGCACCAGCACGGGGCGATGACCCACGACGAGAAGGCTCCCGCCGCCGGGCACTCCGCCCAGGGTCACGCCGACCATGGTGGGCACGCGGGTCACGGCGACCACGTGGCCCGGTTCCGCCGATTGTTCTGGATCATGCTGGTCCTCGCGGTTCCGGTCGTCGGGTTCTCGATGATGTTCGCAATGATCATCGGGTACCCGCTGCCGGATGCGGCATGGGTGGGGTGGGTGTCCCCGATCCTCGGAACGGCCATGTACGTGTGGGGTGGTGCCCCGTTCCTTACCGGCGCTGTCAGCGAGCTGCGCGCCCGCAAGCCCGGGATGATGCTGCTGATCGCCCTGGCCATCACGGTCGCGTTCGTCGCATCCTGGGGCGCGAGCCTCGGGCTGCTGGATCACGAGCTGGACTTCTGGTGGGAGCTGGCGCTGCTGATCGTCATCATGCTCCTGGGCCACTGGATCGAGATGCGCTCCCTCGCCCAAACCACCTCCGCCCTGGATTCCCTCGCAGCCCTCCTCCCCGACGAGGCCGAGAAGGTCGACGGCGACAGCACCCTCACCGTCGCCCCTGCCGACTTGCAGGTCGGGGATGTGGTGGTAGTCCGCCCCGGTGGGCGTGTACCCGCGGACGGTCGGATCGTGCAGGGCTCGGCGAGCATGGATGAGTCGATGATCACCGGCGAGTCCCGTCCGGTACGCCGCGGCGACGGGGACCCGGTAATCGCCGGCACTGTAGCCACCGACTCCGGTGTCCGGGTGGAGATCACCGCGGTGGGCGAGGACACCGCCCTCGCCGGGATTCAGAAGCTCGTCACCGAAGCGCAGAACTCCTCCTCCCGGGCGCAACGGCTCGCAGACCGTGCCGCAGGGTGGTTGTTCTGGTTCGCGCTGGGCGCCGCCGCGATCACCGCGATCGTGTGGACCCTGCTGGGGTTCCCCGACGATGCGGTCGTTCGGACCATCACCGTGTTGGTGATCGCGTGCCCGCACGCACTGGGGTTGGCGATCCCGCTGGTGGTGTCCATCGCCACCGAGCGCGCGGCCCGTGCCGGTGTGCTGGTAAAAGACCGGTTGGCGTTGGAGAGCATGCGCACCGTCAACACGGTCCTGTTCGACAAGACCGGCACCCTCACCAAAGGAACCCCCGCCGTTACCGCCATCACCCCGATCGACGGCACCGACCCCGACGCTCTGCTCGCGCTGGCCGCCGCCGCCGAAACGGACTCCGAACACCCCCTGGCCCGGGCGATCGTGAACGCCGCGACACAGAAGCAGCTCACCGTCCCTCGCGCCACAGACTTCGAGTCCTCACCCGCGGTCGGCGTCCGCGCGCTCGTGGACGGGCGGACCGTGCAGGTCGGCGGGCCGTACCTGCTCGAGCAAGAAGGCGCCACCGAGCTACCTGTCGCGGACGAGTGGCGCGACGAAGGCGCGATCATCCTGCACGTCCTCATCGACGGGAAGGTGGCGGGTGCGTTGCGGCTCGCGGACGAGATCCGTGCCGAGTCACGAGACGCGGTCACCGCGCTGCAAGGGCGCGGGGTGCAGGTGGTGATGATCACCGGGGACGCGGAAGCGGTCGCCGCGTCCGTGGCCGCGGAGCTCGGCATCGAGCGGTTCTTCGCCGGGGTTCGCCCGGAGGACAAAGCCTCCAAAGTGAAGCAGCTGCAAAGCGAGGGCCGGAAGGTCGCGATGGTCGGCGACGGGGTGAACGATGCTCCCGCCCTTGCCCAGGCCGACGTCGGTATCGCGATCGGTGCCGGCACCGATGTAGCGATCGCCTCCGCCGGGGTTATCCTCGCAAGCGACGACCCCCGCTCCGTGGTCTCGGTGATCGAACTGTCCCGGGCCAGCTACCGGAAGATGACGCAGAACCTGTGGTGGGCGGCCGGCTACAACCTGATCTCCGTCCCCCTCGCCGCGGGAGTGCTCGCCCCGATCGGGTTCGTGCTGCCAATGTCAGTGGGCGCGATTCTGATGTCCCTGTCCACGATCGTGGTCGCCCTCAACGCTCAGCTGCTGCGAAGGCTGGACCTCAGCCCGGAAGCCGTCATTCGCCGCAACTAAGCGGGTTGACGTACCGTGGAGGGACGAGGGAGGTGACATGTCACTGATCGCTTTGACGCAACACGTGCGTGCCGGCCGCTCTATGGCGCGAACGCTGCTGCTGCTGATCGCTCTCACCGGCGCGGTCATCGTGGGCCTGTTGGCCATGCACTCCCTCAACACCCACACCGCGGTCGAGACCGGTCACCACACCACCATGACCGCCGACACTTCCAGCGCTGCGGCCGGTGACTCCCACCCTGCCACCGCGGCAGAGGAGCCGTGCGCTGACTGCGGTACAGGCCACTCCAACATGCTCGCGATGGCGTGCGTTCTCGCTCTCCTGGCCATCGTGCTGCTGCTGGCACGGCCACGCGACGGGCAACGCTGGCTCGCCCTGTTCCCGCGCCCGGGACCGCTCGTGGCTGCACCGCCCGGCGGCGCGGGTTCTCACCCTCCCTCTCTGACTGCTCTCTGCATTAGTCGTACGTGATGCGTGCAGCCGCGACGCCCGCCGTGGCTCCTTCGCACATGCGCGTGGTCGTTTGACCGGCGCTCCCTTTCACGTACCCCTTTTGGAGAACCCTGATGAAAATTCGTACCGCGGCGACCGCCGCACTGGCCCTGGCCACCGCCCTTACTCTTGCCGGCTGCGCTGGTGGGACCGGATCCGGCTCGGAGTCCATGCCGGGAATGGATCACGGCGGCAGCTCCGCGTCGTCTGAGCCGATGGCGGATTTCAATGACGCGGATGTGATGTTCGCGCAGATGATGATCCCGCATCACCAGCAGGCCGTCGAGATGGCCGACATGATCCTCGCCAAAGACGGCATCGACGAGAGCGTCCTCACCCTGGCCGAAGAGATCAAAGCTGCTCAGCAGCCCGAGATCGAGCAGCTGCAGGGATGGCTGGAGGAGTGGGGCGCGGACAGCGACACCGACTCCATGGACGGCATGGACCACGGCGGCGGGATGATGAGCGACGAGGACATGCAATCCCTCGACGCGGCGACCGGCGCCGAGGCGTCCCGCCTGTTCCTCGAGCAGATGACGATGCACCACGAAGGTGCCGTCACAATGGCGCAGGACGAAGTCGATAACGGCCAGAACGCAGATGCGGTCGCCTTGGCGCAGACGATCGTCGAGACGCAGACCGCGGAGATCGCCACCATGCAGGAGTTGCTCGCACAGCTCTAACGCACCCGGTGAGGGGCACCCATCGCGGGTGTCCCTCACCCCGGACTCGAAAGGGTGCGTATGCGCATTCACCTGCGCGCGACAGCGAGCCTTGTCGCGCTTTTCACTCTGTCTCTCACGGGCTGCGCTGCGCCCGTTCCGCCTTCCACCGGCACCGACCATGCGGACGTGATGCCCCACGTGCACGCCATCGTGCCCGCCCCGGGCGGCGACGGCTTTCTGCTCGGCACGCACGACGGCCTCTACACCGCCACCGCGGATGGTCAGCTCGGCACCCGCGTCGGACGGGATGACCTGGACGCGATGGGTCTAACCGCAGTGGGTGGGGAGCTCATCGCCTCCGGCCACCCCGGTGCTCGCACCCCCACCGAGCTGGGCGAAGGCAACCTGGGCATCATCCGTAGCCCGGACGGCGGTGTCACCTGGGAGCCGGTCGCGTTCACCGGCGAGAAGGACTTCCACGCCCTGGCGGCCGGCCCTGACGGGACCCTTTATGGGCAGGCGACGGATAACAACGTGCTGCTGACGAGCACGGACCTCGGCGCCACGTGGACTCCCACCGGCGCCGGTCTCCTCGCGTTCGGTCTTGCCGTCGACGCGACGGGTCGCATCGTGGCCAGCACGCAACAAGGACCGCAGGTCAGCACGGACGGGGGCAGATCGTTCGTTCCGCTGCCCGATGCGCCCACCTTGTACCCGATCGCTTCTTCCCCCGACAACCAGCGACTGATCGGCGTCGACAACAACGGCACCATCTGGATCAGCACCGCCGGCGCCACTCAGTGGCTCAACGTCGGAACCGTACATCGAGCCGCGCAGGCAATCACCGTCACCAATACCGGCGACATCCTCGTCGTCGACGACAGCGGACTCACCCTGTTGCCCGGCTAACACCCCACCCGAAAGACTCCACCATTGCGTACCCCCACACCCACCATCGCCCCTACCGGCACAGCCTCACAGCCCGATACTGTCTTGACGCGACGCCAAGCCCGCGTACGAACCCAGACATCCACCGAAACGGGTGCAGCCACGCACCTGCGCCCTGATGCAAGGCCGCCGGTAGACCCGTTCGATGACGCGGCACCCCTGTTCTCCTTCACACCGAAAGCGCCTGCCGCACCCGAGCCGCCCGCATCTCCACCGTTGTCCGAACCCCGCGAGCAGCCGACCGAAACGGCCCGGAAGGGCGCCGCGCACTCTCGCACTCGGGCCGTGTTTTTCTCCGCACACGTGTTGGGGCTCGTGGCCTTGATGACCGTCGGGATGACCGTTGACGCCGAAGCGCTCCTCCACGAACACGTCACCCCCACGAGCATCACCGATGACGGCGTACCCGGCGGAGACATTCAGGCCTACGTCACACCCGCCCAGACGCAACCGAGCCCCGTCGTCAGTCGCGACGGCTACTCCACAGCTACCCTCGTAGACCTTGCCGGAACGGTCGGCATCACCAATTACTCCAGCGCGGTGTTCACCAACAATCCGGACTGCGCGGTGCAATGGCCTTACGCAGTTGGCGTGCCGATGACCTACGGCTTCGGGATGCGTGACGGCCGGCTCCATGAGGGAACCGACTTCATCCCCGGGGCCGGCGCCCACATTCAAGCAATTGCCGACGGAATTGTCCGCGTCGCCACAGACAACGGCGGCGCGTACGGAGTCACCATCGTCGTCGACCACGTTGTCGACGGCCAGAATGTCTCCAGCCGCTACGCCCACATGGAATACGACTCACGGCAGCTCGAGGCCGGCGACACGGTCAGCGTCGGCCAGTACATCGGACGAACCGGCGATACCGGTCGTTCGTTCGGAGCCCACCTGCACTTCGAAGTCCTCCAAAACGGCACCTCCGCAACCGACCCGCTGCCCTGGTTGCGCACCTACGCCACATGCTGACCCAGGACCCTATGTCCCATCCGCCGGGTTAACGAAGCTGCAAATGATGCATCTACTCGACGCGGGTGGGCGCGCCTTCCCAGCCTGGCGGCACTGCGTGGGTGCTGACTAGAAACTCATCACGTTTGGCAGATGCTCGCGAACGCTGCGTGTTGCGCTGACCCTGACCTTGTCGAGCTGCTCTCGTGATGCCCTGAAATCCACCGTAGGTATCGCGTCTTTTTCGAGGCGGAAACGCGCCGTGTCTCACAGCGGAGTGTCGACGTACCGCCCCACGATGTAGAAGTTCGACCAAGCTGAGTCGCCCGGGGCGCCGCTTTCAGTCACGCTTACGACGTCGACTCCCTCGCGATTGAGGGAGCTCACGGCGGCTTGAGGATCGTGTGCGTCCGTGACGGCTGGATGCCCGCTGAACCGCCAGCTTCCGGCATCATTCGTTGAACGCCTGTCGAACCGGCCATACACCAGCACGTTTCGGACTGCCTCGCTCAACTGCTCCTTCTCGAGGGCTTCGTGCTCGCCATCTATGTAAGCGATCGAGTCCGCATCATGTCTTGAAGGTCCGCGCTCGTCGGGGAGCCAAGTGTCGGTGATCGCAAACGCGATCCCAGGACCGACCGCCAGCTGAATCGAAATTTCATCCCGATCATCGCGATAGCCCGAGACTGGCCAGACTGCCGAGCGGCCCGCGACCATGAAGTCGTGCGCTGCCGTTTAGAAGGTCGAGGCCAACTGATCTGAGATGGCGATAGCGATCGAGCCATAGTGCAGGTGCTTCATGTGTGCACCATATCGGCGCACGGCGACCACTCTGGATCGCGGGTCGGCTCGGTAGCCTGACTGACAAGTAGGTACAACAAGAATCGAGCTGCATCTTGACGAGCAACGAACTCATTCGAATCGCGCTGACCTGGCCGGTGAGCACGATCGACGGAGAGCCTTCACTGACGAGTGGCATGCTCGTCGTGCTGCGAGAACCGGGAGGTGATTTCCTCCTGAGCGTCAGTGCCGGGGATGAGAACTTCCCAGACGGCGATGAGATCCAGTTCCCGTTGTCCGCAGAACATGCGCGGCTAGTCCAGCGAGCTCTCGCCGGGGAGCACCTAGGCGACATCGAGGACTGACTCTGTCGTTCGTAGCTTCGGCTGCTACGGGAGTGCATCCGGTGTGAAAATCGCGTCGACCTCGCCCGCCGCGGTGACGACGCAGAACCCTGGACATGTCGCGAGTCGATGGCCAGCCCTGATGCGGCCCCGGTCTTGCCGGCGTACGGTTCCTGCACGGTTCTCACGATTGTGCGTCGAAGCCCTACTGGATCCGGGCTACACCGCAACTGAGAACTGATGGATAGTGCTCACTGCAAGAAAGTATTTGCACCAGACCGTGACCTTCGCATTCATCGTGTTACCCCTTCCCCACGAACAATTTTTTTGCCCTGTCTGGCGAGAGAAATCGATTGCGACCGGGAGTGTCGGAGTGCGCAGAATCTCGGGCGAAATAAGCCCGGAGGGCGCGTCCGAGAATCTGAGAACGCAGGCACGGAGGGAGCTACGATGACCGGCCAGACAGGTGCAAAAAAGGGAGAGAGTCTTTCCTGCACCGCGGAGCGGTTCATGTGCCGGCCTCCGTGCCGGCCTGGGGTGCGCGAGGGGTTGCTCCCTCGCCCGCGTTCAGCGGCGTTGCATTTGCGGACTGACAGACTCTGTAAGTTACGGAGAAACGGAGTTACGAAGGGCGTCTTCGTCGGACCCGGATAGGTTTTCTGCGTTCGCCAGGAGAAGGTCGATGGCTACGCGGATGAGTGTGTTTTCGGTGATCCGCTCTCCCCCGGGCCCTTTTGCGCGGTTGAGGCGGCGGGCGTGGACGGTGAGTGCCTCGTATTGATCGACGCGGAGGCGTGTTTCTTTTCTCTCGAGGCGGAGATAGAGAGGCGCTTCCATGGCCGGTTCGTTTGCTGATGCGGGCCGCGTCGCTGCAGCAGTCTTGGCGGCGCTCTTGCTGGGCGTGGGTGCTTTTGTTCGTGGCTTGCCGGACTGCTGGGTTTTCGGTGCGCTGGGCTCGACTTTAGGGGTCGGCTGCGGGTCGTCGTCGAGCCGGTTGAGCATGGCGGTGAGGTCGGCGCGTGGCATTACTTGCTCCCTGCTTTGTCGGTGTTGTTGGCCCAGAGTGAGATGAGTTCCATTGCTACGTGGGTGTAGTCAAAGATGGCGTTGGCGTTTTGGCGGGTATCCGCGTACTGAGTGACGACTTTGCCTTCGAGTGGTGCGTCTGCGTGAGCGGCGTAGAGGCGGATGTAGTGCTTGAAGCGCGGGAGCTTCAAGCCGTTGTCGACGAGCTGTTCCCAGTCCTCGAGCTGTCCGGGGCGACGGCGATCGATTTTGCTGAGCAAGACGCGGTGGGGGAGATCTCGGGGTGCGATGTGCTGACGGACAGTTCGAACCATTGCAGGAGTGTTCAGGGGTTCCGGGTTGAGCGGGAGGATCACGAAGTCTGCGGCATCAAGCACCGCCGAGAGGACCGTGGTGTCCTCTAAGGAGCCAGGTGTGTCGACGAAGATCGTGTCGTAAGGCAGTTCGCGGAGACGTTTGAGGTTGGTTGGATCTACGTCCGCGGCGAAGTCGAAAGGGAGCTTCTCCCCCGCGTTCTCTGCCCACCATGTTGTTGATCGCTGCGGGTCTACGTCCACGACGAGGACCCTGCTGTGCTTTGCCATGACGGCAGCGAGGTTCATGGTGGTGGTCGTTTTTCCGACGCCACCTTTTTGACCGACGAGAGCTACGATTCGCATGTTTTTATGATCCCTTGAATTTGAGGATTTCCGACTAACAGAGTCGGTGAGTCACAAACTGCCAGACTTACAGACTTACTTAGTCACAAACTTCGTAACCTACAGAGTGATCAAGTTGCCACGCCCGCATAGTCTGACGAGGCGTTTCTTTCGACTTCCAGATGTACAGAGTCCGGAACTTACGAACTATCGAACTTACAGACCCGACCCACGCACGAGAGGGGGCATGTATTCACAAACAGACTCTGTAGGTAACAGTGTTCGGCAGTAACAGAGTCTGTAACTTCCTGACTTTGGGCCGAGCCAGCAGATGTCGACGAGGAAGCCAGCACCTCGCTGAGGTGGCAAGGCGCGGGGGAGGGGAGCGGGGCCAACACGCGTGGTTGGCCCCGCTCGGGCGGCTACGCCCGGTTTGCGCGTTTCTCAGCGGCTAACCGTTTGTGCAGTGGCATGTCTTCGTCCACGGGGCGTCGCTGGCGTTGGGGAGGTGCGACTCTGCAAGCTTTCGGAGGCGGTCGCAGAACGCTTTGGCCTCGCTGGTGATCCAGTCGGAGGTTTCGCACGCCTGGTACTCGTAGCCGTCGATGGCGCCGAGAATTTCCACCGGTTCCCAGTCGAAGTGCTCGGGCCGCTGATACGTGTACACGTAGGCTTCATCCTCCTTGTAAAGCGCGTTCACGCTGGCCGCGTTGGCGTCGAGCAGCATTTGGCCGAACGCCGATTCGGTGCCGCGGCGCAAAACCCGCACGTTGCAGCCAAAGCTCTGCTGCACGCCGTTGTAGGGCGTCGGCTCATCATCCGTAACCACGGTCAGATTCCCGTTCGCGCCTCCGCCATAGGTGAGCGCTGCGTGAATCATGGCGTGGATGTGCTCGGCGCCGACCAGGTGCGCGCTCATGCTGCAGCTCCGCCCCGGTAGTGGCGATCGCCCTCGTCGTCGCCCGCAGAATGCGCGAAAATCCATTCCGCGGCCGCCTCGTCAGCTCCGACCGCCCGCAGGAACCCGGCGAACGCGTCGACCTCGATGCAGGTCATCTCCGTTGCGATCGTGTGCGCGGTGTCTCCGTCGCTGAAAGCCTCGACGAATTTCTGTGTGGCTGCCTCGACCGTGGGCCGGGCTGTGGGTGTGGTTGTCATTGCTCTCTCCTTCTCTGCCAACCAATTTTTTTGCTTGTCTGGCGAGAGAGAAACGAAGTGAGCGGGAGTGCCGTAGTGCGCAGATTCTCGGGCGAAATAAGCCCGTCAGGGCGCGTCCGAGAATCTGAGAACGCAGGCGCGGGAGCGAGCTACGGTGAACGGGCCAGACCGGCAAAAAGGCTCTTTATGAACACAGGGACTGCACCGCCGGCACCGCTTTGGACCGTTCACCGGTTCGACTCTCGCTCTAGGCGCGCTCACCGTGATCGGGCTGTTGCACTGGATTGCGGGCGCACACAAGATTTGTCGCCCCTCGCCAGAAGACGCGGTCCCGCGCTAATGTCCCACTTTCGGCTGACACTCGCTATGGGAGTTTCAGCGGCCTGTGGGGTAGAGACAGACTCGGCACGTCAGGACGATCGTTCTGACGGGGGAGATAAGTCGTCACGAGCGCATGGAAACGGCTTGGAGGGCTTATTCAGTCGGATGGCAGCGAAGCCATTTACCGGCTGTGTTTTGGGAGGAATTCATCACATGCGAATTGGCAGAATTAAGGCAATGACAGTGGCGTTCTTGTTGGCGTCTGGCCTGACGCTGGCGTCGGGTATGTCTGCAAACGCCGCACCGGCTGAGGGTCCAGAAGTGCACCCGCTGACGCTTGCTGAGGTCGAAGCCGACGGGGGATACACCCTCTTGGCCGTGAACGGCATCCCGGTGACGGGGGTGCGCTCGATCACGTCTAAAACGATGACGATTCAGTCTGAAGAGGGCGAAGAAGGTGAGGATGCGACCGGCACGCGTGCTACCTGCACGTATGCCGGCAGCGCACCCAAAACGTACGACTGGACGGGAAAGAACCCGAAGAAGTGCGGCGCGCTATATCGTCTGTTCAAGAACGGAAAATCTGTTCTTGCCATCCAAAATCAGGGAGGCTTCCAGTTCTGGACAGTAGTTGGCCAGGGCTACACCGCGGCGCAAAACTGGTGCTCGAAAAACTCTCTGACCTGCGCCCTGCTAACGACGGCAGGATTCGCCGTCGTCGCCAACGTGCTGAACTCCTAAGAAAGGCCACGAAATGACCACAACACAGCGTGTTCTACTCACCGTCGGGGCCGCAGCGCTCTTCCTGATCGTCTTCTTCATCGTCCAGGCGGTGAGAGGCGAATTCCTGCTGTCTGATCTCCTGATCCAGTTCGCCGTGTTCGTCGTTGGCGCGCTGATTCTGCGAATTGTTCGACGCAGACATCAAGTTGAGCGCTAATTCTGCTCCACATTAGATTTCAATCTTGCGGGGTCGGCCGACGTCCGGCCCCGCAGTAGAGTGCACATCGTGAGCGCTGACGACAGATTTACAGTGAAAAGCCGGGACGCGGCGGTGGCTGTGATTGTGGTTGGTGCTGTGACGTTATTACTCGCGTTGTCCGGGCTTGCCATTCAGCTGATCACGGGCCCGTCGGTGAGGACGAGCGCTTCGGGTGTCTTTTTTCTCGTGGTCGCTCTGTACATGTTTTTGCTGGGGACTAATAGTCTCAAACGCGCGAAAAAGTAGCTGTCGTGGCGCTGCATCGGCGGGGGAGCGACGCTCGCACTCGGCCAGCCCCGCTCGAGCATTTCAGCGCCGGTTAGCTGGCCTTCTGGCTGGCTTTTTGCTCTTCGAGCTCGGCGGCGGTTTTCACGGCCGGGATGGCGGCGTATTCGGCGCGCTCGGTCCAGCTGTATTCAGTTTTCACGCTCGCCGTCTTGGGGTTGGTGCGGGCCACGATGTACCAGTGGCCGCGGATCTTCACCGCGTCGCCCTTATTGATCGTGTCGGGGCCGAAGTTCGTAGCTTTGCCCGTGGCGATCTGGTCGGCGCGGACGGGCCATGTCCGCGGGCGTGAACCTGTTAGGTTCTGAACCGTGCACGCTTATCGGACGGTCCTGATCGCGATCACTGCGCTGGCGATTACGGTTGCAGCTTCTGGGTGCGTGTCGACTGCCCCGGTCACTGGAGCTGATGTCGAAGAAATCGCCCCCCAGACGGTTGATGCGGCTGGGCAAGCGTTCGAATCTGGCGATTGGGAATTGTTTTGTGAGGAATGGGCGGCCGACGTTCCGATGTGTCAAAAATCCATCGCAACGTGGAGAGACGGCGGAGTGCCGCCGGAGTTATCGTCCGTGACGTTCACGTCGGAAGCTCTTTCAGAGGACACCCGGCGTGTGACGTTCACTGGAAAGCTAACAAACGGGGACGAATTCTCGAGCGAGACCGAGCTCCTCAACCCGGGGACAGGTCAGCCCAGGTTTGTTGATCCGGTTTTCTGGGTTCCTCGAACCATTTCCCCCGCACCGAAAAGCTAATTCTGGACAGAAGTTCAAACAGGACCGCGTTCCTGTCGAAAAGAGCATGTCAACGGCTAGGGCTGATTGAGGACGTCGTCCTACCGGTAACGGTTACCGGCCGGAACGAGGTCCTAAGCCGCTTTGTCGGCGCGTTCTAGGGCGCCAGCTGCTACGAGCGCAAGGGCATCACCGTGGTGGCCGCGCCCGTTCCGCCGCGGGTATGCCGGATAGTCGGGGCGGTCGTTTTGAACGAACAAGGGAATTCCTGTGCTCGAGCGGCGCCCTCGACGTTTCTTCCTGGCCTTCGTCATCCAGGTGACGTCCGCCAACCACCATGCCCAAACGGCGCGCTCGAGGTCATGGCGGGCGGCGCGGCCGGCGAGATACCCGTCGACGCCGAGCTGCGCGGCGACCTGGTCGCGGTCGGCCTCGACGACACGTGACCATCCTTCGGGATGCCGGTCGACGAGGCCGTGGGCGTGCAGGCGGGAGAGTGATTTTCGGATTCTCGACGCGCTCAAATTTGTTTCAGCAGTGAGCGTGGCCATGGTGAGCACATTTCCGGGGGAGAGCTGACTGTAGGTGAGTCCTGCTTTACGTCCCAGGCTTCTCGGGGCGGAAAAAACGTCGTGGGCGAGATCTTGTAGGCGTGAGGAGAGCTTGTTAATCCACCAGTCGCGTTGATCAGCGGGCGGGCTCTGGCTGGGGTGCGTCACCGCTTGTGGCAACTTAGGGTTGTCTCCCCCTGTGGAGAACTTTTTGGAGAGTCGGTAGCGGGCCCCGTGGGCGCCCTCGGCCTGGTCGACCAACACGATCCAGGCGGACTCCGGGTCGTCCGTTGCTGGCGTGCGGAGCGCGTGGAGGGCGAGGCGGCAGGCTTCGTGCGAATACCCGGTGACCTGGGAGAGGCGCCGTTGGTCGGCTTCGATGATTTCGGATGCCGACTGGGTGATGAACAGGCACAGGGCATCTAATACGGCGCGTTCCGCGTAGCGGCCTCTGGTGGCTCTCTGAGTGGTCGAGGGGCCGGTTAGCCCCCACCGTCCGGGTGTGGCGTCAGCGGCGCTCTGGACGCGGGCGATGGCGGCTGAGGTGGCGATCGCGCGCGCGTGGAACTCGGTATCGGCGCCGGCGCCTTTGATGGGGTTCGTGGCCACGAATTCGACGGCACGCTGCCAGGCGCGTTCCAGCGCTCGGCGTGCCTCGTCGGCGCTGCGAGCGACGCGGCCGCGGAACGTGCGGCGGGTGCGTGTGTGCTCGAGCGCGGGGGAGACCTGCAGCAACGCGAACACGTCAGCGAACCGCCACCGGGCTCGAGCGCAGCCGGCGAGTACCGCGGCCTGAGTCACGGAGGTGTCGTCGGCCGGCGCCTGGTCGAGCAGATCGCGGATGCGGGGAGAGACGGCTCGCTTCGGGCCGACGAGATACGGGTAGCCGGCGTCGTCGTGGGCAACGCCACGGATCGCGGTGACAGGCGCCACGGTGAGCGTCGCGCCTGTGTCGATGAGGAAGTCTTGGAGTAGCTGCAGCTGGTCGACGGTGACACTGTGCGCGAGCAGCGGGGCGATCGAGCCGACAGGCTCAGAGCGGCCGGAACGTCGGTGAGGGGCGCCGGGCGGCCGCACCGAACCGGTTGCGGCGTTCTTGAGCGGGGTGATGTCGAGCGAAGGCAGCAGCTGCGCGGCAAGGTGCCCGATTGTGGCCACAACACTGGCGTCAGCGCCGTCCTGCAGGGACAGCCACACGTGGCGGCCTCCGGTCGGGCCGGAGCGGGCGACCAGGTAGTCAATGTTGAGCTCATCGAGCCAGTGCGCGAGGCGGCTGGCGTCGTAGACGGCGTTGCCGTGGCCGGGGTCGAGGTCGAAGCAGATGTAGTGGAAGAATCCGCGCGGGTCGGTGAGTGGCATGGCCCACGGTGTCGATGGCTCGTCCGCGGTCAGCGGGATGGTCGCTGTGTAGTCGTTGAGGTAGCCGTCGGGGCCGAGTTGGTCGGCGATGCGGACGCGTCCTCGGGGGGAGAGGGTGCGGGTGAGGTCCCAGGGGTTCCATTGTTCGGGCGACACGCCGGGTGTGTTGCCGTGTTTTTGGGTTGCGAAAACGTCGTTGTGGGTTACGATGGGGTCACCTCCTCGGTTCCTCCCTGAGTGGGTACGAAGAAGCCCCGGTTCCTCAACCGGTTTTTCTTCGGAACAAATTGCTAGATCTGGATTCTGTTTGGCGACGTGACCAGATCTGGCACAGAGCTTCAGCCCCCGCCTTGTGCGGGGGCTTTCTCGTTAAGCGGTGTCGGTAGGCGACTCCTGGGTGGGTGTGGGTGTGGTCCACCAGTCGGGGGTTCCGTTGGTGGTGAGGTGGGAGCGGGTGTGCTCGACCATGGCTTCGAAGAGGACGGCGCCGGAGATTCCGAGGGTGGCGGCGATGGTTTCGAAGTCTTGTTTGGATTGGCGTTCGACGCGGTAGCCCATGGGGACGGCGTCGGTCATAGTGCCGCGGGGGCGGCGGGGTGCGCTCATGTTCGCCACGTTAGTGCTAGCGCAAGCGTTAACGGGGGAGCGGCGCGCCGATGCAGCTGGGTTGATGTGGCCGTGTTGCTGGTCTGGTGCGGTGATGGAGCGGTGGAGTGCGGGTTTTTTGTGCGACACGCCGTTGTGTCGGGGTTGTGTTGCGGATGGTTTTTGGGTGTGTGTGGTTATGATGGCTTCATCACCTCCTGCGGGATGTGGGTACAACGAAGGCCCGGTTGGTTACCGGTTTTTCTACATATCGGCTTGTTCACCTCGTGGTCGCCAAACTTTGAGGGTGAAGAAGTTGTGAGACTTTGGCCCGTCGCTTGCGGCGGGCCTTCTCGTTTAAGCGGCGGGGATGGGCAGCTCCATGTTGTGGGGTCGGGGGAGCGCGACGAGGGGCAGGGCGCCGTTTTCGTAGATTTGCGCTCGGAGCATGTTTTCGAGGTAGTAGGCGATGGAGACGCCGGATGCGGCGGCTGCGGCTTGTACCTCTTCGCGGATTTCGGGGGCTACGCGTGCTTGAAGAAGCACGGTGGGTGCATTTTCTTGACGACGTTGACGTCCGGCGATCGCGCTCATGTGCCCATAGTGGCGTTTGTATGCATACTTGTGGCCGATTAAGGTCGGCGTGTCGTGGTGGCGTGTCTGTCGGGGGAGTGTGCTGTCCATGCGGCCGCCGTTCGAGAGATGCTCTCGAGACCGGGTTGGTGGGTTATGGGTGGTGGGTGGGCCGTTGTAAGTGCGTTGCGCGCGTTAGCGCTCCGCACTCTTTATGCTTACTTGCTTGATGCGGGGGCGGTGCGGACGAGCAGGATGTGGTTTAACGGCGCAGACCGGCACCGTTTCGGTGTCGGCCTGCGGGGGTGGTGATGGTGTCGACGCGTGGGGGGGCTAGCGCCGTTTCTGCTTTGCTATGCGATGAATTGATCTCGGGTGTTGTCAAATGCTTCTTTGATGCGGTCGAGGTTCACGCGGTACTTCACTGATCGGCCGTGGCGCTTGTTCTGAGGGATGTCTCCCTCAATGGCGCCGTATTCCTCGAGGGGCCGTAGGTGGCTGCTGATGCTGCCTTCGGGGATGCCGGAGCCTTCAGCGATCTCGCTGAAGTAAGCGCCATCGGTTGTTGATCGGATGTAGGTGATGATGGCGAGGCGGCCGGGGACGCTCGTCAGTACTTTGACGAGTGCGGTGTCTCTGTTTGGGGGAGTGTGTGGGGTCACAGCGGGCACTTTCTGGGGGAGGGTTAGAGCCCTCTGGCAACGGCTGCGGCTGCGGAGAGCCACGCTCGCTGCGTTGCGGGCTTCAAGGAACCGTATCGCAGGAGCCCCTGAACCATCGCGGGATCGTACGGGATTGTGACCGTTTCCCGCGTGAGCGAGCGGAACCCATCGGCGATCTTCTGCGCCTTCTCGGCCGGCGCCTTATCGTTCGCTTCGCTGATGATGACGACGCTGTTGTTGGCGAGCTGGCGGGTGCGCTCGTCGCGCTCGGCGAGCTTTTCGAGCAACAGGGCGCCAACCTCGGCGCGGTCCTCTCCGGTGGTGCTGGCGAGCACGAGGTGATCGGCTTTGTCGATCATGCGGAGCCACACGGGGTCTGTCTCGTCGTTTCCGGAGTCGATGATGACGAGGCGGTAGAACTTCGTGGCCACGGCGTGTATCTGGTCGACGTCGCCGGGGCCGATGCGTTCGCCCTGCTGCAGGACGGTCGGCTTTCCGCGGAGCACGTCGAACTGGTCACGGGTCTGGTGGTGCACGTAGCGGGCGAGATCCGCGGCCTGCGCGTCCGGGCCAAGCAGCCGGTTCGCGTCCGGCAGCAGCTCGTGAAGGGTCTGCTCGTGGGGGCCCTGCTCGGTTCGCCAGCCGAGAGTGCCTCGGGTGTGGTTGTTGTCCCACGCGAGCACGCCGGCGCCGCCGAAGCGGGCAAAGACCGACGACAGCAGAACGGTCGTCGGGGTTTTGTTCGCGCCGCCCTTAGCGTTCACGATCGCGATGGTGCGAGGGCCGGGCCAGTGCTGGCTGACGGCGTGCACATCGTGACGCTCGTTGCGCTCCTGGTCGCTGGGAGCGAGGCGAATACCGAGACGGGTCGCGAAGCCGCGCCACCCCTGGGTCGCCGGCTCTTCTGCCGGTGTCTGGTCGGTGAGGAACGACCCGCGCGCCTCGCGCCGCGTCTGCGGAGCGTCGCCCGCGGGCTGAGCGGTCTGGCGCTGCGCGGCGGTGGGGCGGATCCGTGTCGTCTCATCGATCGGCGGGTAGCTCTGGGGCGGCGTCGACGTAGACGGCTGCAACTGCGGCTGCGGTGTGTAGGCGATCGAAGGTGCCGGCGTGGCCGGCGGGAACTCGATCCGCTGCGCGGGCTGCTGGGGGAACGGCGGGACAGGCGGGAGCTTCGTCGGCGTCGTGTCCGGCGCCTGGACCGGTGCCGTCGGCGGCGCCGCGTGAGCGGCGAGCAGGTTTGGTGCGTCGATCGGTTCCACGCGGCCGTCTGAGTAGACGCGGAGGTATTGCAACTGGTCGCCTTCGCGAGTTTCGACCTCAACGTTCCGTCCGGTGTAAGCGGCGTATTTCGTCAGCACCTCGACAGCGCTCGTGCGGGCTTCGTCGGCGTTGGAGCGGGCGATCGGCACCATTTCTTCCGGGAGTGCGACACTGCCGGTCCCGTCCTGGTTGATGGTCACGATGATCATTCGGTATCTCCTTCTGTCAGGGGCAGTGCATACAAAAGACGCTGGTCAAGCTTCGTGGCCACGACCCACACACGGTCTGTCGTGGCGATGAGGGGGAGTGCTGGATCTTCCGGCAGCTCTTCATCGGTAAAGGGGCGCGTCGCGACTCCTGCAGCGTTCACGGTGCCCACGACGGCGTCGCGGTCCCGCGTGCCGTAGACGGTGTTCCCGTCGACGGATGAGGGGACGAGCTTCCCGAGATCCACGATCACGGGGCGTTTGCCGTAGTCGATGAAGATGCGGCCGAGGGTGAGGGTCGCGTTGCCCTGCGCGCGGATCGGTTCGTCGCGATCGCGCACCGCTCCGTCGTCGACGGGGGCTGTGGCCACGAGGGTGTTCGATTCGAGATCCACGAGCGTGGCCACCTGGTCATCGTCGGTGTCCCACACGACGATGAGGTGCGTGTCATCGGCGGCGGATGCCAGGACGATGCTTTCGGCGCCGTCAGGCTTCGGGAGCGGGTGGGGTTCTGGTTTCCCCTTGAGGGGAACACTCCACCAGGTTTTCGAATCGATCGCCGTCACCGTGTCGTCGGCCGCGAACACAGCCGTAGCGGTCACGGGGAGATCTCGCGTCTTGATGCCGTCGGCGGTCACGAACCCGACCGTCTGGCTCGGGAGCGACACAAGCGGCGATGATCCGAGGTAGGACACGTCAGCTTTGGTGTTCAGCTCGAAGCTGGTCGACGGCACGTCGGTTGTGTCGTCGAGGTAGAGCGGCCAGAGATCCAGGGACCGGTTCGATGCGGACGCGAGGACCGGTTTCCCGCCGACGACGCTGTAATGCACGTCGGTGCCTTTCGGGCCTGCGCTATCGGCGGTCCACACGGTTTTGCCGGTGTCGGGGTCGATGAGCTGCAGCTTGGTGCCGGTGACAGCGATACGGCCGTCCGGGAGCGCCCGGGGCTCCGAGGACTTACTGAGCGGAATCGCGTAGTCCCCGATCTGCGAGTAGCCGGGAGGCGCCAGTACCGGCAGCTGCACGCCCGCCCGGGGCGGCGTGTACGGCGTCGACGACGCCACCGGTGCCGGCTGCTGGGTCACGTTCACCGCGACGGCCGTGCCTGCACCGACGAGCGCGAGAACGCCGAGCGCTGCGGCGCCTATGAGGATGCCTTTCCGGCGCCCCTTCTTCTCAGGTTCTGCAGCCGGGGTGATGTCGTACACGTGACCGTCGGAGGTCACGACCATCAGGTGTTCCCCGTCAGGGGTGACGGCCTGAGCGCGAATGGCGTCGAGGCCTTCTTGGCGGGCGAGATCCGCGACGACGATCACGGCATCCTCGGTCGGGCTTCCCGAGCCGGTCACCGGCACGGGGGTGCCGTTCACGGTCGCGGTGCCGTAGGCGGTCAGCTGGATGCGGGCGACGGGGAACGCCGGGACGGCTGCGGGGTCGAATTCGGTCATCGTGGTTTCACTTCGTTTCAGCAGGTCGACGCGACACTGTGGCCGGACCAAATGGGGAGGGTGCAGAAGTTGATGTTGCGGTCTTGCATGAACGCGATCGGGTCGACGGCGTTCGCTTCCTTCGTGTCGCCGCCGACATAGACGGTGTAGTGGAGGTGCGGCCCGGTCGATGTGCCCGAGTTGCCGGAGAGCGCGATGACGCCGCCGGCCTCCACACGGTCGCCGACCGCGACGAGCACTCCTTCGTCTTTGATGTGGTGATAGCGGGTGAAGATCCCGCCGCCGTGGGAGACGATGATGAGGTTGCCGAGGCCGCTCTTGGAGAATCCCTGGTCGGTGATCACCTTTGTGACGGTGCCGTCGGCGGCCGCGTGGATCTTCGTGCCGACAGGGGTCGAGAGGTCGACGCCGTTGTGCTTGTAGGCGTAGCCGATGACACTGGCGGGGCGGGCGCCGTAGAAGTCGGCGATCATCAGCCCCGGCGAGGCGAGATCCAGCGGGCTTGTCCATCCGGATGCGTCGACGGCGACGCAACCCTGAGCGGAGCCGCCTTCCGGTAGCGGCATGCCGGCGAGAGCGGCGGTGATCTTCGTCGCCGGGTCCCAGAACTTCGCGTAGTGCTCGGGGTCAGCGTTTCGCTGCACCCGGTGGGCCGCAATCGTGGGCTCGAGGTTTTCCCACCCGTCGACGGTCGCGAGCACTGTGAAGAAGCTCGACGCCGAACGGTACGGGTCCATGCGGTCTTCGTAGCTGCCCCAGGAGCCGTTCGCGCGCTGCTGGAACAGGCCGCGGGAGTCCGGGCCGGCGGCGTCGCCGCGGTCGATGACGTTCAGGCTGGATTCGCCGATGGCGGTCATGACGCCGATGGTCTGCGCTTTCGCCGGCAAACCCATATCGGCGGCCGCCTTCATGATGTAGGCGGCGTTGGTCAGCTGCGTGGCGTTCCAGTTATCGACCTTCTGCACCGGCAACGACACCGGATCGATGACGACGGCCGTCCCGCCGGCGCCCGGCGCCGTGCGAGGCGTGCACGAGGTGTCGCCGGACAGGAACAGCACCACCAGGAGCGGGACAAGGAGCACGAGCGCGACAGCGCCAGCTACGGCCTGTTTCATTGAATGCCCTCAGGTGGCCGAAGCCGGTAAATGACCCACGGTCCGCCGCTCTGCTCACGCACGAGCTCGACGGAATATGAGCCCATGTCAGTCGGCACGAGAACAGTGAGCATGTCCTCTTGAACGCTGGACAAGAGGCTCCGGCCGGTGACCTCCGAAGCGGGCACATTGGCCGGGTCTGTATAGGCGTAAGCCTCTTTGGCGTCCTCTCCTAAGTACTGGCTGAGATCAGCCCACCACTCGTCATAACCCCGGTCATGCGCGACAAAAGCGCGCATTGCGTCATCCGCAAGACGTACTTCGTTATCGTGCTTTTCGGACACGTCGTCCCCAATTTGGGGGGTCGCCCTACTTGCTGGTTGACTGCTTGATGGGGAAGGGGTTTCGCCACCCGAAAGGCAGCCGGTTAGCAGGGGGATTGCACCGATGAGAAGCACCAGACAGAGCGCTCTGCGTTGCGCCATTTTCTTCCCCTCACCCCAGTATCGTTCTGCAACTCTACCGTATACATAGTTTGTGTCAACTGATACGCTGACCACGACGCATAAGTCGATGAAGTGGGGGAAGTATGCCGAAGAGCAACCCGTTCGTGGCAAATCCATTCATTCCCGAGCCCGAATCCGCGCCCGAAACACCTGAGACGCTGGCAGCTGACCCCGTACTGGGAGGCTCGCTCAGCCTTCCCGGCCCCGCGTCGCCCGCCCTGGCACCGCCGGTAGATACGTCAAGTGACGGCAGCTGGCGCACGTCGGAAACAACGGCGCGGCCGTCACTGTGCGTGATGGGCGTTCATGGAGGCGCTGGCGCCACGACGATCGCTGAACTACTGGGCACCGACGCGCTCGACGTCGGCACATCCTGGCCGCTTGCGACCGGATGGGAACGCCCCCTACCGGAACTTCCGGTGCTGGCCGTGGCCCGCACGCATCACCGCGGCCTCGCCGAAGCGACCCGCTTCGCCAGGCTGTGGGCCGGCGGGCAACTCCCCGGCTCCCGGCTGATCGGGCTCGTCCTCATCGATGACGGCCCGAAACTCGCCAACGAACAGCGCGCGGCCGTGAGCCGTCTCGCTCGAATGACTCCCCACGGATGGCACATCCCGTGGGTTGAAACCTGGCGTCTCGCCCCGGCCACGCAAACCGCGTCGCCGCTGCGAGTACGTCGGACGCTGCAACAGATCCGCGCATTCGCCGGGGAACCTAAGAAAGGAACAGACCGATGACCATCAACGACGTCGCTATGACGCTTATGACCACACTGCCGGACCCGACCCCGGAACAGCCCCCGGGAACCGAAGGCATCACGACGCTCCTGAACTGGCTCAGCTGGATCGTCATCATCATGGGCATGGCCGGCTTCCTGATCTCCGCCGGATACCTCGCCTTCGCCAGCTTCACCGGCCGCGAGATCAACGGCTTCAAGGGCCTCGTCATCGCCATCATCGTCTGCATCCTCGCGACCGGCGCCGGCGCGATCATGCGCTTCTTCGTCTAACCCACGCATAACCAGCTAGGAGGCTGCGATGTCAGACACTTCCGAAAGCAAGAACCCCTTCAACAAGTGGTGGTTCATCTCCGGCGGCCTGGTGCTCGTCATCGCGGCCACCCTGGTGTGGATTCTCGTCATCGGCCCGGGCACCGCCAACAACAACAACGACGCGCTGCCCGAACCAGGCAACAGCTCAACGGCACTGCCCGAGGAACCCACCTCGAGCACGAAACCGACCGAGCTAGCCGGCGGCGGCGAATGCAACCTCGACGACAGCGACCAAGAGATCCCCACGGTTGGCCCCGAAGCGGACTGGATTGAGTACGGGCCGTCGAAGGCCCCGCGATCCGAAGCGGCTGGGCCGGCTGTGCAAGACGGCCTCGTTTGGAGCTGCTTCGCTCACACGCCTACAGGCGCTCTCTTCGCAAGTGCATACGCAGTCTGGGCACTCGCATGGAACGACTATGAGGCCGTCGTTGAGAAGAACGTGGTTCCGAGCCCGGCAGTCGACGCCTTCCTAGCGGCGCGCGCTGAAGAACCAGAAGCGACCGTGAAGCCGGGCACTGCCCCAGGAATTGGCGGCTTCCGGTTCGAGTCCTACGAGGGCGACACAGCTACGGTGCAGATTGGCCTTCGCTACGGGACCAATGAACGAATGGCCAGGGTCTTCCTCGTGTGGGACGAGGAAGCGGGCGATTGGAAGATCGACTTGGCCAAAAACGACCCGTCGTTCATTACGAATGAAGTGACATCTATTCAGAACTTCACTCCGTGGGAGGAAGTCTATGAATGAGCCAGAGGAAGGTTGCCGCGCATTCGCGGACTGCCTGATTGATGGTGCCAACGACGTTATCGGTGGTGCTATTGGCGCCGGCGGAAATGCTCTCGCCGAGGGCTTCGTGAAATCGCTCGCGGAGGGCATGGAGAACACGCTGACCGCGATCTCGACGTTCTGGATCTCGCTGCCCTCACCCTCGGTCGAGAACGACGCGATTCGAACGATCACTGACGGGCTCGGGTGGTACACCTACGCTTTCGCAGTCGTCGGCATCCTGCTCGCGCTCCTGCGGATGGCGCAAACAAACGAACTGAGTTCCGGGCTCCCTGCCGTCAAGATGATCTTCAACCTCATTCTGGTGACGGGCGCATATGCGGTCGGTTTCACTGCTCTGATCAAGGCATCGGACGCGTTTGCGCCGTGGATTATTGAGAAGGCGACGGGTCAAGAAATGACCCTCTCGGGGATGCTGAGCGCGTCCACAATCATGACGACCGGCATCGGCCCAGCAATGCTTATCGCCCTGGTCGGGTTCCTCGCTTCGCTCGCCAACGTCGTGTTTATGGTGCTCCGGGGGGCGATGATCACGATTCTGTTTGCGTTCCTGCCGATCCTCGCGGCATCGTCTGGGTCCGAGGCGGGATCTCAGGCGTTCAAGAAGGCCAGCGGCTACTTGTTGGCCTTCGTTCTCTTTAAGCCCGTCGCGGCCGTCATCTACGCACTCGGGTTCCTAATGGTGAAAAACCCTCCGGCGTTCCAGGTCGACGACATCGGAAAGGCGCTCTATCAGAGCGCCGTCGCGGTCATGATCATCACGATTGCGTTCCTCTGTCTCCCGGCACTCATCAAGTTCATCGTGCCTGTGGCCGCTCAGGGCAGCTCGGCAGCGTTCTCTGGTGCAGCTGCCGGCGCCGCCGTAGTCGCAGGCGGCGCGGCCATCGTGACGATGGGTGCGACAGCTGGTGCTGGCGCTGCGGCAGGTGGTGCGTCAGCGGCCGGCGGAGCATCCGGCGGCGCCGCGCTGGGCGGCGGGAGCGCCGCTGCAGGAAGTGGTGGTGCGGCTGCCGGCGGAAGCGCTGTCAGTGGCGGGCAAGCCGCGTCGACGGCCGGAAGTGGTGGCCAGACGGCCGCAGGCTCGCAAGCGGGCGGGCAACCCGCCGGCGGAGGTGGCGACACCGGCGCAGGCGCTGCGGGTGGCGCATCCTCGTCGAACGGCGGCAACAGCTCAGCGGATAGTGGGCAAGCGGCCGGCGGCGCTCGACACGGGGGTGGGGGGGGCGATACCGCTCGCGCTGTAGGAGATATGGCTGCGGCCGGTGGCGCGCAGTCTCAATCAGCTATCGATGACGCATCTGAGGAGTCGAAATGAGTTCCACCGAATCTGTCCAACCGGGCGTCTACGGCAACATCATCAAGCCGGGCCGACAGGGCATCCTGGGCCTGTCGATGGGCGTGTCACTCGCGGGCGTGCCCTTCATCCTGCTGATCGTCTTCATGCTGATCCAGCGGCAATACATCCTCGCCCTGATCTTCGCCGTCGCCGGCGTCGTGGGCGCCCTGCTCATGGTCGCAACCAAACGCCAAGGCAGAGACATCTACCAGCGCGCAGCCCTCCGCACCGCTCAGAAGGTCAAGGAACGCTCCGGCAACCATCTGGCCATCAACGGTCCCGCCGGCCGCGCACCGGACGGCAAATACCGCCTCCCGGGCCTGTTGACCCCGAGCGAGCTCAGCGAGCACACCGACTCCTACGGAAACCCGTTCGGGCTCATCCGACTGGAAGCGGCACGCCACTACACAATCGTGTTCGAGGCCTACCCGGACGGCGACGCCCTGGTGGACAAAAGCCGCATCGACGCCCAAATCTCCCACTGGGGTTCCTGGCTCGCGCAGCTCGGCATCGAAGACGGCATCATTGGCGCATCAGTGACCGTCGAAACCGCGCCGGACTCGGGACTCCGCCTCGAGCGGATGGTCACGCAAAACGTGTCGCCCGAAGCATCTGATTTCGCGACGGCCGTCGTCGGCAGCATCACCAAAGAGCTGAACGGTGAATCACCGCAGTTCACGACGCGCCTCTCGATCACGTTCTCCGGTCGCGGCGTCGACAAAGAAGGCAGCGACCGCGGCCTGGCGACCATGGCGGATGAGATCGGGAACCGCATTCCGGTGCTGCTGTCCGGGCTCTACGAAACCGGCGCCGGAACGAGCGTTCGCGCGTGCACGGCACAAGACATCGTGGACTTCACGCGCAGCGCCTACGACCCGACCGTGGCGAACCTCATCGAACAGGCCCGCGCCGAAGGCGGCACCGGCCTGACGTGGCAGGACGCCGGCCCGAGCTTCGCGAGCGACCAGGTCGACCTGTATTTCCACGACCGCGCCGTGTCGAAGTCGTGGCAGATGTTCGAAGGCCCGCGAGGCATGTTCTACTCCAACTCACTGAAACGCGCGCTCGAGCCCACAAAGGGCCTCCTTCGTAAGCGCGTGACGTTGCTCTACCGGCCGATTCCCGCCGACAAGACGACGGGCGTCGCGGAGGCTGACATCAACAACGCAACCTTCGCCGGCTCGCAGAAGCAGCGCATCAGCGCCCGCCAGAAGCAGCGCCTCGCATACGCCGTCCAGACCGCGAAAGAGGAAGCTCAGGGCGCCGGCCTCGTCCGGTTCGGCATGATCATCACCGCCACCTGCGACCGGTCCTCGGAGTTCCCGCGCCTCGACAAAATCATCCCAGCACTCGGGAACCCCGCGAAGCTCCGACTCCGGCCGGCGCTGGCGAACCAGGCGGTGACGTTCCAAGCAGGCCTCCCGCTCGGTGTCGTCCTGCCGCTGCACATGGCTATCTCCGACAACACACGGAACTGGATCTGATCATGGCGAAACGCTCTCGCACGACACAGAACAACCCGGCGCCGTCGACGGAAGGGGGCCTCACCCTCCGTCTGACGAAGCGTGAGGTTCGACGGATGGAGCGCGACGCGCGACGCGCCCAACCCCGCGACCCCCGCACCGCTGGGGTCAAAGGATGGCTTGACCGCGCAGCGGCTGACAGAGGCGAAGCGCAGAACCGGCCCGGGCGCCGCGGATGGCGCGGCAAAGCTGTCGGCCGCGTCAGCTGGATTGAACCGCTCCCGGAAGCTCAGGGCACAACCGTGCAGGTGTGCGGGCTGTGGCCCTTCATCGCCGGCTCTGGGTCGCCGGTGGTCGGTGTGCCGCTTGGCCGGCACCTGCTGAACGGCACAACAGTGTGTGCTGACCCCGTGTACTGGTTCCTCTCCAACCTAATTTCGCAGCCGTCAGCGTTCGTCCTCGGGCGCCCGGGCCTGGGTAAATCGACGCTCATCCGACGGATGATCGCGATGCTGCAGGCGTGGGGCATCGTTCCGATGATCCTCTCCGACACCAAGCCGGACTACGTGGATCTCATTCGCGCGATGAAGGGGCAGATCATCACGCCGCGGCGTGGTGGCCACGCCCTCAACCCCTTGGATCTCGGCCCGCTGTTGCCGCGCCTGCAGGAGATCGCAGACGACGGCAAACGCCGTGAAGCGGTCGATGAGATGCGCGGCCGCCGCCACACGATGGTGACCGGTCTGCTGCAGCTGGTTCGAAATGGTGAATTGGAACCGTTCGAACAGTCGATCGTCTCGGCCGCGCTGCAGATCCTCGACACCGAACATGACGGCATGCCTGTCATCCATGACCTCACCGAACTGATCCGCGGCCGTCACCCGCGGCTCGCCGGCCTGGCACAGGACCAGGGTGACCCGAAACGGTATGCCGGCCGAGTGGAGAAGCTGATCGACGGCCTCACCGCTCTGGGCGAGGACGGCCCGTTCGGCGACATTTTCTCCCGCCAGACCACGGAACACATCGACGTCGGCACCCCGATGGTGTTCGACCTGTCCGCGATCGATGAGGCCGATCTGCAACTGCAGGCGGCCGTGCAGTCGGTGTGCTGGTCCTACGGCAGCGCCGTGGTGTCCGCGGAGAAGCACCTGGCCGAAGCGGGGCTGCGTAAACGGCGCCACTACTTCCTGGTGATGGATGAGCTGTGGCGGATGCTGCGGGCATCCGACGTCATGGTCTACTTCCTCGACTCCCTCACCCGCCTGAACCGCCAACGCGGTATCAGCCAGGTCATGATCACCCACACGATGAACGACCTCGAGCTGGCATCCCCGCACCTCACGAAGATGGCGTGGGGATTCGTCGAACGCTCCGCGATGGTGTTCCTCGGCGGCCTCGCCGAACGCGAAATGGGAAACCTCAACGACGTGTTTGCGATGAGCTCTGCCGAGCGCTCAATGATCACCGACTGGTCATCGGAGGGCGGCATCAACCCCGACACCTCCCAGGCATCCACCCCTCCCGGCCGCGGAAAATTCCTGTTGAAGGTCGGCAAGAAGCCCGGCATCCCGTTCCAACTGCAACTCACGACCGCCGAGCTCGAGGTGAACGACACCAACAAGGCGTGGGCCGGCGAAGCCGAACGTGTACACCGGAACACGCTCCGCGCCGTGACCGGCGCTGCAGAGCTGGACGTCGCGCCCGTCGACGTGCCGACAATCGAGGAAACCTCGGGCGTGCGGGAGGTACTCGCATGAGCCCCCGCGAGGCCCACCGACGCGTACAGCCGGGAACGAATGAAGGCCCTGCCCTCTTCATGCTCGCGGCAATCGCTCTGCTGTTCGTCGTTGCCCTCCTGATCTGGGGCACGGCGATGCTGAACTCGAAGGTTGGGGATCTCGGATCGTCGAACCCGTTCGTCGTCATCGGCGGGGTGCTCAGCGGGAAGCTCGCACCTGAACCGTTGCAGATCATCGTTCTGGTTGTCGCTAGCCTCGTGCTCGCCGTTCTCGCGGCGGGCATTGTCGTTGGAGCGATCCGACAACGTGGGGGCCAGGGCGACGCGAGCCCCGTCGACTACAAAGCCCGCTCGATGGCCCAGACCCGCCACCTGAGGGGCCTGCTGCCGAAGGGCGCAGCAAAGGACGTCAAGCGGCTGAAAGCAACTCACACGGGCCTAGGGTCGCCACTGGGTGCTCAGGTCGGCACGGGCAAGCCGCTGCGCGCGTCCTACGAGTGGGTGCAGATCTGGCTGATGGGCCCGCGCGCCGGTAAAACGTCGTGCGTATGCGTCCCGCAGATCCTCGAGACAGCCGGGCCGGTGGTTGCGACGTCGAACAAACGGGACATCGTCGACCTCACCCGCGGGCCCCGGTCGATGAAAGGCAACGTGTACGTCCACGACGTGCAGAACATCATCGGCGAACCGCCGACCTGGTGGTGGAACCCTCTCTCGTTCGTCGTCGACTACGAGACGGCCGCGAAGCTCACCGATATCTTCATCACCTCGTCGACGGAGGCCGGCGCCACACAAGATGCCTACTTCAAGGGCGCCGCGAAAGAGACACTGACACGTCTGTTCCTCGCGGCCGCGGTCGCCGGCCGACCCATCACGGATGTGTTCGAATGGGCGAACAACCCCAAAGACGAGAAGGTCGCGCCCGAGTCGACGCCCGTTTACGTTCTGAGAACTCACGGGTACGAGTCGCAAGCCCGCGCCTTGGACCGTACGAAGCAACTGCCCGATAAGCAGCGCGAGGGTGTCTACGACAACTTGCGCACGTGGATAACCGTACTGGGCAACGAGAAGGTGCTGCCGTGGATCATCGACGACGGCACCACGCGGCCGCACTTCAACCCCGAGGCGTTCGTCACATCGTCTGACACTCTCTACGGGATCTCGGTAGAGGGTGACGGCTCGGCCCGTGCGATCACCGGGGCACTCACCATGGCGGTCCTGACAGCTGCAGAACGTATCGGGTCACGGCAGCTCGGCGGACGCCTCACAACGCCACTGATGGCCGTTCTCGACGAAGCAGCGAACGTGTGCCGGTGGAAAGACCTCCCCGACGTCTACAGCCACTACGGCTCCCGCGGCATCATCATCTCGTCGTTCTTCCAGTCCTGGTCCCAGGGCGTCGAAGCCTTCGGCGAAAACGGGATGCAGAAGCTGTGGTCGGCCGCGAACATTCGCGCGATCGGTAAAGGCCTCTCGGAGAAGGAATTCCTTCCTTTCGCCTCATCGCTCATCGGTGACCACGACGTCGTGAAACGGTCCTCGTCGACCCAGAAAAATGGCCGATCGGTGACGACAAGCGTGCAACGCGAGCGGATCTTCGAAACCTCCGACCTCGCGGCACTCCCTGACGGCCGCGCCATCCTGATGGCGTCGGGCATGCCTGCAGCGCTCATCAAGCTCACCCACTGGGGCGAGAAGGACTACGGCGACCTGGTCATGCAGAGCCAGGACTACTACGAGAAGAAAGCCGTGCGCATGTCGGCGGGAGGCGTGTCGTGAGCGAGTACGAAGACGACGACGTTGCCGGCGAAAGCCTGGCCGAACCGGAGCAAACCCCCGAGGCGCCGGCGCAGGCGGAAGCGCCCGACCTGGTGTTCGCGGATGTCTACGAATGGGTCGACGAGTGGCTGTTGCCCCACTGGCGCCGCGAACTCGAATATTGGGACAAGAGGTGGTGGCTGTACCCCGAGGTACTGAGCCGTTTCGAGGCCCTGTGGCGGGCATGGGAGTTCCTGCGGCTGGAAGGGGCGCTCGGGATGTCGGTTTTCTGGCGCGATCACCTCGAGAGCCACATGCGCGTCATCACGGCAGAGAACGGCCCGTTCTGGCAGGTGCGATCCTCAATGGACTACACGGGCGAACCGCCGGCAATGTGGCCAGCCGAACCGGCGGACCGTGAGGCCGGCAGGATCGAATATGTCCACGACAGAGGTCCGAAACAATAGGTACCCACACCGAAGAGGAGACAGGTAGTTGGTCGGCTCTCGGAGCTGGGAACGAGCGTTGGCGTAGGGTTTGGGATCAGAAACGCGTCTGCAAAGCACCGGTCTAGTTGAATCGAGGTGGCATGAGAAACGACATCGAGAACCCGAAACCGGACGCTCGATACCTCCAGATGCTCATAGCACTCATGCTGGGTATCGGGCTGGCAGGGTCCTTGCTGCTACATGCCCTCGACGCGCCTTCTGATGTACTCAGGTGGCTAATGCTGGCCGGCTGGCTGGTCCTATTTTTCTCCTCATTCGTGTTTGCCTATCGGAAATGGGCACGCTCCAAACGAGAACAACTAGCCAAAGAAAGCCAATAGCTCCGATTCGGCGGAGCATCTATGCTACTGAATAACTGGCCCCGTTCAGGGTTTCAGAACCGCAATCCACCTAACGCTCAATCGCATGCTCGGCGCCGCGCTGCTTGCTCGGTCCGCGGTCGATGCGAGCCTTCGGTGCGCCCGGGCGTCGTGCCTTCCCGATGGCGTCTTGCGCGGTATCAGGGAAGCTCTGGCTGACCTGACGCGCAGCGGCCGTCTGAGGGCCCGCAGCGGCCGCCTTAGAGCGGTTGACAGCCTCAGACACGCCGTGCTCAGCTGCTGCATCCTCATGGCGCTCAGCACGGATGCCGGCAGCTTGAGCGCGCACCCGGTGTTCGCCGCCGTCGTACTCGCGGTCCGTGTTGTCGCGGTCCGCGGCGGCCGCGGTGATGAGACGAGACGTTTCCGCCTCGATGCTCTCAGGGGCGCCGTCTTTCTCGATCACTTCGACAACACCAAACCGGGCGTGCAGAGCATCTTCGATGCGGCCGTTGGCGACAAACGCCACCTGGTCATGTTCGGCAGGGCCGGCCGTCACACCGTAGGCGTACGCCAGCTCGTCGGCGCTTGCACGGTCGAGCCAGTCGCGGTCGGCGTACTGGCCGTAGACGCTGTTCTTGTTCATGAGCTCGGCGGCATCCGCGGCCTTGGTGGCCTCGGCAACTTCGGTGCGTGCGTTGGCTGCTTCGGCTTCTTCGCGGCGCCGGGCGAGAGCGTCGTCGACGGCGTTCGCCACGGCGCTGTGTCGGTTCGCTTCCTGGGGGCCGGCGGCGGCGCGCACCTGGTCGACGTCGACGCCGTACAGGTCATTGATGCGGGCGCCCATACGTTCGTAGACGCTCACAGCAACCGGGCTTCTGTCCGCCATCTCAGCGGCGAGGGAGACGGTGTCGGCGATGCGGGCGGGGGTGGCGTTCTTCCACCATTCGTCGCGGCCGATGCTGCGATCCGCGACCTGCAGGGCCTCGCGTGTGAGGCGATTCTTTTCCCCTTCGGTGGCCTGGGTTGCTCGGATGTTCGCCAGCTCCATTGCCCGGCTATCGTGAGCGGCTTCGCGTGCCAGCTGCTCAGCACGTTTCACGGCGACGTCGGCGGCGCGCGCTTCGATTAGTGCGGCTTCGCGCTGCACGCGGGCCTGTTCAGCTGAGCGACGCGCGATCGCGTCCGTAACGTTGCTCGTGGCCATCATCCCCGCACGGATAACCCGGTCGAACTCCTGACCGATCTCTTCCTCTTCCATGATGTTCCCCTCTCATCGTTTCTAGCGTTCGATCTCGGTGCCAGCGTCCCGGTTGGGGGCGCTGTGGTCGATGCGTGCCTGTAGGTGTTCCGGGATCTGTGTCGGCTTCTGCGTCGGAGTCGGCGCAGCGGCGGCCGCGGTGGCGGTCTTCGCTTGGATCTCGGTCCACCGCTTCTCGGCGACGCTCAGAGCGGCCACCGATCGGTCGCGCATGGCCGTGGCCATGGCGAGGTCACCGCGCGCCCGGTAGGCGTTCTCGACGCTCTTACCGACGCGCTCGAGCTGACGGAAAACCGCCACCCATCCGGTGCGTGAGTCCCTACCGGTGGCACGCTGAATGAGGCGTGCTTGGTAGGCGAGATTCGCGGACGCGGTTTGCGCGGGAATGCCCTTCTGTTGAGCCGCACGGGCGTAGATATCGCTCGCGTCTTGGATCGGCCCGGGCTTCCCAGCCTCCATCGCGACGGACGTTTGTGCGTACAACCGTGACAGCTCGACGGCTGCCGCAACCTCGGGCAGTCGGGACGGGTCGACGCGGGGTGCGGTGTCGACGTGCAGCTGCTCGAGGCGGCTCAGCTGCGCCGTGAGAATCGCCTCGCGGCGGATTGCCTTGGGCACCTCCGAGCGGCGTTCCCGGAGCTCACGCTGTGTGGTGGTCCAGCTCTGCAGCGCGTCAGGTGTTACGTCGTCGGCTCCCCATGAGGCGCGGAGTCGTGTGAGGCCCAATGTGCGGTCAAGCTTCGACGGGGCGTACCAAATGGGGTAGGCCGATGCGCTGGCCGCGCTGTCGACCGGCAGGGCCGCGGAGTAACCGACAACCTGCGAGGTGTCGTCTTTCGTGAACCGGGGACGAACCAGCACGCGGTTCTTCTTCGCGGCGTCGATGAATGATGCCTCGTCGGTCGAGTTGGCGACGGCTGATCGGAGGCGTCGGCGCAGCTCATCGCGCGCCGTGACCTCGTTCTCGGACGAGGCGGCGCGGCGCTGCTCGGCGGGCTTGTCGGCCGACAGGCCGGCGCCTTGCTCGCGTGACTGCAGCACGTCGAAGCCGTACTTCTTTTCCAGCTCGTGGGCGAGTTTCTGCGACCGGTGATAGTCCTGCCACACGTTCGCCTTAGTGCCGTCCTCGCGCACGAGATTCACGGCGATGTGGATGTGATCGTTGCCCGCTTTGGAACTTCCGTGACGGACGGCAACCCACCGGTTCGACTTCGCACCATCGGGATCGACAAACCCCATGCCCTCTACAAAATCATTGGCGATCTTGGACCACTGAGCGTCCGACAGCTTGCCCTCATCAGCTTTGATCGAGAGGGAGGCATGCCACACGTGACCGTCGACCATGTCGGTACGAACATGCTCGCCGGTGTCAGGGTCGTAGAGCTTGCTCGGCGTCAGAATCTCGGTGCCGAACACCTTCGACGGCTGCTCCATCACGTTCGCCAAGTCCAGCGCCGAATCTGTCGTCAGCGGCCCGAAGCTCGCCGCGTGTATGACAGCGTCATGGCCTGCGATGACGTGCTGATCCGTGTGCTCATTCGCACGCCCGCCGCCCGCCAGGTAGACCATCAGGCCCGCCATGCGCCCGCCGCGCGTGATGTTCGGCATCATCAGCCGACAGCCAACCGGTCAAGAAGATCGTCGATGCGCTGGCACTGCAAGTTCACCGCACTCAGAGTGTGCGCCAACTCGCCACCAACAGGCTCCCCAGCGTTCGACGCGCGAGCGATCTGGTTGACGTTATTCGCGATCGACGACAGCAACCGGCGCGCGTGAAACAAACCCGCCAGCAACTCGCGGCGATCCGTAGACGTTTCGCCCTGATCAGCCAAAGCGGACTCGACCAACAGACGCGGAACGGTCACTTTCCGCTCGGCTGCGAGCAACAGAAGCTGACCCTCTTCCTCAGCCGTCACCTTCACCTGGTGGAAGTGACGACGGCCACCGGGAGCGTTCGCACGACGCTTACGGTCAAGCATTCGCGGTGACGCGTGCTCTTCGCTCATCAGCAGCTCCTTTCGGCCCAGTGCAACGATCCCGCCCAATGCTGGAACCCGGCACCTCAAGTGTCGCCCATCCTCGACCTAATGTCGAGGACCAAGCACAGTTAGCACAGCTAAGTGTCTAGCTTGCTCCGCAGGCCAGAGCCCCGGACCATCTTACGGATGTGAGATTGCGAGTAGAGATCGAACCTTGTTCGATCGACCGTGAACTGCGAAACTGGGGCCGGGGGATGAAACATCGACAGACGATTCACGAAGCCACGATGAGGGGAAATGAAATGGCGAAAAATCCGACTGCGGAAGAAGCAATTGAACGCGCACGGGCACTGCAAGAAAGCAAGATCAACGCGGTTCGAGTGCTCGCAGAATCGAACCAAAGCGTGGCCGATGCACGGGAACGCGCAATCGAAGCGGAACGTGAGTATGCGCGCGTATTCGGCGCGGCGATTTCGGCCGGTTGGTCGCCCGACGAGCTGCGAAAGATTGGCTTTGCCGCCAACACCATGACCAAGGCTCGAAGCAACAAAAAGGGTGGTCGCATCAACTCTCCTAGCATTTCTGCGACCGCTGAACATGGCGACGATTCGTCACGACGGGAAGACGCCTAGGGCATGTCAGTCTTCAACGATCACCCTCATCCGCGCGTTCTGTTCGAAGGCGTACCCGACGAGCTCTTCAGTGAACTGGTGACGCTTGTCCCGCACGCAGTTCGGGTTGAGATGTTCGATACCGTTCATGAACCAGAATTCGACCTGCTAGTCACCTTTGCGTCGGACGCATCAAGCCGGTCAAAGCACCTCAACGTTCTGTCCTTCGGGGCGATCGGCTCCGACTCCGTGGTGAGAAAAGTGGGTTCGGAAACGCGATATCGGCCGATCATGATGGAGCACGAGACTCACGCGTCGCTCGTGAGAGTTAACACATCACTGGACCGCCCAATCAAGGAACTCGCAGAGCGCACAATCGCCCCTCTGTTTCAACCTGGCCTGAAGGACACCTGGGGTTATCGCAGCCTCACGGGCGTGTATGTAACGACCGGGGATCTCGAAGGGCAATGCACGCCGATCGTGACGGTTGGCGAGGAAGAGTTCGTTGCAGCTTTAACGAGGCGACGCATCAACAATGCTTCGGGCGGTTGGTGCTGGCTACTTCCTGGATTCACTCAAGATCACGCGGCCTGGCTTACTGAATTTCTCTCGTTCCTTCATAACCATGACTCAGACCGTTTCCCGGGCGACCCTGAGTGGGTTGTGTCGACCGATTGGTCCACTCACGAAGTCCGACTAGCGGCCAACGCGCTCGACACTCACCGCCGCGATTGGGAGGACAAGGTGAAGGAATTCGAGCGGACCGAGGCCGCTCTCTCGGAGTCGCTTTCCCAAAAGCGCCTCGAGGCAGCTGCAGGAGCACAGCGCCTATTAACTGCGGACGGCGATCAGCTGCAGGCCGCAGTGCAATCGGCGTTTGAACTCTTTGGACTCAATGCAGCAGACATGGATGACCACCACGATGAGAAAACAGGCGCCAAGCTAGAGGACCTTCGGGTTACCGACCCTGGCAGACCGGGTTGGATGGTTCTCGTTGAGGTCAAAGGTTACAAGCGAGGCGCTAAAACAAACGACATTACCCAGATCCTCACGAGGCCGGTGATCTCGTATGTAAAAGAGACAGGCAAAGAGCCAGATGCTGTGTGGCATATCGTCAACGCGAACCGGGAGAGCGATCCATCGAGTCGCCCCAAGGCGTTGCCGGCCGAAGCCGATCTTGCACAGCTGGAGCAACAAAACGGCCTCATGATAGACACTCGTGAACTGTTCCGAGCCGTCCGAAAAGTCGAGGCCGGCGAGCTGACGATCGACGAGGTGCGGACCTCTCTGGCCGCACCTCCTACTCGCTGGGTCTGCCCGTAGGTTGCCCCTCGGATGAATCTGCAGGCCGCTTCACTCGCTGCTTGCGAATCCTGCCGACACTGGCGTGCTGCCTCCATAAGATGGCAGCGGATAGGCCTGTCGGGTCCACCCGGTGCCGCTCGTGGTCGTATCGGATCATCAGGACTCCGGGCGGCATTTGCCGCAGTCCCAGACGCTTGGTCAGGTTCGCAGACACCTCAATGGATTCGGCCGGCAAAAGTATCGAACGATGAGATTCCGGCCGTGAGTTGGGAGGCAGACCCTGCAGCACAACTCTGACGTCTTAGGCCGCTCCATCACCCCGATTTACAACTGACAATAGCCATATGGGCTCACCTTGCCCGCCATTGTCAATTAGACGGTTGGTCTCCGCGACCAGCTGCGGGGCAACCCGCGATCTTCTCGTTTCGATCACCGCCCAAATCGAAACGGCGAGAGCAAGAGTGGCGATCGCTACTGGAAGCCAGTTCATGATCGTCATTCAGCGGCTTCCTGACCAGTGTGTGCGAGGTGATGACCTGCTCGGAATTGCCCAAATGTACTCGGACCAGGGTGCATCTTTGGTCTACACAATCGTGAAGTGGACAGAATATCCGGCGCATGATGCTTGCGAGTCGCACTCGTCCCGCACACTACCTTTGACAACAACAGCAGCCTCGCCCGGAGTAGCTCCTTCGGGAATTTTGATCGCTTTGCTAAAGCTTCCGTCAGGCCCAACATCGACCAAGATAGGTAGGTCTATGATCTTCTCGAAGTTGACCTGGCTAACAACAGATATGCGGTAACTGCGTGGGTGTAAAGAGCACTCAGCTTTAGGACTAGAAATAGTGACGGTATCGCCGGCAGACAACGTCTCCGTCGACACTTCAAGAGGTTCAGGTTGGCACCGACTTCCCGAAGGCGCACATGCCGTCAAGCTTCCGGCAACCGTAAGCGCCAGCGCGAACACACAAATCGTCTTCTTCATAGAAAAGCACCCCCGTACTGACCCTACGGGCCTGCAAAGGTCGAGGCTTGGTTAATTGGGATCGCGACCCACATTTTTATGTTCTGGAATTCCGATAATAGTTATTATGTCAACAACACTCTTAGGCCGTGGCCGTCGCGCCCGATCGGGTGTGCTCGAGACGAATCGGAACCAGTCACGGTCTGAGGAGATGTAGTGCTAAACACCGTCGACCGCCCTCGATCCCCATGATGGCGGCGGGCCAACAATGCCCTCTTCGTGGTCCTAGTCATTTTCGACCACACCCGCCCACCCTCCTTTTAACTGCGCAAGCTCCGTGGTGGAATCCTTTTGGAACGGGATTTATGCCAGGCAGCCCGTTTTACACTCAGAAACGTTGCGGGGAGATAAACCACCTTTGCGTTTGCAATCCGGCCTTCTACCTATCTATTTTGCGGTGGCTCATCGGTAACATTCGTGAATGCCTAAAGTGCTTCTTGACGCCGATTTTGAGCTGGACCTAATTGCGAACGCCGATGCGCCCGAAGAGTTAGTGGCTGTCAGCCAGGAGTACTGGAAGGTAGAGGGAATCGACCCTGATAGTGACGAGATCCTTTGGGCCAGGAAAGTCAGCGAAATTGACTATAAGAGGTGGTCTGGTACGGCCCACTACGCCGCCGCGGCCGGCGCCGTGGCCTCAACGCCGAGCTTCAACTGTTCCGCTTGTGGCAACGACCTCACCTTGAGCTCTCGCCAAACACTCTCGGATGCCCGCCGTGGCATTGAGACGCAATGCAGATCGTGTAATCCGCTCGTCGATGAGCGTTCGAAAACCGTACTCGAGCCAAAGGCTCGCGAAAAGCGGGAGCGAAAGCTACAGGGCGAACAACAAGCCCGATCTGCTCTCGCAGAACGAGCAACACGTGAACAAGCGCATCAAGAACAGTTGGCAAAACTCGAGACAGATCGTAGAGCGGTGATTGAAGAGGCCTACCCGGCCCAGAACGATGACGGCGGCTATAGCCTGAGCGAAGCGTCACTCGACGCATTGATAGGTGCGCTGGCCGTCATTCACGCTGCCGGAAAGCCTTCCGGTCTTATTCGCCCCGTGGAGTATGACAGCACACTCGCACCAACACCTGAGATTGGACGCGAGCTATTTCTCGCGGCGTTCCATGCCGACCTACTGATGATCCACCTCTCTTCTCCGACACACGCATTCGAATGGAAAGAAGCAGACCGGCTCACACTCACCGGCTCTATATATACGAACCGGACCAATTTCACGGTGCCGGGAAATACCGACCTTCGGCACCGTCTCGACGGCTTTGCGGACGACCTTCGCGAGGCACTACGTCTCGACTCGCTCTGGTCGACGCATCGCCAGGCCCTTAGGGCTTTATCGCAACGCCTGGTCGCCGAGGAAGCAATTCGCTACTTCAGCTTTGACCTCAACCAGCATGGGCTCCCAGACCCTCGGGAGCAGCATATGGACGCACTTCGCACCCATGCCATTAAGGCTGCATCTCACTTTTCCTTGGGCCATATCTATCGAATGACATGGACGTCAACGCGAGCGGCGGTCTCCGCGCACGAGCGCATACAGGGAATGAGCAAAGACAACGCCTCGACACATGCGGTGAACCGATTCGCGCATTGGGTTCAGCGGGTTATTGATAACCCAGCGCATCTCGGCGATGAATACAACGAAGACGTTACGAATGTGCCGCTGAGCGCGGCAACCGACGTGGTGTTCCGAGTAGTCCTGGGGCTTGACCCTATGAAGTCTGCACCTTCTGCCGTTGAGAGGGTTCTTGCAAACTCGCCGGATGAAGAGCTTCGTCGAAATTGCGACGACGCGATTCCGGATAGATCCGAACTTATGGAGTGGCTGCGAACAAACACGGACTGGACGGATGAGGCATTCCGCGCAGCTCTGGCCACCGGGGGAAGCGAAGAATACCCCCTGTGCGCCCCAGAATGCGCGCATCAACGCGCCTCGGACACTGCGTTCCAAGCTGGCAGTGTTTATGACCGGATAGTCACCCGCACCGGCCCACGAGATGCAGCGATCGTAGTCAGTGAAGCAATGGCGATCGGCAATCGAAACCCGTACAGGGGTCGCTCAGGCGATCTAGCGCTTTCCAAAGTTATAGAAAGGCTGAGGTCCTCGAACGCAACATTCAACGGATTGGAGGCGTTTCCGCGGGAGTGAGCATAGAGACGACGTGGACCACCCGCGCAGCCCCTCCACCAATCGTTGGACATCTGGGTTTACGTCGACAAAGCTGCTTATAAGTGGTTTTGCGGTGGCTTAAATGGTTGCTTCACGTATCTTTACGGTAGGATTTGGTAGAAGTTCCAAAATCTACACCAGAGACGAGGCCCACATGGTCACTCACCAGGCGCCAGCGAAAAACGCGGCGTATCAAGTCGCGATCCGGTTAGACATTCGCGAGATCACGCGGCGCCTGAACACTGCTCTGGGTGGAACGTTGGTGTCAGCTTTGGCGGGGTCAAAGGACGCCAAAGCGTCACACAAATGGGCAAAAGAAACCGGCCCTGAGCCCCGTCCGGAAGCGGTCAAGCGGCTCGCGTTTGCCTATGAGCAGTGGCAGAAAGTCTCGGACGCAGAAGGCGAGCACGTCGCACGTGTCTGGTTCATTGGGGCCAACCCATGGCTTGATTACGACACCCCAGTGAACGCGATCCGCGAGAACCACCTCAAAGAGGTCGCTGCCGCTGCACAATCGCTCGTCGACGACTCTTTCAGCGGCTGACATGACCCAGGAGCATCGAATCTGCTCACAGACCGGACTCGCACTCACATCCAGCCCAGGACCTGCGTTCAGAATTGCTCGAGAATCCTATGGCGCACTTGCACCCCGCCCACGTGAGACTGCCGACGACCCGGCGCAGTGGAGTCGCTACGACACCGTCGGCCGAACCATCTATGCGACCGACAATCAGCTCACGGCATACATGGAACTACTCGCGCCATACCGCACCATCGTCGGCAGGAAACGACGCGCCCTGCAGCCGCTAGCCGACTTCATGGACGTGGAGCTCGACGACCTCTGGGACGACATTGTCAGCGATTGGGAGCAGGCCGGCAACATGAAAGCCAGCTGGCTTCCACGCTCCTTCCGTGAAGGCCGCGCGATGTTCACACTCGAATTCCCAAAAGGCTGGTGGATCGACATCACCGCAACCGAAACAATCACCGCACTCCACGAACTCTTCGATAACTCGTGGCCCACCTCAAGCGGCGCCGTCGAGAAGTCCCTCACCGTCTCTGACCTCACGGGCGAGGACCGGATCCTCACGACAGCGATCGCCGAGATGCTTCGCGAAAACGTCACACTGGATGACGGCACCCTGCCTCTCGGGGTTGAGTTCATATCCAAACACGGACACCCCACAGGCAGCAACGGACGATGCTGGGCCTACTGGATGCGCGGACCCGATAGCGGACTCGCCGAAACCACTCACGTCACGAACATTGCGCCCATCTTGCACGACGACCCGATATTTGTAGCCGCCCTGAAGCACTGCAAAATCAAAGCACGGTAGACGCAGACGCGGCTGCTGGCTAAGCCACGCGAGCCTGGCTCTCTTAGCACTGTAAGCCTTGTTGACCAACGGTGAGAGCTTGACTTGCCCTAACCCACCGCCGAGAGCGCACGAGCCGCAGCAACCACCTCACGGGTTGCGATCTCAAGCGGGTGATCCCGGAGAGCCTGCGCCGGAGCATTATCATCAAGCTGCGGATTTCGGCCCTGGAACCAAGCTTGGACTGTTGCTTTCCCTTCACGCTCGTGCAGCAGACCGGCCACGTAGTAAGCGACCTGCAGCCGCTGTGTGATGTCTTCGCTGGGGGTCCGCTCCCCCGCTGCCCACTCGCGAACCGCGCGCGTTTCGAATTCATGGCCTATGTAGGCGACCAGTTTCCTGCCGAGCATCTCGCAGAGCTCGGAGACGACGTGAGCAACATCAAGTGCGACTGAGTCGGCATGCATCCGTGGTGTGGGTCGCGCCGGCCCCTTGCTCCCCATGGTCATGACTCCATCCTGCCCCGAAAATCGGACAAAAACCCTCCATCGCGAGCCGGCATACGCCACCGGCATCCGGGCACTAGCTAGGCAACGATATGGTTGAGCCGATACCGCGCCTGATAGTCAACGATGTTTGGAGGGACATGCCTGATTATCGACTCGAGGACCTCGGGCCGACCTCATTTGAAGAGCTCGCGCAAGCACTACTCATTGGAGCATGCGGTGTCGATCTGATACCTATGGGCGCGGGACGAGATGGCGGACGGGACGCCCTGACCAACGGTAACGTCCGACTGCGTGCCGGTGACGAATATGTCGAGCTGAATGGGTACACGGTCTTTCAGGCCAAACACCATGCAGTCTTGGGTTCACATCCAGATAATGCTGCATGGCTCTGGGGAGAAATCAAGAAAGAACTAGACAAATGGACGACCAACGCCGATCGTTCAAGAACTCCTCATAACTTGATCTTCATCACCAACGTCTACCTGACTCCCTACCCCGACAGTGGTGGGCGAGACACCATCGACAAGCATCTGCATGACTACCGCGCGGCACTCTATCAACCGGTCCGCGACGAAAACCCAGAACAACGTAATGCCCGCAAAATGCGGCAAAACCGGCTAGAGAACATTTCGACCATTCGGGTTCTGGATCGAACTTGGATAAACGGAGGGCTCGCTACTTCCGACTCCGTACGACGCGCCTTTCCTGCGTTCTTGAGCGCAGCCGACGTATTCGCCGCAATTAGCGACTTCACCGGCGCTGTCTCTCACACGGCAATAGCTGAGGCTTTGCTCGAAGATGCGCGGCAATCACTCACCATCGACGGCTCAGTTTGGATGGCTGAAGGCGGTGATGCGACAGGGTCCAAAGTCAGCCTGCATAAATTAGTCGTCGACTTACCCGTGCTGAGCTGGGACGAAAAGCGCGATTCCGAGATCGAGCCAATACGAAGCTCCCTCGTGAATCTTGTCCTCGAGCGCGCCGAACGGATGCTGAGACCGCGTCTAGGCGTAGGCCGGAGTAAGCGACATATCGTGATTACCGGCGCGGCAGGTAACGGGAAGACGACGATGGCCAAACTTCTCGTCCAGATCTTCCGCTGCGCCATGCTTCGCGGTGCGACCCTAAGCCAGGGACAACAAGACATTGTCGACGGAACAACTGACGCGCTGCAGCACATGGGACGCAAACTGCCTAACCATCTTCGCTGGCCAATACGGGTGGATCTCAAGGAGATGCTTCAGCACCACAAACTCGTCGACGGAGGCACGATGCTTCGGGCCATCGCTGAACAAGTCAGTAAGCAGCTCGACACGGGGCCTCTGACCGCGGCGCATCTTGCGAACTGGCAACGCGCGTGGCCTTGGCTCGTGGTGTTCGATGGCTTTGATGAGGTTACGGACGCAAATGCAAGGCGCATCGTTATCGAACGAATTGAACAGTTCATCGAAGAAGCCGAAGCCAGCGATGCCGATCTGATGGTCGTTCTAACAACACGCGCGCTCGGGTACAACGATGAGATGAGCGAGGACCTATTCGAACGCATTGACTTGGACTATCTCAGTACCGATGAAGGGGTCAAATACGCTCACCGTGTTGTGCAGACGTCGCTTTCAGGAGACCCAGCACGACAGCGTCAGGTACTGGAAACGATCGAAAGCGCCGCGAAGAATCCCGCACAACGAAGCCTTCTAAGAACACCCCTGCAAATCCTCATCTTGGCCATTATTGTAAACGGCGCGCAACATCTTGAGCCTGACAGGTATGGCCTATTTTCGCGCTACTTCGACCTCGCATTCGAGCGAGAGAAGAGCAAAGGACCAGGCTTGCAAATGGTACTTACTAACTTTGAACCAGTTATCCGCGCGCTCCACAGGGAAGTGGGCTTCGCATTGCATTCACGCGCGGAATCGAGCAACAGCCCAGATCCCGTGCTTTCGGAACAAGAACTCCGTGACCTGATTTGGCGTGAACTCGAGCTTCAAGGCTTCAAGCCTCGCAACGGGGACGAGAGGATTCAGCAAGTCCTCGATACTGCGACCCGACGGCTGGTACTTATTGCCCCCAAGGACACTGGTTACGGTTTCGAGATCAGGTCCTTGCAGGAACTCACGGCCGGCCAATGGCTCATGGAAGAACATCCCGATGTTGCAACCAAACGTTTGCGCATTGCAGCCGCCAGTCCTCACTGGCGCAACACAATTCTCTTCGCTACTGGATATGCATTCCATGGCGGCAATGCAGCTTTGCAGCGAGCAATAATCGAGTGCATAAGAAGCGTGGATGACGACCAAGCGTCGCGCCTCGGCTCCACCTTCCCGGTCGGGCCGAGATTAGCCCTGGAAATGGTCGACGATGGAATGGTGCGGAACCGACCCGGTTTTAGTCAGCAACTTTTCGATATCGCATTGAGAGTGTTGCACACGACCCCCGACCTCGATTTCGGCTCGGTCGCGCTGTCACTAATTCAAATCGCCGACGAGAGCAGTGGAGAACGGCGAGCGTTTGCTGATTCGCTGAGAGACGCGATCTCCGGGACACCAATAGCTCGCCACAACGCCGGCACCCTCCGCTCGATGGCAAGTCCAAGCAACCGGAGAACATTCAGTCTCGCGAAGCAGACAATCATTGCGGTAACCAACAACGTCGCTACAGATAGCCAAATGAACACTGCATCATCCTGGGCAGAATTCGAAGAACGGATCACTCACGCTTCGCTTGATAGATCCGCAAAAGCAAAGCTGAACAAAGCCGTCTCGAGTCTTCGTCGAATTAGAGACTCCGTGCCCACTGAGCATGCTGACCTACAAGTGATCCAGAAAGCACTCGAAAGCCCCTCAGTCGCAACTGTTCTTGATTCAGCTTTGGCCACTCTGGCACAAACAAATGAGCCTCTGCTTGCGGCGTTGCATAGAGAGGTAATTTCATCCGTACTACGCCGTGCCGTTGGTGATGAGATTGCTCAAACACGCAGCATGTGACCCCGAGCACCGAACACACGCCAATCTGCACCGATGTGAACGGCGATGATTGCGACCTTAGGAGCTCCGACGCATCCGCCAACGCCCTCATATGCCGCTGACGACGAGTCCGGGACAGCGCAAGACCAACCACTTCAGTCGGGCGCGGCTCAGAAACATGTAGAAGTATCAGCCGATAGCATCTTCTTCGGGGGGAGAGTAAATGGATGAATTCTCTGAGGGACTTCGGTCCCAAGACGTCAATGCTGGGTTGCGTAACCTGCATCCCAGTGATGCAATACTCGGCGATCTCGCTGAGACACAACGAGTGGGGATGGCAGCAGGTGTCGCGTCACTAATTCGAGGCCGCGAGGTCATCGAGGACGCCCAGAATTTGCGCGCGATTGTTGCCGATCAGCTCGATGTCCCCGCGCTCGCATTTGAGCCTGTGGTGATGACCCTCGAAGAGGCTGGCCTTGTTAGCGACGTCAAGCGGGTCGGCTCACGCATCATCTCCTTCAGCGAAAATGTTCCGTACTATTCAGACCTGTACCCCCGGTTGGGTGCTGCATGGCGTGCCGCCGGCCCCACCGAACTTGAACAACAGGTAGTGATCCTGGTCGATGCTCTCGCGAAGGCGCCTATTGCCCGCGACGATGTCGTCGATAGGCTCGGATTGGATTCAGCCGACTTCGAAACCCTCCTCGGAGTGACGACTGAAGCTCAACTAGTGCAGGCTACTTCTGTCGACAGCGACGTAGTGCTCTACTCGCCCTTTTTGGGTTTTGAACGGCCGCAACTCATAGCCGACATTGTGCGCGACCACGGTTCGCATGAATTATCCGACGCTTTTGAGAAAGTTCGGTCAGAACAAGGATTACCGATCTCTGGTGCAGGTGCCGTTGTTCAAGACGCTGTTGCGCGCGGACTTCTTATTGCCCCATCCGTGGAGCTACCCGATGGGAAACTCGAATCGTTCGCGACTCTGCCATACAGCATCGACACTGAACTTCTCAGCGAGCGAAAACCGGTGCTCGAGAAGGCACTTGCCGTCATAGCATGCCTGCGAACAGGGCAGTATTTTGGTGGTTACTCGAATCTCACCCCAGGAGCACTTGTGAATGCCATCAACAAGTTGCTACGGGAGGGGTCCCTCTCGCCTCATTCCTCATCCGAACGGCAATATCGCTTGCTCAATCGGGCCCAAGTGATCAAATTCGGCTCTGACACCTTGCCGGGTGGTAAATGGGTAGTCCCAACTCTGATTGATACGCCAGATAACAGGGAAGCATTGAGTCTGGCCCGTGACCTCATCGCCCACGGTGAAAGCTTCGCCTCACGGGCAACCAACGAGACTCAGGCGGTGAAGCTGCTCGATAGCAATGACAGATTTGCGGCCCCCTTAAGGACTCTCCACCAGTTGCAAGGCAAGCGTCAAATGACCGACAAGAAATGGCAGAAGGCGATCGATACGATGATGGGCCATAAGTCCGCATGAGTGAACTCGATCTCGGCCAAAAAGTAGCTGCACGCCGGATGCTCTGGCGTATGGGGTACTCCACTCGAATCGACGTGGTCCTTCGCGCCCCAGAATTACCTGGACATAGCAGCGCGCCGGAGTCCTACACCGATGTGGATGTCCTCGGTGTCGCGGTCACCCCCTCCGGAGAAATTCAAACCGCCGTCGTGGACTGCAAGACGGGGAAAAGTACACCGGTCATCGGCCGGATGTTTTGGTTACGCGGCCTCGTTCAACTGTTCGGCGCCAACAACGCCTACATGGTCCGAGACCATGCGATTAGCAGGGATGCACGTCAGCTCGCCGCGAGACTTGGCATCACTGCTGTAACAGAAGCTGACGTAGCTGGGCTTGAGAATATGCTGCCGACTAAAGTCCCCGTCCACCTGCAACCCCTTGCTGGCCTCTTCGACGAAAAAACGGTCGCCCGAGCGAAAAGCAATTTCACCGGCATGGACCGCAAACTGAAACCGCTCCTCGATTACCGCCAGTTCGGCTATTGGGTCGATCCGGAACACCGCAACCTCGTGGCGATGCCAGACCGATTGGTAGAGGCTCGCGCGGCCTTGCAGAGCAAAAACCCCCAGCACCTGGGGCTACTGCTCGACTGTGCGTGGCTGTATCTGCTATCGCTGGCACGGTGTGCAGGATTACTGCGAAATGCCCATATCTCCGATTTGAGTTACGGCCTGAGCGAATACCTTCTTGGCGGGACGGCTCAGCTGAGACAACAGCACAAGATCGCTGATCTCCTCAAAACACTTCAGCAAGCGGGTGAGATTCCCTCCGCTACAACGGTGAGTGTCAACCCTAGATTCTTTCAACCGTTGCTCGAACTTTTGACCCGCCTCCTCCGTCGAGGAACGGCACTCAACGATTCTCTTCGCCTTCTCGAATTCCAGTCAGCATCCGTAATGCTGGGGAATCGACAGACAGCGTCATCTGCGTTTGGGCCGGTGTTCGATCGGACCGCCGCAAAACTTGCGGTAGACGTCGTCGAGTTCTTGGTGAAGGCCGCGGATCTCGATACCAAATTTGTAGCTTTAGCGCGTGACGTTCTCACGACCCTAGATGATCCATCCGCGACTCACGCCCCGGCCCGGGACCGACGCGCAGAGCAATCCGTCGCATCTCAACACGCACACCCAGAGGTCTCCCCCGCTGCAGAAGGACCAATAGCCAGGCAACAAGAATCCTCCTCATAGTGCACGAGCCGTCAAGGTTCACGCTCGTCACTTGAAGTTTCGAACGGTAATCGAACCGGACAAGCCGCATCTCGTATCCCTAGGCTTGCGAGACGTCTCACTACTCCCCCGCCGCCAAGTTCTGCACGGCGGAAAACCGCGCCTCAAGATTCCTGTAGCTATGTCTCGCAAGTGTCTGAGAGAATTTGCGTAAACAAAGCGTGTTGCGAGACAGCAAAAGGAGTGCCATGGGCCGACTCATCGGGTATGCACGAGTGTCGACTCGGCAGCAGTCCACGGACCGTCAGGAACAGGATCTCCTAGCCGCCGGGGTTCGACGCGATGACCTCTATATAGACCGGGGTGTTTCAGGGGCGCGCGCTTCACGCCCGCAGTTCGATCGCGCGATTGCTGCGCTCCATGATGGCGACACTCTGGTGATCGCGACCCTTGACCGTCTGGGTCGGTCGACGCAGAACATGCTGGCGTTTGCGCAGGAGCTCAAAAACCGCGGCGCCGGCTTGCGCGTAATGAACCTCGGTGGAGGCGACGTAGATACATCCACCCCCATGGGATCGATGGTCTTCACCGTCATGGCCGCTCTCGCTCAAATGGAACTGGATATCAAACGGGAACGAATCGGCGACTCCGTCTCCAAGCGCCGAGCAGCCGGCAAAGACCTCGGTGGCCGCCGCCCGGTCTTCACCGATAGCCAGATCCGAAACGCCATTCGCCTCATCGACGGCGGCGAGCCAGCCGCGCAGGTGGCGAAGGATCTCGGCATGTCCCGGGCCACCCTCTATCGCCGCATCCAGGCACTGCAATGAGTGACGAAGAGACACCGCCGAGAAAAGCTTCACGGTCGGCGCCACGATCCCGAGGCAAGAGAATTGTTCCGGCTGGCATGACACTTGAGAGAGCGCTCGAGATCGCGATACAGGCAGAAGAAAATCCCAGATTTGAGAGACTCGAACCGTACTCGAAGTTGTGGAACCGGCGATCGGGGAGAACGCCCGAACTTTAGGCCACGAAGGTCACCGGCCCACCATTCGGAACGGATGACGGTTCGGTGAGTTCTGACCGGCCGTCGACGAGACATGGCGGGCGTTATAAACGTTCGTATTTGTTACGTCTGTCGCGCTCGCGCGGCGAGCCGGAGTGCTTGCACGGAACGGAAGTGTTGTTCCGATCGGTGGCGGCCGTTGGCGGGAGACGGATGTGGTGCTGCGATGACCGGGAGGAGTCGGGGGTGCTCGTCCAGGGTGAGGTGTCGCATGACGCCGTCGAGGGCGACGGCCCCGTACGTGACGATCGCAGTGAGAGCGGGGAGCGCCGCGAGCAGTGTGGCAAGGGCATGCCGCCCCTCGTCGATGTCTGCGAGTCGCACGCGGTCGGGCAGTTCCCATGGGATGAGGTTCCAGCGGACGTACTCGCCGCGTGCGAGTCCGGACTCGATACGGGCTGCTCGGAACGCGGCCGCGGTCGGGCCCGGGTTGTCCTCGCTGCAGATAGCTGCGTGCGCTGCGGCGATGGTCTGGGGGCCGGGCGACTGCATCAGGACCAGGACGCGGCTGGATCTGCCGCCGGATCGTGGGTCGAAGCTCGGGACGAACCGTCGGCTGCCGTCGGGCGCGGTCCGCCACGTCTCCGCGAGACCGTTAAGCGATCGAACGTCAGCGACTTCCTCGGGGGTACTCATGCCGGCTGTGGCGGTGCCAGCAGGGTGCCACGGATGACGGATCCGTGAAAGGTGCGCAGGGCAACGGTGATCCATGCGGCGACGAGGCCGGCGTAGTAGATGACGGCGAGGACGGCAACGACGGTCAGGCCTGAGTGCAGGGCGAGCCCGTTGAGTCCGGTGACGCAGGTGCCGACGGGGAACGTGAACGACCACCAGGTCAGGCTGAACGGCAGGTGTTCGCGGGCGGTCCGGACGGTGACGGCGAGGGCGATGACGGTCCACAGCAGCGCGAAGCCGAGCATTGCGAACCCGTACACCAGCGCCACGACGAGGAGCGCGTGGGCGGTGGATGCGTCGACGACGGTGGGTGCGTTCGATGCGAGGAGGTTCACCGCCGTGATGGATTGTCCGACGGGTCCGAGGACGATCCACAGGGTCGGTACCATGCCGGCGGCCCCGACCTTGTGGTGCGCGAGCCGGTTCCAGATCAGCGTGATCACGACCAGCGACGTCACGAGACTGAGCCCGAAGAAGCCGTAGCAGGACCACAGCAGCGTCTCCCGCGCCTGTCCGGCGGGAGCGTACGGCAGCAGCAGGGCGCCGGTGGAGGCGGACACCATCGGCGGGACGGTGGGCATCAGCCAGCCGCCGAACGCGGAGTCGGGCTTGTTCTCGTGGCGGGTGAACGCCAGGTACGGCACCAGGACTGCCGTGAGCAGTCCTCCGATGGTGCCGATGGTCCACAGGACCCAGTCGATGGTTACGGCGGCGGGCAGGCCGACCCAGTCCTTGCCGAGCAGGAGTGTCCCGGCGCCGACGGTGAGGAACGCCATCGGTGGTGCGCCGTAGAAGTGGGAGATGACCGGGTTGAGGTGGTGCCTGGCTGCGGTGCTCCGGTAGCGGATCCAGTGCAGCACCGTCGCGATCGTGAGGGCGACGAGGAGCACCGCGGCGATCGCCCACACGACCGTCGCCGCGATGCGCAGACCGGGGAACTGCAGTGGGAGTGACGCAGCTGCGACAGCGACGATCCCAGTGCCCATGATCGACGCGAACCAGTTCGGTGTGAGATTCGACACGATCAGGCCTGGCCGCTCCAGGTCACGGAACAACGCCGTCTGCGGCCGTTGGGGCGGCTGGCTACCGTTCGCGGGTGCAGGGTTGGTGCGGAGCGTTGTCATGGGCCAAGCCTGCGCGAATCCTGCCTCTGGCGGTACCGGGAACCTCTTGGCGGGGTACAATCGTTGGTTGTGGCACTACGGCGACTCACGGACCGAACGCTCGACCTCGACACACTCGACGTGCTCGCACGCGTCGCCGAGACCGGCTCCCTCTCCGCTGCCGCTGGAGCGCTCGGCGTCACGCAACAGGCAGTGTCTGCTCGGATCCGGGTCGCCGAGCGCATGGTCGGTCACTTGTTGGTGCACCGCTCGACTACGGGGTCGGTGCTGACCGAGACCGGCCGGCTCGTCGTCGGGCTGGCCGGACCGGTCCTCGAAGGGTCTCGCCACCTCGAGGCAGGAGTGGCTGCGCTGCGGGCTCCCACGGGTTCGCTCGTCGTCGCAGCGTCACAGACGATCGCGGAGCTGCTGCTGCCGGGCTGGCTGCTCGAATTTCGACGCCGTGAACCCGACGTGCGGGTGCGTCTGATCGCGGGCAATTCCGCCGCGGTGACGGACCTCGTGCAGTCGGGTGGCGCGAACCTCGGGTTCACGGAAACCCCGGTGACGGCAGCAGGTGTGTCCGCGCAGGTGATCGCGGACGATGAGCTCGCGGTCGTCGTTGCGCCGGACCATCCCTGGGCTCGGTCGACCGGGATCACTGCGGAGGTCCTGGCGGCGACGGCTCTGCTCCTGCGGGAAGAAGGTTCCGGGACTCGCGCGACCCTCGCCGCATGGCTCAGGGAGGCCGGTTTGAGCATGTCGGTTCCGGCCGCGGTGCTGGAGACCACGAGCATCATCCGGGCGAACGCGCAGGCTGGAATTGCACCGGCGGTGATGAGCCTTCGCACGGTCGCCGCCGACATCAACGACGGGTCGCTGGTGCGGGTCCCGCTCTCTGGGCCGCCACTTACCCGGCCGTTGCGGGCGATCTGGTCGGGAGAGCCCCAGCCAGCTGGTTCTGCTTTCCTGCGCGTCGCCCACGAGGTGGCCGGTCGGGGTCAGCGCAGCCCGTAGGGCAGCTCCGGATTGTTCTCCGCGATCTCGGTGAGCCGGTTGTACTTCGAGACGCGTTCTCCGCGGGCGGGGGCGCCGGACTTGATCTGTCCGGTTCCGCTGCCGACGACGAGGTCCGCGATGAACGTGTCGGTGGTCTCGCCGGACCGGTGCGACACCATGCTCCGCATCCCGAGCGAGCGTGCGACGCCGATCGCGTCGAGGGTCTGGGAGACGGTGCCGATCTGGTTCGGCTTGATGAGCGCTGCGTTCGAGAGCCCGTCCTTCCCGCCGTCGCGGATGCGCTGCGGATCGGTGACGTAGAGATCATCGCCGACGATCTGGAGCATGTCGCCGAGCGCGAACGACATCGCCTTCCATCCGCCGTGGTCATCTTCGGAGAAGCCGTCTTCGATGCTCCGGATCGGATACCGGCTGATGAGGTCGCGGTAGTAGTCGACCATGCCTGCGCGGTCGAGCCGGTGGCCCACGACCCGGTAGCTACCGTCACCGAGCGCGAACTCGTTCGCCGCCGGGTCGAGTGCGATCGCGACGGTGTCCACGCCGGGCTCGTAGCCAGCGGCACTGATCGCGGCGACGAGGAGGTCGAGGGCCTCCTCGGGCGCGGCGATCGATGGGGCGAAGCCGCCTTCGTCCCCGAGACCGAGACTGCCGAACCGTTCCCGGACCAGTGCCGCCAGTGCGTGGTAGACGTCCGACCCGATCCGAACCGCGTCGGTCATGGTCTCGGCGTTCACCGGGGCGATCATGAACTCCTGGAAGTCGAGCGCGTTCGCTGCGTGCGCTCCGCCGTTGAGCACGTTGAAGTGCGGGACGGGCAGGCGGGGCGTGCTGCCGGTGACGTCTGCGATCCAACGCCAGAGCGGCAGCTCCGCTGCGGCGGCGAGAGCGCGTGCCATCGCGATCGAGGTCGCGACGACACTGTTCGCGCCGAGCCGGCGGTAGTTCGGGGTGCCGTCGAGGGCAGCGAGGGCGGCGTCGGCCTGCCCGATCGAGGTCCACGACTGGCCGGTGATCATCGGTGCGACGTCCGTCGTGATGAGGTGCAGTGCCTGGCTCACGTCGCGGCCGCCGTAGCTGCTGCCGCCGTCGCGAAGCTCGACAGCCTCATGCGCGCCAGTGGATGCGCCTGCGGGGGCGTCACCGGTGACGACGGTGCCGTCCTCGAGCTCGAGACGCACCTGGATCGTTGGGTAGCCGCGGGAGTCGAGGATCCGGGAGCCGTGCAGGCTGCTGATGGTGACGGGGCGGCTGGTGTGGGTCACGTACTCGCCCTGATGGTGGGTGGTGTGGTGGACGTTGCTGATGTAGTCGTTCATGGAGGTTGTCGCCTTTCGGGTTGGTCGTGCGGGTCAGGGGTGCGGGGTGAACCGTTCCTGTGCGGAGCGGATGATGGCTTCGGCGTCGACACGGTTCGCCCACCCGTTGGTGGTGACGTGCTTGCCGTGCTCGACCTCTTTGTAGTGGGCGAAGAAGTGCTCGATCTCCGCCAGGACCGGCTCGGCGACGTCGGAGATGTCCTGGACGTGGTCGAAGCGGACGTCTCCGGCGGGGACGGTGAGGATCTTGTCATCGCCGCCGTTTTCGTCGACCATGCGGAGCATCCCGACCGGGCGGACGTCGATGACGACGCCGGGGAACGTGGGCCGGGGCAGTAGCACGAGCGCGTCGAGGGGGTCGCCGTCATCGCCGAGAGTGTCGTCGATCGAGCCGTAGTCCTGCGGGAACACCATGCTGGTGAACACCGCCCGGTCCAGGCGGATCCGTCCGGTGGCGTGGTCGACCTCGTACTTGTTGCCGCTGCCGCGGGGGATCTCGATCGTGATGTCGAAGTGCATGAGCTGTTCTTCTCCCAGTCGGATGGTCAAGTGAGGGTGCCGAGGGTGACGCCCCCGGCGGCTGCGGCGACGGAGACGACGAGCATCCCGAGCCCGTTCACGGCAGCCGCGGTGGTGCGGCCGGTGCGTGCGAGGCGGACGGTCTCGAAGCTGGCGGTGCTGAACGTGGTGTAGCCACCCATGAGCCCTGTTCCGAGCACCGCGACGGGGGTAGCGCCGAGGTGACCGGCGGCGCCGGTGATCAAGCCCAGCAGGAACGAGCCGGTGATGTTGATCGTCAGCGTCCCGACCGGGAGCCGGAACTGCCGACCCCGGTTGATCGCACCGTCCAGGAAGAACCGTGCGGCCGCGCCGACACCGCCAGCGACAGCGACGCTGAGGAAGGCCAGGGCGCTCATGATGTGGCTCCGTTCGGTCGGACCAAGCCCGCGATCGCGAGACCGCTACCGGTGGCGATCGCGCCGGCGAGGACCGTCAGGAGCCCGTACCCGGTGCCGGCCAACCCGCGGCCGGCGAGGAACAACACCGCGGTGCTGGTCGCGAGGGTGCTGTAGGTGGTGAACCCGCCGAGGACACCGGTTCCCAGAAGCAGGCGCAGTGTCCGGCGGCGACCCTCGTCAGGTCCGCGATGCGCGAGGTGTTCCAGCAGCACACCGAGTAGGAGCGCGCCGGCGATGTTGATCCAAAAGATCGCCCAGGACACTCCGTGCTGAGCGGGGAACGCGGTGCTGAGTCCGTCGCGTGCGGCGGTACCGATGGCGCCGCCGAGTGCGACGACACCGAGGTACCGCCACCGCAGATGCACTGGCCGGGCGATACGTTCCGGGTCATTGGCGTCGATGTCCGGGTCGGGCGGGAGCTGCCCATCGGGCAGGTCCGTGTCCGTTCGGGAGGTCATGTTCCACCTTCCGCAGCGACCGCTGCCGCTGCTGCTCGTGCTGCCGGATGCAGGTACTCCCCACCCCGCGGACAGAACCCACCGTCGCCGTCGAACCGGTAGATCAGGGGTTCGCCCGTGGGGAGGTTCAGGTCCGCGAGCTCACCGTCGGTCAGGCAGTCCATGCAGGCACACAGTGCCCGCAAAGAGTTGCCGTGCGCGACGACGAGCACTGTCTGCCCGTCGCGGAGTGCCGGGGTGATGCGGTCCGACAGGACGGGTTGGACCCGGCGGATGACGTCGGAGAGTGTCTCGGTTCGACGAACTGCCGCCCACGGCAGTCCACGAAGCGCCGGCGTCCGCCGGAGCGCCAGCCACGCGCGGATCGACATGCGTGGCGGCCGACCCGTGCGGGTCCGGCGAACAGCGAAGAACTGCTCCGCCCCCAACGCCGCTTGCGCATTCTGCTTGGACATGCCGGTGAGGGCGCCGTAGTTCCGCTCGTTCAACCGCCACGTCGACTCGATCGGCGCATCACGTCCGACGACGTCGGTGACGAGCTCCGCCGTATGGAGCGCGCGCTCGAGCGTCGACGTGAGCACGAGGTCCGGTCGGATGCCGGCATGCAGAAGTAGCAACCCAGCCCGATTCGCTTCGGCGGTGCCCTGTTCGGTCAGCGCGACGTCTCGCAAGCCGGTGAAGGTGCTGGCAGCGTTCGCAGTGCTCTGTCCGTGGCGGAGCAGAACAAGCTGGCCGGTCACGGGGTGTCCCACGGAAGTGGGGCATCGAACCCGACCGGATCAACGGGCACTACGACCACTAAACGGTGCTGTCGATGGGCCAGCCGTGCCGCGACCGACCCCGTGAAGAACTCCGCGATTCGACCCGCTCCCGTCCTGGCCCCGACGACCAGCATCGCCGCGTCGCGGTCTTCGGCAACCTGCGACAGAGCCCGGCTCGGATCCCCGACACCCGAGACGAACGTGACGTCGACGCCGTAGGTCGTTGCGGCAGCACGTACTGCCGCCTCGTCACTGTCCGACAAGCCCTGCGGTGTCGTGTCAGCGGTATCAGGGTCGATCGGTTCCACCATCACCGACCCGTCCGAGCGCGTACCGGCATCGAAGAGCGATGCATCCACGCTGACGCACACCAGCGTCGTACCGAAGCGCCGCGCGATAGACGCCGCAACCTCGATCACCCCCGGCGCGAAGCCGGGTAGGACGCCGACGACGACCGGTCCGGTACCTATTGGTGCTGTCATGACACTCCCTACCTCAGGCGCGCAGAAACGCGACCAGCTGAGATAGGGACTGTTGTCGACAACTGTCGAGGTTGGGTCCGGCAAGCCCCACTACCGGGTCCGAAGACACCACCAGTATGCACCCGAACCCCCAAATCACGCAAGCCGTCTCGCGCACCCGTGACGTCCCGACACCGACGGAAGCGATTCCGACGACACGGAGCGAAGCTGCCCGCAACGACCGCCGGCCCCCTTAGGTTGTTCTGCTCGAGGTACCTAACAAGAACAAAGTATGGGACAGGCTATCCGGACACGCTTGTGATTCGCAGCGATAAGTGGCCCACATTCCGCACCGATAGTCGTCCGATTTCGCATGGAAGGCGGTTCGTTGCTCTGCGTCGCGGCGACGTTTATCGGAGTATGCCTTGCTGCCGGGCTGCGGAAACGGCGGCCGTGCGGGAGCTGACGTTGAGCTTGGAGAAGATGTGGGCTAGGTGCGACTTCACGGTTGTTTCGCTGATGAAGAGTTCTTCTGCGACGTCGGTGTTTGAGCGGCCTGCCGCGACGAGTTCGAGGACCTGGATCTCTCGACTGCTGAGACTGATTTGAGGGGCGCGCATCCGGTTGAGGAGCCGCGAAGCGATGACCGGGGCGAGGGCGCTTTCGCCGGCGGCGGCGGCGCGGACAGCAGCGATGAGCTCGTGGGGTGGGGCGTCTTTGAGGAGGTAGCCGCTGGCGCCGGCCTCGACGGCGTTGAGGATGTCGGAGTCCGAGTCGTAGTTCGTCAGTACGAGAACGTACGGTGGGGCTTCGAGGGCGCGGATGCGCCGGGTGGCGTCTGCTCCGGTGACGGTCTGCTGGGAGCCGAATTGCAGATCCATCAGGACGACGTCCGGGTTGGTGTGTTCGGCGAGGTCAAGGGCTTCGTCAGGAGTGCCCGCTTCGGCGAGGACCTCGAAGTCTTCCTCGAGGCTGAATAGGGCGACGAGGCCGGCGCGGACGATGGGGTGGTCGTCGGCGATCACGAGCCGGATCATGCGATCCTCGCCAAGTGGAGATCTACGGCCAGGGTTGTCCCGCGCCCGGTTGCGGCGCCGATGGTGAGGACTCCGCCGAGCTGCTGTACCCGCTCCGAGGTAGCCTGCAGTCCGAAAGAGTCCGACTTCTCGGCCGCATCGTGGCGCAGCTGCTCCGGGTCGAACCCGGTGCCGTTATCGGTGACGGTGAAGTGGAGTGCGTCGTCCTCGATCCCGATGGTGATGGTCGCGGTGGTGGCGTGGGCGTGCTGGATGACGTTCGCGATCGCTCCTTGCGCGATGCGCAGTAGCGCGGTTTGGAGGTGCATGGGCAGCGTGATCGTGTCGGATACTCGCACCTGCACGTCGAGTCCTTGGGTCGCCCATTGGGTGCGGGCGAGCCGGCGGAGCGCCCCGCCGAGGGTCTGGTCGTCGAGTTGGGGCGGGGTGAGCTCGCGAATGAACCGGCGCGCTTCTGCGAGGTTCGCGGCCGCAGTTTCGCGGGCTAGCCGGATGTGCTCGATGCCGGGCCGGGTCGGGTCGGCGCGTTCGGCGGCGTGCAGGAGCATCTGGATGCTGGAGAGTCCTTGAGCGAGGGTGTCGTGGATCTCGCGGGCGAGGCGGGCCCGCTCGGCGAGAACTCCCTGTTCATGCTCGGTCGCGGCGAGTTGCCCCTGGGTGGTGATCAGCTCGTGGACAAGTGCTTCACGTTGTTCGGCCTCGCGGGCGAGAGCTTGGTAGCCGAGCCCGATGAGTAGCGCGACGCCTGCGCCGACGAGCGGGCCGACAACACCGCCCACGGTCCATCCGTTATGGATGCCGAGGGCACAGATGGCGACGATGGTCGATGCCAGGATCGCGGCCGAACCCCACCATCGGCCGAGGAGGTGGAGGTAGAGGAAGAACAGCGGGAATACCAGGTAAGCGGCATCCGGGCTCAGCCACAGCAGAACGACCCACTCCACGGTCAGGGCTGCCAACCAGCCCAACTGCAGTAGTCGCCCTGCTCGAGCAGGTCGCGTCAGGAGGGCGCCGCTCGCGTAGGTCAACCCGAGGACCACGGCCACGACGATCGCGGTGTTGCTCGCATCCGTCGGGGACAGGATCGCACGGACGACGACCAGCACGGTAAGAGCGGCGAACAGAACGTGCAAGCCGGTTCGCAGACCCACGAAAACCGGGGTTAATGCGGTGTGGACCATGGGCTGAACTCTACGCGGCACCCGAGTGTCGGTCATCGTCCAAAAGGACGATCGGGAGCTCCACACTCCGGGCGCGAAAAGGTGTCCGGGCAGCCGATGACCGGGCTCTGCCGGGTCGCGAGAGTGGAATAGTCGCCGCGTCTGGCGGCAGGAAAGGCACACACCATGTTCGTCGCACTCCGCGACCTCCGCTTCGCCCGGGGCCGATTCGTCCTCATCGGCTCCGTCGTCGCCCTCATCACCGTTCTCGTCGGTTTCCTCAGCGGCCTGACGGGCGGTCTCGCCACCCAGAACATTTCCGCGGTACTCTCGCTTCCCGCAGACCGTGTCGTGTTCTCTGCACCGACCGCCGGAGAGAGCGGCGCGAGCTTCTCCGACTCCACCATCACGCAGCAGCAGGCATCCGCCTGGGTCGCCACAACCGGCGTCACCGCTGCCGAACCGGTGGGTATCAGTCAGACCCGTGGCGAGGCCGGCGACACCCGCGCGGCCATCGCGGTCTTCGGTGTCGAACCCGGATTCGACGCAACCGCCCCCACGGAGAACGGCCAGCTCGGCCTCTCCGATCCTGCCGCGAAAGCCCTCGACGTGACCACCGGCGATGAGGTCACGATCGCCGGCACCAGCTACACCATCGAGACGATCGGCGGGGACGGCTGGTACAGCCACACCCCCGTCGTGGAGATGACCCTCAACGACTGGCAGGCCTACTCCGCCGCCACCGGCAATCCCGATGTCTACGCCACCGTCCTCGCCGTCACCGGCACCCCAGACTGGGACGCCGCCGATACCGCGAACGCCACCGTCTCCGAGACCACCATCGGCACTCTGATGGCCTTGAGCGCGTTCCGGTCCGAGATTGGATCGCTGCTGCTGATGGTCGTCATGCTCTTCGGAATCTCCGGGCTCGTCATCGGCGCGTTCTTCACCGTGTGGACCATGCAACGAAAAGGTGACATTGCTGTCCTCAAAGCCCTCGGCGCCAGCACCCGCTCCCTTATCCGAGACGCGCTCGGTCAGGCCCTGATCGTGCTGCTCCTCGGAATCGGCATCGGGTTAGGACTCGTGACCCTATTCGGCGCCCTCGCCGGCACCGCCCTGCCGTTCCTACTCAGCCCCATCACCACCGTTCTACCCGGGGCGATCATGATCGTCCTCGGTCTTGCCGGGGCCGCGTTCGCGCTCCGTTCCGTCACCTCCGCCGACCCCCTCACCGCCCTTGGGAGCAACCGATGATCCGCCTAAACAACATCACCCTCACCTTCCCCGACGGTGACACCCGCGTCACAGCCGTCAACGACGTCTCACTCACCGCGCACCCGGGAACCGTCACCGGCATTACTGGCCCCAGCGGCTCCGGCAAATCCAGCCTCCTCGCCGTCGCCGCCACCCTCATCCGCCCAAACACCGGGCAGGTGCTCATCGACGACATCGACGCAACCCGCCTGAACCCCACCGAATCGACCGTGCTGCGCCGCGAGAAGATCGGGATCGTGTTCCAGCAGTCCAATCTGATCCCGTCACTCACCGCCCGCGAGCAACTGACCGTCATGAACGAACTCGGCGCCCGACACTCCCGACGCCACCGAGCCAGTACCACTGCCCGGGCGGACGCGCTCCTGGACGCGGTCGGTCTCGCAGCACACAGCGACAAGAGACCGCATCAGCTCTCTGGTGGTCAGCGACAGCGCATCAACATCGCCCGCGCCCTGATGAACGACCCCAGCGTGCTCCTGATCGATGAGCCCACCAGCGCGCTCGACCAAGAACGAGGCGCCAGCATCATCGACCTCATTCTGCGCCTAACCGACGAGCTGAACACCTCGACTCTGCTCGTCACCCACGACCTTGTCCACCTGCCCCGAATGCACGGCGTGGTCCACCTCGTAGACGGCCGCCTTGTCGACACACCGACCCCGGTGAACGCTTATTAGAAACGAACGTTCACGAGACGGTCGGCGGGTTCGGATAGGTTGTGGACTTTTGCGGTTTATGGCGGTGTTTTGTGATCGCTCGTTGACGCACGAGGCCGTACGCGCTGGTGCCCGGCGCCCTCGACTCCCTCGCCGGACTCCTGGCATGCGCGTGAGCGCTAATCGTCGACCGGATCGTGCCGTCGTCGTAGAGCGACGTAGAGGCCGCAGCGACGGCAGATGAAGGCATTCTCCCCGAGAGCATGAAGCCTCCGCCTCTCGTACGCGCGTCCACAGCAGGAGCAGACGAAGTCTCTATCCGTTGACATGTGCCGTCATCGCTTCCATTGACATGCTCGGCTAGAGCAGCGAGCCGAGGTCGGAGCCGAGGGAGGGGTAGGTGGCGGTGGTGGATTTGAGTTGCCGGGTGGTGAGGCCGAGTTTGATGGCGATGCCGAAGGTGTTGATCAGTTCGGAGTAGCCGGGGCCGAGGAGGTGTGCGCCGAGGATCTGGTCGGTGTCGGTGTCGATGATGATCTTGGCGGCGGAGGTCGTCTCGGCCACCCGGTAGGTGGAGTACCAGTTGCTGGTGTCCGTGTAACGGATGGCGGTGTTGTGGCTTTGGGCGGCGTCTTCTTCGAGGAGGCCGACGCGGTTGAGTTCCGGGATGGTGAACACGGTCGTGGGGACCCCGGTGTAGTCCGGCGCGGTCGTGGTGCCTTTGAGCATGTTCGACGCGGCGACTTTTCCCTCGAACACGGCCACGGGGGTCAGGGGCCGTCCTGCGGTGTCGGCGGCGTCTCCTGCGGCGTAGACGGCGGGGTTGGTGGTGCTTTGTAGGTGGCTAGCCACGGTGATCCCGCGTGAGCTGCTGGCGATACCGGCAGCGTCCAAGTGGAGGCCTTCGAGATTAGGGACGCGACCTGCTCCGTGAACGACGAGGTCCGCGTCAAGACGGGTGGTCGCGCCTTGGCTGTCGATGCTGATCTGGAACCCGTCAGGGGTGGCCTCGAGAGCGGTGACGTTGGTGTTTCGGTGAACGCGGATGCCGGCCTGTTCGGTGCGGGCGGTCAGCAGCTCCACCAGGTCGGCGTCGAACTCGCGCAGGGGCCGCGGGCCGTGGTCGATGATCGTGCACTGCGCGCCGGCGCGGGCGGCGATGTGTGCGAACTCGAACGAGATGAACCCGCCGCCGAGGAACACGATCCTCGGCGGCAAGGCATCGAGGTCGAGGAACTGGGTGCTGTCGATGAGGTGTTCCGCACCGGGGAACGTCAAGGGCTTCGGGGTGGCCCCGGTTGCGATGAGGAACCGGTCGGCCTCGTGGGTGGTGCCGTCGATGCTGAGGGTGTTCGGGCCGGTGAACTCGGCATGACCGTGGAAGGTGGTGGCACCGTTGCCAGTGAGTTCATCTTCCATGCCTTTGGGAACGCCATCGGTGAAACCGCGCTTGCGCTGCATCAGGGCCGGCCAGTCGACGCGTAGGCCGCCTTCTGTGATGCCGGTCTCGTTCATCAGGCGGGCAGCATCGACGATTTCGGCGCCGCGGCGGAGGATCTTCTTCGGGTCGCATCCCCGCAGCGCGCAGGTCCCGCCGTAGGGCAGCGCGTCAACGATCCCGACCCGCCAGCCCTGTGCGGCGCACTTGTTCGCAGCGGACGTGCCTGCCATGCCGGCACCGATGACCAGCAGGTCAAACGCCTCACTCATCGGGTGCCCGCTTCGATGTTCATGATCGCGTCCCGGATCTGCTCTGTCGTGGGCGACCCGGCAAGACCTGCCGGTGTGAGATACACCCGGCACGACAGGCCAGGCGGAGCGTCCGGTGCGGGAAACAACGGCACACCGTCGGCCAGGAAAGTGGGCGATCCGCGGAAGTCAACCGCTTCCGCTTCCTCCTGCGTCTCGATGAGCTGCCGGCTCACTGTGACGTCGGATCGTTCCGCGGCGATCACCGCCAGGCGATCCGCGGCCGTCTCCCAGTTCGGGCACCCATCGAAGTACTGCAACGTGATCTCCATGCACCGACCGTAAACGTTGCAGCCCGGTACAAGGTCAAGTGGTGAGATAAGGGCATGCACATTGGAGACCTCGCCGCCACCACGGGAGTCAGTACCCAGACCCTCCGCTTCTACGAACGCGAGGGCCTCATTCCGGCCCCAAACCGACAAAGCAACGGGTACCGGGTCTATGACGATGACGTCGCTTCCCGAATCGGATTCATTCGCGCCGCTCAAACCGCGGGGTTAACGCTGTCCGACATCGCCGGGGTTCTCGCCCTCCGGGAAGACGGGCAGGCACCGTGCTCGCACGTGCACTCGCTGCTCACCGGCAAACTCGATGAAGTCAGAGCCCGTCAACGAGAACTCGTGCGCCTGGAAAAAGAACTCGTCGGCATGCTCACGACCAGCTCGACCCTGGATCCAGCAATGTGTTCGGAGCGGAGCATCTGCAACGTCATCCCGCAGCCGCTGCCGTAAGCCCGTCGTTGTCCGCACCGGCGGGTCCGTCTCGAAAAACTACTCATTTTCAAGACGATGCATCGTGGGTGTGCTGGGCGCGCTTTGCCGCAAAGCAGACTGAAGAAGCCGACGAAATCTCGGAAACGAAACGAACCGCCGCTAGTCCTGTCGTACGGGAATGCATCGGCTCTGCGAGGCTCTATCTCGACCGTCGGTTTGCACACCAATCGGGTAATCGCAATGTACATCAATTACTGTATAGTCAGTGTGTGCTGACTATTGTTAATCGACTAGATGTCATGAACCGGCTCGGGAGAGCGATGGCTGATCCCACCCGATCGCGGATCCTCCTCACTCTTCTTGACGCCCCGAGCTACCCCGCGGTTATCGCGCGCGAGCTGGAACTCACGCGATCGAACGTCTCGAACCACCTCACGTGTCTGCGGGATTGCGGAATCGTGGTTGCGGAGCCGGAGGGCCGGCAGACGCGCTACGAAATCGCTGACCCCCACCTTGGCCGCGCGCTCGTAGCCCTTCTGGACGTCACCCTGGCCGTCGATGAGCACGCTCCCTGCCTCGACCCCGCATGTGACGCGTCCGGCACCTGTGCGGGTGGCAGCTGATGCTCAGCACAATCCTGACTGCCGTGGGTCTGTTCGCGGCCACGAACATCGACGACATTGTGGTTCTCACCGTCCTGTTCCTCGCCTCCACCCGCGGCCGGCCCCGACCCTGGCAGATCGTCACCGGGCAGTACCTCGGATTCATCACGCTGGTCATCATCAGCGTGATAGCCGCACTCGGGTTGACCATTGTCCCGGACGAGTGGGTCGGATTCCTTGGCCTCATCCCCCTCGGCATCGGTATCTACACCCTGATCAAGGGGCTTCGCCGCGGTGACGATGACGACGACGATGACGACAAGATCACCGCCGTCGGACTCCTAGGCGTCGCGGGAATCACGATCGCTAACGGTGCCGACAACATCTCGATCTACACGCCAATCTTCCGCACCAACAGCGTCGGCGACACGATCACGATGATCGTCGTGTTCTTGATCCTCGTCGCTGTCTGGTGCACGGCGGGCCGTCTGATCGGTACCAACAAGGCGATCACCGAGAAGCTCGAAAAGGTAGAGCACTGGCTGGTGCCCGTCGTGTTCATCGGCCTTGGTCTGTTCATCCTGATCGAGTCCGGCGTCATCCCCCGACTCGTCGGACTGCTCACATGAGCACACCCCGCCCCATCCCGGCTACTCGGAAGCGACTGCTGACGGGTGGGGCGATTGCTCTCGGTGCCGGAGTGATAGCCGTCGACCAGGGCACCAAGTGGTGGGCTGAGGCGCAGCTGACCGAGCGCAATCGAATACCGCTACTGGGTGATCTGTTCGGCTTGCAGTTGGCCTACAACCCGGGGGCAGCGTTCTCCCTGGGCGAGAACGCAACATGGATCTTCACCATCCTGTCCGTCGCGGCCGCCGTGGCCGCGATCGTCGCCGCGTTCAAAGTCCGCCGCACCTCATGGGCTGTCATCGTTGGCCTGCTCGGTGGCGCAGCGGCGACACACGCGATCGATCGACTGTTTCGAGCACCGTCGTTCGGGAACGGCCACGTTGTTGACTTCCTGGCCTACGGCAACTGGTTCATCGGCAACGTCGCTGACATCGTGATTTTCACTGCGGCCGTCGCTGCGGTCCTGATTGCGCTGAAGTCCCCGGTGCGCCCGCTTACGGAAAGCGCGACGATTGAGTAACCGAAGGGAGGACGCCATGTCAGATTGCTGCGACGGTAGCTGCTGCACCGCCGGGTGCACCGACGACTGCACCTGCTGCTAACCCGCCCCCAACGCCCGGGGGTATCGGGGGTACTAATCACAAGGGCGTCGACTTCACTCCAGGTCAGGGAGCACCGATGGCCGCCGTGGCTGACGGCGTCGTCCGTCTTGTGCAGATCAGTGACCAGGGCGGACTGGGGGTACACGTCGTCATCGATGGGCAAAATGTCAGCAGCTGATACGGCCACATGCTGACTGGCTCACCAATGGTCGAGGATGGCGAGACCGTAGTAGCTGGCCAGCGGATCGGTTCCGTCGGCAACACGGGTGTCTCAACCGGCGCTCACACGCATATGGAAATTCGGGGCGGGGATGCGAAAGCATCCGCGCCCCAACGCGTTAAGCCGAGCGAATTGATCACGGGGTCTTATAAGACAGGTCATGCAGGCATCCACGCGACTGTCCGGAAAAAAGCGGATCGTCATACAGGCGTCAATCCGCCACGGAGCAATGACGGAACGCCCCCATCTAGCGATCAACTCCACAGCGGATCTCAGCCGGCAAGAAAGGTGTCCGGTGAACGATCCCCTATCGGACAACTCTGTTGGTCGCGCGTTCCGGCCGCGCAACGGCCATTAGGCGAAAAGCGAAAGGTCGACACCCGTGAGGGTGCCGACCTTTGCTAACCGTTGCGTGATGAATTTACGGCGTCACCCTGGGAGCTCACTGTCGGCGGGCGAGGCTGACAATCGTGTCAACAACACGGAACAGCGCAAGGCTGAGTCCGAAGTGGCACGAAGACACCGATCATCGCGGCGATAGCGAGGGCGGCAACACGCCACCATGGTGCGCGAGCGATGGTGCCGCGAGGCGCCGGTATACCGACGCGGCGTGCCGGGTCTCAGTTTCACATGTCAGTGATGACTGTATTATCACTACATGCTGACCATTTCCCCTCGTCTTGACGTGATGAATCGGTTGGGCCGCGCCCTGGCCGATCCGACTCGCTCTCGCATTCTTCTCGCTCTGATTGCCGCACCAAGCTACCCAGGGGAACTAGCGGAGTCGCTCGGTCTAACTCGCTCGAACGTGTCCAACCATCTGGCGTGCCTCCGGGGGTGCGGCATCGTTGTCGCGACTCCCGAAGGGCGAAGCACTCGGTACGAGATCGCGGACCCGCATTTGACCAAGGCATTGTCGGCAATCGTTGATGTGGTTCTCGCAGTCGACGATGGCATGGAGTGCATCGATGAGAACTGCGACGTTCCCCTTTGTTGCGGGGTAAACCTGTGAGCGCGGAGTGCTGCGGCGACGCCACAAAAGGGCTCACAAGCGCCGATTCACATTCTCACATGGCCCGCAATCCCGAGCCTTTCCCTGACGCGGCCAACCAGGTGAGCGATAGTGACGATGGGGTGGTGAGTTGGTGGCGGGACCAAAGCGTTTTGATACCTCTCACGGCTGGCGTTCTTTTGGTTTTCGGCACCGTCTTAGAGTGGGTGGGGCTGGAGACTGCAGCCACGGCCGTTCTGAGTGTGAGCGTTGTTACAGGGGCCCTAACGTTCACTCCAGGTGCAGTGCGTCGACTCTTGCAGGGCCGACTTGGCGTCGGCTTGTTGATGACAATAGCTGCGGTCGGCGCCGTTCTCCTTGGACACGTCGGCGAGGCGGCTGCGTTGGCGTTCTTGTTCTCGATCGCAGAAGCACTCGAGGATCGCGCGATGGATAAGGCGCGCGGTGGGCTTCGGGCATTACTGGACCTAATCCCCGACACTGCGATCGTTTCTCGCCTGCATGGCGACGTTGTGATCCCCACACACCACCTCCGCGAGTTAGACCTCCTTGTAGTGCGACCAGGTGACAAGATTGCGACAGACGGCGTTATCACCTCAGGGCGCAGCAGTGTGGACGCGTCGGCCATCACGGGTGAATCGATCCCAATAGAGGTGGCGCCCGGTGACGCTGTCTTAGCCGGGTCAATTAACGGCGGCGGCGCGTTATTGGTCGAAGCAACAGCCGCAGGAACCAACAACTCCCTAACTACAATCGTGCATTTAGTCGAGCAAGCTCATGCACAAAAAGGGGAGCGAGCACGCCTCGCGGACCGTATCGCAAAACCTTTGGTTCCCGCGGTTCTACTGATTGCGGCAGGTGTTGCCCTATTCGGTGTACTCATCGGAGACACCGACACCTGGACCGAGCGTGCACTAGTCGTGCTCGTTGCCGCTTCTCCCTGCGCACTCGCAATCGCGGTGCCCGTGACAGTCATTTCCGCGATCGGCGCGGCCAGCCGTTTCGGGCTCATCATCAAGTCAGGTGAGGCTTTCGAACGCCTCGGGACAGTCCGAGTTGTTGCCTTCGATAAAACCGGCACCCTCACCGCCGGCCGCCCCACCGTTACCGAAGTAGCCTCAGCCGCCAACGCAACAAGAGATGATGTGCTCGCGATCGCGGCCGCACTTGAATCTCACAGCACCCACCCACTCGCAGCCGCAATCCTCGCCGCAGCACCAGAACCCAAATCAGTCGAGGATCTCACGGAGCATCCCGGAGAGGGAATCTCCGCGATACTCGACGGGATTCACGTGCGCGTCGGTAGCCCGCGGTGGGTTCCGGCGGGTGACCTAAATGAGCGCCTGGAAGCAATCGAATCCGACGGCATGACTGCCGTTGTCGTCGAGCGCGGTGGCGTTGCTCTCGGAATCATCGGCATCCGAGATGAGCTCAAGCCCGAAGCCGCCGCGACGATCACCGAACTGACGCGACACGGCGTCAACTCCGTCATGGTCACCGGCGATAACGTTCGCACCGCGCATGCCCTAGCGAGTCGAGCCGGCATTTCAGACGTTCGAGCCGAACAAAAACCAGCCGACAAGGCGGCATGGGTCCAAACTTTACGCTCAAACGGGCCCGTCGCTATGATCGGCGACGGCATCAATGACGCGCCCGCCCTCGCAAGCGCTGACGTTGGGATTGCAATGGGTGTGGCAGGGTCCGCGGCCGCCATAGAAGCAGCGGACGTGGCATTCACTGGCACCGATCTGCGCCTCATCCCCGCCGGCCTCCTCCACGCGCGCAGAGGCCGGAGGATCATGACCGCCAATTTGATTCTTGCACTGGGTGTCATCGTCGCCCTTTTTCCCCTCGCGCTCACCGGAACCTTGGGCCTTGCTGGAGTGGTCTTGGTACACGAACTCGCAGAAATTGTGATCATCGCAAACGGTATCCGCGCCGCACGGCGCTCAACCACTGCCGCAACTCATGACCGTCAATCTCGCGTTTCAGAGGGCACTTAAGAAGGTTTCCACGCCTCTGCTAGACAACGCCGGACTGACCATGCAACTATATTCGCATGTACGAAAAGAGTGATTCTTCCTTAGGCGAGTATGCCGACACCCACGTCGAACTCGCGGCTGAGATTTTTGGAATGCTCGCGGATGCGACGCGCATCCGGCTGATTCTGGCCATGCGGGACGAGGAGATGTCGGTCGGTCACCTTGCTTCAGTTGTTGACCGCTCGCAAGCGGCGGTTTCTCAGCACCTCGCGAAGCTTCGGATGGCCCGCATGGTCACGACCCGTCAGGATGGCAACCGGATTTTTTACCGGCTCGCCAATGATCATGCAAACAAGTTGGTGCACGATGCGATTTTCCAAGCGGAGCACACTGTTGGAGAGAAATTGAGCCATCACCACAGCACGGGGCGAGAGTAATGGCCGGGTCACATAACCATGCGGGTGAGGTCCACACGCTGAATCAGCGTCGGCTTGCTACGGCATTTGCTATCACCGCAAGCATTCTCCTCGCGGAAGTCGTGGGCGCGGTCCTCACTGGAAGCCTCGCGCTCTTGGTTGATGCAGCACATATGCTCACCGACGCGGGTGGCCTGGCGACTGCGCTCGTGGCCGCGAAGCTGACCCGAAGGCCGGCGACCGCAAAACGAACCTGGGGGTTCGCTCGAGCCGAGGTTCTTTCCGCGACGGCGCAAGCGGCGGTGCTCTTGGCGGTGGGCCTCTTTGTGATCATCGAGGGGGTTCAGAGGCTCTTCGATCCTCCGGAGATCACGTCTATAGGCCTTCTTGTCTTTGGTGTCATTGGCCTTGGGGGGAATATCGCCTCGATTCTCATCCTCGCCGGGAGCCGGAAGAATAACTTCAACTTGCGTGCGGCGTTCTTGGAAGTGGTCAATGATGCCTTGGGATCCGTTGCAGTCATCGTTGCGGCGATCGTCATAGCTGTAACGGGTTGGGGTGGCGCCGATGCTATCGCGGGTCTTCTAATCGGGTTGCTGATCTTGCCGCGGGCTTTCAAGCTTTTGCGTGAAACGGTAGATGTGTTACTCGAGTCCACCCCGGACGGCCTTGACTTAGAAGACGTTCGGACGCATCTGCTCGCACGGAAGCACGTAGTTGGGATTCACGATCTTCACGCTTCCCAGATTGCGACCGGCCTTCCCGTGCTGACGGCGCATATCGTCGTTGACCCGGCGTGTTTCTCCGATGGGAGCGCACCGAGGCTCTTAGATGACCTGCAGCTTTGCGTTGCCGAACACTTCGACGTGAGTGTCGAACATTCGACATTTCAACTTGAACCTTCCGGGCACAGCAACCACGAGCACACACCACACATTTGACGATTGGGTGCCAGCGCGCTGAAGGCTCCGCCGGATCAAATTCGGGATGGGCTCATTCTTTTACTTGAGCCGTTGGAGGTAATCGTTGTACCTCGATAAAGCGTCTTCTTCCTCAGCCCTGGAACGGTTGGACCTTCTCGTGTCGGACTTCTGCCATCGAACCAGGGCAATGATGAGCATGACTATTACGGGCAGTTCTCCATACGTCCAGGCGAAAGCGCCCGCGAGAGCTTGATCTCGTAGCGCATCTATTCCCCATGTCGGCGGAGGCGACGCGTAGGTCGAGACGAGAATTGTGGGGGCAAATATCATCACAAGCCCGAAGGCGGCATGAATCTGCATCTCGGCAAAACGATCAACAATGCTCATGATTGGGGACGTTCTCCGTGGGAGCGGATCAGGCGAGATGAGAGGCGCATTGAGGAAAAGCCCAATAGCGAGGAAGCAGATCTCCAGCGCGATGTGACCTGCCCGCGAGGACAACACACCCGAAGCGATGCCCGTTGGGTACAGGCCGAAAAAGGTCACCAGCAGCAGCGGGATGAAAACTGTGGGATGGAAGGCTCGTCTCGCCGTCCGTGACCTGAGCACGCCGAGAGCACCGCGAAGAGCGGGCCGCCCAATGACGCTGTGCGGTGTTGCGCGAAGCAGCAATGTTCCTGGCGCACCGAGGAGCACCAGAGGAGGGACGATCATCATGAGTGTTAGTTGCTGGAAGATGAAAACGGACAGCAGCTCCCGTCCGTAGCTCTCCACGCTGGAACCTGTGGTGAGGAAGAGGATTGCGCATCCCAACAGAAAACAGACGGAACGCACAAGCGACCACCGCCGCCGCTGCCACCGGAGCCGAACAACTCCGCTTACGTACAGGGCTGCCAGGAGCAACGCCGTGACCGGAAGAATCGTCCCAGCCTGAGAAGCTGGCGACAGAAACGCTGCCAAATCAGGTGGCGAATCAGTAGCCCCCGTCAAAAGCGCAGCAGTGCTCAACATGCATTCTGCTCTCGAATCTCGGGTGGACGTGTCGTGTCACTCATCGTTCACGCGGAGAAAGAACGCTAGGCAGATAAATGCGACCGACGTCGACACAGCGGTCACCTGGGCTGCTATCAACGGGAGGCCTAGGGGCCACACTGGATTCCACACAACCGCGACAGGAATCATCGGCACCACCCACCACCATTTCTTACGTTGCGCGGCCATTACCGCGATAATCACCGCCAGTATGCAGACAACGTAAAGCGCATATACGAAGAACTCGGTGCCTATGATGATGAGGCTGAAAATTGCCGCGTTTGCGCCAAGAAATCCCGGCAGCAGAGCTGGCCGTGTCTGTGGCCTCGCTTTAGCGTCGGACATCGTTGTTTATCCTTCCGATGGGGCGGGGTGTCGCGTTTGCTGGCTGTTAGATCGGTGTTGTGAAGCCGCTGATTGATTGCGTGAGGCGTGACATCACCATGGTCCAGATCCCTGAAACCATGAGTATTCCTAGAAGCATCAGCATCAATCCCCCAGAAACATTTACGGCTCGGATTCTCTTCTTCAGGAAGGCCGTGGCGGAGGCCACCCAGCCGATCCCGAGAGCGATCAGGATGAAGGGAATCCCCAACCCCACGCAATACGCAAATCCCAATAGGGCCCCCCTGTACACCGACGCGCTCTCGAGGCTAAGCGCGCTGATTGCGACGAGAGCGGGGCCGAAGCAGGGCGTCCATCCCACAGCGAATGTGACGCCTAAGACGGGAGCGCCAACGAGGCCGACCCGCGGGCGCCAGTGCGTTTTAGCTGTGCGCTGAAGAAGTGGTATTGCGCCAATGAATACGAAGCCCATCAAAATGACAATGGCGCCGAGCACCCGTGTGATGACGTCCTGCCATTGGATGACGAACACTCCGATGGATCCAGCGAACACGGATAGCGTCACGAACACGGCGGAGAATCCAGCCACAAAGAGCATGGCGCCGACTACTATTCTGGCGCGGCCGAAGTGGTTCTGGCCACGATGTTCGGGCCGATGCGCGGTGTCACCGGACATCCCCCCTACGTAACCTAAGTAAGCAGGCACGAGTGGCAGGACACAGGGTGACGCGAATGATACGAGTCCGGCACACAAGGCCACGGCAATGGCGACGATGATCTGGCCATCCATAATCAGTGCACCCGGGTTCATCGATGCGACCTACTCATCGAGGGCGTCCCGAATAAGGGTAGAGAGCACGGCCCCTTCGGGGAGTTGACCAAGAATTCGTGCCGCTACCCGGCCATGTTTATCTAAGACGAGAGTTGTGGGCACCGCTTGTGGTGGGACGCTTCCGGCGAATGCGAGCTTCGCCGAACCGTTGTCGACATCGATTATTGATGGATAAGTGATGCCATACGTCTCATTGAACGCCAGGATGGTTTCCGCTTGGTCGTACACGTTGATACCAACGAACTGGACACCCTCAGCTGTGTACGTTGCGGCTAGTTCTTTTAGTTGCGGCGCTTCCGCCCGGCATGGGGCGCAGCCGGCGTACCAAAAGTTCACTACAACAGGCGACCCGAGCATCTCGGAAGAGTCAATCTGTTCTGAGTTCTCTGTCGAACCGGTGAATCGAATCGCCTCGGCGCGATCCTCCTCGGCAATCACCGTGACCGAGCCATCCCCGGCGACGTACCCCTTACTGTCCCCTTCCTTGTACTGCTCTGCGATCGGGTTGGCGGCGCAGCCACTGAGCGCCAAAAGCAACAAACCCACAGGGATGAGAGCCCGACCTCTCCAGGGGCCGGTCACGGTTGGGTCGTCCCGCCTGAGCGGCGCCGTTTGAAGAACCGGACGACAAACACACTGACCAATCCCAGCACCACAACAATTAAGGCCACTGTGACCATGGCGGGCAATGATTCGACGGGTTGTGTATCTGACGAGGGTTCGGTCGACGGTGACGGCGTGCTACTTGGAGCTTCGCTGGTGGGGGGCATGGTCGGCGACGCGCTAGCAGGTGCCCCACTTGGTTCGATGACCGCCGGCTGCCACGTGAACGAGTAGCTGCCCGAGATGGGATGCCCGTCGGAGGACACCGTCTGCCAAACCACCGTGTAGGGGCCGGGCTGCTTCATCTGAACCGGAGCGGAGAGTGTTGCGCCTTCAACAGTGACCTCGCCCGAAATTACCTGGGCGCCGTCTGCCGCCGTCATTTCGATGTGCGAGCTGGTTTCAAGACCTTGAAGAGGCGTCTCGTTGAAGGTGAGAGATACCTTTTCGAGCGGTTCGGTGAAGACGGTGTCCTTCGCAGGAGTGGACGACGCGAGATAATCGTGTGCTTGCGCGGGTGATGCCCACATGAGCAGCACTCCGATGACAAAGATGAGGCCGGCGCCTCGGCGAACGACCGGCCGCGTTCCAGGTTTGGTCATGATCTGCTTTCAATCCTTTGTTGAGTTGAACGGGCGGTTGAGTTTCGTCCGCTCAGAAGTGAACCTCCGACGAGAACAGCAGTCCATAACGTTGCGACCACCCAGGTTGAGATGCTGATTGCTCGTTGGTCGGCTAACGGACTTCTGGGCCACCCGAGGTCGAGGGTTTCAAACCAGTCAGCGGCGAGAACTTCATCTTGCAGTTGCAGGTTTACGGCGAACATGACCGTTAGCAGCAAGAAAACGCCGGCAGCCCTCACCGCGCGCTTGACAGTACTTGCGCGGAAGGTGATCGTGAGCGAAAGCCCGAGGAAGACGAAGAGGGCGATCTTCCCCTCGTAGACGAACGGGTCGCGGAGAGACCACTCGTATGCGGGCGAGAAGTAAGAGAGAAATAACGCACTGGCGAATGCGACTGCCCAAAGGGCTGGTTGACGCACGAACGGCGCGAGGTAGAACCGTCGAAGGATAGCCGCAGTTTCCCGAAGGCCGGTTGTCCGATCTTTTCTTTTCTTCGTGATGAGATCCACGAGGGCGAGAGGGCGCCCCAGGACCAGAAGTGCGGGAGCTACCAAAGCGACGAGGATCACTTCCGCGATGTTTGATCCGGTAGTGAAATCACGGTACAACGCCGGAGATGCATTCGTGGCGTAGAACAGCACGACGATGCCTGCCGCCCAGGCGGCGGATCGACGGGCTGGCCATCTCCCTCCGTTTCGCGAAAGCTTCCTCACGCTAATCCCGTAGAGGAGCAGCGCGGACACGCAAACGAGTGCCCAAAGGGGGTCGAGGCGCCACCCTGTGAGAAGGGACAGCAGGTCAGGCGGTCGGGGTATCTCGATTCCTACCAAGGACTCGGCGGGCGACGCTGTGGAAGGCGACGTCTCTTGTTCTGGTGGCGGCGTACGCGCGAGTCCCGCCGCGAGGCCTGAGGCCGCGAACATGAGGAAAATTTCGCCGCTCACGACGAACCAGAAAGTTCGCCGAATGCGAGCAACGTGAAGTTGCCTGATGAGACGTAACCGATTCCAGGCCCCAGCAGCCCCTAGCAAGATGAGGACGAAGATTTTCGCAAGGAGTATCGCGCCGTATGGGGTGAGGAGGTTTTCGAACGATGTCAGTCGGATGATTGCAACAATTGTTCCCGAGTAGGCGACCGCGATAAACCCGAACAGTGCCACGGTGGAGTACCGCTGGATCGTGTTCTTCAGCTCCGTGGGCTGCGCAAGGGAAGAGCCCGCGACGAGCATCACAAGCCCACCCAGCCAGATTGCGGCCCCGGTCAGGTGCAGCGCAAGCGCTGTGACCGCGGCCGCATGGTTCGCGTCCCCCGCGGCGTGTCCGGTCGACGCCATCAAGATAAGTGCGAACGCTGCCACCGCTAAACCGAGAACGGCATAGCGTCGTTGCTCACTCAGAAGAGCGAGAACTACTGAACCAGCCGCGAGGATGATCGACACGGTCCACACTTGGCCAAGGGGAATGTTTTGAGCAAAATAGCCGATCTGTTCTAGAGCAGCTGGATCGCCGAATCCGATGGGAACGAGAGTGAGAAAGGATAAGTAAAGCGAGGCGACCGACGATATGGTCCAGACGCCTGCACCGATCATCGTGATGTACGTCACATGAGCATGAGTAGGTGAGGTTTTCGGGATGATGAAGCCCAGGAAGAGGAAACCCCCTACCGTGACAGCAGCACTGAGGTTGTAGACCATTTTGGTCATCGGGAGACCCCAGCGCACGAAAGCGCCAGGGTCTTCGAACGGCAGCGGCGCAGCTCCTCGTCCAAAGCTAAGGGACGCGACGAGTACCGCCACCCCGACGAGGGCTGAGGCGCTAAGAGTTAGAATTACGCGTCGTCGCTGGAGTGGCAATGTCGTCATTGGAGAAGCGCCGCATCCAAAGCCTCGCGGATGTCGTCAATAGAGGACACCTCCACGGCTTTACCATTCACAAAAAATGTAGGTGTTCCATCGACCCCGAGAGCTCGACCTGCATCAAAATCAGCTTTCACCCTTGCCTGTGTTGCGGGTGACGCAATAGCCGCATCGAATTGAGCTAAATCGAGTCCGAGCTCGGAAGCGTAATTGCGGAACAGCTCCGCTTTCGAATCTTGCTGCTCCCCCCACTCCGCTTGAGTGACAAACAGCCGCTCGTACATTTCCTCTAGTTTCCCTTGCTGGCTAGCGGCCTCAACTGCCAGCGCGGCGTTCATTGAGTTCTTGTGGGAAGGGATCGGGAAATAGCGGAAGGCGAAGGTCACCTCGCCCGCGTACTCCTCACGGAGCTGCTCGATGGCGGGATACACCGCGCCGCAGACCTCGCACTCGAAATCTAAGAACTCGACGATGGTCACTTTTCCATCGGCGGCTTCGTCCAACCGGTGTGTGTTTTCTTCGACGACTGGAGTTTGCGCTGCAATCTCTTCCCGGGGAGGAGCGAATGGTTTCGCAACCAAGAAGAATGCGACCACGCCGAATATGAGGACAACGCTTGTTGTGACGGCAATGTTTATTTTGGTGCTCTTTTTCATGACTTCTATTCAGGTTGAGGGGGCTAAAGGATGACGCCGCGTGTCGCGAGAAAAGTCGTCGGGTTAGTGAGCTTCCCTTCCTCGGTCATTTTGAGATCCAATACACAGTCGGTGACCACGCCGGTCCGCCCCACCTTCGCGACCACGGTTCCTGCTGGGATTAGTTGACCGACGTCAACCTGGAATGATCCGGGCTGCACGTGTCCATAAATGGACTGGACCCCGCTTCCGTGGTCGACGATCACCCGGTTGCCATAGGATCCGGCGGGCCCCACAAAAGACACTCGTCCGGCAGAAACAGCGCGTATTGGTGTGCCGCAGGACGTCCCCAAGTCCACGCCATCATGGAAAGAGTTCGAACATCCCGCGGCGTTGCAGATGATCTGACGTGGACCGTAGGGAGACGTGGGTGAGGCGGCAACCGGTCGAAGCCAACCGTTGGCTTGGGTGGCGAGAAAATCAGTCAAGCCGTCGTCGGTGTAGTTATATTTGGGCGTCCCGGCCTGGGCGCCGTTCGACGCAGTGGATACAGCTTTTCTGGCGGCGATTGCGGCTCGGTTAGCGGCTAGTTCTGCGGTGGTAGTGGCCGAGTATCCATCTCGGTAGATGCTGGCTCCGCTGACGCTTTCGGGTACCTGGAGGCGTTGCCATTCTGGAGAAAGCGCCGAGGTTGCGATTTCCGGTGCAGAGTCATAAGAGAAAGCCGGTAGAGCTACCGTCGCAAAGAGCGCTGGCACGGCTGCGAGCACTCCACCCTTCACCAGCATTCGGCGTCGCTTGGCCCACGCCAATTTTTTGGGCGCGCGGCTTTCGCTACGTTGGGGGCGGCGGTTAGGTTTCCGTGCGGCTCTGAGACTACGACGACTGGGGTCATTCTGGGGGCTACGTTGCGTGTCTTCCATTCGATATTCCGGATCGGACGGATCTACCGGAATTACAGAGAAGATCCGTCAACAGATAAGGGTCGCGAGGTCCACGCTTCAGACAGCGGTGCGCTGTCTGAAGCGCGTGCTCGCGCTCCTAAATCCGGAGAATGGAAGCTCCCGTGAGTGGGAGCGAAGGGACTGATCGATGCTCGAGCGGAGTGTTGATCGCTGTTGTCTGTCGTTTGAGGAGATTCACCATGAACGATGCCCGCTTAGGAGCAGCTGCAAGCAGTGCGAGCACCAGCATGCTGAGGCATGCAAGAACCGCGGTGAGCCCATCGAGAAGGCAGTCATCGCCGCACGACGCACCTGGTTGCGAGCCTGCGTCTATGGCACTATCTGCGGCAGGGATCGTCTCGACAAGTTGGTGGACAACAGGTACACCTGCAAAGGCATGGCTGCCCGTTGTCGAGTGGAACGCCAAAAGGCCGACAAGAATCGCAGCGAACGCAAAAATGAGAAGAAGTGGCTGGAGCAACGGTGCGCGTCGCCGGCGTTGCGAAGTAAGTTCTGCGTTGCTCATTCCATTCACCTCCCGAAGAATCTACGTAGCTGTGCGCGATTTAGGGTAGCCGATGCTCCTGCGTCGTCCTGGGTGCTCCGGCTCACAGGAAGATGCCCTTTCCTCGAAGGAAGGTTGAGGGGTTCGTTCCAGAACCTCCGACAGTGACTTTGATGTCGAGGTGGCAGCCGGTAACCACCCCTGTCGCACCGACGCCTCCGATGGGTGTTCCTGCCGCCACGCTATCTCCCACACCGACCTTGAATGAGCGGGCCTGCATGTGACCGTAGATAGTGCGCACTCCCCCGCCGTGGTCGATGATGATGCGATTTCCGAACCCGCCGGAGTTCCCTGCGAATACGACGGTGCCCGAGGACACTGCTTTGATCGCGGTGCCACAACTGCCGGCAAGGTCGACACCGTCATGAAAGTTCGTGCTGCACCCTGCGCCGTTGCAGATCACCTTGCGAGGTCCATACGGGGATGTCACAGACCCCGGCACAGGACGCCACCACCCCTGAGCGGATGGCACAAAATAGCTGCCGGCGGCGCCGCTGACTGGAGGCGGCACCACTGGGCCGGTGTTGTTATTTCCTTGAGCTTGATTTCGAGCTTGAGCGGCAGCTCGAGCCGCCGCTTCAGCTGCAGCCTTTTCGGCAGCGGCTTTGGCGGCTGCCGCTGCTGCGACTCCCTTTTGATATTCACTTTCGGTCTCAATTCGGGAACCCTTGAGGAAGGCCAGTTGCTCGATCAGAGTCGATTCTCGAGCCTGTTGCTCCTGCAGTGCCGCGTTCGCCGCAGCCGCTGCGTCATTGGCGGCCGTCAGCTTCGCTTCTGCTTCAGCTTGGGTGGTGGCGAGGATTTTGCTCGCTTCTTCCGCTTGTTCCGTCAGCGCCTTCACTTGATTCGCGTTCTGTTTCGCTAAATTCATGATCGAGTTGGAACGATCCGTGAATCGAGCGAGAGCGCCGAGCTTGTACAGAGTGTTCTGAGCGTCGGATGAATTCCCAACGAGAAGTTGAAGAGGGACGTCCCCGTCGTTCATCCGACCCAAGGTTGCGAAAAGCGCCCCAGCTTCCTTGGCCGTCGAAGCTGCCTCGGTGGAAGCGTCCTCTAATTTTTCGTTCAGTTTTATCGAGGTGTTCTCCGCGTCGAGAGCGTTACGAAGAGCCGTCTCGTAACTCAAAGCGGCCTGATTAGCTGTGGCGCGCAATGAGTCTGATTGTGTCTGCAGTTGCGTGATGAACGAGCTCAGCCGGTCCACTTCGGTTTTCTTAGCTGACTCGTTCAGCTGGGCCTGGCGCACATCGTCCCAGGTCGGATACTCGTTCGCGGCCGCCGCTGGAGTCACTCCAAGGAAAGACGCTGCTATGGCGACGCTGGCGCACAAAATGGCGATGCGTGCCGATCGCGATTTGGTTCGGTCGAAACGTTGATGGTCATTCACCTAAAAACTCCTAAGCCGCACAAGACATCCGGCCCATCTTGTGATGGGTCGTTACGGAGCTGACCGAGTCAGCCCGGGCATGTCTAAGTGCGGCTTATGGACAGTTGGATGAGCGAAGTGGGTTCCACCCAGCGGGAAGCTTCGATGTGGTCGTGATCGGCAATGCGTGGTTGCACGCCTGGTCTAAGAGCAGGGGGGGTGATCGCTACGAAGTAGTGGGCAGTGGTGGACAATCCGCCGACGTCGCAGGTTGTGGCTGTGGGACAAGCATCCAGAAGGACGGTTGCGGATGTACCTATATCCGACGGACCGGCGTGAGGGTCACTCCCGACGAAAGCGGCCGATTTCAAGGAAGGTAGTCCTGAAGCGTGATTTGCGGAAGGACTTGAACCAGCCACATGAGCCACGAAAAAAGCGACCACTGCTAGGAGCAAAATGAGAGCAAAAACGCGGAAGGCACGACGGTCGCCTTCCGAACGTGATTGCAACTCGTCTGGGTACATTTCCTTGAAGTTTACGGGAATGTGTCGCCGACTACGAGCCCAGTGATTAGAGAAACCGGTTGGAAAAGGTGGTGTTACTGGGCCCACATGCTTCACTACCCCCACCAAGGACGCTCTTCCCACTCAGCCGGGATGGGGAAACAAGGCCGCATAGAGAAGGCCATCTGGATCACAAAGCGCTGATGGTCACGGCTCCAAGTTCGATCCCGGACATCAAGCACCCCAGACACCGAACGCTTCTGCGGGACCGCATCTCCGATGCCTAATTACGCTTGACCCGGGGTCCCGATCGGTCGAGACATTGCAAGGCCGAATGCACACTAAGCGGCAGATCACGCGCAAGCTAGGCCATCAAGTGCCGTTATGAAAGCACCAGCTCCTCGCAGACCTACCCAGTGACCAGTAGCTTCGCAAGGGAGTCGAGAGCCCCTGGAACGAGCGCATAGTAAGCCCAAATGCCCCGCTTATCGCGAGTGAGGATGCCTGCGTCGACCAACACCTTCAGGTGATGCGAAACGGTGGGCTGGCTGAGGCCGAGCGGCTCGGTGAGGTCACACACGCAGGCTTCGGCGCCTTCATGCGCCGCGACCATCGAGATGAGACGGAGGCGCGCCGGGTCGGCGATCGCTTTCAGACTGCGGGCGAGGTTCTCCGCGTTTTCGGCGTCCATCGCTTCCCGGGATAGCGGCGCGCAACAGGCGGTGACATCCGTGAGAGGCAGGAGTTCGGCAACGGGCATATGAACACCCTGCCACAGACATTGACAGTCGTCTATGTGATCCGGCACACTCAACACATCGACAGTCATCAATGTTTGGATTTTTGTGTCAACAGCTGCCCCTGTTCAATCGACTCGCCTCGGCACCGCTGACCGACTTCTGCCGGTCTGGATTCTTGCCGCGATGGGCGTGGGTATCGCTTTAGCGGTGTTCGTGCCCGCGTTCGGCGAGTTCCTGCATTCGATGCAGATCGGATCGGTGAGCGTTCCGATTGCGGTGGGACTTCTCGTGATGATGTATCCCGTGCTGGCCAAGGTGCGTTATTCGGATACCCGTAGCGTTGCCAGCGATAAACGTCTGCTGGTGGCGTCGCTGCTTCTGAACTGGATTGTCGGGCCTGCGCTCATGTTTGCTCTGGCGTGGACGTTCCTGCCGGACCTGCCGGAGTACCGGACGGGTCTGATCATAGTGGGGCTTGCCCGCTGCATTGCGATGGTTCTGATCTGGAACGATCTCGCGTGCGGTGACCGCGAAGCGGCCGCCTTCCTCGTGGCCATCAACTCCATTTTCCAGGTCGTCGCGTTCGCCGCTTTGGGTTGGTTCTACCTCCAGATCCTCCCGACATGGCTTGGCCTCCCCGTCACCAGTGCGTCGTTCAGCATCTGGGCGATCACCCTCAGCGTGCTGGTGTTCCTCGGCATCCCCCTTCTCGCCGGCTACCTCTCCCGCCGAATCGGTGAAGCGACCAAGGGCCGCGCCTGGTACGAGAACCGGTTCCTCCCGAAAATCGGCCCGTTCGCCCTGTATGGGTTGCT